>CP187939.1:4912500-8987948 GCA_044772375.2 Bradyrhizobium sp. RDT10
ACACGATCGACGGCCTGATCGCGCTCGAACTCGCCACCATGAACGGCGATGCGCCGGCCATCACGGCGAAGGGACGCAAGGTGCTGATCTCGCGGCTCGTCGCTGCTGTTGCAGGATCTGGCGGCGTGATTTGATCTCGCGGTTCCGTGTCCCGGACGCGGAGCAGCACCTTGTAGCTGCTCCGCAGGGCCGGGAGCCACTGTCGCGATGTATGGACCCCGGTTCTGCAGCGCACCGCTGGAGTCGCGCGAAGCGCGATCCCGAACGCACTGCGCTGCGCCCGGGGAACGCAGCCCTCACACCGGCTTCTCGTCGTCCGTCACCGGCGAGGTGATCACCAGAAACACCAGATCGACCAGTCCCGAATTCGAGATCGCGTGTTCGACGCCGGGCGGCAGGAAGATGAAGTCGTGCTTGCGGACGACGTGGTTCTTCCCCGCGATCTCCATCAGTCCCTCGCCTTCGAGCACGTGATAGATCTGCTCCTGCACGCGATGCCTGTGGCGCGCGACATGCGCCATCGGCTGATACATCGAGATCCGGTAGTCGATGTGACGGGAGCCCGCGGTCGCCGGCATGACAAGCGGTTTTGACAGCGCACCGCCGAAATGATTGGGGAATTCCCGCCACGGCACTTCGGCGATGTTGCGGATGAAAGCGCCGTTGTTTTCTGAAGCCATGATGCTTCCTCCACCGCTCAGATGATGAGCGCTCCGCCATCGATATAGACGATCGATCCCGTGGCAAATCCGTTCGCCATGAAACCGAGGATTTGCCGCGCGATGTCCTCAGCCGCACCGACGCGGCCGACCGGCAACGCGGCCGCCGTCTTCGCCAGCATGCCGCGCCTCGCCTCCTCCGGCATCGCGGCGCGGATCGGCGTGTCGATGACGCCCGGCGAGACCGCGTTGACGCGCGCCGGCGCCAGTTCGAGCGCCAGCGCCCGGGCCAGCGATTCCAGCGCGCCGTTGGCGGCGCTGACAATCGCCGAATTCGGCCGTGGCCGAACGCTGAGGAAGCCTGACACCAGCGTCAGCGAGCCGCCGGCGCGGATTTCCGCACTTCGCGCGACGCGCCACGCGCCCCAGAACTTGCCTTCCATGGTGGCACGAACGTCCTCCATCGCCACCGTCTTGAAGGGACCGGTGCGAAGCTGGGCCGCCGTGACCACGACGTGATCCACCGGGCCGCAACGGCGGAACAGCGCGGCGACACTGTCATCGCTGGTAACGTCGGCCGGGATCGCAATCGCATTCAGCGTCTCGGCCACCTTGTCGAGCCGCTCGACATTGCGCGACGCAATGATGATTTCGGCGCCCTCGCGCTTCGCCATCTCGGCGGTTGCCAGACCAATGCCGGAGGAACCACCGACGACGACAACTTTCTTGCCTGCTAGCAGCATTTAATTTCCTCGCGTGAGATCAGGCGGGCTGATAGCGCGTGCCGATGCCGGCCTTGCTCTGGCCGAGCCCGGGCAATTCCCAGACACCGGCGCCGGCCGGATTGATATCGGCGGCGATATCGACATCGATCAGATAGGGTTTGTTCGCCGCAATGCCCTTGCGGATCGCCTCGCCGAGATCGCCGGCGCGATCGACGCGCACGCCTTCGACGCCGCAGGAGCGCGCCATCGCGGCGAAATCCGGATTGTAGCGCTCGCCGGTATTGGGATCGTGGAAATCAGTCGCTAGCTCACGCCCGCCGAGATAGCCGCGCTGCAGTCCGCGGATCGAGGCATAGGCGTAGTTGTTCCAGACCACCCAGACGACAGGCAGATTATATTCGACCGCCGTGCCCAGCACGTTGGCGTGCATGAAGAACGCGCCGTCGCCGCACACCGACACGCAGGGCCGGTCGGGCGCCGCAAACTTCGCGCCCATCACACCGGCGACGCCAAAGCCCATCGGGCCGAATCCCATCGAGCCGATCAGGAATCCGGCCGCCGGGGCTTGCAGAAGCCGAGCAGCCAGTTGTGGTGCACGCCGATGTCGCTGACAAGGATCGCATCATCAGGCAGCGCCTTGTCGATTTCGAGCGCGGCACGCTGCGGATTGATCGGCGTGGTGTCGTCGGAAAATCCGGGGGCGACGAACTTGTCCCACTCTTTGCGATAGGTATCGATCTGTGCCAGCCACTTCTTGCGCGCGTCGGCCTTCTTGCTGAGGTCGGCGCGACGGTCGAGTTCAGCATGCACCTGCCGCAGGAAGGTGCGGACATCGGCCATCAGGCCGAGCGCGACAGGATAATTGCGGCCGATCTCCTCGGGATCGATGTCGACATGGATCAGCCGCGTCGGCGGAATGGTGAAGGAATAGCCCGGGATCCACGAGCTCGACGTGCGATCGTCGAACCGCATCCCCATCGCCAGCAAGACATCCGGCCTGACGCGTCGCGTGGTTGGCCTGGTAGTGTCCGGCGCGCGCGACGAGACCCAGCGCCAGCGGATGGTTGCAATCGATCGCGCCAAGACCGCTCGCGGAAGCCGCGACCGGGATCTGCAGCCGCTCGGCGAGCCTCAAGAGTTCCTCCGCCGCGCCGCCGTAGCGCACGCCCTGGCCTACGATGATTGTCGGCCGCTCTGCGCCAAGCAGCATGTCCACCGCTTTCACTACGCCATCCGGATCGGCGCCGCAGCGGCTCGAGATATTGCCGTTCCAGGCTTGGGCATTCGGCGCCTCCTCGGCAGCCGACTCCATGAACACGTCGAAGGGCACGTCGAGCACGACGGGTCCGGGGCGGCCGGTCGTCATGGTCTTCCAGGCCTGCCGCACCGCCAGCGGCACCATCTCGCCGCGCGTCGGCTGAAACACCTTCTTGCACATCGTGCGCACGGTGGAGGAAAATCGGCCTGATAATGCCGGTACATCTCCTGGAAGGCGCCGCGGTTGAACTGGCTGGTCGGCACATTGCCGGTCACCGCCATGAACGGCACGGAGTCGAGGAAGGCATTGGCGAGCGAGATCGGCAGGTTCGCCGAGCCGGGCCCGCAGGACGTAAAGGTCGCCGTCGGCCGCCCCGACACGCGGTAGTAAACGTCGGCCATGAAGCCGGCGACGCTCTCGTGGTGCACCGAGATGGTTTTGATGTCGGATGAGCGCTCGTACAGCGCATCGATGAACTGGATGTTGCCGTGGCCGCACAGGCCGAATACCTGCGGCACCTTCTCCTGGATCAGATAGTCGACGATGACTTGGGCGCCGTTGAGCATGTTACGCGACATTGATTTAACTCTCTCCCTGAGCTCAACGAATTCGCCTCCGCGTCTTGGCTCGCACGGCCGGCGATGGGGTCCGAACCTATTTCTCATAATACTGTACGTCAATTGCTATTGTGGTATGGTGCCGATTGCGCCTCGCGCGATGCAAGGCGCTGTTGCCGGGCGAGGACGGCCTGATAGAGTTCGCCTCGCCCACGCTGGAGAGTTGATTCCGTGAAACCGCGCACCAAGCCGAAAACGAGCGACAAGCCGGCCACTCCGCCCACGGCTTCGACCGGCAAGGTTTCGATCGCAAGGCTGGTGAAATCGAGCGAACCCAATATCGATGACGAGGCCGAGGAGCGCGCGCGTGGCGGCGTGCAGTCGCTGGGCCGCGCCTTTTCGATTCTCGAGGAAGTCGCCCGTCACCGCGAAGGCATCGGGCTTGCAGACCTCAGCAAGCGGGTGGGCCTGCACAATTCCACCACCTTCCACCTCGCCAAGACGCTGGTCTCGCTCGGCTATCTCAGGCAGGAGCGCGATTCCAAGCGCTACCGCGTCGGCCGGCCGTTGTTTGCGCTGGCCGCCAGCGCGCTCGACGAAATCGAGATGGTCAATCTGGCGACGCCGGTGCTGGAAGACCTGTCGCGCGAGACCGGCGAAAGCGGCCATTTTGCCGTGCGGATGGGCGACGCCGTGGTCGTGATTGCCCGTACCAGCGGGTCCGGCGCGTTCCAGTTGACCGACCGCGTCGGCGTGGTGCGGCCGGCGCACTGTACCGCGCTCGGCAAGATCATGCTGGCCTCGCTGCGCCCCGATCAGTTGAAGCGTTTTCTCGAACGGGTCGAGCTGAAGCCATCGACCAAAAGTCGATCACCGACCCCGCCGTGCTGCTGCGCCAGATCGCCGAAATACGCCGCGACGCAATCGCCTTCGACGACGGCGAATTCAACGCGGAAGTCCGCTGCGTCGCCGTGCCGGTCTACAACTTCACCGGCGAAGTGATCGGCGCGCTCGGCATCTCCGGCCCGATCTGGCGCATGACCGACCAGGTGCTGCAGAGCCGCGCCAAGCTGGTGCAGACGGCCGCGAGCCGCCTGTCCGCCGAATTCGGCGCGCGGGATCTGGCGAAATCCTCCTGATCCGATCCAGCCAAATCCTCTCCCAAACGGGTTGAACGCGGCTGCGACGCATTTGGCGTTGACAGGAGCCATTGCGTCCGGAAATATCTTACAACAATAGAAGAACGTCTCTCACATTGTCGCATAAGCGGGAATCGGAGGGAGAACGTCGCGACGTATCTCGGGAGGAGACCAGTGATGACCCGCTACAGCCGACGTACTCTGTTGAAGGCCGGCGCCGCCTTTGCCGGCGCCTCCGCGATCGGATCTCCGTCCATCCTCAGCGCCCAGGCCGCGCGAATAAAGATCGGCCATCTGGTGCCGCTGACCGGCTTCCTCGGCGCGATCGGCAGCTACGCCCAGCTCGGCGTGAAGATGGCGGCCGAGGAGATCAACGCGTCCGGCGGCATCATGGGCAAACAGATCGACCTGATGTCGGAAGATCTCGGTCAATCCCGCGACCGCGTCTACCAAGGCGCAGCGCATGATCGAGCAGGACGGCGCGGTGCTGTTGTTCGGCGAAATCTCGTCCGCCTCGTCGCTGACCATCATGCAGGTCGCCGAGCGCAACAAGAAGGTGTTCTTCTCGACCGGCGCGCGCTCGGACGCGCTGCGCGGCAGGATTGCAACCGCTACTCCTTCCACTGCGACATCCCCAATACCGTGATGGTCAACGCCGTCGGCACCGCGCTCAAGCAAAAGGGCATGGTCAAGGGCAAGAAGTTCGTCACGCTGACGGCGGACTACATTTTCGGCCACGACCTGCTGAAGGCCGCCAAATCGTTCTTCAGCGCCAACGACGCCACGCTGATCGGCGACGAGTTGATCGCGACCGACGTCACCGACTTCAGCCCGTATCTGCTGAAGGTCCGTCAGGCCAAGCCCGACGTCGTGCGCTGCAATCTCGCCGGCAACCAGGTCACCAACCTGGTCAAGCAATATGCCGAGTTCGGCTTCCCCTACCCGCTGGTCGGTTTCAACCTCAACACCGGCGACGCCTGGGCGATGGGCGAAGGCAATCTCAGCGGCACCTGGCCGACGGTCTGGTATCACACGCTCGACAATCCGGCCTCGAAGACCTTCGTCGAGGCCTTCAGCAAGAAATACGGCAAGCCGCCGGAGAACCACGCCTGGATCGAATACATCACGTTGAAAATGATCGCGCAGGCGATCACAGAGACCAAGTCGACCGAGAGCGACGCGCTGATCGCCTATTTCGAGAAGCAGACGCAGTTCGACATCATGAAGGCGCGAAAAGCCTATTTCCGCTCCTGGGACCATCAGCTGGTGCAGGAGGCCTATCCGTTCACCGTAAAACCGAAGAACGAGATGAAAGACAAGTGGGACATGCTCGTGCTCGGCGAAGCCGTGCCGGCGGCGGGCGCCGAGCTGGAATCGATCTACCCGACGAAGACGCAAAATCCCTGCAACATGAAGGCATAGAAGCCCGAATCCGGGCGTCGGGCACACTGGCGTTGCGGCGCCGGCACGCAAGCGCCGGCGCCGTCTTTTTTCAAGGCGCGTTTTGAGGTCGGATCGCACATGCAGTTCGATTTCTGCTGGAGCAGGCGGTGAATGGCCTGGTGCTCGGGGCTATTACCTCCTGATTGCGCTCGGCCTGTCGCTGATCTTCAGCGTCGGCGGCATCGTCAATCTCGCCCACGGCGCGTTCTATGCGCTCGGCGCCTACATCTCGGTCGAGATCACGAAATATCTCGGCTTCGGCTCGGCAGTGATGCTGTCGCCGATCGCCGTCGCGCTGCTTGGCATTCTCTTCGAACGCTTCATCCTGCGAAGATCTCTGCGACACCGATCCGATCCTGAGCCTGTTGGTGACGTTCGCCCTCGCCATGGTCGCCGAACAGGCGATCCGCATCATCTGGGGCGCGCCGCCGATCTCGGCCGCAATCCCGCAAGGCCTTCGCGGCTCGGTCTTCCTCGGCGACTTCCTGTTCTCGCGCTATCGCCTGTTGATCCTCGCCGTCGTCGCCGCGGTCCTCGTTGGCGTCTGGCTGCTGCTGCACAAGACCTCATTCGGCCGCGTCGTGCGCGCCGGCATCCAGCGCCTGGACATGGTCGCCGCGCTCGGTATCCGCCTGCAGCCCTACATGACCGCGATCGTCATGCTCGGCGTCGGCATGGCCGCGCTCGGCGGCGCGTTCTTTGCGCCGATCACGATCGTGCATCCGGCGATGGGCGCCGAGATCATCACGGTGGCCTTTGTGGTCGTGGTGATCGGTGGCCTCGGCAGTTTCTGGGGCGTGGTGATCGCAGCGCTGCTGGTCGGCGTTATCAGGGGCATCACCATCCATTTCGCGCCGGCCGCGGGTGAAGCCTCGATCTATGTGCTGATGTTCCTGGTGCTGCTGGTGCGACCGCGCGGGCTGTTGGGCGAACGGATCGAGAAGTTTGAATGACAAGCGCGTTCCTCACCAACTATCGTCCCCTGCTATCGGCCACGCTCGCCGTCATAGCGCTGCCGTTCGGCCTCTATCTGCTCGGGCTCTCGCTCAACACCGGCACCATGGTGGTGGCCCTCGCGATTGCCGCGATGGGGCTCAACCTCTGCATCGGCTACACCGGGCTGGTCTCGTTCGGCCACGGCGCGTGGTTCGGCATCGGCGCCTACGCGGCGGGGCTGATCCAGCGCAACTGGTTCGGTGGCGACATCTTTCTACCGCTGCTGCTGGCAGCCTTCGTCGTCGCCATCATCGCGACCTTCGTCGGCTTCGTCATCCTGCGCCGGCGCGGCGTCTATTTCTCGCTGCTGACGCTGGCGCTGTCGGCGCTGGCCTACACCATCGCCTTCCGCTGGACCGCCGTGACCGGCGGCGAGGACGGCCTCGGCGGGCTGGAAACGGGGCAGCATCGGCCCGTTCAGCCTCGACAATGCGCTGAACTATTACATCGTCGTCTCCGTGCTCTGCCTCGGCGTGCTCTATTTCCTGCTGCGGCTGGTGCGCTCGCCGTTCGGCCATGTGCTGATGGCGATCCGCGAGAACCAGTTGCGCGCCACTTTTCCAGGGCTATCCGGTCGAGCGCTACAAGCTCGGCGTGTTCGTGATCTCGGCCGTGGTCACCGGTTTTGCCGGCGGACTGATCG
This sequence comes from Bradyrhizobium sp. RDT10, assembly GCA_044772375.2. Lineage (GTDB taxonomy): Bacteria > Pseudomonadota > Alphaproteobacteria > Rhizobiales > Xanthobacteraceae > Bradyrhizobium. The sequence goes on from CP187939.1 coordinate 4,919,921, forward strand.
GCTTCCAGAATTATCTCGTCTCAGCCGAGGCGGTGTCGGTGCCGTTCTCCGGCGAACTCCTCGCGATCGTCGTGATCGGCGGCATGCGCAGCATGCTGGGTCCGGCGATCGGCGCGCTGTTCTTCATCCTGTTCCGCGAATTGTTTTCGATATGGACGCCGAACTGGCTGCTGTGGTTCGGCCTCGCGTTCGTCGCCTTCGTGCTGTACTCGCCGGGCGGCCTCGTCGGCATCTGGGCGACACTGGCAAAGCGCTGGTGGCCGCCGCCGGAAGAATCCGCCGCGATGAGCCGTCGGAAAATTTACGAAGGCTTGCCGCTGCCGGCCTTCCTGCTGCCGAAAGGGCTCGACGGCATTGTGCTCGACGTCCGCGGCGTCTCAAAAACCTTCGGCGGCATCCGCGCGGTGACCGATGCCAGCCTGCAAGTCGGCGCCGGCGAAATCCACGCCCTGATCGGGCCGAACGGCGCGGGAAAGACCACGCTGTTCAATCTGGTCTCCGGGCTGTACTCGACCGACAGCGGCACCATCAAGCTGAACGGCCGCGAGATCCAGGGCGTGCCGTCGGAGGCGATCTGCCATCAGGGGCTGGCGCGCTCGTTCCAGATCACCAATCTGTTCAAGGGGCTGTCGATCTACGAAAACCTGCGGCTATCGCTGCAGGCGCAGAACGCCGGCCGCTTCAACCTCTGGCGCGACATCGATCACTACAAGGATATCCACGCCGAGACCGCGGAGCTGATCAAATTCATCGGCCTCGAGGGGATCGAGGCCATCGAGGGCGGCGAACTCTCCTATGGCGGGCAGCGGCTGGTCGATCTCGGCATCGCGCTCGGCTCCAAGCCGCAGGTGCTGCTGCTGGACGAGCCGCTGGCGGGCCTTGCCGCCGCCGAGCGCGAGCGCGTGTCGAATCTCGTCAAAAACATTGCCGCCAATATTCCGGTCCTGATCGTCGAACACGACATCGACCGCGTGCTCGGCTTCTCCCGCACTGTCACCGTGATGAACCAGGGCGAAGTGCTGATGACCGGCACGCCCGGGGCCGTGCGCGCCGATCGCAGGGTGCAGGAGATCTATACCGGCACCGGCGTTCCCGAGATCGAGCATCTCAGCAGCGATTATGCGAAGGCGAGCGCCGCGCCGATCCTGCGTTTCGAGCGCGTCAACACTTTTTACGGCAAGAGCCATATCCTGCACGACGCCACGCTCGACGTGCGCGGAGGCGAGATCGTGGCTCTCCTCGGCCGCAACGGCGCCGGCAAGTCGACGCTGTTGAAGACGCTCGCCGGCCTCGTGCCGCTGTCATCGGGGACCATCGAATATGCCGGTGGCGATATCTCCCGCCTGCCCGCCCCCGACATCGCGCGTGCCGGCATCAGCTACGTGCCGCAGGGCCGCGGCTTGTTCGCCGGCATGACGGTCAGGGAAAATCTTTCGCTCTGGGCGTCTCGCCCGCAAGACCGACGGCAGCAACGGCGTGGTGTGGGACGAAGCGCAGATCCTCGACTATTTCCCACGCCTGCGCGAACGCATGGATGTCGCGGCCGATTATCTCTCCGGCGGCGAGCAGCAGATGGTGGCGGTCGCGCGCGCGATGTCGGGCAATGTCAAGCTGCTGTTGCTCGACGAACCCTTCGAAGGGCTGGCGCCGGCGGTAATCCTCGACCTGTTCAAGGTGTTCGACCGGCTGCGGCAGCACATCTCCATCGTGATCGTCGAACACAATCTCGATCTGGTGTTGGCGCTGGCCGACCGCGTCTTCGCGCTGGAGCGCGGCGCGGTGTTTCATCAGGGACCGGCACAGCCGCTGCTGACCGACCTGGAATACCGCAAGAAGATTTTGTGGCTGTGACGCTCACCTCGGCCGGCCGCGAAACAAGGTTCCGAACTTGTCGCTGCCGGGAGCGAGGGTATATTGGATCGATGGCTGTCAGCTCGCCCGATCTGAAAGCGTTCTTGCTCACCACACCTTTCTTCGGTGGCCTCTCGGACGCAAGCCTCGATCTCTTGGCCTCAATGCTGGTCGAGCGCCGCTTCGACGCCGGCGCCACGATCATCGCGGAAGGAGAGCCGGGGCGCTCAATGTACATTGTTCACTCAGGCCAGCTCGTGGTGAGCAAGCTCGATGATTCCGGGCGCGCAATTCGGATGTCGGATCTCGAGCCCGGCGATTTCTTCGGCGAAATGACGCTCATCGAAATGCAGAACCGATCAGCCACCGTCGTCGCGGAGACCGCAACCGTGCTGTACGAGCTCACGGCCCGAAACCTCTACACCTACTACAAGGCCGACATCCACGCCTACGTGATCGTGATGCAGAATATCAACCGCGAACCTTGCCGGCGGCTCCGCCGCGCCGACCGTCGCATTGCCGAACTGATCATTCACGCGAACAGATGACCCTCATGCTCGTCCGGCCGTGTGCGCGCGATAATCTCGGCTGCACCATTGTCCAGCAATTCCAAGCCGACCGCACGGCCCAGCTCACGGGGGCGGTCCGCCGCGCCATGCCGCGACACCTCGATGAAGCGGTCGCCGGCTTCATCGAGCACGGCAGCCGTCAGCGTCATCTCGTTGCCCGCAAGCGTGGCGTGGCCGGCGATCGGCGAGTTGCAACGGCCGTTCAGCACCACAGCACCTCGCGCTCGGCCTCGGCGCAGCGCCGCGACGCGGCGTCCTCGATCTTCGCGAGCCGCGCGCGCGTCAGCCAATCGTTCTCGACGCATTCGACCGCGACGATGCCCTGCCCCACCGCCGGCAGCATTTCGCGAACCGAAAAGTCATGGACGATACGTGAAGCCATGCCGATGCGCTCGAGCCCCGATCGCGCCATCACCAGTGCGTCGGCCGGACCGACCTCGCCGCCGTCAGGAAGCCGCTGCTTGTCGCCGCGATCGAGTTTTGCCACCCGCGTATCGGCGGCGCCGCGAAAATGGATCACGGCGGCTTCCGGAAACAGCCGGCGCAGATAGGCGGCACGGCGCACCGCGTTGGTGCCGATCTTGAAGCCCTTGCCTTTCGACGCGCGAAATACATCGAGCGAAAGGTCGGGACGCAGCACCAGTGCGTCGTTGGCGGCGTCGCGCGGCAGGGTCGCGGCGATGATCAGGCCAGGGTCTCCTCATTGCCCGGCACATCCTTCAGCGAATGCATCGCCGCCTGCAACTCTCCGCCGCGCATGGCTTCGCGGATTTCAGCGACGAAGGCGCCGCCCTTGCCGCCATGGCGCAATAACTTGCTGGTCTGGTCCTGGTCGCCGCGGGTTTCGAACTTCACGATCTTGACGTCGAGCGCGGAATCGGACGCGCGCAACAGCCGCGCGATCGCTTCCGTCTGCGCCAGCGCCATCGCGCTCTTGCGCGTGCCGATCTTCAAGGTCTGTCCCGACACAAGGTCTCCGTTCGAAAGCAGTCTACCGCTGATGTTTAGCGCTTAGGGGATAGAGCAAGCAGCCAGTCAGAACAACGACTTTGGCTCCCGGCCAGCATGAACCCACCACCGCTTTGACAAGGAGCGCTTCAAGTGCCCATCGCAGACGGGCAGCCATTCCCAAAACGCGGATTGTGCAACGCAACAATATCAATAAGGTGCCCCGCCTCAAGAGGGTTTTTCGTTGTCCGACACCAGTGCCGATGCCTTGGCCGCTTCAGGCCACCGCCCGATGGGCTTTCCCGAATTCGTGATCGTGATCGCCTCGATCATGGCGCTGAATCCGCTTGCGATGGACATGATGCTGCCGGCGCTGCCGGACATCGCGTCCGCCTTCCACATCACGTCAGCCAACCGGCCGCAGATGGTGCTGTCGATATTTCTGGTCGGCTTCGGCGTCGGCCAGTTCGTGATGGGCCCGCTGTCCGACCGGTTCGGGCGGCGGCCGATCCTGCTCGGCGGCATGGCCGTCTATTGCGTCGCCAGTCTGCTCGCAATCGCGGCCCCTCGTTCGAGACGCTGCTGCTGGCGCGCGCGCTGCAGGGCGTCTGCACCTCGGCCACGCGCGTGATCGCGACCTCGATCGTGCGCGATTGCTATGCCGGTCGGCGCATGGCGAGCGTGATGTCGCTGGCGATGATGGTGTTCATTGCCGTGCCCGTCCTCGCCCCGGCATTCGGCCAGGCCGTGCTGCTGCTGACGCAGTGGCGCGGCATCTTCATCGTGCTGATGCTGTATGGCGTGGTGGCACTGATCTGGAGCGCGCTTCGCATGCCGGAGACGTTGCCTGTCGCCAATCGCAGGTCGCTCGCGGTTCGCGAGGTATTCGATGCGTTCCGCCAGACCGTGACCCATCGCCAGACGCTGGGTTATGCACTGGCGGCCGGCGGCGTATTGGGCTCGCTGTTCGCCTTCGTATTCATCTCGCAACAGGTTTTCACCGGCATCTACCGGCTCGGGCATTATTTTCCGATTGCGTTTGCGGGCGTCGCCGTCGGAACCGCCATCGCCGGCTTCGTCAATTCCCGCCTCGTCGGCCGCCTCGGCATGCGCGTGCTCTCCCACGGCGCGCTGATAGGCTTCGTGGTCATCGCCGCGACCATGCTGGTGGCGGCGAAATTGCAGATGCTGCCATTGCCGCTGTTCATGGTGCTCTCGGTATCGATGATGTTTGCATTCGGCTTGATGATCGCCAATTTCACCGCGCTCGCCATGGAGCCGCAGGGTCATATCGCCGGCACCGCGGCCTCGCTGTACGGCTCGATCACCACGCTGCTCGCCATCGGCATCGGCGCCACCATCGGCCAGGATTACGACGGCACGCTGGTGCCGTTCGCGACCGGCTTCCTGCTCTGCACGCTGGCCGCGCTCGCCGTGGTGCTGGTGGTGGAGAAAGGCCGGCTGTTCAGGCCGCATGGCGTGAAGGTGTGATGGGCATGGCAGATGCCTGCCCCGGCGCTGGCGTCGTTTTGCGAAGCTGATTACAATTCCAGGTTCACATCGCCTTCAGGATTGGAAATCGGAAGATGGATAACCGCAGTAACATCTGGCGTGGCGTCGATACGATCAAGCCGCGCTTTGTCGCCTTGGCCGACCGGGTCTGGGCGATGCCCGAGGTCTGCTACACCGAAGCGCGCTCTTCCGCCGAACATCTTGCCGAGCTACGCCATCAGGGTTTCCGCATCACCGAGCAGGTCGCAGGCATTCCCACCGCCGTGATGGGTGAATGGGGCGACGGCGGGCCGGTGATCGCCTTTCTCGGCGAATATGACGCCCTGCCCGGTCTCAGCCAGGAGGCGGGCGTGGCGGAACCTCGGCCGCTCCAGGCTGGAGGCCATGGCCATGGTTGCGGCCACAATCTGCTCGGTTCGGCTGCGCTCCTTGCAGCCACCGCAGTGAAGGACTGGCTCGCCGACCACAAGGTGCCGGGGCGCGTGCGCTATTATGGCTGCCCTGCGGAAGAAGGCGGCGCGGCGAAGGCTTTCATGGTGCGCGATGGCGCCTTCGACGACGCCGACATCGCGATCACCTGGCACCCGTCGAGCTTCTGGGAAGTCGTGGTGACGCCTTCGCTCGCCAACACGCGCGCCGATTTCATCTTCACCGGACGCACCTCGCATGCCGCCGCCTCGCCGCACCTCGGCCGCAGCGCGCTGGATGCGGTCGAGCTGATGAACGTCGGCGTGAACTACATGCGCGAGCACATGCCGAGCGACGCCCGCGTCCATTATGCCCTGCTCGACACCGGCGGCATCGCCCCCAATGTGGTGCAGGCCCACGCCCGCGTGCGCTATTCGATCCGTGACCGCGACCTGCCCGGCATGAACGAACTGGTGGAGCGGGTCCACAAGATCGCGCAGGGCGCTGCGCTGATGACCGAAACCAAGGTGGAGATGAAGATCATTTCCGCCGTCTCCAATCTGTTGCCTAACACCCCGCTCGAGGCGGCGCTTCACCGCATCATGGAAGAACTCGGTCCGCCGCATTTCGATGACACCGACAAGGATTTCGCGCAGCAGATCCGCTCCACGCTGACGGACAAGGATATCGCGTCCGTCTATCACTCGATCGGCATGGAGCCGACCGACCGGCCGCTGGCCGATTTCATCGTCCCGCTGGATGCCAAACGTAACCCGCAAATCGGCTCGACCGACGTCGGCGACGTGAGCTGGGTCGTGCCGACCGTTCAGGTCCACGCCCCGACGGTCGCGATCGGCACCCCGTTCCACACCTGGCAGGTGGTGGCGCAGGGCAAGAGCCCGCACGCCCACAAGGCCATGGTGCAGGCGGCCAAGGCCATGGCGGGGCTCGGCGTCAGGGCGCTGACGGAACCGGACCTGATCGCCGCCGCCAAGGCCGACTTGAAGAAGCGCACCACCCGCACGCCCTATGTCAGCCCGCTGCCGGACAGCGTCGCGCCGCCGCTGGACATGTCGCTGATCTGACCCGACCCGGCTTGACCGGACTTGGCGCCCGCGCCTGGCGAACAAATTTTTGCACTCCGTGGGGCATTTAACCGCGCTTTTTGCGTGCCAAGGCCGCCGGATTGCCGAAGCGATGTGCGGCGCAGCATGTTTCTGCCCAAGCAAAAATCATCGCCGCTTCGCCATCCTGCGGATTGTCGATCTGGGGGCGTTGACCTCCGGGGCATTTGATGTGCCATCTTACAGGTGGGACACCCGACGCTGCCGCCCGGCGGCGCGCCGCAACAAAATACCAGAACCAGACGGGGACAACGATGCTGGACAACGAACTGCGAACCATGATCGACGAGGTGAAGGACGGGCGCATGGATCGCCGCAGCTTCGTTCAGCGGATGCTTGCCTTCGGTCTCACCGCGCCCATGGCCACGCAGATTCTGGCCATCGGCGGCGTGGCGATGGCGCAGAGTCCCGCTCCTTACAAGCCGACCAAGCGCGGCGGCGGCGGGCCGCTTAAACTGCTGTGGTGGCAGGGACCGACCCTGCTCAATCCGCATTTTGCCACCGGCACCAAGGACCAAGACGGTTCGCGCCTGTTCTATGAGCCGCTGGCGAGCTGGGATCCCGCCGGCAACCTCAACCCAATTCTGGCGGCGGAAATTCCGTCGATTCAGAACGGCGGTCTCGCTGCCGACGGCAAGTCGGTGACCTGGAAGCTCAAGCCAGGCGTCAAATGGCATGACGGCAAGCCGTTCACCGCCGACGACGTCGTGTTCAACTGGGAATACGCCCGCGATCCCGCCACCTCGGCGCTAACCATCGGCGTTTACCAGGACATCACCGTCGAAAGAGTTGACGATCTCACCGTCCGCGTCCTGTTCAAGAATCCCACCCCGTTCTGGGCCGATGCCTTTGTCGCGGTGGTCGGCTGCATCATCCCCAAGCATCTGTTTGCAGATTATAAAGGCGCCAAATCCCGCGAGGCTCTGAACAATCTCAAGCCTGTCGGCACCGGTCCCTACAAGTTCGTCGAGTTCAAGCCGGGCGACCTCGTGCGCGGGAAATCAATCCTGACTACCACATGCCGAACCGGCCCTACTTCGATACGATCGAGATCAAGGGCGGCGGAGATGCTGTCTCGGCGGCGCGCGCGGTAATTCAGACCGGCGAATATGACTATGCCTGGAACATGCAGGTGGAAGACGATGTCCTGCTGCGCCTGGAGAAGGGCGGCAAGGGCAAGACCGTCTACTCGACGGGCGGCGATATCGAGTTCATTGCGCTGAACTTCACGGATCCCAACACCGAGATCGACGGCGAGCGTTCCTCAATCAAGACCAAGCATCCCCTGCTCTCCAATCCGGCCGTTCGCAAGGCGCTGGCGCTCCTCGTCGACCGCGACGCCATTCAAAAGCACATCTACGGCCGCGCCGGACGTACCACCGCCAGCTTCCTCAACGGTCCGGAACAGTTCGTCTCCAAGAACACGAAATGGGAGTTCTCAATCGAGAAGGCGACCCAACTGCTGGAGGAGGCCGGATGGAAAGTCGGGGCCGACGGCATCCGGGAGAAGGACGGCAAAAAACTGAAACTGCTGTACCAGACCGCGATCAACGGCCCACGTCAGAAGACCCAGGCGATCGTCAAGCAGGCCTGCCAGAAGGCCGGTATCGACGTCGAATTGAAATCGGTCGTGGCCTCGGTCTTTTCTCCTCGGATGTCGCCAATCCAGACACCTATTCAAAATTCTATGCCGACATCGAGATGTTCCAGATTCCGATGACCCAGCCCGATCCGGCCCAGCATATGCGGCGCTTTCATTCGCGCTTCGTGGCCACCAAGGAAAACAAGTGGCAGGGCAGGAATTTCCCGCGCTGGGTCAACAAGGAGTTTGACGCTGCGATCGACGCGGCCGAGGCTGAAGTCGATCCGGTCAAGCGGGCCGCGTTCTACATCAAGGCCAACGACGTCATGTGGCAGGACACGGTGGTCATCCCGGTGATGCACCGCCTGAAGGTCGGCGCCGCAACCAACTCGCTGCGCCCGGTGCTCAGCGGCTGGACCAACGACACCGACAATATCCAGGACTGGTATCGAGAGACCTGATAGCCAGCGTTAGGCGGATCGTTTCTCATGCGTCAGTATATCCTGCGTCGCCTCCTGATCGCGGTGCCGAGCTTGCTCGGCATTTCGCTCGTGCTGTTCATCGTGCTGGCGCTGGCGCCCGGCGATCCCTTCAGTGAACTCGCGACCAATCCCAACGTGCCGCCCGAAGTAGCGGCGGCGCTTCGGACCAAGTTCGGCCTCGACGATCCCGTCTACCTCCGCTACCTGCACTGGCTTTCGGCCATGCTGCAGGGCGACTGGGGATTTTCCTTCGTCAGCCGGATGAACGTCGACACGCTGATCCTGCAGCGCCTGCCGGCGACGCTCTATGTGATCGGCCTCGGCGCAACTGCTCGCGCTCATGATCGCGATACCGGTCGGTGTCTATGCCGCGACGAGGCCCTACTCGATCTTCGACCAGATCGCCAACACGCTCGCCTTCATCGGCTTCTCGCTGCCGACCTTCTTCACCGGCCTTTTGTTCATCCTGATCTTCTCGATCACGCTGGACTGGCTGCCTTTCGTCTACACCACCGACATCAAGGCGACCGGCTTCCGCTGGGTAATCGAACAGGTTCGGCAGGCCATCATGCCGGTGATGGTGCTCGCCCTGTTTCAGGCGGCCTCCATGACGCGCTTCGTGCGCTCGGCCATGCTGGACGTGATCCGCCTCGACTACGTCACCACCGCCCGCGCCAAGGGCCTCGGGCAGACAAGAGTGATCGTCAAGCACGCGATGCGCAACGCCATGATCCTGGTCGTCACCCTGGTGGCGCTGCAGATGCCCGCCGTGTTCGGCGGCGCCATCGTCACCGAGCAGATCTTTCGCATTCCGGGCATCGGCTCGCTCTTGATCTCCTCCATCCTCTCCAACGACACGCCGGTCGTGATGGCCGTGACTTTCGTCTTCGCCTGTCTTGTCGTGCTCTTCAACCTGATCGCGGATGTCCTTTATGGCTGGCTTGACCCTCGCATCTCCCTCCGCTGAGCGGCCGGCCTGGTCGCCCTGGCGCGAGACCTGGCGGCGCTATCGCCGCCACAAGCTCGCCGTGGTCAGCGCGGTCCTGCTGCTCGTCCTGATCGTGTCGGTGGTGTTCGGCCCTTCGTCTGGCGCGTCAGCATCAACGACATCGATTTCAACGCGCGCCTCGAAGGCCCTCGCTGGCCCATCCCTTCGGAACCGACGATCTCGGACAGGATATTCTGGCCCGCATGATCTATGGCGGACGGATATCGCTTGCGGTCGGCCTTGCCGCGATGGCGGTCGCCGTCATCGTCGGCACGGTGATCGGGGCGCTCGCCGGCATGTCGCGCGGCGCGCTCGGACATGCGCTGATGTGGCTGACCGACCTGTTCCTCTCGCTGCCGCAACTGCCGCTGCTGCTGCTCCTCATCTATTTGTTCCGCGACGGGCTCAAGGCCGCCTTCGGCCCCGAGGGCGGCATCTTTATTCTCATCGTGCTCGTCATCGGCGGCCTGCGCTGGATGCCGGTCGCCCGCCTGGTGCGTGCGCAATTCCTCTCGCTGCGCGAAAAGGATTTTGTCGAAGCCGCCCGCGCGCTCGGCGCCAGTCCGCTGCGGCAGGTGGTGCGTCACATCCTGCCCAACGCGCTGGGACCGGTGATCATTGCGGGCACCATCGACGTCGCCGCCGCCATCATCGCGGAATCGACCTTGTCCTTTCTCGGCCTGGGCTTCCCGCCCGACGTTCCGACCTGGGGCCGGCTGCTGTTCGACGCCAAGGATTTTCTCGACATCGCCGCCCATTGGGCGCTGTTTCCAGGCGGCGCAATCTTCGTTGCGGTCGTCGCCATCAACTTCATCGGCGACGGAATGCGCGATGCGCTCGATGCAAGGCGGGTGATCTGATGGCGCCGCTGCTCGAGATCAAAGGCCTGAAGACTCACTTTGCCACCGACGACGGCATGCTAAGGGCCGTCGACGGCGTCGACATCGCGCTTAACAAGGGCGAGACGCTCTGCGTGGTCGGTGAATCCGGCTGCGGCAAGACCGTCACGGCAATGTCGATCCTGAAGCTGATCGCGATGCCGCCGGGCCGTATCGTCGAAGGCCAGATCCTGTTCGAGGGCCGCGATCTCGTGCCGCTCACGAGCAGCGAGCTGGACGACATCAGGGCCAAGCAGATCGGCTTCATCTTTCAGGAGCCGATGACCTCGCTCAACCCGGTGCTGTCGATCGGCGAGCAGATCGCCGAAAGCCTGCGCCGCCATGAGGGCCTGTCGAAAAAGGACGCGCTGGCCCGCACAATTGAGATGCTGAAGCTGGTGCAGATTCCCAATGCGGAAGGCCGCGTGCATGATTATCCGCACCAGTTCTCGGGCGGCATGCGCCAGCGCGTCATGATCGCCATGGCGCTGGCCTGCAAGCCCAAGCTCGTCATCGCCGACGAGCCGACCACCGCGCTCGACGTGACCATCCAGGCGCAAATCCTCGACCTCTTGCAGGACATGAAAGAACGCTTCGGCATGGCGGTGATGCTGATCACCCATGCGATGGGCGTCGTGGCGGAGACCGCGCAGCGCGTCGTCGTCATGTACGCCGGCAAGGTGGTGGAAGAGGCCGATGTCGACAGCCTGTTCGAAAGCCCGCGCCATCCCTACACGCAGGGCCTGATCCGCTCGATCCCGCGCATCGACCTCGACAGCGCGCGCAAGACCCGGCTGGAAACGATCGGCGGCACCGTGCCGATCCTGATCAATCCCGCGCCCGGCTGCCGCTTCGCGCCGCGCTGCCGCTTCGCCTTCGCTCTCTGCTCCGAAAGGAACCGGTGCTGCGCGAGGTCGCGCCACGCCATCGCATGGCCTGTCACCTCGGAGAGACGCAGGGAGCGAGCTCATGAGCGAACCGCTGCTGCGCGTCACCGGTTTGAAGAAGCATTTTTCCGTCAAGAGCGGCCTGCTCTCGCGCGAGGTCGGGCGCGTTCACGCGGTGGACGGCGTGTCGTTTGCGGTCAACCGCGGCGAAACGCTCGGACTGGTCGGCGAATCCGGTTGCGGCAAGTCGACCACGGCGCGCTGCGTGCTGCGCCTCATCGAACCCAGCGAAGGCGAGATTGTCTTTGACGGTCGCGACGTGCGCGGTCTATCCGGCGGCGACCTGCGCGCCATGCGGCGCAACATGCAGATCGTGTTCCAGGACCCGTTTGCCTCGCTCAATCCGCGCATGACCGTCGCTGCGATCCTTGGCGAAGCCTTCACCATCCACGAGCTCGCTTCATCGGCCAGCGAGCGGGACGACCGCGTGGCGAGCCTGCTCGTCAAGGTGGGACTGAAGGCCGAGCACATGCGCCGCTATCCGCACGAATTCTCCGGCGGCCAGCGCCAGCGCATCGGGATTGCGCGCGCGCTCGCGGTGGAGCCGAAGTTCATCGTGTGCGACGAGCCGGTTTCCGCGCTCGACGTCTCGATTCAGGCGCAGGTGATCAATCTGCTGGAAGATCTGCAGGCCGAACTCAACCTGACCTATTTGTTCGTCGCCCACGATCTCTCCGTGGTGGAGCATATTTCCGACCGCGTGGCGGTGATGTATCTCGGGCGCATCGTCGAACTGGCCAGTGCGAGCGATCTCTACCGCCATCCGCAGCATCCCTATACCCAGGCACTGCTCTCCGCCGTGCCGGTGCCGGACCCCAAGGTGAAGCGCAAGCGGATCCGCCTGCAAGGTGACGTGCCGAGCCCGATGAACCCGCCGCGCGGCTGTCATTTTCACACCCGCTGCCCGATCGCCGAGCCCCGCTGCCGGGAAAGCGCGCCCGAACTGAAGCAAGGCAGCGACGGGCATTTCGTAGCCTGTCACCTGAGCTGACAGGTCCTGGCCGAACCAGGCCACTACTGTCGGGTTCCGTACAGACAGCGGCTGGGGTCAGATTTTAACTTGGGCACATGCCGGGACGGCATGGGGATCGGCGCGCCCCGGCATAGAACGGCCCCAGCGGACCTTAGCCCCTGAAGCTGGGGTCGTTTCTTTTGGCCGGCCGCTTTTTGAAACGGGCCACTGTTGGCTGCTGACGACGGCGCGTATTCTGTCCGACTATCCGCCGCTTCCAGCGCTGGCGTGAATTCAATCATCGAAAATGGAGCGGCCCTGCCCCGGCAGCGGTTGAACCACTCTTGCCGGGGCGGGGCCGAGATCGGATCGTGGCGTTATCGCGGGTGAACGCCGTTTTTGCGAATGATGTCCGATAGCTGAGCCAAAAGCTCCCGAAGCCGGGCGTTCTCTTCGATCAGCGAATGAGCTTCGTCGGCCTGTTCGTCGCGACGAAGGGCGGGCTCGTCCCCGCGAAGGGCATTCTCAAGCAGTGAAAAAGCATCGTCGGTCGGTTCCTGAACCCAAAATGAAGGTTCTGCGCGGCGATCTCGCTTACTAAGCTGCGGATGGTCTACTCGCATGATTGATACTCCAATTTAAAAAGCGGAACGGGCCCCCAGTCGTCCTGTCGCGCGCGGAGAATGAGGTGAGTCGGCGGGCAAATTTGCGACTAAAATTGGAATCGCGCGGAGGCGACCCCGGCGCTAAAGCGGCGTGATTGCGGCGAATCTCGAAGCCCGCGCGGTCCGGAACTGCAGCCCGCGCGTGCGGTTTATGGCGTTTTCGAGCGCAGCGTGTTCCCGGATCTGGGTCCGAGGCAGCACCGGCTTGCGTCAGGAAAACGCGTCAAAACAACAGTCTAGCGCGAGTTCTGATTCAATCAGAACCGACGTTTCTAAAGAAACGTGGCCAATTGATAGAGCGCGTAAAGAACTTCCAGCCCCATGAGAACGAGCGCTGCGATCATTAGATAATAACCAAAATGCATGCGAGACTTGAAACCAATGCCTTTCGCGGCCCGTGCGTATCTCGCGCCAGGCCGTAAACCAAACTCGATACGCGTCGGAAGGGATAGCCTCCAACGAACCATGCGTCGGCAACTAGAAATGAAAAGGCTTCCGCCGCCGCGGAAGTGACACCTTTGTCGCGAACCTCTTCTTGGACCGGAGGTCTCTAGTTCGACGCCAGTTCGCCCTGCTCACACACCGTGGAAAATCTTGATTCCCCACAGCACGATGACGATGGCCAATACCAGCGTAGCCGCCGTCAGTACACTTTCTAAGGAAGCGACTCTCATACTCACTCTCCGCTTCCCAGCCCCGCTAACGGTCTAGGTGATCTGTTGATTCCCCTGCAATCGCATGATCACGATGCTTTGAACGTTGCCCGGCGGTTGTGTTCTACGGGTCACACATCTGGGTAATGGCGGCACACTTCGCTGCCACGACAGCATCGCCATGCGCCGACGGAAGCGGAAATGCCCGCCTCTCCCGACGTTTTTCGATTGAAGAGGATTTACTCGGGCTGGCCTGCCGGGGCGTAGGAAACGGCCGGAACCGGAGCACTTCGCCGTCGTTCGGCGAGAGCTGCCAGGCGATCGTATTCCTCCGCCACCTTGAGCAGCCGGCCCTGGTCCTTGACGGCATTCGCGGCTAACGCCCTTGTCCGCTCCGCGCGCCTGCGCCAGTGATCCGCATTGGTCAGGAAATCCGTCATCGATACGCCCCAAAATAAGAAGGTTTGCTCCCCAGCCGCGCAGACGTCAGAAAGGCTCGCGATACGTCAAAAATTTGGCCTAATCCGATCTGCCGTGTGACTCGAAGGACGTGTGACCTTTTTGGCGAGCCACTTCGCCGTTGCCTTTCCGACGCAAATTTGCCCCCGACTCAATGGAAAGCTCGTCGTCGAACCGACGACCGGGCCACCTTGTGAACAGGAATGTGTCATGAGTATCGAACATCCGCCGCACGACAAGCTCCGCCCGCCGCGAGGCATTTCGAAATGTCGGGCGAGCCGGAAATGTCGTGCCGCTGCGTGAAGACAAGTGCGCGCGTCAGGCAAATGAAGCGCCGCATCCGGGCGACGAACTTCTCACCGCCTTGTCGCATCTGCTCGACGAAGTCGACGGACTTCGCGAAGATGAGGCGCTGCATCAAGAAACCGATAACGTCGTGCGGCTGCTCGAAGAGAATGCCCGGCTTCGAAAGCTTGCAGTCAAGCTGTCAAACCTGCTTGGCGATCTTCCCGAGCGGAGCGCCTAAGATCGCGACTGCCGGCGCGCCAGAGCTCGTCGGCGAGCCGGGTGAGCGGCACCAGCTCCTTCATCGCGGGTCAACAGCATATGCCGGTGCGCTGTGGCTACCGCGTTCTACCAGCGCAAAGGGCGCCCAGCCGGTGGGCTCTGGCGCCAGCGACGACGCGAATCTATATTAGGACGCCTATCTCCACCTCATGCCCTCGCGTTTTCCTTTGCTCAAGTCAGCTGCAATCTTTCTGTTGTTGGTCTTCTTTCCGGTCGGCGTGTCGGCCGGCCGCTACTGGCTTGGCGAATCCCGGGGAAATTGGCAGACGGCAGACCGCTCCAGCGCCGGCCTGTTGCCGCTGCCATCCAACCATCCTGAAGCAGTAATCCGGATCTACGGTGCGCGCACGGTTCGATGGAAGGCGATATTCGCCATCCACACCTGGATCGTCGTCAAAGAGCAGAATGCTGCTACGTACACGCGTTATGACTATACTGCCTGGGGTGAGCCCATTCGCACCAATGGATTCGCTGCCGATGCACGGTGGTTTGGCGTCGCCCCCGAAACCATTGCCGCTGTCGACGGTCCTGAAGCCAGCCGTCTAATTCCCAAAATCCGTCACGTCATCGAGAACTATAAGTTTCGTACCAACGGCGACTACAACGCATGGCCGGGACCGAACTCCAACACTTTTGTCCAAGCTGTGCTGGATGCGGTTCCCGAACTCAAGACTGTCTTGCCGCCGACCGCCATTGGAAAGGACTACCCCTATCGAGGTGAGTGGTTCGGGCTGACATCGTCCGGTACCGGTGTATACGCTTCCCTCGGAGGCTATATGGGTCTCACCATCGGATGGGTGGAAGGTTTGGAAGTCAATTTCCTGGGCGCGGTGGTGGGACTCGACATTCGCCGGCCCGCGCTGAAGCTTCCAGGCATCGGCCGATTGGGAATGACGGCCGGGATCTAAAAACGCGTCTTCGAAGGCTATGCCTTCTTGAAGCTGATCTGCAGCTTTAGTTCGCAACGGCCATTGTGGCCGTAGGCGCGGACTCATTAGCGCGCAGCTAAATTCGGATTGACGCGAGGTTGGATGCTCGTGGTCTTGGTGAACGGCATCACCCTCGTGAATACGAACCTGGGGTTCGAGAAGTTCGCCGACTGTCTAGCTGCCGAAGAACAGATGCGCAGGCACTATGTTGATGCCTTCGATGCCTGGGACCGTGGGGCCGCCATGAACATCCAGGAGCGACGAGAATACGTCAGGGAACGTGATTTGCCGGCAAAACGGTTGCTAAGCAACGTAGGGACTTGTGTGCCCCACGGTGACGGTGATCAACAGCCTAGGGCAAAGCCTCAGGAGCAGCAGCCCACAACTACACCACCTCAGCAGCCGGCGACGCCGCAAGGCTCGCCGACACGGCGCGACTCGCGATGCACTGAAACACTTAGTTAGCAAAGAAAAGCCGCCCGAGGCGGCCTTCCACAAGGAACTGCTCGCTGGCTTTAGGCCAGCGCAGTCGCTTGACGCTTCCGCCGATAGGTCATGTAGCCCACACCAGCAAAGCCAAGAATCATCAAGGCCCAGGTCGAGGGCTCGGGAACAGCCCCCACACTTGCAAAAGCGACGATGTGAGAAGCACCACGTAGTCGCCCATTGTCATTTAAGAGTCCGGCGGTGGTCCAATCGACCGAATTGGTCGGACTTACCTGGTAAAGCATGAACTGATTGCCCGCTTTGATCGCAAAAATCGAATAGTCCGCCGCCGGGCAATGTGAATATGCCGCTGGTTGCGCTGAGGCTACCAGGCGTTTTGAACAGGCCCTGCAGATCGATTGTGGCGGGGAACGGCGGCTCAATGTGCTGCGTATTGTAAGCTGTCTCAAGCGCCTGCACGCTAGCTGCGCTCTCGGTAATATTATCATTTTGAGTGGTGAGATTGAACAAACAGCCCGACGACAGGCTACAGCCCGTATCGGCCAGTACGATCGCAGCTGATGCCGATGTCGTTATAGCCATCGCGCCGGACAAGACGGAGAGCGCTACGAGCGCATTATTGATTATCTTCATCGCATGCGCTCCTAATAACAATTTAATCGAAATTAACTCAAGAATAAAGAAGCCAAAATAATGTGTCAATTTCTTATTTTCCCTGTCCCGCCGGCCTTTTATTAGGTTTGGCGCAGCTCGAGCGGTGGCGGCTCCTGGCCGGAGCATCTGAACGGATGGTTCAGCAAAGCGAACCATTGGGCAAGGTATGCATTACCTCCACGATTAGGATGGAGGTGGTAATGCGATACGGTCTGATTGCAATTTGCGCAGCGACGATACTGAGCGGCCCTGCGTTCGCTGATCCGTGGAAGGACGAAAGCGGCAAGGGCCGGTGGGGTTATGAGGGCCGCGGCTACCGGGCCTACAATGTGGACCGCGAGTACAAGGAGGAATACCGCCGAGGTAACTGCAAAATTGAACGCAAGTGGGAGCGCGATGGCGGTTACAAAGAAGAGACAAAATGCAAGGGCGGCTATCGCTAAACGCGGCGATAACCCAATTCGTGGGAAAAAGGCCGCCTGCGCGGCCTTTCTTTTGTCTGACCCGCGGCCGGGCAGATAACCCAGGATAATTCGTTTCCGCGACGGTGTTAGGGCCGAAGATCGATCCTAGTGGATGATTTTTGATGCTCAACAAGGCGGACGGTTGCCAGGGCGGCGGCAATGCCCGACGGTCAGCTCAACGAGGACGATAAGGCGAGCTTGATGGACGCAAAAGCGAGGCATCAAGAACAACAAGATAAACTTTCACGTCCAAAGACTGGCGTAATCTCTTTCGAAAAGCTCGATCACTGGGAGCCAACGAGGCCGCCTCGGCTTCCTTTCTCATGTCGGCACCTCGCGTCGTTTCGCTGCGATGCAGAATTTGGTCCGCTGTCGGCATATTGGACATCGAGTAGCAATCAAGCTCGATTTATGGGTACGCGCCCTAGCTGTTTGGCGGGCTTTAGCTCTCCGCCAGTCCCATGCGAGATCGGTTCTCGGCTCTCCTGCGCTGGCGCGCCGACCACCACTTGGCGATCGCTTCAGCAAGATCATCCCAGATCGGCGTGGGAAGATCCGGGACCGCGATGCGAACGCTATAGCGATCGGTTGTGGGATTACGGAACCACTCTGTCGCGGCAAAATCAAATCCGAAACTTCCCGCGTGCTGGATCGGCAAACCCGCTCGGGCCAGATCGTTGCTCATTTCCGCAGCCGCCTGTCTCGCTGTTGCCTCATCAAGTGCCTGCTCGCTGCTGACCGTGACATAGAGGCCGTGAACGAAATGGAGTTCGGCCGTCAAGCCCGAGAGCGCAGTCGCAAAATACCGACTGGCGCGGCGGCCATTGCGCAAAATGGCCGCGATCCGTTTGTTCGTCAGTTCGCGATACAATGGGGTTCCGATGTAGGGAGGGAAATGCGCTGGCACCGCGGCGCCACCCAATAGCCGAACAGCATTTCGCGTTTCGGCCGGAAGCTCCCTAAGTTTCGATCCGCCGGGTACGTTCTTTTCCCAATCAACGAAAGCCACCGAGCCAAGTCGACCGTACTCTGCGCCGAGCGAGTCCAGCTTCGTATGGCTACGCACCATGACAATGGGGATAGCCAATTCACGAGCAAGTCCGAGAACCCGTTGGATACGGCCTGCCCCGCTGGAGAAACAGGTGGTGTCGAAAATCAAGAGATCAGGGCCTGCGTTCATGCAGCGAAGCCCGGCATCGAATGCGGAAGCGGATGCGGAGGAATCCAGCAGCATAATCCGCGACGACGCCGATCTCGGACCGGCGCCCTCTTCCAGGGGTGGTTCAGCGCAATCATCCGCAAACGATCGGCATAGCCTTCGATGAACTCCTGCGTCTCACCATAGGCGCCAGGCAGGACCAGAATGTCCGCCTTTCCGATCACGCGAGCAGAAGCCAACAGCAGAGCCGCGATCGCAGCCATGCCGGAAGCAGTATAGATGGTATCGACCGCGCCGCGCCCGAGTTCGTAGAAGGAGGGGCCGCGCACATCGAGATCGGCGCGCTGGTAGTCGTATCTGAATTCGAAGGGGCCGATGCGCCGTTGGCAGGGATGTGCCCAGGCCGTCTCGGTGACGTTCCAGTCATGCAGGGCGTGCTCTGCCTTAAGGGCAGCAGTGAGCTGAAACTTGTGCCTGATAACTTCGCTGACCGACCGCGGACAGGTTAACGGCAAGGGGTGCCTCAGGCAGTCATTTATCAGCCCGAGTTCCCTGTGCTTCCGATCTAGGTACGCCTGGACGCTCTCCACTTGAGTCTTCGCTGATTGGCCATCTGATTTAACGTTTCAAGGTGGCATCGGTTCACCTCGATTAGAGCTGGCGAGGATCGGCACCCCAACTTAACATGCACGAAGAAAACTCGGGTGGAAATCGATGACAACAATCAAGACAGTCGAGACGGGGCTCTATCGGATACCGCTGACGGTAACTCTCTCCGACAGCACACATGGCGAAATCGCAGCCTTCGAATTGGTGACATGCCGTGTTCGCGATCTCGGATGGGGCTGAAGGCACGGGCTATACCTACACCGTCGGCCGTAATGGCGGCGCGATTGCAGACATCCTCAGGCGGGAGATCCCTGAACTGATCGAGAGCCGGCAGGCCGACGACACCGAGGCCATCTGGCATCACGTCTGGTGGGGCCTGCATTATGGCGGGCGCGGCGGACCGCCCGTGCTTGCGCTCTCGGCGCTCGATATCGCCCTGTGGGACCTGAAGGCGCGACGCGCCAATCTGCCGCTGTTTCGTCTGCTCGGTGGCTTCGACGCCCGCGTGCCCTGCTACGCCGGCGGCATCGACCTCGATCTTTCCGTCGAAGCGCTGCTCAAGCAAACCGACGACAACCTTGCCAAGGGCTTTCGCGCCATCAAGATGAAGGTCGGCCGCCCGATCTCGCATCCGACGTCGCGCGCGTGCAGGCGATGCGCAAACATCTCGGTGGCGGCTTTCCCCTGATGGCGGATGCCAACATGAAATGGACGGTCGAGGAAGCCATCCGCGCCGCACGAGCACTGCAGCCCTGCGACCTCACCTGGCTCGAAGAGCCGATCATTCCCGATGACATTGCCGGTCATGCCCGCATCATGGCTGCCGGCGGCGTGCCGATCGCGGCCGGCGAGAACCTGCGCTCGCTCTGGGAGTTCAAAAACTATATCGCGGCTGGCGCGGTGTCCTATCCCGAACCCGACGTCACCAATTGCGGCGGCGTCACGGCCTTCATGAAGATCGCGCGGCTCGCAGAAGCGTTCAATCTTCCGGTCACAAGCCATGGCGCACACGACGTCACGGTCCACCTTCTCGCAGCCTGCCCAATCGCTCTTATCTCGAAGCGCACGGGTTCGGGCTCGATCGGTATATCGAGCACCCGCTCGTCCTCGACCAGGGCATGGCATTGGCGCCAACGCGGCCCGGCCACGGCATCAGCTTCGACTGGAACGGATTGGCGCAGCTCGCACAATAATCGCAGAGGCTGCGTAGACACCTCAGGACTGGCAACCAAGAGCAAGAAGAAGGACGGCGAACTTCGTTCGCGGCTGGGCAGGATCGCTGTCCCTGCCCTCTCCTCCTTCAAAACTCTCGGGAAACGATCGCCGCCTCGCGCGTTGTGTGCGGAGGGGAACACCAGGAGGATAGCTCATGCGAACCTCGCTTCTCGCCACGACGGCCGCTTTTTGCATTGCCATCGCCGCGCCGGCACCGGCTCAGCAGTCGACGGCACCTGGCCAGCAACAGATGCAATCCGACAAGCAGATGCAGGAGGAAGCGGACAAAGGCATCAAGACCCGCGACTCCGGAGAATCCGGATTTGTGGGGCAACAGGAAACGCCAGGTGCTTCCGCGCATCCGCCCGGGCAACCCAATCCGAGCAGCAGCCAGACGACGACGGGTTCGGGCGCTGGTACGAGTGGCGGCCAGGGTTCCGAGACCAGCCGCACGCCACGCTAGCTCTGAGTTTTCAGCGCGGAACTGCGCGATGAAAGGCGCCTGAATCAAAATGACCGCAGATCGCTCTGCGGCCCACCGGGTAAAAATGCTTTGCGTGCTGAAATGCGCCAGCCCCGGTGCTGCATGAGCATTACCACCGAAGCGGCAGATTTTCTTCCCCGGGGAATCTACGGCTTCCAGGCGGCCTGCGATACGTCAGGCTCTTGCATCAGATCAGCGCGAGGCGCGCGCCGACCATACCAATGTATGCGGAACGAATTCCTCAGCCGTTCATTGACCGTTCATGGAACGCATCTTCCTCGCCGTCACCGTCTTGGCCTTGATGCTGCTCATCGGCTCGATGACGATGCTCGTCAACGGCCCGGGGAACACGTTGGCTCTGATGCGGCCAACTCCCGCACGCGCGGTTGAGGCACCGAGCAAGATCCGTTGGCACTCCGAGGAGGAGAAGGCCGTCCTTGGGGTGGCGGCGCGGCAGTAAATCTCCCCGCTCCTCGCTGCCTGGATCAGTACCCCGAAGCATCGGGCTGGCGGATCGACCGTTTTCATCACTGAATTGTTTTGAGCCAGGTCGACGGGGCGAGCGTCCACAACCATAGATAGTTTGCCGCGCGAAAGATCTAATTTACTGAACAGATTCAAGCTGATTTGGGTCGTCCAGCCTGCTCCCCAAAAATAAGCCGCTTCCCTCTTCCCCCAAATCAGTGGCTATTTCCGCGCTGTCCCGTCTCGACAAGAGGGGCGTATCGCGATCGTCACGAACGCGAGGCGGGATGTGGTGGACGCAGCAGCGTCGGCGCACAACGTGGTCGCAGGGTGAGTTAAACCTCATGAGTGACAAACGATGCGCAGGACGTACGGCGCTGAAGCGTACGGCAAACTGTGTGGTCCCGACACCCGTGGCTGGTGCCAAGCTGCCGGTGGCGAGTTTGATCCGACCGGATCGATCCGCCATCAAGCCGGCAGCGATGGAGGCAAGACGAATTCGTCTCCAGGGAGAGCGCGGCATAAGCCGTCGAACCATTGCGCAGGGAATGCCGGAGTGCTCCGGCTGTACCTGTATGCTCGTGTGCGTTTTCTTTGCGCTTATTGCACACGAGACCGCGGGTGCAGCAAGCACCCGGCATTCCCTGCACCCTCCGATTACGAGGGTGACGCAAGCAAGCCTCGGACGCTGATTGCGCCGCGAGAACGCATGTTTATGTTTCGTTTCAGGCAGGGAATCCGCGGTTGACTCGGGAACCGCCAGCAATCAGAAAAAGCCCTGAAAAATGAATGGCAAGAATAAATGGTCGGAGTGGCAGGATTCGAACCTGCGACCCCTGCGTCCCGAACGCAGTGCTCTACCGGGCTGAGCCACACTCCGACTTGGAACGCGGCTTATAGCCTTGGGTTTCGGCGACCGCAAGCAGCCGAATTAAGGAAATTAATCACAGTGAATGTTGGCCTGAAGACGCAGATTTTGCTCCCCAGTGAGGCTACCGTGGCGGCGGCTGCGCGTATCCTGGCCGAAGGCGGGCTGGTCGCGTTCCCGACCGAGACCGTCTATGGCCTCGGCGCCGATGCCACCAATCCGGCCGCGATCGCCCGTCTCTATCAGGCCAAGGGCCGGCCGGCCTTCAATCCGCTGATCGCCCATGTTGGCGATATCGCCGCTGCCCGCAATATCGCGCGGTTCGCTTCCCCGGCCATAGCGCTCGCCGAGGCCTTCTGGCCGGGCCCGCTGACATTGGTGCTGCCGAAAACGGAAAGCTGCGCGGTGGCCGACCTCGCCACCGCCGGCCTCGACACGGTCGCGATCCGGATACCGGCTCATCCCGTGGCGCGCGACATCCTGCGAACCTTCGGCGGCCCCGTGGTGGCGCCATCGGCCAATCTCTCGGGCCACGTCTCGCCGACCACGGCCGCGCATGTGCAGAGCGACCTTGCGGGGCGGATCGACCTGATCGTCGATGGCGGTGCAGTCGAGGTCGGCGTCGAATCCACCATCGTCGGTTGCTTCGATGAGCCGATGCTGTTGCGTCCCGGCGGCCTGCCGCGCGCGGAAATCGAGCGCGTGCTGGGCCGCGCGCTGAGGCAAGCGCCCGCTGATGCCGAGAACGACAGCGGGCAACCGCTGGCACCGGGCATGCTGGCGTCCCATTACGCGCCGCGCGCGAAGGTGCGGCTCAATGCCGTCAAGCTCGAAGCCGGCGAAGCATTGCTGGCATTCGGCCTCGGAGCAATTTCGGGAATTGACGCCGCCTCCGCCGTGATGAATCTGTCGGAGCGCGGCGATCTCGACGAGGCCGCCGCCAACCTGTTCGGCCATCTGCGCGCGCTCGACAGCAAGGGCGTGCGCACCATCGCGGTGATGTCGATTCCGGACGAGGGATTGGGCGAAGCCATCAACGACCGGCTGCGCCGCGCAGCCATGGGGCGAGAATGATCGGGCGGGAATGAAAGAGAACAAGAAAATGAATATCGTCCAAGAATCCGTCCAAGGCTCCAAACAAGCTTCCGTGCCGCCTCTTCCTCCCGAGTTGATCGCGAAATTTCGCGCTGTTGTCGGCGACAAATATGCGGTGACCGATGCCGCCGATATTGCGCCCTACGTCACCGAGGAACGCGACCTGTTCCACGGCTGCTCGCCATTGGTGTTGCGGCCGGGCTCGACGGCGGAAGTATCCGCAATCTGCAAGCTCGCCAGCGAGCATAAATCGCGCTGGTACCGCAGGGCGGCAACACCGGCTTGGTCGGCGGCCAGACCCCGCACAATGGCGAAGTGGTCGTCTCGATGCGGCGGCTGGACAAGATCCGCGAGATCGATCCCGCCTCCAACACCATGACGTGCGAGGCCGGCGTGGTGCTGCAGATCGCGCAGCAGCGCGCGGCCGAAGTCGATCGCCTGTTCCCGCTGTCGCTTGGTGCGGAAGGAAGCTGCACCATCGGCGGCAATCTTCTCCACCAATGCCGGCGGCACCGCTGCCTTGGCGTATGGCGTGGCGCGCGAGATGGCGCTCGGGCTCGAAGTGGTGCTCGCCGATGGCCGAATCCTGAACGGGCTGTCGAAGCTGAAGAAGGACAACACCGGCTACGACCTGCGCAACCTCTTCATCGGCGCCGAGGGCACACTCGGCATCATCACCGCAGCGACGCTAAAACTGTTTCCGAAGCCGCACGCGGTGGAAACCGCCTATGTCGGCCTCAAGTCGCCGGCGCAGGCGCTGAAGCTGCTGTCGATCGCGCAGAACGAGGCGGCCGGCAGCCTCACCAGCTTCGAATTGCTCGCCGACATCGCGGTCGATTTCAGCCTGCGTCACGGCATCGACATCCGCGATCCCCTGACGACCAAGCATCCCTGGTACGTGCTGATGGAATTGTCGTCCTCGCGCGACGACGCCAGCGCCGCGCTCGGATCGATCCTCGCCAAGGGCATGGAAGAAGGCGTCGTCGACGACGCCGTGATCGCAGCTAATCTCTCCCAGCGCGCCGGGTTCTGGAAGCTGCGTGACGAGATGTCGGCGGCGCAGAAGCCGGAAGGCGGTTCGATCAAGCACGACATCTCGGTGCCGGTCGCAGCCGTGCCTGATTTCATCGAAGAGGCCAATGCCGCAGTGGTGAAGCTCATTCCGGGCTCGCGGCCGGTGCCGTTCGGCCATCTCGGCGACGGCAACATCCACTACAATGTCAGCCAGCCGGTCGGCGGCAACACCGCCGACTTCATGTCGCGCTGGCACGAGGTCAACGAAGTCGTGTTCGCGATCGTGCTGCGGATGGGCGGATCGATTTCCGCCGAGCACGGCATCGGCGTGCTCAAGCGCGACGAACTGCCCGACGTGAAAGACAAGGTCGCGATCGAGCTGATGCGCGGCATCAAGGCGATGCTCGATCCGCTCGGCATCATGAATCCAGGAAAGGTGCTGTGACCGCGCCCGCTGCGAAGACAATTCCTACACTCGCCATCGCCGACATCGCGGATGCGGACGTGGCTGCGGTGATCGCGCTGTGGCAGGCCTGCGGCTTGACGCGGCCGTGGAACGATCCGGCCGCCGACATCGCGCTCGCCCGGCGCGGCCCGCATTCAACCGTGCTGATCGGCCGCGACGATAACGCGATCGTGGCAACCGCGATGGTCGGCCATGACGGCCATCGCGGCTGGGTCTACTACGTCGCCACCGATCCTGATCGTCGCGCGAAAGGCTATGGCCGTGCCATCATGAACGCGGCCGAGGACTGGCTGCGCGCCGCGGGCGTTCCGAAACTGCAATTGCTGGTGCGTCCAGAAAATTCGGGCGTCGCCGCGTTCTACCAGTCGGTCGGATTCGGCGAGCAAAGAATCCTGTTCTTCAACAAATGGCTCGACGGCCGCGAGCCGCCGCGGTGAGCTGAAGGAGTCCCATGACCGTCTCCGATCGCGTCCGCGTCAAGAACGTCGAGATCCTCTCCGACGATCACTACCTCTTGAAGAAGACCACATTCGAATATCGCCGCGCCAATGGCGAGTGGCAGACGCAAACCCGCGAGACCTATGACCGCGGCAACTGCGCAACGGTGCTGCCGTACAATCTCGCGCAGCGCACCGTGATATTGGTGCGGCAGTTTCGCTATCCGGCCTATGTGAATGGCTACGACGATCTCCTGATCGAGGCTGCGGCCGGCGTATTGGACGGCGAAGCGCCCGAGGTGCAGATCCGCGCCGAGGCGGAAGAGGAAACCGGGTATCGGCTCGGTGAGATCAGAAAGATCTTCGAAGCCTTCACGAGCCCGGGCTCGGTCACCGAGAAGCTGCACTTCTTCGTCGCCGAGTACGATCCCTCGATGCGGGTCGGCAGCGGCGGCGGACTCGCCGACGAGGGCGAGGACATCGATGTGCTGGAGCTGCCGATCGATCAGGCGCTCGCCATGATCGCCGACGGCCGCATCGTGGATGCGAAAGCCATCATGCTGCTGCAATACGCGGCGCTGCATATTTTTCGATGAGCGTTCAGAACAACGAGCCCTGCCCGTCATCCTCCGATGCCGCCGTCGCCTTGCGCGGCGCGGCGCTTCTTCGCTGGCTTCGGCTCCTCCGCCGCCCTCTCCTCGTCGGTGATCGGCAGCAGCAGCTGCGCGTCGTCATTGACGACGCGGTTGACGCGGGTGGAAATCTCGTGCCAGGCGAACTCGCCCTCCGCGGGCCCGCGCAGCGGCGGCATGACGTCGTCGGCATCGTTGGTCCGGCCGTCGAGCCAGCGCTCGAATTCCTCCGGCGCAATCGTCACGGGCACGCGGTGATGCAGCACGGCGAGGTCGCGGCTGGCGGGTGCGGTGACGATGGCGACGCTGTCGGTCTCCTCGCCGTTCGGCCCCATCCAGGTTTCCGCAAGCGCGGCAAAACCTAACGGGACGGCCGTCGCGGCGATGAATGAAGAAGGGCCGCTTGCGGCCGCTCGCCTCCTGCCATTCGTAATAGCCATCGGCCGGAATCAGACAGCGCCGCCGCTTGATGGCATATTTGAAGGCAGGCTTATCGAGAACCGTTTCGGAACGCGCGTTGATCAGGAGCGTAAATTTACGGGGATCCTTCACCCACGAGGGTACCAGCCCCCAGCGCATCAGCCGGAAATGGCGGCCGCCATTTTCCAGGATGACAACCGGAACTGGCTGAGTCGGCGCGATATTATACCGCGGCGGGAAATTGGGCTGCTCGATATAGCCGAAGATCTGCCGAAGCGCCTCGGGCGGCGATGTAATAACGAAACGTCCGCACATTATCTGACCAGGATAAGCCTCTGTTCAACGTGTGTTAACCCCGGATGTTAACAGTGGGATGGATGACCTCCATGGCCGCCACAGAAGTGCGATCCGATCGCCCGATACCGCCACCGACGGGCTCCATTGACGAGGCCCGCGCGGAGCAACTGCGCGGCGCCAATATCAATCCCCGCACTGGGCTTGCCACCGACTACCTGAATCATTTCAACGAAGCCATCATGCTGCTCGAAATGGTTCCGGACATGCCGGAATGCGCGGAGGATTTCCTCACCTGGACCCCGCTGTCCTACGCCGAGCATTTCTGGGCCTCCAATTTCAAGGCCCGCGACCTCGCGATCGAGGCCTATGAATGCGCCGACCCCAAGGTCCGTGCTAATTTCGACAATCTCACCGCCACCATGACCTCGATCCTGACCGCGGTAGGCCAGGCGATGCGCGAGGCCCAGCAGGACAAGACCCGCGCCACGCTGGCCGAGCAGGCCACCGCCTGGGTCAAGCCGCTGGTGGCGCTGGCCGGCGGCGTCATCAACGGCAACGCCGAGAACGACGTCGAAGCGGTGATGTCGAACTAGCCGCCCCACGCTTCGCTGCTATCGGCCGCATTAGACCTGCGCGAACCGATCGGGCATGATCACAAGCAAGTTCCCTGCGTACCCGGATTCACCCCTGGCTTCCCTTGTCGAGCCGCCCCGCCCCCAGCTCGCCGTCAGCGGCGCGATCTTCCGCGACGGCAAGGTCCTGCTGGTCCGCCGCGCCCGCTCGCCGGGCAAGGGTTTTACTCGTTCCCCGGCGGCCGGGTCGAATTCGGCGAATCCCTCCACACCGCGCTTCATCGCGAGGTGGACGAGGAAACGGGCTTGAGAATCGAGATTCTGGGTCTGGCCGGCTGGCGCGAAGTGCTGCCCGGGGCCGGCGGCGGCGGCCACTACCTGATCATGTCGTTCGCGGCGCGCTGGACGGCCAAGGAGCCGGTCCTGAACGACGAGCACGACGATTTCAAATGGCTTGCGCCGGATGGGCTCGGCGATCTCAGGGTAACCGGCGGCCTCCTGGAGGTCATCGAGGCCGCCCGGAAGCTGGTCTAGGGGTCCATTCCAGGGCTTCACACCTTGCCTCGGGCGGATGGAGGGGGCATATCGGCCCTCAAATGCTCAAGCACGCCCTCGCCGCCCTCATCCTCATTTCGGCATGCCATATGGCCCCCGTGCGGGCCCAGGATACCGCCGCGCCGTTTGACGGCGACCTGCAGCGGCTGGCCGAGATTCTCGGCACCCTGCACTATCTCCGGGGCATTTGCGGCTCCAATGAAGGGGCGAAATGGCGCAACGAAATGCAGGCGCTGATCGACGCCGAAACCCTTCCGGCGACCGCCGCGCCCGCATGATCGCGGGCTTCAACCGCGGCTATAACGGCTTTCAGCAGACCTACCGGACCTGCACGCCCGCGGCCTCCGTCGCGATCCGCAGATATATCGAGGAAGGCTCGAAGATTTCGCGCGATCTCACCGCGCGCTACGCGAATTGAATCATGGACGCGATCTATTTCGACCTCGACGGAACGCTGACGGACCCCAAGCCTGGGATTACCCGCTCGATCCAGTATGCGCTGCAGAGGCTCGATCATCCGACGATGCCGACCGAGGACGAACTGACCTGGTGCATCGGCCCGCCGCTGCGCGCCGAGCTTTGTGAGATTGCTCGGCGGCGATCACACCGCCGATCGCGCGGTGGCGCTCTACCGCGAGCGATTTTCCGACATCGGCCTCTATGAGAACGGCGTCTATGACGGCATCGGCGAGTTGCTGACCACGCTCTGCGCCTCCGGCCACCGGCTGTTCGTCGCCACCAGCAAACCGCATGTGTTCGCCGAACGCATCATCGACCATTTCGGGCTGCGCGATCACTTCGAGCGCGTGTTCGGTTCCGAACTCGACGGCACCCGTGTGGACAAGTCGCATCTGCTCGAATACGCGCTGAAGGAAGCTTCGGTCGATCCGGCCAAAACCCTGATGATCGGCGACCGCAGCCACGACATGATCGGTGCGAAAAACAACGGCATGAAAGGCATCGGCGTGTTGTACGGGTACGGCAGCCAGGACGAGTTGCTGGAGGCCGGCGCGCATCATGTTTGCGCGACCCCGGGAGCGATCCTCGGCTGCATTGCGTGAACGAGCGGGAACTTTTGTCGCCGCCTCAAATTCGTGCAGCCGTTAACCTTTCCTAAAGATGTGGCCTAGGCGTGCCTGCGGCGCATGCTACAGCTTGTCGCCTTAGGATGCGTTCCGCCCTGGTTCGCGCGCAGATTTCGTTGAGCTTCATGAGCCGCCCAGCCACCTTCTCGATCGCCCGCGACCCGCTTCCCGATCACGAACAGAAGCAGACTGCCCTGAGCTACCTGAACGAAGCCTGGGCAGAAGCGCGGCACGACGGCGTCGATGGCGACTGCCTCGCGCAGGCGAGCCTGTTCACGGCGCTGGCTGAACTGGTCTCGACCTATGGCGAGGACGCGGTGGCGAAATTCACGGAAGGTCTCTCAGCCCGCGTGAAGAACGGCGAGTTCTCGCTGTCGCTGGCGAAGCAGTAGAAACCCTCACGCCTTCAGCGTCTCCAGGAAACGCACCGGCTCGCCGGTTGACGGCGCTGTCACCTCACCCTGCCACATCACACGCTGGCCGCGCACGAAGGTGCCGACCGGCCAGCCGGTGACGCGGACGCCGTCATAGGGCGTCCAGCCGGCGCGCGAGGCCACCCATTGGTTGGTGATGGTCTCGCTGCGCTTGAGATCGACGATGGTGAAGTCGGCGTCATAGCCCGCCGCGATGCGGCCCTTGCAGGCGATGTTGTAGAGCCGCGCAGGGCCCGCGCTGGTAAGATCGACGAAACGCGCCAGCGACAGCCGCCCGGCATTGACGTGATCCAGCATCAGCGGCACCAGCGTCTGGACCCCGGTCATGCCCGAGGGCGAAGCCGGATAGGTCTTCGCCTTTTCCTCCAGCGTATGCGGCGCGTGGTCGGAGCCGAGCACGTCGATGATGCCCTGCTCGATGCCGTACCAGATGCCGTCGCGGTGATCGGCGGAGCGCACCGGCGGGTTCATCTGCGCACGGGTGCCGAGCCGCTCGTAGCATTCGGGTGCGGCCATGGTGAGGTGATGCGGCGTCGCCTCGCAGGACGCGACATCCTTGTGGTCGCGCAGATACTCGATCTCCTGCTTGGTCGAGATATGCAGCACGTGGATGCGTTTTCCCGTCTCGCGCGCAAGATTGACGAGCCGCTGGGTCGCCATCAGCGCCGCGGTCTCGTCGCGCCATACCGGATGCGAGCGCGGGTCGCCCTCGATGCGGAGCGGCTTCCGCTCGTTGAGGCGATATTCGTCCTCGGCGTGGAACGCCGCACGGCGGCGGATCACCTGGAAGATGCGTCGCAGGCTTTCGTCGTCCTCGACCAGCAGCGCACCGGTGGAGGAGCCGATAAAAACCTTCACGCCCGCGCAACCCGGCGCGCGCTCCAACTCGGGGAGATCCTGCACGTTCTCCCGGGTGCCGCCGATGAAGAAAGCGAAGTCGCAATGCATGCGGTGACGGCCGCGCTTCACCTTGTCGGTAAAGTTGGCTTCCGTGACGGTCAGCGGATCGGTGTTCGGCATTTCGAACACGGCGGTGACGCCACCCATCACGGCACTGCGCGATCCGGTTTCAAGATCTTCCTTATGGGTCTGGCCCGGCTCGCGGAAATGCACCTGCGTGTCCATCACGCCGGGCAGGATGTGCAGGCCCTTGCAGTCGATCGTCTCGCCTGCGGAAGCCTGTCCCAGCCCGCCGATCGCGGCGATCCGGCCGTTGGAAATGCCGATGTCGCGGATGCCCTCGCCGTCCTGATTGACCACGGTGCCGGATTTTAGAATGGTATCAAATCGTTGATTCATCGGAGCTTCAAAGGTCCTGGGACGCCCGCTTTAAGGCTATCGCGCGGGCCTTGTTGGGGGCACCTTAGCGCCTTAGCTTCGCATGGGGTATCCGTCACCTGCGTTTCCCCAGGAACTTCAAAAGAACGTCAGAAGAGGCCGATTTAGCTTATGAAAGCAGCGTTTCTTCCGGATCGGGGCGTGGTCAAGGTCAGCGGCGAGGATGCCCGCAACTTCCTCAATGGCCTCGTCACCACAGACATCACGCTGCTCGAGCCGGGCCTTGGCCGGTTCGGCGCGCTCTTGACGCCGCAGGGCAAGATCACGGCCGACTTCCTGATCACCGAAGCCCCGGCCGGCCATGGCGGCGGCTTCCTGATCGACGCGCCCCGCGCGCTGGCGCAAGATCTCGCCGACAAGCTCGGCTTCTACAAGCTGCGCGCCAAGGTCGCGGTCGAGAATATCTCCGACAGCATGGGCGTGCTGGCGGTGTGGGACGGCGAGCCGGCCGTGAAGCCCGATCTGGCTTTTGCCGATCCGCGGCTTGAGGCGCTGGGCTGGCGCATTCTCGTACCGAAGATCTCAAGCAGAAGGTGGCCGATCTGATCGGCGCCGATCTCGTCGATAGCGAGTCCTACGAGGCCCATCGCATCGCCGCGGGCGTGCCGCGCGGCGGGCTCGATTTCATGTACAGCGACGCGTTTCCGCACGAGACCAATATGGATCGCCTGCACGGCGTCGATTTTGACAAGGGCTGCTATGTCGGCCAGGAAGTAGTGTCGCGGATGCAGCATCGCGGCACCGCGCGCACGCGTATCGTGCGCGTCACTCTGGAAGACTTTTCGCCGGAAGCCGGGCTCCCTGTCCTCGCCGGCGACAAGCCGGTCGGCACGATGGGTTCGACTGCCGAAGGCAAGGGTCTTGCGCTGCTCGAACCGATCGCGTCGCCGATGCGCTTGAGGCCGGCCTGGCGCTGACCGCGGGTGGCCTTGCGATCCGGCTGACCGACCCGAACGACGTTCGCACCCCGCCGAAGCAGACCGTCGCATGAGCAAATCTGCGCGCCTGCACCCCGACGGCAAAACACGGTGCCCGTGGCCCGGCGAAGACCCGTTCTACATGGCCTACCACGACACCGAATGGGGCGTGCCTGAGTATGACGACCGGGCGCTCTATGAAAGCTGATCCTCGACGGCTTCCAGGCCGGGCTGTCGTGGATCACGATCCTGCGCAAGCGCGAAAACTTCCGCAAAGCGTTTGACGATTTCCAGCCGGAAAAGATCGCCCGCTACAGCGACAAGAAGATTCATGCGCTGATGAACGATGCCGGCATCGTCCGCAACCGCGCCAAGATCGAAGGCGCCGTCAACAGCGCCAAGGCCTATCTGAAGATCATGGAAGAAGGCGCGGGCTTCTCCAAGTTCTTGTGGGACTTCGTCGACGGCAAGCCCGTCGTCAACCAGTTCAAGACCACCGCCAGCGTGCCGGCCTCGACGCCGGTCTCGGTCAAGATTTCAAGGAGCTCGGCGCGCGCGGCTTCAAATTCGTCGGCCCGACCATCGTCTACGCTTTCATGCAGGCTACCGGCATGGTCAACGATCATCTGGTCACCTGCTTCTGCCACGAGGCCTGCAGCGGCAAACTTCGCAAGCTTCGCCTCAAGGCCAAATGACGGCGCGAAAATCGTCCCATGTCGCCAACCGCGCCTGGCAGCGTATGCTGTCAGGGCGGCGGCTCGATCTGCTCGACCCCTCACCGCTCGATATCGAGATCGCCGACATCGCCCATGGGCTGGCGCGCGTCGCGCGCTGGAACGGGCAGACCAGCGGCGCGCATATTTTCTCGGTGGCGCAGCACACGCTCTTGGTCGAAACCGTGATGCGCCAGCAGATGCCGCGCGTCGACGCCCGCTTCCGGATTGCAGGCGCTGCTGCACGACGCGCCGGAATATGTCATCGGCGACATGATCTCGCCGTTCAAGGCCGTGCTCGGCGGCGACTACAAGGTGGTGGAGAAGCGCCTGCTCGCGGCGATCCATATTCGCTTCGGCTTGCCGCCGGTGCTGGCCGATGAAATCACCAAGGCCATCAAGGCGGCCGATCGCGGCGCGGCCTATCTCGAAGCCACCCATCTGGCAGGATTTTCGCAGGCCGAGGCGAGGCGCCTGTTCGGCAGGGATCCCGGCCTGCCCGAGGCCACGGTGCGCGATTATCTGACGCCATGGACCGCGGCCCGGGCCGAGAAGCAGTTTTTGGCGCGATTCAGCCTGTTGCTCGGTTGAACGTCCCGCGCAAACCTGCTTTCACCACCCTGTCCGCAGGCCTATAATCGCGACAAAACAGGACGCTCCAAGGGAACGCCATGCTTCACATCTGCTCGCTTGCCGCACTTCCCGAGACCGTAAGAGCCACCGGCGCCAGCCACATTCTCACCGTGATGGCCAATGTCGATCAGGTGCTGCGGCCGGCTTCGGTGCTCGAGGCCAATCATCTGAAAGTGTCGATGGACGACATCACCGAGCAGATGGACGGCTTTGTCGCGCCCTCGGACCTGCATATCGAGAGGGTGCTGAATTTTGTCCGAGGCTGGGACCGCAGCGCGCCGATGGTGGTGCATTGCTACGCCGGCATCAGCCGTTCCACCGCGAGCGCCTTCGCCGCCGCCTGCGCGCTCAATCCGCATCGCGACGAGATCGAGATCGCCCGGCAGATCGTACCCGCTCTCCGATTGCCTCCCCCAACCGGCTGATCGTCAGCCTCGCCGACAAGGCGCTGGGGCGCGAGGGCCGGATGCTCCGCGCGCTCGACGAAATGGGCCCCGGCAGCATGACGGTCGAAGGCCGGCCGTTCCAGCTCGATCTGGAATAGCGGCAGATTTTGAACTTTTAGCGGGTAAAGCTGCACTCACTGGATTGCAACCGGGCCGCCAACGTGGCCGGTTAACGCTTTGACGCGCCCGCCTGGAGGCCAGATGTTCGACGACCCCTTCGTTTTCTTCGCGCTCGTGATCGCGATCGTCGCCCTGATCTTCGCGCGGAAGGCCATGAATGAAGTGGCGGAGCTGCGCCAGCGCCTGGAGGCGATTCAGGCGACGCTTGCGGCCGCCGCTGCGCCCGCGCCTCCGTCGCTCACGCCATTTGAAGCGTTCGAGCAGACCCTGCCGCCGGCGGCGGCCGCACCGACACCGCCGCCCATTCCCGACGTCGAATCCGTCGCGCCCGTTGCACCGCCCGAGACGCCGGAGCAGGCCGCAAGCGGCGCGGCGCCACCACCGCCATTGCCACAACCCGATCGTGGCTTCGAGGAAACCATCGGCACCCGCTGGGTGGTGTGGATCGGCGGGCTGACGCTGGCGCTCGGTGGGTTCTTCATGGTGCGCTATTCGATTGAGGCTGGCTTGCTCGGCCCCGGCGTCCGCACCATGCTGGGCGGCCTGTTTGCTGCGGCTCTGCTGCTGGCCGGCGAATGGACGCGCCGCAAGGAGAGCGTGTCTTCCATTGCGGCCCTGCCGATCGCCAACATCCCGGCCATCCTGACGGCTGCTGGAACAGCAGTGGCGTTTGCCACGGTGTACGCCGCCTATGCGCTGTACGGCTTCCTGGTGCCCGCCACCGCGTTCGTCCTACTCGGTCTGGTGGCGATGGGCACGCTGGCCGCGGCGCTGCTGCACGGCCCGGCGCTCGCCGGCCTCGGCATCGTCGGCGCTTTCGTGACGCCGGTCCTGGTCTCGTCCGACAAGCCGGACTTCTGGGCGCTCTACATCTATCTCGCGATCGTCACCGCGGCGGCCTTCGGTCTGGCGCGCGTCAGGCTGTGGCGCTGGCTCGCGGTCACCACGATCGCGTTCGCGCTACTATGGACGTTCCCCTGCCTGCAATGCGGTCCATCGATGGTCGGCCCGCATGCGTTCCACGTCCTCGCCGGTTTCATTCTCGCCGCATTGCTGGTGGTGTGCGGCTTCATGTTCGGACCGCCCGCCGACGAGGGGCAGGTCGAGCCGATCTCATCCGGCTCGCTTGCGGCCTATCTACTCGGCGCAACCTTGATCGTGCTGAACAGCTTTCATGCCGACACTGCGATGATCGTGTTCGGCCTGCTGGTGGCCGGCAGTCTCCTGGTCGCCTGGCGCAGCGATGCCGCCGCCGGCGCGGTCGAGGCCGCGGCTGCGTTGGTTTTCGTCGTGTTTGCCGAATGGGCCGTTCGCGCCAATCCCGACATGCTGGTGCTGCCTGGCGGTCCGTTGTCAAACATCGGGCCGAACGCCACGGACGGATCGGTATCGCTGCACCTGATATCGGCCGCGATCTTCGCCGGGGGCTTTGGCGTGGCGGGATTCCTGGCGCAGGGCCGCTTCGCGGGACCGGTCATAGCGGTGATCTGGTCAGCCGCGGCGGTCTTCACGCCGCTGGCGCTTCTGGTCGCACTCTACGCCCGCATCGCACATCTCGACCGCTCGATTCCGTTTGCAATTCTCGCCGTGATGCTGGCCGCGGCCTATGCCGCCGCGACCGAGATTCTGAGCAAGCGCGACGACCGTCCGGGACTGCAAGCCTCGATCGCGCTGTTTGCGACCGGCGCGCTCGCAGCGCTGGCGCTGGCACTGACCTTTGCGCTGGAAAAGGGCTGGCTGACAATTGCGCTGGCCTTGATGTCGGCGGGCACCGCCTGGATTTCGACGCAGCGGCCGATTCCGTTCCTGCGCGCACTCGCGGCCATCCTCGCCGGCATCGTGGTGCTGCGGATCGGCTACGAGCCGCGCATCGTAGGCCAAGCCGTCGGCACCACGCCGATCTTCAACTGGCTGTTGTGGGGCTACGGCATTCCTGCGGCCTCGTTCTGGGCCGGCAGCATCTTGCTGCGACGCGGCGGCGATGACGCGCGCGCTGCGGACGGTGGAATCGGCGGCGATCCTGTTCACGGTGCTGCTGGCCTTCATGGAAATCCGCCACACCGTCAACAATGGCGACGTCTATCGCCAGAGCGCCGGCCTGACCGAGGTCGCGCTGCAGGTCTGCGTCGCGCTGGCGATGGCGATCGGACTGGAGCGCCTGCGCATCCGCACCGGCAGCGTCATTCACAATGCCGGCGCGATCCTGCTGACGGCTTTCGCCGGCCTCGCAACGGTGTTCGGGCTGTTGCTGCTGGAGAACCCGATGCTCCGCTGGATCGATGTCGGCGGCATCGTCATCAACCTGCTGCTGCTCGGCTACGCCCTGCCCGCGGTGCTCGCGCTGCTATTGTCCTATGCCGTCGCAGGCCGCCGCCCGTCGCCTACGCCAACACGATTGCGGCGGCAGCGCTCATTCTTGCGCTTGCCTATGTGACGTTTGAAATCAGAAGAATGTATCATGGCCCGGCGATATCGGTCGGTCCGACCACCGGCGCCGAGCAATACACCTACTCGATCGCGTACCTGGCGTTCGGCGTCGTAATGCTCGGCATCGGCATCCTCTTCAACTCGCAGCGCGCGCGGCTGGCGTCCGCGGTCGTCATCGGACTGACGATCCTGAAAGCCTTCATGATCGACATGTCGACCCTGACCGGCGTCTATCGCGCGCTGTCCTTCATGTGCCTCGGCCTGGTGCTGGTGGCGATCGGCTGGCTGTACCAGCGGATCCTGTTCCGCAGGCAAGCGGCCGGCCCGGCAGCACCGGCTGCTTCCTCGGGAAGCTGACCCGTCAGGCGGCGCGCACCGACTCGAGGAATTTGGCGACCTCGATCTGGAGACGGTTGCTGTCGCCCGACAGCAACTGCGCCACCGAGAGAACGTGCGACGAGGCGGTCTCCGTCTCGGTCGCGCCGCCGGACGGCGAGCTAACCGACGGATTCGGCGACAAGACGGATCCGGAAAACCGGCTTCTTGGCTTCGTCCAGAAGCTCCATCTGCCATTCGGCGTTCTGTTTCAGGCTGCGCGAAAGGCTGCCGAGCAGGTTGCCGCAGACCTTAGTCATCTCGGTCCAGGCGGCCTCGCGGCTTTCGAATTCGGATCCCTGATCGGACGCGCCCGCGTAGCGGCCGTGGCTGATCCGAAAAATATAGCGGCATGATTGATCTCATGTGTTGGACCGCCTCCCGGCCTTCTCTGCCGGTCATCACTTGGAATGAGATTCGCTACCAGGACATGAATGCGCCAGCCCGTATGACTACGGGTTCCCGTTCGCCAATAAGGCAGGAAGGCGGCCGATTCATCGGCCGCGCCGGCTCTCGGACCGGCTGCACGCCCATTCAATCCCGAGGTAGCTGTTGCGGTCCCGACGCAGACGCTGTTTCCGCGATCAATTGGTCGAGCGGCGCAGCTCCGGGGCGCTCTCGGCCTTGGCCGGCTCGGACTTCGCCGATTCAGACTTGACCAGCTCCGCCTTCGGCTCGGATTTCACCGGCTCGAGTTTGGCGCTCTCGACCGCCGGCGTTTCGACCCGCCCCGTTACTTCGGCACGCGCGTCAGCCGCGCGCGACGGCTCCTCCCGACGATGCAGCGAGCGCGGCCGCGCCGCGGAGCGCGCCATCAGCATCTGCGAGGCGCCCTGATGGCGGAAATCGCAATAGGCGAAGCCCATGCCCGAGACGGAGCCGCGGAACGAGCGATCGTCGCGCTTGTCGATATTGAAGCACGGCTCGAACGGAAGTCCCTTGATCGAAGCGCAAACGGCCTGGCCGCAGATCTGCAGCGTGTTGCCGGGCAAGCGCACATGGCGGATCGGGCCCGAGCCACTGAACTGGATGGAACCGGCTGCACCGAGATCGTCGAGCACGCGGCCAGCGCCGCGGGTGCCGTCAAAGCAGGTGAAGGCGAAGACCTTGCCCGCCACAAACCTGCGCGCCTCGTCGGCATTCATGCTCCCGGCCAGCGCAGGAACGATCATCGCACTGGCCGTGACGGCCCCAGAATCAAACGCGCAACCATGCAGCTACTCCAACTTAACAAGAGCGCGGGCGCCCGCCTTGGCCTGAGCATGAAACCGGGCCCCCAGTTTGCCGGACCATGCCGCAAGCCTCTTTACCCCGTGCTTACCATACCAACCGTGGCAATTTGGAGCAGGTTGGTTGGTAAAGTCTGAACGCCGTTAGAGAATTTTTACCACGATTCGACCGCGGACCTGGCCGGCGAGGATTTGCGCCCCGCCCCGATGACTTGGTCGAGGGTGATTTCCCGAGTAATTTCAGCCAGTTTCCCTTGTCCAAATCGCTGGCAAGGCGGTTCCAGGCAAGCTTGCGCTGGGGCAACGGACACATCACGGAATCGATGCCCAGAAGGCACACCCCGCGCAAAATAAACGGCGCGACTGAGGACGGCAGGTCCATGCCGGCGGCGAGGCCGCAGGCGGCAATAGCGCCGCCATATTTGGTCATCGAGAGCAGGTTGGCGAGCGTGGTCGAACCGACGCTGTCGACGCCGCCCGCCCAGCGCTCCTTCGCCAGCGGCTTGGCGGACCCTGCGAGCTCGGCGCGGTCGATCACTTCGGCGGCACCGAGCGCCTTGAGGTAGTCTGCCTCCGACATGCGCCCGGTGGATGCGATGACGTGATAGCCGAGCTTGGAGAGCACGGCGGTGGCGACCGAGCCGACGCCGCCGGCGGCACCGGTCACCACGACAGGGCCGCTCGCAGGCGTCAGGCCATGCTTCTC
Source organism: Bradyrhizobium sp. RDT10 (assembly GCA_044772375.2). Taxonomy (GTDB): domain Bacteria; phylum Pseudomonadota; class Alphaproteobacteria; order Rhizobiales; family Xanthobacteraceae; genus Bradyrhizobium. The sequence continues at coordinate 4,957,711 of CP187939.1, forward strand.
CAGCGCCAGCACCGACAGCATCGCGGTATAGCCGGCGGTGCCGATCGCCATCGCTTCGCGCGTCGAGATGCTTTCCGGCAGCCTTACCAGCCAGTCACCCTTGACGCGGGCCTTTTCGGCGTAGGCGCCGAGATGGGTCTCACCCATGCCCCAGCCGTTGCAGACAACCTTGTCGCCGGCCTTCCATGCCGGGTGCGAGGAGTGTTCGACGGTGCCTGCGAAATCGATGCCGGCGATCATCGGGAAACGTCGCACCACAGGCGCTTTGCCGGTGACGGCGAGACCATCCTTGTAGTTCAGCGTCGACCATTCGACCGAAACGGTGACGTCGCCGTCCATCAGCTCGGATTCGTCGAACTGCGTCAGTGCGGCGGTGGTGCCCTTGTCCGCCTTGTCGATCCTGATGGCCCTGAACGTTCCCACGGCAAACTCCCCGGACTTGATCACCCACGCGTCATGGCCGGGCTTGTCCCGGCCATCCACGTTCTTGGTTACCGCTGACAGTAAAGACGTGGATGCCCGGGACATCTAGCGCGAAGACGCGCTTCGCGCTACTGCCCGGGCATGACGAAAAGTTGCTTCTTGGAAGTCGTTTACCGCATCAGGCGGGTTGTGCAACCGGGCGCGCGACCGGTTGTTCGACGATCGGCAGGTTGATCAGCGCCGACAGCACGCCGAACATGATCGAGAGCCACCAGATCGGCGTGTAGGAGCCGAACTGCTCGAACACGATGCCGCCGAGCCAGACGCCGAGGAAGCCGCCGACCTGATGGCTGACGAAGGCAAAGCCGTACAGCGTGGCGAACCACTTTGTGCCGAACATCAGGGCCACCAGCGCCGAAGTCGGCGGCACCGTCGAGAGCCAGGTCAGGCCCGAGACCGCGCCGAACATGATCGCCGAGAACGTCGTGATCGGAAACGAGATGAACGCGACGATCGACAGGGCACGGGTAAAGTAGATGAGCGAGAGAATATAGCGCTTCGGATATTTGTTCTGCAGCCAGCCGACGCTGAGCGATCCGATGATGTTGAACAGACCGATCGCCGCGACCACCCAGCCGCCGGTCTGCGCCGAGACGCCGCGATCGGCGAGATACGCCGGCAGATGCACCGTGATGAAGGCGAGTTGGAAGCCGCAGGTGAAGAAGCCGAGCACCAGCAGCACGTAGGAGCGATGGCCGAACGCCTCTGCCAGCGCCGTCTTGAACGATTGCTGGTCCCCGACAGGCTCGTTCGATGACGTCGAAGGCGGCGTTGCGATCGCCAGCGACAGCGGCACGATCAGCAGCATCAGGATAGCGAACACCGTCAGCGCCGCCTGCCAGCCGAAATTGTCGATCATCGCGACGCCGAACGGCGCGAACAGGAATTGACCGAACGAGCCGGCCGCGGTGCCGGCGCCGAGCGCAAAGCCGCGCCGCTCGGGCGGCAACAGCTTGCTGAACGCCGACAGCACCAGGTTGAACGAACAGCCTGATAGACCGAAGCCGATCAAAACTCCGGCGCCGAGATCGAGCGAAAGCGGCGCCGTCGAATAACGCATCAGGAGCAGACCGCCGGCATAGAGCAGCGCACCGACGATCATCACACGCAAGATGCCGAAGCGATCGGCGATGGCGCCCGCGATCGGCTGGCCGAGGCCCCACAACAGGTTCTGCAGCGCCAGCGCGAGGCCGAAGACGTCGCGTCCCCAGGCGAACTCGCGGCTCATCGGCTGGACGAAAAAGCCGAGGCTCGAGCGCGGCCCGAAGCTCAACAGCGCGATCAAGCAGCCGCAGATGATGATGACGAGCGGAGTGCGCCAGGTGCCAAGGGCCGAGGATGGACGAAGCTCGCCGCTGGTTACAGCCATTTATTTCCCCGGGACAATCGGCGCCTGGAACCGCCAAGCGAAACGTTACGGTGAGTTAATGCAGATGCATGAAAAGCCCAAGGGGTGCCTTAAAAAATTCTCCGCTGCAGGGCAGCCCTGCAAAATTAGCGAGGGCAATGAGTACAATTTGCAGGGGACGACAGAGAGAGAGCGGTAGCCCGGATGGAGCGAAGCGCGATCCGGGGCGGTGCCACACGCGGATCATCCGGTCCCGGATTTCGCTTTCGCTCCATCCGGGCTACAGGAGCGGAGGCTACCGCTTCACGCTCGCCTGCTCGGCCGAGCTTTGTGCGGCTTCCGCGAGCTTGGCGGAGATCGCAGCTGTCTCGGCGGCCGTGCCCCAGCTCGGCGCATCGCTGCCGTTGCCCCAGGCGCGCGGCCGGTAGAAGGTGTGCACGCCGGTCTTGTACATCTTCTTCATTTCATTGGCCCAGGACGGCCGCACCCAATAGGCGTGGTAGTGCGTCGACTTGTCGACTTCCGGCAGCCAGAGCTGGCCGTCGAGCATCGCTTTCGCGATTTTTGCGCGCGCTCCCACATCTCGGGTTCGCGAATGACGTCCTTGTTGTTGTCACAGGCGAAGGTGAACTGGCAGGCCAGATGGCGGTGCTTGTTCTGGTAGACCACGCCGCACACGGTTTCGGGATATTTGCCGGAGAAGGCGCGGTTCAGCACCACCTGCGCCACCGCGATCTGGCCGCGCACGGCTTCGCCGCGGGCTTCGAAATAGACCGCCTCGGCCAGGCACTTCTCCGACTTGGTGCGCGACTTTTCGTCGAACAGGCCGAGACGTTCGGCGGGCGTCTTGACGCGCTGGTTGTCGGAATTGACCTCGCCTTTGGGCGCAACGCTCTCGCCCATCTCGCCGGCCCGCACCGGACCGTCGGCATCGACCGGCAGCGAGGCCATCACCTTCATGTCGGGATCGGGAACAGCGCCCGGCATCACGATGACAGGCTCTTCGCCGGGTCGCCAGCGCTCGATGCTCTCGGGCGAGCCGAGCGACGAACCAAAGAACAGGCTCGAGGTCTTGAAGGAGAAACCATCGCGCGGCGGCGCAGGCGTGCGCGCGGCCTCGCGCGCTTCCGGAACAGTCTTGAGATCGTTCTGGAGGTCTGGTTTCGAGCGACAGCGACATGTCGTACTGCACCAGCGGCGGCGCGCTCAGCGCGGCCTGCAACTCCGGATCGAGCGGCGCGCGCTCGACGGACGGCGCCGTCTCGGCGGTCTTGGCGCCCTTGACCGATGCGTTCGATGTCGCGGGGTCCTCGGTCGCCGGCGCGCGCTCGGCGGGCGCTACGGTTTCCGCAGGCGGCGGCGTTACGACGAGGCGATCGCCTTTCAGCGTGCGATCGACCTTGGGAAAATCGGCGGCGTGATAACGCGGCGGCGGAGCGACGAGCGGATTGCGCGTCACGGCTCCCGTGATGTCGATGCCTTGATTGTCGAGGCTCGCCAGCCGGTAGGTCGCGGTTTGCGGCGAGGAGGTTCCGATCGGACGGCCGAAGGAGAATGTCGCGACCTGGATGGTGCCGGCGGAGGAGAATACCCGCTTCTGCCAACGCTCGGCGACGCCGGGCTGGCGCGCCAGCAGCGAAGCAATATCCTGATATCCGATCTCGGTCGGCATCAATGCGAAGACGCAAAGACCGAGGCCGAAGGACGCGAACCGCGCGCCCTTCGGCTGGTTACGCAACACAAACATCGATACGCTCACGCAACGCTTACACGATCGAATGTCAGTACATCCGTGCAATTCGACCTTTTTTGTTGGTATCGAATTTAGGTTGCTGGGGAGTTAATCGGCGTGGCCTGCATGCTACACGCAAGAGATCGCGCCATTTTCGCGGGTCGCATCAGAAGCGTTGGTAAACGGCCCCTCGATGAAAGTGGTAAATATCCCGTCAACGAAAATGATGAAGAAATTTTGTGCATGTTGGCACGGCGCTCGCCCACATCGCGATGTGAGTTCCAATTCACTCTATGGTGCTGAAGCAATTTCAGCCATCATTGATCGAGGAGCGCCAGCGACAATCCACGCCTCCGCAAGCGAAGAAACGGATTGCTTCGCTGCGCTCGTAATGACGGCTTTCGCATGTTCGCCAAAAACGCAAATGCCCGGGCCAAGCCCGGGCATCACGTTGTTTCCAATATCTATCGAAGCAGCCCTATGCCTGGCTCGCAACCGTCTTGCCGAGCGCGGCCTGCGCGGCGGCGAGGCGGGCGATCGGCACGCGGTAGGGCGAGCACGACACGTAGTCGAGCCCGATCTCGTGGCAGAACGCCACTGAAGCGGGATCGCCGCCATGCTCGCCGCAAATGCCGACCTTCAGATTGGGCCTGACTTTGCGGCCGCGGGCGACGCCGATCTTCACCAGTTCGCCGACGCCGTCGCGATCGACCGAGATGAACGGATCGATTTCCAGGATCCCCTTGCTGACATAGGTGCCGAGGAAGCTTGCGGCGTCGTCACGGCTGATGCCGTAGGTGGTCTGGGTCAGGTCGTTGGTGCCGAACGAGAAGAACTCCGCGGTCTGCGCGATGTCGCCGGCCATCAGGCACGCGCGCGGAAGCTCGATCATCGTGCCAACTTGATAGGCGAGCTTCTTGCCGGTCTCCTTCATCACCGACTGCGCGGTGGCGTCGATGCGCGCCTTGATCAGGTCGAACTCGGCCTTGGTCGCGATCAGCGGCACCATCACCTCGAGGCCGACGGCGTTGCCGGTGCGCTTTTCGGCTTCGACCGCCGCTTCGAAGATCGCGCGCGACTGCATCTCGGCGATTTCAGGATAGGCAATGGCGAGGCGGCAGCCGCGGAAGCCCAGCATCGGGTTGAACTCGGCAAGATCGCGGGCGCGATCGGCGAGCCGGCGCGGATCGGTGTTCATCGCGCGCGCGACTTCCTCGATCTCGGCCTGGGTGTGCGGCAGGAACTCGTGCAGCGGCGGATCGAGCAGACGGATCGTCACCGGCAGCCCCTTCATGATCTCGAACAGTTCGACGAAATCGGCACGCTGCATCGGCAGCAGCTTCGACAACGCGGCACGACGCGACTGTTCGTCCTCGGAAAGGATCATCTCGCGCACGGTGCGGATGCGGGTTTCCTCGAAGAACATGTGCTCGGTACGGCACAGCCCGATGCCCTCGCCGCCGAATTTTATCGCGGTGCGCGCATCTTCCGGCGTGTCGGCGTTGACGCGAACGCCGAGCTTGCGAACCTGATCGGCCCAGCCCATCAGCGTGCCGAATTCGCCCGACAGTTTCGGCTCGATCATCGGCATCCGGCCGGCCAGCACCTGGCCCAGCGAACCGTCGATGGTGATGACGTCGCCGGTCTTGAAGGTGCGCGAGCCGATGCTCATCGTGCCCCGGCCGTAGTCGACGCGAATGGCGCCGCAGCCGGAGACGCAGGGCTTGCCCATGCCGCGGGCGACCACGGCGGCGTGCGAGGTCATGCCGCCGCGGGTGGTCAGGATGCCTTCGGCGGCGTGCATGCCGTGAATGTCTTCCGGGCTGGTCTCGATCCGCACCAGAATGACGTTGCGGCCGTCGGCCTGCAGCTTGGCTGCTTCATCGGACGAGAACACGATCTCGCCGGATGCGGCGCCGGGCGAGGCCGGCAGACCGGTCGCGATCACGTCGCGCTTGGCGGCGGGATCGATGGTCGGATGCAGCAATTGATCCAGCGAAGCCGGATCGATCCGCATCACCGCGTCCTTTTTCGAGATCAGGCCTTCATTGGCAAGCTCGACCGCGATACGCAGCGCGGCCTTCGCCGTGCGCTTGCCGCCGCGGGTCTGCAGCATCCACAACTTGCCCTGCTCGACTGTGAACTCCATGTCCTGCATGTCGCGGTAATGCTTTTCGAGCAGCGTGTAGAACCGCGTCAGTTCCTTGAACGCCTCCGGCATCGCGATTTCCATCGACGGCTTGTCGGAGCCGGATTCCTGGCGCGCTTCCTCGGTGATGTCCTGCGGTGTGCGGATGCCCGCCACCACGTCCTCGCCCTGCGCGTTGATCAGGAATTCGCCGTAGAGCTTGCTCTCGCCGGTGGAGGGATTGCGCGTGAACGCGACACCGGTCGCGGACGTCTCGCCCATGTTGCCGAACACCATGGCCTGCACGTTGACGGCCGTGCCCCAGGATTCCGGAATGTCGTGCAGGCGGCGGTAGGTCACCGCGCGCGCGTTCATCCAGGATGAGAACACCGCGCCGATCGCGCCCCACAATTGCTCGTGCGGATCCTGCGGAAAATCCTTGCCGGTCTCGCGCGCCACGGCTTCCTTGTACTTGCCAACCAGTTCGACCCAGTCGTCGCCGGAGAGATCGGTGTCGAGCGTATAGCCCTGGCTGTCCTTGAAGGTATCGAGGATGTCCTCGAAGTGATGATGCTCGAAGCCGAGCACCACGTCCGAATACATCGTGATGAAGCGGCGATAGCTGTCATAGGCGAAGCGACGATCGCCGGAGAGCTCGGCAAGCGCTTCGACCGTCTTGTCGTTGAGGCCGAGATTGAGCACGGTGTCCATCATGCCCGGCATCGAGGCGCGGCCGCCGGAGCGGACCGACACCAGAAGCGGATTCTTCGAATCGCCGAACGCCTTGCCGGTCAGCTTGCCGACATGATCGAGCGCCTTCTCGACCTGCGCCTTCAGTGCGGGCGGATAGGATTTGTCGTGCGCGTAGAAATAGGTGCAGACCGAGGTCGGAATGGTGAAGCCCGGAGGCACCGGCAGGCCGAGATTGGCCATTTCGGCGAGGTTGGCGCCCTTGCCGCCGAGCAGGTCGCGCAGGCCCGCTTTGCCCTCCGCCTTGCCGTCCCCGAAGGTATAGACCCACTTGCCGGATTTTACCGCCCCAGCGGCCGGCTTGCGGACCGCAGCCTTCTTGGCCGCGGCCTTGGCGACCGGCTTGGCCGGGGCCTTGTTCAGCGCCTTGCGGGCGGAAGGGGCAGCGGCGACGGCCTTGGGCCGGGCCGATGGCTTCGATTTCGCCACAGATTTCACTGCAGCCTTCTTGGACTTCGCGACGGCTTTGGCCATGGATTCCAACTATCCGAAAAGATGAGAAGATTGCGCGCCTTACACCATTTTGAGGGGTTCCGCGCAAGCCGCGAAACCCTGCTTTCCCGCGCTAGAACCGAAACATCTTGAACACGCCAAGGCCGGCCAAACCGACCACGATCAAGTAGATGGCGACGATGAAATTCAGGAACCGCGGCATAATCAAGAATCAAGATTCCCGCGATCAGGGCGACGATCGGGGAAATGTGCGCAGCGGTGATGGTCATTGAAATCTCCGGCTGATGAAGGGGATCAGATCGAGGATGGCAACTTAACCGCTGGCGCGGTTTCGGAATAGCAAGACGCCCACCACTTCAATGGGTTCCAGCCTTCGCAACAATTCCCCAGAAATGCCGCGTATGAGGCCGCGGTTTTGCCGGAACAATGCCGCACGGGATGAATTGGCCCGCATTGCGTGCTGGCGAAAGCTGGCGCCTCTTCTCGCGAAGGAGTTGACCATGCGGAACAGATTACTTGCCATTGCGGCGATCACCGGCGCGATGGCTGCCCTGATCGCGGCTCAGGCGCAGACCTCGATCACCACCGGCACCGCCGGCGGCAGCACGGTCGTCATCGGTGAACATGAAGGCATCGCGCCCGACGTGCGTCCGGCCTTCCGCGAATACATTGTGCGTGAACGCGTGCCGAATTACACGATTTCCGAGCGTGTGACGGTTGGCGGCGTGCTGCCGGAAGCCGGCGTGACCTACTACGACGTGCCGCAATCGTTCGCCGTCACGCCCTATCGCTACACCGTGGTGAACGGCCAGACTATCTTGGTCGAACCGCGTTCGCGTCGCATCGTTCAGGTGGTCGATTGACCTTCAGTAGCCTGAACGATTGGTCCGGGCGCCGCGCAAGCGGATGTGCGCGAGATACGACCGGACACGAAGCCCCGCTCGGCGTCCCCTCCGGGCGGGGTTTTCTTTATTCCCTGATTTCCAGCCCCGGCTTCTTCACCACGAGGCGGTGAACCTTCTTCCCCGAGGAAGCGCTGACCGCCTCTTCATCGAGCAACACCGTCGTTGCCTTCAGTTCTGTCAGCACCAACGCATCATCGAACGCCGTGTAAAGCCGCCCCTGCGCGTCGCGATGATCGGCGCCCTCGGTGACGCGCCAGCTCAGATAGAGAATGCCGCTGGGTTTGACGATATCGAGCAGACGGCGAACCGATGCCGCAATCTGCTTGCGGTCGAGATGCATGATCACGGTTTCGCACAGGACGTTATCGAAGGTGCCGACGCCGCGCAGCTCGGGCAGTTCGGCATGCGCGAACTTGAACGAGGGATATCGCCGGCGCGCTTCGTTGAGCAGGCCTTCGGAAGGATCGAAGCCCACGGCCGAAAAACCGTTCGCGTGCAGCCAGGCGACCTCGCGGCCGCAGCCGCAGCCGATATCGGCGGAAGTGCCGCCGCGCACGAAAACCGCTCGACGACTTCCTGCAGGTCGACGGGCGCCGGCTGACCGAGCCAATCCTTCGCGAACGCCGCCGCATCCAGGTCGTAAGCGGCGAGCGTCTGACGATCCATGATCTAGCCTTCGATCTTCGAAAAATCCGCAACCGCGCGGGTCGCCGCGCGGATCTCGTTCAGGAGCTTTAGTCGGTTCTCGCGCACCTTGGGTTCATCGTCATTGACCTTGACCTTGTCGAAGAACGCATCGACCGCCGGACGCAGCTTGGCCATCGCACTCATCGCGGTGGCGAAATCTTCCTTGGCGACGGCGGCGCCGGCCTCGCTCTTGACCTGATCGATCGCGTTGGCGAGCGCCTTTTCCTCAGGCAAATTGTGAAGCCCGGCATCCGGCGCACCGTCGAACGTACGCTTGTCCTTCTTCTCCTCGATCGAGAGGATGTTACTCGCACGCTTGGTCCCCGCAAGCAGGTTCTTGCCGTCGTCGGTGTCGAGGAACTTGCCGAGCGCCTCGACGCGGCGGACGACCAATAGCAGATCGTCCTGGCCGCCGAGCGAAAACACGGCATCGACGAGATCGTGACGCGCACCCTGATCGCGAAGCTGGACTTTCAAGCGGTCGGCGAAAAATGCAAGCAGGTCATTCGGAAGCTTTTCTGCATCAGCCTTGATCGACAGGCCAGCCATTGCAGATTTGGCTGCCTTGAGGACCGGCAGGCGCAACGTATTTTCGACAATCAACCTTATGACGCCAAGCGCCGCGCGACGCAGGGCGTAAGGGTCTTTCGATCCCGTCGGCTTTTCGTCGATCGCCCAGAACCCGACCAGCGTGTCGAACTTGTCGGCCAGTGCGACCGCAACACTAACAGCGTCGGTTGGCACACGATCGGCCGGCCCCTGCGGCTTGTAGTGCTCCTCGCTTGCGGCTGCGACGGAGGCGTCTTCGCTCTGCGCCAGCGCGTAGTATTTTCCCATCAAGCCTTGCAATTCGGGGAATTCGCCGACGACTTCGGTCAGGAGGTCCGCCTTGGCCAACCGCGCAGCACGCCTGGCCTTTGCCACGTCAGCGCCGACCAGCGGTGCGATCTCGGCGGCCAGCCGCTCAATCCGTTTGATCCGCTCCGCTTGCGTACCGATCTTCTCGTGGAACACGATCTGCTCGAACTTCGGCAGCCGGTCTTCCAGCTTCGTCTTCAGGTCGGCCTCATAGAAGAATTTCGCGTCCGACAACCGCGCGCGGATCACGCGCTCGTTGCCGCCGATGATGGTCTTCCCGCCATCGGTAGCTTCGAGGTTGGCGGCCAGGATGAACTTGTTGGCGAGCTTTCCCGTCTTGGGATCGCGAACCACAAAGCATTTCTGGTTGTTGCGGATGGTGGCGCGGATCACCTCGCCCGGGATCGTGAGATACTCCTCGTCGAACGATCCCATCAGCGCGACCGGCCATTCGACGAGGCCGGCGACTTCGTCGGCCAGTACCTGGTCTTCGACGAGCTCAAAACCTTGCGCGAATGCCAGCTCCTTCGCGTCGGCGAGGATAATGTCCTTGCGCGCCTGCAGATCGAGCACGACCTTGGCCGCCTTCAGCTTGGCTTCGTAGTCCTCGAAGCGGCGCACGGAGATCGCAGCCGGCGCCATGAATCGGTGGCCGAACGTGGTCTGGCCGGCCTCGATGCCGTCGACGGAGAATTTCACCACGTCGGGCTCTTCGGTCTCGAGCCCAAGGTCGCGACGATCGAATGCAGCGGCCGCACCCAGGAGAGCGAACCCGACTTGGCCGAACGTTCGCCCCAGCGCATCGATTTCGGCCATGGGAAGGTTCTGACGATGACAGGCAGGATCTCGGCGAGCACGTCGATGGTGGCACGGCCCGGTTTTCGATCAGCGCGATGTAGAAATCGCCCTTCTTCGGATCGGTCTGGATCTTGGCGTCTTCGATCCGGGCGAGACCCGTCGCCTTCAAGAATCCCTGGATCGCGGCATCGGCCCCGCCGACGCGCGGGCCGCGGCGTTCTTCCTTCAGGTCGGATTGCCGCGTCGGGACGCCGTGCACGGTCAGCGCCAGCCGCCGCGGCGTCGCGAACGCTTTTGCGCCTTCATAGACGAGACCTTCGGCGACAAGCTTGTCGGTGACCATGCGGCGCAGGTCGTCCGCCGCCTTCGCCTGCATGCGCGCGGGGATTTCCTCGGAAAACAGCTCCAGCAAAAGATCAGGCATCAGACCGCCCTACCCGCTTCGGTGTGAACCCAGGCTTCGCCGCAGGCTTTGCCAGTTCGCGCACCCGCATGATGTAGCTCTGGCGCTCCGTCACCGAGATCACGCCGCGGGCGTCGAGCAGGTTGAAGACGTGGCTCGCCTTGATGCACTGGTCATACGCCGGCAGCGCCATCAGATGTTCTTTCCGATTGCTGGTCTCTTTCCATCCGGCCGCAAGATATTTCCGGCAGGCGTCTTCCGCCATCCTGAACTGCTCGAACAGGACAGCCGTATCCGCGTGCTCGAAATTGTGCCGGGAATATTCCTGCTCGGCCTGCAGGAAGACGTCGCCATAGCTGACCTTGTCGGCGCCGTCGCGGCCGTTGAAGTTGAGATCGTAGACGCGGTCGACGCCCTGTACATACATGGCAAGACGCTCGAGCCCATAGGTGAGCTCGCCGGCAACGGGCGCGCATTCGACCCCCGCGACCTGCTGGAAATAAGTGAACTGGCTGACTTCCATGCCGTCGCACCAGCACTCCCAGCCCAGCCCCCATGCGCCGAGCGTCGGGCTCTCCCAATCGTCCTCGACGAAGCGGATGTCGTGCAGGCTCGAATCGATGCCGATCGCGGCCAGCGACTTCAGGTACAGGTCCTGAAGGTTCGGCGGCGACGGCTTCATGATCACCTGAAACTGATAATAGTGCTGCAGCCGGTTGGGATTTTCGCCATAGCGGCCGTCCTTGGGCCGCCGCGAGGGCTGCACATAGGCCGCGTTCCAGCGCTTGGGCCCGAGCGCACGCAGCGTCGTCGCGGGATGGAACGTGCCGGCGCCCATTTCCATGTCGTAGGGCTGCAGGATCACGCAGCCCTGCTCCGCCCAGAACCGCTGGAGAGCAAGGATGAAGCCCTGGAACGAACGTTCGGGGCGCATATGGGCAGGCAAAGCGTCCATCGGCAGAATCGGTCTCGCGAGGGGGTTTATAAGAGCGCGGGACCGTATCGACGCGGAGGCAGGGAATCAAGGCGATGCCGGGCGACGACGAGGGGTAGAGAGCCCTCCTCTCGCCGTCATGCCGGGCTTGTCCCGGCCATCCACGTTCTTTCTTGCTGTGAAACCGAAGGGCGTGGATGCCCGGGACAAGCCCGGGCATGACGAGTTTCCGGTCAGCCCGGCCGATAAGCGCCGGTGACGGGGTCGCGGCGCAGCGTCGGAATGTCGGCCGTCGGGGCGGCCTCGGCGACGCGTGCCAGTCGCGCGTCTTCCAGTTCCCTGTTGATCCGTACGGCGGTCTTGTAGGCCCATCGGACCACGGCGAGCCCACCCAGGGCACCCGCGAATGCGACTAGCGGCGGCATCGGTCGATCCTTGTCGTTCACGTGTCAGCCCCCAATGGGTAGCATTCTCGCCCAAGCCGGCCTGCGCCGCAATTCCGCTTTTGGGACTAAATGGCGCGGCTCGTTGACCTCCTGTTGATCGCTAGAACCCGAATTTGGCCCAAATTGCCCGGGTTTCGAGTGCCGAAATCAATTCATCCGGCAATCCCCCAATACCATCAAAGGCGGCCAGCGAGCCCGCCCCCGGCGATTTCCGGCCCAACAGCCCGGCCAGCATCCCGCTTGCGGGCGCAATGACAGGTGTCAGCACTTTCTCGCCATAGCGCTCGCGCAACGTCGACCTGATATCGCCGACCTTGTCCGCAAGGCCCAGCGACACGGACTTTTCGCCCGCCCAGTATTCGCCAGTGAACAAGACGTCGTCGGTGTCCTTGAGGCGCGCACCGCGGCTGCCTTTGACCAAGGCGATGAAGATAGCGTGGATCTCGCGCTGAAGCGCCTTCAGGCGCGCTACGTCATCGGGGTCTTCCGGCAGGAACGGATCGAGCATCGCCTTGTGCTCGCCTGCCGTGTAGAGCCGCCGCTCCACTCCAATTCGTTTGAGCAGGTCCTGAAAACCGAAACTGCCGCCGACCACGCCGATCGAGCCGAGGATCGAGGACGGATCGCAGAATATCTCGTCGCCGGCGCAGGCGATCATGTAGCCGCCGGATGCCGCGACGTCCTCGACGAACACCAGCACCGGCAGTTTCTTTTCCGCGGCAAGCTGCCTGATCCGCAAATAGATCTGGCGCGATTGCACCGGCGAGCCGCCGGGCGAATTGATCACCAACGCCACCGCCTTGGCGTGCTTGGTGGCGAAAGCGCGTTCGAGTGTCTTGGCGATGCCCGCCAGCGTCAGTCCCGGCCGCAATGGCGTCACCGCACCGATGACACCCGACAGGCGCACCACCGGAACAACGGCGGCGTCGCGCCGGAATCTTGCCGGAATGAATTGTTTCACCCTGTCAATAAGGTTCGGCAATCCCGCGCGATCACTTATTTGTTCACTCATGCCGTTACCTCGAATTAACCATTTTTTATCGCACGACTGTCATTGCAAAGGCCGAAACGCCTTTTGGGCCGGAACGCCTTTTGCCTTGCAGACGTTAAAGCTGCAATGGCGCAGCGGAGAGTGAAATGAAAATCTATCTGCTGATCATGCTCATCGGCAGCCTTCTGGCCGCGATCCACTTTACATCGGCGCCCAAACAACAGTCAGAGACGCTTCCGCAATAGCGTCCTGTTCCGGGAATTGGGCGTCCGAGCCACCTTTACGGGTTGGCGAGCGGCAAGCTCCCCTTCCCGGCTAGAATTTCCTGCACCCTTTTTCTGGCACGCCTTGCTCATCATTGAGCATCAGGCCGGGATAAATTTGCGTCGGCGCCCGTCCCCCTTGGTGGCGCGAACCAGGATGCGATTGGCAGGCGCCCGCGGCTCGCCGTGAACCGGCAGGAGCTGCACGCTCCCGAAACCGTGATCGAGCGCCGAGAGCACCTCGGCAATTCCATCGGCGCGCCAGATCAGCGTCAGCGCGCCCCTCGATTTGAGAATGCGCCGGCCTGCGTGAATCCATTTCCAGAGCGTCGTTGCGGTCGCCATATGCGCGGTCCCGCGCGCCATGTCCGGCGAGATGCGATGCCGCGCGGGATCGTTGAAGGGTGGATTCATCAGCACCGCATCGACGCTGTCCGGAGCTAATCCGGCAGCGGCAAAGGCCGCGGCATCAGCTTCCACATCGAGCACGATCACGTCAGCTTGAATCGCATTCGCATCCGCATTGGCGCGCGCAAGGCTCGCCAGCGCCGCATCGATCTCGACCAGGACCAGATCGATGCCGGCCACGCGCCTGGCAACCGCCAGGCCCGCGACCCCGACGCCGGCGCCGAGATCGGCGATACGGTCGCCCGAACGGGCCGAGGTCGCCGCCGCCAGCAGCACCGCATCGTGACCGGCGCGATGTCCCGATTTCAGTTGCTTCAGACGCAATTGCCCGCCGAGAAACGCATCCTCGGTGAGTTCGAGGACGGGGTCAGTCATCGGCGCGTAATTCGTGAGCCAGGCCCGCCTCGGTCAGTAGCTGGCGCGCCTCGCGATTGTCGTCCTCGTGAACCAGGATGCGGCGCGGCAGGATGCCGAGCGATCCCTCGATGACGCTCATGTTCTGGTCCAGCACCAGATGATGGATATTGGCGCCGTCGAGCAGCGCACCGACCGCGGAAACCAGCACGATATCGTTGGTCCTGACCAATTCCCGCAATTTATGCTCTCCTTTTCGCCCGGGTGCGGCGACGGCACGGGGTCTGTCAACCGCTTCGCGCCCTTGCCGCCTTAGCCGGCACTTTCTATTGTAGAACAAGGATAGTGCGAATTGGCCAAAATTGGAGACCCGCGTGGCGGTTATTGTACCCTTCGAAAGCCCGTCGAACGCTTCGATAGATGCGCTGGTCGGGCTCGTCGCCGCCGACATGGAGCGGGTCAACACCACGATCCTGTCGCGGACAGGGTCGGAAGTCACCATGATTCCGGAAGTCGCCAACCACCTGATCTCGTCCGGTGGCAAGCGTCTCCGCCCGATGCTGACACTGGCGATGGCAAGCCTCACCGGCTATTCCGGCGACGGCCATATCAAGCTTGCCGCTTCCGTCGAGTTCATGCACACCGCAACGCTGTTGCATGACGACGTGGTCGACGAAAGCGAACTGCGGCGCGGCAAGCTGTCGGCGCGAATGCTGTGGGGCAATGAGGCCAGCGTGCTGGTCGGCGACTTCCTGCTCGGCCAGGCCTTCCGCATGATGGTCGAGGTCGGCTCGCTGCGCGCGCTGGACATTCTCTCCTCCGCCGCGGCCACCATCGCCGAAGGCGAAGTGATGCAGCTTGCGGCGGCCAAGAACACCGCGACCACCGAGGACGAATACCTCGCGGTCATCCGGGGCAAGACGGCCGAACTGTTCGCCGCCGCCTGCGAGGTCGGGCCCGTGATCGCCAACCGGCCGAAGGCCGAGCAGACCGCGTGCCGCTCGGTCGGCATGAATCTCGGCATCGCGTTCCAGCTCGTCGACGACGTGCTGGACTATGGCGGCAAGGCCGCGAAACTCGGCAAGAACATCGGCGACGATTTCCGCGAGGGCAAGATCACGCTGCCGGTGGTGCTGGCATTCCGCCGCGGCAATGACAGCGAGCGCAAGTTCTGGATCAAGGCGTTGGAACGTGGCGAGATCGGCGACAGCGATCTCGATCATGCCATCGGGCTGATGACCAAGCACCGCGCGCTGGAGGACACGATCAGCCGCGCCCAGCATTACGGCGCGATGGCCGTCGACGCGCTGGCGCTGTTCCCGGCCTCGCCCATGAAGACCGCACTCGAGCAGGTCGTGGCGTTCTGTTTGGCGAGATCGCATTGAACGCCACCAATTTCACATTGTTCCTGCTGGCCGCGCTGATTGTTGCTGCCGTCCCCGGTCCTGGAATCTTTTACGTCGCCGCGAGGACGCTGTCGGGCGGCAAAAGCGCCGGCTTCTCCTCGACATTTGGAACGGCGCTCGGCGGGCTCGTGCATGTGGTCGCGGGCGCGCTTGGCGTCTCGGCGATCATCCTTGCCAGTGCCGAGCTGTTCACCGTGCTCAAATTCGCAGGCGCGCTCTATCTGGTCTGGCTCGGCCTCAAGACGTTTCGCGAGGCGCGCGATCTGCCGCAACAGGTCGTCGCTGTCGGTACACAGCGCGTGTTTCGGGAAGGCGTGCTGGTCGAAGCCCTGAACCCGAAGACCGCGGCCTTCTTTCTGGCTTTCATTCCGCAATTCCTCGACCTGGCCGGCAGCTATCCCGCGCTCCAGTTCATCGCGCTCGGCCTGATCTCGGTGGCGCTCAACACGCTGGCCGATGTCGTCGTGGTGATGATGGCCGCCACCGCGCGCGCCGGTCTCACGCGCAATCCGAATTTGCTTCAACGACTGCGACAGGGCTCGGGGCTGTTCATCGCAGGCCTCGGCATTTCGCTGGCACTGGCGCGGCGGCCCGCGAGCTAGGCCGTAGGGTGGGCAAAGGCGCTCTTGCGCCGTGCCCACCATCAGCACTCCGCTAGGAATGGTGGGCACGCTGTCGCTTTGCCCACCCTACGAAATCGGCCTAGCTCAGCGTTCCCGCATGCACCCACCATCCGGGGTGATCGCGCCGGATCTTCTCCGCCGCGCGGCCGGCTTCGGCGGTGTTCTCGTAGATCGCAAAGCAGGTAGCGCCCGATCCGGACATCCGTGCCAGCCAGGCGCCGTCGGTGGCGTTGAGCGCCGCGATGACCTCACCGATCACGGGCTGGACGCGCATGGCCGGCGCTTCCAGATCGTTGGAACTGGCGGCGAGCGCTTCAACCCAATCTTCGAGCGATGCCTTTTCGTCGGGCCAGCGGTCCTGCAGCAACACGTCGGTGGCACCAACCAGCAATTCGCCATTGCGCAGGCCGAGCGCGTTGAAAACGTCGCGGGTCGCGACGGGAACGCCGGGATTGACCATCACGCAGGGCATTTTCGGCATGCTGAGCGGCTGCAGCGTTTCGCCGACGCCAGTCATGACGCAGCCGCGTGACCTGACGCAGACCGGCACGTCGGCGCCGGTCAGTTGCGCGACCTCGATGATGCGGGGATCGTCGAGCGCGAGCCCGTTCAACTGCGAAAGCAGCCGCAACGCCGCCGCGGCGTCGGCCGAGCCTCCGCCGATTCCGGCCGCGACCGGCAAGACCTTATCGAGCGAGAAACTGCCGGCCTTCATGTCAGGTACGCGCTCGGCCAGGAGACGCGCGGCCTTGAGCACCAGATTGTCCGACGTCTCGCCGCACGCCTGCGCCAGCGGTCCCGACATCTTCAAATCCAGATCCGAACCCGGCGTCAGCGTCAGCCGGTCGGCGCAGTCGGCAAACGCCACCACGCTTTCGAGATCGTGATAGCCGTCCGAACGGCGGCCATTCACCCGCAAGGTCAGATTGACCTTGGCGCGCCCTTCATCACTCAGTCCCGGCATTGCCGAACAGCCCCCAAAATCCTTGCCTCAGCCGCCTCTGCCGTCTTCTTTCTTCTTGTCGGCGGAAGCCGCAGAAGAAGTGTCTTCGGGCAGACCGTTGGCAATCTTGGCCTCGATCTTCGGCAATTCTTCCGCCTCAGGCTTGAGGTCGCGGGCATGGGCCCACTGGAATTTCGCCTCCAGCGTCCGCCCGACGCGCCAATAGGCATCGCCGAGATGGTCGTTGATGGTCGGATCCTCGGGCTTGAGATCGATCGCGCGCTCGAGATTCTTTACCGCGTCTTCAAAATTGCCGATCCGGTAAAACGCCCAGCCCAGCGAGATCCACGATGTAGCCATCGTCAGGACGCTGGTCGACGGCGCGCCTGATCATCTTCATGCCTTCGTCGAGGTTGATGCCCTGGTCGATCCAGGAATAGCCGAGGTAGTTCAGGACATGCGGCTGCTCGGGCTGCAACTCAAGCGCCTTGCGCATGTCGACCTCGGCCTTGCTCCACTGCTTGGAGCGCTCCAGGCAAATGCCGCGATAATAGTAGGTGACCCAAGTGTTCTTGTCCGTCACCCCGGGATTCGCGTCGATCGCGAGTGTGTAGGTGTTAGCGCAATCGTTGAACTTCTTTCGGCCGCGCTCGATGTTGCCGAGCGCCATGATGGCTTCGATATCTTTCGGCGCTTCGGCGGTGACGCCCTTCAGGATCTTGATCGCCTCTTCGCTGCGATCGGCGGCGTCGAGATTGGTGGCAAGCTGGATCTGCGCGTTGCGCTTGAGCGGCGAACTCGCCGGCATGCGCTCGTAGACCTTGATCGCCATCTGAGGCTTCTTCACGGACTCATAGAGATCGGCGAGCGACAACAGCGCCAGCGGATGGTTGGGCTGCAGATAGAGCGCGAGCTGCAGATAGACCAGCGCCAGATCCTCGCCGCCGCGCCGGGTCAGCGTGGCGCCGATGCCGTACAAGGCTTCTGCTGCGCCGGCCTGCGCCGAATCGACCAGCGGCGACAGCTTCTTGCCGGCCCGGGTGTCGCGCAGGCCTTCCTGCACCAGTGGATGCCGCGGCAACTTCTTGTCGAACGCCTCGTAAATGCCGGCCGCCGCCGCGCTATCCTTGTTGCGCGACAACCAGCGCGCATAGGCGTCGGATACGCGCAGCATCGAGATCGTCGAGCTTGTAGGCGCGCTCGAACCGCGCGCCGGCATCCTTGTCCTTGCCCGAGATCTCGAGGACCATGCCGGTGTGGAGGTCCTTGAAGATCGGATACCATTCAGGGCCGGTCAGCTTGTCGATATTGGCAACCGCCGCCTTGGCATCGCCCGCGCCGTAGCTCGCCCATCCCGACAGCAGCGTCGCCACCAGGTCGGTAATCGGTCCGCGGATCGACTGGTTGATGTTGAGCTGCGCGGCCGCATATTTCTTCTGCTTGAGATCACGCACGCCGACCACCAGCCGCGCGACGCGATTCGCCTTGTCCATCGTCAGGATACGATCGGCGAGCTTGACCGCTTCATCGATGTCGCCATCGGCCAGCGAGGAGATGAAGGCGCGGTCCAAGAGTTCGTTGTTCTTCGGATCGGTGCGCAGCGCGGAGCGATAGAATGCCGCAGCGGAAGCGGCATCGCGCTCGACGCTGGCATGCCGCGCGGCAAGATAGCTGCCCGCCGTCGTCAGCGATTTCAGATCGGACTTGGTGGGAAATTGCGCGGCGTTGTCGGCCGAATGTTCGGGCGTCTGGGCCAAAACCGCAGCCGGTGTGGCCAGTGCGGCGAGAGTAATTGCGGCGAAGGTCCAACGATTCATACGAGTGGAAAGCATCACGTTCGCCTAGCTCCAGGATGTATGGCGGGATCGTTACGATCGGTCTCGAATGCTAACCCAAGCGGCGGCATCTCAGGCAGCGACAATGCCGCTTTTGGCCCTCAACCGCAAGGATACGGGTTGACGAATCGATTGGCAGATTAGGCCCTTAGGGCTCCGATTTAGCCAGCCCAACCCGGAAACGCTTTTACTGTGGCGGTATCGTGGCCGGCGGCGGTATCACCCTCCTCCAGCTCACGCAATCGTGGTCTATACGGCTCCTCTACATACCCTGATAGTTGGGCCCGCCACCGCCCTCCGGTGGAACCCAGGTGATATTGCCGTTCGGGTCCTTCACGTCGCAGGTTTTGCAGTGGACGCAGTTCTGGGCGTTGATCTGGAAGCGCGGACCTGCGGCCTCCTCGACCCATTCATACACGCCGGCCGGGCAATAGCGGTTCGATGGACCGGCATAGACGTCGTGTTCGGATGTCTTCTGCAGGTTCATGTCGGCGACCTTGAGATGAACCGGCTGATCCTCTTCATGGTTGGTGCTGGAGAGGAACACCGACGACAGCTTGTCGAAGGTCAGCTTGCCGTCCGGCTTGGGATAGGCGATCGGGGTGTGCGCCTTCGCCGCATCCAGCGTCGAGCGATCGAGCTTGGCGTGCGACTGGGTTCCGAACAGCGAGAAGCCCAGCGTGTTGCACCACATGTCGAAACCGCCGAGCGCCACGCCGATGATGGTGCCGAACTTCGACCATAGCGGCTTGACGTTACGGACCCGGTGCAGGTCCCGGCCGACGGCGGAATCCCGCCAGGCGTTTTCGTATTCGACCAGTTCGTCATTGGCGCGGCCGGCGCCGAGCGCTGCGGCGACATGTTCGGCGGCGAGCATGCCACTGCCCATCGCGTTGTGCACGCCCTTGATGCGCGGCACGTTGACGAAGCCGGCTGCGCAGCCGATCAGCGCGCCGCCCGGGAAACTCAGACGAGGCACCGACTGATAGCCGCCCTCGGTGATCGCGCGCGCGCCATAGGAAATCCGCTTGCCGCCTTCGAACACGGTGCAGAATCGAGGGATGGGTCTTGAAGCGCTGGAATTCGTCGAACGGCGACAGATAGGGATCGTCGTAATTGAGGTGCACGACGAAGCCGACCGCCACCTTGTTGTCGTCGTAGTGGTAGAGGAACGAGCCGCCGCCGGTCGAATTGTTGAGCGGCCAGCCGAACGAATGCTGGATCAGGCCCTTCTGGTGCTTGGCGGGATCGATCTCCCAGACTTCCTTCAGGCCGATGCCGAATTTCGCCGGCTCGCTGTTGGCGTCGAGCGAGTATTTCGCGATCAATTGCTTGCTCAGGCTGCCACGCGCACCTTCGGCGAACAGCGTGTATTTACCCAGCAGTTCCATGCCGCGCGTGAAGGAATCCTTGAGACTGCCATCCCTGGCGATGCCCATGTCGCCGGTCGCGATACCCCGTACCGCGCCGTTGTCGTCGTACAGCACTTCGGCCGCGGCAAAGCCCGGATAGATTTCGACGCCGAGCGCCTCCGCCTTCGGTCCCAGCCAGCGGCAGACATTGCCGAGCGAGCCGATATAGCAGTGATGATTGTTCATCAGCGGCGGCATGGCGAAGTTCGGCAGCCGGATCGCGCTGGTTGCCGTGGTCCAGTAGAAGCGGTCGTCCTTGACTTGGGTCTTCAGCGGGCAATCGGCATCCTCGCGCCAATCGGGGATCAACTTGTCAAGGGAGACCGGATCGATCACTGCGCCCGACAGGATATGCGCGCCGACCTCGGAACCCTTCTCCACCACGACGATGCTGAGATCGGCATTGAGCTGCTTCAACCGGATCGCCGCGGCAAGGCCTGACGGCCCGGCGCCGACGATCACGACGTCGAATTCCATGGATCTCGCGGGGAGGAAGTTCTTCTGCACTCATGATCTGATCTCAGCCCGATTGAGAACGGCTCTAAAGGCTCGTTGTTTCCGATTTTTACGGGAAGGACAACCATGGAAATGCAATGCGAGGCGTTTCACGCCGGCGCGATCCATATTAGATTGGCATAATGGATTTGACCCCCGAACCCGCGCCCAATATTCGGCAATTGCTGGCCTTTTACCTGGAGGCCGGGGTCGATTGCGCGTTGACGGAGGAGCCGGTCGATCGGCTGAGCGAGCACGACGCCCCTATAGCCCCCGTCGCGGTCCGCGAGGCTGCGCCACCCCGCCCGTTGCGGGAAATACCCGCCGCGATGCCGGCGGTTCCGCGCAGCGAAACAGCGCCTCCGCCGGAAGCGGCCATCGCCATGGCGCGCGAAGCGGCACGAACGGCGCCGACGCTGGAAGCGCTGCGGGCGCTCCTGGAAAATTTCGAGGGCTGCGCGCTCCGAAACACGGCGACACGGCTGGTGTTTGCCGACGGCAATCCGCAAGCCCGCATCATGTTCGTCGGCGAAGCGCCCGGGCGCGACGAGGACATCGAGGGCCTGCCCTTTGTCGGGCGTTCCGGCAAATTGCTGGATCGGATGATCGCCGCGATCGGGCTCGACCGCAGCAAGGCCTACATCGCTAACGTGATCCCATGGCGGCCACCCGGCAACCGCACCCCGACGCCGCAGGAGACGCAAATCTGCCTGCCGTTCATCCAGCGGCAGATCGAGCTCGTGAATCCGGACGTGCTGGTGACGCTCGGCAATCCCTCGACGCAAACGCTGCTGTCGACCCGCGAGGGCATCATGAAAACCCGCGGAAAATGGGTCGACTACGACACCGGCACCCGCACCATCCGCGCCATGGCGACGTTCCATCCGGCGTATTTGCTGCGCTCGCCGTCCTACAAGCGGATGTCGTGGCAGGATCTGCGCGCGATTGCGAAGGCGCTGGAGCAAGGGAATTAGTTAAGTTAGCTCGTGTCCCGGACGCGGTGCAGCGCCTCTTGGCGGTGCACCGCAGAGCCGGGACCTACAGCAGCGCAGAACGATGGGCCCCGGACCAGCAGCGCATCACCTTCGGTGCTGCGCAGCATCCGGGGCACGAGACTGAAGCTACTGCGCCTTCGGCCGCACGATGGCCCAGCCGACGCGCAGCAGCGGCAGGCGGCCGTTCACCATCCATTCGAAGGCGCGCGGCACTTCCGGCACAAGGCCGGGAAACCGCTGCGCGATCTCAGGCGGTGGCGTGCCTGACGTGTCGGAGGCGCGCCAGACCACGACGCCGCCGGTCTCGTTGAATTTCGCGACCGACAGCCACGGCGTTCGTTCCGGGGTGCCGTCGAGCAGCAGATGCGGGCGCCCGGCGCTCATCGCGATGAAACTTGCCAGTTGCGGATCGCCGGCTACCGCACGCAGCCGCTGGTTGGTTCGCCGTTCGAAATTGTCGCCAAAGAAATGCGCAATCGCCTTCGCCGGCAACGAGGTCGGCACTTCGGCGCCGGTCCAGGGCAGAAGAAGCGTGGTCGCGATCGCCGCCAGGGCGGGAGCAGCGAGCGCCGCGGCCCAGACCGTGCGCAACACGCGCTGACGCCGCAGATAGAGCAGATCGCCGGTCGCCACGATCACGGCAAACCCCGACATCAGCAAGGCAACGCCCGCGCCGCCCACGACGTGGTCGAGATTGAACAGCCCGGCCAGGAAACTTCCTAGCAGCGCCGGGGCAACGGCGAAGAAATAGACGAAGTCGCGCGCCAGCGGATCGACCGGCGGCCGGTAGATGATCGGCGCTTCCCCGGCATGGCGGGCGAACCAGCCGGAGTTGAGGACCGCCAGCAGCACGATGGCGGACGACGCAAGCACCAGGCCGGCGAGCAACCAGCCCCATTGCAGGACTCGCGTGCCGAGATCGGAAATTGCGGGCCACGGCGGCATGGCCAGTGCATCGGCGCGGAGCAGCCAAATCAAATAGGGCAACACCAGGACGGCGATTACGAGCAGCGCATAGAGCGGATCGAGCGACATCAGCACGCGGCGCCCGCGCGGGGTGGCAACGGCAAATCCGGCGAGGAGCAGCAGTATTCCGGGCGCGGCCGACGTCGTCAGCAGCAAAAGTCCGGCCTCGATCGACCAGGCGAACCACGCATTGCGCCGGTTCTGGCCGATCAGTTGCCAGGAATGCAGCAAAAGCAGCGCCCACAGCGGGCGCGCCAGCACCAGCGGGCCGAACTCGACACCGGGCGAGCTGAACGCCACCACCGTCATCGAGAGCAGTACCGCGAGCACTGCCTGCTGACCGCCGACAATAGCGCGGGCCAGTTGATAGTAGATCCAGAAGGTGACGACGGCGCAGGCCTGCGCCAGCAGATAGACGCCGAACATGTGGCTGCCGGCAGCGCGGAAGGCGATGTCAGCGAGCCAGAACGCCAGCGGAGGACCGAGCCAGGTTCCGACCTGGTACTCCCGGCCGAAGGCCAGCACGGTCGCGAGGTCGCCGGGGGACTCGGATAGAGCAGCATCGGCAGGATCAGCCACAATCCGGCCTGGGCCAGCACCACGAGCCAGACCACCAGCCGCGGCCGGGCGCGGATCAGTTCGACAACGAGCGAGGTAAAGCGCATGAAACGTCCGAATGCCCGGGCCGGGCGTCCCTGCCCCAAGGACGTTTGATAGTGCGCACGAGCCGCCGAGGCAACCGGCCTCAGATCGTGACGGAGATATCGGAAGTAATCTCTCCGTCCACGGTGAATAGATCGGGCTCAATCCTCTCTTCGACCGTCTCGGGAAAATGTTTCAGCCGCGCAGCAATGACCGGCGCGAAAAATCGGCGGTGGTGGATGCTCGGGCCTAACCGGTCCAGCGCCTCGCGGTGTTCCGGCACGGCGTAGCCCTTGTGGGTTTCGAAGCCGTAGCCCGGGCAATCCAGCGCCAATGCGGTCATCAGGCGGTCACGCGTCACCTTGGCGATGATCGAGGCGGCTGCGATCGACATGACAATACCGTCGCCGCCGATCACCGCATCGCAGTCGCAGGGCGCATCGATCTTGTCGCGGCCGTCGACAAACACATGTTTCGGCATTTCGGGCAGCGCACGGACCGCGCGCGCCAGCGCCCAGAGCGAGGCACGCAAGATATTGTCGCGATCGATCCGCGCCGGCGAGGCAAAGGCGACCGCAAAGGACGATGTCGCGCAGATCTCCTCGAACAACTCCTCGCGGCGCTCGGCGGTCAGCCGCTTGGAATCGTCGATACCCTTGGGGATCTCGCTTGGGATCGAGCACGACGGCGGCCGCCACCACCGGACCCGCCAGCGGACCGCGCCCGGCCTCGTCGCAGCCCGCCACCGGCCAGACGCCGCGCTTGATCAGCGCCCGTTCGCGGCGAAAGCTCGGCGGCGCGACCGCGATCACGCCCTTGAGCGGTTCGGCCGGCTCCTTGCCGGCTTTCGTGTCAGTTTTCTTGTCAGTTTTTTTGGCGGACTTGTCCCGAATCATGCCGGGATCCTGCGAAAGCGCGCGCCCGGGCGCAACCGGGAACTCGGCTCAATTCCCGGTATTCAGCGCACCGCCGTCGCCACTCCCCGGCCTCAATCGCATAAACGAGCCGGCTCCCGCGCTTGGGCTCCGCAATCGTCGCCAGATAACGCATACCGAGCTTCTCGAGCGCATGAATGGACGGTGCATTTCGCGGATCGACCAGCCCGAGCAATCTGCCGCATTTGAGTTGCTCGAACCCAAAGGCGAGCTGTGCCTCGCCGATTTCGGTTGCTATCCCCTTGCCCCATGCCCGGCGCGCAAGGACAAATCCGATCTCAAGATCGTCGGCCTCCAGCGCTTGGCATGGAGACAAGCCCGCAAAGCCGATCACCTCGCCCGCGGGCTTTTCGGTCAGAACCGCCATCCCGGTGAGGCTTTCGCCGAAGGTGAAGGATCTCCGGATGAAATCCTCGGCGGCGTCCTTTGCCATCGGTGCTCCGGCAAACGCAAAGCACATTACTTCGCTGTCGCCGAAAATCAGATTCTGCAGAACCGATATATCCTCTTCGAGCGCAGTACGCAGAATCAGGCGCGGCGTCATCAAGACGACGAGCGGCTGCTTTTTTGATCCTGACTCGGGCTTCTGGTTCATCAAGCCGCAATACGGCAATTCACCGGAAGAGAGAAGCGGCGTGGCCATGACATCGCGGGTTCTAATCCGGCAGGTGAACCCGCCGGTCGTCGCCGACCTCGATGCTGGGTGCGACCACGACTTCCCAGGGATGGTTGTCGGGATCGCCGAAATAGCCGGAGTAACCGCCGTAATCGGTCTTGTGTGCGGACTTCAATAGCGACGCGCCGCAGGAGATAGCGAAATCCAGTACGCTGTCGACCTCCTCGACGGAGCCGCAATTCCAGGCGAGCGTCGTTCCGCGAAACGTTTTCGGCCGCGGCTCATCCGGCAGCGTGGCGTCGCGGGCGAGTTGATCCCACGGGAACAGCGCGATCACCGTGCCGCCGGTGTCGAAGAAAGCAACCGCCTCGCCGGTTGCCTGCATTTTTCGGGCAAAGCCGAGCGCTTCGTAAAACGCGATACTGGCGCGCATGTCGCTGACGCCAAGTGTGATGACCGTGAACCGCGGGATTGGCGCCTTGGTACTCATGCTACTCTCCCATCCATCACTGCAAGGGGCGTAAGCGACGGGCAATCCATTCGTTCCCTCCGTGATTAGAGGGATTTGCGTCGCGGATCCTGTCATCACTGTGCGAGCGCAACTGCGCTCGTCGCCGGGCGCACATTCGCGCGACCCGGCGGCTCGCAATCACGACAACTAGCTAGAACAAACTCAGTTGCTGTCCGCTTCGCTTCGGCCTGACGAAATGATCGGTCGTCAGCTTCGGGCGGCGCTTGTTGAGGCCGAGCTTTTCGCAGGCGATTTCGAAGCGACGTCCGATCATCCAGGCCATCGGCCCGGTGCCCTTCATCCGCGTTCCCCACTGCGAGTCGTAGTCGCGCCCGCCGCGCATATCGCGGATCAGGGTGAAGACGTGACGGTAGCGGTCGGGATAGTTAGCCATCAGCCATTCGCGAAACAGATCGCGCACTTCCAGCGGCAGCCGTAGCAGCACGTAGCTTGCTTCCTTGACGCCGGCATGGGCTGCGGCATCGAGAATGCGTTCGATCTCCGAATCGTTCAGCGCGGAATCACCGGTGCGACCATCACGGTCGCGGGAATGCCGGCCTCCGACAATTGCCGCAGCGCCTCCAGCCGCTTCGACGGCGTCGAGGCGCGCGGCTCCATGGTGCGCGCGAGCTTGGGGTCGAGCGTGGTCACCGATATCGCGACCTTGGCCAAATTGCGCTTCGCCATCCGCTGGAGAATATCGATGTCGCGCGTCACCAATGCCGACTTGGTAACGATGCCAACGGGATGGCCGGCCCTATCCAGCACTTCGAGAATGCCGCGCATGATTTTGTATTCGCGCTCGATCGGCTGATAGGGATCGGTGTTGGTGCCGATCGCGATCATGCGCGGCTCGTAACCGGGCGCCGCGAGTTCCTTCTCGAGCAGTTCGGGCGCGTCCGGCTTGGCGAGCAGCCTGGTTTCGAAATCGAGCCCTGGCGACAGGCCGAGAAAGGCATGGGTCGGCCGCGCGAAGCAGTAGACGCAGCCATGCTCACAGCCGCGATAGGGATTGATCGAACGGTCGAAGCCGATGTCGGGCGAGTCGTTGCGGGTGATGACCTTGCGCGAGGTATCGAGCGATACCGTCGTCTTGAACGGCGGCAGTTCGTCCAGACTCTGCCAGCCATCGTCGAAGGCGACCCGCGCCTCGGCCTCGAACCGGCCGCTCTGGTTGGACTGCGCGCCGCGGCCGCGCCGTCGCTGCTTTTCGATCGCGACCGCGAGCTCGGGAAAGGGTGTCGCACCCGCCGGCTCGGAGGGCGCCGTGACCGGCGGGTGCTTGAGGGCATGAGAGGATGCTCGGCTCATGCGAACTACATAGCACACCCCTAGAACAAATCAAGAACATACATTTTGCATGTGCCGGAGTAACGGCAGCAGACCGCCCTCGTAATTCGAAGAGTACAAACCCAGGGAGGGTGCAGATGCGTCTGCTCACTTTGGCTGCCGCGACCATGTCGCTTGCAGCATCATTCACCTTCGCGGGCACGCTGCCAAGCCATGCTGATGCCAATTGGCCAGTTTGCTCCCGGACTTACGGGACGAATGACGGGCTGCGTTGCGATTTCCAGAATTTCCAACAGTGCCGCGCCCATGTCAGCGGCATGACGGGAAGCTGCCTCGATAATCCTCGAGCGAGCCAGACCTCTGGAGCATCGCGTTCAGGGCGAAAACCGCTACCCAACTAAAGTCGCGGGGGCGGAGGCGCCGTTTCGCCCCTGCAGCGCCCTAACTGGCGCATTAGTCGCGGCCGGCATCGTGCCGGGCAGCGCCGGCGCCAACACGGCCGTCTGCGCCCAAACCTATGGCAAAAGCGACGGACTTGCCTGCAATTGTGCCACTTACGAGCAGGGCCGCTGGGCCGTCAGCGGCTTCGCCAGCAGTTGCATCGACAACCCCAACCTTCGGGTGGTCTGAAGCTGAGGCCGCGCAGAAAAGCGGGGAGGACCCTGGCAGGGGGCCGTCTGCGATGGGCTTGCCGCAAAAAACTGCAGCGGGATGGCTGATTTGAATGTGACAAGGTGATAACAGTGCAGCGTTTTTCCCCGCTTGAGCCACCGAAGCTTCATTCATGTTGAGCGTGATCATCCCGACCGAAGGAATAGAGCAGCCCGCCGTCGCAACGCTGGCGGCGCTGGTGCCGGGGCCGCAGCCGGCGTCATCCGCGAGGTGCTGTTGGTCGACAGGGCCGGCAACGGCGTGATCGAACGGGTGGCCGACGTGGCCGGCTGCCGCTTTCTCAGGTTTGAAGGAACGCGCGCCGCGGCACTGGCCGCCGGCGCGCGGGCGGCGCGCTCGCCATGGCTGATGTTCCTGCATGCCGGCGCGGTGCTCGACAGCGGCTGGATCGACGAGACCACGCAATTCATCCAGAACGTATCGAGCAGCGGCCGGTCGCGCGCCGGGGTGTTTCGTTATGCCCGCTCGCCCTATGCCGACGCGCGGCTGCGCGACGGCTTCAAATTCGTCGCCCGCCTGATTACCGGGCCTTCGGCGGAACAGGGACTTCTGATCGCGCGCGATCATTATGAGCGGCTTGGCGGCTACCGGCCGGATCTGCGCCGTTCCGAGACGCGGCTGCTGCGCCAGCTTGGCCGCTCGTCGCGCACCCAGTTGCGCAGCCGGATCATGGTCGTCGCATAGCTTCGGCAGTACGGCGGTACATCGCAGCGCCCACACCCAAAATCGCGAAAACAACCCCATGCAAAGTAGAATCGATCTCGACGCGCGCGGCTTGCGTCGGGCGCACAAGAAGAAAATGCTCCGCCGTCACGGCCCCTGACCCCGCTCACAACCGTCTTCCGCAGCACAAATATACTTGCCATAGTCAATTAATTATTTGACAATGGCAACTATAGAGGTACTGCCATGTCTCAACTGGATTCCGAACAAGAAGTCGCGGCGGTTCGGGCCTTCAACCGCTTCTACACCCGCAAGCTCGGCGTACTGGACCAGCACCTCCTGAAGAGCCCCTTCTCGCTGAGCGAGGCACGGGTCCTGTACGAGCTCGCCCACCGCGAAGATCTCTCGGCGAAGGAGATTGGAACCGAATTGGGCCTCGATGCCGGCTATCTCAGCCGGATCGTGCAGAATTTCGATGAAGCCGGATTGATCACCCGCGAACCGCTGCCGTCGGATCGCCGGCAATACCGGCTCACTTTGACGGCCAAGGGGCGTCAGACATTCGCAAAACTCGAGCGCAGCATGCAGGACGAAGTAGCAGCGATGCTGGCGAAATTGCCGCACGACGGCAAAGCGCGCTTGATCGGAGCAATGGCCGTGATCGAACGGCTGCTCGGTGAATCCGGCGACCAGCCTTCGCCCGCGGTGCTGCGCGAGCCGCGTCCCGGCGACATGGGGTGGGTGGTACAGAGCCACGGCGCGTTCTACGCCCGCGAGTACGGCTTCGATTCCTCGTTCGAGGGGCTCGTCGCCGAGATCGCGGCAAATTCCTCGCCTCGTTCGACGCGTCGCGAGAACGCTGCTGGATCGCCGAGATCGGGGAGTGCAGGTCGGCTCGATATTCCTGGTGCGACACACCGATGAAGTCGCCAAGCTGCGCCTGCTGCTCGTCGAGCCAGCCGGACGCGGACAGGGATTGGGCCATCGGCTGGTCGGCGAATGCATCGCGTTCGCGAAGGCCTGCGGCTATCGCCGGATCACGCTATGGACCCAGAGCATTCTGGTCGCCGCCCGCAAGATCTATCAGGAAGCCGGATTCAAGCTGGTCGCCACCGAGCCGCACCGCAGTTTCGGCCAGGACCTGGTCGGCGAGACCTGGGAACTCGAACTGTGAAGCCCGCGCGTCGCGACAACTCGCGGCGCGTGACGCCTGATATCCTCGACTTCCACATCAAGCGCGCACACCAGTTGCGCGCCGACTTCTATCGCGACATCTGGCGCGCGATAGCGGCGTTGCTGGTCAGGCTGAAGCGCCTTGTGCTTTAGGCCGCCGCAAATGCTCGTCGAGCCGCGGCATGATCTCGACGAAATTGCAAGGACGCGTGCGGTAATCAAGTTGAGCGGCGAGGATGCCGTCCCATGCATCGCGGCAGGCGCCCGGCGATCCCGGCAGGCAGAAGATGAAGGTCGCCCCCGCAACGCCGGCGGTAGCGCGGCTCTGCACGGTCGAGGTGCCGATCTTGGCGTGGCTCAGCATGTGGAAGGCGATGGAAAAACCATCCATCCGCTTTTCGAACAGCGGCTCGATCGCCTCCGGCGTCACGTCGCGGCCGGTGAAGCCGGTGCCGCCGGTGGTGATGATCGCATCGACGCCCGCGTCGGCGATCCATCGCTTGATGATGACGCGGATCGCATCGACATCGTCGACGATGATCTCGCGCGCGGCGAGAAGATGACCGGCCGCCGTCAACCGCTCCGCCAGCGTGGCGCCGGATTTATCATCGGCCAGCGTGCGCGTATCTGAGACCGTCAGTACCGCGATGTTGAGCGGCACGAATTGTTTTGACTCGTCGATGGAGGACATTTCGCTCGATCCCTCGTGTCCCGGACGCGGTGCAGCGTCTTGACGCTGCTCCGCAGAGCCGGGACCTAACTCAAAGAAGCGTCACACTACATGGACCCCGGACCAGCAGCGCATCACCATAGCGCGTCGAAGACGCGCGTGAACGCGCTTTCGGTCTGAGCTGCATCCGGGGCACGAGACCGTCACAACGCACCCTGGGCAAACGTGTTGCAAGCCTGCACCGTGCCCTGCTGGTAACCGGTCATGAACCACTGCTTGCGCTGCGCCGCGGAGCCGTGGGTGAAGCTGTCGGGCACCACCCTGCCCGTCGACTGCCGCTGCAGCGTATCGTCGCCGATCGCAGCTGCCGTCTTCAACGCCGCGTCGATATCGCCGGCCTCGAGGAAGCCCGGACGTTTCTTTTCCTGGCGGTTGACCCAGACGCCGGAAAGGCAATCCGCCTGCAGTTCGACCTTGACCTGCAGCGCATTGGCTTCCGCCTTGCTGCCGGCCTGCTGCTGCAGCCGCTGCACCCGCGGCAGGATGCCGAGCAGGTTCTGGATGTGATGCCCCGCTTCATGCGCGATGATATAGGCCGTCGTGAATTTGCAGGCATTGCCTGAACAGCCGCGAAAACGCGTTTCGACTTCGCGGAAGAAACTGGTGTCGAGGAAGATCTGCTTGTCCGGCGGGCAGTAGAACGGCCCCATCGCCGACTGCGCCATGCCGCAGCGGCCGCCATTGGTGGCGTTGCGAAACAGCACAATGCGCGGCCCTGTATAATTTTGTCCGCTGGACTGGAAGATCTCGCTCCAGCGGTCGTCGATCTCGCCGAGAATGCCAGCGATCATGCTGCCGACTTCGTCCTTCGGCGCGCCGGTCTTGGCCGGTCCCGACCTGCGATCGGTCTGGTAGGTCGGTGCTTGCCCGCCGCCAGAGAGGATTTCGGCGCCGCCGATCAGGATGCGCGGGTCGATGCCGAAGGCATAGCCGACCAGGCCGAGCACGATGATGGTGCCGATGCCGAGCCCGCCACCGCCCATTGGCAGGCCAAACCCGCCGCCGCCACCCATTCCACCGCCACCGTCGTCGCGACGATCCTCGATGTCGTCGCTGCGGCGGAAATCATCGTAGCGCATGGCGGTATTTCCTCATCCCCGGCTGTCTGCTCGAATACCCAACGCTGCAGTCACGTAAAATTTCCATTCCATTAATCAATAACCCGCCCGGCAAAAATTGCCTAGTGCGCAAGCCGCCGCAATCTCTGCTGGTATTCCTCTCAGCCATCTCTCTTCGCAATCTTTGCCCGCAGCATTCTTGGTTAAGTCGATTTTTACTTTGCCCGGTCAATGTATCGCCAGTCGGTTGTTTAGTCCCGCGTCGCCGACAGCGTCGCCTGAGTCAGAGTAATTGAGTCATGGTTGTGTCGCGTCGCGGGGCGTCTGCAAGGGCGCCCCGCACTAAATTTGAGTCCGAATCCAGCGCTCGTATCGTCGTCGGCGATTGCGTCGCCGAGATGTCGAAGCTTCCGGCCGGTTCGGTCGATCTGGTGTTCGCAGATCCGCCGTATAACCTGCAGCTGAAGGGCGACCTGAAGCGCCCCGACGAATCCCATGTCGATGCCGTCAACGACGACTGGGACAAGTTCTCATCGTTCGCGGCGTATGACGATTTCACCCGCGCCTGGCTGCTCGCCTGCCGCCGCGTGATGAAACCGTCGGCGACGTTGTGGGTGATCGGTTCCTATCACAACATTTTCCGCGTCGGCGCCATCATGCAGGACCTCGGCTTCTGGGTGCTGAACGACATCGTCTGGCGCAAGACCAATCCGATGCCGAATTTCCGCGGCCGCCGCTTCACCAATGCCCATGAAACCATGATCTGGGCGGCGCGCGACGAGAAGGCCAAGGGCTATACGTTCAATTACGAAGCCTTGAAGGCCGCCAACGAGGACGTGCAGGCGCGTTCCGACTGGCTGATCCCGCTTTGCACCGGCGAAGAACGCCTCAAGGGCGCCGACGGCAAGAAAGTGCATCCGACCCAGAAGCCCGAGGGCCTGCTGGCGCGCGTGCTGCTGTCGTCGTCGAAGCCCGGCGATCTCGTGATCGACCTGTTCAACGGCACCGGCACGACCGGTGCCGTGGCAAAACGTCTCGGCCGGCGCTACATCGGCTTCGAGCGCGACAAGACCTACGCGAAAGCGGCCGAAGAGCGCATCGCAGCGGTCGAACCGCTGCCGGAGGCGACGCTGGCGCCGTTCATGACCGCGCGCGACGCCCCCGCGTGGCGTTTTCCGAGCTGATCGAGCGCGGCATGATTCCGCCCGGCACCAGGCTGGTCGACTCCAAGAAGCGCCACGGCGCATTGGTCCGTGCCGACGGCGCCATCATGCTCGGCGACAAGGTCGGCTCGATCCACCGCATCGGCGCGGTGGCGCAGGGCTCCGGCGCCTGCAACGGCTGGACCTTCTGGCATGTCGAAACCAAGAACGGCCTCAAGCTGATCGACGAGATGCGCGCCGAAATCCGCTCCGGGATGGCGGCGGGCTAACCTGGTTTCACATCATCACGAGACCCCGGGGAGCGCGCGCCAAAGCACCGCAGCGTGCGTATGGCCCGCCGGGTTGGCGGTGCCGCGAAATGCGGCTTTGCCATCCCCCACGCAGCCGGCGCGATCCGCCGGCATGGCAGCCGTGTCATGCGCGCGGGTGGCGACGCGCATTTTCAATCCTATTTGAGGGCAAACGTGCTAACGTTCATTGCCCAAAAGAGATTGCTCCGATGCGCACGCGAGGCTCCGAGTCGTTCATCGTGCTGCCACTGCTGCCGATCTTCCTGATCGGCTTGTTTCCGATGCTGCTGTTGAGTTTGCTAGGCCCCGCCGGACTGATCATCCTCGGCATCCTGATCGCCAGCGCAGGCCTGACCGACATTCTGGACGCCAGCGGCACCTTCAGTGAGCAAATCATCGTCCACGGTTATGCGCGAGGATCTGAACGCACGGGGCAGCGAACGGCGCTCCGTTCGGAAATGCGCTTTGCGTCGGTGATGATTGCTTCCGGCGCCGCCCTTGCGGTCGCCGGCATTGGCGGCCTGGTCCTATCGTAAGGCCCCGCTTTCTCGTAAGGCTGCCTTTCACGAACTCGTCGCTTGCGCATCCCGCAAAAATTTGAGCATGGACGTGCCGCCCGGCGGCGTTCATGCCGTGTCCGGATCCCGCAATAAGCCTTGCTGCAAGAAGCAATGGGGGAAAATTCCAAATGCTCAAATTCTACTTCAACGGATCGCCCAACCCGACCAAGGTCGCCCTCTTCCTCGAGGAAGCCGGCATCGCCTATCAGCCGGTCGCCGTCGATACCCGCAAGGGCGACCAGTTCAAGCCGGAATACCTCGCCATCAATCCGAACGCCAAGGTGCCCGCGATCGACGACGACGGCGTCACAGTGTTCGACAGCAACGCCATCCTGCTCTACCTCGCCGAAAAGACCGGCAAGTTTCTCCCTGCGAACACGCCGGCCAACCGCGCCGAATTGCTGTCCTGGCTGATGTTCGTCGCCACGGGCGTCGGCCCGTATTCCGGCCAAGCCGTCCACTTCAAGCACTTCGCGCCGGAAAAATCGACTACGCGAACAACCGCTACCAGTTCGAGGCGCAGCGACACTTCGGCATTCTCAATGACCATCTGGCCAACCGCCGCTATATGGTCGGCGACACCTACACCATCGTCGACATGGACGTCTGGGGCTGGGCCCGCATGATGCCCTTCGTGATGGGCGAGGATGCGGTCGCGAAATATCCCAACGTCAAGCGGCTGGTCGACGAGATCATGGCGCGGCCTGCGGCGGCCAAGGCGATCGCGCTGAAGGATAACTTCAAGTTCAAGGCCGAGATGGACGACGAAGCGCGCGCCAACATGTTCAAGCACATGTCGGTGAAGGCGGCTTGAGCACAGCACCATTGGAAAACGGCGCCCTCGCAGGCGCCGTTTTTGTTTCGGGGTATGTCAAACCGCGACAGCAAGCTTTCGCTCTGCGGGGAACGGACCGAGCACACGCTCAACCAATGCGGAATCGCAATATTCCTTGATCTCCTTGATCTTGCCGTTCTCGATGCGCCAAACCATGCAGTACTGATTGTCGTAGCGCTCCCCGGACTTGGTGACATTGTCGCCGCGGGCTTCGACCACCACGTAATCGCCTTCCGCGATGAAGTTGAACGCCAGGGTGCGCGGCCGCCCGGCGGCGAGCAGCGACCGCAGATGACCCATCAGGCCGTCGTTGATGGCCTCACGGCCCCTGAATTTGCCCGACCAGGAATATTGGCCGGTGACGACCCAGGTGACATCCTCGGCGATATTGTCGAGGAAGGTCGTTCCGCTGCGGTTCGCTGAATCTGTGTAGATCTGCTGCACCAGTTTCTTGTTTGCTGCTGCGCTCATGGCGGCTTCTCCTTTTGATCTGTGCTGCAGATCATCGCGCGCGGCACGTCATTCTTCCAATCGATAATGAATATGATATATATTCGTTTCATGAATTTGAATTCGCTTGACCTGAACTTGCTGGTGGCGCTCGACGCCTTGCTCAGGGAAGCCAACGTCAGCCGCGCCGCGATGCGGATCGGGCTGTCGCAGCCGGCCGCCAGCCATGCGCTGCAGCGGCTGCGCGACCTGATCGGCGACCCGCTGCTGGTGCGGACGGGCGCGCGTATGGAGCTGACGCCGCGGGCGCAGGCGCTGCGCGCGCCCTGGCGCAGGCGCTCGAACAGGTGCGCTCGCTGTTCATCGCCGATGAGTTCGACGCGGCGAGGAGCGAGCGTCAGTTTCGCCTGATGATGCCTGATCTGGCGGTCGAGCTTCTGATGCCGCCGCTGATGGAGAAGATCACCAAACAAGCGCCGAACGTCCGGATCGACGTGGTGCCGTGGCGCGGGCCGGCAATTTTCACGCCGGAATTCGCCCGCACCATCGATCTGGTGATCTCGATCGGCAACGCTTTCACCGGATTTCACCGGCAGCGGCTTTACACCGACAGTGACGCGCTCGCCGTCCGGCGCGGCCACCCTATCGGGGCGCGGCTGAAGCGGATCGAAACCTTTCTCGACGCGCGTCACGTCGCGGTCGTGATCCGCGGCCAGAGCGAGGACCTGATCGACATCTGGTTGCGCCCCAAGGGCATCGAGCGGCGGATCGCACTGGTCGTGCCCGGCTATATCGAGGCGCTGCACGTTACCGCGCGCACCGATCTCGTCGCCTTCGTGCCGCGCCGCCTGATCGCCGCGCTGTCGAAGCAATTGTCGCTGACAACGATCGCGCCGCCGCTCGATCCCGGAATCGACGAGCAGTTCATGTTCTACCCGACCCGTGCCCAGATGGACCCCGGCTCGATCTGGCTGCGCAACGTCATGCTCGGCATCGGCCGCGAGATGGAGCGGGGCACGAGGAAGGCGGCTTAAGCTTTCTCCTCGGCGAGCACCTTCTGCACCGCAGGTCGTTCCGACATCCGTTTGCGGTGAGCCGCCACCTTCGGCAGCGTCGCAAGATCGACGCCATCGGCTTCAAGCCAAAGCCCGATCGTGAACAGATAGGGATCGCAGATCGTATACTGCTCGCCCATCACCCACGGCCCCTTCAGCATGTCGCGCTCGATCAGCGTAAAGCACGCCGTCATCGTCTCCGGCACCTTGCGCTTCATGTCAGCGAACGACGTCTCCTCGGTCGCCCAGCGCGCCCCGCGCATCTTGTGGGCATGCGCGACATGTACGGTAGAACAGAGATAGCTGTTGAACGACTGCACCTGCGCGAAAGCAAAGGGATCCTGCGGCACGAGCTTCGCGTCCGGAAAGCTCTGCGCAATGAACGCAAGGATCGCCGGCGTCTCGGTCAGCACCCCATAGTCCGTCACCAGCGCCGGCACACGGCCCTTGGGGTTGATCTTGAGATAATCCAGACTGTTCTGCTGGTTATTCTTGAAGTTCAGCCGTTCGGCGCTGTAGGGCGCGCCGACCTCTTCCAGTGCGATATGTGATGCCAGCGCGCAGGTGCCGGGGGCATAGTAAAGCTTGAACATGGCGGTCCTCATCCGGGAAAGCCCGACGTTAACGGCGTGCCCGCGCGCCGTCCACCCCCGGTGGATGAAGGCGCCTGCTCGCAGTTCAACTCAGCGGTTGAACCCTGTCCTTGTTATGGACACGCTTGCGCGACGTGTTGTCTCGATCGTGCAGCAACACAGGAAGGGAGCGCTCATGGACAAGGCGGCCATCACGGAGACTGTGACGCAATATATGGCGGCGTGGAACGAGTCGAACGATACGGCCAGAGGCGCCTTGCTCGAGCAATGCTGGAGCGACGGCGCCGTCTATCTCGATCCAACCGTTTCGCTGGCCGGACGTGATGCGCTTGGCGCTCACATCGCCGCGGTGCAGGCAGGGCGGCCCGGCGCGCGGCTTGAGTTCATGAGCGGCATCGACGTGCACCACAACGTGGTCCGCTTTCTCTGGCGCCTGGTGCGTGCGGACGGAACCTGCGGCGATACGTCGATCGATTTTGGCGAGATCGGTGCCGACGGCCGGCTGGTCAGGATCGTGGGATTCTTTGGCCCGCCTCCTCCGCTCCCGTGAATTGCCGGAGCTGCGAGAGAAATCTGCCGGGCCTTCGCAGTTGCCCCCTGCCGCCCCCATGTCATGACGCCCGGGAAGCAACAGGGGCTTAACATGACTGTTCTCATCGCGGGCGGCGGCATCGGCGGGCTGACGCTGGCGCTCAGCCTGCACCAGATCGGCATTCCCGCCAGGGTTTTTGAAAGCGTGCCCGAGCTGCGGCCGCTCGGCGTCGGCATCAACGTGCTGCCGCATGCGGTGCGCGAGTTGATCGAGCTTGGCCTGCACGACAAGCTCGACGCGCACGCTGTCCGCACCAAGGAGCTCGCGTATTTCTCCAAGCACGGCAAGCCGATCTGGAGCGAGCCGCGCGGCATCGAGGCCGGTTACAAGTGGCCGCAATTCTCGATCCATCGCGGCACACTGCAGCAGATCCTGCTCGATGCTGCGATCGAGCGGCTGGGAATAGAGAACATTCTCACCAGCCATCATCTCTCCGGCTGGACCGAAACCGAAAGTGGCGTGCGCGCCGAATTCATCGACAAGGCAACCGGCAAATCGAATGGCGCTCACGAGGGCGCGCTGTTGATCGCCGCCGACGGCATCCATTCGGCGGTCCGCGAAAAGCTCTATCCCGGCGAAGGCCCGCCGATCTGGAACGGGCGCATCCTGTGGCGCGGCATCACAGATAGCGACGCCTTCCTGTCCGGCCGCACCATGATCATGGCCGGCCACGAGATCCTGAAATTCGTCTGCTATCCGATTTCGAAGCAGGCAGATAGCGCCGGCAAATTCAGGATCAACTGGGTGGCCGAACGGCACATGCCGCCGACCTATCAGTGGCGGCGCGAGGACTATAACCGGACCGCAAAACTCGAGGAGTTTCTGCCCTGGTTCAAGGACTGGAAATTCGACTGGCTCGACGTGCCCGGCCTGATCGAGAACTGCCCGCACGCCTATGAATATCCTCTGGTCGATCGCGATCCCGTTGCGCAATGGACGTTCGGCCGCGTCACGCTGATGGGCGATGCCGCTCATCCGATGTATCCGATCGGCTCCAACGGCGCGTCGCAGGCGATTTTGGACGCCCGCGTCATCACCCGCGAGATCCTCGCGCACGGCGCGACCAACGCCGCGCTGGTGGCCTATGAGGCGGAGCGCCGGCCCGCGACCACCGACCTCGTGATGCTCAACCGCCGCAACGGTCCCGAGCAGGTGATGCAGATGGTCGAAGAGCGCGCACCAAAAGGCTACAACGTCGTCACCGATGTGCTCTCGCTGCAGGAGCTGGAAGACATCGCCGCCAACTACAAGCGCGTCGCCGGCTTCCAGGTCGAAGGCCTCAACGCCAAGCCGCCGATCGTCCAGATCACGCCGGAAGCACCGCGGGTCGCGAGCTGACAAAAGGAGCGATGGCCTTCGCGGTATCAACCAGCCGCGCGCTGGTCGTGGCAGTCGCCAGCAGCGTGCCATCCGCGGCCGTCAGCCGCCCCTCGACAAAGGCGACGGTCTTGCCGAGCTGGGTGACTTTTGCCTCGCCGATGATCGGCCCGGGCCTGGCGGGGCTGAGAAAATTCACCGTCATGGTGATGGTTGCCGTATAGAGTTTTCCGTCGGTCATGGTGAACACCGCCGGCCCCATGGTGTCGTCGAGCATCGCCGAGAGAATGCCGCCCTGCACGAAGCCGGCCGGATTGCAGAAATCCCGCTTGCCATCGAAGCCAATACGGATCCAGCCCTCCTGCGGCCGCGCGTCGAGCACGTGCCAGCCGAGCAGTCTGGAAGACGGCGGCGTGGGGATATTGTCGAGCGCGGTGCTGATCATGGGTACCTCCGTGAGGCTCGCGGTCTAACGCGGGCCTGCTGCCAGCATGGTGTCAGCAGCCTTCGGGCGCGTGGCGCCTAGAGGTCCAGCCCGTGCGCGATGGCCTTGCGCATCACATTGGGCAGCGCCTCGTCGGCGAGCGTTGCGATCGGCACCCAGCGCATGCCCTCCGGCGCCCGCGTGCGCGCGGCGACCTCGGCTCTATAGACCACGAGCTCGAGCGGAAAATGCGTGAATACATGGGTGACGAGGCCCGCCTTGCGGTGCCAGCGCTCAACCCCTTCAGCGCAGGTGCCTGCTTCAGCGCCGCCTTGTCGTCCTGTCCGGCGAGCCAGTCCGAGCCTGGTACTTCGGTCATGCTGCCGAGCAGGCCTTTTTCCGCCCGCGTTCGAACCAGGAGTTCATCGCCGCGCGTGACGATGAAGGCGGCGCCGCGGCGCAGCGTTCCCGTCTTCTTCGGCGCCTTGCGCGGGAAGGTTTCCTGATCGCCGCGTGCGCGCGCCACGCAATCGTCATTCAGCGGACACAGCGCGCAGGCCGGCTTCTTCGGCGTGCAGATCGAGGAGCCCAAATCCATCAGCGCCTGAGCGCTATCTCCGGCGCGAGACTTCTCGTCGCCGGCGCGCGAGGGCCGAGCAATGTCGACGCCAATTCCCGTATGAGCGGCTTGGCCTGCGGCAGCGGGTCTTCCACCGCAAACAGCCGCGACACCACCCGCTCGATATTGCCGTCAACCGGCATGGTCCTGATGTCGAAGGCAATCGCGCCAATCGCCGCCGCCGTATATGGGCCGATCCCCGGCAATTTGCGCAGGCCTTCCTCGGTATCGGGAAACACCCCGCCATGGTCGCGCAGCACGGCGACCGCACAGGCATGGAGATTGCGCGCGCGCGAATAATAGCCGAGCCCGGCCCACATCCGCAGCACATCATCCTGCGAGGCGCGGCCGAGCGAGACGACATCCGGCCAGCATGCCAGAAACTTCTCGAAATACGGCCCGACCGTTTTGACGCCGGTCTGCTGCAGCATGATTTCGGACAGCCAGACCCGGTACGGATCAGCCCGCTCGCCCGTCGGCGGACGCCACGGCAGCCGGCGACGGTGACGGTCGTACCAGGCGAGCAACAGCGCGGGGCGGGCGGCCGCAACAACAGGCGATTCTCGTCGTTTGATTTTGGCAGCCGCAGGGCTCATGGGCGCACTCTAGTGTGGGGATTCCAATCTCTCCACGTCATGCCCGGGCTTGTCCCGGGCATCCACGTCTTTCTTCTTCGGCCGTCCAAGACGTGGATGGCCGGGATAAACCCGGCCATGACGGTGGAGATAGCGCCTGCGATGAGCGAGGTGATATAAAGCCCCATGGCAAAACCTGGTTCGATCTCGGCGAAACCCTTTCCGTCCTGCTCAGCGACGTGTTTTCGGACGCCTACGCCAAGCAGGGGTTTGCCGCGCGCGAACTGGTGACGCGCTGGGCCGACATTGCCGGCGCCGAAATTGCCGCCCATTCCGAGCCGCTGAAGATGCAATGGCCGCGGCCTGTGGAGGGGCAGCCGCAGGAACCGGCCACGCTGATATTGCGGGTCGAAGGCCCTGCCGCGCTGGAGATCCAGCATTCCTCCGATGTCATTCTGCAACGGGTCAACCGCTTCTTCGGCTGGAGCGCTGTCGGACGGCTGGCGCTGCGGCAGGCCCCGCTGTCGCGCCGGAAAGGCGCCGCGCCCAGCCGCGAGCCAGACCCGAAAACGGTGGCAAAAGTCGCCGAAACCCTGTCGGCCGTAGAGGACGAGGAACTGCGCGCCGCATTGGCGCGGCTCGGCGCCGCGATCAAGCGAAATTGAGCCTTTTGCGCAGCTCGCCCGGCGCAACCCGCCATTGCCACAACTAGCGTTTCGAGCTAGCGAAGGCTACTTTTCGTACTTCTTTCGGGCGTGACCGCGCCACTCGGGAGCAGACCTTGATGATCACGCGCCGCGCCGTTACCGCCGCCCTGTCGTTGACCGGGCTGACCGCCCTCGCCGGCTTCTCGCCGCTGCGGCTGATCACGGATGCCATGGCGCAGGGCGCCGCCGACGTCGCCAAGCCGCAGTCCCTGCCCGACATGGCGCTTGGCCCCGCCAACGCCTCGGTGACGATCACCGAATACGCCTCGATGACTTGCCCGCATTGCGCGGCCTTCGCTGAAAAAGTATTCCCGAAGATCAAGTCTGAATTCATCGACAGCGGCAAGATCCGTTACGTATTCCGGGAATTCCCGCTCGACATCAAGGCAGCTGCGGGCTCGATGCTGGCCCGCTGCATCGCCAAGGACGATGCCCCGAAATATTTCGCCGTGATCGACCTTCTGTTCAGGCAGCAGAACGACTGGGTAACGAAGAACACCACGGAGACACTGAGCCGGATCGGCAAGCAGGCCGGTCTCACCCAGCAGCAGGTCGAGGACTGCCTGAAGGATCA
Organism: Bradyrhizobium sp. RDT10; assembly: GCA_044772375.2. Classification (GTDB taxonomy): domain Bacteria; phylum Pseudomonadota; class Alphaproteobacteria; order Rhizobiales; family Xanthobacteraceae; genus Bradyrhizobium. Next base: position 4,998,371 of record CP187939.1, read on the forward strand.
GGCGCTGCTCGACAAAATCGCGGCCGACCAGAAGTTCGCCGCCGAGGTACTGAAGGTGCAGTCGACACCGACCTTCTTCATCAACGGCGAGATGATCAAGGGCGAGCAGAGCTTCGAGGAGTTCTCAAAGCGCATCAATGCGATGCTGAAGAGCTGATTCGCTTCCGCTGGATTCAAACGCGGCCATAAGTCCAGCAAAAGGCTGGACAAAAGCGCTCAAAGCCTTGTCAAAAGCCTTGGGAAAAGCCCGCTGGGCCGTTGCCCTCCAGCCCCGCCCTCGCCATTGTCGCTGGCGATAACAACCGCTACCGGCGGTTCGTCCACACACCGACATTGCCTTCTATGGTATTGTCACGGCAGGGAGATCTGCGCCCGGCCAACAGAGATCTGTGTTCATGAAACTCACGCGCCTCCGCCTCCACGGTTTCAAGTCGTTCGTTGAACCCACTGATTTCATGATCGAACCCGGCCTCACCGGCGTGGTCGGACCGAACGGCTGCGGCAAGTCGAACCTGGTCGAGGCGCTGCGCTGGGCGATGGGCGAGACCTCGCACAAATCGCTGCGTGCCGCCGACATGGATGCGGTGATCTTCGCCGGTTCCGGTAACCGGCCGGCGCGCAACCACGCCGAAGTTACCATGACGATCGACAATGCCGATCGCACCGCGCCGGCCGCCGTCAATGACAGCCAGGTGCTGGAAATCTCCCGCCGCATCGAGCGTGAAGCCGGTTCCGTCTATCGCATCAACGGCCGCGACGTCCGCGCCCGCGACGTGCAGATCCTGTTTGCCGATGCCGCCACCGGCGCGCGTTCGCCGGCGCTAGTCCACCAGGGCAAGATCGGCGAGATCATTCAGGCCAAACCCGAACAGCGCCGCCGTGTGCTGGAAGACGCCGCCGGCGTCGCCGGCCTGCATGCCCGCCGCCACGAAGCCGAACTGCGGCTGAGGGCAGCCGAAACCAACCTCACCCGCGTCGAGGACGTGATCGGCCAACTCGCCGGCCAGATCGACGGCCTGAAGAAGCAAGCGCGTCAGGCCATTCGCTTCCGCGAAGTCGCCGCCAAGGTGCGCAAGGCCGAGGCCACGCTGTTCCATCTGCGCTGGCTGGAGGCCAATGCCGACGTCGCGGAAGCCGGGCACACCCATGAGATCAACGTGCGCGAAATGGCCGAGCGTACCCGCGAGCAGGCCGAGGCCGCGCGCATCCAGGCGATCCGCGCCTCCGAACTTCCTGCCTTGCGTGAGGGCGAAGCCCGCGCCGCGGCGGGACTGCAGCGCCTCACCAATGCGCGCGAACAGCTCGACCGCGAGGAAGAGCGGGCCAAGGAGCGCGTCGCCGAGCTCGACCGGCGGCTGACGCAATTCGCCGCCGACATCGCGCGCGAACAGCAACAGACCTCCGACGCCGAAGTGGCGCTGCAGCGGCTCGACACCGAAGACGCCGAGCTGAAGGAAGAGATCAAGTCGCGGGTCGAAAAGCGCTCCGGTGTCGATGACCGCGTGTCGGAAGCGGAAGCGACGCTTTCCGCCGCCGAGCGCATGTTCGGCGAGCTGACCACCGCGCTCGCCGACCTCACCGCCAAGCGCAATCAGCTCGAAGCCGGCGTGCGTACCCACCGCGACCGGCTGGCCCGGCTCGATCAGGAGATCGCCAGCGTCCAGGCCGACGAGCAGAAGCTCAGCGACGAGACCGGCAATCTCGGCGACCTCGGCGCGCTCGCCGCGGCCATGGAGACCGCGCAGGAAATGCTGGCCGCGTCCGAAGCCGCAGCCCAAGCCAGCGAGACCGGTCACGTCGCCGCGCGGCAGAAGCTCGAAGCCTCCCGCGCGCCGCTCACTGAGGCCGACAAGCGCGTGCAGCGGCTGGAGACCGAAGCGCGCACGATTTCAAAACTCGTCAACGGCGAGACCAAGAATTTGTGGCCGCCCATCATCGACGGCGTCACCGTCACCAAGGGCTATGAAAAGGCGTTCGGCGCCGTCCTCGGCGACGACCTCGACGCACCGGTCGATCCCTCCGCGCCGATGCGCTGGACCAATGCGGGTGCGAGCTTCGACGATCCGTCACTGCCGGCCGGCGTTGATCCGCTTGCTGCCCATGTCGAGGCGCCGTCCGAGCTGGCGCGTCGTCTCGCGCAGATCGGCGTCGTGCCGAAGGAGCGCGGCGCGGAACTGGTTTCGCAATTGAAGACCGGTCAGCGGCTGGTGTCGCTGGAAGGCGATGTCTGGCGCTGGGACGGTTTTGTCACAGCCGCGCATGCCCCGACCGGCGCGGCGCGGCGTCTCGCCGAACGTGCGCGTCTGGTCGATATTGAGCATGAGCTGGAGCAGGCCCGCACCGATGCCGCCAACAAGCGGCAGGCGCTGGAAGGCGCCGAGGCCGAACTGAAGGCGGCTTCCGCCGCCGAATCCGCCGGCCGCGAGGCCTGGCGGGCGGCGCAGCGCGAAGCCGATGCGGCGCGCGAACGCCATGCCGCGACCGAGCGCGAGATCAATCGCCACGCCGCGCGCAAATCCGCGCTGACCGAAGCCCATACCCGTCTCGCTGCCGATCGCAGCGAGGCTGAAGCGGCGCATGAGAGCGCCAACGCCGCGCTGGCCGAGTTGCCGCCGACCCTCGACACCGAGACGCGGCTTGCCGCCGTTCGCAGCGAGATTGACGGGCACCGCCGCTTTGCCGCGCAGGTGCGGGCCGAAGCCCAGGCGCTGGCGCGCGAGGCCGAATTGGCCGACAAGCGCGTACAGGCAATAACGGCCGAACGCACCGAATGGCAGAACCGCCGGCAAAGCTCGGCCTCCCAGGTTGCCACCGTCGAGGCGCGGATCACCGAAGTGACGGCCGAGCGCGCCGAGCTTGAAAATGCACCGGCTCTGTTTGCCGAAAAGCGCCGCGCGCTGATCAACGAAATCGAATCCGCCGAAAGCGCCCGCCGCGTCGCCGCCGACGCGCTCGCCGCCGCCGAGAGCCTAATGGCGCAGACCGACCGCGAAGCCAAGGCATCGCTCGAAGCGCTCTCCTCTGCCCGCGAAGCCTGCGCCCGCGCCGAGGAACGCATGGAGGGCACCAAGCGCCGGCTTTCCGACATCGAGCGTGAAATCCACGACATGCTCGAAGTCGAGCCGCATGCGGTAGCGGCGCTCGCCGAGATCGAGCCGGGCGCGGAACTGCCGCCGCTGGGCGAGATCGAGGAAAACCTCGAAAAGCTGCGCCGCGACCGCGAACGTCTCGGCGCCGTCAATCTGCGCGCCGAGGAAGAACTCCGCGAGGTCGAAACCCAGCACACCGCGCTGACCACCGAACGCGACGACCTGGTCGAAGCCATCAAGCGGCTGCGCCAGGGCATCCAGAGTCTCAACAAGGAAGCGCGCGAGCGGCTGCTGACCTCGTTCGAGACCGTCAACGAGCACTTCAAGCGGCTGTTCGTCGAACTGTTCGGCGGCGGCGAAGCCGCGCTTCATCTGATCGAAAGCGACGACCCCTGGAGGCCGGTCTGGAAATCATCGCAAAACCGCCCGGCAAGAAACCGCAGACGCTATCGCTGCTGTCAGGCGGCGAGCAGGCGCTGACCGCGCTGGCGCTGATCTTCGCGGTGTTCCTCACCAACCCGTCGCCGATCTGCGTGCTGGACGAAGTCGACGCGCCGCTCGACGACCACAACGTGGAGCGGTTCTGCAACCTGCTGCACGAGATGACGTCGTCGACGGAAACCCGCTTCATCATCATCACGCACAACCCGATCACGATGGCGCGGATGAACCGGTTGTTCGGCGTCACCATGGCCGAACGTGGCGTGTCGCAGCTGGTCTCGGTCGGCCTCGACGACGCCGTGAAGATCCTCGACCAGGACGTGGCGTGAGATACCCCACGTCACCCGGTTGACGTCATCATCCGCGAAGGCGGATGATGATCGATAGATGACCTCACCCGACCTTCCCGCGGAACTGAAAGCCGCGCTCGACGGCAAGCTGCGAGGCTTTTCGCGCAGCGACGCCGCCGGCCGCGCAGCTTCAATCTCCAAAACCTATCGCGACGGCGGCGGCTCCGGCGCCATCCGCTCGGAGGCGGATGCGCTGGCCTACGCGCTGGCGCGGATGCCCGCGACCTATGCGGCGGTTACGGCCAGCCTGAACGCGCTGGTCGAGATCAGACCGGGCTTCGCGCCGAAAGACCTGCTCGATATCGGCGCCGGGCCGGGAACGGCGACCTGGGCGGCGGCGGAGGCATTTCCGTCGCTGCAACGCTTTGCGCTGCTCGACGCCAACGATACCTTGCGCACGCTGGCGCTCGACCTCGCACGGGACAGCACGCGCCTCCGTCAGATCTACTACGAGCGCGGCGAAGCCCACGCCGCGCTGGCGAAAGCAGATGCAGCCGACCTCGTCGTGGCGAGCTACATGATCGGCGAGATCAGCGACGCCGGCCGACGCGCGCTCGCCGAACTGATGTGGGAAAAGACCCGCGACACGCTGCTCGTGGTCGAACCCGGTACGCCCGCCGGCTATGCGCGGGTCATCGCGCTGCGTGAACGGCTGATCGCAATGGGGGCGCATGTCGCCGCCCCCTGCCCGCATGACGGCAAATGCCCGCTGCAGGCGCCCGACTGGTGCCATTTCACCCAGCGCCTGCAGCGCTCGCGCGCGCACAAGCAGGTGAAGGGCGCGGAGCTGCCCTTCGAGGACGAAAGGTTCTCCTATGTCGCACTCGCGCGCGCGCCGGTCGCACGGCGCCCCTCCCGCGTTCTGGCGCAACCAGCCGTCAGCAAGGTCGAAATAGCAGCGAAGCTCTGCACCCCGGCAGGTCTCGCCCTCACAAAGGTGCCTCGCCGCGCCAAGGCGGAGTACGCCACTGCCCGGCGCTGGCGGTGGGGCGACGCCGTGATGGAGGAGAGCTGACTTACCCGGTCTCCGTGCCCCGGACGCTGCGCAGCGCGCCGCGCTTGCGGCGTGATGCGCTGCAGAGCCGGGGCCCAGCTTGCGCCTGGCGTGATGGGTCCCGGCTCTGCGGCGCATCGTCAAGAGACGCTGCACCGCGTCCGGGACATGAGCGAAATGAACTTATCCCGCCCCGCTTCCGACTAAAGCCATGCCCCAAGTCGCGAGCGGGCTGCCGCACGCCCGGTTTTTCGTCTAGTTTCCCTGCCTCTTCGTCCCACAGGAGTTGTCTGCCATGTCGACCGGCTGGATCGTTCTCGGCGTCATCGTCATCATCGTGCTGTTTGCCTTCGCCGCGTATAACCGCCTCGTCGCGCTCAGCCAGCGCGTCAGCCAGGCCTTTGCCGACATCGACGTCCAGCTCAAGCAGCGCCACGATTTGATCCCGAACCTGGTCGAGACCGTGAAGGGCTACGCCTCGCACGAGCGCGGCACACTCGACGACGTCATCAAGGCGCGCAATTCGGCGATGTCGGCGCAGGGGCCGGCGCAGGTGTCCGCCGCCGAGAACCAGTTGAGCGGCGCCCTCGGCCGCCTGATCGCGCTGTCGGAGGCCTATCCGGACCTCAAGGCCAACGCCAATTTCCAGCAGTTGGCGGGCGAACTGTCCGATCTGGAAAACAAGATCGCGGCCAGCCGCCGCTTCTTCAACAACGCGGTCCAGGAATACAACACCGGCATCCAGCAGCTTCCCGCGGCGCTGTTTGCCGGCATGTTCGGCTTCACCCGCAAGGAATTCTTCGACCTCGGCGCCAGCCGCACTGAAGTCGAGGCCGTGCCGACCGTGAAGTTCTGACACTTCAAACATCCGGCAGAGCCGCCTTATCATGGCCGCGTATGGTCTCTACACGCATATCGCATCGAACAAGTTTCGTTCGATGCTGCTGCTCGCCGGCCTCTTTCTCCTGATCTATGTGCTGGTCTTTGCCGGCGCATTGGTCGCCGAAGCGCTGATGCATAGCGACAAGTCGGTCGACTATTACCTGATGTATGCGTGGCGCGACCTGATCGCGGCCTCCCCTACGCCACGATCGTCGCCGCGCTGTGGATCGTGATCGCCTATTTCTTCCACCAGAACATGATCGACGCCGTGACCGGCGGCGAGAGCGTGACGCGGCAGCAGCAGCCGCGGCTCTATAATCTCCTGGAAAATCTCAGCATCTCGCGCGGCATCCCGATGCCGAAGCTGAAGGTGATGGACAGCCCGGCCTTGAACGCATTCGCGACCGGCCTCAACCGGCGGCAATATTCCATCACGGTGACGTCGGGCCTTCTGCAGGCGCTCAATGACCAGGAGATCGAGGCCGTGCTCGGCCACGAGCTCACACATATCCGCAACGGCGACGTGCAATTAATGGTGGTCGCCGTGATCATCGCCGGCGTGGTGGGTTTTTTCGGCGAATTGTTCTTTCGCATGTTCACCAACCTGTCGTGGAACTCGAGCGGCAGCGGCTGGTCGTCATCGTCCTCTTCATCGTCGTCTTCTTCATCGTCTGACCGCGACAGCAAGGGTGGCGGCGGCGCGATCATTGCGATCATCATCGCGGTCGTGCTGATCCTGCTGGCCTGGCTGTTGTCGCAGGTCGTCAAGCTGGCGCTGTCGCGGTCGCGCGAATTGCTGGCCGACGCCGGCTCGGTCGAACTGACCAAGAATCCCGATGCCATGATCACGGCGCTGCGCAAGATCGAGAACCGCGGCGAGCTGCCCGGCGCAACGTCTGCGATCATGGAGCTCTGCGTCGACAATCCGCGCGAGGGATTTGCCGACCTGTTCGCGACCCATCCGTCGGTCGACGCGCGCGTCAAGGCGCTGGTGCAGTTTGCCGGCGGTCATGACCCCGGCCCGCTGGCATTGCCCTCGGATACGGCGGACCAAACGGATGAATCCGAGGAATCGGCCGCCGGGCGACTCCAACCGCCGGTTCCCCGCGGCCCGTGGAACGATGCCAGCGAACCCGCCGGCGTTCCGGGCACGCGCCCCGGCCCTCAGAGGGCCCTTGGGGCCCTCACCGCTGAGCAGCCGCCCTGTCGTCGCTCCCTGATTAACGAATTCCGTATGAATAACGGCGATGGCTGTCCAAGGAATTGAATTATCCCTTGTTTCTGCCATGTTCGCGCCCAAAGCAGGGAATGGGACCTGCCCGGCCGCTCCCGCGGTCGGAACTGCTGTTCAAGGGAATTCCATGGCAAAGCCAGTCGTGATTGTGGTGGGCGCGGACAAGGGCGGGGTCGGCAAGACGACCGTGTCGCGGACGCTTCTGGATTATTTCAGTGCCAACAACGTGCCGACCCGGGCATTCGATACCGAATCGCCGCGCGGCACCCTGAAGCGCTTCCACCCCGACATCACCGAGATCGTCGACATGACGACGACCTCGGACCAGATGAAGATCTTCGATACGCTGAACGCGGCCAGCCCCTCCGTCACCGTGATCGACGTCCGCGCCGGACTGTTGTCTCCGGCGCTGGCCTCGCTGCGCGACATTGGCTTTCTCGATGCGGCCAAGGCCGGACAGATCACCTTCTCCGTGTTCCACATCCTGGGCCCCTCGATCGCCTCGCTGGACGAAATCGCCGAGACCGCGAATTTCATGCAGGGCGCCAAATATTATCTGGTGAAGAACTTCATCAACGACACCCAGTTCTTCCAGTGGGACCAGGCGACCTACAATTCCTATTTCCACCGCATCAAGGACGCCACCGAACTCACGATCCCCAAGCTCAACGAAATGGCCTATGAGCAGGTCGAGGTTTCCTCGGTGCCGTTCCTCAAATTCGTCGCCAACAAGGGCAAGGAGGACGAAGCCGCGAACTATTCGTTCGTGCTGCGCGGCTATGTCCGGCACTGGCTCGCCAATGTCTGGAGCGAGTTCGACCGCATCAAGCTGACCGATCTCGTCGGCGCCAAGCCTGGCGTGCGCGGCGGTGAAAAATAGTCGCGCACCCGCCGCGTTGGGGGCTGGATTAGCCGAAAAATTCCTTTGATATAGCGGGTGATGAGCCCCACCCCCGTCTACATCATTTGCTCGCCCCGGCCGCTGGTCGGCAAGACGCTGCTTGCGCGGCTCTTGAGCGAGTTTTTGCTGCTGAAAAACGGCACGGTGTCCTCCTTCGACATCAACCTGAAGGAACCATCGCTGCTCGAATATCTGCCGCGCCTGACCGAGACGGCCGAGGTCATGGACACCTATGGCAAGATGCAGCTCATGGACCGCCTGATCGTCAATGACGGTGTCGCCAAGGTGATCGACCTCGGCTTTCATGCGTTCGACGAGTTCTTCAAGATGACCAACGAGATCGGTTTCCTGAAAGAGGCCGCGCGGCGCAGCGTCGCGCCGGTCGTCCTGTTCGTGGCCGATACCGACCGCGTTTCCGCGCGCAGCTATCCGATGTTACGGGAGCAGATCCCGCTGAAAGCGCTGATTACGGTCGACAACGAGTATGTCGTGCGCGGCGAACTGCCCGAGATTATGGGCTTGGGGCGGGTGCTGCGAATATCGGCCCTGCCCTCGTTCCTGAAGACCTATGTCGACCGGCTGACCTTTTCCTTCACCGACTACCTGCGCAACGAGAGGGACTCATCGACCGAGCTGCACCAGTGGATCCGCAGGAATTACACCAGCTTTCGGGAGCTTGAGTTCAGCCTGCTCCCGCAGCGGTCGTGAAGCCTCCACGAGGTCGACAATATTACCCGGATAATATTGACGTCGAACGGCCGGCCTGTTATTGCCTCCTCACACCCCGGCCACCCCAGCGAGGCAATCCCGTGACATCAGCGAGAAAGGCGGCGATCGCTGCCTACAAAGAGCGGAAAACCTTCGCAGGGGTTTTCGTCATCCGCTGCAAGGCCTCGCCCCAGGCATGGGTCGGCCAGACGCCCAATCTGGAGAAGATTCAGAACCGGATCTGGTTCACGCTGCGCCAGGGCAGCCACACCTGCCGCACCCTGCAGGCGGCATGGACCACGCATGGGCCGGACAGCCTGACATTCGAGGAATGCGAACGGCTGGAACAGGAAAAAACGGCCTATATCCGCGATGCGCTCCTGAACGAGCGCGCGCTACACTGGCGCGCGCAACTCGGCGCCGAGGCGGTGTGATAACGCAAGAGCAACCATCGGCTGTCGACCCGGCGAACGCCGGGATCCCTACCACGTTGTCCTCTCGATTGAGGCAGGATGGCGTTCGACAACAACAACCGATAGCGGCTATCGGTCCGAACGCAGGGACGACGCGGGGGAGTCATTCACGTTCGCACCGCTACATCCATCCCCACACTTCGCAACTCCGGCGAGATCGGACAGCTAGACCGAACCGCATCAATGCGCCCAAAGTATTTCAGCTTCAGCGATTTTGCGCTGGATTTGATGTTGCAGAGTTGTCGACGCCCTGCCCGCCGCCAGGCTTGTCGTGTGGAAAATCTTCAATCAGTGACATCCACTGATCCCAAGCAGGCTCTCCTGGCAGGATCACGTGGCTGTCGCTCTCGAGCGAGACAAACCTGGCTCCCGGAATAGCCGCCGCCACCAACCTGCCCTCCTCGATCGGGACGATCTGGTCGTGCCGTGAGTGAGTGATAAGTGTTGGTACGTTGATGGTCGGCAATAGCCCGGTGACGTCTATTTCATCCAGCATCGCCTTCGAACGAAGGACATTAGCAGCTGGAGCGCTGACGCGCTGAAGCTGGGCGAAAGAGCGAGATCTGGTCGGGTGCGGCGGAGGGAATGAAGAACGACGCCAGCGCATTGTTGTAGACGGCACTGTCGCTACCCCAACCCGTCGTGATCAGGGTATCGACCAGTTCCGACTTCTTGCGTTCAAGATCGTTGTTTCGCCGATGGCGTCCCCGGGCGTAGCACCCGTGCAATAGCAGCCTCGATACCCTGTTGGGGTGGCGCGCGGCATACGCGATAGCAAAAGCGGCGCCTTGCGAGAGACCGAGCAGCGAGACTTTCTCGAGATCCAGGCGATCGATAACGGTTTCGAGGTCACGAACAGAGTTTTCGAACGTGGTTTCTTCGATATCCCAATCCGACAGTCCACTGCCGCGCGCATCATAGCGAACAAACCGGAAATTACGCGCAAGCCGAATGAAGGTCGGAGCCCAGGCAGGGCTCACGAGGTCGTACTCGACATGGTTGAGCCAGTTGGGAGCTTTGACAAGCACGGGGCCCTCGCCCATGGCGGCAACGGCGAGATGCACATGGTCCGCAGTGGTGCAAAATGTAACCTGTTGTTGCGACGTCGGAGCAGTGCCTCCATCGTGAGCAGGGGCTGCGCCCGTTCGACGGTCTAGAGCGCTTGCCCGAAACTTTGCTGCGAAGGCAGCGAGTGGCTGTTCCCAGTCTGAGCGGTGAAGCCCTGCGACGCGGCCCGCCAGCTTGGCAGTCAGTAGATCCAGGCTGGCGGCGCTCGGCCGCGTCGAACCCGAAACCCACCGACTCACCACCGACTTGTCGATCCCGATCTCGCGAGCGAGCCCGGATCGGCTCACACCCGCGAGGTCGACGATAAGCGCAAGCTTCTGCCTGAAGTCGTCCTGCATCGACCTGTAACCCTTCGTCCCCTCGCCGATGATGACTCTACCGCGTCAACGCTGAAAATCGCCACCTGCAACTCCGCGTCGAACGAAACAACTGGTTGCAAGCCCGAGGCGGCGTCATCTTCGCCGGCGATGCCATGCGCCATCCACGGGGTTCCGACCGGGAATTCAGCGTTGAGGTTGGCCAGATTCTCCATTCACAGTTGGACCAGATGTACTTGAAGACTGCCGACGTCAGCATGTTTGTCCAGTCCTTTGGAAATGGGCCACAGACAATTGTAGCGCAGGGAGGCTGGGTAGGCAGCGGAGAACTCTGGCTGCCGGTCTTCGAGCAGCTCAGCAAATCATGGCGAACCGTAGCCTACGATCACCGTGGTACCGGCGCAACAATCAGCCGCGAACCGCGAATTACTTTCGATCTGCTGGTGTCCGACCTGTTTTTCGTGCTCGACCGGCTTGAAGTTAAGCGATGTGTACTGGCGGGCGAATCCGCGGGCGCCGCCGTGGTGCTTGAAGCGGCCTTGAGACAGCCCGGTCGTTTTTCCGGCCTGATACTGGTCGATGGACGTTACACCGGAGAACGGACGCCCCAAAGGGACAGGCTGATTCAGGGGTGTCGCCACGACTTTGCATCGACCATGGCGGCTTTTGTCGATGCCTGCGTACCCGAAGAGGACTGCGAAGCCGAGAGAGAGTGGGGAAAGAAGATTGTCATGCGATCGAATGCCGACGCGGCGATCGGGTTGTTGGAATGCATGGAAGGAATCGATATCGAGATCGCGATTAGGACAGTTGCCGATTCCAGCTCTCGTCATCCACGGAAGCCGTGACGCGATTGCGCCGCTGGCCTCATCCCAGAAGCTCGCGGCCAGTCTGCAACGGGCCACGCTGGCGGTAATCGACGGCGCCGGTCATGTTCCGACCGTGACGCGGCCAGATTGGCTTACCAACAAGATCGAGGAGTTCTTTGGCGCAGGCGGCGCCAAGCTCCGGCAAGAATGAACGGAGGCAAGGGCCTCGCCTCGGGGGCGGTCGGCTTACCCCTCCGAGTGGTGACCGCTCAGTGCCCTTCGAACGCCATCAGCGTGCGCACCGGAACGTCCATCGCGCGCAGCTTGGCGGCGCCGCCGAGATCCGGCAGGTCGATGATGAAGCAGGCCGCGACCACATTGGCACCGATCTGGCGCAGCAGCTTCACCGCGCCCTCCGCCGTGCCGCCGGTGGCGATGAGATCGTCGACCAGGATCACGCGCTCGCCGGGCTGGATCGCATCGACATGCATTTCCATTTCATCGAGGCCGTATTCAAGCGAATACGCGATCCGCACTGTGGTGTGCGGCAGCTTGCCTTTCTTGCGGATCGGCACGAAGCCCGCGGAAACCTGATGCGCCACCGCGCCGCCAAGGATGAATCCCCTCGCCTCAATGCCGGCGACCTTGTCGATCTTCAATCCCGCCCAGGGCTGCACCAGTTCGTCCACCGCGCGGCGAAAAGCGCGGGCATCCGCCAGCAGCGTCGTGATGTCGCGAAACAGGATGCCCTTCTTCGGGTAATCCGGAATGGTGCGGACGGTGGCCTTCAGATCGTGATCGAATGTCATCGGTATCTCGCAATCCTCAATTGACTGGCACGTTCAAACGAAAGGCGTTTTCGACGATACGCAATCCCACCTCGCCGCCAAGCGACATCAGCGATTCCGGGTGAAACTGCACGCCGCCGACCGGCAGGGTCTTGTGTTCGATCGCCATCGCGACGCCGTCCTCGGTGGTCGCGGTGACCTCGAGAACCTCGGGCACGCTGTCGCGCTCGACATAAAGCGAATGATAGCGGCCGATCACGATCTCGTTCGGCAGGTTGTGCATCAGCCGCCCGCCGCGCACCTGAACCCGCGACGGCCGCCCGTGCGCGGGGTGGGTGAGCTGGCCAAGCTGGCCGCCGAAATATTCGCCGATCGCCTGCACGCCGAGACAGACGCCGAAGATCGGCAGTTTTCTGTCGAGCGCAGTGCCGATGGTCTTCGAAATCCCGAAATCCTCGGGGCGACCCGGGCCCGGCGACAGCACCAGCAGATCCCAGCTCCTCTGCTTCAGCATCTCCTGGGCATGGACGTGCCGGACCACGGTCACGCTTGCGCCGACTTGCCGGAAATAATCCGCCAGCATGTGCACAAAACTGTCGTCGTGGTCGATCAGCAGCACCTTGCGGCCCGAGCCGGTGGCATCGGGCGCGAACGCCGATAGCGGCTTCGGCGCATCGCCGCGCAGCGCCTGGAACAGCGCCGCCGCCTTGACCTGGCATTCGCGATCTTCCGCCGCGGGATCGGAATCGAACAGACAGGTGGCGCCGACGCGCACTTCGGCGAGGCCGTCCTTCATCCGGATGGTGCGGATGGTCAGCCCGGTATTGATGCTGCCGTCGAAATTCACCGCACCAATCGCGCCGGCATACCAGCGCCGCGACGAACGCTCATTGTCCTCGACGAACTGCATCGCCCACAATTTCGGAGCGCCCGTCACGGTGACCGCCCAGGCATGGGTCAAGAACGCGTCGAGCGCATCGAAGCCCGGACGCAGCATGCCTTCGACATGATCGACGGTATGGAACAGCTTTGAATAGGTCTCGATCTGCCGCCGCGCCAGCACCTTGATAGTGCCGGGCACGCAAACGCGCGCCTTGTCGTTGCGGTCGACGTCGGTGCACATGTTGAGTTCGAACTCGTCCTTCTCCGAGTTCAGCAATTGCCTGATCTGCTCGGCATCGCCGATCGCATCGACGCCGCGCGCGATCGTGCCCGAGATCGGGCAGGTCTCGACCCTGCGACCGTCGGAGCGGACGAACATTTCCGGCGAGGCCGACACCAAAAATTCGCCGTCGCCGAGATTCATCAGCGCGCCATAGGGCGACGGGTTGATGCGGCAGAGCCGCTGGAAGACTTCAGCCGGCGAACGCTCGCAGGACTCGGCGAACAGTTGCCCGGGCACCGCCTCGAACAGGTCGCCGCGTGCAAATGCCGCGCGCGCGACCTCAACCGTCGCCTGATATTCGCCGGGCGCGTGGTCGGCAAAGCCCTGCCGCGGCGTCCTGGCGTAAACGCTCTCGGCAGTATCGCGCGGCAGACCCTCGGTGGATTTCCCGTTCCAGGCAAAATCGTAGCTCAACACCACGCCGCGGCCGGTGGCGCGGTCATAGGCCAGCAGGCGATCCGGCACATACAGCACGATGTCGCGCTGGTCGCTTTCCCGCACCCGCTTCTGCACGAGATCCTCGATCTGGAACACGAGGTCGTAGGCGAAGGCGCCGAACAGGCCGAGCAGCGGGTCGTCGTTGGCCGTGAAGGCGGCAACGAGATCGCGCACCAGCGACATTACGCTGGCGCGGCGCGTGCGCTGGTCTTCCTCAACTGGCGCAGCCCCACGAATGATGTGGCCGGCCAGCCGCGTCGGGCTTTTTCAGAAATGACTACGCAGGGCTCACGCAGCACATCGCCCAGAAACGCGATCAGCACCTCGCCCCGCGCATTCAGCGCAGAAAGCGAAAAGTTCGAGCCGGCGGTTTCCAGCACCAGCGGCGGATCGGCAAAGCCGAGGTCGAAGCTCTCGTAGCGGCCCGGCACCGTGGTGCCGGAGGACAGCACCACACCGGGGCGGCGGTCGAGCAATTCGATCAGGTCGTCAAGGCGCTTGGCGTTGCCGGTGAACTGCTCGACGGCACGCGAAATCGCGAGGCCGCCGCTGGTCCGGTAATCGCTGTGCTCGGGCAGGGAGAAGGCTGTCCTGTTCATGTGATCCTCTTACGAAAATTCGGGAGGGAACGCCACACAGGACAAACGAAGGGACCGTCGCACTGCGATGGCGACCTTCGACGATTGGAAAATGAAATCGCACCGGCCACCTCTTTAAGAGGTGCGCCACCAGAGACAGGATGGGCTGATAACGGTGTTCATGCGACCCTAAACACCATCCGCCGGTGATGATGTCAAGGGAGGGACCGGCCGGGGCGCCGGTACCGGGCTCATCTTCGGGTGTCGGAATGCGCAAAACTTGCGTAGGATTTGAGCAAGCAGCGGCGCTTTCTGGCGCGCAAAGATTGCGAACGAGGGAGGCAGGCGATGGCATTGCTGGGTCTGGGATATGCCGGTTTCGGATCTGATAACCTCGAGGACTGGCGGCAGTTCGGGACCGGATTGGTGGGGCTGCAGGCGGTGGAGCGCGGCAATTCGCTGCTGGCGTTCCGGATGGACGACCGCAAGCAGCGCATCGTGATCGACCGCGCGATGGGCGAAGGCATGCGTTTCTTCGGCTGGGAGGTCGCCGACAGCGCGGCGCTGGATGCACTGGCGGCGCGGCTGGAAAAAGCCGGCGTGCCTGTCACCGCCGAACCGCAAACGCTGGCCGACGCCAGGCGCGTCCGCGGCCTGATTTCGTTTCATGATCCGGCCGGCAACCGGCTGGAGGCGTTTTACGGCGCCGAGATCGACGACACGCCGTTCGTGCCGGGACGGTCGATCTCGGGTTTTCGCACCGGCCCGCTCGGGCTTGGACACGCCGTGCTCACAGTCGAGAACATCGAGCCCGTGATGGCGTTCTATATCGACATGCTCGGCTTCGGGCTTTCCGACTACATCTCAAAACCGTTCCGCGCCTACTTCTTCCATGTCAATGCGCGGCATCACAGCCTCGCGCTGATCGAGACCGGCAAGAACGGCATGCACCATCTGATGGTGGAGCTGTTCTCGCTCGACGATGTCGGCCAGTGCTATGACATCGCGCAAACCCAGGAGGGTCGCGTCAGGTCACGCTCGGCCGGCACACCAACGATTTCATGACTTCGTTCTACGCCAAGACGCCATCGTCGTTCATGATCGAATGCGGCTGGGGCGGCCGCGAGATCGACCCCGCGACGTGGCAGCCGGTCGAGATGCACGACGGCCCGAGCTTGTGGGGCCATGAGCGCGTCTGGCTGCCGCCGGAAGACCGCAAGGTCGCGCGCGAGATGCGCATGCGCGCGGCGGCGTCTGGCCTGCGCGCGCCGGTGCAGGTGATGGAAGGCAATTACAAGGTGATGTCCGGAACGTGCGCGTGGTGGGACGGGGTGCGCGGCGGGCAACGAGATGAATAGTATCCGTTGCCTCAGTAGCCCTTATAGGCCCTTCATTCGGCGGTTGGTCGTCCTTCCTGCGGCACGACAATCCCAACATGGGAAAGCAGCCGAAGAGTCGATTCAACTTCCTTCACCAGACGCTCGTCCCCGTAGTAACTGGGGTCCTCCGCACGTATAGCAGGATCAGCGACGTAGAAGCCGAGGTCGGAAACCAGTTCATCAAGAATATCGAGCGCGTCATGACGGATCGAGCGGCGGACAGCGATCCCGGCATAGTATCGTTCAAACTCCTTCACCGTCTGCTTGCGAGACGATGGATCTCGCAAAATCTTGGTGAGTAACCCAAGTATCTTCTCGATTGGATCCACGGCGCTACTCCCGGTAACACCCCTGCTCGATCTCTTCGATCAATCCGCGCGCGTTCGGCTTCCAGCCAAGCTGGCGCGCGCGCTTCGCCCGCACGCGGCTGTTTGAAGCCATCGTATCTTCGGCGGTACCCTCGCCCCATTCGGCGGCGACTTCCGCCATCGACATCGCCGTTGGCGGTCCTGCAAAACCGAGCATGCGGTTGATGGCCTCGCAGGCTTCGCGCATCGAATTCTCGCCGTTCTCGGCGAAATAGAAGCTACCTGCCGGGGCCTTGTCGATGGCGAGCGCATAGAGCGTCACGAGATCGTCGATATGCACATTCGACCAGATGTTCTCGCCGGGTCCGGCATGCGCCGCATTGCCGCGCTTTTTGCCAGCCTGATCAGCAGTGGCACCTGCACGCTGTCCGGATTGGCGCCAAGGCCTGTGCCGTAGATCAGGCTCGGGCAGATGATGACCGGCCGGCAGCCCTTGTCGCGGTATGAGAGGATGAATTCGTTCAAGGCGACTCGCGCCACGCGCGCCGGCGACGGCGTGATCGGCGTGTCCTCGTCGAAGATTTCGTCCGACCGCTCGCCCCTGGCGCGGGTGCCGACGATGCTCGATCCCGATGTGTGGATGAACGGCTTGCCGCTCCCGGCGAGCGCGCCAAGCAGGCTCTCGACCACGCCCCTGTGATCGGCGCTCGCCGCATTGACGACGACGTCGGCGGCCTGCGCCGCTTGCGCCAGAATTTTCTCGTCATCGAGCGTGCCCAACACAGGCTCGATACCCCGCGCGCGAACCGCCTCGGCTTTCTCCGGCGAACGAACCAGACCCGTTACCTGATGTCCGGCGGCGATGAGATGGGCAGCAACCGATCCGCCGATATAGCCCGAGGCGCCCGTGCAAAAGATTTTCATGCGCGGCCAACTCCTCCGCCGAGATGCTCTCAACTTAGCCGAGATGCTTCCTGAAAAACTCCGTCGCCCGGCCCCAGGCGAGCTCGGCGGCCTCGCGATCATGCACGGCCATGCGCTGCTCGTTCACGAACGCGTGTTCGGCATCGTAGCGGAACAGCTCGAGCGACTTGCCGCCGTCCTTCATCGCCCTTTCGAAGGCGTCGACCGCGGCCGGCGTGCACCAATCGTCCTTGTTGGCGAAATGCGCCTGCAGCGGGATCTTTACGTCGGCCGGTTTGGCGGCCTGCTCCGGCGGGATACCGTAGAACACGACGCCCGCCGCCAGCTCCGGAATCTTGGTCGCGCCGATGATGGTCACGGCGCCGCCGAGGCAGAAGCCGGTGAGACCCACTTTGGCGCCATTGCGTGCGAGATATTGCGCGGCGCCCCGTACATTTTGAGTGGTGGCGTCCATGAAATCCAGCGAGGTCATTTGCGCGTTGGCCGCGTCCGTATCGTGATACGGCACCACGACGCCCTTGTAGAGATCGGGCGCCAGCGCATCGAAGCCGGCCACCGCAAAGCGGTCGCACAGGCCCTTGATGTTCTCCGACAGGCCCCACCATTCCTGCACCACCACCACGCCCGGCGCGTTGCCGCGCGCGGCATTGGCGAGATAGCCGGCGGTTTCCTTGCCGTCCGGACGCTTGAAGGTGATGTGGGTGCCCATGGGTTCCTCCGGGACTGCTTCTTGAACGTGATGCTTGCGGCCATTTTGGCGGCTGCAAGAGCCGGACGCAATCGCCTGTCGGCGCATTGCTGCGCCAACAAAAAGCCCCCGCAGGGGCTTTACCGAAATTGCGGTAAAGACGCCGTGATCAGTGGGCGTTGGCCCAGACCTTCTTCTTGGTGAAGTACAGAAGCACGGTGAGCAGGATCAGGAACACGAACACCTGCAGGCCGAGCGCCTTGCGCGCCTCCATGTGCGGCTCCGCGGCCCACATCAGGAAGTGGGTTACGTCCTTGGCGTATTGCGCAACCGTGGCCGGCGAGCCGTCGTCGTAGGTGACCTGGCCGTCGTTCAACGGCTTCGGCATCTTGATGGCGTGGCCGGGGAAATACTTGTTGTAGCTGGACCCTTCCGGCAGCGTGACGCCGGCCGGGGCCTTGTCCTCATAGCCTTGCAGCAGCGCGGTAACGTAGTCCGGGCCCTGCTCCTGATACTGGGTGAAGAAGTCGATCAGGAACATCGGGAAGCCGCGGCCGTAGCTGCGCGCCTTGGTGATCAGCGACAGGTCCGGGGGATATGCGCCGCCATTTGCCGCACGGGCTGCCTGCTCGTTCGGGAACGGCGACGGGAAATAGTCCGCCGGCCGGCCCGGCCGCTCGAACATATCGCCCTGGTCGTTCGGGCCATCCTTCACCTTGTACTCGGAGGCAAACGCCTGGGCCTGCGCCACCGAGTAGCCGGGACCGCCGGCTTCGGCGAGGTTGCGGAACGCGACAAACGAGAGGCCATGGCAGGACGCACAGACTTCCTTGTAAACTTTCAGGCCGCGCTGCAATGCGCCGCGATCGAATTTGCCGAAGGGGCCGGCGAACGACCACTTCTCCGCCGGCGGTTTGGTGCCACCTTCGGCAGCGCGGGCGCTCTCGGCGCCGCCCAACAGCAAGCCGCCGGCGATCAGAAGGGCAATTACGCTCGACACCATCGGCGCAGCCTTGCCGCCGGTCTTCGCCAGCACGTCATCGGCGATCGAATTCGGCACCGGACGCGGCTTCTCAATCCGGCTCAAGAGCGGCAGCAGGATGAGGAAGTAGGCGAAGTAGAGGAAGGTCAGGATGCGGCCGACGATGACATAGATGCCTTCCGGCGGCTGCGCGCCAAGATAGCCGAGCCCGATGCAGACGACGACGAACATCCAGAAGAACTGCTTGGCCAGCGGGCGGTACTTCGACGAGCGCGTTTTGGCGGTGTCGAGCCAGGGCAGGAACGCCAGGATGAGGATCGCTCCGAACATTGCGACGACGCCGGCGAGCTTATTCGGGATCGAGCGCAGGATGGCGTAGAACGGCAGATAGTACCACTCCGGCACGATATGCGCAGGCGTCACAGCGGGATTGGCCGGAATATAGTTCTCGGCGTCGCCGAGATAGTTCGGCATGTAGAAGATGAACCACGCGAAGAACAGCAGGAAGCAGGAAACGCCGAACATGTCCTTCATGGTCGCGTAGGGCGTGAACGGCACCGTGTCCTTTTCGGTCTTCGGCTCGACGCCGGCCGGGTTGTTCTGGCCCGCCACGTGCAGCGCCCAGATGTGCAACACCACGACGCCCGCGATCACGAACGGCAGCAGATAGTGCAGCGAGAAGAAGCGATTGAGCGTCGGATTGCCGACGGAGTAGCCGCCCCACAGCAGCGTCACGATGCTCTCGCCGAAATAGGGCACGGCCGAGAACAGGTTGGTGATGACGGTGGCGCCCCAGAAGCTCATCTGGCCCCACGGCAGCACGTAACCCATGAAGCCGGTCGCCATCATCAGGAGGTAGATGATGACGCCGAGGATCCACAGCACTTCACGCGGCTCCTTGTACGACCCGTAATAGAGGCCGCGGAACATGTGGATGTAGACCGCGAAGAAGAACATCGACGCGCCGGAGGCGTGGATGTTTCGCAGCAGCCAGCCGTAATTGACGTCGCGGACGATGAGTTCGACGGACTTGAACGCCATATCGGCATGCGGCGTGTAGTGCATCGCCAGGATCACGCCGGTCAGGATCTGCACGCCCAGCATGAACGAAAGGATAGCGCCGAACGTCCACCAGTAGTTCAGATTACGCGGCGTCGGATACGCCACGAACGAGGAATGCATGAGTCCCATGATCGGGAGGCGCCGTTCGATCCACTTCAAGGCGGGATTGGTCGGCTGGAAATCGGATGGTCCGCTCATTGATGCGATCCTGAGGAAGTAAAACGACGCGACGGGTTAAGGGGTCTAGGACTGGCGTCCGAGCCCTTAGCCGATCTGGATTTTGGTGTCGGAAACGAACGTATAGGGCGGCACCGCCAGATTGGTCGGCGCGGGCCCCTGACGAATACGGCCCGAGGTGTCGTACACGGAGCCGTGGCACGGGCAGAAGAAGCCGTCGTAGGCGCCTTCATGGGCAATCGGGATGCAGCCCAGATGGGTGCAGATGCCGACCACGACCAGCCACTGGTCATGCCCCGGCTTGACTCTGGCCTCGTCGCTCTGCGGATCGGGCAGGCTCGCCACCGGCACCTTGCGGGCCTCTTCGATCTGCTTCTTGGTCCGATGGCTGATGTAGATCGGCTTGCCGCGCCAGAACACCTTGATGTCCTGTCCCTCGGCGATCGGCGTCAGGTCGACCTCAATCGGCGCTCCGGCCGCGACCGTCGAGGCATCCGGGTTCATCTGGGAAACCAGCGGCCAGACCGTGGCAGCCGCGCCTACGGCGGCGACGGCTCCCGTTGCAACATAAAGAAAATCACGGCGTGTCGGATGGTCCGCCGAAGACGCTGTCGTCACGATTCCAAGCCCTTTCTTATCTGCAGCCGGCGGAACCGCCCCGGACACGCAAAAAGCGCGACCTGGAGGAGGCTGCCGGCGCCCGCGGCCCCGCGGCGGCAGAAAAACCGCTTTTTCCTCCCCCAATCCGGCGGAACAAGCAGTCCAGAATCGTTCTATTGGCACCCTTGCCGTAAGAGCGCAAGCCCGCTATCGGCCCGCCAGCGTGCAATGCACTAAATCCGCGCCCGACCGTGATTTATTCAATACATTCACCCGCGCCGACGGGGCCGCGCACGCGATATGGACGAACCTCGCTTGGTCCGGGAATCCCCCGAATCCAGCATTTTCCGGCAGATCCGATTGCCGCCGATCGCTTTCTTTCGTTGGCAGGGAATGTGTACCGTTACCGGGCCACATGATATGATATTTGCCATGATGAAGGATCAGCCAATTGTATCGCGAAACCGCGACGTGATGGGCGGCACGGCCGTCTTCCACGGGACGAGAGTTCCTGTGCAAACCCTGCTTGACTCCCTGGAAGCCGAGGAATCAATCGATGATTTTCTCGAGGGATTCCCGTCCGTCACGAGAGAGCACGTAGTCGCCTTCCTGGAAGAGGCGAGAGACCGGGTCATCGAAGCCGCATCGTGAAGGTATTTCTCGACGAATGCGTCGACTGGCGCTTGGCCCGCGACATTGTCGGGCACGATGTCAAAACCGCGCGTCAAATGGAATGGACGACGATCAAGAACGGCGCACTGCTGACGCTTGCCTCGCAGCATTTCGACATATTTGTCGCCGTTGATCGGAACCTGTCCTTTCAGCAGAACCTAAATGCGTTTTCGATTGCCGTTGTGGTGCTTCAAGCCAGGACAAATCGGTTAGCCGATCTCAGGCCATTGATTCCAAATCTTCTGGTGGCCATCGAGTCCGCGCAGCCCGGAGTTGCTAGACTTGTAATCGCCGACTGAACCGTATTACTCGAATGCACATCGCCCTCTTCCAGCCCGATATTCCCCAGAACACCGGGACGATTCTGCGCCTGTGTGCATGCCTGGGCGCGGCCGCCCATATCATCGAGCCGGCCGGCTTTCCGATCTCCGACCGGCATTTCCGGCGGGCGGGAATGGACTACCTCGATCATGTCGCCCTTACCCGCCATGACTCATGGTCAAAATTCCAGCAATGGCGTAACGAAGCCGGGTCCAGGCTGGTGCTGTTTACGACAAAGGGGCCGGCTCTATCTGGATTTCAGGTACGAGAAAGACGACGTCCTGCTGTTCGGACGAGAATCCGCAGGGGTTAGCGATGAGGTCGCATCCGTCGCGGATGCGCGGCTGGTAATACCGATCAGGCCGGGCTTGCGTTCGCTCAATGTGGCCATGGCGGCGGCCATGGCATTGGGCGAGGCGCTGCGGCAGACCCGTCACGCCACCCAAGGCGAGATGCGGTCCAAGGAGATACAGTGAGCTACGCGGTCAAAGAGATATTCCTGACCCTGCAGGGCGAAGGCGCCCATGCCGGCCGCGCGGCGGTGTTTTGCCGTTTTCCGGCTGCAACCTCTGGAGCGGCCGCGAACAGGACCGCGCCGGCGCCACCTGCAAGTTCTGCGATACCGACTTTGTCGGCACCGACGGCACGCTGGGCGGCCGCTACGCCACCGCGGACGAGCTCGCCGACGTCATCGCCGGGCAATGGACCGGCGATAACACCAACCGCTATGTGGTCCTGACCGGCGGCGAGCCCCTGCTGCAGGTCGATACCCCTTCATCGATGCGCTGCATGCGCGCGGCTTCGCCATCGGCATCGAGACCAACGGGACGATCGAACCGCCCGATGGGATGGACTGGGTCTGCGTCAGCCCGAAAGCCGGCGCGGACCTCGTGGTGCGCCGCGGCCACGAATTGAAGCTGGTCTATCCGCAAGCCGGCGCGCCGCCGGAAGATTTTGCGGGGCTCGATTTCGAACGTTTTTCGCTGCAGCCGATGGACGGACCCGACGTGATCGAAAACACCGCGCGCACGGTCGACTACTGCCTGCGCCATCCGCAATGGCGGCTCAGCCTGCAGACACACAAGACACTCGGCATCAGATAGGAACCAGATTTTCAAGATGTGGGAACTGACGAAATCATTTCGCTTCGAGGCCGCGCATTCGCTGAAGGGAACGACCTTCGGCGCGGCCAGCGAGGAAATTCACGGCCACTCGTTTCGCGCCGAGGTGAGCGTGCGCGGCACGCCCGATCCGGAAACCGGCATGGTGCTGGATCTCGGCCTGCTCGAGCGCAGCATGGAAGAGGTCCGCAAGACCCTCGACCACAAGCTCCTGAACAAGATCGAGGCGCTTGGGACGCCGACATTGGAAAACCTGTCGCGGTTCATCTGGGAGCGGGTCCAGCACGCCGGCAAGATCACCCGCGTCAGCGTTCATCGCGACAGTTGCAACGAGAGCTGCACTTACTTCGGGCCGCAAGGCTAGGTAACGTCAGGGAATTCCGCATGGACATGTCGCTGATCGAGGATCGCAAGACGCGCGCGAGAGCGTGGTTCGAAGCGCTGCGCAACGACATCTGCGCGGCCTTCGAGCGGCTGGAAGACGATGCGCCGGCTTCGCTCTATCCCGGCGAGGCCGGCCGCTTCGTGCGTACACCCTGGGACCGCACCGACCACACCGGCAAGCCCGGCGGCGGCGGCGTGATGTCGATGATGCGCGGGCGGCTGTTCGAGAAGGTCGGCGTGCACTGTTCCACCGTGCACGGCGAGTTCGCGCCCGAATTCCGCGCGCAGATTCCAGGCGCGGCCGATGATCCCCGGTTCTGGGCGTCGGGCATTTCGCTGATCGCGCACCTGCACAACCCGCACGTGCCTGCCGTGCACATGAACACCCGTTTCGTCGTGACTACCAAGGCGTGGTTCGGCGGCGGCGCCGGTTTGACGCCGGTGCTGGACCGACGCCGCACCCAGCAAGATCCCGACACGCTGGCCTTCCATCAGGCGATGAAGGACGCGTGCGAGAGATCGAACAACGTGGCCGACTACGACAAATACAAGAAGTGGTGCGACGAATACTTCTACCTGCCGCATCGCAAGGAAGCGCGCGGCATCGGCGGCATATTCTACGACTGGCACGATTCCGGCGACTGGGACGCCGACCTCGTCTTCACGCAGGACGTCGGCCGCGCCTTCCTGAAAATCTATCCCGAACTGGTCCGGCGCAATTTCGCCCTGCCCTGGAACGCCGCCGATCGCGAGGAGCAGTTGATCCGGCGCGGACGCTATGTCGAATTCAACCTGCTGTACGACCGCGGCACCATTTTCGGGCTGAAAACCGGCGGCAATGTGGATTCCATTCTCTCGTCGATGCCGCCGGAGGTAAAGTGGCCATGATCGCATGATCAGCTTGTCATGACCGATCGCTAGAATGCGATTCGTGTCATGCATTCCAAGGAGTAGATCATGGATTTGAAACCCGGCGATGTCGTCATTCTGAAGTCCGGCGGCCATCCGCTCAGCGTCGTGGAAGTCAACGACGGCAATATTGCGTGCGTGTGGATGGGCAATGAAGGCGATCTCTTTCGCGAGACGCTGCCATTAGCCGTCCTTGAACTAGCCGAGCCCGATACGTCGGATGACGAAGAGGAAGATGAGGAAGACGACGAAGAGGAAGAAGAAGAAGACGCCAGCAAAGTCGCCTAAGCGAATTTCGACGTCGCCCGGCATCCACAGCCCGGCGACGTCGTTTCCTGGAATTGGACCCCGTGCGGGGGATCTGATATTCGCGGCAAATCGACCGCGGCGTGCCGGGGTCGGCAACGCTGAAGCGAAATGGCCGTGAAACGATGACCCACCTGCCCCGCGCCATGCTGATCGACATGGACGACACCATCCTGTCGGCCTATGGCCGCCCCGAGATCGCCTGGCACAACGTCGCCGCGGAATTCGCCGCCGAGTTCGGGCCGTTGACCTCGCAGCAGGTTGCCACCGCCGTTCTGGATTCCGCGCGCATGTTCTGGGCGGTTGCCGGGGCCGAATGGCGGTTGAAGCTGGATGAGGCGCGGCGCATAACCGTCGGCAACGGATTTGCCGCCCTTGCCGCAGGCGGCCACACGCTGCCCGAGGATCTTGCGGTACGGCTCGCCGACCGCTTCACGCCTACCGCGAAGAGGAAATGTTCGTCTTCCCCGGCGCGCATGATGCCATCGACGAACTGAAGGCGCGCGGCGTCAAGCTGGCGCTGGTGACCAACGGCGCCGCCGGCACCCAGCGCGCCAAGGTCGAACGCTTTGCGCTGTCGCACCGTTTCGATCACATCCAGATCGAGGGCGAGCACGGTTTCGGCAAGCCGGACGAGCGCGCCTATTTGCACGCCATGCAGACGCTGGGCGTCACCGCATCCGAAACCTGGATGATCGGCGACAATCTGGAATGGGAAGTCGTGGCGCCGCAGCGGCTCGGCATCTACGCCATCTGGATCGACGTGCATGGCGACGGCCTGCCTCCGGACTCCACCGTGAAGCCCGACCGCATCATCCGCTCGCTTGGCGAGTTGCTGACTGACGACGCAGCATGAAGCTCTTGCCGCTCCACCGCCGTCCAGCCGCGATCGCCTGAGCTACGGCTCGGCAGGCCGCCCCACCGTGATCATCGGGAAACACAACCGCAAGCTCGACCCCCGGTTCTTGCTCCCAACCAAAAATATCGAAAACAACCCCATGCAAAGTAGCATGGTAGTCGCCGGCATGTGCCATGCCAGCGACTACATTTGACACGTCGGGCAAATCAGCGGCACTGAGTCAGGGTGCGGACTCATTGAGGCGCGCGGGAGTTCACTTCACCTCGCCAGCTTTTTGCAGGGGTCAAAGGCGTTGGCGGACGTCCGCTTTGGCGCGGATTCCGGGCTCAAGTCCGACATCGCGTCACGTCCGAAAAGTACCACACAAACGGACTCATACACTTGCAACAGCCATTCGATCACCTCATCGCGCGGGTTCGTGGCGCTGTCTGCGGAGCGGATATGACGGATGAAGGCAGACCATCCGTCTCCCACCCTGAACCGCACGCCAAGGCACAGTTTTCTTCCCGGTGTTGGGTGGCGCACCGATTCAGATCTTTTCTGGGTGCACCAACACCCAACTGAGAAGACTAAACGATCGGCAGGGATGGCGCATACAGCGCGGACGGCGCTTGCACATCGCGACATGCCAACCGCCTCTGATAATGTCCGTTTCCGAGAGCAGACTGGAAGCAGTCCGCCGACCGCCAAGATGAAGCGATTGACCCCAACCGACGTTGCGCGCCCCAAGACAGGAACTGTGGTATCCTCCGTCAAACGCCATGGAACGGTTCAACGAGCGGCGGACCCTCAAATGGCACTTGCTGCTCGTGCTGAGCGTCCCCGTGTCCTGCGATTGCACGCGGATCTGAAGATAGCTCTCCCGGGTCTCAAGGAGGACCAACGTCGTGAAGCGGGACTTCGACCTCATCGTCTATGGCGCGACGGGTTACACCGGCCGTCTCATCGCCGAATATCTGGCGACGTCCTATCGCGGCAACGATGCTCCGTCCTGGGCGATCGCGGGACGCTCGACCGACAAGCTTCAGAAGGTACGTGCCGACATCGGCGCACCAGACGATTTGCCTTTGGTTAAGGCGGATGCCGCCGAGCCGGCGAGTCTACGTTCGATGTGCGAGCGTGCGGCCGTGATCATCACGACGGTAGGGCCTTATCAGCTCCACGGTCCCGAGCTTGTGGCGGCCTGCGCGGCCACAGGCACTGGCTATGTCGATCTGTGCGGCGAGCCGGCCTGGATGCGGCGCATGATCGACGCCCATCACGAAGAGGCGAAACGGACCGGCGCGCGCATCGTCTTCTCCTGCGGCTTCGATTCCATCCCGTTCGATCTCGGCGTGCTCACGTTGCAGGAGAAGGCACGCGAGAAATTCGGACGCCCGGCGCGGCGGGTCAAAGCCCGCCTGCGCAAGGTGAAAGGTGGCATGTCTGGCGGCACCGCGGCGAGCGCTCAGGCGACGTTGGCCGCCGCCGCGCGCGACCCGGCCCTGATCCGGCTGCTGAGCGATCCCTTCGCGTTGACGCCGGGGTTCACCGGGCCGTCTCAGCCGTCGGGCCTCATCCCCGAATACGACCCGAGCCTGAACGTGTGGCTCGTGCCGTTCCCAATGGCGCCGATCAACACCAAGAACGTGCACCGCACGAATTTCCTGTTGGGTCATCCGTACGGCACGGACTTCGTTTACGACGAGATGATGGTCGCGCCGGGATTTGGGGAAATCGCTGGTGTGGCGACGGAGACGCTCGCCACGCTGGCTTCCTTGTTCAGGACCGGCGGTCTCAAACCCGGCGGAGGCCCGACTCGGGAAGAGCGCGAGAAGGGCTTCTACGACATCCTCTTCCGGGGCGAGCTTCCGGATGGCGGACGGGTCGAGGCGGTAGTCACGGGCGACCGCGATCCGGGCTACGGCTCGACCAGCAAGATGATCGCCGAGAGCGCTCTCTGCCTGGTGCGCGACGTTCAGGGCGAGGGCGGCACCTGGACGCCGGGCGCGCTGATGGGGCCGGCGTTGCGCAAGCGTCTGAAGGAGCGCGCCGGCCTCTCCTTCAGCGTGCGTTGAGTTAATGCTCCGAACTGCAGCGGCGTGCTGGATTACGAGGCTATCTCGAAAACCACAGACAGGAAAAAGCAGGGAGGATGCCATGAGCGGTGCAAGGCTAAAACATTATGGCTGGGGCCGCGAAGACGAAGGCATGACTGCAGAGGAGCGGGCTTTCGTGCTCGGCCGTTACCACGCGAAATTCGCGTGCGATACGTTTGAGACAAAAGCCGTGCCGCGACTTGAGGACCTGGCACTGCGGGCGCCGCGCGTTGCACTGCCGGCCTCACTTGCATCGTTCTGTACGAGCGAACGCTACGACCGCGCCGCGCATACCTACGGCAAATCCTATCCAGACTACGTGCGAGCCATGCTCGGCGACTACGATAGCGCGCCCGACGTGGTCGCATATCCACGCGACGAAGCAGAGATTTCCGCTGTGATGGACTGGGCCGGCGGTGTCAGCGCCTCGCTGACGCCGTTCGGGGGCGGGTCGAGCGTCTGCGGCGGCGTCGAACCGCGCGTCGATGGGCTTCGCTATAAGGCGGCCGTCACACTTGACCTACGCAATCTCGGTAAGGTTGTCGAGGTAGATCAGATATCGCGCGCCGCACTGATCGAAGGTGGTGCCTATGGTCCATCGTTGGAGAACCAGCTTAAGCCGCACGGCGTCACGTTGCGGCATTTTCCGCAGAGTTTCGAATATTCAACCCTTGGCGGCTGGATCGCGACACGATCGGGCGGTCATTTCGCCAGTCTCTACACGCATATTGACGATTTCGTCGAAAGCCTGCGCGTCGTGACGCCGCGCGGCATACTGGAAACGCGTCGATTGCCGGGATCGGGCGCTGGACCGAGTCCCGACCGCATGTTCATAGGCTCGGAAGGCACGCTCGGCGTGATTTCGCGCGCCTGGATGCGATTGCAGCCACGTCCGAAATTCCGTGCCGGCGCATCGGTTCGTTTCCATTCGTTCTTCGGTGCGGCGCGCGCATTGCGCGCCATCGCACAGGCCGGCCTCTATCCATCGAACTGCCGCATCCTTGACGCGCAAGAGGCGTTCAACACCGGTGTGGCCGACGGCAGTGTCGCGATCGTGGTGCTCGGCTTTGAATCCGGCGACCATTCGCCGGATGCCTGGATGGCACGTGCGCTCGAATGCTGCGCCGACCATGGCGGGACGCCGGAGGCCGCAAAAGCCGCCGATGCACATCTCGAAGGCGCAGCAGGAATCTGGCGGAACGCATTTATTCGCATGCCATATGCGCGCGAGTTTTTGACACCGGCCGGTCTCATCAACGACACGTTTGAGACCGCTATCACCTGGGATCGGTTCGAAAGTTTCCACCACAAAGTGAAGGCGGCGACGGAGCGTGCGATCCTCGAAGCGACTGGCCTGAAAGGCGAGGTCACATGCCGCTTCACCCATGTCTATCCGGACGGGCCCGCGCCCTATTTTTCTTTCCATGCACTAGGCCGCCACGGTGCGCTTCTGGAGCAGTGGCAGGCGATCAAAAGTGCGGCCAGCGACGCGCTGATTGAGGCGGGTGGTACGATCACGCATCATCACGCTGTTGGCCGTGATCATCGGCCTTGGTACGATCGCCAGCGCCCGGGTCTTTTCGCGGCCGCGCTTCGCGCAGCAAAAGAGAACTCGATCCACAAGGCATGCTCAACCCGGGAGTGCTCATCGATCCGTAACGGCAAAGAGGCTGCCTCAGTTGGCAGCCTCTTTCAATCTCCATCGCACTCCTCTGAGATTTCTCGCTAAATTCCTTAAAGCAAACTTCGCAGCGGCGCCGCGATCATCATCGTGCCGCCGACCATCACGGCGGCATCGAGGATCGCGGTGTGGATGTGCACCGGCATGCGCTCGACGAAGGCTTTTGCGAGGAACGCGCCGGGAATCGCGATGGCGCCGATCAGGAGGGCAAAGGCCAGCACCTGCGCGGTAACGACGCCGGCAATCCCGAACACCGAAATCTTGATGAGGCCGGTCGCCACCGAAATCACTGCGTCGGTGGCAATCACGGCAGCCCCTTCGAGTCCGGACGCCATCAACAGCGACAGCAGGATCACGCCGGAGCCTGAGGTGCCGCCGACCACCACGCCATAGCCCACCGCGCTGACACCGAGGCCGGTATCGCCGATCCTGATATCGCGCTTCCTGGCCAACCGGCGCAGCGGCACGCTCAGGATCAGCATGCTGCCGATCACCAGCGCCGCGCCGGTGCCGGTGAGCCGCGTATAGCCGTAGGCGCCGAGCGCGGTGGTCAATGCCGCGGCCGCGATTACGATCAGCGCGCGGCGCCGGTCGGCGTAACGGAAATAGGCCACGAAGCGGCTGATATTGGTGATGATCGCTGATATCGCGATGATCGGCACCACAGGCTCGGCACCGATCAGCGGCACCAGCACCAGCGGCATCAAGGCGCCGGTGCCATAGCCGGCAAGACCGCCGACGATGGAGGCCAGCAGCGCCATGCCGCCAACCAGCACGAGCTGGCCGAGCGAAATGTCGGCGAAGCCGGCCAGAATATTCACAGCCGGTGATCGCGGGTGAACCGGGCGGCGGTCTGGTCGGCGATCGCGGCAAGCGCGGATGCATCCAGCGGAAAATCCGCGGCCAACCAGGCGTCTTCCGCTAGCGTCAGCACGTGACCGAGCGCGGGGCCCTCGGCAATGCCGCGGGAGATGAAATCGGCCGCCTTCAGCGGAAATTTCGGCGCGCTCCAGCGCTGCGGCAAAGTTGCCAGGTCGCGCCAGCGCGCGACGCCATTGCCGACGCCGCCTGCCCGCGCCCATGCCAGCATCAGCCGGTCGCGGTAGGGATCCTCGCCGAGCCGATAGAGAAGCTGCCGCGCCCGCGCATCGTCCTTGCTGGCGAGCCGCCACCAGCGATGGCCCATCGAGTCCAGTGCCTTGGCTTCTGCGTTGGACAGGCGAAGCCGCACCGAGACGCGCCTGGCGTCCTCGGTGACGGCGACCGTGAGCGCGGCAAGCCGGCGCACGGCGTTCGGCGGCAGCCCCAGCGCGCGTTCAGCCGCGATCATCGCCGCGAATGCTCCGGTGTAGGCAACGCCGCCGAAGATCGGCAGCAGCAACCCGGCATCCGCCATCGCCTGAACCGCGACCACGGCTCCTTCCGCGATCAACAGCTTCAACATTTCCATGCGCACGCGCTCGGCGGAAAGGCTCGAAAGTCCCGCGCGCCCGTCGATGCAGGCGAGATATCCGGCACGGTCGGGCTCGCCCGCCCCGTAGGCGGCATGCATGCGAAAGAAGCGCAGGATGCGCAGATAATCCTCGGCGATACGCTGGTTGGCGTCGCCGATGAAGCGCACGCGTTTGGCTTCGATGTCGGCAAGCCCGCCGACATGGTCGTGCACGACACCGTCGGCGTCGACGGAAAGCCCGTTGATGGTGAAGTCGCGCCGTTCCGCATCGCGAACCCAGTCGCGCCCGAATGCAACCCTGGCCTTGCGGCCAAAGGTCTCCGTATCCTCGCGCAAGGTCGTGACCTCGAACGGATGCGATTCGACGACCAGCGTGACCGTGCCGTGGTCGATGCCGGTCGGCACGCATTTGATGCCGGCCGCCTTGGCCCGGCGGACGACCTCGTCGGGCAGCGCCGTGGTCGCGATGTCGATGTCAACAAGGGGAATATTCAGCAACGCATTGCGCACGGCGCCGCCGATCACGCGGGCTTCCTCGCCATCGCCATCGAGCAACGCGAGCACGCGCGCGGCCGGACCGGATCTAAGCCAGGGCGCGTCCGACAGCACGCGTGCCTCGCTCATTTCTCGACTCCGTCAACCAGCTTGCCGTCTTCAAGATGCGCGGGAACGTAGGTCGAATCCGGCGGCGCGCCGGAGAATTGCGCGAGCAGGACGAAGCTGATCACGACCAGCAGCAGCGATCCCAGCACCAGCTTGGCGACCAGATGCGCCGGCCATGACGAGGACGCGAACACGCCGGCGCGGGTGGCGATCAGAAATAGCGCATAGGCCACGAACGGGATCAGAAAAATCGCGATCTCGGTCAGGATCGGACGGATCATGCGAGATAAATCCGCTCATACAACACGCGCAGGATGCCTGCGGTCGCGCCCCAGATGTAACGCTCGGCGAACGGCATGGCGTAATAGGAGCGCTCCATGCCGCGGAATTCCTTGGAATGGATCTGATGGTTCTCGGGATTCATCAGGAACGCCAGCGGCACCTCGAAGGCGTCTACCACCTCGCCTTCGTTGATCGTCAGCTTGAAGCCGGGCTTCACCCGCGCGACCGTCGGCAGGATGCGAAACCCGAAGGCGGTTCCATAGAGGTCGAGATAGCCGATCGGCTCGATGAAGTCGCGCTCGAGGCCGACCTCCTCCTCCGCCTCGCGCAAGGCGGCGTCGAGCGGAGAAGCATCGGTTGCGTCGATCTTGCCGCCCGGAAAGGAAATCTGGCCGGCGTGGCTGGAAAGATGCGGCGAGCGCTGCGTCAGCAACACAGTCGGCTCGCGGTGATCGACCACCGGGATCAGCACCGCCGCCGGGCGCACCGGCTGCTCGCGCGCCACGATCTCGAGCATGCGGTCGTTGCCCGCGTCACCGGTTTTCGGAATGATATCGGGATCGACCAAGCCGGGCGGCACGTCGAAATTCAGCCGCGCCTGGCTCCGCGCGAAAAACTCCGCCGAGTTGATCGGAGCCGCCTCCATCTTTTTCAGCATCGGCTCGTTCAAACCGCGTCCCTCACCTGCTTCGCGTCCGCCATCGTAAAGAACTCACCGCCGGACTCGATGCCGAACATCGGCTGACCATCGACCACTCGCTGTTCCCCCATGTCAACCAGATCGTAATAGAGCGCGCGGGTCACTTTCGCCCACAGATCGGCGCGGACGTGAAGGTAGGGCGTCAGTCCGCCGTCGGCGGCCATCTCGAATCGCAGGCGATGGGCGGAATCGCATGGCACCCAGTCGTCGACGTTGGTGCGAAAGCGCAGCAGCCGGCCGCGATCGCCGCCCTCGTTTTGCATCTCCACCGCCATGAACGGCGCATCGTCCACGCGGATACCGACCTTCTCGACCGGGGTCACGAGAAAGTGCTTGCCGTCCTCGCGCTTGAGAATGGTCGAAAACAGCCGCACCAGCGCCGGCCGCCCGATCGGCGTGCCCATGTAGAACCACGTACCATCGCGGGCGATTCGCATGTCGAGATCGCCGCAGAACGGCGGATTCCACAGATGTACCGGAGGCAGCCCCTTGCCGGCGGGGGTAGCGTTGGCGGCTTCCTCGCAGCGACAGTTAGTCCTTCGAGGCCCTGAGTGCCGGTTTGCCCTTGCTTCGCCATTGTTTGCCCTGAGTCTCGGCGCCTCATCTGGCACGATTGGTGCACGTATACCGAGATATGTGTTCCCGACGATTTGCGTCCGTACTATTGCGGATCAAGTCGCCACATCGTGATGCCGTTCATACCCCGAAATACCGATAATGTGGGGATAGTTTAATTCAACGAATACATGGCCTTTGCACAAGTTTAGCATGAGGTTCGTGGCATGACGACGCAACCATCGGCGTCATGAAGCGGTTAGACGGTTGAAGGAGAAAGACATGGCGGGTGCAGACGGTGTCGAGAAACTCGAAGACGCGATCGTCCGGTCGGCCGAGCAGGTGGCCGGCCAGATCCGCGCCGCGAAGGAAGCGATCTCCACCGTCATCTTCGGCCAGGACCGGGTGATCGAAAACACCCTGGTGACGATCCTGTCCGGCGGTCATGCGCTCCTGATCGGGGTTCCCGGCCTCGCCAAGACCAAGCTGGTCGAAACGTTGGGCGTCACGCTCGGGCTGGACGCCAAGCGCATCCAGTTCACGCCGGACCTGATGCCCTCGGACATTTTGGGCGCCGAGGTGCTGGACGAGAGCAACACCGGCAAACGGTCGTTCCGCTTCATCTCCGGACCGGTGTTCGCGCAGCTGCTGATGGCCGACGAGATCAACCGCGCCAGCCCGCGTACGCAATCGGCGCTGCTGCAAGCCATGCAGGAACAGCACATCACCGTTGCAGGCGCGCGGCATGATCTGCCCAAGCCGTTCCACGTGCTCGCCACGCAAAACCCGCTGGAGCAGGAAGGCACCTATCCGCTGCCCGAGGCGCAGCTCGACCGCTTCCTGATGGAGATCGACGTCGATTATCCCGATCGCGACGCCGAACGCCGTATCCTGTTCGAAACGACGGGCGCGGAAGAGACGCTCGCCAAGGCCTCGATGAACGCGGAAATCCTGATCGCGGCGCAGCGGCTGGTGCGGCGCCTGCCGGTCGGCGACAGCGTCGTCGAGGCGATCCTGTCGCTGGTGCGCGCCGCGCGTCCGAGTTCCGAAGACGGCGGCGACAAGCTGATCGCCTGGGGACCGGGCCCGCGCGCCAGCCAGTCGCTGATGCTGGCAGTCCGCGCCCGTGCGCTGCTCGACGGCCGCCTTGCGCCCTCGATCGACGACGTGCTCGATCTCGCCGAACCCATTCTCAAACACCGCATGGCGCTGACTTTCTCGGCGCGCGCGGAAGGCCGCACCATTCCCGACGTAATCGAGACAATTGAAGACGCGGATCGGTTGATGGCCGCAGAGACCAGCCACGAGACCAGGGAGATTTTAGCAATCCGACGTGCCGATGGCGAAAGCCGAACGCTCGCCGCTTCGCTCCCCGTCTCGTGCTTGAAGCCCGCCGTATCGCAGCCAACGTCATCCATGGCCTGCATGGCAGGCGCCGTGCCGGCGCCGGCGAGAGCTTTGGCAGTATCGCCGCTTCGTCTCCGGCGAGCCGTCGCAGAATGTCGACTGGCGGCGCTCGGCGCGCGACGATCATCTCTATGTCCGCGAGCAGGAATGGGAGGCCGCGCATACGGTGTGGCTGTGGCCCGACCGTTCGCCGTCGATGGTGTTTGCTTCAAAGGGTGCGCGCGACAGCAAGCTTGAGCGCGGGCTGATCGTTACGTTTGCGCTCGCCGAACTCCTGGTCTCGGGCGGCGAACGTGTCGGCATTCCCGGCCTGATGAACCCGACCGCAAGCCGCAACGTGATCGACAAGATGGCACAGGCGATGCTGCACGACGATGCGGTGCGCGCGAGCCTGCCGCCGTCCTTTGTCCCGTCGGCGCTGGCCGAAATTGTGGTGCTGTCCGATTTGTGGTCGCCGATGAGCGAGATCAGGATGATGCTCGCAGGGCTTTCAGCCTCCGGCGCACATGGTTCTCTGATCCAGGTCGTCGATCCCGCCGAAGAAACCTTTCCCTACGCCGGCCGGGTCGAATTCGTCGAGCCGGAAGGATTCGGCGTCATCACCGCGGGCCGCGCCGAGAGCTGGGCCGGCGACTATGTCGCGCGCGTCGCACTGCATCGCGACGAGATCCGCAGCGAGACCAACAAGCTCGACTGGCTGTTCTCGACCCACACCACCAGCCGTTCCGCCGCCGAACTCCTGCTGTTCCTGCATTCGGGCATGATGGCAGCCAAGGGAACCGCGCGCGGCTCAACTGTCAAGGCGGGGCGTAGCGCATGATCGCGGGCCTCCCCTCACCTTTGCGCAACCGCTGCTGCTGCTGGGCCTGCTGAGCCTGCCGGTGTTGTGGTGGCTGCTGCGCGTCATGCCGCCACGGCCGAGGCGGATCGAGTTTCCGCCGACGCGGCTCTTGTTCGACATCAGGCCCAGGAAGAAACCCCGTCGCGGACGCCGTGGTGGCTGACGGCGCTGCGCCTCGCCGCCGCCGCACTGGTCATCCTTGCCGCCGCCGGCCCGATCTGGAATCCGCAGACCGGGGTCGGCGGCAGCAACGCGCCATTGGTGATCCTGCTCGACGACGGCTGGAGCGCGGCTGCAAGCTGGGACACGCGGGTCAAGGCAGCGGACGAACTGATCGCCAACGCGGACAACGACCGCCGTGGCGTTGCACTGGTTCCGCTCTCCGATCCTGCGCGCGACATCACGCTGATGCCGGCGGGCACCGCGCGGGTCGCGCTGCGTCAGATTGCGCCAAAGCCCTATTCGGTCGACCGTGTCGACACGCTTGGCGCGCTCGACCGCTTCCTGAAGGGCACCGGAGATGCCGAGATCGCCTGGCTGTCCGACGGCGTCGACACCGGGCGCGGCGCCGAATTTGTCGAAAATCTCGGCAAGACCATCGGCGAGCGCAAGCTGACGGTGTTCGAGGGCGGCGCGGCCCCGGCGCAGGCGCTGGTCGCCGCTGAAAACGCCGCGGCGAAGATGACGGTCAAGGTGCTGCGCACCACCGGCGGCGTCGCAGCCGGTGTGGTTCGCGCGATCGACGCCAAGGGCTCGCCGATCGGCGAGGCGCGCTACGCTTTTGGCATGCAGGATCGCGAGAGCGAAGCGGCGTTCGATCTGCCCGTCGAACTGCGCAACGACATTTCGCGGCTGGAAATATCCGGCGAACGATCGGCCGGCGCGGTGCAACTGCTCGACAAGCGATGGCGGCGGCGCGCCGTCGGCGTCGTCACCGGCGCCACCAGCGATACCGCCCAGCCGCTATTGGCATCGACCTTCTACCTCACCCGCGCCTTGTCGCCATTCGCCGACATTCGGCTGGGCGACCGCGGCGCGGCGCAACAGGTGATCGCGCAATTCCTCGATCAGCGGTTGCCGATGATCGTGCTCGCCGATGTCGGCACGCTGTCGCCGGAAATCCGCGAGCGGCTGAACGCATGGATCGATCAGGGCGGCGTGCTGGTGCGTTTCGCGGGCCCCGTCTGGCGCAGGCCGATGACGATTTGGTGCCGGTGAAACTGCGTCGCGGCGGCCGCATCCTCGGCGGCAGCCTGACCTGGGAAAAGCCGCAGCATCTGGCTTCCTTCGCCGCCGACGGTCCGTTCGCGGGACTTGCCGTGCCCAAGGACGTCACCGTGAACCGGCAGGTGCTGGCCGAGCCGGATGCGGTGCTCGCAACCAAGACCTGGGCGTCGCTGGAAGACGGCACGCCGCTGGTGACCGGCGAGCATCGCGGCAGGGGCATTGTCAGCCTGTTCCATATTGGCGCCGACTCGCGCTGGTCGGACCTGCCGATGTCGGGCAGCTTCGTCGAGATGCTGCGGCGGATGGTCGACATGTCCGGCTACACCTCCAAGCCCGGCGCGGGCGTTGCCAGCGAGGCGACCAATGTCGAGACCGTGGCGCCGCTGCGCACCCTTGACGGTTTCGGCGCATTCGGACCGCCGCCCTCGACCGCCAAGCCGATGCCGGCGGACTATCGCGACCGCGCCACGTCAGATCATCCGCCAGGCTTCTATGGCCCGGCCGACGGCCCGATCGCGGTCAACACGCTGGCCTCGGCCGATCGCATCGCGCCGCTCGATACATCCTCCTTGCGCGCACAACGCGCCAGCTACACCAACGCCGAACCGCGCGATTTGCGCGGCATTCTGCTGTCGTCGTCACTGGCGCTGTTCCTGATCGACGCGGTCGTGGTCGCGATGCTGGGTGCGGGCCTTGCCGCATTGTGGCGGCGGCGCACGGCGGCTGCCACTGTTCTGCTGGCCCTGATCCTGTCCGCGACCTCGATCGCGCCTTCGCCGACGCATGCCCAGAGCAACGACGAGTTCGCCATCAAGTCGGTGTCGCAGACGCGCCTTGCCTATGTCGTCACCGGAAATGCCGACGTCGATTCCATCGTCAAGGCCGGCATGGCCGGACTGACGCTATTCCTGGCGCAGCGCACGGCGCTGGAGGCCGGCGATCCCGTCGGCGTCGATCCCGCGCGCGACGAATTGGCGTTCTTTCCGCTGATCTACTGGCCGGTGGTGCCGGGCGCGCCGAAGCCGCCGCAGGATGCCATCAACCGCATCGACGCTTACATGAAACAGGGCGGCACGGTGCTGTTCGATACCCGCGACGCCGTCGAGGCGCCGCCGGGCGAGAACGGCGCATCGCAGACGCCGGGCATGCGCACCTTGCGCGAAATTCTCTCCTCCCTCGACGTGCCTGAGCTGGAGCCGGTACCGCGCGAGCACGTGCTGACCAAGACGTTTTACCTGCTGCGCGACTTCCCGGCCGCTTTAGCACTGGCCAGACCTGGGTCGAGACGCTGCCGCGCGAGGATGACGACGACGCGGCCTCGCGTCCGGCGCGCGGCGGCGACGGCGTCTCGCCCATCATCATCACCTCGAACGATCTCGCCGGCGCCTGGGCGCACCGCCCGGACGGACAGGCGATGCTGCCGCTGACGCCGGGCGAGCCGCGGCAGCGCGAATTCGCGTTCCGCTCCGGCGTCAACATCGTGATGTACACCCTGACCGGCAACTACAAGGCCGATCAGGTCCACGCACCCGCCCTGATCGAGCGGTTGGGGCAATGATGCACGTCATAACTACCAGCCCACACCCCACAGAAGCCGTCATGGCCGGGCATAGCTGTCCGAAGGACGGCGTCGCTACCGCTCGCCTATGCCCGGCCATCCACGCCTTGACTCATGGATGGACAGACGTGGATGCCCCGGACAAGCCCGGGCATGACGATGCTGAGAGGCCCGTGCCATGAGTTACGGCATCGCGTTCACCCCCTCGTTCCAACCCTCGTGCTGTGGGTTGCGCTCGCGGCGATCGTCGCGATCTCGGTGCTGCTGCTGCTCGGGCGTTCGCGTGGGGCTGCCGTGCGCGTCGCGGCGCTGGCGCTGATCCTGCTGGCGCTCGCCAATCCTTCCTTCACCCGCGAGGACCGCGAGCCGTTGTCCTCGGTCGCCGCCGTCGTGATCGACAAGAGCCCGAGCCAGAATTTCGGCACGCGCAATCAGGAGACGGCCAAGGCGCAGGAGGCGCTGGTCGATACGATGAAGAAGATCAAGGGGCTGGAAGTCCGCGTCGTCGAGGCCGGACAGGCCGACGGCGAAACCGACGGCACCAAACTGTTCGGCGCGATGTCCTCGGCGCTATCGGACGTTCCCGTCGACCGCGTCGCCGGCGCGTTCCTGATCACGGATGGCCGGGTCCACGACATTCCCGCCAATGCCGCCGCCCTCGGCTTCCAGGCACCGGTGCACGCGCTCGTCACCGGGGCTAAGGACGAGCGCGACCGCCGTATCGCGATTTCGGCCGCACCGCGTTTCGGCATCGTCGGACAGCCCCAGACCATCACCTACCGGCTCGACGATCAGGGCGTTAGCGGCCAGCGCGCCCGGATCGTGGTGCGCCGCGACGGCGAGGTGATCAGCGAGCGTATGCTTTCGAGCGGCCAGACCTCCAATGTCGAGGTCGACATCAAGCATGCCGGGGCGAACATCGTCGAGATCGAGGCCTCGCCGCTCGAGAACGAATTGACGCTGGTGAACAATCGCGCCGTGGTCGCGATCGAAGGCGTGCGCGACAGGCTGCGCGTGCTGCTGGTATCGGGCGAGCCGCATTCCGGCGAACGCACCTGGCGCAATCTCTTGAAGTCCGACGCCAGCATCGACCTCGTGCACTTCACGATTTTGCGCCCGCCGGAGAAGCAGGACGGCACGCCGATCAACGAATTGTCGCTGATCGCGTTTCCGACGCGGGAATTGTTCCAGCAAAGGATCCACGAATTCCATCTGATCATCTTCGACCGTTATGCTCGCCAGGGCGTGCTGCCGATCGCCTATTTCGACAATATCGCGCGCTATGTCCGCGGCGGCGGCGCGGTGCTGGTATCGGCCGGGCCCGATTACGCCTCCACGACCAGCATCTGGCGCACGCCCTTGGATACGGTGCTGCCGGCAGAACCGGTCGGCGTCACCGAGAAACCGTTCTATGCGCACTTAAGCGACGCCGGTAAGCGCCACCCGGTGACGCGCGGCCTGGAAGGCTCCGCCAGCGAGCCGCCGCGCTGGAGCCGCTTCTTCCGCACCGTTGATACGCGCAACGCGATCGGCGCGCCGGTGATGACCGGCGCCGACGGCAAGCCGCTGCTGTTGCTGTCGCGCTTCGGCGAAGGCCGCGTCGCGCTTCTGCTGTCGGACCACATCTGGCTTTGGGCACGCGGCTATGAAGGCGGCGGGCCGCATCTGGATCTGCTGCGGCGAACGTCGCACTGGCTGATGAAGCAGCCTGACCTGGACGAAGAGGCGCTCCGCCTGCAGATCCAGGGCAAGGACCTCGTGGTACTGCGCCAGACCATGGCCGACAATGTGCCGCCGGTGACGGTGACGTCGCCGAGTGGCGCCACCAAGGAACTTACGCTGACCGCAAGCGAGCCCGGCACCTGGCGCTCCACCCTTCCCGCCAACGAGCTCGGGCTGTGGCAGGCAACCGACGGCGCGCTGAAAGCCCTGATCAATGTCGGGCCGACCAATCCGAAGGAATTTTCAGAGGTCACCTCCACCACCGAAATGCTGAAGCCGCTGGCGCAGGCGACCGGCGGCGATGCCCGCCGCGTGGCCGATGGCGGCAGCATCGACCTCCCCGTGTGGTGCCGGTGCGCGCCTCCGGCATCTTCCATGGCGATGGCTGGATGGGCGTCAAGATGCGCGACGCCAGCGTCGTCAAGGGCGTCGGCGTGCTGCCGATGTTCGCAGGGCTGGTCGGCTTGCTGCTCTTGCTCGGCGCGTTCGCGGCGACCTGGGTGCGCGAGGGCGCTGAGCTGAACGTCGATGATTCGCCTTGTTGCGGGGCTCTATGCTGCCTCGTCGGCACGCAGCCATCTCGGGAACGGGTCGGCCAGCGCCGCCCATTCCTTGACGTGCATTCCCGGTTTGCCCGAGACGAGGCATGCGTCGAGGCGCGCCTTGATCGCTTCCTCGTCCATGGCCGTGCCGATGAAGACGATCTCCTGTCGGCGATCGCCGTAGAGTTCGTTCCAGTTCTTCTTCAGCGATTTCCGCCAGAATGGATCGTCGGGCCATCGGTCAGCGGGCACGTTGGCCCACCAAAACCCGAGACCTTCAGTGCGGACGATCGCACCTGCCTGACTCAACTCACCGAGCCATTGTGGACGCGTAGCGATCCAGAAATGTCCCTTCGCCCGTATCACTCCGGCCCAGCTTTCTCGCAGGAACTGATGGATTTTTGTGGGCTCGAATGGCCGACGCGCACGGTAGACGAAGCTGCCGACACCGTACTGTTCGGTCTCCGGCGTGTGATCGCCGAAGCCATACAGTTCCTTGAACCAGAGCGGATGCTGCTGGGCCCGCGCGAAGTCGAAGCGGCCCGTGTCGAGGATGCGCTCGAAGGGCGCTTTGGCGAAATCAGTCTCCACGATATCGGCGGCGGGGTTGAGCGCGCGGATGATCTTGCGCGCCGCGTCCAATTGGCTGGGGGACGCATCGTTGACCTTGTTCAGCACGATGACGTCGGCGAACTCGATCTGTTCCACCAGCAGATCCACCATCGTCCGCTTGTCGTCGGCGCCAAGGGATTCACCGCGATCTCTGATGAAGTCGGCTGAGGAATAGTCCCGCAGCAGGTTTACGGCATCGACCACTGTCACCATGGTGTCGAGTATTGCCACGTCGGAAAGACTGTCGCCCTCTTCGGTGCGAAAATCGAATGTCGCTGCAACGGGAAGCGGCTCCGGAAATGCCGGTCGATTCAATCAGGAGATAGTCGAACCGCTCGCTCTCGGCGAGTGCGCGCACCTCTTTCAACAAATCGTCGCGCAGCGTGCAGCAGATGCAGCCGTTGGTCATCTCGACCAGCTTTTCGTCAGTCCGCGAGAGGTTCGCACCGCCATCGCGGACCAGGTCGGCGTCGATGTTGACCTCGCTCATGTCGTTCACAATCACCGCAACCTTCAGGCCGTGACGGTTGTTCAGCACATGGTTTAGCAAAGTTGTCTTCCCAGCCCCGAGGAAGCCGGACAAGACGGTGACGGGGAGTTTGCGCATGGAGATCAAAGAGCCTGTTCAGTTGACGGATTCCCAGTCGGGAACGGCGACGCATTTGAGGGACCCCAAGGTATGTTATGTTATAACATAACATTCAGGATCGAGGGGCTGTCAACCAGGAAAATCGGCGCCCTGCCAACCGGAGGCGATGCATGAACTACTCTGCAGGTGGCATGCGCATTGTTCGTTGCGTCAGATGCGTTCGGCCGTTGTCGATTCCGCGCGGAGTAGTCGGCTCGCGAGACGAAGCGCATTCGGTCATCCGACCGAGCCAGGGAGCGTTACGCGCGGGGCGCTCGCCCTCATGAAGCTTGTCCACCGTTGCACTAATCACACAGGCCGTTCAGATTGTGCTGCCACGCGGACGGGCCAAGGTTGACCGGTCTGGGGATGCCTGATGTTATATTATTACATTGAGGGGGTCGGGAGTGCTCCTGGCCCTTCGATGCGGGGCGCCCGTCGGGATGAAGTGGTTTCGGTCGAACATCAAAACTGGCTCGCGGCTGGCGCTGTTCGCGCTCGCCATCCAGTTTGCGCTGTCGTTCGGGCATTTCCACGAGGCTGCCGCGCAGCCGCCACGACCCGGCCTGACGGGCGTCGATCTCGCCCACGCCGCGCTTGATGCCGCCGGCGAACTACAGCAGCAACAGCCTTCCGATCACGATACCGATCAGCATGCGGCGCATGCCTGCGTCATCTGCGCCGTCAACTCGCTGGCCAACAATTTCCTGTTCGCCACACCGCCACTGCTGGAGCTGCCGCAGGCGGTCGAGCTTCTGCATCTGGCCACTGGTGCCGAGTTCGCGCATCTCGGCTCGCTCCATCCCGCGTTCCGGTCCCGCGCGCCTCCGTCTCCTGACCTCGATTGATTGATGCAAGCCCGAGGGATTGCCGTGCCTGGCGCGGTCTCCCGAGGAAAATCGGAATCGATCCGTCGCACATCGACGGGATCAGGATCGGGACAATGACATCTAGGAAGAAACGAGCGTTCCATTTCGGTGGAGCAAGCTGGCTATTGCTATGCGCGACGGCCGACGGGGCGCTGGCCCAAACCACGCCACCGGCATCGACGCAACTGCCTGAAATCACCGTGACGGCGCCGAGCCCGATCGTGCGGCGCAAACCCGCGCCGCCGCGAACGCCGGCACGCGTCGTCCGTGCCGCGCCCGGCCAGACCCGGCAACCCGCGGCAGAACCGCAAGCCGCGCCTGTCGCGGCCGCGCCGCAACAGGGCGTGCTGCCGGTCGTGACCGACCAGTTCGCAACGGTTACCGTCGTGCCCAACGAGGAGATCCGCCGCCAAGGCACCGCCCAGCTGGCGATCTCCTGTTCTCGAAGCCCGGCATTACCGGCTCAACCTTCGCGCCCGGTGCCGCGAGCCGGCCGATCATCCGGGGCCTCGACGTCAATCGCGTCGGCATCTTGGAGAACGGCAACAACGCCGGCGGCGCTTCCGATCTTGGCGAAGACCATTTCGTGCCGGTCGATCCACTGGCGGCAAACCAGGTCGAAGTGATCCGCGGTCCGGCGGCGCTGCGCTACGGATCGACATCGATCGGCGGCGTCGTCAGCGCAACCAACAACCGCATCCCGGACGCCCTGCCTTCATGCGCGGCCGCACCGTTTCCAGACCTACGGACTGCCGGCGAAGGCGCCGCTCGCAAACGTGGGATCACCTTCCTGCGTCACGGTCGAAACCCGAACCGCCGTCAGTTCCGTCGACCGCGGTGTCGATGGCGCCATCCTGATCGATGCCGGCGCCGGCAATTTTGCCGTTCATGCCGACGCCTTTGGCCGCAAGGCCAGCGACTACAGCATACCGAGCTATCCGTATTTGTTCGACCAGACCCGCCCGGTCAACGGCCGGCAGCCGAATTCGGCGATGCAGGCAGCTGGTGCATCGATTGGCGGCTCCTACATCTTCCATGGCGGATTTATCGGCGCGGCGATTACGCAGAACGATACGCTGTACCACATTCCCGGAATTGAGCCCTCCGATCACCAAGCCCGGATCGACGCGCGCCAGACCAAATTCACGGCCAAGGGCGAATACCGGCCGGATGCGGCGGCGATCGACGCCATCAGGTTCTGGGCGGGCGCCACCGATTACAAGCACAACGAGATCGCGCTTGCCGATCCCGCCGACTTCTCCTCCCTCGGCGTGCGGCAGACCTTTACCAACAAGGAGCAGGAAGGGCGCGTCGAGGTGCAGATGGCGCCGTTCAACGCGCGCTTTGCCGCCGTCACAACCGCCTTCGGCCTGCAGGCCGGGCATCAGGAGCTTACCGGGTCCAGCCCGGATGATCCAACCAGCCCGCTCAACGGATTGTTTGATCCTAACAAGAATAACAGGGTCGCGGGCTACGTCTTCAACGAACTCAAATTCACCGAGGCCACCAAGGCGCAGATCGCCGGCCGGGTCGAGCATGTTAACCTCAGCGGAACGATGCCGGCATTCATTCCGGAGTTGTTCGACCTCAATGCCAATCCCGGCGATATCGGTCCGCCGACAGCCCGCAATCTAAGCTTCACACCGAAGAGCGCGAGCATCGGCTTGATCCAGGATCTTCCAGGTCAACTGGTCGCAAGCATCACCGCTCAATACGTCGAGCGCGCGCCCAAGCCAGCGGAACTGTTTTCGCGCGGACCGCACGAAGCAACTGTCACCTTCGACATCGGCAATCCCAATCTGAGCATGGAGACCGCCAAGTCGATCGAGATCGGACTACGACGGGCGACCGGCCCCTTCAGGTTCGAGGCGACGGCTTACTACACCAAGTTCAATGGCTTCATTTACCGCCGCCTCACCGGCAACACCTGCGAGGATGTCGCTTGCGTCGCCCCCGCCGATCCGGCTTTTCCGCTTGAGCTGAACCAGGCGATCTATTCGCAGCGCGACGCCACCTTCCGCGGCGGCGAGTTTCAGAGCCAGTTGGACATCGGGCCGCTCAACGGCGGCATCTGGGGCATCGAGAACCAGTTCGATGTCGTGCGCGCGACTTTTGACGATGGCACCAATGTTCCGCGAATTCCGCCGGTGCGTGTCGGTGGCGGGCTGTTCTGGCGCGATGCCAATTGGCTGACGCGGATCAACCTGCTGCACGCCTTCGCCCAGAACGACATCGCCCCGATCGGCGAGACGCCAACCGCAGGCTACAACCTGCTGAAGGCGGAGGTCAGCTACAGGACGAAGCTCGATCCTTCCTGGTTCGGCGCACGCGAGATGTTGGTCGGCCTCGTCGGCAACAACCTGTTGAACGAGAACATCCGCAATTCGGCGTCCTTCAACAAGGACGAGGT
Organism: Bradyrhizobium sp. RDT10; assembly: GCA_044772375.2. Taxonomy (GTDB): domain Bacteria; phylum Pseudomonadota; class Alphaproteobacteria; order Rhizobiales; family Xanthobacteraceae; genus Bradyrhizobium. The sequence goes on from CP187939.1 coordinate 5,042,466, forward strand.
CTTGCTACCGGGCATTGGCGTGCGGGCGTTTGCCAATCTGAAGTTTTAAGCCGCATGAGCAGACGGGTGGCGTTAGCTGGTGCTACCAGCTAACGTCCAGGTGGGCTGACGGGGGACACCAGGCGCAATCCCGCGTCAGATGTCCCCTGCCCACTGAAAGCGGATGCTCGACGAATAGATGACCTCGTCCATCAATGTTCCCGTCTACAGCGACGCGCTCGTTCTGCTCGGCACCGCGGGCGTCGTCATTCCCTTGGTGCGGCGGTTCGGCCTCAATCCCGTTCTCGGCTATCTAGGCGCCGGTGCGATCCTGGGTCCTCTCGGACTGGGATCGTTCATCGGGAGTTTTCCGCTTCTCTACTGGTTCACCGTTGTCGATCCCAAGAACGTCTCCAGCTTAGCAGATCTCGGCATCGTCTTTCTGCTGTTCCTGATCGGCATGGAGCTATCGTACGATCGATTGAAGGCAATGCGCCGCCTGATATTTGGATTAGGCAGCTTGCAGATCGTACTCTCCTCGGCGGTGATCGGCGCGGCCGCAGCCCTTGTCGGCAACAAAGCTCCGGTAGCGCTCATCCTCGGCGCCTGCCTTGCCCTATCCTCGACCGCCATTGTCGTCGAGATCCTTTCCAGGCAACGGCGACTTAGCACAAGCGCTGGCCGGGCAAGCTTCGCGACGTTGCTGGCGCAAGACCTGGCAGTCGCCCCTCTCCTGCTTTTTATCTCCATTTTCGGCGCGAGCGAATCCGGTTCGGTCGTTGCGACGCTGCTTCTCGCAGTCGCCAACGCCGCCGTCGCGCTCGCAGTGATCGTCATCGTCGGCCGCGTCGTAATGCGACCGCTGTTCCGTCTGGTGGCATCGGTGGGCATGAGCGACCTGTTCGTCGCCACGACGCTGTTCGTGATCGTCGCAACGGGAGTGGCTGCCGCCGTGGCTGGGTTTTCCATGGCGCTCGGCGCCTTTGTCGCCGGACTGCTGCTTGCCGAGACGGAATTTCGCAAGGCGATCGAGACCGCCATCGATCCGTTCAAGGGCCTCCTGCTGGGCCTGTTCTTCTTCACGGTCGGCATGAACATCGATTTCCGCGAGCTCGCCCGTGATCCGGTCTGGCTGATCGCGGCTGCGGCCGGGCTGATCGCCGTAAAGTCCGTTATCCTTATCTTCCTGGCGCGGATGTTTCGCCTCTCATGGCCGGCTTCTATCGAAGTCGGGCTGCTGCTGGGTCCCGGCGGCGAATTCGCTTTCGTCGGGATCGGAATGGCGACGGCGCTCGGCCTGATCGACGCCCGAGTATCGAGCTTCACGGTCGCGCTGACCTCGCTGACCATGATGCTCACCCCGGCGCTGTCTCACGTCGCGCGGCGACTGGCGCCGATGATGCGAGAAGACAGACTGACTGACCCTGAACTCGCCGTGGCGCCAAGCGGCGGAAGCGGCCATGCCATTGTCGTCGGACATGGCCGGGTCGGACAGGTAGTCTGCGCGATGCTGGACCGGCACCAGTTCAAGTACATTGCGGTCGACAATGATGCCGCGGCCGTCCCCGAGCAGCGAAGACAGGGGCGTACCGTCTTTTACGGTGACGCGACAAACCCGGAGTTTCTGAAGAGCTGCGGCCTCATGGAAGCCGCCGCCGTCATCGTCACGATCAACCAACCTGAAGGCATCGACGAAATTGTCGCGCAGGTCCGCGCGCTGAGGAAAGACATGCTGGTGGTTTCGCGCGCCCGCGACGCCGACCACGCGCGGCATCTCTACCAGATCGGTGTTACCGACGCGGTGCCGGAGACCATCGAGGCAAGCTTGCTGTTGTCGGAGGCTGCCCTGATCGGGCTTGGGGTGGCGATGGGTCATGTCGTCGCCACCATCCACGAGAAGCGCGAGGAGTTCCGGCACGAATTGCAGAAGGCCGCGGGAAGCTCAGGATCCGCGCCGGTTCGGGCGACGGATACTAAAAACGTCGATCTTTCTAATGGATCGCGACGGCGGCGCGCGCCAACGGCCCTACCGTCCCTTGCTCCAGTCCGGCCGGATATTGCCGGACACGCCGTCGAACGCCCCCTCGACCAGTTCCGCCACCAGCAGGCGACTGTAGTCGACTGGACCCGGCATGATCACTCGTCCCTTCGGCACCACCTTGAAGCCGACGCGGCTGTAATAGGGTTCGTCGCCGACCAGAATGACCAGGCGATGGCCCTTGGCCTTGGCGTCCTGCAGCGAGCGATCGAGCAGCATGCGGCCGACGCCACGCTTTCGGAACGGCGGCTCGACCGTCAACGGCCCGAGCATCAGGGCCGGCGTATCGCCGATGCAGATCGGCAATTGCCGCACAGAGCCGACCAGCAACGTGCCGATCCGCGCCGTGAACGAGAGGTCGAGCAGATGATCGACATGCTCGCGCAGGCGGTAGGCGCTCAGCACGAAACGGCCGGGACCGAATGTGCGCTCGTGCAGGCGTTCGATCGCTTGCGCGTCCTTTGGTGTTTCGGCCAGGATGGTGACGTCAAGTTCGCTCATGATGGGGCGCGAGATAGCATCTGGCGGCGGCGCGGTCCATTGCCGGAGGTGGCAATCCACGTATTGCCTTAATCCCTTTGATGGCCGGCTGGGACAAATAGGCCAAAAGCTTCATCTCGCGGCGGCCGCGCGTCACCGTATCCAGCACCAGCCCCGAGCTTACTGACAGCACCGCCACGATCATCAGGCCCATCGACAGCACCGCGGTCGGCAACCGCGGGACGATGCCCTCCTCGATATAGGTGACGATGACGGGGATCGCGAGGCCGATCGAGACCAGCATCAGGAACACGCCGATGACGGTGAAGAACCGCAGCGGCTTTTCCGACCGGTACAGCTTCAGGATGGTGCCGAGAATCCGGAAACCGTCGCGCCAGGTGTTCAGCTTGCTGAACGAGCCCTCGGGGCGGGCATAATAAGGCGTCTCGATTTCCACCACCGGCAGCGCCAGTTCGAGCGCATGCACGCTGAGCTCGGTCTCGATCTCAAAACCGTCTGACAGCACCGGAAAGGATTTGACGAAGCGGCGCGAGAACACGCGGTAGCCGGAAAGGATATCCTTGAACGCCTGGCCGAATACCGTGGAAAGGAAGCTCGTCAGCATCCAGTTGCCGGTGCGGTGGCCGGGCCGATAGGCGGCGGTCGACTGATCGACGCGGAGGCCCACCACCATATCGAGGTGATCGTTGACCAGCGCGTCGATCATGCGCGGGGCACTTGGCGCGTCATACGTCGCATCGCCATCCACCAGCACGTATATGTCGGCATCGATGTCGGCGAACATGCGCCGCACCACATGCCCCTTGCCCTGGCGGCGCTCGCTGCGCACGATGGCGCCGGCCGTGCGCGCTACATCGACGGTGCGGTCCCTGGAGTTATTGTCGTAGACGAAAATCTCAGCCGTCGGCAGCGCCTCGCGGAAGTCGGAGACCACGGTGGCGACGGCGGCTTCCTCATTGAAGCACGGCACCAGAACCGCAACCCGCAGCGCCGGTGTCGTCATCGCGGGCTCACCGAATTAAGTCTGTCCATGGAGCGTTTATACCGCAATCAGGCGTTGGCCGCTTGAGGGAAGGCCGCACTGTCCGCGGCCCGTTCGCCGCGCAGATCGTTGCGAACAGCAAAGTCCAGAGCGAGAGCATGTCGATCGGAATGATATAATATGGCGTAAATATCGGATGGGTCATGAAAATCAGGTTTAGCGCAAGGTTTACGGCGACCAGGAGGCGATCTATCTGGCGCGGCCCCGATCGAGGCGCCAAAGCCAGGCGGTCTAGGCGGCCGAGATCGCCAGCAAGGTGAATTGAGCGTCAACGAGATAGCTTAACAGCACGTGCTAGCATGGGAGATCACCAGCGCCAGGTCGCGACCGGCGCCACGCCATCGAGAACTTCCGCGATCCGCAAGCGCGTGCCCTGGTCGTCTCGGCAGGCAGCGCGCTGGCGTCATAGAACCCGCACTCCACGATCTCGTGGTTGGGCTTCGGCAGGCGATCCTGCCGGAACTGCCTGACAACATAGACCGCGACGTGGTCGCGGCGGGAGACGTGGCCGTTGAAGAACAGGCCGTGCAAGACCGGCTCCCCGGTCAGTTCGATCCGCCCCTCTTCCGCCAGCTCCCGCCGCAGCGCCTCGAGAAACGTCTCGCCGACCTCGACCCCGCCGCCCGGCAGGTGCCAGCCGGCGACGTAGCTGTGCCTGACCAGAAACACCTTGTCGTCACCGTCGAGCACGACGCCGCGGACCCCGAGCGTCATGCCGCGGGCCATCCGCCAATAGAGGTGGAAGGCCCGGCGCAATTGCGGTTCGAAACGTTTTCGCAAGTGCTGCAGCGCCGTCACGCAAACCTCGGATGGACAGCTATCACGTTTGATCCTTATATCGCCGACATGATCGCGCGACGGCTCTATATCACAGGCAATGCGGCAGGGCGCGAATGACCGATACCTTCACGCTGGCGCACCTGTCCGATCCGCATATACCGCCGCTGCCCGCGGCGCGGCTTCGGGATCTCGCGGGCAAGCGTGCGCTCGGCTATCTCAACTGGACCCGCAACCGCCACAAATATCACCACCGCGAGGTGCTCGACGCGCTGGTCGCCGACATGCAGGCGCAGCGGCCGGACCACATTGCGGTAACCGGCGATCTCGTCAACCTGGCGCTCGAGTCGGAGTTCGCCCCGGCGCAGGCCTGGCTCGAAAGCGTCGGCACGCCGCAGCGGGTCACCGTCGTTCCCGGCAATCACGACGCCTATGTGCGCGCGACGCGGCATCGTTTCGCCGGCGCGTTCGAGCAATATCTGCGCGGCGATGCCGCGGCGGACGGCGCGTCGTTTCCGTTCGTGCGTCGGCGCGGGCCACTGGCGCTGATCGGCGTGTCCTCGGCGGTGCCGACGCTGCCATTGATGGCTACGGGCCGGCTCGGCCGCGCGCAGCTCGATGCGCTGGACCGCCATCTGGCGCAGATATCCGCCGATGAGGTCTTCCGGGTGCTGCTGGTTCATCATCCCCTGCACTCGAGTTCGCGGATGAAACGGCTGACGGACTCGAAGGCGCTCCGCGCCGTGCTGAAGCGGCGCGGCGCGGAACTGGTCCTGCACGGCCACGACCATATCCATTCGACGATGTGGCTCGAAGGCGCCGGCCGCCAGATCCCCGCGATCGGCGTGCCGTCGGCGTCGGCGCTGGCGCACCGGCATTATCCCGCCGCTGCCTACAATTTGTTTTCGATCACGCGCGAGGCCGGCAAATGGCGCTGCGTGCAGACCGTGCGCGGCTTCGGAGATCACGGCGATATCAGCGAATTGCAACACGTCAGATTGTCCTGACGCGCAGGGCGACCAACGGAATGGATGAAGCGGCTGCCACGATGCCCCCGAATACCCGAGCTGCCGGCTCTGGCTAGAAATTCTTCAGACTCGCATACAGCGCCAATCCGAACAGCGCCACCGCGCCCAGCACGAAGCCGAGCACGAAGGCTCCGAAGCCACGGCGGCGGGGCTTTTTTCCACGGCCGGCTCGGCCACCGGCGTTGCCACCATCGCATGCTCGCGCTCGATCATGCGGCGCGCGACATAGCCGGTGATCGCATCGACGATGACGGGCACGTCATGCGACTCGGCGATCACGATACGGCCGAAGCGCGTATCCTGCACGAAGCGGTAGATGCGCTTGTCGCGCCCCATCACCACATGCGCCACCACGTCGATCCACAGCCTGGGCGTCTCGCCCTGGCTGACGCCGCGATCGAACAGGTCGACCTGCTCAGGCACCTCGGCGAACAGCGGATCGAGCGCCTCGTTCAGGATCTCGAGCCGGGCGACCTCGGCATCGCGCAGCTCGACCACGACGCCGGTGCGGTCGGCGGCCTCGATGCGGGCCTGGCGGAGCGCGTCGCGCAGCCGCGTCGGTCGCATGTCACGGGCTTCGTTGGCGGTATTGTGCGCGTCTGACATCGGTAGCCGCCTTTATCCTGAAGGGGTTGGCCCGGTTAACCTAGCAGTAACTACCTTGCGCGCAATGGCTGTTTGTTTGCAATGGGTTAGCGATCCACCGGGTTTCGAGTCTGCGGCGGCGCCCCCACCCCGACCCTCCCGGAGCGAGCTCGGCTCCTCTCCTGGAGCGAGCTCGGCTCGTCTCCCGGAGCGAGCTTGTCTCCCGGAGCCAGCTCGTCTCCCCACCGCTTTGAGAACGCAAACGGCCCCACCCGGATTTCCGGATGGGGCCGCCTGTCCTTGGCGTTTCCTGAAGATTTGATTGTTTGGCAGCCGGTCAGGCCGAGACGCGGAGGGCTCTTCGACGATCGAAAAGCGTACCCCGGCCTTGTGGCGGTTCTCTTCCGAGACCGCGCGCCAGGCATCCTCCGCCTCTTTGCGGGTCTTGAAGGGTCCCTGCACCTGAGCCGAGCCTTCCACGAGCTTGTGGAAGTTCATCGATCCGAACTCGCCGCCAATCACCCAGAAATTGCTGCCTTTGGTCATTGTCCGTCTCCTGTTGTAGCGTGATCAGTCTGGAATCCGACCAGACCCCAGACCGATCAATTCCAGCGTTAGCCGAACTGGTTCATCGTGTTGTGGGCGCCGCCCGCCTTCAGAGCGGCTTCACCGGCGAAATATTCCTTGTGATCGTCGCCGATATCGGAGCCGGCCATGTTCTGATGCTTGGCGCAGGCGATACCCTGACGGATCTCCTGGCGCTGAACGTTCTTCACATAGCCCAGCATGCCCTGCTCGCCGAAATACTCTCTTGCGAGATTATCAGTCGACAGAGCTGCCGTGTGATAGGTCGGCAACGTGATCAGATGGTGGAAGATGCCGGCACGCTTTGCTGAATCGGCCTGGAAGGTGCGGATGCGCTCGTCGGCTTCAAGGGCCAGCGGCGTATCGTCGTATTCCGGCTTCATCAGTTCGGCCCGATTGTACTTGCTGACATCCTTGCCGGCTTCCTTCATCGCGTCGTACACCTGCCAACGGAAGTTGAGCGTCCAGTTGAACGAGGGCGAATTGTTGTAGGCCAGCTTCGCGTTCGGAATTACCTCGCGAATGCGGTCGACCATCTTGGCGATCTGCTCGATATGCGGCTTCTCGGTCTCGATCCACAACAGGTCGGCACCGTTCTGCAGCGAGGTGATCGAGTCGAGCACGCAGCGATCTTCGCCGGTGCCGGCGCGGAACTGGTAGAGGTTGCTGGCAAGCCGCTTCGGACGCATCATCTTGCCATCGCGGTTGATGATGACGTCGCCATTCCTGGCGTTGGCGGCCGTCACTTCCTCGCAATCCAGGAAGCTGTTGTACTGATCGCCGAGGTCGCCTGGCTTGTGGCTCACGGCGATTTGCTGCGTGAGACCGGCACCCAGCGAGTCGGTGCGGGTCACGATGATGCCGTCTTCGACGCCCAGTTCGAGGAAGGCATGGCGGCAGGCCCGGATCTTCGCCAGGAACACCTCGTGCGGCACAGTCACCTTGCCGTCCTGGTGGCCGCACTGCTTTTCGTCGGAGACCTGATTTTCGATCTGCAGGGCGCACGCACCTGCTTCGATCATCTTCTTTGCGAGCAGATAGGTCGCCTCCGCATTACCGAAACCAGCGTCGATGTCGGCGATGACCGGCACGACATGCGTCTGGAAGTTGTCGATCTTTTCGATCAATGCCTTTTCCTTCGCCTGGTCGCCTGCCTTGCGCGCGGCGTCGAGGGCGCGGAAGATATCGTTGAGCTCGCGGGAGTCGGCCTGGCGGAGGAAGGTGTAGAGCTCTTCGATCAGCGCCGGCACCGAGGTCTTCTCGTGCATCGACTGATCGGGAAGCGGTCCGAACTCGGAGCGAAGCGCGGCGATCATCCAGCCGGACAGATACAGATAGGTGCGATCGGTCTTGCCGAAATGCTTCTTGACCGAAATCAGCTTCTGCTGCGCGATGAAGCCATGCCAGCAACCAAGCGACTGGGTGTACTTGGTGGGGTCGGCGTCATAGGCAGCCATATCGCTGCGCATCAGCGCCGCGGTGTACCGGGCGATGTCCAGGCCGGTCTTGAAGCGGTTCTGCAGACGCATGCGCGCCACGGCTTCGGCGGTGACGCCGTTCCAGGTCGGCTGGGTCTTGAGGAGCGCCTCGGCAGCTCCGACCTCGCTCAGATAGGAAGCCGGTCCCTGGATAGCCTGGTCGCTGATGCCACGTGGCTGGTAGTTCATGTTCGTGATCCTTCAATCGACATTCTTGACAGTGCATTGCGAAACGTCCCGAGAGCTAAACGCTTAAATTCCAATTTCGTATAGTCTGCTTGATTTTGAATGGTGATGTCATGTAACATCCATACTTGTCATAAATGTAACTTTGTAAATTTTGTCACAAACTTGGGTCAGGAACTCTGCCATGGCCACCGACACCGGGAAGAAACTCTTCGTCGGGCCCCGCTTCCGGCGGATCCGCCAGCAGCTCGGGCTGTCGCAGACCCAGATCGCCGAGGGGCTGGGCATTTCGCCGAGCTATATCAACCTGATAGAGCGGAACCAGCGCCCGGTGACGGCGCAGATATTGCTGCGGCTGGCCGAAACCTATGACCTCGATCTGCGCGATCTCGCCACCGCCGACGAGGACCGCTTCTTTGCCGAGCTGAACGAGATCTTCTCCGATCCGCTGTTCCGCCAGATCGACCTGCCGAAGCAGGAACTGCGCGACCTCGCCGAACTGTGCCCGGGTGTGACCCATTCCCTGCAACGCCTGTACGCCGCCTATACCGAAGCCCGCCGCGGCGAAACCCTCGTGGCGGCGCAGATGGCCGACCGCGACGAGGGCACCCGCTTCGAGGCCAACCCGATCGAGCGCGTGCGCGATCTGATCGAGGCCAACCGTAATTATTTTCCTGAACTCGAGCAGGCCGCCGAAAACCTGCGTGACGAACTCAACGCCTCTGCCGAGGAACTGTTCGCCGCGCTTTCGGCGCGGCTGCGCGAAAGCACTCGATCGTCACCCGCATCATGCCGGTCGACGTGATGCGCGAGACGCTGCGGCGGTTCGACCGGCATCGCCGGCAGCTTTTGATCTCCGAGCTGGTCGACGGCTCCGGGCGCGCCTTCCAGCTTGCGCTGCAGATTGGCCTCGCCGAATGCGGCGCTGCCATCGACGCCATCGTCAATCGCGCCGGCCCGCTCGACGACACGCCGCGGCGGCTCTATCGGATCACGCTGGCCAATTATTTCGCGGCCGCGGTGATGATGCCCTATCAGCCGTTCCATGCCGCGGCGGAAAATTTGAACTACGACGTCCATGTTCTGGCGCAGCGTTTCAATGCCGGCTTCGAGCAGGTCTGCCATCGCCTGACCACGCTGCAGCGGCCGAACGCGCGCGGCGTGCCGTTTTTCCTGCTGCGCGTCGACAATGCCGGCAACGTCTCCAAAAGATTCTCCTCCGGCACGTTTCCGTTCTCGAAATTCGGCGGCACATGCCCGCTGTGGAACGTGCATTCGACCTTCGACACGCCCGACCGCCTGCTCAAGCAGGTGATCGAACTACCCGACGGCACCCGCTATTTCTCGATCGCGCAGATGGTGCGCCGCCCGGTGGCGCCGCACCCGCAGCCGCAGCCGCGCTTTGCGATTGGCCTGGGCTGTGAAATCCGCCATGCCTCGAAGCTGGTTTATGCGGCGGGGATGGACCTGGAAAAAGCCGAGGGCACGCCGATCGGCGTCAACTGCCGGCTTTGCGAACGCGAAAACTGCGCCCAGCGCGCCGAGCCGCCGATCACGCGGACGCTGATTCTCGATGAGAACACGCGGCGGGTGAGCTCGTTTGCGTTTTCGAATGCAAGGGAGTTGTGAGGGCCACGCTCTCTCCACAGGGAGCCCGGCCCAACCTCCGTGACGATCGCGATACGCCCCTCTTGCGGGCCGGGATGGCGCGAGTTCTAGGACTGATTTGGGTCGCGCGCGAACAGGATTCTTTTTCGCGCAGGACTGGACCGGGCAAATCAGCTTGAAAGGATTGAGAAACTTTTTGTTTTCGCGCAGCGCCCGCGGGGTGGGTTAGCGGCAGCGTAAGCCACCAAACTGGAAAGCACGCGGCGGATGATGCTGTCGCCAATCCGGCCTGCGACCCTGCGCCACCTCTGCACGAAATTTCGGCGCGAAGATGAAGGACTGTTCATCAGCATTACATCGCGGGTCGCTCCATCGGGAAAACCCGGAACATCGCTGCATCCAGGACGTTGCATTTCGTCCAACGACACGAAGGAGAGACCAATGCTGAAACCATTGATTGCCGCGACCGCCGCCCTGCTGGTCGCAACCTCGGCGTTTGCGCAGAGCGACAAGATGAAATCCTCGGATTCCTCTGAGTACTCGTCGGCACAGAAGAAGATGCAGAAGACGTCGGAACAGAAGATGAAGAAGAGCAAGGCTTCGACCGCGAAGGGGGCATCGGAAAGCGCACCCGGCACGACCACCGGATCGGGTGCGAAGAAGTACTAATTCTCCAACAGCGCGGCCCGGCATCGATGCCGGGCCGTTTCGCTTGCGCATGTCCACAGGTCCGCCTCTCACGCCATTGGCGCAGTGCGATGCATCAATGGACCGCTTTCTCCCGCCAAAAAGCCGCTTCTGTGTCCCGTTGGTGACGATCACATTTAAAACGTGGGTATACCGCAATTTCGCGATGGAACGGCCAAGCCGATCTCGCTAGTTTGAAAGGAGCGATTCCCAGAACTCGCGGATGGATGCAGGACCGATGTTGCGACGCGTTATGCTGTTGAACCCGTTCGAAATCACCCAGGACCGGGTCACCCAAGATCTTGTTCCCCAAGACCGGCCGCAGCTGGTCGAACGGAAGGTCGTGAATCGGGCTGCCCGCGCCACGCCGGTCTGCGCCGCCTGTGGTTCTGATGACATCATTTGCCACGCCACAGCGCAATGGAGCAACGAAGCGCAGGAATGGCAGCTCGCCAATACCTTCAACCAGCCGGCGCATTGCAACACCTGCCAGCACGACGGCAACCTGGTGTGGCTGACGCTGAACTAGGCGGGCGTTCGCCTGACGCACCATCAATTCGACCGCGAGCGCGGCAGATGACGTCGTGTTCGTCATGGCCATCCACGTCTTGTCTTCGAGCGGCACAAAAAGACGTGGATGCCCGGGACATAGGCGAGCAGCAGCGACGCCGTCCTTCGGACGGCTATGCCCGGCCATGACGGCGAGTGATGCTAAATCTCTGCATACACCTCCAGCAGGTTTCCGTCGGGATCCCTGAAGAACAGCGTGCGATGGCCGAACGGCTGGTTCGTCGGCGGTTCGAGCAGATCGACGTCATGCCGCACCAACTCGTCGGCGCAGCGATCGACGTCATCGGCGGCAACCTTGAAAGCGAGCTGCAGCGACGCGCTGCCTGTGGGCGTCGGCGCATCCCTCGCCGTCCGGCCCGGCCGCGACAGCGCGAGCGTGTTGCCGCCGATCTGATATTCGATCCATCCCGCCGACAATTCGCGCGTCAGGGAGAAGCGGAGGATGCCCTCATAGAAGCGGCGCATCGCCGCCATGTCGCGTACGAGGATGACGGTGTAGTCGATGGCACGGATGGTTTGGAAGGGTGAAGCGGTGGGTGTGTTCTGATCGGCCATGGCTTTCACTTTCGGCAGGCAGCGCGTAGCCCGCATGAGCGCAGCGATATGCGGGAAAAGTGGGTGATGAAAGTCCCGGATCGCTACGCTCATCCTGGCTACGGCTTATCAATCGTTAATTGTATCCAGAATAGGCTGCCGCATCATTGGAGGACAGAGTGTTCGGTCATGGACTCGCTTGAAGGCGTTTTGCGTCTCGCCAGTTGGATACTAGGCTGGCTGTTTGGTTGGCCGCTTGGCCTCTTTCGCCGCTGGCTGGATCGTCAACCGCACCGTGACCCTTCACAGATATCGTCCCTAGAGAGATTTGGACGGCTGGCGCTTGGCGTTTCCTTGACGTTGTGCATTCTGCTGCCGCTAGGTTGGCTGATCTTCAAGTGAGCACAAACAGTAGCCCGTGTGAGCGCTGCGACATGCTGCGAATAGATAGACCGCCGGATATCGCTCCGCTCATCCGAACTCTCTGTTGCTCTTGCGATCTCAAGCTGCGCCCCACACCCGCTCCTCCGTCCATCCAAGCTCCGCGAATTCCGCGGCCCGCAACGGAGCCTCACCCACAGCGAAAAACTCGTCGAGTTGCGGCGAGCTCACTGACGTGCCGCTCAGCATCGCATGGGCCTGGCCGCGATGGTGCACCTGATGCTGGAACAGATGCAGCAACAATCGGTCCATCCGTTCGCGCTGGATGGAGGTGCCGCGATGCACGGAGACGATGCGCTGCAGTCCGGCTCCGTCGAGCGCTTCGACGACCTTGAGCAAACGCCGATCTACCGCGGCTTGGGCTTCCTTCAGTGCGGCGACCGTTGCGCAAGGTTCCTGGTCCGCCCAGGCGGCGGGGCCGAGCGTACCGCCCTCCATCGCATCGACGTAAAAATGGTCGATGATCAGGATGTGGTTGAGCGTGGCGCGCAGGCTCGGAAAGAAGCCGGTTCGTTTCGCGATGAATTCATCCTGCGACAGCCCGAGACAAGCGGTGAGCAGCCGGTGGTTTGCCCAAGCGTTGTTGTACGCCATGGTGCGATAGGGAAGCACGTCACTCATTTGGCATTTCCGGACTAGTGCGCTCAAAACGTGATTGGCGGGTTAGCTTCGCTGATCCGCCCTACGAGCTACGCTCGCTTTCGTTGAGACAGCTTCCAATTAAGGACGCGTCGGAACTTCGCAATCCGCGCCTCACGCGATTCTCCTACCACCACGTAGTAGGTCGGACCATTATTTTTAGCAAACAGCCGTATGCGTGCGACGACGTAATCCTTTCCATTGGCCCGCTGATAACCAAGCCCCAGTTCGTGGAGTGCCCTCGTCGGCGCCTCCAATTCCGGGCATCCTCCGATACAGTTGAACGCCTCTGTGGCTTGAGTCAAAATCATCTCGATCAATTGCGGTTTGAATAGATCCAGCCCAATTTCGGCTGCCGCCAGTGAATGCCCAATTTTGCCAAGCATTCGGAAGAGTGCATGGGTATCCCACACGGGTGAGGAAAACGTCGTGATGCCATACTTCATCTTGAGCATCGGCGCGTCGTACCTCAACATGACGACAGTAAAGCCACTTGTCGTTTGATTGCCGCCTTGCCCTCCCGTAAAGATTCCCGGTGTTCCGTACATGGGCATATTCAAAAAGACGGGATAGTCCTCTACCGGCATATGAATTACTCGATCAACACCGTTTTCACTCACGGATAGTGGCAGCGTAGCGGGCCGAGAACTCCTTCTTTTGCCCCGTATCCTAAGATAGAGTCGCAACGCCTTAATTGTCCGCAGAAGAACGTCGCGTTCCAATCTGCTCGTAGCTGCCTCACAAGCATGGCAACTCGCCTCTGGGAGTTCCAGCTTCCCGTCCAGCCCCTCTGGGATGACGTGTTCTGCACCCAATGGACTAGGCCGAATTCCGGCCTTATTCGAATAGACGCTCGAGCCACAATATATGCATCTGCCAACGGGACGATATTCAGGCGGGGCGAGGTCAGAAGAGACATCAATGGTTCGGAACGAACGATAGGAACGACCGGAAACTTTAACCCAAAACCGGGTCGCCCGGCGTCGACATACGGCCTTAATGCGTGCTTTGAGTACACCGCTCCACCCTCCCAAATCATCGAAGAAATCGGTGAGCAGGTCTCGTAACAAGGGGGCCGTCCGTATTCCGGATTCAGGATGATATGATGCCTTGTTAAGCAGCCGCGCGACTCGCCGCAATTCGCCGCGGTCAATGGCAAAGCCGACCGTGGCCTCACCTGCCTGTGCGACTATGGCGTAACGGCCTCTTACCTTAGTCAAGGCGATATTAAACTTGGTTACATTTATCGGCTGCTCGATGGTTGTGGGCGGTGTTAGTGCCGCATCCTTGCCAAGGACGCGAAAAGAACCCGTTGCGGCGTTTAAAAGACCGGCGACAACGACGCTAACCTGTTGCGGCGTGAAAACTCCCGACAAAACCTCTCGTTGGCCATTCATAAATCTGAAGGTGATATTGCCGTCGTCGGCCGGCTCTATCCTGACGCCGTCGGCATGATCTCCTACTTCTTGTGAAGTATTCGTGATCATGCTGCGACCCTCGTTCTCCCGATCGCTCACGCGACACTCCTATGTGCCGACTCGGCTCAACGGCTATTACCTCGAGAGTATTGCTGCATTATCCGAAAATCGGCAGCCCGTAGGACGGATTAGCGGCGGCGTAATCCGCAAGCTGCGCAAGCAGTGGCGGGTTAGCGCCTGCGGCTACCCACCCTACGAAGATCCTCTCCTACTCCGCCGCCTGCTGCGTCGGCGCTTCCAGCACTTCCAGCACCTTCGGCGGCGACATCGGCAGGGCGTAGAAACGCTTTCCGAGAGCGTTGTAGATGGCGTTGGCTACCGCCGCCATCACGGGGACCAGCGGCACTTCGCCGACGCCCTTGACGCCTTGCGGGTGTTTCGGGTTCGGGATCTCGACCATGATGCAGTCGATCATCGGCAGGTCCGAGCAGACCGGCATGCGATAGTCGAGGAAGCCGGGGTTATCGACCTTGCCTTCCCGCGTGTAGATGTATTCCTCGTTCAGCGCCCAGCCGATGCCTTGCGCGACGCCACCCTGGAGCTGGCCCTCGACATAGCCGGGATGAATGGCGCGGCCGACATCCTGCACGGCGGTGTAGCGGATCACCCGCGCGATGCCGAGATCGACGTCGACCTCGACGTCGCAGACATGCGTGCCGAAGCCGCCGTCGGCGCCCGCGGTATTGAGCTGAACGCCGGCGCCGATCGGGCCGCCCATCGCGGGCGCTTTTTCGGCGAGCTGTTCCAGCGTCAGCGGCTGGAACTGGCCGGCGTTCGGGCTCACCGGATGCGCCGCGCCCTGCTCCCACTTCACCGCTTCGGGATCGATCTCCCAGATCTTTGCCGCGCGCTCGCGCAGCGTCTGGATGATCTTTTCGGTCGACTGCGTCACCACCATCGACGAGGCGAACAGCACGCGGCTGCCGCCGGTCAGGTTGGAGAAACCAACCGTCTGCGTGTCGCCGATGATGACGGAGACGCGGCGGTAGTCGATGCCGAGCAGCTCGGCGCAGATGTTGGCGATGCCCGCGCGAGAGCCGCCGATGTCGGGATGCCCCGTCGTGACGACGACGTTGCCGTCCTCCGTGATGTTGACTTGGGCTGAGGATTCGCCGCCGGCGTTGAACCAGAAGCCGCTGGCGACGCCCCTGCCCCTTGGCTTGCCGTGGCCGTCGCCGAGCGGCGCGGCATAATGCGGCGAGTTCTTCGCCGCTTCCACGGTCTCGATATAGCCGATGCGCGGAAACACCGGACCATGCGCCGCCTTCGTTCCTTCCTTCGCGGCGTTCTTCAGGCGGAAGTCGAGCGGATCCATCTTCAGTGCTTCGGCGACTTCGTCGAGCACGCATTCCACGGCATAGGCGCCGATCGGCGCGCCCGGCGCGCGATACGCCGCGACCTTCGAGCGGTTGGAGCAGACGTCAAAACCCTCGGAGAGCAGATTCGGGATGTCATAGGGCGTGAAACTGCAGCCGGCCGCGCCGCGGATCGGCGAGCCCGGAAAGGCGCCGGCCTGCAGATAGAAGGTGCCATGCGCGGCGACGATCTTGCCGTCTTTGGTCGCGCCGATCTTCACCGTGCTCTTCGAGCCTGAGGTGGGGCCGGTGGCGCGCATCACTTCCTCGCGCGTCATCACCATCTTCACCGGGCGGCCGGATTTTTCGCAAGCAGGGTCGCGAGCGGTTCGAGATAGACGATGGTCTTGCCGCCAAAGCCGCCGCCGATTTCGGCGGGGATGGCGCGGATGTCGCTCTGCGGGATGCCGGTGAGATAGGCCGTCATCGCACGCACCATGAACTGGCCCTGGCTGGAGCTCCAGATCGTGGTCTTGCCGTCAGGCGCCACCGAGATCAGGCAGGCATGCGGTTCGATATAGCCCTGGTGAACGGGACGCGTGGTGAAGGTGCGCTCGATGACGATGTCGGCCTTCTTAAAACCTTCCGCGATGTCGCCCTTCTTGTGCTCGAGGCGGCCGGCGATGTTGGAAGGCTTGCCGTCGAACTTGTTGAATTCGTGCAGGATCGGCGCGTCGGGCTTGATCGCGTCGTCGATCTCGATCGACCACGGCAGCACCTCGTAGTCGACCTCGATCAGCTTGCAGGCTTCGTCTGCGATCGCTTCAGTGGTCGCGGCCACGGCGGCGATGGGGTGGCCGGGGAACAGCGCCTTGTCGCGCGCCATCACGTTGCGGCACATCCAGCGCATGTCCTGGATGCCCAGCATGACCGCGCCTTTCTCGATCGGGAAATCGACGATGTCCTTCGAAGTGACGACGGCCTTTACGCCCGGCAGCTTCTCCGCCTTCGAGGTGTCGATCGAACGGATGCGCGCGTGCGGATGCGGGCTGCGCAAACCTTGCCCCAGATCATGCCGGGCATGGTGGTGTCGGCGGCGAACTGGGCGCGGCCGGTCACCTTGTCCATGCCGTCTGGACGGATGGTGCGCTGGCCGATCCACTTGTTGTTGGTGACGAGGTTCATTGGGCTGTCTCCCGCAATTTATTGCGCACGCATTTCTTGATTTTGAATTTCCTGGGCGGTTTCCATTACCGCGCGGACGATCTTGTCATAGCCGGTGCACCGGCAGAGGTTGCCGGCGAGCCAGAAGCGAACTTCCTCCTCGCTCGGGTCGGGGTTTTTCTTCAGCAGCGCATCGGAGGCGACCAGCATGCCCGACGTGCAGATGCCGCATTGCAGCGCCGCCATCTCGAGGAATTTCTGCTGCAGCGGATGCAGCTTGTCGCCCTGGGCCATGCCCTCGATGGTCCTGATCTCGTGGTCTTGCGCTTCGACCGCGAGCATCAGGCAGGAGCAGATCAGGCGATCGTCGAGCGTGATCGAGCAGGCGCCGCAATCGCCGGAGGCGCAGCCTTCTTTGGAGCCGGTCAGCGCGAGCGGCCGCGCAGCGCGTCGAGCATGGTGTCTGATGGCTCGCACAGAAATTCCATCGGCTCGCCGTTGATTGACGTGGTGACGTGAACTTTGGCCATGAAGCTTATTTCCCTGTGGCGCGT
Source organism: Bradyrhizobium sp. RDT10 (assembly GCA_044772375.2). GTDB lineage: Bacteria > Pseudomonadota > Alphaproteobacteria > Rhizobiales > Xanthobacteraceae > Bradyrhizobium. The sequence continues at coordinate 5,059,635 of CP187939.1, forward strand.
TGGGCAGCGATCGCGGCGGTGCGCTTGAGCAGCACGCCGGCCACCTTGGTGCGGTAGGCGATGGTGCCGCGCTTGTCGTCGATCGGGCGGCAGGCGGCGGAGCATGCAGCGGCGGCCTTGGCCAGCGCGGCGGCGTCGAGCTTTGAGCCGATCAGCGCTTTCGCAGCGCCTTCCACCAGCAGCACCGTCGGCGCCACCGCGCCGAGGCCGACGCGGGCGGCGGTGACGGTGCCTTCCTTGATCGTCAGGCTGACGCCAACGCCGACCACGGCGATGTCCATTTCGGTGCGCGGGATCATGCGCAGATAAGCATCGCTCGATCCCGGTGGACGCGGCGGTAACGCAAAACTGACGAGGATCTCGCCGGGCTTCAGGTTGGTGCGGCCCGGGCCGGCGGGGAAGTCTTCCACCTTCATCTCGCGGCGGCCGTCCGGGCCCTGCACGGTGACGATGGCACCCGCCGCGACCATCGCGGGCACGCTGTCGCCGGCGGGCGAGCCGTTGCAAAGGTTGCCGCCGGCAGACGCCCGGCCCTGCACCTGCTTGGAACCGATCAGGTTGACCGCTTCCAGCACGCCGGGCCAGACCTTGCCGAAATTCTTGTGTTCCGCGAGCGCCATGCCGGAGACGGCGGCGCCGATGCGGAAGCCGCCATCGGCGGTCTGCTCGATCTGCATCATCTCGGGGATTTTCTTGATGTCGACGATCACGCCGGGCTTCAGCATCCCGGATCGCATCTGCACCAGCAAATCCGTGCCGCCGGCCAGGATGCGCGCGGCGCTGCCGGCTTTCGCAAATGCGCCGACCGCTTCGTCAAGCGTATCAGGCGCCAGATATCGGAGTTCCGTCATGGATTCCGCAATCTCCCTTTTTGTCTGCCCGCCCCATATCGACGATGGCCTTATGCCGGCCCGGCAGTGCGGGCCTGAGCCTACACGGCGGGAGGCGGTTGGAACAGCCTGCGAGATCAGGTTGATACAGCAGGCTCCTATGCGTATGGCGGGGCTTGCGGGCCGGATTGCTCCGAGGCTGTAGGGTGGGCAAAGGCGCACTTGCGCCGTGCCCACCATATTGGTTGAACTGGGCGCCTTGCTTTGGAATGGTGGGCACGCTTCGCTTTGCCCACCCCTACAATTCCGTCGAACCGGTGACATTGATGCCGCTTTACAGACTCCTGCTTGCTACCGCGGCGTCCTTGTCCTTTCATCCCTCGCCATCGCCCAATCAGCCCCCGCACCGGTCCGGCCTGCGGCGGTGCAGCCGAGACCGCCAGCGGCAGGCGTTCCCGGCCAGCCGCCGGCCGCCGCTTCGCGCTCGCCCCGCGCCGCCGCCTGTCACAACGGCATGTCGTTCGACCGCTTCCTCGCCGACCTCAAGCAGCAGGCGCTTAGCGAGGGCGTCTCGCAGCGCGCGCTGGCAGAAGCTGCGCCCTACCTCGTCTACGACCAAAGCATCGTCAACCGCGACCGCGGCCAGCGCGTGTTCGGCCAGATGTTCACCGAATTCGCACGAAACAGGGCGTCCGATGGCGCGGCCAAAAATGCGCAGGCGAGAGTCCGGATGCATGCGGCGGCGTTCGCGCGCGCGGAAAGGAATATGGCGTACCATCAGCGGTGATCGCCGCGTTCTGGGGGCTGGAGAGCAGTTTTGGCGCCGAGCTGGGCAAGCTGCATACGCTGCCGTCGCTGGTGTCGCTGGCCTATGACTGCCGCCGCTCGGAGATGTTCCAGAAGGAAACCATCGCCGCCTTGAAGATCATCGACCGCGGCGATCTCAAGCCAAGCGAGATGATCGGCTCATGGGCCGGCGAACTCGGCCAGGCGCAATTTTTGCCGACGCATTATTTCAACTATGCGGTGGACTATGACGGCGACGGCCACCGTGACATGCTGCGCAGCGCACCCGACGTGATCGGCTCGACCGCGAACTACATCGCCAATGGATTGAAATGGCGGCGCGGCGAGCCGTGGCTGCAGGAAGTCCGCGCGCCGGCGAATTTCCCGTGGGACCAGGCCGATCTCACGATCAAACTGTCGCGCGCCAAATTCGCGCAGCTCGGCGTCACCTATCCCGACGGAAGGCCGCTGCCGAACGACGACATGCTGGCCTCGCTGCTGCTGCCGATGGGCCGCACCGGGCCTGCGTTCCTGGCCTATGCGAATTTCGCTGCCTACACCGAGTGGAACAACTCGCTGATCTATTCGACCACCGCGGGCTATCTCGCCACCCGCATCGCCGGTGCGCCGCCGATGCGGCAGCCATCGGCACCGGTGGCGCAACTGCCGTTCAATGAGCTGAAAGAGCTGCAGCTTCTATTGGTGCGCGCGGGCTTCAATGTCGGCAAGGTCGACGGCGTGATGGGGCAGTTGAGCCGCACGGCGGTGAAGGCGATGCAGGTGAAATACGGATTGCCGGCGGATTCCTGGCCGACCGCTGAGCTATTGGCACGGATGCGCGGGCCCGGCGTGCAGGCGCACCCCGCCGGTCTGGCGATGCCGGCGGCGCGGTAGGCGCTCTTCTTCTCCTCTCCCCGTTCTTACGGGGTGAGGGGCCTCTCTCCGCATATGAGATTGTCGAAGCACCTGTACCCCTCACCCGGATTGCTTCGCAATTCGGCCTCTCCCGCAAGCGGCCGCAAGCGGGGCGAGGTTTGAACTGCGTCATGCTCGGAATATTTCGCTGGCATCGACGCACTGCACGAGTTGTATTTCTCTCGAAGCTCCCCATGTCGAACAAGCCTCATCCCCACGAGGCGTTATTCCACATCACGAAAAGAGCATCACATGTCTTTCCACGACTTGACCGTGCCCGCCTTCCTGCAGATTCTCGGCAGCCTTTCCGGCCTGCTCACCAAAGCGGAAGCGCATTGCAAGGCAAAGAACATCCAGCCCGAGGTGCTGCTCAATGCGCGGCTTTACCCGGACATGTATCCGCTGACACGGCAGATCCAGACGGTTTGCGATTTCGCTGGCAAGACCTGCGCGCGGCTCACCGGCAGCGAGGTGCCGTCCACGCCCGACACGGAAAAGAGTTTTGAGGAATTGCAGCAGCGGATTGCGAAGACAATCGACTATGTGAAGTCGTTCAAGCCGGCGCAGTTCGACGGCGGTGACCTCCGCGAGGTGACGTTTCCCATCGGCCCGAGCAACACCATGACGATGAAGGGCCAGCAATATCTCGTCAATTTTGCATTTCCGAATTTCTATTTCCACGCCGCCACCGCGCACGGCATTTTGCGCCACAACGGCGTGGAGATCGGCAAGCGCGATTTTCTCGGGGTTAGGTAATCGACGGCGGCATCAGCGCAACGAAGCCAGTTCACGCGCGAGGTTTTCGCGGGCCTGCCGGTCATATCTCGCGGCAAAGACCGCATCGGGAAAGATGACCGGCCGGGCCGCGAACCGGCCAAGCACATGAGCGCGGCCGGCGCGATAGTCGGCCTCCGGCACATGGATGAACTCCTGCCGGATCGCGGCGGCGTAGGCGTCGTAACGCGCGGGCTCCGCGCCCAAAATGCTGAGGTCGATCGAGATCAGGATGGCGCCGAGGCGATCGCCGGGCTGGACATCGTGGGTCTTTGTCAGACGGATGAGGCGGCCTACTTCCTGGCGAATATCCGCGCGGGCATGCTGTTCAGCCAATTGCGCGCTGAGCTCTTCATTGTCCGCCCGCGTCGCGTCGTAGACAACATCGTGCCACCAGATCGCCTCGGACAGAATTTCGCGCTCAAGCGCCGAAAGACCGTCCACGCGCGCGAGCGCGCCGAGACAGTCTTCGATATGCGTGAGGTTGTGATAGTGGCGGCCCGGCGCCATGTAGGCGGCAACCAACTCTTCGCGGTTCATTGCCAGGTGCCTACCATTGCGATCCGGCGCCGTAGGGTGGGCAAAGCGAAAGCGTGCCCACCATTGCGTTCAAGGTGTTAGATGGTGGGCACGGCGCTTGCGTGCCTTTGCCCACCCTGCAAACCCTACCGCATCGTGATCGCGAGGCCGCTGAGATCCGCGTTCGCCATCAATCCCACCTGGTGTCCGCTCAACTCCAGCACCGCGCCCTTCTGGTTGGTCAGCACGATCGCGCGCGCGCCGCGGCCCACCGCAAGGCCCGCGCCGGCCGCGCCGTAGACGCCGGCGACGTCGGAGGGGCGATAGATGTTGCTGACCCGGCCGCGCAGCACCGTCTTCGAGCCGCCGAACACCAGGCCGTAGTCGAGGCCGCCGGTCGACAGCGGATAGCGTCGCCCGTGAAAGTTCAGAACGCCGCTGCCGCCGGATCCGCCGATGATCCATCCTGCCTTGTAGATCGTGAGCTGCACAAAGCCTTCGTCGGCACGCGCGGCGGAGGCAGCGCCGCGCCGGCGAGCACCGTCAGCGCGAGCAGGACAGCGCGAATGGCGGATGGCATTTTCATGGGTCGTATCTCCGGAGGTCTTGCAAATCGGAAAAGTGTCGGGCTGGCTTTGCAATAGCAACTATCGGATAGTAACCGATCGGCGCAAGGGGCAAAGTGTAGTCGGCGCCTCACGCGGCGCACTGCGCACTGCGCACGCCAGCCCGCGCCGTGCATCCGACACAATTTCATCACGATTGCACGAACAAAAAAGCCGGACTGTGAACTGCATTACTTCGACCGGAAGCGTGTCGCGCTATTTCATGTCCGGCGAATTGCACTGACGGGCGGGACCTCTCAAACCTATCGGCGGGTCGTAGGCGCCGCGCCGCTGCCTTTCCAGCGAGGCAGCGGCGTTCGAGCGTGATGACGCTTCTTCGAATCGTCATCACGCTCTAACGCTTTAATTGGAGCATGATCTTTTCGGAAAACCGGTATCCACTTTTCCGGATCATGCTGTAGGCTTAAGGGACCGAACCCCTCACGAAGGTGTCCCATGTCGCAGATACAGCATTTCGCTCCGCCCGCCGGCGTCAAGTCCCCGCCGCTCTCGTTCGCGACCCGCACCGGCGACCTGCTGTTTGTCTCGGGCATTCCGGGCTTTGACGACAAGGGCGCGCTGGCGGACGGTTTCGAGGCGCAGTTCGGCTTCGTCGTCGCCAACATCAAGCGCGTGCTGGGCGAAGCCGGCGCGACGTTTCGCGATCTCGTCAAGGTCAACGTGCTGCTGACGCGCGCATCCGACGTCGCCACGATGAACGTGCTGTATGCGTCGGCGTTCGGGCCCGCGCCCTACCCCGCCCGCACCACCTGCGTGGTGCAGGCGCTGCCCGATCCGAAGATGCTGATCGAGATCGAATGCGTGGCGCAACTTCAGGCACGGTGACGCGTTACCGCTCTCGCCTTCGCTCTTTGAGCTACGGCGGACGGCCCGGCGGACAAGTCGGCGTGCTCTATCCCTCTCACGGCTTCGGCATGGTTTCTTTCAGCGTATTGCTGACGAAATCGGCGGCGTGCCGATAGGCGGCATCGTTGTCGCCGCGAAACGTCACGGTCCGCTGTATCAAGAGTTTCTCGGCTTCGAGATCGAGCAACTGGACTTCGCCCCATTGCACCAGTGTGCTCATCTTGCGGATGCCGCCATAGATCACGAGCCGCGCGCCGGCCCGGCGCGGCGGCGATGAAAACATCCTGCGACATGCTGGTGGCGGTGCACGGATGATCGGGACATTCGATCGGCACCACGCGATAATCGCCCTGGGCCGCCAGATTGTCGCGCAGCAGCGCGGCAAACGACGCCACGCGCGCGCGATGCTCCGCGCTCTGGTCCGCGACCTCTCCTGAGGTGTCGAAATAATCGAAATCCGCCACCGCCACCGCGATCGGCGCGGCGGCCGGCGATCCGCCCGATTGAAACGACAATGCGACGAGCGCGCACAGCATGGTTAGCACGGCGCTTGCGCGGCTGCGCAGGCTTGACGCGCGCCACGGGGTTGCTGTGTGCATCATGCTTCGTCTCCTTCAACCGCGACAGTGGCATCGCCCCGCTGCCGGGCCCGAACCATAACAGCGCGCGGAGATTTCGCTAGGCCAGACGCACTCCTCAGCGATGAGGCCTGGCAGCTCGGTTTCGCTTCGCTCTGCCCATCCTACGGACGCCGTTTCCCACCTTGTACCAGCGGATACGCTTGCTATCCTCTGCCAAAACCAAAAGCAGAGGAACGCCACATGCCACTTCTCCAAAATCACATCGCCGTCATTACCGGTGCAGGCTCCGGTATCGGGCGCGCCATCGCGAACGGCTATGCACGGGAGGGGGCGCGGGTCGTGCTGCTCGACAGGGACGAGAAGGCGGCAGCGGAAGCGGCGAAGGAGATCCGCGACGCCGGTGCCACGGCCGAAAGCTTTCCGCTCGATGTCGCCAAGCGCGAGGACTGTGTCGCGATGGCAAAACAGATCGCCGACAAGGTTGGGCAGGTCTCGATCCTCGTCAACAATGCCGGCATCGTCCGCCGCAATGGCATGCTGGGCGCGGCGGAGGCCGTGATCAACGACTGGGAAGATATAATCGCGATCAACCTCACAGGTGTTTTCAATGTGACGCATGCGTTCCTCGCGCCGTTGCGCGCCAGCAAGGGCGCATCGTCAATATCGGCTCGATCCAGTCCTTCGTGCATGTGCGCACGCCGAGCTCGCCGGCCTACACCGCCTCCAAGCACGGCGTACTCGGCTTCACCAAGGCGCTCGCCGCCGAACTCGGCAAGGAAGGCGTCCGCGTCAATGCGATCGGCCCCGGCTTCATCGCAACGCCGCTGAACGCCAGTGCCCGCGCCAACAATCCGGACCTGGTGAAGACGTTCATGGACCATACCCCGCTGGGCCGCGCCGGCACCGCGGAAGACATCGTCGGGCCTGCGATCTTCCTCGCGTCCGATCTGTCGGCCTACGTGTCCGGTTCGATCGTGATGGTCGACGGCGGTTACCGGGCGGTGTGAGCACATCATGTCCAACGCCCCGCATTTCGACATCGACGTCCCCACGTTTTGGGCCGATCCCTACCCTGCGCTCGCGCGGATGCGCAGGAAGCACCGATCGCGTTCGTGCCGCAGCTCGGCTCGACCGTGTTCACCCGGCGCGACGACATCTTCACCCAGGAGAAGCGCATCGACGTGTTCTCCTCGCACCAGCCGAACGGGCTGATGAATGTGCTGATGGGCCACAACATGATGCGCAAGGACGGCGATGCGCACATGACGGAACGGCAGGCGATGTTTCCGGCCGTATCGCCGCGCACGGTGCGCGACACCTGGGTCCTGCAGTTTCAGGCCCACGCCGACCGCATCCTCGACGAGCTGGTGCCGAAAGGCTCTGCCGATCTCTGTAAAGAGCTAGCGCTGCCGCTGTCGGCCGAATGCCTGAAGGACGTCACCGGGCTGACCAACATGCGCTACCAGGACATGGACGCGTGGTCGCAGGCGATGATCGACGGCATCGCCAACTACACCGGCAACAAGGAGATCGAGGCGCGCTGCCATGCGGCGACATCCGGCATCGATGCCGCGATCGACGACATGATTCCGGTGGTGAAGAAGCACCCGAACACCTCGATCCTCAGCGTACTGCTGGCTTCAGGCCAGAACATGGAAAGCATCCGCGCCAACATCAAGCTTGCGATTTCGGGCGGGCAGAACGAGCCGCGCGACGCGATATCAGGCGCGACCTGGGCGTTGCTGACCCATCCCGAGCAGCTCGCGCTGGTGCGCGACGGCAAGGCAAAGTGGATCGACGTGTTCGAGGAGTATGCGCGCTGGATTGCGCCGATCCAGATGTCGCCGCGACGCGTCGCAAAACCCTGGTCGTTCGGCGGCGTCGATTTCGAGCCGGAAGACCGCGTGTTCTTCATGTTCGGCTCGGCCAACCGCGACGAGGCCTGCTTCCGCGAGCCGGACCGTTTCGACGTCACCCGCGACACCCAGAAGAGCATCGCCTTCGGCGCCGGCCCGCACTATTGCGCCGGCGCGTTCGCCTCCCGCGCCATGGTGGCCGACGTCGCCCTGCCGAGCGCGTTCGCGCGGCTGAAAGGCCTGCGGCTCGACGACAGCGAACCGGTGCGGATCGGCGGCTGGGCGTTTCGCGGATTACTCAATCTGCCGGTGAAGTGGGACGCCGCCTGATCGTTGCAGATAATCATAAAAGCGATGCTATTTCGGCGCACGCGAAAGCCCGGCGAATGTGCCGGGCGAACGCAATAGAGGCTTTGGGAGAAAGCGGCATTCTCAGTCAATGCTTCATCGTCGTCCATTCCGGGCAATTACCGTCAGGTTTGCTGACGGAATTTAGTCCACGCCAGCTTGCAAGATCGATGGGCGCTCGAAAAGCGCGCGCCATCCCGATTAGTTACGAGAATGAAAAATTGAGAATTTTAGCTGCGGCCGTTGCTCTCGCAAACGGGCGGCGATTTCCTTCGCTAGCTTTTCGGCCGTCGCGTCATCAAGAACGCTCGAAAATATCCTGTCAGACCGACCGTTGCTTCGTTATCTCTTTGAGCGCGCTGTGTGCGACGGTCCTCAATCCGCCCAAGGTAGCATTTCCCCGCTTCGCACTGAGCTTCAATTTCTGTGCGATGTAGCGACGGCGTTCGTGGTCGCCGCCGTTGGGGAAGACGCGGCAGGTCTCTTCCAAAACGAAATTCATGTTTGCAATCGTCCGATCATCCAGTTTGGTCATGGCACTACCTCTCCGGGCGCCTGCCCTAAACCAACATCCTCTACGAGCGATAAGGCAGGTTTGATGATAGCAAATTCGGGAAAAAGTGGAACAAAAACTGGAACCACTGGGCTGGACAGCACTTGAATCGCGTGAGTTGCAGGATGCGCGCACATGCCAAAGACTGACTGGTCACCCGGCATAGTACCCTATGGGGCGGATGAAACCGTCTACCTTGTTGTAGATAGCTTTTCCAGCGGGAGGGTTTACCGAGAAACCGAGATCGAAAAAGCCGACCTTGAAACCATCGTCGGCGATCTACTTTCCGGCCAATACAATAGCCCCGTCCGCATCGTGGCGTTCAACACGCTCGAACACTGGTCCGAAGATGTTTCTTCGGACATAGCGGCTGAAATCCAGCTACGCTGCGACATGGATTGTGTGCTGGTGCCTGAGCATTTGACTGACTTCGTGCAAACCCACATCCATCCCTTGCGCCAGTTAGTGCTTCGGCTGGTCTAATAGCTAGACCAGCCGTCGGCACCAAGGCGCACTATCGTAGAACTACGAAGCTTCTACTGGCGCGGACATTCCCGGTAGCCGAACCTGTCGATGATCGTGCTGCCCGGAATGGCGTGAAATTCCAGCGTCGCCATGTAGTGATTGTCGACGAGATACCGGCGCAGCTTGGGGTTATAGGCGTTCAGCATCCGCTGCGTGGAGCCCGCATGGATATTGCGCTGGCGGTCGTGACCGGCGTGAAACAACAGCGTGGCGCCGCGCTCGACGCAGACATTGCGCAAGCCCAGAAACAACGTGCAGTTCGACTGGCAGTGGCCCTTGATGCGAAACAGTTCGCCACTGGAATTTGGCGCGCTCGATTTCCGGCTGAAAATCCTTGTACCAGCCGCCCCGGCCGAATCTTTCTGATGTCACGGCAAAGGACGTCGACGAGATCATGACAAATCCAAGAACGGCGAGAGCTCGCCAACCTGCCCCGGTTCATCATGGATGAGGGAAATTAGCAGCAATCGACGAAGGCGTCACCGCGTCATCACGGCGTCCCCTGCCATGGTCGCCGTTCAGCGGAATCAGGTGCATGCGTTGAAAAACCAGCGCATGCCGAGGTACCAGAGGTAGCCCGCAATCGTTCCGCAGATGGTCAGAATGATGATGTTGGCGGGATGATGCTCACCGCTCCACCACAGCATTCCGCCGATCCAGAAGATGGTGAAGAAGATCGCGCCGAGCTTCAATCGCCTTGCCTGATCCATGGCTGTCCTCCAATGGCTAAACAATGGATGCCATCATGGACGCCATCACCGCGCCGCACCGTGAGGAGCATCACGCTGCGCCGGACCGGGCAACTAGGGCGTGACCCATAAATCCGGAGTGATTGGGACTTCAGCTTTGATACGCATTCCGGACCCAAGTCGGACATCGCGTGAGGTCCGAAAAGTGCCGATTGTGTTGCAAAAGTCCTTTTTTCACCGATCCCAGATTTTCCGGGCTGTACGCGCGGCGATCGAATGTTGATGTGGGGGACCACTTCATACTGTGACGAATTCACCGGCGACTTCGGTGGCACGTTTGAGGCTACATCGATTGACGGTTGCCGCTTGTTTTGTCGTTTAGAGGGAATTCAGTCGCACGGCGTTTTGGGAGTTTTGCAACACAATCTGCCAATAACCGACAAATAGCCTGGATGGGCATCTCACCCGATCCGTTGTACAATAGCATCGAGGTTGGATAGCGGCCATGGTGCAAGAGCGGCCAGTCCGGGTTGAGCGTAAGTTGTCGGCAATACTGGCCGCCGACGTGGCTGGTTACTCCCGGCTCATGCACGACGACGAAGAGGCTACCCATACCAGACTGACAGCGCTCCTAACGGGCAGTGTCTCGCCTGCGATTACCGAACACGGCGGCCGCATCGTGAAGAACACCGGAGACGGGTTCTTGGCGGAGTTTTCGAGCACCGTCGAAGCGGTTCGGGCTGCTGTGCAGTTCCAGGATCGTATTGCGAAACTTGCGCTTAATGAGGTGGAGGAGAAGCGCATTGCCTTCCGCGTAGGCGTCAACATTGGCGACGTAATCGTCGAGCCTCACGACATCTTTGGAGACGGCGTTAACGTTGCGGCACGGCTTGAGAGCATGGCAGAACCTGGCGGCATCTGCATATCTTCTGCTGCCTACGATCAAGTGCGAGGCAAGGTCGGAGTCGAGTTCGCCGATCTGGGCGAGCAGAACCTCAAAAATATCGCCCGCCCGGTTCGGGCCTATACCTTCGTCCGGGATAGACCTAGCTCGGCAACAGAGGCTGAACCCGCAAGCCCGGGCTCCTTTTCACCGCCTCGTCTTTCCATTGTTGTGCTGCCTTTCACGAACCTTAGCGGTGATCCAGAGCAAGACTACTTCGTCGATGGTGTAACGGAGAGCCTGACCACGGACTTGTCGCGCATGTCGGGTTCATTCGTGATCGGCCGACACACCGCATTCACCTACAAGGGCAAAGCGGTGGGCCTCAAGACGATCGGTCGCGAGCTGAACATCCGTTACGTTCTCGAAGGTTCAGTGCAGCGTAGCGGCAACCGGCTCCGGGTGAACGTGCAGCTTGTCGACGCCCAAACCGCTAATCACTTGTGGGCCGAGCGTTTCGACAAGCCCATCGCCGATCTATTCGATATGCAGGACGAAATTGTCTCCAGACTAGCTAACACGTTAAATGCCCAGCTCATGGCCGCTGAGGCAAGGCGAGCGGAGAATGCGCTGCATCCTGATGCAATAGACCTGATCTTCCAAGGCAGGGCGAGCTTCAACAAGGGTCAGACCTCCGAGAATTTGACCAAAGCGCATGACTTTTTCGAGCGTGCGTTGGCGCGTGATCCGGGCAATGTCGATGCGCTGGTCGGCGCGGCTGTAGTTGATCTATCAATTGGCGTTGCTTTCCTCACGGATGATCGGGCCGCGCGATTTGCAGCCGTGGAAGCAGCCTTGACCAAGGCTCTTTCCCTTGCCCCAGATTTTGCCTGGGCGCACTTAGCTCTGGGCGTCGTCTACATCTATACAAACCGCGCGACCGAGGGTATCGCCGAATGCGAGCAGGCGCTGGCGCTGGATCGAAATTTGGCCGACGCTCACGTATTCATCGGTTGGGCGAAGTTTTTCTCGGTCGCGGCGGGGAAACGGAGGCCCACATCAACGAGGCGCTCCGCCTCTCGCCCCGCGATATCGGTGCATTCCGCTGGATGCACGGTGTCGGCGTGCTCAAATCGCATCTCGGTGCCGACGCCGAAGCGGTTGCGTGGTTCCGCCGGAGCATCGAGGCCAACCCAAATCAGCCGATGGCGCATTTCTATCTCGCCGCTTCTCTCGCGCTGCGCGGCGAACTGAAGGAGGCGCGGGCGGCGGCGCGAGAGGTCTTACGCTCAACCCCGGCTTCACTGTCCGCCGCTTCCGTGCCCACACTCCGAGCGACAATCCGACTTATCTTGCCGGGCGCGAGCGCATGTATGAAGGTCTCCGGTTGGCCGGGGTGCCGGAGGGCTAACGTCGGCTCGGGGTCATTCGCGTCGCTTTGACGGTGTACTGATCACTTCCGGTCTGCCCCGATCAACGGACATCTTCAGAACCGGTCGGCATGCCTCAAACGTGCCCTAACAGCAGTCATGGCACGCATCCCGAGTTGGAAGCGACGGTCGCAAAGGAGAGCGCCACCGATGTTGCGTGAGCGCGGTGATAACCCCTCAAAATGAAGCTCGAAGTGAACTGAGGCGGGAGGGTCGGTCGCCATGAGTGGACCGGGTTACAAAAGGAAAGGCGTTGATCAGTTTCGCCGCCGGCAATCTGGGCCGTCAGCGCGAGAGCTGCGGTCCGGCGGGAGGCGGCGGGCGAGGCACCGACGATGACTGTACGGCCGATGATTGCGCCTTGGGTTGCTGAGGTTTGGCCTGCGGGATGGAGGCCGCCTGCTGGGCCGGGGCCGGAGGCGTGGATGACATCTTCTGTCTGATGTCCTCCTCAACAGCCCGTAGTGCCGCAATGTTCTGGGCCATCTGTTCTTGCTTGGCAGCGAGTTGTTCTACGCTGCGCCGCACGACATCGAGATTGGACGCCAAGGGCGCAAGCTGCTGCATCGGGTCAGTGGAAGTTGCGGCCACGACTGGCGACTTCGTCGTCGAAACGGATAACACCCAGGCCAACGCCGGAGCCCGGGCTACCAGCATCTCCTTTGCTACGTCACCGTAGGACTGCCAGCCAAGCGTGGCGCCGACACCGATGAGAACCGCAATAGAGAACCTGGTAAGGGTGCGGAATATTCGCCTGCCAATCGACGGCCGGCCGCTCGCCAGCGGCCCCTCCCCGAAGCGGTAGTGATGGGGAAGATCGATCGACGGCTTCATGCGCCGTCTACCAATGCGCTGATCGGATCGAACGTCCGGATCGCGCGCAAGCCCGCCGGACGAAGGTTCTTCGGCTGTCAGTGGCGGGCTTTGCGAGTATAACATTGGTACCTCCACCGACGGTTCTTCCAAATTCTTGATGGAAGAGGCGATCCTGGTTTGACGGAAGGGAGGCAGGAGCGCAGCAGCCCTGGGGCGTTTGTGAGATAGTCGCACGATAAGAGAATCGACTTGTTTGAAGGTCGGTCAAGCGTCAACCGTTAGGCCCTCTCATGGCACAACCGTGCACAGTAACGTGCTTGATCGGCGCCCGGTCACGCCGCGACAGTGACCTTCAAATTAATCAACGCCGCCAGCCCAAGTTCGATTGGGTCTCGCTCACCAGCGGCTGCACAGGTCAAGATGCATTCTGCGATCGTCGCGCGATTTTGAGACGTCCGCATACTCGGCGGCACCGAGCCCTAGCCAAACCTCGCCCGCGAGCGCTCCCTCGCCTTCTCGGCCTCGACCTCGCGGTCGCGCGGCGCCGCGTTGGTCTGCAACGCGGCCAGCAAGCGCCGCGCGCTGTCGGAAACTTCGGAAACCGCGCGGTTGAACGCCTCGGCGTTGGCCTGCGACGGCGAATTGAAACCGGAGAGCTTGCGCACGAATTGCAGCGCGGAAGCATGGATTTCGGCGTGGGTAGCCGGGGGATCGAAATTGAACAGGGTCTTGATGTTGCGGCACATGGTTCTCTCCTCTGCACCCGTCGTCGATCAAGGACGAACGGCCGGTGCAAAATCCGACGGCGTGGCCTATTCTGTCATGAATCACGCGGCACGTTCACCCCGTCGGCACCTGCAAACAGCGAGTTCCCGATGACCCATCTGACCTACAAGATCGTCGAACATGACGGCGGCTGGGCCTACACCGTCAACGGCGTGTTTTCCGAACCGTTTCCGAACCGTGCCGCGGCGCTGGCGGCCGCCCGGCGCGCGGCGGCCGAGCAGCGGGTGCCGGGCCGCACCGAGGTGATCGAGTACGAAACCCCGGACGGACGATGGCATTCCGAGACCGCTGCCGGCAATGACCGGCCGGAAACCGAAGTGGAGGGCTAGAGAAGCCGCCGTTGTTCGGCGATCTGGTGACGGTGAAATAGCCGGTGTGCTAGGCTCCCTGCCAAGCGGTCCGCAAAGACGGCTGCGCCCTTGGGGAGACCATCATGAATTTTCCGTACGCCGCCTTGTCGGCCGCCCTTGCCTTGACCTCCGTCACCGCTTTCGCCGCGGACTATCCCGCGCCGAAACAGGGCGACTGGATCGCCAGGGATTTCAAATTCCACACCGGCGAGACGATGCAGGAGCTGCGGCTGCACTACACCACGATCGGCGAGCCGACCGGACAGCCGGTGCTGGTGCTGCACGGCTCGGGCGGCTCGGCCGCCAGCATGCTGACGCCGGGCTTCGGCGGCGAATTGTTCGGCCCCGGCCAGCCGCTCGATGCCACCAAATACTACATCATCATTCCTGATGGTGTCGGCCACGGCAAATCGTCAAAGCCCTCCGACGGCATGAAGACCGCATTTCCGAAATACAATTACGAGGACATGGTCGACGCGCAGTATCGCCTGATCAAGGAAGGTCTCGGCGTAAAGCATCTGCGGCTCGTCATCGGCAATTCGATGGGCGGCATGCACACCTGGATCTGGGGTGGAAAATATCCGCAATTCATGGACGCGCTGGTGCCGATGGCGTCGCAGCCGACCGAGATGGCGGCGCGCAACTGGATGCTGCGGCGGATGATGCTGGAGACGATCAAGAACGATCCCGACTACAATCGCGGCAACTACATCACCCAGCCGCGCATGATGAAATACGCCATCAACGCCTTTGGCATTGCGACCAGCGGCGGCACGCTGGCCTATCAGGCGCTGGCGCCGACGGCGGCGCAGGCCGACAAGATGGTCGATGACCGGCTGGCAACGGCGATTACCGCCGATGCCAATGACTTCATCTACCAGTGGGAAGCCTCGCGCGATTACAATCCTGCTCCGTCGCTGGAGAAGATCGAGGCTACACTGCTGTTGATCAATGCCGCCGACGACGAGCGCAATCCACCGGAAACCGGCGTCACCGATGCCGCGATGAAGCGGGTCAAGAACGGCCGCCTGTTCTTGATCCCCGCCTCCAGCGAGACGCGGGGCCATCTCACCACGGGCAATGCGAAGTTCTACAAGAAGCAGCTGGAGGAACTGCTGCAGACCGCGCCGCAGCGGGCGATGTGAGCCAGCACGAACGTTGAAGCGAGCGCCGCACCGCGTCAAATTTGCGCCGCCCACATCGCTCATTATTTGAGCGTGCATCCGCGACCCGCCTCCGCTTGAGCGGTCATTCGCGATCAGGGCAACCCGATCGGCGAAGCGGTGGTGTGGTACGTGCATCACCGCGGCAGTATCATCATCAGCTGCTTCGTGCCGGCTGACGCGGTTTAGCTTCTCTCAAGATGACGCCCGTTCCGCGGGATGATAAACTCTGGCGAAACTGAACGGAGCCGCCCGTGACCGATTTTTCCGCCGACGACCTCGCCACGATCTATCCCGCGCCCTCGCCCCGCGTGATCGCCAAGGCGCGGCCGGAGATCGACGCCCACGCGAAGAAATTCATCGGCATGTCGCCGTTCTGCGTGCTGGCGACGTCAGGCGCGGACGGCAGCGTCGATGCATCGCCGCGCGGCGGCAATCCCGGCTTCATCCATGTCGCGGGGCCGAACCTGCTGCTGATGCCGGATCGCTCGGGCAACAACCGCATCGACAGCTTTCGCAACATCGTCGAAGGATCAGGCTTCGTGCAGCTGATCTTCTTCGTCCCCGGCATCGACGAGACGCTGCGCGTCGGCGGCAAGGGCAAAGTATCTGTCGACCCGGAGCTGATGGCCTCGATGGTGGAGTTCGGCAAGCCGCCGCGCGCGGTGCTGCGCATCGAGGTGAGGGAAGCCTATTTCCACTGCGGCAAGGCGCTGATGCGCTCAAAGCTGTGGGCGGGCGAGCGGGTCGAGCGTTCGGTGATGCCGAGCATCGGCGAAGTGATCCACGACCAGACCGGCCTCGGCGAGCGCGAAAGCCAGGACGTGATTTACGAGCGGTACAAGACGCAGTTGTAGGGAATTGTCTCGGCGGGATCGGAGCACCCTCCCTGGAGGGGAGGGTCGGTTCGCATGGAGCGAAGCGAAATGCGAGACGGGGTGGGGTGATCTCTCAACTCGGGCACTGTTCGCGAGGAGAGACCGTCACCCCACCCCGCCGCTCCTTTCAGTCGCGTCGACCCTCCCCTCCAGGGAGGGTAGTAAGAAACTCAGTCCCCGTTCTCCAGCCCGCCGACGTGCTTCTGGGTGTAGAGCTCGAGCCCGATGCGCTGGATCAGGTCAAGCTGGGTTTCGAGGAAATCGATGTGATGTTCCTCATCCTTCATCACGGTCTCGAACAGGTCGCGCGAGACGTAATCCTTGACGCCATGGCAATAGGTCGCGGCTTCCTGATAGAGCGTGCGCGCGGTCATCTCGGTTGCCAGATCGCATTCGATGATTTCCTTGACGTTCTGGCCGATGCGCAAGGGATCGAGCACCTGCATGTTGGGAAAGCCGTCGAGGAACAGGATCCGGTCGGTGAACTTGTCGGCGTGCTCCATCTCCTCGATGGATTCCTTGCGCCAGACCTTGGCCATTTCCAAAAGGCCCCAATTGTTCAGGAGCCGGTAGTGCAGCCAGTATTGGTTGATCGCGGTGAGCTCGCTGCGCAGGCCCTTGTTGAGATAGTCGATGACTTTGGGATCGCCCTGCATGGTGCACTCCGATTTCCTCAGGCCAAACGCGACCTGACACTGCATTTAGAACGCTTCTAAATGAGTTTGGTGCCGAGAGCAACCGTTCCGCGAAAAAAGCGGTGGAAACGGCGGAAATCAGGACATTTCGCAAGCGAAAGTCAGGGAATTCGAAGGGTTTTTCAGCAGGCCGCGAGCGCGAACGCCGGGGCAGCTTCCTGCGCGGGCTCGTCGTTGGCGGCGTGGCGGCTGTGCGGACAACCGGAGCAGCATTCCTTGGCGCAGGCGCCGAGTGCTTCGTCGATGATGGTCTTGATGGTGCGCGCGCACCGGCCGCATTCGGCGCTGCAGCCGAGGCAACCGTAAATCTGTTTCGGATTTCGCGGCAGGTCCGAAGCTGCACTCACAGCATTACGGACATCGTGGTCGCTCAGGACGTTGCAGGAACAGACAATCATGAAACCGCTAAAACCCTTGGTGATGCGATCTCATCGATATTTAAGAGCGCGACGAGATGCAAAAGGAAAAGCCGCATTTTCAAGCAATTCCAAACTGATGCCGGGGAAATACTGGAATGAATCTAAACAGGCGACATTGCGGTAGATCACACTGGCGCTGATTTGCCGGAACCCGCTTCCTGGTTCGGCAGCGCCTATTCTCCGTCGGATAGCTCCAGCGATTCCAGCGGGAATGCGGTCATTCCGCTTGTCAGGGTGTCCATCGTTCAAGGGCCGGCGGAGTTCCGGGTATCTCTGCACCGCAACCTGCCGGTCCACTCCCATTTTTCGTCGCTCCGGAGGCGCGGCCGTTCATTGATCATTTAAGCAAAATGTGGAACTTTCGACGGGACAAGACTAGACGTCCTTTGCTCCCCACGAGAGAGGTGGCCATGAAGAAGACATTGATGGCGCTCGGCGCCGCTGCCGCGTTGACCGTTTCCGCCGCGGCGATCCCGGCGCCCGCCCATGCGCAGCGCGGTGTCGCGGCAGGGGTCGCCGCCGGATTGATCGGCGGCGCCATTGTCGGCGGCGCGATTGCTTCGCAGAACGGCTATTATTACGGCCCGGGTCATTACGCGCCCGGCTATGGCGGCCCGGCCTATGTCGTCGATCCCGGCTACGGCGAATCCTGCTTCTGGCAGCGGCAGCGGTTCTGGGACGGCTACGGCTGGCGCGTCCGCAACGTCAGGGTATGCGACTAGCACTCCGTTCATCTTCATTAAATTGCGACCAACATCCCGGAAACGCGCGGCGGTTCCGGGATGCCTGTCATTTCCGGCCTGAAAAAGACCGCTTTTTTCTGCGACGGTTTGCGAACGTTTACTTTCGATTGACCCATGTGCGCTTTTTAGCGAAGCGGCAGTTCGAAACAGCGTGTGAGTCATCCCTAAACCCGGCGCCCGCAGGCGTCACTCCAGGAGAGCCCAGGACATGAAGAAGACATTTGCTGCCTTGGTCGCGGTCGCAACGATTGCCGGTTCGCTTGCCTCGACGCCCGCGAGCGCACAGCGCGGCGTTGCCGCAGGCGTGGCGGCCGGCTTGCTCGGCGGCGCGATCATCGGCGGTGCAATCGCCTCCAGCCGCCCGGCTTACGGTGGTCCGGTGTACGTGGAAGAAGCGCCCTACCCGGCGTGCCGCATGGTTCGCGAGCGCTTCTGGGACGGCTATGACTGGCGCTATCGCCGCGTCGAGGTCTGCAACTGATCTGATCGATCGCGTTTGATCAAAGCCCGGCCGTATCCTCGGCCGGGCTTTTTCTTGTCTCCGGAATCAACGGCCCGCGCTCATCGCGCGAAGCACCGCCTCGCTCGGCCAGCAGTCGACCTTGAGGCCCGCGGACTTCTGATAGGCGCCCAGTGCCGCACGCGTCTGCATGCCCGCCTTGCCGTCGAGCTTGTCCTTGTAGAGACCGATGCGCGTCAGGTGACGCTGCATGGCTTCGACATCCGCCGAGCGCAGCTGTGTCGAGGCCGACCACGGGGTCGCGAACGGCTGCGGGCTCGTCATGCGGTCGGCGAGATGGCCGACGAACAGCACATAGAGATCGGAGAAATTATATTCCTTGATGACGAAGTAGTTCTTCGTCGTGAGGAACGCCGGGCCGTAGATGCCCTCCACCTGCAGCAGCGAAGCCGGCTGCGCCTGCTCCGCCGCGCTGAGCTTTTGCCCGCGCACCGGCACAAAGCCCGCGCGCAGCCATTCGGCGATCGGCTTCGTCACCTCGGGCACGCCCATGGTGCAGTCGACATTGGCGGGCGCCTTCACCTCATAGGCCCAGCGCACGCCCGCCTGCCAGCCCTTGTTGACGAGCTGCTGCGCGGCGGCGGCCAGCGCATCGGGCACCGAATTCCAGATGTCGACTCTGCCGTCGCCGTCCAGATCGACGCCGTGCTTGTAGTACTCGGAAGGCAGGAATTGCGTGAGGCCCGTCGCGCCGGCCCAGGATGAGCGAAAATCCTTGCGCGTTACCGCGCCCTCGCCGAGAAGCTTCAGCGCCAGGATGAACTCGCCCCGGTACTGGTCCTTGCGCCGGCCGACATAGGCCTGCGTCGCCACCACGCGCAGCGTGTCGTTGGGCAGCCGGTAGCGGCCGTAGTCCGTCTCGCGACCCCAGATCGCCAGCACGACGCTGGCGGGCACGCCGAAGCGCTTTTCGATCTCGGTGAGCGCCGCGCGATGCTTCTGCATCAGCTTCTGCCCCTCCGCCGCCAGCCGCGCGATGGAGGCTTCCTTCACATAATCGGCCGGCACCTGCACGAACTCGGCCTGCGACGGCGCGCCGGTGGCGGGCCGGCCCGGCAGCAAGAGATCGGGCAATTTGTAGTCGGGCTCGAGCCCCCTCGTCTCGGCCTCGAACGTCGCGCGCGACACTCCAGCCGCCTGCGCCTCCGGCCACAGCGAGGCGATGAACTGGGTGAAGGCGGCGTCGGCGGCGCGGGCTGGGCGCATCGCACCCGGCGTCATCGCTGCCAGTATCAGAACCGCGGCTATCAACCTCTGTCGCAAACCGGAATCCTGTCGGTCGACACGTCGCCCATCAATGCGAGACGGCCTGTTTGGCATGTTCGGTGGAAACATTCGACAATCTGTCGACATAGGCAATGCCGATCGCCGACAGAATGAAGACCGTGTGGATGATGGTCTGCCACATCACGCCGGTTTCGGTATAGACGCTCTTGCCCGAGGCCAATGCTCCGGCCTCGATGAACGTGCGCAACAGATGGATCGACGAGATGCCGATGATGGCCATCGCGAGCTTGATCTTGAGCACGCTGGCGTTGACGTGGCTGAGCCATTCCGGCTGATCGGGATGTCCTTCCAGATTGAGACGGGACACGAAGGTTTCGTAGCCGCCGACGATGACCATCACCAGCAGGTTGGAAATCATCACCACATCGATCAGGCCCAGCACCGCCAGCATGATCTGCTGCTCGCTGAAATCGAAGGCGTGAGCGAACAGGTGCCACAACTCCTTCAGAAACAGCACCACATAGACGCCCTGCGCGACGATCAGGCCAATATAAAGCGGCAGCTGCAGCCAGCGGGAGCTGAAGATCAGCAGCGGGATCGGACGCAATGCCTTCCTTTCAGCTTTGGGCGGCAAGGGTGTTTCGGGAGTAAGGGACATCAGGGGAATGACTCGCTGCTGCGGGGATCTCGAATTGCGGAAGGAGGCTTATATCTACGTAATCTGTCCGCTCTGTGAAGCGACAACTGGCCGCAGCACATATTACCGGGTTGTCACGTTAGCCGGAGCTTCAAGGCAAAATAGCGGTCTTGCACGACGGTCTCAATCGTAGCCGAAGCCTTGGTTGTAATATCTCGCAAGGCAGGAGAAGAAGTAATCTTCACGCATCCGTCAGATCGAGACGCCGCTCGATACGCTCAATGCGGACGTCCATCCGATCAAGGCGGTTCGACATATTGGCATACTGGTTCTCAAGATTGCCCACACGCTGCTTGATCTCGCGAATATCATCCCGCACGCCATCGATCGCGCCGTGGATATGGCGAAGGTGCTCAAGAACGATATTGTCCGTCTCGGTCATCGGATAACATTGTCACGATATCGAATCATTGTGAACTGTGGCCGCGATGTTCTTTCCGAAGATCAACGTGAAGATCGATCCGGTCCGGCGATGGCACCGGCCCGACCGGCACTTCTTCGCAAACGGAGCCTGTCAGGTGCTGGCCTTTGCGTTTCTGGAACGATATCCGGATCTCGAATTTCGCGCCCGATGGATCAAACCGACAGCCGGTTTCAGCGGCAACCACATCTACGTCACCGACGGGATCAACGCCTTCGACTATCACGGCCTCACCACCGAACAGCGCCTGCTCGCGTTGGCCTTCAGGCGCGGCCGGCGATTCTTTCCCGGCTGGGACGCCGCGCTGGTGGACTTGCCGGCCGATGTTCTGATTTCAGAACAGCGCTCGCGGCAGATCGAAGGACTTTGGCTGCGCGAGCCGAAGCAATTCCTTCATGACGCGTTGCCCCGCGCACGCAACTTTCTCGACGGGTTCGGCGATATCAGGCGAAGGCTGACCGCGTCAGTTTCTTGTACTTGACGCAGTGCGGAATGATGCTGTCCTGCCCAAACCGCCGCATCTTGTTTCTTCTCATAGTCCTGGAAGTTGCCTTCGAACCACGCGACGTGGCTGTCGCCTTCGAAGTGCGCAGCGGTGTGCGCCGTGACAACAACCTGGAGCCTCACCAGACTTGCAATTCCGCGAAATATAGCCATATATGGCCATATTGGAGAGGCAACCATGTCCACCTATTCCATCGCCCAAGCGAAAAATCAGCTCTCAAAGCTGGTCGACGAAGCCTTGGGCGGCCAGCAGGTTACCATCACGCGGCACGGAAAGCCGGTCGTTGAGTTACGCCCGGCAACGCCGGCAGGACGACGCGTGACCGCGGAGGACATCGAATGGCTTCGTCAATGCCGTGAAGGTTTGCCATCCTTCGACGGCGATACCGTCGCCGAAATTCGAACGATGCGCGACGATTTCTAGTGAGCCATTACCTCGACACCAGCGTTATGGTCGCGCTGTTGCTGCAGGACGCACATTCATCGAAGGCAGAGACCTGGCTGATCCGAGCAAGGCCGATCCTTCTGGTCAGCGACTTCTGCACTATCGAGTTCGCGGCCGTTGTCTCGCGGCGCGTCAGAATGAACCAACTGACGGCCGAGACCGCGAATCTTGCGCTTCGAAGATTTGACGATTGGCTGTCTCGCACCGTCCAGATCGTGCGGTGTGCGCCCGAACAAATGGCCTTGGCCGGACAGATCGTCCGTGACTTCGCCTCGAAACTCAGCGCGCCGGACGCCATTCACCTCGCGATAGCGCGCCATAGCGGCGCGACGCTCGCAACATTCGACGACCGTCTGGCCGAGGCGGCCCGACGGCACGCCGTTCCCATCATGATCCCCGACTGAGGATTCCCTCACCGCGTCAGCTTCTTGTACTTCACGCGGTGCGGAATGATGCTGTCCTGGCCGAGCCGGCGCATCTTGTCCTTTTCATAGTCCTGGAAGTTGCCTTCGAACCATTCGACATGGCTGTCGCCTTCGAAGGACAGGATATGCGTGGCGATGCGGTCGAGGAACCAGCGATCGTGGCTGATGATGACGGCGCAGCCGGCAAAATTCTCCAGCGCCTCTTCCAGCGCGCGCAGCGTATCGACGTCGAGGTCGTTGGTCGGTTCGTCGAGCAGCAGCAAGTTGGCGCCGGACTTGAGCATCTTGGCCAGATGCACGCGGTTGCGCTCACCGCCTGACAGCGCGCCAACCTTCTTCTGCTGATCGGCGCCCTTGAAGTTGAACGAGGAGCAATAGCCGCGCGAATTGACCTCGCGCTTGCCGAGCAGGATCAATTCGTTGCCGCCGGAAATCTCCTCCCATACGGTTTTCTTGCCGTCGAGATCGTCGCGCGACTGATCGACGTAGCCGAGGTGCACGCTCACCGACGGTGATGGTGCCCTGGTCCGGCTTCTCCTGCCCGGTGATCATCCGGAACAGCGTGGTCTTGCCGGCGCCGTTCGGCCCGATCACGCCGACGATGCCGCCCGGCGGGAGCTTGAAGGTGAGATCCTCGATCAGCACGCGGTCGCCGAAGGCTTTGCTGAGGCCTTCGAAATCGACGACGTTCTGGCCGAGGCGTTCGGCCACGGGAATCGTGATCTGCGCGGTCTGGCTCTGCTTCTCGCTCGCCTGCTTCAACAGATCCTCATAGCGCTGATAGCGCGCCTTGGACTTGGCCTGGCGCGCTTTCGGCGAGGACGCGATCCACTCCTGCTCGCGGGCGAGCGTCTTCTGGTGCGCGACATCCTCGCGGCCTTCCTGCTCGAGGCGCTTCTGCTTCTGCACCAGCCAGGACGAGTAATTGCCCTCGTAGGGGATGCCCTTGCCGCGGTCGAGTTCGAGGATCCAGCTCGTCACATTGTCGAGGAAGTAGCGGTCGTGGGTCACGATCAGGATCGCGCCGGGATAGTTCCGCAAATGGCCTTCCAGCCACGACACCGACTCGGCGTCGAGATGGTTGGTCGGCTCGTCCAGCAGCAGGAGTTCCGGCTGGTCGAGCAGCAGCTTGCAGAGCGCGACGCGACGTCGCTCGCCGCCCGAAAGCTTTGTCACATCGGCATCGTCGGGCGGGCAGCGCAGCGCGTCCATCGCCTGGTCGACCTTGCTGTCGAGATCCCACAGGCCCGCGGCCTCGATCTCGTCCTGCAGCTTGGTCATCTCGTCGGCGGTCTCTTCCGAATAGTTCATCGCCAGTTCGTTGTAGCGATCGAGGATGGCCTTTTTCTTGGCGACGCCCTCCATGACGTTCTCGCGAACCGACTTGGAAGGATCGAGGTGCGGCTCCTGCTCGAGATAGCCAACGCGGGCGCCCTCGGCGACCCAGGCCTCGCCATTATACTCCTTGTCGAGGCCGGCCATGATCCTGAGCAGCGTCGACTTGCCGGAGCCGTTGACGCCGAGCACGCCGATCTTGGCGTCGGGGTAGAACGAGAGATGGACGTTATCGAGCACCTTCCGGGTCGGGTAGCTCTTGGTCAAACCCTGCATGAAATAGACGAACTGGCGAGCCATCGCGATCCCTGGAAACGGTTGGATTTTACGGAGATTTGCTGCCGCTGATGTAGCGGCGCGGCCGCCAAGGGCAACCACGGGAACCCGTTTTCCATCCGTTCACCACGGATGAATACGGGATGGTCACCATGTGGCGACAGATCGCGACAATTGAAACTATCTTTTAATAAATCAGGCGAAAAGTCGTTCCCGGCGCCAAGAAAGGCGTTTCACGCGGCGAGCGCCGCGGGTGAAACAAAGGGCCCGCGTCATGGCTACGATCAGTTCGGCATCCCTTCACGCCCCGGCGAACAGCCGCGACGGACTGGCAAAACCGTTGGCAGAACTCCGCACCTTCTTGCGCCAGTTCATCGCCAAGGCGTTCGACCCCTACCGCCCGGAACTGCACTATATGCGCGGCCCGGGACCTGCCTGGCGCGCCAAGCATCCCGGCCGTTCGAACTGAGCTATCCGGTTATTTGAGGCAGCCCCTCGTTTAAGTCCGCTTGCGCCGCCCCCATTGCGCGCAACCATGGCGATCTTCCCCGACGGCCATTCCACCGTCGCCCTCGCCACCAACGGACCTCCCCATGACGCGGCTGCGCTGTGCAATCCTCGACGACTATCTCAATGTGGCACTCTCGGTCGCCGACTGGTCCAAGGTCTCCGACCGCGTCGACGTCACGGTATTCAACCAGCCGTTTGCAACCGCGGAAGCCGCGGCCGGCGCGCTGAAGGATTTCGAGATCATCTGCGCGATGCGCGAACGCACGCCGTTTCCGCGCACCATGTTTGCCGCGCTGCCTAATCTAAAACTCCTGATCACCTCGGGCCTGCGCAATGCCGCGATCGACATGGAGGCCGCCAAGGACCACAAGGTGGTGCTGTGCGGCACGCAATGGGGCCGCGATCCGACCGCGCCGCTAACCATAGGCCTGATCCTGGAACTGACCCGCAATATCGGCCGCGAAAACGCCCGCATGCATGCCGGCGAGCCGTTGCAGAAATTCGTCGGCATGGAGATCGAGGGCCGCACGCTCGGGGTGATCGGCCTCGGCAAGCTCGGCACGAAAGTATCGAAGCTGGCGCAGGCCTTCGGCATGAACGTGATCGCCTGGAGCCCGAACCTGACGCCCGAGAAGTGCAAGGAAGTCGGCGTTGGCTACGTGAGCAAGGAAGAGCTGTTCTCGACCGCCGATATCGTCACCATCCATGTGGTGCTGAGCCAGCGCTCGCGCGGGCTGGTCGGCGCTGCCGAGCTCGCCCGGATGAAGCCGACCGCCTACCTCGTCAACACCGCGCGCGGGCCGATCGTCGACGAAGGCGCACTGCTGGAAGCGCTGACCCAAAGAAGATCGCCGGCGCCGGCGTCGACGTGTTCTCGGTCGAGCCGCTGCCGGTCGACCACCCCTTCCGCAAGCTCGACAACATGGTGCTGACGCCGCATCTCGGCTACGTCACCGAGGACAGTTTTCGAAACCACTATCAGCAGATGGTCGAGGGCATCGACGCCTGGTTCAAGGGCGAGCCGAAGCAGCGGCTGGCGTAAGCCAAGCTCAGGCCGCATGTTGCGTGGTGGCCCGGCTGGCAACCTCCGCAAAGCCCTGGCGCCACGACGGATGCGCCGGCCGCCAGCCCAGCTCGCGCTTGGCCTTGGCGTTGGAGCCTCCGCGCACCTCGGTCATCATCGCAACCATATGCTCGCCGGCGAACAACCGGCCAAGCCAGGCCGGCACGCAGAATCGGCCGCCTGGCTCCGAGCAAGGTGGCAAGGGCGGGCAGCCATTCGCTGACCGGCGCCGGTTCATCATCGACGATGTTATAAATTTCGCCGGGCTTGCCGCGCTCGACGGCAGCAACGGTAGCGGCAGCCGCATCGTCGACGTGGATGAACGACCACCATCCGCCACCGCCGCCGATCAGCGGCACGCGGCGGCCGCGCACCTGATCGATCATCGCGCGCGACAGCATTCCGGTGTCCGGGCCGTAGAATGATCCATACCGCAAGACAATCCCTTCAGGGTTTGCCGAACCGGTGACGGCGTCCTCCAGATGCTGGATCGCTTGCAGCGTGCGGCGCAGCTCCTCCGGCGGATCGGGATCCAGCGCGTCGGCCTCCGTCTTGATCTCTTCGCCGCCATGGCCGTAAGTCCAGCCGCAGAAGCTCTGGGCGACGAAGCGCTTCACGCCGGCCTCGCGGGCGGCCGCCAGCAGGAAATCGGTGCCCTGCGTGCGCAACCGGTTGGTGGTGGCGAACGCGCGATCGAAATGCCTGATATCCGTGACATCAGCGAGATCGGTCATCTGATCGATGATGATTTCAGGCTTCGCCGCGATCACGGCGGCGCGGATGGCCGGCGCGTCGAGCCCATCGGCGATCGCAGGTTCCGCGCCCATCCGCTTGATGATTTCGGCCTTCGCCGACGTTCGCGTCGTGCCAACCACGGAGTGACCTGCCGCGACCAGCGCGGCAACGAGCGGGCGGCCCACGGCGCCGGTGGCGCCTGCAACAAGAATTCGCATGTCAAATCCTCCTGTTGCTGCCCCACAATTCTGGCCGGCAGGTAGTCGGAGCAAATGTGAATTCAAGCGCGCGAATGTGGCGGACGCCCAAAGCGTCGGCCGCGCAGATCTCGACGGGCGGCTACACGGGCAATAAAATAAAAAGGCGCGCCGCAGGGCGCGCCTTGAAACGCTATTTGTGACTTAGGCCTAGCGGACCGTGACGGGTGCAGGCAGTGGCGGCACCACGGTCGGCTGCGCGCCGGAACAGGCGCCAGTTGGGCCTGTGAAGCCGGTGCAGGCCCTGCTGCAGCGGCGGGACCACCGGGCGGCGGAGCGGCCGACGCGCTTGCGGTGTTGGCGGGCGGCGGACCACCTTGCATCACCACCACGCGGGTGCCGACCTTGGCGCGCTCGAACAGGTCGGAGACGTCCTCGTTCAGCATGCCGATGCAGCCCGAGGAGACGAACTTGCCGATCGTCGAGGGCTGGTTGGTGCCGTGAATGCGATAGATGGTCGAACCCAGATACATGGCGCGCGCGCCGAGCGGATTGCCGGGACCGCCGGCCATGAAGCGCGGCAGATAGGGCTGACGCTCGATCATCTCGGTCGGTGGATGCCAGTCCGGCCACTCGGCCTTGCGGCTGATTTTCTGCACGCCGTTCCAGGTGAAGCCGTCACGGCCGACGCGAACGCCGTAGCGGATCGCGCGGCCGCCACCGAGCACGTAATACAGGTGGGTGTTGGAGGTATCGACGACGATGGTGCCCGCGGGCTCCTTGGTCGCGAAGGCCACCTCCTGGCGGCGCAGGTGCGGCGGAAGCTGCGCAGGGCCCACTTCCGGCTGCTCTTCCGGCGGCAGCGCGGCGAGCTGCACCGGCCTGCCGTCGGCGCCGACGGCGGGTTGCTGCGGTTGCGGCAGCGCGCCGGTGGCGCCCGGCGCGGGCGCCGGTGCGGCGCCGATCGCCCCCGGCGGGCGCAGGCCAGTTCGGTCGTCGTTCGGATAGACAATGCCGGCGCCGGGAATGCGGCTGTCGCCGCGATCGGAATAGGCTGGCTGCTGCTGGGAACCAGGCGGGCGGTCCGCATAGATCACCGCCGGCGGACCGGCCGGGCGACCATAACGCGGATCGTCGGGAGAAAGGATCGGGCCGGTCGGCATCGGGGGCCGCGGTCCGAATAAACGGGGGCGCCGGCCGGGCGGCCATAGCGCGGATCGCTGGGCGACAGCACCGGGCCGGGCGGCGGCAGCGCGGCCGAGTTCTGACCGTTCGGCGCCTCATCATCTTCCAATGCGTCGAAATCGGGCTCGGCGGGGCCGCGGCGTTCATCAGCCGCATAGCCACCTTGCACATACGGTCCCGGCGCCGTCGAATAAACCTGGCCTTGGCCTTGGTAGACCTGGCCTTGGGCCGAATAGCCCTGTTGCGCATGGGCGAGCGAAGTTCCCGCCATGCCAGCGGCAATGGCAGCACAAATCGTCAGAATGCGGTTGTTCATCATCGCCTTATGTATAGACCCCAAGCCCCACCGGACGGTTAACGGCAGATGACGGAAGATAGCGGCACATTCAAGACAAATCCGCGAAATTCGGCCTCGGCCGGTCATTTGTGATCGCCACTAGGTTGCGGCAAAGATGCCTCAGCGCGCCGGAAATCGCCATTAGCGGATGGTGAGCGACTCCACACCGCAGATTATGTAACAAAAAGCCGCCGGGCGTTGAGATACTCTCAAATCGGCCTGATTCGCCCCGCGCTCACCCGTGCGAGATCCGGCCTCAGAGTGGTCACCGCGTTCCTTGGCATCAATAGCCCTCCAGACATAAGGAGGTGGAACTCGCGTCCATGCTTCCCAGCTTTCGTTTCTTGTTCACCGCGATCGTGCTCTCAATGTCCATCCTGGTTTTTGGGCTCGGCGCCGCCGCTTTGTTGCGGGCCGCGCACGAGGAATTCGCCAACCTTCCCTCGCGGCGCTCGACGCCCGAGCCAATGTTTGCCCGCCGCAATGACGGCCCACCGCCGACGCTGGCGCTGCTGCGCATCGATCCACCGGTCGCGGAGAAGCCGGCGGAGAATGTCCCGGCCGCCGCAATTCCGGAAACAGCCCCTGATATCCCGGCACCGGCCGGACAGGCCCGGACGTCCCTCCAGCCGAGCCTGAGAAACTGGCCGCGCTGAAGCCGGCGGAGCCGATGCAGGTTGAAGCGGCCAAGCCGGAAGCCCCGGCAAAGGAGACAAGCGCGGAGACACCGGCCGCTCCGGCCCCTGCGGCCGAAACCGTAGCGCCCGTTACCAGTGCGGAAGCAAAGCTCGCCGCCATCCCGGAAACGCCGGAGCCGGCCGCTACCACCCCGCCTCCACCGGCACCGGATATCCATTCATTCGAAGGCAACGTCGCCGCGACGCAGATTGCAACGCTCGGCGGTCCCGCCGTCATCGTCAACGAAAAGACGGCGGCCAAGGCCAAGGAAGTCAAAGCAACGGAAGCCAAGACGACGGAAGCGAAGCCGGACCACAGCGCCGTCAAAAAGCGTGCCGCGGAGCGGGCGCGGGAACGGCGGCGGATCGCGGTGCAGCGGGCGCGCCTGGCACGAGAGGCGGCGCTGGCGGCTCAGCAGCAACTGGCCAATCCATTCGCGCAACTGACAGTCACGCGCACGACGCCGTAGCTTCTGGATTGGGATCAGGCCGGGCCGGTCGCGACCGGCGGGCCGTCGGGTGCGCCCCACTCCGTCCAGGAGCCGTCATACAGCGCCGGGTTCTCGACGCCGAGGCGATAGAGCGCCAGCGTCAGCACGGCGGCGCTGACGCCGGAGCCGCAACTGGTCACGATGGGCGCATCGAGCTTCACGCCCGCGCCTGAGAATGCCGCCCGCAATTCGTCTGTTGATTTCATCGTGCCGGTCGCAGCATCGAACAGGTTGTTGTAGGGCAGGCTGAGACTGCCCGGGATGTGCCCGGAGCGAAGGCCAGGCCGCGGCTCAGGCACCTTGCCCTGATAGCGTTCGTTGGCGCGCGCATCGATCACCTGCTCGGCGCGGCTTGCGAGATTTGCGACCAGCTGCTGCATGCTGCGCGTGCGCCGCGCATCGAACGTCGCGTTGAACGTCGCCGGCTTCGGCGTCACCTCACCCTTCTCGACCTTGCGGCCCTCGGCAACCCACTTCTTCAAGCCGCCATTGAGCACGCGCACGTCCTTGCCGAACGACAGGAACATCCACCACACCCGGGGTGCGGCGACCCAGCCGCCGGAATCGTAGAGCACGACGATGTCGTCATTGCCGATCCCGAGCCCGCCGACGTCGCGGCCGAATTGCTCGGCGGAGGAAACATGTGCGGCAGCGGATTGGAATGATCCGACACCGCGTCGACGTCGAAGAACACCGCACCCGGAATATGCGCAGCGAGATAATCGTCCTTCGGCAGCGGCAGCACGCCCGGCATCTTGAACGAGGCGTCGATCACCTTGACGTTGGGATCGTTCAAGTGCGCGGCGAGCCAGTCGGTGGAAACGAGCGGATCATTGGTGGCGGGCATGGATTTCTTCTCCGGCGTTTGATTAGGTCGTCATGGCCGGGCTTGTCCCGGCCATCCACGTCTTCACTTCACTCGCCCTCCGCAAAGACGTGGATGCCCGGCACAAGGCCGGGCATGACGAGTGAGGGACCGTGGCGACCACTACCCCTTCTTCTTCGGCTCCCACTTCTCGACCGGGCCGCCGGCGTCGCGCCAGGCGGCGAAACCGCCGCCCATGTGGGCGACCGGCTTCAGGCCCATGTCCTGCGCGGTCTTGGCCGCGAGCGCCGAGCGCAGGCCGCCGGCGCAGTGGAAGATGAATTTCTTGTCCTCCTGGAAGATCGGCTTGGCATAGGGGCTTTGCGGATCGATCCAGAATTCCAGCATGCCGCGGGTGCAGGAGAACGCGCCAGGGATCTTGCCCTCGCGCTCGATTTCGCGCGGGTCTCTGATATCGACAATCACGACATTGGGGTCCTGCGCGGCCTTGATGGCATCGGCCGCGCTGACGGTCTCGATTTCAGCATTGGCTTCATCGATCAGGGATTTGATGCCGCGGTGAATTGTCTGGGGCATTGATTGCACCTTTGTTGTTGTCGACGCCCGTCGCGTTGACGACGAACTTTACCGCACCAGTTCCTTCATCGCGCCTTCGAGGCCTTCGATCGTGATCGGGTACATGCGCTCCGAAAACAGCCGCCGGATGATGGTGGTGGATTCGAATAATCCCAATGCTTCTGTGCCACCGGATTGAGCCACACCGCATGCGGATAGGTGCGCGTGATGCGCTCCAGCCAGACCGAGCCGGCCTCCTCGTTGACATGCTCGACCGAGCCGCCGGGCACCATGATCTCGTAAGGCGACATCGATGCGTCGCCAACGAACACTACCTTGTAGTCGTGCGGATACTTATGCAGCACGTCCCAGGTCGGCGTACGGTCGGTGAAGCGGCGCTTGTTCTGCTTCCAGACGCCCTCATAGAGGCAGTTGTGGAAGTAGAAATATTCCATGTGCTTGAACTCGGACTTCGCCGCCGAGAACAGCTCCTCGACCTGCTCGATGTGCAGATCCATCGAGCCGCCGATATCGAAGAACACCAAGACCTTGACCGCGTTGCGGCGCTCGGGCCGCATGTGGACATCGAGATAGCCGTGGTTGGCGGTCTCCCGGATCGTGGTGTCGAGATCGAGTTCGTCGGGCGCGCCAGTGCGGGCGAATTTTCGCAGGCGGCGCAGCGCGATCTTGATGTTGCGGATGCCGAGCTCGACATTGCCGTCGAGGTCTTTGAACTCGCGCTTGTCCCACACCTTGACGGCGCGGTAGTTGCGGTTCTTTTCCTGCCCGATCCGAACGCCTTCGGGATTGTAGCCATGGGCGCCGAATGGCGAGGTGCCGGCGGTGCCGATCCACTTGTTGCCGCCCTGGTGGCGGCCCTTCTGTTCCTCAAGCCGCTTGCGAAGCGTCTCCATGAGCTTGTCCCAGCCCATCGCCTCGATCTGCTTCTTCTCTTCCTCGGTGAGGTATTTTTCCGCGAGCTTCTTCAGCCATTCGGCGGGAATCTCCGCCTTGTCCATGGCGTCCAGCAGGCTTTCCAGCCCCTTGAACACGGCGCCGAAGACACGATCGAACTTGTCGAGATTGCGCTCGTCCTTCACCAGCGCGGCGCGGGAGATAATAGAAATTCTCGACCGTCTGATCGGCGAGGTCGGCGTCGAGCGCCTCCATCAGCGTCAGATATTCGCGCAGGGTCACCGGGACCTGCGCGTCGCGCAGCGATGTGAAGAATTGCAGGAACATGGGGTACAGATTGCCCGCCGGACCGCGCACGTCAAGAGCCAGCGCACGTCAAGGGCTGGCGCATGGCT
The DNA here is from genome assembly GCA_044772375.2 of Bradyrhizobium sp. RDT10. Classification (GTDB taxonomy): domain Bacteria; phylum Pseudomonadota; class Alphaproteobacteria; order Rhizobiales; family Xanthobacteraceae; genus Bradyrhizobium. The sequence goes on from CP187939.1 coordinate 5,091,382, forward strand.
GTCAGGCCTAGACCGGGAGGCTTTTTCAATTACAATTGAGCCATAAAAGGCTTATTCCGGCAGGGGAAATTCAATGGGAATCATTGCGGCGCTGATCATCGGCGGTATCGCGGGCTGGCTTGCCGGGCTGATCGTGCGCGGCGCAGGGTTCGGGCTGATCGGCAATATCGTGGTCGGCATCATCGGCGCGCTGCTGGCGAGCTGGCTGTTGCCGCAACTGGGCGTCAGCCTCGGCGGCACCTGGGTCCGCGATATCATCAACGCCACCATCGGCGCCGTGATCATCCTGGTCATCCTGTCGCTGATCAAACGCTGAGGATTAAGCGCCTCAACTCCAATCGCGACCGCCGGACCGGCGGTCGTTTACTGTTCAGGCCGCAAGCGGCTCACGAACGAACAACAAGGCAAACGGATAGATGAAGTTTACCGGCACCAAGGACTATGTCGCCACCGACGACCTCAAGGTCGCCGTCAACGCCTCGATCGTGCTCGAGCGCCCGCTGCTGATCAAGGGCGAGCCCGGCACCGGCAAGACCGTGCTGGCGGAGGAAGTCGCCAAAGCGCTCGGCGCGCCGCTTTTGACCTGGCACATCAAGTCGACCACCAAGGCGCAGCAGGGCCTGTACGAATACGACGCGGTGTCGCGCCTGCGCGACAGCCAGCTCGGCGACAGCAGGGTCTCGGATATCTCGAATTACATCAAGCGCGGCAAATTGTGGGAAGCCTTCACCCACGACAAGCGCCCGGTGCTTCTGATCGACGAGATCGACAAGGCCGACATCGAATTCCCCAACGACCTGTTGCTCGAACTGGATCGCATGGAGTTCTTCGTCTACGAGACCGGCGAGAACATCAAGGCGAGCCTGCGCCCGATCGTGATGATCACCTCGAACAACGAGAAGGAATTGCCGGACGCTTTCCTGCGCCGCTGCTTTTCCACTACATCAAGTTCCCGGATGCCGACACCATGAGCCGGATCGTCGACGTGCACTTCCCCGGCATCAAGAAGCGGCTGGTGGAAGAAGCCTTGCGCATCTTCTTCGAGGTGCGTGAAGTGCCGGGCCTGAAGAAGAAGCCTTCGACCTCGGAGCTGCTCGACTGGCTCAAGCTGCTTTTGAACGAGGATATCACCCCGGAAATGCTGAGGAGCGCGACCCGCGCAAGCTGATCCCGCCGCTGCACGGCGCACTGCTCAAGAACGAGCAGGATGTGCATCTGTTCGAGCGGCTGGCATTCCTCAGCCGACGCGAGGTGTAATCGTTGATCTCTGCAGCGCCAGAACCTGACGTTCTGGCGTTTCGTTTTCAAATACAACAAACGAAAAAAGAACAGGGAAGATGAACGTTCAAAGCCAGATCGAGAAGACTTCACCCTCGCCACCGAGCATTTCGACGTGCTGATCGCGGGCGCCGGCATCTCCGGCGTTGGAGCTGCCTATCACCTCACCACACAATGCCCGGGAATGACGTTCGTCGCGCTGGAAGCTCAGAAGACCTTTGGCGGCACCTGGACCACCCACCGCTATCCCGGCATCCGCTCCGACAGCGACCTGCACACCTTCGGCTACCGGTTCAAGCCGTGGACGACAGCGCCGATCGCGAGCGCCGCCGAAATCCTGAAGTACATGGGCGAGGTGATCGAGGAGAACGATCTCGCGCCTCACGTCCGCTACCAGCACACCATCACCGCGGCGAAATGGTCGAGCGAGGAAAACCTCTGGACCATCGAGGCCACGCGTACCGACACCGGCGAGCAGCTTCGCTTCACCACCAATTTCTTCTGGATGTGCCAGGGCTATTACCGCCATACCGAGGGCTATACGCCGGAGTGGAAGGACATGGCCAGGTTCAAGGGGCCCGTCGTCCATCCGCAAAAATGGCCTGAAGACCTCGACTACAAGAACAAGCGCGTCATCGTGATCGGTTCCGGCGCCACCGCGGCAACGCTGATCCCTGCGATGGCAGGCGATTGCGCGCATGTCACCATGCTGCAGCGTTCGCCGACCTTCTTCCGCACCGGGCGCAACGCGATCGAAATCGCCGAGGAGCTGCGGAAACTGCAGGTCGACGAGGCCTGGATTCATGAAATCACCCGGCGCAAAATCCTGTTCGACCAGGACGCATTCACCCGCAAGACGTTCGAGGAGCCGGAAGCGGCCAAGAAGGATTTGTTGTCGGCTGTCGAAGCCTATCTCGGCAAGGACTACGATATCGCGACCCACTTCACGCCAAAATACCGGCCGTGGCGGCAGCGCATCGCGTTCATCCCTGATGGAGACCTGTTCCAGGGCATCAAGTCCGGCAAGGCATCCGTCGTCACCGACGAGATCGACCGCTTCACCGAGAAGGGCATCCTGCTGAAGTCAGGCAAGGAGCTGGAGGCCGACATCATCGTCACCGCGACCGGCTTCAATCTCTCGGCCAATGGCGACATCGAGTTCGCCATCGATGGCAAGCCGCTCGATTTCGCCGATACCGTGACCTATCGCGGCATGATGTTCACCGGCGTACCGAACCTCGTCTGGGTGTTCGGCTATTTCCGCGCGAGCTGGACGCTGCGCGTCGATCTCGTCGCCGACTTCGTCTGCCGGCTGCTCACGCACATGAAACAGACCGGAGCGAAGAAGGTGACGCCGCAACTGCGTCCCGAAGACCACAATATGCCGCTGCTGCCCTGGATCGATCCGGAAAACTTCAATCCCGGCTACATGATGCGCGGCATGCACTTGCTGCCCAAGCGCGGCGAAAAGCCGGAATGGCAGCACAACCAGGATTACTGGGCCGAGAAGGACGAATTCCCGGCGATCGACCTCAAGGACCGGGCATTCGTTTACGGCTGAGGCCGGGCCTGACGCCGAGTGACGGTAACGCCCGTCGCTCGGCGAACCTCAAGCAGGACGTGCTTCGATCAGGTTGAAACGGCCGGCCGGATAACTCATGGCCAGATCGAAGCCGCTCTGGTCGAGCAATTCGCGGCACTGTCGCTCGGTGCGCTCGAGCCCTCCGGGCCCGCGAAGCATGTTCAGATCGCTCAACGCCTGCTCCCTGTCCTCGTCCGCCATGGTTGGCGTCTCCGGCATCAGCCGTTCGACCAGAAGCAGCTTGCCTTCGTCGGAGAGCGCCTTGCGACAGTTTTGCAGGATCGTGACGCTGCGCGCATCGTCCCAGTCGTGAATGATGCTCTTGAGAATGATCGCATCTGCGATCGCCGGCACAGCCTTGAAGAAATCGCCGGCCACAAATTCCACGCGGTCATCGACACCGATCTGCCTGAGATGTTTGCTCGCGGCCTCGGCACATCTCGGAAGGTCGAAAACGGTTCCGCGCAGTTTCCGGTTTTGCTGCGCGATGGCGCCGAGCAATTCACCGGATCCGCCGCCGACGTCCATCAGGTGGCGTATCCCGCTGAAATCATAGGACTGAAGGACGTTCGGTGTGACAAGACGGGTAAGCTCCACCATCGCCGCGTTGAACGTGTCCACAATCTCCGGCGTCCGGCCCATCAGCTCGAAGCTGTTATCGACGCCTTGCAGTTGCGCTGCGGTCTTGCCGGTCATGACGGATTCAAGCATTCCGCTCCAGGCTTTTGAAAGCAGCTCGGTCTCAAGGATTGCCCAGCTCTTCATCGAATGCTTTGCGGAGCTATCGAGGCAGGCACCCATTTCCGTCAACGCATAGCGATCTTCGCCGCTACGCGAACAGATGCCCAGGGTGGAGAGCGCGGTAAGCAGGCGGCCAAGCGCCCGTTCATCTGCACCGGTTGCCTTGGCGAGCTTGCCTGTCGCCTGCGGTCCGTCGCGCAGCAACTCGGCTAGCCCGAGTCTGGCGGCGACATAGATCACCGCCGTGACACGGTGCGACTGGATCAAATCGAAAAGCCTGAGGGCCGATACTTGAGATGACATCGCGCCTCCTGTTGTCGTGATTGCTGATCTCGCTGTGCCAAGCGCTGCTCGGAAACTGAACTGGCGCTGCGGCTTTAGCCCGGCCACTGCCAGTGCGAGGCGGGAGCTATTTGCTCCGACGGCGCCTGCAAACATTGTCCATCGGACTTAGGCGCTTGACCCGCGATCAAGGCTGACGCCTAACCGGGATGGGCGAAATGAAATAGCTCACAAAACATCCGTATACATCTGATGGTATTTTGATACTACAAATCGCGACAATTTGCCATTCTGCGGATTTTCTGTATACAGGCTGCACCCAATACGAAGGAGTGCAGCCATGCCGTCCTCATTTCCGCTCAATGCCTGGTACGCCGCCGCTTGGGATGTCGACCTCGAGCACGCGCTGTTTCCGCGCACGATCTGCGGCAAGCATGTCGTGATGTACCGCCAGTCCAACGGGCAGGTGTGCGCGCTGGAAGATGCCTGCTGGCACCGGCTGGTGCCGCTCTCCAAGGGACGGCTCGACGGCGACACGGTGGTCTGCGGCTATCACGGGCTGAAATTCAACGCGCAGGGCCGCTGCACCTACATGCCCTCGCAGGACACCATCAATCCTTCCGCCTGCGTGCGCTCCTATCCCGTAGTGGAGCGCCACCGCTTCATCTGGCTATGGATGGGCGATCCCGCGCTGGCCGATCCCGCGCTGGTGCCCGACATGCACTGGAACGACGATCCCGCCTGGGCCGGCGACGGCAAGACCATTCATGTGAAGCGACTACCGCCTCGTGGTCGACAACCTGATGGACCTGACTCACGAAGCCTTCGTGCACGGCTCCAGCATCGGCAATGACCACGTCGCCGAAGCCCCGTTCGACGTCACCCACGGCGACAAGACCGTGACCGTGACGCGCTGGATGCACGGCATCGATGCCCCGCCGTTCTGGGCGACGCAGTTGCAGAAGCCGGGTGCGGTCGACCGCTGGCAGATCATCCATTTCCAGGCGCCCGGCACCGTCAATATCGATGTCGGCGTCGCACCCGCCGGCACCGGCGCGCCGGAAGGCGACCGCTCGCAGGGCGTCAACGGCTTTGTGCTCAACACCATGACGCCGGAGACCGAGACCACCTGTCACTATTTCTGGGCCTTCGTCCGGAACTATCGGACGACCGAGCAGAAGCTGACCACCGAGATCCGCGAGGGCGTTTCCGGCATCTTCCACGAGGATGAAATCATCCTCGAAGCGCAGCGCAGCGCGCCATGAACGAAAATCCGGACCGCACCTTCTACAATCTCAACATCGATGCCGGCGCGATGTGGGCGCGGCGCGTGATCGACCGCATGGTGGCGCGCGAGACCGCGCCGCAAAGCGTGCAAGCCGCGGAGTGAGGTCATGAGCGAACGCGACGCCGAGCGCTCCGTCTCGCAAACCGTGCGCGCGCAACTTGCGCTGCGCGATATGATCCTGTCGGGGCGGCTGCGCCCGGGCGAGCGCATCTCCGAGCTGCAGGCGGTCGATATCACGGGCGTATCGCGGACGCCGGTGCGGCTGGCGCTGGTGCGGCTGGAGGATGAAGGCCTGCTGCAGGCGATCCCTCCGGCGGCTTTATGGTGAAGGCGTTTACCGAGCGCGACATTCTGGATTCGATCGAACTGCGCGGCACGCTGGAAGGCCTCGCCGCCCGCTTTGCGGCCGAGCGCGGCGTCAGCGCGCGCAGCCTCGAGCCGCTCAAGGAATGCCTTGGCGACCTCGACCAACTGGTTCGGCAGGATCCGATTTCGGTCGAAGCCTTTTCCGCCTATGTGACGATGAACGCGCGTTTCCACGCGCTGCTCAATGAACTCTCCGCAAGCGCGCCGCTGATCCGCGAAATCGACCGCGTTTCAGCGTTGCCGTTCGCTTCGCCAAGCGCTTTCGTGATGGCGCAGTCGGCGTTGCCGGAGGCGCATCAGATCCTGCTGATCGGGCAGGATCATCATCGCATCGTGGTCGACGCGATCGAGAACCGCGAGGGCGCGCGGGCCGAGGCCGTGATGCGCGAGCATTCGCGCCTCGCCGCGCGCAATTTGCGGCTCGCGATCCGAAACCGCACGCATCTCGAACTGATGCCTGCGCTCGCCTTGCTCAAATCGTCAGCCGAATAGGAAGCGCCTATGCGTTTTGCCGAGCAATGGAGCTGGTGCACCGTCGAAGCCGTGCGCGATGTGACGCCCACGATCCGCGAATTCAGACTGCGCCCCGAGAACGGCCGCGTGCCGCCCCACCCGGCCGGCAGCCATATCGGCGTCTCCGTGCTGATCGACGGACAGCCCGCGCGGCGCTCTTATTCGCTGGTGGAGAACAGCGATCCCAGCACCTATCGCATCGCGGTCGGGCTGGCGCCGGACAGCCGCGGCGGCTCCCGCGGCATGTGGAGCTTGACGCCGGGCGCGCGGATCGAAACTTCAAATCCGGCGTCCCTGCTCGAAATCGACTGGACGAGGAAGAACTATTGCCTGATCGCGGGCGGCATCGGCATCACGCCGATAACAGGTATCGCCGCAGCCCTGTGCCGCAGGAATATCGACGCTCCCCTGCACTACGCCGTCAGATCACGCAGCGATGCCGCCTTCCTCGGCGAGCTCTCGGCGCTGCTCGGCGATCGCTTGATCGTGCACGCCTCCGATGAAGGCGCGCGGCTCGATCTGGATGCCACCTTCCGCGCTTTGCCTGACGATGCCATCGCCATCATGTGCGGACCGATGCGGATGCTGGAGGCCGCGCGGCGCGCCTGGAATGACGCTGGACGTGCGCCCGCCGATCTGCGCTATGAGACCTTCGGCTCCAGCGGCCTGAAGCCGACGGCAGGAATTCCGCGTGCGCCTGAAGGGTACCGACACCGAACTCGTCGTGCCGCAGAACAGCTCGATGCTGGACGCACTGAACGGTGCCGGCTTCGAGGTGATATCGGATTGCCAGCGCGGCGAATGCGGCGTCTGCGCCATCGACGTCGTTGCCGTCGAGGGCGAGATCGACCATCGCGACGTGTTCTTCAGCGATCAGCAGAAACAGGACAACCGCAAGATCTGCCCCTGCGTATCGCGCGCGATCGGCGTCGTCACCATCGATACGCTGTACCGGTCCGAAGCGGCTTAAGCCGACACCGGGAACCTCCTACGGTTCGAAAGTTCGTAGATCTCCAGGGTCGGGCAACCGACGGGGCCCTTCCCTGCCAAACCGTAGAGCTCGATACCGCTCAGCAAACCCCACTTGAATAGATGAACGCTCCGCTGAGATTGTCACCTTCACCCATTAGAAAGTCACCCAGGACGTGACGGCCGGGTGGAGCTTCGGGATGTCCTTGATTTGGAACTTGATGCTCGCGCACCCGCACGGGCATCTCCAGGGCATCACTTCCGCGAGTTCAAGCTGATCCAAATACGGCTTGGCTTCCGGCGTCCCGTGCTCAAGCATCCACCGAACAAGATCGCGTTCGGCATCCGTGAGTGGACGATTTTTCTCTGCCGTCATGTGGTACGAGACATCGTCAACCCATCAGGCTTTCCGGGAGTTTCACCGCCTCCAGCGCGGTCTTGCCGCGGATCATGTCGGAGGCCTTGTCGGCAATCATCAGCGTCGAGGCGTTGAGATTGGCTGAGATCATCCGCGGCATGATCGAGGCGTCGACCACGCGCAAGCCCTGCAATCCGTGCACGCGCAACTGGTCGTCGACCACAGCCCATTTGGCATCCGCCGGTCCCATGCGGCAGGTGCAGCCGGGATGGAACGTGGTGGTGCCGCGCTCGGCGGCGGCGGCCAGAAACTCGTCGTCGCTCTGCACCTTCGGTCCCGGAAAATCCTCATAGGCGTAATAGGGCGCGAGCGGCTTGGATGCGAGCAGCCGGCGCGCCAGCTTCATGCCGGCAACGACGACGCGGCGGTCGATCTCTTCCACCAGATAATTGGTCTGGATGATCGGCGGCGCGAACGGGTCGGCGGAGCGGATGCGGACATAGCCGCGGCTCTCCGGGCGCTGCTGCCATGAGGCAACTGTCATGCCGGGCTCGTCCTCGAGCTGGCCCTGCACGCCTTCCTTGTAGCTGGCCGGCGTAAACGTGAGCTGCAGATCGGAGCTTTCAGTGGTCTCGCCGGAATGCCAGAAGCAATAGACCATGGTCGGCGACAGCGAGAGCAGGCCGCGCCGCGTCGTCGCCCATTTCAGCGCCTCGACCCACAGGCTAAGTCCGCGCCGGAGTTCGTTGATGGTCCTGATGTTCTTGACACGCGCGACCGAACGCGGCGCGTAGTGATCCTGCAGGCCTTCGCCGACACCCGGCAACGCATGGCGCACCTCGATGCCGTGCGATTGCAGCAGTCCGGGCGAGCCGATGCCGGACAATTGCAGCACCTGCGGCGAGTTGTAGGCGCCGCCGGAAAGAATGACTTCCTTGCTGGCGCGCACCTCGACGGGGGCGCCGCCCTGGCCGCCTTTGAGGTAGCGCACGCCGACCGCGCGCTTGCCCTCGAAGATGATGTTGGTGACATGCGCATGGGTGCGCACATCGACATTGCCCCGCGTCCGCGCCGGATGCAGGAACGCCTTCGCGGCGCTCATGCGCAGACCCTTCTCGATGGTGCGCTGGCAGTAGGACACGCCCTCCTGGATCGCGCCGTTGTAATCGGGGTTGCGCGGAATGCCGAGGCTCATGGCGCCGGCCATGAACGCCTCGCAGAGCGGATCCTGCCAGTCCATGGTGGTGACGGTGAGACTGCCATCGCGCCCGCGATAGGTCTCGTCGCATTCGCCGACCCGACGCTCCAGCCGCTTGAAATACGGCAGCACGTCCGGATAGCCCCAGCCGCGATTGCCGAGTTGCGCCCAGGTATCGAAATCCTGGCGCTGGCCGCGGTTGTAGATATGGCCGTTGATCGACGACGATCCGCCCAGCGTCTTGCCGCGCGGCGCATAGATGCTGCGGCCACCAGTCCACGGCCCCGGCTCCTGCTGATAGGCCCAATTGACGCTCTTCATGTGAAACGTCTTGATGAAGCCGGCCGGCAGATGAATGTAGGGGTGCCAGTCGCTCGGCCCCGCTTCCAGCACACAGACGCGGCTCGCAGGATCTTCGCTGAGACGGTTGGCGAGCACGCTGCCTGCGGAGCCCGCGCCGATAATCACATAGTCGAACGTTTCCATCGTATCGTTTCTAGCGCGGCCTGTTCACCGCGTCTTTTCGTTGAGTTGATAGGTGAGATGCGCCTTCACCGTCGGCCATTCGCTGGCGATGATGCTGTAAACCACGGTGTCGCGCAACGTGCCGTTCGGCGCGATCTGATGGCTTCTCAGGATACCGTCCTGCTTGGCGCCCAGACGCTCGATGCCGCGCCGGCTCTGGTGATTGAAGAAATGCGTGCGGAACTCGACCGCAATGCAATCGAGCTGCTCGAAGGCGTGCGTCAGCAGCAGCAATTTGCACTGCGTATTGAGCGCGCTGCGCTGCACACGCCTGGCGTACCAGGTCGAGCCGATTTCGACGCGGCGATTGGCGGCATCGACGTTCATATAGGTCGTCATGCCCGCGACCCTGCCGTCGGCGTCGTACACCGTGAACGGCAGCATCGTGCCGGCCGCGAACAGGCCGAGGCGGCGGTCGATTTCCTTAGCCATATTTTCGGCGGTCGGAATGAAGGTGTACCAGAGCTTCCACAGCTCGCCGTCGCTCACCGCTTCCACGAGTCCATCGATGTGATCGTGCGAGAGCGGCTCGAGCCGCGCATGCGCGCCTTGAAGGGTAACCGGTTCAAGAAAGGCCATTCAGTAACTCCGTTTCTTCGTCATTGCGGAGCGATCGCGACCTATCCTCCGTCATTCCGGATGGTGCGTAGCACCAGACCTCAGATGCGCAATTGCGCATCGGGGGTTCTCGAGATCCCGGGTTCGATGCTTCGCATCGCCCCGGGATGACGATTGCGCTTTGGCGCAATCGTCACTTGTTCAAAAATTCAGCGGCAGCCCGGGCCGCGCCCAATCCATCGCGATCAACTCGCCCTTGCCCGACAGCGTGATGTAGGCGGTTTTCAGCTCGGGCCCGCCGAAAGCGATATTGGTGGTGACGCGGTCTCCGGTCGGCACCTGCTCGACGAGCGTGCCGTCGGGCGCGATCACCGAGATGCAGCCCGAGACCAGCGTTGCCACGCAGACATTCCCGCTAGCCTCCACCGCCATCGAATCGAACATCTGGTAGCCGCCGAGACCCGCGATCGGCTTGCCGCGCTCGCCGCGATAGATCACGTCGCGCGGCTTGATGGTGCCCGGTTCGGAAATTTCATAGGCCCACAGCCGAGCCGTCGGCGTCTCCGCGATGTAGACCGTCTTCTCGTCCGGCGACAGGCCGATGCCGTTGGCGGGCAGCACGCCGTGCACGGCCTCGACGATCTCCTTCATGCCCGGCTTGAGGTAGTAGAACGCACCGACATCCATGTCGCGGGCGCGGCGCTTGCCGAGATCGGAGAACCAGAGCCCGCCGTGTTTATCGAACACCAGGTCGTTGGGGCCCCGCAGCGCATGCTCGCCGCATCTGTCGACGACGGTCTCGATCGTGCCGCTCTGCAGATCGACGCGCTGGATCGAACCGCCGAGGTAATCATCCGGCTGCGGCCCCGGCATGATCATCTTGCCCGTGGGAATCCAGCTAAAGCCGCCATTGTTGCAGATGTACATCTTGCCGTCGGGCCCGAGCGCGGCGCCATTGGGGCCGCCAGGAATCTGCGCGACCACCTCCTTGCGGCCGTCAGGATAAACCCGCGTCAGCCTTTTCCCGCGAATTTCGACCAGCACCACCGAACCGTCCGGCATGACCACCGGCCCTTCCGGAAACTCCAGATCAGTGGCGAGAACGCGGATATCGGCCATGAATCCTCCCGGCTTGCTTTGGCTGCAGGCGGATTTTTGGCTCGATCCCGCACGCGCAACATTTCGTTGCGCTTGTTATGGCAAAGTCGATATCGCTTGCCAAGCAACCGCGGACAATCCTCCGGCGCAGGGCAGCAATGCGGCGTGACTGCTCCCTCACCGGCACCCAGATGTCTAGCCCGCCCTTGCCCGTGGAGGGATCGAAATTCTCGTCGTAGCACGCTGGCTGACTTCGCTTGCCAGGAGCGCGAGGCAACCTGTAGGATGGGTTGAGCCCTTCGCGAAACCCATCACCTCGCCATGCGCGCATGACCGACTACCGTCGCAACTTCATCGCCGGAGGCAGCTTTTTCTTCACAGTCAATCTGGCAGAACGTCGGCTGCATTTGTTGACGGAACACATCGACGAACTGCGCGACGCATTTCGAAAGGTACGACGGCGACATCCGTTCACGATCGATGCCATGGTCGTTCTGCCCGATCATCTCCACGCGGCCTGGACACTGCCCGAAGCCAAAGCCCTACCTTCTGCGAGCAGGCTCAGAAACTGATCCCATTCCATCACCTTGCCGCCGATGCTCGGATTGAAGGTCACTTCGAACAACCCTTCGTCGGTAAACCCGACATCGAGTACCGGATTATCATCTTCCAACAGTTCGAACAGAGCATATTCGCGATTTATGTCCGTGGCTTTCCGCCATCTATACGTTCTAGAGTCTGCCATGGTTTGTATCCTCATAGCCCGTAGGATGGCTTGAGCCCTTCGCGAAGCCCATCGCGTTGTTCCGCAGGCTCAATCCGCTCATCAAAATCCGCGCTCTCCGGCAATGAAGTTGCGACGATAGCCGGTCATGCAAGCATGGTCACGCGATGCGTTTCGCGAAGGGCTCATTGTCACTCGCGGCGAGGCGATGGGTTTCGCAAGAGCTCAACCCATCCTACTGCCTACGATCCTAATCCCGCACCGGAATCCAGATCTCCAGCCCGCCATTGCCGGTAGCCGGATCGAAATTCTCGTCGTACCGCTCAAAGCTCGGCGCGTCAGCGGCCTTCATGCCCGAGGCCGGCAGCCAGTGATTCCAGATCGTATTGACGGTGCGGCGAATGGTCGAGATGTGCTCGGCGTGGGTGAAGACTGCGTATTTCGCTTCCGGAATCCGCACGCGCGCGAACTCGCGCGGCAGGTCGGAAAAGTCGGAAACCTCGACGCCGGCGATGTAGTCGAAATTGCCGGAATCGTCACCGTTGCAGCAGACGCCGTAGGCGACCTTTCCGACGCGGTCCGGAATTTCGTCGACCTTTTGATGGAAGCGCTCCCACTGGTTCGGAATGCCGGCACCGCCGTTTTCATGCGTGCAGCGCTCGCCGATGCCGGCGATCAGCAACGGCTTGGAGGTTTCGAAACGCGGGGGCTTGAGAGTGTCGAGCAGGGTTGAATCCATGACGATGGGCTCCTGAAGCTTGAGACGATCGAGGCACGTTGCGGCGCGGACCGCCTCTGGCGTGACGCCGAAATGGTCGCGGAACGCGCGGGTGAAGGCTTCGTGAGAGCTGTAGTCCGCCTCCAGCGCGAGGCTGAGGATATCGGGCGCGCCTGCCGCGAGCGCCTGCGCCGCTTTGCTGAGCCGGCGGGCACGCACATAGCGCATGACCGAAAATCCGGTGGCCGCGGCAAACGCCCGCACCAGATGGAAGCGCGAGACGCCGGCGACGCCGGCGACGTCATCGAGCGTCAACGGCTTGGCGAGATGGCTTTCGATATACCACAGCGCTTTCTGGGCCGGATTCATGTCTGACAGCCTTCATGCGAAGCGTCCGCATTATGATCTGATGCCACGCGCTTCATTTGACAGTCCTTGCTCTCCGTTCCCGCCGCTGACAATGTATCGGAGCGCGATTGGAGGGAACCATGCTGATCACCAACGTCCGGGCGCACCATATCCGCATTCCCTATGACGCGGGGTCGCGAGCTTCAAGCAAGGCGCTTCTGCCATCTCGGCGCTGGAAATCGTCATGGTCGAGGTTTCCACCGACGCCGGCATCACCGGCTGGGGCGATGCCTTTGCCTATGTCAGCCCGCGCACCACCTGCACCGCCATCGAGGAAATGATCGCGCCGCAGGCGCAGGGTCTCGAGGTTCCCGACGCGGCTGATATTCCCACCTTCATGGAACAGATCCAGCGCAACCTGCATCTGTTCGGCCGCTATGGCATCACCATGTTCGCGATATCTGCACTCGATATCGCGCTGTGGGACCTTGCCGCCAGAGCGAAGGGCGTGCCGTTGCACCGGCTGATCGGCGCGGCGAAACGCACGCGGATTCCCGCCTATGCAAGCCTGCTGCGGATCGGCAAACCCGAATTGATCGCAAGCGAATGCGAGACCGCGCTGCGGCGAGGTTACAAGGCAATCAAGCTGCATGAGACCACAACACCTGCGGTGTTTGCGGCGCGGCAAGCGATCGGCGCCGGCACTCCATTGATGGTCGACCTGAACTGTCCACTGGATGGCGAGGCTGCGATCGCATTCGCGCATTCCTGCCGCGACGCTGCGCCGATGTTCCTTGAGGAACCGGTCTGGCCGCCGGAGGATTTTGCAACGCTCGCCGAAGTGCGAACCAAAGGCGGGCTCAATGTTGCGGCCGGAGAGAATGCCTGCACGGTTCATCAGTTCAGACAGATGATGAGTGCGGGCGCGGTAAGCCACGCACAACCCTCCGTCATCAAGGTCGGCGGCATCACTGAATATCTGAAGGTCGTAGCGCTAGCCGACGAACTCGGCGTCAGGCTCGCGCCGCATTCGCCGTATTTCGGGCCGGGCTTCCTGGCGACGCTGCAGTTGATGTCGCTGCGCGACGACGCGAGCTTCGTCGAAGTGTTCTACATGAAGCGCGCCGCATGCCTTTGGCGCGGCCACATCGACGTCGACACCAACGGCGATGTCGAGGTCCCGCAAGGACCGGGGCTCGGCTACGAGCCTGACCAGGCCGTCATGGAGCAATACCGCGTGTCCTGAGCGCCGGAGATTGCTACTTCGTACCGTCCTTCGCCGGCGCGGCATCTTTTGTAGCAGGCGCGGCATCCTTGCTGCGGGCGCCGCGGCCTTCTTCTGCTCCGCCTGCATGTCGCTCACGACCTTCTGCAAGCCTGTGACCGCGCCCTTCAGCGCCTCGATCTGCCGGTTGGCGGCGTCGATCTTCTGCTGATGGTCCGTCGTAAGCTTGTTGATCGACTTCTGCAGGAAGTCGACATTGCTCTGCAGGCAAGAGGTGCGCCGCTCCATCGTCTTCTCGACGGTGCAGATCTCGATGCCGGGAACGTCCTGCGCATGAACGGTCGCCGGCAGTGACGCCATCAGCAGCGCGAAGGCGACGAAGGTGATCCTGGTCATCGGGGCAATCATCCAAATCCTCGTTCCAAAAGCATCCAGCGCACGGGGAACGTCCATCACGGCAATTTGCACGAAGCAGACCCCCTTCCCCAGTGATACCATACTGATACCTCATTCACGCGTTGTGCTTCACCTCGTTAACGGTGGATGGATTTTGCCGCGAGCCTTAAACGGCCGCGGCAGTGGAGATTAATTGTATGGCAACGCGTGAAAAGCGGCTGGCGCAGTTCGACGGCAATGGAGCTCCGCCGCCAGACCAGCCGGTGGAAGTTCTTTGCGAGGATCACAGCGGAACCTATCAACTGCCCTTCGCCTGCCGCTGGATCGATGGCCAATGGCGCAACGACAGAACCGGCGGCATGGTCGAGGCCACGGTGGTCGGCTGGCGACTGCCGCGCTCCAGCGCGATGTGATGAGCCTTGGCGCAACCGAAAAGGCCGCGCATTGTGTCAGAATGCGACGGAACCCCGCGTGATCTTTACGTTCGGAACGGCGATGGAACAGATCGCGCCCAGATCACTGACCTAGCGCCGTACTCCGTTGTTCACGGCTAGATGTCGTCCGCAATCCGAGGCGGCGCACCACATCCAGCACCGCAACAACCGGCCGCAGCCAGCGGCCGACGACAAGGTTAATTCCTCCGGGGATGACATGGCGGTTACTTCCACGGGGTCGGCGGCGGCACCTTGTCGACGGCCGGCGGCACGTCGACGGTCCTAAAATCGGCCGGGCTGACGATCTCGAGGTACTCCATGTCCTCCGAGTAGTCGTAGAGGTAATGCGTGATGCCGGGCCGCTGGTGGACGACGTCGCCCGCCTGTACCAGGGTCGACTTGTCCTCATACATGAAGCGCGCCCAGCCCTTTGTCATGATGACGATCTGGAATTCGCATTCGTGCTTGTGCCAGCCGGTGCCCTCCTCGGGCGGCAGATCGGGGTTGGCCTTGACCAGATGGCAGATCACCTGCCCACTGGTGGCGTCGGCGATGCCGAGATCGCGATACAGGAAGAAGTCGCGCAGACCCCGCCCTTGAATTCGGTATCGCCGGGTTTGACGTGAGAGAATTTGCTGACGACAGCCTGCTTGTTCATTGAAGCCTCCACGGTTCGCGTTGCGAGATCGCGACCGGGCGAAGGAGCGTCCAAATTTTCGGCAGCGTCGCAGCGTCGCGTTCACGGCTGCATGTTGCTATGCGAAATCCACGCCACTCGCGCTGCAGTGCGGCGGTGGCGCCGACATCCATGCACCGAACCATTTGGCCGCAAGCAGGAATCCAGTTTCAGCGGCCCCCGAAAAACGGCTAGGGAAACGGCGAAGGGACCGGCCGCGCACCACGGCTGGCTCCGGCTTGAGCAAAGCCTGCCCGTTGCCTGAGCCCTTCGAACGGGCAACGCCGCGCCAGGCTTGCCTAATATTC
The DNA here is from genome assembly GCA_044772375.2 of Bradyrhizobium sp. RDT10. Taxonomy (GTDB): domain Bacteria; phylum Pseudomonadota; class Alphaproteobacteria; order Rhizobiales; family Xanthobacteraceae; genus Bradyrhizobium. The sequence continues at coordinate 5,106,967 of CP187939.1, forward strand.
GACCTCGAGCTCCTCGATGTCGGCGGGCTCCGCTTTGGCGGCCTCGATCCATTCCTGCATCTCGGGCATCGCCATGATGGTACTGGCGTAGGCCGCAAGGGCGGGTTCGAGCTTCACGTCATAGGTCATGAAACGGGTGACGACGGGTGCGTACATCGCATCCGCCATGGTGCGCTCGCCGAACAGGAACGGCCCGCCTGACTCGGCGAGGCATTCGCGCCAGATGGTGCAGACCCGGTCGATATCGGCCTGTGCGCGCGACCAGATCTTGAAGCCCGGGAAATGGCCCTTCAGGTTGACCGGCAGCGAGGCACGCAGCGTCGTGAAGCCGGAATGGATTTCGCCGCAGATCGAGCGGCAATGCGCGCGCCGGATACGATCGGCCGGCAACAGGCCGGCGTCCGGCATGACCTCGTTGAGGTATTCCGCAATCGCCAGCGTATCCCAGACGGTGGCCCCGTCATGGCGCAGGCACGGCACCAGGATCGACGACGACAGCAGCAGGATTTCCGCCCGCGCCGACGCATCGTCGGGAGCGGTGACCACCTCCTCGAACTCAAGCCCTGAGAATTTCGCCAGCAGCCAGCCGCGCAGCGACCAGGACGAGTAGTTCTTGCTGCTGATGGTCAGTGTGGTCTTTGCCATATGGCCCTCGAACCCCCAAAACGCCTCCGCGCAGGCTTGGGCAAGCCAGCCGCGCGGCCGCCCAATGCCTGTGCGTCGGGCATTTGCTGAGCAAGCCACGTGCCAGTTTTAGAGGCGGCCACGCCGGCTCTGGCGTCGATATTGCATGGCCCCTGGGACAGGGGCGGATGTGAATGATGTCAATGATGTACCAAGCGTATCAGAACCACATGGACCTGACGTCGCCATGGCGGACCGGGGCTGCAGCGGGGCTGAAATATCTCAATCTGGTGCCGCAGGGCGTCTCCGACAGACTATTTGGCCGGCTCGCCGCTTCGCTCGAACTGATTTCGCGCTCCTCCCTGACCTATGCGCGGCCGGCCTACGGCATCGACAGCGTATTGGTCGGCAATCAGGAACTGGAGGTCATCGAGGAAGTCGCCTACGCGACCCCGTTCGGCTCACTGCTGCATTTCAAGAAGGAGAACGCGCCGGAGCAGCCGCGGCTGCTGCTGGTGGCGCCGATGTCCGGCCATTTCGCCACGCTGTTGCGCGGCACCGTGAAGACGCTGCTGCAGGATCACGACGTCTACATCACCGACTGGCATAATCCGCGCGACATTCCGCTTGGCCACGGTCGGTTCGGGCTGGAGGATTACACCGACCACCTGATCGCCTTCCTCGACAAGATCGGTCCGCGCGCGCACATGGTGGCGATCTGCCAGCCGTCGGTCTCGGCGCTGGCTGCCGCCGCCGTCATGTCGGAAGACAACCATCCCGCCCGCCCGGCAACGCTGACCCTGATGGCCGGGCCGATCGACACCCGGGTCCAGCCGACCAAGGTCAACGAATTCGCCAAGAGCAAGCCGATCAACTGGTTCGAAAAAACCTGATCAATTACGTGCCGGTGCAGTGCAAGGGCGCGTTCCGAAAAGTCTATCCCGGCTTCGTGCAACTCACCGCCTTCGTGTCGATGAATCTGGAGCGGCATATCAAGCAGCATATCGACCTCGCCAATCACCTGGCCAAGGGTGAGAAGGAGAAGGCGGCACTCATCAAGACCTTCTACGACGAATATTTTGCCGTGATGGACCTTTCAGCGGAATTCTACATCGAGACCGTGCGCGACGTGTTTCAGGAGCATCTCCTGCCGCAGGGCAAACTGATGCATCGCGGCCGGCCGGTGAACCCGGCCTCGATCAAACGAATGGGCCTGATGACGGTGGAAGGCGAGAAGGACGACATCTGCTCGATCGGCCAGACGCTGGCGGCACAGGATCTCTGCACCGGCGTGCGCGCCTATCGCAAGGTGCACCACATGCAGGCCGGCGTCGGCCATTACGGCGTGTTCTCCGGCAAGCGCTGGAACAACGAAATCTATCCGCTGCTGCGGGATTTCGTGCACGTGAATTCGTGAGTGTTGCGCGATGCCGTAGGGTGGGCAAAGCGAAGCGTGCCCACCATCTCGCAGCTCGATCGGTGATAGATGGTGGGCACGTCGCTTCGCTCCTTTGCCCACCCTACGGCTGAGCGATGGATTGCTTTCGCTCCGGTCGCAATGACGATGCCCCGGCCTAGCCGCCTCCTCCTTCGCACGCTAACATCATCCCAACGTCGACCGTTCAAGAGTCGTCCGGGGAGAAACCATCATGCGTCTTTCAACCAATCTCCGCGCGTTTGCGCTCGCCCTTCTCAGCGTATTCCTGCTGACCGTCACGGCCGGCGCTGCCGAGGTTCGCGTGATGATCTCGGGCGGGCTGTCGGCCGCCTACAAGGCGCTGGTTCCGGAATTCGAACGCAGCACGGGCCACAAGGTGCTGACCGCCCACGGTCCCTCGATGGGCACGACGACCAACGCCATTCCGGTGCGGCTGGAGCGCGGCGAACCGGCTGATGTCCTCATCATGGTCGGCTATGCGTTCGACGATCCCGCCAAGAAGGGCAAGGCAGTCGCCGACAGCAAAGTCGATCTCGTCAAGTCGCCGATCGGCGTCGCCGTAAAATCGGGCACACCGAAGCCGGACATCTCTACGCCGGATGCGCTCAAGCGCGCACTTCTGGCGGTCAAGACCGTCGCCTATTCCGACAGTGCCAGCGGCGTCTACGTTTCGACCGAGATGTTCGGCAAGCTCGGCATTGCCGACGAAATGAAGGACAAGGCGAGGAAGATTCCAGCCACGCCTGTCGGCGAGATCGTTGCGCGCGGAGACGCCGAGATCGGCTTCCAGCAGATGAGCGAATTAAAGCCGGTGGAAGGCATCGAGATCGTAGGCCCGCTGCCGGACGAGTTGCAGAAGATCACGGTGTTTTCCGCAGGCATCGCCACCGTCTCCAAGGAGCCCGACGCCAGCAAGGCGCTGATCAAGTTCCTCGCCTCGCCCGCCGCCCGCCCCGAGATCGTCAAGAGCGGCATGGATCCGATTCCGGCGGGGGCGACGAACTAGCCCAACTTTCTCAACCCGAGAGAAAAGGCGAGCAAAATCAATAGGGGTCTATCGAAAGTCTCCACTACAAAACTGGGACTTGGGGGCGAGCGGACCTCTGCGAGGACGTGATGCGCGGCGGTGGCTGCGGAGGCAAATCGAGCTTGAGTTGCTTGAGCAGCAGCTTCTGGTCGGCGTTGAGCTCAGTATAGCGGCTGAGGATCAGCATGCGTCCGTCGGTTGTCGGGAAGTGCACGTCGAGCATCTGCACCGCGGCCATCTTGTCGAGCACCGCCCTTGATGTGAGGCCCGGCGCCAGCGGCTTCAGTCGCGCCCGCAACGTGACGTGCAGGCAATAAGCGAGGAAGGCGACGAAGATATGCGCCTCGACCCGATGCTCGACCTGATGATAGATCGGCCGCAACTGGAGATCGTCTTTCAGGTTTTTGAACGCAGCCTCGACCTCGGTCAGTTGAATGTAGAACTGCCAGAGATCGGCGGGATCGCGATCTCCGAGATTGGTGCGCAGCAAATAGCGCCCTTCACGTCGGCGCACCTGGCGCAACTTCTCGCGGTTGAGCGTGAAGCTGAACGCAGTCCCGCTGGAGGCGATATCGATGTCGATCAGCCGCCACGCCGCGCGAGCCTTGGAACGCGCGGCGCCGAGCTTCATCAGGAATTCCTTGCGCGTGAGCTTCATGCTCGCGATTTGCTTCAATCGTGACCAAAGCCATTTGAGCTTGCGCCGGCGCATGGCGCGTTCCTTGTGGATGCGGGCGCGGCTTTGCGCGAAGACGTAGGTCTCCTGGTCCTGCGGCAGCACCTTGACGTCGACACCCTCGCGCACCGCCTGCCAGGGTTTGTCGAGCAGCGCCTTCTCCAGTTTCGACAGCCGTCCCTTCGGCGTTCCGACCAGATAGGAGACCGGCGGATCGGCCTGCCGCATCTCCGCCAGCACCGCATCGGTGGGAATGCCGCGATCCATCACCCAGATCCGCTGGGCCTTGCCGTACTGAGTTTCGATCTTGTGCAAAAATCCCCGCAAGGTCGTGCTGTCCGCCGTGTTGCCCGGCAGCACTTCATAGGCGAGCGGGAAGCCATCCGGCGTGACGATCAGTGCGATGACCACCTGCACGCAATCGCTGCGTTTGTCACGGCTGTAGCCGAAGCGGCGCTTGTCGTTGTCGTCGTCCGAGGGCGCGGATTCGAAATAGGTGCTGGTCAGGTCGTAGAGCAACACCTCGTACTTGGCGCCGAACAAATCCGCCCAGCGTTGACGCAAATGGGAAAACAGCGCTTGTTTGTGCGGCAAGAGCTTGTCGAGGCAGCGGTAGAGAGCATTCTTCTCCGCCAGCATGAAATCCGCGCCCAGCAAGTCCGCCATCGCGCTCTGTTCAAACCATTGCCGGTGCAGACGCCACTCGCTACCGGGATCGATCAACCGGTAGCACACCAGCGTCTGCAGGATATCGCACCAGTTCGTTCCCTCGCGCGAGGGCCGCAGGCGGCGCGCCCAGAACTGGTCAAGCCCAAGCTGTTCATAGAGTTCACACGAAAGCCAGCACGCGCCCCACTGCCGCGGCCGATGCAACTCCATCGCATCGAGCCGCACCTGTACGCCGTACCCTTCGGCCTGTCTGGGAAGTTCACGATCGGCAGAAAAAGCGACAGCTGGGTGTGGCGTTGCGCATCCTCGTCAAACGCTTCGATTGCACGGCTCCAATCGTCATGTTGGCCGTCGCCGATCTCACCCAAATACAGCACCTGCCGCTGCACCACCTTGCCACTGGCACAGCGCCGGTTCTCGACGATATTCCAGTAGTGGTGCTCCTTGCCGTCCTTGAAGCGCCGATTCGATCGCAAAAACATGGCCCGACGAAGCTACGCCGATCGCAACAGGCCCAAAAGATACTTGGTCTACACTACACGCGATTCCTGAGACCCACACATTGATCCGACTCACCTTTTCGCCTCAAAACTCCCGAAAATTGTCGTTTTGGCACGCGAGTTGAGAAAGTTGGGCTAGAGCACCGCAAGGGCCTGCACACAAAATCGCGAAAACAACCCCATGCAAAGTAGAAGCCGTTGCGCAGGGATGACGGGGATGGAGACGCGGACGGGGGCGCCCTACCGATGCATGCCGTGCTGAATCGCCAGCAGCACGATGACGGCCAGCGCCAGCACGACGGTCGTGCTTTTCCAGAACAGGAGCGGATTGCGCTCGATCAGCGGCGTCGATGACGTCGAGAGATAATTCGCATTGGGATGGCGCAGGTCGAACAGAAATTCCGAGAAGCTGTCATAGCGCTTGTAGGGATTGGGATGCACGGCCTTCTCCAGCGTGCCGTCGATCCATTGCGGCACCTCGCGGTCGCCATGCGAAGCCGGACGATAGACCAGCCTGTTGAACTGCGATCGCGTTCGCGCGTTCGCGATCTGCGCACCGTAGGGCAGTTTTCCCGTCAGCATCTGATAGGTGATGACACCGAGCGAGAACAGGTCAGAACGCGACGTCGCCGGCTCGCCGACAAAATATTCCGGCGCGGTGTATTGCTGGGTGCCGAGAATGTCGTTGCGGTTGCCGGAGGGCTCGGCCTCGACGACGCCGGTGATCCTGGTCGAGCCGAAATCGATGATCTTCACCGTACCCGTAGCGTCGATCATGATGTTGTCGGGCCTGATGTCCTGGTGCAGCATCTCCTTGCGATGGAAGGCGCGCAGCCCCTTGGCGATCTGCTCGACGATGCCGCGGACGGTTTCCAGGTTGGGTTTTGGATTGTCGATCATCCATTGCGTCAGCGTCTGGCCGTCGATGTATTCGGTCGCGACATACAGGAAATTGCGCTTGCGCTGCAGCAGGCAGGGCTTCAGCACATGCGGGCTGTCGATCCGCCGCGCCACCCACTCCTCCATCATGAACCGCTTGAGATAAGCCGGATCGTCGCGCAGATCGATCGACGGAATTTTGATGGTGACCACGGCGTCGGTTTCGATATCGACGGCAAGATAGATGTGGCTGCGGCTGGAGCCGTGCAGTTCCCGGACGATCCTATAGCCGTCGAACACCGCCCGCGCCTCCAGCAGCGGCGGCGGCGGCAGTTCATGCGGCTGCGCGAACACTTCGCTTGCGGCGCCGTCGGGCACCTCGTCGACGCGGACGATCTGGACGGTTAGATTGTCCTTGCTGCCAGCTTCAAAGGCCTGGTCGACAATCGCCTTGGCGGCCGCGTCGAGATCGGCGCCGCCTTCGTTCACCGCCTTTGCAATGCGACGAGCGCTAAGATGCTCATAGATCCCGTCGGTCGCGAGCACAAAGACGTCGCCCGGCTCGAGCCGCAGCATCTGGTAGTCGATCTCGACTTGCGGATTTACGCCGAGCGCCCGGCCGAGATAGCTCTGCTGCGAGGAGATGACGACGCGGTGGTCGTTAGTCAGTTGCTCCAGCGTGTTGCCGGAGAGACGATAGATGCGGGAATCGCCGATATGAAAGAGATGCGCCGTGGTCGACTTGATGACCATGGCGGAGAGCGTACAGACGTAACCGCGGTCCTTGTCATAGGCATACTGGCTGCGCGTCTGCGAATGCAGCCAGGAATTGGTCGCCTCCAGCACGCGCTGCGCCGAGGGGCGCACCGACCAGGATTCCGGGGTGCAGTAATAGTCGGTCAAAAACCCCTTGACCGCCGATTCCGCGGCGACCCGGCTGACCTTGCTCGTGCTGATGCCGTCGGCCAGCACGATGGCAATGCCCTTGAGGCTGAGCAGCGGCTCGTCCGGGATCAGGACGCCATGGAAATCCTGGTTGGTTTCCTTAGCGCCCTTATCGGAAAATTGTCCGACCGATATTTTCAGCTCGCGCGGCATTCCCGGCTTTCACGACAATGGGCCTCTCCCCTTGCGAGGAGAGGCCCATCCTCATCTTAAGATCAAGCGGCAATGCGCGAGGACGGCCGCGAAGACCCGGCAGCCGACGCGTTGCGCGACGGACCGGTCTTGACGTGGGTCGCGTACAGCGTCAGCCCGGTGAAGGCGAGGCCGCCGACGAGGTTGCCGACGACGGTCGGAATCTCGTTCCAGAAGATGTAGTCCCACCAGGTGAACTTGCCGCCGAGCAGTAGGCCGGACGGGAACAGGAACATGTTCACGATGGAATGCTCGAACGTCATGAAGAAGAACAGCATGATCGGCATCCACATCGCGATCACCTTGCCGCTGACGTGCGTGGAGATCATCGCACCGACGACGCCGGCCGAGACCATCCAGTTGCAGAGCATGCCGCGGATGAACAGCGTCAGCATGCCGGCCGCGCCATGATCGGCATAGCCGACTGTGCGACTTTCGCCGATGGTGCCGATCACCTGGCCGACCTTGTCCGGTGGCTGCGACCAGCCGAAGGTAAAAACGATCGCCATCATGACGGCGACCGTGAAGGCGCCGGCGAAATTGCCGATGAAGACGAGGCCCCAATTGCGCAGCACGCCGCCGATCGTGACGCCCGGGCGCTTGTCGATCAGTGCCAGCGGACACAGAACGAAGACGCCGGTGAGCAGGTCGAAGCCGAGCAGGTACAGCATGCAGAAGCCGACCGGGAACAGCGCGGCGCCGACGATCGGCACACCGGTCTGCACGTTGATGGTGATCGCAAACGCCGCGGCAAGCGCAAGGATTGCTCCGGCCATGTAGGCGCGGATGACCGTATCGCGCGTCGACATGAAGATTTTGGATTCTCCGGCGTCGACCATCTTGGTCACGAATTCCGAAGGCGCGAGATAGGCCATTCCAGTTCCCCTTTCGAGACAACGTTGAAGCGCGCCGGATGCTGCGCAGCCGTGCACCGATTAAGTGAAAATCTTGCCGTCCTCGTGCGCGACAAATCCCGCGCCGCTTTTGAACGGCACAGAACGACGCAGGTCACGCCGATCAGGAACTGGGGATGCGCGAGCTATCGTGAGATGGTCCCGAAGACTGCTCGAAGCGCCTCACGCGAGGCCGCTTGATCCCAACGCCTTCGGCCAACGCTGGCCTTGGCAATCCGAAAGGACGGCAGTCGTCATTGACTGAGACAGGATTAAGCAATCGATGTGCCAATCCGAAATCGAGCCATAGGTTCAAAAAAGCGCGTATTTCTACGTGGTTGTGGCCCTATCGCACGGTGCCGGGACAGGAACGGATGCCTTGTATTTGTGCAGTTGCACATATGTTAGCGCTTGTCGCAGCGCCTCGTCACAAACTCGCTGTCGTCCCGGACAAGCGAGCACAGCGAGCGCCGATCCGGGACCCATAGCCACAGGACAAAGTTTTGCGAACGCTGGCGCCCCAGCGTCTTCCAACAACTCAATCCTGTGGTTATGGGTCCCTGCGTTCGCAGGGACGACAGCGGAGCAAGCTTCTACTTCGTCTGCGTCCGCACCGGCCGATCCTTCAGGCCGTTATTGTCATAGGCCTTGCGTAGCGTACCGTTGGCGATCGCTTCGTTCAGAAACTTCTCCGCAAACGCCAGCGCTAGCGGGCGATTGAGCGGCACTGCGACGGCCGTCACGGTCTGCTTGAAGGTTTCGTCCAGCACGCGGGTGCCCGGAATCTGTTTTGCCATGGCGTTGAGCTGGTCGCGCGACAGCGCGAACGCGTCGATCTCGCCGGCTTTGAGCAGGCCGAAGATTTCGTCGTAGGTCTGGTAGCCCGTGACCTTGGCATTCTTCAGATGCGCGATCGCGCCGCGCATCGTGGTCGTGTTGTTGACCGCGGCGACCTTGATGCCGGACTGGTCGAGCGCCTGGAAATTCGTGACCTGTGAACCCGGCTTGACGATGTAGGTCGCGTCCGCGACCTCATAGATCGGCCCGAACGACATCCTGCCCTCACGCTCGGGATCTTTCGGCAGGAAGGTGATGTCCCAGGTGCCCTTCGACGCCGCATCGACGATCTGCCCGGAATTGTTATGCGCGATATATTCGACGGGGACACCGAGCTGTGCCGCCATCTCACGGCCGAGATCGACCGGCACGCCGGCATAACCGGTTTCGGTCTTGGTCGACCAGAATGCGCCACCGGCCGGACTGATCGCAATCGCCACCCGCAGCTTGCCGGTCGGTGCGATCTCGTCCTTCAAGGCATCGGCGGCAGCGGGCATCGTCATCATCACTGTTAATCCCAGCAAGAAACCGGCCATTCCCGGCGAGGGTTGATTGAACATCGGGTGCTCCTTCCCCAGCCGGCGGCTGGCGTCGCCCTCACCCCTTTCACGGATGATCAGCGCTTCTTCTTCGCAGCGGCGCCTTTGGTGCCGCAGCCGGCGTTGCCGGATCGGTCGTTTCAAACTTGCCGATCACAATGATCTGGACGCGCGCATTGGCAGGCGAAGCCGGGCGATTGACATCCTGCAACTGTTCCTCGCCCAGACCAAGCGCCTGCAGCCGTTTCGGCGACACCTTGAAGGTGTTCACCAGCACATCCCGGATCGAGTCGGCGCGCCGCTGGCTCAGGATCAGATTGTGGTCGCGCCGGCCGGCGGATTCGACATGATCGACGATCAGATAGCGGTAGGGCCGCAATTTCGGATCGGTCAATGCGTCGGCGATGCTGCCGATCGTCTGGTAGGAGGCCGGCCGGATCAGGGAGGCGTCCTGATCGAACACGACGTCGAAACGGATTTGCGGCAGTTTCGTCAGTTGGGGGCGATCGGCGGCCGCTTCTGCGGCTGGGCATCCGCTCTTGCCTTGATGCGGTCGGCAGCCTGCTGGCGCAAGGCAGCCAGATCGATATCCGACTCGGCCTCAACGGCAAGCTTCTCGATGATATCTGCGCTCGACATGGCCGTTTGCGCCCGCCCCGCCGCCATCGGCAAGGCAAACAGGACCAAGGCGCCCAGCAAGAGAGCGATACCGCGCAGCTTTTTTCCGCAAAGCATCAGCGATACCCCGCTGCGCTGATTGCCTTGTTGCAGTTCGGGGTCGCCTTCTTGGTGGACTCCAACAGACATTGCAGACCCTTGACGGGATCCTGCCGGACCTCGCCGCACAGGCGGTTCAATTCCCAATTGCACAGCTTTACAAGGGAAGTGCGCGCGGTAATGCGCTGCTGGATGGCGCCGAGGGCCTGGGGATAATCGGCCTTGCACTTGGCCGACACCACGTCCTGATTGCGGCCCAGGCACTCCTTCAGGCGCGTCGCGTCGAAATTGACGCCGCGGCAGTTGTCGTCGATGTCCTTGCCGCAGCTCGCGGCCAGCATGGCCGCGGCCTCCTCGAATTTCATGGTCTGCGCGGCCGCCAACGAAGGCACCGATATCGCAATGATGCAAAGGAAAAGCCGGATTCGGGTCATGGCCTCACCTCACACAAGGAGGGTAGCGATGGTCAAGTGTTCTGTTGATATGGCTGCGTTACCCCTGAGCTATTGCACCGCAGCAAATCGTCGCGGGTAGCCCAGGCCGCACGCCCCGATATGCAAATACCCCACGCCTCAGCCGCCTGCACCATGACAGCGTGATGACGCCATGAGTTCAACAACCGCGTTTCTGGCTTCCTTTGCCTACGGCGCGGTCTGCGCCGCCGGCACCTTGATCTCCTGCGGCAGGATGAGCGCCGCCACGATCACCAGCAGGCAGAGCGCGCCGAATGTCTGCAGCATGGTGACGAAGCCGCCCTGCTCGTAAAGCCACGCAACGAGGCCGACGGACGCACCGGCTGCGGTAAAGCCGATGAAGTAGCGCACCGAATAGGCGCGCGAGCGCCATTCCTCGCTGGTGTATTTGCCGACCATGGCGTCGTTGACGGTGCAGTCGTACTGGCTTTTACAGCCAAAGCGTGTGTAACAGTGCATTCAGCTCTTTCGCGACCGGACCGATTCGTATGCCATTGAATACAAACGATTTCCCGGCCGTGCCCGAATGCGGTGGAAAACAATGGTCGGTGGAAGACGAAGATGAGCTCGCCGCGCTCGTCGCCATGGTACTTATCGGGCGTGCAAAACATGCCGAAAGCGTGCTAGCCGGATCGCAACAGACCTTTGCGACCGTTCCAGATGCAATCAAGCAACAACTTCGGGTGCAACTGCATCCAGCTCCCGGTCCGTTAACCTATCATCGCGACGGGCTGCTGTTCGAAATCATCTCCTGGATCGCGGCTAGGATAACCGCCGCGCCGGACGAAGTCATATCGACACCGCATCTCAAGTCCACCCAACAAGGTTTGGATACGATAAAGATTGGCTTCGATCCAGTTGCGCGAACACTCACACACGTGGTCATTCACGAGCAGAAATGCACTCAGAACCCACGAAATCAATTTCGTGACAATGTCCTTGAGGCTTTTCGCGATTGGAAGGCGCATAAGCGCGACAATGAACTCGTGCAGGCCGTAACCGGTCTTGTCGAACGCTTTAACCTTTCGGATGAAGAACACCTTCGCCTATACGATCGGCTGGTTCAAATCCACCCACTGGTATTCCAAGCGGCTCTAACGGTGACACCCACTCCTTTTGATACGGAGCGATGCGTATCGCTCTTCGGTGGATATTCGGAAATAACTCCGAGCGTAATGGATCGGCTTGGCGACACCTTCCCACTCGCTAATGTGCGTAACTGGTTTGCTGCCTTCGCGCAGCGCGTTTGGGGAAGATAGAAGGATCGCATGTTTGACGCTACAACAGCAGGGCTCATTCGCGATGCCCCGGCGCTCGCTGACGTAGATCCGCTGACACTTCCGCAAGAACTCACCCGCGTATACTCGGAGCTTGTCGTTTTTCGCTTGAGAGGCGCAGCGATCCAAGGCGACCCCGTGCAGTTGCAGAGCCTGCAACGCTTAAAACGCATCGCCGACATCTACGAAGGGGCCGTCGATACCGGAACCGACGGCAATGCGCGTCGCGCTGCCGCTTTCGTTGCGGCGACCGCGCATCAGTTGCTCGGTCGGATTTTGCTCGATGGCTACGAGGCAGATCAACCGTTGTTGGAACCGAACGCTATTCACCCCGCCATCGCGGCACCTCTCTTGTTTCTTGTAGCGCAGCAAAACGCCGACGCCAGGGAAGCGGCACTACCCCTGCGTGGCGTGCGGGTGGAAAACCTTCTTCGTAGCGCCGTAATCGAGTCCGTCCATGACCTTGCGGCCGAACGTTTCGAAGACATACTAGAACGCGCCACACGGCTTCGCCGCGCGAGGGTGAGCGAGGATAGTGCATGGGTCACCTCGGCCAGTGACGCGCTGTACGGGCTATGTTGGTCTGGAATTGTCCACCTTGTCTCTCAGCTCCTCGGGCGGCCATTTCCCGAATTGGAGTTCCTTCGATTTGAAACGCCGCAGCAAGCATTCGAGCAGGTCGTGGCACTGGCAACGGATGAGTTAGCGTTAGATTTTCCTGGGGCCGCAATACTCTCGACTTTTACCGGTCCTCGGCACTTGGCAAGGTTACTTCGGCATCTAGCAGATGATCTTTCTTCAGCCGGTATTCTTGGTCTCACGCTCCCCGGCGGTGCAAACCCGCAATTTTGGTCACGTTGGGTGCAGCACCGCGCCAAGACAAAGCCGATATTGTGGCAGAACCATCGAGATGCTCTTGCAACAGGTATTTTAGAGACAGGACAATCCACGGTTCTTGTTCTTCCGACCGGGGCTGGCAAGACGACGCTGTCTGAACTCAAAGTAGCCGCCACGCTCGCACGCGGGCGAAAGGTACTGTTCCTAGTACCGACGCTGGCACTTGTTGACCAATTGCGTGATGAACTGGAGGACACATTTCCAAAGAGTCTCGGCGACGTGGAGGTTTCGGCCGACGGCGACTTGACGGCGCTCATCGTCGGGCCCGAACTTCAAACCATCGAAGTGATGACACCCGAGCGTTGCTTGGCGCTCCTAAGTCATGCGGCAGATGCAATCGAGGAAGTTGGACTTATCGTCTTTGACGAATGCCACCTCCTAAGTCCTAAAGGCGGGGGAAGCGAAGCCTTGACGCGATGCTTTGCCTACTTCACGCGCTGAAGCGGGCTCCGGAAGCAGATCTGCTGCTTCTATCGGCGATGCTAACGAATGCGCCTGAATTTGCCGAGTGGATTCAAGCTAGCACCGGCCGCCCCTGTTCGGCTTATCAAAATTCATGGAAGCCCAGCCGCCAAGCGCGCGGTGTTGTTGTCTATCGGCGAGAAGATCTCAGCAATATCGCAATCACACAGCAAGTGAAGCCGTTCGGTTTGTTTGGGCTTCATCAAAATTGGAGTTCAACTGTATCGGCCGACACGAAGCTCGTTCCTCTTTCGAATGATCCAGTCTCATTAAACCGCGCCAAGGCCGGCTACGCGACCCCCAACTCGAACGGAGTTGCAAACTCCCTTGCCGTTCAAGCTGCGAAAGTTGGAATAAAGACAATCGTCTTCGTTCAGAAAGCCGACTACGCACCGACAAACGCCAAAAAGATTTCCGATCAACTGGATGCGCCCGGCGCACTTACCCTTTCGGAAGATTTACTGTGGGCTGCGATAAAAGCAGAAATGGGCGGCCCCAGCTACTCACTTGTGCAGCCAACGAGAAGAGCACTTCCGCACAATGGCGATATGATTCCGCAGGAGCGACGCTTGGCCGAATCATTATTCAAGCGGGAGGACGGCGCTTCCGTCATAGTCGCGACGCCTACACTTGCTCAGGGAATGAATCTTCCCGCCCAGTTTGCGATCCTTGCTGGGGACAAGCGTCAGGACGAGGATGGACGCAGCTCACTCGAACCGCATGAAATCCTCAATGCAGCCGGCCGGGCCGGGCGGGCCGGACACCTTGCAAACGGAATTGTGCTGCTTATTCCTGATCCCGTCGTCGGATTTTCCAGCGCGGGCGTCCCTGAATTACGCACTTTTGCCAAACTCAGATCGGTCCTGCCGCTGAACGATCAATGCGTTCCAATGGAGGACCCGGTTACGTTGGTGCTTGACCTCATTCACGCGGGAGAGGTGAACAATTCCGCGGTACGCTATTTTTCTAGTCGTGTTCGTGCGGGGGAGCTGCCGGAGGAGGCCGTTACCAAAGCTGTAAAGATGGTTCAACATTCGTTCGCGGCGTTCAAGGCGCGGCAGGTCCACGAGGAGGCGGCCTTTGAACAAAAGGTCGATGCACTGAAAACTATATTGGCGGAAACCACCACCAATCCGGAGGTAGCCACGATAGCAGCGTCCACCGGTCTGCCCGATGATGCGTTGCTTGCGGTGCAAGCAACTTTCGCGGCTAACACGGCGGCGATCCCGGACACCATCATCGGCTGGGTCGATTGGATCGTTGATTTCTTTGCGGCGGACCTTGCCAGCTATGAGGCCTTGATGGGCGAAGACGCTTCAATCGTAAACTATGTCGTTCGAGGAAAGAAGAAGGGCGGCAACCCGACAGCTAAGGAGTTTGAGCTACTGAAATCAGGACTTCGCGGTTGGGTAACGGGCCGCCCATTTCTAGAGATTGAAAAGGCTCTGGGCGTTCCTGCGGGAAAGATTAAATATTGCCCTCGTGCGCGAGATCTAGTTCTGAAGTTAGCCAACCGCAATCTCTATCTGATCGCTGCCTCTATCGTTGAGGTGGCGAAGATCACGCTGAAAGCGCAAGGAATTAGCGCATCGCAACCGTCAGTTTTAGAAACGCTATCTGTTGCAGTCAGAAAGGGGTTGGACACGCCAGACAAGATCGCATTTGCGTATCGGCGGCCGGCGATTCGTTCCCGCGTGTTGCTTCATCAAAACTTCGCAACTCTACTCGGAACCCCAGCAGACCTGACCGGTCTCGACTACGATGCGGTGCTAGCTCAAACAACAGCGCGCTTAGCGTTTGCTGCAAGCGAATAAGGGACCACCGCTGCGACACTCGGCGAAGACCTCAATCAGTTCGTCTGCGCCGCCGGCACCTTGATCTCCTGCGGCAGGATGAGCGCCGCCACGATCACCAGCAGGCAGAGCGCGCCGAATGTCTGCAGCATGGTGACGAAGCCGCCCTGCTCGTAGAGCCACGCAACGAGGCCGACGGACGCACCGGCTGCGGTAAAGCCGATGAAGTAGCGCACCGAATAGGCGCGCGAGCGCCATTCCTCGCTGGTGTATTTGCCGACCATGGCATCATTGACGGTGACCTGGCCGAACGCGCCCATCACGATGCCGATGGAGGCGATGATCAGCGGCAGGTTCGACAGCGTCGCCGCGAAATACAGGAACGGCGCCAGCAGGAACGACAGCGGCAGCATCACGGTCTTCAGCGAATAATGGTCGATCAGCTTTCCGATCGTGTATTGCGTCATCGCGCCGAACACATAGACGCCGGCCGCGATCAGGCCCAGCGCGGCCGGGCTGTTGGTGAGGTCGGCCAGCCGCTCCGCAAACAGTTTTGGCAGCGCCACGGTGACCGCGTTGAAGGTGGTCGAGATCGCCAGCACGACGATCAATAGTGACAGGAACACCCGCCACATGTCCTGCTTGGCCACCCGCGCCTGCGCTGCCGCCTGTCTCGTGCCGCTTCGGTCCTCGTGCACCACCATCAGAGCAAAGGCCATGCCGATCAGCATGGTGACCACGCCCGGGACGATAAAAGCCCAGCGCCAGCCGAGATATTGCCCGATCACGCCGGTGACCAGCGCCGAGGACGCCACGCCGAGATTGCCCCAGACGCCGTTCAGGCCCATCTCGCGCCCTAGCTTGTCGGCATAGGACACGATCATCGCGGTGCCGACCGGATGATAGATCGAGGCGAACAAACCGATCGCCAGCAGCGCCGCGCCGAGCTGCAGCGGCGTTTGCACGAAGCCGACCGCAATCATCGACGCGCCGATGCCGGTAAAGAAGATCACCATCATATGGCGGCGGCTCCAGCGGTCGCCGAGCCAGCCGGTGATCAGCGAGCCCGCGCCGAACGCGACGAAGCCCGGGGTGGCGTAAGGCAATAGCTCCGAATAGGCCATGCCGAGCGCCGGCCCCATGATGATGACGGCGGCGGCGAAAATCAGCATCGCATAATGGTCGATGAAATGGGCGGCGTTGACGAAAGTGATCACCCGGCTGGGGCTGTTCATGGTCGATTCCCGAATCCCGCAATTTTCCGAAATAGGTTATACGGGGATGTCCTGACGGGATGTCGCCAATGAATATCGCCGAAAAGCCAATTGCCGCCATTATCGGACGCCGTATCTCGACCGGCGACGGCATCCACATGATCGCCAACAGCTACCGGAAGGGTATCCGGCTCGATACCCACATGCACCGCGAGGCGCAGCTGGTCTATGCGGCGAAGGGGACGATGCAGGTGACGACGCCGAAAGGCCGCTGGCTGGTGCCGCCGGACCGCGCGGTGTGGGTGCCTGCACTGTCGGAGCACGCGATTGACGTGCTCGCCGATATCGAAATGCGGACGCTCTATTTCGAGCTCGACTGGCTGCAGCGCGAAGCGCGGAGCCACAGCCTGGAGGCGGAATTCGTGGTGCGGGTGTCGCCGCTCCTGCACCAGACCATTCTCGCGTTGTTCGACGATCGCGGCGACCGGGAACGAACCGCGCTTCTGCTGCGGCTGGCGATGATGGAATTGGACCAGGCCGAGGATTCCGCGACCTTCATCCCGCTGCCGCATGAGCCGCGCTGCCGGCGCGCCGCCGACATCGTGCTATCAGACCCGACCGGCGACCACGAGATCGAGACGCTGGCGCGCGAGGTCGGCACCTCAGTACGGACGCTGTCGCGGCTGTTCTCGTCGGAGACGCAATTGAGCTTCAAGAGCTGGTGCCAGCGCGCCCGGATTGCTGCCGCCATCGAGAAGCTGTCGACGGACGCCGGCGTCTCGGTCAAGCAGCTTGCCTCCGATCTAGGCTATGCCAGTGTGCCCGCGTTTTCCCATGCCTTCCGGCAGGTTACCGGAAAAACGCCGACGGAATTTGCCGGGAAGGAGTGAGTTCGCCTTTGTGGAGGCATGACATATTTCCGTACGATCCATGCGCTTGATTGTGATCGGCACCGCCCTAAATTCCGTATAAGATTCCGGGACCCTCACTGGATTCGACCCACCGCATGGCCAACGCCTTTTCTCCGACCTTCTCGCGACGATATCAGAACGTGGCCGCACACTGCTTCGGCGGGGCGAGCCGTCAGTCGCGCGCCAGGACGCCTCTGAACTGCTTGAACTTTGCAAGGCGCTGCTGTCCGGCCGCGGCGAAGCGTCCGGCACCGCGATGGCGCGCGACGTGCTCGACCGCTACCACGACCTCGACTCCGCCGGCCGGCTGACCTTCTTCGAAACGCTGGCCCGCGACTTCGGCCCCGACCGGGAAAAACTGTCGCAGGCGATCGAGAGCTGGCGCAGCCAGCCGAACGACAGTGATGCCAGCGACCTTCACTTTGCTTCCGAGCCGCAGCGGCAGGAGCTGATCCGCCGGCTCAACCGCGCGCCGGGCGGCACCAGCGAGCTGGTGGCGATGCGCGCCGACCTGCTTTCCCTGATGAAGGGCAACAAGGATCTGGCCGCGCTCGATCGCGACGTGGTGCATTTGCTGTCTTCTTGGTTCAACAGGGGATTTCTCGTGCTTCGGAGGATAGACTGGTCGACGCCGGCGAATATTCTGGAACAGATCATCCGTTATGAAGCCGTCCACGAAATCCGCGACTGGAACGATCTGCGCCGACGCATCGACCCGGTCGATCGCCGCTGCTACGCCTTCTTCCATCCCCAGCTCAATGACGAACCGCTGATCTTCGTCGAGGTCGCGCTGACCGAGACGATTCCGACCGCGATCGCGCCGCTGCTCGCCGCCGAGCGGCAGCCGGTGCCGATCGAACGCGCGCGCACCGCGGTGTTCTATTCGATCTCGAATACGCAAAAAGGGCTTGGCGGCATTTCCTTCGGCAGCTTCCTGATCAAGCAGGTGGTCGAAGAGTTGCGGCGGGAATTGCCGAAACTGGATACGTTCATCACGCTGTCGCCGGTGCCGGGCTTCATGCAATGGCTGAAACAGGCCGACGACGTGCCGGTCAGCGACGAGGAGCGGACGCTGCTGGAGGCCCTCGACAAGCCGGACTGGTTCGAGAACGCGGAACTGACCGCGCAATTGCGTGCCGTGCTGGAGCCGCTGGCCGCGCATTATTTCCTCAAAGCCCGCACGCCGAAGGGCCGGCTGATCGATTCGGTGGCGCGCTTCCACATCGGCAACGGCGCGCGGCTGGAGAAGATCAACTGGCTCGGCGATCTCTCGCCGAAGGGCCTGCGCGAATCCGCAGGCGTCATGGTCAACTACCTCTACCGCCTCGAAGACATCGAGAAGAACCATGAGGCCTACGCCAACCAGGGCGACATCGCTGCATCCAGCGCGGTGAAGAAACTGCTCAAGGCGGAAGGCCGGAGACTGTTGGATATGCGGCTGTAGTAGCGGCATTCATTCGACGCTCGGCCGGAAATCATATTGCAATGGCTTCCGATGGCGCCGCATCATTCCGGCCGACAGGCCCCGCCGAGCGGATCGACGCCATCGACGTGCTGCGGGGCCTTGCCTTGCTCGGCGTTGTCGCGATCAACGTCGTCAATGAATTTCGCGTCTCGATCTTTGAACAATTTCTTGCCCAGAAGTCTCCGACATCGACGATCGACAGCGCCATTGAAGCGATCTTGACGCTGGCCGTCGAGATGAAGGCATTGGCGTTGTTTTCGCTGCTGTTCGGCGCGGGCCTCGCCATTCAGTTCGAGCGGCTTGCGAACAGTGAGCGCCGCACCTGGCTCCTCCTACGTCGGCTCGCCGTGTTGCTGGCATTCGGGCTCCTTCACCTTTGCCTGATCTGGAACGGCGATATCCTCACCGAATATGCGCTGGCGGGATTGGTCGTCCTGCCGTTCCTGTTTGGTCCGCGCTGGCTACTGGCCGTCGCCGCACTGGCATTTCTTGGGCTCTATCTTGCAATGCAGGCCGCTCCGCCGAATGGACTGTTTCCCAGCACGGCCACGATCACGCAGCACGTCGCGGACGCCAACCGCATCTATGCGACGGGCGGCTTCCTCGATGTGCTGGCGTTCCGACTCCGCGAGATTCCTCTTATCGTTCCACTGCACGTCTTTGTCTTTCCGCGCACGATCGGGTTGTTTCTTCTCGGAGCGTACGCCTGGCGCACCGGCGTCCTGCGAAGCCGACCCCGGCGCCTGCTGTCGATCGGCGCCCCTGTATTGGCCTCGGCGCGGCACTGATCCTTGCCGGCGCCGACGCTCTCGGCACCATCCTGCTGGCGCTGGGTTATGGGGCGGTCATCATCGGCGTCGCCAATCTCGAGAGCGGAAAGCGGCTGCTTGGCTGGGCCGCGCCGCTGGGGCGCATGGCATTCACCAACTACCTCGCGCAATCCCTGATCTTCGGCTGGATCTTTTACGGCTATGGCCTCGGCCTGTTCGGCCGCCTCGGCGTCGCCACCGCGCTGGCCATCGGCGTCGCCGTCTACGTCGGACAGGTATTTTTCAGCGCATGGTGGCTCGACCGTTACCGCTACGGCCCGGTGGAGTGGCTATGGCGCACGCTGATGTATGGCGCGGCGCAGCCTATGCGGCGGACGGCGTAGCGCCAGGCTCAGATCTTGTATTCATACAGCAATCGGGCGCGAATGGTGCCCTCCAGAGATCGAATGTCCGCAAGCACACGCTGGCCATCGGCTGCGGAGGCATCAGCGTCAAGAACCACATAGCCTACCTCGTGGTCGGTCTCGTAGTATTGAGCGGCAATGTTGACGGCGTGGCGCGCGAGCACTTCATTCAAACGCCCCAGCATGCCCGGCAGATTGCGCTGTACCTGAATGAACCGCGTTCCCGATGGCCGCGGCGGCAGCTGGACCTGGGGAAAATTGACAGCGCCCATCGTCGAACCGGAATCGCTGTAGTCGACGAGCTTGCGTGCAACTTCGGCACCGATGCGTTCTTGCGCCTCTTCGGTCGAACCGCCGATGTGTGGCGTCAGAATAACATTCTCCAGACCCTGAAGCGGCGATACGAAGCGTTCGGCGTTCGAACGCGGCTCGACCGGAAAAACGTCAACCGCCGCACCTCGAAGCCTGCCTTCGCGCAACGCGTCGGCGAGCGCCTGGAGGTCAACGACCGTGCCGCGACTATTGTTGATGAAATACGCGCCTCGCTTGATCGCCCGAATCTCCTCGCGCCCGATCATCCCGTGCGTGGCTGATGTCTCCGGCACATGCAACGTCACGACGTCGCTTTGTGCCAGCAGCTCATGCAGGCTCGCGGTCGGCTCGGTGTTGCCGTGACGAAGTCTGTCCGTATGATCGTAAAAGATGACCCTCATTCCCAGCGCTTCCGCGAGATTCGAGAGCTGCGAGCCGATATTGCCGTAGCCAATGATGCCGAGCGTCTTGCCCCTCACCTCATAGCTGTCGTTTGCAGACTTGTCCCATCGCCCCTGATGCGCTGCGTTGGAACGCGAGACGATCCGGCGCAGCAGGATGACGATCTCGCCTATCACCAGTTCTGCGACGCTTCGCGTGTTGGAAAACGGGGCGTTAAACACGGGAATCCCGCTTCGGCGAGCGGCGTCAATATCCACCTGATTAGTGCCGACGCTGAAGCATCCGATCGCGATGAGCCGGTCCGCGGCCTCAAGAACGTCCGTTGTGATCTGCGTGCGTGAGCGGATGCCCAGCAGGTGCACGCCTTTGATGGCTTCCTTGAGCGCATCGCCCTCAAGAGCCTTGGACAAGCGAGTCATGTTGGAATAGCCCGCAGCCTCTATCATCTGCACGGCGCTGTCGTTGACCCCTTCGAGGAGCAAGACCCGGATCCTGTCCTTCGAGAGCGAGAGTTGGGGAAGGGAAAGTTCACTGGGCAAGATCGCGGCGTCCTTCAGAGTAGATGATCGGTAAGCTGATGGCCTGGAAATCCACTATCGGCGCCAAGCCGAATTTCTTATCCAAGCTACTAATTTCACAAGATTTGTGGGCTGCCAATCTTCCTCAAGCCGCCAGCGCCTTCATCTCCTTGTAGAGATCGGATTTTCCTCGAATCCGATGCCCGACAGGTCCGGCATGGTGATGTGGCCGTTCTCGACGCTGATACCATCGGGGAAGCCGCCATAGGGCTGGAACAGGTCGGGATAGCTTTCATTGCCGCCAAGGCCGAGGCCGGCCGCGATATTGAGCGACATCTGGTGGCCACCGTGGGGAATGCAGCGGCTCGGCGACCAGCCGTGGGTTTTCAGCACCGCGAGCGTGCGCTGGTATTCGCATAGACCATAGGACAGCGCGCAATCGAACTGCAGCCAGTCGCGGTCCGACCGCATGCCGCCATAGCGGATCAGGTTTTTGCGTCCTGGTGGCTGAATAGATTCTCGCCGGTCGCCATGGCTGCGGGATAGAATTCGGCGAGCGCGGCCTGCAGCGCGAAGTCGAGCGGATCGCCGGCCTCCTCGTACCAGAACAGCGGATACTCGCGCAGCACCTTGGCATAGGCGATCGCGGTTTCCAGATCGAAGCGGCCGTTGGCGTCGACCGCGAGCTGCGCATCGTTGCCGATCTCCTTCAGCACGGCTTCGATGCGCTCGCGGTCCTCCGCGATCGGCGCCCCGCCGATCTTCATCTTGACGACGTTGTAGCCGCGGTCGAGATAGCCGCGCATCTCGCCGCGCAGCGCCGATAGATCCTTGCCGGGATAATAATAGCCGCCGGCGGCATAGACGAACACGCGCGGATTGGCCTTGAGGCCGTGGCGTTCGGCGAGCAACCGAAACAGCGGCTTGCCGGCGATCTTCGCCACCGCGTCCCACACCGCCATGTCGATGGTGCCGACGGCAACCGAGCGCTCGCCATGGCCGCCCGGCTTCTCGTTCGACATCATCGCGGCCCAGACCTTGTCCGGATCGAGATTGTCGCCACTGGCATCGAGCAGGCTCTTCGGATCGGCCTCCTTGAGCCGCGGCGCAAAACGTTCGCGGATCAGGCCGCCCTGCCCGTAGCGACCGTTCGAATTGAAGCCGTAGCCGACCACGCGCTTGCCGTCGCGCACGACGTCGGTGACCACGGCGACCAGGCTCGTCGTCATCCTGGTGAAGTCGATATAGGCGTTGCGGATCGGCGAGGAGATCGGCTTTGTGATTTCGCAGACGTCGACGATACGGACGGACATGCTTTTCAGCCTCTAGTTTCTCGTCATGGCCGGGCTTGTCCCGGCCATCCACGTCTTTCTTGCTGCGACACTGTCAAGACGTGGATGCCCGGGACATCTAGCGCGAAGACGCGCTTCGCGCTTCTGCCCGGGCATGACGGGTGTGTGGTGTGGGCAGCGCGTTCCATTCAGGACGACGTCTTGTCGCGGAAGTACGGCTCGACCGGACCGTGCACCTTGATCGTCAGCGGGTTGCCGTAGCGGTCCTTGGCGTTGCCCGCGGTGACGCGCACCCAGCCTTCGCTGATGCAGTATTCCTCGACATTGGTCTTTTCGACGCCCTTGAAGCGAATGCCGACGTCGCGCGCGAGGATCTCGGCGTTGTAATACGGGCTGTTCGGATCGACCGAGAGACGGTCGGGAAACTGGTCGCTCATTGCTTTGTTGGTCTCGCTCACAGCAGTGCCTCGATTTCTCTTCGTAGCCCCTCGGGCGTAACGGTCGGTGCGTAGCGCCCGACCACCCTGCCCGATCGGTCGACCAGGAATTTGGTGAAATTCCACTTGATCGACGAACCGAGCAGCCCCGATTTCTCATTCTTCAGGTGGTTGAACAACGGATGCGCATGGCTGCCGTTGACATCGATCTTGGCGAACATCGGAAACGTCACGTCATATTTGCTCTCGCAGAACGTCTCGATCTGTTTGGCGTCGCCCGGCTCCTGCCCGCCGAACTGGTTGCAGGGAAAGCCGAGCACGGCAAAGCCCCGCGGCGAAAGTTCGCGTTGCAATTGCTCCAGGCCCTTGTATTGCGGCGTGAACCCGCAGGCGCTCGCGGTATTGACGATCAGGAGCACCTGACCTTCAAACCGCTTCAGCGGAACCTCTTCGCCCGCCAGCGACTGCGCTGCAAAATCATAAACGCCTGGCATCATGGTCTCGTTCAATTCAGTCCGCCGGATCGATCGCCGCCGACGGCGTTCCACCGGCTTCGATCGCCTCGCCGGCGGCAAGGCATAAATCCTCGCGGTAACGGCCGGAAACCAGTTGCACGCCGACGGGAACGCGCCCGACCAGCCCGGTTGAAACCGTTAGCCCGGGAAGCCCCATGAAGGGAATGGCGATCTGCGGCAATTGCGCATGCCAGACGCGCGCAAACGACGCCTCATCCTTGCGGTCAAGCTGATCGGGGAACGGCAATTCGCCGGATACCGGCATCAGCAGCACGGCATATTTTTCGAAGAACGCCAGCCATTCGCGCGTCAGCGTCGCGCGCCGCGTCAGTGCCTTGGACAGGTCGAACGGATGCACTTTGCGCGGTTGCCGCGCAGGCAGACCAGCGCGCCGGGATCGCCTTCGCGCTCGGCGGCTTCCAGTTGCGCCTCATAGCCGTCGCCGAGCCAGAGTTTTGTCTGCAGATCGGCAGCCTCGCGCAGCGGCGGCGTGCTGGCGATTTCCTCGACGATCCAGCCCGCGCGCTCGAGCCGCTTGCCGGCATCGGCAACCGCGGCCTTCACCTCGAGGACGGGATCGAGGCCGTCAGGGTTGAGGCACATCGCGACGCGCTTTGGCATCGCCGGCCCTTCGAGCGGCGCCGGCACCCACCAGGGATCGCGATAGTCCCTGGCCGACATCGCGGCCAGCGCGATCCTGATATCGCCGACGGTGCGCGCCAGCGGTCCCGAGACGGCGCTGATCTGCGGCCCGATCGGCCGCTCGGGCAGCGCCGCGTTGAACGCCGCGATGCGCCCCATGGTCGGCCGCAGGCCGTGCACGCCGCAGGCGTAAGCCGGATAGCGGATCGATCCCGCAATATCAGTGCCGTGCGCGATATGGCCGATGCCGGCCGCGACCGCGGCCCCCGCGCCGCCCGACGAGCCGCCCGGCGTGATCGAGGGATCGCGCGGATTTTTGGTATCGCCATGAATGAGGTTGGTCGTGAACCAGCGATAGGAGAATGCCGGGCAATTGGTGCGCCCGAGAATGATGGCGCCGCATTTGCGCAGATTGTCGATCACCGGGCTGTTGCTTTTCGCGATGGCATCGCGCTGCAGCTTCAGCCCGTTGGTGGTGGCAAAGCCTTGCTGATCGATATTGACCTTTACCGTGATCGGAACGCCGCCCAGGGGACCGGGGTCTTCGCCGCGCCCGATGGCAGCGTCGACGGCGGAGGCCTGCGCCAGAACGTCCTCGGGCCTGTGGTCGACGACGGCATTGATTTTGGGGTTGACCGCGTCCAGCCGCGCCAGCGCCGCGGTCGCCGCCTCCTTGGCCGAGACTTTTTTGACTTGATCAGCAAAGCCATTTCCGCAGCCGACTGGCGCCATAGATCCTGCATGCAAAACTCCATGTTGATTGCCGCCCTTGTAGCGCCGGGCGCAGGGCAATGCCAGCGGACCCGCCGCCCGGATTTAACGCATACGGGCGATGTAATGGGCGAGATCGGCGATCTGCTCTGGCGTGATCGGCGCCATCACGTCCGCCATGCTGGCGTCATAGCCGTGACGGCTGTTGTCCTTGTACTCGGCAAGGGTCTTGGCGAGATAATCCTCGCGCTGGTTGGCGATGCGGGGGACGTTTTCCTTCCCGACAGGTCGGGGTTATGACAGGCGTCGCAGCGGTGCTGCTGCACCAGCGCCTGGCCGCGCTGCATGCGCGCTGGATCGCCATTTTCCGCTGGCGGCGCAGGCTTTGGCATCTTGGCGATGAAGTCCGAGAAGAGGCGCAGATCGTCGTCGGTCAGCGGCTTTGCCATCTCGTTCATCGGCTCGAAGGTGCGCAGCTTCTCGCGGAACATGAAGAGCTGGATAAGTGTGTAAGGCGCGTGCTGACCACCGAGCGAGGGCGTGTTCTCGGTTTCCGATTGGCCTTTCTCGCCATGGCAGGCGAGGCACGGCGCGATGCGTTGTTCGACGGTTTGAGCATTGGCGGACACTGTGATCAAAGCAAACGCCAGTGCCGTTATAATTTTTTGCATCGCCAATTCCCGGCACTGTCGTCATTCCGGGGCGATGCGACGCATCGAACCCGGAATGACCAAGTGGCACGCTCGTCGCCTCTCTACGACTTACCCGCCGTCTTCTGCTTGCCGTAGGTGACGCGATAGACGGCGCCGTTGTAGTCGTCGGAGACCAAGAGCGAACCGTCCTTCATCTGCAGCACATCGACCGGGCGGCCGATATATTTGTTGTCCTCGAGGAAGCCCGTAATGAACGGCTCCAGCGACCTCATGGTGCCGTCCTTGTTCAGCTTGGCGATGACGACGTCGCCGCCAACCTTCTTGGAGCGGTTCCAGGAGCCGTGCCGGGCGATGATCGCCGCATTCTTGTAGGCTTTCGGGAACATATTGCCGGTGTAAAAGCGCATGCCGAGCGCTGCGGAATGCGGGCCTAGGAGGCCTACGGGCGCGGTGTATTCGCTGCAGGATTTGCCCCAACCGAATTCGGGATCGACGATGTTGCCCTGCAGGCAGAACGGCGCGCCGAAATGTTCGCCGACCTTGGTGATCCGGTTGAACTCGTCCTCGGGCACGTCTTCCGACATCCAGTCGCGACCGTTGTCAGTGAAGTAGAGCTGCTTGGTCTCCGGATGCCAGTCGAAGCCGACAGTGTGGCGAACACCGCGAACGATCACTTCCGCGCCCGAGCCGTCGAGATTCATCCGGCGGATCAGGCCATGCTCGTCATCGTTGAGCACGTTGTTGCCGGGCTGGCCGACGGGAGCGTAGAGCTTGTTGTCGGGACCGATGGCGATGAACTTCCAGCCATGGGCCTCGTCCTTCGGCAGCTTGTCGAAGATCACGGTGGGCTTCGGCGGGTTATCCAGATTGTCTTCGACGTTCTCGATCTTGGAGATCCTGGACAGTTCAGCGATGTAGAGCGTGCCATCCTTGAAGGCGACGCCGTTCGGCCGGTACAGGCCGGAAGCCAGCACCTTGACCTCGCGTTTGCCGTCCTTGTTGACGATGGCATAGACCTTGTCGACGAGGCGGCTGCCGACGAACACCGTGCCCTTGTCGCCGAGCGCGAGCGAGCGGGCATTCGCCATGCCGGCGGCATAGACCTCGATGTTGAAGCCGACCGGCACTTTCAGCTTCGCTGTCGGCAGCTTGTCCGGCGCCGCGGGTAACGGCGGCGGCGCGATCGGCGCCAGCTTGGCGGCGGCTTCGTTGCCGGCGGGACGTCCGATCAACGGTGATCCCGGCGGAAGCGCGGGCGCGGCCGCAGGCGGTGCGTCGGCAGCGGGCGGTGCGGCAGGCTGTTGGGCCGCGGCGGTTAGCGCGAATGCACTGAGGAAGGCGCTGGCCAGCAACAGACTGCGCGGCGTCGACGAATGATTTGTCATGGGCGTTTCTCCTGGCGGAAGCCTTTTCTCTACACGTGGCACGTGACGGTGCCGCCGCCGGTGGCTTTCCGAACGGCAATCTCCGATATTTTTCCGTCGAAGCGCAACCGGAAACATGGCGTCCCGCGGACACCGCGCTGGCCGAATGGTCGGCCCCCGATGCCGACCGGCTTCAGCGCACGTCAGTGCTTCGTAACCGAGGCGCCGGGAGCATCGAGGATCGCTTCGGCGAACGGAAACTCCAGCACGACCTCGCCGTCGTCGTCGGTCACCTCGATGATCGCGCTCAACAACGCGCCATCGGCGCCGTCGGTCTTGAGCAGCTCCCGGATCATGGCCCGCGCCATTTCCCAGGCGCGGTCGGGATCGACAAGCACTTCGCCGTCGGGATCGGAAATCAGCTCATCGCCGATACGGGTGTTGAAATAATATCGCGGCATCGGCGGAAACCTGGCTCCGGTTTGCGGCCCCGCCACCGGAGGCCGTCACTATCTCACAAGTTCTTTATCCGGAGCCGGCAGCGCCCCGTCGCACCCAGAATTGCTATTCGCGGGATGCGAACAACCGCGAAACGCTTGATCCCACGTTGTTTTGAGCGAGCCCCTCCGCACAACTCCGTGAAATCCCTTTGCAATGCAACATAAACAAATCAGGGTTCCAGGCAAAAGATTTAACTGGCGAACTTTTTGATCCGCAGTACCTTAGCCTGGAAGGGCGGAGTTCGCCCGGTATCAAAGGGAGAGGCAAATGGCCTGGAAAGCGCCGAAAATCGTCGAAGTATCGGTCGGCATGGAAATCAACATGTATATGTGCGCCACCCGCAAGTAAGCGGCAGCGCATTTCGTAACTCACGCAGGTGGAGCCCCGGGCCTGACACGTTCCCGATAGCGGAGCTGTGTCCAAGGCGGGCATCCACCTCGTGGCGTTTGTAGCCAAGTTCGTATCTTCAAGTTTTGCGATCTCCAGGAGACGGATCATGCTTCGCGTCGTCGTCCTGGGCGCCGCGGCAGGTGGCGGCATTCCGCAGTGGAATTGCGGATGTCCGGTATGCCGGAAAGCGCGAAGCGAAAATCCCGAACTGCGCAGCACCCAGGCCTCGATCGCGGTCAGCGCCGACGGCAAGCACTGGTATCTCATCAATGCCTCGCCCGACCTGCGTCAGCAGGTGATCGCGACGCCGCAGCTTCACCCCAAAGCCGGGCAGGTCAGGCACAGCCCGATCGCCGGCGTCATCCTGACCAATGGCGAGATCGATGCGGTCGCAGGGCTGTTGTCGATGCGCGAGGGTTCGCCCTTTACGCTGTACGCGCATGAGCGGGTCCTTGCGATTTTACGATCCAACAGCATCTTTAACGTGCTGGGTGAAAGCAACGTGAAGCGGCGGCCGATCGAGGTCGACAGGGCATTCGAGCCGGCCCTGCCCGATGGCTCGCCATCAGGCATGGAAATCCTTCCTTCGCGGTTCCCGGCAAGGGCGCGTGGTATCTCGAAGGCAAGGCGCATCCGGCGGGTGGCGATGACGCGGGCGACACGCTGGGCTTGCGGATTCTGGACAAGGGAAGCGGCAAGTACTTCTATTTCCTGGCCGCCTGCGCGAGGGTAACCGACGATCTCAAATCGCGCCTGGCGGGCGCCGCGCTGGTCTTCTTCGACGGCACCGTGTGGCGCGACGACGAATTGATCGTTCAGGGCCTCGGCACCAAGACGGGACAAGGGATGGGCCATATTTCAATGTCGGGCGAACATGGAGCGATCGAGAGCCTTGCCGGCCTCGACATCGGCCGCCGGGTGTTCCTGCATATCAACAACTCCAACCCCGCGTTGCTCTCCGGCTCGGACGAGCGAAAGGCAGTGGAACAGGCGGGCTGGCAGATTCCCGCCGATGGAACGGAGATCACGCTGTGAATGTCATGGCCAAGGCGGAAATGACCGCGCACTCGATCGGCAAGGGCATCACGCTCAACAATGCCGATGAACTCGAAGCGATGCTCCGCCACATCGGCGCGACGCGGTATCACAATCTGCATCCGTTCCACCGGCTGCTGCATGGCGGCAAGCTCAACAAAGGACAGGTGCAGGCCTGGGCGCTGAACCGCTATTTTTACCAGAGCACGATCCCGCTGAAGGACGCGATGGTGATATCGAGGTTCCGCGACCGCGCCACAAGGATCGAATGGCGGCACCGCATCGAGGATCACGATGGCGATATCGGCTCCGAAGGCGGTATCGAGCGCTGGCTGAAGCTGACCGAGGGCCTCGGGCTCGATAGCGCCTATGTGGAATCGACCGAAGGCATCCTGCCGGCGACGCGGTTTGCCGTGGAAGCCTACGTGCATTTCTGCCGCGACAAGACACCGCTGGAGGCCATCGCCTCCTCGCTCACGGAACTGTTCGCGCCGAACCTGCATGAGGAGCGGATCTCCGGCATGTTGCAGCACTATGATTTCGTCAATCCCGACATCATGAGCTATTTCAAACGCCGCCTGACCCAGGCGCCGCGCGACGCCAACTTCGCGCTCGACTACGTCAGGAAGAACGCGAAGACGCCGTCGGAGCGCGAGGCGGTCTGCAACGCGCTGATCTTCAAGACCAATGTGCTATGGGTTCAGCTCGACGCGCTGTATCATGCCTATGTCGAGGGCCACATACCGCCCGGCGCGTTCGTGCCCAAAGGGAACTAGCGATCGATGGCTATGAGCCGCAACATCAGTGTCAGCGAGGCGAGCCGGCCGAAATTGCCGCGGCACGCGCGGCTGAAATTCGATGAGACGCGGCAGGTCTGGGTGATCCTGGCGCCGGAGCGCGTGCTGGCGCCGGATGAAATCGCGGTGGAAGTGCTGCAGCTTTGCGACGGCGTGCGCAGCGTTGCCGACATGATCGACCAGCTCGCCGCCAAATACGCAGCACCGCGCGAGGCGATCTTAACCGATGTTATTGGGATGCTGCAGGATCTCGCCGACAAGGGTTTTCTGACCGAAGCGCGTGAGAAGACGTCATGAGCGACATTCTCGCAGATGGCAAAACATCCAGCCCCGCGACCAGTGACGGGCTCGCCGTTCTGGAATCGCAACGTTCGACCGCGGAGACGTTCGGCATTCCGCTTGCCGTGCTCGCCGAGCTGACACACCGCTGCCCGCTGCAATGCCCCTATTGCTCCAACCCGATTGAACTCGACCGTGGCGGCAGCGAACTGACGACCGAGGAATGGAAGAAGGTTTTGAGCGAACTCGCCGAGATCGGCGTGCTGCAGATCCATTTCTCCGGCGGCGAACCGACCGCGCGCAAAGACCTGGTGGAGCTGGTGCAGCATGCGACCGACGTCGGGCTGTACAGCAATCTCATTACCTCAGCGGTGCTGCTGACCAAGGAAAAACTTTCGGCGCTCGCCGATGCCGGCCTCTGCCATGTGCAGATCAGTTTCCAGGGCAACGAGCCCGGGGTTGCCGATCGCGTCGCCGGATTGAAGAACGCGCACGAGAAGAAGATCGAAGCCGCGAAATGGACGCGCGAGCTCGACCTGCCGCTGACGGTCAATGCCGTCATGCACCGCCAGAACCTGCATCAGCTCTCCGACATCATTCAGATGGCCGTCGATCTCGACGCCGACCGGCTGGAAGTGGCCAACGTCCAGTATTACGGCTGGGCCTTGAAGAATCGCGCCGCCTTGATGCCGACGCTCGAGCAGATCGAGGAGACCAGCCGCATCGTCGAGGAGGCCGCGACGCGCCTGAAGGGCATCCTCGCCATCGACTATGTGGTGCCGGACTATTACGCGTTGCGGCCGAAGAAATGCATGGGCGGCTGGGGCCGGCAATTCTTCAACATTTCGCCGGCCGGCAAGGTCCTGCCCTGCCACGCTGCGGAGAGCATCACCGGGCTGGAATTCGAATCCGTGCGCTCCAATCATTCGATCGCCTGGATCTGGCGGAATTCCGAAGCCTTCAACCGTTATCGCGGCACGGGCTGGATGCCTGAACCGTGCAAGAGCTGCGAATTCAGGGAAATCGATTTCGGCGGCTGCCGCTGCCAGGCCTTTGCGCTGACCGGCGATGCCGGCAATACCGACCCGGCCTGCACGCTGTCGCCGATGCACGAGAAGATTTTCAAGGACGCCGAACGCGAGGCGGCCGCGCATCAGGACCGTTTCCTCTATCGCAATTTCGCCGGCGGCACGCTGGAGACGGAAGGCGAGCATGGCGCCTGACGCCGATGCCGGTAAATCCATCAAACCCGCCGATCCGTTTGCGCCGCTGACGTCGGAGCAGCTCGCGGTCGGCGATGGCCACGACATCTATGTCGAAACCGTCGGCCGCGTCGGTGGCATTGCCGCGGTCTATCTGCATGGCGGGCCCGGCAGCGGCTGCCAGCCGGATCATCGCCGGCTGTTCGATCCCGAACGCTTCCACGCCGTGCTGTTCGACCAGCGCGGCGCCGGCCGCAGCCGCCCCAAGGGCCGCCGCGAAGCCAACACGCTGCCGCATCTGATCGCGGACATGGAAATGATCCGCGAGAAATTCGGGTTCGAACGCTGGATGATCGTCGGGGGCTCCTGGGGCGCCACGCTGGCACTGGCGTATGCACAGGCCCACCCCGACCGCGTCGCCGGTATCGTGCTGCGCGCGACTTTCCTTGGCACGATCGGGGAAATCGAAACCGGCTTTCTCAACGTGCTGCCGCGGTTCTATCCCGGCCTTTACGACGACTTCATGAGCGTGCTGCCCGAAGGCGAACGCGCGCAACCGCTGCAGGCGTATTTTCGTCGCATCCTCGACTCCAGTCCTGACGTGAATATTCCCGCAGCGCGGGCGCTAGGGCGAAACCGAACGCATTCTTTCCGAACACACGCCGAACCGCACACGCCTCGATCTGCCGGCGCTTAGTTCATCGCGGGCCTGCCGGCCACGCCATTCATGGAAGCGCACTACTTTGCCAATGACTGCTTCATGCAGCCGGACCAATTGTTGCGTGAAGCGAGCAGACCTCGCAGGCATCCCCGGCATCATCGTGCAAGGCCGCTACGACCTGCTGTGCCCGCCCGCGACCTCGCACGCGCTTGCCGCGGTGTGGCGCGAGGCCGAAATCCGCTTTGTCGAGGGCGCCGGCCATACGCTGTATGAGCCCGGCGTCCGCGACGCCGTGATGAAGGCGATCGCGGATATGGCTTCAAGGATCGAGAGATAAACGACGTGACTCGACTGGCGTTCATTAAACTCAACGATGGATGGAACGCCGAACCCAATGCTCCTCATCCGCGCGTCATAGTGTCCGGGGCGGATGTACTGATTGAGTTCTTTCTCAATCCATTTCAATTTCCTCAGTTTGGTCCTGATGATCAGGGCACCATCCGTTTTGCAAACTGTTCAAGGTATCGCCTCGGAGCGACGAACGATGAAGGCTGGTACCTTGGCCAATGTCGTTACAGCAAAATTGCGCCAGCTTGGGGCGAGTTCTACGAAATCAACGGAACCGACAGCAAGCTCGATCAACCCGATGATTGGCGAGAGCTCAACAAGGACTCGAATGCCTCTCGGCATTTCCTGTTCTACTTTCGGGATGATACCTTCGAATGTATCGCATCGAGTTGGCGATTTGAGCCCAAATCTACAAACGCCTTGTTTCAGCATTTCGAAGCACGTTAGTGTCTCGCCCCATCACTCTGTGCGGGTTAGGATTCTGAAAAATGCCGATCGCCGGAAAAGGCATGCTGCTGACCTCGATGAACATCGACGCCGAACACGAGGCTGAGTTCAATCGCTGGTACGACCGCGAACATCTCGAAGAGCGCGTGGCGATCGACGGCTTCCTCGAAGCCCGCCGCTATGTCGCCCATGACGGCAACCCGAAATATCTCAGCCTCTATTCCACCGAAACCTTCGAGGTGCTGGACAGCCCGGGCTATCGCGCGGCGCTGGCCAACCAGACGGCGTGGTCAAAGGCCAATATTGCCCGCTTCCAGAACATGATCCGGGCGGTGGCGCGCATCACCGTGAGCCGCGGCACCGGCCGCGGCGCGGCACTCGGCATTGTCCGGCTGCGTCCCCAGGCCGGCGGCGAGGACAAACTGCGTTCGGCCCTCACCGAGCAACTCGATCCCGCGCAGCTCGACGGCATCATCTCCCTGCATTTGATCGAGAGCGACCCGGCGCTGTCGAAGCCGATCACCGACGATCCCTCGGCCCCCAGTCCAGGCGCCGGCGACTGGTTCGTGCTGATCGATGCGACTGATGTGGGCGCGGTGCCTGCGGCCATGCTGCGCTTCAGCGGCAATATCGCGTTGAAGCCGCTCGTGGTCTCGAGCGGAATCTACCGCCTGATGTGGGATCTGGCGAAGAGCGATATCGGCTAGACGCTTTCGCTGCTACCGATGGGCGCGGAGAGCTCGAGCGGCCAACCCAACCGGCTGGCGCGGCCCGAGGAACAGCGCTGTGCCGGCCGTTCGAAACAGCATGCGTCGAATACGCCGCCGGTAAGAGACCACCAATGAAGACGCTGTTAACGCAATGTCGAGTAAACCGGTGGCCGGGATTTGCCTTGTGGCAAGAGCTGCTCCTTCGAAGGGGTCCCCACGGCCAGTGCTTGCGCGACGTGGCTTCGATTCTTCTTCTCGTGATGGTCGAAGGCCTTGATAAGGCGGATAAGAACTTCCGCCGAAGCCTCTAACATCGCTTTCAATTATCTTGCTGATGTTCTCTCTCAGATGTGTGATGGTCGCCTGGAAGCGCTCCTTCATCTTCTGGGTGCTGGGCGGCCAATCGGTTGAGGATGCGCTTGGTGACGTTACCAGCTCCCGGTATTTTCACCCGTAACTGGAGTTGAATTGCATGGCGGAAAAGTCCGCGCGCAGTATCGCCGAGATTTTCGCCGCCTTCCTCAAACTCGGCCTCACATCGTTCGGCGGCCCGATCGCGCATCTCGGTTACTTCAGGGCAGAATTCGTCGAGCGGCGAAAATGGCTCAGCGAAAGCAGCTACGCCGATATCGTTGCGCTTTGCCAGTTCCTGCCGGGCCCGGCTTCCAGCCAGGTCGGCTTCACGCTCGGCATCCTGCGCGGCAACGGCTTGCTGGGCGGGTTGGCGGCGTGGTCCGCCTTCACCATGCCCTCCGCCCTCATCATGTTCGCCTTTGCGCTCGGTGCGACAGCCCTCACTGGCCCGTTCGCGGAGGGCATTCTCCACGGCCTGAAGCTCGTCGCTGTTGCCGTGGTCGCGCAAGCGATCTGGGGCATGGCGAACAGCCTGACGCCGGATCGCGAACGCGCGGCCATCGCGCTCGCGGCTGTTGCGATCGTGGTGTTCATCGGTGGATCGTTCGGCCAGATCGGCGCCATCGCGCTTGGCGCGGCTGCCGGGCTCTGGCTGTGCCGTGGAGAAGGACCGACAGCGACGGGCCAGCTCGGCTTTTCTGTGTCGCGACGGCACGGCGTAGCCGCGCTCGTGCTGTTCGCGGTTCTGTTCCTGATCACGCCGCTGGTGACGGCAAAAACCGGTTCCCAAGCGCTTGCGCTATTCGATGCGTTTTATCGCTCCGGCTCCCTCGTGTTCGGCGGCGGCCATGTCGTGCTGCCGCTGTTGCAGGCGGAAGTCGTGACGCCGGGCTGGGTCAGCAACGCGGATTTCCTCGCCGGCTACGGCATGGCGCAAGCGGTGCCCGGACCGCTCTTCACCTTTGCGGCCTATCTCGGCGCCATTGGACCCGCTCCCAATGGTCTCGCCGGCGCCGCGATTGCGCTCGTCGCGTTGTCTCTGCCGGGACTGCTGCTGGTCTATGGCATGCTGCCGTTCTGGGACGCGCTACGCCTGCGTCCCACCGCGCAGGCCGCCATGCGCGGCACCAATGCCGCCGTCGTGGGCATCCTTGGCGCGGCGCTCTACAATCCGGTATGGACCAGCGCCGTGCTCACTCCGCGCGATTTCGCCGTAGCGCTCGCCGGCTTCCTGCTGCTGACGGTTTGGAAACTGGCACCATGGATCGTCGTCGTCCTGCTGGGGACAACCGGCGCACTTCTGCGGCTGATCTGAGCAGCATTACCGCACGTGCATACATTCGTCCGCCGCTCGAACGCGTCGTGTTAGATTGTACACTGCACCGCACATGCTGCACTGCCGCATAACGCTGCGACGCTAAGTCCAGGCTCCCATGCAGTTGAAAGCTGGAGATCGCGCAAAATTGGCTTGTGTGCAGCTTCTGGAATGGCTCTAATAAGATAAGCCTATGATCCAATTCAAAAACCACAAGAACGCTCGTTAAGCGTTTGCAGGCAAAATAAGGCCGCGTTCCGGTTGCCGGCGCGGACAAGGTAGGAATGAAACCGACTGATATCTCGGCGCCAGACTACTTTCACAAAGTGGTCGATTGCCAATGGGCCTGCCCGGCACACACCCCAGTTCCCGAATACATCCGTTTGATTGCCGAGGGGCGTTACAGCGACGCCTACATGATCAATTGGAGATCGAATGTGTTTCCCGGAATTCTGGGACGCACCTGCGATCGTCCGTGCGAGCCGGCGTGCCGCCGTGGCCGCGTCGAGGAAACTCCGGTTGCGATCTGCCGCCTGAAGCGCGTCGCCGCCGACTTCAAGGACGACGTCAAGCACCGCATGCCGAAGCCGCTGGCCAAGAACGGCAAGCGCATTGCTCTCGTCGGCGGCGGTCCCGCCTCGCTGACGGTGGCGCGCGACCTCGCGCCCTTGGCTATCACTGCACCGTGTTCGATGCCGATCCCAAGGCGGGCGGCATGATGCGGAGCCAGATTCCAAAATTCCGCCTGCCTGACACGGTCATCGACGAGGAAACCGACTACATCCTCAACCTCGGCATCGACTTCAAGGGCGGTCATCGCATCGACAGCCTGAAGAAGCTGCTCAACGAGAATTACGACGCGATCTTCGTCGGCTCCGGCGCCCGCGTGGCCGCGAGCTCGATATCCCCGGCCGCAAGGAAGCAGCCGCCAATATCCATATCGGTATCGAGTGGCTGGCCTCGGTCTCATTCGGCCATGTCGAGAAGATCGGCCGCCGCGTCATCGTGCTTGGCGGCGGCAACACCGCGATGGATTGCTGCCGCACCGCGCGCCGGCTCGGCGGCGCCGACGTCAAGGTGATCGTGCGTTCCGGCTTCGAGGAAATGAAGGCGAGCCCCTGGGAAAAGGAAGACGCCCTTCACGAGGATATTCCGATCCTCAATTACATGGTGCCGGTGGCATTCAAGCATGTCAGCGGCAAGCTCATCGGCGTCACCTTCCAGAAGGTGAAAGCCGAATACGATGCCAAGGGCCGTCGCAACCTCGTGCCCTCGGGCGAGCCCGATCAGACCATCCCCTGCGACGACGTGCTGGTCGCGGTCGGCCAGGAGAACGCGTTCCCCTGGATCGAGCGCGACTGCGGCATCGAGTTCGACAAGTGGAACATGCCGCAGGTCGATACAAAAACCTTCGCGTCGACCAATCCAAAGGTGTTCTTCGGCGGCGACGCGGCGTTTGGCCCGAAGAACATCATCTGGGCGGTCGCGCATGGCCACGACGCTGCGCTGTCGATCCACAAGATGATCTCGGGCGAAGACATCACCGAGCGTCCGCTGCCCGAAGTGCAAGTTTCGTCGCAGAAGATGGGCATCCACGAGTGGAGCTACGACAACGACATCTCCGGCGACAAGCGCTACAAGGTGCCGCATCGCGACAAGGTGATCGCGCTGAAGGATATCAAGACCGAGGTCGAGCTCGGCTATGACGTCAAGCTCGCGCTCGGCGAGGCGCAGCGCTGCCTGAACTGCGACGTGCAGACCGTGTTCTCGGCGCCCGCCTGCATCGAATGCGACGCCTGCGTCGACATCTGCCCGATGGACTGCATCACGTTCACAGAAAACGGCGAGGAAGAGGACCTCAGGCAGCGGCTGAAGGCGCCCTCGCCGCACCACGACCAGGCGCTCTATCTCGCCGACGGGCTCAAGACCGGTCGCGTCATGGTGAAGGACGAGGACGTCTGCCTGCATTGCGGGCTGTGCGCCGAGCGTTGTCCGACCGGCGCCTGGGACATGCAGAAATACCTCATCGATATGACCTACGCGGGATCAACATGTCAGTCCAAAGCCCGATCAGCAGCGTAAACGACTTCGTCGTCCGCTTCGCCAACGTCAACGGCTCGGGTTCGGCGAGCGCCAACGAACTGTTCGCGCGTTCGATCCTGCGCCACGGCGTTCCGGTTAGCCCGCGCAACATCTTCCCCTCCAACATTCAGGGCCTTCCGACCTGGTACGAGGTGCGCGTCACCGAAGCCGGCCATCTCGGCGCCCGCGGCGGGGTCGACTTGATGGTGGCGATGAACCCGCAGACCTGGGACAAGGACGTCGCCTCGATCGAGCCGGGCGGCTATCTGTTCTACGATCTCGACCAAGCCGATGCCGACGTCGAAATTCCGCGCCGATATCAACGTGATCGGTGTGCCGCTGACTGCGATCACCAACTCGACCTATACCGATCCGCGCCAGCGCCAGCTGTTCAAGAACATCATCTATCTCGGCGCGCTCTGCGCCCTGCTTGACATGGACCCGAAGCTGGTCGAGCAGCTGATCGGCGAGCAGTACAAGGGCAAGGAAAAGCTCTTGTCGTCGAACGTCCACGCGCTGCATCTCGGCCGCGACTGGGCGCTGCAGAACCTGAAATGCCCGATCGGGCTGCGGGTGAAGAAGTCCGACAAGGTCGGCGAGCGTATCTTCATCGAAGGCAACAGCGCGGCGGCGCTCGGCGCGGTCTATGGCGGCGCCACCGTCTGCGCCTGGTATCCGATCACGCCGTCGTCGTCGGTGGCGGAGGCCTTCACGAGCCACTGCAAGAAGCTGCGGCACGACCCTGAGACCGGCAAGGCGAAATACGCGATCGTGCAAGGCGAAGATGAGCTCGCATCCATCGGCATCGTGATCGGCGCCTCCTGGAATGGCGCGCGGGCCTTCACCGCAACTTCCGGTCCCGGCATCTCCTTGATGACCGAGTTCATCGGCCTGTCCTATTTCGCGGAAATCCCGGGCGTGATCATGAACATCCAGCGCGCCGGCCCCTCGACGGGCATGCCGACGCGCACCCAGCAATGCGATATCATCGCCTGCGCCTATGCTTCGCACGGCGATACCAAGCACATCCTGCTGTTCCCGGAAGACCCGGCCGAAGCGTTCGAGTTCGCCGCGCAGTCGTTCGATCTCGCCGACCGCTTGCAGACCATGATCTTCCTGATGCTCGACCTCGACATCGGCATGAACCACCGCCTCTGCCGCCCGCTGAAGTGGGACGACGCGCGGCAGTATGACCGCGGCAAGGTGATGACCGCCGAAATGCTCGACGAACCCGGCCGCGACTTCGGCCGCTATCTCGACGTCGACGGCGACGGCATTCCCTACCGCACCTATCCTGGCACGCATCCGACCAAGGGCTCGTTCTTCACCCGCGGCACCTCGCGCGACCGCTACGCGCGCTATTCGGAAGAAGGCGCTGTCTATGCCGACAACATGCAGCGGCTGGTGCGCAAGTTCGAAACCGCGCAAGACATGGTGCCGCGGCCGTTGCAGGCCAACGCGGCCAAGCCGACCAAATATGGCGTGATCTATTTCGGCTCGACGGCGCCCGCGATGGACGAGGCCATCGGGCTGTTGGAAGCGCGCGGGCATCAGCTGGATCGCCTGCGCATCCGCGCCTTCCCGTTCCACTCCAGCGTGGCGAGCTTCATCGCCGACCATGATTTCGTCTACGTGGTCGAGCAGAACCGCGACGCCCAGCTGCGCCAGTTGATCGTCAACGAGAATGGTATCGATCCGGTCCGGCTGGTGCCGATCCTGCACTATGACGGCACGCCGATCACCGCGCGCTTCATCGCCAATGCCATCGGCGACCACCAGGACCACCTGAAAGTGACCCTCTCCGCAAGGCCGTGTCATGACCTACATCGCAAAGCCAAAATTCCATCATCCCGGCCTGCCGAAGAACGATCTCGGCTATACCCACCGCGACTACGAGGGGAAGATCTCGACGCTGTGCGCCGGCTGCGGCCACGACTCGATCACCGCCTCGATCATCGAAGCCTGCTATGAGCTCTCGATCGAGCCGCACCGGGTGGCAAAGATTTCCGGCATCGGCTGCTCGTCGAAGACACCGGACTATTTCCTCGGCAATTCGCACGGCTTCAACTCCGTGCATGGCCGCATGCCGTCGGTCCTGACCGGCGCCAACCTCGCCAACCGCGACCTGATCTATCTCGGCGTCTCCGGCGACGGCGACTCGGCTTCGATCGGCTTCGGCCAATTCGCGCACTCGATCCGGCGCGGCGTCAACATGACCTACATCGTCGAGAACAACGGCGTGTACGGCCTCACCAAGGGCCAGTTCTCGGCGACCGCCGACCGCGGCTCGAAGTCCAAGAAAGGCGTGATGAACACCGACAACGCCATCGACCTGGTGGCGATCGCGCTGCAGCTTGGCGCGAGCTTCGTGGCGCGCAGCTTCTCCGGCGACAAGACACAATTGGTGCCGCTGATTGCAGCCGCCATCCGCCACAAGGGCGCGTCTTTCATCGACGTCATCAGCCCCTGCATCGCCTTCAACAACCATGCCGGCTCGACCAAGAGTTTTGATTACGTCCGCGAACACAACGACGCGGTGAATCGCCTCGACGTGCTCACCGGCCGCGACCCGATCACGGTCGATTACGCGCCGGGCACGGTGCAAATGGTCGAGCAGCATGACGGCACGAGGCTGGCGCTGCGCAAGATCGACGCCGACTACGACGCCAACGATCGGCTGGCGGCGATGACCTTCCTGCAGAAGCACGCCGCCAAGGGCCAGGTGGTGACCGGACTGCTCTATGTCGATCCGGACGCGGAAGACCTGCATGCCCATCTCGACACCGTCGAGACGCCGCTCAATACGCTGGAAGCCAAGGATCTGTGCCCCGGCACGGCAGCGCTGGAAAAGATCAACGCCAGTCTCCGGTAGCCATAGCGTTTTCGAGCGAAGCATGCCCTCGGACTTGATCCGGGGGTGGACACCGGTCCGCGTCAAGAAAACGCGTCAAAACAAAAATCCAGAGCCCGGTTCTGATACAATCAGAACCTGCCGCGGGTAGCTACGCGGCCACCGCGATGTTCCGCGGGTTTGCGACATACTCCTTCAACACCTTGTTGGAGGTGTCGACCTCGACGAGCGACACGTCATAGCTCCAGAGATCGGCAAGGTGCTGCAGCACGCGCTTGGTGTCGGCTTCGCTGAGCTGGGCGCCCTTTACCACGGTATGGCGCAGCATCAGGCGGCGATCGCCGGCGAGGTCGACGTCGACGACTTCGATGTTCGCGTCGATGAAGCCGACATCGTACTGCCGCGCCAGTTCGCGCCGCAGCCGGCGGTAACCGCGCTCGTTGTGGATGGCGTCGACCAGGATACCGGCGCGCTCCTCCGGATCGTCATGCAGATGGAACAGGCGGAAATGCCGCATCAGCCGCGGGCTCATGAACTGGCTGATGAAGCTTTCATCGCGATAATTGGCCCAGATGTCGCGCAACACGCCCATCGCATCGCCGGTCCCGGCGATATCCGGGAACCACTCGCGATCCTCGGCTTCGGGATTGGTCACGATACGTTCGATGTCCTGCATCATAGCAAATCCGAGCGCATACGGATTGAAGCCGGAATAGCGCGGGTCGTCGAATTCGGGCTGGAACACGACGTTGGTGTGCGACTGCAGGAATTCGAGGAAATTGCCGTCCGTCAGCCGGCCCTGCTCGTGCAGCCGGCTGATGATGCGATAGTGAACGTAGGTCGCCGTGCCCTCGTTCATCACCTTGGTCTGGCTCTGCGGATAGAAATACTGCGCAATGTTCCGCACGATTCTGCAGTATCTCGCGTTGCCAGGGACGCAGGCGCGGCGCCGTCTTCTCGAGAAAATACAGCAGGTTTTCCTGCGGCAGGCCAAGCATCTGGCGGCGGCGCTCGATATCCAGTACGGCGCCGGTCTTTACCGGGCCGGTCGGGACTGTGCGCCACAAATCGTTGAATGCGCTCTCCTCGTGGGCACGGCGCCTGCCCGCCCGCTTTTCCTCGGCGCGAAGATCGAGACTTTTCTTGCCGGGATAGCGATCGATGCCGTGCGACATCAGGGCGTGCGCGGCATCGAGCGTGTGCTCGACCGCCAGCCGGCCGTGGCGTTCCTCGCAATGCGCCACGTAGCGCTTGGCGAATTCGAGATAATCGAGAATGCCGTCGGCATCGGTCCATTGCTTGAACAGGTAGTTGTTCTTGAAGAAATGATTGTGGCCGAAGGCGGCGTGCGCGACCACGAGCGTCTGCATCGTCGCCGTATTCTCTTCCATCAGGTAGGAAATGCACGGCGACGAGTTGATGACGATCTCGTAGGCCAGCCCCATCAGCCCCTTGCGATAGGATGCCTCCTGAAAGGCAAAGTGCTTGCCGAACGACCAATGCTTGTAAAATAGCGGCATACCGACCGATGAATACGCGTCCAGCATCTGCTCGGCGGTAATGACCTCGATCTGGTTGGGGTAGACGTCGAGCTTCAATTCGTCCCGCGCAATCTGCTCGCAGGCGTCGCAGATCCGCTGCAGCGTCCGGAAGTCCCAGTCGGCGCCCTCAAACAGCAATCGGTCGGTCATGACCCGGTCCTTTCCTGCGGGCTACGGCGCTGGAAGAGATCGTGAAACACCGGAAAGATCTCGCTGCGTTCGTTGACCTTGCGCATCGATAGCGGCGCGCCGCTCGCGCGCAGGCCCTCGTAAAGGGTCCAGAGCGACGAATTAGGCATTTCGTAGGAAAGGCCGTTCTCCTGGCCGACTTCCAGATAGGCAAAAACTGGCTGACCGGCAGGATCTTGTCGGTCAGCAGCCAGCTCGTGACCTCGCCGTCCGCGTAGGAATTGTCGCCGTCGGAAGCCTGCGCGGCATAGATATTCCAGTCCGCCGGCCGGAACCGCGACCGCACGATGTCGTGCATCGCCTGCAACGCGCTCGATACCAGCGTGCCGCCGGAAGCCGGTCCGTAAAGAACGTCTGCTCGTCGACCTCTTCGGCCCGATCGGTATGCCGGATGAAAACGATCTCGACGTGGCGATAGCGCCGCTTCAGAAACACGTAGAGCAGCATATAGAACCGCTTGGCGAGATCCTTCATATGCTCGGTCATCGAACCGGAGACGTCCATCAGGCAAAACATGACGGCCTGCGCCACGGGCTTCGGCACCGTCTCGAACCGCCGGTAGCGGATGTCGATCGGATCGATGAACGGAATCCGGCGCATCTTTGTCTTCAGGGCCTCGATCTCAGCCATGAGCTCGGCGCGGCGTGCCTCGTCGCTGCAATCCAGAAGCTCCGCCTCGAGGGCCGCCAACACCTCCGGCCTCGGCCGCCGCAGCGCGACGCGCCGCGCCAGGGCGCGACTTACCGTTCGGCTGACGGAAATGTTGGCGGGCGAGCCGGATGTCGTGTAACCCGCCCGACGAATGCCCTCGCTTTCCACCTCGGCCAATTTTCGTTTGGCAAGGTCGGGCAATTCCAAATCGTCCAGGAACAGGTCGACGAACTCGTCGCGGCTGAGAACGAAGCGGAACGTATCTTCGCTGTCGCCCTCGCCCGCACCCCTCCCCTTGCCACCGCTCGGGTTCGGCCGCGGAAGGTAATCGCCTTCGACGAACTTCTTGTTTCCCGGCAGCACCATGTCGCGCGTACCGCCTTCACGGCGAAAGCGCGGCTCGTCCATGCCATCGATGGGGACGCTGACCTCGCCGCCTTCCAGGACATCCTTGATGTCCCGGGTCTGCGACGATTTCTTCACCGCCCCCTGAACCAGCGCCTTGGCGCGACGCAAAAGCGCTGGCGATTCTCGAGACTCTTGCTACCCGGATTCAGGCGCCGGTCGACAATGTGAATGGCCACGTTTCATCCGCCTCAGCCTGCCTGTTTTACGCGCATGTACCACTCGACCAACCGGCGGACCTGCCGCTCGGTGTAGCCGCGCTCAACCATGCGCGCGACGAAGTCGTCATGCTTCTTTTCGGTCTCGCCGTCCTTCTTCGAGCCGAAGGAAATGACGGGCAGCAGATCCTCGACTTGGGAGAATATCCGCTTTTCGATCACTTCGCGAGATCTTCTCGTAGCTGGTCCACGTAGGATTCTTGCCGCTGTTCTGGGCCCGCGACCGCAGCGAGAACTTGACGACCTCATTGCGGAAGTCCTTGGGATTGGCGATGCCGGCCGGCTTCTCGATCTTGGTCAGCTCCTGATTGAGCAGTTCGCGATCGAGCAGTTGTCCAGTGTCGGGATCCTTGAAATCCTGATCCTCGATCCAGGCATCGGCATAGTCGACATAGCGATCGAACAGGTTCTGGCCGTAGTCCGAATAGGACTCGAGATAGGCCTTCTGGATCTCATGCCCGATGAATTCGGCATAGCGCGGCGCCAGTTCGGCCTTGATGAACTCGAGGTAACGCTTCTCGACCTCATCGGGTAGCTGCTCACGTCGGATCGCCTGCTCCAGCGTGTACATCAGATGGACCGCGTCGGCACCGACCTCGCTGGTGTCGTGGTTGAAGGTGGCGGCGAGAACCTTGAACGCAAAGCGGGTCGAAACGCCGTCCATGCCTTCGTCGACGCCGGCGGCGTCCCTGTATTCCT
Source organism: Bradyrhizobium sp. RDT10 (assembly GCA_044772375.2). Lineage (GTDB taxonomy): Bacteria > Pseudomonadota > Alphaproteobacteria > Rhizobiales > Xanthobacteraceae > Bradyrhizobium. The sequence goes on from CP187939.1 coordinate 5,150,090, forward strand.
GAACGCTGCGCGCCTTCGGATCGGATTCCTTGAGGCTTTCACCGTCATAGATCCGCATCTTGGCGAACACGGTCGAGTTCTCGTGCTTGCGCAACCGCGACATCACCGAGAAGCGCGCCAGCGTTTCAAGCGTGGCCGGGGCGCAGGGCGCGGTAGCCAGTTCGGAGCCCTGGATCAGCTTTTCGTAGATCTTCTGCTCTTCGGTGACACGCAGGGAGTACGGCACCTTGATGACGCAGATACGGTCGATAAAGGCTTCATTGTTCTTGTTGGCCTTGAAGTTTTGCCATTCCGACTCGTTGGAGTGCGCGAGAATGATGCCGGTGAAGGAATCGCGCCGATATTTTCGGAGCCGATGTAGTTACCCTCCTGCGTCGCAGTCAGCAGCGGATGCAGCATCTTGATCGGCGCCTTGAACATTTCGACGAATTCAAGGATGCCCTGGTTGGCGCGATTGAGCCCGCCGGAATAGCTGTAGGCATCAGGATCGTTCTGGGCGAAGATCTCCAGTTTGCGGATATCGACCTTGCCGACGAGCGAGGAGATGTCCTGATTATTTTCGTCGCCGGGCTCCGTCTTTGCGATCGCGATCTGGCGCAGCCGCGACGGTTGGATCTTGGCGACGCGGAATTGCGAGATGTCGCCACCGAAGGATTCGAGGCGCTTGTAGCACCACGGGCTCATCAGTCCGCTAAGGCGGCGGCGCGGAATGCCGTACTTCTCCTCCAGCATCGGCCCCAGTGAATCCGGATCGAACAGGCTGAGCGGGCTCTCGAACACCGGACTGAGTTCGTCACCGGCCTTCAACACGTAGATGGGGTGGACTTCCATCAACGACTTGAGACGTTCGGCAAGCGAGGATTTTCCGCCGCCGACAGGCCCGAGCAGATAGAGAATCTGCTTGCGCTCTTCGAGGCCCTGGGCCGCGTGGCGGAAGAAGCCGACGATACGCTCGATCGTGTCTTCCATTCCATAGAAGCCGGCGAAGGCCGGATAGAGCCGCATCGTGCGATTCAAAAGATACGGCCAAGGCGAGGGTCCTTGGCCGTGTCAATCATCTGAGGCTCACCGATCGCAGCTAGCAGCCGTTCGGTTGCATTGGCATATCGCATCGGATCGCTTCGACACGACTCGAGATATTCCGCCATCGACATATCAGTCTGACTTCGGGCTTCGAAGGACCGGGCGAAAGCATTGAACAGAGAATCGTTGTACATGATCCGTCTCTCCATGGTCACCTGTAAATGCCGGACGCACCACTCGGGTTCCAGTGTCGGAGCGTCACAGCTTCCGTTCGCGAATCACAATCAGCACATAGGTCGATTGGACACGCGAGCGACTTCACAATGCAATGCAATAGTCGTGCTAACGGCCTCCTCCTCGTAAAGATACGGTGCCATTTCACTCGCGTTGTAGCCGTGCTGCAACATTTTTCACCGGTTTAGTACGGAGCACACTGTAAGGGATTTTTAAGGAATCTGAGCGGTCGCGCAGCTCGGATCTGCATCCACCTGGCAAACCCAGAACAGCCAAACGGGAGCAATTCGGGGTTCTGAAACGGCCCGGACGCGCGATAACCGCGCCTTTTGTGACCTTCGGGCGGCCGGTCAGCGGCAAATAAGGCCAAGATTAACACGCATTCATCGCGGACTGGGTGTTGAACGCACCCGGCGCCAACTGCAACTAAAGTAACATGCCGCGCGTTTAACCCGAGTCTGCCATGAAATACGTCTGGATCGTCGCCGCCGTTGCCTCCGTCATCGGAGCCCATGCCTGTCACGCCCAGGAAGGCGTCGACAAAGCCAAAGCCACCGCCTTCTATACTCAGATGTTCGGCGGCCCGCTCAGCCACAAGACCTATGCCTGCTTCGTGCGTCGTTATGACGCCAGCCATCTGGCGCAGCATCCGAAGCAGAGGGTCAGCGCGATGAAGCTGCTGGTGACGGCCGAGGACGCGCCGGAAGACAAGATCGTCAATTATTCGTTCCGCCTCGGCTTCAAATATCGCCACCGCGCCGGCAACTTCGATTCCAGCGGCTATTGCAATCACATTGTCGCCGAAAACACCGGCGGCGAAATTCGACTGGGCTGTAGCGTCGATTGCGAAGGCGGCGGCATTCAAGTGGCGATGAAGGACGACAAATCCGCGCTGATCCGGCTGGAGCGGATCAGGATCTGGGAGCGCAACAAGGCCGACGACGACGCCAGCAATGATCTGGTTGCCGGCGCCGACGACAAGATCTTCCGTGTTGACCGTTCCGATCTGCACGAATGCTCCGAGTTGGTGACGGATCGCAAGGAGCTTGCGGCACTCCGGCACAAATGAGCCATACTACATAGGTTGGTAAGCCCCACTACTTAGGTCTGTGACCCGCACCACTTTGGCCGGAAAGATTTCATGCATCGACGCAATATCCTGTGGGGCGCGATTTCGGCTTTGCCTGCTGTGTTTGCCGCTTCTCGCAGCAGCGCGGCTACCGATGCAGCGCCTCCGCAAAAATTGAAAGTGGTCTATCACCTCAACGATCTCGACAAGGTCAGCTTCGTGCTGGGCAACATCCAGAACCATCTCGACGGCGTCGGCGGTCCCGATCATGTCACAATCGCGCTGGTGGTTCACGGCCAGGCGTTGCGGCCATTTCATTCGACTGCCGCCAACCCCGATCTTTCGAAGCGCGTCGGGCAATTCTCCAAAGCCGGTCTCGAACTTGCCGCCTGTGGCAACACCATGAAATCCCAGAATGTCGCGTTGAAGGATTTGCTGCCGGGCTTCATTGCCGCCGAGCGCGGCGGCGTGGTCCGGATCGCCGAGCTGCAATCGCAGGGCTATCTTTACCTGAGACCTTGAGGTGGTGCCGATTGACATGAAGCTTTCACGTCCATCGCTCATTTGGGCGATCTGGTCGCCGTAGTTTCGCCCGCTCGGTCGAACTGAATACTTCTCGTGTTCGGATGCAGTCGCAATGGCGCCTGCGCGCCCGCTGCCACGCTCATGACGGTCTCCTTCACGACTTCGTGCTTGTGCCGTTGGTGTCACCATCCCGAAAGCCGGTTCGACCGGACCCCGGTCGTATCGAGGCCGGCAAGACCAGCCATTTTCGGGATCGAACCGGAGCCAATAGCGTTATCGTCCAGGACCGCCCCATCCCATCCGGCCCTATGCCCAACCAAATGTTGACTTTCCGGCCCTGCCCCCGAAAGCTGCCGGAAACCCAAAAACCGACCGAACAGAACAGGCACCATGAATCCCGTCAAAGCACTCGAAAACCACGGCCAGGCGATCTGGCTGGACTTCCTCGCCCGCGGCTTCGTCGCCAATGGCGACCTCAAGGCGCTGATCGATACCGACGGCGTCAAGGGCGTGACGTCGAACCCCTCGATCTTCGAAAAGGCGATCGGAAGTTCGGACGAATATGACGGCGCGATCGGACACGCCCTGAAAGCGGGCGACCGCCCCGTCGCCGACCTGTTCGAGGCGCTCGCCGTCGAGGACATCCAGAGCGCCGCCGACGCGCTGCGCCCCGTCTACGACCGCTTGAATGGCAATGACGGTTTCGTCAGCCTCGAGGTCTCGCCCTATCTGGCGATGGACACCCAGGCGACCATTGCCGAAGCCGAACGGCTTTGGAAGGACGTCAAGCGGCAGAACTTGATGGTGAAAGTACCGGCCACACCGGAAGGCCTGCCCGCGATCGAACATCTGATCGGCGAAGGCATCAGCATCAACATCACGCTGCTGTTCTCGCAAGAGGTCTATCGCGAGGTGGCGGAGGCCTATATCGCCGGCCTTGAAAAATACGTCGCCACGGGCGGCGATCCCGCGCCTGTCGCCAGCGTCGCGTCTTTCTTCGTCAGCCGCATCGATACCGCGGTCGACAAGCAGCTCGACGAGAAGATCGCAAAGGCCAACGACCCCAGCGAGAAGGAGCGGCTGAGCGCGCTGAAGGGCAAGGTCGCCATCGCCAACGCCAAGCTTGCCTATCAGGACTACAAGCAGCTGTTCGCAGGCCCCCGTTGGGAGAAGCTTGCAGCCAAGGGCGCAAAGCCGCAGCGCTTGCTGTGGGCGTCCACCGGCACCAAGAACAAGGACTACAGCGATGTGCTGTATGTCGAGGAACTGATCGGCGCCAACACCGTCAACACCGTGCCGCCGGCGACGCTCGATGCGTTCCGCGACCATGGCAAGCTGCGCGACAGTCTCGAGGAGAATATCGAGGACGCTCGCCGCGTGCTGGATGAACTCGAAAAGTCCGGCATCTCGCTCGATGCCATCACGGCCGAACTGGTCAGGGACGGCGTCAAGCTGTTTGCCGATGCCGCCGACAAGCTCTATGGCGCAGTGGCGTACAAGCGCGCCACCGTCCTCGGCGGCGGCATCGACCGGCAGCGGCTCGCACTCGGCGACGGCATCAGGAAGGCACTGGAGAAGAGCACCGAGGATTGGCGTGCATCGGCGACAATCCGCCGCCTCTGGCAGAAGGACAAATCGGTCTGGACCGATGACGACGAGAACAAATGGCTGGGGTGGCTGAACAGCCCTGCGGCCGCCGACGTCGCCGATTACGAGGATTTTTCCCGCCGCGTGAAGGGACAGAATTTCAGCGACGCCGTCGTGCTCGGCATGGGCGGATCGAGCCTCGGGCCGGAGGTGCTGGCGGAAACCTTTGCCAAAAAACCGGCTTCCCGAAGCTGCATGTGCTCGATTCCACCGATCCTGCGCAGGTGCGCGCGATGGAGGATACGGTCGATCTCGCCCACACGCTGTTCATTGTCTCCAGCAAATCCGGCGGCACCACCGAACCGAACGTGATGAAGGATTACTTCTTCGATCGCGTCGCCAAGACCATCGGCAAGGACAAGGCCGGCCATCGTTTCATCGCAGTCACCGATCCCGGCTCGTCGCTGGAGAAGGTCGCGATCAGCCAAGGCTTTGCCCGCATCTTTCATGGCGATCCCACGATCGGCGGACGCTATTCCGTGCTGTCGCCGTTCGGGCTGGTGCCGGCGGCCGCCGCCGGTATCGACGTTCGCGGCCTGATCACGCACACGCTGGCGATGGTGCGCTCCTGTGGCGCCGACGTGCCGCCGCACGAAAATCCCGGTGTGCAGCTTGGGCTGGCGATGGGCCTTGCCGGTCTCGAAGGCCGCGACAAGGTGACGATCACCTCGTCGGAGAAGATCGCCGATTTCGGCGCCTGGGCCGAACAACTGATCGCCGAATCCACCGGCAAGGAAGGCAAGGGCCTGATCCCGATCGACGGCGAGCCGCTGGATGACCCGTCGCTTTACGGCAACGACCGCTTCTTCATCGATATCCGGACCGAGGGTGAGGACGACGCCTCGCATGACGACCGGCTCAAGGCGCTTGAGGAGGCAGGCCACCCCGTGGCCCGCATCGTCATGAGGTCGATCGACCATATCGGTCAGGAGTTTTTCCGGTTTGAGATGGCCACCGCCGTGGCGGGCGCGATGCTCGGCATCAATCCGTTCAATCAGCCTGATGTGGAAGCAGCCAAGATCAAGACCCGCCAATTGACCGGCGCGTTCGAGAAGACCGGCTCGCTGCCTGCGGAGAAGCCTGTCATTTCGACCGATCAGGCCGATCTCTACACCGACGCGCACAACGCGGCCGAGCTGCGCAAGGCCGGCGCCGACGGCACGCTCGGCTCCTGGATCAAAGCGCATCTTTCGCGTTCGGAGAGCGGCGACTATGTCGCCCTGCTCGCCTATGTCGCGCGAGACCCCGGCACGGTCGGCTCATTGCAGAAGATGCGGCTCGCGGTACGCGACAGGCATCGCGTCGCGACCTGCGCCGAATTCGGCCCGCGCTTCCTGCACTCCACCGGCCAGGCCTACAAGGGCGGTCCTGACAGCGGCGTGTTCCTGCAAATCACGGCTGACGATGCCGAGGATTTGCCGGTGCCGGGCCAGAAGGCGAGTTTCGGCATCATCAAGGCGGCGCAAGCGCGCGGCGATTTCGACGTGCTCACCGAACGTGGCAGGCGCGCGCTGCGCGTCCATCTCAAGGGCGACCTCGGATCGGGACTGTCCGCACTAGATGCCGCGATTGCGGAAGCGCTCAGTTAGGAAAGTCAGGATATGCAACTCGGCATGATCGGGCTCGGTCGGATGGGCGGCAATATCGTCCGCCGGCTGATGAAGAACGGCCACACCGCCGTGGTCTACGACAAGGATGCCAAGGCGGTCGCCGCGCTTGCGGCGGAAGGCGCCGTCGGCGCTGATGCGCTGGAAGATTTCGTCGCGAAACTGGAGAAGCCGCGCACCGCCTGGGTGATGCTGCCGGCAGGCCCGATCACCGAGGCGACCATCGAGGCATTGGCAAAGCTGATGCAGCCCGGCGACGTCATCATCGATGGCGGCAATACGTTCTGGCAGGACGACGTCCGCCGCGGCGCGGCGCTGAAGGCAAGGGCCTGCATTATCTCGACGTCGGCACCAGCGGCGGCGTCTGGGGCATCGAGCGCGGCTATTGCATGATGATCGGCGGCGACAAGGCGGTGGTCGACCGGCTCGATCCGATCTTCAAGACATTGGCGCCCGGCATCGGCGACATCCCGCGCACGCCGGGGCGCGAGGGCCGCGACCCGCGTATCGAGCAGGGCTACATCCACGCCGGCCCGTCCGGCGCCGGACACTTCGTCAAGATGATCCACAACGGTATCGAATACGGCCTGATGCAGGCCTATGCCGAAGGGTTTGACATCCTGAAGAACGCCAACATAGAGGCGCTGCCGCCGGATCATCGCTTCGACCTCGATATCGCTGATATCGCCGAGGTGTGGCGGCGCGGCAGCGTGATCCCGTCCTGGCTGCTCGATCTCACAGCGTCCGCGCTTGCCGAAAATCAGACGCTGGATAGCTACTCCGGCTATGTCGAGGATTCCGGCGAAGGCCGCTGGACCGTGAATGCCGCGATCGACGAAGCCGTACCGGCGGAAGTGCTGACGGCGGCGCTCTACGCGCGCTTCCGTTCGCGCAAGGATCACACTTTTGCAGAAAAGATCCTGTCTGCGATGCGGGCAGGATTCGGCGGCCACAAGGAGCCGCCGAAAAACCTGGCACGAAGGCCTGAGCACCCATGGCGGTCGGTCAGATAGCACAGAAGAAACCCGATCCCTGCTCCTTCGTCATTTTTGGCGTGACCGGCGATCTCGCGCACCGGCTCGTCGTCCCTGCGCTTTACAACCTCGCGGCGGCCGATCTCTTGCCGGACAAATTCTGTGTGGTCGGTATCACGCGCGAGGGGATGTCGAGCGACGCACTTCGCGACAATCTGATGAAGGGCCTGCGAGAGTTTGCGACCCGCCCGGTGGACGATAAGATCGCCCGGCGTCTGCTTGAATGCGTCACCTGCATCGAGGCCGATCCAAAGCGTCCAGCGTCGTTCGATGCGATGAGCAAACAGCTCGGCGAACTGGAAGCCGCGCGAAACACCGGCGGCAACCGGTTGTTCTATCTTGCGACGCCGCCCAACGCGTTTCTGCCGATCAGCCGCGAGCTTGGCCGCACCGGCATGCTGGCCGAGAACGGTGCGTGGCGGCGGCTGGTGGTGGAAAAGCCGTTCGGCACCGATCTGGCTTCCGCGAAGGCGCTGAACAGCGAACTGCTCAAGCTCGTCGACGAGCACGAGATCTACCGGATCGATCACTATCTCGGCAAGGAGACGGTGCAGAACATCCTGGTGCTGCGCTTCGCCAACGGCATGTTCGAGCCGATCTGGAACCGCAACCATATCGACCATGTTCAGATCACGGTCAATGAACAGCTCGGCGTCGGCCATCGCGGCAGCTTCTACGACCAGACCGGCGCGCTGCGCGACATGGTGCCGAACCATCTGTTTCAATTGCTGTCGCTGGTCGCGATGGAGCCGCCGATCCGCTTCGATGCGCATTCGGTCCGCACCGAAAAGGCGGATGTGCTCGCCGCGATCCAGGTCCAGAGCGAGGCCGAGGCGCTGCGGAATTCGGTGCGCGGCCAGTATTTGGCCGGCCGGATCGGAGAGAGCGAGATCGCCGACTACCGCAAAATCGAGGACGTCGCACCCGGCAGCACCACCGAAACCTATGCGGCGCTGAAGCTGGTCATCGACAATTGGCGCTGGGCCGGCGTTCCCTTTACCTGCGCACCGGCAAGGCGCTCGGCGTCAAGCGCACTGAAGTCGCGATCAAGTTCAAGCAGGCGCCGTTCGCGATGTTCAACTGCACGCCGGTGGAGCGGCTGGCGCAGAACTACCTCGTGATCGGCGTCGCGCCGAACGAGGGCATCGCGTTGCAATTCAACACCAAGGTGCCCGGCCCCTCGATCCTGATCGACGGCGTCGAGATGAAGTTTCGCTACAAGGATTATTTCAAGGCGGAGCCCTCGACCGGCTACGAGACGTTGATCTATGACTGCATGATCGGCGACAACATCCTGTTCCAGCGCGCCGACAGCGTCGAGGCCGGCTGGAAGGCGGTACAACCGTTCATCGATGCCTGGAAGAAGGCGGGAGCCAACGGGTTGAAGACCTACAAGGCCGGCAGCGAAGGCCCGGGGAAGCGAACGAATTGTTGACCCGCGACGGCCGAAGCTGGCGAAAGCTCGGGTGAGCGATGGCAGCGAATGACAACCGCCAAGTGATCGCGGTCGCCGATCGGGCGGCGATGGCGGCGACCGCCGCCGAACATTTGCTGGCCAGAATGGCTGCCAACAGCGGCCGCGTGGCGATCTGCCTGACCGGCGGATCGAGCCCGAAGCAGCTCTATCAACTGCTCGCAACCGATCCCTATCGAAGCCGGATCCCGTGGCAGCGCGTGCACTGGTTCATCGGCGACGAACGCCTCGTGCCGGCGGATGATCCGCTCAACAACATGGGCATGGCGCGAACGATTTTCCTGAATGAATGCGCGCCAGCGGCGAACATCCATCCGATTCCGACCGCAACCGCCGACCCGGCCGATCCCGACCGGAGCGCCGCGCTTTACGAGCGGGAATTGCAATCGTTTTACGGGGCAGACACGCTCGACCTGGCCAGGCCGCTGTTCGATCTCGTGCTGATGGGCGTCGGCCCCGACGGCCATACGGCCTCGCTGTTTCCAGACGATCCCGCGCTTGACGAGACGGCGCGCTGGGTCGTCGGCGTCCCTCGCGCCAATGTCGAACCATTCGTGCCACGCGTGACCCTCACGCTGCCCACGCTCACCTCCTGCCACGAAATGCTGTTCGAGGTTGCAGGCCGCGATAAACGTGCGATCTTGACGCGGCTCTTCGCAGGCGAGAACCTGCCCGCCAACTGCGCGCAGTCCTCCGGCGAGACGGTCTGGCTGGTCGATCGGGAAGCGCTTCCGGAGGATTTAGGTGGGCAGTAAGACCTCCTGCGCGCTGGTGGTGATGGGCGTTTCCGGCTCGGGCAAGAGCACCATCGCCGATCACCTCGCCAGACGCCTGGGCTGGCGCTACGAGGACGGCGACAGGTTTCACCCGCCGGGCAACGTCGCGAAGATGAGCGCCGGCCATCCGCTCACCGACGAGGACCGCTGGCCGTGGCTGCAGGCGATTGCCGACGAGATCGACCGTCTCTCGGCCGCCGGTGAGCGCGCTGTCATCGCTTGCTCGGCGCTGAAGCGCGCCTATCGCGACGTCCTCGTGCACGGCCGCGACGATGTCCGCATCGTCTTTCTCGACGGAACGCAGGATCTGATCGCCGCCCGCCTCGCCGCCCGCAAGGGCCACTTCATGCCGCCGGACCTGCTCGCCAGCCAGTTCAAGACCCTGGAGCGGCCGGGAGCGAACGAACGGCCGATCACGGTATCGATCGATGCGCCGGTCGAGCGAGATCGTGGATGACATCGTCACTCAATTGAACCTGGTTCCCCAATGACCCGTATTGCGCTTGTTGTTTCCGACGTCGACGGCACCCTGTTGACGAAGGACAAAGTTCTGACCGACGGCGCAAAGGCCGCCGCACGCAGGCTGCATGCGGCCGGCGTCGGCTTCACCATCGTCTCCAGCCGGCCAACCATCGGCATGGGTTTTCTGATCGAGCCGCTTTCGATCACGCTTCCCGTCGGCGCCTTCAACGGCAGCTCGATCGTCGACGCAGGCCTCAAGCCGATCGAGCAGCATCTGATCGCCCCCGCCGTGGCGCAGCGCAGCCTCGACGTGCTCAATGCGTTCGGCGTCGATATCTGGCTGTTCACCAATGATCGCTGGTACACGCGCAATCCCGACGGCGAGTACGTCTCCCACGAGAAGCGCGCGATCAAGGCCGATCCGACCATTATCCCGGATTTCACGCCGTATCTCGGAGAAGCCTGCAAGATCGTCGGCGCCAGTTCGGACGCGGCGCGGCTTAAGCGTTGCGAGGTGGCGATGCGGGAAGCCGTCGGGGCGGAGGCGACCGCGGTCCGCTCGCAGACCTATTATCTCGACGTCACGCCGCCCGGTCACGACAAGGGCACCTTCGTGGATGCGATGACTAGGCGGCTCGGCATTCCGGCCGCGGCGGTAGCGACCGTCGGCGACATGGAGAACGATATTCCGATGTTTGCCAGGAGCGGCGTTTCGTTTGCGATGGGCAATGCAGCCGACGGCATCAAGCAGCACGCAACGCATGTGACCGACAGCAACGAGCGCGACGGATTTGCCGCAGCGATCGAGACGGTGCTGCGGCTCGGATAGGGATTCTTTCTGACGCGTTTTCTGCGCAGACAAGTCTACGCAATCGGCGTAAATTTGATTGCTGTGCGAACCTCCTCCCATGAAGGCAGACTCACCCAGCCCGGGCCTGCCGCGGCGAAGACGGATGCCGGCTCGCGCGACTCGTCGAACATTTTCAAGCAGCCGTAGGGTGGGCAAAGTGAAGCGTGCCCGCCATCAAGAAGCACGATCGGTGATAGATGGTGGGCACGGCGCTGCGCGCCTTTGCCCACCCTACGGGCTCGCAACGACGAGTGGATAGAGAGTGGCTACTTCGATCGCTGCAGCGCGGGCTTCTCGGTCGACTTCTTCGCCGCGCTCAAATTGTGCGCGGTGTTGATCAGCGCGATGTGCGTCAGCGCTTGCGGGAAATTGCCGGTCTGGCGGCGGGCCGTCGTATCGTACTCCTCGGCCAGGAGGCCGAGATCGTTGGCGATCGCGACCACGCGGGTAAGCAGCTCTTGGGCCTTGCCAAACTCGCCGGCCAGCACATAAGCGTCCGCCAGCCATAGCGTGCAGGCGAGAAATGCTCCTTCCGCCGGTTGCTTCTCTACTTCGCGGGGATCATGCCGCAGCACAAAACCATCGCGCATCAGATGCCGTTCGACCGCGACAAGCGTGCCGCGCACGCGCGGATCTTCCGGCGGCAGGAATCCGACCGACGGCAGCAACAGAATGCTGGCATCGAGCATCTTCGAGCCGTAGGACTCGACAAAGGAATTCAGTTGGGGATCGAAGCCTCTTGCGCAGACGTCGCGATGAATGGCGTCGCGCAGCACACGCCACTTCTCGAGCGGCGCCTTGAAGCCGAACGTCTCGGCGCTCTTGATGCCGCGGTCGAACGCGACCCAGGTCATCACCTTCGACGAGACATAATGCCTGCCCGCGCCGCGGCGCTCCCAGATGCCGTGATCGGGCTTGTCCCATTGCCCGGCGAGGTGCTGCAGGACGGCGCATTCCACCGCCCAGCTCGTTTCATCCAGCTCGAGTTTTGCCACGCGCCACTGGTGAAAGGCGTCGATCAGTTCGCCGTAGACGTCGAGTTGCAGTTGCGCATGCGCGGCGTTGCCGACCCGCACCGGCTTTGCACCCTCGTAGCCGGGCAGCCATGTGGCCTCCCATTCCAGGAGGCGGCGCTGGCCCATGATGCCGTACATGATCTGCATGTTGGCCGGCGAACCCGCCGCCGCCCGTAACAGCCATTCGTGCCAGGCGGAGGCTTCCTCGGTATAGCCCGAATTCATCAGCGCCAGCAGCGTGAAGGTGGCGTCGCGCAGCCAGCAGAAGCGATAATCCCAGTTGCGTTGCCCACCGAGCTTCTCCGGCAGCGAGGTCGTTGGCGCGGCGACGATGCCGCCGGTCGGGGCGTAGGTCTGCGCCTTCAGCGTGATCAGTGAGCGCATCACGAGGTCGCGGTGATCGCCCTGGTAGGTGCAACGGCTGCACCATTCGGTCCAGAACGCTTCGGTATCCTTCAACGCATAGGCAGGGTCGATCGGCTTGGGCACGGGCAGATGGGATGGCCCGTAGGTGAGCACGAAGGGAACGGTGTCGCCCTCGCCCACCTCGAAATCGGCGACCGTCGTCAGGTCCTCGCCGCGGGTTTCCACCGGCGTCCGCAACACCGTCATGTCCTGCCCGCAGATCGCGAGCAGCGCCGAACCGTCGTCGTTTCTCTTGACCCAGGGAATATCGGCGCCGAAGCCGAAGCGGATCACCAGTTGCATGTGCATCCTGACCCGGCCGCGAACACCGCGCACCAGCCGCACCACGTCGGAGGCGTTGCCGCGCGGCGGCATGAAATCGATCAGATCGACCGCACCGTCAGCCGTCTCGAACCGGGTCTGAAGAATCAGGGTGTCATCCCAATAGCGGCGCGAGGTGCCGGTAACCTCGTCGGCCGGCGCGATCAGCCAGCGGCCGTGCTTCTCGGTGCCGAGAAGTGCGGCAAAGCAGGCATCCGAATCGAAAGCCGGCCAGCACAGCCAGTCGATCGATCCGTCCCGGCCGATCAGCGCCGCGGTTTCGCAGTCGCCGATCAGCCCATAATCTTCGATACGGCACGGCAAGTGTTCACCGCCTGATCAGATCGCGGCGCGCGACCGCTCATGGGTTGCCGCCTTGAGCGCGGCGACGTCGACTATGGATGTCATTTCCTCGATCGGCACGGGAAGCCGCCGCCGCCAGTTCGGATGCTCGTTGACGGTGCCGGGAATGTTGGGCTGGTCCACCACCCCGAGCAGATCCTCCAGCGAGATCGCGAGCAGGCGCGACCTGGTGCGCGCCAGAAAACTCGCGACCGAATAGAGATCGTTGCGGTCGATGGTGTGATGGCGCAACACATCGTCCAGCATCGCCAGCGCATGCCAGCGCGCATCGTCGGTCTCGCCTGGATCGATGCCGAGCGAACGCTTCAGCTTGAGATCGCCGAACGAGCGCCAGCCGGCATAGGTCGAGAGATCGTGGGTGTTGAAGGTGACGAGCGCATTGGTCAAATAGTGGTCGATATGGCGGAACGAGCCGCCGTCGTCGCGCTCGAACATCATCACAAGATACGACCAGATGCCCCAATCGGCGATCTGGTCGCGAAAACCTTCCGGGACGGTGCCGAGGTCTTCGCCAATCACGACGCAGCGATTGGCAACGCTTTCCTGTGCAGTCACCGCCAGCAGCGCCTCGAACGGCATCTGGACGTAGACGCCGTCGCGTGCGCTGAAGCCTTGCGGCACCAGATAGAGCCGCTTCAGCCCGAGCACATGGTCGAGGCGGATGGCGCCGGCGTGGCGCATCGAGGCGCGCAGCATGTCGCGGTACGGCGCAAAGGACTCAAACTCGAGCCCGACGGCATTGAACCCGGCAAGGCCCCAGGTCTGGCCGGCGGTGTTGAGCGGATCGGGCGGCGCTCCGACGCCGAGATGGCGGGAGATCGCGACCTGCTCATTCCAGGCATCGAAGCCATCGGCCTGCACGCCGACCGCGACGTCGAGATAAAGCCCGACCTTCATGCCGAGCTGCTTCGCCAGATCGGCGGCAGCCCCCAACTGCCGGTCGGCGGTCCATTGCACGAATTCGACGAACTCGATCTCGCCGGCGTCCTCGCCCTGGCGCAATGCGGCGCATCTGGCGTCGTCCGGCTGCCGCCATTCCTGCGGCCATTCCCACCACGGCTTGCCGAATTTGTGCCGCAGCACCTCGAAGCAGGCAAAGTGCGACAGCAACGCGCCGCACTCGGCGCGGAATTTGTCAAAATCCTGGCGGCGGGCCGGCTTGGCGTTGGCCTTGAAAGCAGCAAAGGCCTTCCGGAGCGCCTGCCACTTGAGGCCGGCGACGCCGACATAATCGACGACATCGCCTGCCCGCAACGGCGCCAGCGCCTCGCGGGTTTCGGGATCGGGCCGAAATTCGGGTAGCTTTTCGACATCGATATAGAGCGCGTTGAGAAACAGCCGGCTGTTCGGCGAATAGGGGCTGCAATCGCCCGGGCGATCGTCGAACAGGGCATGCAGCGGATTGAGGCCGACGCCGTCGGCGCCGAGATGATCGGCGAGTTCGATCAGGCTGGCGAGATCGGTGAAGTCGCCCATGCCCCAGTTGCGCGCGGAGCGGACGCCGTAAAGCTGGGCCGCGAGCAGCCAGCAACGGTCGAACTCGCCGCCAAACGCCCGTTCCGGCGCCGTGATCAGCGGCACGTCCTCGGCGGTCGTGGCGTCGCTCACGTGAAGCCGAAAGACGCCGAGCGGAAGGTCCCTGGGCCAGTCGATGGCGTGATCCGAGCTCTCGCCCTTGGCGATAACCCCAGAGCCCGCAACGATTTTCCACTCCACTGGAAGGCTGGCTGTAGCCGGAAGCTCGGTTCGCGACGGTCGCCCGGACCGGACCACCACGGGGTGGCCGACCAGCGGTCCCGGGGCCTGCGGCGGCAGGGCATCCAGAATGATTTTGAGCGCAGCGGCGTCCGTCACACGGCGGTGACCCTGGCCGTCCAGGAACTCGGTCTGGATTCCCTGGGCTTTGGCTTGAGCAAAAAGATCCATTCGGCACGTACTTTGCACGCAAACATCAAACGGATGTCGCGAAATTGTCTAATTACGGGAAGGAGATAGACCGTGTCTAACGCTCGGGCCCATCAACGGTTCCAAGGGAACCAAAGCGAGTCGAGCGGCTTTCTATCTCAGTTCAGAACGTCTCCCTTCTGCAAACGAAACGGGGACGTCATTTCCATGGCAATGGCATCACCGTGAACAAAAAGCGCAAACCGCCGAGAGCTCCAACGCCGGCGTCTCCCTTCCTATCGACGGTACCTATCCGCTGAATCGGGATGGCAGCCCTATAGTCGAAGCAAAGCGGGGGCCAGCCGCCGACGCCGTCACCGACGAACTCTGGTACAAAGATGCGATCATCTATCAGTTGCACGTCAAGGCCTTCGCCGACAGCAACAATGACGGCATCGGCGACTTTGCCGGGCTGACCGAGAAACTGGGGTATCTGCAGGATCTCGGCGTCACCACGCTGTGGCTGTTGCCGTTCTACCCTTCCCCGGCCGCGACGACGGCTACGACATCGCCGATTACGGCGACATCAACCCCGATTTCGGGACGATGAAGGATTTCCGCCGCTTCATCCAGGAAGCCAAGAAGCGCGGCTTGCGGGTCATTACCGAGCTCGTCGTCAACCACACCTCCGACCAGCACGACTGGTTCAAGCGCGCCCGCCGCTCGGACCCGAATTCCTCTGCCCGCAACTGGTATGTCTGGAGCGACACCGACCAGAAATATCTGGGCACGCGGATCATCTTCACCGATACCGAGAAATCGAACTGGACCTGGGATCCGGAAGCCGGCCAGTTCTACTGGCATCGCTTCTTCTCGCACCAGCCGGACCTCAATTTCGACAATCCGCGCGTGGTGAGCGCGCTGGTGCAGGTGATGAAGCGCTGGCTCGACACCGGCGTCGACGGTTTCCGCCTTGACGCTATCCCCTATCTCTGCGAGCGCGACGGCACCAACAACGAGAACCTGCCCGAGACGCATGCAATCATCAAGGGCTGCGCCGCGAGCTCGACGCCTATGCGAAAGGCAAGGTGCTGCTGGCCGAAGCCAATCAATGGCCGGAGGACGTGCAGGAATATTTCGGCCGCGGCGACGAATGCCACATGGCCTATCATTTCCCGCTGATGCCGCGCATCTACATGGCGATCGCGCAGGAGGACCGCTTTCCCATCACCGACATCCTGCGTCAGACGCCGGATATCCCGGGCAACTGCCAGTGGGCGCTGTTCCTGCGCAACCACGACGAACTGACGCTGGAAATGGTCACCGACGTCGAGCGCGACTATTTGTGGTCGACCTACGCCAACGATCCCCGGGCGCGCATCAATGTCGGCATCCGCCGGCGGCTGGCGCCGCTGATGGACAATGACCGGCGCAAGATCGAGCTGATGAACTCGCTCCTGCTGTCGTTCCCGGGCACGCCGATCATCTACTACGGCGACGAGATCGGCATGGGCGACAACATCTATCTCGGCGACCGCAACGGCGTCCGTACGCCGATGCAATGGACGCCGGACCGCAATGGCGGCTTCTCCCGCGCCGACCCCGCGCGGCTTTACGCGCCGACCATCATGGACCCCGTCTATGGCTATGAAGCGGTCAATGTCGAGGCGCAGTCGCGCAGCCTGTCCTCGCTGCTTTCGGCCACCAAGCGGCTGATCGCGGTCCGCAAATCCACGCTCGCGTTCGGCCGCGGCACCATGACGTTCATCCGCCCGGAGAACCGCTCGGTGCTGTGCTACGTGCGCCAGTATCAGGGTGAAGTCATCCTGTGCGTCGCCAACCTGTCGCGATCGGCGCAGGCGACCGAACTCGACCTTTCTGCCTTCAAGGATCGCATCCCGCTGGAAATGCTCGGCCGTACCCGCTTCCCGGCGATCGGCGAACTGCCCTACATGATCACGCTGGCGCCCTACGGCTTCTACTGGTTCGAACTGCAGGAGCGCGACAAGTCGGCGCCGGTGGTGCAGCGGGCCGTGCCCGAGTTCGAAACGCTGGTGGTGCCATTGAACGCGACCTGGGTGTCGCTGGCGCGCGAACGCGGCGTGTTCGAGCGCGACGTGCTGCCGGGACATCTGGCGCGCAGCCGCTGGTATCCGGAACGATCGCCCAAGGCGATAAAACCTACCTTGACTTCGGCGATTCCGTTCTGCGACATCGGCGACAACCGACCATGGCTCGCCTTTTTCGAAACGACGCAGCGCGGCGTCAGCACGCGCTACGTGCTGCCGATGCAGATCGAATGGGTACGCTTCGACCGCGAGCGCTACAATCCGCATGCGCTGGCCGCCGTTCGGCAAGGAGCCCGCGAAGGCACCCTGCTCGACGTCGCCACCGACCAGATCTTCATCTCACTGCTGTTGCGCAATCTGCAGCAATCGCTGACGGTCGACGAGAGCGAACAGGGCTTGCGGCTCGAATTCCGGCCAACCAACCGCTTCAGCGACAAGCCGATCCGGCAGCCCGAGCACATCCGCACCGTCGACTCCGAGCTGGCCCGCAGCACCGCGCTCGTGGATAACGACTGCGTCGTCAAGATCTACCGGACGCTTCAGGTCGGCCCCAATCCCGAAATCGAGATAGGACGCTTCCTCACCGACATCGCCAACTTTGCCAACACCCCGGCGCTGCTCGGCAGCGTCGAGTTGGTCGAGGGCAACGAGAAGAGCGCGGTCGGTGTCGTTCACGCCTTCGTCGCCAATCAGGGCGACCTCTGGACCGTGAGCGCGGCCTATCTCGATCGCTTCGTAGAAGAGCAGCGCCTGCTGGCGGAGAGCATCCACCCCGGCGAGCGCGAGGAAGAGATCCCCTACCTGCGTTACATGTCGCAGGCCGGGCGGCGCGTGGCCGAGCTGCATGTTGCGCTCGCCGGCAACAGCGAGCTTGCCGAATTCGCGCCGGAGCCGACCGGCCGCGAGGACGTGCAGCGCTGGATCGACGATCTGATGCTCTGCGCCGGCCGCGTTTTCGATGCGCTCCGGCAGCGGCGGGATACGCTGAGGAAGCCGACCGCCCGCTGGCCGACCAGGTGCTGGCGTTGCAGCCGGCCCTGCCGGATTGGCTGGAAACGCCGCTGCTGCGCGAGGCCGATGCCGCCAACATCCGCGGCCATGGCGATCTCGATCTCAGTCAGTTGCTGATCGTCAAGGACGACATCTTCATCGTCGACTTCGAAGGCGCGCCGCGGCGCACCATCGCCGAACGCCGGCGCAAGGCGCCCGCGGCGCGCGACATCGCCAGCCTGGTCCGCTCGATCGATTATTCGGCAACCGCAGCCCTTGAGCGCGCGCTCAAGGTGGCCCACGATGAGCATGGCAAGCTCGGCGCGGCGCTTGGCGAGTGGCGCGACCGGGCGACAACCGCATTTCTCGCCGCCTACCACGAGGCCATGACCGATCAGCGGCTGTGGCCGGCCGATCCGAAGGCGGCAGACGGCTTGCTGACCTTCTTCATGCTCGAGAAGGCCTTGAACGAGATCGAACATGAGCTGTCATTCCGGCCGGAATGGCTGCGCGTGCCGCTGACCGGGATCATCAGAATGTTGTCACAACCGACCTTCGAGGCCTCATGACCAAGCTACCCGCCGAGGCCTATGCCATCATCGAAGGCAAGCATTCCGATCCGTTTCGTTATCTCGGCTTGCACAGCGAAGGCGGCCACAGCGTGGTGCGCGCTTTCATCCCCGAAGCCTCCAACGTGGAGGCGATCGGCGAGCATGGCGAGACGGCGCCGCTTCAACGGATTCACGATGCCGGGCTGTTTGCGGGCGCGCTGCCGAACGGCTCCAAACGCTACCAGCTCCGCGCCCGCTTCGGCGAGAACGTCGTCGATCTCGACGATCCCTACCGCTTCCCGCCGGTGCTCAGCGACTTCGATCTCTACCTGCTCGGCGAAGGCACCCACCGCCGGATCTACGACAAGCTCGGCGCGCATCCGATGACGCTCGATGGCGTCGATGGTGTGGCGTTCGTGGTGCTGGCGCCGAACGCGAAGGCCGTCAGCGTGGTCGGCGATTTCAATTTCTGGAATGCGCGGCGGCATCCGATGCGGGTGCGCGGCGTCGGCTATTGGGAATTGTTCGTGCCCCATGCCCACGCCGGCGACCGCTACAAGTTCGACATCACCGGCTCCGACGGACGGCATCTGCCGCTGAAATCCGATCCGGTGGCGTTTGCGGCGGAGATCCGGCCCTCGACGGCCTCGATCGTCGTCGACCAAAGCAGAATCCCGCATCCGCGCGCCGCACCATCGGGCATCAACGCGGTGGGCGCGCCGATCTCGATCTATGAGGTGCATCTCGGTTCCTGGCGGCGCAAGAACGGCAATGAATGGCTGAGCTATCGCGACCTCGCCGAACAGCTTCCCGCCTATGCGAAGGACATGGGCTTTACCCATCTCGAGCTTCTGCCCGTCAGCGAACACCCGTTCGACGGCTCCTGGGGCTACCAGCCGACCGGCCTGTACGCGCCGACCAGCCGGTTCGGCACGCCGGAAGACTTTTCTGCGCTGGTCGACGCCTGCCATCGCGAGGGGATCGGCGTATGGCTCGACTGGGTGCCCGGACATTTTCCCGACGATCCGCATGGGCTCGGCTATTTCGACGGCACCGCGCTCTACGAGCATGCCAATCCGATGCAGGGCCGCCACCTCGACTGGGGCACGCTGATCTACAATTACAGCCGCACCGAAGTGGTCAATTTCCTGGTTTCCAACGCGCTGTTCTGGTTCGATCGCTACGGCGTCGACGGCCTGCGCGTCGATGCCGTCGCCTCGATGCTCTATCTCGACTACAGCCGGCCCGCCGGCGAGTGGATTCCGAATCGGCATGGCGGCCGGGAAAACCTCGAAGCCATCGAATTCCTGCGCCGCTTCAACATCGAACTGTTCGGGCATTTTCCGGAAGCCACCACAGCTGCGGAGGAATCCACTTCATGGCCGCAGGTTTCGCAGCCGGTCGAATATGGCGGGCTCGGCTTCGGCTTCAAATGGAACATGGGCTGGATGCACGACACGCTGAAATATATCGGCAAGGATCCGGTATACCGGAAGCACCATCACGGCGACGTCCTGTTCGGCCTGCATTACGCATTTTCGGAGAATTTCATCCTGCCGCTGTCGCATGACGAAGTCGTGCACGGCAAGCGATCGATCCTCGGCCGCATGCCGGGCGACGAGTGGCAGCGTTTTGCAAACCTGCGCGCCTATTACAGCTTCATGTTCGGCCATCCCGGCAAGAAGCTTTTGTTCATGGGCTGCGAGTTCGGCCAGGAGCGCGAGTGGAATCACGATCATTCGCTGGACTGGCACCTCTTGGCGCAGCACCGCCATACTGGCGTCCAGAATCTGATCCGCGATCTCAACCGGCTCTATCGCGGCGTGCCGGCGCTGCACGAGATGGATTGCAACCAGGCGGGATTTGAATGGGTCATCACTCATGATTCCGGCAACAACATCTTTGCCTGGCTGCGCAAGGGTTTCGACGCGCACGCGCGCTGTCTCGTGGTCGTGAACTTTTCGCCGAACGTCTATCGCAATTATCGCGTCCGGGTGCCGTTCGCCGGCAAGTGGAAGGAAGCGCTCAATTCCGACTCCGCGCATTATGGCGGCAGCAATGTCGGCAATGTCGGCGAAGTCCACACCCTGGAAGGCAGCATCCCCGAGCTCAGCCTGACCATCCCGCCGCTGGCTGCGATCTTTCTCGTACCGGAAAGCTGACGCATGCGATTGTCTGCGGGAAGCCCCGCCCGCCTCGGAGCAAGCTGGGACGGACGGGGCACTAACTTTGCGTTGTTCTCGGCCAATGCGGAGAAGGTCGAGCTTTGCCTGTTCGACGGCCAGGGCCGGCGCGAACTCGAGCGGATCGAGCTGCCCGAGCGCAACGAGGACGTCTGGCACGGCTATCTCAACGACGTCTCGCCCGGACAGCTCTATGGCTATCGCGTCCACGGCCCCTACGCGCCCGAGCGCGGCCACCGCTTCAACGCCAACAAGCTGCTGCTCGACCCCTATGCCAAGCGAATCGCCGGCCGGCTGGTGTGGAGCGACGCGCATTTCGGCTATCGCACCGGCAGCGCGCGCGAGGATCTTTCCTTCGACCGCCGCGACAATGCGCGCGGCATGCCGAAGGCGGTCGTGGTCGACGAGACCTTCAACTGGGGCCGCCGCGAGATACGGCCGAACATCGCCTGGGAAGACACCATCATCTACGAGGCCCACGTCAAGGGCCTGACACAAAAGCGCAGCGACGTCGCGCCGGGCTGGCGCGGCACCTATGGCGGGCTGTGCTCGCCGGCGATGATCGACCATCTCAAGCGGCTCGGCGTCACCACCATCGAATTGCTGCCGATCCACGGGCTGATCGACGACCGCGTGCTGGTCGAACGGAAGCTTACGAACTACTGGGGCTACAACACGCTGGCCTTCTTCGCGCCGGAGCCGCGCTATGCGCAGGACAATGCGCTCGACGCGTTCCGCACCACGGTGGCGCGGCTGCACGACGCCGGCATCGAGGTGATGCTCGACGTGGTCTATAACCACACCGCCGAGGGCAACCATCTCGGCCCGACGCTGTGTTTCCGCGGCATCGACAACGCGTCCTATTACTGGCTCAGCAAGGACAATCCGCGCTACTATGACGACTTCACCGGCTGCGGCAGCTCGGTCAACCTCACCCATCCGCGGGTGCTGCAGATGGTGATGGATTCGCTGCGCTACTGGGTCGAGGTCTGCCATGTCGACGGCTTCCGCTTCGACCTCGCCACCACGCTGGCGCGGCAGCCGAACGGCTTCGACCGCAATTCCTCTTTTCTGACCGCGGTGCGGCAGGACCCGGTGCTGGCGACCGTCAAGCTGGTCGCCGAGCCGTGGGACCTCGGCATGGGCGGCTATCAGGTCGGCGCGTTTCCTCGCAATGGTCGGAATGGAACGACCGTTATCGCAGCGCGATGCGGCGCTACTGGAGCGGCGAAGGCAGCCTGATCGGTGAAGTATCGCGCCGCATGACCGCCTCATCCGACCTGTTTCATCACGACAACCGCGCGACCCGCGCCAGCGTCAATCACATCACCGTCCATGACGGTTTTACGCTGGCCGACCTGTTCAGCTACAACGAGAAGCACAACGAGGCCAACGGCGAGGACAATCGCGACGGCTCCAACGACAACCACAGTAACAATTGCGGCCACGAGGGCCCGACCCACGACGCCGCGATCGTTGCGCTGCGCCGGCAGCTCCGCAAGAACCAGCTCGCCTGCCTGTTCCTCGCGCAGGGAACGCCCTGCTGCTGGCCGGAGACGAGGTCGGCAATTCGCAGAACGGCAACAACAATGCCTATTGCCAGGACAACGAGACCGGCTGGGTGAGCTGGGACAATCTCGGCAAGCCAGGCGACGACCTCACCGAATTCGTCGGCCACATGACCGCGCTCCGCCGACGTTTCCCTCAACTCCGCTCCCAGCGCTGGCTTTCCGGGCGGCGCAAGGATGGCTCCTACGGCGTGCTGTGGCTGACACCGGCGGCCGAGGAGATGCAGGAAGCCGACTGGAATTTTCCGGAAGGACGCTTCCTCGCCTACGTACTAGGACCATTGGAACAAGGTCAGCCGCCGATCTTTATCGTCCTGAACGCCGCCCCTGAAGAGATCGCTTTCACATTGCCCAAGATGTCCGAGTACAAGAACTGGCAACAGGTGCTGAATACGACCGAGGCCGTGCAGGCCTTCACCGAATTCGCGTCTGGCGCCAAGGCCAGCGCGCCGCCGCGGTCGGTGCTTGCCTTTGCGGGCACGGCATGAACGACCGGCAATTCGGCCCGTGTCTGGCAAACTACGGCACGCGGTTTCGGCTGTGGGCGCCGGCGGCGAAACGCGTCGATGTCATGCTGGAGCAACCGCACGCGATGAAGCGCGGCGGGGATGGCTGGTTTACGGCCGACATCGCCGGCGTGAAGGCCGGTGCGCGCTACAAATTCCGCGTTGATGACGAGATCGACGTGCCGGATCCGGCGTCGGCGTTTCAGCCCAATGACGTCTTCGGCCCCAGCGAAGTGATCGATCATGAAGCCTATCCATGGCGCGCCGCGAGCTGGCGCGGACGGCCGTGGCAGGAAGCGGTCGTCGTCGAGGCCCATGTCGGGACTTTCACCGAACAAGGCACCTATCGCGCGATGATCGACAGGCTCGATCATCTCGCAGATACCGGTATCACCGCGCTGGAATTGATGCCGCTGGCGGATTTCGCGGGTGCGCGTAACTGGGGCTATGACGGCGTCCTGTGGTACGCGCCCGACAGCGCCTATGGGCGGCCTGAAGATCTCAAGGCGATGATCGACGCGGCGCATCAGCGCGGGCTGATGGTGATGCTCGACGTGGTCTATAACCATTTCGGCCCCGAAGGAAATTATCTCGGCCGCTATGCGCCTTCCTTCTTCACCGAAGCACACACGCCCTGGGGCAGCGCGATCGATTATCGCGTGAAGCAAGTCCGCGCTTTTGCGATCGAGAATGCGCTCTCCTGGTTGCGCGACTATCGCTTCGACGGGCTACGGCTCGATGCCGTCAACTCGATTGTCGAGCCCGGCGGGCTGTCGCTGCTGCACGATCTCAGCGCCGCCGCCGGCCGGCTCGCCGCGGAAACCGGCCGGCACATACATCTGGTCTTGGAGAACGGCGACAACCGTGCCAGCATTCTGGACGCCGTTCAGGATCCGCCGCGCGGAAAGTATCGCGCGCAGTGGAACGACGACTATCATCACGCCTGGCGCGTGCTGATGACCGGCGAGAAGCAGGGCTATTATGGCGACTACCAGCGCTCGCCGATCTCGGATATCGCACGCTCGCTGTCATCAGGCTTCGTCTATCAGGGCGAACCGTCGGCATTTCGTGGCGGCAAGCGGGGCGAGCCGAGCGGCCATCTGCCGCCTGTCGCCTTCATCAACTTCCTGCAGAACCACGACCAGATCGGCAATCGCCCGTTGGGCGACCGGCTCGAAAGCTATGCGGATGCACGGGCGATCGAAGCAGCGCTGACAGTGCTGCTGCTGGCGCCGTCCATTCCCATGCTGTTCATGGGCGAGGAATGGGGCTCGAAGGCGCCCTTCCCGTTCTTCTGCGACTTCGGCGGCGAACTCGCCGATGCCGTTCGCAAGGGTCGCCGCGCCGAATATGCCTGGGCCTATGCGGAATTCGGCCACGAGGTGCCGGACGCACTCGATCCATCGACGCGCGATTCTGGCCGTGCTCGACTGGAACGAACGCGACGCGCCGGCGGCACGAAAGCGGCTGGCGCTGGTGCGGGACCTGTTGAAAATCCGCCGGCAGGAGATTGTTCCGCGGCTCGCGGGTGCCACCTTCGGCGAGGCGAACGGAGCGTCCAATCGCCTGCTGACGGCCCATTGGCGGATGGGCGATGGCGCCACACTTCACCTCCTCGCCAACCTGTCGGACCAGGCCATCAGCCATGCGCCCGATGGCTCCGCGGGAACCCTGATCTGGGGCAGCGAGTTGGGCGATAGTCTCCCGCCATGGACGGTGCTCTGGCGCCTCGGATAGGAAAATGCCCCCGGCGATCCCGATCGCGACCTACCGCCTGCAATTGTCGGCGGATTTCGATTTCGACGCCGCCGCTTCCGTGGTGCCCTACCTGAAGGCGCTCGGCATCACCCATCTCTATGCCTCGCCCTTCATGCGCGCCCGCAAGGGCAGCACGCATGGCTATGACGTCACCGACCATGCCCGGTTCAATCCGGAACTCGGCGGCGAAGCCGGCTTCGAGCGGCTGAGCGCTGTGCTGCGGCAACATGATCTCGGGCTGATCCTCGACTTCGTGCCCAACCATGTCGGTGTGCATTTTGCCGATAATCCATGGTGGCTCGATGTGCTGGAGTGGGGTCCCGCCTCGCCGCACGCGGCTTCCTTCGATATCGATTGGGAGCAGTTGCCATACCGCGCCCGCGGCGGAGTGCTGCTGCCGATCCTCGGCTCGTCCTACGGGCAGGCGCTGGAAAATGGCGAGATCGAACTGCGCTACGATCCTTCCGAGGGCAGCTTCTCAGCCTGGTATTTCGAGCATCGGCTGCCGATCGCGCCGGAACGTTACGGCGAAATCCTGCGCATGATCGTCAAGGAGGCGGGGGCGGAGGAAAGCGCCCCCGGCATGGCGATGCTTGTGCTGGCCTCCCGTTATCAGGGGCCGCGACGCCCCAACCGCAAGGACGCGCCTGCCTTCAAGGCCGAATTGAAGAGCATCATGGGAGCCGCGGACATCATCGCGCGTGGGCTGGACGCCTATCGTGCCGGAGCGGATCGCACAGCGGCGACGCTATCGCTGCACCATCTGCTCGAACGCCAGCACTACAAGCTCGGCCACTGGCGGCTCGCTTCCAGCGACATCAACTACCGACGCTTCTTCGACATCAATACGCTGGCGGGCTTGCGCGTCGAGGACGCCGGCACGTTCGAGGCGATCCATCGCCTGGTCAAACGGCTGATAGCCGAGGGAAAGCTTGGGGGTTGCGGCTCGACCACATCGATGGCCTGCGTGATCCCGTTCAGTATTTCCAGCGCCTGCGCCGGTTGGTCCGCGAGGCGCATGGCGGCCGAAACCAACCCTTTTACGTGGTGATCGAGAAAATTCTCGGCGAGCACGAAAAGCTGCCGTCATTTGCCGGCGTTCACGGCACCACCGGCTATGAGTGGATGAACGCGATCACCCATGTGCTGACCGACGGCAACGGCCTGGAGCCACTCGACGAGGTCTGGCGGCAGATCAGCAACCAATCGCCAAAGCTCGAACCGATCCTGCGGGAGGCAAAACGCCGCGTGCTGGAAACGCTGCTGGCCAGCGAGTTCACGGTGCTGACGCGCCTGCTGGCGCGGATTGCCAGCGGACATTACTCCACTCGCGACTATTCCGCCGACAGCCTGCGGCAGGCGCTCGAACTCTACGTGCTGCATTTCCCGGTCTACCGCACCTATCTGACCTCCTCAGGTCCATCCGCGCATGATCGCCAGCTGATATCAGGGACGATCGAACGGGCACGCGCCGACTGGTTCGCCGCCGACGACGGCATTTTCGACTTCCTCCGCGACACTCTGACAATGGATCTGATCAAGCCCGGGCGGGCGCATCACAGCGCGCCGCGCGTGAGACGTTTCGCGTTGAAGGTGCAGCAGTTCACCGGCCCCATGATGGCGAAGTCGCTGGAGGACACGACGTTCTACCGCTACCACCGCCTGCTCGCCCTCAATGAGGTCGGCGGCGATCCGGCGGCAAAAGCGCTTTCGGCCGGCGATTTTCACGGGATGATGCAGGCCCGCGCCAGCGAATGGCCGCTTGGCATGACGGCGACCGCAACACATGACACCAAGCGCGGCGAGGATGCGCGGACGCGCATCCTGGCGCTGGCGGAAATTCCGGGCGAATGGACCAGTGCGGTAGCTCGATGGAAGCTGCTTAACGCGCCGCATCTGCTTGTCGATGGCGATTTTCGCGCGCCGTCGGCAACGTTCGAATATATGCTGTATCAGGCGCTGCTCGGGGCATGGCAGCCGAACGATGCTTCTTTTCCGGCGCGAATGCAGGAATATGCGCTGAAGGCCGCGCGCGAGGGCAAGCAGGAAACGAGTTGGCTCAATCCCCACGCGGCTTACGAGGCGGGCGTAAAGGGCTTCATCGAAAAAATTCTCGATCCGTCGCTCTCGGGTGAATTCCTGAACTCGCTGCAAACGCTGGCGCAGCGGCTGTCGCTGCTGGGCGCCTTGAATTCACTCAGCCAGATCACGCTGAAGGCGATGCTGCCGGGGGTGCCGGATTTTTATCAGGGCACGGAGCTTTGGGATTTTTCACTGGTCGATCCCGACAACCGGCGGCCGGTCGACTTTGCCGAACGCGCAGGGCGGCTCGGCGCGCTGGAGAAACCGGATTGGGATCACCTGGTCGAGAAGTGGCCGAACGGTCATCTGAAGCTGGCCTGGACACGGCATCTGCTTAAGCTCCGGACCGAGCTCGCCGACATATTCACGGAAGGCGATTACGAGCCTTTGAAGTGAACGGGCCGCATCGCGACCATTTCATCGCGTTCGCCCGGCGGCGAGGCCGCGAGGCCGCGATCACCGTGATGACGCGCTGGTTTGCGCCGTTGACCGACGGCGGCAGACATTGGCCTGGTCCGGAAAACTATGACGCCGCGCTCGATGTCGGCGGCTATGCGGTGGAAGGTTTTGCCGACGCCGATGCCACGCAGTTGCGGCTGTCGGATCTGCTGGCGCACCTGCCGGTCGCCGTGCTGCGGGCAAGGTTCAACGCCGCGGCAAAGCCGGCACGAAAGCGTGGGCGCGCTTAGGGCAACATCAGCTTTTCTTGGTCAGCAGCAATTGGCCGCGGCTGCGGATCGCCGCCTGGGCTACTTCGGCAAAGCGTTGCAGCAACCATGGCAACATGACTTCGACCTGCACATGATCTTCCGCCACGTCGACATGGCCGGCGGCCGCCTGGCCGAGCGCGCGAACGCGAAAAATCATGCGGTTGTCTTCCCATCGCTCCTCATCAACGCTCAGCACCGGTACGCTTGAAGCGGCACGCGAAAGCCCGGTCTTCAGGCGGCGCATCGCCTCTTCGCGTCCCAGGCTATGCGGGATGGAAACCACCAGCGGCTTAGTCATCGCGGAAATCCTCTCGTGTCCAACCGGATGTAATTGCACCTGCTTCGAAAGAAAGGGCTGCGCGCATTATCGCAACGCAAAACGGAACTTAGATGACTCCCCGCTGTTGATCCATGCAAAGGGCAGAGCATACAGAGCGCCCCCTTGGGCTGAGGAGAAGTTCATGTCGATCGGCACCATCATTCTGATTATCCTCATCATCGCCCTGCTCGGCGGATTCAGCGGCATCGGCGGCGGGCCGTTCTACGGCACCGGCTATTACGGTGGCGGCGGGTTGGGCCTGGTGATCGTGATCCTGCTGATTCTGCTGCTGCTCGGGAAGCTTTGATAGGCTGAGTTACGATACCGTTCTCCGTCATGGCCGGGCTTGTCCCGGCCATCCACGTCTTTCCGACCGCTACGGTGTTTAGTCGTGGATGCCCGGGACAAGCCCGGGCATGACGAACCGATAGCGATCGTTGTGCTCATGGCCATCAGGCGCTTGAAGCCAACTTCTTCATCGCTGCCTTGATCGACGCCGCCGCGTCATCGTAGCCGTCCCAGGCTTTTGTCTTGGCCAGCAGCGAAGGCACGGTGCGGACCGTGTACTTCTTCGGATCGAGATCGCCACGCACCTGCGCCCAGGTCAGCGGCATCGAGACGGTGGCGCCCTCGCGCGCACGCGGCGACAGCACGGCGACCGCGGTCGACATCCGGTCGTTGCGCAGATAGTCGAGGAAGATCTTTCCCTTGCGCAGCTTCTTCGACATGTTGAGCAGATAGCGCTCGGGGTCGTCATTCGCCATCCACTGGCAGATGCCTTGCGCGAACGCCTTGGCCTCCTTCCACGTGACCTTGTCCCTTGCGCCGTGGAGCAACGGCGCCACGACGTGCAGCCCCTTGCCGCCGGTGGTCTTGCAGAAGCTCTCGAGCCCCACCGCCGTCAGGCGTTGCCGCATGTCCTTTGCGGCCTCGATCACTTCCGAAAATTCAACGTTCGGGGCTGGATCGAGATCGAACACCAGCCGCCCCGGCGTGTCGTAGTCATCAGACGCGCAATTCCAGGGATGCAGCTCCAGCCCGCCGATCTGCGCCACCGCCGCCAATCCCTCGACCTGATCGATCTGCAAATAGGGTTTACGGTCGCCCGCGACCTTGGCGAGTTTCAGGAGATCGGAGCCGCCCTGCATAGCGTGACGCTGGAAGAATTTTTCACCGTTGATGCCGTCGGGCGCGCGGAGAATCGAGCATGGACGGCCCTTGAGGTGGGCGATCATCCACTCGCCGACCGCCTCGAAATATTGCGCAAGATCGAGCTTGGTGACGCCCTCGCCGTCGCCGCCATCGGGCCACAGCGCCTTGTCGGGCTTTGAGATCGTAACACCCATCGCCCCGGCGGATTTGGCCGATGATTTCGCGGACCGCGTTACAGGCTTTGCAACTCCAGTCATGGCAGGCTTCTCCGCGCGTATCTCCTTCGCCGGCTTGTCCTGACGCAGTCCCTTGAACGCAGCCTGCCTGATGTTGCCGCCATCGGTCCAGCCGGCGAACTCGACCTCGGCGACCAATTCAGGTCTCAGCCAGTGCACGTCGCGGGTCTTCTTCGGCGTATCCTTGCCGCCGAACGGGCTCTTGTCCGAGGCCGCCGCCTTCAACGCCGGCGTGATGCGCCGGACGACGTCCTGCCCGAAGCCGGTGCCGACGAGGCCGACGAACACCAGATGACCGCCGCGATAGACGCCCGCCATAAGCGAGCGGAATTTGCCGTTGGTCGTCTTCCAGCCACCCAGCACCACCTCTTGCCCGCCGCGGATCTTGGCCTTGGTCCAGCTTTCGGTGCGTCCCGAGCGGTAGGGCGCATCCAGCTTCTTGGAGACGATGCCTTCCAGCTCCAGTTTCTTTGCCGATGCCAGCACGGTATCGCCGCGGTCCTCGAAATGATCGACGTAGCGGATCAGCTTTTCCTTTCCGTTCCGCCGCTCCAGCAGCCGCTTCAAGCGTTCCTTGCGTTCTCGCAGCGGCAGCGCGCGCAAATCCTCACCTTTGGCAAACAGGAGATCGAACGCAAAGAAGATGAGGTTACCGGTCTTGTTGTCGGCGATCGCCGCCTGCAGCGCCGAGAAGCTGGGCACGCCGTTGTGGTCCAGCGCGACGATTTCGCCGTCGATCAGCGCATCGGGTAACGCCTTGGCTGCTCTCGCGATGGCACCGAACTTGTCGGCCCAGTCCAACCCTTTTCGGGTCAACAACGCCACATCGCCATCCTCGATCCGCAACTGTACGCGGTAGCCGTCGAACTTGACTTCATGGCACCAGCCGTCCGCGTTCGGCGGCCGCTCGACGGAGGCGCAAAGCTGCGGCGCGATGAAATCCGGCATCACGGAAACCATCTTCGGCTTGGCGCTTTGCGCTGGCGCGCGGGTCTTGGTCTCTGGCGTGGCTCGCAGTGCCGCTGTCTTCCTGCTGGCGCGCGCGTCAGCCGCTTCGCCCCGGTTCGAATGCCAGACCGCATCGGCCTTCGTCTTGCCCTTGGCCAGCATGAACGGCTTTGGTGCCTTGCCCTTACCTTCGGCAATCTGCGCCATCGATCGCCCGGAGGCGACGGAGCGGTCCTCTTCCAGAATATCGATGGCCTCGCCTTCTCGTGCGAATTCGTCGCGGTGCTTGATCAGGAGCCAGTTGGTGCGCTTGCCGCCATAGCGGTCGCCCCGCATCCGCACCAGGACCCAGCTGCCATGCAGCTTGCCGCCGTGCAGGGTGAATTTCAGGTCGCCCTTCTTGAAGCCGCGTTCGGGATCATCGGATTCCCAATAGCCGCGATCCCACAGCATGACGGTGCCACCGCCATACTGGTCTTCGGGAATGGTGCCTTCGAAATCGCCGTAGTCGAGCGGGTGATCCTCAACCTCGACCGCCAGCCGCTTGTCGTGCGGGTCGAGTGACGGCCCCTTGGTGACCGCCCAGGACTTGAAGACGCCGTCGAATTCCAGCCGGAGATCGTAGTGCAGGCGCGTCGCGTCATGCTTCTGGATCACGAACCGCCGCTGCTTCGCAGGCTGGACCTTGACGTCGCCGGAGGGCTCCGTCGTCTTGCCGAAATCGCGCTTCTTCCGGTACGTGCTGAGCTTCTTCAACGCCACGGCAAAACCCTCAAGCATCAAGACCGCCCCGCGGCAATGTCGGAACGGAAACCCATACTAACCGTTGAAGTTCCTAAACCCAACCATGCCGGAGACTGCAATGGCCCCCGCGCCTATTGGAAAGGCTCGCTAAAACTCTCACTGGTGTCGTGTCCGGTGGTGCTGTATCCGGCCTCGACATCGGTCGAGAAAACCCGCTTTCACATGATCAACAAGGAGACCGGCAACCGGCTGAAGCAGCAGATGATCGACGCCGAGACCGGCGATGTCGTCGAGAGCGACCAGAAGGGACGCGGCTATGAGCTGAAGAAGGGCCAATATGTCGAGATCGAAAAGGAGGAACTCGAGGCTGTCCAGATCGAGAGCAATCACACCATCGAGATCGACAGTTTCGTGCCGCGGGACGAAATCGACAAGCGCTATTACAACCATCCCTACTACGTCGCCCCCGACGGCAAGGCCGCGGTCGACGCCTTCGCGGTGATCCGCGACGCCATGAAGGATGAGGACCGGGTCGCGCTGGCGCGCATCGTGCTGACCAACCGCGAGCACGTCATTGCGATCGAGCCGCTCGGCAAGGGCCTGCTCGGCACCACGCTGCGATATCCGTACGAGCTACGCGACGAGGAGGACTATTTCGACGGTATCAAGACCCCGAAGATCACAAAGGACATGATCGAACTCGCGGGCCACATCCTGCGCACCAAGGCGGCGCACTTCGATCCCTCGAAATTCAAGGATGAGTATGAGGACGCTCTAAAGGCGCTGGTACGCCGGAAAGCCTCCGGCAAGCCGATCAAGGTCACTGAGCGCGAAGAGAAGCCCGACAACGTCGTCAACCTGATGGATGCGCTGAAGGCCAGCCTGAAGGGAAAATCGGCGGCGAAACGGCGAGCGCATGCTGCGGCGTCGCGGCGGACGCCGGCACGCCGCTCGGCGAGGAAGGCGCACCGCTCCGCGGCCAGGCACCGCAAGGCGGGATGACGCTTTCTCCACCGTCATGGCGGGGTTTGTCCCGGCCATCCACGTCTTGCTTTGCACAACGTGAAAAGAACGTGGATGCCCGGGACAAGCCCGGGCATGACGGAGTTCGGTGAGCGAGCGCGCCTACCGCTTGGCGCCTCGCTTCGACTTCTTCGCTGTTTTCTTCGCAGCCTTGCGTTTCTTCGATGCCTTCTTCGGCACCTTCTTGCCCTTGGCCCTCGCCTCCGACAGTCCGATCGCAATCGCCTGCTTGCGGCTCTTGACCTTCCTGCCCGACCGGCCGCTCTTCAGCGTACCAGCCTTGCGCTTCTTCATCGCGCGCCCGACGTCGGCCGACGCCTTCTTCGAATATCTGCGTGCCATTGCTTTTTCTCCGGCTTTCCTCCGTTTGGCAAAAAAGTAATCACCGGTAGCATACAAAGTTCCTGGCACGTCACAGTCCGCTTGCATTGACCCGCGACGGAAGGCATTTTGGCCGTCGGGGGACGACAAACGCCGACAAGAAGAACGGCACCATCCCCCGTGAGGACGCCGCACCGGGAGGATTCAATGGCATTGACGAAGTCGCACGTCGCAGGACCAACGACGCCTGCGGTGCGGGAGATGACGTTCGGGGATCTCCTGCGCAAGGCGGCCGAGGCGGCGCCCGATCGTCTGGCCCTGATTGCGGGCGTCCCCGATCCAAAGCTGCGCCGGCAATGGACCTACGCGCAGCTTTATCGCGAAGCCCAGCGTACCGCCCGCGCGTTGCTGTCGCGCTTCAAGCCGGGCGAGCGCATTGCCGTCTGGGCGCAGAACATCCCGGAATGGGTGATGCTCGAATTCGGCGCCGGCATGGCGGGCATGATCCTCGTCACCGTGAACCCGGCGTTTCGCGCCCGGGAAGTTGAGTACGTATTGAAGCAGTCGCGCTCGGCCGGTGTCTTCGTCGTCGACGGTTTCCGCGGCAACCCGATGCTCGAGACGGTGCAGGCGGTGGCGGCGAACTGCCCCGAATTGCGCGAGATCATCGGCTTCGACGACTGGGATGCGTTCATCGCAGCGGGCGACGACGAGAGCGTCAAGCTGCCGGCGGTCAGTCCCGACGATCCCGTCATGATCCAGTACACCTCGGGCACCACGGGCTTTCCGAAGGGCGCCCTGCTCCGCCATCGTGGGTTGCTCAACAACGGCGCTGACACCGCCGACCGGATGGGCGTCGATCCCGGCGACGTCTTCGTCACCACGATGCCGCTGTTTCACACCGGTGGCTGCGTCTGCTGCGTGATCGGCGCGGTATCGAAAGCCTCGACGCAAGTGCTGATCGAGGCTTTCGAACCCGGGCTGGTGTTGGAAATGCTCGGGACCTATCGCGGCAACGCGATGCTCGGTGTTCCCACCATGCTGGTTGCGATGCTGGAGCACGCGACATTCCCGACAACCGACCTCTCATCGGTCAAGGCGATCTGCTCCGGCGGCTCCACGGTGCCGGCCGCGCTGGTGCGGCGATTGGAGGAGAAGCTCGGCGCCCCTTCACCATCGTGTTCGGCCAGACCGAATGCTCCCCGGTCGCGGCGCAGACCCGCACCACCGACAGCGTCGAGGACAAGGCCAATACGATCGGCCTGCCGCTTCCCAATATGGAAACCAAGATCATCGACCCCAACACCGGTGAGACCGTTCCGGTCGGCACGGTCGGCGAATTCTGCACCCGCGGCTATCATGTGATGATCGGTTACTTCGAAATGCCTGATGCGACCGCCGCCGCGATCGATGCCGACGGCTGGCTGCATAGCGGCGACCTCTGCGCGATGGACGCCCGCGGCTATTGCACGGTGGAAGGCCGCCTCAAGGACATGATCATCCGCGGCGGCGAGAACATCTATCCGCGCGAACTGGAGGAGCTTCTGTTCAAGCATCCGAAGGTCGGCGAGGTCGCCGTGATCGGCGTTCCCCACGAGAAGTGGGGTGAAGAGGTCGCGGCCTTCATCCGCCCGGCGCCCGGCGCAACAATCGAAAAGGAAGAACTGATCGACTACATGCGGGCCTCGCTCGCCCCCACAAGACACCCAAGCACTGGTTCGTGGTGGAAGCGTTCCCGCTGACGGGATCGGGCAAGATCCAGAAATTCAAGCTGCGCGAAGCCTGGACCAAGGGCGAGATGACGGCGATCTAGGCTGGTGCTTCGCGCGCGGTCGCCACATTCACCCTTTGAATGTCGGCTGCCGCGGATGAATGCAGTCCTTGAAATCCGCAAAGCCCTTCCACGCCGGCTCCGGCGCGTCCTGTCCGGCGACCGGCACATAGATCGACGGTTCGATCGAACTCATCGTCGGAATATAGCGCGGACAGTTCGGAAAGATCGCCCGCGCGGTCACGCGAACGATGAGCTGCGCGCCGACGGTCTCCGCAAGCAGCGGATCGCGATCGCTCACGCTGGCGCTGCCGTTGACGCGCAAACGCCGCGGCTTGCCGTGCATCGCGATGAAGAGCAGGCCGACATCGGCATTGGCGACAATGTTGCCGAGACTCTTGAACATGCCGTTGCCGTCATAGTCGGGGAATGCAATCTCGGAAGGCCCGGTGATGCGCACAAAGCCCGGTGCCCCGCCCTTGAACGAGCAATCGGGCCGGCCTTTGGCGTCGGCCGTCGCCAGGAAGAAGTATGGCAGGCTTTCGATGAACTTCTTGTCGTCAGCCGAAAATTCCTTGCGCATCAGCTTCACTTCCAGCCGGTCGGAAATCCGGCGACTGTCGAACCGGTCCTGCAGTTGACGATTGCCTTCGTGATACATGACGCTCTCAGCCATGGCCGTGCTTCCTCCTCCGATTCATCCGGGCGTGCGTGGTCCGCCCAGGTCAGATCCCACGTGGAAGCATAGCATTTCATGATAACGCCGCCTGCGGCAAGCTGACCCGCATGACAAGCCAAATGCGGGATCGCCGCTATCGGAGATCTGATCAATCCGGCGCCCGCAATCGGTAGCCGATGCCCGTCTCGGTCAGCACGAATTGCGGACGTTCGGGATCGGCTTCGATCTTCTGGCGGAGCTGGCGAACATAGACGCGCAGATATTGCGCATCCGTGAGTTCGTCCCAAAGCTCCTTCAACAGGAAGCGATGGGTAAGCACCTTGCCGGCGTGCTGCACCAGGACGCGCAGTAATTCATATTCCTTCGGCGAGAGCTTTATCTCACGCTCGCCGACTTTGACGATGCGGCGCACCAGGTCGACCGAGAGATCGCCTGCACGAAACACCGGCCGCTCGCCCTGCACCTGCAACTGGTGCCGCAGCGCCGCGCGCATCCGCGCCAGCAGTTCATCCATGCCGAACGGCTTGGTGAGATAATCGTCGGCGCCGAGATCAAGCGCCTGCACCTTGCCGGCCTCGTCGCCGCGGCTCGACAGCACCACGATCGGCACGCTTTCGTTGCGGCCGCGGATCATGCGCAGCAGTTCATGGCCCTGGATGTCGGGCAGGCCCAGATCGAGGATGATCAGTGCCGGGCTCTCGGCGAGCTTCTCCAGCGCGATCTTGCCGTTGGAGGCTTCGAGGATGTCATAGCCCTGCGTGCTCAGCCCCATCCGCAGGAGCTTGCGGATCGGCGGCTCGTCGTCGATGACCAGGACCTTGATCGCGGGAGCATTCATGCGGCGGTATCCAGCGCGCTATCGGTGGCCGGTACCGGCAGCCGAATGGTTATCACCGCACCGCTACGATCGCTGCGGTTGGCGGCCGAGATCGTGCCATGCATCGCCTCGACGAAGCCGCGGGAAATCGCAAGTCCAAGACCGGTGCCGGGACGGACGTGATCGCCCTTCTGCGCGCGATAAAACTTGTCGAACACGCTCTCCAATTCTTCCGGCGGAATGCCGCCGCCCTCGTCCAGTATCTGCAGGGAGACTTGCGCCCGATCGCGCGTGCCCCTGATCGATATCGTCGTGCCGCCGGGCGCGTATTTGGCAGCATTGTCGAGCAAGTTAAACAGCACCTGCTCGAACAGTACCGCATCGAGCTCCAGCATCGGCAGATTGGCAGCAAGCTCGAGCGACACTTTGTGATGCACGAGAATCTTGCCGGCGCGGCGCAAAGCGCTGCCGACGATCTCGCCGACATCGTGCGGCGCGGTGTTCGGCACGATGGAGCCGGATTCCAGCTTGGTCATGTCGAGCAGGTTGGCGATGAAGCGGTTGAGCCGCTCGGATTCGTCAATCATGGTGGCAAGCAGATCGTTCTTCTGCGCCTCGTTGAGGCCGGCGCCGAGATCGCGCAGGGTAGAGGCGGCGCCCAGCACCGAGGCCAGCGGCGTCTTCAGATCGTGCGAGATCGAGGTCAGGAGTGCACCGCGCAGCCGGTCGGATTCCACCGTGCGCTTGACCCGGTCCATATCCTCGACCAGCAGCACCCGCTCGATCGCCAGCGCGCCCTGGTCGACCAGCGCATCCAGCAGGCGGCGCTGGTCCGGCGTCAGCAGCGGCCCGGTCCGGTCGTCGTCGATGCCGATGACCCCGATCGCGCCGCGCCCCGTTCGCATCGGCAGGAACAACCTTTTTGCTCCCGGCAGCGTATCCGATCCGCGTCCGGCCGGGCGATCGTTGCTCCAGGCCCAGTTGGCGGCGGCGAGATCTGCCTGGTCGAGCTGGTCTTCCGGCGGATAGCCCGACTTAACGGTCAACACGCCCTCTTCCGGCAACAGCAGCACCACCCGCACTTTGAGCATCAACGCGGTCTGGTACGCGGTTGCCCACAGCACGTCGTCGAGCGTTGCCGTACCCGCCAGCTTGCGGCTGAAAGCGTAGAGCGATTCGGTCGTGCGAACCCGGCCGATCGCCGTATCGGCCTGTACGCGAACCCGCGCTGCGACATTGGAGACCAGGAGCGCAATCAGCATGAAGAAGAAGAACGCTGCGATGTTGGTCGGGTCGGCGATGGTGAAGGTATAGTACGGCGGCATGAAGAAGAAGTTGTAGCATAGCGAAGCGGCGACACTCGTCAGCAGCGAGGGCAAAAGCCCGTAACGAACCGCCACACTGACCACGGCGGTGAGGAACACCAGATCGACATTCTCGATGCCGCCGAACATGGGTCGGATCAGTGCAGCGGCGCCGAGGCCGACCGCGACGAACAGCAGCGCCATCAGATAGGGCCGCGGATTGAACGGCTCCTGCCGCGCCGCGGTCTGTACCGCCGCCTTGGCGACGCCCTGCTCGTCACCGGGAATCACATGCACGCTGATGTTGCCGGCACGCCGCACCAGATCGTGCACCACCGATCCGCGCGTCAGCTCGAACCACCATGAGCGAGTTGACTTGCCGATGATGATCTGCGTGACATTGTTGGCATGCGCGAAATCGATGACATCGTCGGCGATGCGGCGTCCGACGCCGGGAATCGTCAGCGCCTCGCCGCCAAGCGCCTCCGCCAGCCGCATGGTATCGGCGAGCCGATCGCGCTGCTCGTCGGTCAGTTGCAGGCTGCGCCGCGTCTCGATGCTGATCGCGGTCCATTGCGCGTGCAGCCGGTCGGCGAGCCGCTTGGTATAGCGCACCAGTCCGGCCGCCCGCGGGTCCTCGCTGACGCAGACCAGGATGCGCTCGCCGGCGGCCCACGGCCCGTCGATCGCATTGGCCTGCATGTGCGTGAGCAATTGCTCATCGACGCGTTCGGCGGTACGCCGCAGCGCCAGCTCGCGCAGCGCGGTCAGGTTGCCCGGCGAGAAATAATGCTCCAGCGCGCGCTCGGCCTGCTTGGGAACGTAGACCTTGCCCTCCTTCAGCCGCTGGATCAGATCGTCGGGCGTAAGGTCGATCAACTCGATGGCATCGGCGCGGTCGAACACCTTGTCCGGCACGGTCTCGCGCACCCGCACATGTGTGATCTGCGCGACCACGTCGTTGAGGCTTTCGATGTGCTGGATATTGACGGCGGTGTAGACGTCGATGCCATGAGACAGCAATTCCTCGACGTCGAGATAGCGCTTAGGATGGCGGCTGCCGGGCGCGTTGGTATGGGCGAGTTCGTCGACGAGCGCGATCTGCGGCCGCCGCGCGATCAGCGCGTCGAGGTCCATCTCCTCAAGCGTCTGCTCCTTGTAGGCAAGCCGCCTGCGCGGCAGCACTTCGAGGCCGTTCAGAAGCGCTTCAGTTTCCGCCCGGCCGTGGGTCTCGACCACGCCAACAACGACATCGGCGCCGGCCTTCTTCTTGGCATGGGCGTTCTGCAGCATCTCGTAGGTCTTGCCGACACCGGGAGCGGCGCCGACGAAAATCTTGAGCCGTCCCGCGCGGCTGTCCTCGCGCCGGGCCGCCTCCAGCAGGGCTTCCGGCGAGGGACGCTGTTCAGGGTCGCGGCGGGTTTGGACCATGAGGCAATATAGTCCTCACCTCTCGGCGGGCCTAGCGGCTCTCATTTCGAGGCCTCGTCCAATGCCAGATTCAATGCCAATACGTTAACTCTGACCTCGCCGAGCAATCCAGCCATGCGCCCCTGCGTATGCTCCACGACCAGTTCGCGGACGCGGGCTTCCGGCAGGTTACGGGCCTTTGCCACCCGCGGGACCTGGAACAGCGCGCCCTCCGGCGAAATGTCGGGATCGAGCCCACTGCCGGAGGTGGTGACGAGGTCGACCGGCACAGCGGCGGACGGGTTCTCGGCCTTGAGTTTCTCGACGTCTTCCTTGATCCGGTCAGCCAGCGCCTTGCTGGTCGGGCCGAGGTTGGAGCCGCCGGAATTGGCGGCGTTATAGGGGCGGAGACTGTCTTGGTGGAATCGGCCGGGTCCGGTGCCGAGGTCGCGGACGGGCGGCCGTGGAAATATTTGTCGCTCTTGAACTCCTGCCCGATCAGGGCGGAGCCGATCACCTTGCCGTCCTTCTCGATCAGGCTGCCTTGCGCCTGCTTCGGAAAGATCGCGCCGGCAATCGCGGTCATGGCGAGCGGATAGGCAAGGCCGGTGATCGCGGTGAGCAGGAGCAGGATGAGAATGGCGGGACGGATTTCTCTGAGCACGTGCGTAACTCCTTATGCCAAACCAAACGCCGCGACGGCGAGGTCGATGGCCTTGATGCCGATGAAGGGAACGATGATGCCGCCGAGGCCGTAGATCAGCAGGTTACGGCGCAACAACGCCCCTGCCCCGACCGCGCGGTACGCTACGCCTTTCAGCGCCAGCGGGATCAGCGCGATGATGATGAGCGCGTTGAAGATGATCGCCGACAGGATCGCGCTCTGCGGGCTCGCCAGATGCATGACGTTGAGTACCTGGAGCTGCGGATAGAACGCCAGGAACATCGCCGGGATGATGGCGAAATATTTCGCGACGTCGTTGGCGATCGAAAACGTGGTCAGCGCGCCGCGCGTCATCAAAGCTGCTTGCCGATCTCGACCACCTCGATCAGCTTGGTCGGGTTGGAATCGAGGTCGACCATGTTGCCGGCCTCGCGTGCGGCCTGCGTGCCGGTGTTCATGGCGACGCCGACATCGGCCTGCGCCAGCGCCGGCGCGTCGTTGGTGCCGTCGCCGCACATCGCCACCAATTTGCCATTGGCCTGCTCGTCGCGGATCAGCTTCAGCTTGTCTTCGGGCGTTGCCTGCGCCAGGAAATCGTCGACGCCGGCTTCGGCGGCGATGGCGGCCGCCGTCATCGGGTTGTCGCCCGTGATCATCACGGTGCGGATGCCCATGCGGCGCAGCTCGGCAAAGCGTTCGCGGATACCGCCCTTGACGATGTCCTTGAGATGCACGACGCCAAGCAACTTGCCGTCGCGCGCGACGGCGAGCGGCGTGCCGCCGGCCTTGGCGACCTCATCCGAAATGGCCTGGATCTCGCGCCCCGCATCTGACATGACGCCCGATTGCAGGGCACGCGCGGCATTCCTCGAGGCGACCGTGCGAACCGCGCCGCCGCCGTCGACATGGGCCAGGATCGCGTCCACCGCACCCTTGCGGACGGAGGATGTTCCGGCATCGATGCCGCTCATGCGCGTTTGCGCGGTGAACGGAATGAAGGTGGCGTTGAGCTCCTTCATGTCGCGGCCGCGGATGCCGTATTTCTCCTTGGCCAGCACGACAATCGACCGACCTTCCGGCGTCTCGTCGGCAAGCGAGGCGAGCTGTGCCGCATCGGCCAACTCCTGCTCGGTGACGCCGCGCACAGGGCGAAACGCCGTCGCCTGACGGTTGCCGAGCGTGATGGTGCCGGTCTTGTCCAGCAGCAGCGTATCGACGTCACCGGCCGCCTCGACCGCGCGCCCGGACATCGCGAGCACGTTGAAACGCACCAGGCGGTCCATGCCGGCAATACCGATCGCCGACAACAGCGCGCCGATCGTGGTCGGGATCAGCGTCACGAACAGCGCCACCAGCACGACGACCGAAATCGAGCCGCCGGCATAGGCCGCATAGCTCGGAATCGTCACGGTGGCGAACACGAAGATGATGGTCAGACCCGCGAGCAGGATGTTGAGCGCGATCTCGTTCGGCGTCTTCTGCCGCTCGGCACCCTCCACCAGCTTGATCATACGGTCGATGAAGGTCGAACCCTGGGCCGCCGTGATGCGAACGCGGATCCAGTCGGACAGCACCTGCGTGCCGCCGGTCACCGCCGAGCGGTCGCCGCCGGATTCGCGGATCACGGGCGCGGATTCGCCAGTGATGGCCGCTTCATTCACGGAAGCCACGCCTTCGATCACCTCGCCATCGCTGGGGATGTTGTCGCCGGCCTCGACGAGGACGATGTCGCCGACCTTCAGGCTGGTGCCGGAAACGAGGCGAAAGTTGCGGTCGGCACCCTCCAGCAGCTTCGCCTTGCTTTCGGTGCGGGTCTTCTTCAACGACTCGGCTTGCGCCTTGCCGCGGCCCTCGGCGACGGCTTCGGCGAAATTGGCGAACAGCACCGTGAACCACAGCCAAAGGATGATCTGGAAGGTAAAGGCGAGGCCCTCGCCGCCCGTCGCCAGATGGCGCAGGAAGATCACGGTGGTGAGGGCTGCGACGATCTCGACCACGAACATCACGGGATTCTTGATCATCAGCCGCGGATCGAGTTTTGCAAATGCCGCGCGGATCGCGGGCACGACGATTTTGGGATCGAGCATCGCCGAAGCCGTCGCCTTTTTCTGCAGTTTCATGGTTTCCATGACGTAACTCCGGATGGCGTTCGATCAGAACAGGGTGTTGGCATTCATGGCCAGGTGCTCGACGATCGGACCGAGCGCCAGCGCCGGGAAGAAGGTGAGGCCGCCGATGATCAGGATCACGCCGACGACCAGACCGACGAACAAGCCACCGGTGGTCGGCAGCGTGCCGGCCGACGGCGGGATCGATTTCTTCGCAGCGAGCGAGCCCGCCAGCGCCATCGCCGGCACGATCATGAAGAAGCGGCCGACGAACATCGCCATCGCGCCGGTTACGTTGTAGAAGAAGATGTTTCCGGTCAGGCCGGCGAAGGCCGAGCCATTGTTTCCGGTCTGCGACGTGTAGGCATAGAGCACTTCCGTAAAGCCATGGGGCCCGGCATTGGCCATGGACGCCACAGCCGTCGGATAGACAACGGCGACCGCCGTCCAGCCGAGGATCATCAGCGGCAGCACCAGAATGGCGAGCATCGCCATCTTGACCTCGCGCGCCTCGATCTTCTTGCCGACATATTCAGGCGTACGCCCGACCATCAGCCCGGCGACGAAGATCGCGAGCACCACGAACAGCAGCATGCCGTACATGCCGGCGCCGACGCCGCCGAC
Organism: Bradyrhizobium sp. RDT10; assembly: GCA_044772375.2. Lineage (GTDB taxonomy): Bacteria > Pseudomonadota > Alphaproteobacteria > Rhizobiales > Xanthobacteraceae > Bradyrhizobium. The sequence continues at coordinate 5,191,317 of CP187939.1, forward strand.
GATGATTTCGCCGAGTTGTATGTTGATCAACGGAATCATGCCGCCAAGCGCGGTGAAGCTGTCATGCATGGCGTTGACCGCGCCGCAGGAAGCCGCCGTGGTGATGACCGCAAAGAGTGAGGAGGCGACGATGCCGAAGCGGACTTCCTTGCCTTCCATATTGCCGCCGGAGAGGCCCAGCGCGGCAAGCGTCGAGGTGCCGTTGGCTTCGGCCCAATAGGTGACGGCGGCGCCCGACAGGAACAGCACGCCCATCACAGCGAGGATCGTCCAGCCCTGGCGCTGGTTGCCGACCATGCGGCCGAACACATTGGTGAGCGCCGCGCCGAGTGCGAAGATCGAGATCATCTGCACGAAGTTCGACAGCGCGGTGGGGTTTTCGAAGGGATGCGCGGCGTTGGCGTTGAAGAAGCCGCCGCCATTGGTGCCGAGCATTTTGATGGCGACCTGCGAGGCGACGGGTCCGACCGCGATGGTCTGCCTGGCGCCTTCCAGCGTCGTGGCCTCGACATAGGAACCAAGGGTCTGCGGCATGCCCTGCCAGACCAGAAACAGGGCGTAGACGATGCAGATCGGCAGCAGCACATAGAGGGTGCAACGCGTCACGTCGACCCAGAAATTGCCGATGGTGCGCATCGAGGATCGGGAGAAGCCGCGGATCAGCGCCACCGCGAGCGCAATGCCGGTCGCGGCCGACAGGAAATTCTGGTGCGTCAGGCCGACCATCTGGGTCAGATATGACAGCGTGCTTTCGCCGCCGTAGTTCTGCCAGTTGGTGTTGGTCAGGAACGAGATCGCCGTATTGAAGGACAGATCCGGGGCGACGGCGGATTGCTCCGCCGGGTTGAGTGGCATTAGCGCCTGCAGGCGCATCAGGCCGTAGATGATGAGGAAGCCACCGACATGGAACAGCAGCATGGCAACCGTATAGGTCAGCCAGTGCTGCTCGCGCTTCTCGTCGACGCCGCCGATCCGGTACAGCGCCGTTTCGACCGGCCGCAGCACGGGAGAGGAACGTGCGCTCGCCGTTGAAGACGCGCGTCATGTGCCAGCCGAGCGGCTTTACCAGCGCGACCACGATCGCGCAGTAGAGCAGGATCTGGAACCAGCCGATGAGGGTCATGGAAAATATCCTTTGTCTTACCTTGCAGGCAGCCGCAGGCGCAGAAGCACGACAAGCGGCGGCGCAGTCGCAAGGAACGCCGGCACGATGGCGGCGAGCGTAGTCATCGCGAGTTCAGAACCGCTCTGGACGCAGCAGCGCGTAGGTCAGGTAAAACAGCAGGCCGAGCGAGACGAGGCCGGCGAGCGAATAATCGAAGATCATGGCGCGCCCTCCTCTAAGCCGCTCGCAGGCATAGGCGTAGCCGATACCTGCGACGAAGAGGCCGAGGCCAAGCGCCAGCATGACGGTGTCCAGCATGGAATGTTCCCGTGCGATGTGAACCGCGAGCCGAACGATGGCGATCGCGTTTGCCTGGGCCGAAGTGCCACCGGCCGCATAGGTTTTCGAGACGGAAGGGATGGCGACGTTATAGGAATCTCATAAAGAGGCGCCCCCTTCCTTCTCCGTCGTCCAGATTGCATTGACGGCGGATTTCGTGGTGCTAGCCTCATTCGAAAACAACGCCGCGAAGCAAGGTTCGGCAACAATCATCGAGGGTGGAAGCCATGAACATCGCATCGTCAGGCCTCACGAAAACCGAGCCCGCCACCTCCGGCGGCGTGGTCGCAGCCGGCGTCTACGTCGAAGGCCGGCGCGTCGCCAACATCGCCATCGATGAAGCCTCGAGCTGGCGCAGCAAGCCTGACCACGTGGTCTGGATCGGACTCCATGAGCCCGATATCGCCGTACTGCGCCGCGTGCAGCGGCAGTTCGAGCTGCATGACCTTGCGATCGAGGATGCCGACCACGCCCATCAGCGACCGAAGATCGAGCAATATGGCGATGCGCTGTTCATCGTGGCGCGCACCGCGCAGCTCGACGGCGATAGCATCGCGTTCGGCGAGACGCATCTGTTCGTCGGCGAAGGATATATCGTGTCGGTCCGGCACGGCGCCTCGACGTCCTACAAGCCGGTGCGCGAACGATGCGAAAGCTGCCCTCGGGCGCTGGCCCGTGGCGAGGATTATATTCTCTACGCCATCCTCGACTTCATCGTCGACAACTACTCTCCCGTGCTCGAAACCATCCAGGAAGAAGTCGAAGCGATGGAAGCGCAGGTGCTCGCCAGCGCCATGACGCAGGCGCAGATCGAACGCCTCTATTTGCTCAGGCGCGACCTGTTGCGGCTGCGCAATGCGGTTGGGCCCCTGGTGGAGGTCTGCCGCCGGCTCGAGCATGACAATCTGCCGATGGTGCGATCCACGATGCAGCCGTTGTTTCGGGACGTCACGGACCACGTCCGGACGGTGCAGGAGCAGATCGATTCGCTTCGCGAGGTGCTGGCGTTTGCCTTTGAGGCTAGCCTTCTGGTCGGCCAGGCCCAGGAGACCGCGGTGTCCAAGAAACTGGCGTCATGGCTTGCCATCATCGCGGTCCCGACCGCGATCGCCGGCGTCTACGGCATGAACTTCAAGCACATGCCGGAGCTGGAGTGGCAGTATGGCTATTTTAGCGTGATCGGCACGATCCTGCTGGTATGTGCAGGCTTGTTCTGGCGGTTCCGGCGCGTCGGCTGGCTGTAGGCTTGCAAGGCGCCGAAAAGGCTGCGTTTTCCGGGCGCAAACCAGTACCCACCCCGCTTGAGACGGTATAAAGTACGGGCGAGCCAGCGATCCGGCAGGCGGGTGAGCATCATGACTGCCATATCGATTAGCCGAATAGTCCTTCCCCTGGTGGCGGTTGTTGCCGCCGGTGGCGTTGTCTTCGCCATTCAACACGTCCGCCGCGAGCCGCCGGCTGACACCATGGCTGCAACGACGGCGCCTGCGACCTCGAAGCCTGCATCCGATACGCGAGTGGCCGCGCTCGCAAAGGCCAAATCGGAAGCAAACGACGTCGTGGACGCGCTGATCGGATCGCCCCCATCGCCGGAGAGCGGCAACGTGCCGACGTTCGACGTTGCCAGCATCGAGCCGACCGGCGAAGCCGTCATCGCAGGCCGGGCCGCGCCGGGCGCAACGGTGGAACTGCTGCGCAACGGCGAAGTGCATGATCGCGCGGTCGCGGATAAATCCGGACAATTCGTCATGGTACCGCCCAGGCTTCCTTCAGGCACTTACGACCTGACGCTGCGCTCGAAACAGGCGGACGGTACGGTGGCCACATCCAAACAGCACGTGACGGCGGCGCTGGAGCCGAAATCGACCGACCGGCCGGTCGTGGCGCTGGTCACGCCGGACAAACCCACAGTCGTGCTGTCGCAACCGGCTGGGCCAAAACCGGCGGCCGGCGCCGTGGTCGTGGAGGCGGTCGAGATCGAGCCGGGCGGCAAGTTCCATGTCAGCGGCCAGGCGCGCCCCGGCGCGGCGCTAAGGCTCTATCTCAACGACAGCTTTGTGACGTCGGTAACGGCCAGCGCGGATGGACGTTTTGCGGTCACCATCAATGAAGGGGTCGGACCGGGCAGCTACCGTGTCAGGCTGGACGAGGCGTCGAGTTCCGGCACGGTGCGCGCACGCGCCGAGGTGCCGTTCAACGTTCCCGACACGACCGCGTCCGTGTCGGCGCAGGCCAGCGTGGCCAAGCGCCCGGACGCAGCCGGTCCGCAGCTGGCGGCCGCAGGGACTACCGTTTTGCCCGACGGAGGCCCGCAGCCCTCCACCGTGGTGGTGCCGAAGATCGCGACCACCACCGTCTCTCGTGGCGATAGCCTTTGGCGTCTCAGTAGCCTCACCTACGGCGCGGGCACGCGCTACGCCATCATCTACAAGGCGAACAAGGGGCAGATCCGCAATCCCAACCTGATCTATCCCGGCCAGGTCTTCGTCCTTCCCGCGCAGTGAAGCCCGGCTAAAAGCAACCGGCCGTCGCAGTTGAACGATAGTCTCTGCTCACTCCGCGGCCGACTGCAGCGCCACCTTTTCCGCACGCACGGCGCAGAACTTGAACTCGGGAATCTTTCCAAACGGGTCGAGCGCCGGGTTGGTCAGCAGGTTCGCCGCCGCTTCCGCGTAGCAGAACGGCATGAACACCATGTTCTCCGGCACGTCGCGGTCGGAGCGCACCTTGACCTCGACCGCGCCGCGGCGGGTCTCCAGCTTGATGAAATCGCCGGGCCAGACGCTTAAGCGCCGCATGTCCTTTGGCGACATGAACGCCACCGCCTCCGGCTCGATCTGGTCGAGCACGCTGGCGCGGCGGGTCATCGAACCGGTGTGCCAGTGTTCGAGCACGCGTCCCGTGGACAGCACCATCGGATATTCGGTGTCGGGCACCTCGTCGGGTGCGATCACCTTCGCCGGCACGATCTTGCCGCGGCCGCTCTCGGTCGGGAAACCCGTGGTGAAGATGATCTCGTTGCCGGGCTTATCGGGAGCGTCGACCGGATAGGTCACGGCACCCTCGCGCACCAGCCGATCCCAGGTGATGTTGTTCAGCGACGGCATCACCTGCGTCATTTCGGTAAACACGTCGGCTGGGCCGTCATGAATTCCACGGCAAGCCCATGCGCTTGCCGATCTCCTGGATGATCCAGAGATCCTGCCGCGCATCGCCGGGCGGCCGGATCACCTCGCGCGCGAGCTGCACGCGGCGGTCGGTGTTGGTGAAGGTGCCGCTCTTCTCGGCAAATGCCGAGGCCGGCAGGATCACGTCGGCGTGGAACGCGGTTTCGGTGACGAACAGATCCTGCACCACCAGGTGATCCAGCATCGCCAGCGCCCCGCGCGCGTGCTGCAGATCGGGATCCGACATCGCGGGGTTTTCGCCCTCGATATACATGCCGGTGATTTCGCCGGCGTGGATCGCGTTCATGATCTCGACCACGGTCAATCCGCGCACGGGATCGAGGTCCTGATGCCAGAGCTTTTCAAAGGGCTCGCGCAGATCGGTGCGCCCGACCGGCTGGTAGTCCGGCAGGAACATCGGAATCAGGCCGGCGTCGGAAGCGCCCTGCACGTTGTTCTGACCGCGCAGCGGATGCAGTCCGGTGCCGGGACGGCCGACCTGGCCGGTCGTCAGCGCCAGCGCGATCAGGCAGCGCGCGTTATCGGTGCCGTGGATGTGCTGGCTGATGCCCATGCCCCAGAAGATGATCGAGGCTTGCGAGCGCGCATAGACCCGCGCCACTTCCTTCAGCGTCTCGGCCGGAACGCCGCAGATCGCTTCCATCTTCTCCGGCGGGAATTCCTTGATGCGCTCGGCGAGTTCGTCAAAGCCTTCGGTATAGCCGGCGATATATTGCTGGTCGGTCAGCCCTTCGGTGATGATGGTGTGCAGCATCGCGTTCAGCATCGCAACGTCGCTGCCAGGCTTGAAGGCCAGATGCCGCCAGGCGTGGCGCGACAGCGACTGCGTGCGCGGATCCATCACGATCAGCTTGGCGCCGCGCTTGGCCGCGTTCTTGAGATAGGTCGCCGCCACCGGATGATTCACGGTCGGATTGGCGCCGATCACGATGATGACCTCGGCGTCCATCGCAGCCGAAAACGGCGCCGACACCGCTCCGGAATTCAGACCTTCCATCAGCGCCGCCACCGACGAGGCATGGCACAGCCGCGTGCAGTGATCGACATTGTTGGATCCGAAGCCGGTGCGCACCAGCTTCTGGAATAGATAGGCCTCTTCGTTCGAGCCTTTGGCCGAGCCGAAGCCGGCCAGCGCCTTGACACCCTTCTCGTCGCGAATTTTGACGAGGCCCTTGGCCGCGATATCCAGCGCCTCTTCCCACGAGGCTTCGCGGAAATGCGTGAACGGATTGGCCGGATCGACCTGGTCGTTGGCGTCCTTCCGCGCATTCGGCAGCCGTACCAGCGGTTTTGTCAGGCGGTGCGGGTGATGGATGTAGTCGAACCCAAAACGCCCTTTGACGCAGAGCCGGTTATGGTTGGCGGGACCATCGCGGCCCTCGGCGTAAATGACCTTCTCGTCCTTGACCTGATAGGTCACCTGGCAGCCGACGCCGCAGAACGGGCACAGCGAGTCGACCTTTTTGTCCGCGTAGGTCACGCGGGTCTGATTCTCGTCCAGCATCACCGAAGGCATCAAGGCGCCGGTCGGACAGGCCTGCACGCACTCGCCGCAGGCGACGCAGGTCGATTCACCCATCGGATCGTCGAAATCGAACACGATCTTGGCGTCGGCATTGCGATAGGCCATGCCGATGACGTCGTTGACCTGCACCTCGCGGCAGGCGCGCACGCAGAGGCCGCACTGGATGCAGGCATCGAGATTGACGCTCATCGCGGGATGGCTGCTATCGCCCTGCCAGCGCTCGGCGGCCGGGAAGCGGCTCTCGGTGACCTCGACCTTTTCGGCCCAGTGCCAGAATTTCGAATCGGGATCGTGCGAGGTCTCGCGCGCCGGCTGGTCGGCGACGAGCAATTCCATCACCATCTTCTGCGCCGCGACCGCGCGCGCACTCTCAGACTTCACCTTCATGCCGACGCTCGGCGTGCGCTTGCAGGACGCCGCCAACACGCGCTCGCCCTCGATCTCGACCATGCAGGCGCGGCAATTGCCGTCGGGCCGGTAGTCCGGCTCCGGCGAATAGCAGAGATGCGGAATATCCCGGCCCTGGCGTTTTGCGACTTGCCAGATGGTCTCGCCTGCATTGGCCTCGACCTGTTTGCCGTCGAGTTCGAACTTGATCTTGGTCATTCCGCCGCTTCCTTGAACTCGTCGGGGAAATATTTGATGACAGACGTGAGCGGGTTCGACGCGGCCTGACCGAGGCCGCAGATCGACGCATCACGCATCGCCTGGCTCAACTGGTCGAGCAGATCGCGGTCCCAGACCGGCCGCTCCATCAGGATCGCTGCCTTCTGGGTGCCGACCCGGCACGGCGTGCACTGGCCGCAGCTCTCATCCTCGAAGAATTTCATCAGGTTCAGCGCCGCGCCGCGCACGCTGTCCTGCTCGGACAGGATGACCACCGCAGCGGAGCCGATAAAGCAGCCGTATTTTTCCAGCGTGCCGAAATCGAGGGGTATGTTGTCCATCGACGCCGGCAGAATGCCGCCGGACGCGCCGCCCGGAAGATAAGCACGGAAGGTGTGCCCATCCGCCATGCCGCCGCAGAACTCGTCGATCAGTTCGCGCACGGTAACCCCTGATGGCGCCAGCTTCATGCCGGGATTCTTGACGCGGCCCGACACCGAATAGCTGCGCAGGCCATGGCGGTCATTGCGGCCGTGGCTCTTCCACCAGTCGGCGCCCTTCTCGACGATGTCGCGCACCCACCACAGCGTCTCGATATTGTTGATCAGCGTCGGCAGGCCGAACAGGCCGACCTGGAACGGATAAGGCGGCTTGTGCCTGGGCAGGCCGCGCTTGCCCTCGATGCTTTCGAGCAGCGAGGATTCCTCGCCGCAGATATAGGCGCCGGCGCCGCGGCGCATGTGCAGCACCGGACCACCCGGCGGCAGTTTTGCGATTTCGCGTTCGAGGATTTCGCGCGAGGCCGGATATTCGTCGCGGATGTAAATGTAGACGTCGGTCGCCTCGACCACATACGCGCCGATCAGCATGCCCTCGATGAAGCGATGCGGATCGGTTTCGAGATAGAAGCGATCCTTGAACGTACCGGGCTCGCCCTCGTCGCCATTGATCGCCATCAGCCGCGGGCCGGGCTCGCCGAGCACCGCGCGCCATTTGCGTCCCGTCGGAAAACCAGCGCCGCCGAGCCCGCGCAGCGAGGCGTCGTCGAGCGACTTCAGCAGATCTTCTCTCGCCATTGCACCAGAGCGCAGCCGGTTGAGCAACTGGTAGCCGCCATCGGCCACGTAGGCGTCGTAGTCGACATATTTGGGCAGATGCGCGTGGGTCTCGCCGGCCTTGGCGGCGGCGAGCACGTTCGTGACCGTGGCATGATCGACGAAGTGATGGCCGACCTCGGCTGCAGGCGCGGTATCGCAGCGGCCGACGCAGGGCGCGCGCACCACGCGAATGCCGGGGCCGGCACTGTCCTGCAATTCGTGCAGCAGCTTTTCCGCGCCCATCATGGCGCAGGTCAGCGAATCACAGACGCGAATCGTCAGCGGCGCGATGTCAGGCTCGCCTTCCTTCACCACGTCGAAATGCGCGTAGAAGGTCGCGGTCTCGAACACTTCCGCAAACGACAGCTTCATCTCGTCGGCAAGCGCCGCAAGATGCGCCGCCGATATCTGGTGATAGGTGTCCTGGATCAGGTGCAGATGCTCGATCAGCAGATCGCGGCGCCGCGGCCGATCGCCGAGCAGCAGCTCGATTTCATGGGCGGCGGTCGGGTCAACCTGGCGACCTTTCGGCGTCGCCTTGGCCCGCTTCCGTCCCGCGCCCGGATGATCGAACGAGCGGACTAGTTGTACGTCATGATCCATCGAAACGTCTCGTTCCCTGCCTATCGTTGCGCGAAAGCTTAATCCGTGGCATGCCAGATGCCAAGAGAATTATCGCGCTTTGGTAAGCATTTAAGCGGCAGGCAGCGGCGCAGTTTCAATTTATCCGCGCCCGGAGCGAACCAACGCTGGGCCTGCCTTGCCCGATGACGAATGAGAGCGCGAATTGATCCCGAGATCAATAAAGCCGTCTCATGCTGCGATTGCGAACACGCATCGATTTTGGTTTGGGATTGATCGATGCGGATTCAAAATGATCGGAGAAGCATCACCACGGGACACGCTCAGTTCCCGGGGGCGTCCGCCTTCTCGATCAGGAAAACGATCCGGCTTTCCGCCCGTTCCGTAATCTCAACCTTGTCGCCGGTTTCCCTGATCAAATTGGGGATGTCGATCACCGAGAGCGGATCGGTGCAGTGAACTTCCAGGAAATCGCCCGGCGTGATCGACTTCAACGCTTTGCGCGTTTTAAGCGCCGGCAACGGGCATTTGAGACCGGTGAGATCGAGTTTTGTCGTGTTCATGCGAGCGAACATGGCGAAGCCCGGACGCAGCGTCAATCACATCACGCTTGCGTAGGACAGAAACCCGACCGTTTGGCCGGGCTCGATTAGCGTCAGCTGTTCGCCGAGTTCGACCAGGCCGTCGGTGTCGACCAGCGAGGACAACAGGCCTGCACCCTCACGCGGAAATTTTACCGCTTCAAGCATACCATCCGCAGCCTTGCGCAGGGTGACGCGGACATATTCGCGGCGCGAAATCTTCTTCTTGTAGCTGAAAGCGGCGCGAACCGGCATCGGCATCAGCGGCTCCGGCCGCGCACCCGATAGCGCGAGAATGGTCGGCCGCACCACGTGGACGAAGGTGACAAAACTGGCCACCGGATTGCCGGGCAATCCGATGAACGGCGTGCCGCCGATGATGCCCATCGCGACGGGGCGTCCCGGCTTGATCGCCATCCGCCACAGCACCAGCCGGCCGACGCTTTCGACGCTCGCCTTGACGTGATCCTCCTCGCCGGTCGAAACGCCGCCGGTGGTGAGGATCAAATCATGGGTGCCGGCGACGTCTTGCAGAGCTTTAGCGAGCGAGGCGCGATCATCCCTGATGATGCCGAGATCGCTGACCTCACAGCCGAGCCGCGCCAGCATCGCCATCAGCATGAAGCGGTTGGAATCGAACAATTGCGCCGCGGCGCGCGCTTCGCCCGGCGAGGCCAGTTCGTTGCCGGTAGAAAACGCCGCGACGCGAATCCGCCTGACGACATCGAGCTGCATCAGGCCGAAGGCCGCGACCAGCGCGACATCCTGCGGCCGCAGCCGCTGGCCTGCCTGCAGCGCGGCAAAACCCAATGGAATGTCCTCGCCCGCGGGGCGCACATTGGCGCCGGGTTTCAGGCCCAACGGGAGAAAGACCTTGTCGCCGTCGACGCGGACGTCTTCCTGCATGAACACGGTGTCGGCGCCTTCGGGCATCGGCGCACCGGTAAAGATGCGCATCGCCTGCCCGGGCTTGAGCGGCGCAGAGACGGAGCTGCCCGCCTGAACACGGCCGACAACCGGAAATGCCTGTTCTTGCTGCTGCGGCAGGTCGCGACTCGAAACCGCATAGCCGTCGACGGCGGAATTGGTGAAGGGCGGCAGCGGCAGCGGCGCCAAAATGTCGTGCACCAGAATGCGGCCATCGGCGCGGGCGAGCGCCACCGTCTCGACATCCACGACCGGCGTCACACGCGTGGCAATGAGACCCACGGCCTCATCGACCGACATCATCGGTCCGCCGAAGGCGAAGCAATCGTCGGACAATTGCGCCATGTGCCTGATCAGCCCTCAGCTTCGCATTTCGCCAGCACGTCTTCGAGCGATATCGCCGATTTCAGCATCATCGCCGCCACCGCCTCGATATCGTCGAGATGGGCGGTCGGCAGCGTGGTTTCAACCGGGGTGTCGGTCGCGATTCCGACGATGCCGGGATCGTCCGGGAACAGCAGCGGTTTTTCATTCGCGGCGCGATAGACCTCGATCTTGCGATGCGGTTCGCGCTTGAAACCCTCGACGACGACGAGATCGACCGGCGAGATCTTTGCCAACAGTTCCGGCAGCCTTGGCTCGCGGGCGCCGCGCAGCTCGTGCATCAGCGCCCAGCGCTGGCTGGAGGACACCAAAACTTCGGCCGCACCGGCCTGGCGATGCTTCCAGGAATCCTTGCCGGGCACGTCGACATCGAAAGCATGATGGGCGTGCTTGATGACGGAAACGCGCAGGCCCTGTTTCTGCAATTGCGGGATCGCCCGCGTCAGCAAGGTGGTCTTGCCGGCGCCGCTCCATCCCGCGAGGCCTATCACTTTCATTACGTTCTCCGGCGGCGTCGTTGGTATCGCCGTCATGCCCGGGCTTGTCCCGGGCATGACGGATAGACCGTGACTTGTCAGCCTTGGTGCTTATATCAGCCCCACGACAAAGTCATGCTAACCTGCGGACATCATGAAAATCGACAAAGCCCCCGCCCCCTGATCGTGCCGAATCCTGAGGATCCGCGGCTGACCGAGCGCGTCGCCGGGACCGACCAGACGGGTGCGACGGTCGAAATCCGGGTGCCGGTGGAACGGCCGCTGACGCTGTATCTGAACGCGCAGGAGATCGTCACCATGATGACGATCGGCGATTACCCGGAATACCTGGCGCTCGGCTATCTCCTGAACCAGAACATGCTGAAATACGACGACGTCGTCACCGAGGTCGAATATGACGACGACCTCCAGGTGGTGGTGGTGCGCACCGAGCACCACACCAATTTTGAGGCAAAACTGAAGAAGCGCACGCAGACGTCGGGCTGCGCGCAGGGCACGGCGTTCGGCGATCTGCTGGAAGCCGTCGAAAGCGTCGCGCTGCCGAAGGCGGAATTGCGCACCTCCTGGCTCTACCAGATGACGCATGCGATCAACACCATGCCCTCGCTCTACCTGGAAGCCGGCGCGATCCATGGCTGCGTGCTGTGCAAGGAAGGCACGCCTGTCTGCTACACCGAGGATGTCGGCCGCCATAACGCCGTCGACAAGATCGCAGGCTGGATCTATCGCCACGGCGTCGATCCCGCCGACAAGATCCTCTACACCACCGGCCGCCTCACCTCGGAGATGGTGATCAAGACGGTGCGGATGGGCATTCCCATTCTCGTCTCACGCTCCGGGTTTACGGCGTGGGGTGTCGAGCTGGCGCGGCAGGTCGGGCTGACGCTGGTCGGCCGCACGCGCGGCAAGCGGTTCATCGCGCTGTCGGGCCAGGAACGCATCGTGTTCGACCAGGACCTCGACTATGTCGCGGAGGAATCGGCGCGACACAAGCGTAAGGGCGAAGATCGTGACGAGTGACGCGACGGCCGCGGTCAAAATTCCCGGCGTACTGCTCGCCGGCGGGCTGGCGCGGCGGATGGGCGGCGGCGACAAGCCGATGCGAACGATCGCCGGCCGCACCATCCTCGATCGGGTGATCGCGCGGCTCAAGCCGCAATGTGATGGCCTCATTCTCAACGCCAATGGCGATCCCGCGCGCTTTGCATCCTTCGGGCTACCTGTCATTGCAGACGGCGTCGCCGATTTTCCGGGTCCGCTCGCCGGCATTCTGGCGGCGCTGGACTGGGCGGCGGCGAACCGACCCGACGTCGCGTTTGTTCTCAGTGCCGCCGCGGACTGTCCGTTCCTGCCGCGCGATCTGGTGTCGCGGCTGTATGGCGCGCTCGAAGCCGAGAATGCCGAACTTGCCGTCGCCGCTTCCGACGGGCAATCGCATCCAGTGATCGGGCTGTGGAGCGTGGATTTACGCGAACAACTTCGCCACGCACTTGTCGTCGAGGATATCAGGAAGATCGATCGCTGGACCGCACGCTTCAGGCTCGCCACCGTGACATGGCCAACGACGCCGCTCGATCCGTTCTTCAACGCCAACACCATGGATGACATCGCGGAGGCGGAACGGCTGGCAGCGCTGGACGAGGGGTGATCAACTCCCGCATCGCGCGGCGGACGGGCGTCGCACTTCGCTCGGCCCAATCAGGCCGGCCGAAATCCCGCCTGCGCCAGCGCCGCGCGGCCTTCCTCGGACGCCAGCGCGTCGAGGAAGGCCTGCACCGCCGACCGGTCTTTGCGCGGTGTCACCAGCGCGAAGTCATAATGCTCTTCGGCAAAAGGAATGAAACCCAGGTTTGACGCATGCGCGACCGGCGCAATGGTCATGCCCCAGTCGGCGCGGTGCTGCGCGACCGCCGCGGCAACCGCATTGTGCGAGCGCGGCTGATTCCAGTAGCCGTCGGGGCGCGCGCCGCCGAGCAGCCGGTCGATCAGGATCCGCGTGCCCGCGCCCTGGTTGCGATTGACCATTATGCAGGCGGGATCGGCCAGCGCCGCGCGCACCGCAGCCTCTGCACTCAGTCCCTCGAAACGCGAATCGCCCTTGCGGAACACGATGCCCTGCATCCGGCGCCAGCCCGGCACCAGTTCGAGACCGGCCATGAGGAACGGTGTGTTGTAGGTTTCAGTCGCCTCATCGAACAGATGGATCGGTGCGAAATCACATTCGCCGCGCCGCGCCGCCGCCAATCCGCCGAGGCTGCCGACGGCGATCGAGCGCACGACGAGTCCGGCATGCGCCAGCGGCGCGGTCACGAGATCGAGCCCGGTGCAGTGGCTGCCGACGATGACGAGATCCGGCACCCGCACATGCGGCGTGAACAGCGTCACCTCGGCCTCGCTGCCCGCCGGCATCTGATCGGCCAGCGCGCCGATGCGCAGAAAGCCGTCGGCCTGCGCAAACGAGGTGATGGCGCCCGAGCCTTTTCCCGTGGGGTAAGCGATCAAGCCGTCGGCACCTTCGACCAGCGACACCATGACGAATTCGGTGCGGCCAAGCTCCGACGCGATCCGCACCGGCACGCGTGCATTGACCTTGGCGTCCGAACGCGGCGGCAGGCCCGCCATCCGCCGCAGCACCGGCACGATCATGTCGTGAAAGGTGAACATCGCCGAGGTCGGAAATCCCGGCAAGATGATCACCGGCTTGCCGTCGCACACCGCAAGGCATAGCGGCTTGCCGGGCTTTAGCGCCACGCCATGGGCGATGATGCCGGGCTTGCCGAGCCCGCCGATGATGCGGTGGGACACGTCGCCCGCGCCTTTCGAGGTGCCGCCTGACAGCACCAGCATGTCGCTGGTCTCTAGCGCCCCGCGCATGGCGGATTCGAGTTGCGCTTCGTCGTCGGGGATGGCGCCGAGAAAGCGAGCCTCGCCGCCGTTCTCCGAGATCGCCGCCGTGACGATCGCGCCGTTGGTGTCGTAGATCGCAGCCGGGGGCAAGGTCTGGCCGGGCTGCACCAACTCGTCACCGGTGGAGATGATGGCAACGCGCGGCCGCCGCGCGACGGTGACCTGCGCGATGCCGCAGGCCGCCAGCATGCCGATCTCGCGCGAGCCGATGATGGTGCCGGCGCGCAGCAGCGCCTCGCCGCGGGCGATGTCGGAGCCGGCATAGGACACGAATTGTCCTGGGGAGGCGGCGCGGCGGATTTCGATCGCGCGAGATCCTGAGGGCTGCGTGTGTTCGACCATCACGACGGCGTCCGCGCCGCGTGGCACCGGACCGCCGGTCGCGATCGGCGTGGCTGTTCCCGACAATACCGGCCGCGTCGGCGCGATGCCGCAGGCGATCACCTCGTCGTTCAGCATCACGCGGACCGGCGAAGCCTCACCGGCGGAAGCAAGATCGGCGGAACGCACCGCAAAGCCATCGACATTGGAACGATCGAACGGCGGCACGTCGATCGGCGCCACCACGTCCTCGGCGAGCGCGCAGCCGAGTGCGTCGGCGAGCGGACGCATTTCGCTCGCGACCGGGCGCGGAAATAAAGCGGCTTCGAAACGTGCCAGCGCATCCTCGCGCGACAGGATCGTCAGGAACTGGTCCTGCTCGCTATTGTCGCGATCTCTCGGCGAGGGTGTATTGGTCATTCCCGAACTCATATCAGTCCCGCAACATATAGGCATCGACCGGGCTGCCTGCCGCAAAGCCTTCCGAACCTCCCGGCACCACGAGCCAGGCTTCGGCGCGAGCGATCGCCTCCAGCGACAATTCGCCCACCGCCAGCGTGATCCACATATCCTGTTTCCGCTCCAGCAACACGATCTCGGCGATGCCGACGCCCGATGCAATCTTGCGCGCCAGCGGCAAATTGACTGTCTTGCGCGGGGCCCGGCCCGCGAGGCGATCAACCGCGGGAAGCGCCAGCGTCCACCATGCCGCGAGGGCCTGATCCGGCGCGCCCGGCAGCACCACGACGGGCGTGTTACTGAGGCGCCCGACGGCCGAGGTGCGGCCGGGTTGCAGGGCAATGCCGTGGGCGAGAACTTTGCCGCGCGCAGCCAGTGCCGTCACCGTCGCATCGGTGCGCCCGACGCCGGAGCCGCCGACGATCAGGAGCAGATCGCACGCGCCGTCATCGAGTGCCGCCGCAATCGATTCGGCATCGCGGCCCGCGGCGGTGACGGAGACGGTTTCGGCGCCGGCCGCTTGCGCGCTCTCCGCGATCAGGTCCGCCGTCACGCTGCCACCGGGGACATTGACGATGCGCAGCCGCGGCCGCCGGACGTTCAACCGCTCTATTCCAGCAGCGCGCGCCATCAGGAGATCGCGCGGCAGCACGCGCCGCCCGGCTTCCACGACGAGACAACCGGCTGCGATATCGCCGCCGGCCCGGCGCACGCCCTGGCCCGGAATCGCCTCCGCCAGCACCTGCGGCAGCGGGCCGGATAAGTCGACGGAATCAAAATCGAGCACGCAGTCGCAAGCCTCCGGGATGGCCTCGCCGGCCTCGACCCAAACCGGTGGTGCCGACAATGCTAGCGGCGAATAGGAGGATGCCCCGACGAGATCGCGGGCGCAAAAGCATAGCCATCCGCCACCGCAGTGTCGCGCGGCGGATGAGCCGAGAGCGGCGGCATCCCTGCGGCGATGCAACGCAGCGCATCCTTGAGCGTTACTTCCACCGGTGCGACCGGTTCCAAACCGTTCAGCAGGGCGTCGAGCGCTACATCGAGCGGTGTCAGCGAGGTCGGCAGGCGCTGGGGCGAGGTCATGGCCCGGCTATGCCCTGAATCGGGCCGGAAATAAACAGAACACGATACCTCCTGCCGTTAGGGCCTCAATTCCAGCCGAGTTGACGGCGGCGAAAAATAGTTGCAATTGAGACCAATTGGCGGATCAAACCGCCTGCAAAAAACCAACGGCCAACGCGCCGATTCCAGGAGAAAACAGGATGATCGCCAGGAACCTATCCAGGCTGGGAATAGTCGCGGCCGCGCTGCTGGCATCGACCGCCGCGCTCGCGCAAGTTTCGGACGATGTGGTCAAGATCGGCGTTCTCACCGACATGAACGGTCCGGCGGCGACGCCGACTGGCCAGGGCTCGGTCACATCAGCGCAAATGGCGATCGATGATTTCGGCGGCAAGGTGCTGGGCAAGCCGATCACCATCATCGTCGGCGACCACCAGCTCAAGCCTGACATCGGTGGCGCGATTGCGCGGCGCTGGTATGACGTCGATCAGGTCGACCTGATCGTCGACGTTCCGGTCTCCGCGGTCGGTCTTGCGGTGCAGAACATCGCCAATGACAAGAAGAAGTTATTCATCACGCATTCGACGCTGGCCGCGGATTTCCATGGCAAATTCTGCTCGCCTTACGCGATGCAGTGGGTGATCGACACCCGTTCGCTCGCCGCAGGCACCGCGCAGGCCGTGGTCAAGCGCGGCGGCGACAGCTGGTTCTTCATCACCGACGACTATGCGTTCGGCCACGCGCTCGAGCGCGACGCGTCCACCGTCGTCACCGCCAATGGCGGCAAGGTGCTGGGCTCGGTGCGGCCGCCGCTGGCAACGCCTGATCTATCGTCCTTCGTGCTGCAGGCACAGGCCTCCAAGGCCAAGATCATCGGCATCGCCGCCGGTCCGCCCAACAACATGAACGAGATCAAGACCGCCGCCGAGTTCGGCGTGTTCAAGGGCGGCCAGCAGATGGCCGCGTTGCTGGCGCTGATCACCGACATCCATTCGCTGGGATTGCCGGCCGCCCAAGGCCTGTTGCTGACAACGTCGTTCTACTGGGACATGGACGACAAGACGCGGGAATGGTCGAAGCGCTATTTCGCCAAGATGAACCGGATGCCGACGATGTGGCAGGCCGGCGTCTATTCCTCGGTCATGAGCTATCTCAACGCGATCAAGGAAGCCGGCACCGACGAGCCGCTGAAAGTGGCGGCGAAGATGCGCGAGAAGCCGATCGAGGATTTCTTCTCCCGCAACGGCAAGCTGCGCGAGGACAATCTGATGGTGCACGACCTGTGGCTGGTGCAGGTCAAGAAGCCCGAGGAATCGAAATATCCGTGGGACTATTATCAGATCCTCGCCAAGATCCCGGGCGACGAAGCGTTCGGCCCGCCGGATCCGGCCTGTGCGATGGCGAAGAAATAGAAGGCGAGTGGCGAATGGCGAATAGCAGTGACGAGCTTCTATTCGCTACTCACCATTCGCTACTCGCCTATTTCACCACCCCCGCCTCCCTGAAATACTTCATCACGCCCGGATGAATCAGCGCCGCATTCGGCGCCGCTGAAACCGTGTTCGCAGCCGTGGTTTCGCAGGCCTGCGGCAGCTTCTTGCAAAGCGCGGCCTCGGCGCCGTGCAGGGTGCGCGCCAGCCGGTAGGCGACGTCGTCGGGCAGGCTCTCGCGCGCCAGCACAAAACTCCATGAGCCGACGGAATCGATGGCTGCCGGCTGGTTGGGATAGCTGTTGGCCGGCACCGTCAGCGGCTTGAGAAAAGTGTGCTTGGCGCGGATGCGCGCGATCTCGCTGGCGTCGGGCGCGATGAACCGCGCGCCGCCGGGGGCTTGCACCATCGCGGCAAATCCCGGCCAGCCGATGCCCGCGCCCCACAGCGCGGCGGCACGGCCGTCCTGCACCATGGCGGGGCCGTCGCCGGCACGATCGAGATAGATCGACTTGAAGTCCTCGTCCTGCTTCAGCCCGATGCCGTCGAGCATATAGCGCGACAGGATCGGCAGGCCGGATCCCTTGGCGCCGAACGCGACCGGCTGGCCGACCAGATCCCTGATCGTCTTGTAGGGACTGTCCGCCCGCACCACGAACATGCCGGGGCTGGAATACATCGCGGTGAGGATCTTCAGTTTCGTCGCCGCCCGCCCGATGCCCATGAAGGCCTCATAGGCCGGCTCGCCGGCCACCAGCGCGATGTCGAGCTGATCGGATTCCAGCAGCGGGATGTTTTCGTTGGAGCCCTTGGTGTTGCGCGGCTGGATCGAGAGCGCCGGGTCGGCGGCGTTTATGATTTCGGCAAAGGCATTGCCATAGACGGGAAAGCCGCCGCCCGGCGTCGCGGTTCCCAGGCTGATTGTGGTCTTGGTAATGGCCTTGCCTCCTCCTGCGCTGCGGCGCCGCCCGCGAGCAAAAGCAAACCGGCACAGGCGATTCCAGCGAGTTTCATTTCTAGCCTCAAGCGTTCGGTGACGAATGATGCAACGGAGGTTGTAGGCAAGCGCGGGGCCTGATGAAAGCCTGTTGTTGGCTCCCAAGGGCGGCATTGCCGTATCGCTGTCATGCCTGTAAACGATGGCGGCACCGTTGCCGGCCGCTTCTCCCGGCCGCTCGCGGCGGGGCCTGTAGCTCAATGGTTAGAGCCGGCCGCTCATAACGGTCTGGTTGCAGGTTCGAGTCCTGCCGGGCCCACCAGACATTACAGGAGCTTACGACGTTCCTGAAGGTTGATAATTTGGCACCGCCTCAGTTACCGCCACAGAATTGATTGCCGTTTTGTTCGCGTGATGGTCTCACGAAAGAAGGTTTGAACCAGGCCAGAGACATCTCACACAATCATCCGATCAATCCGCACCACATTTGCGCGCGGACATGATGAACTAAGATCGATGACCTGCGTTTCCATGACCTTCGCCACGAAGGCAACGGTCGGCTGTTTGAGGCTGGACGTTCCTAAAATAGGTAGCTCTAGTCACCGGACACAAAGATTGGCGAATGTTGCAGCGATAGACCTATTGCCAGCCGGAGGACCTCACAAACTGCGGAAGGCCTCTGCCACCAATGGAAGAATTCAAGGGCTATGCGTCGCTCTCGCGGTATCTAGATTAGCGTTTTCTTGGTTCGAATCATATCAGGCGGCGTCGGCGAGTTTGTAGGACCACGTGTGGATGACCGGATGGCGATTGACGTCGTCGATACCGGCCATGATGCGCTCCTTGAGTTCGTGTTTTGAGGCCACCCGGATGTGGCGCAGGACTGAACGGGCGAACTTGGAGAAGAATCCCTCGATGAGATTGAGCCATGAGCCGTGCTTGGGAGTGAAGGCGAGCTCGAAGCGTCCCACCGGCCGAGTGGCGAGCCAGGCTCTGGTTTCTCTCGAGATGTGCGCGGAATGATTGTCGAGGATCAATTTGATCGCAGTGTTCGGCGGATAGGCGGCATCGATAAGCCTGAGGAACTCGATGAACTCTCGACTGCGGTGGCGATCTTTGACAAGGGCGTGGACCTTGCCGGTGAGCAGATCAATCCCAGCCAACAGGCTGAGCGTGCCATGGCGCTTGTATTCATGGTCGCGCGCAAAGCTGGCGTGGATGCCAGGCTTGGGCGGCAAATCTGGCGCCGTCGTTGCGATGGCCTGGATTCCCGGCTTCTCGTCGCAGGAGACGATCGTCACCGGCTTTCCCCGCCGCTTTCCCTTGGCAGAGGCTTTCTTCAGGACTTCGACTTCGCGGTAGACGCACAGCACCTCCGCCATCTTCTGTTCGAACTCGGCGTCGCGATTTTCAAGATAGTAGCGCACCTTGTGCGGCTTGATTTCCTCCCGGCCGAGGATCTTGCACACCGTTCCCTGGACCAAATTGGCCAAACACGCATGCCCCGCCGCCGGCCCGTGTTCGCGCGCATGGCGCGCCAAGAGCCGCGTCGTCCACAACTCATGTGGATAGCCGTAGTCCTTGGCCTTGTCGCAGGCCAGCGACACCAACCAGGCTTTGGCTTCCCGGCGTGATGGTTGGTTCCTTGCCCGGTCGCGGGCGGTCGTCGAGGGCTGCCAGCGGGCCATCGGCCAGTGCTCGCTCGACACAGCGCTGCACCGTCTGATGATGGACCCCAAGTCTCTGGCCCACCGCGCAGAACGAAGGGTTTTCCCGATACGCCAGCAGCATCTGCGCCCGCGATACCCGGCTCGCCAGTTCGATCCTCGACCGCGAAAGCGTCGTCAAGGTCGCTATCTCTTCATCACTCATTGCCAATTCGACCGCTCGCCGCCATCCTGCCATGATACAGCTCCTCGTTTCGCCGACCGCAAACGAGGAATCCGCCAACAACCCGTCCGTTCCACCAATTCAGCCTGCTGCAGCACGCGGGTTTCATGGAATCGGTCGTCTAGTAAAGACTGGGTGCCCGCCCAATAAACGGAGGCGGGTCATTAGAGAGGAGAAGTAGCGAAATGGCAAAGTCATACTGTTCCGACAGCACCGTCATTTCGGTCACTGGCTCCGGGAACCAGACTCCAAGCTCGTGTTCTTTCGTGGCATGTTTCTCTGCCGTCAAGCGTTGCGCCGCCAGCGATGTTGCCGGAATTTCGATCGGCCCTGCGGAAGTACGGAAAAAGGCTCCGGATTTTAGCGCGGATGCACTCGATCGTGCCCAAAGAATGTATCCATCTCGGGATACGACCAGCACAGCGCGCTTCTCGGTGTAAGCGAGCCAACGGAGTGTCGCGGCTATCAGGGATACTTGGTAACGATCTGAACAATGAGAAATGACGTCCAAGTCGATTTTCGACGACGGCGGAACAAGTCGGCGGAAATCATCAAGCGGCATCAGCAAGTTCGCCGCAAACACATTAGCCTGGTGCTCGATCTGACCGTAAGTCGAGTCCCATTGAACAAAGTCTTGCTCTCCACACCGGATACCTTCGGGATAGGCCAAGCGATGCAATAGGTAGTGGCCGAATTCGTGGCCCAACGTGAAGTTTATTCTGCCGGTCGAACGTATCCGGTTGTTGTAAAAATTCCCCAGCCTTTCCTCCCGGCGGGTGCTTTGTAGAGAGCACCGTCGAAACCGGGAAGACTGCCGCCAACTATCCGTGAAATCGGATCGTGCGGAAATTTTTGGACACTGTATTCTTGCGCCACGGCTGTGACGTTAATCGGAAAATGCTCTGCTCCCAAAACGGTGTTCAACACGTGGGTTATTTCGAAAGCCCACCGCTCAGGGGAGAACGCATCAGTCATGTATCGTCGCCCCACAGCTTGACCATCTTTCTTATCTTCGCTCTGGTCGCCTCATCCATTTGACGATACTGGCGATAGAATTTGGCATCTGCCGCATCTTCAGTAGAGAGAGACTCTCCTTCGTCTAAAAGATACTCGATGGTCGTATCGAGTTGGTGCGCGATCTTGGCTAACTTATCTGCCGATGGGCGCGGTGGATTTTTATTTTCCAATTCCCAGATGTAGCTCTTACTCGATTCAGAGAGCTCAGCGAGCTTATCGAGACTAAACCCCTTTCTTTTCGAAGGCGGCGTATCTTGTCTCCCAAAGCTGTAGACATTTGTATCTTCTCCTTTTTATGACCGACAGTTGGAGTGACTGTCAGGCATTGCCCGCTCGGCCAGATACAAGATTCTTACGAATGAGACGGAAGAGCTCTGCTTGATATTGGGCATCGTGCAAGGCGTTATGATCGGACTTGGACTTTGGATTCAGCTTTGCATCAATCGCACTGGAGCGCGTATCGCGCCATGTGGAGCCGGTAGCACCCATATAATAGGCTTTGATGTCCAAGGCGGTAAAACCGAAGGGATTTCTTCCGAGGAATTTGTGGAAATAGTAATTGATGAATGACCAATCGAAGGGGGCGTTAAACCCGACGAATACTGCCGTATCTGACTCACCAACAAAACTTTCGATCCAAGATGCAAATTTCTCCATGGCTTCTTTTGGAGGTAGCCCGGTCCTAGCTAGCTTTTCCAGGGAGAAGCCGCCGACTTCCAGAGCCTTCGGGTCAGCATTTCGATTTATAGGTTGCAGCTCGCAAGAAAATACACGCGACGGTTCATCTACATCACAGGCGCCAATAGACAAGAGGCTGAACTCTCCTGGTATGGGGCCAGCGGCTTCCACGTCAATTGAGATAAAGATTTCTCGCTTGACGGTCATGAGACAAGGGGCTCCGTTGCAACAAGGGCCGGCCTGCTCTGGATGGCGGCCCAATGCTCCCGAAACGCGCGCCGCCGCTCTTCCACCGAGCCCGCTGTTTTCCAATGCAAGCCCGCAAAAGTGTGAATATCGAACGGATGAGAGCTTCCTTCCTTCACCATTAGCATCGTCGGAAGAATACGGCCAAAGGCATAGCCAAGCTCCAAGAAACAGTTCGGGCGCATTCCAGTAATGTCGGCCAAGACCACGCGGCTCCGGTGCAGCTTGGCAAAGATCTCTTGATCGATGCGTGCGTGCTCGTATTTTTGATGGCCGTCTACAACAACCATGCGGTAACCCAGTTCACCCTCAATGATCGGCTGCACAACCACATCGAAAAAATTCTGCACGTCCGCGAAGTCCGCATGGTCTGGATTCAAGAGCCGCACGACGAACGCCGGCGGCGGCTCTAGACTTTCTAGAAGGTCTATGATGCCCTTTATCTGATCGGTTGTGTTGGCGCGATCCGTAAAGTTAATGCGATTCATCCAAGTGTGCGAGGTTTGGGCAAGAGTCCGGAAGAGGCGCGGCGCCTGGGCACTCGACAAGCCCAAAGTGAATAGCCGACGTGCTCCTTCACCAACCGGGGTCACCTTGCAATTGAGCGGAACCACTGGCTTACCCGCGTCATGATAGAGGTTGGCCAGGAACAGCACACCCTCGGAACCACCAACCGTCAGAAGAATATCGCCCCATCGCGCCTGTGCTTCCATGCGCTTGCTGTTCATATTCCAGTGCGACACGTTCTCAATCTGTATGAGGTCCGAGGATCGCAATTCGTCCCAAAGTGCTTGGAACTGGGGCGGAATTTGATCTTCTGTCTTGTGGTGCTGCACCGCGATGACGAGCGGGCCGGGCGCGCCTGACGGGCGGCGGGCGAGGCAGTTGCGGATTGTTTCCCAAATCAACCAGTCGAACAGAATTGGCGTCCCGTCTGCTGTACGGGTTTTCTCACTATCGACCGGCAGGACAAAGGTAGCTCCCCGAGACATAAGCTCCTGTACGAGTCCCTCCACCTGTGCACGCGCCTTCGTCACCTCGGCGACCGCCGCGATAGCTGGATCTTGAGATACGCTACCGGAGATATGGATACGCCGTCCAAAGAGCGAAGACTTCGCCATCAGCGATCCTCCACTGCCGGCGACGCCTTCATCATCGAGACGACGGACTTCAAATGTTCAAAAGAAAGCGGCCGATCCGGAAAAGCTAATGCCAACGCGCCTGGATAAAGGCGAGTGCGAATATCCGAGTAGGTCCAGGATGGCTGACCGCTCTTTGCCTCGGTAGCCGCGACGAGCTGAGCGATTTGTGATTCCGGCAAACCAAGCCCGGCCAAATCGAGCTTAAAGAGTTGGCGGCGCTCTTCGGCGGACGGCCGCTTGAATTCCTCCACGATCGCCGCACGCCTGCGCAACGCAGGATCAAGCACAGACAAACGGTTGGTGCAGAGAAAGTGACCACACGGCCACCGAACTTTCGAAGATCGTCGATACCTTGAATGAGTGTATTTACGGCCACCTTGTCTTCGTGGTGGCTGTGGTCCTGAGAACGCGAGGTCGCCAATGAGTCGCCCTCGTCGATGATAAGGACCGCGCGCCGCCCCCGCCCAGCAGATTGTGTTACACGATGAAACGCTTCCGAGAGGTGAGTTCCCATCTCGCCGACTTTACCGCTTCCGCGAACGCGGTTGCTCAACTTGAACAGGATCGAATCTTCTGCCCGCGCTTCGGCAACGATGCGGTTTGCTAAGCACTCGGCGTTTGCACTCTTTCCAGTCCCGACATCCCCGTGGAAGATTGCAAGCGGGTATTGCTCGGCGACAAGGTCGCCGAGCAATAACTTGCCGCCGTGGTATTTTTTGTTCCAGGCACCTAATTCGTTCAAACTCAAGAGAAGTCGAAGCTGATTGTGAACGCGCGTATACCGCTCCTCAAATCCCAGCAGGGTCTTCGCTTTCGCGGTCAACGCTGGGTCCGGAAGCGGGGTCTCGCTGTCGAAAACTTTAGGAGCTGGCTGGTTCACGTGGCAAAATCCTTCCGCTGCATGCCGAAGGCATTGCTGGCGTAGTCGCGTCCACCAGTCGCCTTAAGACCGGTGTGGTTCGTGTCATCGCTCGTTGGACTCCAGTTGATCTTCAACTTTCCGCTCATCGCCGCTTGCTGAGTGAGGGTATAGTCGTCGGTCCAAAACAAGATGATGCGCAAGTAGGCATTGGCAACCCGCGGCCACATAACCCCACCGGGGCGACTCATCGTCAGATCGCCCGAGGCCGTATTCACCATATACTGCGTTGCGCGCAGCTCGACTCCGCCCGACAGGAGCGTGAGGTCGACCTTTTCAAGAAAGCCCTTCTTAGCCAAGGCTTCCACATCATGCGCATACTCGCGCGCTTTCTCCTCAGTGATGGCAGCCGAACTCTGGCCGATCATAACCAGATCGGCCGTGAAACGGCGCGCAACTGCTTCGACGTCGGCCGTGGTATAGGAATAGGTCTCACTCGCAGTGGCAGAATAGGTCATGCGGCTTCCTCGATCTTGAAACGCGGGCCAAAAGCTCTTTCCACACTTCGTTGTCGTCTTCAGCGGATGCAAAGTGTGCCGCTTCCCAAGAATCCTGCGCTGCCGCCACGATTGAGATGCGCTCCGCCTCGGTGATGCGGCTCGCCACGTTGTTGAGGCTATAGACCGGGTCGATGATGACCACCGGATCAGTGAAGGTGCCGAACGGGGCGGTGTTCTCCGCGAACTGAATCTTCTCCTTCAGGCCGGTCTGGGCGATGTAGAGAAGAATGCGTCGAAAGCGCTCTTCGATACTGCCAGCGTTGCCTTCGGTGTCGAGAATGTACGCGACGATCAGCTCGATAACGAAGGACTTGAGTGCCTTCAGCTCGGCGTGGTTGCGCCATTTCTTGGTCAGGCGAACGAGGGTCCGGTAATCCTTGTCCTTGTTTTTCCGGTCCCGCACAAACTTGATCTGACACGGCGCGCAGGTTTCCAGCTTGGAGCCGTCCTGCAAATCAAACTGCCAACCGTAGCCGGGACGAGCCGGGTCTTCGATCACGGGCACGATGTCGACGCTGAGCCCAGTGCCAACGAATGAAACTGTCGCGGCTTTCCGCTGAATCTCGAAATCCTCGACATCCTTGTTGGGGTAGATCTCAATCAACAACTTGTAGATGGTGTCGTTCAGGCCCTGGAGGGTCTCGTGGTCGATATTGCGACCCGAGATATAGAAGACGACATCGACGTCGACCGGGTCGGTCGAGGTCTTGCGCAGGATCGTGAACTTGGCGAAGGAGCCCGCCTTGACCACCTTGGTGATCTTGATCGCCGTCTTTTCACGAACGGTGCGGCTGAGTTCGGTGATCAACCGATCGACCTGCGCGTGGTATTCCTTCCGCTTGTCGGTGGGAAGCCGCAGGACATTGGCGTCGTAGTACTGGAGCGCTGTGTTGTTGAGGGGCACGTGATTCTCCATAGACTCACATAATGTTCGGTACTCCGAACGATGAATGGAGCGGATGTCTTCGGCAGTCAAGGTTAAAAAGTGCGCCTACTCAGAACATTCACACTTTTTAGGAGGGCCCCGGCGGGCGGCACTGGCAAGGGCGCCTGCATCTCGCATTCATGTGCCAATCATGTGTGCCATGTAGAAAATTGTAACGCTCGGCAATTGATTGGAGGTGAGACCTGTAACATATTGATATCAAATGATATATTATGGATTTGATGGGGTAAAAGGCAGGAAAGTACTGCAAGACATCAAAAGCCCGCCAGAGGCGGTCTATGTCACTGATATCACTATCAAAGAAGGATTTGAACCTATGACCTTCAGGTTATGAGCCTGACAAGCTCTCACGAGCCGCTCCGCTTAGGTGCGTTGAGACTGATCAGGTTTGTTAGAAACCTATCCAGTTGCCGACTTATAAGCATTTGCTCGAAGGCTTATCAGTCATGTCTAGCAATCAGTTCTTTGCAGGCAGTACTCACGCCCTTCCTGGTCTGTGCGGAAGGATTCTGATGAAGCCCCTTGCCGCTGGGTGACAAAGATCGTCTTGCCGTCTTTGCCACCGAAGGCGAGGTTTGAGGGCTCTTTGCCCTTGAGCGCGATCTCTCTCTGGGCTTTGCCGTCTGGGGTCAGGACTGCAATTGAACCCTTTAGGATGCGGGCGATGAATAGTTTGCCCTCCGTGTCGGTACGCACCCCGTCGATTGTGTCGCGATCGAACGTCTTGACTAGCCTTGCATTGGTCAGCTCGTTGCCGCGAATTTCATAAGCCCATACCTGACCACTGTCGGACTCGCCGACATAGAGCGTCTTTTCGTCGGGGCTGAGATCGATGCCGTTTGTGGTGCCCATGGCGCGTGGCGCGGTCATCACCTTACCCTGCACCGATCCGTCGGCTCCCTTCGCGATCCGCCAAATCTGGCCGCTGCGTCCCTTCCAGTTCGGGTCGCTCGCGTAGATCGTGCCCTCGCGCGCGATGGTCATGTCGTTAGGCTGGTTCATTTGGTCGGAATGAAACCAGACTTCGGGCATCGCGCTGCCCTTCCTCACCGCGAATATGTTGTGCTTCTTGTAGTCCGCTATGAACATCGTTCCGTCGCGCGCGAAGCGGATCGAGTTGCCGACGCTGCCCTCGGGAAGATCGATGAACTTCTCGGAAGCGGCGCTCCCGGGTGGAAGCTTGCCGATCGTGCCCTGTCTGCCGAGATTGACGACATAGAGATTGCCGTCGAGATCGACGGCCGGCCCTTCGATGCCCGACGTGTATTCGCCCGCGGGCGTGGCCTGGACGCTTTCGAACAACTTCACTTCGGCCGGCGCGGATGTCACGGCGGCCAGGCTCTGCATGGCGCTACAGCAAAGGCACCAGAAGGTCCTGACGGATATAGTAGCCATCTGCATCGGCGCACTCGCCGTTGAGGAAGATATCGGCAGGCCGATAGAACCGGCTGAAGCCGGGCTTACCTGCAGCGTTCTTTTGTGTCACCACGACGACCTTCGTCGTCGGGATTTCGCCGCATTCCTTGTCGGTCTTGCTAACGAATTTCCGCTGGACGGGGCCGGGCTTGATCCGCATCCTTGTTCCGGGAACCATCGTCCCCGCCAGATAATCGGCAAGGTTCAGAACCTGCGCGTAGCCCGGCTCCGTCTGGGGCAATTTCTCTCCTCCTGGAGGCATCAGCTTTTCCGCGCCGAGTCCGCGGAGGCGGATGCGCAGCTTCCCGGAATCGGGGTCTCCTGGATAAATCCAGCCGTCCTGCGCGAGTATGAAGCGCAGGACCGTTTGATCTTTCTCAGCCCCCGGCTGTCCCTTCTTAAGCCCGAAATCGGAATGGCAGCCGAGACAGTGCTTCTCGACCAGATTGGTCCGGACGGAAGTCAGGCGAGCCTTGTTCTTGGAATCGTTCGTGACGAAGCCGGCAAGCTCGTCGATCTGCTCGGGTGTCCGCACGCCGCACGGCAGCGGATCGGGCGGGTTGCCGGAAGCGCGGTCGATGCGGATCACTGTCTGGTTCTTGTCCTCGGCGATCCAGATCGCACCATCGGCCGCGACCGTCATGCCGACCGGCGCGCCCTGCGGCCGCGCGCCGTTCACCCGGTACCAGCCGGATATCAGCTCCTCATAGGCGGCGGCCGGAGCATTTCCGGCGTCGGTCTGAAAGGCGCGGCTCGGTTCCGCGCCACAGCTCACCTGATAGCGGACGGGCGGCGGGCTTATTTTCGGGAAGCCGCGGCCGTCTACATCGTAGATGAGAAGACGGCTTCCCGTCGGGCGGTAGCCGTGCAGGGCGACAAGAAGCTTGCCGTCAAGTTCCGGGAATTTGCGCCCGTGATAATACAGCATGCCGAGTGGCGCGCCGTGCGGCGGCAGCAGCGAGTGCGGCGGTTTGTACGCGGCGGTGTTGTTACAGAAATTCTTGTAGGGCCCGGACTGTAGCACCGCCTTAAATTCAGGGCTTGGCGTCGAAAGATCGTAGCAATATGGCCAGCCGTAATGCTTCCCTCTCTCGATCGCGTTGATCTCCTCGTTGGGCTGAAAGATATCCGGCAGGTCCCTCGCGTTCTCGCCCTGCAGGAAGGCATAACCGGCGTCGGGGAAGCGGGAATGCACGGCGAGCGCCATCGAGTTCCGGAGGCCCCGCGCATAAATCTCGCGCGGCGGATTGGAATCGCCCGGCCTTAGCGCCGGGAAGACGTTACCGGACGACGGCGTGAACACCCAGATGGAGGCAAGAGGCGACGGGCCTTCACCCGCAGCGCACGGCTTGGTGATCGGCGGCCTCGTGATGCAGTCGTCGCTGTGGGACCCGACATTGACGAATATGCGTCCCGTCCTGTCGAAAATGAAATGCTTGAGCGAGTGACTGCTTTCTTCGATCTTGGTGCCGTCCGGAAGCGTGACCCTGCGGCCCGGGAGGCCGTGAATGATTGTCTCGATCGTGCTCTTCGGATTTGCCGCGAGTGGATCGAACCGGAAAATCGTCTCATGGGTTGAGGCGTAGATTTTCTTATCCGGCCCGATCGCGAGGCCAAACGGATATTCGAGGTTCGTGACGATTTCCTTGACCCGCTTGCCTTCCGCGGCGTGAGGATCGAGCAGCAGCAGCCGGCCATCTGTGCGATTCCATCCACTCATGTCGGAGATCACGAACTGCTCGTGGCCGGGGATTTGCACGATGGAGCGCGGAAACCTCAGCCCGTCTTCCTCGCTCAGAACCAGCCCCGCGCAAAACCCCTTCTTCATGTCGATCTTGACGCTGGGAAACGATAGTCCCCGGCTGCCGCATCGCTCCGCGCCGATCGCGTAGCCGCTCTTTCTTTCGGGTTCAGCCGACCAGGCCGACGGACCACAGAGAGCGGTAGCGGCAAGCACAAGCGCCGTTTGAATCCCTCGACGAAAAGAACAGGCAAGGCTCGCATGAGCCATGGCAATCTCCGAATCTCTCGCAGACGCGAGTCGCCATACCATAGCATTACCCCTGATGTTCATAATCAGATACTACAACCAAACGTTTTTGCATTTCTGCGATCGGAGATGGCCATCACCATTGCGGAGTGGAGGGCCCAAGAATGCCGCCCGCTCCGGACTGATAAACCTTCTGTGAAAACCTCATCAGTGCGCAAGATCAACTGCCGTTCTCGGGCGGCAGTCGTCACGTCCTTCTACTCGAATTCAGATGGTAAGTTGCTCAGTTGATGCCAATGCTGGGATACGCAATTTCCAGCCGACAAATAATTCATCTGCGTCGTCGATCGTGTCTCTATTAGCGTCGAAGATAATCTTCCACTTTTCAGCATCGCCATAGTAGTGCTTTGCGAGCTTGCGGAGCTGATCGCCTGATACAACCACGTGCTCAGCGAGAATGTTGGTATCCTGCTGACCGGCGTCGATCACGTAAGACGCAAGCGCTGAATCAAGTTTGCTCAACGTTCTTGGCCTATAAGCAGCCCGATCAGGCAATTCGCTAGGCGAGGCTTTGTAACGGCGCAGTGCCGCCGCCGAAAGTTGCCAGCAGTGATCCGGCCCCTTCCTATCCGTCGTGATGACGTTCGTGAAGCTTTTTCCGGTTTACTCATGTTCACAAGTGGAACGAGAGCATTGGGTGCAAATCCTTGGATGCGTGAGCCGGCGGCGGCATCAAGTACCAGACCCGCACGCTTTGCGCCTTTCAATACCCAAGCCAGTGCCCCGTCAGACAATCCCCGGATGTCACCGCCGCCGCCCACCGAACCATGGGTGCCGGGAAACCACTTCTCCTGATAGGGAGCATCAAGGTGATCCGGGAATAGTTTTTCGCAGCGTTTATCGCAGTCAGATCACTCCAGGTCGCCGGCGGAAATAATGCGCGGCGCTCGTCAATTGCGACGGCATGTCTCGCACTCTCAACAAAATCGCTCAAACTTGCATCATGAAAAGCATATTTGTTGTTCAGCTTCTGACTGAAAGGCATAACCTCGGGAAAACCGAGCGCTGCAACTGTATCCCAAACTCCTAGGTACTTGATGGTCAGGACTGGAGCCGAGCCCTTTTGGTAGTCGGCCACATTCTGGCAACGCCAAGAGTCGTCGTCAGTACCAACACAAACATTACTCGAGTAATCAGCACGGAACTTTCTCGTGCGTTCGCTGGCGCCGTCCGCTCCGGAGAGTCTTTCACGATACAGGTCTAAGGCCTCGTCAATTCTGGCGGCATGGAGCCGACGCAACGGTCCGACATGGCGCACAAAGTTCACGAAGGTCCGAGCACTAAATGCACCGCGAGAAAATCCGAAGACGAAGATCTCATCTTTGGGATCGTAGTTGAAGATCAGGAAGCGATAGGCCTCGCGAACATTCTCGATCAGGCCTGCTCCGAACATACCTCCAGAGAGTTTTTCGAGACGGCCTGTACCTACGCCTTCATCATAGTGAATGATCTGCGTTATCCCGTCTCTCGTCTCTCGGACGATACTCGCCGCGGTCAAAACGACGTTGGTCGGCGTATCCGCGTTCAACGCATTCCATGTACCGTCAAAGCAAAAAACGAGGCGTTTCATGTTGATCCACCGAAATCAGATGCGCTTTTTCGCTAAGTGTCGTGCTGGATGGGCCAGTGCGCCCCGCGTTCCCTAATGGTCCGGTCGCCTTCAACCATAAGGTGGCCCCAAGGCTGATCTCGCGCTTCGAGACAGAATCAGGGGAACGAGGGTTTACAATGTGCAAGACTTCGGTCAAAAACAAGTCGGTTCTACAAATGTCCAGCGATGTTAAGCCTTCAGAACGAGGATAGGTTCGCTTGTGGCGCGATATACTCAACATGATTGAGTAAATAAGAGAATTTTTAAACTAGCCCTTGGTTTAAAGATATGCTATATTGCTCAATATGGCTGAGCTAAGCACCAGCAAGCTAAACCAACTCCAGAACGAGCTTCCGGAAGGCTTGCTCGTGGATGCCGCTTGGCTTCGAAAGAAAGGCTATGCGACCAACCTTGTCAGCCACTACGTATCGACGGGTCGCCTCGAACAACCCGCGCGTAGCGTGTATCGAAAACCACGCGGTGCATTGAGCTGGCAGCAAGCCGTCATATCGTTGCAGACGATATTGAACGCCAGCCCCCTCATAGTAGGTGGCCGCACTGCCCTCGAACTCCAGGGCTTCGCGCATTATCTCTCGCAGACAACAACAGAGGTCCACCTATATGGGCCGAAGTCCCCGCCGACCTGGCTTGGAAAGCTACGCGTGGGCGCCAAATTCGTCTTTCACAACAGCAAAAGGTTGTTCAAGAACGACCCGGTCACCTTCGGACTTGGCAGCCTAAAATGGGATGTCACCAAATCCCATAATGACGTTCTCGCACAATCAGGCTTCATGGCGCAGCCTTGGGGTCAATGGGATTGGCCATTGACCCTTTCAATGCCTGAGCGCGCTTATCTTGAAACGCTCGATGAGCTACCGGCACATGAAAGCTTCGAGCAGGCCGACAAACTGATGGAAGGCCTACCAAATCTAAGGCCGCGGCGGCTGCAAAAATTACTGGTCGATTGCCGCAGCGTGAAAGTGAAGCGCCTGTTCTTCTTTTTCGCCGATCGCCATAAGCACACATGGCTCAAACACGTCGATAAGAGCGCGGTCGATCTTGGCGCAGGCAAACGTATGTTGGTGAAGGGCGGGAAGTTTGACTCCGCCTACCAGATCACCGTCCCGGAGGATCTGAATGGCGTTTAATGAACAATACCGCCGTCAGGTTACGTTGCTGATGCGCATTCTTCCCTTGGTGGCGCAGGAAGACTGCTTTGCGCTCAAAGGCGGAACTGCCATCAATCTCTTTGTGCGCAATATGCCTCGGCTGTCGGTCGATATCGACCTCACCTATTTGCCGGTTCAGCCGCGTGTGGAATCCTTAGCCGCCATCAGCACCGCGCTAAAGCGAATTGCACAAAGAGTTCAGAAAGTCATCCCCGGCTCCAAATTGATCGAGCAGCACTTCGAAGGCAATCTCGTAAAGCTCCAGGCTCGTGCCGATGGGGTGCAAATCAAAATCGACGTTACGCCCGTGCTGCGCGGTTGCGTCTATCCGCCCGCGCTGATGTCCGTTTCCGACGCCGTCGAAGATGCATTCGGCTACGCGGAAATCCAAGTCACATCCTTTCCCGACCTCTACGCCGGAAAAATTGTCGCCGCGCTAGACCGTCAGCACCCGCGCGATTTTTTCGACGTGCGTGATTTACTTGCTAATGAGGGCATAGACGACAATCTTCGCCGCGCATTTATCGTTTACATACTGAGTCATCACCGACCGATGTCGGAAGTTCTGGCGCCGCCGCGCAAGGACATTGCCAATGAGTACGCTCGTGGCTTCGTCGGCATGACAGAGAACGAGGTCCCGCTCGATGATTTGCTCGCAGCTAGAGAAAGCATCATAGAAAAGATCGTCGGGCAAATGCCGAAGGAACACAGAGCGTTTCTAATCTCGTTTGAAGAGGGGGCGCCCAAATGGGACCTGCTCGGTGTAGATGGCGCGGCAAACTTGCCGGCAGTCAAATGGCGGCAACAGAATCTCGACAAGCTTCCGGCCGAAAAACGCAAAGCACTTGTTGCACGATTAGAAGAAGCGTTGAGCGACTAAGTGGCGGTCATCAATGTCACTTAATCTCACTCGTTTTTGTTCTAGCCTGCAGCGCGCGCTCTTGAAGCTCGACGCGAGCGGCCCTGAGGGCTTTGAAGGGTTCATCCGTGATGCGTTCGTCGAAGCGACGGGCATATCGCAAAGAATTCAAAAATCCGGAACACAGGGCGGTGTTGATGCATTTTCAGACGGGTCGGATGGTCAGATCGCGGCGGGCATAGAAGCCAAGCGGTATCGCGAGACCACCACCTTGGCACTCGATGATCTCAAGAAGAAGCTGTTTGATGCCGCCAGGCGCTCCGGCAACCCGATAGAGCTTTGGATTCTTGCAGCCAGCAAGGAAGTCTCTGCCGATGATGCCGGCGCTCTTGAACAAATCGGCGATGAACTGGGAATCGGCGTGCTGGTGCTTGATTGGCGCTCAAGAAACGATGTTTTTGCGCCCCTTCCGTTCCTGCTCGCGCTGGCGCCCAATACCGTCGAGCGCGTGCTGGGGCGCAAACTCGGCTCGTCGATAAGGCAAATCGCAGATCTTCCGGAATTTGAAGTCCGAAGAGCCGATTTCCTGCACAAGATCAAACATCCCGGTCTTGGGCGGATTTTTGCGGCGCACGCAGTCCGGTCACGAATTGGCCAAACGCTGCAAACGCGCACCGACTCCAAATCGAGATTGCAAAACAATGTTGATTTATGTGCGCCAGATTGCATCTGGGCGCCGCGTGACAATGAATGCGCAGCCATCGAAGAATGGTCGAAAGCCCCTGACGCGCCGCCCGTTTGCGCAGTGCTCGGCGACGAAGGTGCCGGCAAGACGTGGCTGCTGTTTGATTGGTGGCAGCGGGAATCCGAACGGGACCCGTCGCGATTATTCGTGTGGTTTGCCGCTCGAGACATAACTTCCGGATCGCTCGCGGATGTCTTGGGGGCAGCGCTTGCCAAATGGGTGCTCGTGCCAAGTAAGCCCGCGGCGTTTTGGACCCAGCGTGTTCTGCGCTGGCGCCAAGCAGCTCTAGCGCATCCCGGAAGCCCATTCATTTGGCTGATGCTGGATGGGACGAATGAAGGCACAGCCCAGCCATTTGTAACACAACTCTTGGCCGAGGCTGCCGACTCCGACTGGCGCGGCACTATCCGGATCGTTCTGACCGACCGACCCAACCACTGGCAGTCGCGCTTCAAATCGGGCCAATCCTTGGAACCTCGCCCTGCGAGCGTAAAGCTAAGCCATTTCCGCGATGCCGAGCTGGACGCGCTTCTCGCCAAGCATGGAAAGGCGCGTACGGCATTTTCTTCGTCCGTCTTGAATCTGATCAAATGGCCAAGCTGGTTCGCCGTCGCCGCGGAAATGTTTGATCGCGAACATGACTGGACCGCGCATTCGGCGGACCAGCTTATGCTTCGTTATGTTCAGCATCGGCTCGGCGCGCGCCAAGGCACATCCGTCGATAACGCGACGTTTCGTGAATTGCTGTCAGGTCTCGGTCGAGACATCCAGCGCAATTGGGACGTTGGCAGCAAGTTTTCCCGGGCCACCCTCAAAAACAGGCTATCCGGCTTTACCGGTGAGCCCGAGAAGAATCTCTTGCAGGCCGTTGATGAAATCACGTCGGGTGTCTGGTTTCGCCCCAGCGGATCGTCCTACCAATTCGAAATGGACAACGCGGTATTGCCGCTAGCCATCGGCCTGGCGCTGCATAGCGAGCTTCAAACGCTCACGACTGAGGAGGAAGTTGACAGCAACATCGAGCGCTTTCTTGGTCCGATGGAGGACCAGACCATTGGCGTCAACATACTGGCCGCGGCCGTCTCATTGACCTTTCTTGATCCGGCCTACCCCGCTCTGGCTATCCGGGTGCTTTTGCGACGCTGGATCAATTCTCACAATTTTTCGAATGCGCATTTCCAGCTTCTTTGGCGCATCGGCAGCGTTAATCCAGCACCTTTGCTCGATGTGGCCGAATCCATGTGGCTACGACGATCCGGCGGCTCTTCCGTGGACGAGGTGCTCATCAAGAGTATTGCCAACGTTGGGGGCGACGGCAGGCGGCAAGCGGAAGTCATTGCATTTCTTGCGAAATGGGCGCGGACATTTTGGCTTGATCCGCACGACGGCCAATTTATCAACTACGCCCCGGAACCACAGCAGAGAGTCGAGGCTGTCGCGGCAACACAGGCACGCCTTGATAAAGTGCGAGATGAGATCGGCGCACCAGCTTTTGCAAAACTCGATCTCGTCCAGACTGATGATGGCGTGGGCGCGAGCTGGGTGATTCATCGTGCGATATCGATAGCGACCTACCTGCCGCGCGCCGTTCAGGCGCCCATCTGGCGCGGGTGGGTTTTGAGCCGCGCCGCGATGGGCCGGGCAAATCATTTCGATGACATCGCTTGGTCGCTGCGCGTTAACGCGATCGACGCGACGTCGTCGACCCAGGTATTGCTGCAAACCGTCGATGAATTGCTGGCCCTTCCGTCAACCGCGTTAAGAGAAATGACCCTAAGCCTGCTTGAAGCGCACGGCGGGCCGGAGGCCGCCGTCAAGCTCTCTTCGGTCGGACAGGCGTTTCAAGCACGTCGCTGGCACCAGTGGGAGGAAGAGGTATCGCTGATCGATGGCCTTGTGACATGGCACGAGGATACATCGCCAAATGACATGCATACCATTTCCTTGTTCTCAAATTTCGCGGCCGATGCCGACGCGAAGATAGCTTCCGAACATACAAAACTGTTGCGCCGTTTCGCCAAGTCCTTTCCTGTGTTGGAACTCGGCAAGGGGCGCGATCGGACCAGCGCCAGCCTTGATCTTGATACGGCAAGGCCGGCTCTCGCGCGTTGGGCGCCGAAAGAGCTGATCGCGCTTTATCGCCGCTTTTTGCTGTCGATTACGAAGCGCAACGAGGCCCAGTTGCTGGGGTATACATACTCGCTGGGCAAGCTGTTGATCCTTTTGACGCCGCAAATCCAAAAGAAGATACGCGCCGCGCTCATCAAGCGCCGGAAAGACAGACTCCAGGACAAGCCGGATCAGATTGATCATGCGCTCATTGAGGCCGCCCTTTTCGGCAATGCGCCTCGCGAACAGATCAAGCTTTGGGATGAGATCGGCGCGCCACGATCCGCTCCGTTGGACTGGAATCATCTGTTGCGCGCGCCGTCGGTCAAACAGATAAAGGATCTCGGCCCACGGCTCGCGCCAACTCAGCCTATCGACAAGTTGGCCGGGTGGTTGGCCTATCTAATGCTCTGCGAACCGAAGCAACTTCCGGCTCGCTGGGAAGTTTTGGCGGCGCTGCTCGCGCATGAAAACCCCAGCATACGTGAGCTTGTGTTTCTGATTGCATTGAATGCCAACGACGTATTCCTGGCGAACCGACATTTGCAATCAACCTGGGCTGCTTCCGACAAGCGCAGCGCCCAAGAAAACGCGAGAGGCGCACTCCTTCTCTCGCTGCTCGTGACACCGAAAACGTTCAAGGCGATTTCAGAGAGGATCGGTCCCGAACGGAGCGCAGTTCCATGGCATAAGGTTAAGTATCGGCCGGATTGCGCATATGCTTTTGAAGCCTTCTTGAAGGCAGCGGTCGAACGCGAACTGAGCCCACCTGCATCGCGCACATTTTCTGGTCACCGGGTGACGCACGGCGCGGCTACAAAAAGGTTAGTCGAACAAAAGCCGGACGAAATCGCCGCGCTCGCCGACAGATTGTTCGCTGTTGAAGACGATCCGGCGTTCGGACGGTGGGAATTTCCAAGAACGGACCTCATGGAAGCATTCTTGTATACCAATCCCGCGAAAGGCGCTCAATACTGGACCAGATTAAGCGAAACTGACGGACCATTCAAGGCCGGCGATGACATTGAGGAAGCACCGTTCGAAGCCAACGATGGCGAGGTCATCAATGAGTTGCGCAAGAAGCAGATCATGCGCGCCAACAACGATTGGAAGCTTCTCACGCTGTCGAGCTTCATCGTTCGTCGCAAGCGGATTGCGTGGGCGGTTTCACTCATCAAAGAACTGCTCGCCAAACCGGAGGCGCCGGGTGATATAGCCAGAGCCTTGATGATCGCTGGATTCCTAGACGATCTCTGCGGCCGTGCGTTCAATCTGGAAAATAGAACTTGCCAGGGCGCCGCTCGATGGCTGGATTGGCATCGTTTATCGCCATGCGAAGGAAAATATCCAGAAGACCTGGACCAGCTTGGAGTGGCTTGATAGAGCGCTCGCCGCAAAGGATGACGCGGCGTTCCTTGTCGCTTGGGAATTATTTGTCCATTACGCCGAAAGAAACGCGATCCCTGCTGCCGCGCAACGCATAAAGCTGAAACTGAAAACGCGTGCTCAGCGGCAGAGGGAATTCATTGCGTTTGATTGGAAGCGCGTCCATGACGACGCGACAAAGGCAAAGAACCGATGGAAGGATAAGCTATTCTCGTTCAGCGCTGGCCACCGATTGGCGCGACCTTGGGCGGACGAGTAATCCTCTAGCCTCAACAAATCTTTGAACGAACTGGCACGAAGCAGACCTTCCGCCGTTGTGTCGCGATACTCGATTTCTGCACTAAAGGCGATTGCGCGGCGGCGAGCCTATCTTATCCGGCCCGCTCGCCGAGCCAGCCGATTTCCGCGAAGGGCGCGGAACGTCTGTCTCTTCCCTTCGGTTGAATATCTCTCGGATAAGGGAGGCATAAATGTTTTTCTCTACCCCGGAATGGCGACACGGTTCCGCTCACCCAATACAAACATCCCAAGGCTGCTCACAGGGTCAGCGTACAAGTCATATTTTGCCGCCCGTGCTGATCGAAACGCTGCGCTGATCCGGTGGATTTCAGCGGGCTGCCTTCCCAGCCCGCGCGGGCATGCGTCCAATTCGTGGGATGCCGGAGCGCGTTGGTTCTGTCGAGACCGAAGCTTTCGAACCGCCGGCACGACCGCGCAAACTCGCGACTCACATTATCGCTTTAGTAGGTCCCCAGCGTCCACGCCCAGTGCCTTTGCAAGCTTGCCGAGCATAGTAACCGAAGCACTGTAGGCGCTGGTTTCCAGCTGGCTGATGTAGCTTCGATCTACCTTTGCCCGGAACGAGAGTTCCTCCTGACTCCAGCCTTTTTCATGCCGGAGCCGCCGAAGGTTCTTTGCAACAATGTCTCGCATCCCGTCCATGAAAGACGGCATGCTTCTTGTTGAGCATACTCATCAATTGAGTATACTCAACAAAGAGAATTGCAGAGGCAGTATCCCGAATGAATGGTCTTGAGACGGTACAGCTAGAGCCATTCGCGGAAGTCGCGGGGGATACCTATCGATTTGGATACCGTATCGTCGGAGTCAGCGATTACGTTTCGGCGGTCGATGTGCCTACCCAAATCGTAGAGCAAACGGTGTTGACGAGAGCTTCGTTAACCGTGAGGATTAGTCCGGACGGAACGGTAATTTCACATATGCTATTGTCACATGCTGCGGACACCACCCCAAATCCGCCGACCGACGTCGAGGCGCTCGACGTCCTAGTTCGAAGGGCCGTAAATACTGAAAATCTTCGGATGGAAGAAGCAACTGTTTCAGACCTAAAGACCCTCCTGCAGCGACTTGAATGTTCTATCAGTGTCGTGAAGGCTGCCATCAGCCAGATGTCAAGCGAACCGATCACTCCGGTCTAGACGACGGAAATCTCTGGCTCGCCTCTTCCCTGCTAGCCGGCCGGTAGGATGGTTCCTTGCTCTTGCTGTGGCTCTCCCCGGCTCTTTCTCAGTAGACCGATTATTGAGACGTCGGGGCGTACCAATCGACGGGTCCTTTGCGCCGCCTGCCCGGCTGGCTCGCCTGAAATCCGCATCGCCATCGAGAAACGCCTCCAGCATGAACGGTACCAGATCGGCGACCTCCTCCCGTGTGCCGTAGGTCTCTGCGTAAAAATCGGCGTAGTCGCGAAGCCGCGCCGCAAGGATCGGCGTTAGCGTCGTGCCGAGCTTGACCGGGGTACGGTCTGGCAGTTTCGAGAGCTTCATCGATGTCATCTCGTCTTAGCGGCAATCTGAAAGTCCCGATAGGGTTTCAGCACGAGATCCTTCGAAACAATGACGCGTAACGGCCAGCCGGGTCGTACTGTGATGGTCGGCTGTACATCGAGTTCACGTTCAATGAGCCGCTGACCTGCCCTATTGGTCGTCTGCTGAATGCTTTCGCGCAGCGCCTTGACCAGATCGCTTTCGTCATTGCCTAGCGAGAGCTGGGTCCCAACACCAATAAGAGTCGCCAGACCAATCCCCTTGAGCAACTGCCAAGTATGGAAATCGACCTCGTCCTCCAGCCCAGCATAGCCCGCCACGTCTGTGGCCGGTAGATTCTCGATGACGACCGAATTGCCATTAGGCAGGATCAAGCGCGTCCAGACCACCAACGCACGTTTCTGGCCAAAGGCGACAACGCTGTCGTATTTGCCAAAGAGCTTCGTTCCCTGCGGTACTAGGAGATGCTCGCCGGTCACGGTGTCGTAGACGTTTTCCGTTACCTGGGCGATCGTCGATCCCGGAGATCGGAATTCAAGCCAGTGATCAGGCTCGCCGGAATGATCGATCCTGCCATGATCGCGTAAGGCGACGGCGCGGCTGCGAGGCTGTGAGGGTTGGTGGTCTCCTTGTCGGCTTTGGCGCTAACGAAGGCGAGCTTGCGCGCCTGGGAAGATGGAATGATTTCGCTGGAGCGGTCGTTCAGGCCACGGGCCTTTGCAAGGAGATCAGTTGTCGTCGGAGTGTTATCGGCTGGTGCCGGACGAAATGCCGAAGGCTGCTCAGTGGTCGTGACCGCAGCCACCGGCTGTTTGCGCCGGTCCTGCTTGTCGGACAGGCGAAACAGGAGGCCTGACTCCTTGGCCTGCTGCGCAATACGGGCCTGACGGATGCGCTCTGCCCGCTCGACATCCTGCTCCGGATTGGCCTGGAACGGCGTTTCGGACGGTCTTGCTCCTAGCTTCTTCTCACTCTCGGCGAAGGCGCGACCGATATCGCCGGGCGAAGGTGGGCCGAGCTTCGGCGGCAAGTCTTGATAGGATTTGGGCAGCTTGGTGAGCCCGTCAGCAGTCTGTTTGCGGTCGGTATTGTACAATTCGGTTCGGTCGGCGGGTTTGAACATCCGAGGCGGACTGAGCGCGACGATCGTCGCACCCGCGATGAACAACGCGGCGACTGCGCAGCCAATCATGAGGGTGCGTTTGTTGAGACGGCGGATCGGCCGCGGCCGTGCCCGCAATTCCAGCCGTTCCGGTGGCACCTTGTCGGAATCCTCGATCACGATGCGCCTCCGGTGCTGAAGATCTGTGAGACCGGGCGCGCATCGGTACGGATGATCCGAACCGTGCGCTGGGGATTCTCGCCAAGGCGAAGCTCGGCAGCGCCGAACATCCGATCGACGATGTAGTAGGAACCTCGTACGCGATAATTGACGAGGTTAGGCCGGCCATCGGCGCCGGCGATGAACAGCGGCGGCGCTTCGCCTTGGGAGAGACCCGACGGCATCTGAATAAAGACCTTATGGCCATCGTCGAAGGCACGAAGCGGCCGCCACGGTGGATCGTCCCCCTCGATGCGATAACGGAAGTTCAAGCTGTCCAGCCGCACGCCGCGATCAGCAACACGTTGCTCATTCTCCTGCGCCGCCCGGTTCTGCTTATGAAGCGCAACCAGACTATCGGTCGGATAGGTCCAGGAGATTGAGGCCATGTAGGTCTGCTTGGTGGAGACGAGTTCGAGGTGGTAGGTGCGCCGGTCGGTCAACACCACGAGATTGGTCTGAATGTCCGGCAGCGTCGGCTTGACCAGGATATGAACTCGCCGTGTGCCCCCTGCCCGCTGATGGTGTCAGCGATGACCCAGCGCACTGTATCGCCGGTCGAGACATCGATCAGCTCTTCGGCTGGCTGCAGCACAATGGTGGAGACCTTCTCCGGGCTGGAGTAGAGCCGATAAAGCGCGCCTTCGGTCCAAGGATAGACCTGAATGGCATTGATATAGCCTGCCCGGGTCGGCTCGATCCGCGCGGCCTTGTTGGCAGTGGCAATGGCCTGCTCCGGCGGAACCTTCTCGCCTTTCGCACCTTTGGTTGGCCAAGGCTTGAGCTGGCCAGGCAGAGGCAACACCTTGGGTACCTCGACAACCTCGACCGGCTTAGGCGGATCAGCCTCCGGAAGAGCCTTCTCAAAACTCAACTCGTCGTACGGCGCCTCAAGATTCAATTTCATGGCGCAGCCCCCAAGTGCGAACGCCACCGCAAGGATGCTCACCGATGCGCAGCTCTTCATGGCAAAGAACGTCATTTTGCGTCTCCGATCAGGTCGCGCGACCAGTTGAGGGAATGAACGTAGAGACCGAGCGGATTTTTCCGCAACGTCTCGGCGCTGGTTGGGGGTTTCAGGATGACTGTCACGACACCGGTGAATCGCTCAGTCTTTGCGACCGCACCGTTCTCGTAGGTGTTCTCTTTCCAGCGAATCTCGAAACTTTCGCCGGATGCACGGACAACCGAGATCACGTCGGCGGTTGCGGTTTTTGCACCGATCTTGGTGAAGGGGTCGGCTTCGCGGGCATACTCGTTAAGAGCCTGCGCCCCGCGATCGGTGACAAAGTCATATGCCCGAAGCCAGTTCGTTCGTACGATGATCGGGTCAATCGATAGCGAGCGGACATTTTCGACGAAGCGCGCGAGGAAGTGCGCGATCTGGGCATCGGACGGCTGGTAGGTTTCAAATGCAGGACCGACAGCGCGCACTTCACCGAGGCGATCAACCTCGACCACATATGGCACGACGCCGGACCGGCCAATCACCATCGAAAACGTGAGACCCAACACCGTTGAAAGTGCAATAGCGGCCAGAGCGGCTAGCCGCCAGTTGCTGGCCTGAACGCGGGCCGAGCCCAGCCGTTCGTCCCAGACCTGTTGCGCCTTCTGATAGGGCGTGACCGGCTCGGGCGTATTGCCATAGCGGACCGACGGGCGGTGGAAGGGATGAGTCGCCATAGCTTTAGTCCTCTCCCAGCTTGGGACCGGAAGAGTGTCCACCTTTGTCACCTTCCTTCAGGGTATGGCTGGCGACGCGCGCCGCATCCTTGATCTGCTGTCCCGGACGGAACTGGCCGGCCAGACCCGACGGTCTGCCGCTGGATGAAGCGGAGCCCTCACCGCCAAGCCTGCCGGCTTCCGCCGGCTGAGAACTCTGGCGAGCGCCGGCCGCATCTGCCGCAGGGGTAGGCCCGCTCGTCGGTGTACCGGAAGGGAAGCGGCTGAACGGAGCGTTCCTACCGACCCTGCCGCCATCCGCAAGCCGCCGAGCGCCATCGCACCACCGCCGATTGCGACCGCCGCGGCGCCCGCAACCGTGCCCGCGGCAGCACCGGCGCCAAGTTGGGGCGCGCCCGACACCAGACCGGCCGCGATTCCTGGGCCAAAGATACCGAGCCCAAACAAGGAGAGCGCGGCAAGCAGCAGGCTCATGGCGGAAACAATATCGACCGGTCGGGTCAGCGTCGTGGCGAGTTCACCGAAGATGGTCGATCCGATGCCGATGATGATCGCAAGCACCATCACCTTGACACCGGATGCGACCACGTTGCCGAGCGTCTTTTCGGCGAGAAAAGACGTTTTGCCCCAGAGGGCGAACGGTACCAGAATAAAACTCGCAAGCGTCGTCAGCTTGAACTCGATCAAGGTAACGAACAGTTGGACCGAGAGGATGAAGAACGCGAGCACGATCACGATCCAGCAAAACAGCAGGATCAGAATCGTGGGCAGGTTGGTCAGTATGTCGAAGCCCGAGAACTGGCCGGTTTCCTCGAGCAGCGGATGTGCCGCGGTGAACCCCGACGAGGCCACGAAGCCCGGCCGCATCAGATCCGCCGCGCTCAGCGAACCGCCGCTTGCCTTCAGCCCAATGCTTGAGAACGAACTGAAGACGATGCCGGCAAGCGACTTGAAGTTGCCAATGATGAAGGCGAATGCCCCGACATAGAGCACCTTCTTGGCAAGCGTAACCAGGATGTGATCGTCGGCACGCAGGCTCCACGCAAGGCCCGCAAGCGTCAAATCAATGACAACCAGCGTTGAGCTCAGAAACGCAACGTCGCCGCCGAGAATTCCGAAGCCGGAATCGATGTAGCGCGAGAATGTTTCGGTAAAACGGTCGATGACCGCGAGATCAGCCATGGTCCCCCTCCTCTAGCGTCCGCCGGTGTAAGCGCGACCGTCCCCGATGAAACGGGTAAAGCGCTCGCGCCCGGCCTCCGCGGACGCCTGCTGCTCGACCGCTCGCAAGGCCTCAGCCCGGGCCTGCGTCGCGACCAGCGCCTGAGCCTGCAGCGACTGCTTGACCTGAAGCGCCAATAGTTCGTTGCCGGACTGCTGGGCCTGCAGTGACCCGACGGCGCCCGA
Source organism: Bradyrhizobium sp. RDT10 (assembly GCA_044772375.2). Lineage (GTDB taxonomy): Bacteria > Pseudomonadota > Alphaproteobacteria > Rhizobiales > Xanthobacteraceae > Bradyrhizobium. The sequence goes on from CP187939.1 coordinate 5,234,128, forward strand.
AGAATTCGCCATCAGGGTACGGAGCGTCTGCCCGTCCTGATCGAGCGCGGAAGCAATCGTCGCCTGGGTCACCAGCGTTTGCTTCAGCGCCTGATAGGTGTTGTCCCAGCGGGCTGTCGCGTCCTGCACCATCCGGTCTGAGGACACTGCTGCGCTATATTGGCGAGGATAAAACCGCTGAAAGTCGCCCTGGGTTTTCTGAACGTCGAATGAAATGCCCTTGGCCTGGGCGATCAGGCTGTTGATCTCGTTTATCTTCGAAGTGAGTTGGCCAACAACGCTGCTTGGCAGGCTCGTCAGGTTCCTGGCGCCGTTGATCAGCATCTGCGCCTCGTTTTCGAGGCTCTTGATTTGATTGTTGATCTGATCCAATGCCCGCGCGGCGGTCAGAATATTCTGGCTGTAGTTCGACGGATCGAACACGACGATCTGGGCTCCAAGTCGTCGCGACCCATTCACCGCAACGACGAGTGCCAGTCCGATTGCGACGACACTGGTCGGTATTTTTCGTGGAACGGTTTTGCCGAACAGCTTTTCCAGCATCAGATGGACTCCGGATTAGAGGAAAGGATTGCAGGCAACGCGCGTGGAATCACGCGTCCCTGACGTGTTCGAAGGTGCTGATCAGATTGGCGGCCCACTGAAGATCTCGGGCGGCGAGGTAGCGTTCCGCGAACTGGCTGGGGCCGAATTTGGCGAGTAGTGCCTCAATCAGGCGCTGATCCTCGGGCGATGAAGCCGCCGCGAAGGCAAGCGCAATTGGACCGAGACCAAGCTCGAACAGGCGGTTGCCGGCGCGCGATTGCAGGTAATAGTCGCGCTTCGGAAAGGCTTCCGCGATCAGGCGCACTTGCGTGTCGTTAAGACCGAAACGGCGGTAGGTTTCCGACTGGGCAGGCTCAAGCGCCCGGGGGTTTGGCAGGAATATCCGGGTTGGGCAGGACTCAATGATCGCCGGCGCGATCTGGCTGTCGGCAATATCACTGAGTGACTGGGTCGCGAAAACCACTGCGACGTTCTTCTTGCGGAGCGTCTTCAGCCATTCGCGGATGCGATGGGCGAACAACGGATCGTCCAAAAACAACCAGGCCTCATCCAGAACCAGAAGCCTTGGACGGCCGTCAAATCGCGCCTCGATCGCATGAAACAGGTAGGTTAGCACGGGCGCCACCAGTCCCGGCAGCGCCATCAGTTCTTCCATCTCGAACGTCAGCACATCGGCGCTGGAGAGCCTGTCCGCGTCAGCGTCAAGAAAGCGTCCGTAAGGGCCTTCCAGCGTGTAGGGCGTCAGCGCCTGACGCAGCGCGTCGCGCGCCAGCAAGGCCACAAGACCGGTCATGGTGCGTTCCGCGACCGGTGCCGAGCCAAGGCTCTTCAAGGCCGACCAGATCGTCTCCTTGACCTCGGGCGTGATGAGGACTCGTTCATGGGCAAGAACGCCGCACAACCAGTCAAGCGCCCAGAGCCGCGCTCCCTCATCGTCGACATCCCGGAGTGGCTGGAACGCAAGTCCGCCCTTCACCCCCAACTCATACCAGGCGCCACCGAGTGCAAGCGTTGCCGCGCGGGCCGAACGGCCCTTGTCGAAGATCACAAGCTGGGATCCTTGATAGCGGCGGAATTGAAGAGCCAGTACCAACAGAAGGACAGATTTGCCGGCGCCCGTTGGTCCGACGATCAGGCTGTGACCGACATCGCCGACATGCAGCGTCAGGCGAAACGGCGTCGCGCCCTTGGTCTTGGCCAAGAGAAGCGGCGGTCCATCCAGATGTTCGCAGCGCGCCTCGCCTGCCCATACGGCAGACAAAGGACACATATGGGCGAGGTTGAGGGTATGGACGATCGGCTGACGCAGGTTCGCGTAGACCTGTCCCGGCAGGCTGCCGAGCCAGGCTTCCACCGCGTTGACGTTCTCCCGGATCGTGGTGAAGCCGCGGCTGTTGATGGCCCGTTCCACCGCGCGAATCTTTTCGTCGGCGGCGTGGGAATCCTCATCGTGAACCGTGACTGACGTCGTGATGTAGCCGAACGCCACGAGGTCATCGCCGAGTTCCTGGAGCGCCGCATCCGCGTCCACCGCCTTGTTATCCGCATCCGTGTCGAGCAAGGCTGCCTGCTCGTTGAACATCACCTCCTTCAGGATAACGCCCAGGGATTTGCGCTTAGCGAACCATTGCCGCCGATAGCGGGAAAGTGCTGCTTGGGCTTGCGTCCGATCGAGCGGTAAGAAGCGCGTGGCCCATCGATAGGCGACGCCGAGCCGGTTCAAATCATCGAGCACCCCCGGAAACGTAACGGCCGGAAAGCCCAGTACGGTCACCATACGAAGGTGGCTGCGGCCGATCGCTGGCGAGAGACCGCCGGTCAGCGGCTCATCGCTTAAGAATGCGTCCAGATAGGCCGGAATCTCGGGAACACTGACGGGATGCCGCTTCGTCGAGACGCAAGTGTGCAGATAGGTCAGCGTGTCCTTGTCGTCGAGCGGGGCGATTTCCGGCAGAACGGACGAGAGCAGATCGACGGCACGATCGGTTTCCTGAATGAAGCGCTGGAGATGCTCCTGGTATGCGCCCGGCCGCGCTGCGCGTTGCGGCGGTTGACGGTCGCTCGTGTTATCGTGTCGCGGCGTGGTGCGGTCGGCCACGTGCTGCGGGCGAACGGCGTGCTGTCGCCGAAATAAGCGAGACAGCGGGTTCGAGCCGGCCGTTTCATGGCCCGGATTTTCCAGAAATAGGCCTTCCAGCCTTGAGACTCGCTCGACCGGCGGCAGATACATGAGTGTGAGATGCGAGATGCTCTCAAAATGTTGGCCCCCCTGACGCGAAGGGTCATCCCATGCCGTGTCAACCGTTCCCTCAAAGGACGCGCGTCGCTCCTCGTCGACCAGCCAGGACACCGCATCGGGAAATTGCGACCGCGGGTATTCCGGGGCCGGTATGCGGGTGGCATCGAAGAACAGCGCCCAGCCTGACCCGAATCTCTTCAGGACATTGTTGACGCGGGATGCGGCGCTCATCAGTTCCGCTTCGGTTGCGCTGTCGAGATCTGGACCACGGTAACGAACCGTGCGCTGGAAACTGCCGTCCTTGTTCAGGACAATTCCGGGCGCAATCAGACAAGCCCAGGGCAGCCAGTCGGCCAGCCGATGTGCGTGAGAGCGGAATTCGCGCAGATTCAGCATGCGAGCCATCCCTTGTGCTTGGTGTGGCGCACCGCGATTTCGACAAAGGCCGGATCGCGCTTGGCAAGCCACACCGCGATCGCATGCCCGACGATCCAGAGCACGAGGCCCGCAAGCCAAAGCCTCAAGCCGAGCGCCAGCACAGCCGAGATCGTGCCAAGCAGGATCGCGGCGGCGCGCGGGACGCCTCCGATCAAAATCGGCTCAGTCAGCGAGCGGTGAAGAACAAGTTCAAAGCCATAGCTTCGCATCAGATCAGCGCCCCGCCGCCGAACGAGAAGAACGACAGAAAGAACGAGCTGGCCGCAAAGGCGATGGACAGGCCGAACACGACCTGGACCATCTTTCGGAAGCCGCCGGACGTATCGCCAAAGGCGAGCGAGATACCCGTCACCGTGATGATGATGACAGCGACAATCTTTGCGACCGGCCCCTGCACGGATTCCAGAATGCGCTCGAGCGGCGCCTCCCACGGCATGCCAGAGCCCGCCGCGCAAGCGGCCGACGCCGTCAGTAACGTGACAATGGCGCCGGCGCCGAAGTCGACGATGACGGGTTGGGCAACATGGCGAAGCCGTCCAACGCAACCACGCGCGGCTGAGACTTGCAGTCTGAACGTCATGAACTCTCTCCAGGTCTTGATCAGGGATGATTGACGGGGTTCGGCAGGCCGGGCGGTATCTCCAGGACGTAGTCGCCTGAAAGATCGAGGCCTTTGACCTCAACAGTTGTCTCGATGCGGCGTCCGGGGCCGCGTCCCTTGATGAAGACGACGAGATCGATCGCTTCTGCGATCAGCCGGCGGGGAACGGTCGTTACCGCTTCCTGGATCAGTTGCTCGATCCGATAGAGCGCCGCACGCGCGGAGTTGGCGTGTACGGTTGCGATTCCGCCGGGATGGCCGGTGTTCCAGGCTTTCAGCATGTCGAGGGCTTCCCTCCCCGGACCTCACCGACGACAATGCGATCGGGGCGCAGCCGAAGGGTCGAGCGCACGAGATCGGCGAGCGTTGCGACGCCGGGCTTGGTCCTCAGGGCGACCGCGTCCTTGGCGTCGCATCTGAGTTCGCGGGTGTCCTCGATGATGATCACGCGCTGGTCGAGACCTGCGACCTCGGCCAGGAGCGCATTGGCAAGCGTGGTCTTCCCCGAACCGGTCCCGCCCGCCACCAGGATGTTGCGCGCTTCCGCGACTGCCTCGGTGAGGATTTTTGCCATCGCGGGCGAAGCAATCTGCGCTCTGACATAGTCTGACAAATGGAACGTGGTTGTTGCGGGCTTGCGGATCGCAAAGCAGGCCGCAAGCGCCACTGGTGGCAACAGCCCCTCGAAACGCTCGCCGGTCTCGGGCAATTCAGCCGACACGATGGGGGACAACCCGCTGGCCTCCGCGCGGACATGGCTTGCGACCAGACGGATGATCCGCTCCGCTTCGTGGGGCGTCAGGACCACGCCGGTATCGGCTCGTCCGGAACCATGGCGGTCGAGCCAGAGCCGGCCGTCGGGATTGACCAGAACTTCAACAACGTCCGGCTCATCAAGCGCTAATGCGATGGCAGGACCCATGGCGGTACGCAGCACGTTGCGCCGGCGCTCACGGGTCTCGGGCGAGAGGAGATCAGACATACCCGACCTCCTCTCGTCCTTCCGGAGGATGCTCCGGCGGCTCACCCGTTGCTTCGGTTGCACGGGGGTCGGTTTTGTCTCGTGCCGTCGGCTGACCCAACGGCGCGCCCTCCTCCAGATTCCGCAAGAACAGATCTGGATTGGACGTGCTGACCCGCTCCATCACGTCGGCGACGAGCCGTTCTGCCCGAGGCGACGCGTTTGCCGATCTGGGCCACGAACATCTCAAGCGTTCGCGCCCTAAGGCGCGCGCGGCGTTCTGGTCACCCGACGGTAATGGCGGCGTGATGGTGAGGTAGTAGCGGACAAACAGCGCAATGGTTTCCGCCGTGATCGAAAGATCGCGATCCATCCGGTCGAGCTGCCGGCTCATACGATCGAGGCGGCGAACCAGGGCTGCATCGCCGCTCTGATCGCGCTCCGGATTGAGAAAGCGGTCGAGCGCCGCGTCAACAATTGCCGACTTGTTGGTTCCAGGCCGGCTGGCTGCCTGCGCAAGACGCTTGGCGACATGATCAGAGACATAGGCAGACAGTTTCGGTTTCATGGTTTGGTCCATCAAAAGCTGGAAGCAGATCGTCATCGTCCCGCGTCACTGCATGGGCGCGGCGAACCGTGGCTGTCCCGCTGGCCGCGCGCTGCATCTGGCTACGATCGGAGGCCGCGTCGGAATCGTCTTCAAAGAGCCGTTCCTCGCCTGAAGAAGTCTCCCCGACGCCACGCGCAGGCTCGTCGAACAGGGAAGTTGCGGCTTGAGGCCGCCCTCATGCTCGGCGTCCTGCATCAGATCGCGGAACGGAAGCGTCGCCAGCCGGAGATCGACCTGCCTGAGCTGATCCTGCCAATCATGGGTTCTCGCGGGTGGGCGATCAGCGTAAAGGCCGGCATCAAGCCGCGGCGTCGGAAGCAGCCGCCCGGTGAAGTTTGCGTCCTCATAGTGCCTCAGCTTTTGGGCGCGGACGGGCGCAAGGCCGGACACGAGAACGATTGCCTCACCCTGAGGGAGCTGCATCACCTCGCCCGGCGTCAGCAGCGGCCGAGCAGTCTCCTGCCGGCTGACCATGACGTGGCCCAGCCAGGGCGCGAGCCGATGGCCGGCATAGTTACGTTGCGCCCGCAGTTCCGTGGCGGTGCCGAGTGCATCCGAGATGCGTTTGGCTGTACGCTCATCATTGGCGGCGAACGCAATCCGCACGTGGCAATTGTCGAGGATGGCGTTGTTTTCGCCATAGGCCTTGACGATCTGATTGAGCGACTGCGCGATTAGGTAGGCGCGGATGCCGTAACCGGCCATGAACGCCAGCGCGCTTTCGAAGAAATCAAGCCGCCCCAGCGCCGGGAACTCATCTAACATCATCAGGAGTTGCCGTTGCCTCGGCGCTCCGTCATTTACGTTCAACGTTTCGGTAAGACGGCGCCCGATCTGATTGAGGATCAGCCTGATTAACGGCTTGGTGCGGCTGATGTCGGAAGGCGGCACCACGAGGTAGAGCGTGACTGGCCTGTCGTCGGCAACGAGGTCGGCGATCCGCCAGTCACAGGCCTCAGTATTGCGGCCGATGGTCGGATCCCGGTAGAGGCCGAGGAAACTCACCGCGGTCGACAACACGCCGGAGCGTTCATTCTCCGACTTATTGAGCAGTTCCCGCGCGGTCGCCGCGACCACTGGATGGACCTTCGGCGAATCCGTCGTGCCAAGATGGTTGGTCGCCAACATGATCCGCAGCGTTTTCTCAAACGATTGGGCGGGATCGGCGAGGATTTCGGTGACGCGGGTGAGTGTCTTGTTCTTCTCGGCGTAGAGGACGTGAAGGATCACGCCGACGAGCAGCGCGTGGCTGGTCTTCTCCCAATGGGTGCGGCGTTCAAGCGCGCCTTCTGGATCAACCAGAATGTCGGCGATGTTTTGAACGTCCCGGACTTCGGCAGCGCCCTTCCGCACCTCAAGCAGCGGATTGTACCGGGCACTGCGTGTGTCGGTCGGATCGAACAACAAACAATGCGAGAAGCGCGACCGCCAGCCGGCTGTAAGTTGCCAGTTCTCGCCCTTGATGTCGTGAACCACGGCCGACGAGGTCCAGGAGAGCAAGGTCGGCAGCACCAGACCGACGCCCTTGCCCGAGCGCGTCGGCGCAAAGCACATCACATGTTCTGGACCATCATGGCGGAGATAGTCTCCGTCGATGCGACCAAGGAAAACGCCCTGGCCCCGGAACAGTCCGGCACCAGCGATTTCCTTACGTGTCGCCCAGCGAGCCGAGCCATAGGTCGTGACCAGCTGATTTTGCCGGGCGCGCCACACCGAATTGATGACCGCAAACAGCGCACCCGCAATTCCTCCACCGGCCGACAGGGCGCCAGCGCGCTCGAATATCTCGGGCGCGTACGCTTCGTAGGCATACCACCACTCGAACAGCCGCCATGGCAGATAGACCGGATAGCCCGACAGCGTTATCCAGGGCGAGCCAAGGCCGTCCTGATAGCCGAGTGCGCTGGCCGTCCACTGCGTCGCGCCCCACGTCGAGGTGACGACGATGCCGAAGACGACGGCGATCTGTCCGACGTAGATTTTTGCCGGAAACATTCTCTGCCCCATTCATAGCGCGACGTGAACGGGGCGATGAAGAGGACGAGAACGATGCACATTCAATCGAAATAAAAATCGTGCTCCGCAACGAAATCCGCGTTGATCAAATGCGAACTGGAGAAATCACGCGCGCTCCAATGTCAGCGCATGTCAGGAAACACCTCAATAGAATGTGAGCAGTGCGACGACGTTTGCTTACGCTTCCAGCATCCATCTGGCGGACGATGGACTGCTGGGAAATTCCGATCGGGGCATCCCGACTCGGCGTTCTCTACGACCCAGCGATCCTCCGATTCTATTAGCCAATCCTAGATTTTGAGCCATTCAATCAATCGATCGCAGCTCGGACCGGTACGCGGTTCCCGTAATCCGCGCGTCATTTTGGGCGGAGCGTAGGGGCATCGGTTGGCTTATCTGCAAGATCGTAATCGGCAGGGTTGGAGCCAAGCTCGGTTACGCCCTTGGCAAGCTCGGTCCGGAACGAATGCTGGAAGCCGTAGTCGTAGGTCACGATGCTGGTACGGATCGCTGCTCTCCAATGATCGCCGCGGTCCCACGCTTCCGTAAAGGCAGAAGCAAGATCGGCATGCTGCCGGTTCGCGATCATCGCTTCGATGATTGACCGAGCCTGAAGCCGGTCTTTCGAACTCTTTGCGGTTGCGTCGCGATCCGCCTTCCGGCGGGATCCGACAATGAGTTTGTGGATGGCGTATCGCTCCGGTGATGGGATGAGAACTGGCACGCCGGCGCCGTGCAGCAGCACCGCGCGGATGGGTTCGTAGATCAGGTAGTCGAGGAAGCGTAGCGGGAGTGCCGCCGCGCCGCCCAACGCCGGCATCGGGACTGGCTTGCCTGCCTGGTCGTCGGACCACTGATTGGGCGTCAGGAATTCCACCTTGAAGTTTTCCCTCGAGGCGAACTGGGTGGAGACCCTGCCGTCGACTTGGCTTGGAATCTCGCGAAAGGTCTGATCGACCTGTCGAAGCACCTCCAGGATGGGTGGCATGGAATCCTTGATAGCCACCGAGATTTCGTGGAACTGCGCAAAGTCAGCATCGCCGGTCTGCATGGCGACTGCATCAAGGCGTGTACCGAGCACGGCAGAGTAACATTGGTAGGCAACGGTGCCGACGAGCACTCCCCGCAAGCGGAAGAAGCCGGCCTTGGCCAGTGCTTCCACCACCTGACCGGTCATCGGCAAAGGACGCGGCAGATAGGCCTCGCGCGTCAGTGTGGAAACGAGACGGCGGCGTCCTTTCAGGTCGGCCTTCAGATCCTTGAACGCTTCGACCCTTTTGGTGATTTCGGGATCGTCAACCGGACCAACGTAGCGTCGATTCTGGGCGCCGCCCTCAGGCTTGGGCGTGTCGAAGTACCAATACTTCTTGCCCTTGACCTCGACGGCCACGAATCTGCCGTTCGCCGAGAACTCGGAGGTAAAGCTCTCGTCGAGGCTACGCTGGACCAGTTCGGAATAGAGCGTCTGATAGGTGATATCGAGACGTTGGGTGGAAGCCATGGCGGATGATCCGTTATACTATTTTAGAAAAAATAGTATAACTGCTGGAACTCGAAAGACAAGTCAGTTATACTAAATCCATAAAACTAGTATAACTTACTTGCATATCAATAGCTTATATGGAACTTATGACGTTAAGCTGAACTATAAGCCCAAAACGCGCTTTTGTCCGATCGACCACGAGATCCCTCGCCGCCGACGACGCCAGTGACCGCCTGGCCCTTGGCCCGCTCAAGCACTGGTCGCCACGGCACGAGGCTGAAGTCGCGCGTACGCTCAATCAGCGCGAACCGCCCGCTGCTGAGCGTCAGCATGCGGTGATAAATACCTGTGATCCGGTCGCCCGGTTTGGGCTCGGCGTAATCAAGGCCGGTATCGCGGGTTATGCGCGCGCCGACCTCGGCTAGTTCCCGCCGCTCCAGCGTTTGCAGCAGATTGCGCGCGTAGGCGATCCGTCCGCCCTGCTCGCGCGCAAGGCCTTGCGCCAGCAACCACTGTCGTCGCAAGCGAAGCGCGCCCTCGAATTCCGCCCCCAGTCCCCTCGATGCGATCACCTCCGGCGATCTGGCAACGAGTTGCTTGTCGAGCCAGGTCGCGCCGGACGCGCCGGGCAATTCGTCGAGGCTCTGCCAGGATAGCACCGTGATCCGCGCCGGGTTGCGCGATCGCTGCGCGGCCTCGAACTGACCGGCGCGTTCAAGATGATCCGCATCAATGGACCAGTCGCCGCTAATGGAGCGCTCGACCAGGCCTTGCCGCCGCATGGCTTCCAGCCGGCGGACATGCGCCTGAATGTACTCCCCGGAGGCCTTCGGATCGAACTCTCGATGCAGTTCGGCGCTGTAGACGCCACGGTTGCGGCCAGCGACCTCCGCGATCGTCCGGTCAACGTCGCGCGGGCTGACGTCGCGCGCGCGAACCTCGACGATCGTATTTCGGATCAAGGGTTCGTCGGTAGCCTGCCGGACTCCAAGATCGGCGTAATGCGTTCGCCCATCGATCCCGTCCACGATGACGTATCGGCGGTCGTGCAACTCGTCAGAAACCCCTTCCGCGACCAGCCGCCCGATCACCCGCGCGGCGCCGGCCTGCCCGTCGAAGATCACATGGTCACCGGCGGCACGGTGGATTCCTGCGGCGGTCAGATCGCGATGCATCGTCTTGATGATATCGCAGCGCTCGCCCATCCGCCGAAGCGCCTGCTCCATCTCCGGCATGACCCGCCAAACGCCGGGCGCGGTCTCCTGCGCCAGGCCCATCTGCTCCAGCGTTCGCAGCCGCCCCATACGCATGGCGTACCGCTCCGGATGGCGCTCAGGTTTGGCGGCAAGCCTCAAGGTTCCTTCGGTTGGGTCACGCAGGATGGCACGATCGAGTCGGGTAAACCGCTCGGCGCCGACTTCGTTCTCAAGCTTGCGCATTGCCTCCAGTTCGCTCTCCGGTCCCAACTCGCGGGTGATGAGCTCGCTGGCGCGCGCGCGGATGCCATGTGCGATGTAGTCGCGCGCGATCACAAGGTCCTTGCCCCGATCGTCCTTGCCGCGCACCACGATGTGGCTGTGCGGATGGCCGGTGTTGAAGTGATCGACTGCCACCCAATCCAACCTCGTGCCGAGGTCCGATTCCATCTGCCGCATCAGATCACGCACGAACGGCTTGAGATCGGCAAGCTCGTTGCTGTCTTCCGGGGCGACGATGAACCGGAACTGGTGGCGGTCTTCCGCGCCTCGTTCCGCGAACGTCTTCCCGTCCGCACGGTTGCTGCCAACATCATACAACTCGCCGGGATCGCCCTCACGGGTAACGCCGTCGCGCTGGATGTAGCGCAGATGCGCTCTCGCGGCGCCATTGTCGCCTGCCTTGGCGCGGACAATGCGGGCCTTGATGACCACGCGGCGCGTACCTGCCGAACGATGGCTCGCGGAAACTGCTCCCTTGGCATGGCCGCGGCCGATCCGCGAGCCGATGAAAACCGCCCGTCTGCGCGGTCGTCCCGTGCCACCTTTCGCGGCGATCTTGCGCACGCGTTTGACGTAGCTTGTGGCCTTGCGGCCGCGGCGGTTGCCAATCCGCCCGAGCCTGACCCTGAATTCATCGTCGGTGTCCGACATCGCCGCTCTCCGCCGTCGCGGCGGAGCATGTGCGTGCTCTCACGTCTAGTCGCAAGACGCAGACGTGTTTCGTCAATCGCGCCAAGGCGCTGCTGTCTCATTGGCGACAATGCCGTTACGGCTGGCGACAAATCCAGGATGTGCAGACAACGACTTAGGCGCGCCTCGGCGCCAGTGCTTTTATCTTGCCCTCGCGCTTCGCTCGTAAGCGTCCGGAGCTTGCACGACTTTCTGAGAGTGCGTTCTCGTTCCATTTCGGGTTCTCTGCTGCATTGGAGAATCTCCGGTGGGTCCAAAACATTTCCAGAGCAAAGCCAGACGCGAGTGGTGGTCGATTCACATCGAGGCCTGGCGGCGCAGCGGCGTTTCGCGTGTCGCGTATTGCCGTCGGCATCGATTGGACGAGGGAACGTTCGCGCGCTGGCTCAACGCGCTCACTGGCGAGGAGGCTGCACGCAAGCTTACGGAATATCAGACCGAATTGCGCCGCGAGAAGCGTCGCGAGGAGCGAGAAAAAGGACTGAAACGACGCCAGCGGCGGCGCTTTAGCGTGAGCACCGACACGCAATCGCGAGCAGTTCAGGCGTTCTGGGCTATGCACGTCGAGGCGATGAACTGGAGCGGAATGGGCGTTCGCGAATACGCTGCTGCGCTGTGTCTGTCGCCCTATGCGCTCCGCAAATGGCGTGACCGGTTGGACGGCGGCGAGATTGAAATCGACTGGCGCGCGCATTTTCACCCTCCGCCCGCCCCGTCGTTGGCACTAGTGCTAAGAAATCGGCCTCCGAAAGCCACTTGACAGGAGCAGCAAATGAAGCTGCGCAAACGCCAGCGACGCCCGTCCGGCGCTTCTTCAGCGATGAACAGAAGCTTGCGATCGTAATGGAAACCGAGCAGCCGGGTACAACGGTCTCCAGCGTTGCCCGCAAGCACGGCATCGTTACCGGGCTGCTGTTCCGCTGGCGGGTGGAGTTCGCCGTAGCGCAAAAGAAACGTGCAAGGCTCGCTTCCGTCGCGCTGGCGGACGACATAGTAGCCACGCGCTTTCTGCAACCGCCTGACGGAACGACGGCTATTGATCCGCCCGACGGGCGGCAGGTCTTTGCTACCGCCGACAGCGATCCTGATGTCGTGCGGGCGCGCGTTAAAAGCGGAGAGATCGCGCCATGATGATCGTGCCCGCGGGCGTAAAGGTGCATGTGGCGCTGGGCTATACCGACATGAGGAATTATGCGGAGCGCACGGTTATGCAGAGTCCGCGGCGGAATGTTGCGGCCGCCGCGGCTTTTCTCGTAGATCTTACTCCGCATAATCCGGCCTGCGTTTGACCGTGCTCAGCATGGCGAGCAGCTTGTCAGGCGCGCGGAAGCGTCCGGGCTTCAGCATCGGCGGCACCATGGCGGCGAGCACTTCGAGCTTTTCGGTCGGGTCCGCGCGCAGGTAGACCTCGGTACTTTGCAGGTTGGCGTGTCCGAGCCAGAGCGAGACCTTCCGCACGTCACGGGTTGCCTGCAGGGTGTGCATCGTGCAGGTATGCCTGCTATATCGACCAAGACATAGGCGACACAGCGCTGCGATGGAACTGCTGCAAGCCGGCGTCGACTGCTCCGTGATCGCGCTGTGGCTCGGTCATGAATCGGTCGAGACGACGCAGACGTACCTGCACGCCCACCTCGCCCTCAAGGAAGCTGCCCTGGCGAAGCTCAAGCCGTACGAGCGCGGCAAGCGAACCCGCTTCCAGCCGAACGACGCCTGCTCGCCTTTCTGGAGGCGCTCTGAACGACCAGACTATGCCGAATGGAATGGGACTGCCGTGCACGCGATCGACGGTGCCAGCGTGACAACGGCGTGCCATACCAAACCCGCTCGGCATAGTTCGGCGGGCGAAATAAACCTGCAAACTCAACGGTGTCGAACCCTACGCTTACCTGTGCAACGTGCTCATGCGAATGGTGGATGGTCACCCCATCAACCGCCTCGACGAACTGCTGCCGTGGACCTGGAAAACAGAAAATCATGTCAAGACCTGACTGATGTCCAAGCTCCGGACGCTTACCTTCGCTCGTTCACCCGTTGGTCTCAATGGAAGAGCTTGCTTGACTGCAGGTTCGCGATCTGCCCGAACGAAGGCTCAGCGGCATACCGGGGAAGGTGCGCGCCTTTTTCTGACACGCACGATCGCTGTCATGGGCAACTTCAAATATTTGGATTCCAGGTCCAGAGCGGATGCGCCACGCCCAGGACGTCGCAGCGCAGCACCGGGCCGAAGTATCGCGAGTCGAACGAATGAGGTGCGGCTGCAGCAGGAAAAATTCTCCTTCAACAAGCCGCAAGCAGCCTTCCCAGGTTGGCAGGGGCCGTCCCCTCGATCGTTCTGAAGCACCTCTACAATGACCTTTCCATTGACCAAGATCGATCTCGATCGGTGCTTTGGCGCGGCACACTTCATCGCCGCCGGCCGCAGCCACCTGCTTCAGAAGGGGTACCGGCCCGGGCAAAACACCATGCGCGATGATCAGGAGCTCAATAGCCGGCGGCGGTCTGAACAGCGCCAGTTCACCGTGCGCGGGCAGCCGTTGCTCCAGATAGTAGAAGCCGAGTGGCGCGCTGCCCGAGGCATTATAGATCAACAGCGGCATCCCGTTCGCGAAGGAAATCAGCACTGCGATGATGCTGGCGCACATGGCCGAGAGCACGGCCAGTTGGCGCCAGGGACTTGCGCGATCAATCAGCATCGGAGGTTGACCTCCGCTTATTGGCTTGCGAATATTCGATGAGGTCTTCGATGTGGTAGCGGACATAGCGTCCGTGCTTGCGGTAGGCGGGCCCTCTGCCGTTCACCCGCATTTTTTCAAGGGTATTCTTGGTGAGGCGCAGCCAGGCGGCAGCCTCTACCGTGTTGAGAAACGGCTTATCGGACTCTTTGTCGTCACTCTTCGTCATTTCCGAGGCTCCTTGTCACCTACCTCATCAAGCACGAGGCGTGAGAAGAAGCGTCGTCACATTGGCAACCTAATTGGGAGTGGCGAATGCGGCAGGGTCTGTTTCGCCATCCCGCGAAAGCAAGTCTCGTCAAGCAGCCGCGACAAGAAGCGGCTAGCTCAGGAGATCGCGATAGCCGCCCTTCATCAATTCGGTTCCCTTGGCAACAAGCCGTCGCGTGCGATCCTTCAGGAATTGACTATGCCCGTGCCATTCCTCCGCAACTTTTTTCTCCCCGAAGATCGTGATTGCGATCTGGCGGTAGGTCTTGCCCTCCAGGCTTTCATCGAGCGCGATCAGGGCGTGGTGCATACGTTCGTCGCTTGCGAACGGCGGCGTTTGTATCGTCCGCTGGCCAGGCTCGGTGAAACGCTTCAGGCGCTTCAGAAGCTCGATTTGCGCGGAGAGGTCGCCGAGGCCATGGAGCTCAAAGACCGGCGCAAAGGGCGCAGTCAGGGCAGGAAGACCGCGAATTTCGAGGGGGACATGAACGCCCGCTCCCTTCACCAACACCAATGGGATCTCGTCGACACCGATGACCGCCATTCGATTGACCTTGAAGTCCGCAAGCGTGGACGGCGGCGTGTTTTCGTTGCCATTTCGCATTTGGGCGTTGAGGCGGATCACCCGCTTCAGGGCATCGACGTGCCAGAACACCGGTGCCTGCCGGGCGCGTAGCGCGGGGTCGGCAAAGGCATAAAGTCCCCATCGTTCGGCGCGAGGAAAGCGTCGCCGCAGACGCAACAGCCACGTCCCATCGCTAAGTCTGATGTACGGCAGACGTCGAGGAACGGAGCCTCGCCACTCGGCGATATAGTCTTTGTTCCGGCGCAAGAACTCCCACGCCCAGTCGCATGGGTCATAGCCCGCCGGATCAAGGCGAGCGCTGCCATCGCGCGGACGGCGGTGCGAAGACATGTCGGGATGGTTCAGGGCCTGCCCCAAGCTAGAAGGCACTTCGGAGTGCTGATCGTTTCGGCCAAATGGGGCAACAGAACGGCCCAGCGGGTACTTTTGGGCGCCGATTGCATCAGTCCGCCAGTGTCCCGATCATACCCGCGCAAGTTTCTGCTGGTGTCTTAGCGGATCGCCCAACGCCGGATCACATAATGCAAATCGGCCGTGGTTGCGAGAACCCTTCTCTCGCCCCCGTGCTGACCCCACGGCAGACACTCGAGCGCGGTAGCCCACGAACAAGACGTCTCAATGTCAATCTTGCAAATTCCATGGTACGCTTTCTCGTGTGCGGGCCGATTCCGGTCTGCGCAGTAAGCGATCTCATTTGAGATTTAACGGAGGGGCATATGGCCAAGAAAGCGAAGAAGGCGAAGAAGACCACCGGGAAAAAGGCCAAAAAGAAGAAGATGAAGAAGTAAGTCTTCGACGACCTTCTGCTCGTTCCGAGCAAGATGCATGCTGCGGCAACGTTTGCACTCGTCGACCTCGCTTTGGTCTGAATGGACCGATCAATGGTTGGGCCGGACCGCATGGCGCCTTAGGCACCGTGCAGTCCGGCCCTCAAATTCTTACAGCCTTTCCGGCAGCTCTGCCCTGAGTTGGCCGAGGCCTTTAATGAAACCCATTCATCACCGTCACGACCTTCGATAGCAGGACGCCCAGTCGACATCAGCGCGGCAAGGCTGATGATCATTTGCGCCAGGCAAGTGCGCTTAAGCGTCACCGCTTGTGGATCGGGAAACACCATGAACGGACTCGCCATCGTCAGCTCCGTGAAGCGGTGAGCGCGTTTATAGTGGCCGAGAAATAGGGTGAGTCGCGCCGATCGCGATGCAGTATATTTGTTGCCCGTAAGGTTGACTCATCACCGACTCGGCTGCGGCAAGCTCGGGGGCACGAATTGAGGCGCCGCGCCGAATCGGTTGGCCTTAAGTTCAGGTAAACAAAAGATTAACGGCTTCCGTCGCACGGCTAAAGGCCCCGCCCGAGTGGGTCGGGCAGGGCTCGGTGGAGAGAACCTCAGTCGCCGTTCTTCCGCGGCCGCGACCAGAGCAGGGCATGACCTTCGTTTTCATCCTCGAACAGGTTCGCATAGATCGGCGCGTTGAACGAAGGATCATCGAGCTTGAGCGAGAGGTAGTCGCGGCCCTCCTCCGAGCGCTTCGACCAGGCTGCCCCGATCTCGGCCCGGCCGACGTAGACGCGGTGGCTGGGCGCGTTCTCGTTTGTGCGGTTGGGCTCGGCGACGATGCGGACGCCCTTCGCCTGCACGCTCAGGGTGACGATCTCGCCCTGAAAATCGTTGCCGACCTTCTTAAAGGAACCGATGTTAGCCATGTCACTTCTCCTTGAGTTTTCGAGCCCGCGACCACCGCGGCCTCGATGGTGATCGAGAGGCCGAATGACGATCGGCGACGCACCCGCTCGCGGGCCGGAGCGTAGTGGAGGACGCTAGCCGGAAGACTTTCTTGGCTCGCGAGGAATGGGCGTGAGCCCAGGGGAAGAAAGTCTTAACGGCGGCGTTGCGGCTCAGACGATCGAGGCGGAGCCGGTCTTCGGCCAGATCAAGCCATCAAGAGGCAAGGTGCGTCCGTGCGCTGAACAGCCTTAAGGAGACGGGGCGGCGGACGTCGGTCGTCCTGTACAAGAGGTCGAGAGGTTCAGGCGAAGAAAGGAAACAACGTGCGGGAAAAGTCGGGCGTCGGCCGCCCCGAAATAGCCGTTAGAGAGCGCCCGCCTCGACACTCACAGGGTCGCGAATGATGGGCATAATGGCCGTGTTGTACTCTGAGGAGACCGCCTCTCGCTGCGACACCCGTCGTTGGCATTCTCGACGCGCCCAACGATTGAAGAGAACCTGGGCGTCGAGCCGAAGGGCTATAACCGTCCTGGCCGCGAGAACTGATTGACGTTCGGTTCGCCCTGCCCTGACTGACTGAAGCGGGCCAAGCTCGGCCAAGACGGTCATGCGCGCCCGCTCCCGTGTCACCGATGAAGATCGAACCGATGCAGCCAAAGATCTCGCGCCAGAGCGGGGATGGGCATCCCAACGTACGATATCCGAGAATCACGTGATAACCGGCAACGGCCGCCGGAATGGCAAAGACTGCCGCGATGACGGCGCGCAAGACGAATGACGGCGCCAGGGCGAAGGTGATCTGACCGATGAGGAGCATCAGCGCGGCGGCAGCGATGCCGACGAGCAACGCGCCGATGGTGCCTGCGCACTATGAAATACCATCACGCCGGCAGTGAACCTAACCAGGAATGGAAGGGCGTCTACAGCGAGAGCAAGGATCGGAGCAGAATAGGCCGATGCGAAGGTATTGAGGAAGTCCGAGAGCAATTCGCGCCTTCCACCACCACCTGGACGCGAGGTTACTCAAGCCGGAACTAGTTAGAAGTGCCGCTCACTGTTTAACCACGTTCGAGGTGGCGAATGTGCTCGGGTGGCGCGATTGCGTCGGTTACGACGCTAGCCCTATGCAGGGAGATTTCGAAATCGGCATGGACGGCGCTCACGCGCCGCCATCGCCAAACTTCCAGACCGGGATGCCGAGCCGTTTCGCCTTGTCGGCGAGATTGCTCTGGATGCCAGTGCCGGGGAAGACCATGACGCCGATCGGCAGAATCTCCAGCATCGCGTCATTGCGCTTGAACGGTGCGGCCTTGGCGTGCTTGGTCCAGTCTGGCTTGAAAGCAATCTGAGGCACCTTGCGATTGGTCGCCCATTTGGCGGCGATCAGTTCGGCGCCTTTCGGCGAGCCGCCATGCAGCAGCACCATGTCAGGATGCTTGGCGTGGACCTTGTCAAGTCGATCCCAGATCAGATGATGGTCGTTGAAGTCGAGCCCACCGGTCAGGGCAATTTTGGGGCCGGCCGGCAGCAACACTTCGGTCTCCGCCCGGTGTTTGGCGGCGAGGAAATCCCTGGAGTCGATCATCGCCGCAGTAAGCTTGCGATGATTGACCAGCGATCCAGAGCGAGGACGCCAGGGCGAGCCGGTATGGACCTGGAAGCTCTCGATGGATTGATCGCGGAAGAGCTCCATGCAGTTACGACGTTCGACCAGCGTGATGCCTTCGGCCGTGAGCCGCTCGAGTTCCACCGATCTGATTTCCGAGCCGTCCTGCTCACGCTGGCTCTTCCGCTGCGCTTGCTCGTTGCTGTCGAGCTCGCGCTCGATGCGCTCTGTTGCACGGTGGAACAGGTTGACCGTCGACCAGAGCAGGTCATCGAGATCCGGCTCGAGGCGAGTGTCGCTTAGGGTTGCGACGAGGGCGTCGAAGATATCGGCGACAGCACCCGCGATCATCTTGCCTTCGGGAAGCGGCCTCGGGTCTGGCTCGTCGTTGAAAGGACGGTAGCCAAAGAGCTGAAGTTCGCTAATGACGTGATCATTCGGGAATGAGCCGTGCGTTGGTTCGAAATCGAGGTCGTTGCGATCGGATGTCATGGTCGAGGTCCTTTGCCCGGATCGGCCGCGCCCATCGCGGCCTTCGTGGCGATCATCTGACGGCGGGCGGAACGGACCAGAACCCGAAGCGAAGCGAAGGGCCGCAGCAATAGCGGAGGATGGCGAAGTCCGGCTATTTTGTTTCGCGATGCAAAGGCGCGTGGCCGGGGCCCCGCGAAGCTTTCCTCGTGGGGTGAACACCGCCGGCGGAAAATAGCCGGGCGCAGCCATTGCCGGTCCGGTCCGAATGCTGTCCGATCGCCCTCTAGAAGGCCAGGGCGCCGCCTCTCCTCGGCACCATGGACCTACCATCGACCTGCCGTGACGACGGCGCGAGCAACGCCGGCTTTATCCCTTCTCCGCCATAACCAAGAAGCGGGTAACGTCCTGCGGCGCGAGCTGAATGCGCATGGCCGCTCGAAGCTCGTGGATGCCGAACGTGCGGAGATCGTCATTAAAATCTCCCAACCGAGGAGACAAAGCGATCGCCACGATACCAGTAGCCTCCGAGCGCAGCCTGAGGGCGGCCGTCGCCGCGTCTCCCGCCGCATCCGCATCCCGGACGATGTAGAGGCGACGCAGCGTCGGCGGGAGCAGCATGGCAGCGAGGTGATTGGCCGATAGTGCGGCGGCCATTGGCAAGGTAGGCAGTACGTAGCGCAGCGACAGGATGGTTTCGATGCCTTCGCCAGCGACAAGCACATCATTCGCCGTACCGAAACGAACTGCGTTGCCGAGCAGATCGCCCATTGCCCGTCGTGGTGTGTCGATCGGCGCCTTGCCGAGCCGGATCGGGTCAAAACCCTCAGGATTGAGCCAGGTCCGGTGCGCGCCTGTTATCCGGCCATCGAGATCAGTGACGCGGGCAATCATTGCAGGCCAAATCTCGGTCTGCGCGTCCTCATCCGGCCGACAGTAGCAGCGTGGGTGGAAGCGCAGGCTCGCTCCGTGGTGCAGCTCGAAAATGGCGCGTCCGCGCAGATATGCCTCCACGAGGGTTCCGTCGATCGGCCGAGATATCGCAAACAGCCGCCGCGCCGCTTCCGGCGATCCTGCCTTTACTGTTGCACGGACGGGCTTCGTTGGGAGATCCGGGTGCGGCCGAGGCAGCTTAAGGAAGCGCGTTGCCTCGTCCACGACATCGCGGAATTCTATGAGGCCGCAGGTTTCGCGGATGATGTCGAGGAGATCACCGTGTTCGCCCGTGGCGGCGTCGGTCCATTTGCCCGCAGGCCCCTTCTGTGATTTCTGTAACCGCACGAACATCGAGCGGCCTGGCGTGTTGCGGACGTCGCCGACCAGCCAGTAGTGCCCCACGCGCCGACCATTGGAGAGATAGTGGCGGCACACCGCCTCGGCCTCGCGCGCGAGGCGGTGTGCCAGTTCGGAAGCGTCGAACAGCATCAGGCGGCCTCGCAGTGGGCAGGTTGTTCCGCCGGGCTCGAAGCGAGATCAGGCAAGAACGCGAGCAGATAATCCGCGACTTTGCTGGCCTGCGAAGCGGCGCGGACGATCGCGCGATTGTCTTCGCGGAGCACCTCAAGCCACGAAGCAATGTAGTCCGCATGCCGCACGGTCGGCACGATGCCGAGCGAAGCACAGCAGAATGCAGCGGATATCTCCGCGATGATTTCCTCGAAGGCGTATTTCTTGGTGCCGTAACTTCCGGATAGATCCCGGTTGAGCCGTGAGGAGTGGCCGCTGGCATGAGCCAACTCGTGCAGAGCCGTGCGGTGCCAATTGATCGGCTCAAAGTAGGCAGCCGGACATGGCACCTGAACGTAGTCCTCAGAAGGACAATAGAAAGCTCGGTTACCGCCGATTCGAAGATCGATGCCGCTGGCACTAATCAGCGCTTCGACTTGCGGCTCGATCATGTGAGGTAACGGGAGAGGCGCCATAGTCGACACCTCGGCTGGCAGCCCGTCACATTGGTCGGTATTGAAGACCGTAAAACGTTTCAGAAAGTTAATCGCTTGGGCTTCGTCGGCCGCCTCAATCGCCCGCTTCCTCTCCTCTTCGGGCACGAAGCGGTCAGCATAGACGACGGTCGTTCCTCGCTCTCCTTTGCGGACGTGGCCACCCAGCGACAATGCCTGCCGGAAGGTGAGCCAGCTCTGGCCGGAGAAGCCCCGCTCGACCACAGCGCTCCAGAGGATCAGGATGTTAATGCCGCTATATCGCCGATGTGTTGCCGCATTGTGAGGCATGGCAAGCGGCGCCTTCGCCGCGGCCGTTCCCCACGGCTGGACCCAGGGCACACACCCCGCCTCTAGTTCGGCAATGAGTCTATTCGTGATCTCGTCATAAAAATTGGTCCGGCTGGGGCTGCTCTGCGAAACTTGGTTGTGCCTGGACATCGCGGTTCTCCGCGACGGGCACCGCGAGCCTCTCTCGCGGCTATAAACCCGTCACGGCAATCCAGGCCGCCACTCTTGGCTCTCTGGATATCTCCTCGTCTCGGCCATCTCGGTGCGTCTCGACCGTGAATGCGATCCAGAGTCCCATCCTTCAAAGCCCAGGTCATGGAAACCGGTGTGGCCTCCGTCAATGCCCGGCGAGTGGGTTACTCGATAAGTGGGGAAGCTTATGTTGCTGAAAGTGGGGAAGCTTATGTTGCTGACATCGAAATCGTGCGCGAGTATCGCGGCGTTCTGACTCTAAGTGCGAATTTGCGATCCGATCGAAATGCGTAGCATGGGCACACGCCGGTCACGCGCGGGCGTTGTCTAATTGCCGGCGCAGGGTCAACTTTTTGTGGCTCTCAGCCCCCGAGACCATAGACCTCGGCAGCATGGACGGGCGGCCTCAGTTAGTTTGCTGTAAGCGCGGCATGGACCGTGAAATCCTCTTGCAGCAGTTGGCGGTAGTCCACCGCAAGTCTCCCAGGACGCCGCGCGCATTGCCAAAAAAGGAAGTGCCTTCAACCTGGATCAAGTCCGTGGAGCAAGGTCCGGATGCGTCAGCCCCTCGATCCTTGTCCGCTTTCTGACAGCGGCACACAAACCTGTGAGATTCAAAACACCGTGCGCCGTTTGCGAATCGCGAACTGTTTCAAAGCACAATCAGGCGCTTAATGCGCGTGAGGAGCGCTGGCACGGCCGTTGCTCTATCTCACCGTAGGGCAATAAGGGCCAATGAACATGAACGGCACGACAGGATCTTGGATTTACGGAGAAAAAGCGCTGATGCCGAGGAAAGAACAGACCAACGCCAAAGAAGTTCGCGGCACTTCGATACGCGGCGGTTTTGGGAGCATATCACAGGACGCGATAGTTGCGGCTAGAACGGCCAGGTAAGACAATGACGGCCAGAGCCGTTGACGTATGCGTCGTCGGGAGTGGTGCCAGTGGCTCGATAGTCGCCCACGAGATCGCTCGAAACGGATTCCGGGTGCTCGTCCTCGAAGAAGGCCGGACGCTTCCCCCGGCGCGTCACTGGCGACTGTCCAAAGTGGTTTCGATGACGCCTTGGTGCCCTCTCCTGCCGGGACGTTGACGCCGTTCGGGCGTCCCTGGACCGTGTCGGCGCTCGGCGGTGGAATGACGCTGTACGCCGGGATCGCCTTCCGTTATCGGACCGTCGATTTTGACGCGCGAGCGCATGTGGCCGCGGACGCGCTCGACCCAGTCTGGCCGATCGACTACGCCGAACTACGCCCCTATTACGAGGAGCTCGAACGGCGGATGGGGGTGGCCCGGCTCCCCGGCGCGGACCCGCTCGAACCGCCCAGCGATCCCGCCGTGCTGCCGCCGCACGAGTACAGCCCACAGGGCCTATTGATCGCCAAGGCGGGCGGACGCCTAGGCCGGCTGCCGTTCCCCACCCCGCTGGCTATCAACTCGTTGCCGTATGGCGGTCGCCCGGCGTGTCACTGCTGCGGCCCGTGCAACGAACACCTGTGTCCGACCGGTGCGAGGGCCGACGCGCGGTCCCCGTTCACTGACGTGCCCCTGCCTTCCGGCGCACTGACAGTCGCCCTGGGCAGCAAGGCCGTGCGTATCGACCTGGGCAACGCGAGCCGCGCGGACTCGGTGGAATGGCTGGACACCGTCACCAGTCAACGCGCTCGGGTCCGCGCCCGCTGCGTGGTGCTCACCGGCAACGCGGTGCAGTCTGCCGCCCTGCTGCTACGGTCGGCGCAGTCAGCGGCGCCCAACGGCATCGGCAACGCCACTGGCATGGTCGGCAGCGGGATCTCATTCAAAATCAGTGGTTACGTGTCCGGCAGCACCACGCTGGACCGGCTGCCCGCGCGGTCGCCGGGCGGCCCGTTCTCCACGGTTGCAATGTCGGATCACTACCTCGACGACGAGGCGCCCTCCGGGCTGGGCGGAATGATCTACGAAGCCAGTCCTGCCGAGCAGGCGGTTTGTGACGGCAATATAGCGCTTCGACTTCATTTTCTGGCGGCCGATCAGCCCATGCGCAAAAACACGGTCCGACTGGCCAACAGTCGAGATCGGCTAGGTCTGCAGAAAATCATTCTTGAATACTGGACCCATCCGCTGGACAAACGCCGATTAGGCTATTTGTCCCGACGCGCGTCGGAATTGCTCACCGAAGCCGGCGTGAAAAAGTCGATTACCAGGATTCCAACTATCAGTCCGGTAGCGGGCATCTGCATGGCGGCTGTCGAGCAGGGGTCGATCCAACAGAGTCTGTAGTCGACCGCTGGGGTCGGGTGCACGACGTCGACAATCTCTATGTCGCGGACGGCGGGTTCTTTCCGTATTCCGGAGGCGTTAACCCGACCTTCACTATTCAGGCGAACGCGCTGCGGATCGCTCGAAGAATAGTCACGCAGCTCGCCTAACCGACCATGGGCGGACAATCAAGCGGAGATCGTTCATGTCCATGAACACGCCCAGTGCCACCTTGGCCACGAGCGACGCGCAAAAAACCGCGCTCCGCCGCGCGCTGCGGATCACCGCGTCGGAGAAATGGGATCTTAACCGGCGTTTTCCAGTGGTGATGAGCCGCGCTTCCGGCGCGCATGTCTGGGATGTTAATGGAAAACAAGAAAACAATACGTGGATTTCACCTCGTGTAGCGGGGCCGCGCCGTTGGGAGCCGGATACGAACCTGTGCTCGCGCACGTCACCACGGAAATGCGCCGCACCGGCGGCATCCTACCCGGGCCGTTGTCCGTGCACCGGGTCGAGGTGGCCGAACGGCTTGCGGAAATCTTCCCGGTCGCGCAACGCTCGGTGTTCATCCGCACCGGCTCATGCGCCACCACCGCCGCAGTCCGCCTCGCCCGCGCGCACACCGGCGTCAACCTGGTGCTTACTAGCGAATATCACGGCTGGCATGACTGGCACTTACAGGACCGGCCAGCCCAGGCGGGACCAGGACAGCGTGGAGTTCCGCTACGACCTGGACCTGCTTGAGAAACTGGCCAGCGTCCAGCGCGTCGCCGCGGTGATCATCACCCCCGAGGTCAACTTCTTCCCTGCCGAATACCACCGGCGATTGCAGACGCTGGTGCACCAGCACGGTGCCCTGTTGATCCTGGACGAGGTTATGACCGGTTTCCGCTACGCCCTCGGCGGATACCACACCGCAGTCGGCCTCACGCCCGACCTGATCACACTGAGCAAAGGACTGGCGAACGGCATGGCGCTATCTGCGGTGGCCGGTCGGGCGGACGTGCTCAACGCCACCGAAAAGACCTACCTGGGCAACACCTATCAGCGCGAGGTTACCCCGTTCGCGGCCGCGCTGAGCACCCTAGACGCGCTGCGCGACGGGACCGCGCTGGCGCGGATGCGTCAGGTTGGCGAGCAACTCATCAACGGGCTCAACGAGGTCTTCGTCGGCCAGCAGGTCGAGGCGTGGGCGTTCGCCTGGCCCACCATGTTCGACGTCATGTGTGCCGACGCCGAACTCGGCCACGCGTTCTTCCAGGAGATGTGGTCGCGGGGCTTCCTCATGCAGTACGGCGGCCGGTTCATGCCATCCGCGGCACTGTCCGACGCTGACGTACGGGCCGCGATCGAAGCCGCCGGACAGGCTTTGCCGGCGGCACTGGCGCGAGTGGATAGCACCGGCGGCGACCCGGATCCGGTGGCCGCCGCCGTGCGGTTCGCCGGTGATCACTTCGTGGCCACCCCGGATTCTGTCCGACGCTGGTTCACTGCGCCCAGCCACCCATGAGCACCAGCTGTCAAACAGGGGACACCGCTATGCCCGAGGCCGACCCATTTCCCTCTTCGCCGGTTCTGCTCGGCGGCGACAACAGGTCCGGCACGACCTTGCTGAGCGTCGTGCTGGACTCGCATCCCGATCTGGTGATCGGGCCGGAGATCGACTTCCTGGAGCCGCCGAACCTCGGTCCGCACATCCTGCGCGCGATTGACCTGCTGGATGCCCGCGACCCCAAGGTCACCGGCACCACAAAAGCACGATCGATCCATTCTGGTACGACGGCGTGCACTTCGCGGTGCAGTGCCGACGCTTTGGCCTGGACTTCGACGACGTGCGCGAGCTGGTCACCAAGGTAATGGTCGAGGTGGCCAATGACATTGTGTCGTTCGCCGACCGGTGCCGGCTGATCAACGAGATCGGTGAGTTCCGCAGGGCTCACACCGGAGCCCGGCGGTGGGGACTAAAACTACAGCGCAAGATCGCTCAGGTCGATTCTTACGCCCGGCTGTGGCCGAGGGCGCATTTCGTGCACATCGTGCGCGACGGTCGGGACCTGGCCGCCTCGCACCTGAAAACCGTGCCGGATTGGGGTTACCGGACCGCCGCCGAAGCCGCGCGGGGCTGGCTTGAAGTGGTATCCCGGCCGCATCGGGTCGCGCCGGCGGACAGCTACCTCGAGCTGCGCTACGAGGATCTGGTAAGTCGTCCTCGACCCATCCTGACCCAAATCCTGGACCACCTCGGCTTGCCTTGGGACGAGGCCGTGCTGCGGCACGCCGAGTATCAGCACGCGCTCTTCGACCATCCGTACGGCCACCCGGCGGCCGAGATCCGCGGGCAAACCACTGCACTCGGGCCGGCTCGGTCGCTACGCCGAGGATCTGACGCGCGCTCAGATCGCGGAGTTCGAGCGGATCGCCGGCAGTGAACTGGCCCGGCTGGGCTATCTATCGGCCCCGACCTCGACCGTCGAAGCGTGAGCCGCGCCCACTGTTCCGCCGCCCTGCTCCGACCGCCGCGCGGCTACCTGGCGCTGCTCGTTGGCCAGACCGTGTCGTTGCTGGGCTCCCAGGTGACCATGCTGGCGCTGCCGCTTACCGCGATCACTCTGCTGGGCGCGGGACCCGTGGAGACCGGGCTACTGCTGGCTTGCGGTCGAGCGCCGTACCTGGTGGCGGGCCCGTTCGCCGGCGTCATCGTGGACCGCCTCCCGCACCGGTGGATCCTGTTGATCGCCAACTTGGTGATGGCGGCAACGCTGGCCACGATTCCGCTGCTGGCCGGCCTCGGACACCTCGGAATGGTCCAGCTGTGTACGGCAACGGCGCTGGTCGGGGTGGCGGCGGTGAACGCCGAGGTGGCCTATCTGGCGTGCGTACCCACGGTGGTGGACCGGTATCGGCTGGTCCAGGCGCAGAGTTTGTTGGAGCTCAGCCAGGAAGCGCGGTGGCAGCCGGTCCGTTCCTGGCCGGCTGGCTGGTGAGCACGTTCTCCGCGCCGACCGCGATCCTGGCCGACTCAGCCTCGTTCCTGCTCGCCGCCGCGTTGCTGTCGCTCGTGCCGAGCGCGCGGCTGCCGGCTCAGCGGCCGGGTCGACCCAGCTACTCGGCCAAATGGCCGAAGGGCTGACCACCGTGTTCGGCACCCCGATTCTGCGGGCAGTCACGTTGGCCACTGGCACCTTCATCTTTTGGTACAACGCATATTCGGCGGTCTTCCTGCTGCACCTGACGAAAGATCTGGGTTTGGAGGGCGGAACTGTCGGCGTGGTGCTCGGCATCGGTGCACTCGGTGGCGTCGTCGGCGCGGTCACCGCACCGTGGGCGGGACGTGCGATCGGGCTTGGGCCGTTGCTGATGGTTGCGCTGGCGTTGAGCGCTGGAGGCATGAGCTTGGCGGCGCTTCTCGCCCAGCCGTGGTGGGCCGCGGTAGTGTGCTGGCATTGTCTCAGTTCCTGCTGTCGGTTGGCCAAGGGATTTACAACGTGCAGCAGGTCCCTATTCGATATGCGCTGGCCCCGCACCGGCTGCAGGGCCGGGTGAACGCGAGCATCCGGAGCGTGGTGTGGGGGCTGGCGCCGCTGGGCGCGCTGGTCGGCGGCGCGGCGGGTGCCGCATTGGGCCTGCGTGCCACGTTGCTGCCAGTAGCGTTCTGGGCGCGGCGTCGGTGCTGTGGATCTGGCGGTCGCCGCTGCGCCACACGCATGGTTTGCGTCTCTGACCAGCGGGCAGGACCGTTTATGCAGATCAAAACACTGGACGAGCTTGGCCTCACTCGGGCCGGCTGACGGTGTGGCGGATCAACGTGCCCGGATCCTGACCCTGGCGCCCCGACCCGCGGGCGACGGTCTCACGTTGCTTCCACTTCGCGATAGCCTTCTGGCCCTCGCCTCCGTTCAGATGCTCACGGGGCAACAAAGATGCCGGAGAGTAATCTAGCTGCCCATCGACTTCTGGATCATCTCATAGACGATCAGTCTAAGCCCCGATCATCTACCCACCGCGCCGCATGTCCCGCGACGAGGCGGGCCGCTACATCAACGTGGGCACGAGCGAGTTCGGCTAGATGGTCTCCGACGGCCGCATGCCACGTCCCAAGCGCGTTAACGGTCGTGTGATTTGGGACCGCTTACGGCTTAACACGACAGTCTCTGATTTGTCTGAGGAAAAGGCGCCGCCATTGCGTGCGATGCCGCTGTGGTCTTCCACAAGGGGAGCGTTCGTTCCCGCCGTCCCTTGCCCAGAACACGAATGCTCATCGACGACAGGTCGATGTCCTCGAGCTTCAACCCCGTCAGCTCGGACACGCGCAGACCCGCACAAACCGCCAGATGCAGCATGGCCCGGTCGCGGATGCCATCGCGCGTGGCAGGATCCGGAGCGTCGAGCACCGCTTGCAGCTCCTCCCGCAGAAGATAGGGGACCAGACGCCGATCCGTTTTCTTGAACGGGATCGCCAGGACGCGGCGGACATGCTCCAGGGCCGCCGGCTTCCTGTATTCGAGGAAGCGGAAGAAGGACTTAATGGCCGCCAGCCGGACATTGCGCGTCACTGGCGCATTTTTGCGCTTATCCTCAAGATACTCCAGGAAGGCGCTGATGAGGCCGGCGTCGAGTTGCTCCAGCGTCAGGGCCGATGGCGAGACCTTCAGTCTCTTTGCAGCGAACATGAAGAGCAACTGGAAGCTCAGGGCATAGGAGTTGCGCGTATGCCGACTGACACCCCGCTGGCGGGCGAGTGTCTCGTCGAGGAACGCTTCGATGAGGAAAGCAATCGGCGTCATGATTGCCTCCCTTCGGCGACGAACCCTTCACTGGCCGCGGCGACATCGCGCATAAGGTCGGCGGTGGCCTCCAGGTACCAGTAGGTCGCATAGATGTTGACGTGACCCCCAGCATCTTCGACGCCGAGAAGTAGGTCTCCAACATGTTCGTCCCCGTTTGTGATCAGCCATCGGTGGCCGAGCCGATGGAGGCGCAGGACCGCACTGTTATGGAGACAAAGATCGCTACAATTCACCGAAAAATGCTGATGCCGGCACGCCAGCTCCCCATTAATGGATTTGCCCATAAGGCAAGAATTATAGGCGACGCGTGTCGTGCCGCAGTCGTCGCAAGCCTCCATGTGGCCGCCGAGCGCCTCGGTCCGGCACGCCACGATCGCACTCATCACGCGCCGCTCGACCCGACCGAGATGACCGGCATGTACACGGCGATAGGCGTCGCCATGCCGGCGCAGAATATCGGCAATCTCGATGGCGGGCCTGTTGCAGCGGCTGTCGGGGCGGATCATCACCCGCATCCCGCCGCGGATCATCCAGGTGGCGTCACCTCCAGCGATAGGCGATCGAGCGGGCTCTGCGTCGCCCGGATCGTATCGGTGGCGACCTGCGTGTAGCGCGCTGTCGACGACAAATTATTGTGCCCGTGATCCGGATGTCGGTTCCGTTCTCGAGAAGATGTGTCGCGAAGCTGTGGCGCAGCGTGTGCAGCGTGACGCGCTTGGTCAGGCCCGCAGCCTTCACCGCCGACCGGCAGGCGGCATGTAACACGGTCTGATCGATCGGACGATCTTCGTCACGCCCCGGGAACAGATAAAGCCGCGGCCGGGCGAGCCGCCAGTAGGTGCGCAGGATGCCCAGCAGCTGGGGCGACAACATCACGTTGCGATCCTTTGCGCCCTTGCCGTGGCGCACCTGGATGACGCCGCGGGCGCTGTCGATGTCTTCGATCCGCAGTCCCGCGACTTCGGAGGCCCTGAGTCCGGCCGCATAGGCGGTGGTGAGCGGCGCGGCTCTTCAGGCTCGATACCGCTTCAAGAAACTGGACCACTTCGTCGGCGCTGAGCACGACCGGCAGCTTGCGCGGTTCTCGCGCATAGGGAATGCGCTCCGGGATCAGCGCCTCGCCTAGCGTGACGCCGTAGAAAAACCGTAGCGCACAGACGATCTGGTTCAGCGCCGGCCACGAGATGCCAGTCGAGACCAGATGCACCTGGAAGGCGCGAGCGTCGTCCAGTTCCAACCGATCCGGCGATTTGCCGAAATAACGGCTGAACTTCGAAACCGCGCTGATTAGGATCGTTGCGTCGCCGGCGACAGATTGCGGACGGTCATGTCTTCGATCATGCGGCGGCGAAGAGGGCTCAAATCGGCCATCTCGATACTCCTATCTGAGGGAGATGGGCTCCAACACCCACATCCTCTCAGCCAGGAGGCGATCTACGCCACCTTGCCCCTCACGCCGCGGTAGCGGCTTCGTTCAATCCAACTAAGCGATTGGTCCCCGTGGCCCCACGGATGGGGTCCACTTCACTACTACAGGTCCTGATCTATTGGAAAAGGTGCGTCTTTTGAAGCTTTTGTTGGACGGCGAACGAATGCCTCGCCGGGAAGGCGATGTGAGAGGTCCTCCGCAAGAACGGTCACATTTGGATGCTTCAGAAGGGAACCATGGTCGCCAGGAAGAGGGGGCCCTTCAATGACGCTCTCGAAAGCAGCGTGCCATGGAGTTGCTGCGCTAGTGGACTCCCGAGGGTAATAGACGCAGAGCGCCGAAACCTTCTTAGGTACGTATAGTTTGCCCGCGCGAATATGGCGAATGAACAATTGGAAGATTTCCTCAAGCGCCGGTACACCGATTTTCCAAGCACCGAAAGCAGCGCTCGCGAGCGTAGCGAAGTCATCCGGTCGAATTTTCATGGTTGCATCGTGCTCAGGCGACAATCCTCCCTCGTCGACAAGGAATGCAAGGAATTCAGACCATTCCTGGTCCAAGGTGAGAGTGGAAGGCGTCTCTGGCGCCGACGGATGGGCACTATCGATCAATGCCACTAAATCGACCCTCACGTTTGCAGAGATTAGTATCCCAGCAACGGCGTGGGCGAGCATACCGCCAAAAGACCATCCGGCGAGCGTACAAGCCATGTCCGGCAGCACAGGAACAATAGCCCGAGCATAGACTTGGGCAATCTCGTCAATCGAACCTACCTTCAGGAGTTCGTGACCGAACTCTAGGGCATGTATACCGTAGATGGTCTGTGTAGCTGGCAGCGCCCGCACGAGGTCATCATAGACGCTCAGCCCTCCGCCACAAGCGTGACAGAGGACAAGTGGCTGACTGTTCGCGAGTCGAAGCGGAATAAGTTGGCTCGCAGATTTTCGATGGTTCTTCGATGCGGGGCGCACCTTCTCGGCGCACTGATCGAGACGAGGATTCGTGAAATGCACGGAAAGATCGAGGATCAAACCCCGCCGCCGGAGTTGCTCAAGCACTTGCACCGCCAGCAGCGAATGTCCACCGAGGTCGAAGAAGTTGTCGTGCCGCCCGACCCGCGCCACACCGAGAAGCTCGGCCCAGATCGTCGCCAGCGCGGTCTCGGTCTCGCCCCGCGGCGGCTCATAGGCCGCGCGCGCATAGGCCGCATCCTCAGGCATCGGCAGCGCCTTGCGGTCGAGCTTGCCGTTTGCCGTCAGCGGCAGCGCCGCAAGGCGCACAAACGCAGCCGGCACCATGTAGTCGGGCAGCCGCGCACTCACATGCGCGCGCAACGTGCCGGCAAGGTCAGATCCTCAGCTTCGCCGGCGTGCTCCGCAGCCGCAACCACATAGGCGACAAGACGCTTCTCGCCGGTGCGACCCTGTTGCGCCACGACGACCGCATCGCGCACGGATGCGTGTTCGACGAGCCGTGCCGCGATCTCGCCGGGCTCGATCCGGAAGCCCCGGATCTTCACCTGGTCGTCGTTGCGGCCCAAAAACTCCAGATTGCCGTCCGGCAAGTACCGCGCAACATCCCCGGTCCGGTACATCCGCGCCCCCGCCTCAGCGCTGAACGGATCGGCCACAAACCGCTCCGCCGTCAGCTCGGGCCGGTTCAGATAGCCACGCGCGACCCCGCCCCGCCGATGTAAAGCTCCCCGACCGCCCCGAACGGAACAGGCTCAGCATGACCGTCCAGCAGGTAAACCTGCGTGTTCGCGATCGGTCGGCCAATCGGGAGCCGCTGGAATGGCTCATCAATCGCGTTGATCTCGCAGACTGTCGCAAAGGTCGTCGTCTCGGTCGGACCGTAGCAGTGCAAGAGATGTTGCGGTCGGTTCTGCCTCAACACCCGTGCTACTGCCGCCACATCAACCGCATCACCTCCAACTAATAGCAACCGCAAACTCGCCAGCACCGGGCCTAGATCATTAGCGCTCTGCCTGAACAACCCCGCTGTCAAATGCAGGACGGTAATGCGGTGCTGCTGAACCAGACTGCGCAGCACTTCTGGCTCCAGCACATTAGTGTATGGAATCGCAATCAGGCTCGAACCGTGTAGCAGCGGTGCCCAGACTTCCAGCGTACTGATATCAAACGCGGGATTGCCCAGCCATCCCACACGATCCCTCGAGCTGAACTCCGCATAGCCGTTGTTGATGACGAGCCGGTTGACAGCACGATGAGGAACAACAACTCCCTTGGGAGCGCCGGTCGAGCCGGAGGTGTACATTACATAAGCGGCGGCCTCGGCGCTCAATGCCAGGCCTGGATCGGTACTACATCCTGTTCCGGCCATGAGCGGCTCAATGGGCAGAACAGGGATTGTCACCTCAACCAGATCGTCATCGTCACGCTCGCTAAGCACGAGGCGCGCATCACAGTCGGCCAGCATCCAGCTTTGTCGTGCAGATGGAAGAGCGCGATCGATCGGCACATAAACTCCCCCGCCTTCAGGGTCGCCAACTGCGCCACCACAAGCGCAACGGAGCGGTCCAGCATTGTCGCAACACTATCCCCGGGCCTCACCCCGAGCCCGATCAGATGATGCGCGAGGCGGTTCGCCCGTGCATTGAGCTCGCCATAGCTTAAGCGCGCGTCCGCATCGACCACCGCCACCGCGTCCGGCGCTTGACGCACCTGCGCCTCGAACAGCTGATGGATGCACTGCTCCGCCGGATAGGGGCCGCCGTCCGGTTCAACTCCTCCAGGAGGTAGGCGCGCTCAGCGGCTGGCAGGATGTCCAGGTCTCGCACCGGCGTATTGGGGGCATGCTCCAGCGCCTCAGCCACTTGCTCGAGCGCGCGCTGCATGTAGCCGCAGACCCGGTCCGCAGCGACGCCCTCCGCCACCTGCGCCGTCAGACCGAGCGCCTCGCCAAAATCCTCCACCGACAAGGACAGGGGATAGTTGGTGCGCTCCTCCCCGCCCAGCCATTCGACCCCCTCTAGCCCATCATTCGGTGCAGAACCGGACATGGCCGCTGGCGTGGTGTGACGATAGTTCAACAGCGCGCTGAACAGCGGCGCCGGTGCCGCAACGCTGCTGCAGCGTTGCGCCAAGGCCAGCGAGGCATGCTCATGCGCCAGCAGCTCGGCCAGCCGGGCGTGGGTGGTGCGCACGCTCGCCTCGACCCCGGTGCCGTCGAGATCAAGCCGCAGCGGCAGGGTGTTGATGAACAGGCCCATGGCGCGGTCGGCACCGGCGCCGCCATGCATGCGGCCGAACAGCACCGTGCCGAACACCACCTGCTCGCGGCCGCTGCTGCGCGCCACCACCTGCCCCCACGCCAGATGGCACAGGCTGGCCAGGCTCACCCCGAGCCGCCGCGCCTGTTCCCGCAGCCGATCGTTGAGCGCCTGCGGCAGCATCCGCCGCGCCTCATGGACCCCGCGGCCATCGCCGCGGATCTCGCTCAACCCGAACGGCATGGTCGGCTCGTCGATGTCTGCCAGCAGCCCCCGGAAGAACTCTTCATGCGCCTTGGCATCAACACCAAGACGCGCCTGCGCCACCAGATTGCGGAACGGCTGCGGGGCTATCAGCTCATGCTCGCGCCCCTCCAGCACGGCCTGGACCTCGGCATGCATCACGTCCAGCGTGGTTTGATCCCCGATCAAATGGTGCTGCAGCTCCAGCAGCAGCCAGCGCGCGCTGCCGGGCTCGCGCGCGGTCACAAACCGCAACAGCGGCGCCCGGCCAAGATCGATGCGGTGCTGGCGCGGATCAAACCGATCCTTAAGC
The DNA here is from genome assembly GCA_044772375.2 of Bradyrhizobium sp. RDT10. Classification (GTDB taxonomy): domain Bacteria; phylum Pseudomonadota; class Alphaproteobacteria; order Rhizobiales; family Xanthobacteraceae; genus Bradyrhizobium. Next base: position 5,267,201 of record CP187939.1, read on the forward strand.
TGCTCGTGGCCGGGACCAGAAGACCCGTCCAGCTCGACCTCGCTCACCTCCAGCGGCGCACGACGCCACACCACCTGGGCCGGGCTCGACAGCCCCTCCCAGACAAAGGCCGTGCGCAGAATGTCGTGCCGATCCACCACCCGCCGAACCGCGGCAAGATAGCGATCCAACAGGCCACGGTCGGCAAACGCCATCTGCGACACCAGCAGGTACGGATCGCCATGGCTGGCGAGCAGATGATGGAACAGGATGCCGTCCTGCAGCGCCGACAAGCCATAAATGTCCTGGATGTTGCCGACGCCACCAGGCACCATGGCGACGATCCGATCGATCTCGCCCTGTGTCAGCTCGATCAGCGGCAGCATCTGCGGCGTAATCGCCGTGCTGCTCGCGGTGATCAGGTTGGCCGGGACCGCCACCTCCTGATGACAGCCCAGGCTTGCGGCCATATCCGCCAGCACCGGCTTGGCGAACAAGGTCTGCACCTCGATCCCCAGCGACAGCCGCCGCAGACGCGCCATCAGCTGCACCGCCAGCAGCGAATGTCCACCGAGGTCGAAGAAGTTGTCGTGCCGCCCGACCCGCGCCACACCGAGAAGCTCGGCCCAGATCGTCGCCAGCGCGGTCTCGGTCTCGCCCCGCGGCGGCTCATAGGCCGCGCGCGCATAGGCCGCATCCTCAGGCATCGGCAGCGCCTTGCGGTCGAGCTTGCCGTTTGCCGTCAGCGGCAGCGCCGCAAGGCGCACAAACGCAGCCGGCACCATGTAGTCGGGCAGCCGCGCACTCACATGCGCGCGCAACGTGCCGGCAAGGTCAGATCCTCAGCTTCGCCGGCGTGCTCCGCAGCCGCAACCACATAGGCGACAAGACGCTTCTCGCCGGTGCGACCCTGTTGCGCCACGACGACCGCATCGCGCACGGATGCGTGTTCGACGAGCCGTGCCGCGATCTCGCCGGGCTCGATCCGGAAGCCCCGGATCTTCACCTGGTCGTCGTTGCGGCCCAAAAACTCCAGATTGCCGTCCGGCAAGTACCGCGCAACATCCCCGGTCCGGTACATCCGCGCCCCCGCCTCAGCGCTGAACGGATCGGCCACAAACCGCTCCGCCGTCAGCTCGGGCCGGTTCAGATAGCCACGCGCGACCCCCGCCCCGCCGATGTAAAGCTCCCCGACCGCCCCGAACGGAACAGGCTCAGCATGACCGTCCAGCAGGTAAACCTGCGTGTTCGCGATCGGTCGGCCAATCGGGAGCCGCTGGAATGGCTCATCAATCGCGTTGATCTCGCAGACTGTCGCAAAGGTCGTCGTCTCGGTCGGACCGTAGCAGTGCAAGAGATGTTGCGGTCGGTTCTGCCTCAACACCCGTGCTACTGCCGCCACATCAACCGCATCACCTCCAACTAATAGCAACCGCAAACTCGCCAGCACCGGGCCTAGATCATTAGCGCTCTGCCTGAACAACCCCGCTGTCAAATGCAGGACGGTAATGCGGTGCTGCTGAACCAGACTGCGCAGCACTTCTGGCTCCAGCACATTAGTGTATGGAATCGCAATCAGGCTCGAACCGTGTAGCAGCGGTGCCCAGACTTCCAGCGTACTGATATCAAACGCGGGATTGCCCAGCCATCCCACACGATCCCTCGAGCTGAACTCCGCATAGCCGTTGTTGATGACGAGCCGGTTGACAGCACGATGAGGAACAACAACTCCCTTGGGAGCGCCGGTCGAGCCGGAGGTGTACATTACATAAGCGGCGGCCTCGGCGCTCAATGCCAGGCCTGGATCGGTACTACATCCTGTTCCGGCCATGAGCGGCTCAATGGGCAGAACAGGGATTGTCACCTCAACCAGATCGTCATCGTCACGCTCGCTAAGCACGAGGCGCGCATCACAGTCGGCCAGCATCCAGCTTTGTCGTGCAGATGGAAGAGCGCGATCGATCGGCACATAAACTCCCCCGCCTTCAGGGTCGCCAACTGCGCCACCACAAGCGCAACGGAGCGGTCCAGCATTGTCGCAACACTATCCCCGGGCCTCACCCCGAGCCCGATCAGATGATGCGCGAGGCGGTTCGCCCGTGCATTGAGCTCGCCATAGCTTAAGCGCGCGTCCGCATCGACCACCGCCACCGCGTCCGGCGCTTGACGCACCTGCGCCTCGAACAGCTGATGGATGCACTGCTCCGCCGGATAGGGGGCCGCCGTCCGGTTCAACTCCTCCAGGAGGTAGGCGCGCTCAGCGGCTGGCAGGATGTCCAGGTCTCGCACCGGCGTATTGGGGGCATGCTCCAGCGCCTCAGCCACTTGCTCGAGCGCGCGCTGCATGTAGCCGCAGACCCGGTCCGCAGCGACGCCCTCCGCCACCTGCGCCGTCAGACCGAGCGCCTCGCCAAAATCCTCCACCGACAAGGACAGGGGATAGTTGGTGCGCTCCTCCCCGCCCAGCCATTCGACCCCTCTAGCCCATCATTCGGTGCAGAACCGGACATGGCCGCTGGCGTGGTGTGACGATAGTTCAACAGCGCGCTGAACAGCGGCGCCGGTGCCGCAACGCTGCTGCAGCGTTGCGCCAAGGCCAGCGAGGCATGCTCATGCGCCAGCAGCTCGGCCAGCCGGGCGTGGGTGGTGCGCACGCTCGCCTCGACCCCGGTGCCGTCGAGATCAAGCCGCAGCGGCAGGGTGTTGATGAACAGGCCCATGGCGCGGTCGGCACCGGCGCCGCCATGCATGCGGCCGAACAGCACCGTGCCGAACACCACCTGCTCGCGGCCGCTGCTGCGCGCCACCACCTGCCCCCACGCCAGATGGCACAGGCTGGCCAGGCTCACCCCGAGCCGCCGCGCCTGTTCCCGCAGCCGATCGTTGAGCGCCTGTGGCAGCATCCGCCGCGCCTCATGGACCCCGCGGCCATCGCCGCGGATCTCGCTCAACCCGAACGGCATGGTCGGCTCGTCGATGTCTGCCAGCAGCCCCCGGAAGAACTCTTCATGCGCCTTGGCATCAACACCAAGACGCGCCTGCGCCACCAGATTGCGGAACGGCTGCGGGGCTATCAGCTCATGCTCGCGCCCCTCCAGCACGGCCTGGACCTCGGCATGCATCACGTCCAGCGTGGTTTGATCCCCGATCAAATGGTGCTGCAGCTCCAGCAGCAGCCAGCGCGCGCTGCCGGGCTCGCGCGCGGTCACAAACCGCAACAGCGGCGCCCGGCCAAGATCGATGCGGTGCTGGCGCGGATCAAACCGATCCTTAAGCTGCTCGTGGCCGGGACCAGAAGACCCGTCCAGCTCGACCTCGCTCACCTCCAGCGGCGCACGACGCCACACCACCTGGGCCGGGCTCGACAGCCCCTCCCAGACAAAGGCCGTGCGCAGAATGTCGTGCCGATCCACCACCCGCCGAACCGCGGCAAGATAGCGATCCAACAGGCCACGGTCGGCAAACGCCATCTGCGACACCAGCAGGTACGGATCGCCATGGCTGGCGAGCAGATGATGGAACAGGATGCCGTCCTGCAGCGCCGACAAGCCATAAATGTCCTGGATGTTGCCGACGCCACCAGGCACCATGGCGACGATCCGATCGATCTCGCCCTGTGTCAGCTCGATCAGCGGCAGCATCTGCGGCGTAATCGCCGTGCTGCTCGCGGTGATCAGGTTGGCCGGGACCGCCACCTCCTGATGACAGCCCAGGCTTGCGGCCATATCCGCCAGCACCGGCTTGGCGAACAAGGTCTGCACCTCGATCCCCAGCGACAGCCGCCGCAGACGCGCCATCAGCTGCACCGCCAGCAGCGAATGTCCACCGAGGTCGAAGAAGTTGTCGTGCCGCCCGACCCGCGCCACACCGAGAAGCTCGGCCCAGATCGTCGCCAGCGCGGTCTCGGTCTCGCCCCGCGGCGGCTCATAGGCCGCGCGCGCATAGGCCGCATCCTCAGGCATCGGCAGCGCCTTGCGGTCGAGCTTGCCGTTTGCCGTCAGCGGCAGCGCCGCAAGGCGCACAAACGCAGCCGGCACCATGTAGTCGGGCAGCCGCGCACTCACATGCGCGCGCAACGTGCCGGCAAGGTCAGATCCCTCAGCTTCGCCGGCGTGCTCCGCAGCCGCAACCACATAGGCGACAAGACGCTTCTCGCCGGTGCGACCCTGTTGCGCCACGACGACCGCATCGCGCACGGATGCGTGTTCGACGAGCCGTGCCGCGATCTCGCCGGGCTCGATCCGGAAGCCCCGGATCTTCACCTGGTCGTCGTTGCGGCCCAAAAACTCCAGATTGCCGTCCGGCAAGTACCGCGCAACATCCCCGGTCCGGTACATCCGCGCCCCCGCCTCAGCGCTGAACGGATCGGCCACAAACCGCTCCGCCGTCAGCTCGGGCCGGTTCAGATAGCCACGCGCGACCCCCGCCCCGCCGATGTAAAGCTCCCCGACCGCCCCGAACGGAACAGGCTCAGCATGACCGTCCAGCAGGTAAACCTGCGTGTTCGCGATCGGTCGGCCAATCGGGAGCCGCTGGAATGGCTCATCAATCGCGTTGATCTCGCAGACTGTCGCAAAGGTCGTCGTCTCGGTCGGACCGTAGAGATTGACAAGTGGCTGCGATGCCAATTGCAGCCATCTAGTGGCTAGTTCTTTTCTGAGGACCTCTCCACCACAGAATATGTAGCGCAGAAAATCGATTTGCTTTTGCTCGACGTCAGTGACCGTGAGCAATGCTGAAAGAAGCGACGGAGCCAATTGCAGAACCGTTACTCGGTACTTATCCAGTAGATCTAAAATTGTTCGAATATCTAATTGTCGGTCGAGAGGAAGAAGAACTGAGTGTGCCCCAATCGACAAAGCTGTCCATAGCTCCCATACGGCGGCATCAAAAGCGGGGAGGTTCGCTGCAAGAAAACGTCGTGGGTACCGAATTGGAAGCGATTCACCTGCCAGGTCGTATGATTCACCAATCCGCGATGCTCGACCATGACGCCCTTGGGCGTGCCTGTTGATCCTGAGGTGTAGATCACATAGGCGAGATGGCGCGAGGTCAGGCCGAGGGCGCGTGGGTCCGGATCGCGGGCCGGCAGCTCGGCCCAGGCCGGTGTGGCCGTCTCAAGATCGACCACCGTCACATCGGCCAGCGCATCCACGCCCAGCGCGGCGCGTCCGCCCGCATCGGCCAGCAGCAGTCGCGGCGTTGCATCGTTGAGCAGCAGCCGCGCGGACGGATGGGCCGGGTCCAGCGGCAGATACGCGCCCCCGGCCTTGAGGATCGCAAGCAGCCCCACCACCATCGCCATGCTGCGCTCAAGGCAGATCGCCACCGGCTGATCCGGCTTGACCCCGAGCCCGATCAGATGATGTGCCAGCCGGTTCGCCCGTGCATTGAGCTCGCCATAGCTCAAGCGCTCGCCCTCGCAGACCACCGCCACCGTGTCCGGCGCTTGGCGCACCTGCGCCTCGAACAGCTGATGGATGCACTGCTCCGCCGGATAGGGGGCCGCCGTCCGGTTCAACTCCTCCAGGAGGTAGGCGCGCTCAGCGGACGACAGCAGCTCAATCCGCGCGGCCGCTTGCCGCGCATCGGCCATCACAGCACACAACAAACTTTGCAAATGCTGCGTCATGCGGTCGATCTGCTTGGGCGCCAAGCGACTAGCATCGAAGTGCCATCGGAAGCTCCCATCCAGAGCGCAAACCTCAAACGTTAGCAAATCACCGGATAGGGTTGTCTCAGAACGCGGGCTCGAAGCCAGATCACCAGCGGCAGAAGAGCTATTTGCTGTAACCGTAACGCCAATCGGCCAGGGTCGGCGCGATCGTAGCGCCTCCCTACCCCGCAAGCTCGGAGCGCGCGCGATCACATCCCGCGCAAAGCTATCGTGCTCGTTCAGCTCGGCGCATTCGGCGGCGACCACCCTGCGCACCTCTGCAAAATCATGACCAAGATCAATGGTAATTTCCATCGGCACGACAGAAGCGACAATCACCTCCGCCGCCTTCAACCGGGCCCGCGATCCATTCTGTGCGGGCGTCCATCCCAATTGGAGCTGTGATTCTGCCAGTGACGCGAGCGAGATAGGTCAGCCAAGCAGTTATTAGGTGTTCCGTGCGATCAAATGGCGACAGCTTAGCCAAAGCACTTGGAATGAGCCACGAACTCGACTGCCATATGGGTGGAGTCGCAGCTTCTGAAGCCGACAGAAACGGAAGCTGCAATATTTTGAACTGCTCAAGCCGCTGCAGCCAAAAACTCTCCCGAGGCGCCAGCATTTCATGGGCAACAGTTATGCCCCGAGCCTCGTCATCGCTTAAAATCGGGAGGCGATGCCCTAGATCCAGATCGGACTGCCTCGCGAGTGCGCGCGCATCCAGAGCCTCACCATCCGGGCTGTCAAACCAAACATCAACATCCTCTGTACCCGTCGCCACACGCCAGTGGCTGGGGTGGATTTCAACCAGGGAACCCGCCGATAAGCCCGAGCGGCCAGACGACACCTCCAAGCGCCTGACTGCGACAACGTCATCGCCCACAAAAGCCTTGGACAGACATAAAGGATTGGAATGATGCGGGCCAAAGTCTAAGGCGCGCGTCATCGCTGAGAGATCTCGCGCGGATCTATTCCATCGCAGACAGCCCGCAGCATCTGGGCGTCGGCGCCTCGGAAAGTAGCTTCTGTCCGCTAGCGCCTGCGGACGGGCGGCAAGCCTTTCGTTCGTTAACCCAGTTAAAAGCTCGCGGAATCCCTCGACTGCGGATTCATAACATTTGAGGTTCAGGCTTAACGCGGTGTCGGTAGGTCCAATCAGGACTTGGCGTTGAACCACCAGGTCACCCGTATGAACACCATGATCTATGCGATGCCACGTGATGGCATATTCGGACTCTTGGGCCAGCAGCGCCCAAGACGTCGCATGAGTTCCCGCATACCGTGGCAAGGGACTGTCGTGGTAATTGAAAGCGCCTCGACGCACCCGCCCAAACACATCCGCCGGCAATATGAACGGATTGGCAACAGAAAATATCCACTCCACCGGTTCGGTATTGAGCAATTTGGCAAGCTCTTCAACGCTCGCTAGGCACAAGATATTGGCGCGAGCGGCCCAATCGCGGAAGATGGCGTCGGCACACAGGGCCGCGCCGATGACGTAGCCCATCTCCATTGCTAGCTCTGCACACCTAATAGCTAGCGTACCACCACCAACAAAGACGGTAGAACCAATTGGTGAGGCTGCAGGTCGTTGCCCACCCCAATCGCCGAGTTCGCAACTCGATGAGGCCAACACACATATGTCGTGATGTTCGTACCCCACGTCCATGACAAAACCTCCAGGTGTGTGACGCGCCGAGCGTGTGGCCACCGAGAGACGCGCGCCGGCGTGCACCGGAGGAGACCGATGGGCCATCTTCACGCTCCAGCCAAGCCGTCGCGTAGCCTGGGCAATTCCCGCCCGACGCGCCGCGCCACATAATGACCTAAACCTCTCACAGCAGTTGAGATTTGCTCGGGAGAAACCGAGCTGAACGCCAATCGGATCCGGCAGTCTTGAGAGTTATCCAGTGCGAAGAAGCTCATCGGCATAACAATGACATTGTAATGCGTTGCGCACTCGTCCGCGGTGTTCGCGTCAAATCTGAAAGGAAGATCGAGAGTCAGAAAGAAGCCGCCGGCAGGACGATTCCATCGAACCTGGTCCGACAAAGGCGAAAACACATCGTCCAGCTGACACAACATAAGGTCGCGATTTGCACGATACCAATCCAGCGCCGGCCGGATCCAGCCACGTAAGCTTGTCCGCTGTTCGATCAAGAGCCCCGCCACAATCGCTTGGCTAATTTGGCTCGTATTCACGGTACCGAAACTCTTGCGCTGAACCAGATCTTCCCAAAGTGTCCGGCAAGCACCTGCGTCTCCAAAGATGGTATCGGGCAGTATTGCTGCTCCGACGCGAAGAGCTGGGCTTAGCGTCTTGGAGAATGTTGACAGGTAGATAACACTTCCGACCTCATCCAAAACGGCCATCGGAGGCACCGCATCTCCTTCATACCGAAATGGCCCATATGGATTGTCCTCCAAAACGACGATCCGATGTTTGGCGCACACTTCGAGGATCTCCCGTCGTGCGACCACATCGAGGACGCGTCCTGTCGGATTATCAAAATCGGGAATAAGATATGTTGCCCGAGCTCTTCGACCATTTCGGCCCAATTGCACAACGGCGGACTCGATCGCGTCTGCAACGCAAGACGCTGAGTTGGACAACGCTGCAATAGACACCCTCGCAGCATTAGCTGCACCAATTGCTCCAATATAGGTGGGATTGCAAACCAGGAGCACATCCGAAGATTCGGGACACAGCGCCGGCAGGCAGAGAGCGAGCGCTTCCTGGCATCCTGAGGTGATCAGGACGCGATCCGCCTTAGCGGGGAGCCCTCATCGGATCGCACCTGTTGCGCAACAAGCTCGTTGATGATTCCCGCTGTTCGACCATACTGCAACAACTGAGACCATACTTGGCCACGATCGCCAGCCCAATACCTTTGATACACACCGAATGCATTCAACAGCGCATGGGGGTTGAGTTCTATCGAAAAACCGGTCACTCGGCCTACCAGACGCAAGCGAGACAGCTGAGGGAAACCGACTCGAGACCTCGTTCAGGAAATTCATTGCCGAACTTTGCAACTGGAAATCCATCATGGAGCCTTGGAGGAGGACGGAGCTATGGAGATCACGCCTACGTCGGAACACGAGCACGACTGGAGGTCTAAGGGCGTACGCCTCTTCACTCAATATTTGCCGGACTGTTCAAGCTGGTCAAAAAGCTGCTGGACGTTCGATTCGAGGAAACCACTCTCTCCATCTCGGTGAATGATTTCGAAGCTAAGCCCCGTCTCAATGGAGCGGCTCGAGAAGGCCTGTGTCAGTCCAGGGCCACGTATCACATTCGTGTCAAATCCCAGACCACGAGACTTTAGGGTCTCTACAGCAGCATCCACGTCGTCGACCTCAAGAGCGATATGAGCAACTCCAACGCCGTGACGCCGCACGAGCTCTGAGACCTGAGAAGCCGGCTCAGTACCCTGACACAAAACAAACCTGATGCCCCTGCTCTCGAACTCAGCAGATAGCATGCCCGTCGCTCGACCCTTGATGTGAAAACGGCGCTTCAACTCAAAACCTAGCACGTCCCGAAAGAATTGAATTGAGGCCTCAAGATCGAGCACAGCAATCGCAATATGATCGATCCCGCGAAATTGCGACACCGGACTCGCGGTTGTCCGGATGTCATCGGAAGTCGCACCCACTCCGAGCTTGCTATCGATCGTTTTCTGCATAGCACCCACTTTCGATCACACAATCCGACAATCAGGCCAAAGCGACCTCCGCGCGAGCGACAGGCAAATCCTGCTACCAGCAGATCAGCCCTGTACTAGCGTCAAGGTTCTTCAGAATCCTGTGTTCGAGGTCCACCAACTCAGCCTTACGCCTGGCCACATCCGATTGAGCGCGGAAGAGCTTGGCTTTGAGCTCTTCTCGTTGCCTCAATGCTTCTCGAAGTTCCCAACCGTCCTGCATCGGCTAATTACCTATCTACGAGCGAACGCCGCCTGTCAGCTCCGAAAACACTGCCTGCGCTTCCGCTGCTGCTGGTGTCAGATCGCCGCGCTTCAGCTGGAGGCGGACGTCCGCCAGACCAATCTGTTGGAACGGCTCGCGGCACATCACCTCGAACATGGTGCGCAGCACCTCTTGACTGGCGTCGTTCCGTCCAGTTCCGGGTGCAGAGCAATCCTGTCCTCGCCGGGAGAACGAAGCGCCATCAGGAGATGAGAGGCCCCGCGACGGCCACGCACGTGACGGGCGCGGCAGCATCAGCATTAGCATGGCACTGATTTGGATCAATCGAGCAAGTTTCATCTGAACTCTCTTAGACAAGGGCTGCGATCGTGGTCGTAACGGATCACCCCCGCATCTCAAGCAACCGACGTGCCAATGACGTTCTGCGAGCGTTTCCTGAAGAAACAACGCGCCTCTCGCTGCGCTGGCGGAATGCTGCCGTCTTACTGTCGGGCTTGGGACATCGACGTCTTGAACCAGACACAGCTCAACACAACAACACGGACGGTCAATGGCGACGATCGCCAAAAGAGCAATTGCCCGAGATCACCCTTGCTGGTCAGAATGCTCTCGCCGCCATTTTTGAAGGTCTCATCATCGAGTGAGAACATCGTGCGATAGGCACCACGCTCGATGCTGGCTCTCTCGCAAGGGGGCGGGGAGAATATCCTCTCGGTGAAGCAAGAGATCGGTTTGCTCGACCGAGGCAAACCGGGGCAGCCTGAATTCATGGAAAAAGACAGCCGAAACAAAACCGGTATCAGTCGTGGCGTCACCGACTGCCCAAATGGGTAGCTGGCCACCACCTCACTGCCGAACTCAGGGAGGAGCACGTCGCCTCCAGTCGAGTTCAAGCCGACGCCGACCAAGCTTCATGGCTTTCCTGCACCGTTTCAGCTTGCGAGCTATCTGAACTCGGACACCTGCGCGGCTCACAATCATTACCTTGATGGTTTGATCCGCAAGGCTGATCGCGCGCTCGGTGCCGAGACGCTGCCGGCGAAATATCGGTTCAACTTTCAAGCAGGAAAACGGCATGCCGGCAGCCAAGAATTCCACCGATACGATGATCGCCATCTGCGACACCATCGCGTCCGGCGTCATGTCGTATGCGAAGGCCGCGCGGGCCAATGGCATCAACGCTCCGGATATGTAGCGGGCTAGCCGCTCGCTCCGGTCGCGGTCGTTGCTCTCGGGAGTTGGAAGGTCGGAGGGGTTTCCCCGACTTCGCCCTTTCAGCCTTATCGAAAAGCTCAAGAGCCAGACGGTGTATCGCCCGCACTTTTTCTGGATCAGGTTCCGTGAGCGCCATTCGCGAGGCGATCTCAGCCTGTTTCAAATAGAATTCCGCAGATAGCAAAGCACTCTCCCGGTGAAAGTGCTCGCGTAACGCGTTAGCATAGCACCTTGTTCCGGTCGGGTGTCGAAAATAGCTGGGCGGTCCTTCCGGCCTTCGCAGATGTGCTCGCCGCATTTGCCTTGGAGCCATGGTTGCTCCGATTGGGCGATTGCGCGCGACTGTCCGGTACGCTCTGATGCCGGCCATGGCCCCGAAATACTATTACCCGCCAATCTCCGAAGGCGACCGCAAGGCGCTGGCGAAAGAGTTGCGCAAGGCCCGGGCCATGACCGTGATCTTCGCCGAGCGGTCGGCGGAGAAGCGCGGGCCGGCGAGGCGCTGATCCGGGAGGCCGACAACCGCGCTTGTCAAAGCTGGAACGAGCGCATGTGGTCAGACGGCGTGCCCCGTCGATCCCAGCCCAACCGTCGATCAGGCGATCAATGGGGCTTACAGTTGGCTTGAGATCGAATGCAGCCGCTGCCGGTCGCGCCGCGATGTCGATCTAGCATCACTGCGCCACGTCTCCACCACGCGCATCCATGACCTCGCCAGCCGCCTTGTGTGCGCGAAGTGTCGCGGCGCCGGCAAGCGTCCGCCGGCCACGCTGTTGCAGCTATCTCCCCGAGCCCGGCATTCGATCTAATTTTAGCGAGCCAGTTCCGTGGTCTTCAACGGGTTTGTGCGCAAGGTCTAGTCCGACGCGACGCACCTTGTTGCGGCCGGTAGCGGCCTTCCAGCAGTTCTTCTCTGATGCGCGGCCAATGCTCCTTCAGGTATGGCTGCAACTGCTCCACGGTCATCCGATCGATGCTCGCGGCGCCTTTGTTCGCCATCACCCGCTGGTAGGCCGCCATCATGCTCGCTCGGCTGACGATCTTCCCCATCAGCCGCACTTCCACGTCCGGAGGAAGGTTGCAATCTTGCCGTGGCGATTGACGCGCCCATTCCCTGCTCCGGCGGCTTCCGGCCACCGCCCTCGGGACGGGCATGACGCATCTCAGCGCCATCATCTGCATCTCTTTCCACCATCGACAGACCGGCCTCCTCCGGTACTCGACGTTCGGCCCTTCGCCGGCTTGGTGCTGCCGGCTACTACGGCCTCTGCTGACTTCTGCCGCCCCATCCCGGCGCCTTGTGGCGCCGGTAGCACACCCATTGCCGGGGGCAGGACGACAGACCTCCCAGGCTCAGTCGCGTGACCTTTGTGCCATCTACCTGTCGCATCTACGGCCGCACCCTTCCGGGTGATATCGGGCTTCGGAAATTTTGGCTCTCTCGCCCGGATGCGGACGCCTCGTATGCGCTGACTGTTCGTCAGGCCGGCACTTTGCTTACAGCTTCCTTCAGAGCGACGACGCCCTTGCTGTTCGGCTAACGGTTCCCATCACCAGAGGGTCTGTAGAGGACTCCATCGACCGGACACCACTCCGATCAAATCGCGCCACTCACGGCGCTCCGCGCCATGCCTGGCGCACCAAGAAAAAGCCCAGGAGACCTCCCGGGCCTCTTCACGTAGAGCACTGCATCAGCACCTAGCGGAAATAGGCGCGGATCAACCAGCAATGGGAGGAAGGCGAGTTGTGCGACGGATAGCGAATATGGCTCTGTTGAGCCATATTCGCTATCATCGCTGATCGTCGGCTCTCTGATTCGCCCGTTAAAGATGGACTACCTATGCTCGACAATCCGGAGAAGACCACCCGGCTGCTCGCCGCACTCAAGGCAGCTGCGCCATTTGACGTTGAACTGGCACCATCGTTGATCGAATATCTGCAAGCCGAGAATGTTGCCGATGCTGATCGGATGCACCACGTCGTCTGGGATTTGTCATACGCCGGTGACGAGGGCGGTATCATTTGCCATTTGTCTCGCTCGGAAGAAACAGGCAGAGCGCTTGTCGTCTCCCTCACACATGTGCGCGTGCCGCGCTCGATGCCACTTGCAGCGGCCGTTCTGGATTATCAGAAGCACCGAGTGAAGAAGCTCAAGAAGCAGGGCCGGAGGTAGCATAGAAATGGCGCACGCGATTATCCGAGGAAAGAATGGTCGCCGATATGAAGTGGAGTTTGAAGACGCGCCGGTACGCGTCGAAGTTCATGCCAGTGAGGAGACCGTCGAGATTTTTGTGGAGGCAGATTTTGAAACGCACCCGGAAGAACGGCGACGTTTTGCGATAATCAACATCCCCCGCCACCTGTTCAGCGAGGCCACGGGTCGGACGGCGCGACGCATAGCGAAAAATCGTTAAGCTGCCGCGCACTCTGTGCCGCTTCCTTCTCCAGGCCGCCGCCATCGCTGCCTACCGCGGAGCGGTTTAAGGCTGTTTAAGGCCTGTTTACAGTCAGCGGATTGCGAGGCAAGCCGCGACGAGATTGAGAAGTCCGGCAAAACAAACATCCGTCTTTTCGTAGCGGGTTGCGATGCGTCGGAATGCCTTGAGAGAGCAGAAGAAGTTCTCGACCAGATGGCGCCATTTGTACATTTCGGCATCGTGGGGGATGCGCCCGGCCCGGTCGGCTTTGGACGGGATGACCGCTGTTGCGCCGCGGTCGTTCAGGTTGGCGCGCAGCCAGTTGTTGTCGAATGCCTTGTCGCCGATCAGTGCCTCGAAATCGAGACCGGTGATCAAGGGCTCGACACCGATACTGTCGTGACGCTGGCCGGGCAACAGGACGAAGCGAACGAGATGGCCGAGTGCGTCGACCAAGGCCATGATTTTGGTAGTCAGGCCGCCACGCGAGCGGCCTATGGCCTGATTTTGAGTCCCCTTTTGCGCCGGTGCCATGCTGGTGGACCCGGACGAGTGTGCCGTCGATGAGGACATATTCAAAATCGGGATCGTCGCAGAGGGCCTTGAAAACCCGTTCCCAAACGCCCTTCTGCGCCCAGTGCCAGAAGCGCGTATACACAGTAAACCATTTGCCGAACACTTCCGGCAGATCGCGCCACGGCGAGCCGGTCCGCGCAATCCAAAGAACAGCTTCGATAAACAGCCGGTTGTCACGCCCGCTGCCGCCGGGGTCACCGACTTTACCCGACAGCTCAGGTGCAATTCGCTCCCACTGGGTGTCGCTCAACATCAGTCGAATCAAGGCTGATCTCCATTTTTCAGCCTTGAATCAATTTTCTACCGATTTGGGAATCCCGACTGTAAACAGGCCTTAGTCCAATCGGCCCTATGCCGCGCGCGGCATAGGGCGGCTGTACATCACCGCGGCACGGTCGCCGCCGCGATCGGAGCCGCGGAATAGCCAGGACTTGCGCCCCAGCCCGAGTGCACAGGGACAGGTGATGGTGAGGACGGCGATGCCGGTGACGATGGCATCATGCCAGCTTGCGCCTGCGATGACCCAGCCGAGGATGGTGAGCAGCGCAGTCGCATGCACCACCGGCGCGTAGAGCCGAGAGGCGCGGTCGGCGAGCCGCCTGTAGCGCGAACGGGCCTGGAGCGCATTGTCGAGCAGCCTCGTGATCTCGGCGAGCAGCGTCGCCTCCGAGGCGGCCGAGACCCGCACCGCAGCGTGCCGGAAATATTGATCGATCCGGCATAAACCGGCGTCCCTGCCCGGCCGTGACATAGAGCGTTTCGCCGGTGATCAGGCTCTGGTCGATCTCGGAGCGTCCCTCGATCACGGTGCCGTCGACGGCGCAGCGCTCGCCGGGCCGCAAGAGCACGATGTCGCCGGGATGAATCGCCGCCACCGGCACCTGCGAGATCTCATCGGGTCCCACGAATTTGGCCGCCGTCTCCGCCTTCAATGCGGCAAGATTGCCGGCGACCGCGCGCGTCCGCCGCCGCGTGTTCTGGTCGAGGACGCGGCCGACCAGGAGGAACGTCAGCAACATGACCGTCGCGTCGAAATAAGCGTGCTCGGCATGATGAATGGTCTCCACCACGGACATGCCGAGCGCCAGGATCACCCCGATCGCAACCGCTAGCGCCTGCACAATCTCGACGCCTGATCGCTTTCACCCGGCCGACGTTTCTCCTCCGCGACTTGGCCCGCCGAACGCATTTCGGCCGGCTTTTTGCCGCAATCAAGCCGCGGGCCGCGCTTCGGCCAAGAGGATCAGAGCTGCCAAAACGTGTGCCAACTGCTGCTGGCGGAGTTGAAGCCCAAAACGACCAAAGGATTGCGCCAGCGCAAGGTGCCTCCTCAGCGAAGTCGTTAGACAATCCGGCAGCTGAAGGAGAAACAGATGAGATCGGATCTGGCGCAATCGTACGGTCACGACAGGCTACCCCTCTACACAAGCTATCCGACCGCGCCGCACTTTTCGCCAGCGATCGGCGAACCTGATTACCGGATGTGGCTTGGATCCCTGCCGCCCCGCCAGCCGGCCTCGATCTATGTGCACGTTCCGTTCTGCCGGTCTATGTGCTGGTACTGCGGTTGCCACACCTCGGTCACGCAGAAAGACGACCCCATCGCAGTCTATTCATCGGGCCTGCGAGCGGAGGCGCACCTAATCGCCGAAACTATCGGCCACCGCCTTCCTATCTCGCATATCCATTTCGGCGGCGGCACGCCGACGATCATGACGCCCGAGACCTTCGCCGATCTCGTCGGCGCGCTCCGCTTCTCGTATTTCGTGTTGCCCGACGCCGAAATCGCCGTGGAGATCGATCCGCGTACCCTGACCGAGCCGATCGCGGAGGGTTTGGGCTACAGCGGCGTCAATCGCGCGAGCCTGGGTGTACAGAGCTTCGATCCTGTTGTGCAGCGCGCCATCAACCGCCTGCAGACTTTCGAGCAGACCGCCACGTGCGTTGAGCGCCTGCGGCGAGCCGGCGTCGGCCGGCTCAACTTCAATCTTATCTACGGTTTGCCGCTTCAGACCATGCAATCGTGCCTAGACACGGTAGCCAAATGCATCGAACTCCGGCCGGATCGCTTGTGGGTGTTCGGTTACGCGCATATGCCCTCCTTCAAGAAGCATCAGCGCAAGATCGACGAACACGCCCTGCCCCAGACAGTCGAGCGTCATCTTCAGTCGGAATTGATTGCGGAAGCCCTGGTCGACGCGGGCTACGTGCGCATTGGTTTCGACCACTTCGCCCTACCCCGCGACAATCTTGCCGCGGCGAAGCGCGAGGGCGGCTGCGTCGGAACTTCCAGGGCTACACCGACGACACCGCCGAAACACTCATCGGGCTAGGGGCAAGCGCCATCGGGAGGATGCCGCAGGGATTCGCACAGAATGTCGTGGTAACCCGTGATTACCTGGCGCGCATCGCCGAGGACCGGCCCGCCACCCTCAAGGGGTATGGCTTCACGGGTGACGATCGCTTCCGAGCCGATCTGATCGAGCGACTGATGTGCGACATGGCCCTCGACCTGTCGAAGATCGCTCTGTCGCATGGCCGCGATCCGAAGTCGGCCATCGTCGATCGCTCGCGGCTCGATAGCCTCATTGCAGACGGCGCAGTGACCATGGACGGCGACGAGCGACTGTTCGTCAGGAAAGGCGCCGAGTTTCTCGTCAGGACCGTTGCGTCCGCATTCGATGCTCATCTGGCGCGGTCAGTCGCGACTCACAGCCGCACAGTATGAGGCTCCTGGAGCTGCCACACTAGTAGCTTCCCCGAGCATCGTGCAACGGGCCACTGCTCTTGCGACCTTCGCGATAATTGGCTCGTTAAATGTTGCGTCCTCCCGGGCATCGTACTCAGGTGGTTGCACCATTTCCTGCAACTTGCCCCGCCGCGGGGCTTAAATTCGCTGCGCGAGCACCTTGTTTGGCGCAAATTCGACCAAGGAGGCATTGCCTGGATCGGAAAAGGAACAGATCTCCGCAGAATGGATATGTGGCGCGTCACATATCCGTATGCTGGCGATCTCTACATCTTCCGGGAACGCCGCGGCGATCTGGTCAAGATCCTCGGCATGACGCAATAGGCATATCGCGGCAAGTTCATCTGGCCGTCGGCGTCGGCCGACGCGGTATCGATCTCAGCGGTGGTCTGCTGCAATCCGCGAGCTCGCGACTTCGCGCACGAGACTATACGGTTCATCGACGAGGCTAAGGATCTCAGTCACTGGCGCACGGCTTGCGACCTCGTAGCGGATGCGCCAGTCAGGATCATGCCGCAGCAGCGGCACAAGCTGCACAGATAGTCGTCGGGCTATCTCCAGTCTTACCGGCGCCTCACGATCGTCGATCATGCGGAGCAACCATTCATTTGGAATGCGCCGTGCCACAACACGGCGGACCTCGGCTTCCTCGTCATCCACCATTCGGGGGAGCAGCATAGGCTCGATCCGACTCGCGACGACAAGGCGAACATAGTAATATTCGTCCGAGGCCATGGGTAGCAATTTTTCACCGTCGAACAGGCTCGCCACCCGCTTCCTCAGCTCGGGATGCGGATGCTTCCGTAATTGCAACGCGTAGCGTCTAGGCAGGCGAAGCATCGCATTCCATTGCACTTTTTCATTGGGATCATCGATCAGCGGCGGCAGCAGCAAGACATTGGCAAACTTCGCCGCGATTGCCCTTACCTCAAAATGCGGATGGCAGAGATAGCGGTCGGCGAGATCCGGATTCCACTCGAAGAACCTCTCGATACCGCGGGGACAACGGTCGTTGACGCAGGCGTGCTTGAGCCGACATCCGCCGGTTTCGCTCAGTGCGAGATGCTCGCACGACGTGCGATCAAGCCGGTTGCCCTCCCAGTCAAGAGCCTTGTCGATATCATCAACCATTGTCCTGCCCACATAGGTCAGACACGCGCAGCAACGACTTGGGTCCAAATTTTGTCGGAGGTAGCGAGCTCCAGAAGTTTTCCGAGCGCCAGCCCTGCGCCTGCATCTGAATGGTGTGATCGTAGAAGCCGACCGTCCCGTCGATCGAGCCGCCGACCAGCGCCTGCAGAGTCTTTGAGCCACCGGCCTGGAAGTTCTCGACGGTAACGTCAAGGCCATCGTCCCTAAACGACCCAAGCTTCACGCCAAGCTCGAGAGGCATATAGTTGAGGATCTGTGACCCCACGGCGATCTTCAATTTGGCCTTCTCGGGCTCGGCGGCATGCGCCGAAATGACCGAGCAAGCGGTTAGCGCCATGACCAGCATCATTCGTGTCAAAACGTGCATGCGAACCTCCGTGGCTGTTGGGAGAGCGTTAAGATTCATGGGCAGGCACGGGCCGCCAGACCAGGACCGCTTTTCCGCGCGGTCGACGATGACGTCGAGGACAACAACAAAGGCGGAGAGAACGATGTTCCAGCAAATACCCTGGCCGCATCGAGGACGCCCTCGGCCTGCGCAGCCGGATTGACCGCGCGCGCCCTGAAAAGTGTTGAAGAATGCGACGAAGTGAACCAGCGTCACCAGCCAGGAAAGACAAGACTGTCTCCAGCCGAATGGACTGCACTGCTTGGGGGAGCGCAATTATTGTGGCCCCCAAAAAGAGCTCCAGATCGCATCAAAGACTGCCTTACAATCGAGCGTTCCAAATTATCGCCACACAGCAAACCGTCAGGACGGACCAGACACTGGCTTGCAACTCATCAACCTTACAGTTGTTATCGCATGGACTTCTTGATCTCGATCAAGCCGCATCAAGTAAGAAACCAGACTTACGTTGAACAGATGCGCCGACACAGATCGTCAGAATACATTGCGCGCTGGAATCAATTATCCGTTCTAAGCACGGGCTGCGGCCGTAAGTACATGTCCGCAGCCCTTCTACCGCTCTCGGCATGTTGTGCCGTGCTGATCTGATTTTGATCGCACCGACCTAAACGTCCGCGACGCCGGTGTTGGGCGACGAGTTGTCGCGGCCTTCGCCAGTATCTACGGCAGGAATTTCGGCCAGCATCGCAGGAACGCTGATCGCTATGGCCGGGCGGTCGTGGTCACGCGTAACGGATTTCTGGAAGACGCGCCACCTTGTACGGGAATCTCTATCCCACGTTGAAACTGAAGTGGAACCAGGGCGTCAACAGCTATACGGTCTACGCTGCCGCGATATTTCTGTCGGCGACTATAACCGGAATGAGCGCACCAACACGGGAATCGGCCATGGAGCCGATCTCGGCGGCGGCTACACGTATCTTAATCCCTCGACCGGTCCGGAGTTTTAGGGCGTCGGCGGCTTGATGCATAATTGAAGACCCCCGTTAAACAACATGAAAGCGGCATCGATTTCCATCTGGACTTGCGCGTGTCGCAGTTCCTTTCGAAGCAAGTGATCGTCGGCTAGCCTATCGGCAAATTGCCGACAATTTCGGCCAACCGGCCGTTCTCGGCGGCTTTCGCTCGGGCGTGCTCGGTGTCCGTCCACAGGTGCAGCAGATCATCCATGCCTCAGAGAGCCGCGCACCATTCAGGATCAGCTTCTCCAGTTGATCAGCGCGAGGAAGGTCTACGGCCAATATAACCACAGCATCAAAAGATTGGGTGGCGTACCGATCAACCAGTTCTTCAACGATCCGAAAGCATTTCTCGATAGCCTGATCGAACATGGCTACATCGTGCCGGGCGATCCTGACGGAAGCGGCTTCATCAAACTGCTCGAATTCGGCGGCGCCATGTTCCGTGTATTCACCGAGGCGGAGATCAAGTTGTGGCACGACTGGGTCAAGGATGAAGCACCATCTTTCAAGCGGCGAGACCGGCAGAGGCCTAAATCCTTGGACGAACGTCGCCTCGATGAGGCATGCCGAACAAGATTCAAGTTCGTCGAGCAGATCGCGGGCGAGCGGCTTGGTAGCCTATGGCAAACCGCCTCACCGCGGCGGGTGAAGGCGCGCATTTTTGACGAGTTTGTGGTTGTGACGGGCTTTCCATCGAAAGCATGCGATGCGCCTGCTCCGAGGCGATATCGGGCAATCCTCGGTTCGGCGCCCCCGTCGCCGGATTTATGAGGAAGCTGAACGAAATGCGCTGCTAGTTCTTTGGGAGGCATCGGACCGGATTTGCGGCAAGAGACCGAAAGCGCTGCTGCCGCTGCTGATCGAGTCGATGGAACGGAACGGCCACATGGGCCCTGGCGCCTGAAATCCGCACGAGGCTGCTGGCGGTGAGCGCGTCGACGATCGATCGGGCGCTGGGCAAGATCCGACAGGAGGATGGACCCCAGCGGCGCCGACCGGTGGCGAGCGCATTGCGACGGAGCATCGTCCGGACGTCCGCCGACTGGAAGGATCCGGCGCCGGGCTTTGTCGAAGCCGATCTGGTCGCCCACCGCGGGCCCCCGGCGCGCGGCAGTTTTATCCAGACGCTGGTGCTCAGGGATGTTGCGACCGGTTGGACGGAGTGTGCGCCGTTGCTGGTGCGCGAGCAAACGCTCCTGAGCACCGTGTTGACAGAACTTCGCCGACAGCTGCCGTTCTCGCTGCCGGGCATCGATACCGACAATGATACCGTGTTCATAAACGAAACGCTGAAAGCGTATTGTGAGCAGCGAACATTGTGTTCACGCGTTGCCGACCCTACCGCAAGAACGACCAGGCGTTTGTCGGACAGAAGAACGGAGCCGTGGTCCGACGGATGGTTGGTTATCGGCGGTTTGAAGGGCTCGAGGCGGCTGCGTTGCTCGCAGAACTCTATCGCTCAGTGCGCTTGTTCGTGAACTTCTTCCAGCCGTCGTTCAAGATGATCGGAAAACAGCGCGATGGCGCACGCGTCCATAAATCTTATAGTGCGCCGCCGCATCAGCGGCTGGCAGCCGACCGACGCACTCCCGATGCGGTTCGGGCCCGACTGCAGGAAATCTGCGTCAGCTTGGACCCGGTCGCGTTGCTGCGTGACATTCGGTCCGCGCAGCAACATCTGGCCGACCTTGCCGACGTGAAGTCGGCGGGCGATTCAATTACTGCGGCCCCGCCGATCGACTTGTTCCTCGCCAGCTTGCGAACGGTTTGGAAAGAGGGCGCATCTCGACCGACGGACCGGCCGATCCTAAAAGCGAAGCGAGGTCGTCGTCGCCCTGATCCGCTCGCTCAGGCGACCCCACAACTGCAGGAGTGGTTCAAGGCCGAGCCGTGGCGAACCGGCGGCGAGGCTGGACTCCATCGTTCATCACCTGGGCTTGGCTCTTGGTGGTCGACCGGCGGCAGGCTTTGCAAAACGGCTGATGCTGCCTGTCATATGGCGCGACAATCAATCAGGATGAGAGCGCGTATTGCCTCATGGAGGTTGCCGACTTTACGTGCTGTCAATGGGTTAGGCGTTGCGGAAAAGTCACCCGTGACAACCCTGGCGCGAGAGGCCCGGTAACGGTCTTCGACGGGTGCGACGGAGTTCCAGAAAGGCGCCCCGGCATCGTCCTTTCGAAGTGTCCAGATGCTGTTGGTTGCTATCATTGTTGATCCGACTGCACGGGTCGAAGTACCGCCTGCCAATGGCGGGAAGGTTGTTGGCACTCCCACTCCAGCAACAACTTCAATGCCGCGCCAGCGGCTTCGTTCAATCCCAAATCGATTCAGCCTAACCCCATCCCGCTTTAGTTGGCCTTGTCTCACTGATCCCTTCACTTCAGATCACGAAAGCCCATTCATGAAAGCGGCTTGCGGGAAACCTGCACGAGCCATTTGAGCGGCGGGCAAGCCCTTCAATGGGCGCCTCCCCGACCCGACACTCCGAGGACGGGAAAGCCGGCCACATGGGGAAACGAAACTTGAACAGATAGCAGTGAAAGCTGTGAACCAACTGCCGAAGAGCGTGGTGCGGGAAATCCGCACGCCACGTTCTGTGGGAACCGGGGCGGGCGACCGCCTCTGGGCGGAGCTGCGAGGCTCCCCTATCCCGGTCAATCACTTTCGGGGATCCCGTCAGCGCAAGGGGAGGAGCCCGTCGGCCGATGCGCCCCTTACTGATCCCAATGACTTCGGAGTCATCTGCAACGCGCTGTGAGGTGAGCGCCCCGTTCAGGCTCCCTCCCCTTGCGGGGAGGGGTAGGAGAGGGTAAGCCGCAACGGAGGTGCGCGTAGGAAAACGTCAGTCCGACTTCGGCGTCGCCGCTGCCGGCTGGGCGGCCGCCTGCGGGGCGCGGCCGACGATCACGGTGAGCAGGCCGTCGCCCCAGAGCTTCTTTGCGACCCGCCTGGTGTCATCAAGCGTCACCGCGTCGACGATGGCGTTGCGCTTCTCGATATAGTCGATCGGCAGCTTGTCGAGCTGATACTGCAACAACGCCTGCGCCAGCTTGGAGGAGGTGTCGAGCGCCAGCATCTGCGAGCCCTTGAGGTAGGACTTCGCCTCGTCGAGCTCCTGCTGCGTCGGGCCCTCCTCGGCGATGCGGCGGATTTCCTTCTCGATCGCATCGACGGTCTCGCCGGCGCGATCGGCGCGGGTGCCGGTGTTGCCGATGAACAGCGCGGAGTGATCCATCCAGAGCAGCGCTTCATGGATCGAATAGGCCAGCCCGCGCTTTTCGCGCACCTCCTTGTAGAGCCGCGACGACGATCCGCCGCCGAGGATGTGGTTGACGACATAGGCGGCCATGAAATTCGGATCGTGCCGGCGAATGCCGGGGCCGCCGAACGTCACCACGGTCTGCGGCACGTCGAGCGGCACGAACGCGCACTGCGGCGGCTTGGTGGCCTCAACCTCGGCCACCGGCGTCAGGCTGGCCTTGGCCGGCAGTCCGCCGAACGTCTTGTCCAGGAGCTTGCCGAGCGTGTCGGCATCGACATCGCCGACCACGGCGATCCGCAAGCTATCCTTGGCGATCACGCGGCGAACGTAGTCCTTCATATCGGCGACGTCGATCTTCGGCACGCTGTCGAGCGTGCCGTTGCCCTGCCTGCCATAGGGATGATCGCCGAAGGCCACTTCGAGGAATTTGCGGCTCGCCAGCGAGGTCGGGTTGGTGGTGTCGCGACGCAGCCCGGAGAGCACCTGCGCGCGAATGCGCTCGACATCGGCGGCGTCGAAACGCGGCGAGGTCAGCGCCAGGTGCAGGAGGTCGAAGGCCTCGTCCTTGTTGTCCTTGAGCATGCGGAGCGAGCCGCGGAAATAATCCCGGGTCGAGGAGAAGCTCAACTTGATGGCCCGGCGGTCGAGCCGCTCATGGTAGGTCTTGGAATCGAGATCGCCTGAGCCTTCGTCAAGCAGGTCGGCGACCAGATTGCCGACGCCGGGCTTGCCGGCCGGATCCTGGCTCGCGCCGCCGCTGAAGGCATATTCCATCGCGATCAGGGGCACGGTCGCGTCCTGCACGAACCACGCTTCGATGCCGCCAGGCGACACCAGTCGCTGGATCTTGGCTGCAGCCTGCGAGGGCGCGGATGACAGCGTCAGCATCGCGGCGCAGGCGCCGCCGATCAGTGCCGCGCGGCGGGTGAGGGAATAGGTCACGAGCGCTTCTCCTTATGTTTCGGCGCAGTATCCTTGATCAGATAGCCGGTCACCGATCGCTTCTTGTCGAGCCATTTGGCCGCGGCGTCGCGCACCTGCTCGGCGGTGACGGCGCGGATGCGGTCCGGCCAGCTCCTGATATCGTCGATGCTGAGACCGGTGGTCAGGGCACCGCCATACCAGCACGCCAGGGTCGCCTGATTGTCCTGGGCGTAGATCGCTTCGGCAATGAGCTGGGTCTTGACCCGCTCGAGGTCCTCGGCGCGTGCGGTATTCTGCGCGAGGTCGGCGATCACCTTGTCGATCGCCTCCTCGATCGGCGCAAATTCGACGCCGGGCTTCGGCGTCACCAAGATCGAGAATTGCGACGGGTCGAGCGCCGTGCCATCGTAGCCAGCGTCGGCGCTGATCGCGAGACCCCTGTCGATCACCAGCGCGCGGTAGAGATAGGAGTTGGCGCCGCCGCCCATCAATTGCGCGAGCACATCGAGCGCGGGGCTTTCGCCCGTTGCCGCCGTCGCGGCCGCCGGCACCAGATAATAGCGGCGCAGACCGGGCTGCTCGACGCGCGGATCCGACAGCGTCACGGTGCGCGGCGCTGCCGGCATCGGCTCCTGCGGCCGGATGCGCTTCTCGGGGATCGCGTGCTGCGCCGGGATCGGACCGAAGTTCTTCTCCACCAGCGGGCGGATGTCCTTGACGTCGACGTCGCCGGCGATGACCAGGATTGCGTTGTTCGGGGCGTAGAAGCGCTTGTAGAACGCGAGCGCATCCTCGCGGTCGAGCTTTTCGATCTCCTGGCGCCAGCCGATCACCGGGCGGCCGTAGGGATGGTTGAGATAGAGCGCCGCCATGATCTGCTCGGACAATCGCGCGTCCGGGTTGTTGGCGACACGCATGTTGAACTCTTCCAGCACGACGTCACGCTCGGGAAGTACATTCTCGTCCTTGAGAATGAGGCCGGTCATGCGGTCGGCCTCGAACTCCATCATGGCAGGAAGCTGCTCGCGCGGCACGCGCTGGATGTAGCCGGTGGTGTCGACCGAGGTGAAGGCGTTCTCGTTGCCGCCGACCCGCCGCACGGTCTGCGAGAACTCGCCGGCCGGGTGCTTGGCGGTGCCCTTGAACATCAGATGTTCGAGGAAATGCGCGAGCCCGGATTTGCCCGGCGTCTCGTCGGCGGAGCCGAGCTTGTACCAGATCATCTGCGTCACGACAGGCGTGCGGTGATCGGGGATCACCACAACCTGCAGGCCGTTGTCGAGCGTGAAGCTGGCGGGGCGTTCGGAGGTAACCGTGGTCTGGGCGCGGAGGCCGCTGCTTGACAGCGAGGTCGTGCAAACAAGTGCGGCAACGAAAAGGGCGGTCACTCGGTGTGAGGGCATCATGATCCTTATGGAAGCCCGAACATGCGGTCGGGGCGCGAAAGCACGGGCACCCTACACGGCACTGTCCGTGCCGGTCATCACGAAACGGAGAGAGACGCGCCGCCCCGCATTAAGCTTTGCTCATGTGAGGCCCGGCCGCGAGGATGAGATTGTAAAACCATACGTATCGCTGATTGACGTTAGGTTCGATCGTCTCCGCGCGGTGCGCCAGCGCCTCTCGTGGCAAACCTTTTACCTGCCGAAGTTTCCTCACGGTAAACGCGGTACCTTTCGGATAGTCACGCCCGAGAGGGCGTCTCCTTCAAGAACTCTACACACGTCGCATCTGGTTTCTCCATGAATGGCTGTTGGGGCGCCGACTTAAATCTCCGTTGACACCGAGCTCCAGTACGCCAGTTCCGGGCAGAATTCGGCACGGCATCGTGTCCGCAACAATCTGCCGGGTACACCGGACTTCTGCCCGCTCGTTTTCAAGACGCCAGTACTGGTGGGTCTGTTGCGCAGGATATCAAGGAACGCTCGCGAGACGGGCCGCGCTCCCCGGAATGGGTGTGGTGGAGGATCGGCCGAGGGCTCGTTGCGGACGCCACGAATGCGCCCTTTAGGTCGAGTCGCTTAAATCGCGCCAGCGGCAGAATGAGTCTGTGTGAATCGTCGCGAAGCGGTAGTTTTATGAGCAAATTGGCCTTCAGACCTTTACTTTGGGGAATTCCCTGATCTCTTCGCAGAGATAAGAACGAATGGATGCCGCACCTTCCAGCGGGATCGCGGCACTTGTAATAGGATTGCACACGGCGGATACCGATCATGCACACTGCGGATATCGAACATGGCCGCCGACGATGCGAAAACGCTTGGAGCCAGCATGGAATGGTCGGCCGCACACTAAAAGCGGCCAAGGTCACGAAGCTTGCCGCGCCGAACATGAGTAAGAACTCACGAAGCCGAATTTGCGGTGGGACCTGGGCTTCCTCCGCCAAAGTCGCCGCGCTGGCCCGCCGGATCAGCAGCAGCCCGGCCGTGGTGGTAGCCGACTAATTCAAGCGGACCTTCAGTTACCGATGCGCGGCAGACAAAGTTCCTATAGATCGCGCCATCCGTGAATCCCGGTCCGGGAGCTGAACTCCAGTTGTACTCCTGAGGTCATCATCGCATTTCGAGATACGAACCATTCATGTCCGGAAGGCGATATGGACGCACGCAGCAACGACGATCGGCATCAACATGGATAGGAGAGAAATTGAGGATCTGCTCGGTTTTGGCTTCCACAGAACGGACATAACCGAACACGAAGGCCTATTGGCTGAAGTCTCACGACCACTGCGACTTTGGCCCTGCCCGCCTATTCTACGGTCACCGATTTCGCGAGATTGCGTGGCTGATCGACGTCCGCTCCCATTAGGACAGCGGTATAGTAGGCCAAAAGCTGCACCGGAATGGCATAGACCATGGGTGTAAAGGTTGCAGCCATGTTTGGCAGCACAATTGTCATGAGCGAATCCACCGTCGCTTCCGAAGCACCTGTCGCATCGGTCATCAGGATGATGTTGCCACCACGAGCGGCGACTTCCTGCATGTTTGAGACGGTTTTTTCGAAAACCCGGTCGTAAGGAGCGATCACCACCACTGGCATGCTATCGTCGATCAGCGCAATCGGGCCGTGTTTGAGCTCGCCGGCGGCATAGCCCTCGGCGTGGATATAGGAGACTTCCTTCAGCTTGAGCGCGCCCTCCAGCGCCAAGGGGAACGACGTGCCGCGGCCGAGATAGAGCACAGCGCTCGTTTTGGCGATGTCGCGCGCGAGCTTCTCGATCTGCG
The DNA here is from genome assembly GCA_044772375.2 of Bradyrhizobium sp. RDT10. Classification (GTDB taxonomy): domain Bacteria; phylum Pseudomonadota; class Alphaproteobacteria; order Rhizobiales; family Xanthobacteraceae; genus Bradyrhizobium. The sequence goes on from CP187939.1 coordinate 5,293,662, forward strand.
GTTCGATCGCGAACGCCGCAGCGATCAGCCGCGGAACTTCAATCAGCTCACCCACGAGCTTCAATTCATCGATGTCGGACAATTCTCCGCGCTCTTTGCCTGCGGCGACCGCAAGGGCGGCCATCACCATCAGCTGACAAGTGAAAGCTTTGGTCGAGGCGACGCCGATTTCCGGGCCGGCCAATGTCGGCAGCACGGTTTCGCTCTCGCGCGCAATCGTCGACGTCGGTACGTTGACCACGGAAACCGTGTGTAGCCCCTGCGCCTTGGCGTAGCGCAACGCGGCCAGCGTGTCGGCGGTCTCGCCGGACTGCGAGATGACGATCGCGAGATCCCCTTGCGCAAAGGCGCCTCGCGGTAGCGGAGTTCGGAGGCGACATCGATCTCGACCGGCATACGCGCCAGCCGCTCGAACCAATACTTGGCGATGTGACCGGCATAGTTTGCGGTACCGCAAGCCGTGATCGAGATGCGCCTAATGTCATTGAAGTCGAATGGCAGCTCGAAGGGCAGCGCGATGCGCTTGGCGGCCATATCGACATAACGCGCCAGCGTCTGTCCGACCACTTCCGGCTGTTCGTGAATTTCCTTGGACATGAAGTGCCGATAATTCGCCTTGTCTACCAGGAGCGATGACGCGCCGGACTTAAGCGTTTCCCGGTGGACGACGGCGCCTTTCGAATCATAGATGACGCAGATCGTGCGGGTAAGCACGGCCCAGTCGCCGTCTTCAAGATAGGTGATTAAATCGGTAAAGGGCGCGAGCGCGATAGCATCCGATCCTAAATACATTTCGCCGTCGCCATGCCCGATCGCGAGCGGCGAACCCCTGCGCGCGCCGATCATGAGATCGTTATGACCTTTGAATAGGAATGCCAGCGCGAACGCGCCGCGCAGCCGCGGCAGCAACGCTTTCACTGCGTCCTGCGGCGAGTAGCCATGCTTTAGATAGGATTCGACGAGATGCGCCACCACCTCGGTATCGGTCTCCGAGGCGAAGTTAGCGCCATTCTGCTCTAGCTCAGCGCGCAGCTCGCGGAAATTCTCGATGATCCCGTTATGGACGACGGCGACATTGTCCGTCACATGCGGATGGGCATTGCGCTCGGTCGGCTTACCATGGGTGGCCCAGCGCGTATGACCGATACCGGCATGACCCGACAGCAGATCGCCGCGTAGCCGCGCCTCGAGATTTTTCAGCTTGCCCTCGGCACGCCGGCGCTCGAGATGGTTGCCTTCAAGCGTCGCTACGCCTGCGGAGTCGTAGCCGCGATATTCCAGTCGTTTGAGTGCCTCGACCAGCTGCCCCGTGACCGGACCACGCCCCAAGATGCCGACAATCCCACACATACCGATCAATGCCCTCCAGCTTCAAGGAAATCATCTTCAAAACCGCAGAAACTTCTTAACCAAATTCACTCGTCTGAACGTACTCAATACTCATAGCCGATGGCGACATCGTTGGCGGTTCAACTCTGAAAACTCCCTGTCAGAGCAATTAGTCTCGCCGCGTGCACACGCGTAAGCTAGGTCTTAGAAGTTTCAACCATCATCGGTTCGCCCAACCGCAGCGCGGCTTTGGCGAGCACAATCGAATACCAGTAGGAAACGGCAGCAAGCGCTGCGAACGAACTGAGGGTTTCGAGGTGAGCCAAATACTCTGGCGCGAGTCCATGGTCCCGTGCGACAGCGAGACATGGCGCAAACAGACTCTTCGTCCGGTAGCGAAGATAGCAATCGTAGTCGCAATAGGGCTGCTGGGTGGAGATACCTTGCTGGTAGCGCGACCTTAGTGATCGACGACACTCGATGCAGATCGACGGACCGCGTGGCGTCCTGCGATAGAACTTCATAATCGTCCGTCAGCTCGTCTTACTTCCTTGCGCCGAGAGCCATTCAGGATGCTCCGGCCCGCTTCTCGACGAGACTAAAACTATTGCGATTGATGGCTCAATTGTACGTAAGTAAGCCTTCAATATTGAAAGGGTTTGGAGGGCTATACGAAGGTTTGTAATCCGCCGCTCCTCCGTTAGTACTGATGTCAGCGGTCCCCCTTGCGCGGCCAGCTTGCGCGATCCCGTTAGCGGAAACAGTTTGCCATGAACAGCCTCGCGCACTTTGCCGTGCCGCCTACGCCGCGGGATCTGTTCCGGAGTTGAACGCACGGTTGTTCCTGGGCGGACCTAGTACCTCGACAGAGTTTTTGACTGATTGGTTTGGCATCCAAGACGGGTAGCTGCTGAGGAGGGACCGGCACTTCGATGCTGCGCGGCGAGTCGGGCTGCCGCCTGATAAGGCCCGCATGTTCGAGGGTTAACACCACCTCGAAGTGGCGTTGCATTGATTTAATCGAAGATACCTGCCCGAGCGCCCACCGAGCGATTGACGTGAGCGGCTTGCGAAAAAGCCGTGCCACGCTGCCCTCGACAGTACGCTCGGATTCGTCTTGGTGATCGAGTTGACCGAGATCAATGACGGCCGCGCTGGGCTTCTATTGAGCTGTCAAGGCGATGCTTCAGTCGAGTTCTGAAGGAGTGCGGCCCTGGAATTGCAGGCCACCAAAACAAGGAGGCGACAACATCTGTGTGTAGCAAATATGCTTTGCGAGCGTTCGGGAAGAAAATGCGTCTGCCAGACTGCTCGTATCGTTCGTGATTCGGAAGAGTCGGACGATCACGCCGGTTCGACGGAATTGGTGTCCCAAAGAGTTGTTCAATGCTCTGACGCCGGTGATGTTCACCGCCGAGCTATCCGTTTTGCGCGCACGTTGGAACAAGTTGTGGCCAGAATTGTATACTGAGTATGACGCGAGGCATCTGGAAAAGGAGTTGTCCATCCGCAACTTGATCTCTACCGAGAAGCTGCGGCGTTCTTTGATGCCTGGGCCGCGGACGAGGAGCGTCACGCCGAGGGCTTTATCCAGATTATGGAGCTCGTCGCTGATGGATCCGAAAAGGATCTTTGGGAGAGATTGGACGCTCGATCACACAATTTTAGTGCAATCAATGAATACCTGAAAGACGAATTCTCTTTGATGGTTATAATCGCCTTTGATGAAATGTGCACCTGCCACGCCTATGCTGCGGATAAGGGTTTTTATGCCGGACTTGGGAACGATAGATTCGTTCGTTGGCTAAGAGAAGTGACTGCCGATGAGGCAGTTCACTCGATGAACGCGGTTACGTTATCCGCGCCCGGTACTCCGATCGCATCCGCGAAGTCGGCACAATCCTCGACGGCCTAACCAGCGGTGTCGCCGATGAGTCGGACTATGGCGGCACCTTCGTTCTGGATTACTTCGGCGAGAAGTACACGAAAGAGATGCTAGCCAACTGCCGCGCCACGATCCTGAGAAATGTTGCCAAGCCGCTCACGACCGCAGAGCGAGATGGACGGAACGGTCGGCCAAGTTGACCTCAACGACGTCGCACCGGCTGCGGAGTGATTCCGGCGCCGAGGCGCCCAGCCTGCTCCTTCGGCTCGTACATGAGCGGCTGCCGCGCAGCGGAACAACGAACGCAAATGACCGCGGTCGCTTCGGGCGTCGATCGATTGATCGTTGTGCTGTTTCAGCCTTCCACGTCGCTGAATTTTCTAGACCTGAAATTCCGCCAGACCTCGGATCAGCGACCGTTGGCCTCTAGCGCATGCCGCAGTCGACCATGCTCTATGCCTACACCCGTGGCTCGTGCTGATAGCGGTCCGATATGGGGCTGATCGACCGGGATCTGCTGACTGTAGACGAACAGGCGATCAAAGAGACCCGGGTCGTTCGGACGATCTTTCGTGGGCGGACTTGCCGATGGCAACCCAGATCACGATAGAAGCTGCTGAACTTTTTGCGTCAAAAGCGGATCATGCAGACATACCGCCCATTCCAGCAGCATCTGGCGCACCGTGGTCGCCAAGATGCCATGAAGCGCCATCCGATCCAGAGCAAGTGAACGATCCGCATCGACACGCGTCGCGATCAGGTCCGAGAGGAGGCGTACGTCATATCCACGCTCGGCGGCCTGCAGAGCGGCAATGAAGATATCTTCTTCGAGCCAACCTCCTCCAAAGAAAATGATACCGGTCTCGCGTGAAGCCAGATTGTCCGTAAACCGCCGATCGTGCCAAATGGAAAGAGCGTCAACGTCCAGCTGCGTCATCGAGTGCACGAGTTGCTGACCCTTAATCCCGAACGGCTGGCATTCGCCGATGAGGGTCGACGCGACGGCGAACATCTCCAAGCCCGTCTGCAGCAACGAGAAACTGACGTGCCGCGGGGCAAGACCGGCCGAAGCCGGCGTCTCGCCGCGCGTCATATTGATCAAAACCACCCGACTATGTCGTGGGTCTGCAAGCATCTATGTGTCAAATGACCTTGGCTGGATGCTGCTCACGGGGCATCAGGCGGCCGCGTTAACAAGATCCGATGACACAAGCACGGGGCCGTTGACGTCGGCTTGTTCGTACATCCTGTGAAGCGTTTGTTCGGACATGTCGAGAAAGCCGGCGACCGCCATGGTCGATCCGACCTGCCGCGGTGCAGCGATCCGCCTCAATGGCCAGCCCGCTCGCCGAAGAATGCGCTCCATACGTGTATCAGTGACTGTCACGATGCTGTCTGCGCGCGCGCCGCGTATTGCCTCCATCATGGCGGCGAAGAGGATAAACGTTGCGCGGTTGAGACTATTGGCCGCCTGCTCCGCGACAAGACTGGTGTCAACGCAAAAGCGTGAGCTTTCGAGAATTCTTTCGTCATGCGGCGCTGGCGTCCCGCCGAGCAGAACGGGAAAGGTGTCGGCCAACATGGTTGGTCCGGTCGTCGGAAGCAGACGAACCGAACCAACCGGCTCTCCGGCGCCTGCCATGAGAATGAGATAAGTCGGCCCGAGAGTGTCATACACATCGAGCTCGAATTCACCCGAGACCGACACTGACCAGTCGAGCCGATCCTTGAAGACACGGCGCCGCAGCCGATACATCGCCGCGAGCAACTCCAGATGACGACCAAATTGAGAGGTGTGAAGTGCGATGGCATGCATAGCGACCTCCTGAAATTATCGGGAGGCCTCAAAACCAGAAAGAGAGTTGCTAATCGCCTGTCAAATTTTACAGGTAACACTTATCCAGTTTGATTACGCTAGACCTTTTTGGACAGAACACAATACAACATGCCCGGCGCGACGAGCGCCAGGTCTCTTGTGCATCTCGCGAAATGGGAGGGTGTGGATGATTAGGACAACAAACCGCGCCGCAGCGCCTCGGCGACGCATTGGGCAATAGATGCTGCACCTAGTTTGCGGCGCGCGTTCTCAAGATGAAACACGACAGTTCGCGGTGCAATCTGGACCAGCACCGCGATATCGACGACAGCTTTTCCGCGCGCGGTCCAGGCAAGGCATTGGCGCTCGCGCTGAGTGAGTTCACTTGCGGCGAGTTTACTGGCAGAGAGTACGTCAAGTCTGGCGGCGACATAACAATGAAAGTGCAACCCGACGAGATGTACCAGATCCTTCCCGTCGGCCACGAGCCGCTCCGGGTGAATCTCCCGGTCGCCCGTCGCCAGCGTAAATGCAGCCATCCGTCCAAATCCACTCCTGATTGGCACAGTGATGCCTGATCTAATCCCGAAGGTCGTCGCTTCATCGAAGAACCGGCGCTGCTCGCGATTTCCGGCCAGGGCTGACGCCTCGCCTCCCCAGCTGAACAGCGCGTGCTCGGCACGCGCGCGGCGCACCACAGGATCGAGCTGCTGATATCCAAGCTGGAAGTACCGGCTGGTCCAGGATTTTGGATAGGACGAGATCAACATCGGCGTCTCGCCCGTCAGGCGCAGATAGGCAAATCGCTGGAAGCCGAGCCTCTGTGTTAGCCGCGTTGCGACACGCTCGAATTCATCCGCGTTGGTTGCGGTTTGGATGGCATCAATAAATTCCTGGAAGATGCTTTCGACCGGGCTCATTCCGGCTCTACCATTTGAACATAATCGACGTGCTTCCTAATGACCTCACCCTCGCCTTTGGCGAAGAAGCTGCTCGGCCTACCAGGTCGCGCGAGCTCCCGCCAGAACAGCCACGAGCTCGAGACCTGATGGCCGAGCTGGAGGCGCACATGAAGACCCTGCCCGTCGATGTAGCGGCATCGTTCTATGCAACCCATTCGGACAGGATTTCGGCAAACTCGGAAAAGCCGTGCGAACGGTGAGCCCCGCCAAGAGACTAAATTGCCATCTTATCCTTTTTCAAAGTGAAAACCTGCAATGCAGCCTTACAAGAGCTAGAGAATCTCTTACAATCAACCTTGTTGTCGTTTCCCTTGAAGACTTTCAATCGCCCGAATTAACAGGGTTTGCGTCATCTTGAAAGTATCATTTCTTGAGATCCATGTTAGAGAATCTAACACCTAGGCATGCGCAAAATTCCACCTTTCACCGCTCTTCGTGCCTTTGAGGCGGTGTCACGCCATGAAAGCGTCACGCAAGCTGCCGCTGAACTGAATGTCAGCCACAGCGCTGTCAGCCAACAGTTGCGCCTGCTGGAAGGATATTTCTCCCGCAGATTGGTGCGGAAGGCTGGCAACCGCATTGAATTGACGCCTGCAGCACGTTCTTACGCTCATGATGTACGCAAGAGCCTCGATCTGTTGGCTGTTGCTTCGGAGGACTTTGCCAGCTCCGGCTCCGCACACTGCATCCGCATCAACGCGACGCCGTCGTTTGCGATGCGATGGCTCATCCCCGTATCGCGGCCTTTCAGCGACTGAATCCGCGTATCGAAATTCGACTTGAAACCTCTAACACCGATGAGTTCGAGTCGAGCGTCGAGCAAAGTGATCTTGTCATCCGCCGCTATCCTATGAAAAAGGCCGGACTAGCTTGCCGTCATCTTCTCGATGACGAAGCTGTGGCGGTCGTCTCGCCAGTGCTGCTGTCGGAATTGAAAGTACGCCATGCTAAGGATTTGACGCGGTGCCCGCTACTGCACATGAAAAGCCGTATCTCGGCTTGGCCAGACTGGTTCCGCAAGGCTGGTGTAGATATCAGTCAGACGCCACGTGGCCAAGTCTTTGACCACTTCTTTCTCTGCATAGAGGCAGCAATCAACGGCTATGGTATTGCTCTTGTGCCGGAGGCTCTCGTTTCGCTGGACATTGCAGAACGGCGCCTTGGAATTCTTTTTCCTCAATCACGCATCATTGGCTCTGGGTTCTACGGCCTATTCAACCCCTCAGCGCGCAAAGCAAGAAGTGTTGAACAGTTTATCACATGGCTGACTCAAGAAGACTAACTCCACGTGAAGACGTCGACTGGGTTGAGTGGCTCTGCCTGTCGCCTCCCGCAATTAAAAACTTCGCGGCAAAGCCGGGCACGTCAGGTTGAAGAGCTCCCACATGGACCCGGATCTCGGTGGTGCCGCTTTCGTCCACATCTTCTAGAGCAGCTAGAGCGATCCCTTGCTCCCCCACCACTGCCTCGTCCCGCCGATAGAGGCACGCGGATAATAAACCAGAACCATGCTCCGAGCTGAACTGCAAGGTTGATTGCAAAGGCTGTCTGGTAAGCAACTTCCGGGTAGTGGCCCTGCTGAGGCGTCCAGTACTGAATCACGAAGCCCACCAGATACTGGACAAGAAACGCGCAACCGATGTGAAAGACGTTGAGCGCCGCGGTGGCACGTCCAGCAAGCTCTTTTGGGAAAAAGTCGGCCAGAATCGCGTAGCTAAGGACGGTCGCCGCTCCGCCGGCAGCGACGATCATCCACGGAACAGATGATGGCAAAGGTACTCGCAGGATCACTGCCAATTGGGCTACGAAGAACGGAACTGCGACCAAGCCCAAGAGCGGTCGTGGACCTATCCCGTATCGACGAAGCTTTTGAGCCGCAACGCCTAGAACCAGGGCGCCCGCACTCGAGGCGATTGCCATGACAAAGAGATTGCGAAGCAATTCCGATCGGTCCAGGCCCTCGACATCGGAGAACCACTGGGCAGCCCACAACCCCTGTAACGCCCAGGCCGTACCAATGCAGGTCGCAGAGAGCGGAGCCAAACGCCAGAAGCGAGGATCTGTATAAATTATTCGTAGTCCAAGGCTAGTGCCCTTTGCCAATGACCACCTGCCCTTTGGCACGAGAACGAAAATTGCAAGGGCGCATCCAACCGATGCAATGGCCAGGAGCTCAAACAATCCCCGCCAGCCGATCGACGCGAGCAGGTATTCGGCCGGCAATGTTGCCGTCACAGCGCCAAAGGACCCTAGCATAATCATCAGGCCATTGAGCAGTGGCACCTGCTCGGCGGGAAACCAGAGAACGACGGCTTTCAATCCGGCCGTCAATGCTGCAGAAGCGCCAAGGCCGATTAACGCCCGGCCGAGAAGAAGAAGCCAAAAGTTGTCGGCTACGGCAAATAGCGCTGCCCCGGCGGCTGCGGCCATCAGCACGACACTCTGGATTTTCCCTGGACCGTATCGGTCCACTAACACCCCGATAGGAATCTGGGCGGCCGCGAAGGTCAGGAAGTAGATGGACGTCAGGAGACCGAGGTCATCGGCACCCAGACCAAACTCATTGGTCAGTGGTGCAGCTATGGTCGCGTTGATGGTGCGAAAGAGAAAAGAAAGGTAGTAAGCTGCGACGAAGGGTAAGAAGACACGCAAAACTAAAAGCCAATCTGTGGAGAAGGCTCGTGACCGCTGCGGCCCCGTAGCACGCCATGGCGCCAAAAGCGGCCGCAATATCGCGTCAGCCATTGTTTGATCTGCTCTTGTATCGGGTTCGCGCTCGAAGGCTGCGCCTCGAGCAACAGGCGGAGATTGTGGTTCGTCGCCGGCGACAGTCGCCCCAACGCCGTTTGGTCCCTGGTGTGTGAAGCGCGTCGACCCTTTTTGCCTCACCGGTTGTGTTTCAAGATGCGCCCCATCAGTCGAATTCACCCGCTCGATTGTTTCCTTTATGAACGACGTTCCTAGATCGACTCGCCTTGTCACCTGAGCAGAAAATTCGTCGAAGCGCGCGAGTCCCAGGGTACAGGCGGCAGGTTGGTCGGCAGCTGCGAGCGGGGGCGTGACGGCGAGAAGAAATCGAGCCTGAAGTGCAACAGCCTCACGCACAATCCGCAACTCTTGATGAAGCTGTTCGAGGTTCCGATTGATGGCGTTCAGCCGGCGATCAGCCGAGGTCTCTTCGACGACGTCATGATCTGGCTTGAAGAAATGAGCGAGGGCAGCCTCAATGACCGCCGATTTGGTGGCCCCGGGACGTTGCGCTGCGACTTCGAGCCGCGCGGCGACAGGCTCTGAAAGGTAGACACCGATCCATGGCTTCATGGAAGCGCTCCGTCGAAATGCAATCGAGCGGCCGCTGACTTCTCATGTCCCGAGACGGACTGTTTCCGCCGGTCGATATGACCCCAGCTTCCTCGCTCGACGGCGCTGAAGAACGCTTCAATTTGCGCGTTGAAGGCCGCAGGTTCTTCGAGATTGATGGCATGGCCCGTATTGGGGCACACCCAAATGCCGGCGGCGGGAATTGTGGATTTGAGCATTAGGCCGGTTTCTAAACATGGCTTGTCTTCGTCACCCACGGCGAGCAGCACCGGGACCGTCATGCGTGAAAATTCATCGCGGAAGTTGTGCAAAGACGGCCGCACGGCTTGGCACTGGAGCAAAGTATTGGCCATCCCCTGCGCCGAATGCTGCTTGAGCCGGTCTATAAACTCCTGCCAGCCCTTCGGATCCTTGTGTTTCAGTTGAATTCGCGTGAAGTGGCGCGCCATTTTCTCTGCCATGGCATCCATACCTCGCGCCGCCAATGCGCGCGCGAGAACAGACGTGTTCTTCAACCACCTTTCACGATCCGAGGCTGGAGATCCCGCCCCTGCTCCGGCTGCGACGATCGCGCTGCTCCTTTCGCGGTACCGCAACCCAAACAGCAGAGCAGCATAGGCGCCCATGCTAGATCCAACCATGTGGGCGCGCCCGATCGAAAGGTCGCGCATGACGATGCCGATGTCTTCCACGGCGACCTCCCAGCCGTATATGGCGGGATCATCAGGAACGTCGCTCGGTGGATATCCACGCGCGTTGTAGGCGATGCACCTATAGCCACGCGAAAAATAACGGATCTGCGCTTCCCAGCTGTGCAGGTCGGATTCGAATTCATGAACGAAAATGATTGGATAGCCCCGCCCATATTCCTCGAAATACAGCCTTATTCCACCTGAATCGATATAAGGCATCGCCACCCCTTTTCTTGGAGCGCCGGCAAGACGCTGCCGCGCATCGAGTGGCGCGTTGTGGATGAGCATGGATAAGAATGGAGGTGTCGATTACCGGCGGATCGGATTTCGACACACCTCTCTTGTCTGACGCGCTTCGGCCAGCCTTTCAGGTCTATATCGGGAGCAACTCCTTCTCGCCCGAGAGCACGATCTGGCTGAAGCGACGGGCCAGCTTCACGCGATCTCCTCGAGAATGAGCGCGTGTCCGTTGAGTAACCCCTCCGAAAGGGAGCTTAGACGCATTACTCTTGGCTCGTTAGCGTGCCGCCGACCCCAGCGCTGGTGTCCCATCGTCTTGGCGCGGCGCAGCGAACTAGGTCTTCGCCGAAAAGTCGTCGTTCTCCGGACTGTAAGCGCCTTCGAATCGGACGCGAACAGCGGGCTCGACCCCTGGTTGTTCGACCATTGCAAGTTGGCCAGGTCCGATCAGTGTGCGATTGGTCTCCCGCCAGAATTCAAGGTTATGTCGGAACTTGGTTGATCTGCCGATCATCAAGGCCGGCGATCAGGACCTCGACGACGATGCACTTTTGGGGCTGTCCCTCGACGGGAAGATAGTCACCACCGTAAAAATCGTGCTCGTCGATGGGCTGGTTTCGTGCAAGTCGATCGGCGCCGAAACGGTTGATTTGTCGGTGTTGTTGTCGTCGAGCAGAACTGCCGTTCCTGCGAAATGGACACCCGCTTGCCGGATACCACGGAAATTCTCGATGTGAACACTAAGCCCCCAGCTTTCAGGTACGACCTCAGGTATATCCCAGGTCCTCGGCCAGATATGCCTAATTCGCCATTAGGATCGCTTCCAGCGTTCGTTCATCGCGTCTGGTTGGAAGCCCTCCGGCATTGTCGGCGCCGTCAACTCGTCGTCTGGATTGCAGAGCGGGCTTGGCGCTCCGGCGCCGCCACAGGGACATGCCCGCGCCCCGTCAACATGGTCGCCAATCCGCCCGCAGGCTTCGCCAACGACATTACGACGTCGTGGGCGGTCGGTGGTCTGATGGCGCTTGATGGCTCCTACAATGTTGGCGTGACCTGGCTCGACGGCGGCATTTACCAATCTTTTGGCACCATCGGCACCGGCGGCGTGAGCTTGATCCCGGCGATCGAGCATGGAGAAACGGGCCAGTATCTTCATGCCGTCAAGATCTTCGCGGCTCGTTTCGCGCCGGGTCTTGGTCTTGAAGGCCCGGCTGGCTGACTTTTCGTCGTCTGTGCCTATGCCATGGCACAGGCTTGGCCAACCAACCTGATCGACCTGGTCGTCGATTGGGCGAGGTGCAGGGCTACGACCCGGGCCTGCTCCATGGCTTGTTGATCGGGTGGTCCGTTCCGGATGCCGATGCCTGATCTCGGCCAGATCGCGAGGATGGCACCCTTATCGCGTGTATGGCTTCGAAAAATTGCTTTTCGCGTAATTCATCAGGCTATGCCGCCGCCCGATCTTCCTTGTCCGCGCCGCGCATGACGATCTTGAGCGCATCATCCGGCAATGGGCGTTGCAGGGCCTTCGCCTCGTCCCATGGCGCGCGCATCCAGACGTCGCGTTCTTCATCGGTCGTAAGGATCACTGGCATCGCCTTCGGATGGATCGGCGCAACCACTGCGTTCGCCTCAGTGGTTAGGAAGCCGATGTGGACCCGGAATCGGCTTTGACTTGGTGCCTCGGTCGCCCTTGAACTCGGTCCAGATGCTCCGAACGCGAACAGCGGCCGGTCGTCGTTGAGTGCGAACCAGACGACGTCCTTTTTGTTCGTCTCCGGATTCGGCTCGGAGGTATACTCAGCAAAGCTGTTGGCCGGGACCAGGCATCTGTTCTCCGGCTTGAGCCACATGCGCCAGTGTGGCGATGACGTGTTGCGGATGTTCGTGACCGGCGGACCGCCAGTGCGCGGTGGTGGCGGCATGCCCCACCGCATTATCGCAATATCGCGCTCTCCGTCGGCATTCCGGATGACCGGAGCCGGATAGTCCGGAAACACACCTGGCATCGGCGGTAGGTTGCCAATATAGCGGTTGATCACGCGGAACAGCGCGCGAATGGCTTCTTGGTTGGTCGTTATCGAATAGAGATCACACATTTCAGCAGGGCCGATTATTCCAAAACTCAACGCCGTCCGGAGATCACAGGCTCGGTGTACGAACCTCGCCGATGATCACCGGGTATTCAAACGCGACGCCTTCCCGATCGTACTCTTCTAGCCAAGCATCAGCGACGTCGCGCGTCGCAAACACTCTAAGATGATCTGCGTCGCCGACCTGCTTGCTGGTGTCGACATAAATCCAGACTGTTCTCATTTGACTATCCTCACATTGAAAGCTTGCGCGTGCCCCAACGTGGCTCTTTTGCCCTTGGGTTGTATTCGCGAATGTGGTTGCGGTTCAATGCCCGCATGATGCCGATCCGTGCGACATCATGAGCCCGCCCCACTCGCAAACCAGGATCGGCGCCTCAATGGCCGCCTGCCATTCCGGCAGTTCGGCCTCATCCTGGGGAAACCGGTGATGTAGTTTGCGGCGTCGCGCAGGTCGACGAGTTTCCCTGCCGTCCGGCAACCGGCTCGGCTCGTCGAACTCTCGGCCCCAATCTGATGAACGCTCTGGCATCTCCTCGCCCCCGGGATATCCAACCCGACGCGGCTGGGCGGGGCAAGGGCTAGGCCGGATCCTGAATCTCGAAGCTATCTGGTAAGGTGCGCCAACATGGCTTCACAGGCCTTCTCGGCTTCGGCAAACGTCTGAAAGGGTGATCCACCGACCCTGATCGCAGGCCTGTTGACATTGACGGGGCGCCAAGAGGCTACAAAGCTAGGCCGCCCGTGAAGTCCAGGACCGCTGGTACTCTCGTTACTGATTACAAATGAGAAGCCGCGCACGCTCGCGCTCCATATCTCCAGCTCCTCTGTCGCGGGAGCAACGCGGCTGAAGTACAGGGCCATTGCCACGATCCACCGAGTCCCTAAACGGCCCAAGGCGTGGGCGACATGGTCCATGTTTCCACTTTTTCTCTAATCTTAACATATGTGAAGGCAGTGGAGGTCGTACGGCGTACCCTCGAAAATCCGGGGAGGCGAATTCATGCTTTGTAATCGATTGGAATCTGGGGGCCGCTGGATCTACGATCGGCGGCCTTTCGCTGGGCTGATGAGCATGACCAGTCACGACGTCCCATTCGTGGTCTCGCTAATCTGGCTGGCCGCCCTTAGCGGCGGACTGATCCTCCTGCTTTTTGCGTGAGTGCCTTGACCAGCGAGTCCCTTCCGGTGGCGCTGTAATCGTCCGCCGTCATCAGGAAAAGCCGAGAGGTATTCAGGGGTGGTCGAGATCATGGCCGCTGAATACGCGCCAGAGGCTCCCGGCGGCGGTGCCGCCGGCTCACTGCTCGTGTGAGCAAAGCGCGGCATCGTGCCAATACGGCGCCGCGTTGCTTTTGATCAGTAAGCGAACCTGAGAACGTTAGTCGGGTCAGGTGGATCGACGGCTTCCACCATGGCCATGATGTCGTCGGCGCTAGAGTAGAAGTCATGCTGGCGACCAACCGCTCGACTTGAGGGCGCATTTCTGCCCTGGTCATAGGACAGAGCGCGGCGAAGTCACGACAGAACACGATCTCGTTTTCAGCGATCTGGCGCCCGATAATGCTGCCGATAACCTCATTCCAGATTTTGCTGGCGCGAGCTTTGGTTTCTGGATTCAAGAGGCTGCGCGGATCGTCGGCCGGCGGATGCCAAACGACGCCCTTTACTTTTTCGATCTTTTCGTCGATCACTTCTTGCCGAATCATCGGCTTGCCGTCCGGCGTGAATCTGTCTCAGTCATAGCTTTGCCGGCGTTACTCTGAGAAATTTCAGGCACCTATCGGCAGGACCAAAGAGTCTGCCAGGTCTCATCCATCGAGGCCGTGCATTCCTTCATCATGGTGCCGTCGAAGAGGCCGCCGAGGCTTTTCAGTTCCGCCAAGGCCTCGATCTCCCGCTTCACAAAGCCGACCAGCTTTCGATCGTTCTCTCGGATCAATTGAACGGCGATCGCCTTAAGACCGTCACGCTTGCCAAACTCAGTCCGGATGTCTTCCTTAATCTTGTCGACGTCCTTCTGGGCGAAGGCGGCCGGCTTGGGCCACAAGGCCCAAGCTCCAACAGCGACGATTGCCGCCACTGTGAAAAAATCCGCCCTTCGTCATCGGACGCTCTTGCTGTAGTTGTTAAGTATAATGGTGATCATGTCCCCTGCCTTAACCTTCGAGCCGGAGATATAGGATGTGAGTCCTGATGGTAGTGGGCCGCCAGCGCGATCCTAAATCGTTGACGGCCCCTGCTAATCACTTCCAATCGCCCTGCCATCGACAGAAGCGGTGAGCAGCATTCGCGCGAATGTATTCAGAAATTCCGCTCTATCAATCCGGGGACTACGGGAAGCTGTTGTAGTTCATTGGTCAGCCTTCAGTGCCCGACTGCCGCGCACAATGCGTGGCCGACTTTGAGCGCTGTTGGCTGCCTGGAGGCGCTGAAATCGGCGTGGCGCCCTGGCGCGCTCGTTCGGGTCACCGCTTTGCATTGCTGTTCAAAGTGCCATTAACCAGTATTTCGGCAATGTGGATATTACCTCGTGAGAGCGTGGAGATCATGTCGTGGATTCGAGCGCGAGGTCCCGGGCATTGTCATCATTGGAGCAATAGGCGCTTGTGAGGGCACGGTCAGCACCGTCGCCCCGGCGATCAAAGCTGCTGCCCGCTTCATATGGTCCAGCGCCTCCTCCTTCGTCGCTCCCTTTCTCTAACGGTTTTCCAGAAGTGCTTCTCCTTCCCCATACGAGTGTATCAATTCGCGGAGCTCTGCCAGAGACTGCCCCGCGTGAGATAAACAACGGCCTCTTGGATTGTCGTCGAGATCAAACGCCAGCGCTGCCTTCACAGAAATCGCAAGAAGCAACAAAATGAGAGCACCATTTCGCATCGACGGTTTTCCCACGCGCAAATCCTTTGCTCCCAGTTTTCGATGAATATGCAGCTTCGGCCCGAAGCTGCAATCCGGATGTTACGGCTTCCCACCATCCTCGCGAGGCCGGCTGACGCGTAGGGCTTCCCATTGGGACTGACGGTGGCTCACGCGCCGATCAACATCTTTTAGCTGATCCTTCTCGCTTTTGCCTTCGGTCAGGTAGGGGTCAGGCGTTGGCGCGAGCGTTCCTGATCATTCAGCGCGAGCGCATGGGCAGCTTGGGAAGTTTGGCAGGGTCGAATTTGGGAGTCGGCCCGTTCGTCACCGGTGGGGCTGGCCGCTCTTCGCTGAGAATGAGCGTCCCCTTCGAGAACCACTCCCGGCACCTGTTCCGCGATCCCCACAAACTTGGCTATCTTGCCGGGGCAGGCTCCCTCAAGCTTCAGCGTGAGGTCATCGGCGCCAAAGACGGCTGCATGCCCTTCGGTGTGCCGTTTGATCGTTACGACCGCCGTGAACCGGTCCCCGTCAACCTCGCAGGTGCCACTGTAGATCATGATGCGCGGCCCCTGATTCTATCCTCCGCGACATGCGCGATGCCGGTGCCCTGGCCTAGCGGGGTCTTAAACCAGGCGGCATAAGTTCCATCCCTGAGCATGAGCAACCCGCTCCTCGGCGTTTCACCAGCCTCGAGACAGTCCGGCACGATTTGCTAAGAGACTGTTAATTCCGGTAACCGTGCAACCATGGATTCGAACTCCCTTGGGCCGAGGCGTTTCGCGCGGGCGATCTGTTCTGAGAGGAAGTGTTTACGCGACGAGAAGGGTCAGCTTGCAGCTCCGGCTCAATGGAAGCATCGCATGTGCTGCGCGATGAATGTGCCGGCGACGAGCCTGCGGGGCGCGGTCCGCCTTCCGCTTTCGCGGGAAACCACGATCGGAGAGATCGATCAGCTCTTGCGCGCGCTGTCCGGCATCGTGGCGCGCTTGCGCGCTGGACGCTCGCAGTCCTGCGGGCAATGTCCTTCCAACCAGAGTTGATCTTATGAAAGTCATGATTGCCGCTCGCCCGAGGCAGGCCTGTCGATTTACGTGCCGAAGAAGGACCTCGAAGAGTCGGTCGTTGGATCGGAGCACGACACGCTGTGGGGCGGGTGGATAAGAATAGCCAATGGCTGGGTGCTCGATCTGCCTGAGATGGCGAGTGACACGCCGTTGCCGATCACGTAAATGCCAGGAACGTGGTGAGGACGGGGATGACCGATGAAGACGACCCC
Organism: Bradyrhizobium sp. RDT10; assembly: GCA_044772375.2. GTDB lineage: Bacteria > Pseudomonadota > Alphaproteobacteria > Rhizobiales > Xanthobacteraceae > Bradyrhizobium. Next base: position 5,310,141 of record CP187939.1, read on the forward strand.
GCTCAATGCGAGCGACTCGGAGATGATCCTCATTGGCCTCGGCCTCAGGCAGCGTGCCCGCAGCATTATTCCCTATCTCGGCCCTTGCCTCACCGAGTTGTCCAAAGCGATGTGCCGATGACGCCGGAGGCCTTGGCTACCTTCTTCGCCGGCAACGTCGCGCTGCCCCGCCGGACCAAGGGCAATGTCTGCGCGAGGGCGCAGTACATCGAGACCAACAAACATCGCTCAGCCTTGACGGCACTGATGGCGCAGGCTTTTGCCCCACCGGTCGAGCTGACGGCACTTTATCATTATCTCGCGGCGCTGTTTCTGTTAAATGCGACCGTCTGGAATGATGATTAGGGCAATTCCATCTAATCGTCTATGCGTCAGTCCGGGCCACCATCCGAGCCATTGGCCTGAAGCGGGCGTGGGCTCGGCCTGTCCCGAACCATCTCTGCCAACCGGAGAGCAGAGCAATTCCCCGAAGCTGCTGAGAACGCGCTCAAGCAGCAGCAGGCTCGGAAGAAACTAGACGAACAATGGCGCGAACATCAGAGGGGTAACACTCGAGAATGATCGGGGTAGCCGGGTTCGAAGCGAAGATGTGGCGCACGACCTGACACACAAAGGAAGAAGAGACGTGGTGAGACGATAACGCCAATGAAGGTCGGCGAGAAACACCCGTCTTGGCAAGATCGCCGAAAACAATCGAGCTGCTCTATTGCTGGGCTAATGGCACAGGATCTCATTCCCGGAATCCAGAAGATAGACAGGAAATCCGCCAAGGAGCTTTGGAATTCCTCCGCGTCGATATGCAGAAACGGGATGGCCCGCCAAAACGAAATCTTTGTTCAACGCAGCCCGACCGTAACAGGCGCGGTGTCGAGTTACAAGGGAGCGATAAAGGAAAGAGCAGGAAAGAGCCCCTCAACGAGGGAGGCCTTCGAGGCATCGCATTCGAGTTGGGAACGCGGGCGCGGGTACAGCTGTGGCCCGAAACTCGTCAGCTTCCTGACAGCTAAGCTCCCTAACATGAGAACGTGGTCTCTTGACGACGGATGCCGCCGATGGGTCAACTGGTGACAAGCCCAGGGAAAGCTCTGGCGGATTTGAGCCCACGTTCTCAAACCAATAGGAGAGCTGTATGGATTTCAACCGGATCGACGGTGCTGGGTCTCCAGGGTCCCCAAGTGCCTACGAGTGGACTCAAGAAGATCATGCCCTATTTAGTCGAGTGATCAATGAAGCCGGGCCGTCCTCGTCTGCCGAGCCAGACAAGACGGTATATGATGTCTCATGGGCCGTTCCCGAAATGTTTTCGCACGGCTCCCAAGTCGCCCCGCTCCGAATGATCGAGAAACTGACCCGCCACGGTCTCCTGCCCGACTCGGAGCAGCCGACGATGAGCTACGAGATCCGGGGTCACCTCTACACGGCCGCATTGGATCCGTCTCAGAGCGTACGCCTCATTCATAACCCACCGGAAGCTCAAATGCCGCGACTCGGGTCGACGGGGGCGCCAGATTTCGGAGCGTTCTTCGTTGAGACCCGGCGTCGTCGTCGTGCCCCTCCCCGGAGCAATGGGCCCCGCTGGCGCTTATTGAAAAGCTGCGCGAACATGGGCTCATGCCTACCGCAGACCACCCAACAACCATTTCGCTCGGCAGCAAGCTTTATAACGCCGAGCTAAAAGAAGGAGGATTCGTTAGGCTTACGCGCCAGACCTGAAATCTATGCGGTGGCTGAGCCAACTTGGCTGGGCGGGAACCCTCCGGCCCAGCCGGCTTCTACTACGTAGACAATTCACCGTTCCCCACTGGACTGTCCGCATCGCCAGCGGGTGCGCATTTTGTCGAACCCGCTGGCAGCTGGCGAGCATGAACGCTGTGGCAGTTGAGTGGCTGCGCAAGCTGATGGCGGTCCGGCGGATTTCCTGAATGCAGTACCGGCCAATAGCGATGCTGCGGTAGCGCTCGCGATCGCGCTCCTGCCATATGGCGCTACTCGCAGGGAGATGGGGCTAAGCATCAAGCATCGGCAGCATAGAGGATTAAACAATCGAGCAGAGAATTCCCACCAGCCTGCTCGCCGAAGAGAGCGGCAGATGAAGCGCTTCAAATCGGCACGATAGGCGCAGCGCTTTCTTTCTATCCACGACCCCATCGCGAACCTGTTTCACCTAAGGCCCCATCGCTTGACTGCTAGCACCTATCGCGAAGCCCATGGGGTCGCCTTCGAGACATGGGCGGACATCACCTCGGTCGCGCTCGCTGCCTGAAAACTATGCTCTTCCCCGCCCAAGATCCGTCGGATGCCCGTTAACGTGACGATGCCCTTCCTCATGCTCTCTAAGCCGGGTAACACCTGCGCCCGTCAGCTTGTCATCAGTTTGTCTGAGTATCATGCAGCCCGACGCGCTTGCGAAGAGACTTCGCCGAAGGGAAACGCGAATCGCCATGTATAGTCGAATTAGTGGCTCATCCACACGCGCTAGCCAAGCTGACGAACCGAACCAGTCGGTGGATAGCGACAGCTTTACGGAAACGCTTGCGGGCATGCCGTCCCAATCGGCGCCGGATCCCCATGCTAGTACCCGGAACCAGAGCTGAGTGATACGGCGGCCTTTGAATCTGCGTTGACGGACTTTTTCTTGGTCCAGACGAAGGGCTCAGCCTTTTCGTTGTATGCGTTGATGTAGGCATCGATATACTCCTGGAGCTGCTTGAGGCTTGTGAAAGAGGTCCCGCTGAGCGACTGCTCCTGCAAGATCGAGAACCATACCTCGACCTGATTGAGCCAGGATGCGCTTGTCAGCGTGAAATGAAATTTCACATTGGGGTGGGCCTTTAGCCAGTGCTCGTTCTTCTTGTGGGTGTTGAGGTTGTCGAGGATGACGTGAAGCTGGCGGTGCGGAAAAGCCGAGGTGACGCTGTCCATGAAGTCGAAGAACTCGACACGGCGCCGCCGTTTTGAATGCGTCGCGATGATCTTTCCGGTCGCAACCTCGAGCGCCGCAAACAGCGTTGTCGTGCCATGCCGCTTGTAGTCGTGGCTCTGATCGGTCAAGGCGCGACCATTGGGCAACTTCAGATAACCTTGCGCTCGCTCCAAAGCCTGGATTGAAGGCTTTTCGTCCACGCATAGCACGATAGCCTTCTCGGGCGGGGCGACGTAGAGGCCGACAACATCGGCGGCTTTGGCCGTGAAGTTCGGGTCGTTGCTCTCGCACCAGGACTTGCGAGCCACGAGGTCGATCTTGTGGTTGCGCAGGAACCGCCAGACATATTGGACGTCAACATCGCCCAGCGCCTCGGCCAGCAGGGCCCGGTCCAGCGCGCAAACCCTTCCGGTGGCTGCTTGTCCAACAGCCGCAGAATCCGCTTGTCGGTGGCCTTCGTATAGATCGGCTGCTTGCCAGGCCGCCGCCTCTCCTGCAGCCCTGCAAGGCCAAGGTCGGCATAGCGATGCCGCCACAGGCTGACAATCCGAGGCTGGACCCCGACTTCCTTGGCTATCGACCGCGTGCTGCTCCCGGCCGCCGCCAACAAAACTATCCGCGCCCGCTTCAAATCGCGCTGCAATGTCGCCGGCGAACGACAACGCGCCTCCAGGACCTTGCGATCCTTCCTCGAAAGGTGAACTTCTCTTGCCTCGGGTATCATCCCGATCTTGAATCACGACTCACCCTCTAAGGAAAGTGGGTACTAGCCAAAAAAGGCGGGCCGACGTCGATCCGCGATCGAGGCAAATGGCGTCCCGATCTGGCGTGGCTGTCAACCAGGATTGTCCCGGGTAGTCGGGCCACGCGAATTGGCAATAGTTTATTAGGGAATCGGTCCCACGCTTACGGCGATAGTGACCACCACACATTGCAGACCATGTCCGTTCATTGGAAAAAGCAGCTTCAAGGCCTCATCGATTTGGCCGAGGACCGTATCCGACGGATTGAGTCCGGCGAAATGGCGACTGCTGACATTGGTCCGCCGGTGGTCGACACCAGCTGGCAAACGATCGAGGCCGAACGTGCGATGATCGAGCGGCTGCAACAAACAATTGAACGCTTGAACGCCGCCGCTCCAACCAACTGCCCGGTTCAACCGAGGTTAGCAGCGAGCCGATAGAGGCGGTGCTCAAAGGCTCGGGTCGCGTGCGAGCTACCGTCTTCGCTCTATGATCTCGAGGAACCCCATGACAGGTGGGATCGGCTGTCAATTGGCGTTGCAATTGGCCTGAACGCATTCGCATTTCGACGCCAGTGCAGACCCGGTCGCCTCACATCAAAACCCGACGGCACTTTCCCCGATTCCATTGATTGTCTATGGTGGCTCGGGGCTTAGACGGGTCGTAGATGACGGGAAATAGTCAATCGGCGGAGACACACGGGACCGCTTTTTAGAAGCGCCACGGTTGAGCTCGCGGCCTTCGAGCATCGCGAGCGTGAGTTTTCAAACGGGAACGCGACGAGCGGATAAGACAGATACTGCGCCGCGTGCCAAAGAGCGAGAAGCGTCAATAGCCCACCCGTAATAAATCCGTCAGAGACAAGCACTAATCACGAACCATCCCAGTGATGGACATCAAGAGGTAACTTTAGACGGTCCTCCAGGCCGCCTTGTTGTTGGACCTCGATTAATGACCGGCCTGACCAGATCGACTCCAAGGTAAGCTTGACCTGGAGGCCTGCGGCCCATCTTGATCGCAGACCTCAATTGCCATCCGAGTCCTTTATGGGGCTGTCGCTCTTCGCTCGGGCTGGCGCGGCTTCTTGAATCTGCACATCGAACCAGCCTAGCTCCCTTAGCTCGCGCGCTTTCTTTTCGGCTCCATCCCGACTGTCTCGCTTCAATACAATGCAGCTTGTGCCATCGCGGGCAACGATCAAATAGGCCATTCGTCAGTTCATATTTGGTCTGAGTCCGAGCGAAAAGAGGTCGCAGGCATTTTCGCGCTGCGACCTTCGGGCTTAAATAATCAGTTAAAAAACGCTCGATCCGCCTGCCCGATATTTTGGATACTGATCTCCGCAATAAGGACTGTGGAGTCATATTTTGCTGTTCCTAATGAGGAACAGAACGGCTGTTGCAGCACTGAGACACGATTAATGCAGAGCCCATTTACCTTGGGGCTTAGTTAACAGAGTGGCATTCGGGAATGGTCGTCGATCATGATGACACTTAACAAGATCATTCTGGCAACCATACCGATGCGTGCAAGGTTGGCGCTCGCCGTCGTAACGCGCAGCCGAGCGCCAGATTCCGACCGTTGCGACGATATTGTAGGTGCGGTAAGTGCGTCACCGACGACAAAGGCGGCTACATACGATCGACCATGATCAGAGCCAGAAAGAAAATTGACGTGAGCACGTTTACCGCAAATTCCGTGGTGAGATCGGCAAATTCGGCACGGTCCTCACAGTGCGCGACAAAGCCCGTGCCCTCGATGTAGCAATTCCGGAGCACGTGGACAGGCATGTCGGGCTGTGCTTTGAGATGCACTGAACGCTTGGGCGATTTTGCTAACCGCCCGCTCTCTTGCTGAGGGACTCAGACAAGGGCATAAGTGCCTGAAAGAAGCTTGTAACAACCACATGCCTTTTGCTCGAGGCCCTTGCGTTCATGGATCTGCAAGACGCCCCGCATCTTGCGAATCAACCTTTGTTCTTCAAATCGGATTAGCGTCTCGGTTACACCAGCGCGGCGCAACCCCAACGCGAACGAAAGGTAGTCATGGGTGACTGGAAGCACGTGAGCGCCCAGAGCATCACTCGCCAAACAGAGCCAGCTCGCGAGCCTCTGTTCGCAATCGTGCCGAACCCCGCACAATCCCGTCTGAGCGCAATGCAAGGTCAGCGCTTGAACGTACCGAAGAAGATGTTCTCGGATTTCAGGACGCTCCTTCGTCACCCGGCGCAAATCCTCGACACCGATCCTATGCGCATTTCCGGGAAAGAGCACAACAGATTGGTGCGTCGAAAGATGCCCTACCACTAAGAGCGAAGCGCCGACCGCACCCCAATGTCCTATCACTGCGGTTTCAAGGATGCTTTCCGCTGCGACAATTCTCAGCGAGACGAGGCCCGACTCGATAAAATAGACGTAATCAAGATGCCTTTTCGGCTCCTGCAGGATCATGCGTTCTCTCAGCACGATCGGCTCAAGGAACTCCCCTACAGCTGCGAGGTCTTGCAGAGAAAGACGGGCGAGAATCGCATTTTTGACAAAGGAGCGCGTAGGAGGACGCACCTTAACAGGCCGGTCAAGCATCGGCTGTGTGCCTGACACCTGCGTGAGAGCTGCATCTCTTGAGCCGTCAAGCGCTTCGAGGACGGCGGGCACGAGGTCGGTCATAGTGCGGCCCCTCTCCTGACATGCGGCGGTCACCCCGCTGACCCGTAACGAAAAATTGATTGGGACTGTAACAACACTTTCATCCCGATTAATGCAATGAGCCTCGTGTTAACGCTCAAATCCCGCGTTCGAGCGCCCTTCTTCGAAGGATTTCAATACGCGCAGGCACGATTAAAGCCGTCAACGTCACCTTCATTGCTTCGCGCATCGCCAGCCGTTTCAGCCTGGTGCGGGTCCGCTGCGTGAGGCGATGACAGCCCAATTACGGCAAGCGCGCCTCCGCAGAGACAATTTCGGATGTGACACGACAGTTTGATCATGTGCCCTTTGCCGCGAAGTTCATTTTCGTCACGCGAAAATTCTGATGTTTTCGCGACAATCAAACAATGCTTGCTCAACACCTCATTTATGAAGGAATGCTATTCTGTCGTCGCGGGCCCGATGGGCGGCAACTGGCTTATCCCCACGTGTCGCGACGCATCGAGACGATCCGTTCACCCCTCGTCGAACTGCTTCTCAAGTACGGTGGCCGCCAGGCGGTCTCAGCGCGCCAACGAGAGCGTTGCGTAGCCACGGCTCGAAGGATTCCACCAGCGGTTGACTTTTCAGTTGCCGAACGAGACGGCGCCCTCGGCGCTACAGCCACGATGTCCTTCTCGATGGGCATAGAACTCGGCGATGTGCGTGAGCGCCTCGCCCGCAATGGGCGCAGGACCAGGGGCGGCAAGTTCGGAGAAGTTACGCCGCATGCCGATCAGCAGAATACAAGCTGAACGTCGTCACGCTCGGCCAACTTGCCATAACCGGCGTAGCCATCGACCTGCAGGATCCCCTTGATGCCTGGTAGATGGGCGATTGGTCGGTCGGCTTGCGATCGGGGGCATGGACATGGCGACACCGGGCGGATCGGCGCGCCCCATGGCCGGTCGTCCGGACGCATAAGCCCAGAGCTGACCGGTCTGGTGCGCTCTCGGCCGGGATCGAGCACCAGGGATCGTCGTCTCGTCGGCTAACAGCTTTCGCCGTTGCCTGATCTTGCCAAGGAGGCGCTCACGCAACAGAAGGCTGCCTACCCCGCCCAGCTGCCAGCGTCGGACGATCGAGCTCAATGCCTGGCGGCCGTAATTCCTTGATGATCTGCCGCAGCTGTTCGCTCTCGCACCGCTCGGAAAGCATCATCGGTTTTCAGAGTCTCGGGATCGTCCCGGCAGGGCGTCGCTCCCACCTGATTCAGAGCATATTCGCCGCCATCTGGCGACGCGTTCGATGCTCCTGATTCACCTCCCCGCAGCGAAGCCAGCAGCGAAATGAAATGGACAAGCGGTGTTTTTGGGAAGGCAACACTCGTCGACACGTGGCGCCCGCAAGTCCATTCTTTTGTTCGACCGCATCGCCGGCAATCTTCGGTCCGACCGCCCATTTCGCCGGCCGCCGCGCGCAGGGCGGTCAAGGCTGGCCGCATTTTTGCGCCACCGAAAGCCTTGGGCCTTGGCCGGCCCGAGCACGGCGGCATCCTGAATCGGGGCCAGCAAAGGCTCAATGGTTCACCGGCCAGTGCCCGATCGGACAACCGGCGCTAGTCGCGGCACTGATCCGCCTGCTCAAAATACAGTCATGGCGAAGTTTGGCGAACGGCTTTCAGCTTTGCACCTCAGGCGCTTGCCTTATCGAAAATCGAAAGGGATGTGAATGGTTCAAGGGGATCTAGCCTTGACGGGGCTGATTTGCGAGCTTAGCGCCCACGCCGTCACGAGGCGAGGAAGGTGAAGCCCTAGGTGCCCGGACGGAGATGGATTGCCCGTCAGGGATTGGGAGAGCAAAGGCGGAGGTCGATTAAGCAGCGTCGGCCAGCATGATCAAATTGAACCGAAGGGAGATTGAAGTCCGACCATCGTTGGTGAAGCACACACCACCATCAACTCGTCGTTGGACCGATGTCCTTCCTCATGCTCTCTAAGCTGGGTAACACCTGCCCGTCAGCTCGTCGTCAGCTTGCCTGAGTACCTTTCGCAGCAGGGCCTAAGCAGCCCGAACTCACTGCGACGAACCGTACGCCGAAGGGAAACGCGAATCGCCATGTATAATCGAATCAGTGGCTCATCCACACGCGCTGGCCAAGGTGACGAGCTGAGTCAGTCGGTGGACAGCGACAGCTTTACAGAAACCCTTGCGGATCTCGCGCTGCGGAGGAACCTGCCACCTGCGGAATTGCCCGACAAAATGGGGTGCTGCGCCAGCAAGCCACATGCGTCGGATCCAACTTTTCATAGCAACCCCAGTACATCCTCTCCAGCGAGGCCGAGCACCTCCCTGTTCCAATACAGGACGGCCGAATTGCCTCAGGCGAATGTCAACGGCATCTGCGTTGGACTAACTGCGGAGTGGCTCCGCAATCTCAACAACAGCCCGTCAGCCCGAATGAATGCGCTAATACCCGGATCGCAAAGGCACTACTCAGCGACTGTGCGGCAGCAGCAGTATCAGGACCTCAAGGATCAGTTGCGAAGCGAGGGAGCAGGAGCTCCTCAGGCCGACCTTCAGGCACAAAACACCATATTGCAGGAAGCAGACTTGGCACCATCCGGAAAAGAGAAGAAATATAGTTTCGGCGAGCCTTCGCGCATCTCGCGCATGCTGGAAAAAATCACCGAAGACGGATCGAACTATTTGCTCAGCTTGTATTTCGCCGAAGGTGGCGCACACACAGTTGCGACGTCGGCGTCGAATGGAATGACCACGCTCTTCGATCCAAACTATGGAGAATTTACTGTTCAACCAGACCAGATGGCTGGATTGTTCCAAAGCCTCGCCAACCGTTACAGGAACCCCAACGGGCAGCATTTGTCGACAGTCACCACACAAAAAATGCACTGAGTGGGGCCTGCAGGCCTCGGGCGATTGGCGCCTTCTGTGAAGGCGAGGAAGCATCCTCGACCCGATGCTTTTATCAATCGGCAGGCAAACCATGTTATCCAAAATACGAGGCTTCCCCCTGTGAGTCTGATTGCAATCGGCAGTCTTCCGCCCGAGGCCGCAAAAGCGGCAACTGCCGCACCGGAGTCGCATCAGCCTCGTGCCGTCTAGTACCCGGAATCAGAGCTGAGTGATACGGCGGCCTTTGAAACGGCGTTGACGGACCTTTTTCTTGGTCCAGATGAAGGGCTCGGCTTTGTCGTTGTACGCGTTGACGTAGGCATCGATGTGTTCCTGAAGCTGCTTGAGGCTTGTGAAGGAGGTGCCGCTAAGCGACTGCCCCTGCAAGATCGAGAACCATACCTCGACCTGAATGAGCCAGGACGCACTTGTCGGCGTGAAATGAAATTGCACATTTGGGTGGGCCTTGAGCCAATGTTCGTTTTTCTTGTGGGTGTTGAGGTTGTCGAGGATGACGTGAAGCTTTCGGCCCGGAAAGGCCGCGGTGACGCTGTTCATGAAGTCGAGAAACTCGACGCGGCGACGTCGTTTTGAATGAGCCGCGATGATCTTTCCGGTGGCGACTTCGAGCGCCGCAAACAATGTTGTGGTGCCATGCCGCTTGTAATCATGGCTCTGGCCGGTCAAGGCGCGGCCATTGGGCAACTTCAGATAGCCCTGCGCTCGCTCCAAAGCCTGGATCGAGGGCTTCTCGTCCACGCATAGCACAATGGCCTTCGCGGGCGGGGCGACGTAGAGGCCAACAACATCGGCGGCTTTGGCCGTAAAGTTCGGGTCGGTGCTCTCGCACCAGGACTTGCGAGCCGCGAGGTCAATCTTGTGGCTGCGCAGGAACCGCCAGACATATTGGATGTCAACATCGCCCAGCGCCTCGGCCAGCAGAGGGCCGGTCCAGCGCGCAAATCCTTGCGGGGGCGGCTTATCCAGCAGTTTCAGAATCCGCTTGTCGGTTGTCTTCGTATAAATCGGCTGCTTGCCAGGCCGCGGCTTGTCTTTCAGTCCTTCAAGGCCATGGTCGGCATAGCGATGCCGCCAAAGGCTGACGATCCGCGGCTGGACCCCAACTTCCTTGGCGATCGACTGGGTGCTGCGACCGTCCGCCGCCAACAGAACTATCCGCGCCCGCTTCAAATCGCGCTGCAACGTCACCGGCGAGCGACAACATGCCTCAAGCACCTTGCGATCTTTCCTCGAAAGGTGGACTTCTCTTGCTTCGGGTATCATCCATATCTTGAATCACGACTCACGATCCAAGAAAAGTGGGTACTAGAATGCGACATCTATTCCCCGCGTCCATCATAGTTGCCGGTTGCGGAAAGCGGAACCGCGGGCGTCGGGTAAGAGGCGACGCTGGTTGCGAGGTTGGGCGATGCGATTGGGGATAGCGAGTACGGGTTGATATCATTGTCGTGTTGCGCTGGCGAGCTTGCGGCGAAGAGCGGCGTGTCGGCTGATTGAAGCGAACTTCGCACTTAGCTTAGCACCCCATCCCATTCGCGGCTTGCAACCCAAGTGAGATACCCGCCGTTATCAACCCATACTTTATGGCGGTAGCGTCCAGACTGATCGCGTAGAAAACGATATGGTGCACTCCTTCCATCCAGACGACCATGATCGGAAGAAATGTGGAGAGTAAGCATTTCTCCGCCCCTAATGAAAAAGGAAGGCCGAGATCGACATCTCACACACTCTGCCGGTATGGCTCGCGTTGAAGCTTGTTCGCGTGCCTGTATTGGCAGTGGCGACTTCACGAGTGCTGCTACAAACCCATCGCATCCCGGCCGCTTGAATCCATCAAAAAATGCATCAAAACGCAGAAATTCCACGAAGATGCGCTGCTCATTGCATTAATCAAGATCTAAATATTCGTTAAACTCAGCAAACCTCGCAAAGCACTCCGATGGAGCGAGCCGCTTCGCCAAGAAGACGGACATCAGACTTGGCATCGCTGCACCTCACCTGCGGGCATGGTGAAGCGGAAGATAATGTAGGGAGGCTATAGACGTAATGCCGGACTGGAGGCGAACATGCGCAAAGCTTCCACCGTGGCTCGATTGAGAGCCTATGATCTATGGTGGCCCCGAGATCGGCGCGCGAGGCCTGCATCTATCGATGCTACCTTGATGCTATGAATGCCACTGTCGGCCTGACCTTCCGGTCATCCTCAACACACCTGAAACGTTCGTGATGAAGGCGAGTCAGTGTGCGGCTTCGCCGAAGGATGACACTTTGATAAGTTTTCAAAGGTTAGTTCCACACCGTGTCGGCATCCATGAGTACTTCGATTGATGATAGTTTAAGTGAGATCAGATCAGTGCGGAATGAAATTTGGCGTTGTCGTAAGTTGCTTCAAAGCGAGTTGCCTGATGAGGAGCGAAAACTCATCGAGCAACGCCTGGTTGAACAGTGTTCCGCCTTCGAACGGCTGTTAGCGACCACATTTCCTTTCACGTTGAGGCTCAAGTCAACTTCAGTGCCTGTGCCGCTCAACACATAACCAAGTCTACCGGCATGAGCCCACCTCCATCCTTCGGCTCACCTGCGATCCGGCCTAGACTGAGTTCATCAGTGGAGGTGGAATGGCGGCAATGCGATGCATGATTTCAGGCAGGAAGTTGATTCTCATCGTTGCATCGAGGTCATCGCCCTGGGCCGCCGGCGGCAGCGCCCCAACGATGGATAGGCGAGGAGAAGACCCGGAGCGTGGAGCAACGTTTTCAGAAGGATGCGAACATTGTAAGCGGTCTTTGGCGCAATCGCGTTGCCAGCAGAAGGCCGAGATCGGCCGCCAGCTTGAGCAAATGCGTCAGCAAGTCAGAGGCGAGGGGCCGCAATCTCCGGAACCCAAAGGCTTCGCAAGAGAAAGCAGAGCCAGCTTGAAATTCGAGCTTAGGCCCTCCTTTAGAACGAACGATCTTTGGCAAAGGTGGGGAGCAGCAGGTGATCGCACCAACGCCTCATACCATTCACACGTCGACGTTAACGTTCACTGGCTGCTCTTCATCCCGGCAGGATGATCAGCTCCTGGCGGAGCAGACTCACTACCAGCGGCCAGGACGGTGCGATCGCCCACGCGGCCATTTGTTGAAAACATCGCATGCATTTGGAATATTTTGGACGCCTTTCGGGATGAAATTCACCTCAAGGCCGGGGAGCCGATTATGCAATACGATCGGATAGACGCCCGCATCCTCGAGATTGTGCAAAAGAACAACCGCCTCACTTCCGAGGTGATCGGCGCACTAGCAGGGCTTTCTGCTACCGCGTGTCAACGACGACTGAAGAGGCTCCGTTCGGAGGGCATTATCGAGGCCGATGTTTCAATCGTATCGCCGAAAGCGGTGGGCAGACCTATTCAAATGCTGGTGCTGGTGACCATGGAGCGAGAGCGTTCAGATATAATCGATAGATTCAAGAAGGCCATCAGATCGTCCGTTGAGGTCGTCAACGGCTTCTACGTCACCGGCGACGCGGATTTTGTCCTATACGTTACCGCGCCCACCATGGAAGATTATGAGGAGTTCACTCGGCGGTTCTTCTATGTGAACCCGGACATCAAGAGCTTCAAGACGATGGTCGTATTGGATCGCGTAAAGGCGGGCTTTGCTGTTCCGGTTGAGGCACCATCCGAGAATTGACAACACGCTGATGCAGGCGTTTCACCCCGCGGATCGACGCGTTTGCGCGCTTTTCGTCCCTTAATGCGCATAGAAACCGCGCATGACTATCGCTCTGCTTGTATGTTGATGAGGAAGGGTTCGAACAGCTTCCGTGCTCCCTTTCGGTGCGACAGCAAGCGATAGGTGTGCCGTACCTGCCAGCTGAGCGGACGACCTCCACTTGATCAGAGCCTTTGAGTTGAGCCTCTCCCGTCGTTTAACTTCACGGAAAAAGCCGAGGTCACTACCTAATCTCGCGCAGATACTTTCAAGCAGCACAATGCTGACGGTCGATTGCCTCGTTTCGAACCGGCTGATCATCCGGACTGAAATACATGCTGCCGATGCACCATCGCCAAGCGTAAGCCCGCTTCGAGCCGGGCACGCCGAATGGCAGCCCCCTTCTCTCATCGATCGGCGCCTTTGCGGTCGCGCAGCGGTAGGCGGAATCCGCTCCGGCACGCTTCCTTCTTAAGCTTACTAGGGCGCTTCCAATCGCTCGCTTGACTTACCTAACTCGGCGTCCCCCGCAGGAATTGCTTGCACAAGATTTGACGGCTAGACGCTTTGCGACTAGCAAAGCTCGTTTGTCGCCATTGGTTGTCCTCGCCGATCCACAACAGTGCTCCGGCTTGAGATCGCGTCGAGGACATTCGCCCGAAGCTCCAGAAACGTTCATCGAAATTTTTATCGGCAGTCCTTAGCCAAAGGTGACGGATCCGACCGAGAGGACCACACCATGTTTGGCTCGGTACGATAGGCCGTTCCGGCAACGAATGCGAGACTACTAAGGCCCGACAACCCTTCGAAAGCATGATGCGGTGCTCGGTCAATGTGATCGCAACATTCATCTCCTTCGAGAGCAAGCGGAGTAGACACTCGACGCACCTCACCTACTCCGATGTTAGGGGTTAAGCGCGCCACACGCAGCCATACCGAATGTCCGATTCTTCGAGCCCCAGCCTTCTCGTCGTCATCGCTTCGATTAGCGCATCGATCTGGTGCTTGGTCGTGCCCGGCGTGACGACCAGGTGGCTGACGTCCTGCGTCGCAATCTACCACTTGGTCTTGATGCATTCTCCAACGGGAGGGAAGACCACGGTCAGCGCATCGGGATTGCGCCACGCTCTCACGCCATGGGCATTTAGCTCTTGGGCTGCGTAGCCGCGAGTTGCTCACATTGACGAAAGGTTCGCTTGATCCCTCCGATACCTAGGCTGCGGTTCGTTCGCATACCAGAGAACAATCGGGGTATACGCATTGCGCGATCCGCTCAACGAGGTATCGGAGCTGCCGATGTAATCGATCGTGCGCATTATGCGCTCCACATGCTGCTTACGCGTGAGAACCACGCCACAAGGCATCGGTGAGCCGAGGAATTTATGTCCGCTGATCACGCGAAATCGAACGCCGGCTTCGGATTTGAGAAGGGCGCATACGGTCCGCACAATGCCGCGTCGGAATGGACATAAACGTCATTGATTCCGATGTCGCGAAGGACAGCGCGGACTCGTCGCGCATCGTCTTTGCCCTCCTTCATCGTCGTGCCGATACTTGCGACCACGACGGCCGGGCGATGTCGCGCGCGGGTCGCCTGCTGCGCTAGGTCCTCGTAGCTCATTTCTCCATTTGACTCGGAACGCACCACACAATGTTCGAGCCCGAGCAGATGACCCCTTTGCTCACGCTGTAATGAGTGTCTCGCGAAAAGTCCGCGCCTCCGTTCGGATACAGTTCTCGACCCAGATACAAGCCGTAGATGTTTCCCTCGGTCCCTCCGTTCGTGATGTAGCCCCAAAACTCGTCCAACTGTGCCCGAAACAACGGGCAAAGAAGTCGATGACTTCGCATTCGTGCGCGTACCGAGCGATCGCGACCGGGCGTTCCGATTGATCACGACCGGCTGTACCGATTGATTGCGACCAGGCGTTCCGATTGATCGCGACCACCCATTCCGGGCGATCGCGACCAGCCTGTGGACGGGTGTGACGGGCGCCGTTGGGTGATCTGCGAATCGGCATGGTTTCGCTCCTTTCCACGAGGAGCGGGGGCAAATGCCAGGACCGAGATTACCTATGCGCAAAATTCGCGACGTGCTGCGGCTGTCCGCCGCCGGCATGTCCAAACGCAAGATCGCTGCCAGCCTGGGGATGAGTGCAACGGCCGCCGGGGAGTGCATCCAGCGGGCACGCCGCGCCGGCCTCACCTGGCCGGTACCGGAAGGCCTGACGGACGAGGCGCTGGAGGCCCGACTCTACCGACCTCCAACGGTCGGCGCAAAGCGTCGACCGCAGCCAGACTGGGCGGCGGTCCACCGTGAGCTTCGCCGGCCAGGGGTGACGCTGCAGCTATTGTGGGAGGAGCATCGCGCGGCCTACCCGGATGGTTACGGGTACAGCCGCTACTGTGAGCTCTATGGCGCCTGGGCGGCGCGGCTGTCGCCGACTATGCGACAGAGCCACGTCGCTGGCGAGCGCATGTTCGTTGATTACGCCGGCACGACGCTTGAGGTGATGGATGGTTCGACCGGCGAGGTACTGACAGCCCAGCTGTTCGTCGCCTCGCTCGGCGCGACGAACTACACATATGCGGAGGCCACCTGGACGCAGGGCCTGTCCGACTGGATCGGCTCGCACACGCGCGCCTTTGCGTTCATCGGCGGGGTTCCGGCAGTGGTGGTGTCCGACAATCTGCGCTCGGGCGTCACCAAGGCTTGCTTCTATGAGCCGACGGTCAACCGCACCTATGCCGAGATGGCGGCTCACTACAACACCGCCATTGTTCCGGCGCGGCCGTATCGCGCCCGCGACAAAGCTAAGGTAGAAGTTGCGGTCCAAATTGCGACTCGATTTATCGTCGCGAAGCTGCGCAACCGGCAGTTCTTCTCGCTCTGCGCATTGAACGTGGCCATCGCCGAGCTTGTCGCACAACTCAACAACCGCGTGTCGCGCCATCTCGGTGCGAGCCGCCGCGCGTTGTTCGACGAGATCGAGCGCGCGGCGCTCAAACCGCTGCCGGCCGAGCCCTACGTCTTTGCCGAATGGAAGGAATGCAGGGTCGCGCTCGACTACCACGTCGAGATCGAGAAGCACTACTACTCGGTGCCGCACCAATTGCTGCGCGAGAAGGTTTGGGCGCGCATCACGGCGCGCACGATTGAAGTCTTCCACTGCGGCAAACGCGTTGCCGCCCATGTGCGCTCTTCCTCCGACCGCAAGCATACGACGGTGCGCGAGCACATGCCGTCGAGCCACCGGCGCTATGCCGACTGGACGCCAGAGCGCCTCCGGCGAAGCGCCGCCGAGATCGGCCGCCGCACGTCGGCACTGATCGCGACTATCCTGCGGGAGCGCACGCATCCCGAGCAAGGCTTCCGCGCCTGTGTCGGCATCCTGCGGCTTGCCAAGACATATGGCCGCGAGAGGCTCGAGGCTGCGTGCGGCCGCGCGCTCGAGATCGGCGCGCGCTCCTACAGTTCGGTCAACTCGATCCTCAAGAACAATCTCGATCGCCAGCAGCCCGCAACGCCCACGGACGGGCCAGCGATAGCGCACGACAACATCCGTGGCCCGACCTACTTCCATTGAGGAGATGACGACTGATGCTCTCACATCCCACTCTAGACCAGCTCAGAGCGCTCAAGCTCGACGGCATGGCGCAAGCCTTCACCGAGCTCGAGGTGCAAGAGGAGGCTCGCAGTCTCGCGCACGCCGAATGGCTGGCTCTGCTGCTCGACCGCGAGGTCGCCTATCGCAGCACCCGTCGTTTCCAGGCCCGACTGCGCGCCGCCCGGCTGCGGCACAGCCAAGCCGCGATCGAGGACGTCGACTACCGCACGCCACGCCGGCTCGACAAGGCGCTGTTCCAACAGTTGGCCACCTGCCGCTGGATCGCCGAGCACCGCGGCCTGCTGGTCACCGGCCCGTGCGGAATCGGCAAGTCGTGGTTAGCCTGCGCGCTCGCGCAAAAGGCTTGCCGCGACGGCTACACGGTCCACTACACGCGCGTGCCGCGTCTGTTCGCTGATCTCGATCTCGCTCATGGCGACGGCCGCTTCCCGCGACTGTTCCGGATGCTGGTCAAGGTCGATTTGCTTGTATTGGACGATTGGGGACCCGACCGCCTCTCAGCCAGTCAGCGGCGCGATCTCATGGAGATCGTCGAGGACCGTCATGGCCGCGGCTCCATCCTCATCACCAGCCAACTCCTGTGGCAACTTGGCACGAGGTTATTGGCGAGCCCACCGTCGGCGACGCCGTGCTGGATCGTATTGTCCACAACGCTTATCGGATCGAGCTCGACGGCCCGTCTATGCGCAAGCTCAAAGCCGACGAGGAACGGCTGGCGCCGGCCGCGGCCACACCGCCAGCCAACGGCAAGCCGCCCACGGGAGCAAAAATATGAAGCGCATCGCCAGCCCACCGGCCGCCCCCGTGGGTCAACAGGGACCTCCCGCGCGCGCTGCTGCGTCAGCCGTGGGGGCACTCCGCAGCGCGCGCGGGTCCCTCCTGTCGACTACGGGGACGGCCTCCACCGCGCTTGACGTCGAGCCAAAACACTGCGATCAGAAAATGCACCTGACGGCACCATCACACTGGTCGCGATCGATCGGAATGGGTGGTCACAATCCGTCGTAGCGGGTGGTCGCGATCGTCGGAATACGCACGCATTCGAACGTACGCGAACTGACGCGATAGATTGCCGATTTGAATGGATCTCCGCTGTTGTTGCCCGTCAGCTTCAGGAAGCGCCACAACGGTTCGTAGTTGAATCCCTTCGCAAACGGGTAGCCGAGAAAACATTCGCTTGCCTCCTCCATCGAATGGAACAGATCATCGAGCTGTTCGAGGTGATGAAGATCCAGCATGATCAGACTCGTACAGGTTTAGAGGCACTGGCTTTATCGGCCCTTCGGTAGGCGTTGCCTGGCGCCGGGTCGCCGTCCCGCATTCAATGGGGATGGCGGAGGATGGGGAAAACCGGCGGCGAACTGCCGACCTGAACCTCGCCCATGATTTTCCTTCCCATGCGCTCATACAGCCGAGCCGAGTGAACGCTAGTGGCTTCTGCAAATACCAGCGCTTTCGCCCCGTCGGAAATCGCGAGGCCGTACCGGAACAGACGGTCCCCCAGCTTGGATCGCAGGTGCATGGGATCGGTGCCCAGCATGATGAAATGCCAAAACGCCTTCTGCGGATGATATTTGCCGAACTGTTCGAATACCCTTTCGGTTTCCTCTCGCCTGTACTCTGGAACGCTCCCGAGCAGGAAGTTCATCATCCGCGCGTCGTCCCGATGCATTTTGTCGGTCTGCCACAGAAGCGCGCCTTTGCCGCCGTTATCGAAATATGCGCCGCTTCGATTGGTGTATGGATCGCCGCAGTAATGCTCGATGAACCCGCTGAAATGGCGGCAAGTAGCGCTCCGGCTCCGGATAGAGCCACCTCGATAAGTGGCACATTGTAAAAGCCGTCGTCAGAATGGCGTTGACCCTCGATTGCCTCTCAGGGGCGACGGTCTTGATCGATCCGTTCTCACTAGACGCGGATTTCATCATTACACCTATGTCGAGAGCCGTGCGAACAGCACCGGTCCGCAAGCGTAACGAAGCACAGCGAAAATGCGTTGAGAGGCTTAGAAACCAAAAAGCTCCCAATGCTCCGCAGCTCCGATTCCCCTTCAAATGCAACTTCGGACTTCTGCGACCGGCTTGGCCCTACTGCCACCCGGCGCGGTGCAGGATTTGAGCCACTGCTACGCAACCGCAAATTGGCTGTTTTTTTCGCTCGCGATGTCGCATTCGCAACAGCTTGGCGGCTTCTAGACAAGAGGCGCGTTTACTTTCGTACGGAAGCCCGCGCACAGGCCAAGGCGAATTGCGACTCGGCAAACCGACGGGCACCCACCGCCTCGATCATCTCTGGCTTGGCTATTACTTGCGGCGTCGCTCTCACGACGATGCATATCCGGCAGTTACATAGCTTGTTCGATGTTGGCGCTAACGGCGCCATCGCTATTGCGAGCGTGGGCATCATCGCGCGAAACCCGGATAACGGCAGCTAGTCGTGACCTATCAGGCGCTCCCTTTTCACGGTTTCCTGATTGAGAGACCCACATGATGACCGGCATCCCAGCTCACGTTCGATCAGAAAGGGCTCGGTGAAGGACCTTGTCTGGTCGGATCGCGGAGAGGGCAGCGGGGCGCTACGGGGTCATACACATTAAGCTTCTTATCGGAGTCAAAGCGCCCACTCGCTACTAGAACAGAAGATTATTCTTCAATTGCAAGGCAACCTCGATGAGGTCTCGTTTGGCCTTCCAGCATTTAGCTGACGAGATGCATCACGCGCCTCGAAATCGCACGGCTAGTGCTAGAATTCCTCCAACAAATGGGCGATAGATTCCATTTATGGTTCGACTGCCGAAACTAGTAGGCTTTTCCGGGTTAACAATCTCAGCCTCGAAGACCCCACTCTGGTCATTCGTCCTGACACTGACATCTTGAAAATCCAAGAATTCACCAGTTGCCGGCGCATATGATTTGTATACGGCTTCCTTTATTGCGAAGAACAATTTCGGGCCGAAGCGACTGCTGGACCACTCCTTACGCTCGATTTCCTCGGAGGTGCACACGAGCGGCAAAAGGTCCGCTCCTAGCGGTTCTTGATCTTCAATGTCCAACCCCAGAGCGAGCACAGTGTTGGACTTTCCGGCAACAGCTCCGCAATCAGACGAAGAGTGGGAAATGCTGCCGACGACTCCCGAAGGCCAAAGAGGAGCCCGATCCACCCTCGACAAAATCGGAACAGGAGCGAAACCCAATTTACGCAAGACCTCATGAGCGTGATGCCGTCCCCAGGCGAACTCACGCCGACGACGAAGCGAGACGTTCCCCAACATGTCGTCTTCGGCCGGAAATGGAAGGGGACCGGGTCACATATCGATCCGCCGGAAAAGCTGATGTCATGTGCCAAAGCTGCGCCGATAGCAGCCCCTAACGTCGTTAGCGTTTTCATAGGTTGGACCAACCTTTGTTCTGGAAAAGTGTGAAGCTGCAGATCTGAGCTCGCTTTACGTTAGCTAGCCTGAGATCGAAGGCCACTCAAGGCCCGCAGCGTCCGAGACGAAGTCATGCTCTGCGACGCTCGATATTTCGACGGCAGGATCGGACCGATCGAGCGTGCATCGGACGAGCTCTGCGCTGACGCGACCCGCTTTCGAGATCGACAGCCCTCGCGCCACACCTGGCTGGCCGAATTGCATCACCGTTTTCGGGGCTGTCGCAGAGTGCTCAGAGTGGACGGGTACGGCCTTCAACAATTCCGGTGAGGCAGAGGTCGGGGCGGATTGGTACCCTGCTTGTGGACGTCGAGCAGAATTATGCAGTCTATGTGGAACCTAACCTGTCGGTCCTACCCTCCATTATGATGCCGGACCAACGAGGGCGACTTTGTGCTGCGCGCACGTGCGAGGAGCTCCATTCCGTTCGTTCACTGCATTTGATCCGTGGCGCGACCGATGAACTCGAGCACCGACTGCGCCTTGTGGATCTCACGTGCGACACAATTGAAGATTCGGGTCGCAGATTCAAGCGTGACGACAAGTCCAACCTCCTCGCATGATAGCTCAAAATGATGCGCAACCTGTTCGTTGGTAGGTGCAATGCCACTTTGCAGCGAGCTGATCGCTAATGATGCGAGCATGTGCTCGACCACGTCTTTTTCGGCCTGAGTCAAGACATGCTTCCTTTCTGAATGTTGGCTCGCCTGTCGGCGAAGTTGTGGTCGCCGTTGAAAGACCGGCCAAAGTCGCTCCGCCTCCGCGCCTGTGTTGCCACGACGGTCACATCATGCGGGCTCAGGAAACTTGGGCGAGACAGCTTCCGTCGACTTCTAGACTCTACTTCTGGGGCTGCGGTAAGCAGAGTAAGGCTCAAAGACGACCCTGCGCATACGATCTCGGAAGTTCGAGACGTCTGCCGGATCCGCAGCCTCACCGATTGGGGCGCTTCGCCGTATCACGAACTCGAAAGCGGCGACGTCGACTTCTGCACGCATGGCGGGAGTCCGCAATTACACGAACATGATGACCATGCCGGCGCAACCGCCGGCCCCCGGTGAGCAGCGGACTGAGGTTTCCCAACATGCTCCACGAAACGAGGAGAAGGCAGCAAGCATCACAGTAGTTCAGCTCCTTCGCAGCGATACCGCACTACCTAAAGAATACGGCGCCCTCGCCACCTGCATATCAAGATCGGCAAAGAAGATCGCAACGTGCCACGCGGCCCAGCCAGTGCGGCGCACGCCTCACCCACATGGGTGACTCCGCCTAAGGGTGGCCGGCCGTCCGAAGCGCTTGCACGGACTGATCTACCTCCCACGTCGAACCACTACGAGCCCTGTTACGAGCCCTTTTGGATTTGTAGATCTTTCCTTGACTCCGATCTGTTTCTGCCTGCCAACACGCGAAGTGACTCAGCCTCTCGAAACGCACACTGAATGAAAGCGTCATGAGGATGCTCGCGAAGACACGAATCCCTCAATGGGAACGTTGCGTGGCACTCAAGTTTGAGTTGCTAATGACGGCTTTAGTCAGCATTTTTTCTAGCCTACAACCTGACGCCACGTGAGATTCAAGCTGTTTTTGTTGGGCTTGCGGCTTTTCGGGATTTGGGTACTTGCGAGTTCTTATCGAAGAGCTGATCGCAGGCGAGTGAGGGTTCATCGCCGGACCGTGGCGTCCATCTCTCGATCAGGTCTGTTCATCCTCTTCGTCGTGATCCTGCTCGCCGACCGAACTACGGTCAGCGTCCGCCCATATTGGCCGAGGCCGATTACCTCTTCGGCGGCCTTGTACACGCGCTCACAGCCCCTTCTACAGGCTCGTGTTCCTAAGCAAGACATCACCCTCGACTCCGTGGGGATACTGGGTCACGACTTCGAACGAAGGTAACGAGTCAAGAATGGCTTGCAGGGACTGCTGCCCTTCATAGAGCTCCTGGTCGCTGTATTCCGTGTAGACGAAGCGCGTGTTGCTCAAGGTATTCCTGCCGCCAGCGATCACATCGGACTCGGCTCCCTGCACGTCCATCCAGATGAAATCGATGCATTTTAGGTTCGCCTCACTGCACCAGTCATCCAACCGTCGAGTTTCAAGTGGGATGGGATGATCAAACCGAACCCAGTCATATTCCACGAGATGATTCTTGGGTCGCCGTATCGAGCCAGAGAGGTCCCATTCCTTCGCATCTCCATTTCCATTGCTTGGATGGAAATCGATCATGCCATTTCGGTCACTGATCGCGATCTCAAATAGATTCACCTTGTTGAGGTAATGATCCATGTTTTTCTTAAAGCGAGCAGCCGCTCGGGGATCCGGCTCAAAGCAGTAGAGCTGAGCCTGCGGGCAGAGCTCGAGAAACTTTCGCGCATCGGTTCCGTCGTTGCAGCCGATGTCCAAGATAACGCGATCCGGTTTTTGAAGAAGAGAAACAATCTGCTGATGTACTGTTAAGGAAGATGTGGGTTCCATGGAAATATGCGGTCTCTTAGAGAAGGCCTGCTGAAGCCTAGACAGCAGTCCTGTCGAGAACTTCTGGAGCGCTCGGCAGCTGCCTACTTACATGGCCTCGCGGAGGTCCGTTGAACTTTGACGCACGCCCTCCCTGCGCGATGTATATCAATGTATATATAGTGCATGCGCCGGCGTGACGATAAAGGGATGGATTATGCGCGCCTCTCGATCAATACGTGGCTTTTTAGGATGCGGTCGCCGGCGTATCTCGGGCTCTTCAACAGGCGCGTCGTACCATGTCATTGCTGCCGAAATGCAAAGTAGCTCGTCACCATCGCAGACAGCTCAAGGCAAAGGGCGGGCTCCAGCATTCATTGCCCGGGCCGATGCTGACTTTGCGGCCTAACCGCCTGATTTGAATCGGCTTTCAGTTAGACTTCGCAAATGACAGCCTTCCCTTGCGCGTAACCGGAGAGAGAATGGCGGCTCAGGATTCACAGCGGCGCGTGGCGCTGATCACGGGCGTCACCGGCCAGGACGGTGCCTATCTGGCCGAATATCTGCTTGGCCTCGGCTACGAGGTCCACGGCATCAAGCGGCGGTCGTCCTCGTTCAACACGGCGCGGATCGATCACCTCTACCAGGACCCGCATGCCCGCAACGTGCCGTTCCTGCTGCAGTACGGTGACATGACCGACTCGACCAACCTGATCCGGCTGATGCAGCAGATCAGGCCGACCGAGATCTACAACCTCGCTGCCCAGAGCCATGTCGGCGTCAGCTTCGAAAGCCCGGAATACACCGCCAACGCCGACGCCATCGGCGTGCTGCGGCTGCTGGAGGCGATCCGGATCCTCGGCATGGAAAAGGAGACCCGGTTCTATCAGGCCTCGACCTCGGAACTCTACGGCCTGGTCCAGGAGGTGCCGCAGAGGAATCCACGCCGTTTTATCCGCGCTCGCCTTACGGCGTCGCCAAGCTGTACGGCTACTGGATCACGGTGAACTACCGCGAGGCCTACGGCATCTATGCCTCGAACGGCATCCTGTTCAACCATGAGAGCCCGATCCGCGGCGAGACCTTTGTCACGCGCAAGATCACGCGCAGCGTCGCCCGTATCGAGACCGGCCTGGAAGACACGGTCTATCTCGGCAATCTCGAAGCCAAGCGGGACTGGGGCCATGCGCGGGATTATGTCGAGGGCATGCACAGGATCTTGCAGGCCGATGCCCCCGACGATTTCGTGCTGGCGACCGGCGAGACCCGTTCGGTGCGGGAATTCGTCGAACTGGCGTTTGCCGAAGTCGGCCGCCGGATCGAATGGCGCGGCAACGGCGTCGACGAGACCGGCGTCGACCAAAAGTCCGGCAAGACCCTGGTCAGGATCGATCCGGTCTACTTCCGGCCGACCGAAGTCGATCTTCTGGTCGGCGATGCCAGCAAGGCGCGCGAGAAGCTCGGCTGGCAGCCCAGGACGTCATTCGCCGAGCTGGTCAAGGAAATGGTCGCCAGCGATCTCCAGGACGCCAGGCGGGAGGTGGCCAATGGCAAGCCTGCCGTTTGAGCTGAAAGGCAAGACCGTCTACGTCGCCGGGCATCGCGGCATGGTCGGCTCTGCGCTGGTGCGCCGGCTGGCGCGCGAAGACGTCGAGCTGCTGATCGCGACAAGGGACGAGGCCGACCTGCGCGATCAGGCGGCCGTCAATCAGTGGTTCGCCGCCAAGCGCCCGCAGGTAGTGTTTCTGGCGGCGGCCAAGGTCGGCGGCATCGTCGCCAACAATACGCTGCGCGCCGAATTCCTCTACGACAATCTGGCGATTGCGACCAACGTGATCCATGCGGCGCATGTCAACGGCGCCGCGAAGCTGATGTTCTTGGGTTCGTCCTGCATCTACCCCAAGCTGGCGCCGCAGCCGCTACGCGAGGATGCCATGCTGACGGGCCCGCTGGAGCCGACCAACGAGCCCTATGCGATTGCCAAGATCGCCGGCATCAAGATGGTGGAGGCCTATCGCAGCCAATATGGCGCCGACTTCATCAATGTGATGCCGACCAATCTTTATGGCAGCGGCGACAACTATCATCCCGAATACAGCCATGTCGTGGCCGCCCTGATCCGCCGCTTCCACGAGGCGAAGGTGTCTGGCGCCAGGGAGGTCGTGGTCTGGGGTACCGGCACGCCGCGGCGCGAATTCCTCTATGTCGACGATCTGGCGGATGCCTGCATCCATTTGATGAAGACCTATTCGGACAGCGAATTGGTCAATATCGGCACCGGCGAGGACATCACGATTGCCGAATTCGCCCGCGTGGTCGCGGCGACTGTCGGCTATAGCGGGGAGATCGGTTTCGACATATCGCGCCCCGACGGCACGCCGCGCAAGCTGCTCGATGTCTGCCATCTCACCGCGCTCGGCTGGCGAGCCCGCACCTCGCTGAGGGAGGGCATTGCGTTGGCGTACCGGGCATATCTCAACGAGAGCCACAGGTCGCGGCAGAGTAGTCCTCCGCGTGCCGGACAAGCGAGCGTGATCCGGGACCCATAAGCAATCGGCCTGTGAAGACTCTCCTAGCGCTTGAGCGGGAATCGATCGTTCGGGCAGAAGGGGTTTGAGATCCACGCTTTTTTCAAGCTGTAGGGCTCGAAGGATTGCAAATTCGACGACGAGAAGCAGGCCAAACAAAGTGCTTTTCTTGTCATCGTCCCTCATATTCAGCCCAACAATCGGAGGTTTGGTAGGCTCGAACGGATGATATTTGATGAAGCTTGTGCTTCAATCTTTCCAAGATCAAAACGGCAATGTTCTCTGCCGTAGGATTTTCCAATCCCTCGACTTCGTTTAGGCATCAATGATCAAGTGCACTGATGATCTAGGTCAGAAAAGTCTACGACGAATCCGGTGACAGGATCCCTGGTCCATCGAGTTGCACCTCGACCCTATAGGAATGGCCGTGCACGCGGCTGCACCTATGTGTGGGCGGCACGTTCGGGAGGCGGTGAGCCGTTTCAAAAGGCTTGGGATATCTTCATCGAATGCGTAGATGCTTATAGGATTTCAATGCTCAGCCCAGTTCGGATAACTGAGTAGTACCCATGATTTCGCGTATGGATTGGGGCATCCATCAGCTAAAGGGGCAATTGGATTCAGGTGGTGAGGCATTCGGCATCTACCCCGATCAACGTAGTCACCCAGAAAACTTAGACGCATAGCTTTGGGTTCGACTCCGCGTTCCCAGCTTCGCAGAGAAATCACTTGTAGGATTGGCGCGGCCAGCACACAAGCTTCTTCGGACTGTGAGCGATGCGTGGCCGATTTCCTCGGCCGTTACCGGCCACTGACGCCACCCGCCCCATGAACTCGGCCAGATCCCATCGTGGCCTTCGCTGTCAGTCGACCTTGGCCGACTTGGCGAAGGACTCGCGTGAAGCCATCGGAATGGCGCCTCCGCGGGTCGGGTCCGCGAAGGTGCCACCCGCCGAGGCGTAGTCCTTACCTGTACAACGCTCGAGGACGATGCCAATCGCCTCGACATTGGGGATGTCCGACTCGCTCAGCTCGGGCATCGAGGGCTTGCGGGCAAGTGCCGCCTCTACGTAGGGAGCCAGCTCCTCTTCTTTACGTCGGACGCGCTCGTCTTCCCGTTCTTTCAGAGCAGGCATGA
Source organism: Bradyrhizobium sp. RDT10 (assembly GCA_044772375.2). Taxonomy (GTDB): domain Bacteria; phylum Pseudomonadota; class Alphaproteobacteria; order Rhizobiales; family Xanthobacteraceae; genus Bradyrhizobium. Next base: position 5,336,242 of record CP187939.1, read on the forward strand.
CCTCTTTGGCGAACAGCTCAAGTGCCTCACAGACATGCTCGTGCTTATTTATGCCGCACTGCTGGATAAAGATCATCTGGTCGATACCGACATCAGCATATCCCATGAGATGCTCGCGAACACTCCTGGGCTGTCCGATGCTGCCTGAGCCTGGCGTCTCCTTCATCTCGTCCTTGATCGCTTGGAAGCGCCGCCACAAATTCGTGCGCCCAGGACGGTGTTCGCCATATACCGCATAATGCGCGATCGAATAACCGAAGAACTTGAAACCATCGAGTCCTCGGTGCATAGCTTCTTCGGCGTTCTCATGAACCATCATACCGTTGAGAGTGGCGATATTGGCGTTTACCGAATGCCCAATGGGCACGCACTCATTGGACTTGATGATCTGATAATACTCGTCGCGCCAAACTTTCGCTTGCGACGCCTCCACAAATCCAAAACCAGCGCCCCTACCCCGTGACGCGCGGCACGCAAAATACTGTCGCGCCGGGAACACGCCATCCAGATCGGTGGGTGCGGCTTCTGGACCGGCTTTGGCACGATGTTACGGGTCGGCATTGAGAAGAATTGCCCGTCGTACCCGGGATACGGCCGCATCGTCATCATATTGGCGGTCTGCTCGACCCCTTCCCGCCACATGGCATTTTTCTGCTCGGGCTCGATCCCAAAGCCATGCATCTCGATCAGCGACGCGGATTCTCCGGTCCCCCACTCGGCGCGCCCACCAGAGATCAAATCGAGCGTCGCCAGACGCTCCGCCACCCGTGCCGGATGGTTGTAATTCGGGGAGGACAGGCAAATGCCGTGACCAATGCGAATAGTCTTTGTACGCTGGGAGACAGCCCCCAGAAAGACCTCGGGTGCGGATGAGTGGGAGTACTCCTCGAGGAAATGATGCTCAACCGCCCACATGTGATCGAATCGGAGCCGATCGGCCAGTTCGATCTGCTCCAGCGCATCACTGAACAATTTTCGCTCGCTGCCGTCCTCCCAAGGACGCGGCAACTGGTGTTCATAAAACAGTCCAAGCTTCATCCTTTTTCTCCTGAGGCACGATGGTCACCGAGCCGCTTCAAACATGGTGCCCAGCCCACTGTCGCAGGGTGGTTCTGCGCCGCGGCCAGCAAATGTACTTCGTTCTCTCGGTTCAAAGCTCTTGCGCGCCGATCGAGCTCTCTGTCTTAACTCTAGCCGCCCGACCTGCTGGAACGGCACGCCGCCTCCTCCACGAAGGTAGTGCACAGCGCCTCATTCGCGACCATTTCCGAAGCCGCCGGAGGGCAGGCTCTCCCAGCTCGCCGCGACCGAGGCGCGATCTGGATGTGCCTCTCTGCCGACGATCAGACGCGATAGGACCAATGCCGCTGCTGGCCGAATGACAGCGGCACCACGACGGATGTGGCTTCAATCGGCGGTACAGCACTCAACAGTGCAGCAGTTATGGCATTGATTTGGATCAACTGAGCAAGTCTCATCTAAACTCCCGGGCCGGTGCCTGCGATACCGCCATTGTCGTGACGGATTCTTCACCGTCTCCCAGCAATCGGCGTGCCACAAGACCTTTTGTGCGAGGCTGCTTGAAGAAACACCATGTGCTTCGCGTCACGCCGGGCGGGCTACTAGCTGCGTAGTGTCAGGCAGGGAAATTACGTCTTCAACCGGACACGGCTGACCACGACAACACGTGAGTTAAACGACGACCCTGGGTCTCGTGCCGAACTCGAATGCCTGCTCGGGGATCATCTTCCCTCTGGCGACTTCACGGCCAGGGCGCTCGGCATCGCAGCATGACCTGGTATCTGGCAATTTGCGGCGGGGCATCCAATGGTGCTGGCGTTGGCCAAACAGGCTGCCGCATCACCGATGCTTGCCGGTTGCCATCTCCAAGTTTGTTGGCGGCGAGTCCTCAAACGCGCTCTGAGCGAGCCTGCACGTCGGATCCGACGACGATGTCATAGGGCGCGATCGCCGAGTGAGATTCCGACCTGACGGCGTTCGCATGTTGAGGAGCGCGGTCATCGTCGCGCTCTGGGTATCCGCGCTGATAGAGGGAGCCGAAGGTGACCCGTAAGCGGCCGGCCAGTCCTGCTGATCAAAGTGGGAGAGCCGGTCGCCGGGACGAAGGACGTCACCCGCGATTGGGATCGTGACTTGGCGAGAGGCCGCCTCTTCCGGCCACTTGCTGAAACCGTTCACCAGCGATGCTAGACTTTGGCTGTTCAACTCCTGAAGCGCTCCGCTTTCATCGCCCGAACATTCGGCTATTCTGATCGTTGCATTACGGCATTCGGCCATCGTTGAAGTGTCGACCGAATGATGATGCGAAGAACGAAAGGGCTCTGAGCCCGACTTCCTTAATCAGAGCGTTATCAAGCCGCGGCATACATGCAGCTATGCGCTCGCACGCTTCGATACCTGCCTGACCTCAGGCCTGCTGGCTCACCGCGTTGCATGTCGTGGCGTACCCCCACGATATCCCGGCGCGGATGTCTTCTTCGAAGCATGGCACGAATCTCAGTTAGTATCTGCGGCGGCCTTTTACAGGAACGTTGCCTGGTCCACGCCGGCACCCCGGCCGGACACGACTGCCTATGCAGCGGGAGCGCGTCTCTTCGCGAGCTTCTGGTAGCTTGATCGGAGCGCGGGCGGTGCGCGACGTGCGCAATTGCAACTTACATCACCAAGCATTCAGCATTCGTATCATCCGACACTCCCCAGGCCACATGCGACTTTGCCCGCTTTCAGTGTCATTCCAATAACCGGCGAGAGCGCTTCCCATCCTGGCACAAGATGTACCTGAATGATCGGTCATCAACCGCAAGCGAGAAGGTCGACCTCGCAAGGCATGCCGCTCGAATTGATGCCTCAAATGAGCCATAGACGCCTGCGTGGTAGCCTTGGTCATCGTTCTTCCTTCCAAGCCTACAACCTGACGCTACGTGAAATTCAAGCTGTTTGATGCTCATCTATATACGGCGGTGTACTGCTGATGGTGGTCGCGGTGATCATCGCCGCAGTCGGCTTTTTCCGCGAACGGCTCGTTCGCATGTTCACAAACCTGACGTGGAACACCGCTCACAGCAACTAGTGGTTCATCATAGTGATTTTGACGTTTTGATACCGAGCCATTCGAGGATGGGCAAGTTTTCCGGTGGCAAGAGAATCTCGATGCTTCTGGGGACGCCGGGTTGACGTCGGATGAAGCCGTTCCGTTCGAGGGTGACGATCATCTGGTGGACAGTCGGCGGGCTGACGCGGAAATGGCGCTGGATGTCGGCTTCGGCGGGCGGCTGTCCGAACATGTACGAATAGGTATGGATGAAAGCGAGGTAGTGCCCCTGCTTCTCGGTGCAACGCGCGCCTGATTTTTGACTCATCGTTGGATTCGTCCCGGCCTCCGACAAGGAGGCAAAGCATGAATGTACGTTATCGGGTCGAATTGAGCCAAGCCGAGCGCGATGAACTGACGGCGATGCTCGGCGGCGGCAAGCATATCCAGCCATCGCCAAAGAGTAAAAATTACTGTGATGAACCACTTACTGTGATGAACCACTAGCTGGGGCTGATCTGCCTCTTTGGCGAGCAAAAGTCGGAGCGCAAGAGAGGTCGTTGCCATCATGATCCGTTCGCTCAGGGAACCGCACAGCTGTCGGCGAGAGGTGCTGCGGTCGCCCATCAACCTCAGCCGGGATCGTTCCTCAGTCTGTTTTGCAAAGCCTGCCGATCGGGGACGAGGTTGCCGAGATGCGCTATGTCCTCCCGTGTTTGCGCCAACCGTCCGACGAGGGCCCGCGTGGCGTCCAGCACAAACACACCGCAGTCATAACCGTTGCTTTGCTGGGGTATGCTGGCGTGTTGCAGGCTGGCGTTCAACCGTGCTGCCAACATTGCTGCGAGCCCGTCGTTGTGTCCCCAGGCGGAGTCGTAGTGATAGGCGACCGGTCTTTCCCGATCGCGGCGATCAACGAGCAGCAGCGACCAATGGGTGCCGCGGCGATTAGGATCCATAGCGCTGGCATCGTTCACTGGCAGGAACAGGAAGTCGGCTGTATCGTTACCATTCTGATCATGGACGACGTGCTGGAATGCGCGTAGTAGCACGTCGCGTGCCGCGCCCACGCGAAGCTGGTGGGCTACGAGGGGATCCACGAATCGCGCCCGAGCGGCGAGATCCGGATTATTCCCGAGCAATTCCTGCGCCAGGAGCTCGTAATCCCTGTGGATATGCTCGTCGCCCAGCCAGTCCGTGGCGCCCAGCACCCGCCCACTACGGTCGTGCGACGAAGCTGTCGGATCCAGAGCCCCGATCCAAGCATCGGACAGTGTGCCCGGAAGCGCCGGCGCATAATGAGCATCATCGCGCACCTCCTGCGGCGTGGATGGCAAATGAGCCGGATAGCTAAGGCCGCGGAAGAAGTCTGACGAGGGAGCCCCTGAGGACGGGACCTCCACTCCGGCAAGTGCCCGCCATCCGGCTTCGGCCGCGTCGCCCCAAAGCTGCTCCTGATCGTAACTGACCGTTCGCGACCCGGTCGCGCCCCACGCTCCGTTCGCCTTAAGGACTTGTAGGTATCTCCAAAGCTCATGTAAAGTTGGGAGGAGGACTCCTCTGGCTGCCTTGGCTTTATCGAAGGCCACAGCTTCCTCCCTCAACTGAATTTGCTGCTCCTCGCTTCCGTCGATTCGACTCACTATGCTCCCTCTTTGCTCCCTTTGGAGCCAATCACTAAACGCGCGTTGAAGGCTAGCCTTGTTGTGGACAGGTTTTCTCTCTGCGGCAGTCGCGTCCAGTCCAAGATTGTGCAGTTCTTGGTTTAACCAGCTCTCGATGATGCGGTCGTCGTCGGGATAAGGATCCGTTGTTCGCAGCCCCATCAGGCGCGGCCCGGCACCGACTGCTTGGAGTCCTGGCCCCCAGGAGCGAGCCTCTGGAGATTAGACATTGCCGACTTGAGTCTGTCAGAAGGATCCCTACCGAGTTCCCTGTACGTCTCGATGTCGCCGGCGAGTGACTCAAGATCGGTCAGACGCCGAGAAGCCATCGATGGCTTGTCGCTTTCTCGGAGCCAATAAGCGAATCCCCTAAGCAACTTTGCATTGTAATCGATGGTACTCTCAGAAACCCTTCGGTCGGCTCGGACAGCTGTCACGAACTGGTCGACGAGGTGCTTGTCATCGGAATGAATTCGCCTCCCATGCACCCAACCGGTTCCCTCATGCTCGAGCACTCCACCGAGCGCCTTCAATGCGCGGCCCAGGCGGCTTTTAACGACATCGTGCGGATCCACGTTCAAGAACGTTGCCGCACTGGCAGTCAACTGATTAGGATCATCTAGCAGGCTGGCCAATGTCACGTTCTGGGCGCGGAGCCAAGCAGCGAATGGGGTCAAAACGCTCACATAAGTCGCGATGCTGCTTCCAGTATATCTAGCGGCGGCGTCCATTCTGAACGAGTCAAAGAGGCGCGCGTCCGCGTCGGACACGAGGCTGCGCTTGGCGTCCATGCGCCGCTCTGAAGGATCGGGCGCCGCACGGCCGGACGACTTTTCGTGACGGCTCCCCTGAGGGCTTTGCCAACCGCTGACTTAGCACGCGAAAACAGTCCACGGCTTTTGCTGTCCTTGGTGCGCACCGCAGCCTGCGGTTCCGATGGCGCAGTGTAGCGGGTGCTGCTGAATGGCCGATCACGAAAGTTAGGCGGCGAGGCATTCATGGCCGAGCCAGCGAGGTGAGCACGAGGGATGTCCACGCTGTGGCGCACGCTGCTGAACCGGTCATCCCGCAGGTTGGACGGCGGGGGCATCCGCATCGAACCACCGACGTCACTGCGTTGGATGCTTCCATGCGCCTCTGCGGGCCGAGTATCGGGTGAACTCGCCGCTCCGGAGCTCTCATCAGAGGAGCTAGCTTGGAGATGCTGCTCAAAACTCGCTTGATCCGCCGGCATGTTGTCCGACTGTTGCCTCGCAGGCTGCAGCTCTTGCTGCTCAGCGTACCAACGCATCCAAGCGTTCGAATCGTTCCATGGGTCATTGTTCGGTTCCACACTACTCTCCTTAGATCAGGTAAATGAGTTTCATAGCCAGCCCCAGAGCTAAGGTCGGTGCACGCAGAGGATCCCGCTTGAAAAGCCAATCGCTGGTCGGCAATCAAAACATGAGGATAGTCGTCGCTGCGCTCTCCCAGTTAGCGCATTGCCAGCCTCAGTATTACTGCCCAGAAAAGAGCTCGCTGGCCGCGTGCGCCGAACGCAACCAGGTGACCGGTGCCGCTCACAAAGAGGCTTCGAATCAATTTGCGGCCTGCACTCACAGAGCAAGTTGCGCCGTCGGAAGCAGCACCGATGGCGTCTAGCCTTCCGGAAAGAGCGGCATGTGGCACATCGGGATTGTACTTGGCCCTCGCCCCAGCCGCGACGCGAAGACGTCCCGACTGATCTCGAACTGCGCGTCCTGCTCCGGCTTCAATTTGACTGCGCACATCCGGTGCAAGCCTGCTTCGAGTCAGGGCTCCGCAGCAGCAACCTCTTGCACGCTTAGAACTTGAGACATTGAACTTTTCACTTGCGATCATGAAGCTTCCGGATTCCGTAGCTGTCTGCTTCACACTGTACAATCTGACGCCACGTACGCTTCAAGCTCTTTAGGAGAACGGTCGTGGCGAGCCTGATTGCGGTTGCGGACGCTCAACACACCCGGAACTCAAGGGCGGTGCGACGAATGTAGCCGGCAACAAACCACAAATTCCACGTTCTGCCCGAACGGCACGCTGCGAGCACGAACTCCATACAAGAGCCGAGCAAACAATTTTTGGCGCGATATCGCGGTCCTTTTTGCTGCGCTGGCGTACGACGGCCCGGCAGCGGTCACGGGCCTTCTCCCCAGATTGGCCTTTAATTTTGCGCGTATTCTTACCATTCGTCGCCGCTTACTACATATTGCGCCTCGCTCAGGAAGAACAATACCGCAGGATGTACCGACTTGAAGAGGATATCGTGAATCAAAAGCAGCGAACGCATGGGTCTTGGCTCTTCAAAGCACACCGCTATGCAATAGCCCTCCTTCCCGTCAAGTCGAATGACCTGACGCGCGAGACCGCGCGAGTTGGGCTGGAAAGCCACTCGCTGGCGGCATTGGTCATTTGCGCCGTCAGGGCCACAACGTCAGCCGCTGAGCCGCGGAAGGTGGGACTGGAGCATCCCGGGTCTGGCTCGAACAGCCGCGTCCGGTCAGCGCTTACAGCGCCAGAACTCATCGAGCACATGTTTTCCGTGCGCGACGTTGGAAAAGGCGATCTTGCTGCGTCGGTCAATGTCCAGCGTAATTCGGGGACGGTGTCCACAGACATCGTCAGCAATGCCTGGTCGGCTTCGTGCCCCAATGCCATCGAGATGATCGGCGGGTGTTTTTTCGGCCAGGTTCCAAACAGCTTTTCGAGCGCGGTTGCAACCATTGTCGATGCTGTGGCATTGAGAATATCCGCACGCCTCTCAGCGACTTGCAGCAGCTTTAATATGTCGGCCGGGGACTGAGGGCTTCCACAGCCCGATTGGCAAAGCGGACGTTCTCGGCAGTAGCTTTGGCCTTGGCAGTTCCAATCTGATACCGATCAAACAGTTGCCTGACCAGGATCCCCGGCTTGACGATATCCTTGTCGTAGAGTTGCAGCTTGGCGACGCCCGCCCGCGCGAGCAGCATCGCAACCGCGCTGCCGATCGCTCCGCATCCTAAAATCACTACGTGGCGGCCCATCCACCACGCTGATGCCGTCAGGTCGTCCCTCCTGGTGACAATCTCGGGCCGGTCCTCCAAAACGCTGCACCATTCCACCTTGGCTTTCGCCGCCCAAGCATAAACTCCGCGACGTTTGTCGGATTTTCTTGCGTGGCCGCGTTCACAGGCATCAACTCTCCAGCAGCCCAAGTGCTGCAAGCGCTCGCCACCGGCAATGCCTCGCATCGCAGCGCCCAGAACAAAGATCAGCCGGCTTGCCCTGGTCTGTTCGAAGCGCGCCCAACTCCATCACCAGTCGCACGATTTCCACCGGCACCTTACGCGTTGCAAGAGCCTCCAGTAGCTCTGACACGTCGGCAGAAGCACGACGGCTGCTAACCGGCCGTCAGGCACATCAGGGCCGCAACCTAATTTCGTTGATCGCCAACGCTTAAGGCAGTTCGCATTGGTTTGTGCGTCCGGGAGAACGCCTTCGTCAGCTAGTCGTCAGCCAAGCGGTCTATGTGTACCTGCCGCGCCTAACCGGCCTGAACCCAATGCGAAAAATAGGAGTGCGAACAGTCATGTATGGTCGAATTGGTGGGTCCTCCGATAACCCCTACACGCGTGGCGCCAGCGGGCAAACGGATCCAGGAAGCCAAAGCTTCGCTGACACGTTTGCCCGGGTGCGCTTAGACGGATCGACTTCCAGCGGAAGCTCATCTTCAGCGGGAACACCGGCGTATTTCCTCCATGATAGACCTCCAGTGGTGGAGATAGACAGGCCTTCTTTCAGGAGGGAGGCGAGGCAGTTTCATGGCGATGAAATCATGCACATTGCCGAGAATCCACAAGAGTATTCGGATTTCGTATCCTCGAGGGCCATACGCACCGCGGACGTTGCTCAGCAATACGCCGTGAGGCGAGATTCGGAGGACGCGCGATATTTCAGCTACCAATTAGGAAACCAGAGCGCCGGACTGCTGAGAACGGAAGGCGGGTTCAGCATGACTGAGTTCAGAATCCGAAAATTGGCGGCACCAGTTTCCTGGCCGGGCTGAGATCACCTCGACCGTGGATTTTCAGGTGGCTCATCCACTTGTCGAGAACGCAGGAGATATTCTGCTTGAGCATCAACTCCGGATAGATGGCGAACGACCGTTGCTGAATTGGCGTCCGGCTAATCCAGAAGCACAAGCCCGTGCAGCGATGATGGGGTTCGTTCAAGTGGATGATGGGAACATGGTACTAGACCCTTCGCAGCATCCCGAAAAGTGGACGAAGAACAGTGCCGGTGAATGGCAGCGTGCGGACAAGCCTCCACTCTATCTCTGCAAAACCGAGGAGAACGAGAGCAGTGATACCGAGAGCGCATCAAGTCCCCGCAGATACTCGTACGAGGATGACTTCATGTGACCAGACTCTTGTTGGATGTAGCCGTAATGGTCGCGGCCGCATCCGACTATAGGTGTCCTATGGTCGTGCGCAGTGAACGGGAGGGCTCGTCGCAAACGGCGGCGCGCGCAATGAGCGCTATCCATTCGGCGAAGGAGCGTGGGTGGAGGAGCTACCGCCTCGCGCAGGCTCTTGTTTAACAACTTCGTAGGTCGATCGGGTTTTCTGATGCCGGACCCGCTGGACGCCTTGTGGCCATCTTTCCCACGGCCATAAGCTAATCGAGACGCGCAAGCTGAACAAGGTTGCCGCACGGCCACAGCGACAGGAAATCCGATCAGATCGCGTGACACCTCCTTGCCGGAGAAAGTCGACAGCTTACCGCGGGTGATCGGCTGGAAATACGCGATGAATATCAGCACCAGCACCGCGGCCTGGGGCAGCGGACGTACTCTCTGCTTGGCCTGTCGCAGGGCGGATGATATCGGCAACGCCCTTGGGGCCGGTTCTGCCGGCCGGCGGCAACCGAGGCCAGGTCATGCGGTCGGCCGTGCGGCTCCTCGCGGATGCCGGCGATGATCAGCGATGTTGCGGCCTTTCGACGACACGCACCAGCGTCTCCCCGGCTACTGGTGTGCTCACGGCAGAAATCACGCTTCGATGCGGCTCATCCATTCGCGCCAGCGCAGCCGGCATTTATTCAAACTCGGTGTCCAGAGCGCCGGCTGCTTGCTTTCCTTTCGGCGCGTCGGCGGATCACCATCGCTACAGCCCGTATAGCCGGAAAGGAGGTCCGCCTCTCGCGCACCGCTTTAAATTTGCAAAACGCAAGAACAGAACGATGGCATCCCGGTAGTTGCGTATCGTATGTCGACTGGTACCGCGAAGGGTCGGTAGATACTCCCGGAAGAACCGCTCGATGCCCTTGGCGAGTTCGTTGGGCCTTTGGGATCTCATGCGGCACCTCCGGTGATGAGGTGGCCGAAATGCGTCTCGAGCCGATGGCTGACTGCAGCAGCGAGTTGCGGAATCCAGCGTAGGTAAGCCGACGCGCGTGCTCTTGCGGAGACCCTTACAGCGGGCGGCCTGCGTCTCGTCACAGGCGGGGCTGACTGCCACCTGCTGCTAGACGACCGATTCCATGAAACCTGCGTGCTGTAGCAGGCTGAATTGGTGGAACGGACGGGCTGTTGGCGGATTCCTCGTTTGCGGTCGGCGAAACGAGGAGCTGTATCATGGCAGGATGGCGGCGAGCGGTCGAGTTGGCAATGAGTGATGAAGAGATAGCGACCTTGACGACGCTTTCGCGGTCGAGGATCGAACTGACGAGCCGGGTGTCGCGGGCGCAGATGCTGCTGGCGTATCGGGAAAATCCTTCGTTCTGCGCGGTGGGCCAGAGACTTGGGGTCCATCATCAGACGGTGCAGCGCTGTATCGAGCGGGCGCTGGCCGATGGCCCGCTGGCAGCCCTCGACGATCGCCCGCGACCGGGCAAGGAACCAACCATCACGCCGGAAGCCAAAGCCTGGTTGGTGTCGCTGGCCTGCGACAAGGCCAAGGACCACGGCTATCCACATGAGTTGTGGACGACGCGGCTCTTGGCGCGCCATGCGCGTGAACACGGGCCGGCGGCGGGGCATGCGTGTTTGGCCAATTTGGTCCAGGGAACGGTGTGCAAGATCCTCGGTCGAGAGGCAATCAAGCCGCACAAGGTGCGCTATTATCTTGAAAATCGCGACGCCGAGTTCGAACAGAAGATGGCGGAGGTCCTGTGCGTCTATCGGGAAGTCGAGGTCCTGAAGAAAGCCTCTGCCAAAGGAAGGAGGCGGGGAAAGCCGGTGACGATCGTCTCCTGCGACGAGAAGCCGGAATCCAGGCCATCGCAACGACGGCGCCGGATTTGCCGCCCAAGCCTGGCATCCACGCCAGCTTTGCGCGCGACCATGAATACAAGCGCCATGGCACGCTCAGCCTGTTGGCTGGGATTGATCTGCTCACCGGCAAGGTCCACGCCCTTGTCAAAGATCGCCACCGCAGTCGAGAGTTCATCGAGTTCCTCAGGCTTATCGATGCCGCCTATCCGCCGAACACTGCGATCAAATTGATCCTCGACAATCATTCCGCGCACATCTCGAGAGAAACCAGAGCCTGGCTCGCCACTCGGCCGGTGGGACGCTTCGAGCTCGCCTTCACTCCCAAGCACGGCTCATGGCTCAATCTCATCGAGGGATTCTTCTCCAAGTTCGCCCGTTCAGTCCTCCGCCACATCCGGGTGGCCTCAAAATACGAACTCAAGGAGCGCATCATGGCCGGTATCGACGACGTCAATCGCCATCCGGTCATCCACACGTGGTCCTACAAACTCGCCGACGCCGCCTGATATGATTCGAACCAAGAAAACGCTAATCTAGCAATGTTAGCCACGCCCATTTACATCATCTGCTCTCCTAGCCCGCAGGTCGGCAAGACCCTCGTCTCTCGCCTTATGAGCGAGTTCTTGCTGCTGAAGAACGGTACTGCGCTCTCGTTCGACATCAACCTGAAGGAGCCGTCACTGGTCGATTACCTCCCTAACATTACTGAGACGGCGGATGTGATCGACACCTACGGCAAGATGCAGCTGATGGACCGGCTTATCCTGCACGACCGGGTGGCCAAGGTAATCGACCTCGGCTTCCATGCCTTTGATGAATTCTTCAAGATGTGCGAAGAGATCGGCTTCATCAAGGAGGCGCTCCGCCGCCGTGTCGCCCCCGTCATCCTATTCGTCGCCGGCACCGACCGCGCCTCCTCGCGCAGCTATGAGATGCTGCGGTGGCGGATTCCCCGTGGGCGCTAATCACCGTCCACAATGAATTCATGCTGCGCGGCGAGTTACCTGAAGTCATGGATGGCGCGCGCTTACTCCGCTTTTCAGCGCTACCGGTATTTCTAAAGACCTACGTCGACCGACTGAGCTTTTCGTTCACCGGATATCTGCGCAACGAGAAGGATTCCTCCACCGAGTTGCATCAGTGGATCCGGCAGAACTACATCATGTTCCGCGATCTCGAATTGATAGCGATGCCACAGCCGTCGTCTTGAGTCGGGCTCCACATGTGGAGAATTCCCGCGATACAATAGTTCTTCAAGTCTGATCGTATTGCTTTCAGACGTAATATCCGAGCGGTTGGCAAGGCTGTTTGCTCGCTTCGTGTCGGGACCGCATCGTGCGTGGCTTGGGCCAAAAATCACGTGGCGAGTACGCGGCAGATTTCTGGAGAAATCAACGCCGTCGGCATTGGCTTATTTTGATCTTCTGAGACTCGTCAGCTTCTCAACAGGTAACTCTCCTAGCATGAGAACCTCGATATCTAGACGGCGACGTCATCCGTCATAAAGGAAATGAACACCCGGTTGCTTGATCTCGGAAAACGGATGGGCGTGGCGGCGGTCTCGGTCACGGCAGATGATTGTTGATTGTCAGTTGGCTTCAGGCCTCGACAGTCGGAATCTCGGCCGAAGGCTCCACCGCTTTCACTCGATCACTCTACCGTGCGCCAGATACGAGCTTTGCTGTGGGATCTGAGGTGCCATGGAGAGAACGAACAACAATTTTAACCTATTTGATTTTGATGTGGAAGGATTCGCACAAGCGTACTATCAACAGTCGCGCGCGGGGCAGCAATCGGGCAACACGAGGGAGCAAGCTAGTTTTGAGCAGCAGATGAACGAGGTGCAACTCAATTCGCCTGATGAGAGCTCCGCAACGTCTAGCTCGCCTGATGAGAGTCCCGCAAAGGGCGATAGAGGAATCCGGCGCACTGACCTCGGCGGTTCGGTGCGGATGCCGCCACACTCCCGGCTGAGGGACACCTCGTTCAGCAGCACGCGCCACAGCGTAGACATCCCCCGAGCTCACTTTCGAGATTCGGCCCAAGTACCGCCGCAGTCCAATTTGCGGGATGATTTGTTCAGCAGTGCGCGCTACACTTTGCCATCTGAGGAGCAGCCCGCGATTCAGACGAAGAACAGCAAGAATAACGGCCTGTGGTCACGTATCAAGTCAGGCGTCGGAAAGGCGTTTGGGACGAGTCGCAGCGAAAAGCCGTCCGGCTCCACGGCTCAGCAAGAGGTCTTTTCAACGAAGTTTCGGGTGGATTACGCCAAGCAGCCCGGCCGAACCCGCGGGGTCCCTGAGGAGGACGAGGAGCTGTTTGAGGACTTCAAGAGCAAAGCCAAAGTCACCCGGGACGACGGCGCCGGCCAAGTACTGGGCGACGGCACCATCAAAAATGCGATAGCCGATCTGCGCCATTTGAGTGGCCGACTTAGCCAGAACGCGAGGCCATCAATCGCGGATCGAATTGGTAACCCGGAGTTGGAGGCTGGGTTGGATGACGATGTGGAAACCTATGCGAAGGATCGCAGCAGGCGCATCAAAGCGGCATTGAAAAAGCTCCGCGACGTCGGCGCCGGAAAGGCCTTATCAGCCGATATCCGCCGCCTGGTTCCTTATCCGTCAGACGCAACCCTCATCGACATGTGGGCCACGGCGGAAAAGGCGACACGCAGGATTGAGCCGGAGACTATCGATAGACAGGCTCGCCGCCTTTCCAGGTTGAGTGATTGGCTGCAAACGCGCGAAAAAGGGGCCATGGCTGGCCGACTGAATGACGATGGGCTGGCCCAAGATGTTGAGGAGTATAGGAACCAAACCGCGGACACCAAAATTAACGCCGATTTGCTCAGGCTTCGGCGCTACCAGCAAGTCCTTGAGGCGAACAGAGCGCTGGGGCTGCCTCCTCCTGAGAGCGCGCGTCCGCTCGCCGGGGAAGGCGCTCGGCAGCCCGGGTCGCCGCAGGAGCTTCCCGCAACGCCAGCTACCCCGAGCGAGGGAGCTTGGGATTGGTTTAGGAATCAGATGCAAGAACCCGCGTCGTCCTCATTCACACCGCACCATGGCCCGCAGCCGAGCTCGCTTCAGGAGCTTCCGGCAACGCCAGCCACCCCGAGCGAGGGAGCTTGGGATTGGTTTAGAGAGCAGATGCAAGAACCCGCGTCACCATCATCTGCGAGGCGTCCCTCGTCAGACGTCTACGGCGGTCTTGAGCCGCTGGTTAATTTGAATCCGCCCACACCGTATGAATTGCGTGACGACGCTCACTCTGTGCCGGCGCCTGACCTCGCCAGACCGCCGTCGTTCGTTGGGCCATCAGGGGCCCCTCAGGAGCGGCTGGATATCGGATCTATCGTCGGCGAGGGCTGGCACCACGGCTCCCAACCGGCCTCGGACGTCCTGATCGATGTACTGAGTAACATCAATCTCATGCCGAACCAGTTCGGCCCAAGCCAGTTCGCAATCAACGGTGAGCATTACTCGGCCACGTTTGGGCCGGGAGGGCGCAGGGACGTTCGTCTCATCCATCATTCGCGCGCGAGGCCGATGAATGAAGCTGGGCCATCGCGGCAGCCCATAGCTGATCTTGGGTTTCTTATCCGCGGGGATGGCAGCACCGCGAACGCTGGCTTCCGCCTTACCTTGTCCGTGCACTAGAGGGGGAGCACCTCATGCCGGAAGCCGGGCGCCCGACGTATATCAACATCCGCGGCGTGCCTTACAGGGCCGAGTTGCTGGAAACGGACGGCGGCTCACGCGTTCGTGTTTATCCTGAAGCTGGTTGAAGAACGCGCTTGGGCTGCAATCTCGGGGTCAGCGGGGCGGCGCATGGGGGAAGTTTTACCGCACACCCAGCGGCATAGGCTTGCTCGCACCAGGGGCACCTACGGGAAATGCCCTGCGCAATGAAGCATGAGGCGTTTGGATAAAAGGAAATGGCGAACGCGAAATTCAACTACTTATTGCCGAGGTCCGTACGGCATTCGAGCGGCTGATCGATGTGCTGGCAGACCTTGGACTTGCCCACCGCCACAGCGACCAAGGTCCGGCTTGGCCTCACAACCTGATTGAGCGCCCGCGCCGCCGTGAGCTCGACACCGTCGGAAGCCGTCTCGTCGAGGAAATGGGCCGTGCGTATTGCCCGCTGATGCAGGTGGGTAGATTGCGGGGGATCTATCGCCGAAGATTGTCGATCGCCTCGGGGCGCTTTGCCATGATGGCATCATTCTCGGTTTCAGCTCGTGCCCTGCCCCTCGCTCGAGCGCGAATTGAGCAACTACGTGAGCGGCACAGCCGGTCCCGGCAGCGTTGACTGGAGCCTTAGGCGCAAACGCGGCCTTTCGCTCTGACCCGCCGATCTCTGGGCTGGGACGCGCGCGACTGCGATGCGCGGGCTGAGCCGTGGTTGTACCCGCGTCGATGGACCTAAACCCGTGTCACTCTACCTCGTTGTGGCGCCCATCGTTCGCAACCACCCTCGCCAGAAACTCCTTGTGATGACTTTGATGAGCTCGCAGCACCTTGGCCCGCTCGATTCTTGAGAGGCGGCCTGCCTTCATGGCTGGCTCTGACATCCGCTGCTTCCTAATCAGCCCGGATCCCGAATCAGCTCGAACGGGCCTAGCTAACTAGGGGCGGAACCACGATCCTCGACAATTGCGACCGATGACGAGCGCACCGTCAAGCGCGTAACCGAACGCGCTGTGGGAAATGCGCGAAGTGGCGAGCCACGAAGAACTATGCCGGGCACCGATTGAGCCCATAGCTCGGACACATGGTGGTGAGCTGTCAGAAAACGTCGCGCCCCTTGCTTATCTCGGGTGAAGTGATGCAACTCTCACCCATGCGAACGGGCTTATCAATTTTCGTCGGTGCACGAACGACGTCACCGGATATAAGACGGCAAACGTCGGACGAGAGTATGAATCGAGCGTCAGGGGTTTGGCCGCTTATCTTCACGCAACGAGCTCTCGGAGGACTTGAATCGCACGCAGCGTCAGATTGTAGTGTTTCCGACACAGGGTTCCTGACAGATAGCAAGAAGCGCGAAATGTCTCAAACCCCCATGACAGGCATCGATTTTCCGTCCAGATGACAACGAATGGTGAGTTTCGGCGCCAGCGAAGGCCCTCTGGTTCCCGTAAGATGCTTTGCTGCTTTGATGCGTCGCGGTGTTTTTTATCCAACTTCCCATGGTGGCTGCCTCAGCAAGCCTGCGATTTTTTAAATAATTATGCACGAGCTCTCGAAGGGACTTGAATCGCACGTAGCGTCAGATTGTACGGTTTCCGACATCAGTCGCGACAATGCGTCGCGCGCAACACTTTCTGACAGGTAGCAAGAATTGCGAATGTCTCCAACCCGTAGGGCCGCGCCGCCCGACCCCGTCACGCCTCTCGATCAGTCCACCCGAAGGCCTGTTGGCAACGTAGCCTACGCGCCGGACGGGGTACCCGCGCCCGCCAAGTTGAGGCTGCAACAGGACGAGGAGCTCAAGAGCAGTACTCGCTGTCTTCGCGTTCCCGTTGTCGGAGGGGAAACGAAGTTGAGTCCAAGTTCGGTATCCGCCGCCGTTCGTCCCGAGAAGTGGAATGCAGGCGGCGGAACCACCCGAACCACATGCCTGATAACACCGCTGCGGGGACGAACTCGCCATTCTTCGGTGTGCCAGATGGGCCGCAGCCTAGCGGGCGCGTTGGATATGTCTGAATGCCGGGTTTCTCGCGCTCCCGATGCACGTCACCGCCCACCGAGACAATCTTTTCAGAGCCACCGGCGCATTGGTTGTCCCACGTTAGCGGCATCTAGAGCATCGGCCCGCTGCGGGGGTGCGATCTGTCTTCACGCGTTCAAGGTTGCATTTGCTATGACCAAACGACCTCACAGGTCGATGGCATAGCAAGACTCACCGCAGAGTCAGGGCAACATGGGGAGCTTCCAAATGTCTCGTATCAGTTCGGATGCCAATCCAGCCATTCTCTCTTGTGCTTTGGTTTCGATTGCGCGTGCTGGCAATGCGCTCGCCGAGCCGATGACCGGAAGCACTGCCGAGGTTGGCGCGAAGATGCACGAGGGTCCTGCCACAGCGCTCAATGCTCTGACTGATTCTGGCCTGGTTCCCGACATCAAGACCTCGTTGAGTGTCAAGGACGCATGCGATCCACAGCAGACGGCCGAAATTGCTAATCGCCAGGCAATGGGCGGAGCGATGTTGGCCGTTGGCAACATTGCTCTTCTTAGTCGGTACCGTCTCCCGACGTTTACGTTGAAGCTGGAGAACTCAATTTCGCCCGACTTCATGGTCGACGGTGATCTGCTTGGTAGTTTTGGCATGAAGAGGCAATGAAATGCGAACGCTACTGGTTGATTATGATGCGGACCTTGCGCGCGCTGTGCAAGGAGCGCTCTCGGATTGCGGTTTCGCCGTTGATGTGGCGGGCACGCTGGATGAGGCGGCGACCGCTCTCGACTACGCCAAGTACGACATTCTCCTGCTCGAGTTGGCCCTACCGGATGGAAACGGCCTGGACTGGCTGAAGCGGTTGAGACGCGACGGACATTTGATGCCTGCCATGGTGATGAGCAGCCGCAATGATCTCGGCAGGCGGATCGCCATTTTCAATGGTGGTGCAGACGATTTTCTGCCCAAGCCCGTGTCTACTGATGAACTCATCGCTCGGATGCGAGCCATTCTGAGGCGATCAACGCAAATGACAGCCCCCGTCGTTGTGTTTGGTAATCTAAAATTCGATCCGATCGCCCGGCAAGTTTCAGTTGGTGGTCGGCCGCTAAAGATTGCACGCCGCGAAGTGTGCATTCTTGAGCATCTGCTCAGCCGCGCAGGCCGCGCCGTGCCACGCGCGTCGCTGGAGGATAGCCTCTATGCGTTTGACAACGAGGTCTCTACCAATGCACTTGAAGTCGCAATCTATCGCTTGCGCGGTCATTTGAATCAGTCTGGTGCGACGCTACGGATCACAACCGCACGCGGCGTCGGCTATATCCTTGAATTGAACAGCGCGGCATCGGCCGCGTAGTCGATCGAACTTGAAAGCAAAGACTACCTTGAAGATCGCTCTTGATAATGAGGGTGGCAGCGATCGACGCTCGATCGTCGCTAGCTCCCTGTGGTCTGCCGTTTGTCCGTCTCTTTCCCACCTCCTGTGCGCGGTCGCTTTGCTATCGCCACTAACTGCCGCAGCTCAGACGACGCGGGACGCTAGAGGGGGCCGCCACGCGCGGCTCCTAGCAGCATCAATGGGACGCTGGACCTTTCCTCCTCGCTCGGCAGGACAATTCATCTGCCCGGGCCGGCGGCGAGCATCTTTGTTGCCGACCCGACGATCGCGGATTATCAAGCGCCATCGAACACGACCATCTTCGTCTTTGGCAAGAAGTCCGGACGGACCAGCCTGTTCGCTTTGAACGACAATGGGGAAGCTCTCGCCGAGTTGCGTGTTGTCGTCAAGCAACCGATCGGGGATCTGCGTGCCATGCTGAAGGCCCAGGTCGGCGACTATCCGATCCAAGTCAGCTATACCCCCGCGGCGCGATCCTTAACGGTACGGCTCCCAATGCCGATGTCGTCGCCACTGCCGTGAGGGTCACAGAGCAGTTTCTCGGTCCGGGTGCGCTGGTCTTCAATAAAATTCAGGTCGCCGGATCGTTACAGGTCAATCTGAGCGTTCGCGTAGCGGAGGTCTCACGCAGCGGCATGAAGGAGCTCGGCATCAACCTCTCCGCTTTGGGTCAGAATGGCACTTTTTTCTTTAGCAGCGGCAAAGGTGCTAGTTCCGGCACGGCTAGCGGCGGCGGCAAGGCAGGTATCGGCTTCAGCGCCGGTAGTATCAACGTCGGCGCTGTTCTCGACGCGCTCGCCAGCGAGCACCTCGCTTCCGTACTGGCTGAACCGAATCTCACCGCAATGTCCGGTGAGTCCGCGCGCTTCCTGGCGGGCGGCGAATTTCCAATTCCGGTCATGCCGGACAACCGACAGGTTTCGATCCAATTTCGTCCCTATGGAGTGAGCCTCGACTTCGTCCCGACTGTTCTTAACAACAATCAAATCAATGTCCGCGTGAAAACTGAGGTCAGCGAGATTTCGAAAGTAGGTGAGGTCAAAGTGAACGGTATGGCCGTGCCTGCCCTCTCTACGAGGCGTGCGGAGACCGTTATCGAGCTTGGGAGCGGACAAAGCTTCGCAATAGGCGGGCTAATCAGGCGTAACTTCAGCACGGATATCAGTACTTTTCCTTGGTTAGGCGACCTGCCCATTCTCGGTGCACTGTTTCGCTCTTCGTCCTTTCAAAAGCAGGAGACGGAGCTCGTTATTATTGTCACGCCTTACATCGTGCGGCCAGCATCGAACCCGAACCGGATGAGCGCCCCCGCCGACCGCATCGGACCGCCCTCAGATATGGGGCGCGCCTTGACGAACACGTTGGCAAGCCCGCCGCGAGGCCGCGACGCTCCGCGCACCAGTGTACCAGGCGCGACAGGCGGCGCAGGCTTTATTATCGAATGAGGGTCGTCGAATGACTTTACGAGCCCTGCCCCATCTGTTCGTTCTGATGGCGAGCCTAGGCGGCTGC
Source organism: Bradyrhizobium sp. RDT10 (assembly GCA_044772375.2). GTDB lineage: Bacteria > Pseudomonadota > Alphaproteobacteria > Rhizobiales > Xanthobacteraceae > Bradyrhizobium. The sequence goes on from CP187939.1 coordinate 5,355,822, forward strand.
ACAAGCACTGCTCTGATCAACACGGGGCCGGCTGAACAACCAAGCATGGTGCAGCAGCAGAACAGTGTCTTGGTGCTGCAGAGCCTTCGTGGCCTCGAGCGGTATCGACTGAGGGATTTCATTGTCGGCGCCAGTCGCGGTCGGTTTGATGCGCTCCATCTCGATATCACCGGCTCGCCCAGGCTCGCCGCGCAGGTAGCCAGCGAGGCCCGCGCAATGGGCGTCGCGCCTTACAACGTCCGCCTGTTCGGCCCTCGCATCGACCGGCCTGTCGGCTTCACGGTGCGAATCGAGGCCATTGTCTATGAAGCACGTCCTCCCGTATGTCCGTCCCTTTCGATCATTGGTCCTTCGGTTAACGATAATTCGTTCGACCAGACGCTAGGCTGCTCAATCCGCAACAATCTGGGCGTCATGGTCAACGATCCGAGCGACCTGCTGGACAATAGAGCTGTCATGCCAACAAAAGGTGATCGTGCCGCCATTCCTGTTGCCACATATGGGTCCATGGGGCGACGCAACAAGAGCGACTTGGAAGATGGAATTGGCAACAGGTCCTCGCCAGAAGCCGGGTCAACGGCGACGAGGGATATACAGTCGCCTCGATAGCGCGCCGGATGGCGCAATCATTGCTGCCATAAGCAATGTCTAGACCAGCCCGGCGGAATAGAGTGCTCTCGCAACCCCTTCAAAGTACTTCCCAGGAACGACGTTGCCCAGCCTGGCATTCCGGATGAGCTGCCGCGCCAGGGCTGGATCCTGGACGATGCTGAGGCGCAGCGACTGCGCCTCAACAAGCAGTCGTGAGGCAAGTTCGCCCTCACCACGGCAAACCACGATCGGCACGCCAGTCTCGCCACGAATGTAGCGAAGCCCAATCAAGATCGCTTGTCCTGTCACTATCAATGTGGCGCGATGGACGCCAAGCGGAGGCTCGTTCGCCGTCTCCTGACGAAGGCGACGGTGTTCTCGTTTGACCTGCGGATTGCCCTGCTGTTCTTTGGACTCGCGTTTGGCCTCAGTCTCCGTCATGCGCATGTCCTGTAAAAACAACCAGCGCTGGATCAGAAGATCGGCCAATCCGGCGATCAGAAAAGCACCGGCAGCAATTTCGGTCAGCAATTTGATCTCAGTGAACACGAAGTTGAGACACCCCCTACCGCAGGTTGGCAAGTATACCAGCGCTTTCCAACTTGCGATAATCGTGAGTAGCAAGCTTGCGCCGAGAACGCACACCTTAAAAAGCGACTTCGAGAGTTCAATGAGCGACCGCTTAGACGCAATCCGCTTGAGCCCCTTCATGGGATCCAATTTCTCGAATTTCGGCTTTAAGGGCTCGAAAGAGACGTTTAATCCACCATTGGCCAGGACCCCCGCTAGAATACCAGCGGCAACACCGGCCCCGAGGAATGGACCAACGGCCGCAAGAAACAGTTCGATCAAGCCGCCCAGCGCCTGCTGGACCGCGCTTGTGAACGGCTGCCCCTGCAGTTTGTCGATTAGCCGTACCGTCTCATACCACTTAGTCTCAATGAGGCCCGCTCTTAACCAGAGGCAGCCGAAACCGGCGCAAACACTGACTGCGCTGACCAAATCGGTGCTGCGCGGACTCTGCCCTTTCTTGCGCGCATCTTTTAGCTTCTTGGGAGTGGGAGGGAGCTTCTTCTCTTCGCTCGAGCCACTCATTTAAGGAGGTTCTTGAACAACTCGAGCACGGTGTTGGACTGACTGATCTCCGATCCCATATATTCGACGAGGAAGGTGGCGTAACTTACCATGATTATCCCATACGCCAAATTCTTCATGGTGGGAGAGACATCGTTCAGTTTGAGTTGCGGCGCAAACCGACCGAGTATCATGACCGATACATCGAGTAGCAGCAGGAATGCCAACACGGGGCCAGAGACTAGTAGCGCCGTATACATGATGTGACCGAGAAGCCCCAGAAATGCCATCGCGCCTTGCACGGTCAAGCTAGGCATCAGCCGATACACGGGCCAGATCAAATAGCTGCCATAAAGGCCCCTAATCATATTCTCCAATCCCCCGGCTAGAACGAAAATCGAAATCGCAGTGGTACCGAGTAAAACCGCCGTCGCCGAAGCCTGGCCACGCGTGGCTGGATCATCGGAAGCAACAGGGTTCGTAATCCCCTTTGGGTATCGATGATCTCACCCACTGCCTGGATGCTCCATAACGGAATACTGAGCAAAAAGCCGATGAGCAAGCCGACGAACACCTCCTTCAAACCGAGCAGCGTGACACTGATCAGTCGTGAGCCCTCATCCAGCGACTGCAAGCCGTGCCTGATCTGCAACAGGCATGGCAGTCCCATCGCAAAGGTCACGCAGCCGCGGATCAGCCCCTAATGCGCGGCAGCGTAAATACGGGAAGGACCAACATAATGCCAAGGGCGCGGGCTGCCGCGAGCCCGGCTGCGAGCACGAGTTCGATCGCCTCCTGGATCAGAGTTTGCGTCTCGGTGAATGAGGGGACGTTCATCTAACGTCGGCTAATACTTGCTGTGAGTGCGGGAAAGTCGGTAAATACCTGCTCTGCTTCCTTGATCAGCGCGGCGCTGAGCACTGGAGAGAACAAAGCGATCACCGCGACAACGACCAGAAGCTTCACAGTCAGTGGCAAAGTTTGATCCTGAAGCTGCGTTGCCGCCTGGATCATGCCGACGACCAAGCCGACAACGACCGCCGCGATAAGCGGTGGCAGAACCCAGATCATGAAGAGCACAAGTGACCGGCTCATATGAGTGAGAATGCTTGCCTCATCCATGCTCAGCCTCCCGGCGTTGTGTAGCTGAGCACCAGCCCGTGCATGAGCCGCGACCAGCCGTCGATTGAGACGAATAGAAACAGCTTAAAAGGCACGGATATCACCGTTGGCGAAACCATCGACATACCCATGGCCATCAAGATGGTCGTTACAATCAGATCGATGGTGATAAAGGGCAGATAGAGAAGAAACCCAATTTCGAAGCCACGCTTGAGTTCTGAAATTAGGAAAGATGGCACCAGAATGACCAAGTCATCGGCGCTCACGTTGCCGCGCATGTCCTCGGGCCAGACCTGTTCGGTTGAAGCCAAGAAGAAGCGGCGCTGCTCGTCAGCGGTGAACTTCTTCAGATGCCCGCGCAGCGGCTCCTGCGCCTCCTTTGCGGCGCTCAGCCAATCATCGACCGTTTGGTAGCGGAGTTGTGGCGCAGAAAGGCGATTATAGGTCTGTTCAATCACTGGCGCGCTAATGAAAACTGTCAGGATCAGCGCCGCGCCATATAGAACGAGGTTCGGTGGGATAGATTGAGTCCCGAGCGCGTTGCGAACGAGGAAGAGCACGACGGATACCTTTATGAACGCTGTGCTTGTTACGACCAGGAACGCCAGCAGGCCAAGGCCCGCTGTGAGCGCAAGGAGTCCAAGAATTCCCGGTTGAACGTCAGTCATTGACGGCCAACCTGCCCCGCAACCTGACGCCGAGCTCCCCGCCGATGCTTACGATGTCCCCGCGGCCTATGCGGCGGCCGTTAGCAAGGATATCAACCGGTCCGTCGAGCGGCCGGCCAAGTTCGAACACATGTCCCTCGCTGATATCCCTCAAGGCTCCGAGTGCGACAGGCCAGCGGCCGCATTCGAAAATAAGAGTAATCTCGATATCGTCGAGCTCACTTTCAGAGGGCGGCCGGGGTTTTTCGGATTGGGTCATCATATGTGCACAGTTCAGGGGATGTGGTTGGAGGCGGAATGCCGCCCGCACGATCAAGCGATCGTCTGCAACATGTGCCGGAGCCCATAAGGTTCCCGCGTTGAGGATGGCTTGGCCACGGGCCAAGGGTATTACGTCCGGCAATAGAGCGTCTCCTGCATTTGCCTTCCCTAGCAGCGCGACCGTCGCACGGAGCGAGCCGATCTCTCCCTTAACGATGAGAGGCAATTCTGGGGGAAGCTGGCGTGCCTCTCGCGGCAGCTGCCTGAGCAGTCCGCCTAACGCCCGAAACGCGGGTGGAACTGAACCATCGAGAGGTGAGAACAGGAGCAGGCGCGCTTTTGCCTTGAATGGGCCGTAGGTGATTTCGAGCTCCAGATAAGGACCCCGAGCCGTTGCTTCGCTCAAACAGATCAGCTGCAACTTCTGTTGTGTCAGCCCCTCTAGTTGATCGAGCAACGGATCGAGTGCAAATTCCAGGAGGAGCGAACGAGTTGGCTCGGCAGGTAGGCCAAGCCCACTTTGCACCGTCGCGATCAGCCCTTCTACAACCGGACGGGCCAACGATAAGATGATTGTTTCATGTCCGATGGTCCAAACGCAGTCGAGCATCGATACGGCACACGGCTCCGGCTCCCAGACAAGCCGTTCCGTCCGCACGGATAGCGGCTTATCGCTGAGACGGCTTTGCAGAGGCTTGCGGGCAGCAGCGATCTCGTTGAGCCAAGAGACGACCGCAGGGGACAGGGTTAGCGCCGGTTTAAATCCCGATTGTTCACCCGTAGCCATGGTCACAGGCGCGTCTACAAGACAAGGCGCTTTCCTAGCATAGAAGAAGCCATCAGATTCAGTCGCTAGCCGTGTGAGTACGCGAACCACTGCGATACCGAAGCAAAACCTCATCATCGGCCTCTATCTCGGCTTCCGCCTCTGAATGGGCATCACTCGCGCGCTGAACGTCGCCTTCAATTTGCTGCCATTTGTGACTCGCCGCCGAGCACTTGGTCAAAGTGGTCCGCGCCTCGAAGACCGCCGTCTCGGTCCGCTCTTGAGCGGCGCGCGCTTCCTCAAGCGTTCGGCGTGCTCCTGCGATCTCAGCTTTGAGCCGTCCAATGACGATGTGACTGCGACGATCGAGCTCTTCGACAGATAGCGAATCAAAAGATGCCAGTTCTCGGTAAAGCTCCGCTTCGAGCGCCGCTTGGTTTTCTCGGCCGTTGCAAGATCCCGGACAGCTTGTTCCACCGCTTGAAGCGCGGTGCGGCGCTTGGCCTCCATGTTGTACACCTCACGAAGGGCGCTCCGCTGTCTCATGTCCTTCACTAGCCGCAATTTCGAGGCATGGACGCGATTCACGCGGTCAGACGCGACATCCATGTGACCGTCTCCTCAAAGCTTGACGCCTCGTCTCCGTCCTGACGCAGGAATTTCCGCAACTCCTCGATCGAATTGATTGCCCGGTCTGTCAGAGGATCACTGCCTTGTTTATATTCGCCAACCTTCACCAAGAACTCGGCCTCGCCGTAGCGGGAGAGCAGATCGCGGAAGAAGGAAGCCGCCTTTCGATGCGACACAGAGACGACCGCATTCATCACGCGGCTGCGGCTTGACAATACGTCAATAGCTGGAAAATGCTCGCGCGCAGCCAAAAGGCGTGAGAGAACAACGTGGCCATCAAGAATGCCTCGTGATTCTTCGGCGATTGGATCACCCGAGCCGTCGCCTTCGACAAGCACAGTATAGAAGGCCGTGATCGAGCCGCGCTCGCCCATGCCGGCACGCTCCAACAGGCCAGGAAGAATCGCAAAAACCGATGGCGGAAAGCCGCGCCGCGTCGGCGGCTCTCCTGCCGCAAGGCCAATTTCGCGCATGGCGCGGCTAAAGCGCGTCAATGAGTCCATCATCAGGACGACGCGAAGTCCTTCATCACGAAAATATTCGGCGAGTGCCGTCGCCATGTGAGCGCATTGCGCTCGTTCCATTGCGGAGCGGTCGGAGGTCTCAACGACAACGACGGTGCGGCGAAGCGCTGCCTCACCAAGGTGCTGCTCGATGAATTCCCGCACTTCACGACCGCGCTCACCGATCAACGCGACTATGGTGGCGTCGGCAGCCGCGCCTTTTACGATCTGCGACAGGAGCGTCGACTTACCGCACCCTGGGTCTCCGTAGATGCCGATCCGCTGCCCCTCGCCACATGTTAGAAGCCCATCCAAGACACGGACGCCGAGTGGGAATGTTCGCTCGATACCGCGCCTTGTCATGGGGTTGGGAGCCTTGCCGCGCAGCGGACGAGTTTGAGCGGCGTTGATTGGACCCTTTCCGTCGATCGGACGGCCGAAGCTGTCGATCACCCGGCCAAGCAAATCGGGGCCGACCGGAACTTCATGCATTCGTCCGGTCGCGACCACTTCTGCTCGGCTGGATAAGCCCGCCATGTCACCAATGGGAGTGAGCAATACCCCATCTTGCGATAGGCCGATCACCTCGGCCTCGAGCGACCATCCGGTGCGGGGATCCTGCAACAGGCAAAGCTCCCCTATACGCGCCTCTGGCAAGACGGCATGGAGCAAGGTGCCGACCGCCCGTGTGATCCGCCCTCGTACAGCACGCGTGTCGATATGCTTTGCTGTAGATTTCAGAGACGATAGCGCGGCGTGCAGATTCCTCTCTCCCGCCGCATCGGTGGCTGATGTGGTCATGGCCCGTCTTCCTTTGATGGCAAACCCAGGCCAAGGCGTAGAGCCCGCAGCTGCGCGGCAACTCCAATGTCTACATTGCCAAATTCGCTCCACAACACGCACTGCTCTGTCGTCAGAGCCGGATCCGGAGCAACCCGCACTTTCGGCCGGCCCTCCTGTCCATCGCACGTAGCGAACTCGCGCGCTAGCGCATCGGCTTTCAGAGGAGAGACATGAAGGCAAATTTCCGCGCTACCATATTTTTGCTCGATCGCGTTACGAACGGTCCTCACCAGCATCTCGCCTGGATCAAACGCGCCCAGAAGATCGCTCACGATCTCCATGACGAGCTGCGGCAACTCCTGCTCCAGAATGGCTTTTCGCTGCGCAAGTGCGGAAGCAGCCTGCGCAATCAGCCGAGACATTTCCTCGGCGCCGCTCTTGAAGCCATCCGCACGGCCACGCGCCCGCTCCCGCTTATATGCTGTCCGTCCCCAGCCGCGAACGCGTTGCAGATGCCGCTCGGCAGCCGCGCGCTTCTACGGCATCGCACCAGATCCCGATCTCGGCCGCCGATATGAGAGGCCCGAGCGGCCGTATCTCGGGGGCCACCGGCAGCGCTGGGTCATCAGCTGTCATGCCGTGGCGTCTCCCTCGACAAATGGGCTATCACCAAGGAAAGCACCGGGCCCGCGACATTGCGGTGTTCGGCCGCTGGATTCTCGGCAGCAGTGCCCATGGGCAAGCGTAACAGCACGCGCGTGCGATCAAGTGCCGAGGCTTCGTCGAGCCAAGCACCTAGGCAGGCATGGCCATCGTGTTCAATCTGTTGCGAAAGTTGCTCCGGATCAGCGGTAGCGGTGATTGCGACCGCGCTGGCCAAGTTCCGGATACCGAAAGCGTGCGCTTCTGCCCCGATACGCCCGAGCAGAATCGCGAGATGCTGCCTTGAGACGAGCTTTAGGAGCGAGCCAGCATGCCAGATACTGCCGGCAAGCAAAGCAGCCCTATTCGGATCATGGCCGAGCAGAAGATCAGTTCCCCAGTTACGGCCGCTGGAGTCCATTTCATTACCAAGCAGCATTTCAGCAAGTCTTACCTGCAGCCTTGAGCTCTTCTGTAGCCGGACCAAAGTCGAAGCCGACAGCCGCCCGTCAAGACGGGCAGCAAATCGGGTCAGATGGGTCGAGGCAGCAAGCTCGCGCAGCCCCTCAGAGGTCGATTCGGACATCGTATGAGAACCGGAGCATGGCAGCGGTATGGGCATCTGCGCACTCCTATGCCTTGTCGGAGGTGATCTTTTTACCGGGAGGCGGGATAGCGGGCGTGTTCGAACGGTTGCCAAGTCTGGATCGCGCGCGCGACTGCTGGGCGCGCTGATGCATACGAGAGCCCAGGAATATGTAGCACAGAAGGCCAATCGCAGCGCCGCCCCTCCGATACCGGCCGCAAGTAGCGGGTCTGAAATGGATTTGGTCGACTGAGCGGACGCAGCTCGCGGGGCAGGCTGCTCAAGCGGAGCCCGCTCAACCGGCACAAAGACCACCACCACCTTGTCATAGGATAGGCCCTCGATGCTGTTGGTGACCAGCATCTTGATCTGCGGTTGCAGGAGCGAGAGCTTTGCATTGGAGTTATGTCGAATGAACACCGACGCTGAGGACGGCATCGTGTCCTGGCGCAATAGATCATTTTTTGGCAAAACAACGTGGACACGCGCGGATATGACGCCGTCGATATCGCTAATCGTGCGCGACAATTCTTCGCTCAGGGCATAAACGTAGCGGGCGCGCTCCTCGATCGGCGAGGCAACCAGGCCCGATCCTTTGAACACCTCGCCGAGGTTCTTGAAAGGGTGGCGCGGCAACCCTTCGAGATTTAGCAGCTCAATCGAAAAGGCTAGCTGCTTCTCTTCGACCTGGATCGTGCTGGTCCCGTCCTTGGCAGTAACACGGACCGCATCGACTCCCTTGCTAAGCAGGAGAGCAAGCATCTCATTGGCCTCGCGCTCCTGCACTTTGGTGTAGAGATCGGCCTTACAGCCAATCAAGGGGAGGAGAAGCGATAGCACGGCAAAAATACGCAACCACTGACCGGATAGGCGGGCATGGCCGTTTTGTCCATAGATGAAAGCAGACGTCAACGGACTCAGCCCGCCGATAGCAATTTGTTCAAAGATGAGCTGACGGCGCTGGTGCTCTTGGACACAAGCGAAACCTCGACGACACCCTTGTAAACGTCCCGCAGACCCGCAACCATCGCGTCGAAGTCGAGCACCCCTTCCGGCTTGCCCGCGGGGCTCGCCCCGACTAGCTGCGACCGTGAAAGCGGCTGAGCGGCCGGCCCAGGTTGAACGGTCTTCGAAATGGCGGTCACACCGCCGCTCGTTGCAGAAGGAATGGGATTGCTCCGATACATCGAAGAGAGAGCCTGGAGCACGCGCTCGCCAGGCGGGCTCGCCTGCACTGCTGCACGCTGAACCTCTGACACCGCAGGAACGGACGCTGCTCTATCGGTAACTGAGGAGGCAGCGTCTGATGTCGAAGCGACATGCAGAAGAGTCTGCTGAAACTGGCTCTGCTGGCCGATGGCTGCCGGCTGGCAGAGCCCGGACAGACCGTCGTTAGGCTTCAGAGAGATCGGCGTAGCGCCTAGCATGATCGAAGGTGTCATTGGTTTGGGCTGCGATGAGACATCGCCCTTGTTAAGAATTGATGAACAATACCGTAAAGAGGCCAGCTGACCGCAAGCTGACGAACATGCGAGCCATAAGGCCATTTTAAAGATCACGCTTGGCTTCCAATTTGGGCGAAGTCTTAATACTTGTTCTCAGGCCGAAGGGACTTGGGAATGCTAAGCCGACGCACGATCCTGAACATTTTGAACCGAGTTGCGGGCGCAGGAGTTTTCCTTTGCTCCGGGGTACTCACGGCGTTTGGGGCTCCGCTCTCGCTGCCTTCGGCACCTTATAGCTACACGGTTCTGGATCAGGACCTGTCTGCCGCACTGCTGGAATTCGGTAACAACCTCAATATCAGAGTGAACGTCAGCGCGGAGGTGAAGGGTCGGATTCGCGGGCGCATGCCAGATCTGCCACCGCGCGAGTTCCTCGACCGTTTGACCAATCTCTACAATCTTCAATGGTACTACGATGGGCTCGTGCTGTATGTATCTGCTGCAAATGAGGCGCAAAGTCGTCTGCTTGTGTTGAAGCCGATCAGCTTCGATGCATTCAAAGCGGCCCTCGATGCACTCAATATCTCCGACGAGCGCTATCTTGTGAGACCGGCACCAGGAGATGGCCTCGTCCTGGTTTCTGGTCCACCACGCTTCATCGCGCTCTTAGACCAAACGCTCAACGGCCTTGTAGCGGAGGCGCAGGCGCGGCCGCACGCTGCCGTCGAAAAGCAGTCGCGGGAATCGGTGCTGAAGTTATTTCGTGGCTCCTCAACCACGGTCGTTCGCGATGGACGACCGGAAGCCCCTATTCTTCCGACGCGCCGCGTCAGGACAGCATCGTGCGCGAGCCTGCGCCGGGCCAGAGATGAAATTTAGAATGCGCGGCAGCTTTCGGCGAAAGTCAATGCCGTCTCCATTGGCTCATTTTGAATCCTTCTGATGCTCGTCAGCTTCTCGAAAGCTCACCCTCCTAGCATGAGAGCGCGGATGTCTCGGCGGCGATGCCGTCTATCCACCTCATGCAACGTCGGGGCACCCGATGCTCGGAATAGCCGTAAACCTGGTTGGCGCCATTGTTGCTGGCAGATTGGAGGCTACAGCTCAAGGCGAGAGTTCTCAGCGGTTCTCCGTAGTCGCGATGCAAGTGGCCTTCTTCAAAGAAGGGCTCGAGCCGCTCCCTGTATCAAAGGAGGAACAGGATGGATTTCAACTCAATCGACCCACTGAACACGGACCCACAGCCCGCCTCACCGCCACCGCCCGCGGATCCAACGGGCTTTGAGCACCAGCTGAGCGAGTTGCAAGATAGTCCTCCGCCATATGCTGCGTGGTCGCCAGTGCCGCAGGGGAAAGCCTATTCGCCATATTTGGAGGCCGAGCATCCCTATTCGTCACATTTGAGTTGGGACGATGATCTGCGTACGCCGGCTGCGGCCCCCAGGGCCATTACCGGCCGCCGGCGAAAGTTTGCTGCGGCCCAGCTCGCAGCAGACGATTGCTCAATCGCTGGCGGAAGCCCCAGATTTCGATCAGGATCTGATTTGGCAGAATGTCGAACCCGGTCCAATGCAAGCCGAGCCATCCTCGGCCGCCGGCGACCGGTTTCTGCAGCCCAGCTCGCAGCAGCCGCCTGCTCAGTCGCTCGCGGAAGCCCCCGATAAGGACCCGGTTTGGGAGGAGCTCGAACCCAGGCTGTTACAGGCCGAGCCATCGCATGCCGCGCCATCACAAGCCGGGCCATCGTCGTCCACGGGGATGCGCCACTGGAACTCGGAAACTTCGTCATGGAAAACGGACGTCGCGCCTACGAGTACTGGGTCTTCTGTCCCCAAACGGCATCGAACGCCCAGCTCAACATGCTAAGAACCGTCGGACTCATGCCGAGCAAGGACTCACCGACAACTTTCTCTATCCTAGGTGTGCCCCACACAGCCGAATGGCGAGAAGAGGATTTTGTTCGTCTCAACCCGTCGCTTGACCCTAGCCTCTGGCCTGGATACTCGGGTGAGGATTCCCCACCGGGTAGGCGTTTCCACAGCCCAGCTTGCGGCAGAGCCATGCCCTCCCCGCTAAAACGGACCTTTGGGATGCCGCCGATGGCAGGAGCACTTGGCGGTGTCCCTTTTGTGCCGGCGTCGATTATCTTGGCTAGGCTATGTTGGCCTCGCGCCAAGATGATTGTACGCGGTCAATTAATTATGTGTCACTTTAAGAGATCTGGTCAGGCAGTCGGCGCGGACAGGATATCCTGGCTGAGACGACGCAGATATCCCCGCAAGCTTGCGGTTCCCAACCGGCAGAGGTTTTTGAAAACACCTCCTGCGGACGTTCCGTCGCATTGACGGCATCGCTTGCCGCGACCGCAGCTGTCGCGGCCGCAAAAAGAAGTTCAGAGCGCATGTCACCTCACGAACACAAAGTTAATTGGGTGTTGCCGGCGTTGCGGCGGATGGCGCGGCGCCTGGCTGTACTGCCGCTGGCGGCGGCGTCGTGGCCGATGGCGCGGTGGTCGACTGGGCTGCGGCCAGTGGGGAGCTGCCGACGATGACGGTGAGCAGACCCTGGCCCCACAGCCGCTGCGCCGCCTTCCTGGCATCCTCCAGCGTCACCGCATCGACGAGCGCGCAGTGCTTCTCGATATAGTCGATCGGCAGCTTGTCGATCTGGTATTGCAGCAGCGCCTGCGCGAGTTTGGACGATGTATCCAGCGCCAGCATCTGCGAGCCCTTCAGGTACGACTTGGCCTCGTCGAGCTCCTGCTGGGTCGGGCCTTCCTCGGCCATGCGGCGGACCTGCTTTTCGATCTCTTCCACCGTCTCGCCGGCGCGATCGGCGCGGGTGCCGGTATTGCCGACGAACAGCGCGGAATGATCCATCCAGAGCAGCGTCTCATGGACGGAATAGGCGAGCCCACGCTTCTCGCGGACTTCGCGGAACAGCCGCGACGACAGACCGGCGCCGCCGAGGATCTGGTTGACGACATCGGCCGCCATGAAATCCGGCTCGCTGCGGCGGACGCCCGGACCGCCGAAGCTCAGGACCGTCTGCGGCACGTCGAGCGGAACGTAGACGCGCTGCGGCGGCTTTGCCGCAACCACATCGGGGACCTCTGTCAACTGCGCCTTTGCCGGCAGGCTGCCAAAGGTCTTGTCGAGCAATTTGCCAAGCGTCTCTGGATCGACGTCACCGACCACCGCGATCTTGAGCGTGTCCTTGGCGATCACGCGGCGGACATAGTCCTTCAGATCGGCGACGTCGATTTTCGGCACGCTCTCGACCGTGCCTCCGGCCTGGCGAGCATAAGGATGATCGTTAAAGGCGACTTCAAGGAACTTGCGATTGGCGAGCGTTGAAGGATTCGTGGAGTCACGCCGAAGGTTCGCGAGCACCGCGGTACGGCTCCGTTCGACATCGGCCGCATCGAAACGGGGCGAGGTCAGCGCCATTCGCAGTAGGTCGAAGGCCTCGTCCCTGTTGTCCTTGAGCATGCGCAAGGAGCCGCGAAACTGGTCACGGGACGAGGTAAAGCTCAGCTCAATGGCGCGGCGGTCGAGCCGCTCGTGAAAGCTCTTGGAATCGAGATCGCCGGAGCCTTCGTCGAGCAGGCCGGCGACCAGGTGACCGACGCCGGGCTTCTCAGCCGGATCCTGGCTGGCGCCGCCGCCGAAGGCATATTTCATCGCGATCAGCGGGACGGTGGCCTCCTGCACGAACCAGGCTTCGATGCCGCCGGGCGAGATCAGGCGCTGGATCTTGGTAGCGGCAAATGATGGTGCAGAGCCGAGCGTCGCGATCGCGAGCGAGGCCCCACCGAGGACGGCACGCCGAGTGAGAGAATAGGTCACGAGCGCTTCTCCTTACGTTTGGGCGCAGAATCCTTGATCAAATAGCCGGTCACCGAGCGCTTCTTGTCGAGCCATGCTTGCGCGGCCTCGCGCACCTGCTCGGCGGTGACGGCCCGGATGCGGTCCGGCCAGCTTCGGATATCGTCGATGCTGAGCCCGGTGGTGAGCGCCCTTCCATACCAGCCCGCAAGCGTCTCTTGGTCATCCTGGGCGTAGATCGCTTGCGCAATCAATTGGGTCTTGACGCGCTCGAGATCCTCGGCGCGCGCGGGATTTTGCGCGAGGTCGGCGATCACCTTGTCGATCGCGTCCTCGATCTGGGCGAATTCGACGCCAGGTTTCGGCGTGGCCGAAATCATGAATTGCGAGGCATCAAGCGAGGTGCCCTGGTAGCTCGCGCTCGTGCTGATGGCGAGCTGCTTGTCGATCACCAGCACACGGTAGAGATAGGAGTTGATCCCGCCGCCCATCAACTGCGCGAGCACGTCGAGCACAGGGCTCTCGCCTGCGGCCGCAGTGGTAGCCGAGGGCACGAGATAGAAGCGGCGCCAGGTGGGCTGCTCGACGCGGGGATCGGAGAGCGTCACGGTGCGGGGTGCCGCGGGCGTCGGCTCCTGTGGCCGCACGCGCTTCGCGGGGATCGCGGGCTGCGCAGGAATGTCGCCAAAATTCTTTTCCACCATCGGGCGGATTTCGTTGGGATCGACGTCGCCGGCGATGATCAGGATCGCGTTATTCGGCGCGTAGAAGCGCTTGTAGAACGCGAGCGCGTCCTCGCGGTCGAGCTTCTCGATCTCCTGGCGAAAGCCAAGATTGGGGCGGCCGTAGGGGTGGTTGAGGTAAAGCGCCGCGCTGATCTGCTCGGTGAGCCGCCTATCGGGATTGTTGGCGACGCGCATGTTGAATTCTTCGAGCACCACGTCGCGCTCGGACAGCACGTTCTCATCTTTGAGAATGAGGCCGGTCATCCGGTCGGCCTCAAATTCCATCATCTTGCCGAGCTGCTCGCGCGGCACGCGTTGGTAATAGCTGGTATAGTCCATCGAGGTGAAGGCGTTCTGGTTGCCGCCGACGCGCAGCACGGTCTGGGAGAATTCGCCGGGCGGATGCTTCGCTGTGCCCTTGAACATCAAGTGTTCGAAGAAATGCGCAAGCCCCGATTTGCCCGGCGTCTCATCGGCGGAGCCGACCTTATACCAAATCATCTGGGTCACGACCGGGGTACGATGATCGGGGATCACCACCACCTGCAAGCCGTTCGCAAGCGTGAAGCTTGCTGGTCGTTCCGAGGTGACTGTGATCTGGGTAAGCACGCTCTTGTTTTCAGCAACGTCCCGGAGGCTAGGATTGCTGCTATTATCCCGTTTGTATTCGACTTTGTATTCGACCGCCAGCGCGGTGGGCGTCGTCAAGGCCATTGCAAAAGTGGCCGTGCCTAGCACCTTGGTTGTCACGGAACTCCAATTCTTCATGGCATCGCCTTTGGTCACATCGAGATTCACATTCTGCAACGGACGATTCCGACAAAGCAGAGAGCCGCACGCCGTTGGCAAACAATGGAGCAAAAGCCGGGCCAATCGCCTAATGCTTCCGCGCACGGACCGCTGCGCGGGCAGCTGGACGCAAAACGAAGCGCCGCGCGTTCTTTCTCTTCCGAAAGCCAAAGCCGCACTTGTTTGGTATCTGCCAACATGTTGCGAACACGACGTTGCACACGAAAACGCACAATAACTCGCCGCCTCGCGCTTGCCTAAATCCTGCGACGCCACATACTGGCGCCTTGATCTCGCGCCAGAGGCACTGCTCCGCCGTTTCGTGGCCGCGCCGGCGCCCGCCAGGAAACATCCAAGCTTGTCGCGGCGCCGCCGCACCAGGAGTACCCGGCCGCGCTTCGACGCCACGAGCTTTGACGATCTTGCCATTTCTTCGATCCGCTGACCCGAAATGTCCTAGCGTATACGCGACAAGATCATGTGGAAGGTTCGGGTCCGGCGAATTTTGTCCTGCACCTCGCACCGCACCTTGAGTTCAATCAGCTCGCCCTCCAGCACCGGCCGCTGCGCCGTTCAAGCGCTACTTCAGCGACCTGCAGGATCAGGTGCTCGCATTGCATCGAGTTTCACGTCCCTCCTCGGCATCACAAACTATTGGCTCCGGCAATGATGACGATCGCGCAGTTCATTCTTTGCCCGACCGTGCTCCACGGGTACACGAAGCGTGTCGGCCTCCATCGTCTTCTTCCTACAACTTACGTAGGTGCTTGAGCGCCTCAGCCAGTTCGGACGCACCCTCTTGGCGGCCACTGCCGAGAGCTGCCGTCCTGCAGGAGGAGCTCTTCAAAATGAAACAGGCTTTTCGGATTGCCGCCGTGCTAGCGTCCACCGAGACCGTCTTGCCCCGCCTCAAAACTCTTCTCCGGCCAGCATTAGCTCTTCTTTGGCAGACCCCGACGCCGCACCTGACGGAAGCATCGATGCGGTCTCCAATGGCTCATCATGAAACGCACTGAGCCTCGTCAGCTTCTCGAAAGCTAACGTTGCTAGGATGAAAGAGTGGTTATCTACAGGCGGTGTTACGAACATGAACGCAGGTGCACCCGATATCGGAGCAAGGGGAAGCAATAACGGTGCGAATTTTGACGGAACCGAAGGGGCCGATGACGCCAACTCGCAGGCCGCGCAACAACGCAAAGCTTTCGAAACGGCTCTTAGCATGATCGCAATGCGAATTGTCAGCGATGCGCAGGCCGATCTGAACTCTGTCATGGACGACACAGAAGAGGATGTTTGAATCCGCCCCGTCGAGTCGGGAACAACGAGCGGCACACGGCACATCCAAAAAACGGTGAGAAGAGAGAAAGGAGAGGAGCTTCTCCGCAGCTGGAGGATCCGCACCACAATAGTGTCTGATCGTTCTGATCGGTTGCGGTAAGCTTGGCGTGACAGTCCTTAGGGTTCTTGTCGCTCCGGGCCACTCCGGTCATCCGCATCTCGGTAGCCCAAGACGTCTGGCTCACATACCTAACGGACGCGCCTCGCTTCAGGCAATCGCGCATTTACAAACTTGCACGTCATAAGGTGTCTTATACGGGTGAGAGACCGAACAGGATCTTCCTCTCCTCGCGCGTTGCGTAGCGGCTGGACGCGCCTAACGACTCGGCGCGTCGCTCTTGGCCGTAAACCCGATAAATCGCGCATTCCTGCCGCGTGGTGTTCGCCGCCATAGCGCATCCGGGCGCCGAGGCCCTCTTGTCAATCAATCGACCTTGCAATGGAACTACTGGTAGAAGCCTGTGCATCGTCGACTTGAGGTTGGACCAACTCTCGCTGGTTGAGACGCCCCCACTCGTCCAGTCGTGCCTTCGTTGCAGACTGTTACCGGCAGAGATATGACAGCCAGATCATCGATAGCGTGAGAGCGCGGAATACGCATGAGTATCCCGAAGCGAGGCGCTTCCTGCGCACTCGCGCTGAGGAGCATGGGAGAGCGGGCGACAGCGCCCGCTCCCGTTATTTTGAACTGTGCTCAGATCGGCCTTACCCGGCAGCCCGCTCATTGGCGTCAATGCTCGCCTGGTTGACCCGCCATCCGGACCTATCGACCCACCCTTGACCTCGCTCATATATCGTCTGTGCACCATCCGCCGTAAGCTGATCGAGGGTTCGGCCAGCATTGGACTGCGTCACCTTCAGATTGTTGGCACCGTCCCTCTTGTCACCGAGTCCCTCGACAACCATAGCGTTGTCGCCATTCGTGATGGTGAGCTTGGACGAAATGGTTCCCTTGCCGTAGTCGACCGTATCCACGGTGATCTTCGTGCCATCATCGAGTTGCAGGGTCATGCCTTTCTTGAAATCAAAGTCGTCCTTGCCGTCTCCATTAGCATCGACATGAGGGTCGCCATGAATCTTCGAGACATGGCCGGTTTCTTTGTTGCGAACGCTCCAGGTGCCGTCCTTCTCGTCGGCCGTGATTGTATACTTGTCGCCAAGGTGTATCGTTGCCTTGCCGTCATGGACCTCATGCGACCACACCGGATTAGTTTTAGGTGGCGGGCTCTGGTTCACCGCAACTGGGGTCATCGACGCAGGCGGGGAGGAGGAACGAAAACTGGCGTGTAGTAGTACAATGGAGTAGCGAGCGGCGGAGGAGTGTACTGGGATTGGGAGCCGGCGCCCGGGGCGCGCCCTCTTCACCAGCATCGATACTCGCCTGGTCCACCTCACGCCCGGCGCCGTCGACCCAACCCTGACCTTGCTCATGGATCGTTTGTGAACCATCGGCTGTCAGCTCATCGAGAGTGAGGCCAGCATTAGACTGCGTCACCTTCAGATTGTTGGCACCATCCTTGTCGTCACCGAGTCCCTCGACAACCATGGCGTTGCTGCCATTCGTGATGGTGAGCTTCGATGAAATGCTCTTGCCGTTGCCGTAGTCGGCCGTATCCACGGTGATCTTCGTACCATCATCGAGTTTCAGGGTCATGCCCTTCTTGAAATCGAAATCGTCCTTCCCGTCCCCATCAGCATCGAAGTGAGGATCGCCGTGGATCTTCGTGACATGGCCGGTCTCGCTGTTGCGGACAGTCCAGGTGCCGTCCTTCTCGTCCGCCGTGATTGTATATTTATCGCCAAGGTGGATCGTGGCCTTGCCGTCATGGACCTCATGCGTCCACACCGGATCAATTGAGGACGACGAGCTTTGGTTCTGCGCGACCGGCGCGAACGAAGGAGGCGGCGGCAGGGCGAGAACGGTTGAAACGTGGGCCCGACTGAGTATGGCGTGAGCGACGACGGCCGGACCATTTACCGGCAGGTACTGGTAGGCCGCAACCGGGACGCCGGCAGCGCCGGCGTACTGCCCCATCACCACGTTGAACATTGGAGCGGCGGGCACGCCTTCAGGCACTAGCCCTACCGCCGGATTGAAGCCGCCCACCACGGGAAGATACGCCATTTTCATTCACTCCTATTGCATTGAAGGAAGCGACAGACTGCGAGGAAAACCCGCACAATCAACTTGGCACGTTGCGCCGAGGCCATTCAAAAACCAATCCCACGTCATGACCAGCAGCAGGCCGCCCTCGCGTTTCTTGTTGCAGGCGACAACAGCCTTGATCGGCGGACCACTTCTCTTACCCTTGCCTTCGGCAATGCGGGCCTCTCACGTCGAGCGCATCCAAGTCGCAGGAAGTTTATCCTGAGTACCTGTCGAAAAGCTGACGATAAGATAATCGCCCACCAGCACATCAGCTTTCGGATCATCTGAATGTTGAGAGCATGTGATCGCGACGAATCGCTCTTCGTGATGGGCGTCGGAACAACGACATCTTGGGACGCGCGGCCGGCGAGCGTCCACGCTCTCTAAAGAACGTCGGCCGAGCGTCTCGCGTGAATGCTCCAGGCGGTCTTTCGGTGTCTTAGAGAACCGACACATTTTCCGTGAGAGAAAAAGTTGGGCCACCACGACTCATTCCGCGGCCTTTCTGAGACTCGTCAGCTTCTCGAAAGGTAATCCTCTTAGGATGAGAGCGCTGATCTCTAGGCGACGAGTCGTCTATTGATCTTAGTGGAGATGAACACAGGAGAATACGATGATTGGAGAAATGATCGGAAGCGCGGCTGGTGGATGGCTCGGTGGACCGTCGGGAGCGGCAATTGGTTCCGCTGTCGGTGGAGTACTCGACCAAGCCTTCGAGAAGGTTATTCACAGCTTGGAGCCTGAGAAGGCTGATGCTGACAAGGTCGCCAAGGACAATGGCCCTGCCGCAGGAAGCACCCCCAGTGTAACCACGGCAACGGCGAATTGACTCTCTTGAATGGCGCACCAGGCGCGCATGTAATGATTTCATTTCCTGCCGTCGTCACGCCAGCTGGTTAGGCGTGAGGCAGGTCATCAGTAGCAGTAACTTCCAAACAGAAAGGTGAGTCGATATGGTTTTTCCCGTTGGCGGTTTCCCCGCTCCGTCTGAAGTCCCTACGAATCAGCAAACCGGGGCTGGCGATTTCGCGGCGCAGCTCGCCGAGCTCGAGCGTGTTAGCAAACAAGCTCAGGCCAATAGCATCGTGATGCGCAGAATTACGACTGAGCTCTCGTCCGAAAAGAAGGTTGCCGACGAGCGCGTGAGTTAGCGCTGCAAGAGGGGCTCACGGCCGCTTTTTTCGCGTGCTGGATGCTCTCTACAGCCTGACGAATTCGGAACCAGCCGTACGGCAACGCCGTACGGCTTCTCGTTGCTCAGGGAGCCTCTCCGTGAACGAACCGGCCTCCGTTGATTTCGAAGTGCTATCAGGGCTCTATTCCGGGGTGACCGGTGAAGCGCCCGTCGGAACGAGCCTTATCGGAAGTGGTCTCGATGCCGATATCGTCTTCGTCGAACAGGGGCTCGAGCCCAATCACTTCCGTCTCACCCCTGCACGATTCGATGGAGATCGAGGCTCTAGCAGCCGGAGTCAGCATAGAAGGAAACGGAGATATTGCCGTAGGCAAGCGGGTTGTTATTTCTCTTCCTGCCGTCGTTCATGCGGGCACGATGTCCATTCGCTGCACACAGGATTCGGAGCAAGGATCAATCGGCCTGTCGCGTGTCTCGATGATAGCAGCCGCCTTGGTCTTGCTGAGCTCTGTCGGGATCGCCACTCTTGCAGTCAGCTTCCTCTTTGACGGCAGTGCCGGTGCACTGAGCCCCGATGCGCCCCCTGTCGCCGCACTTCCACCGAAGCTGACGCTCAACGGTCCTGATGATCGCCCCTCCATGCGGCCGCCGAACAGCTGCAAGAGGAGGTCAACAAAGCGGGACTTCTCAATATCAAGATCGGTCCTGGGCCAGGTGTGGTCAGCGCCGAGGGCACCGTGACGCCTGCGTCAGTCAGTAGATGGCAGAAGGTTCAGCAATGGTTCGATCAGCATACGAACGGATCGCTGACACTCGTAAATGGAGTGATCGTGAAGGAGGATAAGCCGCCCTCCTCAATTGCTGTCCAGGCGGTGTGGCGCGGAGCCCACCCTATCTTCTTATTGGTGGCCAAAAGTACTTCGTGGGCGCGCTGTTGAACGATGGATGGACGGTCGATCGTATCGAGACGGGACGCGTACTGCTCAGCCGGAATGGACGGCTTGCTGCTCTTCCCTATTAGAGCTCCACCGCCGCAGGAAAGGAGAACGTCATGACCAAGCTGCCCCAGCATCCTGTCGGACTTGGCACCTCTTCGCAAAGGCTCAACACGCACGACCATGAGCCAGCGAACAAGCCGGCCCTCCCTCAAGTCCATAATTTAGGGATCCATGGCACCGATGGCGGTGGCGAGAAGAGGCACGGGTCGGTTTGGCCGGATACCGAGGCTCCGGATCTGCCAATCGAGGCCGCGCTTGAGGTAAACGATATCAATGCCGTCTCGCGCGTCAGTCTCAACGAGAGGCGCGTACGGATAGCTGAGATCGATGCCCGTGCAGCACTCGCTTCACTTTATGGCCGCAATCTCGCAACTGGCCTGCTCTCCTTCGTGACACCACGCCTGCGTGACCCGGACGTGCTGCGAGCAGAGAAGCATGGTGTTCTTCTCGAGCGCTTGGCCGATAGGCTATGCGCCGAACCGGAGGCTTCGGCGGCGCGTGAAGGGACCGAAGCCCTGCAGCAGGAGCTCCGGCGGCTCATCCTGCTCCGGCAGAACCAGAACAGTTTGATTGGGGGCCAGCATGATCGACTCGGGCGGAGCGCAGTTCGCCAGTCCACCGCCGCCGGCCGATGCTTCCAAAACCGGCGATGTCTTGCCAATCTCAGGGCAGGAGCGTGATTTGGTCTGCGCAATATCCTTCGTCCACCTTGCGTGTGGACAGAGCGCACAAGCTCTCGCTCTGTTGCGGCTCATTGCCCATGACGATTCGCAAGACGTCGACCTGCTTCGCATTCTTACCTATGCTCTCATCTCGGAGGGCTTTGGCAATGAAGCACTTGCCGTGCTGGATAGACTAGACACGCTTGATGACGAGCCCTCTTCGCGTCTGCCTTTGACGCTTCTCCGCAGTCACGCGCTACGACGGGCCGGCCGTATGGACGAGGCGCGGGCAGTCTTCCAAGACTATGTGTCCCTGCGTGGCAGGACAGCCCCAACGGAACAACAATAAGAATCGTCTCCATGGCAAACCTCCTTCGTAAGCTTATCGTGCGCGCGCCATTCCACCCGGATTTCATGGTCGCGTTCATGCTGCTTCTGGCAATCGCAATGATGATCATGCCGATGCCGATCGTCGTGGTCGACATGCTGATCGGCTTCAATCTGGGTTTTGCCGTATTGCTGCTGATGGTTGCACTGTATCTCAGTACGCCACTGGATTTCTCGTCCTTGCCCGGCGTCATCCTGATCTCCACCGTTTTTCGTCTGGCGCTGACCATCGCGACAACGCGGCTGATTCTCGCTGAAGGAGACGCCGGCAGCATCATTCACACCTTCGGTGAGTTCGTGATATCAGGGAACATCGCGGTCGGCATTGTTATATTTTTGATCGTGACCATGGTGCAGTTCATGGTTCTCGCGAAGGGAGCCGAGCGCGTTGCTGAAGTCTCGGCACGATTCACGCTCGACGCTCTGCCGGGCAAGCAGATGGCTATCGACGCGGAGCTACGCAACGGTCATATCGATCAGCACGAGGCACGCAGCCGGCGAGCATCACTGGAGGGAGAAGCCAACTTCACGGCGCGATGGATGGCGCCATGAAGTTCGTGAAAGGGGATGCCATTGCCGGACTCATAGTCATCTGCATCAACATGCTGGGAGGAATCAGCATCGGACTGCTCTCCAAGGGCATGTCCGTCGATGAGGCATTGCATCAATATACGCTGCTCACCATCGGCGATGCGTTGATTTCTCAGATTCCGGCGCTCCTGCTGTCGGTTACGGCCGCAACCATCGTCACACGTGTGAATGGGCCTTCCAAGCTCAAGCTTGGTGCCGATATCATCAACCAAGTCACGGCCAGTACCCAGGCATTGCGGCTAGCGGCCGGCGTCTTACTTCTCATGGGGCTGATACCAGGTTTCCCTTTGCCCCCGTTTCTCATGCTGGCCGCACTTTTTGCCGGGACGAGCTATGTCAAAGGCGGTGTGCAAGGCGCGAACACGGGCTCCAAGACGAGCACTAACGTTAGTACTCCGACTTCAAATCCAGCGCAGGCTCAACGGCAAACCATACCTGCGGAGGCGCTTCCGGTCGCGGTATTCTTTGCACCTAACCTGGTAAACGCGATTGACAGAGAGGAAGTTGAGCAGCACATCGCTCGCATTTCGGCACTGGTCTCAGCCGATCTTGGCATCACGATTCCCCGCATTCCAGTCCAGGTCGATCAACGTTTGGCCCAATCCGAGTTTAGGCTAGATGTGGAAGGGGTACCGGTTGAACGGGATCGGGTGGATCCGACGCAGCTCGCGCTCACCGACGACCGAGCGAACATTGAATTGAGCGGCATCCCGTATCGGCAAGATCCAGACACCGACCGGATCTGGATCGAACAGAGCCATGCACCGGCTCTCAAAGCGGCCGGGATCGGGCATCACCGTCCGAGCGAAATCATAGCCCTGCGCGTCAGTTCCGTACTGACGCGATATGCGCAGCGCTTGGTAGGCATTCAAGAGACGCGACAATTGCTCGCCCGGATGGAGCAGGAATATGCCGACCTGGTGAAGGAAGTGCTACGCACGACTCCAGTTCCCGGATCGCCGATGTCCTGCGTCGCCTGCTCGACGAGGGCATCCCGATCTGTAACACCCGGCTGGTCTTGGAAGCGTTCGCCGAATGGAGCGAACGCGAGCAAAACGCCGTCCTGCTCACCGAATATGTCCGCTCCGGCCTAAGACGGCAAATCTGCTATCGCCATGCCAACGCTCACCGTGTTCTGCCCGCCTTTATCGTCGAACGTGAAACTGAAGATGTGATCTCGCAGTGCGGTCCGAGAGACCACCGTCGGGCCGTACCTCGCGCTGGAGGACCGGCATAGCGAGATGTTGCTGTCGCAACTGCGCCAGATTCATTCAGGCATGCCACCAGGTCAGAGCCAGCCCGTCATCCTGAGTTCGCTGGATATCAGGCGCTTCGTCCGCGGCTTTCTCACCCGCAACGGGTTCGATCTTCCTGTTCTGTCTTATCAGGATCTCGCCTCCGATTTCACGGTCCAGCCGGTGGGGTCGCTCAAGCTTACAGGTCCCAAGGAAAAAGCTCCGACAGGAGAACAACCCAACCTGCTTGCCACAAACGGCTAACAGAGTGCAGCAGTCGGTCGTGAGATGGATGGCATGAATTCACCTACAACAACATTCGCTGCTCGATTGTATGCGTTCCATCCGCCCTCGGGCTTAACTCTCCTCGCTTTATTCGCCATCCTTGTGCTTGGTGGTTGCGCCAGTCTGGATCACCAAGCTATCTCAGTTCAAGAGACGCCGCGGCCAGAGTTGCTGGGCGCCAAGGACATCGATCCTGCTATGCGCGAGCGCATTGCACACGCCCTCCTCCGGGTTTCCGATGAAGAGAGTTTGCGTGAGGCTCTGAAGCAAAAGCCAGACAATGTCGATGCGGCAATCTCGCTTACGCAGGCCCTTCTGGCACAGAAACGCGCGGGCGAAGCACTTGAGGTAACCGACAAGATCTTGCTTACAGTTCCTGGTGATTTGCGTGCCCTGAACGCAAAAGGGGTGGTCCTCGACGCCGAGGGGCGTCATGATGAGGCACAAGCGCTATATCGCGAGGCTCTCGCAGCGGCCCCAGGCAATCAGATGTTGCGCAACAATCTCGGCCTATCGCTCGCACTTGCTGGGAATGCCGATACCGGAAATCCTAGCCTGCAACCGCTTTCGCACGAGCCGGGTGCGCTGGCCCGTTCGCCATAGCGTGGCCTTCGCGTAGAACGCCGGATCGTACACGCTTTAACGCCTGCGCGTCAGCTCGTCGTCAGCTAGGCTGACTATCAAATTCGCGGTGCCCGACGAGTCTGAAGTCAGTGGGAGAATACTTCACCGATAGGAAACCCAATCACCATGTATGGCCGAATCAATAGCTCACCCGGTGCTTCCGACACTGCTGAAATGAGACAATTCGCCACCAACCACACGCAATCTGATGCCGACAGCCAACGCTTTGCGGACATGTTTGCTGGGATGCACATAGCGGCGCCGAGCGCTAGCTCGTCTTCGGGAGCAACACCTCGTACTCCCTCGTTCCGCGACCTCCTGTGGTGGAGATCACTAGCTCTTCATTCGAGGAGAACGAGAAGGACTTTTATGGCGATGAAATCGAGCATATCGCCGCGAAACCACAGCAATACTCGCTTCTCGTATCTTCGAAACCCGAACGCGCGGCACAAGTTGCTTATGACCACGGCAGGAAATCTGGTTCGGAAAACGCACGCTATTTCAGCTATCAGCTAGGCAACAAGAGTGTTGGACTTCTGCGAACGGAAGGCGGAGCTAGCATGAGTGATGTGTTCAAAGAGGAAAAGGCACGCGCGCGCTGGCGGGAACAGTTTTCCGGACGGACCGAACTCACATCCACTGTGGATTTTCGGGTTACTCATCCCCTGGTCGAGAACGCAGGCGATATTCTGTTGGAACATCAGCTTCGGCTCGACGGCGAACGGCCTTTGCTCCTCTCTCATG
Source organism: Bradyrhizobium sp. RDT10 (assembly GCA_044772375.2). Taxonomy (GTDB): domain Bacteria; phylum Pseudomonadota; class Alphaproteobacteria; order Rhizobiales; family Xanthobacteraceae; genus Bradyrhizobium. The sequence goes on from CP187939.1 coordinate 5,380,382, forward strand.
CTGTCAACGACGACGCGAAAGCCGCGCAGCGGCGTTGGGTTTTGTTGAGGTGAGTGACTCGATGATGGTGCTTGACCCTACCCGGCGTTCCGACAACTGGACGAAGAATGATGACGGCGAATGGCAGCGGAAAAACAAGCCTCAATTGTATCTTTCTAAAGCTGAACCCAGTGAAGGCAGTGAAACCAGGGGGCCCAGCGTGCCCCAGATACCATGCAGGATTGGGACGACGATGACTTTATGTAGACTGGTCCGAAGAAGATAGATCATGCGAAGCGAGACCGGATTTGCCAGTGGGTCAGAATACCCGTCTTTGGTGTCCGTCGCCATGCAGCAACTTCAGGATACTCAAGAAGACTCATCGCCTACACGGGCCTCACGCGCGGTAAGCGCTGGTTGTGCTGGTTGGACAAAAGAGCGCGCCGGCTATTCTCATCGAGAGCCGGCAAATCGAGCGGCTATGGTCCAGCGCGAAATCGTCTCGGGGCAGCTCACCACAGGTTCGGTGGGTGCCCGCTCGCTGATGCGCCCAGAGGGTGTCAAAAGAATGTGTAAGCAGGTTTCTGTGAGTTTACCTTACCGAGGAGACTCACATGAGGACTGAGACGACGATTACACCCTGAACTATTGGATCAACTGCTTGCTAAGTATGAGAAGCCTGAAGACCTCACAGGTGCAGACGGGCTTTTCAAGCAGCTGAAGAAGGCGCTGATTGGGCGGGCGCTTGGTGCGGCGCTTAAGTGATCATCTTGGCTACGAGAAGGGGACCCGGTGCCTTGACAGAGCTTGCTGCCCGGCCACTGTTAGCCACCATGGGATCGATGACAATGTCCGGCTGATGCAAGAAACGACTACAATTCAACCTTCACAGAGACCTCTTACACGAAATATCTGACATTCCCCTTTCAAACGGCCGATGGCCTGTCTTTGTATTTTTCGCGCCCTGTCCGTGGCGATGGACCTTGACGATCATGGCGTCGACCATGGCGTATTCCATGTCCGGCTCGTCCGAGACCGCGCCGAACAGGCGTTTCCACACGTCCGCCTTCACCCAGTCGCGGAAACGCGTGTACACGCTATTTCATTGGCCGAAAGCGCGCGGCAAAGCGCGCCAGGGACTGCCCGGGCGCGCGATCCATAACACCGCCTCAACAAACAGCCGGTTGTCCTTGCCGCTGCGTCCGGGATCGCTCGGTTTGCCGAGACACAGCGGTTCCATCTTCGTCCATTGGGCGTCAGTCAAAAACGAATCGTTCCACCCGAAGCTTGAATCACAACCGAGCCCCGATGAGGATCCCAATAGGCCCCAGCGCCTGGATTTGGGACTTTTCATCCACACGGCGCCGAGACGTAGGCTCGCCAGATGCCTTGCACCGTCGACACGGACAGGCCCTTGGCGTTCGCCATGTCGCGCGAACTCCAATGGGTGGCGTTCTCGGGGGCATTTCTCCAGCGTCCGCACGACCACCGCTTCGATGCGAGCATCGTCAATCGTGCGCGGCGCCCCCGAACGCGGCTCGTCGTGCAACCCGGCCGCGCGCCGCTTCACAAAACGACGCTGCCATTTGCCGACCGTCTGCGTGTCCAGGCCCAACTTGGCCGCCACTTCCTCGTTCTGACCGCCCTCCGCGCAGGTCAGCACGATCCGAGCTCTCAGAGCCAGCGCTAGCGCCTTCTTTCGCTGCATTGTCAGCGACTTCAGTTCGGCACGCTCGTCATCGCTCTATATCAGGGGCGCAAGTTGCTGGACCGCGATCAGATCCGCCGTCGCTGTTGCCAGCGCGCCATCTTTGGCACAGCGACGCGAAGCTACGATTGCGAACTTGTGACTCGGGACACTAGCACCACGGCATCTTCCATGGAATTGGAGCCACGGTGATTCGGATTTTCTTTGTGCATCCGTGAGAATGCTCTTCGTCAGCTAATTGTCAGCCAGGCCGTCTATCTAGACAGGCTGCGCATTCTCGCCTGTATCGGAGATTGGAATATGACGGGCATTGGCCGACCTGGCAAATCGCACGTTGGGGCTGCTGGAGCCGACAGCACGTGGGGATTGAGCAGTTCGCGCTCGGAGTCCAGTCTTGCCCCTAGGAGCCTGTCCAGTTAGCATCGGGAAGCCGGTTTTATCCGAATGATAGCGGCTCATGCGGCCCTCGCCAGCTTGACGAGGTTGTGAGCGGTGCAAATCAGGGCCCATTCGGGCTTCACTTTGTCGATGCCGCGCAGCAGGAATTGCCTGAACCCTCTTGCCTGTTTGATCTGTCCGAACACGGGTTCGACGATCTGCTTACGCAAGCGGTAGCGACTTCGGTAGCCGGCGCGCTTGAGCTTGGTGCTCATCTTGGCGATCAGCGAGCCGGCTCTTGAAGGCTTTTCCGCGGTGGCGGACTTGGTGCCGTGCTTCAGCCTTCCGGTGGCGATGTAGCCCTCAATGCGCCGCCGTTTGATCGTGCGAAGATTGGCGGCGGAGCAGTAGCCGGCGTCGGCCGACACTTCGTCGGGATTGGTCCCCAGATTGGCCCTGATCCCGTCGAGCAACGGCGCCAGTTGCGCCTGATCGCTGGAGGAACTGGTCAGCGTCTGCGCCACGATGATCTGATGGGCACCATCGACCGCGGCCTGGGCGTTGTAGCCCTGGATGTAACCGTCCTTGGTCTTCAGGATGCGGCTTTCCGGGTCGGTGAAATTGCGTTGCGCCTTGCCGTCGGGCTCCGTGTTCGGCGGCGCGGACGTCTTGCCGTTCTTTTTGCCCCCTTCGGCGATGCGGCGCTCCTCGGCTTCGGCCCGCGCCTTGCGCTCCGCCTCGGCTGCGGCCTTGGCTTCGGCCTCCAGCGCGGCCTTGGCCTCGCGGATCTTCTCAAGCCGCTTCTGCTTGTCGGCCACCCAATCGGGCATCTCGTCGCCGCGCTGATCGCCGTAGCGCTTGTCCTCCTGCGCATCGGCGGCCTCCGCCGCCTTGAGCCAGCGGTCGACCTCCGCTGCAAGCTCCGCTTCCCGCTTCTTCATGCGATCATAGCTCATCGCCTTGTGCTTGGACGCGTTCGCCTTGATCTTGGTGCCGTCTAGCGCAACGTGCCCGAGCTTCACCAACCCGGCCTTCTCGGCCAGCTTCAACACCTGCACGAACAGGTCGGCCAGCGCCTTCAGGTGCCGCCGCCGGAACTCTGAGATCGTGCGGAAGTCCGGCGCATCGCCCGCCACGATCATCATGAAATCCGCCCGCTCCACCGCCGCCCTGGCGATCCGCCGCGACGAGTAGATGCCGCTCGCATAGCCGTGCAGAAGCAGCGCCGTCATCATCCGCGGATCAAACGGCGGCTGCCCCAGCCCGCTCCGGTAGCTGCCTAAGATCGCCGATAGATCAAGGCTTTCCTTGACCAGCGACACGATCAACCGCGAAACGTGGTCCTGCGGCACATAGTCCTGCACGCTCGGCGGCAGAAGCTGGACCTCGTCGATCTTCCAGGGGCGAAATTCCTTGCTCATGGCCACGCAAGGAATCAGACTCGCCCCTCTTGACCAGTCACTACTCAGACAGGCTCCTAGGGAAGGCAGCCAACGGTTCGATTCCGTCGTGGAGCGGATGCGCTCTGGGCCTCAAGATAGAACGGCGCCGGTCGCCAGCCAGCCGCGAACTTCGGGTATGGCAGTCCCCATTTCCTCGACAGGCGACGAGATCAAGGCAACAAAGCGACAAATGGACCGCCTGGTTGAGGAACTTGACGCTTGTCGTAATGCAGCCATGCAAAAGCAGAACTCGTCGGAGGCGCAAGAGCTGATCGACCAGCTCGTCAAGGCAAGCTCAAAAGTTCTGGACTACCGCGCGAGCCTGCCCCCGCATGTAGCGCGTAGCATTCTGTCCGATGATCAGGCTCGCCGACTCCGCGACGAGGCGCTCCATGCGGCGGACCAATGCAACACACTGGCCACCCCGACTATCTACGCCTTGGAGCAGAGCAGGAAGAGTGCGGCCACCGTGCTCGACCGGATGCTCCAATCCAACGCTCCCCGACCAGCTGAGCCGAGCGGTTTCCAGTGTGGCGAACCGCTATGCAGCCTGCATGGAGTGGTGGGGAAAGAAGGCATTGCGCTCGGAACGGATGCAGTCCGTCTGCGCCGCCACTGCCAACTTACCAAGTACAACGGCCGAGATGCGGCAGGCCGAAGAGGCCGCACTGCGGCTACACACCGGCTGGGCACTTAATATGAAGTGCATGCATCTGCAATCGCGGGTCGCTCTCGCGCAGGTCATGATTGAGCCGCAGGCGAGCACGTTCGAACCAGCCATGAGGGAAATCCTCATGGGTGAGAACGGGCGGGTGCGTCTGTTGGGAACCTTCATCGAGGACGTTTTTCCGGCATTCCGCTCGACGGCCGACGCTGTTCTAAACAGTAAAGGACGCGCGCTCGACGCAGAGCACTGCGCCGTTCTGGAAGGAGTCATGGAGCGGCTTTCGGAATTTGCGTTGGCGTTGCACGACATCGTTGCCAAGCTAAGCGATGTCGGAACAGGTGCCGACCTCCCATTGGAACTGTTGGGCCAGATCGTGGAAGGCGCGTGGGTCACTGCGCATGAGGTCATGCGCCTCCTGTCACTGCAGCCGAAGACGCCAGCCATCATTGCACCGCCGGCCGACGCTGGGGCTGCGATACCGGCCAACACTACCGGCAGGGATGTAGTGGCCGAAGGCACTACAGCGCGGAGGAAGGGGAAAGGCAAGCGCGCGCCGGCCGCTGGCGCTGGGAGTTCGGCGGCCGGGGGACGCAGCCGCAGGTCGCTACGGCCGACAACGCCACAGCGCCAGCAGCCAAGGTTCTCGTGCTCTCGGATCTAGGTACGAAGAAGCTCGTGAGCGCGGAGGAGGCGCATGCGAGGGCGTCATCGTCGGCGACGGCACACTTGGCGATCTGGCAGGCCCCGCCGTCGATCGAGGCACTGACGCGACTCCTCAAGCGGTTGGACGAACTTTTGCAATTCGATCTGTCTGGTCAGCAAAGGGCCGTCTCGCAAGCGCGCCAGATGAAACCCGAGGATGCCGACCACGTCGTGGACACCGTAGTTGAGCGCTTGCAGACGCAGGCCGCCGAGATGCAGGCCTGTGTGGCCGCGTTGGAGGAGCCTCGCCGAAGCGGTCTACTCACGCCTGCGCAAGTGCCCGAAGTGCACGACAAGACAGTCCGGCTCAAGATGATGTTGTCCCAGGCGCAGGGGCTAGCCAAGGCTTTGAACGAGCGAAAGGCCACGACTAGGATCGATTGCATGAAAACCTACGCCTTTCCGTCGCAGAAGTACCTTGAACACTTGCGGGCGGCCGAGGAGTTGGCGCCTGCGGATCTACCGCGCGCGTTAAAGGGCGAGCCAGGGACGCTGTTCGAGATCAAGCTGCAACCCAAGGCGCTGCGCAATGGTGCAATGCCGAGTCCGATGTGGGTGCACATCCATACGAAGCGGCCGGTACTTGCGCGGCAATTGGCGACGCTGGATGACGTGGACTTCGCCGCTTGCCACGTCAAGTCCAATGAACAGCGCGGCTACAATCGGCAGTGGCAGAACGCCCGGGCTGCGACGGGTCACGAGAGCGTCGTGGTCCACCGCGGCAAGCTTACGCCTGCGTTCTGTAAGTCCTTGTTGAGCACAGTGCTTGGCGGCCACCCACGCTATCCGCTTGCCGAGGCGGAGCACCGGTCGACGCAGGCCGCTCGACACGGGATGTAGTCGGGGGCGTCTCGCGGTAGAGTGCCGATTGTGGTGACACCATCAGCCAGACCTCCGAAATCCGGAGCCAGCGGGCCGTGATCAGATCATGGGTCTTCAGCAGGCCGGTAGACTGAAAGCTTCCGCTTCGGTTTATAGCGCTCGTACCATGCGGCAATCAGCGCACTCGTATCGATGCAGTAAATCTTCTTGGCCATTCCGGTTTAGGCCGCCATGCCAAAGGCCGCCTTTTCCATTACAGCAACGGTCGTAACATTCATATTTAAGAGACCCGCGACATCGCGCAGTGTGAAATATCGATCGTGATAGCCCTGGAAATAGGCTGGGAAAACATGCGACCGAGCTGACTCAGCACCACGTAATGATACTTGGGGCCCCCTTCGGACGGTTCTTTCTGTTCGTCAAGCTGGGCGTAGATCTTCTGGAAATCAGCGCGCTTGCTGTCATAGAAGGCCTGGGTGGTGCGACCGAGCGTCAGCAGCCGCCGCAGCACGGCTTCCTGGCCGACGCCAAAGCGCTGGGCCAACGCTTCAGCGTCTCCGAATTCCGCTTAATAGCCGTTCGCAACATTGGCGTGAGCGGGGCCATTCCCCGCCGCAGGTGTACCATATCCTCGGTAATCCCCGGGCTCAGGAACTGCGCCATGATTTCGTCAAGCGCCTCCTCGTCTTGTTGCACGCCGGGAGGCAGCCACAGGGCCGCGGCGCGAATCCCTCCCGTGACGTACGCTGTGCCATGCTCGAATGCTCGTCCGCCACAGGCGTTGATGAACTGAGGCATGCTCTGAAGATATCGCCTTGCGTCAGGCCAACTCCACCGCATCAACGAATCGGCGGCAAAGCCGAGCACAATTGTCCAGACGGTGCTTGTGCGATTGTTTGCGTTCGCAGATTTGATGTCCGACTCCGCTGGCATAATGTGATTTCCGGGTCTCAATCTAGGCGTCACAGTTACAAGGGTGCAGGACAAATGGCTCTGAACGAGAGCAGAGAAAGGATACACCGACAGAGGCTTTCGTCGGATGCATCGCGCGTCCAGGTTAGCAAATGTCGCACGTTGAGGTCGCAGATGACCAACGATCTTTCACACGATCTTATAACGTATCACCTCGTCCCCCCATTGAGCTGTTCTGGTAAGGTCGGACATTCAAAGCACGTGCCAACTGCGAAGCCGCATATACTATTGCCCTCAGTCGGATGGTGCCATCGTTCGAAGCGGACGGCGCGCCTCATCTTCTCGCCCGCGATGCCGACACCATGATCTCCGTCGTAACTCGGTCCATTCATCCAATGGATGAAGTCGACGTATTAACTTACCGGCTTTCCTCTTCGTCTCTGAACTTTCGGAGTGCGTCGAGAAAGAAACACAACCAAAGGAATCGATAAAGTTGTGTCATTCTCGGTGCGGCCAATGCTTGCTTGGCCCCAGATATTGTCTCCGGTCGGCCGCTGGGGTGGTGTGATAGATCTGTGCCTGAAGTTGAGATTTGCGGTCGACGGCGCCGAAAGGAAACTCGTCTCTATAGTTGTCGTTAAATGCACGGATGTCCTTGAAGCTGCGTCTGACCAGTTCAACACTGAAACACTTTCGTCCATCATGTTCCTGAATGTCCTTGACGCACATTTCGTAGAGCCCGGGCATCAACGCTTCGATCGCCTCCAGGGTGCGGGTCAAGCGCAGCTGCCAAGCCCACGATGCATCGCGTGTCTTGTACGAAATCTCAGTGCCCCAATTCTAGCGGGTCATGGAAAGCGAGTTCCGCGATTGACAGCCCAGACGCTTGCCCCCCGAATGCACGTGTCAAAACCAGTTGGTGCAAAAAGAGTTTTGAGAGGTCGTAATTCAACGACTTGCGAGAGCGTTATGCCGTCGCTTCACATTGCAACAAATGCGCGCAAGTACTGCGAGATGCACGCGTAGCTCAGCTGGATAGAGCGCGACCCTCCAAGGTGGAGGCCACCCGTTCGAATCGCGTCGGGTGCGCCATTTCAGTACAGAACCGCGAACGCGGTGAGCCGCCGATTTTCGCTTGAGGCGGCGACCAGGGTTCGCAGCAGTTCTGACTTCGATCCCATGATGCGGACTTCTTTTCCGCCACCTCAATGCGCTGAGCGAGCGCGCGCAGGTGATCGCGGCGATAGCCGCCGTCGCGAAGCCGGAGCCGCTCACGGGCCACGTCTGCGAACGTCTTGACCATATCGGGCTGACAGCCTAATTGCCGACGCTGTCGAGCGCGGCCTGGGCGCGCTCGGCGTCAGCCGTGGCCTGATCCCGAATCGCCTTGAGGCCCGCGATGCTCTCTTTCAGACCTGGGGCGTCCAGTACGGCTACGCCCGGTTCGATCGCGTCGTAGAGCCGGTTGAGCCGCTGGTCGGTTTCAGTGATCCGCTTGTTGAGCTCGGCGATGTGTTCGGCGGCGCGCTGAGCGCTCCTGGCGACGGTCAAGGACGCTGGCAAGCACTTCCTCCAGCCGGTCGGGATGGAGCAGACGGCTCTCAAGGTGACCGGCGACAAGATCGTCGAGCTTGTCCATGGGAATCGAACGGCCCTTGCATCCGGTCTCCCCTGCCGGGCCTTGGTCGAGCAGGTGTACTAGCGATACATGCCGCCTGCGCTGCCCTTGCCGCTCCGCAGCGTCATCGCTCCCCCGCACTTGGCGCAAAAGCAAATGCCGGTAAGGAGGGTGGGACCGCTGGTGACGCGGGTCGGCGTCACCATGGGGTGACGAGATTTCAGGCCGGCCTGCACCGGTCACGATCTCGCTCTCGGGTTTGCGCTCCCGGTCCTTGTGCGAGCGCTTGTTGAACTTGTGCTCGCCGATATAGGTCGTGCGGGTCAGGATGCTGTGGATTTGAGCCAAACCCCAGCGCCCGCCATCGCGGGTGAAGGTTCGGCGTTCATTGAGATAGTAGGTAATGGACTTCACGCCCATCGGGCCGGATACGCCGTCCCCCTCCAGAAACAGACGATAGATCATTCGCACCGTGTCGGCGTGCAGTCGGTCGATCTCCAGTTTCTTCTTGGTCTTGGCGCCACGCTGCTCGGCCGCGACGATGCGATAGCCGATTGGCGGTAGGGCGCCATTCCAGAAGCCCCGCCGTGCATTCTCGCTCATCGCGCGCAGCACGTGCTTGGCGTTCTCCTTGGATTGATATTCATCGAACAGCGCCATGATCTGGCGCATCATGACGTGCATCAGGTCATCGCCCATCTCCTGCGTGATGGAACGAGCTTGACGCCGTTCTTCGCCAGCTTGCGGACATAGAACTCAAGCTCAAAATGGTCGCGGAGGAAACGGCTGAACGAATGAACCACGACGATGTCGAAGGGTGCGGGCTTGCATGTGCCCGCCTCGATCATGCGCTGAAACTCAGGGCGGCGGTCGTTGGTCGCGGAGGCTCCCGGCTCCACATAGGTCTCGACGATCGCATAGCCGCGCGCCGAGCAATAAGCCTCACCTTGCCGCTTCTGATCAGGAATGGAGACATCATGCTCGGCCTCCCGCGCCGTCAAGACGCGCAGATAGAGGGCGGCGCGCGCCCTTTCGAACATTGGGGCACGGTCATGGCGGGCGTCTCCTTGTCAGATCATCGGCATGGCCCGAACAGGTCGTCGAAGAGATCGGCCGAACCACGCCTCGAATACGTCCACCTCGGCGTCCGTGACCGCGACGCGGTCGGGCCAATCGACTGTGACGGTCCAGTCAGCAAGATCATGCTTTGGCGGCCTGCCGGCACGCGGCCACGGCTCGATGCTGGCATAGTCGAAAAGATCATCCGGCAGGATGCCGGGACGCGACGGTCTTTGCTGGGTTTGGCGCGCGCTCGGGACATCGCGCCAGGATCGCGCGATCTGTCGAAAGCAAGAAGTAGCCTAATTTTACGTCATGATACGCTAAGCTGCGCGATAAGCCGCGCAGCGTAAATGTCAATCGGCGTTGGAATGGGACCCCTTATCGGCATCCAAAAGGGACCCCTTTGATCGGCGTGTTTTGCTGGTAGCGCTCGCGTCGTCGGAGCTGGTCGGGGTTGCGGAGACGGCGCGAGCGCGGGTTGTTTGATCGTCGTCGCGGCTTTTAAAGCGCCAGCTGTCGTTGCCGGTCTCGACGATGTCACAGTGATGGGTCAGCCGGTCGAGCAGCGCGGTCGTCATTTTGGCATCGCCGAACACGCTCGGCCATTCGCCGAACGCGAGATTGGTGGTGACGATGACGGAGGTGCGCTCGTAGAGCCGGCTGACGAGGTGGAACAAAGCTGGCCGCCGGATTGGGCGAAGGGCAGATAGCCCAGCTCGTCGAGAACGATGAAGTCCATGCGGGTCAGATGCTCGGCGAGCCGGCCCTGTCGTCCGTTGCGGGTCTCGGTCTCGAGCCGGTTGACGAGATCGACGACGTTGTAGAAGCGGCCGCGGGCACCATCGCGGATGCAGCTTCTGGCGATGGCGATGGCCAGATGGGTCTTGCCGGTACCGGTGCCGCCGACCAGCACGACATTGCGCTGCTGGGCGATGAAGCCGCCGCCGGCGAGATCATTGACGAGGGTCTGGTTGATCGGCGTGCCATCGAACTGGAAGTCGTCGATGTCCTTGGCGAGTGGAAGCTTGGCGATGGTGAGCTGGTACTTGATCGATCTTGCCTGCTTCTCGCTGATCTCGGCGGTGAGCAGATCGCCGACAATGCGCTGCGGCTCATGCTGGCGCTTGATGGCGGTCGCCATGATCTCGTCGAAGGCGGCCTTCATGCCGTAGAGCTTGAGCTCGCCCATGAGGTCGAAGATTTGGGTTCGTTCCATTAGATGGTCCTCCGAAGGTTGTCGTAGCGGGCACAATCGGCGATCGGCGCATGGCGAAGTGTCAGTGCGGCCGGCGTCATGATGTTGGCTGGTGGGGCGGGCTGACGTTGCCGAGCCAGGATGTTGAGCACGACATCAGCGGAATGGACGCCGTGACCGAGCGCTTCAGCACAGGCGGCCTCAACCGCCGGCAGTCCGTCGCTCAGCACCGCGTTGAGGATGTCGACCATCTGGCGATTGCCGTCATCAGCGCCCGCAAGCTTCCGCCGCACCCGCTCGATCGCGGCCGGTAATACCCAGTCCTTGAAGGGCGCCCCATTGCGCAGGGCGCCGGGTTTGCGCACCAGCACCGGCACGTAGTGCCAGGGTCGTAGACCGTCTCGCCGCGGCCGAATGATCGCGGATGCTCGGCAACGACCCGGCCGTCCTGGCGGATCACGATGCGGTCCGCATAGGCCTGGACCTCAATGGGCCGCCCGACCGCGCTCGCTGCCACCGAGTACTTGTTGTTATCGAAGCGCACCAGACAGGTCTTGGAGACCGAGGCTGGCACGGCATGGAAGCCATCGAACCGGCCCGCATAGGGCACGAGCTTCGGTCGCTCGGCCTCGAAGACCTCCCAGATGGTCTGGTCGGCGAACTCTGGATGCCGATGCACCTTGGCGTAGGCAATGCATTTATCGAGCAACCAGCCGTTCAGCTCGTCGAGCGTCTTGAAGCGCAGCCGCGGAGTGAAGAACCGTTCGCGGACCAGCCCGACCTGGTTCTCGACCTGACCCTTCTCCCAGCCCGACGCCGGCGTGCAGGCAACCGGATCGACCAGATAGTGGCTGCACATCTGCAGGAAGCGGCGATTGTAGAGACGGCCCTTGCCGACGAAGATCGTTTCCACCGCCGTCTTCATGTTGTCGTAGATGCCGCGCCGGCAGGCCCCTTGAACAGCGCAAACGCCCGATCATGGGCGTCAAACACCATCTCCTGCGTCTCGCGCGGATAGGCCCGCACGAACAGCATCCGGCTGTGGCAAAGCCGGACGTGAGCCACCTTCACGATCACCGTGACCCCGCTCAGCAGGACCACTTCGTGGCTCCAGTCAAACTGGTAGGCTTCTCCGGGCGCAAAGCTCAGCGGCACATAGGCTGAGGCTGTCGAGGCGCCACGCTCCCGGCTCCAGCGCCGCGCATAACGACGAACCGCATCGTAGCCGCCGGCATAGCCCAGGCCGCGAAGCTCTTCGAACAATCGGATCAGCGTCAGCCGTTCCCGCGCCGCCTTGCTCTCGTTCGCCACCAGCAACCGGTCAAGCTCGGCACTCCAGGGGCCCATCTTCGGAAGCGGCTGCGTCTCGCGCTCGTACCGGAACTCCGTCGCCTCGGAACGGATGACCTTGCGGACCACCTTGCGCGATACGCCAAGCTTCCGGCAGATCGCCTTGATCGGCTGACCGTGAACAAAATAGGCGCGACGGATCTTCGCAATCGTCTCCACCACCAGCATCCCAACCTCGGCTTCCATGACTCGATGGAAGCCACTGTGGACCCTTGTCCCGGGGGTCCCGATTGGATGCCGATCACCCCGAAAACGGGGTCCTTATTCCATGCCGAAACACAGCGTAAAAATGCTTGCGTGGTGCGGGACCAGAGCTATTCATCGCAATTCATCGTCGACTACGCGGCGCGTTTCAGCGGACGAGCGCGTTCGATCCGCTGACGCTCCTTGGGGCTGTTCATCGCTTCCCAGAGATCGCTGCGCCGCTGCACGTTGAGCCAGAAGTCCGGGCTGTTGCCGAACACGCGGGCGAGGATCAGCGCGGTCGCCGCCGTCACGTTCCTGCGGTTGTTGCACAACTCGTTGACGTGCTTGCGCTGAACGCCCATCGCCTGGGCAAGCGCGCCCTGGGTCAAGCCCATCGGCTCCATGAACTCCTCGGTCAGTATCTCGGCGACCGTGGCCGGCTTGCGCTTTGTCGTCAGCATGGTTTGCCTCGCTCTCATCGGTAGCTGTGATCATCGAGATAGACGCCCGCCGCTTCGCCTCGCTTGCCGTCCCAGCGGAAGATCAACCGCCATTGCTGGTTGACGCGGATCGAATGGAACCCCGCCAGATTGCCGCGCAGCTTCTCGAAGTGATTGCTGGGCGGCGCGCGTAAGTCCTGATCGGTCGTCGCATCGTCGATCATCTGAAGCTTGCGGAATAACCGGCTTCAAGATCGGGCGGGACGTTCCGTGAGCGGACATCATCCACAAAGAAGGCGCGTAGCCATTCATCCCGAAAGCCAACGATCATTCCAAGGCTCCAACATAGAGCCTATGCACCACCGTATGGATTACAAGCCGCAACCTACCATTGCGAACCCCTTCACCTCGGGCATTGGAGCGCTCGCGCCCTCAATTCGCCTTACCTGCTTGGAGAGCCCAAGCCGGGGCGGCGACGACTGGTCCAGGCCGTCAGCCGCGAAGAGGAGGCGCGACAGCGGCAGCCTTGAAGAGTCGTCGCTGATCCGGCCCACTCGCGCCAAGCACGCAGGGCTTTCCGCTGCTTCACAAGCCTAACGTGTTTGCGTCCGAAGCTCCACTCGATGCCGCCGCTGTCGCGCATCACACCGCTGATGCTGGCCGATGCGCTTGTCGAGCACAGGCTGCTGCTAGGGGACGAACTGGAAGCCGAGGCCGTCGTCGATCATGGCAAAGCGCCCGCTGGCGAGCGTGGCGATGCCCGCAAGCTTGCCGGGCCGCTGGCCTTCATCAAACAGTGGCATCGGTTCGAACGTTCGCCGCGAGCAGTGTTCGAGCGCGTCCAGCTCTGCGTCATGACGTGAGCTTTCGAGGCATTCGATGTCCGGCGAGGATCTTCGCCGGATCAACGTCGTGGGGGCCGTTCAGCATGTGCTGCTACGTCAAGACGGCCGGCTCATCATGCGCGAAACGCCAATGCGTTCTTCGCGGACCATTACCGGACTGGATATGTTCCATCCAAACAATAGATTTTACCAATTTTGCCGCAATCCCCATAGTCAGACGCTGGCTAACTCAAGCATCAATCAGGAAAATGCGTGTGAAATGACTTGTTGGTTTCAACACAGTTGCTGGATGATAGGCAAGCGCGAACGAATGATTGCCCAGCTGCGTCCTGGTGTGCGCCGTACTGGATTGGGACTGACGAGGTGCTCATGAGGTCTGCGAAAGCTGGACTGGAGTCTCTTCAATGGTCGGTAGTCCCGCGGAGGCGGAGCTTTCCCGTAGTTCTTCGAGGCTGGTCTGACAGCATCGGCACGGGCACCCGATCGTGCATTCTCAGTAGGTAGGTGACTCATGAGTTCGGACAGCAAGCATCAATCGCTAGAGCAGGAATCTAGCCGCCGACGATCCGTGGAGGCTCGACGGTAATCCATTCGAACGCGAGCGTCACTCGCAAATGCTCCGGCTATCGCTTTCGCAAGGCGTGATTTCGCACGCCCTCGAGGTCGGGTGCGCGGCCGGCGCATTTACGGAAATACTAGCACCTCATTGCAAACGGCTCACAGTCATCGACGTTATGCCGCAAGCGATTCGTCGAGCTAGCCTGCGGACGAAACGGTGGTCGCACATAGCCTGGATGGCTTCGGACGTTCAGCAGTTTTCGACCGCCGAGCGGTTTGATTTGATCGTACTGGCCGAAGTCCTCTACTACCTTGGAGGCGTGGCCGAGATGCGTGCGACTATCCGCAAGTTGGTGCAGATGCTGGCGCCAGATGGACAGCTGGTTTTTGGGTCAGCCCGAGATACCAACTGCAGGCGTTGGGGCCATGCCGCTGGAGCTGAGACTTGCATGCTCATGTTGAAGGAATCGTTGGTCGAAGTCGAGCGAGTGAGTTGCCAAGGTCAGTCGGCTAACGAAGACTGCTTGATCTCCTGCTTTCGGAAGCCGAATTGATGCCGGCTCAAGAGGGTGTCAGAAAGAATGTGTAATTAGGCTTCTGTGAGTTTACCTTACCGAGGAGACTCACATGACGACCGAGACGACGTTTACACCTGAACTACTGGATCAACTGCTTGCTAACTATGAGAAGCCTGAAGACCTCACAGGTACGGACGGGCTTTTCAAGCTGATTGAGCGGGCGCTTGGTGCGGAGCTGAGCGATCATCTTGGCTACGAGAAGGGGACCCGGCCGGCCGCGGCAGCGGCAATAGCCGTAACGGGACCAGCGCGAAGACGATCCTGACCGAGGACGGCGAGATCGACATAGCTTTGCCACGCGACCGGGCCGGCAGGTTCGAGCCGCTATTGATCGCCAAGGGCCAGACCCGTTCGACGGCTTCGACGACAAAATCCTGAGCCTCTACGCGCGCGTTAGCTTGCGCAAGATCATTAAGACCCGCGGCAGTTTCCCAACGACGACGACGCGTTGAAGCTGCTTTATCTCGCACAAGAACGCCGGATTGAGGTGGCGGCGAGGTGTCGAGTGGACTGCCGCCATGGGCCAGTTCGCCATTCACTTCGGCTCGCGTTTTCCGGGATCAGCGCGATGACCAAAATGTCCGCCTTATCCGGCGGACCGAGTTTGGCCGATCAGCAAGCTCTGAAAAGGCGGGCCTGCGGGCCCCGCCTGCGACGGCTGCGGCTTTGACAGAGCTTGCTGCCCGGCCACTGTTAGCCACCATAGGATCAAATGACAATGTCCGGCTAATGCCAGAAACGACTGCAATCCAGCTTCACAGAGGCCTCTTACACAAATATCTGACATTCCCTGCGCGCCCTTGTTCCTGGTTCCTTAAGCCCTTGAACGAGCTGCTCTCCGCCCATCATTCTCCCTGGTTACTTCGAAGCGGCGGTGCGCGATCAGATATCAACCAGCTCCGTCTCAAGCTCAGACCGCCACGAGGCGTGGCTGATCTATGCATGAATCCCTAAGACGATCCGCCCTGTAGATTCCTGCCACCCTTCTTACCGACACCTGCGTAAGAACATATGTATCCTCAATCGTGTAGTCAGCGCCCGCGAGGCAGCCACGCGCTAGCTCATTGACCGTATGCCGGATTGAGCTTGTGTCACGGTACTCAGTGTTGAGGCACGCTGCGATGAGTATACTCTCTGCTTTGAGAGGCGCTACCCTGCTCAGGCGCGCCTCATTGATGCAGTGCAACGGCATCGGCTGACCTCCTCGCCAGTCCAGAGGCTCGAACCCGTTTCCCCGTTCTTGCAAGTTGAAACTATGACAGGAGCGCATCTCATGTGGCGCGATCTGCTGTTTTCAGGCGGTCGACTACTGCGGGTTCTACTCGATCGTATCTCCTGAGGCTGCGGGTCGAGTTTGTGTGCGCCACCCAACCACTTCTTGGTGCGGTCCGACATGCTTCTCATTTTTGGCTCGAAAGCGATCTGGTTCACCTTCCACAATAGACGTTGCGATTTGCACCGACCGAGCCCGCCGCCTCAGATGAAGCAAAAGCAGTACGCCGCCAAAAAGGCTCGTCATTATTATAACGGCCGTCATCACAAGGCACGCCACACAGCACAATGCGGCTATATCCAAGGCCGATCGCAACCAGAACGGCACCCAATCCAGACGTGCCGTGTCCTCCGTAGGGCCAGACATGCTCGCTATAACCCGCTGCTCTTCTCGATGCGTGATAAGGCTCATCGTTCACCGCCTATTGACGGATCGGCACCCTAAGGATGCGAGCTGACGCCAAGCTGACGAGTTTCCCCACGGCAACGATATCGTCTGGCGGGAGTCCCAGCCCTTGTTGATCAGCCGAAGGGATCTGAAAACTCCCCGAACAAACATCAACAAGCATCTTAGATGTATTGAAGGGAGTTGTTCGTCTATCGCAGTTGTCGTTCCTACCGGAATAGATGCGGCGGCGCCCCTGTTGGGGCCCTCAAATCGTTGTAGAACGGGTCTCATGATAGCCCCCCAATCTGTGCAAGCAACATTGCCGTTTCAGATGGATCAAGCCCGACGACGCCTACGAAGCTAGCCGGTGGCATTGGAATGTCCCGACGAGTCGGCTTCCAGAGATGCAGGCAATACCGGCTGTTATTCACGTATTGCGAATGAGGAGGATGCAGCTGCATCACGCACTCCTCTTCATCCCAAAACAGGTCTTTGACGAAGCACATCTCTTCCCAGTTCGGACAACGTCGCGGCGTAGAGACGGAGACATGCTCCCAACCTGGGCGAACAAGTCCGATTATCCTGAGCTTGCAGCCACAAGGCCCCTGGACAAAAAAGAGGCCGCAAGGACCTGACTCCGGCGCGCTGGCGAATTGGCCATATCGTACGCGGCCAGCCTCGAGCTTTTCTAGAACTTGTGCTCTCACGTCACCTCCTTTGCCTCGCTTGATTTCGAACAAACTGCTGAGCAAACCGTAGTGTAGATCATCTCTCTTCTTCCGCTTCCAATGCCGGCAAGCACATGCAACCGGGCGCTCGCTTCTCCTTGAACCGGTAAAGAACCTCCATCGAGAGGCCGGTACAAACTTTCGCCATCTCCTTCACCTTTACTGAGAAGAACGCGTACGTTTCCTCACGGATATGGTCACAATGGTGCTTTTCAGCTTGCGAGTTTGGTTCAGAGCACCAGATTTTCCTTTTTCACCTCACCACATCAACGCACCGCCGGAAACAGCTGCTCTTCCAGTTCAGTCACGGCAGGCCGACGGAATGAGCTCCCTTGAATGCCGGGATCATAAGGCGACCGTCTCCAAGCTTGATCCCGCCGTCTAAGGCGCAGCGGTGCCCGTCGAACCTGGTGAACGGTCTCGGCAAGTGGCCGGACGAGCCAGGCTTCCCCCAAGCCTCAGTCGCAATCGCTCGTGATGTTCTTCGAGCCGACGAGCTCGCTGCTTACACTTACCAAGGGCTAAACAGCTGGTGAAGTGATCCAGCGAGCGGCCGCGCCAACGCACAGTCGGGTCGGCTGTAACATGTAACGGCAATTGACGGCCAACCCTTGCGCTTCCGCAGGATGCTCACCTCAGACCCTTTATCGACGAACAGACCAATGTTCAAATTGCCCTTTGATACAGTTCTAAATGCCACTCGTGATGAGATCGCAGTGCGCGTCATTGAAACGCTGCGCAAGCTTGGTTTGGCGCTGCGCTCACTCGCGCCGTCTTCCAACATACTCAAGGACTGCTGCAACGATACTGAATTGGGAGCGATCGAAGCAGCCCTTGACTGAGGATAAGCGGTCCACTGAACAAGAATGTGCAGGCAGAGCATCGCGAAATGGCGTCCGAGCGAGCACTAAGATCAGCAATTGAGGGCAAGACATTTCGCTATCCGTGAATGACGTCTGGATGAGGCGCGGAAAGCGGAGCTGCGAGCAGCTGAGCCCCTCCTCGGCTCGACAACCAAGTGTCCAGACAATTGGCGGTATCGATCCACGAACAGCGCGATCTGGTTTGCATCACGCGCGGGTGTTTTTCATCGATCTAGACCCAGACTGGTTTCATCGCTTGCTCCTCCCCGAGCGCGCCGGATTAATGTCGTTGAAGCCGCAGATCGCAGGCGGCAGCGACATTCGGCTTGGCCGTTGGCGGTCATGAGGAGGCACACCTCAATTGATCGTCCGCGAAGCGCCCTGCAAGATCGCGCAACGCATCGATGGTGGAGCGTTCAAATCCCAGAGAGTTGCCAATGAGGCAAAAAGCAGCTCAGAGCAGCTGACTAGGGCTTCCAAAGAAGCTGCTCTGCCGGCAAATTCGAGAACCGCCGCCGCTTCCAATTTATTCCGCTCGCGCGCCGCATCGAGAGCACACCCGCGCGTGGCGGGCGCTCCCGTTGCAGCGCCCCTTCCCGGTGCATGCCGCTACGAGAAGTCGGCCACTTTCAGGCCAAGCCGCACCCGGCGCGACTTCTGCTAGCCAGTCCCCGGGCCTAAATTGAGCCGGTCGAAGTACCAAGTAGGATCGTCCCCCGACGAATCCGTTTCGATGTATTCTTCGCCCGAATATTTCTCGACACTTCCTTCGTTTTCGTCATCACTACTCTCAACTTTGGAGAGATATAGCCGAGGCTTGTCCACCCGCTGCCATTTTCCCTCATCGTTCAGCGTCCACTTGTCGGGATGCTGCCTAGGGTCAAGCACATATTCATTGTCATCTTCATTGTCCCCCACGTGAACAAAACCCATCTGCTCTAGACGGGGCTTCACCTCATCCGTGGCAGGACGCGACATGACCAACGCCCGCTTGCCGTCAAGCCGAAGTTGATGTTCCAGCAGAACATCGCCTGCGTTCTCGACGAGCGGATGAGTAACCCGGAGACCGACAACGGACGAGACGTGTTTTCGCCCAGGAAAGTGCCGCTCCCATGCCTCCCCTCCCATGCGACGTCGACCTTCGGTCTTTAGAAGCCCGACACTCTTGTCACCCAATTGATAGCTGAAATATCGCGCATGGTCCGAATCCTCTACGGTGGATCCGGCTCTGGCGACCATCGCTGTGCGCTCAGCCTTTTCGGAAACGAAATCCGAGTATTCTTGCGGATTATCGGCTATGTGCTTGATGTCCTTACCGTAAAAATTTCTCAGTTCTTCCCTGAATGACTCCCTGTCAATCTCATCGATGGGAGGTTCGGAAATGAGGAGTACGGCCGTGTCGCCCCCGAGGACGAACCAGGCGCCGTAAGCGTTTCCGTAAACCTACGGCCATCTGCTGATAGCTCCGATTCATCGGCCTGGCTCGCGCTTGGAACTTGGCTGGAAGAACCAGTGATTCTGTTATACATGCGGTTCGCTCTCCCTATCGCAACGTACTGGCCTACTCGAAGACCTGTGGACAATGATAGGCGCGCGAGCTGACAACAAGCTGACGCACAGAGGGGGCGCATCACCCTAGGAGCCTGTCCAGTTAGCATCGGGAAGCCGGTTTTATCCGAATGATAGCGGCTCATGCGGCCCTCGCCAGCTTGACGAGGTTGTGAGCGGTGCAAATCAGGGCCCATTCGGGCTTCACTTTGTCGATGCCGCGCAGCAGGAATTGCCTGAACCCTCTTGCCTGTTTGATCTGTCCGAACACGGGTTCGACGATCTGCTTACGCAAGCGGTAGCGACTTCGGTAGCCGGCGCGCTTGAGCTTGGTGCTCATCTTGGCGATCAGCGAGCCGGCTCTTGAAGGCTTTTCCGCGGTGGCGGACTTGGTGCCGTGCTTCTGCCTTCCGGTGGCGATGTAGCCCTCAATGCGCCGCCGTTTGATCGTGCGAAGATTGGCGGCGGAGCAGTAGCCGGCGTCGGCCGACACTTCGTCGGGTTTGGTCCCCAGATTGGCCCTGATCCCGTCGAGCAACGGCGCCAGTTGCGCCTGATCGCTGGAGGAACTGGTCAGCGTCTGCGCCACGATGATCTGATGGGCACCATCGACCGCAGCCTGGGCGTTGTAGCCCTGGATGTAACCGTCCTTGGTCTTCAGGATGCGGCTTTCCGGGTCGGTGAAATTGCGTTGTGCCTTGCCGTCGGGCTCCGTGTTCGGCGGCGCGGACGTCTTGCCGTTCTTTTTGCCGCCTTCGGCGATGCGGCGCTCCTCGGCCCGCGCCTTGCGCTCCGCCTCGGCTGCGGCCTTGGCTTCGGCCTCCAGCGCGGCCTTGGCCTCGCGTATCTTCTCAAGCCGCTTCTGCTTGTCGGCCACCCAATCGGGCATCTCGTCGCCGCGCTTGTCGCCGTAGCGCTTGTCCTCCTGCGCATCGGCGGCCTCCGCCGCCTTGAGCCAGCGGTCGACCTCCGCTGCAAGCTCCGCTTCCCGCTTCTTCATCCGATCATAGCTCATCGCCTTGTGCTTGGACGCGTTCGCCTTGATCTTGGTGCCGTCGAGCGCCACGTGCCCGAGCTTCACCAACCCGGCCTTCTCGGCCAGCTTCAACACCTGCACGAACAGGTCGGCCAGCGCCTTCAGGTGCCGCCGCCGGAACTCCGAGATCGTGCGGAAGTCCGCCGCATCGCCGGCCACGATCATCATGAAATCCGCCCGCTCCACCGCCGCCCTGGCGATCCGCCGCGACGAGTAGATGCCGCTCGCATAGCCGTGTAGAAGCAGCGCCGTCATCATCCGCGGATCAAACGGCGGCTGACCCAGCCCGCTCCGGTAGCTGCCTAGGATCGCCGATAGATCAAGGCTTTCCTTGACCAGCGACACGATCAACCGCGAAACGTGGTCCTGCGGCACATAGTCCTGCACGCTCGGCGGCAGAAGCTGGACCTCGTCGATCTTCCAGGGGCGAAATTCCTTGCTCATGGCCACGCAAGGAATCAGACTCGCACCCTCTTGACCAGTCACTACTCAGACAGGCTCCTAGCCTCACCGTGCCACGCCAAGGCGAGGAGCGGCTGGCCTTTCCAGAGCTACTCATTGGGCTTCGCGGCTATGATGCCATACCTTGTTACGCGAGCGAGCCGAGACTCGGATCGCTGTGGCGCAGGCGGGTTCTTTAGAAGAATTACAGTCCTACCTGATACTGCTGCGGCACATCACAACCTCGTTCCACTTGTGCAGTCCTCCAAATCCGAGGACATCGGAGTACCGGTCGAACCGTCCAATCGATTGTTCTGATAGAACAAATGCACACGATGGATACATCCATAATCCAAATTTCCTCTTTCGCGCTACTTCCGCAGCTTCGACGAGAGCGAAAGCCGTTTGGACGCGAGCGTTGTCGCAACATCAATTACCGGTGATATTGCTCGCCGGCCGGCGAGGCTTGGATCAGGCGGGTCTCGACGCGATCGCCAAGACCGAGCGCAGCAATGGTCGAAGCGCCCAGCAACTTCGCCGCAAGCGCAGTCGGATAGTTGGCGATCACGTCGGCATCGGCGCCGCCGCGCCTACAACTCCTGCAGCCATGCAGAAAGTGCGAGACAGGCGCGTAGATTCCAAGCGAAACCGTACACATTGGTCCGAGAGCTGGCCGCAAGCGATTTGGCGGAGGCGAAGCGGGAGGCGGCAAATGACAATCTGCCTTTTGAATTGAAAGGCAGGAGACCTATGTCGCCGCCATTTCCGATCCAGTACGTTGGCGCAGCCTACGTCGGTCACTCGGGGGGACACGGCCTTCTCTCCTGGGAACAGAGATCCGGGCCGATCAACTCTTCATCGGGCGCACTGTGTCAATAATCCGCTTGCACTCGTACGCCATCATGCGCGCGAGCACTTCTTCTGCCGGACAGATCCTTCCGTAAGAGGGCGCGCAGACGACTAACGCCGGCGTCAGCCTGGCTGACTATCAAGCCCGCCGGGCCTGCCCAGCCTGAACTCAGTGCGAAACACTATCCCATAGGAGCACGGAACGCCATGTATAGCCAATCGGTGGCTCGTCCGATATTCCATACACTCCCCCGGCGAGGCTGACGAAACGAGACCGTCAGCAACTAGCGCCGAGCAAATTGATGCGGACAGCCACAGGTTCGCGGACATGTTCGCCGAGATGCACTTAGCCGCACCGGATTCTGACGGTGGCTTCGGCGGCAACACCGTTGTATTCCCTCGTTCCCAGACCTCCAGTGGTGGAGATCGACAAGTCTTCATTCAGGAGCGAAGCGAAGCGCTTTTATGACGATGAAATCAAGCACATCGCCGCTAATCCACAAGAGTACTCGGATTTCGTATCCGAAAAAGCCAAGCGCACCGCTCAGGTCGCCGAGAAATACGGCACAACTAGAGATACCGAGCGCGCGCGATATTTCAGCTATCAATTAGACGGCGGCGCGGCGGTCGGTTATCTTGACGTTGCGCCAGCCGCGATGCGGATCGAAGGTGACGAAGAGATTGACGGTGCCGTTGCGGCGGTACTCGTAATCGTAGCGCTCGCGCTGTCCGGGCCTGGCCGGGATCGGCTGACGCACCTCGCCGATGAGCTGGACGGGGGTCTCGTCGAAGCAGACCAGCGGCCGCTCGGGATCCGGCGCCTCGGAATAGAGGTCGAGCACGTTCTCCATGCGGGCAACGTATTCGCCGTCGACATGGGGAATGCACCACATGTCCCTGCGCCATGGCTTGAAGTCGTTCTCGGCCAGCCGGCGACGCACGGTCTCGCCCGACAGGCTATCGTGATCGGTGAGCTTGACCATCGTGTCGGCCAGCAGCGTCAGCGTCCAGCGTTTGCGGCCGGCGGGCGGCTTGGCGCATGCGGTCGCGACCAGCAGGGCCTCTTCCTTGCCCGTCAGCTTGCGTTCCGCGCCCGGACGCGGCTCCTCGCTCAAGGCCCGCTCCAGATTGCCTTCCACGAAGCGGCGCTTGGTCCGGCCGACGGTGGAGAGGCTGACACTCACGGTCCGGGCAATCTCCTCGTCGCGGCGGCCCCTATCGGCCGCCAGCAAAATCTGCGCCCGCTTGAGCTTGCGGGCGGCGTGCTTGCCGCCGCCGAGCATCGCCGTCAGTTCATCGCGCTCGGCTTGGCTCAATTCGACCCGATAACGTACATTCATGCTTTGCCTCCTTGTCGGAGGCCGGGACGAAACCAACGATGAGTCAAAAATCAGGCGCGCGTTTCACCGAGAAGCAGGGGCACTACCTCGCTTTCATCCATACCTATTCGTACATGTTCGGACAGCCGCCCGCCGAAGCCGACATCCAGCGCCATTTCCGCGTCAGCCCGCCGACTGTCCACCAGATGATCGTCACCCTCGAACGGAACGGCTTCATCCGACGTCAACCCGGCGTCCTCAGAAGCATCGAGATTCTCTTGCCACCGGAAAACTTGCCCATCCTCGAATGGCTCGGTATCAAAACGTCAAAATCACTATGATGAACCACTAGGAATGCTGAAAAGTGAGTCTCCCCGCACCGCCCGCCGCGCCGCATCATCGAAGCGGTCATGTTTGACCGGCCGATCGGTTCAATGTCGGCGCGCGAGCTTCTATCCTTGTCCGAGGATGCGTGGGGTACTCTTCAGGATCGGCTAACGGACGGCGCCCGTGGTAGCCAAGACGGGTTGACGGCCAAGTGCCTGCGCAGCGAAAGCCGCGTTTTTATTCAGATACGAAAGCAAGGCGAGCGCCGGCTACCCAATTTTGTGCTCTATAAGGGCGGGGATCCTAGAGAGCGGTTTTCGGTTGATGTGAATCGGAACAGTAAGGGGGTTCCCAGAGGCTCGCAAATCAGATTCGAGTTGCTTTGACAGCAACGGCGAGGTCGCGCGATGGCGAAGGGATACTCGAAGGACCTCAGGGCGCGGGCGGTTGCGCTTGTCGAAGACGGCGAGAGCAGACGGGAAGCGGCGCGGGGGCTCGGTCTCAGCGCCTCGACCGCAATCCGCTGGATCGAGCGCTGGGCGACAACGGGCAGTGTAGTGGCATTGCCCGGCACGGGCCACAGCCGCTCGAGGCGCATCGCCAATGGCTGCTTGATCTGGTCGCAGCGGAGCCGGACTTGACGCTCGAAGAGATTCGCGCGCGGCTCAAGTCCGAGAAGCGGCTGAAAACCGGCACGACCTCGGTCTGGCGCTTCTACGAACGCCACGATATCACGTTCAAAAAACTCTGCACGCCGCCGAACAGGATCGTCCTGATGTCGCTGCAGCGCGTGCCGAGCTGAAGGTCGAGCAATCCAAGCTTGATGCGCCGCGCCTCGTGTTCATCGACGAGACGGCGGTTACGACCAAGATGGTCCGGCATCGCGGCCGCTCACCGCGTGGCGAGCGTCTCGTTGCGAGCGTGCCGCACGGCCACTGGAAGACGCTAACGCTTGTTGCCGCGTTGCGCATCAACGGCCTGACGGCGCCTTATGTCATTGACGGCGCGATGGATGGGCCATCGTTCCTCGCTTATGTTGAGCAGATCCTCGCGCCGATGCTGCGAAAAGGCGATATTGTCTTCATGGATAACCTGCGCACCCACAAGATCGACGGCGTTCGCCAGGCGGTCGAAGCGGTCGGCGCCAAGGTGCGCTATTTGCCGGCCTACTCGCCGGACCTCAATCCGATTGAAATGGCATTCTCGAAGCTGAAGACGGCGCTGCGCAAGGGTGCCGCGCGCACCAGAAGGAGCGCGAACTGTACGAGCACCTCGCCGCCCATTTCAGGCAGCTTGCCGAGCAAATCGAAAAGGCCATGGCCGAACGGTCTGAGTGAGCGATTAAAAACCGTGCTGTCCGTTTCCTGCCGCCCCGCAAAGGAGAGAAGGCGGCTTGATAAAGCTCCGCAATTCTCGTCACTTCATCCGAAGTCAGTTCAGAAAACTCATTCTCGCGGGCCCGCTTGAGAGTCCGCCTGCATTCTGTTGCAGAACCCGAAGAGATTGTTTAGCGTTCGTTCCGGCATGTCGACGATATTCTCGACCCCTCGTGCGGAAGGTATCGAAGCTCTGCAAAAATCGGGTTTCCTTCGGAAGATCCTGTTCGACGGTCCTCTGCACGCATTCGTACAGAAACTCGGCGTGTGGCGTCGCGTCGAAGAAGCGGTAAAAGTCGCCCGGTATCGTTCACGACCTTCATGTTGCCTTGTGGCGTCGGCTCCCCATTCAACACACGGAAGCAATCTAATCGAATAGCTTTCCAGCACTTCCTTGTATTCGCTGATCTTGTCGAGAGTGACTGCCGAAACCGGAATGTCGATTCCAGCGGGATTGAAATCCTCGTCGTGCCAGAACATGGTGCATCAGCTATCGGTGAATGCGGCCATTGCCGTCCTCAAAGCGGTGGATAAAGACGAAACCGAAGGCCAGCACGGCGGCGGCGACGACTGGATCAAGCTCATTTTCCGCCGCATGATCGAACGCGATTGGTCCGCGGACCAGGGAGGCGATATCTTCGTGGCGCGCGCTGATATGATCCGGGATCGGTCTTTGCGTCTCGCGGTCGTGGTCGCCGACGAAACCAGCTTCGGTACGGAAGCCGAGCTTCACGAAGCGCTCATCGCCGATCGCGATGCGCTGCACGCGTAGAACCTCTGCCTCATCGAGCGGTCCCCGTCCCGCCTTCCCGATGACCATTCCCCATCGCTGGATACGGTCCTGCGGTGGTCTCTCGCCTTCTATTGACGTAGCTCGACTTTGAGTCTTTGAGGAGAAGAACGGCAGCGGTTCGCGCGAGCAGATCTTTTGGAATCTGGCTCATTACGGCGCGGGCGCGTTCCTTGATATCCTGCGCAACAGACCCACCAGTACTGACGTCTTGAAAACGAGCGGGCAGAAGTCCGGTGTACCCGGCAGATTGTTGCGGACACGATGCCGTGCCGAGTTCTGCCCGGAACTGGCGTACTGGAGCTCGGTGTCAACGGAGATTTAAGTCGGCGCCCCAACAGCCATTCATGGAGAAACCAGATGCGACGTGTGTAGAGTTCTTGAAGGAGACGCCTTCTCGGGCGTGACTATCCGAAAGGTACCGCGTTTACCGTGAGGAAACTTCGGCAGGTAAAAGGTTTGCCACGAGAGGCGCTGGCGCACCGCGCGGAGACGATCGAACCTAACGTCAATCAGCGATACGTATGGTTTTACAATCTCATCCTCGCGGCCGGGCCTCACATGAGCAAAGCTTAATGCGGGGCGGCGCGTCTCTCTCCGTTTCGTGATGACCGGCACGGACAGTGCCGTGTAGGGTGCCCGTGCTTTCGCGCCCCGACCGCATGTTCGGGCTTCCATAAGGATCATGATGCCCTCACACCGAGCGACCGCCCTTTTCGTTGCCGCACTTGTTTGCACGACCTCGCTGTCAAGCAGCGGCCTCCGCGCCCAGACCACGGTTACCTCCGAACGCCCCGCCAGCTTCACGCTCGACAACGGCCTGCAGGTTGTGGTGATCCCCGATCACCGCACGCCTGTCGTGACGCAGATGATCTGGTACAAGCTCGGCTCCGCCGACGAGACGCCGGGCAAATCCGGGCTCGCGCATTTCCTCGAACATCTGATGTTCAAGGGCACCGCCAAGCACCCGGCCGGCGAGTTCTCGCAGACCGTGCGGCGGGTCGGCGGCAACCAGAACGCCTTCACCTCGGTCGACTACACTGGCTACTACCAGCGCGTGCCCCGCGAGCAGCTCGGCTCCATGATGGAGTTCGAGGCCGACCGCATGATCGGCCTCATCCTCAAGGACGAGAACGTGCTGCCCGAGCGTGACGTCGTGCTGGAAGAATACAACATGCGCGTCGCCAACGAGCCGGACGAGCGGCTGACCGAGCAGATCATGGCCGCGCTCTACCTCAACCATCCCTACGGCCGCCCGGTGATCGGCTGGCACCAGGAGATCGAAAAGCTCGACTGCGAGGATGCGCTCGCGTTCTACAAGCGCTTCTACGCCCCGAACAACGCAATCCTGGTCATCGCCGGCGACGTCGACGTCAAGGACATCCGCCCGCTGGTGGAGAAGAACTTCGGTCCGATCCCGGCGCAGCACGCGATCCCCGAGAAGCGCATCCGGCCGCAGGAGCCGATGCCGGCGGCGCCGCGCACCGTGACGTTGTCGGATCCGCGCGTCGAGCAGCCCGGCCTGCGCCGCTATTATCTGGTGCCGGCGGCCGCAACGGCGGCAACGGGCGAAAGCCCCGCGCTCGATGTGCTCGCGCAATTGATGGGCGGCGGCGCCAGCTCCTATCTCTACCGCGCGCTGGTGATCGACAGGGGTCTCGCGATCAGCGCCGGCGCTGGCTACGATGGCACGGCGCTCGACCCGTCGCAATTCTCGATCTCGGTGACCCCCAAGCAAGGCGTCGAATTTGCGCCGATCGAGGAGGCGATCGACAAGGTGATCGCCGACCTCGCGCAGAATACCGCACGCGCCGAGGACCTCGAGCGGGTCAAGACCCAGCTCATTGCCGAAGCGATCTACGCCCAGGACAATCAGGCGACCCTGGCGCGCTGGTATGGCGGTGCCCTGACCACCGGTCTCAGCATCGACGATATCAGGAGCTGGCCGGACCGCATCCGCGCCGTCACCGCCGAGCAGGTGCGCGACGCCGCGGCCAAATGGCTCGACAAGAAGCGATCGGTGACCGGCTATCTGATCAAGGATACTGCGCCGAAACATAAGGAGAAGCGCTCGTGACCTATTCCCTCACCCGCCGCGCGGCACTGATCGGCGGCGCCTGCGCCGCGATGCTGACGCTGTCATCCGCGCCCTCGCAGGCTGCAGCCAAGATCCAGCGACTGGTGTCGCCTGGCGGCATCGAGGCGTGGTTCGTGCAGGACGCGACCGTGCCCCTGATCGCGATGAAATATGCCTTCAGCGGCGGCGCGAGCCAGGATCCGGCCGGCAAGCCCGGCGTCGGCAATCTGGTCGCCGACCTGCTTGACGAAGGCTCAGGCGATCTCGATTCCAAGACCTACCATGAGCGGCTCGACCGCCGGGCCATCAAGTTGAGCTTCTCCGCGACGCGCGATCACTTCCGCGGCTCGCTTCGCATGCTCAAGGACAACAAGGACGAAGCGTACGACCTGTTGCGGATGGCGCTGACCTCCGCGCGGTTCGAGCCGGCCGATGTCGAACGCATCCGCGCCCAGGTGATCTCCACCCTGCGCCGTGAATCGACCAATCCGTCCTCGCTGGCCGACCGCAAGGTCCTCGAAGTCGCGTTCGGCGATCATCCCTATGGCAGGCCGGCCACCGGCACGCTGGACAGCGTACCGAAGATCGAGATCGCCGACCTGAAGGACTATGCGCGCCGGATCCTCGCCAAGGATACGCTGCGCATCGTCGTGGTCGGCGACGTCGATCCCGATACGCTCGGCAAGCTGCTCGACAAGACCTTCGGCGCCCTGCCGGCCAAGGCTGAACTGACGCCGATCCCCGACGTCGTGGCGGCCAAGCCGCCGCAGCGCGCCTTCATCCCGCTCGACGTGCCGCAGACCGTCGTTACCTTCGGCGGACCCGGCATCAACAGGCACGACCCGGAGTTCATGGCGGCCGATGTGGTGAACCACATTCTCGGCGGCGGCGGCCTGTCGTCGCGGCTCTTCAAGGAAGTGCGCGAGAAGCGCGGGCTGGCCTATTCGATCCATGAAGCGCTGCTCTGGATGGATCACTCCGCGCTGTTCATCGGCAAGACCGGCACCCGCGCCGATCGCGCCGGCGAGACCGTCGATGCGGTCGAGAAGGAAATCCGCCGCATCGCCGAGGAGGGCCCGACGCAGCAGGAGCTCGACGAGGCGAAGTCCTATCTCAAGGGCTCGCAGATGCTGGCGCTCGACACCTCCTCAAGCTGGCGCAGGAGATGCTGCAGTATCAGCTCGACAAGCTGCCGATCGACTATATCGAGAAGCGCAACGCCATCGTCGACGCGGTGACGCTTGATGACACCAGGCGGGTCGCAAAGAAGCTCTGGGGCGACGGCCTGCTCACCGTGATCGTCGGCCGCGCCCCGCAGGCGGCCGCCCAGCCGCCAGCGGCGACCCCGAAGTCGAACTGACGCTTTCTAGGCGCACCTCCGTTGCGGCTTCTCCTGTCCCTACCCCTCCCCGCGAGGGGCCGCAAGGGCGGACCTGAACGGGGGTGCTCACCTCACAGCGCGTTGCAGATGACTCCGAAGTCATTGGGATCAGTAAGGGGCGCATTGGCGGACGGACTCCCTACGGGCTCCCTCCCCCTTCGCTGACGGGATCCCCGAAAGTGATTGATCGAGAGGAGGAGCCTCGCAGCTCCGCCCACCGGGTCACCGGAGGCGGTCGCCCGCCCCCGGTTCTCACAGAACGTGGCGTGCGGATTTCCCGCACCACGCTCTTCGGCAGTTGGTTCACAGCTTTCACTGCTATCTGTTCAAGTTTCGTTTCCCCATGTGGCCGGCTTTCCCGTCCTCGGAGTGTCGGGTCGGGGGACGCGCCCATTGAAGGGCTTGCCTCCGCCCGCCGCTCAAACGGCTCGTGCAGTTTTCCCGCAAGCCGCTTTCATGAATGGGCTTTCGTGATCTGAAGTGAAGGGATCAGTGAGACAAGGCAAGACAAGGCCAACTAGTGGTTCATCACAGTGGTTTTGACTCTTTGGCGGTGGTTGGATATGCGCGGCGGAGTTTGGCGCGGGCTTTGTCGGTTGTGAACATCCATTTGATGCGGTCTCGTGCTTTGTTTCGCTGCCGTTGCCATGCTGCGATCTCTTTTCGGAGCCGTTTGGGGTCGTCGATGCGGCGGCCGAGACACTGGCGCTGTAGCACGCTGATCTCGCACTCGACCATATTGAGCCAACTGGCGTGCTTCGGGGTGAAGTGGAATTCGAGGCGGCGCAGGATGCGCCGGGCCTCGGCGGGCGCAAATGCTTGATACAGCGCGCCGGCGGTGTGGATCGACAGATTGTCCTGCACGACACGGATGCAGGCGGCATCGGGATAATGGACGTCGACGAGTTCACGCATGCAGTGGGCGTAGTCCACGGCGGCGCGGCGGTCGGTGATCTTGACGTTGCGCCAGCCGCGATGCGGATCGAAGGTGACGAAGAGATTGACGGTGCCGTTGCGGCGATACTCGTAATCGTAGCGCTCGCGCTGTCCGGGCCTGGCCGGGATCGGCTGGCGCACCTCGCCGATCAGCTGGATGGGAGTCTCGTCGAAGCAGACCAGCGGCCGCTCGGGATCCGGCGCCTCGGAATAGAGGTCGAGCACGTTCTCCATGCGGGCAACGTATTCGCCGTCGACATGGGGAATGCACCACATGTCCCTGCGCCATGGCTTGAAGTCGTTCTCGGCCAGCCGGCGACGCACGGTCTCGCCCGACAGGCTATCGTGATCGGTGAGCTTGACCATCGTGTCGGCCAGCAGCGTCAGCGTCCAGCGTTTGCGGCCGGCGGGCGGCTTGGCGCATGCGGTCGCGACCAGCAGGGCCTCTTCCTTGCCCGTCAGCTTGCGTTCCGCGCCCGGACGCGGCTCCTCGCTCAAGGCCCGCTCCAGATTGCCTTCCACGAAGCGGCGCTTGGTCCGGCCGACGGTGGAGAGGCTGACACTCACGGTCCGGGCAATCTCCTCGTCGCGGCGGCCCCTATCGGCCGCCAGCAAAATCTGCGCCCGCTTGAGCTTGCGGGCGGCGTGCTTGCCGCCGCCGAGCATCGCCGTCAGTTCATCGCGCTCGGCTTGGCTCAATTCGACCCGATAACGTACATTCATGCTTTGCCTCCTTGTCGGAGGCCGGGACGAAACCAACGATGAGTCAAAAATCAGGCGCGCGTTTCACCGAGAAGCAGGGGCACTACCTCGCTTTCATCCATACCTATTCGTACATGTTCGGACAGCCGCCCGCCGAAGCCGACATCCAGCGCCATTTCCGCGTCAGCCCGCCGACTGTCCACCAGATGATCGTCACCCTCGAACGGAACGGCTTCATCCGACGTCAACCCGGCGTCCTCAGAAGCATCGAGATTCTCTTGCCACCGGAAAACTTGCCCATCCTCGAATGGCTCGGTATCAAAACGTCAAAATCACTATGATGAACCACTAGGTGAGAATGAGGGAAGTACTTTTAGCGCCAGTGACGGACGTCATTCTTCAGTCGATCCGACGGCGAGCCGGTGGTGAAAGGCCGGCCCTGAATGCAGCCGCTGGATTGAACCCAAAATGCGAAAGCATTGTTGCCGTCTTGGCGGCACGAGGGGGACCGGCGTCATTTGTCATCTATCTTGTCGTACCAGTCGTGTCCGGTTGCGGACGTTGATGTGGAGAATCCGACTACTGCACCTAAATCATTCCGCGGGTGCCGCTTCGGGCACGTGCTTTTTCTTCTTCAAGCGACGCGCAGAGCACTTTCGCGTTCGGCACGCCGATTGCTGAGATGAAGATGCCGCAGTTAAAAGGCGGCGCGCTGGTCACCGACCCAGGAATTCACAATGAGACTTGCTCGATTGATATTGATCAATGCGGCGTTGAGGCTAGTCGTAACTGTACAAGCGGCAGACATTAGTGGCCCTCGCCGCCAACTTAACCGCACCGACCAAGGAGATAGTCTCGACCATCAAGCGGACGGCTGGTCACGGGGCAGCTATGAGATCGGGCGCGAATGGACAATGTTACAACCACGTCACGCAGGGTGCGCTATTTCAGATCTCGGCCGACACGCGACCAACGGAGATGCTCGTGGATGAAACCGTACTACCGGAAGGCCGCTTCATCAACACGATCGGAAACTTCCTACTTTGGAAGAGTGCGAATTTCGTGAACGGCGCGGAGATGTCCAAGAGGATGGCCTTCGCAAAATTATCGATCTGCCTCGCCGAGACACCTTTTAAGGTAGCCGTGATCGAGTCAGTGAGTTCGCCCAGCGTTCATGAGGCCATGCAGCCGAAGGGCATCGAGGGCGCGACAGTCACGCGGGCGGATCAATACGAGATCGGCTATGACGAGCTCGCCTTCGTCACGAGATTTCAATTGATTGGTGATGATGCCTCGCGCTGGCTGATGCCGCAGGAGCTCCATGGTCCCATTGAGCAAGGTGCCGCGTCGTCGAAGGGAAGCGCCGACCGCGAAGCAACGCTGGGGTTCATCGATCTCCGAAAGGCCTGAGGCTCACGTGATCATTGAGCGCTATGGTTAGGTGCTCGAAGAGCCAGCCCTGGACCGCAGGTCGGCTGGGATCTGGTAGTCGGCAAGGCGGACGATCAGGCTCGCCAGCCTCACGGCCGTGATTCTATCGGCATCGGGATGGCGACGTTCACTTGACTTGGTGATCTCGATTTGCTGGGACCCAAATCGACTAGCGCAGCGCAAGCATGGGATACAGATGACGCACTGGGGCAAACCACAACCGCGCGTGATTGAAGGCGGTAAGGCCGATCGCGCATTGCATGCTGATGCTTCGCAGCCGCGGATAGTGTGGAACTTCTGGCCGCTTGCGGCGGTCCTCCTCAACACGCTCCTGTGGGTCGGCATCTGCTGGGTCATTTACGCGTTCTCATGAGCAAGGCGGCGTGGCCAAAGCAGCCAAGTTCGCGCCACAAGGATGGGCGCGTTGGCAAGCGCCATCTGGCATACACGCCTGAGGTCATCGACTGACCTCTCCCAGCGGGTCGCGAATATTGGAGGCACGTGCGTACGCACGCCAGTTGGATTAGCCCAACTTAAGCCGTCACCAACGCCAGACGCCGCAATACGCTTCGCCATTGCGCCCTACCACCTAATCAGCCGCAATTCCAGATCGGCCCGGTCGGCGTCCGCGTTCAGCACGGGCCAAAGCTGCCGCCATTGTAGCGGCCGTCGTAAAAGCCGGGCCGGCCGAAATAGTGCCAGGCGCCATCATACCCGTAGTAACGGGGGACCGGGTCAATGTGCCAAGGGCGCCGGTCGCGGCGTGCCGATCGCCGCATCGCGTCTTTCTGGGCGTAAAGTGGAAGGCTGTTGTTCAGCGGCTGCTGGTCACCCGGCAGGAAGCCATAGCCGTGCCAGCGCGGAGCCGGCCGCTTTTGAAGCGGTGCGGCCAGAGCGGCGACTGATAACAGCGACAGGACGATAGCAGTGAAGAGATACACAAGGCGGGACATGCGGACACCATAGACAGTCGATCGTTGAGAGGCCATTCAAATCCAGGTGCAAAGCTCACGCGCCTATGCAGCTGCGGCATTCTCTATCGCCGTACGCTGGACGATCTAACTACCCCCTTCTTCCACAGCCGAAATCCGCCCTCGAACGCGTTGGTGTTGACGCCGAGGCGGACCTTGCGCGGCAGCTTGTCGACCTTGCCGGCGTTGCCGCCGCCCAGCATGATGTAATCCGGCTCCAATGCAGCGAGCAGACGCTTCAGGACGTCATCGACCGTGCGTTGCTATTTCTTCCTGCCAACGCGCTTGAGGGCTGCGGCGCCGACGCATTGCTCGAATGTCTTGCCGTCGCGGTACGGCAGGTGAGCGAGCTCCATCGATGCCAGAATGCCATCCACGATCATCGCGGAGCCAAGAACCGTGCCTAGGCCGAGGAACAGCATTCGGCCGCCCTGATAGCTGCCGATCGCCTGCATCAGCGCATCGTTGACGACCTTGGTCGGGCGACCGAAGGCCCTTTCGAAATTGAAGCCGGCCCACCCGAGACCGAGATTGTGAGGCTCCGACAAGGGCCGGTTGTTGACCACAGGCCCCGGATATCCGACCGAGATGACGTCATAGGACCAGTCTTTCGTCAGCGCCTTGACCTTCCTTACCATCACTTTCGCTGATAGCTCGGGATCGGACGCAAACGCGCGCCTGGTTCGCTCCCTGTTGGTCATGACCTTCACGCGCGAACCACCGACGTCGATCACGAGGACTGTATGCCGCGATGGCCGCTTGCCCGCTTTCTTCGCCATGAAGCCGCGCCCTGCTCGGTCGGATGATCATAACTCCAGCCGATCCTTACCTGAAGCAGGGAGACAAGCAGCATCACAGCTTTGTTCTCCATCCGACTCTATTTTGTTCGCAAGGAACGAATCGGAATCGCGCAGATCAGTGCGGGCCAATTCTTAACAACGCGTTTGCTTCGTGCTTGCACGCGGATGCAGCCGAGCAAGCAGCCGGATGAAACGAAACAAGCATAGCCCGGATCAGCAGAGCGCTATCCGAGCCTGCTCGGTCGATCGATCTTACCCTAACCCCCGCCCTCCGGCTTGATCCCCGCCTTCGTGATCAGCAAGAGGCGCGCTCCTCGCTGTCGCGAAAGGCCGATATCTCCTGCGGCGTGGTCGGCCAGGTGGCGGCCCCTATGCGATATGCGAGGCTGCTACGGCTCTTGGGTCAGATCTCAGTATACGTGCTGAATATGCTGGCGAGCCGTGACATTCCCCAAGCGTAACACAGCCTGAAGTGGCCGCTATGTGACTCCATCCCCAAGATCAGCCACAGAATCGATTATAATGTAACACATCGGAAGATCGCCATAAACGGAAATCGATTTATGGGGTTTGGTGCTGGGAAACCTTTGCAGCCTCCGTTCAGGACCGCGCGTAGAAGCGCGGCCGTTTCGATATCGAACTAGGAGATGCCCCCCATCCGGTAGTAGGAACGACAGACAGGCTGATCGAGATGTTCGGAAAATCGCGCATCATTTGAGCTCTGCAAATCAGTCCTAACGGTGCAGCTTAGACGCGTTGGCGAACGCGCTCTCCATGCCAGAACCACAGAAAGCGCTTTTGATGTTGCACGCGGGGCAATGCACAGTGTCACACCTCGCACAGCGCGAGTGAAACGGCACCGTTGTATCGGTCATCGCACAAACGGCTGCATCCGACTTAACAGTAACCGGTATGAGTTCCCACGTCTGCGGTGATCAGCGGGCGCGTGGGTAGCGGATCGGCATCCAGTATTGGCGCATGGCCTCGACGGCCGCTGGAATATTGGTGTGGGCGTTACGGAGAAAGTCCGCGATATCGCGGCAGCTTCGTGGCAGTCCGAGCATCGGCTGACCCTGATCGCCGCGACAGTGCAGCAGGATGGGCAGCAGCAGACCATGATTGACGTTGCCGGTGTCGAGCAGTAGCGCCCATGCCGACAGCTTGAGCCGCATCGCGGCGTAGAAACCCTGACACCAGGGTCGCGGATCGACGTCGCCATGGGGGTTGCGCAGGTGCATCGGCTCGAACTGGCGAGGCGTAGTTGAAAGAATTTGGCTGATCTCGTTATGGCGCAGCGCGACGGCGGAAATCGCCGCGAACTCCGGGGTGCCGCCGTGGTTGAAGGCATCGGCATCGATGGCGAGCAGCGGGCAGATCCAGTCGAGCGGGCTCATCGACACCGGTCCGGCCACGATCGCGGCGACGTAGCCGTCGAGCATGGGAATGCTGGTGGCGACAGGATGCTGATCAACGCGTGCCTGGAGCCATTGCTCGAGCTCCTCAAGTGGCATCGCAGGTGCCGCCATCGACGACGCTGCTTTATGGCGACGCGGGCTCATGCCGCGGCCCGTGCGGTGCGCTGGCGCGCCGCCTTCCAGTTCCAGGCGAGCAGCTCGTGCAGCTGATGGCTCTTGGTTCGCCCGGACACGATGCGCTCCAGCACGTCGGTCAGATAGGCCTGAGGATCGAGTTCATGGAGCTTTGCCGTGTTCACGAGCGATGCCAGGATCGCCCAGCTCTCGGCGCCGCCCTCGCTGCCGCTGAACAATGAGTTGCGTCTTCCCATGGCAATCGGGCGCATGGAACGCTCGACCGTGTTGGAATCGATCTCGACGCGGCCGTCGCGGAGAAACAGCGTCAGCCCATCCCAGTGATTGAGCGCATAGTTGATCGCCTCTGCCAGCTTTGACTGGGAGAAGAGCTGGCCCACCATCTCGGTCAGTCGCGCCTTGAGCGCCGCCATCAACGCTGCGCTTCTGGTGCGGCGGCTGGCCAGCCGCTGCTCCGCACTGTTGCCGCGGATCTCCGCTTCAATGGCATAGACCGCCTGCAGGCGTTCGATCACCTCGCGCGCAAACGGCGACTGGGTCGTTTTGAACACCTCGACGAATTTGCGTCGGGCATGGGCGAGACAAAGGCGAGCTGGATTGCGCCACCATGATCGCGGGCGAGCGCCTTGTAGGCGGCATAACCGTCCACCTGCAGAATGCCGGAAAAGCCCGTCAATTGTGCGGCGATCTCCTCGGTGCCCCGGCCGTCGGCGAACACGTAGGCAACCGCCGGTGGCGCAGGCCCGCCCCAGGGGCGGTCATCCATGGCATGCGCCCAGAACTGGCAGATGCGGGGGCGATGTCGCCCGGGATCGAGCACCGGCATCGGCGTCTCGTCGCAGAACACGCGCGGCGCGGCCTGGATCGTCCGCCGCTGAAGTTCATAAAGGCTCTTGAGCCACCAGGCCGCACGCTTCACCCAGCCGGCAAGCGTCGACCGGTCAAGATGGACGCCCTGGCCGGCCAAAATCTGCACCTGCCGGTACAGCGGCAAATACCAGGCGAACTTCGAGACCACCACGTGGCTCACCAGGGCCGTCGACACCATGCCACTCTCAATCAAGCGCGGCAGCACCTTCGCCTGGACCACACCGTCGGTGCAGCCGCGGCAGGCGTATTTGGGACGGATCGTCCGCAGCACCCGCAAGATCGCCGGGATGATGTCCAGTACCTCGCTGACGTCCTCGCCGATCTTGTGGAGCTTGCCCTGGCAGCACGGGCAGGCGGTCGCCTCCGGCTCCAGCACCTGCTCACAGCGCGGCAGGTGCTTGGGCAGCGCCCCGATGTTGCGGCGCGCCTTCTTGCGCGGCTTATCAGACGGCTTCGCCGCAGCCGCATCGTCGTTGGCAGCCGCAGGCGGGGTGGCGCCGGTCTCAAGATCGTCAAGCTCAAGCGCGAGTTGCTCGGCCACGAGCGTGGCAAGCCGCTCCGAGCGCTTCCCGAAGATCATCTCCTTGAGCGTCTGCATCGCCACGCGCAGCTTCTCGTTCTCGACGTCAAGCGCGAGCACCATCTCGGTCAGAGCCGCCGGATCGGTCGGGAGAGCATCGGGGCGAGATCGCCATGATCAGACGATACATGCGCCCACTCCATGCTCCAGCGAAATCCTCACCTCTCAGCCAACAACGGCCGGCTGCTTCACAGGCTTGGGTGAGACGCGCGTCCACTCAAGTCCGTCGAGCAGCATCGCGAGCTGCGTTGCACTTAGATGCACCACACCATCGCGGATCGGCGGCCAGGTGAAACGCCCCTGGTGCAACCACTTCGTCACCAGCACCATGCCGCTGCCGTCCCACGCCAAAAGCTTCACTCTGTCCATGCGTTTGCTGCGGAACACGAAGACGTCGCCACAATACGGGTTCGCACGGAGCGCTTCGCTCACCAGCGCCGACAGCGTGTGGACCGACTTGCGAAAGTCGACCGGCTGCGCCGCAAGCACCACCTTGAGGTCGGAGCGTAGTGCAATCACCGGATGCCCCGAAGCGCTGACAGCACCGTCGAAAGTGTCGTCAGCTCCACGCCCGGCTCAACCCGGATGCGCGCCCCACTCAGCTCGACCTCGATCACCCCGCAGGGCTTGGCCGGCGGCGCGGCGATCTCCAAAGGCGTCGTTTGTGCCGCCGAAATACGTTCGGACTCGCCAGCTGTCCCGCCACCGCTTCCGGCGCCAATTTGGATCGGCACGAAGTTCGGCGCCTTGCCGGCCACTGCCGCCGCAACCTGGCGTCGCCACACCGTGAGCAGCCCGCGGGAAACGCCATTGCGCCGCGCCACCTCGGAGATGTTCGCACCTTCCTCAAAGCTCTCCGCCGCGATCCGGGCCTTCTCCTCGCGCGTCCACCGTCGCCGTCGGCGCTCCCCAGTGATCACCTCGACGCGACGATAAGAGTCACCTTCCTGCCTGACATCAAGCATGGCATTTGCCATCGCATCACCTCCACCGATCAGCTCTTGCCAGGCTGTATCGCAGGCGAACCTCGCGATGGCGAGGTGGGGGCCTCATGCCGGTTACACTTAACACCGATGAATGCGGTCGAGCGTCGATCTCCTATGCTGAAACAGCACCGGCCCGACGCACACTGCCGGGTATGAGGTGCGTCGGGCCGGTTGGAGCATGGCGCGGCACCTGGCCGTGTCCAACCCAGATAAACCCGTGCAAATGATATGCCACACGAAAAGGTGCCGATGATCGGCGTCGAAATCGCCGGTGTCCGGCCACACGGATTTTCATTTGCGGGCGCGCGCGCGTACGTATGGGCCATCTCCTCCGGGCTTAGTTTGCGTTACGCCATCAAGATCGATTTGATCGGTGGCCGGACGATTGCCGAACTTCGATGTCGGGGAGACTTCCTTTGCGCGGCCTGTGACCAGAGGGGCGCCGATATCCGAACGGATTAGATTTACTGCGTCACAAATCATGACGGCGCATGAGCTTCCATTTCGATAGCGCAGCACGGACATCTACGTAACCTCTAAGCAAATACGCTCGCGAGGCACCGCCGCATGGTAGCGAACGAGTTCGGCATGTCACCCTCTGTTCTGAGCGGGAGCGCCGCGGGTCAGCCAGTCATTGCGATGAGCGGGGCGGACCCGGAGCCGCGCAAAGCGCGAGGTCAAGAAGTCAACGCTGCCGTCGCGCCATTTGACATTCCGCCAAGCTTGTTTCGGTATACCGAGATCAAGTCCCTTGACCGAGCAAGTATTTTGCTCGTCGTCCCACCGCATCAATTTCGCCGGCCGTCCATTCCCCGACCATTTCTTCGGGCGGCAGCGGTCCCTGCCGGGCGGCCACACGGAGTGCTCGGCAAGATGCCCGTTTCTTGAAGGCTCGTTCGAAACTCTTCCGCTTACGCCTATATGAGGTCCTAACCTGCACCCTCTCGGTCATATCGGCCTCCTTTGCATTCACGCACTATTGCCGTTCGTACTTTCGACGCTGCCACCCGCTGGACCAAACAGTGCAGAGGGTGTCACAAATGGTGAAGCCACTTCGCAAACCTTACGTACGAGGTTGTGAGGTTGGATTATCCTTCGCAACGACTCGCGCGCGGTTGCGACACGTGTAGTTGTTGCGAACCGAATATGTCCGGAATCCGCCAGGCTGTTTGCGAACACGACATCGGGCAAGTTGGCGCTTGCGTGGCCTGCGGTTGTTGTGGAGGAGAAGAGCGTATGAAGTTCAGTGGCGGACGCCTGTCGATCCTGTTGTCCTTGCTTTCGGCTGTAAGCGTGAGCACGATCGCCAAGGCCGATGAGCCCTCGCCGAAATACGCCCAGGTGCTCAGCGCCCTGCAGGCCGGCAAGAATGTGAAGTTCATACTGGACCTGAACCGCTGTACCACCGTCGATGGCGGCAAGCCCGGGCCGGCCACGCAGGCCGGGTTGGTTATAAGTGCCTTCAGGGTGACCGCCCAGAACGGCATAAGCTTTGCCAATGCGCATCAAACCGTGGATAGCTCGGGACACCCGGTGACGGAATACATTCGCCACAGCCTCAGCCGCGAAGGCAAGCTTACGGTGCGGGCCTCAAGCTGACCGCCGGGACGACCGAAGTCGTGAATCAGGGCGAATTCATCTGCGAACTGCCGGACGGCGCGAAGTTCGTTTGGGACACTGCGCAGGGCCACGGTGCGGCTTCGCTACCCTGATCCTTTCGAGTGGAGATCTATCGGCCATAACACGGCATCCGATTTTGTCGAGAACCCGGCGAAGAATCAGGAACTGTGATTAGGCTCTGCATCGCCATCCTCTTTAAGCGTCGGCCACTGCTCTGCGCGTCGGGCTAGCTTCTCATATTCCTCGGCGATCTTAAGGAGCCTATCTCTGGACTTGCCTTCAGCGAACGACACCGCTTTGGTCCGCGTCGCTTCCGCACGGCCTCGCCAGAATTTGGGATCGTAGAACGGATCTATCGGTTTCATGCAGATGAGCATGCAGTTCGTACATTAGGAAAATGCGACACCAGCCCCTCCAACATTACGTAGGCCGCCCTCCCCGCAAAATTCACAAATTCGGCCCAATTGCCTATATCTCGGAAGGAGCGAAGCCGCGGGGCGCGATTCGCTTGAGAAAGCCGAAGCGGGTGCACATGCATTGAGCGGTTGATAGAGTTGCTTTGCTCATGCCTCGTACACACCCGGTGGCAGCCGGACCCAGCACGACACCATCCCCAGCCGCCACGACCTCCTTCGAAAGCGCACTACGTCAAGTTTCTGCCAGGACGAAGGTTTAGACGCGCAGCATCTAAAGCGCCCGCCATCTCGGGCTTGAAAGCTCTTCCCTCTTCGAACTGCTACCACGTCGCGCGATTTGCGCTGACTAGGAGCCTGTCCAGTTAGCATCGGGAAGCCGGTTTTATCCGAATGATAGCGGCTCATGCGGCCCTCGCCAGCTTGACGAGGTTGTGAGCGGTGCAAATCAGGGCCCATTCGGGCTTCACTTTGTCGATGCCGCGGAGCAGGAATTGCCTGAACCCTCTTGCCTGTTTGATCTGTCCGAACACGGGTTCGACGATCTGCTTACGCAAGCGGTAGCGACTTCGGTAGCCGGCGCGCTTGAGCTTGGTGCTCATCCTGGCGATCAGCGAGCCGGGTCTTGAAGCCTTTTCCGCGGTGGCGGATTTGGTGCCGTGCTTCTGCCTTCCGGTGGCGATGTAGCCCTCAATGCGCCGCCGTTTGATCGTGCGAAGATTGGCGTCGGAGCAGTAGCCGGCGTCGGCCGATACTTCGTCGGGATTGGTCCCCAGATTGGCCCTGATCCCGTCGAGCAACGGCGCCAGTTGCGCCTGATCGCTGGAGGAACTGGTCAGCGTCTGCGCCACGATGATCTGATGGGCACCATCGACCGCGGCCTGGGGGCGTTGTAGCCCTGGATGTAACCGTCCTTGGTCTTCAGGATGCGGCTTTCCGGGTCGGTGAAATTGCGTTGCGCCTTGCCGTCGGGCTCCGTGTTCGGCGGCGCGGACGTCTTGCCGTTCTTTTGCCCCCTTCGGCGATGCGGCGCTCCTCGGCTTCGGCCCGCGCCTTGCGCTCCGCCTCGGCTGCGGCCTTGGCTTCGGCCTCCAGCGCGGCCTTGGCCTCGCGGATCTTCTCAAGCCGCTTCTGCTTGTCGGCCACCCAATCGGGCATCTCGTCGCCGCGCTGATCGCCGTAGCGCTTGTCCTCCTGCGCATCGGCGGCCTCCGCCGCCTTGAGCCAGCGGTCGACCTCCGCTGCAAGCTCCGCTTCCCGCTTCTTCATCCGATCGTAGCTCATCGCCTTGTGCTTGGACGCGTTCGCCTTGATCTTGGTGCCGTCGAGCGCCACGTGCCCGAGCTTCACCAACCCGGCCTTCTCGGCCAGCTTCAACACCTGCACGAACAGGTCGGCCAGCGCCTTCAGGTGCCGCCGCCGGAACTCTGAGATCGTGCGGAAGTCCGGCGCATCGCCGGCCACGATCATCATGAAATCCGCCCGCTCCACCGCCGCCCTGGCGATCCGCCGCGACGAGTAGATGCCGCTCGCATAGCCGTGTAGAAGCAGCGCCGTCATCATCCGCGGATCAAACGGCGGCTGACCCAGCCCGCTCCGGTAGCTGCCTAGGATCGCCGATAGATCAAGGCTTTCCTTGACCAGCGACACGATCAACCGCGAAACGTGGTCCTGCGGCACATAGTCCTGCACGCTCGGCGGCAGAAGCTGGACCTCGTCGATCTTCCAGGGGCGAAATTCCTTGCTCATGACCACGCAAGGAATCAGACTCGCACCCTCTTGACCAGTCACTACTCAGACAGGCTCCTAGGATCGCAAACCAATCCAATGTTTCGATCTCTCCGACTTGCCGGCTTGGAGGGATCAGCCGTGCTGGAGCTGTCACTTCTAACACGTGCACGGCTGCCCTCGGCTTAGATGGGAATGAAACTGAGATTTTCCGCGCCAGTGGAGGCCTCTCACTCTGATTCGCGCCAGATGGCTCGTGGGGGCCCGCGAGTTTGGACATATCCACACGAGCAGTCCTCGAAGGGGCTTGAATCGTACGCAGCGTTAGATTGTACGATCTTAAAAGCAGGTGCCGCCCCTAAGGCCATCTGAAAGCCTCCCACCAGGTGATGAGAATTGCGAATGTCCCAAACTCTTAAGCTCACGCCGCAAGGGCCCGTCACGATCCTCGAGCACTCCCCCGAAAGCGAAGTGATCTATGGAGCGCATGGCGAACTGGCCAAGTTGCAGCCGGAACAGGACGGGCATTTGGCACAATCTCGATCTCCGATGTCACGCGTGCCGCTCCTCGCAAGAGGTGGCATGCAGGTCGCGAGAGCGCACCATGTGGGTGATGGCCCCGGCTGTTACAGACCGATAATGGTTCGCACTCCCCAACCAGGTGCAGCTTCGGGGGCGTGTTGGACGTAGCTGAATGCCGGAATTGCTCCCCGGGGTATATTTTACCGCTATCGTAACTTCTTTCGGCTAGCCGGGCCGCAATCGTTGTTTCGCCCTGGTTGGCGGCTCTGGGTATCGGCCGACTGGCGGGTTGTTAGCCGCCTCCTCGCGCTCGGAAAATTACGGTATCTCACGACTAAGCGACCGAGGCACCGCTGCGATGGGTGTACAGATACGCAAAGTGCGCTTCCGCGGCCGTCAATGCTTTGAATGGTTCCGGCCTGTTTCCCGGTAGA
The DNA here is from genome assembly GCA_044772375.2 of Bradyrhizobium sp. RDT10. Lineage (GTDB taxonomy): Bacteria > Pseudomonadota > Alphaproteobacteria > Rhizobiales > Xanthobacteraceae > Bradyrhizobium. The sequence goes on from CP187939.1 coordinate 5,422,762, forward strand.
CAGGTCATACTGCGCTTCGCGCAGGACGAACAATACCGCAGGATGTGTCGACTTGAAGAGGATATCGTGAATCAAAAGCAGCGAACGGATGGGTCTTGGTTCTTCAAAGCACACCGCTGTGCAACAGCACTTGCTGTTGCTGTTGTGACGACAACAGCTCTATGCACCGAACAGGCGGGTGCGCGAGATCGGCCGGCGACACCGGGGAGCGAGAGGCTTGCACACCGGACGTGTTTCGCTTTTGTGGCAGCCACATACCGGATGCAGGCGCCATTACTGCCTGTCTCAGAGCCAAGTTCACAAACCTGAGTGACCCATGTCGCTACGTGATATCAGTTCGAGACTCTGCCAAAGGAAAGGAAGGCTCCAAATGAGCCAGCGTCAATAGGCCGGCGCCTTCGATTGCCCGCGTTCGAGACTAGTCCCCGGCTGAATTCCAGGACGGCAACGCTAGGATGGGGACAGATGAAAGCGCGCGGGCAATTGAGGCAGCACCAACCGCTTGCGACTGACGGGACTCCCGGCATCGGGCACTTGCTTGGACGAATAGGCGAAATGCGTGAATTACCCTTCCACACCATTCTGATCGCCAACAGAGGCGAGATTGCCGTACGAATCATCAAGACCTTGCGAAGGCTGGGGCTTCGCTCTGCAATTGTCTACCACGATGCCGATGCGGGGACGCCGGCTGTCTCCATGGCTGACACGGCGATTGCCATCAGCGGTCGCACGCCGATAGCGGCCTATCTCGACATCGCGCAAATCATCGCTGCTGCCCACAAGGCGAGCGCCGACGCCCTTCATCCGGGTTATGGATTTCTCTCCGAGAATGCTGAGTTCGCCAGGGCCGTGATAAAGGCGGGTATTGCGTTTATCGGGCCCGCCCCGAAAGCATAGAACTGATGGGCGATAAAATCCGGGCCCACAAGTTCGTTCAGCGGAACGGTTTTCCGGTCGCACCTTCGGCGATCGAAGAAGATGATCCAGCGACATTCACATTCAGGGCGCGAGCTGTTGGAGTTCCTTTGCTGGTGAAACCATCGGCGGGCGGTGGCGGCAAGGGCATGCGGATCGTACGCGACCTCGCTACCCTGGAGGACGCGATTGCGCAGGCGCGCAGTGAGGGGCAGAGGTACTTCGGCGATGGCCGGCTTTACGTCGAACGATATGTCGAAAACCCGCGGCACATCGAAGTACAGGTGCTCGGCGACTCCTTCGGAAACGTGGTCCATCTCTTTGAGCGGGAGTGCTCGGTGCAGCGCCGGTTCCAGAAGATCATCGAGGAGTCGCCGTCGCCCGCGCTGTCGCCAGAGTTGCGCAAGCGGGTCTGCGAAACCGCCGCCAGCATCGCGCGCGCTGCCAACTGTCGAAACGCAGGCACTGTCGAATTCATTTTCGGCGGCGGAGAGTTCTATTTTCTTGAGATGAATACGCGACTGCAAGTCGAGCATACTGTGACCGAGATGATCACCGGCATCGATCTTGTTGCTCAACAGATCTATGTCGCCGCGGGCCGCGAACTTGGATTTTCGCAGTCCGATATCGTCTCGAGAGGACACGCGATCGAGGCTAGACTGTATGCGGAAGCCCCGGAACGTGGATATGTTCCGACGACTGGTAAGGTACTTGTTCTTGAGTACCCGGACGGCGACGGCGTACGGATCGACAGCGGCATCTTGCAAGGCCAGCAGATCACGACAGCGTTCGATCCCATGCTCGCAAAGATCATCGCGCATTCGCCGACGCGCATTGAGGCTGCGCTGAAGGCCCATCGCGCGATGCGGGAGCTGGTGCTTCTCGGCTGCGAGACAAATGCAAACTTTCTCACACGTATCCTCCGTGACGAGGCATTTCTGAGCGGACACATCCATACTGGATATCTTGAGGAAAATCCGCACATCGCATCGGGCGAGCCTGCGTCCGACTTATCTGCCTTCCTCGCCACAGCCGCCCTCCTGACGAGACCTATCCGCGAATCGGCAGATGCCGTGCCCGAGCTTCACGCAGCGCTGGGCAGCTGGAGAAACTGACGTGAAACACTCTTTTGAAGTTGATGGCGTAGATTATCAGTTATCGCTTTCACGTTGCCAACAGGGCTATCGCCTTCTCTTGAGTAACAAAGTGATTGGCCCAGTCGTGTTCTCCCAGCAAGGCGACGGTTGCGGCGTCCTTACCATCGCTGGCGAAAGCGAACCGGTCAGGTTCGCCATCGACGGCGAGGTTATTCACGTGCACATCCGCGGCAGGACGCGCATTTTGCACTACCGCGACCCGTTGAGAACGCTCGCTCGCGCGAACAATGAGGCAGATCATCTCCTGGCCCGCGCGCCAATGCCGGGTCTCGTCGTTACGACCAGCGTTTCGCCTGGTCAACCCGTTTCCGCAGGCACGGCGCTGATGAAAATCGAGAGCATGAAGTTGGAAACCATCATACGCTCTCCACGGGACGGCGTGATCGACCGAATTCACTTCAACGAAGGCGAGAGCTTCGAGCGAGGCGCAGTGCTGGTTACGCTCTCAGAGGAAGGGCGTTGAGATGCAGCGGATCGCTTCTGCAGCGGATGTCAAATCCCACGAATTCCGCCTCAACGAACTCCACAATAGACGACTTGCGGCCGAATTGAAGGAACGACAACGTGTCGTCCGCTTTAACCGTCCTGAACGAGACCTTGAGCGCCTGCGTCGGCAAAACAAGTTGTTTGTACGTGATCGGATCGAGGCTTTGCTCGATCCAGAAACTCCGTTCCTCGAGCTTTCGACGCTAGCCGCTAACAAGGCTTACGACGGCGAGGTGCCTGGCGCTGCGCAGGTCGTCGGCATCGGCATCGTAGCGGGTCGCGAGGTCATTGTTCACGCGGATGACGCCAGCGTGAAGGGCGGCGCATGGTACCCTTTGTCTGTCAAGAAGATCGTGCGGGCCTTGGACATAGCGATCGAGAACCGTCTGCCAGTGGTTCATCTGTGCGACTGTGCTGGTGGTTTCCTGCCTTTGCAGGCGGAGTTCTTCGCGGATCGATACTACGCGGGTCGAATCTTCCGCAATCAGTCCATTCTCTCGAAGATGGGAGTGCCGCAAGTCGCCATCGCAATGGGTCATTGCACCGCGGGAGGGGCGTACGTCCCGGCGCTTAGCGACTACAACATCATCGTGGAGGGAACGGGCGCGATTTTTCTAGGAGGCCCCCGGTCGTGAAAGCGGCTACGGGCGAGACGGTATCCGCCGAAGAGCTTGGTGGCGCTCATATGCATACCAGCGTGTCTGGGACGAGTGACTATTTCGCAAGCTCCGAGATGCACGCGATTGCCATCGCACGGGACATCGTCGCTCGCTTCAATCGTCCCACGAAAGCCTCGATGGATCAAGTCTCTCCGGAACCGCCGGCGTACGACGCGTCCGAACTCTACGGCATCATTCCCAGGGATCCTCGAGTGCAGTTCGACATGCGGGAGATCATCGCCCGTCTGGTGGATGGCAGCCGGTTCCACGAATACCAGCCTCGCTATGGCGAGTCTCTGGTGTGCGGCTTCGCGCGGCTTTATGGATATCAGATCGGGGTTATTGCAAACAATGGTGTGCTGTTCAGCGACAGTGCGCTGAAGGGCGCTCACTTCATCCAATTGTGCGACAAGAACCGAACGCCCCTGCTCTTTCTGCAGAATATCACGGGTTTCATGGTCGGCCGCGAATACGAACGGCGTGGCATCACCAAGGATGGCGCGAAGCTGATCATGGCCGTCTCTGGAGCGTCGGTGCCTAAATTCACGGTCGTTTGCAACGGCTCCTACGGAGCGGGGACATTCGCTATGGCGGGACGGGCTTTCGATCCACGGTTTATGTTCACCTGGCCGCAGTCTCAGATTTCTGCGATGGGTGCAGAGCAAGCAGCAGGCGTGCTCACCCATGTCAAGGCAAGACAATTAACCCGTGAGGGTGGACGCCTGTCTGAGCAGGAGTTGGCAGCTATTCGAGAGCCGATTCTGGAAGGGTATCGGGAACGATCGAGCGCCTATTATGCAACCTCCGAAATCTGGGACGACGGCATTCTTGATCCTGTCGACACCAGAAATGCGCTCGCAGTCGTCCTGAGCGCTTCCCTCAATACACCCATTGAGGCGCCACATTACGGCGTCTTCAGAATGTAGCGATCGGATCGGAGCCGCCTTGGCGGGATCATCGAGGTAGCGCAGCGCGATCCAGCCGCACATGAAATGGAAGTCGGCGCGATAATCGCAAAGCGCAATGCGCCGATTATGCCCGTCCTTCGATCTGGCTGGGTTTCAAATCGGCGGCCGGGTCTACCTCCACACCCCACGGAAAGGAAGACAAGTGAAACGCATCACCTTCGCCGCGGCGCTGCTCGCGCTGACGAGCGCGGCGCACGCTGGCCCCGAGCTCGAAGCCAGCGCCGGCTTCCTTGCCGGCATCCGCTCGATCAACGTCACCATGCATCGCGTCCGCCCGCACAGATTAGGCGCCGCGAGCCGAAAGAAATGTCCAGCCTCGGCGCGCCGTCGCACATCGACGCCGATCACAACGACTGCGGTGCGGTCGGAGCGGTGCGTGCGTCCCCTTAACGGGTCGCACAAGACCGGAGAGATCATCGCGAGCAGGATTGCGGCGACGAAGACCAGGGCGAGCGCGAAAGCGTTTCACCGAAACGACCAGAGCAAGGTACAGAGGACAGTCAAAAGCAGAGCAGAGTAATCCGCGCATCCCGATGATCGGCGCCGTAAAAGATCGCTGGGCGTCATCGGAATGTCCGTGTGCCCCTGATCGATTCCTGACCGCACCACCACGATTCCGGTCCGTCGTCCCGTACTGCAGAACAAACACCGTCCCGTTGAAGCGAGGGATTGAATGCCACCCAGAAGCCGCCGTTTCATTGATGACAAAGCCCATCATCGCCTTGGATGACGCAGCTCGAACTGTAGCATTGGTGAAGGATCGCTGGCTTGCTGCTGGCGAATACCGGCGAGGTATCGATGGCGCTCTCCACGGTTTTGTTCGCAATCGTGGCGGCGTTGTTGTCAGTTCATCTGAGGACAGGCGGATCCGGTTTCAATGTGCCCCATCGCGACACTCTCGAAGCAGCTAGAGGAGATTGGCTTCAAACCAGTTTCGGTGGGGACCAGTGAGCCGCTGAAGTCTGGCAACCTCACGCAGCACGGCGAACGGTTTCAGAAATGGTCTGTGCCAGTACGACGTCATCACGCAAATGATGATCTATGAGTATCCGATGCCGATATGTCGTTGAACGAACGCGATGTGCTGTCGCAAACACGCAACCGGGCTATCGCCTTAGGCCGGATTCGCTCTTCGCGCGCGCCCGAAGCGATGTTTTCGTCGCCCCCGAACGGATCCAGGAGTACACCTAGGAGCCTGTCTGAGTAGTGACTGGTCAAGAGGGGGCGAGTCTGATTCCTTGCGTGGCCATGAGCAAGGAATTTCGCCCTGGAAGATCGACGAGGTCCAGCTTCTGCCGCCGAGCGTGCAGGACTATGTGCCGCAGGACCACGTTTCGCGGTTGATCGTGTCGCTGGTCAAGGAAAGCCTTGATCTATCGGCGATCCTAGGCAGCTACCGGAGCGGGCTGGGTCAGCCGCCGTTTGATCCGCGGATGATGACGGCGCTGCTTCTACACGGCTATGCGAGCGGCATCTACTCGTCGCGGCGGATCGCCAGGGCGACGGTGGAGCGGGCGGATTTCATGATGATCGTGGCCGGCGATGCGCCGGACTTCCGCACGATCTCAGAGTTCCGGCGGCGGCACCTGAAGGCGCTGGCCGACCTGTTCGTGCAGGTGTTGAAGCTGGCCGAGAAGGCCGGGTTGGTGAAGCTCGGGCACGTGGCGCTTGACGGCACCAAGATCAAGGCGAACGCGTCCAAGCACAAGGCGATGAGCTATGATCGCATGAAGAAGCGGGAAGCGGAGCTTGCAGCGGAGGTCGACCGCTGGCTCAAGGCGGCGGAGGCCGCCGATGCGCAGGAGGACAAGCGCTACGGCGATCAGCGCGGCGACGAGATGCCCGATTGGGTGGCCGACAAGCAGAAGCGGCTTGAGAAGATCCGCGAGGCCAAGGCCGCGCTGGAGGCCGAAGCCAAGGCCGCAGCCGAGGCGGAGCGCAAGGCGCGGGCCGAAGCCGAGGAGCGCCGCATCGCCGAAGGGGCAAAAGAACGGCAAGACGTCCGCGCCGCCGAACACGGAGCCCGACGGCAAGGCGCAACGCAATTTCACCGACCCGGAAAGCCGCATCCTGAAGACCAAGGACGGTTACATCCAGGGCTACAACGCCCCCAGGCCGCGGTCGATGGTGCCCATCAGATCATCGTGGCGCAGACGCTGACCAGTTCCTCGAGCGATCAGGCGCAACTGGCGCCGTTGCTCGACGGGATCAGGGCCAATCTGGGGACCAATCCCGACGAAGTGTCGGCCGACGCCGGCTACTGCTCCGCCGCCAATCTTCGCACGATCAAACGGCGGCGCATTGAGGGCTACATCGCCACCGGAAGGCAGAAGCACGGCACCAAGTCCGCCACCGCGGAAAAGCCTTCAAGAGCCGGCTCGCTGATCGCCAGGATGAGCACCAAGCTCAAGCGCGCCGGCTACCGAAGTCGCTACCGCTTGCGTAAGCAGATCGTCGAACCCGTGTTCGGACAGATCAAACAGGCAAGAGGGTTCAGGCAATTCCTGCTGCGCGGCATCGACAAAGTGAAGCCCGAATGGGCCCTGATTTGCACCGCTCACAACCTCGTCAAGCTGGCGAGGGCCGCATGAGCCGCTATCATTCGGATAAAACCGGCTTCCCGATGCTAACTGGACAGGCTCCTAGTGGACAATGCCAAACAAACAAATAGCGCTTGAAGAACACTCGGGTCGCGAGCAGTGGTAAAAGATGCAAAATGGCATCACGGCCCGAACCGCGAAGATACTCGGCGCGCCCTTCACAACGGCGGACTTCGCATCTTTGTCAAAAAGGCAGCCCTCGATTCGGTCCCAGTTGCGCTTTGCGCTCTGATATTGATCAATTGTGGAGCTGCGCTTGCAGTCTTGGCGTTCCTCGAAGGTATATCAACCAGAGCCACAATCGATCTGAGCCTTATCGGCGCCCTCGCCTCAGCAACGCTGTCCTTTGCGTTGGGGGCCGCGCTCGCTTTGCTCGCAATGTTCGCCTGCGCCGCAGCGGAAAGGGCAGTTTCGAGGCTCAGTACTTGTGAGCCACCAAGGATCCCAAAGGCACGCCGCTTGCGCGCTGCAAAGACCGCGCGCGTTTGCCACGTCTGTTTCGCCTTCTTCCGCGCTGGCCTCGCTAGCTTTATTCGCTTCTGGAATGTCCGAGACGAGCTCCACACTCCCGATGCTTCTGCAGAGGTAAGCTGCCCAAACGCCCGTTCGAGTTGGCTAGAATCGAGCCCGCGAGCTGAGAACCGCCAGGAGCCCCCGCCCATGCAGTGTCCGAAATGCAACTCCGATAACTGGTGCGAAATCGCGTCGCATGATCCCTGGAGCGGTCGACCGATGATCCTGCAATGTCTGCGGCGAATATACTGAGCACAAGCTCGCTGAGCGCGAGGAGGCGTACGGCGCCCTGACTGGCGAACACCAACCGACCCGCCGGCTTATGCAGGCAAGATCCTGGATGCCATTGAGAATGCTGGTCTAACGATCGCCCGCACCTGAAAAAGAATGGGAGACCCGCGCATGGGCCCTGCCATTCCTTGCCCCGCCCACCCTGTATCCCCGGCTCCGGAAAACGCGGGACTGTGAGGCGGTGCCTAATCGTCATGCGGGCTTCACGCCGTTATGGCCGATCTGAAGCGGCAGGTCGAGCGAGTGGCATCGAGCCGGCACGATGTGCGTTTAGCTAACTATTTCCGTACCGCAACCTCTTGCGCCGCAGTACGGCGAGCACTCGAGGAGGCCACAATCAAGAATAGTGCATAAGCTCGGGACTCTGAACCGCATCTATCCACATTGGACGACATGCTCTATCCGCCGCTTCGTGCAATCACGTGGACGCGGCTAGGAGTTGCGGCGGGATCTGCAATGTCGCGATGTCGGCTCCGCTCACCTCACCGCGCGCGTCGCTTGGGTGCAATAAACGTCGGCATTGCAGAACAAGTCGGCTGGGGCACGTATCGGGCTGCCGTTTTTCAATTCTTCTTCTTTGCGCCCATAGGGATCTTGAGCACGTCTGTCTGGAACGCCCGCGGTGAGTGTTCTCATATCAGTCAGACTACGCTGGGAAGGGTTTTCCACGATGGCGGCGGCCTGCATTTGGCCGCTTGTTTCCTCGTACCTCAGGAAGCGGCACAATGGAATACTGGAATAATGTTCAGCCAAGCCACTGAAGGGGTTGAACCTTACGCTGCGTCAGGTAGTAGGCTTGGAAACCAATTATGACCAAACCTACACCACGCAAGCAATGGTTATCGGCTAACGCGGCAGCGGGGTTGCCGTGCACATGATTTCAGGCTTGGAACTGACGCATATTCGAATTGACTTCCCACTGATGAGGCCGGAAAGCTGCGAGATCGTGCCGTTTATCGAGTTCGCATCGGACGAGAGAAGAGCCAAAGAGAGTCTTCAAGCATGTTGTGCGACAAGCGGCCCCCGCCCTCGTGACCAAGCTGGACCATCGGGATCGGCTCATTGATCAACGAGGTCGCCTTCGCCCACGCAACCGCTGCCACTAGCAACAGCTAGCACGTTCGAAAGCACGATGAACGCCTTCAACTCGAATATTGGCAAAGTCGCCGGCGGCGCCACGCTGACCCGCGAGGAAGCGGCATCCGCTTTCGACAGCATGATGTCAGGCGAAGCCACACCGTGTCGACCTGCGCCGCTTTCATCGTCGCTGATGCTGGCGTGAGGGTTGCCAAACATGGCAATCGCGCACTGTCCTCGCGCTCGGGCGCTGCCGACGTCTTCGCGTCGCTCGGCGTGAGGATCGACATCACCCTGAAGACGTCACTCGCTGCGTGCACGAAGCCGGCATCGGCTTCATGTTTGCGCCGGTCCATCATCCCGCCATGAAGCACGTTCACCCGACCGGGATTGAGCTCGCTACCCGCACCATCTTCAATCTACTCGGACCGCTGTGCAATCCGGCCGGGGTCAAGCGACAGATAGTCGGAGTGTTTTCGCGGCAGTGGGTGCTGCCCTTGACGCAGGTGTTGAAGAATCTTGGCGCTGAGTCAGTGTGGGTGGTGCACGGCTCGGACGGACTCGATGAGATCACCCTGACCGGCCCGACCTTTGTTGCCTCGATTGAGACCAGCGAGATCCGCACCTTCGAAGTGCCCCTGAACAGGCCGGCCTCCGCCGCTGCGGCAGCGTGGGGCTGAAGGGCGGCGATGCCGATGCCAATGCAGTCGCGCTGCAAAGCGTGCTCGACGGCGCCCCAAGCCCGTATCGCGATATCGCGCTTCTCAATGCGGCCGCGGCATTGATCGTGGCCGGCCGTGCCAAACCCTTGAAGGAAGGCGTCGCCCTTGGGCAGAAGTCGCTTGATAGCGGTGCCGCGGCGGCGCGATTGAAACATCTAGTCGCAATCTCTAACGCCTGACAGCCGAGCTGACCGATGTCCGACATTTTGACCAAGATCGAGGCCTACAAGCGCGAAGAGATCGCAGCCGCCAAGCGCGCCTTGCCGTTTTCAGAGGTCGAAGCGCTCGCGCGGCGGGCCCCGACCCCGCGGGTTTTCTCGCCGCCATCTGCAACAAGCACGCAGCAGATGAGTATGCGCTGATCGCCGAGATCAAGAAGGCCTCTCCCTCCAAAGGCCTTATCCGGGGCGACTTCGATCCGCCCTCGCTTGCCAGGGCCTATGAAGCGGGCGGCGCGGCCTGCCTGTCGGTGCTGACGGATACGCCCTTCTTTCAAGGGCACCCTGATCTCATGATGGCAGCGCGAGCTGCAACATATCTGCCGGTGCTGCGCAAGGAGTTCATGTTCGACACCTATCAGGTGGTACAAGCGCGCGCTCAGGGGGCCGACTGCATCCTGATCATCATGGCGGCGCTCGACGACGAAACCGCTCGCGAGATCGAGGCTGCGGCCCTGGCCCATGGCATGGATGTGCTGATCGAGATCCATGACCGCGACGAGCTCGATCGGGCGCTAAAACTTCGCTCGCCGATGATTGGCATCAACAACCGCAACCTGCGCACCTTCGAGACCACGCTTACGACCAGCGAGGCGCTGGCGCCGCTCATACCGAAGAATCGCCTGATCGTCGGCGAAAGCGGTATCTGCGCCCCGGGCGATGTTCTGCGTCTTTCGCGGCTTTGCATTTCGACCTTCCTGGTCGGAGAAAGTCTGATGCGGCAGGCTGACGTGACGGCGGCGACCGCGCGCTGCTCTCGCGCGAGGCGGCGGTTTCGACCGGAGTGCAGTGATGGCGCGCAAAGCCTCCAAGCCGAGCTCGCTTCGCTCAGAATACGGCTCGCCGCAAACGATAGTGAGGTGTCGCCGCTGTTGGCGACGGTTAATCAGCATCCAGAAGGTCCGCGCAACTCAATCAGCACCGAGCCGGTGGGTCTCCCCTGCATTTGACGACGGCCGAGAAGTGCGGCCGGTGATGGTGAGGCGAAATGCACCGTTTGCACGAAATGGCGGTGCATTAGCCTGAGACGGTAAGAGCAAAATCATGGAAAATTTTCACAACTCGAGGCGGATGAGGGCAGTCTATGCTCGGAGCAGAGCGCTTATCAGGCTGCAGGATGCGTACCGTATCAATCTTGCTGAGCTAATCGAAGCTAGGGCGGCGCCTGAAAGATCGACGGTCACTCAGATTGCCAGAGCCGGTGCGAAGCGCACCACCGAGATCGTCGAAAAGACAGGCGACTCGGGGACTCGCGCTTCGCGGTACCGCGAAGGAGACAAACAATGATGTCTTGGCGGACGACCACGGTACTCGGATCGATCGCAACGATCGAACTCATGTTTCGTAAGTTTCGTGAGGTAATCGATACAGACGACTCGATCTCGCCCGAGCTGCGGCTTTCGTTGCACGCGACGCTGGATGAGCGTCTTCTCTTCGGGAAAGAGCGCCTTTTCAACAGTATCGGAAAACAAAGCGGCGCGGCGGCCATGCCCATATCAACACCGAGGAACGATTCGCAGTGAATGACGCCACGCGCAGACAGATCACGGACCGCCAGCCCTTCGGACGTACGGGCCGCCTTCGCTGTCGCTACGCGACGAGGACCCGGAACGTATTCGATCTGACGCAAAGGCACGCTGAACGTTATCATCCAAGCGGAGCCACCGATTGTGTTCAGCCGCATCGCCAGATCATGCTGTGGAGCAGTCAGATTATCGGTGCGATCAAACCCGCACTGCGCGGAAGCAAGTTCGAGAGTCGCGACCAACGCAATCTCCGCATAGTTCAAAAGTTCGAGGTCAAACGCCACTCCGGAGCTGGGCCATGAGCTGCCAATCGCCTCCCCGGATCAGCGATATTCAGTCCATCGAGGCGATCGAGTTTCGCCAAGCCATGCGAAATCTGGCGAGCGGCGTCTCCATTGTAGCGACCGGAACGGCCGTCCGACGGCGAGGGTTAACGGTCAGTTCTATTACTTCGATCTGCATGGAGCCGCCCTGCCTGCTGGTCTGCATTAATGCCAGTTCCGAAACTCACGACGCGATACTCGCCAACGGCACTTTTGGCGTGAGTCTTCTCGGCGGCAATCAGCAGGACCTCGCACTGCGTTTCGCCGGCCAGCATGGCGCAAACGCTGTCCACCGTTTCGATACAGCGCCATGGGATCAGGGCGTTTTTGACGTACCGGTTCTGCAAAGCGCAGTTTGTGTGCTCGAATGCGTCTTGCATCACCACCAACTCGTCGGCACCCATGGGGATCTTTATCGGCCGGATTGTCGCGACGCGATCAGCTCAAGGCAATCCACTCATCAACTTCCGTGGCGAACTTCGAACGTTACTGTACGGCTGAGTGCAGGTTTTCACCGCAATGTCGCTATTCGTAACGACACCCTACGGCTAAGGCTATGTTGAGAGCCACAATGAAGGAGCCGAGTTATGATGATAGAATACTTGCCCGAGAGGGGAGTGCAAATGGCGGAGCCCTTCGATTTTTGCGGGTTTAAGCTCGTCTTGAAGGGCCCGTATGCCGCTAAGCCTTCAGACTTGAAAGGGATCACGCTCGTTGACCACGACAATGCGCTGATGCCTATTTAGTGCCTATCCTGCCTGGCTGCCCCAAGGACAACAAAAGCTGGGAAGCAGCCTACGCCAAGATGGTCGCAAGCGCGCGCGAGCGCGGCTGGATTGACGCTAAAGTAAATGCAATTCGCGCACACATCGAAAGAAGGTTCTGATCAGAAAGATCCGAAGCAGCTCGCATCCTGAGTTAGTGCCCTGCATGCAAGTGACACTCGTCCCTAATCTGTCTCGATAGCGACTCCTTTGGCAGCTCGGCTTCTTACCCAGAGGCGAACAGCATGATGGCGGCCAGAAGATCAGCCCTGAATGGGAACCCGATACGCATCAGCTGCGCCGCTCACTAAGACGGCGCCTTAAGGCCTTGGCGCTGGCAACGCTAGCCCGGCTCGGCCCAGATCCTATCAGGAAATGGCGGTGCTTTTTCAGTTTTCGTATCATCGCTGCTCCCGGAGGCTTAGGAGTTTGAACATATTCACACGACGGCCGCCCAAATAGGACTTGAATCGCACGTGGCGTCAAATTGTACGATCTCAAAGTAGGTGGCGCCGGCTTCCGGCCGCGCCGCGCTCAATCCGAGAAGCGTGTTTTGCTCTGTCCGCACAGATCCCTGGGAGCTGGTATGGCGACAAGATCGCGCAAACGCATAAAGGTCGATTGGGCTGCAGAAGCTCCCAAGGAGCTGTGGCGGCAAATTTCGCTCGTCACGATCGGCGCGACATCGCAAGAGATTGCCCGGTATCTCGGAGCGGCATGTGAAAAGACCTGACGGCTCCAGGAAGATCTTGCTAGTCAATCACACTCAAGGCCAATGCCGGGCCATTGTCGGCCTCAAAGGTGGAGATGCCGGAGCCGCCTATATGTGTGGCGAGCCTGTATTGAGAAGATCGCGCAGGAAACTCTCGTCATGGTGCGCTTATCACCATTGTCTGATGCACGCAGCCCCTGCCGAGCAACACTGAAGTACGTGAGTAAGAGCCTACACTTTAAGTCTCCGGATTACATCCACCCTACCTGAGCCTCACGAGATCGTCACAAGCTGAACTCTTTTGCGGGTACCTGACGGAAGGCCCCTCATCTAAGACAATAAAGCCGTAATCGACACCTTCCGAGCGACGTAGAGGAGCTCTCATTGGCCGCTTCGGGAGGCAAGTACTGTGCAAGCCAGGAAAACGGAAGACTGATGGTTGATCTCTGCACGCTGATTGAGCGCAACGCGGCGTTCACTCCCGACAAGCCCGCGATCAATTTCGAGGGCGAGACCTTAAGCTACGCGATCTTCAATCAACGGATCGAGCAGGTCGCGCGCGCCCTAAAAGCCAGCTCGGTGTCGAGAGAGGCGATCGCGTCGCGATCCTCAGCCTTAACCGGCCTGACCATCTGGTGCTGCTCTATGCCTGCGCGCGGCTCGGCGCAATGCTCGTGCCATTGAACTGGAGGCTTGCGGTCGCCGAGCAGCTCTTCATCCTGTCCGACGCCGCCGCCAAGGTGCTGGTGATCGAACATGCCTTCGAGGCACTCCTGCCGGCGCTGGCGGAGCAACTGCCGGATATCTTTGTCGTCGGCTTGGATTTTGCGCCCCTCGGCGGAAGCAAATGGGATGGCCTGCTAGACCGAGGGCGCGGCGATGGTCGCAATTTGTACACGGACCTGTCCTGCCCACTTCTGATCGTCTATACCTCGGGCACGACAGGGCGGCCGAAAGGGGCTGTGCTGCGCCAAGAGGCCTTGCTGTGGAATGGGGTTATGAGTCAGCACATGCATGGCCTCACCTCGGCTGACCATGTCTTGACAGTGTTGCCGCTGTTCCACGTGGGTGGCCTCAATATCCAGACGACGCCAGCGTTGCATCACGGCGCGACGGTTACGATCCACACGCGGTTTACGCCAGAGGCGACGCTCGCTGCGTTCGAGCGCGAACGGCCAACTCTGGCCGTGCTGGTGCCTGCCATGATTCAAGGCCTGACCGAGCATCCCAAGTGGTCGACCACCGACCTAAGCTCACTCAGAGCAATTTCCACCGGCTCAACCATGGTGCCGCAGCACCTGATCGAACGCTTTGTCGCACGCAGCGTACCAGTGCTGCAGGTGTATGGCTCCACGGAGACCTGCCCAATTGCTGTCTATACGAGACTCGGCGGTGATCTCTCGCGTGAGGGTACGACTGGCCTGCCCGGCCTTTTCTGCGAAGCGGCAATCATCGATGATGGGGGCAACAAGCTGCCGCCAGGCACCCTGGGCGAGATCGCAGTGCGCGGGCCTAATGTTTTCTGCGAATATTGGGGCAATCAAGAAGCAACGCGCGAGGCGCTGCATAACGGCTGGTATCACACTGGCGACATCGGCCGCCGCGATGCTGATGGGTATTTTTGGGTCCATGATCGCAAGAAGAATCTGATCATTTCCGGCGGGGAAAACGTTTATCCGGCAGAAGTCGAGCGTGTGCTTATGGAGCATCCCGCTGTCGCAGAATGCGCTGTCGTCGGTCGGCCCGATTCGCGCTGGGATGAGGTACCAGTCGCCTATGTGATCAGGCAGTCGGGCGTGCGGATTGAAGCGGAAGCACTGACCGCGCATATGCAGTCGCAGCTCGCCCGTTTCAAAGTGCCGCGCGAAATCATTTTCACGGAAGAATTGCCGCGAACGGGGTTGGGCAAGATCCAGCATTTTATGCTGAAAGAGCTCGATGCGCGATCAAGTCGGTAAGGAGGCACCAAATGAATATCGCGGATTGGGCGTTGGCAATATTTCTCTTGCCGCCTGCACGCGAACTTATGTCTCTAGCTCACTGAAGTCGTTTCGAACAACTGTACCTACATGAATACGCTTCCGCACGTTCATCGTAGTGCCGGACTGCGCTTCCGTCCCGATGTGCCAAGTACCACGGAGCTCGTTGATGCAGCGGATCCTAATTATGAACGCCGGTACCGCCCAAATGTCGGGTGCCGATCTGGCGGCAATCCAACTTTCGCTTGCCGCCAAGTCAGCCTGGCGCTCCGTATGGTTTGCACAAGCGGGCGACCTAATTGTCTCTCCGGTAGCGATCCCAACTGATCTGCTACGCTACGTTGGCGCGACGCTAAGGTTCGACCCATCGACCGTCTTGGTGCTCGTGCCAGAAAACGCGCACGAGACCCGGGTCCTTAGTGATTTCACTCTGCAGTCCAATACAATTGTTGAACAAATCCGACGCCACATTCGTGAGAAAACACATTGGAAACTCTGTGCTTGCTACTCTACTGAAGGCGTTGCGCGCTTAGCGGCGATGCTCGGCATACAGCAGAAAGGGAACGACTTCGCTCTGCAGCGAGGCCCTGATCTATTGAACCGCAAGAGCCACTTCCGTCAATTGGCAACAAGTGTCACGCTTCCGTTGCCCAGTGGATGCATAGCAACAAGCTCAGAAGAATTGTTCAGAGCGGTCAACTCCCTAAGGCTTGAAACCGGCAGCGTCATTGTAAAATTAGACAATGGAGCCGGCGGGGTTGGAAATGTCATATTAACCAGCAAGGAGAGCGCTCCACTACCTGGGGCAAGGGAGACCCGCCGGGTCCTTTGGCCGTCGTTTGATCCTGATGCACTTTGGTCTGAGATGACAACCCCCTCGTGTAAAACAGTGGTCGTAGAATCATACCACTTGGCCAGTTCTCTGTTCTACCTTGAGTTCGAAATCGAGGAAAATGGTTCAATCGCATACGTCAACAGTGGAAACATACGTCTGCATGGAAGCGAAGATCGGGCCGAAAGAGCTCTCGTCTGGACTGGTCTAGAGCTTCCAAGCGACTTGAGCAATGAGCAGTACTCGACCGCTTACGCGCACGCCTATCGATTTGTGGAGCTTGCGCGGACCTTGGGTTACCGCGGAATGATCAATATAGATGCCATTTTCTCGATCGACGGGCGGCTGCTGTTTAATGAAGCGAACGGTCGGTGGGGCGGTGGCTCGGTACTGCACAGCATTGCTGACCGGTTGCTAGGAGCCGACTATTCCCATTCCTACGTGATTTCATCTGTGCGGAACGTCCGACTAAACTCCTCCAAACGGCACTTGATTGTTTTGTTGATGAAGGATTGCTATTTGATCGCATACACAAGGAAGGCGTTATTCCGCTTGCCGCCGACCAAGAGGCAGGCACGGTGGAGTGTCTCGTGATCGCGCGCGACAGGCTGGTGGGCCGGAATTTCGAGCATCGATTATTGACGATGCTCTGATTTGGATCACTGCCCCATGTTCCGCTCTTCAGGATGCCTTCTTCGGTCCATTTGTTTCAGCTTGAACAACATCCCTATTCCCAACCATGTGCTGAAGCCAAAACGCGCCCTAAGAAGATGGCGAAGCACTCTCTTCCAGGTTGACTGGCGCAGCACTGTCGATTCTTCCGTTCCAAACCCAAGTTGTTCGGCGCACCAACCTTGTCAGGTTTCCTATACCACACAACCGTGCAAACGGTTTAGTTTTGGGACGACGCGCGGAGCACGAGAATGCCGGAGCGATGCAGATCGGCACCCAAATCTGCAGTCATTGGCTACATTCTTTAGTTGATTAAAGTAGTTAGGCAGATCGGCTGGACGTACAATACCTTGTCCGGGATATGAGCCTCGCAGTTTGACCATCATTGCGCCAGTGGTTAGCGTTCCCCTCTCCTCTTCAGGCAGCAAAACTCGCTCCAGTCTGATAACTTACCATCCAGCATCACTGTACAGACGATAGCGACGGGCGAGGAAGACAGCAAAGTATCTTCGTGCGTCGAGTCCGGCATTCGTCTAGTTAGGGAATGCCGGCCTGCATCCATAGACCTCATTCGCACGCCATCATAATCCATTCTATCTAGCTTAGCTACTTTCCGGCGCAAAAATCGGCGGCCTTGTGCGGCTGCCAGAATCGCTCGCTGTGGCGAAAACTGCAAGGTCGGACGGATTGGCGTCGACTTGAAGCGGCAGCGTCGATTCATTCTTATGAATGATTCATAATCGAGCCCTTCAAACGCGTGAGAAGCTTGTCGACAAGCTACCGGTCACCGGCGAACTGCTGCGCGGCTCGCTGCTGGAGCGCACGGTTCGTCATAAGAGCGGCTGCCCAAAATGCGCGCGCGGCGAAGGGCACCAGGTGCATGTCCTGACGGTGAGCTATGGCGGCGGACGCGTGCGTCAGTTCAGCGTGCGGCGCGAGCGCGTTGCCGAGGTGCGCCGTTGGCTGGAGAATTATCAGAAGCTGAAAGACGCGATCGAGGCGATCTGCGAGCTCAATCACCACCTGCTGCGCCCTGATGCGGCGCTGCCGCGGGGAGGAAGAAACGTGATTGAGACGCGCAGAGCGCAACTGAGCTTCGGCGACGGCTTGATCGCCGGGGAAGTGAGCGATCTTCGCGAAGGCTGGATGACCCATGCTGACCGGGTTCTGGCGGATGAACAGATCGTAGGTGCGGTGTACGAGGCGCTGGCGAGACGACATCCCAAGAGTCGTGGTCGGCTGGGCGCGCCGGCCGAGGTGGTGTTGCGATTGTTGATCCTCAAGCACGTTCGCAACTGGAGCTATCACGTGCTGGAACGCGAAGTGCGCGCCAATCTGGTGTATCGCGACTTCACCCGGGTGGGCGGCGGCAAGACGCCGGACGCCAAGACGATGGGGCGCTGGGGCCTGGCTGTGGATCCGGAAACAATCAGGCAGATCCACGACCGGATCGTGCAAATCGCGCAGCAACAAGGGGTGCCGCAGGGACGCAGAATGCGCGTGGATACGACGGTGGTGGAGACCAACATCCATTACCCGACCGACAGCACGTTGCTGGGCGACGGGGTAAGGGTGTTGATCCGCACCATGAAGAAGGTCACCAAGATCGTCGGCACGGCCGGAACCAAACTGCGCGACCGAACGCGAAGCGTAAAACTGCGCCTGCTCGATATCTCGCGAACCGCGCGTGCCAAAGGACCGCTCAATCACGAGAAGCTCAAGCAAGGCTACCGGCGGCTGTTGAACTCGACGAGCCGTGTGGTGGGGCAAGCGAAGCGCTTCTCCCATGAAATCGCCACCGGCGTGAAGCGGGCCAGGGGCATCTTGAAGCGGCTGGCGCTGCAAGGCTTGCGGCAGGAGCTGGAAGCGATGATGCCGCTGGTGCGGCAGGTGATGCGGCAGACCCGGGAACGCATCTTCCGCGGCAATACGCGGGCAGAGGACAAGCTCTTCAGCGTGTTCGAGCCCTCGACAGAGATCATTCGCAAGGGTAAGGCCGGCAAGCCCAACGAGTTCGGCAAGATGGTCAAGCTGCAGGAAGCCGAAAACCAGATCGTGATCGACTACGAAGTCTACGACCGGCGGCCGAGCGATACGGACCTGTTGATCCCGGCCATCGAAATCCACCAAGCCAAGCTCGGTCGCACGCCACGTCTGGTCGCGGCAGACGCCGGGTTCTACTCCGCCAGGAATGAAGCTGCGGCGAAGGCGAGCGGCGTCAAACGCGTCTGCATCCCCAATCGCTCCATCAAAAGCGTCGCGCGCAAGCGCGAGCAGAAGAAGCGGTGGTTCCGCAACGGCCAGAAATGGCGGACCGGATGCGAGGGGCGCATCAGCGTGGCCAAACGGCGGCACCGGCTCGATCGCTGCCGCTACAAAGGCAGCACTGGAATGAAGCGCTGGGTCGGGCTCGGCGTTGTCGCCGATAACCTCATGAGCATCGGTCGCGTGATGGAAGAGCAGTCACTCCAAAGGTAGTCCACTTCCAGCGCCAATCTTGCCCTCTCATCGCCCCGCGGCCCCGCGGGGCTTCTCGTTGTCTGCGTGGTTGACCCCGCCCTTCAGAGCCGCGATTTTGCGCCGGAAAGTAAGCTAGATTAGCGTTTTCTTGGTTCAGATCATATCAGGCGGCGTCGGCGAGTTTGTAGGACCACGTGTGGATGACCGGATGGCGATTGACGTCGTCGATACCGGCCATGATGCGCTCCTTGAGTTCGTGTTTTGAGGCCACCCGGATGTGGCGGAGGACTGAACGGGCGAACTTGGAGAAGAACCCCTCGATGAGATTGAGCCACGAGCCGTGCTTGGGCGTGAAGATGAGCTCGAAGCGTCCCACCGGCCGAGTGGCGAGCCAGGCTCTGGTTTCTCTCGAGATGTGCGCGGAATGATTGTCGAGGATCAATTTGATCGCAGTGTTCGGCGGATAGGCGGCATCGATAAGCCTGAGGAACTCGATGAACTCTCGACTGCGGTGGCGATCTTTGACAAGGGCGTGGACCTTGCCGGTGAGCAGATCAATCCCAGCCAACAGGCTGAGCGTGCCATGGCGCTTGTATTCATGGTCGCGCGCAAAGCTGGCGTGGATGCCAGGCTTGGGCGGCAAATCCGGCGCCGTCGTTGCGATGGCCTGGATTCCCGGCTTCTCGTCGCAGGAGACGATCGTCACCGGCTTTCCCCGCCGCTTTCCCTGTCTTCAGGACTTCGACTTCCCGATAGACGCACAGGACCTCCGCCATCTTCTGTTCGAACTCGGCGTCGCGATTTTCAAGATAATAGCGCACCTTGTGCGGCTTGATTTCCTCCCGGCCGAGGATCTTGCACACCGTTCCCTGGACCAAATTGGCCAAGCACGCATGCCCCGCCGCCGGCCCGTGTTCGCGCGCATGGCGCGCCAAGAGCCGCGTCGTCCACAACTCATGTGGATAGCCGTGGTCCTTGGCCTTGTCGCAGGCCAGCGACACCAACCAGGCTTTGGCCTCAGGCGTGATGGTTGGTTCCTTGCCCGGTCGCGGGCGGTCGTCGAGGGCTGCCAGCGGGCCATCGGCCAGCGCCCGCTCGACACAGCGCTGCACCGTCTGATGATGGACCCCAAGTCTCTGGCCCACCGCGCAGAACGAAGGGTTTTCCCGATACGCCAGCAGCATCTGCGCCCGCGATACCCGGCTCGCCAGTTCGATCCTCGACCGCGAAAGCGTCGTCAAGGTCGCTATCTCTTCATCACTCATTGCCAATTCGACCGCTCGCCGCCATCCTGCCATGATACAGCTCCTCGTTTCGCCGACCGCAAACGAGGAATCCGCCAACAACCCGTCCGTTCCACCAATTCAGCCTGCTGCAGCACGCGGGTTTCATGGAATCGGTCGTCTAGCCGACCTCATGCGCGAGCGGCAGGGCTTTCGATTATCCTGCGGTTCGCACCGCCGTATTTTGAACAAAAGTAGACGAGTGACCGACGCTCCCCGGCGTGCACCTGCCTTACCTCATGCCGGAACCTACATGTAGTGATCAGTACGGTTCCTAAAGGTGGCCGAAACATTTGGAGTTTACGGTTGGTCGGATATACGACGAACTCACCGCCCTCAAAATCTGTCGCTAGCTGAACAATCACAGAATACTCGAAGTCGGGGTCGCTCTCAGCATCCAAATGGATGCCAACGAAGGACCCAGGCGGCATGCGATGCATTTGGCATCGGCGAATGACGTATTCTGATGAGGCTCCGAAGATCTTCCTGAGCGCGGAGATCCGCTCTGTTCTTTCAAGTAGTTCGATGATCTGCGCTGAAGCTGTACCATTCACGTTGCTAGGATTACGGCCGGCGTGATCCAAGCGCACTCGTCTTACAAAAACATTGTGAGAATCGCCGGCATCTCCCTTCCGAACCTCTTCTTCGGGAATATCGGACTGCAACTGATCGATCCTCGTCAACTCATCTTTGGTGAACAGCGTCTCGGGGGCAATCAGGACCGTACCTTTATCTGCTAGCTCTGAGCGGTACTTCGCGAGGGCATCTTCTGAAAGCAGACCAAGTTTATCACTCATTGTTCGCGCCTTTCGGATTCACTCAAATTCGACTCTTCTAATCCGCCTGCAACGAGCGGATCGCCAGATCCCAATTCTCGCCGTCGAAATCATCTATTCTTATGCTTTCGATCGTCGTTTTATCTAGGCATCGAACATTTACGCTGAATCCTGACGGATTCGATCGCGGCCGATAAAATGGCTTTACGCCGCAAACCCGACAAAACGTATGCCGAGCGATGTTCTTATTGAACTGATACGTAGTGAGGCGTTCTTCGCCGCATTCAATCCTAAGCTTGTCGTCAGCAACGAGCATGTGCAAAAATCCGGACATTTGGCAGATTGAGCAATTGCACTTCACTGCAGAAATCTCTGCTGGCGCTCGTACGTAGAACTTGACAGCCCCACAGTGACAGCGGCCACTGTGTTCAACCTCCGGCCGACCATCTCCGTCAAGCGAATCAATTCCGACTAGATTGCGGCACCACTCTAAGCTGAGACCATACGCGCGGTCGAATTCATCCAAGAAACGGCTATTACAGTCGGCAGGGACCAGTTCGCTAATGAGCCTGCTTGTCATCTCGCCGTGATATTTCTCCGCAGGATCCTCGCCGCCGACATGGACCTGGAAATACTCAAGATCATCAGTGCGAGCATCAAAGGTTCTGACTAAAGTGGTCCAAAGCGCCTGGATCATTTCCGCAGCATGTAGCTCGAAGGCAACCATGTAGGCGCAGCGCACTATGGGGTCTCTCGACGACAAGCCATGATATAGCGCACGCAGGTACCGGCTCGTTGTGGTACTGTAGTTAGGCTGTATTGCTCGGCCAAGTAGGCGCGACGCATCTGTTCTAAAGAGCTTTGAGTGGAAGTTTTCTGTGTCCAGAATACTGGGTAGCGCAGCGTTGCCGCCTTGGAGAACCCGACTGTGACCTCCCGTTTCATCCCAGCAGATAAAATTTGCGACCACACTGGTCAGCTCAACGTCCCTCGGGAGGTCTCGATTGCGACGTATTGCGTCGAATATGAGATCCTTTTGTGATCCCGCCTGCAGGTGCGGGAACGCTTGTGACATCGCTAAGTATTCAGGTAGTAGACTGGCAACCTGATCTTTGGACATCTCCGCAGCGAACGGATGGGGGACAAGCAGAGCCCGGGCTCGCCGAGCCAGGTGCTCGCCAACAGGTATCTTTGAAGGTTGATGCAGTTTAGAGGGAGAAGCTTGGGATAACGTCATTCGAACCCGGGCATGCAGAGAGAGAGATTTTCTTGGCCTAGACCTAGGACCGCCAACCGATACCAATTCCCCCGGATCGGGAGACGAGTTCATTTCCTGCAAAGAGGCATCACTTCGTCTTGAAGGCTCTCGATCTTGTCGATCCATCTAGTATCCTCCGGCTTCGGGTAGACCTTGGTGCGATAGTGCTTTGCTCAACTTATTTGTTCACGGATGTGTGGATTTTCTTGCGCCAAATGATTCCGTCGTCTCGCAGGCGTGCTCATTGGTTTCTCGATTGTGAGCTGTAGTTCCTACCGCGGTCGGTTCGCTTGCGCGAGATCAAAGCCAATTTCACGATGTTCGTAGTCGGCGCGATCTGCTCCCGCACGGCCTCTGCGGCCGCGGGCTCGGGCGGCGACGCGTCCGCCTGCTGCATCTCGGGTCCCGGCATCATGTCCATTGGCGCCGCCACGGCGTCCTTGCCACCGCGGCTCTCCTGCTCGGCCCTGGCCAGCACGGCATCCATTTCCAAGAGGCTGAGGCGCCGTTTGGCGGTCGCGGTCTTGCGGCGGATCTCGATGGTTTTCGCCAGCCAGATCGTCCACGTCACCAGCGAGGCGAAGGCTAAGCCCACCATGACCGCCTGCACCACGATGTCCGCATTCACGAACATGTTCCAGGGCGACAGGTTGCGCGGCAGCAGCGCGACATCGGTGATGGCGAGCGCCGCACTCGGCAACGCAGCCACGCCGGCCGCGCCACACCAACGGATCATAACGTTCAGCTTCGTTCGCTGCATGATCGTCTCCCGGGCTGACAATGCGGATCGGTTACACCGCGCGGGCGGGCGCGATCCTTTCCGCAAGCGCATGAAAGCGCTGCAACTGGTCGCTTCGCAGCGCGCGCGTTTCGTCACGACCGACGAACACCTTGAACATGATGCCGCCGTCCACATTGATGAATGCGATGAAGGCCGACGACTTGCCCATGAAGGGCCGCTCGACGAAGGCAATCGCCGCGCAGCGCTCGTGCCGGAGATGGCCGTGAAGCCCTTCGGCTGCATCAGGTTGAAGTAGCCGCGGCCGATCTCGCCTGCAGGGATGGCGCCGGTGAATTCGAAGATCGCATCGTCGGTGTGGACGATCAGCGTCACCTCGCCCCATTGCGCGACGTCATTCATCGCAGCGGCGAATTCACTGCCGGGGCCGAGGCGCACCATCGATTCAGGCATAGCCTCCAGGACTGCGCGCGGGCTCACTTTCCGCTCCCGCGCCACGTCCTCGATCACTGCTCCTGGATTGTCAGCCATATACGCCTTGAGTTCGGCAAGCTCCGTGCTCAACATGACAGCCCTCCCCGTCACGCAGCGGCGCTGGATTTGCGCTCGCTCAGGATCACTTCGAAACCTTCGAACTTGGGGTGGCCGAGGTAGAGGCTTTCGCCGGTCTTGTTGTCGGCGCGGGCGTGGGCGCGGCGAAATTCTTCCGATTCGGTCCAGGCTTCGAATGCCGCCTTGTCGATCCAGACCGTGTGCGACGAGTAGAGCGTGTGATCCTCGGCAACGGTCCCCTTCAGCAGGTGAAACTCGACAAAACCGGCCATGTTGCTGAGATAGGACTCGCGCGTGCGCCACACCGTCTCGAAGGCCGCCTCAGAGCCAATCTTCACCTGGAACCGATTCATCGCGATAAACATTTGAAATCTCCTTGCTGGGTTGCTGGGGGTGCGCCTGGCGTACCGTTTGAGTTGGTTAGAAACATGGATGCACCGAAGCCGCGCTGGAGCATCAGCGCGGCCCGATGCAACTTGTTTGGTTTATCAGCTCGTCGAACTAAGCTCCGCCAAAGTGAATTTTCAATCCGGCCTTGTAGACTCTGCCCGGTCCTGGGCT
Organism: Bradyrhizobium sp. RDT10; assembly: GCA_044772375.2. GTDB lineage: Bacteria > Pseudomonadota > Alphaproteobacteria > Rhizobiales > Xanthobacteraceae > Bradyrhizobium. The sequence goes on from CP187939.1 coordinate 5,446,805, forward strand.
CGACCACAGCACATCGTTTTGGTTGGTGCCATCGGTGGAATTGCCGGGGACGGCATAGGGCCGATAGTACTGGTTCAACAGATTGTCGATCGACGCCGTGAACATAATGTCCTTTGTCGCATGCCAGGTCATGTAGAGCTTGACCAGTTCATACCCGGTCGCGGGCAGATAGCCGGCGGGTACGTCGTTGTTCGCACCGAACGAGGACCACTGTGCCGCCAGGATCAGCCTGCGATCGAGCAGCCGCACGCCGCCGGTCGTGGTGATCTTGCGCGGCGTGATGGTCGCCAGCCCGATATTGGTCGCGACGTTCTTGCCGCGGATCAGGTGGCCGGCGACGCCGACAGCTCTAGCGGTCACTTCCGTTTCCGCCCAGGAGCCTCGACGGGGCGCTAATGTAGGAGAGAGCGTCAGCCAGCTGTTACAAGCCCGCCGCTCCTGCGTGTAGCGCAGCCCCTGCAAGCGCTGAGCGGCCCACCCGATAGACTTGTATATCTGAGCCAGCTTCAGGTGCTCTCGTCGGGCATTGCTGTCAGGCGCGATCTGAGCGAGTGATCGGCATTTGTCCAATGCGGCGGTGGTACGACACGCGGGGGCTTGCTTGCACACCGGCCCTTCCCGTCCAAAAAGCCGCGCTTGCCTGCGATCACCCCGGAGTAAGGCCGGGATTTCCATTTCAGCCTCCTGCCAGCGCCAACAGCCGTGCGAGGTAGGTCGGTGGGGTCACCTTCATTTCTCTCTCCATGTTGTCGTTCGGTCCGTGTCCGGTTGGAGACGCCAAGTCGGAAACCTGACAAAGTGGCACTCTCATTCCAGCGCCCCGTCGTCCGGACGCAGGTGCTTTTGCTCACGTCAAGCAAGGCTCGCACCAATTCTCGCGACCGGCACCCCGATTGCTGTGATGACATGGAAGGAAGCCGCAGCTGTTGCGCGGATCGGACATAGTCTGCGCACCGGAGCCTGAGCCACAGCAGTCAAAGTTGGACTAATACTCTCTCTGCTATCTGTAGTCGTGTCCAACAGGAAGTTGGCCTGGCGAATTCGTAGGCGTCACGACCCTCGATCCTATTGACTCGTTGCAACTCCGCTTTCCCCGTTTCGAAATTGGACCGACAGTCGACGGCCACATGCGCTCCGAGCCGCGCGAATTCACGCGCGAGCCGGGCGTCCGAGGAACGTGACAAGCCCGAAAAAGTCGCGACACGAGGGATTGATGCCGAATGGGCTGATGAGCAGCAGACAACAAGAAGAGAACGGCCGTGTCGCCCGTAGGCATCGAAGATCGAAGAAGCCAAAGAAGGCCGCCTCCGGCGAGAACGAGATGTTGCTGCTGATTGCGGGCGAGGCCGCGAAAGAAGCAACGGCCAGAAGCCAATGACGAGCCTCAAACGAAATCTGCGTTAGGTACTCGTGGACTGCGCCTTCCTCAGCTCAGTAAACGTGCCATTGGTAGGCACATCACCAATTACCGACGTTCGGCCGGGCATTCTGGGCAGGCGCCCTGATAGGATAGAGCACATCACCAAGATCTCGGCATTAGCCTAGTGTGGTGAGATATGCCAGGCGGTTGATTGTCAGAAGCGATGGCGAGAGCGCGCCCGCTGCTGGTATCCTAAGACGCCAGACAGTCTACAAATCTGGATTCTATTGTCAGGGGCAGAGAGATTAATGAAACGCCTCTTGACCTATGTCCTGTTCGCGCCTGTAGGATTTGTCGCGTTCGCAACAGTGATGTTCGAGCGGTCTGCCGCACACGCCCACTTAAGTACTTGAAAGAGCGTGGAGATTTTTTTGCCATTCCTGCGAAGGTTGGCACGAGACTTGAACTTCCCACGCCGCCTATCAGCATTTGCTGACTGGCCACACTGACAAAGGAGGACACATTGAGAAGCGATATGTCTGCTTATGCTGTGACCGAGTTGACCCCCTGAAGAAGCATCTGCGGCTTCGGGAGGCCAAGCCTGCGACGTCTGCGACGTCGTTATCGTGGACTTCCCCGATGGCAGCTTTGACATTATCGTCGACTGCCCGGCACCGGTAGCGTAAGAGTGCCTACGAGCCTGTCTACGACGCGGATAACCTATCCGCGGCGCTAGGCAGGCTCTCTTATGCATTCCGTCGTGCGGCACGAACGATTTTCGCTCGCTAGCAGACGTTTAGAATTTCCGTTCAACGTCTCTGTCGCGGCCGCAGCCGGGCGCAATCACACAATTCTTTGACCTCTCTCTTTTCGGGCTGCCGAACAATCGGCAGACCGGCACCACCTAGCCATAGCAGCTGCCCAATCGTCACCGAAACTTGAATAGCTCGCCGTAGCCGCCGTGTCGCTGGCTCCATTCGATGTCGCGGGCGGCTCGCCGATGAGCCGGGAGGGCCGCATTCGATGCGACCGTAAACAGTAGTCTCGGCATGGCCTTGGTGTTCGACTCGTAGTGGCGTGGCAAGAGCTTTCAGCAGGAGCGACTAACTGCATGGGCTCTCTTGGGGCCGCCCCTTGATGCAGGCAGGTGCGACGTCGGCCAAATAACGGGCTTAGAACAGCTAGTCCTCACGCGGACCGAATGCTCGGTTCATATTTCTAGCGTCCATGTTTTCGCTTGAGCCAGTGCTGATTCAGCGCCAAGCGCGCGGCAAGCGGAACCCATCGCCGAAGAGTCCGGTCCATGACCACACATCGCCAAAGGGTTTTGAGTTCGACTTCTCCTCCCTCAACTTTGGCCTGCCACCGATGCGCGCGACGTTCAGGATCGCCTTCGAGACGAGCTGCGGATGAGTGAGGAGATAGTTGTCCGGCTGGGTGTGCATCAGCGCCGGCATATCTTTGTACTTTTTCAGATCCTCATACGACTGATTCAGCATCTTCTTGTACAGTGAAAAACTATTCGACGTGCTGCGACCGCCGCGCGACTTCACACGGAAGATCGCTTCCGCGGCAATTCGTCCAGAGATCATCGCAACGTTCAGATGCCCGCGATGGCTGGTATTGTTGAGCTCGGCGGTATCCCCGACCACCACCCAGCCCTTGCCGTAGAGCTGGGGTATGGTGTTGTAGCCCCGTTTCGCGATGAGGTGCGCGGAATATTCCTTGAGCTCTGAGCCGTTGATTAGCGGCACCACCGACGGATGACGCTTGAAGCGATTGAGTAGCCCGTAAGGCGTTTCGCCCGCTTGCTGGAGATCGGAGACGAGGCAGCCGATGCCGAGTGAGATGCACTCCCTATTCGCATAGATGAAACCCATGCCGGTCATGCCGCGCGAGATGGTGCCGGCGGCCTCGATCACGACCCCTTCGTCGCGCTTGAGATTGAAACGGGCTTCGATGGTCTCGCGCGGCAAAAGGTGCATTTCCTTGACCTGCAGAGCAACCTGATCGGGCGTCGGCCGCTCGCGCAAGCCCGCACACGTCCCGAGCAAGCCATTGACGCCCTCGGCGAGCACCACTACATCGGCGTGGATTATGCCGTCCTGGCGGTCGGTACGCACACCAATGACGCGGCCGCGGCGGTTCTGCGCCAGCTCCGTAACTGTAGTCTGGTACAAGACGGTCGCGCCGGCCTCCTCACCTTCCGGGAGAACCATTTATCGAATAGGGCGCGGATAACGATATACCGGTTCGGTCGCTCGTCGTTGCAGTCGTTGAAACGGTAGCGCAGCCCGATATGGGAGCGCCTATCCATTAAGCAAAAGCGCTGCTCGACAAGGCGGCGCTCGAGCGGCGCATCCTCGCGGAAATCGGGGGTCAGCTGTTCCACGATGTCCGCATCGAGGATGGCAGTCTGCACGTTCTTTGATCCGGAATATTCGCCGCGCTCGAGCTGCAGCACCTTCATGCCACGCTTGGCCATGGTCAGCGCCGCCGCGTTGCCGGCCATTCCGGCGCCAACCACGATGGCATCGAAACTCTCTTCGATCACGGGCCTCTCCTTTGTTCAGTGGCGCATGATCTCAAAATGTACGCTCGCCTGCTACGCGGTAGCGTGAATGCGGCGACCGCCGGAGGCGGCGAGATCAAGGCCCAAGATCGTGGCTCCCAACAGCAGGATCTCCGGCTTGTGGGTGTTGACAAGATCGGTCAACGCCATGCTGTAGGACTGGTTGCGGTAATCTGCGAGCATGTTGTCGGCGACGAGATGGACAAGGTCCTCGGCGTAGGAGAAGAATTCGACCGCGGCGCTGCGTGTCGCCTCGCCGTCCGGACCGATCTCGACCGCCGCGAGAACAACCTCCAGTTTCTCGGCAAGCTTGCTGCTCTCCCCCATCAGCTTCCAGGAGATTGGATGCACCTCCCCGCGCTCCTGTTCGATGAAGACCAGACATGCTTGTCAGCGTTGAATGCCCCGGCAGCGCCTTCTTGGCGGCGCGCCGTTGCGCAGGCAACGCGGGAGCTCTTATCACGTCGCTCATCGCCAAGACCCTTCAGATCAGGCATCGCGGGCTAGCGCCGCAAGGTCGGTTTCAAGCTTGGGCTGATGCTTGAAGATGGCGTCGATCAATGCTTGCGCCGGCTGCTCGGCGGCCTCTACCAGCACCGCCTTCTCAGCGCGCGCGGACGGCGCGAAGACACGCTTGACGATGGTCGGCGAGCCCTTGAGACCGCATTTGGAGATGTCCTCGACACCGGCCTCCTGCGCACTCCATTTCACGATCGGCGTCCGGGCGGCACGCAATGCATCGGCCATGGCGCCGCGGCGAATCTGGTTGGTTGCCTCCAGCATGGTGATGAGACACGGCAGGCTGGTGCGAAGGACCTGGACGCCACCTTCGGAGCGCCGTTCCGTTTCAATTGTGCGTGCGGTGAGATCCAGGGCCCTGATCTTTGCGACGTAGGTAAGCTGCAGCACACCGAGCCGCTTCGCGACGCCGGGCCCAACCTGCGCGGTGTCGCCGTCGATGGTCTGCTTACCGGTGAAGATGAGGTCCGGCGGGCCATATTCCTTGCCGATTTTGCGGATGGCGGTCGCCAGCGCGTAAGTCGTTGCCAGCGTATCGGCGCCCGCAAAGCAGCGGTCGGTGAGCAGTACGGCGCGATCGGCGCCAAAGGTCAGCGCTTTGCGTAATGAGTCCTCGGCTGATGACGGCCCCATTGTAAGGACGGTGATCTCGCCGCCGAACTTATCGCGCAGCTCCAACGCGGCCTCGAGCGCGAAGAGGTCGTATGGATTAATGATGGTCGGCACGCCCTGACGCATGATCGTGTTGGTCACGGGGTGCACGCGGATCTGCGCGGAGTCGGGAACCTGCTTGATGCAGACGACGTTGTGCATGTGCTTCTCCAGACGTTGCAACGGCTGGCGAAGAGAACAGCAAGTGTCGTACCATTGCGCGAATTTCAAAATCAGGCAGCAATACAATGGCCTTTGGGAAGCGTCATGTCACTGTAGCCTGACGTTCGCCGGCGGAATTGCGACATTCGTCGTGACTACGACAGCCCGGTTCGCGCGGCGTGATTTGTCGTTGATCTGGATCAAGGAGAGCGGCTCAAAACGGGATGCGCTTTGCTCGAGTCGATCCATACGCGATCCCGAGTCTCCGCAGCGGCCGCTGCGCTCACGAGAGAGCGTAAGCCCTGAGCCGACTTGCACTGGACGATGCTTCGCGGGGCAAGACCAGCGCCGCAATAAGCTTGCGGCGCCTGCGACCGCCTGGCACACGGCGGTCCCTTCGCGCGCAGGCCCGCATCGCGCAGCGGTCGCTGCATATGACGCCGGGCAAATTGAACGAGGTCGAACACCCGATGGTCTCGCTGACTATATCCGGCGTGAGCTAATGGTCGATGGCGACACGGCCAACGAATTCGCGATGTCAGCGCCGCGTTCGCACGACCGTTGCGGGCATGGGACCGCCGGTGGTCGCGCGGGCTGATCTCGAGGATGACAAAATCGGGCCGACGCGGGGGTCGCATCCGATCGTGATCGGGTCCAAGTCCGCGCCAAACCAACCAAGCCTCTATGTCTGTTTCTCCAGCTATTCGCCCCAACGGCGATGGTCACGGCCCCGACATACCCCAAGTCCGACACTCCTTTCACAAGCGCTTGATCTCGATGCCATATTTCCTCAGGGCGTAGCCAATCTGGCGCGGCGTAAGTCCAAGCAGGCGCGCCGCCTTTGCCTGCACCCAGCCGGATCTTTCCATGGCCGCGATGACACGCTCGCGATCTGTCATCTTAGCACCACCTACGAGGGCTGCGCCGACTGGCGCTAGCGGAGCCAGCTCGCTGCCGAAATGCGGGAGCGATGTAGCAGCCTCGGCCGGCGATGTGGCCGGCTTGGCGGGCACTGGTACGATCGGCCGCGGCTGCAGCGCTATCTCGTCCGATCCGCTCTTCCACAGCATCGCGGAAAGGCACTGGCCGTGGCAGCAGGCAAAGTCGTCTCTCACGATCGATGGCCCCGGTGCCAGAGTCGCGGTCCGCTGCACGCAATTCTCAAGCTCGCGGACATTTCCGGGAAAACCGCAGTTCATCAGTACTTCAATCGCACTCGTATCGAAGGTGAGCGTACGGCCGTTCTCGCTGTTGAAATTCCTGAGAAACTTGGTGGCGAGGAGCGGGATATCACCGCGCCTTTCGCGCAACGGCGGCAGCAGCAAGGGAACCACGTTGATGCGATAATAGAGGTCGGCGCGGAACTCGTTCCTTGCCACCGCCTCTTCCAGGTTCTTATTCGTCGCGGCAATCACGCGAACATCGACCTTAATGGTCTGGTTGCCGCCGACGCGCTCGAATTCCTGCTCCTGCAGCACGCGCAGTAGCTTTGCCTGGAACGAGGCCGAGATCTCGCCGATCTCGTCCAGAAATAGCGTCCCCTTGTCGGCGAGCTCGAAGCGACCCTTGCGCGTACTGAACGCGCCGGTAAAGGCACCCTTCTCATGACCGAACAATTCGGATTCCAGTACCGTCTCAGTCAGCGCCGCGCAATTGAGTTTTATGAAGGGCCGCTTGGCGCGCGCCGACTGCTCGTGAATGGCCTTGGCGACCAGCTCCTTTCCGGTACCGGACTCGCCGCGCAACAGCATCGTGCTGTTTGATTTGGCTACGACCGCGATCTTCTCGAGCAGCTTGCGCAACGCCGGGCTGTCGCCAATAATCCCCTCGACATGAACCTTCTTGCGCTCGCGCGCAGGCTGCTTGAGCTCGGACAATTCCTTTTGCAGCCGGTCCTTCTCCCCATCAATCGCTCGCGGTCACACGCGAACAGGCGATGCAGCTTCACTGTCTGCCCCACTAGGTTGGCAATCATTGTGAGCAGCCGCACGTCGTAATCGAGCCCGACGCTCGACGCGTTGTACAGGATGCGGTCGATCGTCAGCGTGCCCACGACATTCGCATCGATGCGAATGGGAACGCCGATGAACGACACTCGCACGTCGTCGGAGGCCCCGAGCACCTCCTTGTCCGCAGCACTAAAGGCCGGATGCACTGCTACGTTTTCGGCGACGAGCGGCTTGTCCGACGCCACGATCTCGTCGACTGCCTTCTGCGGCAGGCGCATCCGGTAGCGCTCGTCGCTGCCTTCGCTCCAGCCGGCGCCCACGGCAATATCCGGCACGCCATCATCGTGGAACAGAGAGACGATGCCGTGCCGCATCTGCACAAACGATTGCAGAAGATCGACGACGTTGGCCAGCGTGACTTCCAGCCGGCAGGGGGCGGTGAGTACTTTCGATATTTCGAAGATCCCGATAATCGCGCTCTCGTACAACGGCACATCAGGGACCGCGTCGTCCGTCCCGGAGTTTGAGTTAGGCCTTTCGCGTACGGAAGGGATATGCAGCATGACGACGTCTCCGTTGTTATGACCATCCTCCCTGTCCTCCTGTTCGGATTTGCGAATATTGTGTTGCATGTCATCCTCGATCTCGCCGCCATTTTAGGATGACGCAAAAGATACCTTCTATTATGGCACGATGGTAAAACTTACAGCGCGTTGAGCGCGGCATGACGGTAAACTTACAGTGCTTTGACTTGCTTATTGTTCTCTGCTCTTCCGCACTTGTCGCTCGCATTCCGTGGGAACACGAATTCCATTGATGTAGATCAAATCAGCTGCGATTTGTTTGTTGCAGGTGCAGTCTATCACAGGTGTTGGCCACCATTGATCGGCACCTCGGTGCCTGTGACATAACTTGCCGCATCCGAGCAAAGGAAGAAGATGACCTTCGCGACTTCTTCGGGTGTGCCCACTCGGCGCAGCGGAATATTTGGTACAAGGCGCGCTTCCGTGTTCGGCGACAAAATGTCTGTCTTGATCTCGCCGGGCGCGATCGCATTCACGCGAATGCCATGCGGTGCATAGTCGTGCGCCATCTCGCGCGTGAGACACGCGAGCGCAGCTTTCGATGTCGCATAGGCAGAGCCGGCAAACGGGTGCACCCGCGAGCCTGCGATTGAGGTCACGTTGACAATTGATCCGGTCGCTGCTTTCAGCTCGTCAAACAGGCCTTGCGCGAGCAGTATCGGCGCCTCCAGATTGAGGTGGAACACCCTCATCCAGGTCTCGAGTGACGTCGTCAAGGACGTCAGCCGTGCGCCATTCGGCGTCTTCGGTGAAATGCCGGCATTGTTGATCAATGCGTGCAATGGCGCGCCCGCGAGGCGCTCCTTGACCTCGGCGATGGCGCGCGCCAGCATCCGATGGTTGCTGAGGTCGACCTGGACATGGTTGTCGGCCCCTGACTCCCACGGGCAGCGCCCGCCATCGAACGGTCGGCGCGCGCAAGAAATGATGCGCCAGCCCGCTTCCGAAAACAGCTTTCCGGTGGCATGACCAATGCCGCGCGACGCGCCGGTTAGCACCAACGTCTTCTGTTCTCCCTGCTGGATGCGGACTCTATCGGTGTGAAACGGACAGCCCACGTCGGTCGCGGACGGTGGACCGGCGACCGCTTCGTCGTTTCTCAGATCGAGACTCAAACGCGCCTCCCATTCTCTTGCCCTCGCCCGTGAAAGCGGTGCAGGATTTGGGCCAGTGCGATGCAGAGGAACGCTCGCACGTTTTTGCGGCCCAATGTCGCGTTCGCAACAGCTTGTCGGGTTCCACACATCATGCGCGCTTGCTTTCGGACAGTAGCAAACGCTGGTGCACAAGCCGCTTTTCGAGTCTCGCATAACGTGCGCGGCACCCCCATTTGGCTCCGCTCTTGCTCCATGGCCCTAATGCGCGCTGGTTTATCGAAAAATATTTTCAATGCGGTCGGGCAAGGTCCGTCAGCTAAATTGCTGCGCATATCAGAACCGCCGGCGAATTCGCTTAGTTCGCTCTCACACCCTTCGATGCGCTGGAATGAGGTATTGCTGTTGAGCAATCCGCCCCTCCTCTACCGGCCACGTCATTCCAATTCATCATTTCGTGATCGAACCGGGTCTCACGACAGGTGGTAGCAAGCTCTCCCCTGCAGGCGTTTCTCGGCGGCCTATCGCCATCGCGGTCTTCTTGAGCGTGGCGATGGCTCCGGCTTGCTGCTGCGGCGGCGGAGCTGCCAGGCAGGCACAGTTTCTCATCTCGATCGCGCAATCGACCGCGGCGACGGCCGAAACAGCGATTGACAGCCCTCGCATGAACGGCCGCTTCACAGCTCGAGGCCGCGATCCGCGAGCACCTTGTGCATTACCGCGCTCTTGATCTCGCGGGCGATCTCGTTGCGGATCTCGGCTCCGAGCACCCGCTCGGCATCGGCATCGTCTGTCAGGCCATCCTCGGCGAGCCGTCTATTTAGGCGGCTGTCGAACTCCTCTCCCATCGCATCGATGAGCCGCTCCTGCATCACTGCATGGTCACCGGGGGCGATGCGTCTCACCACGCTCTCCCAAGGTTGCCAGCGCCTTGCCAGATAGTCTCCGAATCCCGTCGCCTCCTGGTCCCGCACCGATGTCGCGGCCATGGCAACGTCGTCTTCTGTCACGTGAGAGATGTTCAAGAAGCGCATGTCTGGGGCGACGTGCCGCAGCTCCAGGGGTCGCGCAGCTGGGTCTGGTAGGCAAGATAGACCTCGATCTCGTCGATGTCGGCGTCCGGGTCGGCACGGCGGAGCGAGTTGACCGTCTCGCGCGCGATCCCGTCCAGCGCCTCCAAGCGGAACATCACACGGCCGTGTTGGAGCAATTCGTCGAGCCGCCCGTCATAGGCTCCGTCCTCGACATCAGCGTTCAGGCGTGCGGTCTGCATGCCGTTCCAGGCCAAAGTGATGCGATCCTCGCAGCTGTCGCTCGCTCCTAAAGCCTGCTCGAAATAGTGCTCGCGCAATCGCGGCCTGGCCGCCGCTTGCCGCAGATCCTCGGCCACCGCCTGCCGGAACGCCTCGTTGCCATAGTTCACCGTGCCACGGAGCCTGTCGAGGAAGCGTGCGTAGTCCTGGGCACCTGGCTCTTCGGCGAAGCGCTGCCAGGCGGCCACCGTCCCAGTATCGCCCTCGAGCCAGTGCGCGACAACCTCGTGCAGAGGCCGCGGCTCGACTTCCACCGCTTCCTCGGCCATAGACAAAAAGATCTGCGGGCCGGCATAGTCCTCGGCATGCATGGCTGTCGCCAGGTTGGTCAGTACCCCTCGGGCAGCGGATTATTATCCAGATCAACGCTGGACTCACGCCCCAGCTGCGTCAGCAGGGTCTCTGGCACGCTGGTCAGCTGGTTGTTGCTGGCGCCGAGCCATAGGAGCTCGGCGGGGACCATCTCGGGCAGGCTCGTCAGCTGGTTGTGGGTAACGCTGAGCCATTCGAGCTCGGCCGGGAGGGCTCGGGCAGATTGGTCAGCTGATTGTAGTCGACGTTCAGGCGCTGGAGCCCGGCTGGAAGGTCGGGCAGACTGGTCAGCTGATTGTTGTCGACGTTCAGGCGCCGGAGCCCGGGCGGCAGGTCTGCGGGCAGGCTGGTCAGCCCGTTGCTGATGGCGTAGAGCCGCCGGAGCCCGGCTGGAAGGTCGGGCAAGCTGGTCAGCCGATTGTTGCTGGCGTACAGCCGCTGGAGATCGGCTGGAAGGTCGGGCAGGCTGGTCAGCTGATTGTTGTCGACGTTCAGGCGCCGGAGCTCGGGCGGGAGGAGCGGACAAGGCGGTCAGGGACAGGGACGACAGATCCAGCGGCTCATCGACATCGCCTGCATCCCGCCAAGCCCTCGTTCGACTTACTGCCTCTTGCCGATCCTCGTCTTCGCCCTGCCCCTCTTCGGCAGCCCGGCCCACCAGGACCTGGTCCTGCGACGAGGCGGGGTCGGCGGCGGACGCCTCCGTCTCCGTCACGGCTTCGACCCACTGCGCCGCGGCCGGGGACCTTGGTTCGGAGGTTTCGGATTCGGAAGTCTCGGAAGGAGTGCCAGCGCCAAGCTGGGCCCGTTCTGCATTCATCGATGCCGTCTCTTCGGTAGCCAAGTGAAGGGAATGCGCCGGAGCGGTGCTTCTCGAAGTCGGTAGCTCTCACCATGGATGGTGATCACCGACCGACGAAGCAGGCGATCACGGAGCGCGGTTAACACGCTGCGCCATTCGCCCGCAGGGCAATTGCAGCAAGACCAGTACGTCCGGACGGAATCTACGGTTAACGAAAGGGTTTAGGGTTGTTTCGTTAAAGCAATACATCCCCTTCTCCTCTGCAGCAGATCAAGCCGGACTTCTCAGTCCAGATAGACAGTATCTCAATGCTATAAGACTTAGCTGTCCATAAACTGACGAGTCTCGGAAGACTCATAATGCGTCGATGGAAGCCCATCGACGTCTCTCGAAGCTGCAGCGTCAGTGGGGTCCACTGAAGAAAAACTGGCGACGGTCTGGCGTTCGGGACGCCTTTCGCGTAAAATCCGCGCACACTCGTCGTCTTGGCTACAGCCTGCTCCGCAGACAGCTCGTCTTCAGTGGCGCCAATTTCCAGCTCTTCGAAGGTCAGCGCGCCAACTGGGTCGATCAGCCGCTTGGCCTCCGAGACGTCCATCCCGCCGAACCTGGCCTTCCATTTGTAGATGCTGGCGTCGCTGACGCCGTGATTCCGGCACAGATCGGCCACAGAACCCCCGGCCTCGTGCTCCTTCGAGATCCCGATGATCTGCTCTTCCGTAAAACAATTGCGCTTCACGCTCTCATCCTCGTCTTGGGCCAGAGCGAACTTCAAACTGGATTAAGCCCGTGGGCAAGGTCAGGGGATCCCGCTGGTGCCAGAAAGCTGGCCGCCCGCCAGCCTATCTGATCTCTCCGATCTCGTGCTCAGCCTGCCTCCCGACATCGCATCTTCTCTCGCTGATCTCGTTCTGGGCCTACATGCGCTCGCCGCGCAACGCAGTCGGCGGCAGACGGAGGTGGTGCGGTACGAACATTTGGTGGCGCGCCCCGACGAGGAAATCCGGCGCGTGATCGCTGGCCTCGGCTACGATCCAATGGGCATTGCATCGGCGATATGGAGCAGCCGGAATATCTTCGGTCCAGTCGCTTCGGTGATCGAACAATCCTCGAGAGAAAGGCAGTCGATGACCGCTCAGTCTACACTTGGCAAACTGAACTGCGCATTCAAGAGATGCAAGCAATAACGGATGCAATCGGCGCCGAGCTTTTGATTGACCTCGGTTATAAGCAGGAACTTCGGCACGTTCAGCAAGCCGGGATCGTGGATAGAGGTCGGGCCGTAACCGAACAATATCGTCAGGTATTTCAAACCTGGTGGGATTGCGCCGCGCGTAGCGAGGAGCTCGTGCGGCATCTGGCGGAAACGGGTGCGCCAAACAGCATTGTCTGGCAAGCTGAAGAGAACTCCCCTCGGCTTTCGACCCCTCCATGGTTCGGAACGGCAACATCTAGCCGAGCCCAACATGGAGGGAATTTGCGCCTGGCGAATTCGATAGCGGCTCAGTTGGAACAGGCGCTCACGCTGTCGTAGACCGATCGAGCTGCTGGATTGAATGCCATTCGTGATAGCGATGCGGCCATCGAGACGTTGCGGACGGCAAACGTACGGCTTTATCCGCTGGGAAGATCAGCGGGCGGAAGGCATATTCAGCTACGAGCGGTTTGGAGCAGCGCGTTCCCATTGCGGGCGATCCGCGAACTGATTGACGCAGCGCTGAAGGACGTGTCGCGAGACTTCCGGAGCCTTTACGCCGGGAAGCCGTTGGTCGATCCCGCCTGAGCGGCTCTTTGCGGGCTCTGCTGCTGGAAGCGTTCTACACGGTGCGATCTGAGCGGCAGTTGATCGAGCAGCTCGACCACAATCTTTTGTTCCGCTAATTTGTCGGACTGTCGATCGATGGTTCGGTATGGGATGCCACCGTGTTCTACAAGAACCGTGATCGGCTGCTCGATCGCGATAGTGCGACGACATTCTTTGTCGCAGTTTCTGAACCTTACGAAAAACGACATCCGACAGGACGAACGGCGATGCTGCGCAAATGCGAAGCGCGCGCCGATATGATCGACGAGGGTGCGGGTTGCAAGTTTCATAAAGCCAGGAGATGTTCGGAGGATTCATCAATCAAGATCAAACGACTCGGATCGTTCAAATCGAACTCAATAACGCGTGGCGCGAAGAGGCGGGCATAGCGGGTGAAGGCGCTAGTCGGCGGAAAGCGAATCACGGTATCGCATCGCCCGAGGAGATACATCTCGATGAGGGCGGAGATCCCGCCGCCGACTCCCAGTGCTGCACCATGTAATGGCCCGGCCTGATCCGCCTGGAAGCGTTTTGGAATCGTGAAAAGATCGGGAAACACACCCGACAGCTTGTCAAGCACCTGCGCGCTGTCCGTACACAACAATACCCTCACAGGTCTTGGATGTGGTAACGCTTTGGCCGTATCAATGGCAGTGCATACCTGCCGCAAGGCGAGCTCCGCATCGGCCCAGTAGGGCGTGTGCCCCATTATATCTTCGCCGTTGCCGTGCCGAACATGAACCCCGATTATATTGCGCCCTTCAAAGTGCTCTTGATATAGGGCGTCAATCCGAGCTTGAATTTCGGGCCTTGGTTTGATGCTCCGGAATATTTGTCGTTCGGCATTCTGATCGCAACGCCACATCAAACAAGCATCACACACCACGGTGTTGGCTTCACTATCTTGTTCGGCTTGGAAAAGCTCACTCAGCTCATCACGTTCTCGGAAAATCTGTTCATCTGGGCGGTAAACGCAGTCGATCGATGGCTTATTCCACCATGACGGGAAGAAAGGACCCGGGAATGAGAGCTGGTTGATCTCGTCATCGCAGATGACCCGTACGCCCGCGATGTCTTGAATTGGCTCGAAGAACACCGGAAAGGCGTTCGTGAAGGGTTGATTGAGATAACAGGAGCCACGCCAATCAATGGCTAGAGTCCGCCCCGTCCGCTGCGCATAGCGCCAGGCTGACGCCAGGGACCACAGGCAATCACCGAAACCAGTACGTCGTCGAGAAACAACGAACCGGCCGTTCATCGAGCCGCCAACAAACATTTGTGTTTCCTCGTTAAGGGAATACCGCCTGGATAAGGACGCTACGGAAGCTCTACGTATGGCCTCGCCCGATGCTGCCGTCAGCGATCGTGATGTTAGCCAACTTGGCTGGTAGAATCATATGCCGCTACCATGGAGGAGCCGCGCGAAAATGTTGCCGTCGACATGCTTGATTTCAGTCGTATCCGCCTTGTTGCAACAGCTCCTCGAAGCCCTTTCTGGCATGTACCATGTCGAATAGAATTTCTGCTGCTGGGGCGCTTGCCGTCCTGAGCTGCCGCTATGGCGCAGCGCCCAAGACTACAAGCATGAGCCCAGCTACCGGGTATGCCGCCTTCAGGGGCCCAGCTGCCCCCGCATTTGGAGACATGCACACGGCCATATTCGTGGTGCTGTTATGCTTTCTCCAGCATTTGATCGCAGTCTTGATGCGCGCGAGCAGCATGTGAAGGATGCAGCCGAAGGCGACGGAGCTCCCATAGTCCCCGCAGTTCCTTCACGACAGCTTCACGCCTAGCCCGATCGAAAGTAATTGTATCCAGGAGATCCCCGAGCACGGCTTCGCCCTCGATCTGCATCAGTAGATCGAACGCATCCTGTGAAATACGCACACTGTCACCGCTGGAGTGCGCCGTACGGATTTCGCACACCGTCTCCTGGCGATCTCGCGCTGTATAAGCGCGAACCCGATAGAGGCGCGCATAAGGCGGCAATGAAACCGCAAGCGCAGTCCAATCCTCCAACGTTGCCGCCCTCTTCTTGACGAGGAACGGCCCGACCACAAGTCCATCCAGCTCTGTCGTCAGAAATGTGGTAATCGCGTCTGCAACCGAATCCACGATCGGCTCGGCATTGTTGTTAAAGGACGTATTGAGCAGAACTGGGATGCCAGTCCGCTTCTTGAACGAATTAATAACCTCCCAGTAGGCGGGATTTGTCTTGCGCGATACTGTTTGCAGTCGCGCAGTGCCGTCGACGTGCGTTATGGCGCCGAGCGCGCTTCGCTTGAGTCTCGCACGCGAACTACAAAGTTCATGAAGGGAAATTCGCGGGTACCGTCGGGGAGGTCGAAAAATTCGCTCGCATCCTCGTCCAGCACTGATGGCGCGAACGGTCGATAGCCTTCGCGCTTTTTGACCATCGCGTTGATCCGGTCCTTGTTTGCGGCAGGCCGAGGATCGGCAAGAATGCTGCGATTGCCAAGCGCACGTGGCCCGAACTCCGAACGACCCTGCACCCAGCCGATCACGGCGCCGTTAGCCATCCAGTCGGCTGCGCTACCTGCCACGTCGTTACTGGCTTCGACGTCAAGGTGTCCACCCCATGCATCCAGTTCCTGCTGCACGGCGCTCTCGCTCCCGAGATCAGGACCCCAATAGACCTCCTGCAGCCGCTCACGTGGCGCGGGCCGGCCCAGCTCGTTAGACATCATTAGTGCAGCGCCTAATGCGCAGCCAGCGTCATGCGCCGCGGGTTGCACGAAGATGTGTTCGAAAAGCCCCGAATACAGCAGCTTACCGTTCATGGTGCAGTTGTGGGCTACCCCTCCAGCCAGGCACAACCGCTTCATACCGGTAGCCTCGCGATGATGCCGGAGAATGTGAAACACGATCCGCTCCAAGGCTTCCTGCAATGAAGCACTCACATCTCGATGCTGCTGCGTGAATGGCATTCCCTTTCTTCGGACCTGGATGCTCCGGCGCAGCGTCGGACCGATTCGGTCGAGGTAGACGCGGTAGCCACCGTTGTCTAACAGTTCGTAGAACTGCTCGAAGAGCTCGCGATGGGGAGCCGGATCCCCGTAGGGGCAAGCCCCATGACTTTGTATTCATCGAATAAGCCGTAGCCGAGATACCGGATCGTCTCGAGATAAAATAGCCCTAGGGAATTATTCTCCGGGAAGGTCGCGAGTTGGGTAACCTCGGTTCCAGACCCCACAGCTAAGAGGCCGGAGAGAAAATCACCACCGCCATCGATCGCGAGGATTAGACTTTGCTCGAAGCCAGACATCGCAAAGGCGCTTACGGCGTGCGCCTGATGGTGACTTACGAAAGAGACTCGCGACGGATCGACCTCGGTACCAAACTCCTGCGCTAGTAAACCACGCATCAACAGTTTGGCATCCAAAGGAATGGAGAGGTCCGGCTGAGACCCGAACAGGCCTTCGAGCATAGCATTGCAATAGGCCTCGGTCGCGTAGAACGCGATACGATCGATATCACTGAGCTGGATCCCTGCGGCTGCAAGGCAGTATTGTATCGAACGGCTTGGGAATTTGTTGGAGTGCTTAATCCGATTGAGGCGCTCCTCTTCAACGGCCGCTATCACCCGTCCGTCCCGGACGATCACCGCAGCGCCATCGTGTAGAAATGTGTTCGAAAGCTCACGTGTATCTTCATAGACTTTGTCTAGTCCACCGCTCACTCCTAGACAGAACATCTCATTCTCCATTTATCGTGACACGAAGCCCAATTGACTGCCGAATTCGCGGTACTGCATCGCGTCTCTCCATCGCTTCTGCGGAATGTCGGGTTAACGCATTAGGCGCCGGCGAAACAGCGCGATCGAGAGGAAGAACGGCAGCACCGCGTACATGCACAGTGCACCGATATGCAGGCCGATGCCGCCGGCCGGGAGCCCAAGCATCATTGGGCGGATGAGGTCGACCGAATGTGCCAGCGGCAATAAGCCTGCCACGCGCTGAAATGCGCTGGGCATCTGGCTCACCGGAAAGACTGCGCCGCACAGGAACACCATGGGTGTGACGACGAGCGTCTGGTAAAACACGAAATAATCGTAGCTGGGCGCAAGGGATACGACGACCATCGCTAGGCTCGCGAAGACGAAGCCAGTGATTGCGATTGCTGGTATCGAATAGAGGATGGATGCCCACGCAGCGTAGCCCAGGGTCGCGGCAACCACTGCAATTGCCGTTCCGGCCAGAACGGCTTTGGTGGCTGCCCAAGCCAATTCACCGAGAACGATGTCGCCGAGCGTGAGCTGTGTGCACAGGATTGCTTCCCAAGTGCGCTGAGCACGCATGCGGGCGAACGCCGCATACATTGTTTCGAAGGTGGCGGCGGTCATGGCGCTAGTCGCGACCATCCCACCAGCCAGAAACGCGATGTATGAAGTGCCATCAATGAGTCCCACAATTATTCCAAGGCCAAAGCCGAGGCCAAACAGATTAGTCATGGGATCGGCGAGATTCCCGAGAACCGATGCAAGCGCGACTTTCCTCCACGCCAGAAAGTTGCGACGCCATACAGCGACCCAGTTGTACGCGTTGGCGGGCATGACGGCAGCGTAACCTTCACGCATCGTTCATCTCTCCATTTCCCGCCCGGTCAGCCGCAAAAACACATCCTCGAGATTCGCAGGACGCTGCAGAAGGCGTAGACCTGCGCGCCCGCGCAGCTGCACGAGTACCTGCTCTGGATCTGGCGCATAGCAAAAAGCGTCTCGCCGCTCACTTCGATATGCCGCGCATACGGCCTGATCAGAGAAGATAGCTCGTGCGGATTGCCGCCATAGATTTCGATCACTTGGCAACCGATCTGCTCATCGATCAACGCGCGAGGCTCGCCTTCTGCGATCTTGCGTCCTGCCTCAAGCACGCACAGCCGATCGCACAACCGCTCGGCCTCTTCCATGAAGTGGGTGGTCAAGAGAATCGTCTTGCCGCGCGCCAGCAGCAATCGCAGGCGTTCCCAGATTAGGTGGCGCGCGTGCGGATCTAGACCGGTGGTCGGCTCGTCCATCACCAGCAGATGTGGGTCGTTGATCAGCGCACGCGCCAGCGTCAGCCGCCGCTTCATGCCGCCGGATAGTTCGGCGACGCGAGCATCCGCCTTGCTCTCCAGGCGAGCGAACTCGAGCAGTTCTGGCACAACTGCTTCGACCTGGCGTGCGCTCATGTTGAAGTAGCGCCCAAATACCAGCAGGTTCTCGCGGACGGTGAATTCCAGTTCGAGATTGTCGAACTGCGGCACCACGCCGATGCGCGCGCGTGCCAGGCGGGCACGCGCCGGTACGGGCTCGCCGAGCACGGTCATCTTGCCGGTGTCCGGCGCTACCATGCCGAGAACCATACGCGCAATCGTGCTTTTTCCCGCCCCGTTTGGTCCGAGGAGGCCAAAGCACTCTCCCGACGCGACAGCAAAGGACAGCCCATCGACGACGACTTTGTCGCCATACGACTTCCTTACGCAGGTAAGGTCGATTGCTACGGTGGACATATGTTCATCTTAGACCGAAAGAAGGCGTTCGGCCGGCGATCGCTCACTTACGACCGTTTTGGTCCACAGCAGGCCATCGCACCATATGTGTTCAACGCGTCCCCACTGGCAGGCTGCTGCGGCATCCGGAAAAACCCACGTCCATGGTGGTTGGCACTCGTATTGCAAAGCAGCGGAATGCCCGTGAGTTCTTCATATTCGACGAGGAGCTCCGCGATTTTGTGCGGAGAGGTTCTGGGAACGGTCTGCAATCGCGCAGATCCGTCGAGATGTATAATAGCGGGGACTTTGTTCCACCATTCTGCCCGTGTCTGGTGATCGAAAAGCATGTAAGGATCCGGCGTCCCGGGGCTGAAAATTTCCGGCGCACGATCCTCCAGGCAAATCGGCGCGACTGGTCGAAAGAGTTCGCGGAGCTTAATGTCGTTGAGATGATCCTTCATTGCCGGCGAAGTCGCGGCTGCCAGAATGCTTCTGCCACCCAATGCTCGTGGTCCAAGCTCCGCGCGACCGGCAAGAAAAATTACGGGCTTGTTGCTCGCGAGGATGGTCGCAAGTTCACGCATAGTGCATGGCACAGCGTTCCATTCGGACGACACATCGCTGCGTATCAGGGCCGGGCCACTGTAGACCGACCATTGCAGCGGCACGAAGCCCTTGTCCGCCGCCATGGCGGAGCAAGCGGCACCGATTGCCGAGCCGCTGTCATTCGGAAAGGGCGGCACCCAGACATCATCGAACAGGCCGGTCGCACGTAGTGCACTGTTCCATTTGATATTGAGACCGCAGCCACCGGCTATGCACAAATTGCGTGGTCCCGGAGAACACGAATGCCGCTCCAAAGCAATGGCCATTTGGCGGATAAGGAGACGCTCGAGGAAACAATGAAACGATGCAAGTACATCTTCGGGCAGCTTGTCCTTCAATCGGAGCGCGCTCGCGTCGAAGAAGTCGTGCATGGCCTCAAGTGAGGCCTCCTCGCTATTGACCTCCGCACGGTGACGACGAGCATGCTCCATGTCGGCCGCAAAGCGCTCCTCGTAGAGCTCCTGAAACACCGCCATGATGTCTTCATTAACAGACCCGAGCGCGATATAGGCCATCAGCTTGCCGGCAACACCTAGATCCCAGCTGGTACGGCTCGCCTGCCTATAAGGTCCGAAGTGATGGCCCGCGACAGCATAAGCATGGCCTATGATCGGAAACAGGCATTCGATGAACCGCGCGCCGGGGGTTCTACGTAGTAGAGACGTGGAAAGATGCAGCCGTCCCATACCAGGCAGAAGGCGGGTTGTCCGGCTTTGGCAAAAGGGCTCGTGCAGTATGCGGAGGCCACATGGCCTGTGACGTGCGGATAGCTTTTATAAGGAAAGACCCTGCCGTCGAGCATTAGGTTAAAGCCGTCGCGCGAAGTGAGAAGGCCGCGGGCATTCCGTTCAACATACGGCGCCCCTTTGAGAGTGATAGGTGCCACCCCGCTGAGGACCTGGAATTGCGACTCGACCTCCCCGTCCCAGCCGTCGATGACGAACTGATCAACATCCTGCGGATCCAGACCATGCTCCGCCAAAGCGACAACAACTGCGTCAAGATTGTCGATGGTTTGATACCGCGGATTGTTGCCCCGTTTCTCCTGCTCGACGCAAAAGACCAGCCGTCCATCCTCCACAAGAGCGATCGCCCCGTCATGCGTCAGCTTGATGCCGCAGATGCGCATAGTATCTCCATCTCAAGGTCGGCAATTGGATTTAATCGAAACTCGAACCGGATTCCGAAAGTAGACGAGCAAGCAGTCTTCGTTAGCCGACTCACCCTGGCACTGTACGCACTCGACCTCGATCAACGTTTCATTGAGCATGGTGATGACCGCCTCGGCACCAGCAGGGTGCCCCCAACGAGTGCAGGCGGCATCACGCGCCGATCCAAAGACCAGATGCCCACCTGGCGCAAGCATCTGCACCAGATTGCGGATGGCCGCGCGGATCTCAGTTATGTCTTCGAGGTAATAGAGAACTTCCGCCACGACGATCAGATCGAACAGCTCTGGGGTCGAGAACTGTTGAATGTCGGAAGCTATCCACGTGATGTGCGACCACCTCTTCGTCCGTTGGCACGCTCGACCGATCGCTCGCGGCATAACATCGACCACTGTGAGTCGTTTGCAGTGGGGTGCCAGCTTTTCTGTGAATGCGCCGGCTGCGCACCCG
This sequence comes from Bradyrhizobium sp. RDT10, assembly GCA_044772375.2. GTDB lineage: Bacteria > Pseudomonadota > Alphaproteobacteria > Rhizobiales > Xanthobacteraceae > Bradyrhizobium. The sequence continues at coordinate 5,467,648 of CP187939.1, forward strand.
ACTTCGAGAGCATGTGTAATAACCCCTTGTGAAAGCGCCAGCCGGAGCATTTGCGTGTGACGCTCCCGCTCGAACGGATTGCCGTCGAGCCGCCACGGATCGTCGGTCGCCAATTCGAGATCTAACGATTGATATTTCATTTTCCGGCTCACGATTTGTGCACCCACGTAACGTTCAAGGTCACTCGCCGCTGCAGATACTGTTCGAGGTTACGAACCTCGAAGAACGGCGCGAATGATCCGTCGAGCGAATTGACCCAGCAATGACCGAACCTCCTTTAGCGTCGGCGGCTCTTGGTCCAGCGATCGGGTCTGGGATGACGACCTGTCTTTCACTCTCGTTTGGTAACTTTGCAGACTCGCGTGACAGCCAATCGCTGTTGCTCAATGTACACAATGCATAAGCTTTCACGGGCAGTAGGAGAAAGATGTTGATGAGTGTGTGCAGAGAAAAGCCGAGAAATCGAAGCTCGCGAGCACGAAATGCTGCGACGCTGCAGCGAACCACGGTCATTGATGCGATAATCAGTCCTGTCCACCACGGTACTGTGGCTGTGAGTGCGAGCTGCGCGAGCGCCGCTATCGATGACAGGGCGAGAAGTAGCGGGCCGAGATTCTGTCCGACTACATCTAGCGTGAGATAGCGATCGAGTTCGGGCAACAGGCGCAGCGCAAGGAAGGTGTCACGGAAAGTGCTCCGCGCCCAACGGAGTTGTTGGCGCAAATATGGCCCTAGCCTATCCGGAACCACTGTTGCCGCGACGGCGTCGGGAACGTACTCCGTTTGAAAACCTGCTTTCAACATGAGGATCGTGAGGTGGCGATCCTCACCGAAGTCGCTTGGCTTTCCCCGAAAAAACTGCGTCTCGTACTGATCTAGCAGCAAAAGGAGCGCGGAACGGCGGTACATGGCACATGGGCCGCAGCAGCACATAACGGCGCCGAAGCGAGCCTGTGCCGCGCGCTCCTCGTTGCAAGCCAACCAGTACTCCATGTCGATCAGCCGGGTTAACCAGGTGGCGTTTCGGTTGCTCGCCGTCAACTGACCCATGGCCGCCCCGATCGCTGGATCTTGCATCTTTCGTGCAAGTTTCGTGACTACATCGGCGGCGAGTATCGTGTCCGAGATCGACGTTGAGCACCAAATCTCCAGCCGACCCGCGTATCGCGGCGATCTGCGCCTTCCGTTTTCCGACGTTCTTGCCCAGCAGAATAAAGCTGAACCTCGGGTCGTCAGCGTAGGCGTCGTGAACGGGTGCTAGAGCGTCGAGATTTCCAGAACCGTCGTCAACTACATAGACCTGCAGTTTCCCGGCATAGTCTTGGCTTGCAATGGATCTCAGACACGCCGATAGCGTGCGCGGGTCCTCGTTGAAGCAGGGGACCATGACATCCACGCTCGGCAAAGCGCCGGAGACGGCCACGTCGTCCGAGGCCGATGATACGTTTGTCGGCAGAGCATAAAGCACCTGCGCGCTTCGATAGAAAGTCGAGAGCAGCGCATACAACGAGATAGCGACTGTGCTGGTCGTGGCAAGAAGATTCATTGGTGTATCTATTTGTTCAGTGAGGTTGAGGAAGCGAGCGGATTGAGAACCCGCGGCCATGCAATGCTGGAATCAGGCGCGAAAGCGCCAAGACGGTCTGGTCCCGCACACGAGCATGAGTGGCCCGTCCCAACTCCTCGGGAGGACATCCATCGTGCAAGAGCACGATTGCACCCGGCTGGACAGAGGCCAGCACAGCGTCGACAATCGCGTTAACACCGGGACGAGACCAGTCTCGCGGATCTACCGACCAGTGCAGGGCGGCCAGTCCAGCCCTCGCCGACGTCGTGAGCACCTCTTCGCTCCACATACCATAAGGTGCCCGCATATGCCGCAGAGCGGCCTGGGGGCAGGCCATTTTGATGACCCTGCTCGCGGTTAGTATTTCATACTGCACTTCGGTGAGTTTGCATCTGGACAGGTCCGGATGCGTCATCGTGTGGTTTGCGACCTCGTGCCCTTCTGCGATCATTCGTCGGATTAGTTTCGGCTGGTCCGCCGCGTACGCGCCGATGACGAAGAACGTTGCGGGCACTCGGTGTTCCGCGAGCACATCCAGGACATCCGGCGTGCAGAGTGGATCGGGACCGTCGTCAAACGTCAGATAGACGCCGCGACTTTCAGTGCGGTCAGCGTACTCGCTGCGCGCTTCGCATAAGCGGCCGAGGTATGTCACAGCTCTGGCCCGTTCCGATCAATCACCGTACCAGTCGGCCACTCGCTGAGCGGCCGTCCAAACGGCAGAACCAGGACAAGCACGTCCTCAACGCGCGTGGGCGATAACTTCAGATACACATCCGGAAGGGTGGACCGCACGCTAACCCCAGAAATAATGGTCGCCAGTCCGCGGCGGGCCAGCAACCTTGTAAGGTGCTCCTTCAGCGCATGCCGAACCGTACCGAAACCGAATGGAACGCCAAGCTTCTGCAGTACTGGATACATCACGCGCATTGAGTGGGTGATTCCAAGTCCTTCAAGATCCGGACGTACCCCGTACAATCCTAGCTCGGCCACTAGTAGATCGACGTCTCCGACCTTGATGAAGCGGCGTAGCACGCCGATATGAGCCGCTACGCCGCGTGCGTCGTAGCCGATTATACGGAGCTCAGGTCTCGCGCCGGCCCAACTTCGATGGCCTTCGAATGGTTTGGCATTGAATGCCCCGGTGGGACCATAGGTCTTTCGGAAGAAGTCGGAGAGTTCGATATGGTCGGCGAGGCGCATTTCATTTTCCCAGGCCACTCTCCACCGCACCGGAGAGCGCATGGAAATATCTGCCGTAGAGCTTGATACGACAATATTCATGATTGCCTCCCATGCACCGTCTGGCATTTGACGATGGACTTGGTGCACGCGAGCAGTTCGCATTCGATGAATGGCTCCACCGGGGAATGCGAAACGCTGGTCTGGCATAGCTCGAGCCCGGCCACTCCGGGCCACTGAACATCCGCTATCAAGCAGGACGTGCTGAGAGGACGGCTGGATTTCAATAACTCATCTGCGCACTGGAAAGGTTCGGGATTGTCGCCTGTCAAACAGAGTACGCCTGTCAGCGCTTCACGGACCGATGCATCGTTATCCACGACGGAGATTACGTCGAGCGCATGTGCCATTCGCACCAGATCTAACTCCTGCATTTTCCGCACGATTTGACTGCTATGGACACGGGATACGTTTGGCCGGGTCGCAAAGGCATTTGGCGCCTGCAATCGGCAGCTCCTGATTGGTTGCGACGTTAGAGCGAAGTGGAGGGCTGGATCAATTCTACGGAGGTAAACGCCCAATATAGAAATGCTTCGAGAAGCTATACGAACGTTTACCGGTAGTGAGCGCAGACGCGACCTGCGGCACGCCTGTCGCGTCAAGACACTGCGATGCAGTTTGTGCAACCCGTTGACAACTCTGGCTCCAATGGGCATGCGCTTCGATCGGCGCTCGGGGTGCAGCTGAGACTTTTTCGCGGAGCCAGGGCAAAGACTGGTAAGCATTCCTGATATGCCTGAATTTTTTGTTTGTCCCGACCGACGGCTTTGCTATCCGCCATTCGGCACAATTGGTAAAATCGATTGTTTTTATTGAACTCATCCAAAGGATGGATAACTCCACGCTATGCGCTTCAAAGGCCTTGATCTAAATCTTCTCGTCGCGCTCGATGCTCTGATGACCGAGCGTAATCTCACCGCGGCGGCACGCAGCATCAACCTGAGCCAGCCGGCCATGAGTGCGGCCGTCGCCCGGCTACGCGCCTATTTCCGCGATGAACTATTTACGATGAGGGGCCGGGAGCTTGTCCCAACACCACGAGCGGAACGACTCGCCGCGCCGATTCGCGAGACTCTGGTGCACATTCAGCTCTCCATTATTTCCCACGACACGTTCAACCCAGCCAAATCGGATCGCCGCTTCAGGATTCTCCTTTCCGATTTCATGACAGTCATTTTTTTCGAAAGATCGTCGACCGTGTCGCGCAGGAAGCTCCCGCCGTCCGGTTCGAATTTCTGCCTTTTGTCGATGAGCCCGAAGAGCTTCTGCGGCGCGGCGAAGTCGACTTTCTTGTCATGCCGGAATTGTTCATGTCGAGCGCGCATCCTAAAGCGACACTGTTCGAGGAGACACTCGTGTGCGTAGGCTGCCGCACGAACAAGCAGCTGTCACGGCAGCTCTCGTTCGACAAATACATATCAATGGGACATGTTGCAGCGAAGTTCGGGCAGGCGCTGAGGCCCAATATTGAGGAATGGTTCTTGCTTGAGCACGGTCTTAAGAGGCGCATCGAGGTCGTTGTCCAGGGCTTTACCATGATCCCGCCGATGCTATCGGAGACTGAGCGTATAGCGACGATGCCCTCAAGGTTGGCCCGGCATTTTGCAAAGACGATGCCGCTGCTGATCGTCGAAACTCCACTTCCACTTCCCGCATTCACCGAGGCCATCCAATGGCCTGCCCTCCACAATACTGATCCGGCAAGCATTTGGATGCGGCGGATAATATTGCAGGAGGCATCCCGCATGGCTTCTCCGCGCGAGACCCCCAGAAATCGCAGGCGCTGCTAGGTTTTTACTCAAGGCGTCTTAACACCTGCTCTCGACATCAATCCAGATGCTTCAGGATGTGGTCGCTCGAACCGATGTCGTTGTGCCGCAATGTCTCAGAGGCCCGCAGTGCAAGAGGCACGTACGCCATATTCTACATGCAGAAGAACCCCTGCAACTCGATGTGAGCCGCAGCACGCCCGAATGGCGCACTTGATTTGCCGCTTGATCAAGTAGCGATTTGATCTTGCTTCTCGCGCCCGCCACCTGGCAGGCCCGCCGCAAGATGTTCTTGGAACTAGGCAGAGAGCGCAGCGGAATGGCTTTCCGCGATTGCGGCGGGTTGCATTTGGCACCGGTGTCGGCGACGCGGCTCAGATAATGCGAGAGATGCATTTTGTCGGATGAAATGAGTTCAGCTACACAAATGAAATTGCTTGAATCGCACACCGCGTCAGGTTGTAGGCTTACAAACGACGACCAACGTTAAGCCATGCGGGGGCGTCGATAGCGCATCTGCGGCGCTATTGGCGTAATGGTGCGCAACTGCGCCCTACTCTCAACGGTTCATAGTGATCGGTGTGGTGCTGCGAGCGATTGCTGAGCGCACCAAAGGCCCTACTTCAAGACCGCGGGCGACTTCCACGCCCGCTCGCATGCTCCGTTGCGCAACCAACATGCTTGCGACCGAGTACGAGAGCCTTCTGTGCGATCGCGCGGTATCCCAAAGCGAGCCTAGCTCGGGCGGGGGCGACTGGGACCTTCATAGAAGTAACCGTTGTTGCTCAATGTTTACAACGCAAAGGCTTTCAACGGGAGAAGATATGCCTTTTAAGGGCCTTGATCTAAATCTTCTTGTTGCGCTCGATGCTCTGATGACCGAGCGTAACCTCACCGCGGCGGCACGCAGCATCAAGCTGAGCCAGCCAGCCATGAGCGCCGCCGTCGCACGGCTACGCGCCTATTTCCGCGACGAACTATTTACGATGAGAGGCCGGGAACTTGTCCCAACACCGCGTGCCGAAGGGCTCGCCTTCCCTATTCGCAAGGCTCTGCTGCACATCCAGCTCTCCATCATATCCCAGGATGTGTTCAACCCTGCCAAATCGGATCGCCGCTTCCGGATCCTCCTGTCCGATTTCATGACAATCGTATTTTTTCGAAAGGTCGTGGACCGTGTCGCACGGGAAGCTCCCGCCGTCAGTTTCGAATTGCTGCCACTCGCCGATGCGACCGATGAGCTTCTCCGGCGCGGTGAAGTCGATTTTCTTATCTTGCCGGAATTGTTCATGTCGAGTGCACACCCTAAGGCGACATTGTTCGAGGAGAGCCTCGTATGCGTCGGATGCCGCACGAACAAGCAGCTACCAGCGCAGCTTACATTCGAGAGATACATGTCCATGGGACACGTTGCGGTCAAGTTTGGGCTTACGCGAAAGCCCTCCATTGAAGAATGGTTCTTACTCAAGCACGGCCTCAAGAGACGCATCGAGGTCGTCGTGCAGAGCTTTAACATGATCCCGCCGGTACTATTGGACACTGGCCGCATAGGTATGATGCCCTCAAGGCTGGTTAAGCATTTCGAAAACACGATGCCCCTGCAGATCGTCGAACTTACGCGGTCACTTCCCGCGTTTACCGAGGCCGTCCAATGGCCCGCTTTTCACAATAGTGATCCGGCAAGCATCTGGATGCGGCAGATATTGTTAGAAGAGGCGTCCCGCATGAGTCCTCCGCCTGAGACCACGAAAGATCCAGGCGCCCCTAAATTCAGTTAAAGCGTCTTCTCACCTCCTCTTCGCATCAATCCGGTTACCCCCAATCCTTCGTGAGAACCGACCCTCATTCATCGTAAGCGCGGATTCGCAAAAGCGTCCTACGTCCGTTATATCTGCATCCATATTTCAGCTGTCTCTCGCGAGTCTAATATTAGGCTCCTCTAGGCTTGACGCCATTCTCGCTCGAGCTCGTTAGCGACAATTTGCGGCGTTGAAGATTAGTGGCCCGTTGCAAATGGCTATCGAACCTGCCACACCAGCAACGGTCTCAAGCCAGCGGTTGGGCTCGCTCGAGAGGATAGCGATCCAGTCGACAGCAGAGGCGGAGCGCGACATGCAACGACTTACGCGATCAACGACATTTCCTACACATCGTCCGCGGCAGTTCTGGCATGAAGTCAGCTCCGATATCTTCTTCTCGCTCGACCTTCGTCTCTTCGGAGCTCATGACTTTCAAAGGGCGCCTGGCCCTCGGACCGACCCTACCCACCTCAAGCAGCGCATCATCTGCAAATCGAAGTGGTTGCAGGACTGATCTGCGAAGGCAAGCACGCGCTCCTGGCAACCCAAATTGCGCAACGAACTCGCAAGCGCGCTGATATCAGCAGAACTCGACATTTGCCTGGAGGGTGGGACTAGCGAATCGGCCCAGATGCGCTCAGCGCACTGGCATCGACTAATTTGGAAGGCATTGCCCGTCTGCGTGTCTGTCATTTTGTATACCAGGCGCGGGCGAGCGAGCATGTCGGACAGCCCGATCACTTACCCCTTCGCGCCAAGTCTCATCTACCGTGGTCTGATCGGTTGTGAACGGGATCAAAGAGCGGCCACCACTTTGCGATAGATATTGAGGCAGCAGGACCCAAGCTGAGAAAATGCTGGACTATCGTTGTTGGATCAGCATTGGCTGCCGATCGTTGCTCGTATCGGCTCGGCGCTTTCTTGCAGCCATGGCTCAGAATAGCGGCGCACCGAATGTGAGAATCCTCTTCTTCGCCCCGCCAGTTCGGCTGCACATAGGCACTGCGGTGCTCGCCGTTCCGAGAAAAGTTAGTCGATATCGCCTGCGCGGCCTTGAGACGAAGCAAAGCGCGACTGTGTTGCGCAACAGCATCACTTCAACGTATACCGCACCTTCGTCGCTGTACGCCGGCGGTCTGTCTTCTTTTGGCCAAACGTCTTAGCCACGTGCGGCCGCCTTAGCGTTAATCATGGAGCCGAATGTTGCAGCAATACAGTGGTGTCTACGATCCGGAAGACCTCTCGGTCTTGGGAAGGCTTTTTGATGAAGCAGTCGCGGCGTTACCGGCTTCGATGCGAACTCCTGAAAATCGAACGGCAATCGCCACGCTTGTTCTGGAACGTGCAGCAGCCGGTGAGGCCCACTTGGCGTCCCTGATGAACTTGATGGGCGCCATTGCTTCTGCCGCTTGATCAGGCGACTCTCTGAGGACAGCAACCTTGCTGGCGCCAGAAGAGCCGCCTAGCTGGCGCCTGAAACGAAACCGTTTTCAGGTAGACCGTTGAAATAGCTTGAATCTCACGCGACGTCAGGTTGTAGGCTTGAAATTAGAGAACCATGACAAAACCTACACCACGAAGGCGTCGATGGCGCATTGGCGAGCTTGCAGAGGCGACCGGGGTAACGGTACGCACTCTGCATCATTATGAGCACACCGGCTTATTAAGTGCGTCGGAGCGCACCGACGGCGGTCACCGCATGACGGCAATCGCCACGCTTGTTCTGGAACGTGCAGCAGCCGGTGAGGCCCACTTGGCGTCCCTGATGAACGTGATGGGCGCCATTGCTTCTGCCGCTTGATCAGGCGACTCTCTGAGGACAGCAACCTTGCTGGCGCCAGAAGAGCCGCCTAGCTGGCGCCTGAAACGAAACCGTTTTCAGGTAGACCGTTGAAATAGCTTGAATCTCACGCGACGTCAGGTTGTAGGCTTGAAATTAGAGAACCATGACAAAACCTACACCACGAAGGCGTCGATGGCGCATTGGCGAGCTTGCAGAGGCGACCGGGGTAACGGTACGCACTCTGCATCATTATGAGCACACCGGCTTATTAAGTGCGTCGGAGCGCACCGACGGCGGTCACCGCATGTACGACCACGAAGGCCTCAAACGGGTACATCAAATCCGAGCGCTACGTGAGCTTGACTTCTCGCTTCACGAGATCCGTAGAGCGATAGAGGGCAGAACCTCGCTTACTGACCTATTGCGCAATCATTTGGGGAGAATTGAACTTCAAGTCGCGCGTGCAACCCTGTTGCGAAATCGTTTGCGCAACATGACGACGGATAGTGAATTGCACGTCAGTGTAGATGAGCTACCTGCCACTCTGGATGCAATGTCGCGGGTTGAGGAAGAACGCCCTCAGCCGCTCCCATGCACATGCGTCATGGACTCAGATCGAGAGGAGCGGTGGCGGAAGATCCGCGACGAGCTGCGCGATTGTGTGGATCGGGGCGAGCATCCCTGCAGCGAACGGGCAAATGCCGTGGCGCTTAAAGCGCGCTTGCTGATCACAGAAATCGCAGGAGCTGATTCGACCGTTTCAATGATACTGAAAGTTCTTGCGCGATTGAGCGCGCCACGCAGTATGGCTGGCTGGGATCCCTGCCTAATGCAGTATCTCAACCTCGCACTTGCCGCCTTGAACGGATGAACTGCGCTGACCCTGCCGCGTATAATGCGTGCACCCCTGCTGTGTTCTCCATCTAGATGAGAATGATATGAGTTTTTTAGCGCCAGGAACGCGCCGGTTGTGGTTTGCGTCAGATGGTTGAGGACTCGTGGCGCTCTTCTCTAAGTTTTGCAGCGTCGCTCCTTCATCGAGACATGACTTTGGACACATTTATGAGACGATCCCCCCGAAGGGCTTGAATCGTACGTGGCGTCAGATTGTACGATCTACTGTAGGTGGCCACGGTCCCTGGCAATACGACCTAGGGACAACTCCGCCTAGCCGGGAGGATCGCATGGCCTGCAGTACGTTCAGAGTTTCTGGGCGAGAGCTTCGACATTCGGGACGCAGTGGATGATCATGGTGGCCTTGCAAGTGCTTGATCAGAGCGAGCCGTGCCGGTCGGGGTGATCGCGGGTGTGCTGGATGCTGACGCAGCGTTCGTTACGACGTAGTCGAGCTTCTCGCAAGGAGAGGCTTTGTCCGACAAACCGAACAAGACGGATTTATCTATCTCTTCGCGGATCTCGCTTCGCTGCAAACCCAATTCAGATCGACATCATGTCGTTGGCACGTCGGTTGCTGCTCCAAAGGTTAAGTTAAGGATTACGAATGTCTCAAGCTGTTAGGCTCACGCCCCACGAGACGGCCAGAAGGCTCGAGCACTTCCGCAAGGAGCGGATTGTCAAAGTGCTCTATACGCCGGATGGGGTGCCGCCGCCGGCATACTTGCAGCTAAAACAGGACGACCAACTAGAGATTAGGGCGGGATGTATTCACGTCGCCGTTGCCGGACAGGAACGGGAGCTCGGTCCGAGTTCGGTATGTGACGTCTCAGGCGCTGGTCCTCACAAAGTATGGAATACAGGCGACGACCCCCAGACTCCATATACGTAACGCCGCCGCGGGGATGGACATGCGAACCGTTTGCTGTGTTCGATCGATTGCGGCGTCAGGAGCGCGTCGGACGTGATGGAATGCCGAGATTGCCAGCGTTCGGCGTGTATCTCACTGCTTATCGCCACATCTTTCCTATAGCGGGATCGCAATGGTTGTTTCGCTCTGCCACGGCAGGTTCGGAGGCATCGGCCAGCCGCGGCTTACGCGCTGCCTTGAGGCATCCAAAGCTGGCGTTATCTCATAACCAAGCGATGCCCTCGCATGGGCAGGAACGGCAAGCTGTTAGCAAACTCAAGCGAACATCCGGAGCTCTAAGTGCCAATTTCTCGAATTACTGCAGCTGCAAGTGCAGCATTCCTCTCTTGTGCTTTGGCTTCGACCGCGCCAGCTGCCGACGTTAATATCGCCGTGGTCGGCCCGATGACCGGAAGCACTGCTGCGCTTGGCGTACAGATGCGCGACGGTGCTACTGCGGCTGTCGATGCGTTAAATGCTTCGGGCCTACTTCCCGGTATCAAGGTCATATTGAGCATCGCCGATGACGCGTGCGATCCCAAGCAGGCCGTCGCAGTTGCCAATCGGCTGACGATGGATCAAGTCAAGTTGGTCGTTGGCCACTTTTGTTCGTCTTCCTCTATCCCCGCTTCCGACGTTTACGCCGAAGCGGCACTTATTCAGATTTCACCTGGCTCAACGAATCCTCAGCTAACAGAGCGTGGTCTCAAGACGGTGTTTCGGATCTGCGGCCGCGACGACCAACAAGGACTCGTGGCGGCCGAATACATCTTGCTACATTATCCGAACAAGAAGATTGCCGTCCTTGACGACAAGAGTACCGCCGGCAAGGGCATTGCCGACGTCGTTGAGTCACGCCTTCAGGAAGCGGGCGAAAAGGTCATTCGGCAAAGCTATGTGGCCGGCGAAAAGGACTACACGGCCCTGGTCTCAAGAATGAAAAGAGACGGAATCCAGATCGCCTATATCGGCGGCTATTACAACGAGATCGGCTTGATTGTGCGTCAAGCCTCAGAAGCAGGCGCAGGTCTCACTATCATGGCGAACGATCCGTTGATGACCAGCGACTTTTCGGCGATCGCGGGCGAAGCAGCAAACGGCACACTGTTCACCTTCATGCCCGACTCCACCAAGAATGCTCAAGCGGCCGACGCCGTAGCTAGGCTCAAGTCTTCCAACATGTCAGCGGGAGGCTACACGCTCTACGCCTATGCCGCCGTCCAGGCATGGGCGGACGCGGTAAAGCGGGCCGGTACCTTCGACGGTCCGCGAGTAGCAGCTGCGCTTCGTTCGCAGCCAACCCAAACAGTAATCGGGCCGGTCCGGTTCGATACCAAAGGAGACAATGCAGCTCCCGGCTTCGTCGTATACCGGTGGCATAACAACATTGTCGAGACCGTCGAGTAGAACTCATCGTTGTGACCGCACACGAGCCTAGATATTCAGCGAAGTAATGGAAATGATGAAACGTAATTCCGGACATGACGTGCTACTCGGGTCGGCTCTCGCGCTCGCGGTACTCGCGTCGTTTCTCGCGCTCGCAGTACTGCTCGTGGAGCTATCCGATGACGCCGATGCGCCAACGGAAGAGTTTATGCCCAACGGCACAGCTCGGCCGATGTCGCTGCGTTACTTTTGCTTAGCTCTTTGCCGAACTTCCACTGTGCGATCTGAGACCGATCCGGACCAATATTTGGTACCTGGACCAACGCAGCGTGATATTGCCGCCAACTCAGAAATGACGGCAATGCCAATCCGTGACCGAGGCGGCTGATTGCTGCACTTTGGATGCCGGCCGTGCTCGCTGTCCCAACAAACACTCGAACTCTGTCCTCAGGCCGTCTACCGGACTGACTGACCGGCATGCTGACAACTGCAAGCGCCCTCCGTGGTTCAACGGGAGAACCCTATGTCCGATGCCAAATTGAAAAATGTGCTCTCTTCTCTTTCGCAGGCAGCGAAACAGTTAGATGCTCTGCCGTCCGGCCGGCCTGCGCCGGCCGCTAATTACGTCAAACTAAACACGAATGAGAACCCATTTCCGTTGCCAACAATCGTATGGCAAAGTGCAATTGCGGCGCTTGAGCGGCAGTATCTGTATCCAGAAGATGACAACATTAGCCTGAGGGAAGCAGCCGCTAATACCTACGGCGTCGCAATCGATCATGTGATTGCCGGCAATGGATCATCTGAGCTTCTCGGGCTCATCTACAGAGCATTTCTTGCCCCGGGCGACAGCGTCGCAATGCTGTCGCCAGGTTTTTCATTCAATCGCAAACTTGCTATGTTGCAGGGTGCTCAACTGCTTGAAATCAGATGTAACGAACCTCAGTCGTTGCCGATAGAGCAATTGCTCTTTGGGCCAGCAAAAGATGCCAAGTTCATTCTGTTGGCGAATCCGAACAATCCGACCGGAACGTTCATCCCTATCGCCGATATCGAACGCCTCCTGGCACAATCGGACCGCCTCGTCGTGTTGGACGAAGCGTATGTCGATTTTGCGCCTGATAATGGCCTGCGGCTCCTCAGCCGTTATCCAGATCTTCTGCTCTTAAGAACACTTTCGAAAAGCTATGCCGCCGCTGGCGTTCGCGTCGGCTTCGGGTTCGGCCACCCGCAGCTTATTGGAAGGCTTCGTAACATCCAGAACGTCTTCAACATGAATGTAATCGGGCACGCGGTCGGCATCAGCATTCTTGCGCATCGCGCCGTCTATGAAGAGAACCATGGGCACATCAGGCATGAAAGACAGCGGGTTGCGACCTCACTGTCGCAACTGGGATTTTCTCTAACGCCCTCCCACGCAAACTTCTTGCTAGCGCGTGTGCCTGCGGGACACGACGGTGGATGGTGGCAGGCCGCTTTGGAAAGGCAAAGAATACTTGTTGCCTTCCTTCCCGATAACGGTCTTGAAAATTGCATCCGTGTGAGCATCGGGACAAAAACGCAAATGGATGCGTTTCTCGGAGCCGTCAGTGACATTTCTGACAGCTTAAAGCTAGGAAGATCGCCAGTTGAGCCGCGCTAAAGTCTGCTTTTGCGTTACCCAGGCGAACGTATCACGACGGAGCTAAGAGCGGTTGCTGCCAATGGCGAAGATCTGTTGTGACTGAGCCGCGAACAGTGACAACGGATCTATCCACCTTGGCAACGGATGCTTAGGCGCCGAAGAGGGACGGACAATCATCTCGTGATCAGCGGTGAAGACGAAGCAGAGGAGAACAAAATGTGTGGCCACGATAGGAGACGTCGGCGTCTTTGACCCGCTCAGATGCCGAAAACAAGCGAACTTCCTGCCTTCACACCTACAATTGGAGACAATCCAGTGAAAGACGTCTTTTCTTCAAAACTAACGTTCGGCATCTTCGATCACTTAGACGAGGACGGCCGCGACATCGCCCGACAATACGCAGATCGCCTCGTCCTAGCAGAGGCGTACGACCGACTCGGCTTCTTTGCATATCACGTGGCAGAACACCACTGTACGCCGCATGGGAGAGGTCCATCGCCAAATTTGTTCTTGTCGAGCGTCGCACAGCGCACACGGCAACTTCGTATCGGGCCATTGGTGATGCTGCTTAACCTCTATCATCCCCTGCGTGCGTTTGAAGAGATCTGTATGCTCGATCACTTGAGCGGTGGCCGGCTTGAGGTGGGTATCGGACGCGGCTCTCTTCCGCTTGAATTGGGCTACTACGGCATCAGCGCTGACGCGGCGCCAAGCCGTTATGAAGAAGCAAGCGAAATCCTTATCAGCGCTATGAAAGGCGGCATGCTATCCTATCAAGGCCAACATTTTGAGCTAAACAGCGTTCCGTTGACGGTAAAAACTTATCAGCGTCCAAGGCCGCCGACATGGATTGCCACAAATCGACCCGAGTCCGCAGCTTGGGCAGCTGCCAATGGCGCAAATCTCGCGTGCGTAGGCCCCTCCTCTGCTGTACGCAAAGTTACTGATGCCTTCCGTGCTCATCGAGAGCCCAACGGCGAGGCTCACGATCAAATGCCATTTCTTGGATTGCTTCGCATGGTCGTGATTGCGCGCTCGGAGATAGATGCCTATTCGCTCGCGGCATCTGCTTACGCACAATGGCTCGAGAGCTTTAAGTTCCTTTACGAGCTCAATGCCATCCCTACACCACCACACCTTCCGCTGACCTTCGATGCGGCAATCGAGAGCGAATTGTGCGTCGTCGGAACGCCAGCTTCTGTGCGACAAGTTCTCCTAAATCAGCTGGAAGAGGCAGGTGCGAATTACCTTCTTTGTCAACTCGCATTTGGCAATCTGCCATTAGGTGCTTCCCTGTGCACCGCAACCGCAATCCAATCCGAAATCATGGCTGGACTTGGCCGACAATGATTTGCCCGTCCGGCTTTAGACATCAAACGTTGTGGCAGCGCTCCTAGACCCTTCCCGTATAGTCGGCGGGCAGCATGCGCTCACGATCAGCAGCTCCTGTTTGCTCACCACGACGTCCATGTGTCGACGAGGTGCGCTGTTGCCGCGATCCGGCAGCTCACGCTTTTCTAATCACACCTACGGAGGACTGACTAATGACGAAAGACCGATTCGCCATGGGCTTTGCCCTTGCATTGATTCTGATGGCGAGCTTTCCTGGAGCCGCCGGCGCGGAGGAGCCTGCGTACGCGGGGCTGAACGGGGCGCGCCGATCAACACCGGCGACGTGTTGTTAGGCGAGCTCTACGCGTTTCGCATACGCGATGCCAAGCACGGCAAAAAGGTCGCCTACCATATCATCTCCGCGCCGCGCCGGCTGCCCGAGCCGCACGCGCTGTGCAAGCTAGAGACCGGACCGGTAATGTTTGAGCTGCTCACAACTGGCGAAGCGCACGCCAGTCAGCTGAAGCCACTAGTCGGCAAGAGGATTTCGGTGAAGGTCGATGAAATCGCCTGTGCCGACGCTGAGCAGATGAGCGAGGCGGTGATCAAGAAGTGGAGTCTGGTGAAACAGCGTTGATTTGCCAGAGCCTCCGCTGACGACGTTCCAGCATATCGCGCAGCAAGTTGCGGAATTCGCCCCACTACCGTGGAAGGCAGCTAGCGCAGGGCTAGGATTTGAATCTATAAAGCGAAGCTTAGGCCATGATGAGACATTTTTCGTTGAAGACCCATATAGGCAATCACATGCTGCATCCGAAACGCAGATGCTGAACTACGGCTACGATCCGCAATTATTGCAAGCGGCTAAACCGCCAGTCTTTCTGACCTCGACCTTCGTTTTCCGGACTGCCGAGAAGACGGGATGGACTTTCGATTTCGTCTCAGATCGGCGCGAGCCTCCCGAGGGAATGGGACGCAGGCCTGGTTTATTCGCGGTTCAATCACCCCAACAGCGAAATTGTCGAGGACGGGATTTCCGTCTACGAGCGCATAGAGAATTGCGCACCATCCGGCATGGCGGTGATTGCGACGACGATCCTCGCGTTCGGCAAGCCCTGGCGACGTGATTCTGCACTCTCAACCCACTCTACGGTGCACCGGAAGCGTTGCTTGTGAAGACGCTTGCGGGCCTTTCGATTCGGTGCCGTCGGCTTTGCCGACGGCCTCGACGAGACCGGAGTCAGGCTGGCGACGGGGGACGCCATACACAAAGGCAGGGTTCCAATGATTTTCATCGAAACTCTGGCAAACCCAACCGATGGGCTGGTCGATATTGCGATGGTCCGCCGCGTCGCAGAGATGACCGGCCGCGCCCAGGGGCACACGCCAATCGTCGCGTGCGATAACACATTGCTAGGGCCAGTGTTCCTGCGACCGATCGAACATGGTGCGGATTTCACTTTGTATTCACTGACCAATATGTCGCGGTCATTCAGACCTGATCGCTGGCGCTGCGCTCGGGTCAAGAGCCCTCATGAAGGACGTCAAAGCGCCGCGAGGCGCCACCCGCACCCAACTGGACCCGCATTCCTGCTGGATGATCAGCCGCTCGCTCGAAACACTGAGCCTTCGCATGGAAAAGCCGATAGAAATGCGCATCTCGTAGCGCAATACCTGCGCGACTACGAAAAAGTGGCCTCGCTCACCACGAGGCAGACGGGCCGCGGGCTGGCTATTCGCGAAGCAATGCACTGGCACAGGTTCCACATCTTCGTTCGATACTGTCGACGGAGAAGCCGCCGCATACAAATTTCGGAACGCGCTGAAACTCTTCAAGCTGGCAGTGAGCCTAGGCGGTACCGAATCGCTTGCCAGCCTACCCGCAAGCATGACGCACTCAGGTGTTACGACTCACATCCGGGAAAAATCGGCGTCCTCGACTCCACCATCCGGCTATCGATCGGCATCGAACATCCGTCGGACCTAATTGCATATATCGCGCACGCGTTGACCGAGGCATAGCTGCAGGCGTGCGGCTGCTGGGACCGGCCCGCCAGGCGCCCATAAATGCTGTCCCGCGGGGCTTGTTGCCAACTCGACACCTCGGTCCCGTAATCACTTTGACGACGTGCTTGTGACCTCCGAGCAACCCTGAGCTGCGCTGCGCAGAATGCGTGATGGGCAAGCTGCCAGCGCGACTGCTCTTTTCGTCCACAGAGGTCTGATTGCCATATCGATGCCATTAACCGGGCTATCAGGAGCATAGATGCAGCAGCAGCATCGCTAAAGGAGAACCGTAAGTGCGCGTTAGTCCGTATTTTGAGGAGATCAAGGCTCGCGCGCTGCAACTGCTAACTAGCTTTCGGCCCACCGCAACCACATTCCCTCGAATCAAAGGGGAACTCCGACATGCCGTGCGCGGCGCACTCGGCCAAGCACGCGACGAGATGTACAAGCGCGAGAGACCCCGCATCATGGGGTCGCGAGCGGAACGCGCTGCTGCGTATCGGCGCACTCACTTCAACATCGGCAACTTCGCGCGAGCAGAGCGGGAAATTCGCAAGCTCATGTGGACGCGGCTGCACCACTGACAGTGGCGCCTTTATTTACCCAGCGCTCGGTATCGGCAACTCTTACATACATTGCAGCGTTTTGGCATAAGATCAAATCGCGCGCGAGCCTCGCGCCACCGCATCGTCTGAATGTTTTAGACGCGACACTCTTCGGCTGCATTTGCATCTCAACCAGGGACTCGAAACCTAAATGGACGTTACAAATAGCGTCGTTTCATCGAGAGACTCTGCGGGCATCGCAAGAGACAGCAAATCCGGGCTTAATAAAGCTCGTCACCGACCGCTACTTCAAACGCGAGCGGAATGGACGCTACCTGCTCGGCGAATCTGGTTCCGACCTGTTAAAGCGCGTCAAGGCGCAGAAGCGCGAAGAAGAGACGAGCCCGCCTCACAGGATCTGCTCATCGCCCGATCCGAAGAGCGCTTAATGTCGGCGCCGACAAGCCACTAGATTAAGCAACACTGCGCAATCCTCAAGGAGATCTGCGGCGTGCTCAAGTAGACATCTTGCGATCCCATCGATAATTGCAACGGGATCCGGCGTTACGTCGAAGCGCGCCGCGATGATGTTCGAGCGCTGAACAAACGTTCACACGATCCCGTTCGGTTCGCCGAAGAACGCAGGAATGCCAATCCAACCACCACTGACGACGAGAAGGAGGATCAACGTGTCTGAGCGGCGAAGGATCACGGCAGGCGATTCGATCGCGAGGATCGATCGTGTATTTCAGAACTTTCGGAAAATGATCGATACTGACAATTCGATTTCCTTTTGCGTTCGAGGCGCGATGCACGCATTGCTCGATGAGGATCTTCTTTTGGCGAGAGCGAGAATTCTCGACTATATCGCGAAGCATGAGGCGCACTGGCGATGAGTATCCCTGCGGCCGTTTCAGGTGCTGAGGCCCTTGCCCTCGCCGAGGAGCGCTTCGCGTACGCTTGCGGGGTAATTGACGCTAATCCCGACGTGCTGCTCGAGATTCGCGACCTGACGCTGGAGTTCAGGATGCGGATCATCCCGCAAGCGGGGACGTCATGACGCGGTCCCCGCAGCACCAGCACTCGCCCAAGATGAGGGCATCGCGCGAAAGCTCGAGATCGTGGTGGCGGAGCTAGCTTCGCTTTCGAATGCTGCTCGCAGCGAGCGGCATTAAGGCGCCGCCACCTCTCGATGAGGATTATAGCAGTATTCAGCGGGTCGCGGAGATCCGTCACGTTAGCCCCGAGGGGTGCTCTCTCGCATTTCGCCGGGGCAAGCTACGTGCCGAGAAGCGCGGTGGCCGCTGACACGGTTGCGCGGTATAGCCGTACATCAACCTAAAAGACGACAATAGGCAAATCATGGACAAGGTTTCATAAATCGAGGCGGAGCTTCGACAGATGGCAGCAGTGCATGCCCGCAAATGCATTGCGCTTGCCAAGCTGCAGGAGGCGTACTGTAGTAAACTCAACGAGTTGCTCGAGGCCGAGCTGGCGCGCGACCGACACAGCACCGCTGGGACCCGCGAACGAGATGATCATCACCGACGCCTGTGCTGCGATCGACCAGGGTTTCCGAAAGGATTGTAGAGACCCGATGAATGGGCACATTGACCATCCCGGCGTGTCTAGCGGGACCACGGCCGAGGTGAGAGAGTTGCGTCTCGGTCTGTTGTAGGTTGTTGCCATCGTTCAGGTCTTCACAACTTATCGAGTTGTCGTTGCCCTGCCAACATCAGCGACGGTCGCCAGCCACTCTGAATTCAAGCAAAGTGCGCTTGCGACTTCACGACAGTAAGGGCTCCTCGGTTAGCGGCCTCTTTCATTTACGTTACCGAGCCCGCTCATAAGCGAAAGCAGACGCCCAATTCGGAAACTTGCCCGCCCTTCGAGCGAGCGTCCCGGTAGGCATTTCGATGGTTGGGCCTTCGGCGGACCGCCTCCCAGGCGAAATCCGCCACCTCCTGACTTTATGGCGTGCTGATACGCGCCCGGCACGCTAGTCGAACTCGGACATTGCTCTGATCCCCTGCCGTAAGGCGATTGCGAAATGTCTATGAAGCCTTTGGTTGTTGGGGAAGCCACCAATTGTGCATTGCGTGATGCGTACAGGCGATCACGTTGTCAGTGGGAGAAATCCATTCTCAATTGCGAATTCTAATCGACAAATTCTTGCTATTTGGTCGCGCCGCCGCGCGCAGCAAATCGCGGTAACCATGATCAGCCATCCATTTTGCTCGCGCCAAGTGATTATCAAACGCATTGCGAGCGCGCGCCGGCTCGCGATCTGGATCGATATACAAGACCATCCGAGCCACCTCTTTCCAGTCGGCGCCATCGGTCTCGGCATCGAGAAGTCGCCAATACGTCACGAGATGCTGTTCATCGTAGCCCGTGAGCACCGGATCATCCGGAGCTGAATCGGCGACATCAGGATCGAGTGGCGGGGTCTTCATGGGTGTTACCAACAACTCCGTTGCTCGAATTTCGTCCCCTGTGTGTGGGCTTCTCCACACAACCGCCATAAAGCGATCAAGTCCAGCATAAAAATTCCTCAGAAGGACTAGTCATGAGACTAGGTCGGCGTTTTCTTGGTTTGAATCATATCAGGCGACCGCGGCGAGTTTGTGGGACCACCTGTGGATGACCGGATGGCGATTGACATCGTCGATGCCAGCCATGATGCGCTCCTTAAGCTCGTGTTTTGAAGTCACCCGGATATGGCGCAGGACTGAACGGGCGAACTTGGAGAAGAATCCCTCGATGAGATTGAGCCACGAGCCGTGCTTGGGGGTGAAGGTGAGCTCGAAGCGCCCGCTTGGTCGAGTGGCGAGCCAGGCTCTGGTTTCTCTCGAGATGTGCGCGGAATGATTGTCGAGGATCAATTCGATCGCAGTGTTCGGCGGATAGGCGGCATCGATAAGTCTGAGGAACTCGATGAACTCTCGACTGCGGTGGCGATCTTTGACAAGGGCGTGGACCTTGCCGGTGAGCAGATCAATCCCAGCCAACAGGCTGAGCGTGCCATGTCGTTTGTATTCATGGTCGCGCGCAAAGCTGGCGTGGATGCCAGGCTTGGGCGGCAAATCTGGCGCCGTCGTTGCAATGGCCTGTGTGACCACTTCGGGATGCGCGAGGTGCTGGCGCAATCCTTGATCGCCAGCACCTCGATATCGTAGAGGTAAACGCGCGGACTGTTGGTGCACGATCCGCTTTCGCGGTGCGTCGGAGATTGCAGGCGAACGTCTTTGCGGCCGGCGCCGATCGAGGCCACACCGCCTCGCAGCAACCGCGTTTGATCAGATCGAAACAATCCGCTTGGGCGCATGCGCCTTTGCGCGGTCGCTGGTGTGGCCTCGCGGCTGTGTGACATCGATTGAAAAAGCTCTGGCCTCGCCGCCCGTTCCATATATGGAGGAAAAGTCACGCACTTTGTGGCCGATTCGGTCGACAGATGAGTAGCTGTCTCAGGTGAAAGCGGCGTGACACGTGGAGCCTACAATGAGCGTCCTCAGAACTTCACATTGAAGTTGGCGTGGAGGCCGTTCTGTGTGACGCCTGAGCCGAACTGACCCTGATAGGCGACGCCAAGGGTTGTGTTGCTGGAGAGCTGGAAGTCCACACCGGCTTCTACGAGTGCCAAGTCCCTGCCAATGGATAGGCCCGAAGCTGCAAAGGCGCTAGAGCCGGCAGCGAAGCTGCCTATTGACAGTGGAATGTAGTCCCCAAAGGCATGGCGCCAGCCAGGTCGGTTCGTGCTGTCGAGGCTACGTGCCCAAGCTGAAGGCTGTTAGTGGCGCGGATGCCGAGGGTGGAGAGGGTCGTTTCCATTGTGTCGGTGCGAATATCAAGTGTCGCTCCGCTCCATCCCTTCTCGCTAAAACCGTCCGTTTTGCTCCGAACATAGGCGAGATTGGCATAGGGCTCGACCAAGGAATGGTCGCTGACGTGAGCCTTGTAGCCCAGCTCTCCGAAGATCTGGAAGGTGCCTGCATCGTAATCGGAGGTCAGGTTGTCGCTGAACCCCGAGAAGGCAATGTTGCGGCTCATCTGCAGATCGTGCCATGTGAAGGCCAGGCCTGAGCGGAAGGCGATAGCCCCTTTTGGGGCAGCCCACTCGGTGCCGGCGTAGGTACCGAAAGTGTAGTTGTCGCTGCCGCCCGATGACGAAGGAGCAGCCTTGAAGGTGGAGCGGCTGTAACCTGCAAGAACACCGAAACGCCAGTCGTCATCGACGGTCGCATCAATACCAGTCAAGAAACCGCCAATAGTGGATTTGGTCTTAGCAGCATTGCTCTCACCTGATTGCGTTGTCCAGCCGCCAAAGACGAAGCCCCATGCTGCGTAACGCAGCAAATCATCGGACGGGACGCCGGTAGGCGCCTGTGCGATGGAACCAATAGCAGAGCCGGATTTGCCGCTGGCCTTCTGCTCAGACCCAAAAGCCATCACCGCAATCGGGTGGGATGGCGTGCCGTCGAAGGCCTGCTCCAGACGATTGTAGACTGCCGAACGGGCATAGAAGCTGTTATTGACACGCGCGGCTGTGGCCGACGCATAGGCCAATGGCGAAAGCTGACCCAGCGCAGATGTGACCACTGTACCGTCCGACGCGGAGAAGTCGAGTGCTCCGACGAGGGTGTGCAACCCTACAGCAGCGTTGCCCGCTACTTGATCGAGGGCCGCGCCCACGTGGCGGCTGTTGGCATCGGCGGCATAACGAGAGTAGGCGTCGGTTGGACGGGAGAATGTCACAGCGTAGGTATTGTTGCCCTGAGCTGTAGCCATGGCGGTCAGGGTGGGCGATTCCAGGGATGTCGTCACCTTCGTGAATGAACCTGTGAGAACTGTGGCGTTCAACCACTGATTGGATGCGACGCCGAAACCGCTGCCATACCAGCCACGCTGCGGTGCAATCGTGAACGTACCATTGACAGCTGCATTGCCGTTCACCACGAGTCGGCTGAACGCGCCAGTATCGTTCAGTGCGACTTGCAAGCGGCCTGTAGAGGTCTGTAAAAAGTCGCCTTTCACCGTTATGCTGTTGTTATGGTCATCGATTAGCGGTGCAAACGTGCCGCTATTGATGAAACGGCCATCGGTGTTGAGCAGGTAACTTCCGTTACCGGTCATCGTTGCACCTTGCGCGACATTCGCGTCGTGCACTTCGTGATCGCCGGTAAAAAAGAGGTGCCACCAAACAGTTGCAATGACAGATTGTTGCGTCCGACGATATTGCCATCGTAGCGAAGTGCAAAGCTTGCGTCAGGCTGTCCTGTAGAGTGACCATTCGCGTCGGGTGTCATGCCGAACGTCAATTTGGTTAGGCGCGGCGCACCGTTCCCGTCAACCTGGGCGTAATCTGAAAGGATGTCCCCTGACAGCACCGCCCCACGCATCACGTTGATCTGGCCCACATAAGCATTTTTCGACATGTACATCGCTGCATACTTACCTGCCAGACGTCCGGTCAGGTCGAACGTGCTGACCAGCGGTCCGCTGATTTCATCGAGGATTGGGGCCGGTTTATCGCCCACGGTGCGAATGTACGAGCCACGGTACTCGGCGCGATTCCCTAGCACGTTGTTGCCAAAGTCGAAGCTTGCGGCAATGCCATGGTCGCCGAGAGCCTGCACGTCACCACGCTGGGTGAATGTGTGATCCTTGCCGTAAATGAACATGACGGCGCGCCCATTGGCGCCGTCCGCATAGACGCGAGTCCTGGGCAGGATTGCTATCGAATTGTTTCCGCCGTCGACGCGGATGCCGGCGCCCCCGACGCCGCGTGAAAGCAGGTCGGCGCGCTGAACCACCGTATTGCTGCTGCCGTAGACGTGCAATCCGAGTCCGAGCGTGGCCGTGTTGTAGGTATTCGGAAGGTAGGCGGTACCACCGGCGTTGCGGCTGAAGAATGGGTTGTCGTTCACCAGAGTCTGGCCGCCGCCGTACAGGGAGTAACCGAAGAAATTGCGCCGATCGATGTTGTAGCCGAGGTCCTGAAGCGCGGCGAGCTCCGCCTCCATCAGATTGGTGTAGTTCCGGTAGTTCTGATGGCTCATCAAACTGTTCTTGAGCTCGCTATGCGACATGCCGCTCGTCAATCGCACCGGAACACCTGGCATGGCACCGGCCAGCACTTCGCTCACATGCCTCCCACCGAAATAGCCTTGATCGCGTCGCAGGTCGAAAACGTCGGCAGCTGGCGGGTTCGGGCATTTGGAACAATAAAACGCCTGCCCCGGCTTAGCCTGTTTGCCATTGTCATCGTACAAATGACTCGTCCACCCATCTATGGTTTTGGGAAAATACAGCGAGTCGGCCAAACCGGAAATCGTCATGCCCAACGCATGTGCGATCTCGTGCGCTACGACGGCTGGTAGATTCGCGCTCGGTGTCATGGACACTTGGGACGGGATATATGCCTCGGATGAAAACTCCATCTGGCCGATTCCAATCACGCCATGCGCACCATAGTAAAGTTCGCCCGGATCCTGACCGGTGAGTGCCGCCTGCACCTTCGTGCTGGCTCCCTGAAAAAAGGATAAGGCATACGCGTTGGAATCGTGGTACCCGCCGATATTGACAATGGCCGGCGATTGACCAGGGATGACCTTGATGATTTCAGCCCAATACTGAATCCCGGCCAGCGACTGATCTATTTCCCATTGCGACAAATTCCGCAGTGAAGACACCGGCTCCCCAATTTTGCAACAGTAATAAGGGCCGTCGCCGGTACTGAATATTCGCGCCCGCATGAACGGCACACCGTTCAGATCCCTGACATCGTAAGTTTCAATGGCCTGGCTGGGCGTGGCGAGCAACGCGTAAGCCGCAACGGCCGTGGCCGTCTTTGTGAATTTTTTCGTTTTCAATTTATAACCTCAGCTCGGGGGACCAATAGAGACGCGCGTAGCTCAGCCCGTCCGGAATTCGCAGTTACGGGAGGCACATAGACGTGCAGCTAGGGAGCAACAAAGCTCCGTCGGCCGCTCCCGCCTCCATCCAAAGCAGCGCTCCAAACGCTGCATATGCTTTTGTTCGGATGCACCATAGCTGACATATCGGTCTTCACTGTTGTTCCTTCAAATGATTCTGATCATTGCATTGCGGCATTCCGCCATCCTCGAGTGACGCCCGAATGATGATGCGAAGAACGAAAGGGCTCTGAGTCCGATTTCCTTAATCAGAGCTTTGTCAAACCGCGACACACAAGCGGCTATGCGCTCGCAAGCTTCGATACCTGACTGACCTCCGGCCTGTCGGCTTACCGCGTTGCATGTCGTCGCGTACCCCCATGATTTCCCGGCGCGGATGTTTTCCTCGAAGCTTGCCACAAATCTAAGTTGGAAATCCGCGGCCGCCTTTTGCAGGAACGTTGCGTGGTCCGAAATCCGCAGATGCTTGTCGTGCTTCAGCACTGCGTTTGAGAATTCACCGACGTTTCGAGCGCGATCAATCTCGTTTAGCGCTTCACTAAGTTTCATCAGAACGTACACAACGTCATTAGGAGGTTGCGCCGGGGGCGCTCTGCGCGGCTACTCCGTCGGTGCGCCGCCTTCTGGCCCGGCACCCCGGCCGGACACGGAATGCCTATTCGGTGGGAGCGCCTCTGTTGCGAGCTTCTGGTTGCTCGGTCGCCGCGCGGCCGGTGCGCTTTCTGCGCAATTGCGAGTGACATCACTGAGCTTCAGCATTCGTCGCATCCGATACTCCCATTCCACCTTGCGATTTTGCTCGTTTTTCAGTGTCATTCCAATATCCAGCGAGAGCGCTTCCCATCCTGGCACAAGATGTACCTGAATGATCGGTCATCATCCGCAAGCGAGAAGGTCGACTTCGTAAGCCATGCCGCTCGAATTGATTTGTCCAATGAGCCATAGACGCCTGCGTCGTTGGCCTTGGTCATCGCTTTTCCAAGCCTACAACCTGACGCAACGTGAGATTCAAGCTATTTAACGCTCATCTTTTTTCTGTAAACCGCGATGTACAGCTGATGGTGAATTTGCTCGAGGGGATGTCGCACTGCCTCCCATTTGATAACGCCGCCCTCTGCCATCACGCTCTTGGCAGCGCGCAGGCCGCATTGGCGATTCTCGAAATTCACCAGCGGCTGCACCCTTGCATAGGCCGCGGCAGCTTCCGGCTGCGCCCCGCCTTGTGATTGTCGATCACTGGGCGCAACAGATCGGGAAGCAGCGCGCTTGGCATAGTCCCGGTCGCGCCAGCATCGAGATCTGCCATCATGGTGATGGCTTCCTCGCCGTCAAACGGACCTACGATCGCCTCCCCGCCGAACTCGATCAAGCTACGCAGCTTCGCCGCGGCAAACGGCACCTCGATCTTGAAATAATTAACGAGCGGCACCTCTCGGGCGAGACGAACGAGGAACGGTACCGTGAGCGTGACCCCGCTGAGCGGCGTGTCCTGAACCATGATCGGAATTTTGGCCGCATCGGCGACGATAACAGGAACTGCTCGGAATAGTTGGCCAGAATGCAGATTCCGTCGACGTCCTGATCGATCATGCAATCGAGCACGCGCCGCTACCCCTCAAGGTCGAGCGCCCCAGTTTCTGCAAGGGCGTCGGCGCGACCGAAAAGAGACCTTGCTGGTAGGAGGCCGGCTCGAGAAACGTCAGAGCGCGATGCGCCCCGCCGAAGAGTGCCGCGTCTTCATCCGCGATCATCATGTAGGTTATATTGACTGGGCAACCTACGAAGAGAATCAGCGAATGATACGGCGCAATTCGGTGAACTGGGAGGGGACAGATCGATGGCGGCGATTCGCGCTGGCCAGGGTCTTCTGGTCGGACTCCTGCGCTGCGGACATTGTGGGCGCAAGCTGCATGTACGGTATTGGGGCGGCCGTGGCACCCATGCGCGCTACCTTTGCAGGGGCGACTACGATGATGGCGGGCAGTATTGCATCGGCTTCGGCGGCAGCTCGGTAGACCGGTGCGTAGGACAAGAACTATTAAAGGCGATCGCGCCATTGGGGGTGGAAGCCAGTCTGCGAGCTCTCGAAGAACTGAGTGCTGTCGGCACCGCTCAATGTACCGCCCTGTCCCGCAAGCTCGAGAAACTGGTGTATGAGGCGAGGAAGGCCTTCGAACAGTACGACGCGGTGGATGCCCGGAATCGACTTGCAGCCAGCGAGTTGGAACGGCGGTGGAATGGAAAGCTGGAAGAGATCGAGGCAGTCAAGCAGCGGCTTTCCAGTCTCGAAACCGAGCGCTACTCGTTATCGCCTGAAGAGGAAATCAGAATACGTTCGATGGGTGATCATTTTGCTGGAGTCTGGCAGAGCAACCACTGTCCCCCGATACTTAAGAAGATGATCTTCCGCACCGCCATCGAAGAGATCATTGTACGCACTGACCAGGATAGCCGGTCAAAAACGAGCTCTGCACGATCCGGAGAGAGTGAGTTTGAGCGAAGCTGCGCGAATATGCGGCGTCAGCCACCACACCATCCAAAGGCTGGTTGAGGCCGGCCTATTGAAGTGCGAACAAATAACTCCTCGTGCACCTTGGGAAGTCAGCCGCCGTGATTTGGATGCCGAACCCATTCGCAGCGTTATTGAGGGCCTCCACCGCACTGGCAAGCTAATTCTGCAGGGGGTGCGCGGAAGATCAACTTGCGTTGTTCACTGAAAATCAAGGAGATGATAATGCCCGGTATCTTGAGTGAGGGTTCTGTTGCAGGGTCTGGCCCCAGGTATGGAGGACGGCGGTCATGCCGAGCTGGGCGCCGAGATGCTTGGGATCGGCCGCGATGATGGCGAGCGTCTCCGCCGCACAGCGGAACAGGATGGCATAGACCACGGCCTTGTTCTGGAAAGCGATCTCTCCGGCGGGGGCCGGCAAGGTGAAGACCACGTGGAAATACGGCACGGGAAGGAGTTCGGCTTGCCGCTCCGCGAGCTACTGCGCGCGTGCCGCGCCCTGGCACTTCGGACAATGCCGATTGCGGCAGGTAATGGGCGACGCCCATTAGCTGTCTTACGGGCAAAGCCGGTAATGGGGAGCTGGCAATCGCGATCACCGTATTTCCTGTGTATTGCCGCTCTCGAGCTCTCCATTACAAGTCGCCCGTGCGGCCCCGTCGGGTCGGCCACTGATGGCCGGTCACATACGGGGACGAACATGTTGGAGACGTACTTTTCGGCGGCGAAGATGCTGGGGCATTTGCGCAGCGGGCCGAG
Source organism: Bradyrhizobium sp. RDT10 (assembly GCA_044772375.2). Taxonomy (GTDB): domain Bacteria; phylum Pseudomonadota; class Alphaproteobacteria; order Rhizobiales; family Xanthobacteraceae; genus Bradyrhizobium. The sequence goes on from CP187939.1 coordinate 5,494,709, forward strand.
CGGACCTTACCTTGACGGGTTTGCAGCGGCACTGGAGCAGCAAGGCTATGGCCCCGAGACAGCGGTACGCTATTTGCGAGCGGCGGCTCACATCGGCCATGTCATGACCGAGCAAGGCGCGGGCCTAACGGACGTTGATCTCGCCGCGTTCGGCGAGCACCTGCGCACCTGCCGGTGTCCACGCGCCAAAGGCGGCCGGCGCAACCACCACACCATCTACGGTGCCAGGCTCTTTCGTCGGCACCTCGTCGAGCTCGGCGTTTGCCGGTCCGCGGCCGTGGGGCAGCATCCGCCGAGCCGCAGCTGGTCGCCAACTTCAAGACGTGGCTGCGCAAGCATCGCGGCGCATCCGATCCCACCGTCAGGCTCTACGCCCGCGACGCCGCGGGCCTGATGATGGAGCTTCGATCTGACCCGGCCGGCTGGAGGCCGAACGATGTCCGCAGCTACTTCCTGGAGCGCGCGAGCAATAGCGGGAGTGGCACGATCGAGAAGATGACGACGAGCCTGCGGGCTTTCCTGCGGTATCTCGCAGTCGCAGGCCGTTGTCAGACAGGTCTCGACGGCGCCGTTCCGGCCTACGCTCATTGGCAGCTTGCCGACATGCCCCGGTATCTGTCGACCGAGCAGGTCGACCGGCTGATCGCTGCCTGTGACGGCGACGCCGGCGCATTGTTCTCAGGAGGAATGTCATGGGCGACTGGTGGTTTCGAGCGTGAGATCGCGTGCTCGCTTTCAAAGGCCTCGTAGGATTGAGCGCCAGCCCAAGCGATCAACCCTGCGACGGATGGCAGAGACGGCTCGCTTCAGACGAAGTCTGCCGCTCCAAAGATCCCTCCCCGACAGCTGCAAAGCGAACACCCTTGCAGGATATACAGCATTGCTGTATATTACAGCAATGCTGGAGACCGATCAATGACCCAATATTCAACCAGTGATCTTTCCAGGAAGTCGGGGGATATCATCGCCGAAGCCCTACGCCGGCCCGTCACCATTACCCAACGGAACAAGCCGCGTCTGGTGCTGCTCAGCATCGAAGACTACCGCAAGCTTACGGCCAGAGCCGACGCCCGGAAGGCCGGTCGGCTCGAGACGATGCCTGACGACTTGTTTGAGGACGTCAAGCGGGCCGTCGACGCCTATGAGCGGGAGAGCGACGAGACGTGAGCCGGGACGAGCTTCGCACCGGATGCGTGATCCGATTTCCCTATTTATGGGTGCGCGAAGCTGAGCGCGGGGAAACGGAAGGCCGCAAGCCTCGCCCGGTGGCTGTGGGTGTACGGATTGCCAGGCCGAAAGGTGAGGACTTGTTGGTGCTGTTTCCGATCACCAGTCAGCCGCCCTACTCCGATCGTTTTGCCGTCGAAATTCCTGAGATGGAAAAGCGTCGTGCCGGTCTCGACGCTTCGCTACGCCTCTGGATCATCCTTGACGAATACAATCAGGACGTCATCGGCCAGTCGTTCTACCTTGAGCCAGAGCCGCCACTTGGCCATTTCAGCAAGGCGTTTTTTCTGCCGTTGATGAAAGAATTCATTGCCCGCCGCGCCAGCACGCGCGGCGTTAACCGACAGCGTTAGATGGACGTGCCTGCCAAGAGACCAGACCTTTCACCGGAGCAGCAGAATACGGCGGCCCTGATCCGGCAATTGCTCGGAAGGAGCATGGCCGACCGCTATGTCGACTTCTGCCGGCTGTCGGCTGGCGCGCTTCCGCTCCGGGTATCCATTCCGCTCGCGGCCCACGCCTTGCGGGAGCTTGAATCGGTTCTGCGGCAGACCTTGGCGGGGCCGATGAAGATTGCCGCCGACGTCACACCGGACGATCTCGCAAAAGTCGAAGCCACCAGGAAACACTTGCACGCAGCCGGCTTCAACGACGATCAATCGCGCCGCCAAGGAACTGCAGCCGCGGTTGAGTCACAAGGCACAGATTCAAGCGATCGTCGCGCGTCTCGGATTGGCAGCCGATGGCGATATCGCGCGCGCCTGGATTGCGATTTCGCAAGCACACGGCAAGGCGCATGGTCGCGCTCTCTATCAGTCGCTGGCGGTCGATGCAGAATTTCGCGCCCGATGGTAGGAGCCTCACGATTCTGCACGGCCCTGTCGAGAGCCGCCTGCGCCTTTGCGACCGCCTTCTCGCGTCGCTCACGTTCCTGGCCGCCGCGGCCTCTTCGCGCCGGCGCTCGACATCACGCGGTTTCGGCTCTTTGTTTAGCTCCGCTACCGCTGTCCGGGCAGCTTTGTCACTGATCGTCGGCGCCGTACGCTTCTTCGGCCTATCGCCGCGTTCACGTCCTGCTTCGTCGTGAAGGATGGAGCCACGGCCAGAACAAGACCCGGCGCGTCTACCGCGAGTTGGGCCTGCAACTGCGCAACAAAACGCCCAAGCGGCGCGTCAAAGCCAGGCTGCGCGATGACCGCTGAACTGCACCCGGCAGCAAGGTTGAGAATGCCCTTTAGTGTGCGCCTTCGGGGCCGGCACCGAGCGCCGCCGCGATGGCGTTGCGGATGACTTGCTCCTCGGAGGCCGCGAACTCGACGCCCTTGGGCGGGCCGCGACATAAAGGCGAAGAGCTGGTAGTGCAACTCGCCGTTCGGTGAGCGCGTCACCGACGGCAGTCACGGCCGCGCCGACCTCAGTCAGGTCGCGGCCGGGACACCGTCATGTGACGCTCACTCATAGCTCGCCTCGGAGGCGAGAAGCTCGTCGCGGACATCGCCGAGATGCTCGGCGACGACCGAGCCAGCTTCGTCCGACATGTCGACCTGCCGCGAGACCCAGTCGATGTGTCTGGCGGCGTCAGGCCTATCGACGATGGCAAAACGTCTGGGGCGCGACGAACTCGCGCGGCCCGCGTCGAAGAAGGCGAGCGATTCATTGGCAGAGGCGGACACGATCTTACCAGTCGACTACCAACCCTATCAATTGATGGAGAAGACAGGTACATGGCAACCGTGATCCAGGACACCGTCAAGAAAGTTGCATCGGAATTGGGTCAAGAAGGATGAAAAGAATCCTGCTGGGCACGGTAGCCCTGGTGGTGCTGGCCGCCTCTGCCGCTGATCTGGCCGCGCGGCTCTCCGAGCGAAGCGGTTCCTACATCGGTATCAATAGCGGTGGCGGCCCCGCGCGTCGATGCTGGCATCTCGTCAACGCTGGCGTTGTAGTCCGCGCTCCGCCCCTTGCCATCAGGGGCCATAGTGCGACAGGAGGCCCGCTCGGCGGCGAAATCCGCTTCCGCTGGCTCGGTGTTCGGCATCGGGCGAACGGCAACTGCGCTGATTTCAAGGACTCCAACGCTAACCTCACTTTCGTAGGCCTCCAGGATCAAACCAGGGTTGATGCATTCGGCCTGCTCACGGGCCTGCTTGGCTACGCCTGGACTGACGTGCTGCTGTATGTGAAAGGCGGCGCTGCGGTCGCCCGCGATAAATATCAACTCTCCGAATTTGCGACTGGGCTGCCCCTCACCGACGGTAGCGAAACCCGGCGGGGCGGTACAGTAGGGGCGGACCTTGAGCGCTTTTTTCAATAACCGTCGGCGCTGAGTACGATTGCCTGTTCATCGGCCCTCGGAACGTGGACTTCTTTTCAACCGTGATCGCGGACTTTTCCAGCGAGCGGCCTCGCAGGAACTGCCCGCATTGGGCAGGACATCGGCATCGGTTTGGTCCACGTGAACTAACGCTGGGACGTCGCGGACGTCTTTGATCGTCGCTTTGGTTCGAGGCGAACAACAAGAGGCACTGATGTCCAGAATTTTGGCTGTTGGGACGGCTTTGCCACCATTCCGAATTTCGCAAACCGAGGCCAATGTACTAGCGGGTCGCCACTTCGGGTCTAGAATGGAGAAGCTGAAGAGGTATCTTACAGTATTCGATAATGCGCTAGTCGATCAGCGTTTCTTTTGTGTAGCGCCCGAATGGCTTCTCAGCGAGCATCGCATAAGTGAGACAAACCAGATATACTTGGAATGTGCAAAGGAGCTCGCATGCAAAGCGACCGTGCTCTGTCTCAACAGGGCCGGGGCGTGAAGCCCGAACACGTCGAGCGGATATATTTGTCTCGTCGAGCGGGATAGCTACCCCCAGTCTCGATGTGGATGTGATCTCGAAGGTCGGACTGCGAACAAATGTACGACGGACGCCCATATTCTGCCTCGGATGTGCCGGAGGAGCATCGGGAGTTAGCTTGGCAGGAGCGATTTGCCGCGCAACGAGCGAACGCGTTCTCCTCATTGCTGTGGAGCTGACATCCCTTACATTCCAGCCGAATGATCTCACCCCGAAGAACGTTGTTGCTTCAAGCCTCTTTGGGGATGGCGCTGCCGCGCTCCTAATCGGCCCAGCTGAAAGCGGCTCTGGCAAACTGGATATCGTAAGAAATACGAGTTTGCTTTACCCCGACTCGACTTCTTTAATGGGCTGGCATTTTGGCGACTCCGGATTTGAAGTCGTAGTCTCTGAGCGCATTCCATCAATGATTAGCGAATTGATGCCACATGCACTGCGGTCGTTGTAGCGGAGGATGGCATCCATTCTAACCAAGCGAAGAGCTTAATCTTTCATCCCGGCGGGAGAAAAGTATTGGAGGTTTGTGAGCAGGGCCTTGGGAGATCGTCTGAAAACTTCTTTTCCAGCTATGAAACTCTTCGACGTCATGGAAATATGTCGAGCGCAACTGTACTATTCGTTTTGGATCACGTGCTTGAGCATGAGGAGCAGGCGCCAGGATCATACGGAATCCTAGCTGCGTTCGGACCAGGGTTCTCGGCCGAACTGTCGTTACTGAAATGGGTTGACAGCGAAGCGGCTCAGCGAGGGTCTGCACATCTTGAGTTAATGCCGCCGCACTGGAGGTGCCGATTTATGAAGGATGGCAGCGCGATGCATTACAATGTTCTCAACGACGATGACGGCCTCGATCCGGTGACCGTCCTCAACTTGGACCTCGGCAGGCGGCGGCAAATATGACGACATCTATGACCGAAGGCCTTTGATAATCGACGGTTCGAGCAAGAGGTGCCGATTACAACCCACGCGCGGTTGTTCAGCCGCCCCTAAGCCGAGGTATGAGAATAACGTTGACGCCCAGCGGATTGTTAGGGGTCACCTCCCTCAACCCTGCAGCCAACTGCGCCATGTAGGGATGACCATGGATGTAAAAATTTGTCGTCGGCTGGAACGGCCTCGGGAAGGCGTCTACTCTATTCAGCACGCCGAGCAGGACGTCCGGGGCCAGTTGGGGACCGTGGTTCCAGCCCGAGCCTACGATGTGCGTGAAATCATCATCTAATCTCCTAGCCCGTACATCGAACGCTGGACGTGACAACCGCCGCGGCAGGTCCAAATGGCTTGCCCCGCCGGCTAATTTCCCCTCGACTTTCCCTTTCGAGCCGCTAGGCTCTCCCACATTCCGCGGACTGAACTGACCCGCGAGTTTCTCGGTCCGAATTTTCTCCAACTCCGCAACGAAGTCCGCGGTCCATCGCTGGATGGGATACGCTCGAAGCGTCCCGATCATGTCTTGCCAGCGCAAGATGCGCTCGGCAAGCGACATCGAAATTGCGGCCGAAATCTTGTCTGCTATGTCATCAATGTTGTTCGGATCGACGAGCAGCGCCTCCTTCAGCTCTTTGGCCGCGCCGGCAAATTTAGACAATATCAGCACACCGGGATCGTTCGGATCTTGCGCAGCGACATATTCTTTCGCCACCAGATTCATGCCGTCACGCAACGGCGTTACCACGGCAACTTTCGCTGCGCGGTAAAGAATTGCGAGGTCGGCCTGACTGAAGCCCTCCTCGAAATGACTAATCGGGGTCCAGTCGCCCCTACGATGGCGGTTATTGATATCGCAGACAAGGCGGGCGACATCTTTCTGCAGATTGCTGTAGGCCTCAATGCCGCTGCGCGACGGGGTGGCGATCTGCAATAGCGAGATGCTGTGCGCGAGATGCGGCCGTTCGGTCCACAGGCGGTTTAAAGCGTGGAGGCGTTTGTCGATACCCTTGGAGTAATCGATCCGATCGACGCTGATAGCAATCTTCTCGCTATTAAGACCGCGCCGTATCCACGAGATCCAGGGCTCCGAGGCCGCGTCGGCGCTCAATTCCGCGAACTTGACCGGATCGATGCCGATCGGAAACACTTGGGATCGCGTTTGGCCATGACCCGAGGTTACAACACAGTCCTCGATGGTAAGCCTGAGATGCCTGAGATCGGTGCTGACATAGGCGATGAAATTCCTCCGGTCCTCCTCGGTCTGAAAGCCGATCAGGTCGTAAGCCAACATCGCCTCGATCAGTTCGCGATGATGCGGCACACTCCGCATCATGGCTGGCACCGGCCATGGCGTGTGCAGGAAGAAACCGATCGGCTGCTTGATGCCGACCTTACGCAGCTCAGTGCCGAGCGGGAGGAAATGATAATCATGCACCCAGAACGCGGTCGGCTCATCGAACCGGAGCAGTCTTTTTGCCATCACCGTGTTGATCTCGCGATAGCTGAGATAGTCTAACGCCGAGGCGTCGATCAGGTCGGTGCGCGAATGCAAGGCCGGCCATAGTGCCGAATTGGCAAAGCCCTCATAGTAACGCCGATAATGCACGGCAGGCAGATTCAGCGTCACAAGCTTGCCTGCGCCGAGCGTCTCGACAAGCGGCGCTTTACGACAACCATCGCCCAATTGGCCCGATCCCACCCAGATTGCTCCGGATTGTTCGACCACAGGGAGTAGCGCAGCCGCAAGGCCGCCTATCTTGGGTTGTTTGGCGTCGCCGCTGTCAACCCGGTTCGACACGACGATGAGATTCACAAGTCATCCTTGCCCGTCTGATCTGCCGTCATCCGGCGTTCAATCAATATGGCTTGATTATCGCTTCAACCAAGACGAATCCAAATCACGCGCGCAGGCATTCAGTCTTGCTACTGGAAACAAGAAATTTAATGCAAAGATATTCTTGCACGCAGTTGCGCGGTGTGGAACCGCGGAGACACACTAAGGCTCTCGCGTGGTCCCATTCGCACGGTCTATTTATCGACGATTCCATACGCGCTTCGTCGGCTGCCACCAATCACAGCAGGTCGGCTCGAATGACGGGCGGGCCACGCACATCCCCTCGCCGACCCGCAAGACAAATGTGGTCATTCCGGAGCCATTGCACCAACAGCTCCGCCTCGCGAGAGCAGCTTTCCAAAGGACTGCGAAGCACGGGTTTTGTGCAGACGGAAGAGCTTGTACCGTTCGGCAATCGCCGCAAGCCCCCTTATGATGCTGTCTTCTATCTGGTCGCTCAAGCGGAATCCGAGCCGATGAAGGCGCCGCGCAAGCAAGTCGCGGTTCTCCACGACACGATCGACGACCAAAGTCTTGCAGTTCGGAACGGCCATGTACGCAACGCTGGCTGATCTTCTTGCCCACCTAATCTGGTATGTGACACATAGACGCGTCCGCATAGGCGGAACGCAAGTCCGTCACGCTCGAGAAATATAGCGAAGAAGCGACAATTGTCTCGGCGGGTCTCATGCCCATTCTTATAAAGCCACGCACACTGGGTCTGTTGACCAAATGCGAGCGCCGTCCTCCCGGGGCAAGCCTCGTCATTTCCGTTTTCGCGATGTTCGACCTCGCCAACCCGAGCGCGGACCGTCTGGAAGGCGAGCAGGAACTTTGGGTGATCGCCGCGAAGGAGCTTCCCCCGGCAACCCTCTCGACATCGGCATGCCCAAGCCGCAAGCGGAAGTGCTCATCGGCGGACATGCGGCGGCGCCTGAGGGACGGCCGACGGAGCGCATGATGTTGGGCTGGACGCTCGGACCGATGCAGAAGCACCTTCTGGTGACCGGCGACCGTTATTGGCAGATGACCGCCTTCGGCTGGCAGCCGACAGCCGCGCAACCATTCCGGCAAATGCCGCTAACGCGGCAACGCGCGTTCGGCGGGCCCGGCTACGCCGCGAACCCCGTCGGCGCCGGCCACGGGGCTCTTCGCCGCAGCATGGCCGGCGAACTGGTGGCGCTGCCCAACGTGGAAAACCCCGAGCACGCGATTCAGTCCATCGAAACGATCGCACCGCCCGCAGCCTTTGGACCAATGGCGCTCGATGATAAGGAGCGCCTGCGATACGCGGGGACCTATGACGCCGCGTGGCTGAAATCGGTTGCTCCCGCTCTGGCGAGCGATGCCGATCCGCGCCTTTTCCTGTTTGCGCCGCCAGACCAGCGCATGGCCGGCTTCATCTCGGGCGGAGAACCCTACGCGCTGCAGAACTTCTCCGCGGAGCATCCGTTGATCGAAGGCCGCCTGCCGGCCTTTCGCGTGCGCTGCTTCGTCGGCTGGAGCGATGCGACGCGTGGCGTCACGGAACTGCCGACGCGCATCGATACCCTGTGGCTGTTCGCGGGAGCCCGCCGCGGCGTCATGATCTACCGCACCGCGACCGCCGTGCAGGAACTGGACGGCAGTGACGTTGGCGACATTATGGTCGCTTACGAACAACAAGGCGAGCCCGCGCGACCGTTCGATCATTATCTGAATGTCCGGCAGCTGCGGCTCGACCCGACGAGCGCCGCACGGTATGCCTTTTCGGAACATCAACTTGCCCCTGAGATTTCGGCTGCCGAACGCGAACGCCGCGCGGCGCGGCGTCGCTATTTGGCCGAACAGCGCGCAGCGCGGCAGCTGGCCTCCATGCGCTGGGCGCTCGAGCAGGAGTTCGCGGGCATTGAGCTTCCGCCTTCGCTGCGCCCGACGATCGAGATACCGTCGATCGAACCGTCAAGCATTCCGGAATTGTTGCCGGAGGAACTCGAGAGTGGCGAGATCGAATTGGCCGAGATCCTCGACGCCTTGGAGACGGTACAGGCCAAGGCAGAATCCGATCTCGACAAGCTTGACGCTCAATATCAACCCGTGCGCGCGGCCTATGAAAAGATTGCCAGTCGAAACGCCGCATCAAGCGATATCGACGCCTTGCTTGCCGCGATCGGTTCCACGGACGCTGCGCAGTCGATGGACGCAAGCTTTGAGCAAGCTCCGCCATTCCCTGCGCTGCCGGACACTGATCCGGCCCTCATAGGCGATATCGAAGACAAGCTCGCGCGGGCGAAAAACTGGCGTCGCGAAATCCTTGGCGCAGCAACGCAACCGCTCGACGAGCAAAAACAATCCGAACTTGCACATGCTCGTTTCTTTAACTTGGCGGCTGGACGACCGCTCGAGCCGATACGCAACGCCATATCGGACGGTGCCTTTTCGCTTCCCGATATTCCCGCGCTTGTACTTCCGGAAGAAACGCGGAGCCTCACGCCAGAGGCGCCGCCGCGCCTGACCATTGACGACATACTGGCGCAGATCGAGGCCTCCGGTACACCGCCTGACGTCGCCCAACGAGCGCATACGGCCCTCGCCGATGCTGAAGCGGCGCTCAGAAGGGCCCTTCCTGCGTTACCGTCCGATGCCCGCCCGCCGTTCGAGGCCTTGAATGCGCCGCATCAAACGGCAAGCGCTGATGAGCCCGAAGGAAGGATCGCCGCGGCTAAAACGGAATCTACGAAAGCATTGACCGTCCTGCGAACCGAGATCGATAAAGCCGAGGGCCAGTTGGCAGCCGGCATGGCCGCAGCAAGGCTCGCCTCACCCAAGCCGCTCAGGCCTGAAACGATGCTGGCACCAGCTGTCGCACGCGCGCTGGGGGATCTGGTGGAAGAGGAGTTCCGGCGCGGCGGCACGGTTGCTGGTCGCGATCTAGCCGGCGCCGACCTCTCCGGGCGGCGATTCGCGAACGCGGACTTCTCCGGCGCCTTTCTTGAGCGCGCGAAGCTGAGCGGGACCAACCTGGCCGGCGCAAAACTGATGAAAGCCGCACTGTCCGGCGCAACGCTCATCAACGCTGATTTAAGCGCGACCGATCTCACCGAAGCCAATCTCGGTGAAGCCGACTGCCGCGGAACGCGTTTCGCAGGCAGCCAGCTTGTGCGCACCAATCTTCTCGGCGCGCGCATGGTGGGCGCATCCTTCGACCAAGCGCGGCTTGGCGAGCTCCAGGTTCTGCGGGTACCGATGATCGGGGCAACCTTCCGCTCTGCGCAAATACATCAATGCTCCTTCATCAAAGCCGCCCTCGAGAACAGCGTTTGGGGGACGCCGTCCTCGAGCGCGGACAATTCATCGATTTATCGCTGTCTGGTGCGAGCTTTGCTGGCGCGCGACTTAAGCAAACCTGCTTTCTCAAAGTGGCAGCGCCCCAACTCGATCTCAGCAGCTCGCAATTTGACCAAGTCAGCTTCATCGGCGACATCGATCTGCGCGACGCCCGCTTCGGCCGCAGCAGCGCCGAGGCGCTCTCTTTTCAGGCGGCCGACCTCAGCGGCACCGACTTCACCATGGCTCGACTGAACGGTGTTTATTTCGGCAAGTCGACGCTGGCGCGCGCCATCTTCCGAATGACATCGCTGAAACGCGCGGTCTTCACTGGCAACGATCTGCGCGGCACCGACTTCTATGCCGCTAACCTGCTCGAGGCACATCTCAATGAAGCCGACCTCACCGGCGCCAGTCTACGTCATGCAAATCTCTATGGCGCCGACCTGATGGATGCTTCTTTGGTCGCGACCGATTTGAGCAACGCAAATATCGACCGCACCGTCCTGATGGTCACGCGCCATGTCAATTGATCTCTTATTGCAGTCGGTCGACCATAAGTTCCCCGTACGCGAAGCCAACCTCGATGGCCAGATGCTGTCTGGACTGAGCTTGAACGATGGCGTTGTGCTGAGTTCTTCTTTTCGCGGCAGCCAGTTCACGCGTGCCCGCCTGACCGGCATGACGTTTCAGGACTGCGATTTCAGCGGCGCTTCCTTCGCCGATGCTTACCTTGAAAAATGCATATTTGTCGGTTGCCGCGCTGGCGGATCCGACTGGCGGCGGGCGCGCTTCACCCAGTCGACGTTCATGACATCAGATTTCAGTCATAGCGACTTTAGCGAGACGCGGCTCAACCAGACGACAGCGATGCGTTGCGTGTTGGCCCAGACGATCCTGAGCAAGGCCACCCTATCTCAAAGCGCTCTCATGGATTGTGACCTCGCCAATGTCGTGCTCGACAACGCCACGCTGACGAACGCCGCCATAACGCAGGCCGATTTGCGTAGTGCACAGATCACGGGACTGCATTGCGACACGATTCTTTTCTCGGAATGCAATCTGTCGGAGCGGGACCTCTCCGGGCTGATGCTTGCGCGAGCAAACTTGAGCGGCGCCAAGCTGAACCGCACAAATCTCTCCGGCGCCGACCTCTCCGGTGCGGTGTTGGCGGGCGCGAGCCTCGTTGGCGCCGACCTCTCCAGCGCGACGGCTCCGAACGCACTGTTTGTCAGGGCTGACCTGCGAGCCGCAACGCTGCGTGATGCCGATTTGACGCAATGCATCTTCGTAGAGGCGGGCCTCGACGGCTGCGATCTTTCGGGCACAAAACTGGGGATGGCCGTTTTCACACGTGCATCGGCCAAGTTCGCCTTGTTTGCCGGCGCCGACATGTCCTATGCGCTGATGCACCACGCCAAGGTTGATGGCAGCGATTTTTCCGGCTCGCGCTTTCTGCGCACTGACTTTCACTGCGCGTCGACCGAAGGCAGTCTGTTCGTGACCCAGCGTGGGAGTGCCCTGCATACTGTGCCGGAACGCGCCGTCGCTGAACTCTACGATGCAAACCGCGTCATCCCTCTCAACGGAATGAGCTAAACAAATGACTTTTGTCAATTCAAGTGGCCCGATGTCGGCAGAGGATCAAGCGTTTCCCGACGTCTGCAACACGCCATCCGGTCCCGCCGTTGTGCCTACCCCTATCCAAACGTCGCTATGAACACGACGGCTATTCCTACGCAGTCTCGGTTCCTGATCATGTGTATGCCTGCACACAACATGACGACCGAGCGCGCGACATCGATGGGTGATAGCGCAGGTGTGGCCCTCGGCGTCATCTCTGGCCTTGTCATGGGTCCAGGCCGCGCCAAAGCGGGATCGGACAATTTGTCAATCGGCGGGTCACCGGCAACCAAAATGGGGATGCCGACTAAGCAGAATGGTGCCAACCCGAACGCGTTCGGACTTTCGATATCGCCCTCTCAAACCCGCTTGATGGCGCAGCGCTAAAGTGCCCACAGCCACACGATTAGGGAAGCCTACTATGCCAAATGCCTATACCCGACTGGTCGTTCCAGAAACACCGTCTTCTCCCTGACCAGGTCGAGTTATCTGCGCCTCGGTTCTTATTCGGACGAAGAAGAACAACTTGTCACGGGTCTCACAACGACTATTGGCGAAAGTCCAGCTGCGATCAGCAAACATGAAAGCGACAATGCCGGCTTACTTGCCTTCACCAACAAGGACTTCCAGGCAAATATCGAAGGCGCTGCACTGCTCAAAATCGGTCGCGGTCAGACCACGGAGGTCACGAACGGCAACTCCCAACATCAGGTCTCGAAAGGCACTTATGAGATCTCCGCCGAGAATGGCGTGTCAATCAGTGCTGGCGCTAATGGGACGCCTGCGGACATCATCCTGACGGCCTCGAACCGCGTCAAGTTCATCAACAACGGCCACAAGCTGGAAACGACCGTTGGCAACTCGGAAAAGCAGACGATGGGCGACACCAAGGAATTCTTTCAAGGCACTAAATTCACCTGCATGAGAGGCGCAGCTACCACGCTGGCGATGGCCAATAACGTATGCATGTTCTTTGGGGAAGCGTTCACCTTCAAGATCTCAAGAGAATGTTCATTCAATCTGAGCGATATGAACTCTGTCACGATCGGCAACAAACTTGACATTGTCGAAGGAAACGACGTCAAGCAAGTGATCGGCAATTCGGCCAAGTGTGTTTTTGGACCCGACTTCAAGTCGGCCGATAGTGATACCAAGATTCTCAGGACAAGCAATTTCAAGCTCGCGCCCGTTGACGACTTGAAGGTGGTCGGCCGCGACGGCAAGGTCTGCAAGATGAGCGTGTCCGTAACGGAAGAAGAATTGAGTCAGGGAAAGTCAAGCACGGAACAGTACGAGCTTGTGACCCGAGCAGCTGAGATCATGTCCAGCACCGGCAATGAGGAAGTCATACAAAAGAAGTCGATAAATTTCATGTAGCCGGCTGGAGAGCAGGAATGACGATGACGATCCGTGCCACAAACACCGACATCTTGGCGATGGCCGAGCGCTTGCTTGAACCTGGACATCACACAGCCCGTGTAGTGTCAGTCAGCGATGATGGCACTGCGATGGAGGTCGAAGTCGCTGGCGCTCGTCACACGGCGACGGTGGCTGTTGGCTGCCTGGTCCGGCCTATACCACGGGACATGGTGCTGCTCTTCGCTAACGTGGAGCAAGCCTTCGTCATGACCGTGCTCGAGCGGGCGGCTTCCAATGGTGGCATGGTCGGCCTACCAGGAGGTCGCAACATGTCGATTGAGGGCGAGACCATCACCATCGCCGCGCGCCAGCGCATATCCTTGCGCGCCGATAGTATCGATCTGCAGGCTAAGTTGTTTGCGGTGCTCGCGAACAAAGGCACCTGGATCGGCAAGCTCTACACGTTAGTCGCGGACCGTGTCCGATGCTCGGCGCGGATCCAGGAAGCGAGCGCCGAGTTGCTTACGGTGAAGGCGGTCGAGCGTGTCGCGGTGATCGAGCGTATTGACTCATTGCAGACCGAAACCCAGGCCATTAGGGTCACCGGCATTGCCTCCGAGATTGCCCACAGCAAAGTCATCGCGGTGAGCGAGGATCTCCGCCTCGACGGCAAACGCGTCACGGTTGCATAGCACAGATGCTGTCCACTGGCATGCCGGCTCCGACCCGGCAGGAGAGGGTTAGAACGGTCCAGGAGTTTATCGCGGCCGGCCGTCTCGAGGAGGCGGAGGCGCTACTGGAGGAGGTCGCCACCACAAGTGATCCCGATACGCTCAATGCGAGGGCCACACTGGCACTTGCGCGGCGGCAGATCGAGTTTGCCTTCGACATGCTGTCGGAAGCGGCGACCATCTACCCCGAACACGCCGGCCTCACCACCAATCTCGGCATCGCCCACGGATTGCTCGGCCGCGCTGAGGAGGCGGTGATTTGCCTCGAACGCGCGGCGGCTCTCGCTCCGCGCAACGAGGAGATCAAGCTGGCGCTCGCTCATGCCCTACTGAGCCGCGGCAACGTTGCGGAAGCCCGCGCGATGACGGAGACCGTTGTCCGACACGAGCCAGGGAATGCGCGTGCCCTCCTTCAACTCGGCGCCATCGAGTTCGCCTTGGGCCACAGCTCGTCGGCTGAGGCCGTCCTGCTTCGTGCGCTTGAGATTGCTCCGGACGATCCCGATGCGCTGGTCAATTTATCGGTGCTCATGCTCGAACGCAGCCGCTTCGACGAGGCGCTCAACCTTGCGGAACGCGCGCATCTGCGCGCCCCGCTCGATACAGCCGGGCTCTTTCATCTGGCTTATTGCCGCGCCGCAACCGGACTCTGGCCACAAGCGGAGGCCACCTGCAAGAAACTGCTCGCCTATGCGCCGGCTCATGTTGGTGCGCGCGAAATCGTGGCCCGCGTTACGATTGCCAAGGGTGAGGTGGACCGAGGCATTGCGCAACTGACGGAATTCGTTCGCGCTCGCAAATCGGATCCTTCCGCCACGCTTGCTCTGGCGCGTGTCCTGCATCTCGTTGGCCGGTTCGATGAATCCCTTAAGCTTGTGAGCCACGTCGTGCACACGCGACCAGAGAGCGAAGCAGCGAAGTCTCTACAGACGACGCTTGAACTGACGCTCGGTCACTTCCCGACACCTGATCCGGCCGCCTTGGCGCTTGTGCCGCAGATAGTCGTGCCGCCGACGACGGGCGCCCTCGAATTCGTAGCACTCGTTCGTCTCTTGCGTCGGCTGACGAGCCAGCAAAATGTGCATGTGGTCGCGGAGCCACGTTACCAGGCTCTTCTTGCCGGCCTCGCTGAGCAGGTCATTTCGGACGAGCCGAGGCCCGAGCTCTCAGCTATGCCGTTGCAATCGTTATTGCGCGTTCTGTCGACCGACGCCCGCAACATTGCCGATGGCATTCCCTACCTACGGCCCGAAGCCGAACTGTTCGCCAAATGGCGGGATGCTCTGGCCGCGTTCGCAAGGCCTTTGGTGGGCATCGTGTGGGAGGATGGCGCTCTCGGCCTCTCGATGGAGCAGGTCGCCGCCGTGATCTCTCACTCCGTCACCCCGGTCAGTTTGATGCGCGGGGCGCAACGGCATGACATGAAGCGATGGAGTCGCCCGATCGATGCTGGTGTGCATATCGAGTGTCCTGCGGAATTGATCGCAGCGATCGCCAATCTCGACGCCGTGGTTGGGCCCGACAGCTTCGCCGTCGATATCGCCGGAGCGCTCGGCGTTCCCGGCGTGGTCTTTGTGCCGCGCGGTTATCCCTGGTATTGGGCTCAGGCCGACGGCAAGCCATTGTGGTATCCTTCATTCGAGGTTGTCGTGCAGGAACGGTTCGGCCATTGGTCCGGCGCGATCGACGAAGGTCGGCGCCGGCTCGAGACCCTGCTGCGCACACGAACGATTGACTGAGCGGCGCTCCCACAGCATCGCGGCAAGCCCAAGTCGCTGGTTGCTGAAGCTGCGATTGCCTGCTTCCTTTCTCCAGACGATTGCGATTGGCGGGTGGGCTGCGATAGACAAAGGGGCGAACGCGTCGCGCACGTGCTCGAGCGGCTTGAACGCAATGAAAGTGTCACGTTCGAGACAATCACGTTGTTCATCCGCTTTTGGATGACGGTAACATCCGAACGGCGTTACGCGAGCCTTGCCGCCCATGAGAACGTCTCTATCTAGGAGTCACCGGTCCTGCTTGATCTGGTCAGATTTGGAGGTGAATGTGATGAATCCCGTCAACAATATCAACAGAGTCGACGGCCGCAGATTTCGTGCAGACGTACTACGTCCGGCTGCATCTGCTTGGCCGGTCCTTGATCGCTGCTTCATCAATCGTCGGTGATGACCATCCGTGGTGACGGCTATCGGCTTCGAGAAGAGCCGTTCCGGCGCACTTGCTTGCCGGAGAAGACGGCATTGATGAAGACAGAACCAGCCCAGCGAGGCGCTGGCATGACTTTGACCATGTTCCGCGCAGTCGATCACTGCGCCATTCTGGGTGACTGCGGCACCGTCATGGCCAACTTCTCGTTCTTAGAGCGCGACCGAAATCGTCCTTGAAGTCGCGACATTCGGTCGCGTCCCCGCCCTATCATCCCCTCCAACGAACCGCTTTTTTCATCCTATCGGATTCGACGTCCACCTTCTCGGGAAGCATGCGTGCAATGAGATCGGACCTAAGTCGTGTTCCAGCTCAGACCACCTCGAGAGCGTCGCTCGCTAATGCACCACTCCTTACGGCGTCAACTCTGCTTCGAGAGATATCTGCCGCCGTAATACTCTCGCGCGGCCTTCCGACACACCCCTCGTAAAACTCATCCGCGTCTTCGGTGGTGTAACCAGCACCGGCGAAGCAGCCGCGTGCCACCTCGTGGAGCGTATGCCGTATTGACGTCGTGTCGTCGTATACGGCGTTAAGGCACGCGACGATGACTATAACCTCCTCCTTTGAGAGGCGTGGCTGGCCACTCATCAAGCGCGCGTGATTGATGCAGGCGACGGCATTGGCGCACGTGAACGAGTCACCCAACCCCGAGCAGTCTTCGAATCCATTGCCTTGCTCGTTCAACTTGACGTGCGCGATAGGCAGATTTTTCATGTCATCGATCGTCCGGTGGTTCAACTCCTCACCTATCACGGGATCATGACCCGATCGCCTCTCCTGAAGCCAGACGTCGAGTTGGTGTAGTCCCGGCCCAACCCAGCTTTTGTTGCGTTTGAGCGGGTTCTTATTTGGATCTTCGAACATAAGCGTCGCATCGAGCTTGTCGGTTTCGGCCCGTGATAGCCAGCCGTGCTCGTACAGGGTCTGCATCACGACGTTCTCAGCGTGTCCCCAATGCTCGTCCGCAGCGTAGACCTGCCTGAAGTTCAGGATGGCTTGGCCAGCCGCGAACTGGGCCTCCTCTCTGAGACCGCCGTCCTTGTCGAGCAGCGCCTCCAGCCTCTCGATGCATCGCTTGAAAGTTAGTCCCTTCTCGCTCTGGAAGGTGGCGTCCCGGAAGTGCTGAACGCCCTTGTTCACGAAAGGTTGGGTGATCGACCTCGAGGTGTAGCCATAAGCACCAGTTTCATCGTTGAGCACGCCCGTCAATGCGTACTTGTTCTTTCTGTCGTATAGCGGGCTGTTCGTCAGGTCCGGATCCTTCGGCACTTTGGATGGCCTGTACTTGGCCACGCACTCGTCCTTCACGAGATGACCCTTCATGCAGCTCAGGTTCAGCACAAGAGAAGTGTGCGCCGCTATGGAATCCACCAGGCGACCAACGTGTACATAGGTCGCCGCCCGGTAATCGATCATCGTTACGAACAGGTTGTTACCGCAGGTACGGATTGGATTGAGGGGACGTTCATTGAGGCGCCGAGTGTCAGGGTCGGCAGCGTGATACGACGTGTAATACTCCCTCGCCTTCGCCTGAGCCAACCTAAGCCGTTCGTTACTGGTGAAGCCTTTCTTCCCATCGTGCAGTGACGTGGTAGAAAGGAAAAAGTCGTTTGCGACCTCATTATAGGCGTAGCCCGCGCCCGCGAGATACAATCCGTATTTCACTGCGCGCGCAAAGTTTGGCCCGTCTCCCCTCCCGCCTTTCGCTTCGTCTCCATTATTCGTTCCCTTCCCGACCTGCCGCACTACAGAGCTCCTCCCAGTTGGAGTTGCCACACTCCGGGCACTGACCGCAGCAAGTGAATGCCCCTCTCCATTGAGCGCAGTCATCGCACCCGGGGCCTCAGCCTGTCCGCCGACGATTTGCCCAACCTGGGAGCGAAGCGCAGCAAGTGAATGGCCCGCTTGGGAAAACGCACTGAGCATACTTGGGGCCTCAGCCCGTCCGCCAACGATCCGCCAAACCCGGGAACGTAGAGAAGCAAGGGAATGACCGATTTCGTGGAACGCGGTCATCGCGCTAAGCTGTCAGGCAGTCCACAAACGATCCGCCGGTTGAGTCCCGAACGCCGTGAAGGCTGGTTGTTCCCAATTCGCATCTCATGTTCGTCAATCACTACCCATGACGCAGGATCAACAGTACGATTCCGGCACCCTGTTCGGCTACACGCGCGATATTTCGGTCCGAACACAACCCACTTGATGCACCGCGAGGCCCTAAAGCCACCAAATGAACCGGCGTATCTTTGCCGCATGTCTACGTTGTGCGTCCGACAATTCGTCCGATCAGCAGGCATATGAGCCCGGCTTGCTCAATTGGCCCAGCCTCAATGCACCAATCGGCAATGGCAGCCAATGCTCCCGGCCTATCCAACATTCTGTTGAGCAAGGCTGGACCGATCTACCTACTCTTAGCATTGTCTGCACACTGCCGTGAAGCAGACCCGGCATGGCCACTTCCAAGTCCTGCGACGCGTCGAATGTGCGCAATGTATCCACCATGTACCGGACGGTGCCTTGGGACCAAGTCACCGTCCTTGGCTTAGCGAGGGTGCATAGCGCTTCGTAGACGCCGCAAAACGGCGACAGCGCAAACGTCGCGGCGTTGTCACCATTTATCCTCGCCGCTGGTGCTGCCGGGCACGTGCTCCCATTTCACTTCTTTGTAGGTGAACGACCAGTCTTCCATGTTCTGAAAGAAGTTGTTCTGCGGATTGATCGTCAGCGGCACATAAGCCTTGCCCTCGACTAACGTCGCGTTCTTCCAGCTTATTTTGAAGAAGTTCTGCGGCTGCGGCATGCCCCTGGATCGGTGCGGTAGAACTCGCAGACCACCTCTTCGAGCACCTCGTTGGTGGCCAGCGCCTGCCATAGCAGCGGCGAGGCCCGATCGAAAAACTTGGTGAAGAGCACCGGCTGGTGGTTGCGAGCGCCCGTGGCGACACCGCTCGTCACATCGCGCGGAACGATGATGCCGCTGGTGAAGGCGACAACGGTGATCTTCCCTTGCTTACCCGCATCACTCTTGCCGACCTGCCCGATGCTGACCGGCTTGGAGGCATCCTTGGAGATGTCGCCCTGCTTCTTTCCCTTGATTGTCATGTAGGCTTCAAGTGACACGTTCGTCTCCCAGTCTCTGGCATACGCCGGCACACACCGGCACGATGGACATCGCAACATCCGTGCCAAGAGCCGTGTGCACCCGACACCTGAATTTTCGGGCCTTCCGGACGTGATGGTCAATAGGGCTGGGCAGATTTCCAGGCACCGGCACCCATCACGCAAAGACCTCGTCGCGATCGAGACAGCAATCCGTCACGGCATGACAGGGCCGACCTGTTCCAATTGACACTCGACATCGACAAATGCACGTGTGGCAACGTCGAGGACAGCCTGCCCCGTCACACGGTAACCCATGCGGTTATCAACAACGGCATTGCCCTGCAGGGCGTAGACGAGCACCGTGCAAGGACCGCGTCGTTCCTGCTCGAGATAGTGCGCGGATAATTTGAGGCGCAATTCTCGTCCGTCACGAAGCCGTTGCGAGCAAATGCCATCGGCCGACGGCAGTGGTATGTTGATCGATGCTGTTGGCAGGATGGTCGCGCGTGCCGTATTGGCGACCGCTTCCAATAGCGGGTCGATCTCGTGAGTCGCTGGGCGCCAGACGGCCATAAGGCTCCATGAGGTGAAGAAATCACGCAGGTCCGTCGTACATCACGATCGAGGCGCCAGATTGCGACATAAGGCGATTGGACAAGTGCGTGTCCGAGGTCACTCCTCCCTTCATATCTGGATTGTGGACCGCTCCGACCACTATCGGCCGGTCAATGTCGCCGTTGATGTAGCCGACCAGAACTTCCGTTCCGGGGACCAACGGACAATGCAAGCCGGTTTGATTCGGACCTGCATAAGGTTCGAGCTTGCGCACGTAGTCGCTGCCAGGGCCCTCGGCCGGTTCGTCGGCGAATGTAAGCTGCAGCTTGTAGCGGCCCTGGTCGTCGATCTCGGCCCGCCCGTTCCAAGCTTCTCCATCGACTGTGGCGGTGTGGAGGCCGACGCCAAGAGGGACAGGCGTCATCGCCACCGGTCGATAAGGCACGTCCGAGCGGATGCAATGGACCATGTTCTGGTAGGCTCGCCCATTTTGCCCGAATGCGCCGAATCCGGTTGGCGCCGGGCGATAGGCCGAGTGATCCGCGGCGATGACGAGATATTCACCATCGAAGCGGGGATGGCCCTCCAGTTCGAAAATGACGCCAGCGCGCAGCTCCGGTGCGTCGCTGTGGGCGATGTACATTGTCTGGCCGGCGCAGATCTGCTCGGCACGGATCCGGGCCAGCGTGGCCGCTTCTGCTTCGGTCGCAAAATGCCCACCGAAGCGCGAGGCTTTGCCCAAGAAGCCGCTGCCTTGTCCGACCTGCTTATCGACGGACACAACGGAAGGCACCGTTTCGTTGTAATCGCGGAGCGCGATGGTCTTTGTCGAGAGAACCCGGCGCTGCCGGAATGACCGAACGGCGCTTTCGTCGACGCCTCGCGATGCCTTGCGCTCGTGCTGGCGCGCATAAAGAATCGCCGACTTAACGCCGAACCCGATCTTGGGGAAGGCCAGATTCTTGTCGCCGAAGACGACGGTTTCACCCTCGTCTTCCTGCTTGAAGAAGTAGAAAATTCCGTTCCGTTCGCAAAGGCGCGAAATGAACGTCAAATCACTTTCATTGTATTGCACAACATAATTTCGCTTGGGATAGCGATCAAGATTGTATTCGGTGGGAATGTTGATGCTCACCTTGTTCAACTGCTGTTTAATGATGTCATCGACGCCCATGGGTTGGCCAGGGCCATAAATGCGGCTCGCGATGGAGAGCTCGGCGACCGCAAAACGCGGCCGCAGGACGAACTGGAGCACCCGCAGGTCAGTCACCGTTGGATCGAGTTCCTCAACTTGGGCGCACAGGCCCGAGGCAAGCCATCGCCCGCATGCGGTTTTGACAGACAGCTTGGCGCGCTCGCCTATCAAAGATCCGGTATCGACATTGCTCGATGTCGTGGCATAGATCACGTAGCTGAACGGCAGGGAAATGCACTCTGTGCCCTCGAACCCTTGCACGTCGAGTTCAATGTTGGGCTTGCTGCAAATGTGCAGGTCAATACTGAGATTGGAGTCGTTGGTCATCGGTGCACCAAGTCAAACTGTCGCAGTGTTAGGCATGCTCGTCACAGGTGCCGCGGAGCGCGGGTCGATTGGGAGCCCGAAGCACTCAATGCTAACGATATCTCACCTTCCTTACGCGTTTTACGACAGCAGCATGCGCCGACAGCAGAACTTAGTAAAGCCAGGCACGGGACGGTCGAGACGCCGGACGAACTCACCGACAGGCTCGATACGGTCGCGGCGGTTTAGGGCCTGAAGCGAGCCCCCGCCATTCCGCTGGCGAGATGGTAGCTTCTCGTTGCCATGCATAGTGTATCGCGATCGGCTAGCGGCGCCGTGATGCACGTCCAAACGGCGCATCTGGCGACATTGGTTCTGAAGAGTTCATCGCTCTCTCCAACAGCTCCGAGCGCAAGATGCATCTCACACGGTGAGCCTTGCCCATCAGCACGGATTCGACACCCGGGTGTGCATTCGAACTGCCTGCGGCGCTAGCATTGGCCGCCTCTTTCGCGCCATTGTTGTGAAGCCGATCGACTGGCCCACGCGCCTGTTCTGTGCGCTCTCAGGTGCGGCGGTAGCTACGCTGGGTTTCCTTCTCAAAACGGTGCACACGGGTTCAAGGGAAAGAGAGCATCATTCGTCTTGCGCTTCGTGTACTCAGCCAATCGGTGTCGCTGCATCTCAATAGCAACAGCCGTGCCAATGACGTCTCCTCATTTGATCTCTGATTAGGTTTTGAAAAACTGAGGTTTGCCAAATAAGTGTTCTCAACCTGACAAAGGCGGCGCGACTGTCAGACACTGGACAAGAGTCAAGCTGGTCGAACCCTGACATGAGGCCGTTTCGCGGAATCCCATGATTTGTCGCTCGACAAGGTTATATTTTTAAAACCGACCTCCAGAGGGACGGTCCAAGATGATCAGCAAGTGACGTGCCGCGCGAGGCTGCCAAAGAGAGGCCTTCGACGGCTGATGGCGAGCCTGTTTGGTGGGCCACAACATTGAAGACGGTACTTCGATTCTAAGACTGCCCAGCAAACAGACATGTCGATTATTGAACAGAAAGTGTTTGTGACCGAACAGACAGTGCAGATTGGTCTGTTTCACTTTCTGGCATCGCGATCTCTTGTTCTAGCCTGAGCACCTCAGAAAAGCACGACGCGCTTTGCGCTCCTAAGAGGGGCGCGTTATGACCGCTTCAGGCTAGACGCGGCACTGAAGATTGTGGCTCCTCTCTTCGAACCGCCGTGGATGCGAGGCCGAGATAACCCCGGAGCTATCGAGGGCGCCGACATTGCGACGCGACAGGACAACCATGGCTCCGGTCCGTGCGCAGACAAGGAAAGGGATCCGAGGAGCAGAGCGTGAGGCGCAGATGAGCCGGCGGTTTGAGCTTCTCGTCGCTCGGGATCATACGGCAGCCAATCGACTCGTTATTGCTCCGGTAGAATTGCCTTTTATGGACGAACGCGAGAACGTGTCTCGAGAAGTTCAGATGGTCGACGTCGTCGGATTCCTTATGGTCATCGCAGCATATAGGGCGCTACCGAACGACGGAGTGTGGGCTGTTGGAAGATTGATCGCAAACAAGCTGGAGCGGCTGCAGATCGTGCTGCTTTTCAATTCGAAAACATCGGGCAAGACGGCCCCCCAACCGAACTCACGCGACGTGCGCGCTTCGGATCGAGCGAGCATGCCTTACCGCTGCAGTTGCACCTTTTACCGGAGGTTCGCGTGAGTGACAGCAGTAGCGGCTCCAATCAGTGGCCCCGCCCCTATGCGGTGGATACGCAGCTTTATGACCACTTCTGGAACTGGCTTGCTGCGAAGCTTCCGCGCCGCCGCTCCTACGGTGCCGCCGTTGCCGCAGGCGATATGTACGACTTCCTCGCGTGGATCCGCGAGACCAACAGACCCCCAATGGCCGACCGGATTGCGCAGTCGTCGTTGGACGCCGACGTGCAAGCCTATGCAGCCGACTATATAGGGCGCGATGTACCGGCGATTGGAGGTTTCGTGACCGCCTCCTGAACTTGCGAGATATGCTTCGGGACCTGCAATTTGAGAACTGGGCTCGTGAAAGGCATTTGATGTTTGAGGGCTTTGAGGGAGCCAGGCCATCGTCATCGAGCAGCAGTAGCAGCCATAACACCGACAGCAGCGGCTCCAATCAGGGACCCGGCCCTTATGATGTGGATTTACCGCTCTATGAGGACTTTTGGAATTGGCTTACTGAGAAGCTCCCGAACCGCCGCTCGCGCGGCGCCAATCATGCCGCAGACGATATGAGCGATTTCCTCAAGTGGATCCGCGAGACCAACAGACCCCCAATGGCTGACCGGATTGCACTGCCGTCGTTGGATACGGACATACAAGCCTATGCAGGCCACTATATAGGGCGCGACTCACCCACGATTGGCGGATTTCGTAACCGTCTGCTGAATTTGCGAGATATGCTTCGGGATTTCCACCACCAGGTCCAATTCGAGAACTGGGCACGTGCGAGGGGGCGATGTTTCAGGGGTTCGAAATTGC
Organism: Bradyrhizobium sp. RDT10; assembly: GCA_044772375.2. Lineage (GTDB taxonomy): Bacteria > Pseudomonadota > Alphaproteobacteria > Rhizobiales > Xanthobacteraceae > Bradyrhizobium. The sequence continues at coordinate 5,518,474 of CP187939.1, forward strand.
CGGGCCATCGTCATCACCAGTGGCACCCACAATGCCGTCGGATGGACCGACCCTTGCAGCCGGCGCAGAGGCTAGGCAGGCAGAGCGTGACTTCGGAGCTTATGTCCTCCCCAATTGGAGGGGCGGCGTTGCCCCCGACCTATTGATCGCCGAATTGCGAGAAAGCGGCCTCCTTCCGGCGCTGTTGCGGCCACAAAGTGTGCTTATCAACGGCATGCGCTATGCTGCGGTATTGCGGCCAGGGCGGGCGCCCGTGACCCCAAACAATCCGCAATGCGAAAACTTTATTCTCAAGCCTGGATACAGGGAATTAGGGCTGCAGCCTCACCCTCGAGTTGAGCCGATGAATGAAATCGGGCCATTGCCCGATATTGGAGAGAATGTCGGCCGTGACTGGATCCACGGCCCGCGCGTGGCCGACGACCTCCTGATCACCGTACTGAGAGAGTTCAGACTGCTGCCAACCCCGGCGGTCCCAATGACACTTTTCTACATCCATCGCGAGCGATACACAGCCGAATCGGGACCAGACGACCGCATCCTTGTCATCCATCGACCCTAAGCTTGCTAAGGGCGCGTTTAGGCTGCAACCAGAGGCATCAGCTAACCGCACCATCGATAGAACCAGCGCGGGCGGGCAAGACGCTGGACGAACTCACCGACGGTTTCGATACGGTCACGGCGGTTGAGGGCAAGGCCCGAAGCGAGCACCCGCCATTGCGCTGGCGAAATAGTCGGCGGCGGCGCCGGTGTGAGATTTGCGTTGAGTGCCTCGTTGGCTGGCCGCTGCGCATACGGGTGGTTGCCGGTCAGGGTCAGATAGGCGACCACCGCGAGAGAATAGACATCGTCGCTTTCTGCCCGTGGCTCACCCATCAGCATCTCCGGCGACGCATAAGCCGGCGTCAACAGTCCAATCTGATCGAGCAGAGCCGCAGCCCTTTCGTGGTGCCGCGGACCGTCCAGCATGAGGACTGTCCCAAAGTCCACAATTTTGATTTCGCCGGTCGAGGTCATGAAGATGTTTCCCGGTTTGAGGTCACCATGGACGATCCCTAGACTATGCATGTGGACGAGGCCCTGCCCGGCGGCGCGGACGATCTGAAAGGAAACAGAGGGTGACAGCGGCCGTCCCTGACGATCGGCCAGGATCTGCGCCAGCGAGCGGCCTTTTAAGAACTCCATGACTAGGTAATGGTACTTGCCGTCGTAGTCGGAATCGTAGATCCGCACCAAATTCCGGTGTACGCAATCACGCAAAAGACGCGCCTCGCGGTGCAACAACTCCACTAATTTCTGGCGGATCTTCGCATGTGGTTGGATGACCTTCACTGCGACTTCTGGACTTTGTTCGCGCGCCCACAGGCCGATGCGATCAATCGCACGATAGACGGTGCTGGTGCCGCCCTCGCTAATGACCTCCGCCAGGTCGAAACGGCCGCCGAGCACGTATCCCAAGGGGCCGTACTCACAATGCAGCCTCGGCCAGGCATTCGACGATCGCACTCGTGTCGTTGATAGCCTGTTGCGCAAGAGCGCAAGGCAGGACCCCGCCCGTCGGAACGTCGACCGCCAATAATCCGTTGAGCTCGTGATACGGTGTTGCCGTTACGATCTGGTTGCGGCCTACCTGGCACGTGTTGCGTAGCTTACTCGTCGCCACCAGGGGACGGCGCACCAGCGTTGCGGCCGAACCAACCCCTCGGGCCAAGGTGCCGCCAGCGGCATGTGCCCGCCTCCTCCCGAAAAAGCTAAAAGGAACTCTCACGGCGCGCCTATCAAAGGTGATCCGGACATCGGAACGAACGAAGGACACCCAAGCTGAACGGATTGCTTACACTTTCCGCCCGCAGTTCATAGGTCACGTCGGGCCGGTCAGGTCGACCGATCGTGATCGTGAAGCGGTCGGGAGCGCCACGCGAGGAGGGCCGCGAGGCGTCGACGAGACGGAACAGAGCCCAAGGGCCTGAGCGCTCTATCTTCTCCTCAGTTCCATCCACGGAGGCAAGGGTGATGGAGGCCGTGCTTGCATCGGTTCGACTCGGCCATTCAAGGTCGTAGGCACGGGGCGCCTCGTGACGATAGACGATCTCCTTGCCATCCATGACAAAAGTCGCGCGCAGCAGTTTAGAGGAGAGATGGTCCGGCTTGATGCTGAACTTCACGGCCGGTGCGGAGCCCGCGCCGCTGAAAAGGACTTGCGAGATCTCTCGCGCGCGCTGAAATTGAGCCAGGGCATCGGCATGGATCGGCGCCGCCGCGCCGTCGATGGTCGCCCGCCCAAGGCCGGTCCTGCCCTCGACGACGAGTGGCGACAGGTATTTCTGATAAAAGTCATCGAGGATGCCGCCGGGGCGAAAGAGATCGCTGAAGTCCTTTAATGTTACGTCCTCGGTCGCTGCCGCGAACAATGGATAACGCTGGTAGACGCCCGCTTGGCAGACCGGCACCACTTCCCGCATCCAAACTGCATTGGCATGACCGTGTGCCTGTTGAAGCAAGACGCTCCATGTCGAGAGCGCGATGTCGTTCATGATGGTGCGGACCAACTCGGGTCGTAGCGCCGAGTCGGCGCGCAAGGTGCCGAAGGCATCGTTGTTCGGGTCCTTGACGCGCCGCTGAACGAGCTGAAATGCGGCCTGGCCGGGATCGGGCGCGGTCGCGATATTGGCCATCGTTGCATACAGGCCGCCGAAAAGATCGCGGATGCGATCCATGCTGGCCGCCTGTCCCGAGGCTCCGCCGCTGCTCAATTGGACCAGAGGCCGGAAGGCTTCGGTGATCCGTGTTCCCGGCCAGGGGCGTCGCCGAATGCCGCCGAGAACACGGCGGCCGTTGTCTCCCCCGCCTTGGCCGCGGTCTGCTCTCCGGGCGGCGGCAGGTTCGTATTGTCGCGTACGAGGGAAATGATCTGCTGCAGTGTGCTTTGCGGGCCGGCCAGCCCGCGCAGGATCGCCGAGGCGCGCTGCATATCGTCGAACTTGACGACGCGGACGCTGCTCAGCGCGTTTGTCCAAATGCGAATGTAATCGGCAACATAGCGATCGATGACCTTGCGCACCACGACCTGTTGTGTATCCGCCGCGTCGAACGAGCTGCCGGCAAGGACCCAGTCGCCGCTTCGCTCGTCTTGGACGATGAGTGGAAGGCGCGGCAGCAGAAAATCGATCAACCCATCCCGTGTGAAGATGCCCGGGATGATCGCAGTACCACCCGAAGAAGGTAGCTCCTGCTGACCAATGGTGGGGAAAACAGCCTGGGGCTCTATCTCCAGCTGGCCGGCTCCCAGCAGACTGACCAGGTCGATTGGCCGGAGCCGCGTGTTCTGAGCGCCTTCGCGCAAAAGCCGGGCGTAGACCTGCTCGACGAGGGGATGTTCCATCAGCCGCGAGCCGACCGCAATCACGAATTTCTGGTCATCCGTGATGGGCTTCGGCAGCAACTCGATGAGGCGCGAAAAATGCTCCTGCAGTTCGCCCGCTGATGTCGTCTCGAGCGCAAACGCACGCGCCACTTCACTGCGCATAGCCTGCTCGACGTTGCCGCGATCGAAACGCCTCGGATCGCTGAGCATCAAATAGGTGCGGAACATTTCCTTGACTAGGTCCAGCAGAGTATCATCGCCAGTACGCAATAGCTCGTCGATGCGAACGGCAAGCCTTCCAGCAAAAACCGGCAGCAGGCGGTCGACCAGAATCTGGTCATAAGCTTGTTGCGCGGCTGGCGCGAGCACCGGCGTCGCCGAAATCCCGAGGCCACCGAGCCACGCAACCCAAGTGTTCTCGCCAGCTGCCAGACGCAGCCGGCGCGCGGCATTGAGGGTCGGCAGGAGTTTTATCAGGTTCAGCGGCTCGCGCGCTTCCTCGAGGCGCACTTGCGTCGTCTGTGCGGCCATTCTGGTTTCAGCGATGCGCATTTCGCTGCGGGCGAAGGCGTCGTACCACTGAGTAAATGCGGCTACCGCCAGTATGACCGCCGCGAGATAGCCACCACAGTGCACCATCGCGAGCTTGCGTTCGAGTTTGAGATTGCGGCCGACCAGGCCCTGCTCAGCAAAGATCACATCGGTCAGCAACTGCTTGATGAAGAATGTCTTTCCCGGCCCGACGGACGACCGCGGTGGGCTTGCGTGCAGACCGAAATTCCTTCTGATCGCACCGCTCATCCTCTCAATCGGCGCTCCTTCCTGGGCAGCGCTTGTCAAGTAGACCCCGCGCAGCATCGGTCGCACTTCGAAGCGGCTCGGCCGGAAGACCTCGCTAACGAAGCCGGCGACCGCGGTCCGGATGCTCCACAATTCTTTCGGGAACATGTACATCATTGCACGACGGTTAGGATTGCGTTCGTCATGCATGCGAAACGCCAAGTTGCCCTCGAGCCGCTCGGCAAGTTGCTGGATCTCGAGTGTTACGAGGTCGTCGATGTGATCGCCTGGTCCTTCGAGAGGAAAGGTCTTGCCCCAGACCTGGGCACGATCTTCATGGTCGAGATCGTCGAAATACTCGGTGAAGCCAGGTACCAGATCGCATTTGGTTACCAGAACATAGACCGGAATGCGCATGCCAAACGTCTTGACCAGCTCCTGTATCCGCGAACGAGATCGACTGGACGAGCCTGCGCCTGTTACCATCTGCCGTTGAGAGATCGGACAGGCTGATCGCAACCAAGATCCCGTTGATCGGTCGCCGGCGCCGATGCATCGTAAGAAGATTGAGAAAACCGTGCCAGGCCGCGCGATCGACCTCGACATCCGTATCCTGTGTCGTGTAACGGCTTGCCGTGTCGATAAAGACTGCTTCTTCAGTAAACCACCAGTCGCAGTTTCGCGTGCCGCCGACGCCCGCCACCGGATCGACGCCGAGCCGTTCGGCCAGCGGAAACTCGAGGCCCGAGTTGCGCAGGATTGTTGTCTTGCCGGCGCGCGATGGCCCAATGATGATGTACCAGGGCAACTCGAACAGATAGCTCGGTCCGCGCTTGCCGGCGAACACCGGATTGCGCAGGACCTTCAGCGCGTCCTCGAAACGTCTACGGATGAGATCGACCTCCTCCTGGCCACGATTTTGGAGGTCGTAACGAGGCCCTCGCTCTCCATCAGCGACTTGATAACACGCCGGTTAGCACGGCGCGCCAGCCAGTAACGGACAAGGATGATGACGACGACCGTCAGGGAGAGGCAGCCGATTGTGGCCGCACGAACAATCACCGAGCCGAGCGGATGTTGACCGAACAGGTCAAGGTAAGGGCGCCGAACCAGATCAACGCGTCGACCACCAGTAAGGCGATCAGCGTGATGACGCCTCGAGCCGAAAAGAGTGCCGCAGATCGAGCGCCAAACACCTGCACCTCCCTTTAGCGTGGTCCAGACTGGCCGATCACGACGAGCAGCTGCTCGACGGGCTCGAGTTCGGCCGATAGGCGCCAATGGAAGACACCGTAGCCGATCAGCATAGTGACGGCCGCGGCGGTGAAGGTGATCCACAACGGCACGTAGCGACGCACCCGCGTACGTACTTTGGCGCCGCGCCATCGGATCGATAGTTCGGCCGGTGGTTCGCTCGTATAATCACGCAACAGACGCTGAACGTCGGAACGCAGGTCTTCAAGCCGCTCGCGGCCCCCTCCACCACGCGATATTTGCCCTCAAACCCCATCAACAAGCAGATGTTGATGAGCTTGAGCAAGGCGAGGTATTTGGCCGGCTTTGCCTGTACGTGTTCGAGTATCTGGAAGACCTTCTCGCCACCCCACGTCTCGTTATGGAACTGGTTGAGCAGGCTGTTGTCACTCCAGACGCTTTCACTGCCCCAGTGCGTGGTCATCACCGCCTCGTCCAGCAACGCGCATATCACGTAACGGGCGGCTGTTACGTCGCTGCCGACGGCTTGATCTTTGGCCGCACGCTCCTCGAAGCGGCGGATTTGCTCGACCATCCCACGACGCAGCGCGCCGATATCGGCATTGTTGACGATGCGAAGCTGCGCGACGACCAAAGGAGCGGTGTCGCGGCCGCGACCAAGGCGTCCTCCACTGCCTTTGGCTCGAATTGCACAATGATCTCGGTAGGGTTAGGTCCCAATACGTCGTCGGATTCAGATACAGGCGACGGCAGAGCGCCCGTCGGGGCGGCAATCTTCGGCGTAACGCAAGCGGAGGATTGCCCGCCTTGAGTGTTACGGGTCGGACCGATTGGCCTGCGTCCGATGACTGTCGGTTCATCCATGTGTTTCAGGCCCGTCAGGTACGTTTCCTACGGATGGCCCAGAACTCGAGATGGAGATCGGAGTAGTCACCGCTGACATGGAAAGCAAAGGCCGCCGAGCGCGGCAGGATACGCCACAGCTCCACCGACTGGTCCAGCTCGAAATAGACGGCATTCTGGATGTAGGGCAACTCGCGAGGCGCCACAGCGAGCGCGTGAATCGGAACACCCGGAAGCTGAAGATTGACGAGATCGCGAGATCTGCTCGACCGAGCCTACTTTCATCTGCGCCGGAAGCTGGTTGCGCAACGTCTCAGTCGGTACGCTTGCCACAGCGACGAGAACGAACCGAGAGCCCTGGAACAAGGTGCGGTCGGTGATCAGGCCGATCAGGATGCCGTAGCCCCGGTCCTGCAGCAGGAGCGATATTGCGGCGCTCTCGATCACGACAGACAGCAGCCGACGCAGAATATCAGCCAGCGGCGTGAAGCAGCTCTCGAGATCCTCATGCCGATACAGAGGTATTTCTTGCGGTTTGCGGCGATCGCCAACGAAACTCGACAGCTGCCCGGTAAGGCTCAGCAACGCGCGAAAGAAGGCTTCAGGATGATGCCCACGTGTTGCTGCGAAGTGGTCGAACACGGCTTCTGCACCATTCACGATCGACAAAGTAACAAGATCAATCAATCCGGCTCCGTCTGCCCTCGTGCGCGAGGGATCCGCGCGCGCAGCAAGTGCCTCTGCGCGTGTCCGCAGCAGCGATCTGACCTCGTTCAACAGCGCAATCAGCGGCTTGGCTGCGTGAATGTCGATGGCGGGCGGAACGTAGGTGTCGGATAAAGTAATCGCGCGAGCCGGATCGATATCACGGATGCGGCCAATAGGCAGCGTGATCAGATCACCCTGCTCCTCGCCGTCGAACATGAGATGTGTTGTTAGCGAGGCAACCCTGATATCGACCGGAGCCTTTTCAGGCGCGCTCGCATTCCGGAACTGCAAGACCTCCTGATCGTGGCGGGGCGATAGTGCATCCCCGGAACAGACGTCGCTGCCGGCCTGTCGGCGCGTGCCCACTGCGATCTTGACCAGCAGGTTTTTCGCAGCCGGCGGAGGGATTCGTGCGATCGGAAGGCGGACATGCTCCGGCATGCGAAGGGCCGTGCCGTCGGGCATAATGGCTTCAAGTTCGGCAAGGGCGACTTGGCCAAGCGCCAGAAGATTGCGATCAAAGGCAATTTTTCGAACACCCCAGCCGTCGCCGACCAGACCAGCAACGCGGTTCTCGACCAGTTGCTCGATCCAGCGGTCGTATTGCTGAAAGTGCTGCGGCCGCACCAACATGCCTTCGGACCAGATCGGTTTGCTTGTCGCAGACATTATTTCAGGCGCCCCTTCGCTGACTTTCCAAAAGATGCATTTGCCCGGCGGCCGTTGCGATCACGACGGACTGGTCAGAAGATTTTCCACCAGTTTCGGCTCGTCTCCTCCTCAATGCTGACAGCCTGCGCAGTCAGCTTTACCGAGATCCTGTTGTCGCGATCGGGCTTGATTTCGGCAGTTGAGCGCCATTGCGCATCATTGCCCGAGCGGAAGCCGGCGATCACGCCGACATTTCGAGTCTCGATCGGCGTGTTGCGCTCGATCTCGCGTTTTTCGCCAGGCGTCAGCTCGATCTCGTGCTTAGCCACCAGATCCGGCCCGAGGCGCTTCACGTCATCGTCCAACAGCTCGAAGAACTGCGCTTGCATGAAACTGGCCGTCGACTTCAGCTCATAGATACGGACGACAACCGGCGACGGCTTGCCGTGCGCGTTTGGATTGACGAGCTCATCGGCCTCGATCACGAGTTTGATCGGCGTCGTCTTAGAGCTCTTGTCAGTCGAACAACTGCTGGCTGCAGCGGCCACCAGCAACGCACCGCCAACAATGAACAACCGCTGACGTTTGTTCGGAGGCGCCATTACGCCGTTTTCCCTTCATTCTGGCCAGGTGCTGAGAGTTGCGACTCGTAGCTTCGGGTAAACTCTTCTGCGATATAGGAGCGAGCCGTTCGATCAATGTCACCGACCATCGATGCGTGCAGTTCCACAAATCTGTCCCACAACTTGGCCTTATTGATGCGAGCACCGAAAAGCCCGCTATTTGCACCGTCGCTCTCGATACGCTGGGGGCTCATGTGCGTTAGCACATTGCTGACCGCGCCTCTCATTGCCGCGATCGCGGCGACCTCATGGGCCTTGATGTCGTCGAAGCCTGCGCGCACCGATCGCGAGAGCAACAGGAATCCGCGATCCTTTGCAAGCGCCTCGCGCAGGGCATGACTGCTGTTGGTAAACTGTACTGCGTTGTCGTTTCCAGCGCGTGTCTGCGTCGGCCCGATCTGGCACTCATTCTTGAGCATGGCCCACGCCGCCAGTATCGAATGTAGGCCGTTCGTCATCTCGGCGATCGCACGGCCGAGTTCCGCAAAGAACTCTCGACGCTGTGCTGGTGGCACAAGTTTCGGATTGAACCCGAGCGCATTCCAGAACGCCTGCAGTTCGTCTGCGTCGGATGGAGGGTCCGCAGGCAACGGCGGAGCACCGCTCGTTGTTGCGGTTCTCACCTGGGGAGCGCCGACCGCGCGCTGCGCAGCAGTTTCCTTCAGGCTCAGCAGCAGCCGATCGAGCTCCCGCTCATCGGGCGGCGGCGACCTTGAACCAGAATCCCGCAATTTCCCGAGGTGATTCGTCGGACGAGAGGCGATCGGCTTAGGCGCGATCCGGAGCGCTTCGTTCGGCTCATTGAGGCGCGCTTCTGTTCGCTGCGATGACACCGATGGCATGCGGCGCGAGGCCGGTCCCGGCAACAGATCGCCAAGATGGAGATCCTCAGGGATGATTGGCGCAGGATGGCCATTCGACAGTACACCTCTGCCATTGGAGGGTGCAGAGGGCAGCAGCGGTCGGGATGGCTCGACAAATGGCGCGTCAACCGACGACAACGGAATTGATCGGATATTTCCCGATTGCGCGTGCGAGGACGGCCTCTCGGTCGTGGCAGCGCTCGACGGTCGCCGGGGAAGATCTGCCAGTGTCGGATCCACAGCCTCGATGTCGTTGCTGAGCGCCTTGTCTCCAGGCAAGGATGGCGGATGAGGTGCCTGCGGCTCCCACTGTGCAGCTGAATAGAAGATCTGGCGCGGGCCGGTCACCATTGAGGGATCGGGAGGAAGGTGCGCATCGCTTCCCAACGGTCCGGCAGTCGGAACAACTGCAGTTGCGGACTCTTGGTTGAGTGTAGGAGACGGCAACGTCGGCGTTGTACGGCCGAGGCGCACCGCTTTCGACCCCGTCAAGCCGAGCCGTTGACGTTCCTCGACAGGATCGGCCTCGATCATCACCGAGATGATGTAATTCGCCAAGTATAGCGTATCGCCATCAGCTAGCGGCGCGGTATTGCCGCGTCCCAGCGGTGCGTCCACCGTGTTGATGTAGACACCATTGGTGCTTGTATCGGTGATCGTGAAACCGATGCCATTGAATGCGATCAACGCGTGGTGTCCTGACAGCGTGTTGGTTGGATCTGGAAGCCGCCAGTTGCAACCGCGCCCGCGACCGATGGAGCCCCTTCCGGTCCAAACGCCTGCCTTGCGTTGCGGCCCAAGGGCTCGGCGTTCTCTCCCAGGACTCCGAGTGTGAAATGCATCCCGCACCTTCAGGCTTGCTCGCCGGCATAAGCGGTCATCCGAGCGTCCCATTGGAATTGCCGTGGCAGCAGCATTGCTTCCTACTGAGCAGCATTGTTGTTGGGCCGATCGATTGTCTCATGCGCCGGTTGCGCAGGGTGAAAAGGAAGGTCTCTTCGTGCGCTCAGCTGCATCGGAGGCCGCGCGGGCTTTCTCTCTCAGAAACAAGGCATGCGAACTCAAGCAAAGGAGCGCATCGGTCGTTTTACGCATCTACGTGCACTCCGCCAGTTAATGTTGCCAGATTTCGGTAGCAACGATCGTGCCAATGGCATCTCCAATCTAGGCCACTGATTGGACATAATAATCTGTGGTCCGGCGAATGACGCAGGTGTTCTCAAACTGACAGAGGCTCGTGCAGCCGTCAGACACCGGACAAGGTGAACCCTCAGACGACTTTTTGGCTACAACCGGGCCCAGTGTCGTCTAGCTATCCTTGACCAAATCGGACAGCGGCAGCTTGTCGAGCGAATATGGCGTCGACTTGGGGCCGCAGAGATGCACACGGGTCGTCGCTTGCGGTAAGCAGTGGGGCGTAACCTTGCAATTCGCGCCCGGTCCGTCCGCCCACGACGATCGGTCAATAGTTCAGGATGCCTTGCAGGGATATCACGACCTGCTGCCAGCTAAGTTCGTAACGCGGCCTCCTGAAAACCCGTCGGGTTGACTGTGCGGGTCAACCACTTATCCCATACTGATGCTGAAGCTGGGTGGGGTAACCGTGCCGCTTGAGCCAGGAGGAATACACGATGAGCCCCTCGGGAAGGAGCTTGTCGAGTTGGTTTAGGAGTTGGCTCGTTTGTCTATCCATGATTGATATAATAACACATTTTCAAACCGAGTTTGAGATCATTGCCATTTATCGAGTAGACCACGCTCCAGCGCCGCGATCAGGCGAGCGAGCCGGGGCTTCGCCGCGAGGTTAGCTACCGTTTCGATGGCACCCACAAATATCTTGTCTGTTTCGTCTACTTCCATGGCAATCGGGCGCGGTCAGCTCGCTGATCCGGAATCATTCGAGAATGCCGCTCGCTCAATTTTCGTGACTTCGTTTGACGTTGATTAGAAGAATTCATTATCGCGGTCGCACTTTGGGGTCCGCCCTCCATTCTGTTGTAAGAATTCACGGAGGTTGTTTGAGGGGCCGCTCCGGCATCTCGATCATGCTTTCGGCACCTGTACGGAAGGTGTCGGAGCTCTCCAGAAATTTAATTTCCTTTGGGAGATCCTGTTCGATAGTTTTCTTCGTGCATTGGCGTAGAAACTCCGCGTGCGGCCTTGCATCGAAGAACCGATAGAAGTCAGCGGTAATCATTTATCACCTTGGCGTGCCGTGTGGCGTCGGCTCCCATTCGACGCATGGAAGCAATCTACTCGAATAGATTTCCAACGCATCCTTGTATTAGCCGACCCGGCAGTGCTTGCGTCTTGAAAACGAGCGGGCAGAAGTCCGGTATCCCCGGCAAGTTATTGCGGACGCGATGCCGCACCGAATTCTGCCAGGAGCTCGCATATTGGAGATCGATATCGACGGCATCGACATAGGAGACCTTCTTTGCCGCGGGCAGATTGAGTTTGTCGCTCCAACAGCCATCCATAGAGAAAGCAGATGCGGTGCGCGTGTAGAGCCCGGTCGGCTTCTGCTTCACGAGCTCCGCAATCTCGTCCTCTTTCACGGCGAGGAAAAGCCGCTTTAGGATGACAAGGTCTAGGCCTGGCGGACTGCACGACGCCGCGATATAGGCGACGGCGCCGAACGCACAAAAGTTGCGCGGACGGCTGGAAGAACCGCCCGCGGAAGTGTTGAGCGAGGCCTTGGCTGTCTCGCCGGGCGTCATGACCAAGCAACCAAGCCATCACACGGTCGCGGCAACCAGCTTGGCAGACAATCATATGCGATGAAGGGAGGCAAAAGCAGCGCGCTTTCACGCCATGCCCGGCCAACCACTCGAGCCCTCGGCGGCGGCTTCCGGACTTATATTACATGTCGCCAATCGGACACGAAAGCAGGAGTGAGGTGTCTTCGCTCGGGCGTTCGCAGCGGAGGGGTGTTCACAGCCAATCGCGATTCTTGACGAAAAGGTCGTCGAACAAAAGATTATAGAAGTAGATCACTCTACGCGCCGGGTAAAACGGATCATTGTAGCACAACATGTTTTCTATCAGACCAGTCAACACTATTATATGCCCATCCCATAGTATTTCGTTCCCGGAGCATGACGGCAGACGCAGCGCAGCCCAGATTGGCCCTCGTGTGGTCAACGTCTCGGCAATAAAATCACGCGTAAATCCGTCATCTGGCTCTTCGAGCTTCTCTAATCCTTCGGTGCGCGCCAACCAGTTAAACTGGTAATTGTTGATGCCTACGTCGGCCCGCCAAACGGAAGGCAGACCCAACCGAGGCCCCGGGCGAAAGTAGTACGACAGCATACAAGCGCAAGCATACCAACAATTGTTATTCCCATGCGATCGTATATTTCCGGCATAGTTTCGTCGCATGTTCAATTGGCCGTCATAGCCATGTTGTTGGCTGACAAGCGGAACATCCAGCTCTACATTCAGCACCCTACAGCTCCCCCAAATTTACCAGCGAGCTGGGCAAATAGCGTGCCGAACGGCTTCAGCACCAACCGCCGGTAGCCATCCTACTCACACACTTGGCGCGAACGAGATGGCTCTCATGGGTCCGGCGGGCGCGCACCGGCTCCTGGCTGGGATCGATGCGCAACGCGATCTCCGCGACCTCGCGCCAGTCCGCGCCCTCTGCATCTGCATCCAAGAGGCGCATGCAGGTGACGGCGTGCTCGCGGTCGGAAGGAGTCAGGGTCGGCTCGGTGCGGTGGCATAGCAGTCTCCCGGTCATGGAAGCCATTGGAGCGCGCAGCCGGCACGCTATGGCAACGTCTAACCGGGTTGACCGCGACTCCGGCCCGTGATCCATGACGCGCCATGATGGTCCGGTGTCCCGGCATCGCGGATGATCTTCACCATACGAGAATAACTCGAAAACGATCACAACAGAACAAGGCTTCCGGTTCCCTTGGGCGGGTCGATCCATGTCGTCCAGCCTAGTTCTCCTTCGCCCAGAGTCCATTCCGGCGTCTGCCCGAGCGCTAGTTCTAGCTGGAGATCCCATGCCAAGGGCTCGCGCAGAATAAAGTTAATGAGACGGCAAAGGATGGTATGGCTCTCGCAACCGGGTAGCAGCGACCGAAACTGCAGCTGGTTGAGCGGGCCGAGGCAAAGCCGGAATTTGCCTACGATGTCTGGCATGGTTTCACCAGCAAGGGTATCAACGCCGAGCTCAAGACCAGGCCGACCAAGGCGCCACTGCGCCTCTTGTGGAATGTCGATCTCGCGCCAGATGAATTCCTCGACCCGGGCCGAAATATTTAGATGGCTGGAAATCACACCGGTCACGAGCTCGGCCGACCGGCTGCACAAGGCAAGGACGCCGGCATGCGGCAGCAGCCGCGCCCGCCATTCCCGTTGGTTGGCTGTGTCTTCCCCGGGCACGAGTCCAAAGAGCGTACCAATCAGCACCGAGATCGCGTCGGTTGCGCCCTCCTCGAACCGCAAATGGTGGCGGTAGTACCGCCAGATCCGCAGCAGCAGGCTGATCAGACGGTGATTGAAGAAATCAAAGAAATCGCCGAGCGAACCCATGCCGTCCGCGTGCATGACCCGTTCGGTGTAGAAGGGCGGCAGCGGGGAGGAGGGACCGTGCAGCCCGAGGAAGTTGACGTCTACCTCCACGCGCTCGCTGGCGGCCTTGACCTGTCTGATTTCCGCGATCTCTTCGGCAGGAAAGCCAAGCGTCGGCGCCGCACGGAAGCGCACCGCCTCCCGCGCGGGATCGTCGGTGGATCCGATCGGGGAGCGTCGCTGAAGCGCCGCTCGAGATGCGCAACGAGCGAGAAGAACCCGAACGCCGAAAGCTCATCGCGTTCGTCGGGCGCCGTCAGAGCGGCGTGATCAATCCGCTTCTCGCTGGCCATAGGTAGTGTGCGTTGCTTTCCGTGCCGCGAACCGAAAACCGGTGCAGCATGTTGATACCGGCGAAGGTCGCGAAGAAGGCGTCAAGTACCGAACCCAACAGGAACAATTCGCCCTCACCACCGATCTTGCTGTCGACCACGGCCAGTTCGATATTTCGCATTCGGATCGCCGCGCCGCGCACCACGTGATCGGTGTCGGTGGTCACGAACTGGTCGAGGCCTTCGAGCAGCAACTCCAGGCGGCGACGCGCCTGAACGTCGTAGACCGCACGGAACTCGTAGCTGGCAAGAACGGTCCGCAGCGTATCTACGTTGACCATGGCGCCGTAATTGCGCGCCAGATTGGCCGTCAGCCGCCGGAACAGGCCGTCATTGACCGGTGGCGGAACCTCTGCAACGACCGTCGTGATATTGGAGAAGGTAACCGCGCGAGGCGTATCAGAGGTCGGCAGATCCACTGCACCGACCGGCAACCGGTCGGCGATGGGTCCGTTGGAGCAAGTCAATTGCAGGGATGCGACGTCGATCGGCGGATGCTGGCCGATGTCGAGCCGGTCAACGAAACTCACATAGTGATCGACGCCCCGACCGACCACCGCCGGCCGGATGCGCTCGCGAAAGTAAGCGCGGTTGCGCTCGGCGCCGGGCAGATCGTGGCGTAACAGGTCGAATGGCTCAAACTCGGTGCGTTCGGGGCGGCCTTGCACATAGCCGGTCACCCGGTCGACGGAACGGATGCTGAAGTTCGGCCCACCGGAGGCAAGCACCCGGTATTCGGTCTTTGTCCGCTTCAAGCGGATCGGCGAGGCCTCATGGCTGAAGACGTTGATTGCTGGCGTGCAATTCAAGCAAATCTGGCCCTTGCCCACGCGCAACTGCGCGGGGAACGGACGCTGAAACTCGAGGCTGAGCCTGCATTCCGTCTCCATGTGGGTCCCAACCGGCTCGAGACCAGACAGTTCGACGTGGAGAAATTTCGACGGGTAACTCAGATACTCCTGAATGATCCGGAATCCTGAGAAGGCGTTGCGCGGCCAGGGCAAGACCGCCTCGTCATCGCTGAAGCCGATTGGTGCGATCTGTGCGGCTCCGATCGTGACGACTTGTCGATCCGCCACCGTGACGGTTGCCTGCGTGACGTGCCGGCACAGCCAAGTCAACAGATAGCGCCCCACTTGTGGCTCTCGCTCCGTCGAGAAGAAGAGGCGGAGCCGACCATTCTTAAGACATGACAGGTTTTGCTGGCCGGTTGCTTTGATACCCAAAATAAGTCGAGCCGAATTTGTCCGGTTCTCGAGCTGAACGTCGTTAATCTCCAGCGGCAGCACGTCAATTGGGTAGCAGGTGACGAACGTGCAGTTCGTTCCCTCAATTGGACGCGAGCGAACGCTCGTGCCGGCCGGTACGTTCGTGCTCGCGGCGCTCGCCGATGGCTTCGCGGCAAAGGCCAGAGTCGTAATGGGCGGCAGAGGTTGAAGATATTGCGGCCATACCATCCGCAACAGGCCGTGGACGAATTCGGGAAACTCGTTGTCGAGCTTCTGGCGCAGCCGCGCGACAAGGAAGGCGAAGCCTTCCAATAGCCGCTCTACGTCGGGATCCGTGGCGTCACGCCCGAGAAATGGCGCAAGCTTCGGATTGGCTAAAGCGAAGTCAGTGCCGAGCTCGCGCAAATAGGACAGCTCATCCTCGTAATAGGGATTAAGGGCCACCGCTTCAGCCCCTCACTTGGACGTGCTTCTCGAAGATCGCATCGAAGGCAACCGGCTCCACCTGGTCGTTATAATTGAGCGTCGCGTTGACGTGGAAACTCAGCTGCAGCGGGTTGTCGGGATCGGCATGAAAGCGGATCAAAACATTCTTCAAGCGCGGCTCAAATGTCTCGATCTGCTGCTTAAGCGAACGGGCGAGCGCGCGGACCGCGTCGGCTCCTGCCCGACCGCCTCGTTGAGATCGGGCATGCCGAAGTCCGGCCGTGTTTCGCAGCAGCCTTGGCGTGAGTTCAGAACCCGACGTAGGTTTTCCAGAACGCTTGCCCGGAAACGGTCGAACGAGGGCTGATTGGTCGCCGCACCGTCCTCCAAGCGCTCCATAAGGCTGCGGTCGAACATCGCCTACCACCTCTACTGCTTGTCGAGCTTACCCTTGAGCGTCAAAGCAAAATCCGCGCCCATGTACTTCAAGTGTGGAACGACGGCGATGCCGACGCGATACCAGCCCGGTTCACCTTCGACGTCCTCGACGATGATCTCCGCCTTTCGCAAAGGCCGCCGCGAGCGCACCTCTGCCGACGGATTCTCCTGATCGGCGACATACTGACGGATCCAGTTGTTCAGTTCGCCTTGCAGCTCTTGCCTGCTCTTCCAAGAGCCGATGTTCTCGCGTTGCAGCACTTTGATGTAGTGCGCGAAACGATTGATGATGAACATATAGGGCAGCTGGCTGCCGAGCTTGTAGTTGAGCTCGGCCGCCTTGCCTTCCTGGCTGTTCCCGTAATATTTCGGCTTCTGCACGGAATTAGCCGAGAAGAAAGCGGCATTGTCAGCCCCTTGCGCATGGTCAGCGCGATGAAGCCCTGCTCGGCTAGTTCGAACTCGCGCCGGTCCGAGATCAGAACCTCAGTCGGCACCTTGGTCTGCAATTGCCCCATTGCCTCATAGGTATGCAGACTGAGGTCCTCAACCGCGCCGCCAGACTGGGGGCCGATGATGTTCGGGCACCAGCGATATTTGGCGAAGCTTTCGGCTAAGCGCGTCGCAAAGGCAAAAGCAGCGTTGCCCCAGAGGTAGTTATCGGTTTCGCCATCTGAGGCCTCCTGGTAATTAAACGCCTTCACCGGAACGGTCTCTGGACCATAGGGCAAGCGCAGCAGGAAGCGCGGCAGCGTCAGGCCGAAATAGCGAGCGTCCTCGCTTTCGCGGAACGAGTTCCACTTGGCGTATTTTGGTCCCTCGAACACCGATTGCAGATCTTTCAGACCCGCGATCTCCTCATGACGTTCGACGCCGAACATGTCCGGTGCAGCGGAGGCAATGACCGGTGCATGCGACATGGCGGCCACCGCGCTCATGTACCGCATGAGCTTGACGTCCTGGCCGCCACTGCCAAACTCGTAGGCCGAGATCATGGCTGCGACGGGCTGGCCGCCGAACTGGCCGTACTCTGCGGTGTAGACGTGCTTGTACAGGCCGGACTTGACGATCTCCGGACTGTCCTCGAAGTCGGTGAGCAGTTCATCCTTGCTGACGCTGAGGATTTCTACCTTGATGTTCTGACGGAAATCAGTGCGGTCGACCATGAACTTCAGCCCGCGCCAGGCCGACTCGAGCCGCTGGAACTCGTCCATGTGCAGCACACCGTCGAGCTGGGCCGAGATCTTGCGATCGATCTCGGCAATCATCTGATCGACGAGGGCGTTGTTGACCTGCTCGTCGGCGCGGCTCGGTTTGATGAGCTCACTGAGGAAAGCTGCGACGCCCCGGCGGGCGAGGTCGTAACCCTCGTCGCACGGGGTCATCTTGGTTTCGACGAGGACTTGATCCACCAGCGAAAGGTCAGTGGTCGTGGTGGTGACTTCGGCTGGCTGCTGCGCACTTGTGTCGGTCATAGCGCCCTCGCTCAAAACGGCTCGCTGATCCGCTCACTCGCTCTTGCTGGTGAGCTCGCTCAAGAGCCGCGGCCGCGCGCCGTGGTCTTCAAGCAAATTCTGGATGGCTTTGCGGAAGCTCGGCACGTTGCCGAGGGGCTCTTCAGGGCGATCAGGGCCGCGCGCAATTCGGTCAAGGCGCGCAATTCGGGGATTTGCTGTGCGACACGCTCGGGTTCAAAGTCCTTCAGGCTCTCAAACGCCAGCGACACCGACAGCTTACCGGATTCAGGCTGGTCGTCGAGCCTATTCTCGGCGGAGATATGAAGAGTCAGTTCCTGGCTTTTGACAACCTCGTTGAAATTGTCCTTGTCGATATTGACGAGTTCGCGCTCCTCAATCGGGCGGTCATCAGCCCGTCCGGTGAAGTCGCCCAAAACCAGCAATTTGAGCGGCAGCTCGACATCCTCCTTGAGGTTGCCGGTTGCCGGCTTGAAGCGGATATTGATGCGCTCCTTTGGAGCGACCGAGCTTTCCTGCGACATATCAGCTCCGTTAATACTTTGCCACCGACAAGGTCCAGCTAGGCGCCAAGCATGCTCGCGCGTGCAATGTCGATGGCCGTGACCCGCGTTCGGATTTTTTCCATCGCGGCGCGACGGCGCGGCCCGTCAAGCATTTGCAGCGAATCAGCATGAGTCAGCGCACGAAAGCGCAATTCGGCGACGTCGAGCGCAAGCCCAGGCTCCCAGCTTTCGAGGTTGCGCTCGGCGATCACCTCTTCCATGTGCTCCAGCAGCGGGATGGCGGTCGTGACGAATCCGGCTTCGATACAGAAACGTGCTTGCGCAAGCTGGCCCACGAACCGCGCTCGTTCTCCGGTCGCGCGGTCTAGCGCACGCGACAGCTTCTCGAGTGCGGCCTGCCGGTGCCCGCTGCCGATGAGCCTGTGTGCCTCGGCAACCGCTTCATCGATAGGATCACGGCCCGTCGACACGTCCGCTGCGCCCACCGCGGCCCAGGCACGCGTTTCCTCGTCCGCAAACGGCCGGCCGTCGTCGAATTGAAACGCCAAGGTCCGCGGATAGCGTGTGGCCAGCAGAGCTACTGCCGCGCGCACCGCCGCGGCCGCCGGCTCAAAGAGCGGCCCCATTTGCTCCAGCGCCTTGGCGGCATGCCGGTGAGCATCGAGCCAGAACGGCGCTGTCCAGACGATCTCTTCGGCTAAATGAACGACATCAGCGTGCTGACCGGCCGCGAGCTTTGCTTCTAACGCAAAGATGTGATCGTCGGGCGGCGATATCATCGTGCGGCCCCCGTATCAGGCGGCAGTGCATCAAAACGCAGCCATGAGCCAATGCGATTGAGCAGATAGACCTTCGGGTCTGAAGGCGAGGCGACGCGCCGGACAGCCGCAGCCTGCCGCAACATATCAGGCAAGCGGTCGATCAAGCCGGCCCAGTCGCCATCGGCGCCAGCGGGTAGCGATGCCTCCGCTGCTGCCGGTTGACCCTCCTCAACCGGTGGAGTGGATACGGCCGGTGCGGCAGCGGCCTCTTCGGCAGCTTGGGCGGCCTCGGTCGCACCTTCAGCCGCCGTGGAGATCGCTCGCTTGGCCTGTTCGTAATGCGGTTGCAGGGCCCTCAATAACTTGCCCAAAGCGGCTTGCTCATTGACCAGCTTTTCGCGCAATTGGCGATCGAGATCATCGAGCACCTCATAGGCGGCGAGCACTGCCGCATAGTCGGCGTCGGTCGGCGCATTCTCCGCCACCTCCGGTCCAACGCGACCAACGAGCCAATCGATCGCTCCGACGCGCGCCCGTTCCCGCCTGATCGGCGGAAAGAGGCCCTCCCAATGGGCGTCCACCATGCCGCGCAAAACGCCTAAACCGACGGCAAGACCCTGGTATCCTCCAGTCCGAAACAAACCATAGGTCGCCCAACAGGCGACCAAAATGTCCTTTGACTGGTTCGACAGGATATGGAGCGACAGTGTACTGACTTTGCTCCAATCAACCGCAGCTGGTCCGTCGGCATCCATGCGCCGCACCTCGGCTTCGAGCCGTTCGAATTCGGCCGCATCACGGACATTAATGCCGGTGGGCACGGGGCCCGGCACAGGGGCAGCGCCGTGGCGCGCTCGCGCATCGATGCTGTCTCGAACCACCACCCAAGAGTCGATCACGGTGACAAAACCGTACGCGGACGCGCATTGCGACGGATCGCGACATTGGGACAGTCAACGTCGTAACCGCCGCATACAATAAGCTGAGAGTGGACATTCTTGTAAGCCACCACTGCCCCTCCTTGCACAGGCGCTGCTGGATGCCATTCCTCTTTCAAGCCTTATGCCAATTGCAATGGCTTGATTTGTAAAGCGATTCTCTCAATCGAAGACCTCATGGCCCCGACAGCTTGTTGCAAACCCGACATCAGAGGC
The DNA here is from genome assembly GCA_044772375.2 of Bradyrhizobium sp. RDT10. Lineage (GTDB taxonomy): Bacteria > Pseudomonadota > Alphaproteobacteria > Rhizobiales > Xanthobacteraceae > Bradyrhizobium. The sequence continues at coordinate 5,538,429 of CP187939.1, forward strand.
GTTGGTGGTGGCTCATGGGTCGGCTCAGTCATTGGCCTCCTGGAGCCTGGGCGCAGGCAAACGCGCCACGCGCGCTCGCGCCTGCGAAACTTGGAAAGACAATGAGACGAGGATTTTTCAACACGGTACGTCGATGTTTCGTCGTTGGAACATCCCAGTTCGTACGCGACAGCGGCGACTCGCCGCAGGCCCCGATGCAGCCCCATCGTGACGATAGGGAGCGCCTCAATGAGGTCCTCAATGACGTCAAGAGGGCTGCGATTGCGGGCGAGCCTGCCGCGGGTCGACTCAAGCCGCAATCCGTTGCGAGTATTGCGGGCTCTATTCGCCGCTTCTCTTGCTGGCTCTCCGAGAAAAAACAGGGCATTGTTGTTCGGCCTCACGACGCGTCGCTGGACGAAGATGCCAAGCTTTACAACTAAAGTGTGGTGACAGAAACATCTTCAATGGGCTGACTCATCTCCGGAACTTCATGTTGGGGACCAGAGCGCTGGAAGTCTTGCGCCCGCAGCTCGCTCCCTATTCCGAAGACGCGGCTCTCATCCAAAAGGCAGCCGAGGCGGCCAGAGCGGGCATTGCGAGCGGAACTCCATGGCAGGGATCTGAAAAGCCGTACAGTGTCAGCAGGGCCGCTACCATGCTTCGCAAGTTCAGTGAGTAGCTCCAGACGCAGCACATGAACGCGATAGCAGGCCGCCTCGACGACCATTCGCTGCAGGAAGATGGCAAGGAATTCAGGCGCGTCAGAAATAGCCACTCGCTGCGCATCGAATTGAAGCTGCTTTGGACGTAAAGCTCGCTGCAGGCGTCTCCGCGGCAGCCATCAGCGACAACGACTTAGATCTGTTGGAGCTGCTGGAGCGGGAGATGGAAGTCGACGGGCCATCGTCAGCCGCGGGGAAGTCGCCCCGCAGCTCGCCTTGCTGCAGGCGTCTCCGCGGCAGCCATCAACGACAACGACTTAAATCTGCTGGAGCTGCTATCGCGGGAGACGGAAATAGACGGATCACGGTCGCCCCCGGGGAAAGGCACCTCGCAGCACACCTCGTTGCAGGCGTCTCCCGCGGCGGCGGCCATCAGCGGCAACTATTTTGAGCTGCTGGCGCTGCTGGAGCGGGAGATGGAAGTCGACGGGCCGTTGTCGGCAGCGGGGAAGACGGTCCGCAGTTCAACTCATTCCAGGAGTCGCTCGAACAACTGCTCGTTGTGCCGGAGACGCCATTGGAATTAAATTACCACTGTCGCCTCTACCGGACCCCGATGGCAGTTTGAATTTTGATACGGCCTTACTTTACGAAATGCGAAACGATGCTCACCACAGTCGGGCTTCGTGCGAGTTGGTTCAGCCGCAACAGTCATCCTGTCCGGCAGCCGCAATACCGGCTTGGGCGCCGACGGATGATTTCGGACACATTGTGCCCTTGGGCTGGAATCATGGGTTCCAACCGGCCCCCAACGTCCTGATCGGCGCACTGAACCGAACAGGCGTCCTCCCGGGGCCGTTCCAGGCGACAAATCTGTTTATTCGTGGTCAGCCCTACACGGCGCAGCTGGGGGCAGGGATACGGGAAGCGACCCCCAACAATCCGCTCGACGCAAACTTTAATCTGATCCCCGGAATTAAGGACGGCTAAAGTCCGCCAAGCTGTGGGAACTGAGCAGGCAAGGTTCGGAATGTGCCGTCGCCAGTCGTCATCCCGCGTTGATCAAACCGCGATAATTTGCAGTCCCGCATCACGGATTGAACTTCAGCATCTTGACAAAATGCTCCGCGTCCAGCCCCGCCCAAGGCATCGTCGAGCAGGATCACCCGATCGAACCGTTTGTGGGATCGGGAGACGAAGCCTTCGAGGACACGGCGGCGGCCATGGCACGCCGAGATCTCGGGCCGAGCGATCGCGTTCAAAAGCCGCGCGAGCTGCGGCATGGGCACGTCGGGAAATGACGTGACGTCGGTTGCACAAGCCTCATGTCGCGTTCTCGCGCCGCAAGGCTTTCATCCTCACGCGTCTTCGCGGTCTCGAGCCTCTGCTTGTGCTCGCGCCAGAAGTCCCGTGCATCGTTCAGGAAGCCGAGGACGCGCAAGCGCACCCCGTGCGCAACGTCATGCTCGGGCAGCGCCCTGGCATCCCGTTCGAGGACCGCGGCGGCCAGCACCTGCCGCGCGTCGGAAAGATCCCTCGCCGCGTCGGCCACTATCCTCTCGGCGTTGCGGGTCGCTTCGCGACATTGCGACGACTTCTGTTCCAGCTTCGTCCGCTCGGCCTCCAGTTCTAATATCTGTTGCGCTTTCGCGCAATCTCGCTGGCCGCAGAGATCTTTTAGCGTCTTGCGCATGTCGGTTGCGGTCGCCATCGCTCGCTGCAGCTCGTCGACGACGGATCCGAGAGCGACTTGGAAGGGCCTGGCGCCTGGCCAACCAGCACATTGTAGGCCTTCCAGGCGGCATCATACACCTCGCGTTCCTTTGTCGCCTCACGCTCTTCGCCGAACAGTTCTCTGCAATTCGTCCTTGGCGGCCTCGACGGGCCTGCTCGCGTCCGCGCCGGCGGCCGAGCATGCCTCGGCGCCCTCACCTTGAAGGACGCATAGCGGGTCGCGCGCATCAGATCCGATGGGACGGCGTTGGACTCCCTTTCAATCTCAATTTCGGTCCGGGACACGCTTCACCTTGCCGAGCTACGCATTCACGAAGGCGCGGGCGGTGGCATTCTCGGCTTCGATCACCGCGGCCAGGGAATGCTCCGGTGCGAGCGGGTTGTCGTCCAATACTTTCGGCTTGACGATCTGGATTCCCGTGCTCTGGGAGGAGTTCCGCCTCATGCGGACGGCTTCGAGGTAGCGGCAGCCCTCCATGAGGATCATCGCCTCGCACGTGTTGCCTCGTAGCCGGCCAAGGTTCTGGTGCCGGCATGAGACGCTCCAGCCAGCTCCATCAGCCCAAGCGTGTCACCGCGTCGCAAAATGCGGACGACCCCTGAGTCGATCCCGAAGTGCCTGCCGATCGGCGACGAGGTTGTCGAGGTGAAGCGGCTCGTCGTCAGGCCGCTGTCCTTCCGCCAATCGTCCAACCAGCGTCCGTGTGGCGTCCAGGACAAAGACGCCGCAATCATAATTGTTCCCCTGTCGGGCCATGCGGGCTGGTTCAAGGCGAGTGCCCAGCCTTCCTGCGAGTTGGCTTGCCCCGGTGCTGTTAGATCTCCGGATGGAGTTGTAGTGATAGGCAACCCTCCCTTCCGGCTCGCGGCGATCAACGAGCAGCAGCGACCAATGCGTACCGCCGCCACCGACACCGCCATCGTTCACTGGCACGAACAGGAAGTTGGCGGTATCGTTACCATCCTCGTCGTTGACGATCCCCGCAAGGTTTCCTGCCGGGTGTCCTCGTCCTTGGTCAAGCGCAGCAGATGAGCTTGCGCGGGCCGCAGGAACCGCGTCCGGGCGGCCAGATCCGAATTGTCCCTCTGCAACTCCCGCTCAAGCAGTGTGTAATCCGCCGTGATATGCTCGTCACCCAACAATTCCGTGGGACCGAGCACCAGCGGAGGCTGCAGCGGGATGCCCGATCCTGAGGCCTGTCCATCCGATTGATCCAGATGGCCGGACAACTTTTCGCGACGACTCCTCGGAGGGCTTTGCCAACCCCTGACTTAAAACACGACCACAGCCCACAGCCTTTGGCATTCTTCGTCGACATCGCAGACGTCGCAGCCCTGGTTGATGACGATGTTTCTCCCATATATCCCGGGAAGCTTTCGATGCCCGCCCCTAACGGCTCGTGAGATTCGAGTCCATGTCCAGGGATGAGCAGAACGCCAAGTCCTCCCAGATTGTTTGGGGTCGCCTCCTTGTTCCTTGCCCCAACTTCGTCGTGTAAGGCCGACCATGGATGTAAAAATGTGCTCGCGACCGGAGCGGTGTCGTCGGCAGGAGGCCTTTTCTGTTCAGTGAACCGATCAGGGCATCGGGCGCTGATTGGCAACTATGGTCCCATCCCAAGCCGACGATATGTGTGAAGTCCTTCGCACGTGGGAAGTCCTCCGCCGGCGCGATGGCCTGTATGTCAACCGGGGGTGTGACATCTGGGCTGGCAGATCCAAGTGGCTCCAAGCGGCGCTAGATCCAGGAGGCGCCGGTCGCTCAAGATGGCCGAAGGTCGATGATGGCTCGGCCCTTGCAGACCGCGATGGCAACATTGGCTGCGTCCTCCCAAGGTCCCATCCCGGATTGGTTGGAATTGAAGGCGGCATAGTCTCCGCGGTAATCAACCTCGAACATCCGGCGCTGGAGCACCGGATCGGAGACCACGCCATGCGGAGCACTATCACCGTCACTTACCGCGATCAAGTAACGGGCATCGTGGTCCGGCAGGTCCCTTGAATTCATCTCCACAAGAGGGACCAGGACTTCGCGTCCGTCCCGCGCAACCTTCCCCATGCTCATGATCAGCGAGCTGAACGGAGTTAGACACGTACGTGACACGATCGACTAGAGAGTTCCCGTACAATGCAACCGAGTCCGGATCGCGAGCCGCTCGGGCGTACTCCGAAACGCCAAACCCTTATGCGAGGGTCGCAGAACGCGAGCGAACTGAACCCTTATCGCGCGTCACGCAGTCTCAAAACCGCGCAAAATACAAGATCAACGATGCACGGGAAGGCAACTCGATTGGCGCATGGGATACACGTGCGTCTCTCAATTTCCGCTACCAACCATCGAACATCTTGTGATCGTTTTGGCTTAACTACGATTCCTGCTCGTCTGGCGCGAGACGCAACAATTTTGCGGCACGGTCAACTACCAACCCTCGTAATTGATCTCGATGACAGAAACATGTCACCTTCCACTGATGAACGTCGGCCGATCAAACGCACCGGCAAGGAATCGGCATGCAAAACCAATCACAATAATCTGTTCCCGCCAGTGGCTCTGATCCACGCGCTGATTCCTCACTCACTGAAATGCTGCGCGCTCAGGTCTGCTCCAGCAGCGAACTCTCATTCCTCATGGAAGCGCATGACGGCCTCTCCGCCGCGATCGCCGAGCGCGCAGGTTTCAAGGGTCTCTGGGCGTCGGGTTTGTCGATTGCCTGCTCCCTCGGATACCGCGATGCCAACGAAGCGTCCTGGAGCCAACTCGTAGTTGAGCGCATCGTGGACTCGACTGAGCTCCCTGTGCTTGTTGATGGGGACGGAGGCTTCGGGAACTTCAACAATGCTCGTCTGCTGGCACGCAAACTCCGTCAGCGTGGCGCTGCTGGCGTCGCACTGGAGGACAGTTGCTTCCCCAAGATGAACTCGCTTGTTGGCGATAGGCATCCCCTCGCCGATATCGATGAATTCTCCGGCCGCTTGCGTGCCATGAAGGATACAGTCGCGGACGACTTGGTCCTTGTGGCCCGGATCGAAGCGCTAATCGGCGGCCATGGAATGGACGAAGCAATCTTGCGCGCTCACGCTTACGCCGACGCGGGAGCCGATGCGATCCTCATTCACTCGCGCAAGAGCGCCGCAGACGAGATCCTTTCGTTCGCACGCGCCTGGCGGAACCGGTTGCCAGTCGTGATCGTTCCAACGAAATACTATCGAACGCCGGTCTCTGCGTATCGCAATGCGCGCATCTCCACAGTGATCTGGGCCAACCACTCCATGCGAGTTGCATAGCGGCAATGCGGCAGGTCTGCGGTCGTATCATCGCTGAGGAGACCACTGCGAGCATTGAACCCAATATTGCGACGCTCGACGAGGCCTTCCAACTGTTGAGATACGACGAACTTGCCCGCGCGGACGCGCCGATATCTCCCCTCACCCTGACCGACGGCAAATAGCGTCTCATCCGCGCTGCAACATACGCCGATGTCGCAATTTTTCCGGCACCTCCTGTGGCATCGATCTCGAATTACTCGGCAAAGCCCTGCGGCGTCTGACCGCAACTCTGAACACGTGGAACTGAATTCTTGGATCGGCCTGAGCCGGCTTGTCTGAGTCCTTAACGCCTGGGTGTGTGGACGCGATATCGAGCAACGCTGAAGGGACCGAAATGAATACAAATGCGCCCAAGAAAGGCGTCATTCTGGCCGCCGGCTTCGGCTCTCGTCTAAGACCGTTGACGGATTTGCGGCCGAAGCCCCTGGTCGAGGTCAACGGCACAGCAATCCTCTACAATGCCCTGCGAAACCTGGAGGCGGTGGGCGTCAAAGAGGTAACGATTGTCGTAGGCTACCGCAAAGACGACATTCAATATGCCTGCGGCAGCCGCTTTGGCGAGCTCGAAATCAAGTATGTCGAGTCGTCGGTCTTCGACCGTACCGGCAGCGCCTATTCCCTGTGGCTGGCGCGCGACACGCTTCGTTCCGGAAACTGCTTTCTTCTCGAAGGCGACGTCTTCTTCGAAGAGAACGCGTTGCGTTACCTGATGGTCAGCCAAGCAACCGACGTGGCTGCAGTCGCTCTAGCTACTTTCCGGCGCAAAAATCGCGGCTCTGAAGGGCGGGGTCAACCACGCAGACAACGAGAAGCCCCGCGGGGCCGCGGGGCGATGAGAGGCCAAGATTGGCGCTGGAAGTGGACTACCTTTGGAGTGACTGTTCTTCCATCACGCGACCGATGCTCATGAGATTGTCAGCGACAACGCCGAGCCCGACCCAGCGCTTCATTCCAGTGCTGCCTTTGTAGCGCAGCGATCGAGCCCGTGCCGCCGTTTGGCCACGCTGATGCGCCCCTCGCATCCGGTCCGCCATTTCTGGCCGTTGCGGAACCACCGCTTCTTCTGCTCGCGCTTGCGCGCGACGCTTTTGGTGGAGCGATTGGGGATGCAGACGCGTTTGACGCCACTTGCCTTCGCCGCAGCTTCATTCCTGGCGGAGTAGAACCCGGCGTCTGCCGCGACCAGACGTGGCGTGCGACCGAGCTTGGCTTGGTGGATTTCGATGGCCGGGATCAACAGGTCCGTATCGCTCGGCCGCCGGTCGTAGACTTCGTAGTCGATCACGATCTGGTTTTCGGCTTCCTGCAGCTTGACCATCTTGCCGAACTCGTTGGGCTTGCCGGCCTTACCCTTGCGAATGATCTCTGTCGAGGGCTCGAACACGCTGAAGAGCTTGTCCTCTGCCCGCGTATTGCCGCGGAAGATGCGTTCCCGGGTCTGCCGCATCACCTGCCGCACCAGCGGCATCATCGCTTCCAGCTCCTGCCGCAAGCCTTGCAGCGCCAGCCGTTTCAAGATGCCCTGGCCCGCTTCACGCCGGTGGCGATCTCATGGGAGAAGCGCTTCGCTTGCCCCACCACACGGCTCGTCGAGTTCAACAGCCGCCGGTAGCCTTGCTTGAGCTTCTCGTGATTGAGCGGTCCTTTGGCACGTGCGGTTCGCGAGATATCGAGCAGGCGCAGTTTTACGCTTCGCGTTCGGTCGCGCAGTTTTGTTCCGGCCGTGCCGACGATCTTGGTGACCTTCTTCATGGTGCGGATCAACACCCTGACCCCGTCGCCCAGCAACATGCTGTCGGTCGGGTAGTGGATGTTGGTCTCCACCACCGTCGTATCCACGCGCATTCTGCGTCCCTGCGTCACCCCTTGTTGCTGCGCGACTTGCACAATCCGGTCGTGGATCTGCTTGATTGTCTCCGGATCCAAAGCCAAGCCCCAGCGCCCCATTGTCTTGGCGTCCGGCGTCTTGCCGCCGCCCACCCGGGTGAAGTCGCGGTAAACCAGGTTGGCGCGCACTTCGCGTTCCAGCACGTGATAGATCCAGTTGCGAACGTGCTTGAGGATCAACAATCGCAACACCACCTCGGCCGGCGCGCCCAGCCGACCACGACCACGACTCTTGGGATGTCGTCTCGCCAGCGCCTCGTACACCGCACCGACGATCTGTTCATCCGCCAGAACCCGGTCAGCATGGGTCATCCAACCTTCGCGAAGATCGCTCACTTCCCCGGCGATCAAGCCGTCGCCGAAGCTCAGTTGCGCTCTGCGCATCTCAATCACGTTTCTTCCTCCCCGCGGCACCGCCGCATCAGGGCGCAGCAGGTGGTGATTGAGCTCGCAGATCGCCTCGATCGCGTCTTTCAGCTTCTGGTAATTGTCCAGCCAACGGCGCACCTCGGCAACGCGCTCGCGCCGCACGCTGAACTGACGCACGCGTCCGCCCGCATAGCTTACCGTCAGGACATGCACCTGGTGCTCCTTCGCCGCGCGCGCATTTCGGGCAGCCGCTCTTATGACGAACCGTGCGCTCCAGCAGCGAGCCGCGCAGCAGTTCGCCAGTGACCGGTAGCTTGTCGACAAGCTTCTCACGCGTTTGAAGAGCTCGATTACGAATCATTAAGAATGACTCAATGCTGCCGCTTCAAGTCAACGCCAATCTGTCCGACCTTGCAGTTTTCGCCACAGCGAGCGATTCTGGCAGCCGCACAAGGCCGCCGATTTTTGCGCCGGAAATTAGGCTAGACGACCGATTCCATGAAACCTGCGCTGATGGAGCAGGCTGAATTGATGGAACGGACGGGTTGTTGGCGGATTCCTCGTTTGCGGTCGGCGAAACGAGGAGCTGTATCATGGCAGGATGGCGGCGAGCGGTCGAATTGGCAATGAGTGATGAAGAGATAGCGACCCTGACGACGCTTTCGCGGTCGAGGATCGAACTGGCGAGCCGGGTGTCGCGGGCGCAGATGCTGCTGGCGTATCAGGAAAATCCTTCGTTCTGCGCGGTGGGCCAGAGACTTGGGGTCCATCATCAGACGGTGCAGCGCTGTGTCGAGCGGGCGCTGGCCGATGGCCCGCTGGCAGCCCTCGACGATCGCCCGCGACCGGGCAAGGAACCAACCATCACGCCGGAAGCCAAAGCCTGGTTGGTGTCGCTGGCCTGCGACAAGGCCAAGGACCACGGCTATCCACATGAGTTGTGGACGACGCGGCTCTTGGCGCGCCATGCGCGCGAACACGGGCCGGCGGCGGGGCATGCGTGTTTGGCCAATTTGGTCCAGGGAACGGTGTGCAAGATCCTCGGTCAAGAGGAAATCAAGCCGCACAAGGTGCGCTACTATCTTGAAAATCGCGACGCCGAGTTCGAACAGAAGATGGCGGAGGTGCTGTGCGTCTACCGCGAAGTCGAAGTCCTGAAGAAAGCCTCTGCCAAGGGAAAGCGGCGGGGAAAGCCGGTGACGATCGTCTCCTGCGACGAGAAGCCGGGAATCCAGGCCATCGCAACGACGGCGCCGGATTTGCCGCCCAAGCCTGGCGTCCACGCCACCTTTGCGCGCGACCATGAATACAAACGCCATGGCACGCTCAGCCTGTTGGCTGGGATCGATCTGCTCACCGGCAAGGTCCACGCCCTTGTCAAAGATCGCCACCGCAGTCGAGAGTTCATCGAACTCCTCAGGCTTATCGATGCCGCCTATCCGCCGAACACTGCGATCAAATTGATCCTCGACAATCATTCCGCGCACATATCGAGAGAAACCAGAGCCTGGCTCGCCACCCGACCGGTGGGACGCTTCGAGCTCGCCTTCACCCCCAAGCACGGCTCATGGCTCAATCTCATCGAGGGATTCTTCTCCAAGTTCGCCCGTTCAGTCCTGCGCCATATCCGGGTGACTTCAAAACACGAGCTTAAGGAGCGCATCATGGCTGGCATCGACGATGTCAATCGCCATCCGGTCATCCACAGGTGGTCCTACAAACTCGCCGAGGTCGCCTGATATGATTCAAACCAAGAAAACGCTGACCTAGTTTCTGTCGCGAAACACCTGCATTTGTGTTGAGGGCGCCATTTCCTCAATAAAACCGGGGCGAATTAGCAGTAGATGCTAGCATTCGCCATGTGTTTTGACGCGAGTTTCGTCGCGATTTCATGAGGCGTCCGGTAGACGGTGCAGTGGTTGCACTGAAGTGCAGCGGATAAGATTTCCGCCGCAAGCGAGGGACTTGAAGGGATATTGTCAGGCGGCTTTTCGTCTGCGCGATGATCGGTCCGCCAACAGGGCTGCGATCTTCATGAGGTTGTTGGCGAGCACGGCGGCTGCAACCCATAGCTCGAAGCGCTCGCGACCTTCGAGACAACGCTTCATGCCGCGACCGCGGAACAATACCGAGATGCGCCCTCGATGCCGGCGCGAAAGCGCTGGCCGTCCTTGAACTCCCGGCTCTTCTCATAGGCTTCGCGTTCGGGCGCCTTGGTGCCGCCCCGGTGTGGGATGCACACCACCTTAACGCCTTCCTGCTTGCACGACATCACGTTCTTCTCGCTGAAGAAGCCGCGATCCGATCCATACAATTTGGGGACATCGCCGAAGGTCTGCCAGGCCAGCGGGGTTCGCTTTCACCGGCCCACCAGTAGAACGAAGATTGACCAGCTTCGTTCGCAGAAGGTCCTGCCAGCACCCAAAAGACCAGCGTCGTACACGCATAGTTCGCGAACTCCCTGCCCTGATCCTTGCGATAGCTCAAGCAACGGGGCATGCCACTCGATCACACGTCTGTCATTCCAAGCACCGCGGCCATCGAGCATGAGCCTCCATTCCCGCAGTTATTTCTTCCCCATCCAGACATCTTCGAATGACGAGAGGGCATAAGTTCCTCCTCCTGCACGGGCCGGTCATTCATGACGTCGGCCGCTTTCAACGTCGCACTAAACCGGACAACAGTGCGTCTTTCGATTTCCGCCAATGTCGCTTGCTCGTCTTCGAAGCCTTCTGGCGAGAATTCCTCAAACGGTGAATCGTCAGCTAGCTCCTGCTTTTGCGATGTGACGAAGCCGAACGCCTTGATGCTGCCGCTCCTGGTCGGTGCAACGACTACCTTCCAATAGGATAGCGGCACATAAACGTTGCCTGCCTCCTCGTCTTCAAGTTTCAGATCCCGCATCGTGAAAATTGGACCAGCAAAGATCGACAGGCGTGCCAGCGTCCTATCGGAGGATGCTTGCCTGCTAATGTGATTTTCGAGCCGCCCCCACAAGCCGTGGAAACCAAACTTATCGCGATTAAATGCTTCGTGCTGGGGCGTGCAGTTCGTCAGGTGAAACGTGTCTGAATTCGCGTACTCAATCTCTGTCTTTGACGCACCCCAACAGTTATCATCTCGCCTCACGAGATGGCCAAAATCGAGTCTCTTCCACCGATCATAGAAGCCTTTCGGCAGCTGGTACTTTTCGTCCATGCGGCTATCGGTTATCCACTCGTCCTTTCCAAAGGTTTCGCGGCCCTTAATCTTCCTCTGGCCTTTGCTGTAATCGGTATTGCAGGCCGAAAGGACCGGCATTCTCCGTTGTGCATGCAGCATGCACGAGTAGTGATGGTAGTGGAGGACCTTGCCGGCGCGGCCCCGCAAGGGAGCAATCAGCTTCGGGTCTTCGCTCTCTATGGTCGGGAATTCCGCAATACGGTCGCGGCCGAGGAAGTTTTCGTCGTAGCCTTGTCGATCGCTATAGTCGGTGTCGAAGTTAAGCTTCTCCAGCAACAACTCGTCAGGCTCAGCACTTGCGACAATGGCCGGAGCAGCCAATGGCTTTACTTCCGGGATCAACGAGCGGATAGAAGGAGGATCTCGAAAGGCTTTCAACCTTGAGCGAGACGTTTAGTGGCAAGACGAGTGAGAATCCTCACTCGGCAGGCTTGCTGGAATGAGCTGCGGTGCGAAAGTAGGCCGTGCTGACGGCTCCACGTCGATTTCGAGTTCGGCTGCAGTTGGCTTGATCGTTCCTTGGATAGCCGCCTCAAGCACCGGCAGGAGATCATGACGAGCAGCCTGTTTCCTGATGTCAGCTACGAGCCGGCTGGTCCTGACGCCTTCGTTTGCTATCCATTTGATCTCGTGCTCCAGCGGCTTATGGTCGGTAATGGGCTGGCCGTCGTGACCGATGTAGCGACCTTGGCTATCTTTCAGTGGCTTTCCCGAGTGGTGTAGGGCAACGACATCCCAAAGATCGTTGAACACTGGCGAGCCTGACGAGCCTCGGAAGGTATCGCTCTGGTAGGTGAGAAAGTCTTCAGTGTCATCGAAGGGCAATAGTTTATTTTCACGAATGGCTATCTGCTTGCTCTGGCCTCCGGGATGCTGAACGATGGAAAGAAACTGGCCGTAGTCCGCCTTGCCGAGTTGAGGATTCAGGCGAAGCCATCCGAAACTCGCCAGCTCTTCCGTCCCTTGCTTTGAAAGAGGGTCGACCGCCACGACGCAATAATCGAGATCCTTATTCTTGAAGAAGAACTTGTCAGGAGCGAAGGAAAACCAGGTGGGGATTCGGTCATTTCCAAGGGGTCCGACTCGTATGCGAACTGGACACGCGAGCGGCCTGCTACTTCCGGCATCTTAAAAACATGCCAATTCGTTAGCAGGAGTGTGGGGGCGATCATGAAGCCAGTAGCAGACCCTCCGCGATCACCCGGCGACGGTGGTATTTTGATGCAACCAACAGAACGGGCCGCACGAATGCCTGCCCAGAAGTAGTGTAGGCTCAGTAGGTCATTCGTTCCCATCGCGCGCTCTAGGGCGGCGATGTCATCGGGCGTCCGGTTTTCATTGATGTACCGAGTGACGCGATCCGCCCGATCCTTCGGAAGATCAGGCTTTGCCGCAGGTGCCTTGAGTTCACCGCGCTTCGAGTCGACTCGCGCGGTCGTCGTGGCGACTACTTCAGTATCAATCTGCATACGTTCCCCGTAAAATTAGATCTTTAGAAACAACACAAACCGGCCCGTGGCTCGGCTTCAAACGGCACTTCGCGTCAATCATGGAAACTTAAGGTTCAGTTGAATCTGGCAATGATCACTGGGCCAACGGGAACGCGGCGTTTCCTCTTCAATGTCTTTGCCGTATCGCCATTTCCAGTATGATCCCGCGTCCGCAAGGGCAGCGGCCTTCTCATTCAAGACAAAGAAATCTATCGAAAAGCGTTGGCTGGCAGGCTCGGTAGGCCAGCACTTGAACTCCTTGTTCTTAGGGATATGGGTAAGTTTCACGTCATCGTCAGGGCTCGACGTGGACGCGCCAGACATCACATCCCACATATCAGTCGTCTTTATCTCAGGGCTTTCGCGGTCGAACCTGCGATTGAAGTCTCCGGCAACGATAACCGGCCCACCGCCCTGATGCGCTGCCCTGATCCAGGATTTAAGCGGTTGCAGCTGACGAAAGAGCGCTGGACAGTGGTCGTTATCTGAAGGTTCTTCGATGGGATCTTCGTTGCAGCGAGACTTCATGTGCACGACGAGTAGCCGCAAAAGAGCGCCATTTTTGTTCAAGGTAATGTCGAGCCCCCACCGGGTCTGGTGGTCAGTTGCGGGGTCTTTTGGCCCAAGATCCACGACGTCCCTCGTATCTCCGAGTGAAACGCCAGAAGATCGCGTGATTGCTAAAGCAACATACTGCCTGGCAGGATTGGTGAGTTCGCCCGGCAGAGTACTCACGGCTGAGGTCGGGTCGGTTACGCACTGCGGCTTGATATCCGAAAGCTGGTTGAAAGGATAATCGGGCGCCAGGCCACGCTGGTCCGCAACGGTCTGCCCGGAAATGCAGAGAATGTACTGGGATGGTGGGAAAACGCGCGCGAGCGCGCGAAGGCTCGCGATCTCCTGCATGGCGTAGACGTGGCCGTCGCTGCATTCACGATAGAGCCGCAAGTTCTTGAATTCATCTTCCGAGCGGAGGAGACGATCATAGACCCTCACTGCCGTCGCTAATTCGGCGATATTCCACGAAATGAGCTTGATCTCACTCGGCTTCGGATCAGGCCCTTTTGCACCGCAATTGATGTCTTGCGCGAGGGAGGAAGCCGACAAGCCAAGAATCCACAAAGCAACAAGCGCGATCATCTTCATGGACGAGCCCCTCGAATCCAAAATCGCATTTTTAAGATACAACTATGACGAGAAGATTACAAGTTTTCGCTACAGATGCTTTAACGCTGGTTCAGCGTCTACCGGACCAATCTGCGCTTGGCGACTGCATACTCAGCCAGTGCACAACATCGCTGTCAGAATGCGCGGCGACGGGATCGATCTATCTTGCCTCCTGAGCGGTGACGTGGACAGCGACGGTACAGGATATGCCGTGTCCCCGCTTGACGGCGTCAACGGAGTCCGCCGCAATCCGCTTGCGCGCATCGGCACCTCTTAAAAATCATTACGGTGTCTCCCGACCCGTTACCACTATAAATTGTTCAACCCAAGCAGGTTAAGCAAAGTTCTTACTCCTTGATAGTCCAAAATCGAAATCTATCGGTAGCTCCGGACCGGTGCCTCCCAGGTCGGAGAGAGGGCCCGCGTCGTTCATCGATGGCCTCGGAGGCGCTATTCTGAGGACTCATCCGAGACGACGCGCTGCCCTCGTCCTTGTCGCACTACCTGCTGTACCACGCTCGGCCCGAGCTCGGCCAGCGTGGTCACTTTTGCATCCTCCATGCTGCGCACGACGTCAATCAGCGGACGGTCCTCCGCTTTGGCCGCGCTAGCTACTTTCCGGCGCAAAATTCGCGGTTCTAACCAGACTGGTCAACCGCGCGGACAACGACAAGGCCCCGCCAGGGCTGGCGGGGCCTTGAGAGGCCAGATTGAGCTGGGACGGACTACGGTTGGCGTGACTGGTTTTCCATAGCGCGTCCGATATTGATGAGGTTGTCGGCGACGACGCCGAGGCCGACCCAGCGTTTCATTCCGATGCTGCCTTTGTAGTGGCAGCGATCGAGCCCGTGCCGCCGTTTGGCCACGCTGATACGTCCCTCGCATCCGGTTCGCCATTTCTGACCGTTACGGAACCAGCGCTTTTTCTGCTCACGCTTGCGCTCGGCGCTCTTGGTCGAGCGATTGGGAATGCAGACGCGTTTGACGCCTCTGGCTTTCGCTGCAGCTTCGTTCCTGGCGGAGTAAAATCCAGCATCCGCCGCCACCAGGCGTGGCGTGCGTCCGAGTTTTGCCTCGTGGGTTTCGATGGCCGGGATCAACAGCTCCGAATCGCTTGGCCGCTGATCGTAGACGTCGTAGTCGATCACAATCTGGTTCTCTGCTTCCTGCAGTTTGACCATCTTGCCGAACTCGTTGGGCTTGCCGGCCTTACCTTTGCGAATGATCTCGGTCGAGGGCTCGAACACACTGGGGAGCTTGCCTTCTGCCCGGGTGTTGCCGCGGAAGATACGTTCCCGGGTCTGCCGCATCACTTGCCGCACCAGCGGCAGCATCGCTTCCAGCTGCAGACGCAGGCCTTTCAACTTCAAGATGCCTCTGGACCGCTTCACCCCTTCGGCGATCTCGCTGGAGAAGCGCTTCGCCTGACCCACCACCCGGCTCGTCGAACTCAGTAGCTTACGGTAGCCTTCCTTGAGCTTCTCGTGATTGAGCGGCCCTTGGCGCGCGCAATCCGCGCGATCTCAAGCAACCGCAGCTTCACGCTTCGACTTCGGTCGCGCAGCTTCGTTCCGACGACGCCCGTGATGGCGGTGATCTTCTTCATGGTGCGGATCAGCACTCGCACTCCGTCCCCAACAACGTGCTGTCCGTCGGATGGTGGATGTTCGTCTCCACCACCGTCGTATCCACGCGCATTCTGCGCCCTTGCGTCACCCCCTGTTGCTGCGCGATTTGCAACCATTCGCTCGTGAATCTGCCTGATCGTGTCCGGATCCACAGCCAAGCCCCAGCGGCCGATCGTCTTTGCGTCCGGCGTCTTGCCGCCGCCCACGCGGGTGAAGTCGCGATACACCAGGTTGGCGCGCACTTCGCGCTCCAGCACCTGATAGCTCCAATTGCGGACATGTTTGAGGATCAACAATCGCAGCACCACCTCGGCCGGCGCGCCCAGCCGGCCACGACTGCGGCTCTTGGGATGCCGTCTCGCCAGCGCCTCATATACCGCAGCTACGATCTGTTCATCCGCCAGAACGCGGTCGGCATGCTCCATCCAACCTTCGCGAAGATCGCTCACTTCTTCGGCGATCAAGCCATCGCCGAAGCTCAGTTGCACTCTGCGCATCTCAATCACGCATCTTCCTCCGCCGCGCGGCGCCGCCGCATCGGGGCCCAGCAGGTCGTGATTGAGCTCGCAGATCGCTTCGATCGCTTCTTTCAGCTTCTGATAGTTGTCCAGCCAACAGCGCACTTCAGCAACGCGTTCACGGCGCACGCTGAACTGGCGAACGCGTCCGCCGCCATAGCTCACCGTCAGCACGTACACTTGGTGCCCTTCGCCGCGCGCACATTTCGGGCAGCCGCGCTTGTGACGAACAGTGCGCTCCAGCAGCGAACCACGCAGCAGTTCGCCGGTGACCGGCAGCTTGCCGACAAGCTTCTCGCGGGTTTGAAGAGCTCGATCTCGAATCATTCATAAGAATGAATCAATCTCACCCACACAAGTCAACGCTGATTCCGTCCGATCTTGCAGTTTTCGCCCCACCAAGCGATTCTGGCTGCCTCAAAAGGCCGCCGAATGTTGCGCCGGAAAGTAGCTAGTCGAGGAACGCGCCCGCGTCCATCCTTTTGCGTTCAATGATGTGCACGGTATTCAGCATGTCGCTGCCATCACCTCGTGAAAGCAGCCTCTCGACCACGTCTTCCTTGAAGACTGTATCCATGCCTTCGCTGCCGAAGTAGTTCCGCGTGATCTTGCCGGGCGCCAACCGCATCGCTTCTATCGTCAAAGTATCCGAATGATGCAGCGGCAGGTGGTAGTCTCGCGATCGTGTCCGCAAGGCAGCGGCGTCAAGACTATGGTACTGTGAGGATTACGCTCTACACAAGCGTGACGACCGCTAGGCCGCACGCCGGACTGCTGTAGGTCTTGGTTGTGTGAAAACGCTTGATGACCCGCGATTTCGGCTGTCAATCGGCGTCGAAAATTGCATTTCGATCCCAACCGCTGGCTTTCACGTCGCGCACGGTTTCATCACAAAGCTAAAGCTCGCCTCCAAAATAGGGCCATGATCATCGCGAACTTCAACTGCTATGTGGTGCTGCGGCCTGCCTCTGACCCATTCGCGGGCCATCTCCGAGAGTGCAGTGGTCGCCTCTTCCCGAGCAGAGATCGATGTTCGGCAGCTCCGCACCTTCATCATCGCGGATGAACTGGCTGCCGTCGCGGATATCAAAATAGTACCTCTTCATCGGCGACTCACGTGTCGTGCCGTCGAACAGATCTTGTAGCTCCAGATCGATCTTGCTGCCGCATTTGAGGTGCTGCTGCATGGCCCACCGCCTCAAATCGAAACAGCCAGCGGCGGTCTCGTTCCCGGCGTGCCTTGAAGCGGTCCAGGCACTTCTTGGAGCACGGCGTCGCCCGCCATGAGTAGTATCTGATCATGCCAAACTTTCCGTCACAGACGGCGCAGCTTGTCGCTGCTGGGCGATACTCAAAGCGTTCGTGGCAATCGCGCATCTTCATCTTCTTTGGGCCCCACCCGGGTACTGGAACTCCAGAGTCGCTGACTCACTGTGCGTGCACAGGTGGAGTTCCGCCGCAAGATCATCGTGATCCGCCAATCTTGCGGCAGCTAAGGACGGGGCGCGAAGAGCTTGACTCTCACTGGTAGCATCCAGCTCGGCATCCAACATAAAGTTGTTGCTGCGTGCGCTCATTCGGCTTGAGCCTACATCCGGGAGACCGACCGAGCCCTTCGATCGGGCACCGTCCACAAACGAAAACTTACCTCGTCATGAAGAAGAAAAAGTAGCCAATTTCTCCTGGACACCGCATATATCAGGCGAAATTCTCATATTTCGCGCTGAAGTTCATCGAAGAAACCGACTGCATCGATACCCAAGCGCGCCAGCGATCTTCGCTATCCTCAGTTGCGGATCGTTCCAGAAGCTACAGCTTGAACTTGACGAGCACGACAATGTGCAACTTGCCGGGATCAAGCAGGATGGAAGGGGCGGGTGCCGGTCTCCGGCATGAGCACCGGAACCGCGGATCAGCTCTACCTCGCTCTGCGGGTTGCTGCGATCGAAGATTATCTCGACCACGCCGACCCCTGCCGTTCATTGCGGATGATCTGTTCATCAACTTCGACGAAAAGCGTGCTGCCGCCGGTTTCCGCGTCCTGGATGAGCTGGCAAAGAAGACTCAGGTGCTATTCTTTACGCACCACGAACATCTGGTCGACGTGGCCCGGAAAACCCTCGACGATGCGGTCAGCGTTGCGACTCTGCCGGTCGCTTCGAACTCGCCAACCCCGCGGTCGGAGGCGGCTTGAGGGTCGGAGATCCCCACCACTTTCCGTAATCTATATTATCACTCTCTGGATTTGCTTCTGTTTCAATGACTTACAATAACCAAAGCTACATTTGCAATTTTGTAGAATTGCTCCTTTGCATCATCCCCCCGCGCCCCAAAACCCGCTTTGCAGCCAGGCGGCTAATCATTTCTTCTTGGGCACGAGATTGAGACTAACGGTGCCACAGCTGCACCGGAGTACTTCCTTGTCACCCTTGATGGGCGAGACGCAGAGGAACTCACCGCAATCGGAATTGGGACACTGCATCAGGTGGAGCAGTCCCTGGAACGCGGTCGCCACCGCAGAAAATTCCGTAGGCTGCAGGTCCGCCCAGGCATTATAGTGCACGGCCTTGTTGATCATCCACTCCTCCGATTTTGTGGCCGCAACTCTCTTCTTGGATTCTACCTGGAGTGTTTCGGCGTCTTGCACATTCTTGCCCCAGGAAGCGGCAGAATCGCGGGCTTCCAGGAGACGGGCCTTCCACGCCGCAAGCACGCTGGGCCAGAGGTCGCCAAGATCGTATTGTCCATTTCCATGGTACTCGATACGGGCTCGCAAGTTGTCCGCAAGGATCGTTGAGGCAAATTCCAGGTAACGCCGCAGGGTGCCGGCAGCAGTCGGAACATTACCTTTGCAAGATAATCCTGAATCTGCGACCAGACATCGCCCTCGTTCCAGACCTGCGGTCCGCTGTCAACGGTCCAGCCGCCGAAGCTCAGCGTGCCCTGAACAAGCTTCTCGCTTTGCATGAATTTGAGCCACACCCCATCGTGGGTGGTTAGAATGAATTGCGTATTTGGAAATTTCTGCTTGAGCAGCGCGCA
Source organism: Bradyrhizobium sp. RDT10 (assembly GCA_044772375.2). GTDB lineage: Bacteria > Pseudomonadota > Alphaproteobacteria > Rhizobiales > Xanthobacteraceae > Bradyrhizobium. The sequence goes on from CP187939.1 coordinate 5,557,457, forward strand.
AACTTCACGGCGATGCCCGGCATCGACCGACATCAGCACATCGTCCAGAACGGCGAGCGTGAAGCCATCGCCGAGCGTGTGTTTCACGAGGGCGAGATAAAGGCAAAGGCCCATGCCGTCCTGATGGCCCTCGCTGTGATAGGCTCCCGGCGGAAATTTACCCCGGCCGTAGAAGTCGACGTCGAAGGCAAGCTTACCAAACGATGGCGACAGTTTGCCCTCGAATTTGGCCTCATCATCACGGTTAATGAAGCTGTAGTAATCAGTGAAGTCCTTCTGAACCTTGTCGTAGATCCCTTCCAGAATGGTGGTGCTGACCATGCCGTAGTGGCTCAGCACAGCAGCCGCCGTTTCCGCCTGTTGCATAGCATCGGTCAAGTCCCGTTGCGTTTTGCGGCATTGGTCGTATTTTTCCTGAGCAACAATCAGAAATTCCTTCGCTTCTTCCTCCTTTGACGGATCGGCGAGCGTATCGATATACGCCGTCAAGCCATTGGTGGCGTCAAGCAGCTCGGGCGGAGACGGCGCGTCCAGCCGACCAAGCGCTTGCAAGGCGTCTGCAATCGCCGCCGGGTCGCGAACGACCTTGTCGAGAACGGCGCGGTCACCAGAGACTGCCTTCGCGTACGCGCGAAGCGGCGCAGCATCGATCGGAGGGGTGGCCTTCTCACACCATTCCGTCACCTTGCCGGCTTCACGCATGATGGCCTGCAGGTGAACCACGAGTGGTTCGACGGCGACGGCAAGCTGCTGCAGGATGGCTGCCGCGGCGTCGGCCTTTGCGATCTTCTCGTGTAGATGCTCGGTCAACAGCGCCACATCCCATGTGATATCGCAGAGCGGGCACGCATCTTCCTCGACGAGTTCGAGGCCCCGCTCAATGAGCGCCCGCTGCTTGACGATTTTTAGGAGGGCTGGATCGTTGGTGAGTTGAGTAAGCGCCGTGACCGAGTCAGCCTTCCCGCCCGCGATGGCCGCTTCCTGCGGAGCCGCCAACTGCTGCATGAACAGTTCAAGATCGCCCTTGGCACCAAGTTTGGAGAACTTGGGTGGCTGCAAACCCTGTCCAATTTCAACATTGACGCCAGCTTTCAAGGCATTCTTCGGGGCAAGATCCGTGATGGGCTCGAGCTTCAGCACGGCGCGGCGAGCATTGACTGCGTCAAGCAGGTCGGACTTCTTCGGGTTCGCAAACCCGAGATGCTTGAAGAAATCAGCCTTTGTCCGCCGATCTTCGGCTTCGGTCCTTACCTGATCGCGCTTGGCGTCGTTCGCGACGCGTTGCAACGACATACGCACTTTTTCGAGTTCGGCCAGGCGCAGCAACTCCTGGACATACTGCGATCGTTTGCCTGCAGGAACGAGGACGTACTTAATGATCTCGCGGCGAGACAGCGCAAATTCGGGATGGGTTTCGAGCTGCGCAAGAATGGCTTTGGTTTCAGTATTGCTCGGCTTGAGCTCGGCAGTACCGGCGTTCTTGACGGTCCGTTCGATCGCGAAGCTTTTCTTAAGCGAGGGGACATAGACCTTGAGGCGAACAAGGGCTTTTTCCGGCTTCTTGTTCGCATCGACGTGTGGCGCATGGGCCTTAACGCTGAGTTCGGCGGTGCCGGCTCCACCGAGGCGCGTGATATTGCCCGTCAGAGCAAATTCAATCGCGTCGACGATTCCGCTCTTGCCGGTGCCATTCGGCCCCGCGATACCGAAACTTTTCCGACCCAGCGCACGCTTCAGGTGGCGGATTCCGCGAAACTCGACAATCTCGATTTCCTCAATCTGGATCATTGCTTGACCCCGCTGAGGTAAAATAGCATCGCGCAGGCTCTCCGCGTCCAGCTTGTGCTGGTCGAGAGCCTGGCGAAGAGCTGCGAGCGCTTCGGCCGAAAGTGCCTTGTGATCCTCGAGCCGTTTCACAAAGGCATCAAAGACTGAGGTCACCGTTGCAGAGAAGGGCGGATCGGTGATTGCCATGTTGCTTCATTACGCTTCTGTTGCTCTTGGCGGCGGAGACTGATCATCCATGGCCAAGTTTCAGACGACCCAATCATCTGTCGTTGTACCATAGACAGGACTAAATCTGAGCGTGCTTCCTCCTTTCCAAATTTCATATGCCATACAAGCAATTCGACAGTGCATCACCAGATCGCGACAAACCATCTAATACCATGGCAATAAAGCGCTTTCTGAAGCGGCAGTCGGATTAAGTGGAAGGCACGATCTTCCATCAAGACCGCTCGATAAAGCAAGCTAAATCATTGATGCGGCTCTAAAAAGCTTGATTTCTAGGCCAAAGTTCGACCCCTGCCAGAGCGACCACGTCAGGCGTCCAAGTTCTGGATGCTCGACCACCGCCTCGTAGCGGGTTTCCAGCCCAATCTGCCCCTCGTCGGCGCCGGCGGCATCCCAATCTAGATTAGCGTTTTCTTGGTTCGAGATCATATCAGGCGACCTCGGCGAGTTTGTAGGACCACGTGTGGATGACCGGATGGCGATTGACGTCGTCGATACCGGCCATGATGCGCTCCTTGATTCATGTTTTGAGGCCACCCGGATGTGGCGGAGGACTGAACGGGCGAACTTGGAGAAGAATCCCTCGATGAGATTGAGCCACGAGCCGTGCTTGGGGTGAAGGTGAGCTCGAAGCGCCCGCTTGGTCGAGTGGCGAGCCAGGCTCTGGTTTCTCGCGAGATGTGCGCGGAATGATTGTCGAGGATCAACTTGATCGCAGTGTTCGACGGATAGGCGTCATCGATAAGCCTGAGGAGTTCGACGAACTCTCGACTGCGATGGCGATCTTTGACAAGGGCGTGGACCTTGCCGGTGAGCAGATCAATCCCAGCCAACAGGCTGAGCGTGCCATGGCGTTTGTATTCATGATCGCGCGCAAAGGTGGCGTGGACACCAGGCTTGGGCGGCAAATCCGGTGCCGTCGTTGCGACGGCCTGGATTCCCGGTTTCTCGTCGTAGGAAACGATCGTCACCGGCTTTCCCCGCTTCTTCTTTCCCTTGGCAGAGGCTTTCTTCAGGACTTCGACTTCCCGATAGACGCACAGGACCTCCGCCATCTTCTGTTCGAACTCGGCGTCGCGATTTTCAAGATAGTAACGCACCTTGTGCGGCTTGATTTCCTCCCGGCCGAGGATCTTGCACACCGTTCCCTGGACCAAATGGCCAAACACGCATGCCCTGCCGCCGGCCCGTGTTCGCGCGCATGGCGCGCCAAGAGCCGCGTCGTCCACAACTCATGCGGATAGCCGACGCCGAACTCGCAGGGGATGGTGAAGATCTGCGCCGGCGTCGCCGTTTCCGGCGCCCAGCGCCGGACCGAGAAGGCACGGCGCAGGCCGATGATTGGCATGAGGATGAAGCCCGCAAACGTGTCCGCCAGAAACTCTTTTGGGTCCTCCCAAGGGTGCGCCTTCGCATCCTCGCGCAGCTCGTCGATCGACGAGCCATGGCCGAACACGTGATGGCCGAGCTCATGCGCGCAATTGTAAGTGCGCCGCGGTAGCGGCCGTCGGGCCGAGAGATGGATGCGCGGAGGAAGGCCGCGCTGATACATCCCCTCCATGTTGATGTTGTTGAAGCGCACCACGACGCCCAGCGTCTCGCATACCCCGTAGATGCAGATCGGCCCGGCCTGGTCGAGTTGGGCCTTCGCCCGCGTGGCCGTGGCTGCCTGCATGGCCTGGGTCGCCAAGGCGCGGCGATCAAAGCTGGGCTTGGTGCGCGTCACACTCATCAGCGATCGTCCCCGTTCGCGGCGGAATCGTTGCGCATCGCCGCTAACAGCCTAAGCAAACGTTCCAGATCATCTGGCTTGAGTTTGGAGAGTTCGCGTGCGGCAAGCTCAAGCCGCGGATCTTGAACGTCGAGCGTCTCGGGCGCTTCGCCGAGCAGCCAGGCGACGCTGACGTCATAGATCTCTGCAAGTCGGACGAGTTCGTCGGCTGAGACACGGCGGTTGCCTGCTTCGATCTCGGTGATGGAAGGACGGTGCAGGCCGATTATCTTGGCGACATGGCCTTGTGACAAGCCGGACAGCTTGCGCGCCTCTTTTAGTCGATCAGCGATCTGGGCCCGCTTCGCGGGATCGAGCTCGGTCATGCCGCGGCCGCTTCCTTCTCGCTTTGCTTCTTGAGCAGGTCACAGACGAAGATCGCCGTCTCGTCGATGGAGCGCGGAAGCTTGGTGGTCTCGTCGACGAAGATATTGACGTCGTTCGGGATCGTCGCGCTGATCTCTGTGGCGAGGATCGTGGTCGCGACGGGCCAGACCTTGCTGTCGAACTTGGGCAAGGTCTCAACCGGTTTGATCGCGCCACTCAGCGCTGGGCACTCCAAGCCGCTGTCAGCTTGAATCTGGCTGAGAACAGCGATTAGCTTTTCCTTAAGGGTAGCAGGGTCCATGGAAGCCTCCTTGATCCGACATATGGTAAGATAATCTTACATTCGTGGATTTTCAAGGGGCTGTCGATCCTTCCAGGCGACTAGTAAAAATGTAATCTTCGTGCTACATATTTTGCCAATCTGTAGTACGAAGGTGACAAATGCCTACTCCACATAATCCTCCTGCCGCTGTGCGGCGGGCCCTGCGCAAGCTCGGCACGGACATTCACGATGCCCGCCGGCGACGACGGCTGCCGATGGCGGTCGTGGCCGAGCGCGCATTCACTTCCCGCTCAACGCTCCAGAAAGTTGAAGCCGGGGACACCAATGTAAGCGTCGGAATTTATGCCGGCGTCCTCCAGGCGCTCGGCCTGCTCGACCGTCTGAGCCAGGTCGCCGACATCAGCAACGACCCAGTCGGACAGGCGCTGGCCAGCGCAGAGCTACCCAAACATATCCACCTCAAGCGAACCGCCCGAGCCGACAATGGCTGATTTCGAAGTCCACATCGAGCTGGACGGCCGCACGCGGCGCGTCGGTTTGGCCAGAAGCAACCGCGTTCGAGGTAACGAAACAGTCGTCTTCGAGTATGCGCCCGAGTGGCTCGAAGATCCTGATCGCTTCTCTATCGAGCCGGCCCTCAAGCTGACGCGCGGCGGCTTCGCGCCACCACCCGGCCAAGCCATCTTCGGCTCCATCGGCGACTCCGCACCCGACACTTGGGGCCGACGTCTGATGCAACGCTGCGAACGCCGCCTAGCTGAACGCGAGGGCCGCGCAGTTCGCACCCTGGCGGAGAGCGATTACCTGCTTGGCGTCGCCGATGAAACCCGTCTCGGCGCGCTACGATTCCGCTGGGCAGGGCAAGAGACTTTCCAGGCGCCGATCCGCGCCGCCGTCCCTGCCCTGATCGAACTCGGACGGCTCCTGCAGATTACCGAGCGGATTCTCCGGGACGAGGAAACGGACGAGGATCTCCAGCTTATCTTCGCACCCGGCTCCTCTCTCGGCGGAGCACGGCCGAAAGCATCCGTCGTTGATCAGCATGGCAACCTCTCCATCGCCAAATTCCCGAAGGAGACCGACGACTATAGCATGGAGACCTGGGAGGAGATCGCGCTGCGGCTGGCTGGTCAGGCCGGCATCGCTACTCCGCACCATGAATTAATCGAAGTGGCCGGCAAACCGGTCATGCTGTCGCGTCGCTTCGACCGCACCGGCGCGACCCGCATCCCATTCTTGTCGGCCATGGCGATGATGGGCGCCAAAGACGGCGAGCGGGGCAGCTATCCGGAGATAGTCGACGCCCTTGCGCAACATGGCGCGCAAGGAAAAACCGACGCCCATGCACTCTATCGGCGCGTCGTCTTCAACGTGCTCATCTCCAATGTCGACGATCACCTCCGTAACCACGGCTTCCTCTGGCTCGGTAAGGCGGGCTGGACGCTCTCTCCCGCCTACGACCTCAACCCGGTGCCGACGGATCTCAAAGCACGCGTGCTGACAACAAATATCGACCTCGACGAAGGCACCTGTTCACTCGACTTGCTGGAAGCCGCTTCGGAGTTTTTCGGCCTCACCCTCGTGCAAGCCCGCGCAACTATTAAAGAAGTCGCGGCGGTGACGACGACCTGGCGTGATAGCGCCAAAGCAGTCGGCGCCAGATCGGCTGACATCAACCGCATGGCCAGCGCCTTCGAACACGACGATCTCAAACGAGCCTTGGCGCTATGACGAGAACCTACGCCGGAGCATTGCTGGTGATGATCTGCCAAAGACGTAGCGCGACCGAAAGAACACCACTCCGAGATCATTTGAACTTGGACATTCGCTTTCAGCGGCGCTAGACGGCTACGGTCATGGCCATTCCATGAATCGTTAGGCTAGCTATCAGTTGGTCTTAAGGGGCGCAGACGATAATGTTTCCGATCCACAGCACATTTCCAAACGAGATGGCCGTCATAGGTCGCCTTTTGCTTGATTACGGCGAGCTTGAACTTGATCTGATGAATTGCGTCCAAGTCGCCCGCAAGTACGACATGAATTCAACCTTGAAAGCGATGTTCAGAATTAGGGGCGAAATGAGCCGCATCCAAATAGCTGATGCGCTCGGCCGCGTAGCGCTCCGCTATTCTCGGGAAATCGTCCTTCTCAAACCCTTCTGCCTCAGCAGCCAGGGCGCGTCTTTCGTATACGAGGTGATTGCGTTCTTGCAGACCGGGCACGTGCCCTCTGCGAACAATTTAGCGAAAGGCGTCGGCCGCGTTCTGCGCGTGTGCCTGCGCGCGACGATTGTTGGCTTCAACGACGCTTTGCGGCAGCAGTCGCAGGTAACTAGATTAGCGTTTTCTTGGTTCAGATCATATCAGGCGGCGTCGGCGAGTTTGTAGGACCACGTGTGGATGACCGGATGGCGATTGACGTCGTCGATGCCAGCCATGATGCGCTCCTTGAGTTCGTGTTTTGAGGCCACCCGGATGTGGCGGAGGACTGAACGGGCGAACTTGGAGAAGAACCCCTCGATGAGATTGAGCCATGAGCCGTGCTTGGGAGTGAAGGCGAGCTCGAAGCGTCCCACCGGCCGAGTGGCGAGCCAGGCTCTGGTTTCTCGCGAGATGTGCGCGGAATGATTGTCGAGGATCAATTTGATCGCAGTGTTCGGCGGATAAGCGGCATCGATAAGCCTGAGGAGTTCGATGAACTCTCGACTGCGGTGACGATCTTTGACAAGGGCGTGGACCTTGCCGGTGAGCAGATCGATCCCAGCCAACAGGCTGAGCGTGCCATGGCGTTTGTATTCATGGTCGCGCGCAAAGGTGGCGTGGACGCCAGGCTTGGGCGGCAAATCCGGCGCCGTCGTTGCGATGGCCTGGATTCCCGGCTTCTCGTCGCAGGAGACGATCGTCACCGGCTTTCCCCGCCTCCTTCCTTTGGCAGAGGCTTTCTTCAGGACTTCGACTTCGCGGTAGACGCACAGCACCTCCGCCATCTTCTGTTCGAACTCGGCGTCGCGATTTTCAAGATAGTAGCGCACTTTGTGCGGCTTGATTTCCTCCCGGCCGAGGATCTTGCACACCGTTCCCTGGACCAAATTGGCCAAACACGCATGCCCCGCCGCCGGCCCGTGTTCGCGCGCATGGCGCGCCAAGAGCCGCGTCGTCCACAACTCATGTGGATAGCCGTGGTCCTTGGCCTTGTCGCACGCCAGCGACACCAACCAGGCTTTGGCCTCAGGCGTGATGGTTGGTTCCTTGCCCGGTCGCGGACGATCGTCGAGGGCTGCTAGCGGGCCATCGGCCAGCGCCCGCTCGACACAGCGCTGCACCGTCTGATGATGGACCCCAAGTCTCTGGCCCACCGCGCAGAACGAAGGGTTTTCCCGATACGCCAGCAGCATCTGCGCCCGCGACACCCGGCTCGCCAGTTCGATCCTCGACCGCGAAAGCGTCGTCAAGGTCGCTATCTCTTCATCACTCATTGCCAATTCGACCGCTCGCCGCCATCCTGCCATGATACAGCTCCTCGTTTCGCCGACCGCAAACGAGGAATCCGCCAACAGCCCGTCCGTTCCATCAATTCAGCCTGCTGCAGCACGCGGGTTTCATGGAATCGGTCGTCTAGCGTATTGCGCGCCAGCCGTCTTGGATTCCTGGCTCATCGGCAACCGTCCCTCGAAAGAGGATAGGACTAACAGGTGGGCTGAAGCATGGAGCTCCGCAATGCGGAGACGAAAAAGAGACAAATCCGGAGAGGCGTTCGCTCGGTCATTGAAGAATGGCACGCCACTCAGACTAAAACTACGAATTCATATGTAATTGAAATTACTATATAATTTACGGATCACCTCAGATGAAAGGCTGACCATGTACCCCAACAGTAAACGCGTTTCAGCCGCATGCAGGGAAGCTAGCCCGCGCCCGATCCACGAACCGTGGATGGTAACCCAATTTGGCTGCAGCGAACAGACAAATGCATTATCGTGTTCGCGCGAACCGGCAACTCCAGTGGAAGACCTTTGGGAAGAAGCCCGATGCGAGCCGTCAGCGATTCAGCCGAGCTGTTCAGGCATGTGAGTGCCGAGAAATCTGAATTTTACCGCCGCATCATGGACGTCTTTGCAGCAGCCAAACGGCAATACCGTCTGCAATTAAGACCTGACGAAGTACTGAGCGAAGCCCGATGGTTAGATGCACCACCGCGAATTGAGGACGTCAACACCGCGCTCGCCCAGCTTGCCGCCTGGGGCAATCTTGAATCGCATCCTGACACGGCGCGGGTTTCCAGCCTCAGCGATTTCTACCGTGCACGCTTCCTGTATCGTCTCTCGCAGGGCGGGGAGGCTGTCGAAGTGGCACTGGCGCTTTTCGTGCAAACACTGCAACGGCGCGCCGAACTGCAAACGGTGGCGCTTGAAGACATCGCAAACCGGTTGCAGGCGCTTCAAACGCTGGCGGACGAGGCGGAAGCCGACGTCGCGAAGATCCACGAAACACTGCGGGATTTGGTGCGCGTTTTCGAGGGCCTTGCTGAAAATGCGCAGGCTTTCATGGCCGGCGTCGCACGCAGCATTGAGTTGCAACAGGCCGAGGCGATTGCGGTAGCGAATTACAAGCGCCAGCTAATCGACTATTTGGAGCGGTTCATGGGCGATCTGGTGCGCCGCTCCGACACCATCGCCAGACATATCCTCGCTCTGGAACCGAGCATTGACGCATTGCTACAGCAGGTCGCCACGCGCGATGCACGCGATGCAGCCCCGGCGATGCGGAGGATCGGGCCGACGCGCGGACCCTTCACTTGAATGCCTGGCGCGAACGCTGGAGAGGTCTGCGCGGCTGGTTCTTCCGTACTGGCCACGAACCCTCACAAGCCGAACTGTTGCGGGCGAGGGCACGGTCGGCAATTCCGCAATTGCTAGGAGCGATCGCCGCGCTCAACGAGCGCCGCAGCGGGCGCAGCGACCGTTCCGCGGATTTCCGCATGCTCGCCTGCTGGTTTTCTGCCTGCAGCAACGATGGCGAGGCGCACCGGTTGGCGCGCGCAGCCTTCGCGCTCAACCCGGCACGACATTTCTCGCTGAATCCCAACGCCGACGCCGATCTGCCGGCCTCGACACGCTGGGCCGACGCGCCACCACTGACGATTCACCCGCGGCTACGCGAATACGGTGAGGCCGCGCCGCGCGGCGTGATGCCCCGGGTGCGTGATCGCGGTGAGGCCCGCGCACATCTGGCGCGCGAACTCGCCGAGGAGTCGCTGCAGGTCGAGGCGGCGCGCAAGCACCTCGCCACCGGTCAGCCCACACGCCTTTCAGATCTCGCCGAGCTGGACATTCATGCCTTCGGTCTGTTCCTGGGATTGCTCGGTGAGGTGCTGACCGAACAGGCCGGTCCGAACACCAGCGCGGAACGGCGAACCGGCGACGGATTATTGCATATCAACCTCACGCCACTCGCAGTCGATAGCCGCGCTGTGATCAATACGCCGCGCGGCGCAGTTGCCGGGCGCGACCATTTAATCACGATCACGCCGACATGAGACAGCCGATGGCCGCCAGCGTTGGTAGAGACAGCCGCAGCATCGGCCAGCAACAGCGTCGGTTCCAGAACGAGGAATTTCGCAGTGCCGTGCGCGCCTTGCTGATGACGCCGCTGATGAGTCCGGACCACGACGATTTTCCGGCGATCCGGCGTCAGGCCGACGCACTGCGCGACTGGTTTGGGCGAGAAACCGGCTGGGCGCTGCACGTCGAACAAGAGGGTGCTCGACTTTATAAGCGACCGGCCGACCTCGCCAGCACGATGCGCGGTTTACCGTTTTATGATCGCCGCCGTTACGTGCTGTTGTGCCTGGCTTGCGCGGTGCTCGAACGCGCTGACCCGCAGATCACGTTGCGACTGCTGGGTGAGCGGCTGCTGCAATTCGCCGCCGAGCCGACGCTGGTGGCTTCCGGCTTCATCTTCACGCTCGGCGCTCCCCACGAGCGGCGTGAACTGGTGGCGGTATGCCGCACCTTGCTCGACTTGGGCGTGCTGCAGCGTGTCGCCGGCGACGAAGACGCCTTTGTCCATACCGGGGGCGATCAGGCAGATGCCCTCTACGACGTGCAGCGCCGCGCGCTCGCCGGCATGCTGGCCGCCGTGCGCGGGCCGTCGACTTTCCGGCCGGAAGATGCGCCGGTCACGCTCGACCAGCGACTGCATGCCTTGGCCGACGAGCATGTGGCTGACAGCGATGAGGGCCGACGCACCGTTCTGCGCCGCCAACTGGCACGCCGGCTGCTCGACGATCCGGTAGTCTATACCGACACACTGGACGCCGAGTCTCGGGCCTATTTTGTCAACCAGCGTGGCGCCATGGCGGCCCGCCTGTCTGACGCAACCGGGCTGGTCGCGGAGCAACGCGCCGAAGGTCTGGCGCTGGTCGACGAGGCTGGCTCGCTGACAGATGTGGCGATGCCCGCAGAAGGCACCGACGCCCATGTCACGCTGCTGGTCGCGGAGTTCCTGGCCACCGTTTACAGGCAGCGGCAGACGGATGCCGCCGGCGCGACCCAACCATTCTCTGGTATGATCAGGGAACAAGACGTCGTCGATTACCTGCGCGAGAGCAAGCCCCGCTATGGCAAATATTGGCGCAAATCTGCGCGTGAACCCGGCGCCGAACGCGAGCTTGCGGAGATCGCCCTTGATCGGCTGGAAAAGCTTCAACTGATTGTGCGAGATGCCGAGACGGTCTATCCGCGCCCGGCGCTCGCCCGGTTTGCGCTCGGTGAGGCCGAGGTCCGCAACGTTCGTGAAACACGCGGCGTACAGACCGCGGCTGCCGATGCCCTGGTCGGTCCGACATGAACGACCGGCCGGCTTCATTTGCTGCTCTCTCCGAGAGGCCCGCGCTGCCAATCCCGGCGCGGCAACGCTGGCAGCCTTTGCGGCTTGGACTGGTGGAGCTGTTTCACTACGACAGCGAGGAGTTCTGGTTCCACGACGGTCATCTGCTGCTGCGGGGCAACAACGGCACCGGCAAATCCAAGGTGCTGTCGCTGACGCTGCCCTTCCTGCTCGATGCACAGCTCAAGTCCTCGCGCATCGAACCCGACGGCGACAGCGGCAAGAAGATGTCCTGGAACCTGTTGATGGGTAGCTATGACCGGCGCATCGGCTACGCCTGGATCGAATTCGGCCGCCTCGCCGATGACGGCACGCCGCATTACCTCACACTCGGCGCCGGGCTTGCGGCGGTCGCTGCGCGTCCCCAGGTGGACAGCTGGTTCTTCGTGTTGGAGGATTCCATTGGCGCTCCGCGCATCAATCAGGATATCTGGCTGACGAGTGATCAGCGCGTGGTCCTGACTCGGGAACGCCTGCGTGACGCGCTGCACGGCCGCGGCCAGGTGTTCGATACCGCCGTCAGCTACCGGCGCGCGGTCGATGAGCGATTGTTCCACCTCGGCACCAGGCGCTACGACGCCTTGATGGATACGCTGATTCAGTTGCGTCAGCCGCAACTGTCGAAAAAGCCTGACGAAATCGCGCTCTCGGACGCATTGACCGAGGCCTTGCCACCGCTCGCACCCGAACTGCTTGGGGACGTCGCCGAGGCTCTCGGCCAGTTGGAGGAGGATCGCCGCCAACTCGAGGAATACCAGGCGCTGGCAAGAGCCGTCGAGCGCTTCGACCAGCGCTACCGGATCTACGCTGGCACCCAGAGCCGGCGGCAGGCCCGCGCGCTGCGCCAGGCCCAGACCGAGTTCGACAGTGCAAGCCGGGCGCGCGGCGACGCGCAGGCGCGGCTCGAGAGGGCCGAGACCGCGGAAGCGCTCGCCCGGATAATTCACGACGACGCGGAACTTGCGCTCAAGCGCGAGCAGGCTCGGCTTGATATCCTGCGTGCCGACCCGACCATGCAGGACGCGAACCGTCTCGAATCCGCCGAGCGGGACGCTCTGGCTCGGCAGCGTGCGCTGCAAGTCGCCACCGCGGCGGTCGACGAGGTGCGACGGCGATTAAAGCGCAGCACTGAGGAGACCGGGCACGGCGTCCAGCGCATGACGCAAGCCGAACGTGTGATGACGACGCTACGTCAGAACAACGCGACGCATGCCGAGGCCGCAGGTATCGTCGGCCTGCACGCCGCTAGCCCGCTCGCAACGCTCGCCGCCGCCGATCTGGTCGCATTGACGCCACAAGCCTTCGACAATGCATGCGCCGACCTTCGCACCTTGATCGTTGATCGACGCGAACAGATCGCATTGTTGCGGCGACGCCATACTGAGGTGACGGAGGCCGAAGCCCTGCATACACAACGCCAGAACACCCGCGACGAAAGACAGGGCACGGTAGAGGCCACGGCAAAACGACGCGAGCAAGCCGATACGGAGGTCGATCACGAGGGCCGCGACCTGATTCAGGCCTGGGAGCGCTACTTCGCCAGCCTGAAGCAACTGCGGGTCAGCTCCGACGACGGCCGCGCAGCGCTACGGCCCTCGCCGACTGGGTTGTTGGACTGGATGGCGACAATCCGGCGCGACATTGCCTGCAAACGGAGCAGCAGCACGCCAGCCTGCGTCTGGCGCAGCGTCGCGTGGCGCTCGACGGCCAACGCCAGACGCTGGAGACGGAGCTCAACACCCTCGAAGACGAACGCAACCGTCTCGAAGCCGGGGTCGATGCGACGCCGCCCAACCCGCATACGCGCGGCGCCGATGCCAGAGATGCGCGCGAGGGTGCGCCGCTCTGGCAATTGGTGGATTTTCGCGAAGAGGTCACGGCTGCTCAGCGCGCCGGCCTCGAGGCCGCGCTTGAAGCCGCCGGCCTGCTCGACGCATGGGTCTCGCCCGATGGCCACCTGCAGGCCGGCGACGGAGTAGAGCTGTTGCACGACACCCAGGTGCTGCAGCGACAGCCGCACGCGCTCTCGCTCGCTGGTTGGCTGCACGCTGACACGCCCACCGATATCGCGGTACCGGCCGCACTCGTCGAACGCCTGCTGTCCGGCATCGCCTGCACCGATGACGATCCCGCGGACATCGAAGCCTGGGTCGCCCCCGACGGTCGCTTTCGGCTCGCCGCGCTGGTCGGCGCCTGGGCCAAACCCGCGGCAGTCTATATCGGCCATGCGGCCCGCGCCGCAGCCCGCAAGCAGCGACTCGCCGACGTAGTCGGCCGCCTGACACTAATCGCCGATGAGCTCATTGCGGTCCAGGCGATGGACGCGCAACTCACGCGCGATCAGGATCGAGCCGCCGATGAATGGCGTCTGGCTCCTCCGAAGAGGAGTTGCGCAACGCCCATCTTGCGGCGGCCGCCAGTGCGCGCGAGGCTCAGACCGCCCGCCAGCAATTGAGCGAGGCTGATCTTCAATACCTGGAGGCCGCACAAGCGCTGCAGACGGTGCGGCAACGACTCGCCGCCGATGCCACCGATCTGCGCCTTCCTGCATTATCAGCCGAGTTACCGGCGGTCGAGATGGCGTTGAACCACTATCACGATGCCCAACTCCGCCTCGCCCAGGCTGTTCACGAGGTACGTCTGGCGCTCCCCGAGCTGCAGCGGCAACGCAACCGCGAGAACGAAACCCGCGACGATCTGAAGAAGCAGGATGAACAATTTGCGGCTGCCCGCATTGAGGCGGAAGAAGCCGCCGTCCGGTTCGAGGTGTTGCGCGGATCCGTCGGCGCCAGGGTCGAGGAGCTGCAACGGCGGCTGGCCGATGCCAGCACCGCCGTCAAGGCCAGCAATTCCGCACTAACGATCGCGCGCGACGTCCTGAGCAAATCCGGCGAGGCGCGCGCGGTCGCGCACGAACAGGCGGCGACTGCGAGCACTCTGTTCGGACAACGCAGCAACGCGCGCGCCGAAGCAATCGCGAAGTTCCAACACTTCGCAGCCACCGGCCTGCTCGCGGCTGCGCTACCGCAAGCCAACCTGCCTGACCTGGGCGGCCCGTGGACGATCGACCCCGCGCTTAATCTGGCTCGCCGCGCGGAACAAGCCTTATTCGAACTCAAGGACGACGACGACGCCTGGACACGCCTGCAACGGCAGATCGGCGAAGACCTGACGGAGCTACAACGCGCCCTCAGCGCTCTCGGCCACCAGGCGCACGCAGAACAGAGCGATTGGGGGCTTATCGTCCGCGTCGTCTACCAGAACCGACCCGAACCGCCGGATCGCCTTGCCGCGCGCCTCGCCGAAGAGATCGCCCAGCGCAGTGAACTGCTGACGGCGAACGAGTGCGCTGTGCTGGAGAACCATCTGCAGGCCGAAATCGCTTCCGAAGTGCAGCGCCTGCTGCAAGCGGCCGAAACTCAGCGCGATGCGATCAACAAAGAATTGCACCATCGCCCGACCTCCACCGGGGTACGCTATCGTCTGCTGTGGCAGCCCTGGCGGAAGAAGAAGGCGCTCCGGTCGGCCTCGAAGCAGCGCGCAAACGCCTGCTCAATACCAGCGCAGACCTTTGGTCTTCTGACGACCGGAGAGTGGTCGGCGCGATGTTGCAGCAGCGCATCGCCGCCGAGCGCGAGAGGGCCGATTCGGGCGCCGGAAAGGATGTGGGCGGCAGCCTGATCGAGCAACTCGCCCGCGCGCTGGACTATCGCCGTTGGCACCGCTTTCGCGTCGAGCGCTGGCAGGACGGGCACTGGCGCAAACTCTCCGGTCCGGCCTCCAGCGGAGAGCGCGCGCTCGGCCTCACCGTGCCGCTGTTCGCCGCGGTCGCCAGTTTCTACAGTCAGGGCAGCTACGCGCTGGCGCCGCGCCTGATGTTGCTCGATGAAGCGTTCGCCGGCATCGATGATACCGCGCGCGCCCATTGCATGGGGCTGATCCGCGAGTTCGATCTCGACTTCATCATCACCAGCGAGCGTGAATGGGCCTGCTATGCCGAACTGCCCGGCGTCGCCATTTGCCAGTTGCAGCGGCGTGAAGGCATCGACGCGGTGTTCGTGTCGCGTTGGAGCTGGGACGGTCGCGCCAAGACACGCCAAGACGATCCAGATCGCAGATTTGCGCCGACATGATTTCCTCGACCGACCCACGCCTGCAACGCCTACTTGGCGGCGACCGTTACGCCTTGCTGCGCAAGCGCCTGCGTCAGCGTTTCGAACGGGCATCGCTCGGCTCCACGGTTGAAAACTTTCGCATCGGCAAGCTCACCGCGGAGGAACATGCTGCATTGGCTTCGCTGCTTGGTCGTCCGCTCCGTTACACCAAATCCTTACAAGTCGACGTTCGCCTCGTCGACACCGCTTTCCAGAATGCCGGCATCGCCGCTTCGCTGCGCGACGCACTTGAAAAACTCGATGGCCCGATTTCGAGATCTCGCCACGACGCGCCTTGCGCTGCAAACAATGTGGTCGGATGTGCTGGGCGGCTGCACTCACCGCGAACTGATCGGACTGCTGCAGGCTCCGGCGGGCATCGGGCTTCTCAAGCGCCTTGCACGACAGAGCCCACCGGCGGCGCTCCAACTCTGTCGCCGTGTCGAAGCGGTATTGCAATGCCTGCCCGCGAGCGGCATCACACGTTCGCAATTGGCCGCCGACGTGCTGGGCGACGCCCACGCGCTCGACATCGGCCAGCCCACGGCAACCCTGGCACTGACGGTCTGGCGTCAGGTAATCGCTCGAACCGATTACAACAATGATGACGTCGATAGCGAGCCAACGGGAGACGGCGAGCTGGAGCCGGGCGGTGGTGCGGAGCGCGACCGCGACGTGTGGGCCAAGGCCGGCGTGCTGGTCAATGAATTGGCTCGCCCGGTGCTGTTCCTGAACCTGCCCATGCGCGATGCAGGAAATTACAGTCAGTCGCAGGGAGAGCCTGTTTACGCTTCGCTGCGGTCGCTGTTGCGGTCTCCACCGTCGTGGGACGTGGCGGATCGCAAGGTCTATGTCTGTGAGAATCCCAACCTGGTCGCAATCGCCGCGGATCACTGGTGCTCCGATTGCGCGCCGCTAGTCTGCACTGACGGCATGCCCGCCGCAGCACAGCGATGCCTGCTGTCGCAGCTGGCTAAAGCGCGGGCGCAGCTTTTCTATCATGGCGATTTCGATTGGCCGGGAGTGCGGATCGGCAACCACGTCATGCGCGAGCACGGCGCCCAACCCTGGCGTTTTGGGGCGAGCGACTACGAGTCCGCCGTCGAACAGACCTCATGTCTTGGACAGGCTCTCACGGGAAAGGCTGCGCCCGCGTTATGGGACGAAAGGTTAATGACGGCCATGCAGCAACATCGGCTCTCCATTGCTGAAGAAGCGTTAGCCGCGTCATTGTTGGAGGATCTCAGGGCCACATAATGATTGGGTTCGCGGACTTATTCGGAATGGTGGCAATTTGGCGCCCGAAGAGACTCTAACCGCCCCCAAATCGTAGTGCAGCTGTGGAGTGGGCAAAGTCGGCGCAGCAAAACCTTGGATGGCGGCGCTCCCAGTGGGCCTCCGATCACAATTGAGTCATTTCGTCGCGCGCAACCCCGTCGATCTTACGCTGCGACTTTCCTTCTGCCGCTTCCACGGGCGCTTCCATGAACGAAATTTGGGATCAAAACTCGAACAACAAAAAGCCCTCGAAAACGATACGTTTTCAAGGGCTTGAAGCTTGGTTGCGGGGAGGCGCAACACCCGATTATTGCGATTGATTGAACAGGAGATTCCTAAGCTTGTTGCATGAATGGACACCGATTGGGCCACTGATTGAGAGTCTGCGCGCTGAGCACTATCAATGACTTACTGGTTGTGCCCCGGGGTTTTTCAGGCCGAAAATGGACATTCGTCGCACGATCACAAGGGTGCGCTGCGTATTATGGGAGTGTCTGAAACTGAAGAACATTGCGTCGGGGCCACCGGCGACCATCAGCCCGCCGGCCTGGCCCAGCTCAGCCGAGAGAATCGCGCAAGCTCGGGCTGGTCGTACTCCGTGGGGAACAGGCCACGACGTTGCAGCTCCGGCACGAGGCCGTGGACCAGCTCCTCCAACCCGCCTGGAAGGTACGGAACCTGCAACATGAAGCCGTCGCAGGCGCCCGCCTCGAACCACTCCTGCATGCGATCGGCCACCGTACCGGGCGTGCCGGCAAATCCGCTGGTGGTTCTCCCCGCACCGTAGCGCTGTCCCAGGTCGGCGAGACTCAAGCCTGAGCTCGGCGTCGGCTCGGCGACCTCGCGATAGTGCCCTTCGACACCGGGGACATCGAGATTCTCAGGCAGGACTTGATCCTGCGGGAAGCGCGAGAGGTCGACGCCGAGATGATAGGACAATGTCGAGAGACCGGACTTAGTCCGGTATCCGCTCCACATTGTGAGCCACCATGATGCTCTGCAGGGCGGTGATTGCGCGTTCTGGTCGGGTCGGCGAGAAGCCGCTCGAACCAGCTGGGCGCGCACGATCAGTCGAAGCCGGCGTCAGCCCCTCAGTCGATTTTGCAGTGCCCGCCGATCGACGACGAGATTGTCGAGGTTCACATCTACCTGCCGTCTTACCGCCAATCGGCTAACCAGCGCTCGGGTCCCATCCACTACGAAGACGCCGCAATCATAACCGTTATTCTGCCGGCGCATGCTGGCGGCTTGCAGGTTGGCGCCCAGCCGTTCTACGAGCCGTCCTGCAGGCCGATCATTGAATCCGGGGGCGGAGTCGTAGTGATAGGCGACCGGCCTCTCCCGATCGCGGCGATCAACCAGCAGCAGCGACCAATGTTCGCCGCGGCGAGCGCGGTCCGTAGGGCTGGCATCGCTAACTGGCAAGAACAGGAAATCGACTATATCGTTACCATTCCGATCATCGACAAGGCGATGGAGCGCGCGTAGCGCGTCGGTATCGGCGCCATGGCTCAGCTGAAAGGCTATCAGGGGATCCACGAACCGCGTCCGGGTGGCGAGATTCGGATGACTCCGCCCCAGCTCCTGCGCCAGGAGCTCGTAATCCCGCTGGATATGCTCGTCACCCAGCCATTGCTGGGCGTCGAGCACCCGTCCGCTGCGATCGCGGGAAGAAGAGGCCCCCGTAGCCAACGCGCCGATCTGAGCATCCGGAGCCGAGGATGGGCGAGGATGATGGATATATTGAGCATCGCGGCACCCTCGCGGTCCCAACATGATCGAGTAGGTCTCACCGTTGATAGAGACCGGCTGTGGAACGATGCGCGAATTCGGCAACAGCATTCTGTTGTCCAGCACATCAACCAGGAAATCCGGGACCGGCTGGGAGCCATGCTGCCAATCCCTACCGACGAGATGTCCGATATCCTCTAGTTCCTGAGGTGCGCCTGATGGCCCGATGAAGAACGGCGATCTAACGCCGGAGCTAGGCACCAGCGCAGACTGAGCATCGTCACGCATCTCCTGCGGAGTGGACGGCAGATCAACCAGAAGAATCAAGACCGCGGTAGATCTCTGACGTCCGATTCTGCGGTGTGGACGGCAGATCAACCAGAGAATTAAGACCGCGGTAGATCTCTGACGACCGAGCTGGCGCGGCCTCCGGAATTGGCCGCATGCTCGCCTCATAGTCGGACGACAGCGACAGCCACTCACTTGGACCAAAGTCAGGCGGCGTCGGCAAATCACCGAGGCTGAATTCGGACGGGGACAGCACTCGCGGCGACCAAGCTGGCGCGAGCGGCAGCCACTCGCTCGGGTCGAAGTCGGACGGCACTCGCGGCCACGATAAGCTCGACCCGGCAAGCGGCGATTCCTGACTCGGCCGCTCAGGGAAGGCCACACCCAGCGCTCTGTTTGCTTCGACGAGCCGTAGGTACGGCCCAAGCTGGTTGAGTAGCTTGTTCAAACTCAGGCAGATGCTCCGTTTGGCTTGGGTGAATTCCCGGTAATCTACGTTCAACGACCGTTGCTGCTGATCATTGCCGTTGATTCGACTCACTATGCTCTCTCTACCCGTGGTTCGGAGCCAATCACTGAAGCTACGTTGCGCCGAAGCAGTATTCCGCACATCTTTCTTTTTCGATTGGGAAGCCGGGTCGGATCCGAGCCTGCTTAGCTGTTCCTTGGCCACGCCATCGATGATGCTGGCGTCGTCGTCATAAGGATGAAGCCGGCGAGGATGAAGAGGATGAAGCCCGTGCTGGAGCTCGCTGCGTAGGTACCGCCGAAGGTTGTTGATCCCCAACCTGATTGCCGGATAGCCAATGTCTCGCTTGAACTCCGAGATATCTTTCTGCAATTGTTTCTCCTGCTCCTCACTGCCGTTGAGTCGACTCTCTATGCTCTCCCTGCCCTCTCTTTTCAGCCAGTCACTAAGCCTGCGCTGATTACTAGCGACGTTGAGGATAGGCGCCCTCTCTTTGGCAGTCGATTCAGGTCCAAGCATGCCCAAGGCTTGGTCAGTGGCGCCGTCGATGATGCCGGCGTCGCTCTCATAAGCACTCAAAGTACGGCGCCCGATGACGCGTGGCCCCGGTCCGAGTGTTTCGAACCCTCCCCCGTCAGGCTGAAGCCTTCGGAGATGATTCAGGGCCGTAAAGAGGCGGCCCTTGTGGTCATTCTCCTCGCCGTAGGCCATGATGTCCTCGGCTAGTTCGTCAGTTCGAAACCGAGAAGTCAGGGATGGCTTCTGTTTGGCTGTGAGCCACTCAGCAAAGCGCGTAAGAACATCCGTATGAGTCCTGAAGGTACTGTCGGGAACATTGTGTGCCCGGGCTGCTGCCGCGTACTGGCGAATGAGTAGCGCGTCTCCGGTAAGGGGCGGCGGAGAAGAAGGAGACAACAACTCGCCGGCGCGGGACTTCCGAAGCGCTTCCAATGCGGTATGCACTCGCTTTATGCCCCCGCATTCACAAATTCATTCGCATGGGCCTTCAACTGAATAGGGTTTTCAAGCAGGCTAGCCAGTGTCAAGTTGTTGGACTTTAGAAAGTCGCTGAACCGGCCCAGATGTTCCACCATCTTCTGAATGCTACTGGGAGCATAACTGCCTGCAGCCGCGCGCGCGAACTCGGAAATGAGGGGCGCGTCCTCTTCGGATGCGCGGCTGCGCTTGTAGCAATCGATACGAAGCTCTGAATAGACCACATCCGAAGCCGGGCCACCGAACGACTTTTCATCGCGACTTCCTCCGAAGCCTTTGCCGAGCCCTGATTTAACGCGAGAAAACAGTCCTCCGCTCTTATTCCTTGTCCGCGCGACGGGCTCCGGTTCCGATGGTGCTGTATAGCGCGTGCTGTTGAACGAGTTATCCCGAAGGTTGGACAGCGGCGGCATCCACATCGAACCGCCAACGTCAGTGCGCGGGATACCGTCGTGCGCCTTTGCAGGTCGAGCATCGGGCGAACTCAGCTCAGCGGAACTCTCCTCAGGGAAGCCGAGCTGCAGCTCGCCCAACTGCTGCTCAAAGCCAGCTTGATCCGCAGGCTCATTATCCGACTCTTGCCGCGCACGCAGCAGCTCTTGCTGGTCATCGTACCAACGCGTCCAATAGTTCGGATCGTTATAGCTCGGTTCCATACCACTCTCCCTAGATGAGATGACTCTTCATAGCTGCCCCAGAGCCCACTTGGGTGCGCTGACCACAAAGACTCCAGCTTTAGAAAGCCGATTGCCGAGATCGGCAACCAGAACAAGAGGACAGTCGTCGCGCCCCGCTCCGAGTTCGGGCATTACTCACACCAGCCCCAGCCTTAGCTGCCGCAGACGAACCCGCTGGCCTCCTGGGCAGCAGGTGGCCGCGCGCGCAAAAAAACGACGGTCCCTTCATAAAAAGGCCTGGATTCACGTCGCGGCTTGCACTCACAACAGCCGGAGACAGGGAAGGACAGATATTTGCCCGATCGGAAGGCAACAGCGTTGGCGCTCCCTGCACGAAAGCGCGGCATACGGCACATCGGGATTGAACTTGCGGCCGCCCGCTGCGGAAAGGCGCCCCGATTTGATCTCGAACTGCACGTGCTGCTTCAGCTTCAATTGACCGCTCCCACATCCCGTACGAGCCGACTTCGATTCAGGCCCGCGCAGCGACAGACTCGCGCGCACCTTAGAACTCGAGACATTGAAACCCCTGCTTGCGATCACGAAGCTTCTGAGACGATGACCGCCTGTATGATTTAGACTGTACAACCTGACGCTACGTAGGCTTCAAGTCCTTTCTGGCGGCCGTCGTGGCGGGGCTGGTTGGGTTGCATCCGCGTTTCAGGATGTGATAAATCGCCTTCCATCTTGATGATCTGCGGCTAAGCGCGTCAAATGGGCATTGCGGCGCTGCGCAACGAAAACGAACGCCTGAAGGCGCCTTTGGCGCAAACGCAGGCAGCCTTGAGCGAGCATCAGGGGGCACTGGCGGCATCGGAGGAAGCGCGACGTCGGCTGGAGGTCATTTCTCGGGGAGACGCGAGAAGTTCGGCGCGAAGTCCGAGAAGCTGCGGCCAGATCAGTATCACTTGCCGCTGGAAGACGTGGAGATCGCGCAAGGCATCCTGGACGCGGCGCAGGAGAGAGCCGAGGCTGTGATCCAGGGCCGATCGCGGAGCATGCCGGAAGCGGCTGAACCAGACGCCGCATTTGACGCTGCACGCGCTGAAGGACGAACTGGCGGCGCGCGAAGTGTAGCGCTACGTCGGCCCGCAGTTCGCCCATGCTGTCGAGGCGGCACAAGCACGGCAGGACGGCGCGCAGCCTGCTCGTTACGCAAACGGACATGGAGTTCACCCGACCCCTCTGCTATCACCAACTCGCGACCGTCAGCATCGGACAGTTCGAGGAGCGACTGCTTGAAAGCGGCGCGATCAATAGAACGGGGGTATCGAAGCCCGGCGGCGCGGGCTCCGAAAGCCAACCGCCGTAACACGAGCGTGATCTGGAACGACTGAGCTTCGATTGTCCCCATCGCTCCTTCCGCGGCAAGGTGTACCGCGGTTTGCTTCATGCGAAAACCTGAGATGACGCCGCCATCCGACAACCCAACGCCGACCCCTCCATCAATTCACCGAAGGGAGCGACGGCAGCCACATCGGACGCTTCGCAGATCATCAGCTGGCGCAACGCATCCTCCTCGAAGAAAACGTCACCCTCGAGAAGCAAGCAGTCCGGCGCGCCTGAACGTCGACAATAATCAGTTGACCAGGCTGCCCGATCCGCTTCCGGCCTCTCTCCGGCGGCTCTACGCCGGCGGGCCGAACCAGTTGTCCGTCCAGACACTTCGTACGCCAAAGCTGTTTGGCATAACGACTGAACGTCCCCGCTCATGGGAAGGCATTCAGGTTGTCGGCACCTGGTGACAACCACGTTTCTCGTCCGCGCCGCTTGCGTTTCGGGATGTAAGAGGCCGGATATGGAATGTAAGAGGTCGGACATATTGTCACGCCCGACCTTCGTTGGATTGAATCGCACGTAGCGTGAGGTCGCACGATCCTGAACGTAGATGGCGATGGCTCCAAAGCTTCACGATGGATAACAAACGTTGCGAATATCACAAGTGTTGAGCCGCAGGCCGCCTGAGGCTGTTGCGCACTCTTCGGGGTGCTTGGTGCGCCAAGCAGTTTATGCACCGCATCGGTGCCGTCGGTGCGCTTGCCACCGGAGCAGGGCGACCAATTCGAGACCAAGCGGGGACGTGAACGATGATCCGAAAGTACCGGGGCGGTGGCGCCTAGCCGCAAGAGCGCATTCGATGCTTTCGTTGCGTCGACCTGCGTTCCGAGAGACGGTGATGCTGGGCATTGCGCTAGAAGAAACGCGGATTGGGAGAGATATGATGAGTCAGAGCCAGCGCACTTGTTGGACCTACAGAGCACATCGATGTGCGACAGCCGTCGCGGTCCTTGCGACAACAACGGCTTGTGCACGGAGCCGGCACGTCCGCCGATATTGTTCAGTTGGTCCTTCGGTGGGCAGTGATTGCGTGAGTAGCTGTCATCCTAACAGTGCTGCGTAGTCGTTCTGAAGTCATGATGCGATCTGGAGTCTTGACGCTACCCCTCGTACGAAGTGCCCGAAGACCAAGACCCTGCAATTCGGCTCGGCTCGCGGCTTGCTTCGTTCACGGCGTCATCACCAATCGCGGTGTGGTCATCTTCGAGGCGGACTCGGCGCGCATTGCCGGTAGCGTCTGGGTTTGCTGTGCGGCGATAACTTAAGGCGCTCGGTTGTGGACCGGGACAATGCAAGGAGTCTTTGATGCGATCTGGAGTTCTTTTTTGGGCAGCCACAACAATTGCGCTCCTCCCAAGCGGTGCAGTCCATTCGGCGGACTTGGAGCCTGCAGTGAGGCTACCGGCAGCGGTGTGGAGTTGGTCCGGAGGATATATTGGCGGGCACGTCGGCGGAGGGTACGGCCGGACCTCCTTCAGCAATCCCTACGGTCCGTCAATCTATGGGGGTGTGGTCGATACCCCTTCGTTTCTGGCAGGTGGTCAGACCGGCTACAACTGGCAGATGAGCAGCTGGGTCGTTGGCGTCGGGCAATGTGGACCAAAAAGGACAGCAGTGAGACATGTACCGCCGGCTGCGGCCCGCACCCGATCAGTAATGGGGCGGACTCGTACAGCATGGAGCGCTGGGGTACGTTCTTACAGGCCTCCTATAAGTTCAATTGAAACGCTCAACCGTAGCCAGGCTCCAGACTCCGGAAGAGCAGCTACCGCGAAAAAGGTCGACCGGGCCGAGCGGATAGAACGCGAGAAGGATGTCGACAATCATCATCCCCACCGCATGCCTAGAGCGGGTTCGGTTCGAATTGCATCGCAGGCGAGTCTCAAAGTGAGCGAAGCGTGATTCATCCTTGTGGCCGGAGGAGGCCGGCAAGGATGGCGCATGCAGACGCTTCGGATTCGGGTGATCAAGGCTGTTGTTGAGGACGGTCTTTCGCGGAACGAGGCGGCTCGGATTTTCCGGGTCGGGATCGCGAGTGCGATTCGTTGGGTGAGCGCGTTCGAGGTGACGCACCGCACGACGCCTTTGCCAACCGGCGGGACCGGCGTTCCGTGCTGAGGCCGCACAGGGGCTGGCTCCCGGAACTGCGGCGCAATGAGAACGATCTGACGCTCGATGCGATCGCCGAGCGTCTGCTTGGCACGCACGGCCTGGAAGCCGACAAGTCGATGCTGTCGCGCGCTTCTTCGCCGGTCGATCCCCGTCAGCCGCTGGATCTCTCGTTGGCTCGTCTGGCGCTCAAGTAACGTAAATACGGTGCTTTGCAGATGCGGCTTCAAGACGTTCAACTCCCGGTCCCCTCTTCCCTAAAGGGGGCGAAATAAACGTCCTGCTACGCGCTTTGCGGCAGATCAGCCGCCCAGCCAGGCGGAATCAGGTGGGGGAGTTTGAGGTGACCTCACCCGGGGATTTTGACCGACCGTCGGGGCAAGCGGACGAGGCCGATCGCGCGTCGCAGCGCGACGGGAAAGCTATCGGTAGAACCGTCTGGCTGGACGATCTCATAAGCCAGTTCGAGGTCTTCGGTGCCACGAACACGAACACGGTAGACCGGTTCGCCCGCGACCTTGCCGTCGTGCTCCAGGGCAGGAACAGCTGCATCTTCGCCGGTCCATTCCCAAGGGCAAGAGGGTTTCATCTAGCTGCTCATTCCGGCACCGACGGGCAGGCACAGAACAGCCTCGATGGAGAACCCGGCTTCGATATCTCGGTCGTGATAGTCGGGTTCGGAGAGAGTCGTCGGATTGACGGGGCTGAAGAGAAGCGCGATGGCTTCGAGGATCGTGGTCTTGCCGACGTCGCCGCCGCCGAGAATGACATCACGCCGCGCGACGGCTTCCACCTGAGAGAGGTGATGCCGCGAAAGCGCTCGATGGTGAGAGTGTAGATCGCTGCGGCCGGCAGTTTGGCTGGCGGTGCGGTATCGGTCATCTGGCCTCCCAGACTTGTCGCCAGGCTGCGAATTCCGAGGGACGGATTCGATAGCGAGCGAAATTGCCCTCATGCAGACCTATCAGTTCGGCTTCGACGATCTCGGCGAAACGCTCTCGATCGCTGGGATCGATCTCTTTCTTTGACCAAGTCGCTATTCTTGCTGCAGCGTCCTTCCGACCTACGCGCGCCCGGACAAGTTCGGCGATGAGCTCGCGAGATCTGTTCGCGGTAGCGAAGCCGGAAGGGATCGGGTTCGCCGAGGGATTGGCGAACGGCGGCATAGCGAGCGGCCGAGCGCTCATAGGCCCAGATGAAGACGTCCTTGAGAAGGTCGATTTTGTTCAGCTCGTAAACGCCGAGCACGGCTTCCGTATATGTCTGCCGGGGAACATCGGCGAACGACAGCGGCGTTAAGTTGCGCTTGATGAGCGGGATGTTGGCGGCGAGGCGCGACACGCGTTTGTTCACGTCGTCGAAGGGCTGCAGATATGGAAGCTGCACCATCACGAAGAACGCTTGTTCGAAGGGGTCGCTGATCGCGGCAGCGGTGGCCAGGATGTGATCGAAGCTTTCCTCAATGAGCTGCGGCACCTCCAGCGGATGGAAGGCGGAGCGTTCGATGCCGACGGCGATGTAGCGCAGCCTGCCGGCCGCGGTGGGATCGGCGAGGAGGTTGTTGGCGAGGAGCGCGTGGAGATTGAGGAAGGTGTAGCGGTTGAAGCCGATTTCGTCAGCGGCGCCGACCAGGAATTCGATCGCGTCCTTGTGGTTCAGGATCATCTGCGCCTCGAGATGCGCGCGGCCAACGGCCTCTTCGCCCAGCTCGATGAGGCGTTTGGTGTCGAGGAGCGAGTACGTGTTGCCTTCCAGACGGCTCGAATTCCAGGCGAGATCGATCAACAGCCTGCTGAGGATCTGTTTGGCGTAGGTGCCCGCAGGCTGTTCCGCGATCTGCGGGCGGCCAATGGCCGCTAGATGCGCGCGGTCCTGCTCGGTCAAGTAGAAGGAAGCGTTCGGTCGATAGCGGTCGAGGAATTTTCGATCGTAGCCGACTGGCTTGCGAGCCTCCGGCGCCTGACGGACATAGTCGCGAATCGATGTCCCCGGTTCAGAGAGCGGAATGACAGGTTCGTCAGCATCTTCCCGCGCTGCCGCGTCGATGGCCGCATCGGGCATCCGGTATCGTGCCCACCGCCCTTCGCCGTCCATGATGATGCGATTTCGGGTGACGAGGTGTTTGAGGCGATATTGGAGGGTGCGCGGCGGGACGGGAGTCGCCAGGGCGCGCAGAATCTCCGGCGCCGACACGCCGTTGGGGTCGCGCCGCACGGCATCCTCAATAGCGGCCAGTGCTTCTTCTGGGATCTGGTTCGCCAAAGAGGTCTTTCCTGCGCGTAGAATCTAGGCGCAAGAATGGCCGATCTAGGCGCAGGAATCAAGGCCAGGCGCAAGAATGAAGTCTAGGCGCAACGGTGGTTGCGCCTAGAAGCGGTTTAGATGCCCTTGGCCTTTTTGCCGAACAGCTTGAGAAAGCTAGCCTTGATCCCGTCCGGTTTCAGGTGTGCCTTCACAAGTGCTGCTTCGCAGCGCTCCCGTAGCGCGTCAGATTTTCCGGAGCCGGACACCAGTTCGAGCAAAACCCCTCGCAGAGCGCCCACCAATTTCGTGATCTCATCGAGACGCAGGGCAAAGCTGCCGGCTGGCGTCGCTTTCGGGTCAGCGACAGCTTCCGGCAGCGCCGAGACCCGCAGCGCCTCGCGCCCGGGATAGGCGTTCTTAAACCAATGCTCGGCTTCAAGGAGCTGGGCATGGTCCTTCTTGTAGAGGGTTTGTCCTGGTCCTTTTCGCTCTTCGCCTCGATAACGAAATCGAAGGTGCTGTCAGTTCGCCAAAGAACATCAGGACCGACGCCGTGGATCTTCTCCGGCCGTTCCGCTTCAAAGCCAAGGAATGCGCCGAGGTTGGCAAGCGCTTCCTCGTAACGGCCGGCCGACGCCTCCGGTACTAGCTCGGCGACCGCCTCGTCGAATTCGGCGATCATGGCACCGCGTTGATCGTACTCGAGCATGCGACTGACGATCGCTGCCGACTGCCTACCCGGGAGCGGACGCGGCACGTAGGCAGGCCTGACCTTCGGCGGCGAATGATTGTTGTTGACCGTGTAAGCGCTCGTTTGAAGCTTCTGGCCGCGACCTTCGTCTTCGATTTGATAGGCGATGCGTGCGGCCGACGCTGAAGCCAGGCCCGGCGCTCCGCGTCGTCAGCAAGCTCTTTATCGGCGATCAGCTTCTCCAGGGTCTGGATGGCGTTTTCGAACTGTCCGAGTCGTTGCTGGCGAAAGGCGCGCCTTTCGATGCCGGCGACCTTGAGCGCCAGCATATCGATCGGCGCCGCATGCGCGGCGTCGGCCAGTTCGGATGCATGATAAGCCACCCAATCAGGATCGCGGTTCAGACATTTCAGTACGGTCTGATCGACCTCCTTGGCGTTCGCGACCGCCTCGCTGACCTCCTGACCCATCTTGAGCTGAACGCGCGTACTCGCGGTCAAATGTGCCAAGTTGTTCTTGCGGCCGATCCAAGCGACGAGCTTGCTGCCAATCAGCATGTCGACGCAGTGATCGCCGCCTCCGCGCGTTCCGCGACCAATCCCTTGCTCGATCCGTTGGGCGAGTAGGGATGCGACGGCGGAATCGGCGACGACATTCATCCGGAACACATCGTAGTTCGACGAGCCCTGCGGGAGATTGTCCATCACGAGAAACCGGCAGGCGTCGCCAGCTAGATCGATCCCATCATACCGGTTGGCAAGGACAATCGGGCCGAAAGATGAACCTGACTGCATCTCCGCGACACGTTCCGTGACGGCCTTTGTCGTCTCCGGGTAGGTCGCCACATCCGTCCAAGTCTTTGCCACAGGACCTGATGGCGCGAGAATCGCCACGCCCTTCTTACGTTCGGCGAGCTTGGTTGCGATGCCGGGACGAGGATCATCCGCTCGCCAACGCCAGCCAGCGACGTCGATGTGATGGGCTTGGCGACGGCTTCAGGCGATGCGCCGAAGGTGCGCACGATCTCGCTGTCGTCGGCGATCGTGGCGGACATGTAGATACGGCGCGGACAATCCTCGAAGGTGGGGACAAGATCGACGGGGGAAAAATCGGTGTGATCGCCACAGCGGTGCGACTGAAGAGGCAATGGCAGAAGGCGAGATTGTCGCGCAAGAACGGCCAGACATAGGGATCGATCCCGTCGACGTGTTGCGAGATATAGTCCTGCACCTCCGGTAGTTTGCGGTTCCACGCCCAGCTCGGCACCTCGACGACGCCATAATCTTTGCCGTTCGTAATGTCGGAGAAGGTGCCGCTGCGCCCGACGTCACGAAAGGCAACGCGAAATCGGCCGGCGAGGTCGGCATAGACGTCGGCGTGATCCTTCACGGGAATGGTCAGGGTGAAGGCTTCGCGGACCGAGGTCAGGGCAACATGCGCATCGTCAAGGATCATGGCGCCGACCTTTACCGGCGATCGTCCGTCCCCGCGAACACCAAACTTGCTCCGGCCGGTGAACAGCGTCTCATAGGCGCCGACGAGCACGCTTTTGCCATCATAGAACTCGCCGGGCAGAGGCTGTCCCTTGGTGTAGGGTTGCGCCGAGATACCGTACTCGCGGCTCTTGGCGAGCACCTGGCCGACGAGTTGGTTTGTCGGCGCCAGATAAAGCACTGGTTCGCCGATCTCGTTCATCACCGATTGCGCCATCAGCAATGCGACGAGGGTTTTGCCGCCACCTGTGTGGAGCTTAACGACGACATCTTGCTCGTTCCGGCGCGCGAACCAGTTGTCGAGCACCTCCGCTTGGCTGGCGTAGAGGTCGTTGATGCCCGGCGGCTTGGGCAGCGCATTGAAGATTTCGCGCGGGTTGATGGGCTTCGGCTTCGCCTTGCTCTCCCGAAGCTTCTTAAAGTCGACCATCCGCACCTCTTTTCGCCGGGCGCTTAATCCGCCGACCGCATTGGCTTAATCATCAACAGAGCATCGCTCGAAATCGAGTTCCGGCGTCATGGCCAGGAACACTCGCTCTCCTTACCATCAACATTCGGACTTCACGCGGCAAAAATCCGGATACTAGCGATGATGATGGAGGCTCGACGATTTGGAGTCCACCAAGATCGCAGTGACATCGTAGCCAAAACGAAAACCGCCGCCGAGCGGCGGCGCGGGCAGAGAAGTCGCGCACCCGACACGATTCGAACGTGTGGCCTCTATCTTCGGAGGGCAACAGCCGGAGCACCTTGCGAGTCGGGGAACAGTCCGAACGGCTGTGTGCGAGGATCGCGTCAGAGCCGACCGCACTCAATGATGCCGGCGAAAAGCATCGACCCGACGGTACGCCCAAGCGCGCTGGAATCTTCTCCCGAGTGATTCCGATTTGATTCCGCAGCTGATTTCCCGGCGCGTGTCACAGATAACAAAAAACCCATCAAGTCATTGACTTGATGGGTTGATTTCTGGTTGCGGGGATAGGATTTGAACCTATGACCCGGCGGCCAGGCCCGGTCGATTATCGCCGATGAGCTTTCAGCTCCTCTTCTTCCTGCGACGTGCGCCGGCGCTTCGACTCACTTCCCTGCCGCGAAGGGTATCGTATTGATCGGCCGCCATGATGTCCGGATTGAAGGCAACGCCCGTTTCTTCCGAAATCTCGGACAACGGGTACATCGTCGGGAGATACTCCTCCGGTACGACGAACTCCTCCCACGCAACGTCGGAAAGATCCTGCTCTAGGATGAAGCCGTAGGCTTCCGACACCTTCGACATCACGAACGCGCTGGTCGCAGCGGGCCAAGCCGCCCCTTCGAAACTTCATGTCGTGATCGTGCCCTATAGTCTCGCGGCGACGGTCCATGAGCAAAAGTCGATCGTTGAAACGAACTCCTTGAAGTTCGACGGGATAGAGTTTCTCACGAATGGGTAGCGCGGCGCGACCCGACGTGCGTTTGCCCCGACGGACTCGATCGGCATCTTGACGGTTCAAGCCGCGAGCGCCGGGCCATCTTCGTACGCTCTGGACTTATTCCAGGACACTCGATCAGCGGTCGATGACGAGGCGGCACTCCCCTGGCCTCCCGTTGGCCTCGGCCGGTGACCGTTTCGAGCGCGCCCGCCTCTAGTACGAACCGCATCTCGACCGCATCCACGAAGGCGACGGGCTGACTTGCTCCAGCTCGAACAGAACGCCTCAGGATATCCTTCGCGCGAACGCTTCCTGACCGAGCTCACGCGGGATGGGCCGGACGCGACCAGCGAGCAGGCCGGCGTACCTCTGCTCGACGAGGATTACCTGATCCTGTCGACGATCCACTCCGCCAAGGGACAGGAGTGTAAATCGGCCCATTTATCTCGGCACCGGCACTTCGGCGGAGATCGAGGAGGACGTCGACTGCTGTACGTTGCCGAAATGAGATTCCACATCGCAATGGTTGCCGCATTTTTTGCTCTCAGGCGATGGCGGCGGACTACTTGGGAAAAAGTCTTGACAGTGTCGGATGGCGATACCTTCACGATGGAAATCGACGTCGGAAAGGTGCGTGTCCGGCTTTGCGGGTTCGATGCGCCCGAACGGGCAAGCCGGCTCCGGAAAAGCCGCGGGCGTGCTGTCGACATGATCGAGGGCAAAACCGTGCATGCCTGCAGGTCGGGGAAGACACCGTTTGCATCGTCCAAATCTACCAGTGGGACCGCATAGTGGCGCAATGCTTCCTCGACAGGGTCGACGTAACCAAACAGATGACCAGGTCCGGCACTGTGTGCGACTGGCCGAAATTCTTGAGGCAAGTACAAGATCAGCGACACCACATGCTCGCGCAAATAGGAGTGCGAAGCCTTTTACCGGCCGTTTATGCGTGCCGGACTGCAATCCTTCCAGGTCCCTGGAGATCCTGCAACCATTTTCGGCCAAGCGGTTTTGGAGCGGCTTCAGAGTCCACGCCGTCCTATTTGCCCTACGACGTCAAGAACACCTTGGTGCCTGCGTTTCGCGAGCCTGGAGAGCTACGTTAAGAACCGCGTCTCAGCAATTTCACGATGTTCAGCACCGGTCTCGGGGGTCGATCGGCCGACGTAGCCCGTGATTTCTGGCGACGTTTCAGACTTCGAAACCATGCACGAAATACTCGGCCACGAGAGCGTGACCATACCGTTCCTGCAGGGTCTTTCAGTACTCGATGGCAAAACCGGGCAGCCCTTTCCCATTGCGGCCGTGCGGCTGACCCAAGGCCGCAGGAGCGAGCGCGGAAACGCGCTCACGACTTGGCTCGACATCGACGTTCCTCCGGGACCTGGGCAAGTTTTACGGATAGGACTCTCCTCGCCACGTAACGGAACGTCCTTCGCGGTGGCGATACCTCGCGACTTGGAAGCCCCCACGCCGGTTCGTATCGACATCGGCTTCAGGCGGATGGAGCGGGATTGGGACATCGAGAGTCTGACTGCGCGGCTGCCGAACCGCACGGTACGGACGATCCAGCCGGATGATTTGGCGACCCCTATGGGAGCTGCAGCGAATAGAAACATTTTCCGATCTCGGTTCGGCCGGCTTACGTTCAAGTCACATTATCGACCTTCGGGCAGCCGTCTACGAAAAGGGAATGTCGCCCGTTGGAGCGGCGATCGCGGCCGCTACTTTGATTAGATGCGGAGATCTGACTTCGGTGTCCGATTGGCCTAGAATCTGGCCGACCGATTTCGATGGCTGCCGGACGGCGCTACGCTCTGGGCCGAGACGCTATTGCGCAGGATCGAGGCATCGCCTCTCCCGCCCGAGCAGAATGACGCCCGCAACACGGAGGCGTTCGTCTACTTTAGGATGAGCTTCGAGACTGGATTGCCTCTGCTCGGATGGCACTTAGCCAGTTGCGGTTCTGGGGCGCTCACGAAGCTGACGGTGGGACCGAAACAGCAGGTGCCACTCTACTGAACGCCGGAAAATACCTTGTGTCGGGAAGCCTGTTCGCAAGCTTCTTGGCCTCTGAAGGGCAGCTAGACCCAATGGAGATCCTGCGCGGAAGGCACGCCTAGCCGTGCGCCCGCGATGTCGGCCTGCCGCTCAGATGATGAAGTCGGATGATTGATCGCGGAGCCGGAGGTCTCAGTTCCCTTCGCTACGCTGAAAGCGGCTTGTCCGCATTTAGGATGGCACGGCAGAGCTGAAACCACTGGCTGAGACGACCAGCTCGCTTGTTTTCCGGTCCCCAAGATCTCGTGGAACCCTAAGGTGAGAGCCAAAAAGCACATTTTGTTATGGTTTTTATAAGAAACCCTAATTATAAATACCAAAACAGGCTCCAAACTAGGCTTTGCCATGAAGCGCAGCGATCTCAGCCACACAATCCGGGAGACCCTGAAACGGCTCCCGCACCCGTATGAGGCGCATTACGGTATCATCCCACCACCTCCCCCGGAGCACGGGGTCTCAGTTATCCACGCGATGAAGGCCTTGGACAATGCCCAGGGCGCGCTCGGGAGAATAGACGCAATCGCGGCTCAGATGAAGGACCCCTACATTGTCAGCCGAATCCTGACCCGACGGGAGGCGGTCAGTTCGTCCTCGATCGAGGGCACCCAAAGTACGCTCGATGAACTCCTTTCGGTCGAGGAGACCGGCGGCGACGACGCAAAGGATGCCGCGCGCCAGGTCCGCAACTACGCTGTGGCTCTCGACGATTTCATCCCATTGGCGGCGAAGGACGGATATGGCGTCTTCACGATCGATCTCCTGAAGAGTCTCCATCGCGCCGTCATGAAAGATGATCCCGATTACCAGGACGTTCCGGGCGAACTCCGCACGCGCGTGGTGTGGATCGGAGGGGCGGCAACATCGCCTATTCAAGCCTAAATCCGCCGCCACCCGATGAGGTGCCGGCTTGCCTCGCTCAGACAGTCGACTACCTCCGCAACGAGGGAATGCAGCAGATGACCCAGGGTTTCATTACGCGAATGGCCATCGCGCATGCCCATTTCGAGGCGGTCCACCCGTTCCGCGATGGCAACGGCCGCGTCGGTCGTCTTCTTCTTCCACTGATGATGGCTGCCGAGAAGCACGTCCCCCTTTATCTATCTCCATACATCGAGGCAAAGAAGGGCGCGTACTACGCTTCCTTGAAGGATGCGCAGCAGCGCCTCGACTGGCAGCCTATCATAATCTTTATGGCAGAGGCCGTGACCGGCACCGTCGAAGAGCTCATGAAAACGCGCTCGGCTCTGTCCGAACTGTCAGAACTGTGGAGGGGCCGTCGCAAATTCCGAAAGGGATCGGCGGCCGCGCGCGCGCTCGACGAGCTTCCCCATTACCCGGTCCTAACCGCCAAACGGCTCGGAGAACTCCTCGAGATCAGCCCGCCGCAAGCGCACCAGGCTATCGCACAGTTGGAGGAGGCTGGCATTCTCGCCGAACGGACGGGCTACTCGCGCAATCGCGTCTACGCCGCGAATGATGCGCTGAACATCATCAACCGTCCTTTCGGTGAACAACCGATCCTTCCCGATGAATCGGAGCCTGACGACGCCGCGAAGGCGAGCCCGAAGTGGCCGTGATGGATAATGACCATGCGCGGCCGTTAGCGTGAACCCGATTAAACGGAAAGCCGCGATGCTAATAGTCGCGCTTGCCGTGATCGAAGCTGATCTGTAACCGCACCCTGCGACACTCACCGCATCCTCAAAGAGCTTGCTCGCCTGAAGTGCTGCTCGGTGGTCGCGCCTTTTGGCTTCTCTAGCTGTGCGGCGTCTTGCGAGCATTTTTCGAGGACTTCTTGAGCTTGTTGAGCGGGATGAGAATTTGCATCCCGTTCTCAGGGAGTTGTTCAACGTGCTTGGGTGACATGATTGCTCTCCTTTCGGCTTCAGGGTGCAGGGCGCACTCCGCGCCTGCACCCCTGCCCGTCGGCGAGACCAGGGATAGCAAGTGCCAGGGCGACCCGAACGGAGGGGATCGCCCGCCCTTAAGGGCCGCTCGAAGAGCGGGTCTGCACAAGCGCGTGCCGGAATTTCGGGAGTGAGGATCCGAGAAAGCGCGGAAGACGGGGAGACCGCTCCGGTCGGCGCCGGCGTCAGCCGGCGCTTTACCCTGGCGCGCGCGAGGGGCGGAGCCGCTTAGCTTCTTGCGAGGGGACGAGGCATGTTGGTTGGTGCGAGCTTTGCTCAGCAGAGAAAAAGGCAGCCGCAGGAGCGTCAGCATAGCGCCGACGCGGAACGCGGCGGGACGCGGGACCGACTGCAGTCGCGAGACCGGCTAAGAAGGCACCCGAATGCGGGACAGTGATAGCGACGCCGGCATGCAATGACGGCGGGACCGCGAGCGAGTGCCTCCGGCGAGCGACACATTATTCTGTGCGAGGGATCGAAGCCCAGTTGACTGGTGCGGGCCGGAACGACGCGACAGTACGATCAGCGTTTTCCGCCGCGCGTGAGCGCGGTTTATCTGTGACGGCCAGGGGCGGCAGGCGCTGAAAAAAACTTGGACCGGAAGGCCCAGGAGAGTCCGCGCGAAGGATTGTCACCCGAAGGGCCGAGACAAAGCGTGGCTCGGTGAAGCCGCCGAAGGCGTGCCCGAGTAAAGCCCGGTCGGCGTCAGCCGACGCGCCCTAACACCCGCCTTATTACTAGAGTTGCAGGATAGTTTGTCTCAATCAAGCAGGAGAATCGGCTAAATTCGTCCACATGCTTTCAGAACGGAGACTTTGCGATGAAGCGTCTCGTGTTTTGCTTCGACGGCACGTGGAATACGTTGGCCGCTCCCATTCCCACCAACGTAGTCGTAACAGCCGAGAGCGTCGTGCCCCGTGCTTCGGACGGGACCGCGCAGGTGATCTTCTATGATGAAGGCGTCGGCACCAAGAAATGGGAGCAGCTCCGCGGCGGCATGTTTGGGCTTGGCGTCGTTGAAAACATGGCCGATGCCTACCGCTTTCTCATTTTCAACTACACACCAGGCGACGAGATTTATGTGTTCGGCTTCTCGCGCGGCGCTTATACCGCACGGTCCTTCGTGGGCCTGTTGAGCAATTGCGGCATCTTGCATCGCTCACAAGCAGCGAAAGCGGGCGAAGCCATCGAACGCTATCGCGCGCGCGACAAATCTACATCATACCTTGAAGGCATGATGAAGTTCCGGGCGCATTTCGCGCCGGATGTGTGCATTACCGAAGATGAGGACACATGGCGCGTTGGTAATTGTCAAGGCTACGTCAAGGATAGCGCGCACCGTCTGCGCGTGAGGTATCTCGGCGTCTGGGACACGGTCGGCGCCTTAGGTATTCCAAAGCGGTTTACGCTTCTCAATCCGTTTAGCAACAACAAGAAATACGAGTTTCACGACGTTTCGCTGTCAGCGTTTGTGCGAAGTGCGAGACACGCCGTTGCGATTGACGAGCGCCGCGTGGATTTCGTGCCCACTCTTTGGGACAATCTCGAAGAACTCACGAAGGCTGCGGGCTCGGATTTTTCACTCGAGGACGCGCCCTATCAGCAGAAATGGTTCCCGGGCACCCATAGCTCCGTCGGCGGTGGCGGCGACCGCCGCAGCCTCTCCGACCAGGCGATGGATTGGGTGCTCGATGGCGCGCGGCATTTGGGCCTGCAACTCGACAAGAGTCCGCGCTCGCCGATATTCAAACTGAAACCGGATGCACGCGAGTACCTCGAAGACACAGCGGAGCCCGGCATGATGTACAAGGCTATGAACGCGGTGTCGGCCGCTGACCGCCTGCCTGGTCCTTCGCATCTCTTCGAAGTGAGCATGAGCGCGCGCAAGCGATGGAGGGACAAGCCGATAAGGTGGCTTATCGTCCGGCGACGCTCAAGGGGGTCGCAAGCGCGCTAGTCGGTCTAACGGAGGCGGATGTTGGACTGCTGGCACCGGAGCTTAAGGAAGGTGACTTTTCGCTCCATGACGTACGGACGGGGGACACTCTAAGCGACATCGCTAAGGACAAGTACGGCGCGGGGAAATTCTGGCGGTTGGTATTTGAAGCCAACCGCGACAAGCTCGACCATCCCGACCGGATTTATGTTGGCCAAGTCTTACGCATTCCGAATAAGCCGCCGGCTGAAGACGCGGCCAACGTGTGAAAGGAGAGCCAGCGGCAATTCAAACCGAAGCAACCAGCATACGAAGATTGCTGTGAAGTACATGCTGGACTTCTTCCAGAGATGCTCCCCAGATTTCGGCTATTCTGCGCTCGGCATCGTTTACCTGCCACGGTAGCAGGGGAACCCCATCGGTCTGAGCAAAGGGGCCATCTGTTTCGGTCAATATCTTGTCACGCGGAATACGCGCCGCAAGCGCAGAGCCTTTCTTTCCTCGAATCATCGCCGGGCCAACGCTAAACCAGCACCCAGCCTCTATGGCGCTATCCAGTTCATTGGGGGTACCAGAAAACCAATGTAGTACAGGAACACCGGCGGTCGGCTTACACGCGAGTCGTTCTAAAACGTGCCGGACTGCTTTACGGCTATGGATCGACAAGATGCGACCACCGGCTTTGGCGCAGCTTTCCAGAATATGATCGAAGACGAGAAGCTGCTTCTCCCAATGTTGTTTGAAGTCACGATCACCGTCCAAGCCTATTTCACCAACGTATTTTGTTTGACCCAACAGCTCATCGAAGAGCGCCAGCTCTGAAACGCGTTCATGGGCGATTTGCGGGTGCAGCCCGAGCGCCACCCGGATACGATCCTCCCCGACGGACAATGTACTGGATGTCTTCCAAGCACTCGGCGTCGTGGTGACGGAAAGGACGTAAACACCCTGCGCGCGGCACTCCGCTGCTATCTCAAAAGGTTTTTCGTAAAGATCCAGGTGGCAATGAAAATCAATCACTTCACGCCCGCTGCCTTCAAAAACCGCTGCAGCTCGTCCAAACCTCTCCAGACAATGTCCTGATAGGGTGCAGGGTCTTTAATGAACCGAGACGTAAGGCTGCTTCCGAGCCATGGCTTTAGCCCATCGGCAGCTACCGTTGCAACCGCAATACCCGCCGCCCGGACGTCATCGAAACCGGCATGGTCCTTGTCGTTTTTGGACAGCGTGTCGTAAACGTATGCCGTCTTGTCCGGCTTCTTCCATGCGTGAAACGCCGCGCGGCGAATAAGGCAAGGAACACACCGACCGCAATGTTTAAAGCCATTGCGCGCATATCTGCCGCAACTGGTCGTGTTGCTGGCCTGCTTTGCCAAGAATCCTTGGTCAGCGCATTCGCGAAGCATCTGGCCCTTGGTCTTGAACTGATACGGATTTTCGATGCGAACATTCATCTTTGCGGCATCAAAAAGTTCCTGAAGGAGGTTCAGGTAAATTGGATGCGTCGTTCGCGTGCTTAGGCTTCCACTACGCATCTCGGTTAGTGGCGGATTGATGGATATGAAGCCATTCTCGCAGACATACAGTGTTACCGGTTTACCGAGGTGATATTGCTTGAGCGAGGTCGCCAGAAGGACACCGTAAGCAAGGAAAATAATCGAGCGGGAACGCTGCGATCGTTCATTATCACCCGGGCAATTTACAACATGATTGAGTTGGAGGTGACTTAATCCGCTTCCGATCTTCAGTGCGAAGTATTTCTGCTTCTTCTTGTCCCCCACCGACACTTGACTGACGAGATAAGGCTTGCGCTTTTGTTTTGCGGTCAGATCCAACGCGCCGATCAGGCTATCCAATCCGCCTGAGAGCAGCGCCACGCAATCCTCGTCCGGCATCTTTGCGCGCTTGGGCGGCGCTGGCAGCAGCCCGCCCGGAAGGAACTTCAACGACCAGATATCAGTGGTGAGAAATCGTAGCGCGTTCAACAGCGTTTGAACATTCGCCGTCCAGAATTTGGGATCGGCAACGGCAATCTGCAGTTCGATCTCTCTTGTCCATCCGTCAGGGCTCTTGTCGCGCTGCACGGCGGTGTCCGCCGCAATGATCGAAAGCGCTATGGATAAGAAATCCCAGGCACGCGGCTCAGGTTTCAGTTCCAAGCGCTTGAAGACTTCACGGATATTGGCGCCCGCACCGCCGCGCCGCTGCAAATCCGGATGATTGTAAAGTATGACTTCAAGGTCTCTAGGCTTCCCGCTCTTGAAATTGAAATCGAGCGGCGCGCATAGAAGTTTCATTCTTCGCCTCCGCCAAAAACATCAAATGTCTGTTGTATGGTTTGCCGGACAATTCCGGCGACCGTCCTAGGCGAAAACGTCTGCCCTGCTTTGCGCACATTCCGAAATTGGGCAGCGACGGTTTGCTTCACATAATTCTTGAGTTCGCGAAGGCGAATGAGTCCGGCGCTAATCGACGGCGCTTTCTCTTGAAGGGCTTTTCCGATGTTCAAAGCAAGATTGTTGAAGATATCGAGCGCGGTGTAGCGCTCTACAACGAACAGCCGTTCTGCTTCTGTCAGCGCTAACAAATCCGCATTCGGAAACTGATCCAACAGCTCTGATGACAAGGCGCCTTCGAGCGCGTCACGGCTGGTTTCGGCATCTTGCGTGCCATCAACAGGCCGGACGCTTTCAATGATCGCCGCCATGATTTCCGCGACCGAGCGGCCCGCGAGACTTGCACGGTCAGCGCCGTCGGCCAAGGCGTTAGGCGTACCTTGCGCCAATGACGACAGGGCACCGTACAGCGCCCCGCCAGTTCGGGCGGTTGCTCCCATGCGTTGCGCGGCAACGCGTCCTCCGCCCATGCCTTTGTTGGCGTAGTGGCCCAAGCCGCGCTGCATATCTGAATGTGAGCCCGAACTCGCGAACCGCCCAAGACTGAGGCGTGCTGGTCCAAATCGCCCAGCGGGTGCGATTGGAATGTTCGGGGGCGGCGCTTGACCTGGTTCCGGTTGAGGCGGCGACGGCTCGTCAGGCCCTGCCGGAGGCACGGGGTCAGGGTCCACGCCGGAACCATCGGCACATTGCCCGGTGCACCGTTGCTGGATTTAGACGTTCCCATTTTTCTTCTCTTGCGCCGTAATCGCGCGCTTTACCGTGGTGTCAACACCGGCACTGCGCCAATGCGCAAACAGATCTTTCGCCCAAGGTTGATCCGCAATTTTGGGGACAAGGCTGGGTGTGATTTGAGCGGGCGGACGTTCGCGCAAGAACGTACCGACCCGGGCACCTTGCGAAGGATCTGCCGCGACAACGGCGAGCGCGGCATCGAGAATCGGGGGCGTCCCCCAAGACTGCTCCTGAATGGCCTTGCTCAGGACACGGTCCATGACGATTGCCGTTTCCGTGCGCGGCAGCTTGAGCAAGCGCTCATTCAGTTGCGACGCCATGTCGGGGTGTTCAAGCAGAGCGCCTAAAAGCTCTGCCGCTTCCGAAGACAAGCGATCTTCCGGCGAGATGAGCGGCGCATGCTCGCGGCCAACGTACAGAATCCCGCGAAGGTCCATATCAGCCAAGCGGGGCTCAATGGACAACCACTCCCGGACGAATGGATCGTCCCACGGCTTCTCAAGATCGATGGTCTCTCCGGCATGGGCTGCACTCTCCCACGGCGCGAGAAGTTGCGGCTTTCCGTTTGGATCGGCTGTGACAGCGCTCACAAGGCTGGAATACGCCGCCGGATCGGCACAGCGCTCGAATAGCAGCATTTTGGCGAGTGCGGCCTCATCAACCCCGACACCGTGCGATTTTGAGATTGACATGCGAATGGAAAGCGCATTGAGGAAGCGTTTGATAAGACGAGGATTGCCCGCAATCTGCGTAGCCGATGTCATCAGTGGCGCGAGCCTATCAGCCGTGTTGAACCGGGCCACGAGATCGGCTGGCAAGCTTGTGTGAACGGTTTGCATAAACGCGCGATCAACGCGCTTGCCGCGCCAACTCTGGCTGAGTTGTTCGCAGACTTTTTTGCGAACGGCCTCTTTTTCATCCGCGTTGAGGTCTGTGCTGTTCTCCACAAAAAGCAACATCAAATACGCTCTTACTTCCTGTGTCCCTAGGGGCGGAACGCGAATAGGAACTTGGATGAGCTTATCGAAGTAACTTGTCACCAAGCCTTCATCGACGATCCCATCGAAGTGGCGGCGGACAGCGTGACGTATGACAGAGTCATCCGCGGCAATGACAAACGCTGTGTTTTCCAAGAATAGGAAAAGGCGAACGGCCTCCAACGTTGATATCGTCGTTTGCGGAAGGCAGCGGTCCAAATCATCAATCAACACAATAAGCTTCGTGCCCATTGCTTCGAGGGTTTCCTCGAAGGATTTGCGGATCGCATGAATTTCTTTAGGCGGCGAGGACTCGGCGCGTGGCTTGATCAGGCCTGATGCTTTGTTGGCGGCGTCGGTTACCGTGCCTTCGGCCTTGGCGATGTCGTCAGCGCCAGCCTTACCGGCAGCAATTTTCTTTCCGATCTCGATGGCCTCATTGAGTAATCCTGTCGGCGGTAGGCCAAGCGAAAGCGCTAAGGCCGATCCTGCACCAAGCTTCACGGCGCGAAACCAATCCACACGTTCCAGCAGCTCTTTGGCCTTATCGAGTCCGGTCCTGCGCTCTTCGGCTTCTTTCGCGAGCGCTGTCGCGATAACTTCCATCAATGCCGCACGCGCGTCGTCGTATCCTTGATAAAGCCAAGCGTTGAACTCAACAAAAATGAAATCTGACCGCTTGCCGTCGGTACGCTGTTCGAGCCCGGCGCGAACGAGTCTGATCATTGAGGACTTGCCAGCGCCCCACGCACCAGAAACCCCAATCGAGATCGGTTTGCCTTGAGCCTGAACTATGATTTCGGCAACCGTGCCTGAGACGCCGGTAAAATTTAGAAAGTCCCGGTTAGTGTCGTTATCTGCCCACATCCGTGCTGTCGATATGAATTAGGCCGCATGAAGCCGCACCGGCGAACGGAGTCTCCAAGTTTTTTGTTTGACGCCCCAATTGAGTTCGAGACTAAAGCACGGCTGAGTTGTGATGCAATGCCAAGCAGCATCGTCATCCGCTTGTCCCTCAATAGCAGGCCCGTGAGTTATAGAATTCGTTGCTATAGCTCATAAATGGCGCTATTCTGATGTATAGCGGAGGTTTCTATAGCTCATGTGGAACTGGGAAAAGCCCGATTGGCCCAAATTTACCTTTGATTCGAAGCTCTTAGAGCCCTTCGAAACCAAGTTTCTCGTCAAATCCGGCGAGTTCTTGGGCACTTTCAAGCATGTCGGCCAGGATGACCGTGACATGCTCAAAATCGAGCTCATCAGCGACGAAGCAGTAAAAACCTCGGAAATTGAAGGCGAGATACTGCGGCGCGAGAGCGTTCAATGCTCGCTGCGTCAGCAATTCGGACTTGAGGGGGACGATACCAACGTCAACGAAGCCGAGCACGGCATCGCGGAAATGATGGCGAGATCTCTATAAAAGATTCGCCGATCCGCTGACGCACGACATGTTGTTCGAGTGGCACAAGATGCTGATGAGCGGCGATCGGAAAATCCAGGACATCGGCGGCTACCGCACCCATCCCGAACCGATGCAGGTTGTGACACCGATTGCAGGAAAGCCCAAAGTTCACTTTGTGGCGCCTCCCTCCAACAGAATGAAAAAGGAGATGGATGCGTTCATCATCTGGTTCAATGACGGCGCGCCAGAGGGAAAAAATCCCCTGCCCGCCCTTACGCGCGCCGGTATCGCGCATCTCTATTTCGTTTGCATTCATCCGTTCGAGGATGGTAACGGCCGTATCGGACGCGCCATAGCGGAAAAGTCGTTGGCGGAAAATCTCGGGCAGCCGACGCTCATTGCGCTCGCTTATACGATCGAACGCAAGCGGCGGCTTTACTACGAAGCTTTGGAGCGGAACAACAAAGACCTCGAAATCACCGATTGGCTGAAATATTTCGCGCTGATGATTCTCGAAGCGCAAGAGAGCACAATTAACCGGGTCGATTTCTACGTCGCTAAGGCCAAATTCTATGAGCGCCTTCGCGGTCAATTCAACGAGCGCCAAGAAAAGGTCGTGGCGCGTATGTTCCACGAAGGCATCGATGGGTTCAAGGGCGGCCTGAGTGCGGAAAACTATATCAGCATCACCAAGACATCACGCGCCACCGCGACAAGAGACCTACAAGATCTTGTCGAAATGGCCGCGTTTACGAAAACGGGCGAACTCAGGCACACCCGATACAAACTGAATTTGCCAGAGGACACCTAGCCCGCATTTCTCACAGAGTTAGGCGCATCGGGGCGCCGAATCAGCGAAAGTTCTTTTGCGAGAAGGACTTTGCGATGACTCGAGGAGCGCCCCGATGCCGATAGAGTGTAGCGCAGAGCGGTTTGATTTTGGAAGGGTGGAAGGACGCCTCGTGGAAGCGGCCTTTGACGCTGGACTGGTGACGTCGGATGCCGGCGCGCTGCTTCTGGGCGCGGCCGATCGGGCGATCGATCTGGTGGGGCGTTTTGCGGATTGCTTTCGCGATCATCGCCGGCAGGACCTGATCGAGCACACGGTGGCGACACTGATCGGGCAGCGCGTGTTTGGCATCGCGCTCGGCTATGAAGATCTCAACGACCATGATGAACTGCGGCACGATCCGCTGATGGCGGTGCTTTCGGACAAGCTTTCGGCGCGGCGCGAGGACTGCGCGCCGGTGGCCGGCAAGTCGACGCTGAATCGGCTGGAACTGAGCCGAAACGAGCCTTCGCGCTATCACAAGATCGCTTACGACGCGGCGGCGATCGAGGCGTTCCCGGTGACGCTGTTCCTGGAGGCGCACAAGCAGCCGCCGCGCCAGATCATCCTCGATCTCGACGCCACCGACGACCCGTTGCACGGGCATCAGGAGGGGCGCTTCTTCCACGGCTATTACGACTGCTACTGCTATCTGCCGCTAGCCATGACAACTCTTTCTTGCTGCGCAGAGCAGCTCGCTTTTCGTCAGAAAGGCCCCGACTTATGATCTCCAAGTGTTGAAATTTTTCCGACTGAACCGCACTCGAATCGCCAGTTGCAACCCGAAAGCCATCAAAGAAGCTCTCGTAAGGGAGGGTGCGAAATACTGACAATGCGCGCACCATAAACTCGGCGAAGAAGTTGCTCTCCTTGAGCGCAAGTAGAGTTATGCCAAATTCATTTCTCGCGTATGCCTGAGTGGCAGCACGGATGCCCGTAATGATCGCCCAAAAGCATGTCTCGGTGAGATGGAGAGTTCGCAGAAAGAGGTACTCGTCGTGGTAGCT
The DNA here is from genome assembly GCA_044772375.2 of Bradyrhizobium sp. RDT10. Taxonomy (GTDB): domain Bacteria; phylum Pseudomonadota; class Alphaproteobacteria; order Rhizobiales; family Xanthobacteraceae; genus Bradyrhizobium. The sequence goes on from CP187939.1 coordinate 5,600,868, forward strand.
CGATTGCGGCAAGGCACTCAAGTGAGCCAATGCGACGGCACCGTCATGCTCAAGTGCATAATATATCCAATCGATCGGATGCCTAGCGGGTAAGCTGTTATTGACCGATGCGATCGTTGGCCGATCGACGCTCGCCAAGAAAGAGCAAAGAAGCTCAAGATTCTGGATCCGTTGGCGGACGAACTTTTCCTGAAAATTTTCCCCGGTAGTCTCAGTCCCGCCAGCCTTGCTTCGTTCGAAGCGGTCGAGAGCATGCCGTTCAAACGAAAGCCAATCGTCACAGAAGAATCGCCAGAGTCTTCCTACATCGCGCCCACGTGTCTTGGATACTCAGATGCGAGTAGACACCAACAAAGCGATTCAAGATCGCAATATTTGTATAGATCGGATACCTCGGAATCGGATTGTCTAGCAGTGCGCGCTCTGAGTGAAGCACGTCACTGATTAGGTGAGACAAACGCTCCTCTTCATGATCCAGGTTTGCGGCGTTCGCGTACACGAGTGCCACACGTTCTAGCGCGGACACGAATTCCAAACGTCCGGACGGCTCGACTTGTCCGCGACCTGTTTCTCTGGCCGAGCGGATATAGTGTCCAAGGCTTATCGGACGCAGAAGTTCGACAATGGATTTTGAAATCATTGGAAGGCTAGAAAAAGAGCAATCGATGCGCGAAATTTGGCCAACCATAAGTCGGTTCGAGCCGCGTTAGCAACCGATTTTACGCGTCTGCAGATAAGAAAGCACGATTATCTGCACTGTATCGCCAACTCTCGCTTAATCAGCTGAGCTACGTTCGGGCGACTTCCCAGCCTCGATCCGGGCGGGCTCGATGGATTGGCTAGGGGGTGTCATGGGTTAATGACTTGGGGTATTCGGAGCGCCAATTGATGCATTCTCGGCAGGATATCGAGCCAGATTACCCGAACCACGCGAAGCGGTTTGCACCGAAAGCGGCGATCCCAGCGAAACCATGAGCGCGACGACAGCTCATGCGTGTTCGGGGCGTGCAGTAGAGACATTTGGTGAGGGCTTGCGTACGGTTCGCACGAAGAAAGTTGTGAGATAGAAAAAGCAGCGAAGATGCATTGCACAAGTTATTGCGGCGGCCGAGAATATGATCTAAGAGTTGCTACCTTTAAGCGAACTCTTTTTGGGACTTTAATATGAAAAAGTTTCTAGGGCTTTTCCTGATCGCCCAGTTTTTCTTGCTTTCCGCCGAGGTCATGGCGCAGGGGCTTCCTGCTCCCTCGTACTGGAAGAATGAACGAGGTTCGGAACTGTTTGTTTGGTCCAACAACAACGGGGCAATACAGGGGTTTTCACAAACCATGCTCAAGGGTTTGCGTGCCAGGGCATTCCTTACCCTGCATCGGGAGCCTTCGGTCCAACCGGCTTGTACTTTGTTGTTACTTTTGCCCAATGCAATTCCTTCACCCGCTGGGTCGGAAAGACTCACGGCTCCCAAATGCCCACGTCTTGGACGCTGTTCTACATCGACAAGAATGGTAGACCCAGTAAGTTGAAGGGCAAGGATACATTCACGCGCGTATGGTAGTTTGCGCGCCGACCCGAGGCACCTGCGTCCGCAGTGAACATTTTCTAAGTTATTGATTTTTCTTGTCGTAGCAGGTGTTTCCGCCACGTTTTGTTCACGGTCGTTCCACCGAATTCGTTGCGATTTCGTTGCGGCACCTCTTAAGGAGAACAACTCTCGCTGCCGGGCGTGAGCATCTTTGTGATGTGCATAGGGCAGCAACGTCGGTGTGCGCCTGCATGCAGAAAGCGACGCCCGTACTCGTGGCGCAAGGGCATGAAAAGATTTCAACGGCAGCGATCGCCAAGGCTGCAAGGGTCGGCGCCGGGACATTTTACGTATACTTCGGGTCCAAGGAAGAACTGCTTGTCGAGCTCTTCAAGGGCAATGTCGAAAGAACCTGGGACGATGCGTTTACGCTCGTTCGAACGCGCGATACGCTCGTTGAACAGCTCTCCTGCCTGCTAGCGAATACGACAGCAGGTCACGATCGAGATCCCGCGCTGTCCCGCATATTCTTCCGGGAAATTCTGTTTATGCAGCCGCCGGTTCTCGCAGCTGCATCGGACTTTGCCGCATCCGTACTCTATCGCCGGCCTTCTTCGCGCGTCGCAGGACCGAAACGAATTCGCTGCCGAGGTCGACCCAGCATTGCTCGCTCATGTCGTCTTCGATCTTGGTTTCAGTCAATGCTGCGCCATTACAGCGGCGCAGTCACCGCTGACATGCTGGCCCGTCGGCTGTCCTAATTGGGACACGCGACGGAACAAACTAAAACAGTGTCGTCGTTCTCAGGCTCGGGCAAATATAGCAGTGCTATTAGCCCCACCACAAAGATCAAAAATATAAGTCCAGAACGCACAGACAATTACTCTTCATCCAGGTAATCAAGCGGGCTCTTAAACCAGAAATTGCACTCGCGCAAACTCTTTGGCTCTGAGCCACGCCACCCTCGGGCTGGCTGCTTCTTTCCCGCACTCAGGCATCCAGGCGCTATGTGCGCCGATTGGGTTGCGCAGATGTTCCTTGGGTGCGATCAATTCAATCCCCGTTGGGGACGAAGCGAGAATGGAGACGCTTTGAGCGTCGGCGATAACCGGTGGTGCGGCTCTACGGCTTCAAATTAATGGCAGAAGCGGCCCAGTAGGCCGACGTGCGCTCCCAAGTGGAAACTGTGCTTGGACCGCACGCTTCGCTCCCAAGCCGCATCAGGTTGTACTGTAACCAGATCGCTTGCCGCGCGTCGCGCTTGCTGGACCGAAACAACGTCTCCCCATACGCACCCATGCAAACTTGGTAGAAATGGCTAGCCATGTACGGCTCCTGTACTGTTTCACCGAATTGAGATGGGCTTAACCCGGTCGTGAAGAGGGCAATGCTAAACGCTCGATAGTAACGATCTGTCGATGTTGTTTAATGCAACGCGTGCCCCGTCGACGCTTAGATTCCGCTTTCGAGCGTCATTTTCGACGGATTTCACCACGCCGATTATGCACTTGTGTTGGCTTCGACCCAGCGATCGGTTTCACCGACGTCAAGGTGATCGCGAGTTTGGCGAAGTGCCCAACCGTCCGCGCGCTCAGAATTGCGTTCGGGTGACCCGTATTGTCCCCATTTTTAATCTGCGCTAAGGGGAAAACGAACCAAGGATGGAACTCCTGACATCGATGCCGCCGGATTTGCCCAGCGCAGCAAGACAGGTCGGCAGTGGCGCTGCTGAGATTCAGGAGGTGATCCGACGATTCGTATGGGAAATCAGATCGATCAATTTGGTCTGGAGGAACTTCGCCAATTCCAGGCCAATGTACTTGGGATTACTGGGCCACAATGGATGCCCGATGGGGCCGAACTACGTCCGCGTCGTAGGTCAAGACGAGATGATACTGATTTCGTCATTCACTGAAGCAGAGTTCCGAGAACTTGGCGCAGAGTGGATTGAGCAACTCGTAAAGAAAAGCTCGCACCAAGACCGTATGACCTCGAACAACCGATAGGGAAAGAGCAGTACGACCTCTCAGACGACTACCCGAACACATATGGCCGTGATGAGATTGTGTGTCCGTTTTGTACGACCAAGTTTTGGCGACTGTTGGAAGCACCGAACAGATACCGGCACAGAGAAGTGCGTTTGCGGAAGCGAGTTTCGTTGGACTCGAAACGTAGCCGCCAAGTAAGCGATCGGATTGGTTTGCCGTGACGGAATTTCCGGACGCGGGCCATCTCTTTAAGGGGGAGCATCTTCCGTCTCTCAGCCCCTCACGCGCGGCGAGTTTTCGGACATGCTGAGGATGCTTGAAACGAGCCGCCTGAGGGATTTTCACTTCACCGTCGAGAACGAGGCCGAGGGCTCATGGCCGGTATTTGGCTGGCCATGAATTGTCGCATCGATGTTAGGGGTGTGCAGCCAGTTTGAGGATGGCCGCCTTTTTTGCTCAGCGAGGCTTAGCAAGAAGGGCCAAGTTCGAGGCGGATCCATTGCTAGCCGGGAGTGAAAGCAGGGATATCCAGCCCTCGCTCACGAAGCCGCCTCTTTTTGGCAAATTATTGCCAATTAGCCCGATTTTCGACATTTCGGATCACTTTGAGCCAGAAAACGACAAATTGGGTTGATTTTCGACCCGAGAGCCGATAAGTTGTTTTCGACAATGTTACTATTTTTGTGGCAAAATTCGACACTCCATATGGATTTTCGACCATGCGGCTGAACTTTGCGGAGACAAAGGCTTTCCAAGGCAAGGCACTGCCTACCGAGACCCAACTCGTCGGGCTGTCAGCATTGGTCCAGATACTATCGGTTGCGGCACCCGTCCGTCGGCCTAGCGCCGTGTCGGAAAAGCATATCCGTGGCAGCCACCGGGATGAAGGCGACTGGCGGCTGTTCGACAAGAGATATTGGCCCGGCGACAATTTTGCAGATCACCTCACCTTTGCCCTGCGCCACGAAGACCTCGATCTCCTCGTGCTCAAGCGCGTGTTCAAGGCGGTCCCGAAGGCAGAAATCCGTGACTTCGTCACAGCGGCACCAACCGGTGTGCCCGCGCGCCGGGTCTGGTTCCTCTACGAAATTCTAACTGGCGAGACGCTCGACATTCCGGATACCCCGAACGTCGCAGCTGTCGATTTGTTCGACCCGAAGGCTTATTTTACAGGCAAGCCCAAGCTGTCAAAACGGCACCGCGTTCGCAACAATCTGCTCGGAACGAAAGATTTCAGCCCAGTCATCCGAAGGACTTCCGCGCTCGTTGCCCTCACAGAGAGTGGTCTTGCGGAAAAGGCCCGCGAGACCGTCGGGCGTACCGGCGGCCATGTGGTCTCCCGCGCCGCGAGTTTTCTGTTGCTCGCCGATAGCCGCGCAAGCTTCGAGATCGAAGGCGAACGCCCGCCCAGGAACCGGCTGGAGCGGTGGGGACGCGCTGTCGTGCAGGCAGGCAAGCATGCTCTGACCCTTGAAGAGATCGTGCGGCTACATAGCGTCCTCATCGAAGACACCCGGCTCATTCATCCAGGCCTTCGGCCAGATGGCGTTTTTCTGGGTGAGCGAGACCATGAGAACAATCCGCTGCCTGAGTTCATCGGCGCCAGACCCGACGACCTGACCAGCCTCATGAAAGGCCTGATCGACGCTAACGCGCGTATGCGCGATGACGGGATTGATGCCGTTCTACAAGCGGCAAGCACAGCTTTCGGGTTCGTCTATGTCCATCCGCTTCAGGACGGCAACGGACGCCTGCATCGCTGCCTCATCCACCATGTTCTGGCGGAGCGGAAATTCACGCCGCCAGGCATGGTGTTTCCGGTGTCGTCCGTCATGCTCGACCGGATTGATGACTACCGCACTACCCTGCAGTCCCATTCCGGGCCCTTGATGGAGTTTATCGACTGGAAACCGACATCGGACAGGAATGTCGAAGTGCTGAACGATACCGCCGACCTCTACTGCTATTTCGATTGCACCGACGAAGCGGAATTTTTGTATCGGTGCGTCAAGAGAACGGTGGAGCACGATCTGCCGCACGAAATCGATTATCTGCGCCGTCACGACGAAGCCCGCCGCAAAATCATGGACACGGTTGAAATGCCGGATCGCCTTGCAGACGACCTGCTTCTGTTCATCCGGCAGAACAAGGGCGTGCTTTCCAAGAAAAGAAGGGAGCGCGAATTCGAGAAGCTAACGGACGATGAGGTTGCCAGCATCGAGGCCGTTGTCCGGGATGCATTCGAAGGATTTGAAGATAGCTCAAACGAGCAAAATCACGCCCCGTAAGCTTTCGCGACAAAATCCCTTATGTCGCTGATCAAGCTTGTACAGCCGATTGAACAAAAAATCGGGACAGCAGAAACCGACAAGTGAAGGCGATTCTCCGCGACGGCTGTCGCGAGCCTCTCTCGCGACTATGAACCCGTGACGGCGAAGTTGGGCGCTCCTCTCACTCTGTCGTGCCCAGCGGTCTCACGACCGCGCGCCTTGTCCTCGAAGATTGGCGCATGCGCGCCGAACAGCAGGGAGGCGATCTACGGCTGACCGCATCGACCCCAGGCCGGCGAGGTAGACAGAGGTGAGTTCGATCCCTTTCAGGGTGGGAATGATGAAGAAACCGCTCGCGTGCGGCAAGCCGTGTAGACAGCGAAGATGGGTAGTTCGGCCCTTCGACCTAGCGGGGACATCTTCGCGTTCCCTCACCTGCGAGCCAAAGGCCGAGGTGGGGCGCGTCCATCCGAAACTGCGAGCGAAGAGCGCAGGGCAAGACCTGGTTGCGCGTCTTCGCTTGCCGGCCGCACGAGGTAGGTGCTGACGTTCATGCCGTCAGCCGGCCTGCTTCGACGGGAGGCAATTGCGCTTCATCGGCTTCGGTTGCTCGGGAGCGGCCACCTCCGTCTCTACCGGCACCTCCGCAGCCATCGGGCGCGTTTCCATGAAATTGAGGAAGGCACGTCCCTTTTCGGTGATGCGCCAGCCACCGTTCATGCGCTCAACGAGTTCTTGCGAAAAGATGTCGAGGTTCGGCACACGGGCGGCCAAGCTCTTGGTGCGCTCGGCCCAGTCCCGACCGCTCGTCGCTAAAATGGCCATGTCGCGCTTAAGCTCCGCCATCCTTGCGAAGCCGTCCGGATAGCTCAGCAGGATCTTCAGGACTGTGACCTGGAAATTCACCTGAGTGACAACATGATGTTGTTCGCGCGTGCACGCGGAGCGTACTCGTCGAATGACATCAGAACCAGTTCATAAACGCTTGCCACAGACCTTTGATTGCGTCCCAAAGACGTCCCCAGAAGCCTCGTTCTCTCCTGTAGCGTTCGGTATGAGCCTGCTGGCGCGCGCGCTGGTCGCTGGCCCGGTTGGCCGCGATCTGCTTCGGGGTAAACGCGGGCGCCCATTCTATGCGATTGTCCCTGATCCAATAGTGCGACTGGCAGCCCGCGCTCCAATTGCCGATGGACGGAGTTAGGCTTACGGCCCCGTCCTCAGTTTCTAGCCGCCACCGGCCGGGCTTGAGCGGTGTCACGATCTTAGTGCCACATCCGCAACAGCAGTTATGCGCCGCCGTGCGGAACTTGAGGGAGATGTAAATAACTCCGTTGTCGAGAACTTTGGGTATGCGCTCGACGAGCTCGGGCCGGATGGCATCGATCCTGTTCATATGGAATCAGCCTTCGCGAGAAGGCTATTTGCAATTGTATAAGAGACAAAACGCTCCTTACCCAAGTTGAAATAAAAGCCACGCAGCTTCTTCCAAGCGATTACAGCCAAACACGCGTTAAGTGCATTGAGATCGGCAACTTGGATATTCTTGTCGTACTCATTATTTGCGTCGTCCGTGGCGAACGATATGCGAGACCGCGCGCGTTCTCGGGCGTCGGGTAAGCTAAGGATGCTGCGGAGCATACCGCCAATTGAATTTCGCTTGGCATACAAGCCTATTCCGACGTCCGCGAACGGCGTCCCGAGCGCTTCCAGCTTGTCCACGACCGCGCGCTTCGCAGCTCCTCCTTCCATGCAAAGGAAGACAAAGGACATGCTGCCTAGCTTATCCGCGTTGGTCGCATCGATATGGATGGGATGTGGAATAATTCCACGATGCATACGGGCGTAAATCGACGCGAAGTATTCCACCTTGAGCGGCTGCGCTCGCAAATCTTCGATTTCGGGTGCGCCTGGCGCCCGGAAAGCATTGTGTGTCAAGAAGCGGTCGGCATCAAAAATATGGATCTGCTTGACGGGAGTCTTGGCGACCATATCGAGCACGTACGATCCGGTTCCGCCAACCCCGACGATTGCGATCGCATCCTCCGCAAGCCTCGCGGTAATTGTGTTGATTTCCGCTCTTGCGGACGCAGTATCGAGGTAATTGAATGGTAAGTTGTCGTCCTCAGGCTCAATGACCTTGTGGGTTTTCGCTGTGACCAAAGGGTCTATGGCAGCAACGTGCTTACCGAGGAGCGCGACATAGGCCGTCATCTTTTCATGGTAATTTTCATAGTGCCCGCGCGCCGGCTTTCGGGAAAAGGAATGTTGGGCGACGAACCCGTGGCCAACATCGTACGATCCGCTCTGATGCTTCAGAACTTCGAGCGGCTTACCGTTACTGTCGCAAGGATATTCGCCGATAAATTTGGCCGTGTGATCTTGCGGCTGAGCCGTAACGTCGCCAGCAAGATCGAGGTTCGATGCCAGCGCACCGACCGCGATTTCACGCTTGCTGTTGACATAGGGGACGTCGTGAACGACCAGGTAGCCGGCGCCCGTTACCTGGACGTTATATCCCTCCCTGCGCAACAGTTCTAGATCGGAGCTACGATCGATTGGTATGATCGACATCGAAAATGGTGCCATGTTTTCTCACGGTAACCGTGCCGTTTGGAGGAAGGTCACCGTGATGCGGGACACTCTTTGCGTGTTCGAAGCTCACCGTGAATTCCGGGTCTTGCCCGGTCGGCGGAACCGGAAAGGCGATTTTCACGAGTTCATCGAACGTCAAGACATCATGATCGACGACGACGGGGTCGGTGTTGACGATAATGACGTAATGCTTTTCGGGGGCTTCACCACGATGGAAGTGCTGGTCTTGTGTGAGATCGATCTTTGGACTGTCGATTCGCACTAACCTGTCTTCTTGGTTACCCTCGCCCCCTTGTACAGCACCTGACCTTCGGGAACCTGCCCGAGTTCATAAAGGCCAACGCCTGTCGTCGGGTTCGGCGAGTGAAGCGGTTTCTGATCGATATGGATACGCACGTCCGGCTTGTCGTCCGACATGATGGCCTCGTTGGTCTAGCGATAGTGCAGATTTTCGCTTTTGGAGGTGAAACTGGATTGCTTCTCTGGAGGCGACACTGACTTTGATCTCTAAATGGGATTCGTCAGGGAAAGATCGATGGGGCTTAGGCTTGCTTCCGGAGTCAGCGCTGAAGTCGCCCCAAGATTGGATCGGATGGAGAGGCGGACCATTCTTGCCAGCACAAGGGTTACGTCAGCGTGGCGACGGTTTCGGCTGCATCGTTTCGATGCCGGCCTGGCTGGCCAGCCGCACTGGACCAGTGCTCGGACCGCCTTAGTTCGCTTCCCAGCCGCATGTACTGCAGCCAGATCCTTTCCCGCTTCACGCGGTTGCTGCGCCGAAACAACGTCTCCGCATAGATGCCCATGCGGAGTCGGTAGAAATGCCCAGCCATGTCCTGCTCTTATGCTGTTTCGCCGAACTGAGATCGCATCATTATTGACCTTGCCGACCCCCAACAGTCGGCTCGTGAAAGAGGGTTACGTTTAACTCTGTACAGTAACGACATGTCGATATTGATAAATGCAAGGGGTCCCGGGTTGATGCCTAAATTCCGCGTTCGAGTGTCTTTTTCGACGGATTTCACCACACCGATTTGGATCTGCGAGGCTGGCGCGTCTGGAAGGCATCTTTGAATGGCCGGCGGCGGATGTCACGGATCAGTCGGCCGAGCGGGGTGGTCAGGAAGCGCAGCTCGTGACGGCGGCGGTTGTCCAGGCTTCTAGGCCGCGCGCAGCACCTGGCGGATAAAGGTTTTCGGCCATGGCGCACGCGTATTCCGACGACGGAATGGTCGGTGAAGCCGTCGGGTGCTTTTTGCAGAACGCCGCCGTGATGCGAGCCAGGCGCTCTCGCGCAAGCCAGGCTTCGTCGCCTCGCTTTTAGCCGCTGCGGCAACCCAGCCATCGGCGATTTCACTGACGCCAGGGTGATCCGGAAGTTCGCCGAAGTGCCGGACGATCTGAGCGCGCTGTGAATTGGTTCGCGCGGACAGCATTGTCAATATTTTTGGTCTGCGCTAAGGGAATCAACGAAGGATGGAACTCCTGACATACGATGCCGCCGGATTTGCCCAGCCCAGCAAGACAGGTCGGCGGTAGGTCTCCTGAGACTCGGGAGGTGGGCCGCCGATTCATGTGGGAGATCAGATCGATCAATACGCATATGCCGGCGCAGGGATCGATCCGATTGCGATTGATTGTGTACGCTGACCACAATCCGAAATAGTTGTCCTAAAAGGGAAGTATTTGCGGGATCAGGCAAGGTCATGTTGGGGAAACGCTCGGACGGCATGGGCAGCGGGATGACGCCAACGGTTCGCCGCGACAAGTGCGCGCCCGCGCAATGATGCGGGCCGTTGCCGAAGGCCTCGTGAGGATTGGGCTCGCGCAGCCCGTGGTAGTTCTCGCCATCTACGAGCACGGGCGGTACACCGAAGAGGTTTAGGCGACCGCCGTTGGTTGCGAGAGGCTCCTTCACGGCACTAGGTAAGGCAACCTGAGACGTGTATTTTCAGCAACTCGATAGGTCGCAGGCTTCCAATACCCTCAACGATTTTTCTAAAACACAGTTAGAAAACTCACTACTGCCAACGCAGTCATCGATCGCTTTGTTAGTTTGATTTGTCACACAGCCTGAGTAATTGTGGCCCTTGTCTTCCCCGAATTTCTGCCGAAATTTAGCGAGGCAGGATTTGCTCGCTCTTCCAGTCTGCGCGATCCACTTGTCACGATCGATAGGCTCCGCCTGCACAAGCAGCGTCGACCCAAGCAGCATCGCGATGACCAAAGCATATCGCATGTTCTTATCTCCGCCGGTTAAATCGGACGATACATGAAAACGCTGGACGGCACTCTACATAGGCGCGTCCTAGACTGCTCCGGACCGCAGAGCGCCCATACCCGCGTAGTTTCTCGCGCTGGTGGCCAGAGTCCGTTGTGGGTCAATCGCTTCGGTCTGACGCACCATCCCGAAATCATAACCCTGCTTCAGCCTGTTGGCCGGGCGACCTAGACTGATGATGTTCTCTATTCGATCACAACAACAAATCAGGAAGCGATCATCCGGCTGTTCCGCGTGATCAATCGCTACGTTGGAAACCTCGCCCCAATGCCGGGGTCTTCCCCGACTATCCGCAGCACCGACAACGGCACTGAGCTAACGATGATGCGCTGGGGTATGCGGCCGCCACCGAGGATTGCCGTCCCTCCGGTCACGAACATCCGGAACACCTCGCCGCCGCACTGGCGCGGCTGGCTGAAGCCGGACAGCCGCTGCTTGGTGCCCGTGAACAGCTTTGCCGAATACTCCCAGAGCCCAACCCCGAGACCAAGAAAGAGGACGTCGTCTAGTTTACCCTGAATGATGGCCGCCCGCTATTCGCATTTGCTGGCATCTGGACCGAGTTCATAGGCCCTCACCTCGTCTACGGTTTCCTGACGACATCGGCGAACGCAGTCGCGGAGCCGATACTCCCAAAGGCTATGCCGGTGATCTCGACTGCGGGCGAACACCGCGACGTGCGGATGCGCGCGCCGTGGGGTGACGGGAAGGCGCTACAAAGACCGCTGTCGAATGGACTTATGATCGTAAAGCGGGGTGCGGATAAGGAAGACGCTGTTCGGGCCCTATTACAACGGCCAGATTTCTAAGCCTCTACCAACAAGCGTAACTTTGCATCGTATCGAACGCTTTGCTCGCCAACGAGGGCCATTGCATCCGGCTTGGCACTGGCATCATTCTAGGTCCCAAGGAATCCGATGTATTGGACCCGGGCCGCCATCGGTCGCTCGGTCGGGGTATGTTCTTGACTAGTCATTTTACCCTGCCGCCTTCCAGCGGAACACTCATAGCTCCCATGTAGAACGCAAAGGCGTCGCCGCCGTGTATCTGGCCATCGCGCAGTATCAGGACGCCGCCCACTTCAGCGGCTGTGCCGTCGTGTGCTGTAGCGCTCAACGAATAGAGTCCATTCTTAATCATTACCTTTTCTTGCGCCGCTTCAGCTTTGCTTTGATGGCGGTCCAGTCAATGTAGTCATAGTCGCCGGACCACGAATAGACCTCGACACCGCACACCTGGCATCTGAACGTGCCAACGTCCTGCAACACCTGACGATATTGCGTTGCTTTGTAACCTGCGTTGCAGTTCGCGCGACAAAATACGACGATGATCTTCGCGCCGGTAGCTATCCGGCTATTCTCACGTTTGATTGATGGTCTTGCTGGCACTAGTCAACCGAGCCCGAAACGACACGAATAAGTTCAGTCGTGATGTCGATTTGCGACCGGCAAAACGCGAACTGTAATGCCGTAGCTTCCGAACGATCTATGGCGCGCGCAACCTTTCGGGCGTAATCCATCCGCACGGCAACAATTCGCTCTAGCAGGGCGAGCGATTGCGCAGAGGTGGCGCGCCCAATTTACTCACTGCATCGAAGAACAGCGCCAGCGCGCTTTCGGCATTATCAATTCCGATTGCGCCGAGTTCGCGTAGTGGTGCGGGCACCTCTATCTTGGTTTCCATCATCGGTGGTGCCAATCAATTGGCGTGAACCGAAGCCTCCGTCTTTCCATTTCTTCGCGAAGCTCGTCCGCGTAGGCGCGGACCCCATCACCAGCAAAGCGGTAGCGGCTTGCAGCATCTAAGACGACTTGCTCACGGACGTTCTCGTAAAACGCCAATAGGCGTTCGTCCTTCATTTGGGAATAGTTCATGGATCGCCTAAAATGTTGCCGAAAATGACATTTTAAGCCGCGCTTCGGCATTGTGCCAAGGGATATTTCGTTTTATGCAAAGATAAGCGCATCAAGCGCGGCGCAAAGAGGACAGCGGCGAAAAAATTCACGGCGTCCGCCGCGAAAGTAGCATGCTACGATTCTTCGCGGTGGTTGGGCGTCGGGAACGCGAAATGAACCTTCCGACTCATCGAGAGCGACAGGTCATGCAACGCCTCCGTGGCGGTGCCTGGATCAAGGCTTTCACCCTAGCGAACTCACCCAAGACAATCCAAAACTTGCTTGCGAAAGGCTGGATCGAGAGCCGCGGTACCGCAGGTGAATTAGCCTACCGCCTGACTGATAAGGGCCTGGAAGCAAAAAGGGCGCCGGTGCAAATCTGCCCGAAGAAGGCCTCAGCTACCCTCTGAGAGCCTTCAGCCAAGAGTGCCCCGGCGGGAAAAGATAGCCGTTTACGACCTTGAGACCAGTACTCGTCAGATCGCCAACGGAGGTCTCAGCCGCCGCGATGATCTGTTCGGCAATAAATTTTCGAATGGACTCATGGTCCCGGTCCGGCGGAAGCTTCCGACAAGCATATTCAAGCGCCGCCGTCATGTTAGCGAGAGTGGTTTGGTCGAATTTCAAGCAGTGAGTTCATAGGTCTCGCCGTCGTTGACAATAAACCATACCGCATGCGCGTAAAGATACGCTTCCCCGACGCGAACCTATCCCGGCCAGATCGTCCCAGTGAACCGTTATGTCGAGTGGGTGTTCAATTCTAAGCGCAGAGATACCCACTGGGAGAAACGGAAGCTGAAGAGAGCCGCCATTCGGGAAACCAGTTTCACCAATCAATCGCCAAGCCTGCCAAAGTAGCGCTAGTCTGAGGCTGAGGTTGGATACATCGCCCGGAGTGTCGGGCGCGTGCGAATAGTCCGGCTTGTCACAAATTGTACGCCGACTTCCTGGCCGTTTAACCGAACCAACTCGCACCGCCGGAAGGCCAATCCTGTCTTTGAAAGCAATAGGAAAAACTGACGTGATCTCAGGACATCTGTCGATCCATCTATTCGAAGACACGCGCCCGTCTCAGAAACATCAACGAGTACGCAATCACGCCGCCAGGTGCCATCAGCGCCCAAGAGAGTGGCTCGGTACTCATGTTCAAATTGAATGCGCTTCGCTTTTCGCTTATCTCGGTTCATACATTCACGCCGTTCAGTAGCACCTTCAAGAGCGATCTAGATTAGCGTTTTCTTGGTTCAGAATCATATCAGGCGGCGTCGGCGAGTTTGTAGGACCACGTGTGGATGACCGGATGGCGATTGACGTCGTCGATACCGGCCATGATGCGCTCCCTGAGTTCGTGTTTTGAGGCCACCCGGATGTGGCGGAGGACTGAACGGGCGAACTTGGAGAAGAACCCCTCGATGAGATTGAGCCATGAGCCGTGCTTGGGCGTGAAGGCGAGCTCGAAGCGTCCCACCGGTCGAGTGGCGAGCCAGGCTCTGGTTTCTCGCGAGATGTGCGCGGAATGATTGTCGAGGATCAATTTGATCGCAGTGTTCGGCGGATAAGCGGCATCGATAAGCCTGAGGAGTTCGATGAACTCTCGACTGCGGTGACGATCTTTGACAAGGGCGTGGACCTTGCCGGTGAGCAGATCGATCCCAGCCAACAGGCTGAGCGTGCCATGGCGTTTGTATTCATGATCGCGCGCAAAGGTGGCGTGGACGCCAGGCTTGGGCGGCAAATCCGGCGCCGTCGTTGCGATGGCCTGGATTCCCGGCTTCTCGTCGCAGGAGACGACCGTCACCGGCTTTCCTCGCTGCGTTCCCTTGGCAGAGGCTTTCTTCAGGACTTCGACTTCACGGTAGACGCACAGCACCTCTGCCATCTTCTGTTCGAACTCGGCGTCGCGATTTTCAAGATAGTAGCGCACCTTGTGCGGCTTGATTTCCTCCCGGCCGAGGATCTTGCACACCGTTCCCTGGACCAAATTGGCCAAGCACGCATGCCCCGCCGCCGGCCCGTGTTCGCGCGCATGGCGCGCCAAGAGCCGCGTCGTCCACAACTCATGTGGATAGCCGTGGTCCTTGGCCTTGTCGCACGCCAGCGACACCAACCAGGCTTTGGCCTCAGGCGTGATCGTCGGCTCCTTGCCCGGTCGCGGACGATCATCAAGGGCTGCCAGCGGGCCATCGGCCAGCGCCCGCTCGACACAGCGCTGCACCGTCTGATGATGGACCCCAAGTCTCTGGCCCACCGCGCAGAACGAAGGATTTTCCCGATACGCCAGCAGCATCTGCGCCCGCGACACCCGACTCGCCAGTTCGATCCTCGACCGCGAAAGCGTCGTCAAGGTCGCTATCTCTTCATCACTCATTGCCAATTCGACCGCTCGCCGCCATCCTGCCATGATACAGCTCCTCGTTTCGCCGACCGCAAACGATGAATCCGCCAACAGCCCGTCCGTTCCACCAATTCAGCCTGCTACAGCTCGCGGGTTTCATGGAATCGGTCGTCTAGAAAGCCGAGACACGAATTACTCCTCCGGGTGGCGCCTCGCTTCCGCCTCCTCCCGACAGGCAGTTGGTAATCAGTCAGGATGCTATCCCGTCAGCTCGCTATTAGCCGCGATACGCCAGAGACACAGGCCATCCTCTATTTCAAAGCGCGCGTCCACGCGGCGCGAAACTCGACCAAGGCATCGGCTTTAAATGAAAGCAAAAGCGAGCAGGCTCGAGCAGAGCAGCGCAAGGCCTGCCGCGGTCAGTGCCAGCAGGCTGCCGGAGACAAGATCATGATTGCGCATGAAATATCCTCGAGTGCAGCGCAAGGAGAGCGCCACTTGCTGCCTTCGTTCGACGTTCAATACATAAAACATTACTCGAATTCACTGCACTATTCCTGCTGCTGCTACGAAAGAACGCATTTTTCCAGCGTGATCGGCGGACGGTTCGCCGTCTTACGGCGACGACAAAGAATATCCACGTTTGCGAATTCCGGCCGTGAAAGAGACCAGCTCTTCGGCGTTTCCAAGCCTAACAAGCGAGGTTGCTAGAGGCCGAGACATTTACACCAATGTCGGGGCACACGTCAGCGCCAGCCGAAACGGCAGGCCGCTGGTATCCGCGAGTGCATGAATCTTGCTGGTCAATCCGCCCCGAGACCGTCCCATCGACGGCCTCCGGTTCCGTGTGATGCACGCGCCATGCTGATACACGCGGACAATGAAGGTGTCGTTCATCTGGACAGCCGTGTCGCGGGCAGCGGCAAATGCGTCCATTATAGGCGGGCGCTCCCTGGGAGTAATCGAAACCGATGATGACGCTGACCGATCTGGAGCTGGAATTCATGAACCGACTCGCGTCCGCGCCCTGGACCAGCACGCCGTTTTTCGACCACGGCTGATCGAACTGGAGCTCGTCAAGGCGGAGCCGCTCGCCTCGGACGAGATTGAGTATCGGGTCACCGAGGCCGGAAGGCGGCCGTCCGCGACGGTCGGCGATCGTTCCGAGGCTTCTCACCGCCACATCGTGGGCGCCTCGCTGAGCGCCCTTGCGGCCGACCCGCTTCAGGCTGTCGGCCGTGGTCCCGCCCGCCTTGCCGCTTCAAGGATTTTCGCGGCCACCTGCGTTCGGGTGCCGGTTTCGTACCGCGACACGCCTTGACAGGCATCGTCGAGGACCGCGCAGTAGCGCGGTGGTCTGGGCGTCGAACATCGGAGATTGCCCCTCAGTCGTCCAGACCGAGGATAACTAACGCCGCGTGTTCCAGGATTCACGAAGGTTAAAGCGCGCCAGAAAATTTCAAGGGCTACCGGTCGGCACCGCTCGCCGCTGCTATTGCCCCGCCCGGCGCAGAGCGGTCTCCAGCTTCTCCTTCTGCTTCTCCCAACGGGTCTCTTCGGCTTGTGCCGCTTTTCGAGTGTGGCGCGCTGGGCTTCGATTTCGGCGACCCCTCCTGTCGTGCTCCCGCCTGCCCTGCTCGATGCCGCTTGGGCCCTGGCGACTGCCTGCTGGCGGCGCTCATGACTTTGCTCGACCGAGCTACACCATCACAGGGGACACGACCTTTCTCACTGGCCGCCCCGTCGCGTTCTCGATTAACTCGCGCTGTGATCTCATCACACCGCTACTTGCTGCGATATTGCTTCACTACCGCTCAGTATCGGTCCCGATAGGCGCCGCGCCGCTGGCGCGCGAACGCGTACTGGGGATTGATCCCGCAATAGGCGTTAGTACCGCTCGCCGTGGCCATGCATTGGGCGTAGCTGGAGAATTGGCAATTGCCGGGATAGCCCCATATGCGCCCTTGCAAGCAGTAGCTATCCGGCCCAGCAGGCGCGGGCGAAAAATCATAGGTCTGAGCCCGGGCTTGCCATGCTGCCAAAGCCATACCCACGGTCAGAATTGTCAAAGCCAAAGTGCGCATTGGATCCTCCTCGAAGTCGGCACAACGCTAGTGCGCTTAGGCAGCAGGCAATATTGATCCAAGTCAATTCACGTTCTCGATCACAAATACGCAGGTGGTAGTCCGGAATAGGTTAGAATAGCAGGATCGCGATGCTCAGCATGACGGCAGACAAGATACCAATCCTCATCGTGCCGACCTTAAAAGGAAGATCTGCTCCCTGATAAATCTGCAATAAGGATCTTCGCGACCGGCAATACTGTCAGGATGATGATGAGACCGCCAACTGAAGCGCCCTACTTCTTTAGGGACCTCGGCAGAACGGTTGCGAACGGTATGCTGGCGAGCGGTCGCCCAGCTTCATCCGCGATGACCAAAACCTCTGGAACGTCTGGCATACCGCTCTTGATCGCTTCGGCTACAAACTCGCGTGTGGCTAGTACAGCCTCATTCTCAGCCGCAGATAAATCTGGTAGCTCTGTTCCTTCCTCATCGAGCGTTATTTCGTTGCCGGCACTTAGGTGAAAGTAGAAGCGTCCCAAGGCGAACTCCGATTGAACAGAAACCTATTTGGTGAGTGGGTTTTCGCAGAGGCCTACCACGCTGGGCATGCGGCACCGAGCACCGCCAATTGGACCACACGCCAAAAAGTTGGCTTGGCTCGCTATGGACGGAGAATTACCATTCCACGGAACGTTGACGTTCCGGGGACCGCACTATTTCGCTCTCGAGCCGCACGGCGTCATTGTCTTTGCCGACTCCAACAGTCGGCTCGTGCAACAGGGTTACGTTCGATCCTGTACAGTAACGACATGTCGATATTGATAAATGCAACGTGTCCTGCGTTGACGCTTAAATTCCGCGTTCGAGCGTCTCTTTCGACGGATTTCACCACACCAATTGTCCGATAATTGCGGAAGTATTTAGGTCTGCGAGGCCGGTGCAAGCGCTTTCCGGAAGACATCTTCGAAGAGTGCCCCCGGATCTTGCGGCAGACGATCAGCCGGCCGAGCGGGGTGCGCAGCTCGTCGCTAAGGGAAGCAAACTCAAGGATGGAACTCCAGACATCGATGCTGCCGGATTTGCCCAGCCCAACAAGACAGGTCGGCAGGAGTCCCCTGAGATTCAGGAGGTGATCCGGCGATTCGTGTGGGAAATCAGATCCATCAATTTGTGTCTGGAGGGACTTCGCCAATTCCAGGCCAATGTACTTGGCATCACCGGTCCACAATGGATGATCTTGATGGCTTTAGCTGACTTGGACAGAGAAAACGGTGTTCCGGTCAACGTGGTGTCGAAATTGATGCACGTTGACCCTTCGTTCGTTACGACCCAATCAAAGCTGCTGGAGAAAAAGGCTTCCTGCGGCGCAAGCCCTCCACTAGCGATGCCAGGGTCGTGCAGATGTCGCTGACGGACAAGACTTACAAGCATCTCGCGAGCGTCGCCGCACAACAGGAAGCGCTCGATGAATTTGTTTTTGGTGATGCCGGTGTTCACGAATTGACTGAGCTGGCTAACAGGCTCACTGCACTCAGGCATCGCCTAGAGAAAGCTCGCTTGAAAGTCGCTCTAGCAGTCCGCTGAAAAACCATGAGATGGAGAGTTTTCTTATTCTGGCCGGTCGTTGTTGGGGCGACGCGGCGGAGTTGGATGTAATTTTCGAGCCTGGTGTTGCGTGCATCCTGACGCGGGGTGGCTAAGCGGCAAGCAGTTTTGGAATGCGGATCAGGTTATAGGCGATCAGATTGAGCAGGAAGTCGGCGGCGACGCGAGCGATGCCGCGATGCTTGGTCTTGCGCATGGTGCCATGCTGCTTGCCCCATCCGAAAATGCACTCGACCATCGCCCGACGCGATTGCGACATGCCATAGCCTTGATGCCGGGTAGTTCGTTCATCGATGGCACTGGTGCGGGTCTTGCCGGTTTTGGTGACGGCTTGGTTCTGTGTCACATGCGGCGTCACGCCGATGGCGCGAAGATTGGCGACATGATCGGCCGTATCGTACGCCTTGTCCTCACCGGCCGTGATGCGGCGGCCTGCGGCTTTGCGTCTCGCCTTCAGCATGGTCTCCGAAGCCCGGCGTTCGGCGGTGCCATTGGCATGCGTGACCCTGCCGGCCACCGCCAGCCCATGCCGGTTCTCCATGGTGGCGTGACCCATATAGCAAAGCTTGGCCTCTCGTCCGGCCGCCTTGCGATAAAGCCTGCTGTCCGGGTCGCTGGTACTTGCATGGGTGTCGTTCTTGCGCTTCTGGCCGTGGAAGTTGGCGCCATCATCATCGTCGCCGCTGCCGTCCTTGGGGCGAAAACTCTTCTGTGAAGCCCAGGCCTCGATCAGCGTTCCATCCACCGAAAAATGCTCGTCCGACAATAGTGGTTTGACCTGCGGATGGTTCAGAAGCCTGGTCATGAACTTCGTAAACACATCGCCGTTCTGCAGCCGCTCCCGGTTCTTGGTGAAGGTGGTCGGGTCCGAGACCGGATCGTCCGGCGACAGCCCCACGAACCAGCGATACAAAGATTGTAGTCCAGCTGCTCCATCAATTGGCGTTCCGAGCGAATGCCGTAGAACACCTGCAGCAGCAAGGCGCTCAGCAATTGCTCCGGAGGGATCGAAGGACGTCCCTCGCTGGCGTAGAGCCTCCCAAGGCTGCGGTTCAAATCACTCAAAACATCCCGGACGAGTTCCCGTACCTTCCGCAGCGGATGGTTCGCCGGCACACGCTTGTCCGGCGCGATGTACGAAAACAGGCCGCCCTGATCCGTAAACCTGCCGCGCATGATCGTCTCCGCCGATTCGAGATGATCAAGTGAATCATCAAGCCCCTCCGTGGCGAGGGGTTCTTCAGCAGACTGCTAGTCTTACTGAGTCAGAGTGTCGCGGTCTTTGTCGACAGGAATCATATATTTGAGAAGACTCACTTTTCAGCATGGGGAGGCTGAGATGGGTCTGACAAAATCGGGAGACGTAGCGTCGCGGTTTTCGGCATATATTGAGGGTCTTGCAAGCGTGATCGGACATGCGGGACGGGCCAAACCGCTTCGCGATTACTGCACTGGGCTGATGATGCCGTGCGATCGCAAGAGTGTCGAGCCGATGGCGGCGATGACGGCTCCTGAGCGGACAGCAGCGCAGCATCAGGCGTTGTTGCATTTTGTCGGTCAAGGCGACTGGTCGGATCAGCAGGTGTTGGCCAAGGTCCGCGAGTTAGTGCTGCCGGGCATCGAACGGCACGGGCCGATCGAAGCTTGGATCATCGATGATACGGGCTTTCCCAAGAAGGGCCGGCATTCGGTCGGGGTTGCGCGGCAATATTGCGGTCAGTTGGGCAAGCAAGACAATTGTCAGGTTGCCGTGACGCTTTCGCTTGCGAACCATCATGCGAGCTTGCCGGTGGCCTACCGGCTCTATCTACCAAGGGAGTGGGTGACGGATCGCGCACGCCGGCGCAAAGCTGGTGTCCCCAAGGAAATCACCTTCAAGACCAAGCCGGCGATTGCACTTGATCATTTGCGTTGGGCCTGTGCGGCGGGCTTGCCGCGCGGCGTGGTACTGATGGACGCCGGCTATGGCACCGACACCGCTCTGCGTGGAGATATCACCGCATTTGGCCTGAGCTATGTGGCTGGTATCCTGCCACAAACATCGGTATGGACGCCTGGAACTGGGCCGCGGCCGCCGAAGAAGTGGTCGGGGAACGGGCGACCTCCAAAGTTGCTGCGGCGTGACAGCCAGCACCGACCGATTTCGGCCAAGAAGCTTGCGATCGGCCTGCCATCACATGCTTGGCACAAGATCACGTGGCGTGAGGGTACGGCAGAACGGTTGTCCTCGCGCTTTGCCCGTGTGCGCGTCCGTCCGGCACATCGAGACTGGCGCGCCGAAAGCCGGCCGGAGGAATGGCTGCTGATCGAGTGGCCGGCAGGCGAGGAGGCGCCGACCAAATATTGGTTGTCAACGCTTCCGGCGAACATTGGATTCCGTCAGCTGGTCGATATCGCCAAGCTGCGCTGGCGCATTGAGCGCGACTACCACGACCTCAAACAGGAGGTCGGCCTTGGCCACTTCGAGGGACGAAGCTGGCGTGGCTTCCACCATCATGCAACGCTGTGCATTGCCGCCTACGGATTTCTGGTCTCCGAGCGGGAGACGATTCCCCTCAGAGACAGCCTCCACCAAGCTATTCACGCAAGCTGCAATTCCCGAAACTTATCGGCCGAGGGGATCCGCCATTGCGGCCTGAACGACACGTTCCAAATTCGATTGCGACCGTTCGGAGAAGACTGAACGCTGCTCTCGTGTCTACACTATCTCGATGCCCTTGTTGCATCAGGGCAATCTCAAGTCAAAGTAGCTATCGAATTTTATGACGCAGTAAGACTAGCTAGCTAGACCTACTACGTCACATTGCGGTTCGTATCTTCCTTTGACGGAGCCTGCCCGAAACGGCTCAGCCGCGATTCCCCTCTGTCATTGCACCGCCTAGCACGAGCGAAGGCTTGATCAATTGGGGATCACCCATTCTCTGCGCCGCCGTGACATCTCGCCATCAATGCGTATCGGCATTCCTTTGCGGTATCGCCGTCGGAACGATGTGAACGACGTGATAGTCGTTGTCGTGCAGGTACCGTAGGAAGGCGGGCATCATAGCGGCGGTATGTGCCTTGGCGTCGTGAAACAGAATGATGCCCTTGCCCTCGGCATCCAGCCGGCTGGTGATGAGCTTCAGCTCCTGGTCCGCGGTCATCTCCTCCCAGTCGCTGGCCCAGAGGTCCGCTCCGAACACGACGATGCCCCGAGACCGGAGCAGCTTGAGCGTCTTAGGCGTCGAGTCGAAATAGGGGAAGCGGAAGAACGGCGTCGAGGGCGCCATTGTCGATACGCCATGGAGCGCCATTTCGTCGGCCGCAATCCCGCGGTCGATGTCCTCTTTCGCCTTCTCGAAGCTGATCTTCGACGCCATCGAATGCGACCATGTGTGGTGCGCGATGGTGTGGCCTTGCGCGGCCGCGCGCCGCACGAGCTCGGGAAATTGGGCCGACGACTTGCCGACCACAAAGAACGTGGCTCGGACGCACTCCTGCGCGAGCGCCGCCAGCACTTTTTCCGTGTACGGCGGCCGGGGCCCGTCGTCGAACGTCAGCACAACCTCGCGATCGGCCAAAGGGAGCGTCTGGGGAAAGCTCTTCAGTCCAACCCGCGGATAAGTCTTGGCATCAACGGCGAGCACGCGCGAGGTCCCGAGCGCGTCCTTACGCGGACAGTCGGCCGCGTCCGCAGCCGTGACGCCGGCAAGCACCGCCGTCGCGACGCTCACGAACAGCAAGGTGCATCCGTGCAGACATCTGCCATCGAGGTCGCCCCGGACGGGGTCTGGTTGCGGCTTTGAACAAGATAGTCCTGCCGTTTTAGCTGGAGTTACATCAACTTGCTGATGGGTTCAGCCGCTTCGTTTCCATTCCGGACTAGCTGACCCACGCAGTGGACTAGCGCTCCGATCGGACTACTTCGCTCCCGAGTTCATCAGATTGTCCTGCAGCCAGATCATTTGCTACTTCGTCGAATTGGAATGGATTTAACCGCGCCAATGTAGTTTGTCGGTCTCCACAAACAGTCGGCTCGCGCAATGGTTACGTTCGCCCCTGCACAGTAGCCATATGTCGATATTGATTAATGCAATGTCCCGGCACCGACGCTTGAATTCCGCGTTCTGATGCCAGTTTCTCAACGGATTCCATCGATTGTCGGCATGTGCCGAAGGCGCTCTTACAGCGACTGATCGGCAATGCAGTTACCTTCATGTAAGCGATCGCGAAGCCGCCAATGCTGCAGGACGCCTACTGGATGCTGATGCTCAACGTTCTTCACCGCAGCAAGACCATCGGGATTCACAATTCCATATGATGATCTCGATCGGCTCGTCGTCGTCCGATGCAGCCGCTAAGCGAAGGCAAATACGAGCAGGCTCGAGCAGAGCAGCGCGAGGCCGGCCGCGGTCAGTGCTAGGAAGCTACTGGAGACTGGGTCATGATTGCCCATGAAATACCCTCGGAGAGTAGCAATCGCTGCGTTGCGCCGTTCTACCGGTCAACACATAAACTATTATTCGAAATCGACGCACTATTCCTGCTGCTATTAGGCAGGAATGCATTTTTCAGTGTGATTACGGCTCGCTCCGCCGTCTTGCCGCGGAGACAAAGAAATCGCGCATGAAAGCTCTAGGATTGAGAGACTTGGCGATTACCGCGTTTGCAGCGCTAACAGACTAGGTCTGATTGAACGCCTGGCATTTGCGCGCCAATCCGCCGGGGCAGCTGGGGGCAACTTGGCTTCGCAAGAAAGGTCAAATTCAGGGGTGGAGAGCTTGCGACGTTGAGACTTAAGCCGCTTGAACCCTGCCCAGGAAGTTGTCCAGCTCGTGCTTTAGCCGAGAGCTTTCCTCAGACAGCAGTTCGGCAGACATCAGCACCTGCATCGAAGCCCCTCCGGTTTCCTTCGCGCGGTTGGTGACTTCACCGGCGCTCGCCGCCACCTGGGTGGTCCTGGCCGCCGCTTCCTGCAAATTGAACGCGATGTTCATGCTCGTCGCCTCCTGCTCCCCGATCAGATCGACTACGGCCATGGCGATCCTCGAGATGCGACCGATGATGACACTGATTTCGGTGAGCGCGCCGACCGACTCAGTCGTCGCGGCCTGGATGCCGCCCATGTGCTCGCTGATCTCAAGGGTCGCGTGCGCGGTTTGCGTCGCGAGAGATTTCACTTCCTGGGCGACAACCGCAAAACCTCTGCCGAAATCGCCGGCGCGCGCGGCTTCAATCGTCGCATTCAGCGCGAGCAAATTGGTTTGCCGCGCGATCGTGGCGATCAGCTGGACCACGCTGCCGATCCGCTCCGCCGCAGCCGCCAAATTAACCATGCGCTGATCGCTGAGTTCGGCCTTGCGAACCGCTTCGCGCGCCATATTGGCGACTTCCTCGACCTGCCGGCCGACATCGGCGATGGTTGCCGCCATTTCGCCCGTCGCGGCTGCGACACGTTGAACGTTGCCAGACGCCTCCTCCGATGAGGAGGCGACCTCGACCGAGAGTTGCCGGCTGTGATCCGCCGAGCGGGTAAGGCTACGTGCGGAGGCTTCAAGTTTTGCGGAGGCGGACGAGACGGTGTCAATCACGTTGCCCACAGCGTTTTCGAACTCGCCGGCGAGCCGAGCGATATCGGCCTTACGCTGCTCGGCAGCGGTACGATCCTGTTCGGCCTTTGCGTCGAGTTCGGCCTGCGCCTTCTCGCGAGCCCTCAGCTTGAACATTTCGACTGCCTCGGCCATCTCGCCAAGCTCATCCTTTCGGCCGAGGCCCGGCAGAACCACATCGAACCGACCGTCACCGAGCTGGCGCATGGCTGCCGTCATCGAAGCGACTGTTTTGGCGATGCGCTGGCCGAACAGTATGGCGAGCATGCCCACGAACATTGTTGCAAGCGCGATCATCCAGATCAGTTTCCGCCGAATTCCTTCCGCTCGTTTTTCCGCAGCCTGCGTACGCGCGTCAGCGACAGCCATTATCTTCGCGAGCGTTGGGCGAATGCGGTCGTAGATCTGTCCGAGATCGTCCGCCTGGTCGCTCACCGTCTGCTGCGTCACCATGAACGACACAAAACTCGACTTGTATGCGCGGATCAGCTCGAGGATCTGGGATTTCACCTCGGCCGGCACGCTGGACTGAGCGAGCGTGGTTTCGAATTCCGCCCCCGGCCCACCAGTTGATCGCCATATTTGTCTTCGCCGCGCAGGATGAAATCTTTCTCGTGCCGGCGCATCATCAGCATCAAGATTGTCAGGCGTGGCTGGTTCAGCTCTGCCAGCCGCTGCTCGACGGTGTGCACGGCCTTGCGCAGCTTGCCCTGAAATTCGTCCTCTTCGTTGAAGCCGAGGTTGCGTTGCGCTGCCACGAGGTTATGAAAGCGCGTTGCATAGAGACCGATCACCGGCCGCAGGGAGGTCGCCTGCTTCAGCGGGTCATCCTCGGGCAACGCCGTCACAAATGCTTCGACTCGACTCAAGTCTGCGAGCTGCCGCTCATAATTGTCCGCATACTTCTTGATCGACACTTCACTGGGCTTGCGCAGGAAGTCGCTCGCGATTTGTCGTGACTCCAGGAAGCTTTGCGACAATGATGCGACATGGGCTTTGAACTGGTTGCTGTCGTTCGAAGCGCTCTGGACCAGGCTCGCGTAACTCAGGGCGACGGCATAGATTGCACCCGTGACGAGGACCCCAGAAATCCCGAGTAGTGCCATTTGGCCGCGCAATCCGATGCGTAAGCCACGGCGGCCCTTTGATTGCCCGCCAATCCTCGTAGCAATTTTACTCATTTTACCCCTTCAACAACTTTGTGCTCTCGCGCAGTGCTAGTTATCGCGAGTGCGACGGGCGTTTTTCTATATTGAGCTAAACGGGAGAGTACTTCATTCGGTCGATGACGACCTGCCAATTAGATTACATTGATTTCGAAATCCTGAATTCGCAGCGTAGGTGAAGCGCTGTTGTTCGTGGCGAGCGAACTGGCCGCGACGAGTTTCGTGCCGCGATGATGGGGAGCCAAGCTTGCTAGGCAAAAGCGGTCCGAGACGCGCTACGTAGCCTTTGAGGACACGTTGCATATCTATCAACTGGAAATCAATTTACAGGCCGATGAGATACGAGCTGCCACATCAGGTCGGCAGTAGCTCACAGCGTGCGACAAGTTGATCATTTTTGCATAAAAGATGCGAAACATCTGCGAAAATCGCCGCCAAGCGACGCAGAATTCGCTTATCCAATCACTCGTGCGCGCGATTAAAGACGATTGAAGTTCTCGCAACGGTGATGCTGTCACAAGCTTGTAGCTCTCGATGAGTGATCGATCTATTCATCTCGATGCTCCTTCAATGGCCCTTGGGGCGTTTCCTCCCTGACTTGGCCGCGCGTAATGTTCGCGCGGCCCTTTTTCCGCATCCGGCGAAAGATGCCGATTGGTATGCTGGATTGAACGGTTTTGAACGAAAAAAACGCGTGAACCGCGCTTAGAGCACAAAGCTAGGCCTCGGTCGCCTCATCGAAAGCTCCCTTTTATGTTCAGGCGACCAAGTAAGCAGTGAATGTCTACTTGTCCATCTCGCGTTCCATTCTGTCGACGCTATTGCCCGTAGATCACCCCGACAGATCGACTGTTTGGGAACATCGCGGCGCCTCGCCGCGTGGACGCCGCGAATCGCCCCTCACATAAGCCAAACCGCGCGCTTCCAGTGTCGCTTGCCGCTGCAGGCGCTCAGTGCTGACGTCTCATCCATGACGGAATCGGATCGAGTGGCGTGCGATAGACCTCAGCGTTCTCGGCTCTGGTGACCCGGACCGCACAGCCTTTGGCCTTCAGGTCCAGATGTACGATAGACAGTTCAGTCGCAAGCTGGTCCGCTCGATCGGAGGCAATCTCGATGTTTTCGAGAATGAGGCCGCGTGTATATGGATGCGAAGGGCTTGGCGGTGCCGTCCACCAGGAGACCGGTTGGGCCCTCTACGACCACTGGCCCCTTCAGGTGGACGGGGTGGCTGAAGCGTTCCAACCCGATGCTGGTCCAAATCACATCAGCCGCAGCGCCAGGCTGGCCAGTTTGGACACCAACAATCGCGGCGAGCCGGGAGGCGTGGCGGTCAAAGGCCTTCGTGTCGTTCGTTGCTCGGAAAGAGAACGTGCGTGCGTCGAGCCCTCGGGCTTCCTGCCGCGAAATGGATGCCAGGAGTGTGAAGAACTCCTTGGCGGCCTCGGTCTGGGCGGCGGTCAGCCGGTAGGCGGCTTCGCCCCTCGCCCAACGGCCTGTCATCTCGTCCAACAAGCTGGCCACCCAAGGCTCTCCCGTAGCGGCTACCGGTAGCAGCTCCTCCCGGGCGCGCTGCGCCATCGCGCTCGCGGTCGGGCGGCCCAGATGGCGAGCGAGCAGATCGGGATCTCGGACACGCAAGCGCTCGATCAGATGGCCGCGGTCTCTCCGGCCCCGCTGCACCTCGACGGCGCCGAACCTCTCCGCCGCCACCATGAGATCGTGAAAGCGGCCAACCTGTTGCGTCGTAGAAAGGCTGTCGTACTGCAGAGCGGCGGACGCCGGCCGGGACCGATCCGGATTTCGCTCGCTTCGTTCCAGCAGACGTTCGAGGAACTCGACGCCGGCGTCGCTCATGCGGACGTCCGTCATTCCGCTGCCTGGTCTTGCGGAGTCGCTGCGGCGGCGGTAGCGAAGGTGCCGAGCTCTGTGCCAATCCAAAATGGTGCCGAGAGCAGCGGCGCAGCCGACGAGCGTATTTCGTCGACCAAGGAGATCAGCGCGTCGCCGACCAGGGCCTGCGGGGTGATCGAGATCGAGCTGAGCGGGGCGCCATCCGGTCGAGCCGGGTGTGGAACTGGCGACGCTTTCGACGGTGCTTCGGGGCATCCGGTGATTGCACTGAGGTCCGACCTCAAAGTGGTGCTGGCGGCACAGCCGGTCAACTTTCGCAAGTCGGTGCATACGCCGTCGGCGCTGGTGAGCGAAGCACTGCGCGCGAACCCGCATTGCGGCGACGTCTTCGTGTTCCGCGGCACGCGCATGGACAGAGGGAAACTCCTGGCGTGGGACGGCGGCGGCATGGTGTGCTGGTAACGAACTTTTCGTGCCGCGGACCGAAAACCGGTGCAACACGTGATGCCGGCGAAGGTCGCAGAGAAGGCGTCGAGCACCGAACCCAACAGGACCAATTCGGCTTCGCTACCAATCCAGCTCGCGATCACAGCCAATTCGATTTCCGCATCTATTCAAGGTTTCTACCTCCACCGGCGGAGGCCGACGGCCAAGAAGCGATCCAGCATGGTATTGACCTGGTCTGCAGCTTCGATCGTGTTGAAATGTCCGGCAAGCATTGTCTTCGCTATGACGAGCTGTGGACAGATCTCTTGCAGCCGATCCAGGTCGCGCGTCACGTTCACCAGCGGAACATCTGCGGAAATATAGGCCATGGGAATCCGGCAGGCTTCTGCTGCAGGGACGGGATCATAATTCAAGGTTGCGTTCCGTATCATCGAATAGGCCACATGCTGTGGCGTTTGCTCGCAAGACGGAAGTACATAGGTCTCGTAGATCATCTTTCGCCGGGTGGGATCGTCAAAATCGCAGCCCATCTCCCACGCGTTTGCCTTTAAGACCGCCAGATAGTTGGGTCCGCCAATGCCTTCCAGTAGCCTTGTAAGCTCGCGGGATTCGCGCAAGATCGGAGGCGGCATGACGATTGTGTCGATCATGACCACGCCTGAGGCCAGGTCAGGATAGCGGCCGCACAGTTCGAGCGCGATCCGGCCTCCCATGCTGTGGCCGATCACAACAGGCTTGAGCAGTTCCAGTTGAGCGCATTGCCAAGCGATATCGTCAGCAAATCCTGCGATGGTGTACTCCTGCTCGGGCGCATCGCTGGCGCCGTGGCCGCGAATATTGACGGCCACGACACGGCGGCTTTGAGCAAAATGGGCGATCTGCGGCGTGAAGATGCCGTGGTCTCCCGTCCAGCCATTGATCAGGAGCAGCGGAGGGATTTGCGGGGCTGTAGGTCCGGCCTCAACATGTGCCAAACGTACGCCGTCGCGACACAACAGGACGGGCTTCAACGTGCCACAAGAAATCACGGTCCTTCCTCCCTAACCTGGTTGGCATTCAAGCAACTGAGAAGAGATGTTCGGCCGGAAGCACGACGCCAACATAGATGGCGAATGCCAACAAGCAAAAGCCAAGCATCACCGCAGCCATCGAAAATACCGAATGCCCGTCGTAAAGCGCAGCGACCATTGCGATGGACGACGCGGCGCCAATCATCTGCACGAACGCTCTCGCGGCACTGATGGTCCCCGCGATTTCCGGCATCGGCCGTACCGCTTCGTTCGTGGTATGAGGCGAGATTAAGCCGAATGACAATGCGACGCCGACGATCACGATCACCACCAGAACAGCCGATTTGCCTCCCGCGAGCGTCATGATGACCAGGGACGTGGCCAGGAAGGTCGAGAGTGCGAGGCCGGCCAAAATCACTGGCGCCGGCGACAGGCCCAGACGGCCGAGAATCCTGTTGACGCGGGTGCCAAGCATGACGGACAGCGAACTGGCTCCGAAGATCACACCAAATTGATACGGGTTGAGACCCAGGCCATTGATGAAGAACAGCGATGAGCCGGCAACGTAGGCGAACATGGCTCCCGCAGCCGCGGCGTTGCAAAGGATATAGCCCACACAGAGTGGATGCCGCAGAACGCGAAGATAGTTTCGAAGGATTGTCGCATGGCTGAGCTGAAGCTTTGGATCGATTGTCGCACTCTCGCTGAAACCGAACATCGCGACGAGCAGCCCCAATCCTCCTGCGGTCGGCACGAGGTAAATGGTCCGCCAACTGCCTAGCGCAAGCAGCGCCGCGCCGACGGTGGGCGCGATCATCGGGACGATGTAGATCGCCAGAACCACGTTGGCCATCTTTGCCCCCGCGGCCTCGCCCTCAAAGAGGTCGTTGACAATCGCAACGGCAGCGATCCCGGTCGCCGACGCGCCAGCTCCCTGCAGGGCGCGAAAGAACAGCAACTGCGGCAGCGAAACGGACAAAAGGCAGCCCAGGCTCGCGACGACGACAAGTGCACAGCCAAACACAACGATCGGCTTGCGGCCGAGGCGATCCGATATCGGCCCATAGACGAGAAGCGCCGCTCCCATGCTCATGAGATAGACGCTCATCGCCAGACCGACCCATCGGCCGACGTCGCGCCGAGATCGGCTGCCGTCGCCGAAAGGCCTGGCAGGATCATGGCAATGCCGAATGTCGGCAACGACGCCAAAAGACCAAGCAACAAGGTGAAGGCGAACGAATTGGGATGAATGCGCACAGCCGTATTTCTCCTGATCGGCGTCAAGGCTGGCGCCATGTCGCAGCTTCGAGATGTTTTCGTCCGGGAGACAATGCATCGACCAGGCGCCCGCCCCCGAGATCGCCGGATCGGCACCAGACGTAGCTCGTCACGAGCGGCTTCGTCGCCGTCGTCCGATCGCGGCAAGAATCTCCATCTCGTGGACAAGAGGCGATGTATCGATATCAGCTTTGATAACTTCGCCGAGCTTTCGGGCCGCGACCTTGAATTGCGGTCCCGTGATCAGCTGCTTTATCGCTGCCGCTATCTCCGGTTCGGAAGCTGTCGGTCCCAATCGAAGCCCTACTCCTTTGCTTCGACCCGCGCTGCGTTTGCCGACTGGTCTCGTCCCATTGGCAGAATGAGTTGCGGCAACGCATTGATGATTGAACGGGTGACCGTCCCGTGGCCGCCCTGGGATATGACAAGAGAAACATCCTTCATAACGGAGTCGTGGGGCGCGCCGCACACCAGATGGATGTTCTTCGGAGCACGAAGATCGGCTATGTCCAGATTTGGACCTGTCGTGAAAACAGCTTCGATATCGATGGCGCCGACGGCATTGATGACGCGTTGAAACAAGTCGCGCTGGCCCTGCGCACCGGTGCTGCAGGCGATCAGCGCGCGGGGACAATCGAGTCCCGCGGTCCAGGGAGCCTGCCACGACCTGGACCAACTCGGCACATCGAGCAAGGGCCCGATATAACGGAAACTGCCCGGAAGAGAGTCTGCCTCGAAGTCGAAGGCCTGACTGATTGCCAGCAGAACGCGATCTGCCTGGTCGAACAGGTCCATAGCGTCTGGAAGAACAGGAAGGCCAAAATCGACGCGGGCTCTATTGAGGACGGGAAGGGACGCGTTCATCGCCGCAGCGAGCGCGGCCGAGGCTGCCCCGACTTCGGCGCGCTCCTGCGGCGTTTTCGGTTGCCCCAATCCGGACGTCGCAGGCGGCATTCCCGGCAGAGATCCGAATGCTGACGTGAGGCGAGAGAAACGCGAAAGGCACGCCACATGCTTGCGCCCCGACCGCCGCGCCAAACAGGAGGTCGAGACCGAGGACCGCATCTGTTGGCACACGGCCAATCTCGTCGCGAATATCGGCCGCGTAGGCAGAGCAAGGCTCAAAGACGACCCTGCGCATCCGATCTCGCAGGTCTGAGACATCCGTCGGGTCCGCGGCCTCCTTCGGGGCGCGGCACCATGTCACGAATTCGAAATCGGCGGCCTCGACTTCCGTCCGCATGGCCGGATCGGCGATCACCCGAACATGATGACCATGCCGGCGCAATCGGCGAGCCGCTGTAAGCAGCGGACTGAGATTTCCCAACGTGCCCCACGAGGCGAAGAGAAAATTGTAAGAAGTCACCGATACCCCCTTCGCAGTCGCGCATTCGAAAATCTGCAGCCCTCGTCATGCAGGCGCAACTCGAGTTCGCGCGTGCGCTGGCCCAGGACGCTGCACGCGAGCAGTCCAGCAAGCGGGAGACGAGAGACGCGTTACCCGCATGACACAAACGCTCCGAGCTTCCGACGCGCGCCAGTCATACCATTCCATCGACCTTCCACAGTGCGCCGCGTCTTCTTGTTGACGAGGTCTTCTCGATCTGTTTTTGACCAAATTTGTTTCGATCTACTGGAGCGAAGTGGCGCAACCTCTCGAAGAGAAATCGACCGAACGCACCGCGGCGAAGCGCCTCACGCTTTGGTGCGTCGAAGTACGGATCTCTTGAAGAGAGGCGCGAAGCTCGAACGTGACTTGCCGATGATTCATTGACGCCGCGTGTCGTTTTCGTGATAGCCTCGAACCTACAATCTGACGCCACGTGCGATTCAAGCTGTTTTTAGCGGTCTCGCGGGGCTCATTCCAATCCGCCGCCGGCGAAGTGCATCTCCGCACATTCCTGATTTTCGGGGAGAGAACACAAGCCGCCAACTGCACTGGTTCCACGACTCTGATCCGCCTGACGCAACCGACCGAGATCTACAACCTCGCCGCCCAGGGCCAGATTCGTTCCGCAATCCGGTGCGCACGTCGCATCACGACAAGAAACACGCATTGTCGCCAGCATGCCTCTCGAACGATGCTGCCGGTTGTCAGATGTCCGACATTGCCGGTTTCAACCGACGTGGCCCTGATCTCACGGCATCGAACGCACTTCGCGGCTGAGTTCGCTCGAGGCGCACGGATGACGCGCTTCAACACGACGCGATGACCACACTCCTAATCGGACCTTCGCGCGGGAAGGACGCGCAATGTCGCGAGCAGCGAACCATCGTCGGCGAACAGGTCCCAGATCATGATCCTGGCGCGTCGATGGGCGCGGGCATACATCGCCTTGCGTGCGATGGAGGGCGGATCGTCGTAGCTGGTCGATATCCGCCGTTCGGCATCATAGAGCCATGGCACCTGGGCCTCGTCGCTCCAATACCGGCGAAAGCCCTGCTCTTCCGGTCGCCTGGCAACGAGATCCCGATAATCGATGCCGTCGCTCCCTCCCCACTTCTCGCTCGCTGTCGCCCCCTTTTGGAAGAGCACGCCGTTCTCCTGCGGAACGTCCGCAACAGCTTTTCCATAGACGGCCACCCCGAGCATCACCTTTGCCGGCGGCACGCCGGCCCTGATCAAGGCGTCCACACTGGCATCGACATTGGAGATCGGGATCTGGATCGCCGGCGCAGGCAAACAGCGGAGCATTGAAGGCGGCAAAGGCCGAGCCCGCGTGATAGTCATAGGCCATCAGATGAATCCGGTCGACCAGCCCGGCCAGAGTGGCCGCCTCCAGATTGACCATTTTGTCGGGGGCGGCCGACACGGCGATGGTGAGCTCCAGCTCCCTGCGCTCCGATGCGGAACGCTCGGCGAGCTTTCGGCGGACTTCCGCAATCAGGAGCGTGAAATGACCACGGTCTTCAGGGCGCGCGAGATTCCCTGGACGTCCTCCTGAGACGGGAAACTCCCAATCGACATCCACACCATCGAACAGGCCCGGATACGGCCGAAAGAACGCCTCGATGACGGATTGTGCGAACCGCGCGCGCGACATCGGCGTGGCAGCGGCTACCGAGAAGTATTTCGACCCGCTCCAACCGCCCAACGAAATCAGGATCCGAAGCTCCGGACTGTTCCGCTTCAATTCGGCGAGTTGGGCGAAATTGCCGCCGAACGGACTCGAGGGTGCCGTCCCGTCGCAGGCGCCGGTGTCGAGGCAACGATCCACAACTTCAGCCAATCCTTCTGCCGAAACGGCCACCTGCCATCCATTCGCCGCTTCCTGCGTGAGGTATGCCCTGCTGGCGCCAGCGATCTAGCATTACAGTTGCGTTCTTGGAAGGTTTCTGAATCCATGGGCAACCATGATTCGGAGATCGTGGACGCGGGCAGCGTCGATTGAGGAGACGCTTGCGTTGTGGGCGGCGTCGCTTCGAGAGATCAAGAAGCTGATACGTCCGTTGTTCACGCAAGAGCGTGTTGCGATGAATGCAGGCCTGTTCCTGGAAGGTCTGCTCGGAGATGAGCAGCGTAAGACCGGTTGGATGCGCGCGGAGGCGGCTGGCGATCCAGGCCCATGGCGGCAGCAGGCAATCCTGGGTCGTGGGGATTGGGACGCTGATGCCCTGCGCGATATCGTGCGCGACTATGTCATCGAGCATTTGGCGGATGACGATGCGGTCCTCGTGATCGACGAGACCGGCTTTCTCAAGCAGGGCAAGGCATCGTGCGGAGTGGCGCGGCAATACACTGGTTCGGCGGGTAAGATCACGAACTGTCAGATTGGGGTCTTCGCTGCCTACGTTTCGCGCCACGGTCATGCATTCATCGATCGTGCGCTGTATCTTCCGAAGGAGTGGACCGACGATCCGGATCGTCTGGAAGCGGCCTATGTGCCTGCCGATGTCGGCTTTGCGACCAAACCAAAGCTTGCGACGAGAATGATCGCACGCGCGATAGCCGCGCCTGTACCATTCAGGTGGGTTGCCGGTGATACCGTCTACGGCGTTGGCGACATCGAACAGCAATTACGTCGGGCAGGCAAAGGCTCCGTGCTTGGGGTCAGCAGCGCTCATGTGTTTCGATCCTGGGGCAAACGACGGCCGGTCGCCGGTACGGCCGCAGACATCGCGCGGACGCGGCGCTCATCCGACTGGAAGCGCTTGTCGGCGGGAGCCGGAACCAAGGGACCGCGGCTGCACGATTGGTGTTATCTCGAATTGACCGACCTCGAGGTCGAAGAATTCAACAGCGCAAATCAAGGTCTGTGGACGCGCGGTCTACTGATCCGTCGTCGCATCGCCGATGGTGACCTCGCCTTCTTCACCACCTGGTGCCCAGCGGGAACATCAATTGAAACGCTGGTCGCGGTCGAAGGCCATCGATGGGCGATCGAGGACAGCTTTGAAACCGCGAAAAACGAGTTCGGGCTCGATCACAACGAGAGCAGATCCTGGCATGGCTGGCACCGTCACGTGTCCCTGGTGATGCTTGCCTTCGCCATGATGGCCGCGATCCGACATCGAGCTAACCCGCCACCGCCCAAAAAACAAAACGGCGCCCCCGGCAAAAGCCAAAACACAACCACGGCGCCGCTGATCCGTTGGTCAATCCAGGAAATCCGCCGCATTGCCATCAGACTCGCTCGAAACCGTATTCAACCCGCACACATCATCGCATGGTCTTTCTGGCGCAGAGCTCACCAGGCGGCCGCTCAGCGCGCGCACGTCAAAACAAAAAGGTTCGCGGTAGGGACGCTCATTGCTGAGCGCCCCCGCACAGATCCGGACGAGCCCGATTAAGGCATCCGGCTCCTACCTTGGGTGTGTGACGGCGAAACGCTGTTGCGGCCAGGGATGGAGGATACGGGGTTGAGGAAGCCAGTCATCCGCCAACCTCGTCATACGATCCCAAGTGAAACCAACCTGACCGACGCACGAATCTTGGGGTGCGCGACCATGTTCTGCTGCTTTTCCTATACAACAGCGGTGCTCGCGCCGATGAGGCAGCAAAATTGACGGTCGGCAATCTCCAAGTGGGCGCGTCCCCGTCAGTGCGACTTCACGGCAAGGGAAACAAGATCAGAATCTGTCCATTGTGGTCAACGACGGCAACCTCGTTGACTCGTCTTGTGGCCGACCGGAGCAAAAGTGAAGCGGTCTTTCTCGGGCGGACGAACCAGCCTTTGACGCGCTTCGGAATACACCGTCTCGTGACGCAATATGCCGCTATGGCGCGCGAAACGGTGCCGACGTTGGCGACGAAGCGCGTGAGCCCACATACGGTTCTCCGCAGTGGTAGATAGCTTCGCCTCGTCCTCCTTTGTTGCCATCGCCTGCAGTGCGGATAGATCGGGGCATTTCCCATCGGTTTCCGAAACGCGCTATGTTGGCGAGGTCGGCCTGGATGCAGGCCCCCGTTTCTATAAGTCCCTTGAGCCCCAGAAACGTGTCTTCCGAACGATCCTCGAGCGCTGCGCGGATGCAGGTGGAAAAATTCTCACCGTCCACAGCGTGAGGACTGCGCCGACAGTGCTTGACATGATTGAGGAACACCTGCCGCGGCACCGTCGTTCTACTCTGGTTCACCGGCGGCAAGCGCGATATGCAGCGCGCGGCCGCCTTGGGATGCTATTTTTCTGTCAATGCCGAGATGACGCGCTCGGACCGGCGTCGGATCCACGTCACCGAAATGCCCTTGGATCGCATTCTCACCGAAACGACGGTCCCTTCACTCAAATGGAAGGCGGGCCGGCGGAGCCGGCAGACATCCGACTAACGGTCGCATCTATCGCCGATGTCAGAAAAATAGCTGCCGACACCGTGTCCGACATTATTCGCGCAAACCTGCAGACGCTCCTCAAAACCTGAGCGATCCTCTCACTCGGGCTCCTTTGTTGCCGCAAGATCGGAACCACTTGTCTGGTGGTCGAACGAACGCAATCGCGCGGCGAATTTTGTCAACCCCGCTCTGAGCTCGAGGTCGGCAATATATTCGTCCCAGGAAGGCAAGCTCTTCGTAAGGTTGGCCGCCGCCTCTCGTGTTGCGGCTTCGATAAAGCCCGGTGCTTCGTCGAATAGCTCAACGAGAAAATCGTCCGGCGACAACACTCGGACGCCGAGCTTTGCGAGCTCGCTTGCATCGAAATCATTGAGGTTGTTTGTGATCAGTGCACAGGCTTGCACCGCGACGGCTGCACCGGCTACGTGGCGGGCTTTGGGATCCGTACTTCCGATAGCTTGGTCGGCGTCGAAATCGCAAATGATCGCATCCGGAAAGTGCTTGCGAATGAGCGGCAGGGTTCGCTGCGAAACGCGATCTCTCGTCCGATCCTCGAGATTGCGGAGCCACTCATCTTCGATGCGATCCGTCCACCGCGCCTCGAACGCGTCATTCAACGCAAGCTGAAGCAGGAGATTGCGAAGTGCGTTTGAGTATAGAACGTTTGCATCAAGGAGTCCGGTTACCGGTCTCGGCATAGTTCGCCTCGAGATCCTCGGTATCGGCAGCTATTTCAGCCGCAGCCTTCCGTCGCTGCTCCTCATGCTGCTTCAGGCGCGCGACATCTGCGACACGGATTCGTCTATGGGTGCCTACCTGCCGGAACGGCAGTTTCCCCGCATCCATGCGCTTGTACACGACGGGACGAGAGATGCCCAACATCTCGGCTGCCGTCTCTGGGGAAACCTCATGCTCCGCCTTGAAGACCAAGGTTTCGCCCGGCTGCGAGATGGCGTCGAGAAAATCGTGCACCGCTCGCAAGAGCGATGCAGGCATCTCTGTCAGGATCGGCTTCCCGGAGGGATCTGTGAAGAACAGGCCGCCAGGCGCTGCAAGCCCGCCAAGCAGGCCCGCGCCCTTCTTTGCCTCTTCCCGATCACGATCATCGATCTTGAGCTTGGTGACCACGTCAGTCATGGCCCATACCTCCGCGCAACTGTAATAAGTGTAATGATTGTCAGATGACATTTCAAGACAGTTATAATTATCCCAGTAATAACATAGACTTAGATTATCAGAAGGCGTTGTGCATCGATCACCAAGCCTCTTTGGTCCCCGGCGAGACTCGCGTCGATCGATCGCCGTCGGTAACGTTCCGAAAAATTTTCGCAAAGCCTTCCCGGAAAGGCCACCTGCAGCGCAACACTCATTGGAGGCCTGGTCGGCAATCAATGGACGATGAGGCGACGCATATTTCCCTCGGCGAGGTTCGCCGCATCATCGGCCGCTTGCGCGGGCCCGACCTCGTGCGCCTGTCGTTGTTAGCCCGCGCCTGGGCAGCGGCCTACGCTACCATGATACGGATGATCTTCTCTACGAGGCGCTCGACCGCATCTTGTTGGGGCGGCGGCTGTGGCCCAGCGAAGTCCAGCTTCCAGCATTCCTTTCACAGGTGATGCGCAGCATCGCGAGCCAGTGGCGCCAGGAAGATCGTCGCGAAGCTCTGAGGGAAGACGAAACCGACCAGATGTTCGAGGACGAGACACAAGATCCGTCAACCAGATACGAAATGGACGACCTAATCTCACGAATGCGTTGCGCCCTTGCTTCGGATCCGATCGCTTTTAGGCATCTTCTATGACCATACATTGCATGGATTTTCAATGAGAAACCCGAAACAGTCAGTTTTGACTTATACTCCAGACCATGACGAAGTTCGATACCCTCAAAAGGCACTTGAAGCCCGGCCAAGCCTATCGGCGCGCGGATCTGGCGCGCTGGTCGACCTCTGTCGATCGGCATCTCAAGCAGCTGGTTGAGAGCGGTACCCTCAAGAAGCTTTCGGGCGGGCTCTACGCCTATCCAAAGGAAACGGTGTTTGGTCCGGCTCCCGCTGCTGACAAGGAAGTCGTTAGCGCTTTTCTCAAGGACGATACATTTCTCCTGGCTTCGCCGAATGCCTACAACAGTCTGGGAGTGGGCACGACGCAGCTTTATGACAAGACCGTCGTCTACAACCACAAGCGCCACGGGGACTTTCAGCTAGGAGCCTGTCTGAGTAGTGACTGGTCAAGAGGGTGCGAGTCTGATTCCTTGCGTGGCCATGAGCAAGGAATTTCGCCCCTGGAAGATCGACGAGGTCCAGCTTCTGCCGCCGAGCGTGCAGGACTATGTGCCGCAGGACCACGTTTCGCGGTTGATCGTGTCGCTGGTCAAGGAAAGCCTTGATCTATCGGCGATCCTAGGCAGCTACCGGAGCGGGCTGGGTCAGCCGCCGTTTGATCCGCGGATGATGACGGCGCTGCTTCTACACGGCTATGCGAGCGGCATCTACTCGTCGCGGCGGATCGCCAGGGCGACGGTGGAGCGGGCGGATTTCATGATGATCGTGGCGGGCGATGCGCCGGACTTCCGCACGATCTCGGAGTTCCGGCGGCGGCATCTTAAGGCGCTGGCCGACCTGTTCGTGCAGGTGTTGAAGCTGGCCGAGAAGGCCGGGTTGGTGAAGCTCGGGCACGTGGCGCTTGACGGCACCAAGATCAAGGCGAACGCGTCCAAGCACAAGGCGATGAGCTACGATCGGATGAAGAAGCGGGAAGCGGAGCTTGAAGCGGAGGTCGATCGCTGGCTCAAGGCCGCCGAGGCTGCCGATGCGCAGGAGGACAAGCGCTACGGCGACAAGCGCGGCGACGAGATGCCCGATTGGGTGGCCGACAAGCAGAAGCGGCTTGAGAAGATACGCGAGGCCAAGGCCGCGCTGGAGGCCGAAGCCAAGGCCGCAGCCGAGGTGGAACGCAAGGCGCGGGCCGAGGAGCGTCGCGTCGCCGAAGGCGGCAAGAAGAGCGGCAAGACGCCGACGAAAACGGAGCCCGACGGCAAGGCACAACGCAATTTCACCGACCCGGAAAGCCGCATCCTGAAGACCAAGGACGGTTACATCCAGGGCTACAACGCCCAGGCCGCGGTCGATGGTGCCCATCAGATCATCGTGGCGCAGACGCTGACCAGTTCCTCGAGCGATCAGGCGCAACTGGCGCCGTTGCTCGACGGGATCAGGGCTAATCTGGGGACCAATCCCGACGAAGTGTCGGCCGACGCCGGCTACTGCTCCGCCGCCAATCTTCGCACGATCAAACGGCGGCGCATTGAGGGCTACATCGCCACCGGAAGGCTGAAGCACGGCACCAAGTCCGCCACCGCGGAAAAGCCTTCAAGAGCCGGCTCGCTGATCGCCAAGATGAGCACCAAGCTCAAGCGCGCCGGCTACCGAAGTCGCTACCGCTTGCGTAAGCAGATCGTCGAACCCGTGTTCGGACAGATCAAACAGGCAAGAGGGTTCAGGCAATTCCTGCTGCGCGGCATCGACAAAGTGAAGCCCGAATGGGCCCTGATTTGCACCGCTCACAACCTCGTCAAGCTGGCGAGGGCCGCATGAGCCGCTATCATTCGGATAAAACCGGCTTCCCGATGCTAACTGGACAGGCTCCTAGGCAGCCGCAAGTTTGCGTTTCGCGTGAAGCCGCGCTTTCCAAAGTCGCTTACAAAGGAATTTCTCCTTATTGACCTCGTCAACAACGTTGATCAGCTCGCGGAAGCCAAGGACGAGGTTCTCAAGCGGGTAGTGCAACGCGCCGCGTCGTCCGACCGGCGGCGCTTGCGTCGCGCCGTCCGCGAGTATGGGAACGAGCGAACAAAGAAATTCTTCGAGCGTGCGCTAAGGGCGAGCGAATTGCATGCCGCGTGATTTCCTCCACAATCATCCTCAGTTTGCTGACCTGATCCGGATTGTGGCGAAAGTAAAGGGCATTGATCCACCGCTCGTCGAAAAGGACTACTGGATCATGCATTGCCTCTACGGGCTGCAGCAGCTCGGCTTCACATTCCAGCTGAAGGGTGGAACTTCCCTTTCGAAAGGACATCAGATCATCAATCGGTTTTTTCGGAGGACATCGATATTCTCATCGAACCTCCGACCGGGATGTGAAGACCGGCAAGAACCACAACAAGCCGCCGCATATCCGATCCAGAAAGGACTTCTTCGACTGGCTGGTGCTGATTCCGCTCGATGTCGCCCACCATTCCGGAATGATCTCGCCCACCGGTCCGATTTGATCTCGCCCACCATTCCGAGATGATCTCGCCCACCATTCCGGGATGATGTCGCCCGGGGGTGACGAGGCCTCTTCTGGCTCCGATACGATCCCGCCTTTCGGCTTTGCGAAGGGGGACCTGGATGCCGACGGAGAGGCTTGCGATGCGCCACGTGCGCGATGTGATCAGATTGAAGTCGGCCGGGATGCCGACCCGCGAGATAGCGCGGCGGGTGGGGACGGCCCCTTCGACGGTGCGGTTGACGATCCGCCGGTTCGAGGCATCGGGGCTGACCTGGCCGTTGCCCGACGACATCACCGACACTGAGCTGGAGGCCCGGCTGTTCGCCAGCGCGGGAGCCGGTCCCGGCACCCGGCGGGGCCATCGCCGGCAGGCCGAGCCGGACTGGGCGGCGGTGCATCGCGAACTCCGGCGCAAGCACGTGACGCTGTCGATCTTGTGGGAGGAATACATCGCGGGCGAACCCGGCGGGTATCGCTATTCGCGCTTCTGCGAGCTCTACCGCGGCTGGGAAGGCCGGCTGTCGGTGACGATGCGCCAGTCGCATGCGGCCGGCGACAAGCTGTTCGTCGACTATGCGGGCGACGGCGTGCCGGTGGTGATCGACCGGTTCACCGGCCAGCGGCGCGCCGCGCAGATCTTCGTCGCAGTGCTCGGCACATCGAGCTTCACCTACGCGCAGGCGACCTGGACGCAGGGGCTCGCTGACTGGATCAGCGGCCACGTCGGCGCCTTCGAGGCGATCGACGGTGTGCCGGCGCTGCTGGTGCCGGACAACACCAAGGTCGCCGTGATCAAGGCCTGCCTCTACGATCCGCAGATCAACCGCAGTTACGCCGACATGGCGGCGCATTACGGCACCGCCATTCTGCCGGCCAGGCCGCGACGGCCACGGGACAAGGCGAAGGTTGAGCAGGCGGTCCTCATGGTTGAGCGCTGGCTGCTCGGGCGGCTGCGCCACCGCACCTTCCACAGCCTCGCCGAGGTCAACGCGGCGATCGCCGAGTTGCTGACCCGGCTCAACGAGGAGCGGTCGATCCGGCGGCTCGGCGTGACCCGCCGCAAGCTGTTGGAGGAGATCGACCGGCCGGCACTCAAAGCCTTGCCGGAAAGCCCTTACGTGTTTGCCGAGTGGCGGATCTGCCGGGTCAGCATCGACTATCACGTCGAGGTCGAGGCGCATTACTACAGCGTCCCGCATCGCTTCGTCCGCGCCGAGGTCGAGGTGCGCTTCACCGCCCGCACCGTCGAGATTTTCCACAAGGGTGAGCGGATTGCCGCGCATCAGCGCATGAGCGGCAACCACAAGCACACGACCGTGCCGGAACACATGGCGTCCAGTCATCGGCGCTACGCCGGCTGGACCATCGAGCGCATCCGCAAGGATGCCGCCTCGATCGGGCCGGCCACCGCGGCGCTGTGCGACCTGATCCTCGATGAGCGCACACACCCGAGCAGGGCTTCCGCGCCTGTCTCGGCATCATCCGGCTCGCCCGATCCTACGGGCACGAGCGGCTCGATGCCGCCGCCATGCGGGCGATCGACATCGGCGCGCGCACCTACGGCTCAGTCAAATCGATCCTCGCCAACAATCTCGATCGGCGTCCTTCACCCAAGCGCTCCGCGGACGATG
This sequence comes from Bradyrhizobium sp. RDT10, assembly GCA_044772375.2. GTDB lineage: Bacteria > Pseudomonadota > Alphaproteobacteria > Rhizobiales > Xanthobacteraceae > Bradyrhizobium. The sequence goes on from CP187939.1 coordinate 5,642,441, forward strand.
CGCCGATCCTCCATCCCAATATCCGCGGGCCGCGCTACTACAACTAGGAGATCACACCTTGCTCACGCATCCGACCCTCGATCAACTCCACGCGCTCGGCCTTCACGGCATGGCCAAGGCCTTCGCCGACATCGAAGCCGGCGGCGACGCCGCGAGCCTCGGCCACGCCGAATGGCTTGCACTGCTGCTCGAACGCGAAGCGTCATTGCGACGCGACAAACGGCTGTCGAAGCGGCTGCAATACGCCAAGCTGCGCCAGCAGGCCTGTGTCGAGGACATCGACTATCGCACCCCGCGTGGCCTCGACCGCAGCCTCCTGACGATGCTGGTCGAAGGCCAATGGATCGACGACCACGCCAACCTGCTGATCTGCGGGCCCTCCGGCGTTGGCAAGAGCTGGCTTGCGTCTGCGCTCGGCAACAAGGCCTGCCGCGACAATCGCTCGGTGCTCTACCAGCGCGTCCCGCGGCTGTTCACCGATCTCGCTTTGGCGCGCGGCGACGGCCGCCATCCCCGCATCCTGCGTGCGCTCGGTCGCGTCGATCTTCTCATCCTCGACGACTGGGGCCTCGAGCCGCTCATCGACGCCGCGGCCCGCCACGACCTCCTGGAGATCCTCGAGGACCGCTACGGCCACCGCTCCACCGTCGTCACCAGCCAGATCCCCGTCGATCAATGGCACGCACTGGTCGGCGACCCCACCTACGCCGACGCTGTCCTCGACCGCCTGGTCCATAACGCCCACCGGATTGACCTCAACGGCGAAAGCCTGCGACGAACCCGTAAACCCGGCCGAACGGCCTGAGCCAATGGCGCTGTGGACATGCCGCTGCGCTTGGACAACGCAAGAGCGTTGCCCACATGCCCACAGCAGACGAAGAAGACTTTCAAGCCGCGATTTAAGGTTGACCACGCGGCTTCGCCGATGCCAGAAACTAGACAGCCAGAACGCCTCGCGCCCCGGGCGACATCAAATCGCAACGGTGGGCGAGATCATCTCGAATCCTGGGCGAGATCAAATCGGTACACCTGGGCGAGATCATCGGAATCAGCACTGGCTGGCCCAAATGATCAAGATCGACGGCATCACGAAGGTGGAGCGCGATACCGCGTTTGATGATGTGCCCGATTATCGGAACGCAGGAATCCGTCTGATTTACACGAGCATCGCTGAACCGGGAAGGGCTGAGGGACGGCGTCCTGCTCGAGGCTGGCTTTGACAAGGTCGCGCCAAACACACCCGAGGATATCAGTTCCTGGCTTTATGACCGGGCCGTCGCCAGCAACGTCGACATCATCGATAACCGCCAAGGCGGTGCCTTGCTATGATCCTAGCTACACATTCGTAGAAAAGCTGCAGACGATCTCGACCAAGTTTCGCAATCAGCAATCCGATGTCGGCGATCCGGTCGGGTTCATGCGGCACTACTATGATGTCTACGAACTGCTCCAACGTCCGGAGGTTCAGGAATTCATCGGCACGGAAGGATACAAGCAGCACAAACAAAAGCGATTTCGTTAGGGCGACAACCAGAACATCGCTGGGAACGAAGCTTTTCTTCTGAGCGACGCCGAAACGACGGCCCTGTATGCGAACGCCTATGACCGCAGTCGCGCTCTCTACTATGATGACCCACCCAGTTTCGAAGAAATAAAGACTGAGATCCAGGAGTGGATCGATAAGCTTTAGGCGGGAAATCAATCAAAAGAGACGGTTCGGCTTGTCGCATGAACTCAAGGCGAGAGTTGATTTACGGTACCAGCTTTTTCAACTGTTCAATGAGGCGATAGACCGAAGCCAGTGCAGCTAATGCTGTAGCTTTACTACATGCTTCGCCCGAGCGCAGTGCTCTACCGGGATGAATGAAGTTCCGCGCATCCATCGCAAGGCCCGCTTGGTGCTCGGTTCCCGCGTCGATCACACCATTTGAGACCGCACGATTGATCAAATCAGCGAGATGTAGCTGGTCCAGCGGTCGCTTCGGCGCAGTCGTAAGTGACACCTGCTTCAGGGCCCATAGGCGTGCGTGAATGAAATCGATGGTCGGCGTTGCCTCTGCTGTTTAATCAAGCGAGGCTCCGAGGGGATGCGCCCTTCTGGGGAACAACACTCAGCCAGACGATCCGATACAGTTCGTCGCTGCTCTCGCCCACGCGCGCCCCTTTATCAGCGAGCTTCGATTCGAACACCCTTCACTCCAATGTTGGCATTGACGCGCATCTCTCCCATACGCGATCAACGCCTTGGGCTGTGCACATTTGGTCATGATTTCCAAGCCTACAACCTGACGCAGCGTGAGTTTCAAGCTCTTTCTTTCGAGTGAGTGTTGCGCTGTCGTTACAGCAATTCCCGATGACGTTGCTAAGACGCGCGCGGCCCGGGGGCCATCTAAAGGAAAGAAACTGGAAATGAAGAACTTGTTGCTTGTGACTTGCAGCATCGTCGCGCTTAGCGCGGCCGCACCCGCATTCGGCGCGGATCTCGCTGCGCAGCCCGTCTATATGGCGCCGCCACCGCCTCAGGTCGCGGCCGCGATCTACGACTGGAGCGGTTTGTACATCGGTATCAACGGCGGTTGGGGCTTCAGCGATCCAACTGGTAGCACCGTGGGTGGCCAGATCGGCTATCGCCAGCAGATGGGCCAGGCGGTGTTTGGTATCGAAGGTCAGGGCAACTGGGCTGATTTCAGCGGCTCCAATGTCAGCACCACCTTCCCCTCAATACTAACCGCAGCACGACCGACGCGTTCGGCCTGATCACCGGCTTGATCGGCTACACCTCCAACAACGTTCTGCTTTACGCCAAGGGCGGTGCTGCGGTGACGAGCAACACCCATCAGGTCACCTCAACCCTGACCGGCGCGCAGCTGGCGAGCACCGACAATACGCGTTTGGGCGCCGCGGTCGGCGCGGGTGTGGAAGTCGGCTTTGCGCCGAACTGGTCGGTCGGCGTCGAGTACGACCACCTGTTCATGCCGGACGCCAACGTGAACTTCACCACGGCCGCTGGTGTGGTCGCGACCGATCGCATCCGACAGGATTTCGATCTCCTGACCCTGCGGCTCAATTACAAGTTTAGCCCGCCGGTTCTCAAATACTGATCTCTTCGTCAAACGGCGGATCGAAAGCCCCGGCCCTCGGGCCGGGGTTTTTTCGAGCTATTCATCCGCCGCGGAACGGTCACCGAACCGCGTTCTGTATTTTCCGGGAATATGCAAGGACGTTCTGCCTGCAAATCGTTTGGGTTGAGTATGTTCAATGTGATCACCACCAAACTCGAATGGCTAAATGGCAATCGCGAACCTGATACGGCCCGGCACAATGGTGATGCATGGTTAGGGGATGAGCACGCAGACGGCCGGACAGTTTGCCCGGTTCAAGAGCGCCTCCCATGCTTCCGCGGATATTCAACCCGAGGCCTACTTCCATTCTGCGGTCCGCAACGCACTGTTCAGCTTACGCATCTCACGTTTGGAAGCGCCGGATCGGCTTTCAGCCCGCTCACACGATTAGATTGCTACGAGTATGGTACTGCTTGTGCTCGACGTCTGGGTATTCTGCAGCCGCCCTTTTGTGCAGAACGCTTGGTTAAATTGTCATCCCCCTTGACCTTGGGCTCAACGCGCGGATACACGGCAAGAGAAACCCGTTTGTGTCTGCTGACGATTCAGGCCCAACCCGAGCCACTGTTTGCCTACATCAACAGCCCTGTCATATGCGTCAGTGTTTTTAGCCTTCTGGACTTGGTGCTAGCAGACGCTTTGTCATAGCTGCGCTTTCATCGGGCAGCTGATCGGGCACTTGCTTTTATGTCCTGCTCCCATCCTGCTCCGCCTTTGCGATTCATGCATCGCAGACGCCCGAATGCCTGCGCCGCGTTCCTTTACATCCAAAGAACGCGCAATGCCCACTACGGTGGAAGAAGCATACTATCTGCCTAAAGAGGGCGGCGGCGTCGCGTCCGTACGCGTGGGCAATTTCGGATACTCAATCTTAGGCAGCTGCCCAGTCAGCGAATTCAGAAACGCAACAATATCGTTCTTTTCCTTATCGCTAAGCTCGATGCCGAGCTGGGTTTCACCCATCACGCCAACCGCTTGCTTAAGGCTCCAAACCTGGCCTGAATGGAAGTATGGAGCCCGCAACGCGACATTGCGCAACGGCGCGGCGCGGAAAACGTATTCGTCGCTGGCAGCCTTGGTGACCGCGTATCGGCCCTTGTCGGAGGCCGGAAGCAGGGTTGCGCCCAGCCTTTGGATCACGCCGAACGGGAAGTAACCTTGTCCACCGACGTTGATTCCGTTGTGACAAGAGGAGCACCCCGTTTGCATGAAGAGCTTCAATCCTGCCTTCTGCTGATCATTGAGAGCAGTCGTATCGCCTTCAAGGTACTGATCGAATGGAGCAGCGGGTGTAATCAGAGTCGCTTCAAAGGCCTCGATCGCCTTCGCGAAGTTGTCAAAGGTGACCGGCGACGCCTCGTTCGGGAACGCCTTCTTGAACATGACCACGTAGTCACTCATCGAATTCAACGTATTGAGCACATGATCTGGGGTCGCGTTCATTTCGACACGCGCCTGCACGGGTCCCTTAGCTTGTGCCTTGAGGTCTGCGGCACGTCCATCCCAGAACTGCGCCAGATTGAATACCGCGTTATAGACGGTTGGCGCCCGACGTGGACCCTGCTGCCAGCCGTGCCCGACCGAGGTCGGACCGGCATCGACTCCGCCGGTACCAAGATTATGGCAGCTATTGCAGCTGATGATCTCGCTGGCTGACAGCCGCGGATCGAAGAACAGCATCTTGCCGAGTTCGACCTTCTCGTGGGTGACCGGATTGTCCTTCACAGCAGGCATGATCGAGGGGATCGGTTTGAAAATCTGCCTAGCAGCTCTCATCAAATCATCATCGGCGCTAGTCTGTGATGAGGCCAACATCGCAACGGCCGCAACGGATAGCTTGCGTACGAGGTGAAGCTCCCATATCGCTGACTTCTTCACAATACCTCTCATCGGCACCAAACAAGGAGGGCATCGTCCCTGTTTATGTCACGCACTCACGCTTGTCCCAGTGATGGCTGCATCTACTAGCAACCGCCGTGCCAGTGGCGCTCGCAAGAGCTAAGCTGCTGATTTAGCCTTCAAAGCAACTGCAACCCAGCGGAGAATGTAATAGGTGTCTTGAACCTGACAGAGGCCGTGCGGTGTCAGAAACGCGACAGCCACGAACTAGCGGCGGCCGATTCGTGAGCGGCCGGCGCAGGCCTTTTGTGATTATACCGATGCAGCATCCAACTCGCTGCTAATCCCAACGAGATTAGATCGTCATGCCATGAGAATCCTGCGAGCGGACGCCACACGCTCAGGTCAGTTACCAGTTGCCAGCGCTGGCGCCGCCGAGAATTCAATGAGATTGAGGCGAATCGCCTTTACGATGGCCTGGGTGCGGTTCGTCGTACCCAGCTTGCGCATCACGTTCTTAAGATGAAAATTGACTGTATTATCGGTGACCTTCAGGATCTTCCCAATTTCCCAAGACGATTTTCCCTCTGCCACCCAGCGCAGGCAGTCTTTTTCGCGGTTAGACAGGGTAAGTTTCCTGTCGCAGCTGCTATCCGAGGGCCGCACGATCTCCGCAAACGCGATATGAAAGTGCGAGGCCAGTGTGTTGAGGTGACTCATACGATACTGAGGATCGGCGTCGTCGAACGGAGATGCAAAGGATACCACAGATACTCGGCCCAATGCCCCAAACAATGGCACGCTCATACCGTGCTTCAGACCTGCCTCTCTGGCCTCGTCCAGTACGCGCTGCTCGCCGGATTGCAGTTGATATTGCTTGGCGAGTTCGTCCCAGAGAAACGGCCCCGGAAGCATTGGTGTCCGCCGGACCACCGGATCGATGACACGGTAGTTACGTTCAAAATAACGGTGGCACCACTCAGGCGGGAAGTTCACGGTCACCGAGGGCGGTAGATACTCCGGTAGACGAGGCGGCTCCGCGCAGGTGAGTGCTCCGTAAGCGACTTGACTGAAGCCCTCCTCGCTCGCACAGCTCACAAGAAGATCGAACAGCGCTTTAATAGAGCGCGTTCGCTTCGCGCATTCGATGAAGCTGAATAAGTCCATGTGGCGTCTCACGAGGGCAGCCAAGAGGCCGCTATTGCGCCGTTCGATTGAGTGTTTTAAGCGGAGTCTAGTTTTATTCCGCTCAGCGAAGCCCGTGCTCCGCTCTTCATCTAGTCTGAACGCTCGCGCGCTGCGGCAAATGCTATTCCCGAATTCGTTGACCTCTCCCAGCAGGCGCCCAGAAGGGACAGGTCAATCGAAACCGTGGGCACGCCAATCAAGCACCGCAGCTGCAGCGCCACTCTCACTTAAGCTCGAACAGCCCACCATAACCGTGGCACTGGCAGCTCCACTTCATGTCGCCAGAGGGCTCGCCAACGACGCGGTGGGTATCGCCTTCGATGCAGCCGTCGAGGGTGATCTCCACGTCGCACTTGGCCTTCGGCTCGAAGCGACGCGCGGGGCCGACTTTCACAAGCGAAAGCAGCTGCGGCGACGGCATCGTGCGCGCGCACCGCGATATGGGAACGACCGAGATCGATGTGATAGCGGTTGTAGAACAGCTTCTCTTCGAGGCACACTGAGGGCTCGACATTCATGTTTCAGTCTCCGTAGTTGGCATCCACGATTAGAGCGCAAGGCTTCAGTCTCTCTTGTTTATGCATGATCTCCTTCGAAAACCGGTGGCCACTTTTCCGGATCGTGCAGCGGCATTTGCGGAATCGCAGTCCGGCACGAATGGAGTGCTGCCCCGGATCCGAGGCCCCGTCTTGGCGACATAGGTGAGCTGCAGCAGGCCGGGCCGCTTGGCAATGCCGGGCTCGACCTTAGCGGTGTCGCCGTCGATCGTCTGCTTGCCAATGAAGATGACATCAGCCGGGCCATACTCCTCCCGGTCTTGCGGATGCGGTCGCCAACGCATAGCTGCTCGCCAGTGTGCCGTCCTGGCGAATACGCGGTTAATGACCGCACGATGTGGTCGGCGCCGAAGGTCAGTGCCTTGCGTAGGGCTAGGCGGCCATCGATGAGCACGGTTATCTCGCCGCCGCACTCGTCGCTTAGCTCCGGCACTGCTCGCAGCGCGAACAGATCGTAGATGTTGATTATGCTCGGCCTCCCGGTGGCGCATGGAGTTGTTGGCCACCGGGCGCACGCGGATCTGAGCGAAGTTGGAAACCTGCTTAATGCAGACGATACCGTGCATGCGGTACTCCACAAGTTCCGAGAACCTGGGATGAGAACAGCAAGGCTCGTACCAGTTGCGGCGCTCGCGAGAATCAGGCGTGAAGACAAATGCTTGAGAGAATTTGCGATCGATTGGGCACGACAGGCGATCGACGCAATTGCGACATGGTCGGAAATGCGACATCGCCGTTTGCAGCAGCCGCGACATTAGTTGATGTAGATCAAGAAGAGCGCGGCCTAAGACGGGACACGTTCTCCCCTCATCTGCGGTGAGAGCGGGTCGCGTACCACAAGGTGAGCGGCCGCGGCGTTCACGAGGACCAACACCCTTACCCCATTCGCCTTGGACAACACTTCGCATCGCCAGGAGCAGGTCGAGATGTCGGATCGTACTCGACGTCGAGCAGCGTAAGAAGTGCTGAGCTGATGAGGCTTGCCGATTGTCGAACAGGTGCGCTTTGAATTTCCGCCACCAACGATCGAACATCTTGTGATTGTTAGGACTTTAGCCCCGACTCCCGCGGCATCCTATTGCGACTTGCAACACGTTGCGGCCCAGTCAACTACCAACGCTAGCAATTGATCGAGATGACAGACGCATGTACCTACGGTTGGGCTGCGGGATTGCCCGAGCGGCTTGCCTCGATCAAGAACTGGGCGAAGCACGCCCTGAACGTCCGGCCGGTCGAAGGCACCTGCAAGGAGTGGCATGCAAGATCAATCACAATCTTTTTTCGCTAACGGCCCTGATCGATGCGCAGACTCCTCACTTGCAGAAATGCTGCGCGCTGAGATTTGCTGCAACCGCGAGCTCTCCTTCCTCATGGAAGCTCATGATGCGCTCTCCGGCGCGATCGCCAAGCGGGCAGGCTTTAAAGGTCTATGGGCGTCGGGCCTGTCAATTGCCTGCTCTCTCGGCTACCGCGACGCCAACGAAGCGTCGTGGAACCAACTCGTCGACGTAGTCGAGCGCATCGTGGACTCGACGGAGCTGCCCGTGCTCGTTGATGGCGATGGCGGCTTCGGGAATTTCAACAATGCGCGCCTTCTGGCGCGCAAACTCCGTCAGCGTGGCGCTGCCGGGGTTGCGCTGGAGGACAGCTGCTTTCCGAAGATGAACTCGTTCGTTGGTGATCGGCATCCGCTAGCCGATATCGATGAATTCTCCGGCCGTCTGCGGGCAGTGAAAGATACAGTCGCGGACGACTTGGTCCTCGTGGCACGGATCGAAGCGCTGATCGCCGGCCATGGAATGGACGAGGCAATTTTACGCGCTAGCGCTTACGCCGCCGCGGGCGCCGACGCGATCCTCATTCACTCGCGTAAGAGCACCGCGGACGAGGTCCTCTCGTTCGCGAGTGCCTGGCAGAACTGCCTTCCTGTCATAATCGTTCCAACGAAATACTATCGAACACCGGTCTCTAAATATCGGGATGCCAGCATCTCCACAGTGATCTGGGCCAACCACTCCATGCGAGCTGCAATAGCGGCAATGCGGCACGTCTGCGGCCGCATTATCGCCGAGGAAGGCATTGCCGGCATTGAGCCAGATATCGCAACGCTCGATGAGGTCTTCGATTTGTTAAGGTACGACGAACTCGCCCGTGCGGAAGCGCGATATCTCCATCCCCTTGACCCACGGCAATAGCTTGTCATCCACACAACAACATACTCATTCTCGAAGGACTGCTGCGATGCGACCGCCTACCCTATCGTCACGCTCCACTGCAATCAAAAACGAAGCACTTCTTTGCCCTCCTGGCATTGGACGTACCATCAAATGGCGCCCCAGCTCTTACTCGGCCGACCTGTGCATGCTGCCGTATCTCGGTCCGATCTCCTATCTCAATGGCCACCTAGAAGAGCAGGAGCTTGTTTCTCTCTCGGAGAACGGCCGAAACGGACGATGATCCGTCTCCTTGAATTGTGGGGTCGCAAAAGGTTTCCGCTAGACCTCACGCCACAGCAGCAATCATAGGCGATATTCTTGAATCGACGGAGAGCGCTCATGTTGGCGCAACGGACAGTTCTGTTCAAATCGTCAGGTACCGCCGCGGCGAGAACCGCTGCCAAAGCAGCCGCTGCGAACGGCAAGGAAATCATCGATCTGACCGCCGGAGAGATCTGGAGCGACCTGGCGCCCTCGGTGCGCGAGGGCGCGATCGCCGCAATTAATCGCAACGTCAACCGCTACACTGACACGCTCGGTCTAATGGAGTTGCGACATGCGCTTGCTCGCAAGATTTCCGCTGAGACCGCTCAACCCTGGTCGGCTAGCGAAATCGCGGTGACGAACGGCGCCAAACAGGCGCTCTTCAATGCGGCCATGGCTCTTCTGAATCCCGGGGACGAAGTGCTGATCCCGGCCCCCTACTGGACTACTTTCCCGGCCCAGATCGTCGTTGCCGGCGGCACACCAGTGTTTATCGAGACCCGGCACAATAGCTATGTGCCGAGACTTACGGACCTGGCCGCGGCCGTTACACCAAAGACTAAGGCGATCGTGGTCAACACGCCGAACAATCCGACCGGTGCGATCTACGACCGCGACACTCTTGCTGGCATTGCCCAACTCGCCATCGACCGGAATCTCTGGATCATTTTCGATGAATGCTACGGGACTTTCGCCCATGCCCCGCATACCCATCATCCGATCGTCTCGGTGGCGCCCCGGGCACGCGATCGTACTTTGATCGTCAATTCGTTTTCCAAGTCGTTGGCCCTGACCGGCTGGCGGATTGGCTATCTCGCTGGCCCCAAGGCGGTCATCAGCGCGGTTAAGGCGCTACAAAGCCATACAACCTCCAATGCCAATGTCATTGCGCAGTATGCGCTGCTCCATCACCTAGAGTCCGGCGATCCTGCTTTCCAGCTGCAATTGCAGCGCCACGTTGCCAACGCGCGGGCGCTCGGGCTTTCGATCCTTTCAACACTGACATCGGTGCCCCAGCCTGCTGCCCAAGGTGGATTTTATTTCTATCTCGATCTCGGCGAATTGCAGCGGCACGCCAAACCCAATGGCCGCGACGCCATCGCTGATAACGTCGTTGACGCGTTGCAGATGGACGCTGGTGTCGCAACAGTTTCGGGCACAGCCTTTGGCGACCCCGCCGGGGTCCGACTCTCCTACGGCATCGATCTCGAATTGCTCGACAAAGGCTTGCGGCGTCTGACCGCAACTCTTAACGCGCGGAACTGAACCATCGCCTCCGCAAGCTGGCCTGTAATCGAACAGAGTGACATCATGCTCCACATTCCAGGACGAGCCATCACCTCTGCAGCTAGAACCGGCTCACGCCTGGAGCCTCCGACCGAGAAGCGGCCAAAGCCGCTAATCGCCCACCGTCTGCACCGGGAGACGGTGTAGGTGCGCCTCCAGCCAGCAAGCCCGAAAACAGGTCGGTCTCAGGATCCTTCCCTCGCGGACGCGGATCCCAGCAGCCCAGGCGCAAACTGGTCTCTGTTTAAATGGCGGCCGCCACGATCTGCTGCGACCGCGCCTGGCCTGCGCCAGCTCGCCCAGGTGTCTTCAACGCCTGGCAAAGACGACGCTATGTCTCGCGACGATGAAGGGCAATGAAATGGCTACCAATCCTCCCAAGAAAGCCGTCATTCTCGCGGCCGGTTTGGGTTCCCGCCTGCGTCCGCTGACTGATCTACGCCCGAAGCCGCTGGTCAAGGTCAACGGCACTCCGATCCTTTACAACGCTCTGCGCAATCTGGAAGCCGTTGGCGTGGAACAGGTGACCATCGTCGTCGGTTACCGCAAGGACGCCATTCAATTTGCCTGCGGCAGGCGCTTTGGCGAGCTTGAAATCAAATATGTCGAGTCGACCGTCTTCGACCGTACCGGCAGCGCCTATTCCCTTTGGCTGGCGCGCGATGTGCTTCTTTCCGGAGACTGCTTTCTTCTCGAGGGCGACGTTTTTTGAGGAGGATGCGTTGCGCTGCCTGATGATCGGAGAGGCAATCAATGTGGCTGCAGTCGCTCCCTTCAATGAATTAATGGAAGGGTCAGCAGTTCTGTTGTCGGATGGCGGCTTCATCTCAGGTTTCCGAACGAAGCAAACCGCAGCAAATCTCGCCGCAGATGGTCCAAGACTATTCAAGACGATGAACCTGCTACGATTCTCGGCGCCGACCCTCAGGGCGATGATCGTTCCAGCTCTGGACGATATCATCGGCTCCGGAGCTACGCAGGCCTACACTGAGGAGCTTCTTGCCTATCTCGTGGAAAGGCGTGGCCTACAGCTCGCAGCGGCGCGCTGCGACGATCTCAGGTGGTACGAAATCGACAGCACCGAAGATCTGCGCATCGCGGAGCGCATCTTCGCAAACGCGAGTGCCGTCGGCGTGCCGTATGAGCTGCAGAACAAGTGAGGTTCCAAGGCTAGCACCATCGCCAGACGATGGCCGAACGGCTCGGAAGGCGTTTCGAAGATGGCGATCGCTCTTATGCCGCAAGCAATGTCGCGCCGCTTGAACCGCCGGCTCCAAGCGAGCATGCGATCACGGTCTCGGTCAACGAGCCGGTCGAGGCCATTGTCGACGACATCCTCCGTCCACTCAGAACCGTTCCTTCATGACCCGCATTGCGCTTGTCGTGTCCGACGTCGACGGCACGCCGCTCACCAATGAGAAGATCTTGAGCGGCGGCGCCAGGGATGCCCCGCGCAAGCTGCAGGCCGTGGGAATCGGCTTCACTATCGTTTCCAGTCGGCCGGTGATCGGCATGGGTTTCCTGATCATGCCCTTGGCGATCACGCTTCCGGTCGGCGTCTTCAACGGAAGCTGCATTGTCGATTCGCGCCTTAAAACTATCGAGCAACACTTCATCCCGGCGCCAACCGTGCAACGCTGCCTCGACGTGATCCGCGAATTCGGCATCGACATCTGGCTGCTCACCGGAATCCAATGATTGATAGCCAATCCCGATGACGAATATGTCGCGCACGCGAGGCGCACCATCAAGCCCATCGTTGCGGATTGTGCACCCTATCTCACCCAGACCTGCAAGATCGTCGGCGCCTCGTCCGACGCGCCGCTGTTCGCGCGCTGCGAAGCCCCGATGCGTAAAGCCGTCCGTAGCGACGCGATCTCGGTCCGTTCGGAGACCTACTATCTCGAGGTCACCCTGCCCGGCTACGAAAAGGGCACGTTTGTCATGGCAACGGCAAGACGACTCGGCGTCTCGACCGAGCGGTTGCCGACCATCGCGACATGCAGAACGATCTGCCAATGCTCGCGACAGCGGCATGTCCTTCCAGATGGGGAATTGAACGTCGACGGCGATTACAGGAGCTACGTCGCGACTTGCTCATCGATGCACGCCATCGCCTCCGCAAGATATCAACTGAGCTGTTGTCAAATGTAAAGTGACGGCCCGCCCGGACGCTGTCTCGGAACGAACTCGAAGGGTCGACCGGCCATCATCATATTGGTTTGCAGCTACCAGTCCCACATTCATGATGAGATAAGACACGGAATCATAATGCTGATCCGGATGCAAGAAACTCGCAACGTTGCCGAGCAAGCGGCGCACTGCGCGGCCATGATCGCACAGAATAATAGTTTGCTCCGCCGCAGGGCCCAAAGCCCAACACCCCAATGAAAGGAGATGAAAACTCGCGACGCCGAAGCCATATCTGCATGGCCAACCGTCAAACCGAATTTCCGGTTCAAACGAAACCGCGTCACCCGACAACTTCGCACGCGTCCCAATACGCGCGCAAGACTGCAAAAGCAATGTTGATGCACTGCGACAAGTCATGGGCGATGTTGACTAGGCGCTGCCAGCAACGATCAAGCATCTTGTATAGACGGTAACAGCATCTGCTGCGTCAATTCTAGTGAGGACATGCAGTTGGCGACGCGGTCAACTACCAACGTTAGTAATTGATCCAGTGACAGAAGCATGTCACCTGACGGTTGATGAACGTCGGGCTGGTCAACGGCCCCTGCAAGGAGTTCGGCATGCAACCACAGCCTGTTCTCGCCGGCGGCCCTGATCGATGCGCTCACTCCTCAGTTGCGGAAATGCTGCGCGCTGAGATCTGCTCCACCGGCGACGTCTCTTTCGTCATGGAAGCGAACGATGGATCTCCGGCGCGATATCCGAGCGCAGAATGATGTGCTCTTCGACGAAGATGCGCTTCGCTACCTTTCCGTCGGTGATGCCGCTGACGTTGTTGCTGGGGTCTCCTTTGAATCGACAATGCAAGGGGCGGCTGGACTCCTTCAGACAGCGGATTTGGTTCCGGCTTTCATATGAAACAGACAGCAGCTAACCTTAGCGGGAGACCCAGGCTTTTCAGGACAATGAACCTATTGCGGTTCCCGCTCCGACGATTGGTCCACGATTTCCAGCCCTGGACGCATCATCGGGTCCGGTGCGACACCGAGGAGCTTTTCGCGTACCTTATCAAGAGGCAAGGACTGTAACTCGCAGCCGCGCGCCGCGACGTGAGAACAACCCGCGGAGGTGGATATTCATGAGACGGAACCCTATCGGGGCTGCCATATCGGCATCAAGAGGAGAAGGCGGATGCTGAGATATCTTTGGGATCCGGCAAACGCCATAACAGCAAGCGGCATTCTCTTCTCCTCCGTCAGCCTCTTCTTCGCTGTCTCGGGGCGTCTCGAGCTTGCCGTGGCGGCGGCGCTTTGGGCTGTGCTTTCAGATCACCTTGATGGAGTTGTTGCGAGGCGAACTAAGAATCGGGATCCCAACGTTGCGAAAATGGGGAAGAGCCTCGATGGATTCGGTGACATAATCTACGGAGCAGTACTGCCAGCCGTTATCGTGATTCAGGTTAGCCATGCCTCGCTTGTTGGTCTGGCAACTGCGACCGCGCTGGTCATCGCGGGAGCCATTCGTCTTAGCTACTTTGCGAATTTCGGCAGATCATCCGATGGGCGATTCTTAGGGGTGCCGTTATCATACGACGTTCCTGCAATGGCAGTCGTCTTTGTGGGCCGACCGTTAGTCCCGGATCAGCTTTTCGTAACGTTTATGCTCAGCATATTTCTCGTACTCGCAGGATTGCACGTTGCACCTATTCGTGTGTCATCACCGAATACGGCTATGTACGTCGCAATCTCATTCTTCGCCATCGTCGCTTCGACGACACTAGCAGTGAGGGCTCTGAACTAGACCAGCTTGGAGCGCAATATCGGCCAACGCGTCTTCGACTATCGGCAATGGTCATGTGCGAGTTCGGAGCGAAAATATGGAGAGCAGCATGTTAGCAAGTACTATCTTTGAGGGAGCGGCCTTCTATTATGCTCGGTATCAACCGGAGTACCCACACGAGTTGTTCAGATCGCTTCGCGACCATCTCGCTCTCACACGTGAAAGCCGATTACTTGATCTCGGGTGTGGTACCGGGCAGATCGGACTTGGACTTGCGCCCAGCATTGGACACGTGGACTGCGTCGATCCAAATCGAGGAATGCTGGCTGAGGCCGGCCGAATTGCCGCTGAACGAGGTCTCAAGAATGTTTCATTTTTCGAGAGCACGGCCGAGGAGATGGGGCCAGGCTTAGCCGGTTACCACGGGGCGACGATTGCGAGTGCCTTTCACTGGATGGACCGGTCACTCGTCATGGAGACGCTTGATCGTCGCTTGCTATCGTCCGGGAAGGTCTCGATCGTCACAAGAATTCGAGACGAGGGCGCCCCCAATGATTGGTGGAACAGGATTTGGGATTTCATCTACACGTGGTGGGGCGGATATTTCCCTGCCGGACGTGGGGATAAGCGCCGCGATTTGCCGACGAGCAACGAAGACATTTTGCGTCGGTCGAGGTTTCCGCACATCACAAGAAACAAACTCCCCTACACGGTATCGTGGAATGCTGACGCGCTCGTGCAGTATATAAACTCGACCTCAAAGGCTTGTCCGGGCGTATTAACTGAGAGAAGGAATGATTTTGAAGAACAGTTGCGTTCTCTACTTGGTGAACTGTCGCCCGCGGGTACGTTCATCGAGAAAAGCCACTTAGACATCCTTTATGCCGCACGCCAGTAAAGGGAACAAGAGAAACGATCGGGCCTTGTTTGCGCGTCGGTGCTTACCTTGTCCGATTAGGTCATTCCGCTGAGCACGAGAATCAGGATGGTGCGTTCGCTCGCAATTTCGATCGCTGGAGGCGCGACGTTCTGGTCATCGGCGACCCCGCACCTTGGCTAAACGAGCGGACTTGCGATGGCCGGTTTGTTCTGTACTGGAAAAACCGCATTCGACGCCGGGTTTCGTTGTTAGCCGTCATCACCTTCTCCGTTGCGCCCCCATGGCGGCGGTCTCTGTCATTAAGCGGCTCTCGTCACGTCAGAGCACGGAGAGCGGGTTGATGCCTCTCCTGCTGCTCGGAAGGCAAGCGTTTCGTGGCGCAAAGATGTGCGGCAGCTGGAGTAGGACCGGAGCTAGACCGTGGGATTGAGCATCAGTGCCGCAGGAAATGCTATGGCCGCCCCGCTCCGCCACTGGAAGGATGGCAATCAAGCCCACTGCCGCAGCTTTGATCGCGGTGTGTATTGGTCCTCAGGAGAATTCCGATGCCTACGGATAAAACAACGATGACAATCGATATGACGCGAACGATGGCGCCGGAAGTGCCGATGTTCCGTGAGTGTATCGAAAGGGGCCTCGCAATGCTGGCGCGCGACCCGGACCTTGCCGAGACAATCCTACGCCATCGGTTCCATGGGACTGCGCGCGACAAACAAGCAGCTGCGAACTGGTTGGAGCATCGGTTGGGTGCGGCGCCAAATCCGGACCGCCTATTGATAACGGGTGGAACCCAGAACACGCTTATGATCCTGTTCTCGCGCCTCGTCCCCAAAGGCGCGGTTATTGGGGCGGAAAAGCTGACGTATGCCGCGATTGGCCAACTCGCGATGTTGAATCGGACCACCGTTCTACCCATTGATGTAGACGAAGATGGGTTGCGAGAAGATTCCCTTGAGGCAATGTGCAAAGCACATAAGGTCGCGGCAGTTTACATAAATCCGACAGGCCACAATCCGACGACCTCAATTATGTCGGTCGAGCGTCGGCAGAGGGTCGCTGAGGTTGCCCGCAAATACGCCGTTCCGATTATTGAAGATGACGTGCATGGCCATATAACCAAGAATGCACCGCCCCCGATTGCTTCGATCGCTCCCGAGCTCACCTGGTACATGATGAGCGTCTCCAAATGTATGGGAATCGGCTTGAGGACGGCCTATCTAGTGGCGCCATCGGAGGCAAGTCTTGCAGATCTTGTTCGGCCGATACCAAGCATTTCGGCTTGGTTTGTGACTGGTATCTCCGCGGCTGTTATCACTCATCTAATCGAAAGTGGTGCTGCGAGTGAAATAGCCGGACAGATCTCTGACGAGATTGCGGCCCGGCAAGCGATTGCGCAGGAGATGCTGGGACATTTGGGCGTGATGCACACGAACAGGTCGTCCCTGCATATCTGGCTAGACTTACCGCCGAACCGGACAATCGAAGCCTTCATCCAAACAGCGGCCAGCAACGGCGTCGCATTGAGACATCCCCGCGTCTTCGCGATACCCGGCACCGAGATCGAGAGTAACGTCAGAGTGTCGCTAATCGCCCCTTCAACGCACGAAGACCTTCGACAAGGGCTCAAAGTATTAGCGGACTTGCTTATCGGTCGAGCGAAGTTTCAGGCATAGCGGCTACCAGGTAGAGGCGCACATAGATGTCGGCTGCAGACTTTGCATATCTCAACGGCCAAATTATCCCATGGAATGACGCCAAGGTGCATGTATTCGCACCCGTGATGAAGTATGGTATAGGTGTATTCGAGGGAATACGCGGCTATTGGAACGAAGAGGCAGAGCAATTATACCTCTTTCGAGTCGCAGAGCACCTTGACCGGTACGCCTTCTCGCAAAAGGCGATGCGATTCGATCAGGGGCCATGCAAAGAGGACCTGACCGAAGCGCTCGTTCACCTGTGTCGCGCAAATGCATTTCGTACGACTGTGCATATCCGGATCATGGCTTTCATCGACGGGTGCGGCGAGATGGGGGCAACTGGACCCGTAGGAACCGCGATCACGGCATTGCCACGGCAGACCGCTAAACAATCCATCGAAGGCGCTTCTGCTCAGATTAGTTCCTGGATGCGTATGCCTGATAACGTTATGCCTGCACGCATCAAATGCAATGCAAATTACCATAACGCCCGATTGGCTGTTATGCAGGCCCAACGCGATGGTTACGATGTCGCTTTCCTTCTCAATTCAAGGGGAAAGCTGGCCGAGGCACCCGCGATGTGCGTGTTCATCGTTCGCCATGGTCAACTGATCACACCGAGCGGGACCAACGACATATTAGAGTCGATTACGCGCCAGACCGCTATCGAGTTAGCACGCGAATATCTTGGGCTAGAGGCCGTCGAGCGCGATGTCGATCGAACGGAACTGATCCTCGCCCAAGAAGTGTTCTATTGCGGCACCGGTGCCGAAATCACGCCGGTGACATCTATAGACCGTATAGTTGTTGGGAACGGTCAACCTGGGGCCATCACACAACAGCTGATAGAGATCTATCGGGCGATAGTCACCGGCAGGAATGACGCTCATGCCTCGTGGCGGACTCCTGTCTTTTGATGACATAGCGTTCAATGGACCCGCCCTCGCCTCTTGTTGGTCGTCCGTGAAGAACTCTGGCTTCAGGCTGGAACGGTCTGAAGCGCGGCAGTGAGAGCCGAGAGGATTTGGCGCAGCAAAAGGCTGAGCCAGCGGATGAGGCGGCGGAAGTTGTAGCCGGCGGCGGCGAGGATGGCGTTGGCGGCGTCGCCCTGGCGGAACCAGAGATAGTTGCGGCCCATGCGGTGCTCGGCCTTGAGATGGCCGATGACAGGCTCGACGGCGGCCCTGCGGCGCAGTTCGCGCTTGATCCTGGGCGTCACCCCTCGCTTCTGGCCGGAGATGAAGACCCTGAACTTGTAATCGGGCGGGGCATTGTGACCGCGGTATCCCTTGTCGGCGAGGAGGCGCGCAATGATGTTGCCGATCAGCGCCTCCATGTCCGGGATCACGGTGGCCAGCGTGTGACCGTCATAGGGATTGCCGGGCAACGCCTTCACATGGGTGACGAACTGGCCGCCCTTGGCATGGCCGATCGTGGTGGCGACGGAGACCTTGACGCCGAACTCATAAGGCCGATGGGCCTTGCCTTTGCCGATGCATTCGACCTCCGGCGCGTGCAGGGAATAGACCTTCGGCCCGCGTTGACGTTGCTGCTGCTCGCGCACGCGTCGCGCGAGCGCCAGCAGCTTTGTGAATGCCGCTTCGAGCGCGCCGTTACCCTCGATCTTGCGGCCGACATCGCGGATGACGCGGCCGAGATAGGTGCGCAGCTTCTTGAGCGCTCGGTTGGCGCGCTTGAACTGCTTGGCGTGGGCATAGCGCTGATGCTGGATCAGGGCGAACTTGCCCACCCGCGCATAGGACTGGCGCAACGGCACCGCGTGAAGCTTCGCCAGCCGCACCAGCTTCTCGCGCGCCCGGTTCAGAAGCTTCGCATCGGTGGGGAACGTCACGTTCTTGGGCTGAACCGTGGTGTCGACGATCACCCGCGACAGCTCGGACGGCTTGATCGCCTTGGTCCTGGTGGCAACCGACAGGCTCTCCTGGATCAGCGCAGCCAGCCGTTCCTCGCCCATCCGGTTGCGCCAGCGCGTCAGCGACGAGCGGTCGAACACCAACCGGTGCTGGAAGAACTCTTCGCCGCAGAAGTATTGGTAATAGGGGTTCTCGACCCACCGCTCGCACAGCACCTCGTCGGACAGGTCATAGGTGTGCTTAAGGATCGCCAGCCCCGCCATCAAGCGTGTCGGCAGTGGCGGGCGGCCCGGATCATCCGTGTAGACTGCCCCAAACTCCCGTTCCAGGAACCCCCAATCCACCGTGCGCCCCAGCGTCGCCAGTGGATGCTTCAGGTCGATGATCTGATCGAGCCGGGAGCGAAACAGATCCTGCTCTCCCGTCTCCCGTCGCTCCTGTGGCCGCATCTCGTCCCCCGCCGAAGCAGTGATACGACAGAGAATCACGAATCAAATTTGCAAGGAATCCCTTTCCAACGGTGGCTTTCCGGCAAATTCGATTTCCACAAATCGTCGGTTTAAGATTCCAGATCAACGGCTTGGACATTCTTCACGGACGACTTGTTGGCGGTACGGCCACCGGCCGCTCAGACTTGATTTCATCTCGCCGGTAAGCGCTGTTCCGGCTTTCGGATGAACAGCGGCCCTTACAGTAATTCATCGTTACCCCACGGTACCCAGACCTACAGAGGAAGTAGAGATTAGGACGCCAACGCATATGGAATTGGTGGCTCGCCCTCCGTCGTAAGATGCCACAGAATTCGCCTTTCGCTAGAATCGAAGGCCTCACGTCGATGAAGCGTGTAGCTGTTATCAAAAACGAAGAGTTCATCGACGCCGATCACGTCGCCCCATGTATTGCTGCAGGCTTCGACATAGGTCCATAGCAGGTCGGAGAGCCTCTCACTTTCTTCGATCGTCAACCCTTCGATAA
The DNA here is from genome assembly GCA_044772375.2 of Bradyrhizobium sp. RDT10. Classification (GTDB taxonomy): domain Bacteria; phylum Pseudomonadota; class Alphaproteobacteria; order Rhizobiales; family Xanthobacteraceae; genus Bradyrhizobium. The sequence goes on from CP187939.1 coordinate 5,662,252, forward strand.
GGCACTGTCGTTGGCGCGGGAGGTATAGCGACGGCCTTCCGGTATGGGGGTTCATGCGCACCAGCGGAAAGCTAGGCCCGATATGCCGACGATCGGCTCCTTCAGGGAGGGCCGCGATCTGCTCAGCATACTCAGGAGCGAAGTTATACTGTGAGTAATGAATGCAACGCAGTTTGCTTAGATACGACGTCAGGCAACTGGGGAGACGATCATAGACGTCGCAGAGGTTCATGAATACGGTCTGCGGCGGGTTGGTCTTTGGCGACTCCCGTCCATACAGAAACGTCAATTCAACGGGTCGCGGCAGATAGGTCCCATCGGTATGCCAATAATTCTCGGACGAACCACCGTCACCGATCGGGCGACCATCATCATTTGAGACGTTCGAGACGAGCTTGATCTGAGGATGACCGCCTATATGTGTGGTAGTTGATGCCGTCGCGCGCTTAAGGGTTTTGATCTGCCCGAATGTAGAGGCCAGGGTGACAAATTGGTCGGGTGTCAAGTTCTGATTACGAAAGCGAAGCACAAAATACTTGTGAATCGCCGCGCGAAGCGCAGCGACAACCACGGCATCTTTCGACTCGATCAATTGGCTGAGATCAATATTACCGATCTCCGCTCCGATCGTGGGAGACAGCACTGTTATCGTGAACATCAGGACTCCTTTCCAGTCTGCGACATTTGAACATTTGCGTGGGCGCGATAGCCCGAAATCCGCCGAGCGGGGATGATCGTTCTTGAAGTTCTGAAGGTGTAAGCGGTCTGAGGAGATCGGGACGTGCCGCGTTATTGGAGCTTCAGCAGCCTCCGGGCATTCGCTGCGGCAGATGAGAGGCCAGCCGCGGCGGGTTTTCGGAGAGTTATGACCTCGCGCATCTCGTCAGTGATGGTTTTCGCAATTTTGTCGCCGTTCTCGCCGGGGAACGCATACCAGGCTGCCATCTTATCAATTTGAGCGAGCGGGACGGCATAGTTCGGATTGGAATTGTAAAAAGACCTCATGTCGGGGTTCTCGACCACGCCATGGTTGACAGGGACATACCCTGTCATTTTCGCCATGATTGCCTGCGCTTCTTGGCCGGCAGCGAATTTGATGTATTTCCATGCGGCGTCTCGCTTCTCACGCGTCTGAGAGAACATCAACATTCCGTTTCCTGCTGCTGGCGTGCGGCCACTCTCGGTTGTGGGAAATGGAGTCATCGCATACGGAAATGTGTTTCCGATCTGCTGAGCGAAGGCTCCCAAGTTCGAGCTCGTATTCTGATAAATGCCAAGCTTACCCGCCACGAACATCTGCCGAGCCTGCTGACGGGACATGTCGACTTGGCCGGCTTCTCCAAACCGTCGGATTAGGTTCATCGCCCATTGGCCTTCAGAACCCTCGAAGGTAATCTTACTTTCATCGGCATTCATCATGCTGCCGCCGCGACTAAAGACCAACGTTTGAAACGCAATTGCATCTCCGGCTTCATAGTCGAAGTAAATCCCAGAGACCCCATCACTTAGGGCATCGATCTTCTTTGCAAGTTCGAGGACTCCGTCCCAGTCAGACGGGAGATTGTTTGGATCGCCGCCAGCCGCTTTAACCAGTTGAAGATTGAAAAAGAGGTTCATGGTCGAGACTGCAAAGGGGATTGCATATGTTACCCCTTTGACCCCGCCAACTCCTCTAACGCTATCGCCCAAGCCAAGGCTGCTCCAGTCCGGATCCTTGGCAATGAAATCGTCAAGTGCAACAGCGAGGGAGCGAACGGCATACCGCCTAATGTAGCTCAAACCTTCATGAGACACGTCTGGAAGATCTCCGGCGATCGCGGACCGCAGAGTTCTTTGGCTAAGATCGCCATAACCGGGCGAGCCTTCTAGCCGGATGTGAATGTCGGGGTATCGCTTCGCAAAAGCAGAAGCGACGGCTTGGTACATCTCACCGAAGTTAGCCGGAGAGTATGTCACGCGCAAGTCGGTCGCGGCTGCCTTCAGGGTCGATAGTGCGCTCGTCATTGCGACAATGACAAGCAACTGCACGAACCGGCGTTTCACGCTAGTTCTCCTTGAGGTCATTTCACTGCGCCACTGGTAAGACCTTGGACGAACCAGCGCTGTGCGCTCAAAAACGCTAGGACCAAAGGTACAACGACGAGAGTTGAGGCTGCCATTAGAGGACCATAGTCGTTCCCAGCCTCTTCATTCTTAAAGCCCATGATGCCAAGCGGCGGCGGCATAAGATTTTCAGCGCGCACCGCGATTAGAGGCCAGAAAAGGTCGTTCCAGTGTGAAACAACGGAGAAAATCGAAAACGCAACAATCGCTGGCAATGCCATGGGCACCATAATCTTCCACACGATCGCAGATTCAGAGAGGCCATCGAGCCGAGCCGCGTAGACAACATCATCGGGAATGGTCTTGAAGAACTGTCGGAAGAGAAAGATGCCGAAGGGGGAAACCAGGTAGGGAAAGACCAATGCCGCATAAGTATTCAGAATCCCGAGTTTGTAGCCCAGAACAAAGAGCGGAAGGGATAGTAGCTGATGCGGAAGGAGCAGGCAGACGAGTACAATCCCGAACAGGAGGTCGCGTCCGCGGAAAGTCAGCTTTGCGAGAGCATACGCAGCGGGAGCGCAAACAAGGATCTGCGACGCGAGGATGGCGGTGCAGACAATAACGCCATTCAGCATGGAGCGTGCCAAGTGAGCGTGAGTGAGTGCCCGCGAGTAATTTTGAAGTGCGTGCCACTGTTCAGGGAAAATTGAGAAAGAGGCGCGGAATATCTCGCTAGGGGGCTTGATGGAGAGCGAGAACATCCACACGAACGGCACGAGGATAAATGCTCCGGACGCGATAAGCATGCAATGGCGCAGAATAGCGGACATCGGCGGGACGCGACGCGGGTTCATTGGTAGTGCACCTTTTTGTCCATGGCCCGGGCTTGAAACAATGTCAGTGTCACGAGTATCGCGAGGAAAACGACTGAGACCGCAGCGCCATACCCGGTGCGTAGATATTCGAAACTCTCGCGATAGAGCGTATACAGCAGCATCTCCGAAGCGTGGCCGGGGCCACCCTTGGTGAGGATCTGAACTGTGTCGAAAGTCTCGAAAGCGCGGAGTGCGATCACGATGACGACAAACATCGAGATCGGCCCGAGCATCGGGAGTGTCACAGTCCGCAGGCGATCGAGCCAGAAATCGGCCCCGTCGACATCGGCGGCGTCATAGAGATCGCTGGGTATGGACTTAAGTCCAGCAACGAAGAGCACCATGGCATAACCAAGGTTTTGCCAGATGGCGATGATGGCCAGGACGAGCAGGGCCGTGTCTTCGTCACGCAGCCAATTCCTTGTCGGCAGGCCAATTGCGCCGAAGGCCTGGTTGACGAGGCCAATCGTCGGATGAAGCAAAGCCTCCCAGGAAATGGCCATGGCGGTTAGTGTAGCCATGAAGGGCAGAAAGTGGATGGCTTGGTAGAAGGCCCGGAGGCTCTTGCCACTTTCAACTAGCAATGCGACAGCGAGACCAAGGAACACGGTCCCCGGCACAACGATTAGCACGTAGAGAAGAGTATTAACGAGCGAAGTTCGAAATACGTCATCGGAGAAGACCTCCCTGAAGTTGGACAGTCCGACGAAAGAAAGCGAGCTGCTGCCAAATTGCCAATCGGTCAGCGCGATCGTAAAAACGCCGACAGCTGGCAGAACGAACAGCACGAGAAGGAAAGCGAGGGCCGGACCGGCGAGTCCCCACGCCCAAAGTGTCTCAGCAAAGGAGCTCTTTCTGTGCACGGGTGAGATATGGCGGAACACCGGCGTCTGCACCGCGCTTCTCGGACGCGTGGCCTGGTGCGCTGCCCGCCGAACAGGGAGAGGCGCGTTCCCATCAAGCCAAGTCCCGGATCGGCGTGACCGATGCGGCGCCTGCTCTTGGCCGCTGTCGCAACCGGCGCCCGTCGCGCGTGAAGAAAAGCACGTGTTCAGGCCTGACGCCGACGTGAAGCGTTTGCCCAGCAATGATATGAGGTGCGCGTTCCGCGAGAAGGCGAGCGATCAGCGGTTGGTCGATGCCGCCCTGATCGAGGTATACGAATAGATCAGAGCCCATGTGCTCAACCATGCGAACCGAGCCAGTGAGCACCCCTGGTCCGGCATGGACGGCGAGTTGGAAGGCCTCCGGGCGGATTCCTACGGTCAGTTCCGTTCCGGGCGGCATGTCAACCACAGCGGAAAGGGTCGAGCCCGCGACATCGATCTCACCATATTCGCGCACAACGGCGTTCAGCATGTTGATCTTCGGCGAACCAATGAATTCGGCGACCAGCCGATCGCTGGGATCAGCGTAGACCTCCTGCGGTGAAGCGATCTGTAGCAGTTCGCCATCAAACATCACGGCCACTCGATCGGAGAGTGTCATCGCTTCCGCCTGGTCGTGCGTGACATAGACGAATGTCACTCCGAGACGCCGGTGCAATTCCTTGATCTCGGCGCGCATCTGGACCCGCAGCTTAGCATCCAGATTGCTGAGCGGCTCGTCCATCAGAAACACAGTCGGATGGCGCACCATGGCGCGGCCGACGGCAACGCGCTGGCGCTGGCCGCCTGATACTTGGCCCGGCTTGCGATCCAGTAGATGCGCAATTCCGAGGGCTTCGGCCGTTTGGACGACCTCCAGTTCGATTTCGCTTCGGACGGCACTGGAGCCGGGCAGCCACCGGCCGATCAGCGGTAAGCGCTGCCAGGAATTTAGTCGCCGCATCCGCAACGGAAGCGCCATGTTTGCAGCAATCGTCATATGCGGATAAAGCGCATAGGATTGAAACACCATCGCAACGTCACGCCGCTTCGGGCGCACTCCATCTACGATACGATCGCCGATCGCGATGCTGCCTGCGTCCTGGACCTCAAGCCCAGCGAGGATGCGCAACAGCGTTGACTTCCCGCAACCTGATGGGCCAAGCAGGGTCATGAACTCGCCATCTGCAATTGACAGCGAGACGTCGTTCAGCACAGTGGTCGGGCCGAATGATTTGTGGATGTTTCTAAAGACAATTCCACTCATTCGACGGACTCCGGGTTTCTCACGGAAGCGAGCGCATCGAAAGAGGATTTCTCGCCGTTTTTCTCTTGGGAAACGATGGAAGAAGCAATCGCACGGCATGAAATAGTTGTCAGGCTTCTACACGGCCGGCCCGCATGACGAGCGATCGGCGTGCTCGCAATTCGATGATAACGAATATCAACGGCGGCCGATCCAGGCCGCACAAAGCCGCAACGACCTAAATCAAAGCTCTGATTTGGGAATGTCATGCCCTTTATCCTTAGGCCCGGACAGGAATCGACATCCAGGTTACGACGCAACGATCAAGGCCAGCGCAATAACGCTGGGAAGCAACAATCCGGTGACAACCATCGAATAATGTGATGCAATATCCTGATTTCGCGATGTGTTGCGGTGACAACTGGCCGCCATCCGACGAAGTTGCCGGAGTAATGATGGCTACCGAACACGATGGAGTTCCCCTCAACGCGATCCGGGTGTTCGTTCGTGATGATCGCCCGCGAAGGAAGTGTAACGCGCGCGGCTAGTGCATTGGGAGCAACACAGAGTTCGGTCAGCCGCTACCTAGCCGTGCTGGAAGATTATCTGGGTACTGACCTCGTGGAACGACGCGGTAGGCGGAGCGAACTGACGGAGTTCGGAAGGCTTTTTGCGAACACAGTCGCCGAACCGCTAGACACAGTGTGCTTCACCGCAAAGAGAATGCGCCGGCGGAATCGTCCGGACGCCAACCGGATTGTGGTCCGTACGTCGCTTTCGACCTTCGCTTACTCCCTTCTGATTGTAAGCTTCCGAGGAAAGACGCCTTGCGGCGGGCTGTCCTGATGGTTGAGAACTGTACGTATGGACAGCCATACGATCAGCGCGCTGAATCGACTTGAGGTGGTGGATACGGGCCGGCGGCGGCGTTGGTCTGAGGAGGAGAAGGCGCGGATTGTTTTGGAAAGCATGTCCGAGCCGCGTCTGGTTGCGGCGACGGCGCGTCGATATGGCCTGTCGCGTTCTCTGCTGGTGACCTGGCGAAGGGCATTCGCACCGAACGGAGCCCAATGCGGGGCTGGCTTTGTCAGAGCGGTTGTGGCGGAGGATGGGCCGGTTAGGTCAGTGGCGCTTTCGTCGCAGGGCGCGACATCGCATGCGACGGAGCGGCGAGTTGAGATCGAGCTGACAGGTGGACGGCGCATCATTGTCGACGCGAGCGTCGACGTTGAGGCGCTTGGCAGGATCGTCGGGGTTCTGGTTCGGCGATGATTCCAATCCCTACAGGAGTTCGGGTGTGGTTGGCGACGGGCCACACCGACATGCGCAAAGGCTTCGCCTCTTTGTCGTTGCAAGTGCAAGAGGTGCTGCGCCGCGATCCGCTGAGCGGTCATTTGTTCTGCTTCCGCGGACGCAGAGGCGATCTCTTGAAGGTGATCTGGCATGATGGCCAAGGGGCGTGCCTGTTCACGAAGAAACTCGAGAGTGGTCGTTTTATCTGGCCGTCGCTGGCGGACGGTGTGTTGTCGATCTCGCAGGCGCAGATGAGCTATCTGTTCGAGGGCGTCGGGAGATACCCATAAGAGTAACGATGACGTGGCGACATCCGAAGAGGTGGAAGTCGTTGATCCGCGTCATCCGCTTTACGGTCGGCGCTATCGCTTAATCTCGATCGGCAAGGAGACGACAACACGCGGAGCGTGCAAGGAGCTCTTTGCGCGTGTACATTACCGATTCGGTCTCACGCTTCTTCTGCCGCTCGGGGTGACGAATCTTGGGCGGAACGGCTTGCTGCGCGCCGCGCCAACCAAGCTGAGCCTCGACGCGCTGCAGGACTTAATCGCGTTGGCCGAAGAGAGCGGGGGCACATGCCCATCGAACCTCGAGAGGTCTGGCGCAGTCTGCCGGAAGCGCTCCGGCAGGCGATCGCAGAGGATCTCGGCCAAGTCCTGCGGGAGATGAGCGATGGGCTCGGAACTCGTCAAGCCGGATCACCTGGACCGCAAAGCAGTGGTGTATGTGCGGCAGTCGACGCCACACCAAGTGATCACCAATCAAGAAAGCCTAAGGCTTCAGTACGCCCTCTCGCAGCGTGCTCGCGAGCTCGGATGGCGCGAGGCGGACATCGATGTGATTGACAGCGATCTTGGGCAGAGCGGCGCTGGCGCAGCGCACCGGAAAGGCTTCAAGGACTTGGTCGCCCGCGTCACTCTTGGTGAGGTTGGCCTTATCCTATCGATGGACGTGACGCGCCTGGCGCGGAATTGTTCGGATTGGTACCCGCTGCTTGATGTCTGCGGGCACCGTCGTTGTTTGATCGCCGACCGGGATGGCGTCTATGATCCTGGGACACCCAATGGCCGCCTGCTGCTCGGCCTGAAAGGTACGATCTCAGAGCTGGAATTGCACACGATCAGAAGCCGGATGACCACTGGGCGTATGGCAAAAGCCGAACGCGGTGACTTGGTCGTGCAGTTGCCGGCGGGCCTTGTCCGCGACCCTTCAGGGGTGGTCACCAAGGATCCCAATCTCGAGGTGCAGGGGCGCTTGTCGCTGCTCTTCGAGACCTTCCTGAAGTACGGACGGCCGCGCAAGCGATGCGGGCCTTTGTTGGCCGCGGCTTGGCACTGCCTCGCCTCGACCGCCATGGCGATCTGCGCTGGCAGCCTGCGACGGTGTCGGCCGTGACGGCGATCCTGAAGAATCCGGCCTATGCAGGCGCCTTTGTCTATGGAACGACTTGGCAGAAGCCGTCCAAAATACCGGGAGAGCGTCCACAAAAGTCTCCGCGTCGTGGAACGGACTGGAGGATCGTGGTGAGGGAAAAGTACCCGGCCTATATCGACTGGGAAACCTTCGAGAAGATCCAGGCGATGCTGCGCGACAATCGTGCGGAGTACCAGCACATCAAAAGCCGTGGCATCCCGCGTGATGGAGCGGCCCTGCTCCACGGCATCACCTATTGCGGCGAATGCGGACACAAGATGGCCGTGCGTTACAAGGGCGGTAGTCAATATGTCTGCAATCATCTCAAAATCCAGCGTGGCGCACCGGAATGTCAGAACCTGCGCGCCGCACCGATCGACGCACAGGTTGCGGCGGCATTCTTGGAAGCTGTGGCACCGGCGGAAATCGATGCGTTGTCCAAAGCGCGCAAGACCCATCTGCAGTCCGAAAGAGCCCTGCGGCACGCTGAGGAGCAGCAGGTTGAGAGGCTTCGCTATCAGGCAGCCCTCGCCGAGCGCCAGTTCAATCGCACCGATCCCGATAACCGGCTCGTGACAGGCGAACTGGAACGACGGTGGGAAGCCGCTCTATCGGAGCTGCGCCGAGCCGAGGAGGCATTAGCCCAGCGCACGATGCACAAGTCCAATGAACCCTTGGGCGTTCCTCACGATCTGCGTGCCAAGGTGATCGCCCTTGGAAATCGTCTTCCGGCGCTATGGGACAACCCCGCGACCCGCAGGGACCACCGCAAGGCGCTCTTGCGCTGTCTGATCGAAAAGGTGGTGATGCGCCGCTGTGCCCGGGACAAGGCTGAGGTGCGCATTGTGTGGCGCGGCGGCGCGACCACTGAGCTTGTAGTCACCCTACCTGTGAATGCTGTGGCTGCGCTGCCGCGTCACAAGGAGATGGTAGAACGCATATGCGCATTGGCGCGGGATGGCGCCTACGACGATGAGATCGCGCGCATTCTGACGCAGGAAGGACATCACTCGCCATGGGAGGCTGACAAAGTTCTGCCGATCACGGTCCGGCGCATTCGTCTCAAACACCGCCTCAAGGTGCGGCATCGAACACGGTGGCCGGCGGTTGCCGACCATTTGACAGTAACCCAACTAGCACAACGCCTCAGGATACCCGTCAAATGGATTTATGTTCAGCTCAAGCGAGAGAGCATCCTGACCACCCGAGAGGCTTCGGGCCGCTTCCTCTTTCCTGACAACACAAACGCGTTGCAGGCGATTCGCAGCTTGAGAAATCATCATATCGCGAAGATTGATCTGAGGGAGGATCACCATGAAAAGTAGGGGCATCAACAAGAGCCCTCATTGTCCGGCATCGACTGGCGAAATCTCCAAGAATCCTGGCGTCCGACGAGTGTGGGCTGACAGTTTGTCGTTTAAGTTTGGCGGCGAATATGATTCCATCTGGTTATGGACTCTACCGCCGACCAACTGCCGCCTGATCTTGCCGCCGCGCATGCGATGATCCTGACGGAGCGCGCGGCCAGGCTAGCCGCGGAAGCCAAGCTCGCTGAAGCAGCCAGTGCCCAGGCAAAGCAATCGAGCACTGATTGCCCACCTCAAGCTCGAGATCGAGAAGCTGCGGCGGACACTTTATGGAACGCGCTCGGAGCGGTCGGCGCGACTGCTCGATCAGCTGGAGCTGCAACTTGAGGAACTCGAGGCGACCGCGACTGAAGATGAACTTGCGGCCGAGCGGGCGGCGGAAAAGACACAGAGGGTGCGTTCGTTTGAGCGCAAGCGACCGGTTCGCCAACCCTTCCCCGATGACATTGAGCGAGAGCGCGTGGTCCTTCCGGCTCCGACGCAATGCCCCTGCTGCGGGTCAGCGCGACTGTCGAAGCTCGGCGAAAGCGTGACCTCGACGCTGGAGGAGATCCCGCGCCGGTTCAAGGTGATCGACACGGTTCGGGAGAAGTTCAGTTGCCGAGACTGCGAGGCGATCACGCAACCGCCGGCACCGTTCCATGCGACGCCACGGGGTTACATTGGACCCCAGCTTCTGGCGACGATCCTGTTCGACAAGTTCGGCCAACATCAGCCGTTAAACCGACAGAGCCAGCGCTTCAAATGCGAGGGGATCGACCTGTCGGTCTCGACGCTGGCGGACCAGGTGGGCGCCGGAGCCTTTGCGGTCAGGCCGATCTTTGAACTGATCGAAGCCTTTGTGCTCTCCGCTGACAGGCTTCACGGCGACGACACCAAGATCCCGATCCTGGCGAAGGGGAAGGCGGACACCGGCCGGATTTGGACCTATGTCCGCGACGATCGGGCATTTGGCGGGCAAGGTCCGCCAGCGGTGCTGTATTACGCCTCACGCGATCGGCGTGGTGAGCACCCGGCACAGCATCTTCAGAGCTTCGCCGGAATCCTCCAGGCCGACGCCTATAGCGGGTTCAATGCTCTCTCGATCCCGGACGCAAGGCGTCGCCGGCCACGCCCGCCTTCTGTTGGGCACACGGCCGAAGGGCGTTCTTCGAACTGGCCGATATCGCCCAGAACGCGCGGCGCGGACGTTCCGCGACGGCGATCTCGCCCATTGCGCTGGAAGCGGTTCGTCGGATTGACCAGCTGTTTGAGATTGAACGCAAGATCTATGGGCATAGCGCTGAGGAGCGGCTGCGGCTTCGGCGGGAGAGAAGCGCGCCGCTGTTGACCGATCTTGAGGCGTGGCTGCGGGCAGAATCTGCCCGGCTCTCGCGTTCGTCCAATGTGATCAAGCCGATCAACTATCTACTCAACCGGTGGGATGGCTTTGCCCGCTTTGTCCATGACGGAAGGATCTGCCTGACCAACAATGCGGCCGAGCGAGCGCTGCGCGGTTTTGCGCTGGGAAGGAAAGCATGGCTGTTTGCCGGATCTGATCGTGGCGCCGATCGGGCTGCCGTGATGGCGACTCTCATCATGACGGCGCGTCTCAACAACATCGACCCGAAAGCGTGGCTCGCCGACGTCTTCGCGCGCATCGCCGACATGCCACAGAGCTGCCTGCACGAGTTGCTGCCGTGGAATTGGACGTCTCCCACGTCGGCGTCCTCTGCTCAGGCGGCGTAGCCATGCACGTCAACAAAGTTCATTTCGTCTTCACCATCGGTCGCGTCGCAAAGGACCTCGGCGAAGACGAAGACTGGCTCTGGGACGTGGCCAACGGAATGGACCCCGAGGACGGCGTCATCTGGGTTTACGGCATAGGTGACGACGGAGTCATGGCGTTCACCGACTTCGGCATCGAAAACCTGATGGAGCTCATCAGGATACACAAGGAAAACCCCGAGCTCCTCAAGGGGTGGAATCGGTGATCCACTGTCCGCGCCTTAGCTCGGAAGGATACTTCTGATTCCGAATATCCAAGCATTCTCTGCTGAGATGGGCGGCGTAATCGTGGATGTGATTAGTTCACTATCCCTGCCGACATCCTCCGATGATTTCGACATTTTGATAACGCGCGACCTTTCCGTCATCGAACCGGCCGACGATTGGGAAATCTACAGCGAGCAACTCGTCTGTGTGGGCCCTCCAAACCACATAAAAGGCAACAGCCTCTCGGTTGTCCGTTCAATGCCGGTTCTGAACATCACATCCCGACCCGACATACTGCCTACGTGGCTGAGGGCGATGAACCTGACTTCAAAAGACATAAAGTCGGGGGCGCGATATGATCACAATTACCTTGCTCTACCGGCCGTCATGACAGGAAAATGCCTCCTGGTAGCACCCGAAATTATTGTCAGCGATCTTGTGCGCAGGGGCGTTCTGCATGCGATACCGGGATCTCGCACTCCCAGCGGCATGCAATATCGCGCCTATGCGGTCAACCGCAGTGACAATCCTGAAATCTCTCGTGCGTTTTGCCGGTGGCTAGCTCGCCTTTGTAAAAGGCCGCTCTTCCCGAAGCCACCTAACATCGCATCAGGCAATCGAAGTACTTCAAAATTCGATCAATGCATTTGATTGCACGTCCCATAGCTGAACACGGTGGCACGGATTTCCGTTCGTTGAAAGTGGGCAACACCGAATGCTAAAAAACGAGCCTCAACGCCAATGTCACGTCCGGAGACTCTGGGACGACTAGCGCTGCACGTCTCTGCGCTCGAATGGCCGAGCGACGCCTCGTCCACATCATGGCAGCGCATAGCCCGCTATCGGCGATCCTGGTCGACGAGGCAGGCTTCGACGGGATCTGGGCGTCCGGCTTCGAACTCTCCGCTCTTTATGGTCTGCCCGATGTAAGCCTTATTTCCATGACCCAGCACCTGGACATGGTACGGGCGATGGCCGGACGTTCCTCGCTTCCTATTATCGCTGATATTGACACTGGCTTCGGCAACGCGATCAATGTGATCTATGCCGTGAATCAATACGAGCGCGCCGGCGCTGCCGCGGTCGTCCTAGAGGACAAGGCCTTTCCAAAGGTCACGAGCCTCGTCGCAGATGGCCGTCAGGAGTTGATCCGGATGGAGGAGTTCGCGGGCAAGGTTCGCGCGGCCGTGACGACGCGCTCAGAGCCGGACTTCCTTGTTATTGCGCGCACCGAAGCGCTAATCGCCGGGCTCGGCGAGGCCGAAGCGCTGAATCGGGCTGCGGCTTATGAGGAAGCAGGCGCCGACATGATCCTGATCCACTCCAAGCAAAAGACGCCTGACGAGGTGGAGAGCTTTGTCCGTGCATGGGAGGGAAATGCGCCGATTGCCATCGTACCAACCTCCTATCCACAGATGAACGAACCGCGCATCCGCGCGCTAGATAAAATCAGCATGGTGATCTATGGCAATCATGCAATCCGGGCAGCGGTCACTGCGATGAAGGACATCTTTGCCCGCATCCGCGCTGACGGCACCACATCGACCGCGACATGGTGCCTGTCGAAGAAATTTTTCGACTGCAAAGAATGGAAGCAGTCAAACATGACGAAACTCGGTTTCTGCGATGAGACCACGACTGCGCCTTTCGACTCGCCGGTGAAGTACTGGAAGTACGGGTCGTGGACCCAGCGCTCGCACACCCCTCGTCGGATAGCCCGTAAATCTGCTTGAGCAGCAACAGCCCGATCATGAAGCGGGTCGCGATCCCCGGCCGGCCGTGCTCGCTGTAGAGCGGCGCGATCTCGCCGTCGATCCAGTCCCAGTCGCTCTTGCCTGCGAGCAAAACCGGCTCGTGCTTCAGATTGATGATCTGGTCGAGCCGCGCCCGGAACAGATCGTTCGATCCCGTCATCTGCTGCTTCTTCGGCCGCATCGATTCCTCCGATGCGGACACGGAATCATGCTTCGTCCGTCAAGGGAATCCCGAAAACGAAATTGCAAGGTTCTGACCCCCAAAGCATCAAAACCTTGCAATCTGCAAACAGCCCTCAGACCAAATCCAGATTCCAAATCAGTGGATTAGCCCCTTCTTCACGGCCGACTTTCGATTGTGCATCTTGGTTGCCAACTCTCTCCTAGAGAGCGTTGATGCTGTGTGCTTAGCCAGCAATGCTCAAGTATTATTGTGACTAGAAGCGAACAAGCACCATGCCTTGAATACGGTCAGCTGTTCCACCCACAATCCCATTCGCGTCCCGAACCAGCAGTCTGCGCGATCCATGTTGATACTCAACACCGAGATCAACTGATGGGACGGGGCTGTAGATTAGATTGACAGTTGTGGCCCACATGCTCTTGTTGATCGCACTCGATGTCGTCGTAAATTGGGTGACATAGTTGGGGTAGCTGAGGCTCGCGGCCGCAACAAGGGCATTAGTCTGGAGATTTGGCAGGAGCTTGTACTGCAGTCCAACAAGGCCAGCCGTCGCCGTGACCGCATCAATTTGAGCTCTTTGAGCAGGTACACCGGATAAGCCAAAGTTGGTTACGGCACCAAATCCTTGACTGACTCCGGTGAGATAACGTCCCAAACCTGGTCCGTAGTTTGCCGTCGCGAATAGTGCCAGACGGTTGTCCAAAAGGTTGAGCCCTCCGCTTGCTCCAATGCCATAACCTAAGGTCGACGCGTCATATCGTTGGGCGGGAATAGCAGCCTCGTTGTTGATCTCGATATTCCGAACCAAGCCTCGCAGTGCGAAAAAACCGCTTCCTCCACGCCACAAGATTCTCGCGGTAGCGTCTGGAGTTCCACTCAGGCTTAGGCCCGCGCCGGCATTGGAATCGGGATAGCTCGTTCCAGCGGTGCTTGTGACGTCGTTATACGTGTTCTCCAAGCCTACACTAAACGTCGTCGATCCAAAGCTTTTGCTGTACTGAACGGCCCCTTGGCGCACAGAGCTGGTCGCCGGCATGGTCGAGATCAGAGACAAGACGCAGCGGGCTAAGTGTTGCATCGCTGAAGAGCGAGTAAGCCTGTCCTGCAACTACGGCCCCCCAACCATCAATTTTACCAAATTCTCCAAACGCTTGCCTAAGCCTCATATTGAAGCTCGATGTAGTCGCCTGACTCGTAAGATCAGACTGCCCCGCGAAATCAACTTCAAAGAAGGTACGAACAGGTCCAAAGCTTTCGCTAGTCGGCGTCCTTACATCAAGATGCAATCGCGAGTATCGAGCGCCAGCAGCAACATCCCCTGGCGTTCGGGCGCCCAGTGGCCCACTTGATAACGGAATGGACGGAACTGAAATGGTGTCAGATCTGTTGCGCGGCCCGAGATTTCCGTACAGATGGACCTTTGCATAGCCGTAAAGCTTGAAGGACGTGTTGGTGCCTGGAATTCGCATGCTCCGGGGAAGCTTCCTTGCAGTGGATCTGCTCCACTCTGCGCTGCTTGCGCCTTCGTACGAGCAGCTTCAGCCGCCAGTCGCGCCTCCTCCGCGCGTGCCCGAGCCTCCTCTGCCTCCTTTTGTGCCTGTCTCGCCGCCTTAACCGCTGCACGATCGCTGCGCCAGCCAGTTTGCTCAGTCGCTTCAAGTGATTGAACGCGAGCCTGCAAACGTTTCAGCTCTTGCCTCAGATCGTCAGACGAGATCGGCTCGAGCCACAGAAGGTGAATACGAAATTACGCAACCAACCAGGGCGCTAGTCACGATCCATCGCGATGCCATTAACCTACCGGATGGCTGTGGCCGCGCAAGTTTAGAGCTATCTCGGATAGACATTGATCGAGCCGATTTTATTAGCACTGAAGTCCCCACAAAGTACGCAAACATAGACCCCTATGTTTTTCACGTAGGAAAAGAGAAAGCGTAGATGTCTGTGTTAGTCCGTAACGCGTCGTGCTCAGCTAACGAGGGAGAGACACGTTCCCATCAAGCCAACTCCCGGATCGGGGTGACCGACGCGGCGCCTGTTCCTGGCTGCGCAACCAGTCGACCTCGCGCGCGAGGAGATGCGCATCTTGAGGCCTCATGCCGACGTGCTTCGTTCGCCCATCAACGACATGAGGCGCGCGCGTCGGCCTTCTACACGGTCGGCTCGCACAAGGATCGATCAGTGCGTTCGCAATTCGATGAGGACGAATAACACTGGCCGTCAATTCAGGCTGCGCAATGCCGTAACGATATAAGTCAACGCACTTAGTTGGAAATGCCATGCCCTCTCCTTGCCGAACTCATTTCTGCCGACGCAGTAGCGTTGGGAAGCAATAGGCCGGTGACAGACATCAACTAATGTGATGGACCGTTCTGATTTGGCGATGGATTAGCGTGAGAACGCGCCGCCATCCGATCCGACTTCTTGGCTGAAGAGCTGATCGCGCTACCAATCGCGAGTTATCGGTGCAAGGCCGTCCCACCGGCTGGAACGAGCGCCAACAGGCGGATGGTGCGACGCCGGATCGCTGCGCAACGTGCAGGAAAAGCTTCGTGGAGCTTATGACGCGCGGATTGATAGAGCGCTTCTCTATCTAATGGAGGCCTAGCGGTGACGCGCAAGGCCCTGTGATCGCGATTGCTCAAACGCTGGCGCGCGCATCCGTTCACTTCAACAGAGCGCGCACCTTCCTTGGAAGTCATTGAGGAAGACGCCTATCGCTGTCCAGCTGGGGGGCGACTGCCGTATCGCTACACAAAAGAAGAAGACGGCAAGATGCTGCGGCGCTACTGGACCTCGGCCTGTCAAAATTGTTTGCTCAAATCGCAATTTACGACCGGGCCAGAGCGGCGCATCACGCGATCGGAGCATGAGCATCTGCTTGAGGCTGTGCAGCGGCGCCTTGCCGCAAACCAACAAGCCATGCGCCAGCGTCGCGAGACGGTCGAGCATCCGTTCGGCACGATGAAGGCTCGGATAGGGCGACACACTTCCTTACCAAGACGCTTCCAAAAGTAGCCGCCGATATGGCTCTCTCGGTCCTGGCCTATAATCTGACACGGGTCATGAACATCGTCGGGACCAAGCCGCTGATGGCTGCGATCGTGGCCTGAGACCGAGCGGGCGCCTTGGCTTCTCACCGACTTGCCTGGGAGGGCGTTTTACACGGCCAAGACCCCTAACCAAAACACTGCCTGAGGCCTAGGGCTGTCGCTCAAAGCGGTGCGCGCCTTCGTGGAGATCGCTCGGGAGCAGAACGTGCCGCGCGCTGCGAAGAGCCTCGGTATGACCCAAAGTTCGGTCAGCCGCATCTCGCCGGCCTAGAACACCCATCTCGGCTCGAAGCTGATCGAGCAGCGCGGTCGCAACAGCGAATTGACCGCCCAATCTTTTTTGTCAATGCGCCGGGCCGCTGTGGACGATCCTGCTCACCGTCTAAGGCGGAGGCGGCGAGACGAAGGTGAACCGCATCGTGTGCGCACCTCACTCACAATCTTTGGCTGCACGTTGTTTGTTCCCAATTACAGATTCTCATCCGAGATTCGTGGGGCGGTGCGTCAGCAGCTCACGGTTCATGCCCTCGACCGCGGATAGCTTCGACGTGCTGATCACGCGCGAGCTTGAGCTGTCGGATCCTTCGGTCCCTTGGGACTCTATGAATGAACAACTGGTCTCGCGTGGGTGCCCCGCAATGCATCGCCGGACGTGGACTTGCCGCGCTACTTCTATCCCGCTGCTGACGGTTATCTCCTGACCGGACGAGCTTCCCACTTGGCTGCGACCAAGAGAACATCAAGAACATGAAGAGCGGCGATGGCGTGCTCGGCCAGCACTACGACCATCCCGACCTCGCCCGTCCGGTGGTGATGACCGGCTAATCCTCTGCTGGCTGCCTGCAAGTCCTTATCTCAGACCTATTCCCGGGGCCTTATCTTGCCGTGCTGCCGGACGCACGCGGGTCCCAAGCGGCATGCAGTACCGCGCCTATGCAGTCGATCGTAGCCGCACTTCGCATCTTGCTCGTGCCTTATGCCCGTTGAATGACGCACGTCTGCAAGAAGGCCGTGCCCGGCGATGCAACCGTAAGATATCGTAACTTTCGATCATTTCATTCAAAAAAGCGATAGCCGGGTTGGTTAGCCCGTTTGAGAGCGACTAGAAGCCGTCAAAGATTTTCTTCGAACTTCGCAGGCATTCTATCTTGTCTCTCGTTGCAGAACGGCTCAAGGTCGTCCGCCCCTCTGAAACCAAGGCCATGACAGCGCGTGCCGCCGAGCTACGCAATCAGGGCGCCGATGTGATCACGCTCAGTCAGGGCGAACCGGATTTCAACACGCCGTCCGCGATCTGCGAAGCCGGCATCCGGGCGATTCTCTACGGGCGAACGAAATACACGGCCGTCGCCGGGATCAAGCCGCTGCGCGAGGCGATCCGCAAGACCTTTGGCCGCGATCACGGGCTCGATTACGGGATCGACCAGATCACGGTGGGCTGCGGCGCCAAGCAGGTCGTCTTCAACGCGCTCTTCGCCAGCCTCGATCCGGACGACGAGGTGGTAATTCCGACGCCGTGCTGGGTCTCCTATCCCGATATGGTAGCGCTCGCCGGCGGCAAGCCGGTTCTCGTCGCCTGCGATGAATTCCATGGTTTCAAGCTGCGCCCCGAGACGCTGGAGGCGGCGATCACGCCGCGCACCAAGTGGCTGATGCTGAACTCGCCGTGCAATCCGACCGGCGCGGTCTATAGCCGAGGCGAGTTGCTGACGCTAGCAGCGGTGCTACGCCGCCATGCCCATGTCCATGTGCTGTCCGACGACATCTATGAAAAGCTCACCTATAACGCCGACTTCGCTACCATGGCCGCGGTCGCGCCAGACCTCTACGAGCGCACCCTGACGGTGAACGGCGTGTCCAAAGCCGATGCAATGACCGGCTGGCGCGTCGGTTATGGTGCGGGGCCTCTGGCGCTGATCAAGGCGATGAACCTCATCCAGGGCCAGACCTCCTCGCACACCAGCTCGATTTCGCAATATGCCGCCATCGAGGCACTAACCGGCGGCCGGCAACATATCGACGAATTCGCGAGCGCCTTTCTGCAGCGCCGCGATTTCGTTGTCGCCAAGCTGAACAAGGCCGAGGGACTTACGTGCCGGGTGCCGGACGGTGCCTTCTACGTTTTCCCTCCTGCACGGGTGTTATCGGCAAGCGCACGCCGGATGGCAAGGTCATCGAAACCGACACCGATTTTGCGATGTATCTGCTCGAGGCTTTCGCCGTGGCCGTCGTGCCCGGCAGCGGCTTCATGGCCTCGCCCTATATCCGTATTTCCTATGCCTCGTCGCTCGAGGACCTCACCCGCGCCTGCGACCGCATCATAGCGGCCTGCGCCGCCCTGTCCTGAAAGGTTTCCGATGTCCGCTGCCAAACGCCTCCGCGCCCGCATGGCCGAGACCGGCCTCGTCCACATCATGGCCGCCCATAGCCCGCTTTCGGCGATCCTCGCAGAAGAAGCCGGATTCGATGGCCTGTGGGCCTCAGGATTTGAGCTGTCGGCGCTTTACGGCCTTGCGGACATGAGCCTGATCTCAATGACACAGCATCTCGAAATGCTGCGGGCGATCGCCGGACGCACGACGCTGCCAATCGTTGCCGATATCGATACGGGCTACGGCAATGCGATCAATGTGATCCATGCCGTCAGAGAATACGAGCGAGCCGGCGCGAGCGCCGTCGTGATCGAGGATAAGACCTTTCCTAAGGTAACGAGCCTTGTTGCGGGCGGACGCCAGGAGCTGCTGCGCATTGAGGAGTTTCAGGGCAAGATCGAAGCCGCCGGTGCGACAAAACGGGACCCAGATTTTCTCGTCATCGCCCGCACCGAGGCCCTGATCGCAGGCCTCGGCGAAGCGGAAGCCCTGCGTCGGGCGCAAGCCTATGTGGAGGCTGGCGCCGACATGATCCTGATCCATTCGAAAAAGAAGGATCCCTTGGAGATTGAAAACTTTTCGCGCGCCTGGACCGGATCGGTGCCGCTGGTGATCGTGCCGAACGCGTACCCGGATCTCGACGCCGAACGGGTCAAGGCGCTTTGCAACATCCGCATGATGATCTACGGCAACTACGGCATCCGCGCTGCTGCAAGTGCTATCCAAGAGACCTTCCGCCGGATCATCGCAGACGGTGGCGTCCAGAACGTCCACAAGGACATTCTTCCGGTGGAGGAGATTTTCAGACTTCAGAAGATGGACGAGGTTAAGGCAGCTGAAGCTCGCTTCCTTTGCTGAACGCACCATTCCGTCCCCGCCCTGATTGTCGAGATTTCAACACGATAGGCAGGGCCTGAGCTCCGCTCAGGCGCTATGCTTGGTGCGCTGTCGATCGGAACACTCGAGTTAACGGGTTTTTCTCCTCCGGAAAGTCGCGTGGTGTCCGACTACGAGAAGAGCGATCGAGCGATCGTGGCAACCACTGCCACGGCTCGCTTAAGATGCGCCTAAGGAGGAACGCGACCGAGTCCAATTCAACTATAAAGGCGATCGCGCCGACCGTATCGGCTTCGGCCGGACGTGGTTTTTGCGCGCGATATACCGTTGATAAGCAGTAATCCGGCTATAAACATGAAATAATGTGATGGAACATTCATTTTTGGCAATGGCCTGCCGTGAAAACTGGCGGACATTCCAGAAGTTGCCGGAATAGCAGATGGCTATCGAAGACAATGAAGTGCCTCTCAACGCGATCCGGGTGTTCGTGACGATCGCGCGAGAAGGAAGCGTAACGCGCGCGGCTAGCGCATTGGGAATGACACAGAGCTCGGTCAGCCGCTACCTTGCCGTGCTGCAAGGCTATCTGGGCACAGACCTCATGGAACGACGCGGTAGGCGGAGCGAATTGACGGAATTCGGAAGGCTTTTTGCGAACACGGTCACCGAACCGCTAGATACAGTGTGTTTCACCGCTAAAAGAATGTGCCGGCGGAACCGTCCGGACGCCAATCGGCTTGTTGTCCGCACGTCGCTCTCGACCTTCGCTTACTCCTTTCTGATTCCTAATCTCCAGGCATTTTCCGCTGAAATGGGTGGCGTAATTGTGGATGTGATTAGTTCACTGTCTCCACCGACATCTTCCGACGATTTCGACATCCTGATTACGCGCGATCTTTCCGTCATCGAACCGGCTGACGATTGGGAGATCTACAACGAGCAACTCGTCTGTGTGGGCTCTCCAAATCACCTGCACAGCAAAAGCCTCTCAGTCGTTCGCTCAATGCCAGTTCTGAACATCACATCCCGGCCCGACATACTGCCCACATGGTTGCGGGCGATGAACCTGACCTCCAAAGACATAAGGTCAGGGGCGCGATATGATCACAATTACCTTGCTCTGCCGGCGGTCATGACGGGAAAATGCCTTCTGATAGCGCCCGAAATTATTGTCGGCGATCTGGTGCGCGGGGGCGTTCTACAGGTGATACCAGGGTCACGTACTCCCAGCGGCATGCAATATCGGGCCTATTCGGTCGACCGCAGTGACAATCCCGAAATCGCTCGTGCTTTTTGCCGGTGGCTAGTCCGCCTTTGTAAAAAGGCCGCCCTTCCGGAAGCCGCTTAATGCGCATGAGACTATCGCGGCCTCTAAAACGACATTGCACGGGCCAGTTTTTGGAAGAGAGGTCTTGAGATTTTGCGCCGAAGGACCGCTACTCACACGGTGTATTGCGGTAGCCGCATCAAGCTGTTTGTAGAATCCTAGCTGGCTGTAACGAAGAGAAGTTTTCGTTCGATACCCGTTTCAACGACATGGAACCATTTTGATCTCCTTCAAGCCTTGTCGAGGCCCGACCATTCCCTTGCTTATTCCTATTAATGACGCTCTCTCGTAAGAGAGCGTTCATGGGTGATGTTCAAGCATCATGGTGGCTAAGCGAACAAGGACCATGCCGTGAATACGGTCAGCTGTTCCACCGACAACCCCGTTCGCGTCGGGAACCACGAGCGTGCGCGATCCATGTAGATACTCAACACCCAGATCGACCGATGGCACAGGGCTGTAGATCAGGTTGGCGCGACGAGCGCAGGTCTCTTGTGCATCTCGCGCATTGGAGGGTGTGGATGGTTAGGACAACAAACCGCGTCGCAAGGCCTCGGCGACGCACTGGGCAATAGATGCTGCACCGAGTTTGCGGCGCGCGTTCTCAAGATGAAACACGACAGTGCGCGGCGCAATCTGGACCAGCACTGCGATATCCGCGACAGTTTTTCCGTGCGCGGTCCATGCAAGGCATTGGCGCTCGCGCTGAGTGAGTTCACTTTCCCCGAGTTTACCGGTCGAGGGTACGTCAAGTCTGGCGGCGACATGACTATGAAAATACAACCCGACGAGTTGTACGAGATCCTTCCAATCAGCCACGAGCCGCTCCGGGTGAAGGTCGCGGTCGCCCGTCGCAAGCGTAAATGCGGCCATCCGCCCAAATCCGCCCCTGATCGGCACAGTGATGCCTGATCTAATCCCGAAGGTCGTCGCTTCATCAAAGAAGCGGCGCTGCTCCCGGTTTCCGGCCAGGGTTGACGCCTCGCCTCCCCAGCTGAACAGCGCGTGCTCGGCACGCGCGCGGCGCACCACAGGATCGAGCTGCTGATATCCAAGCTGGAAGTACCGGCTGGTCCAGGATTTGGGATAGGACGAGATCAACATCGGCGTCTCGCCGGTCAGGCTCAGATAGGCAAATCGCTGAAAGCCCAGCCTCTGTGTTAGCCGCGTTGCGACACGCTCGAATTCATCGGCGTTGGTTGCGGTTTGGATCGCATCGATGAATTCCTGGAAGATGCTTTCGAGCGGGCTCATTCCGGCTCTGCCATCTTGAACGTAATCGCCGTACTTCCCAATGACCTCGCCGCGCCTTTGGCGAAGGATCCGTTCGGCCTACCAGGTCGCACGAGCTCCCGCAGATACAGACACGCCCACGAGGGCGCGCAGCCGAGCTGGAGGAGCACAGGAAGATCCTGGCCTCCGCCAACGCACTTAGTTCGAAATGCCATACCCCTGATCCTAGGCGGAACTCGTTTGTGCCGCCCCAGTATCGTTGGGAAGCAATAAGCCGGTGACAGAGATCAACTAATGCGATGGACCGTTCTGATTTAGCGATTTGTGCGAACGGCTCTGCAGGTCGTTGAGTGCCACGTAGTGGCCGTTACCTGATGAAGACGCGCGAAATCGTAGCGCCCCGATCCGATATCGGCCGAGTCCGAAGCCCAAGGAATATGTCTGCGCACAACGTACGGAAGGCGTCTTTATTCCGTCGCTGTATTCGTGACGCTTCACTCTTGTCCGAAACGTACGAACGATTTTGCTTCCTCCGGCGGCATTGTCCCTATGCTTAATCTGCGCTAAGGGGAAACAAGCCAAGGATGGAAACGCTGACATACGATTCCGCCGGATTTGCCTAACCTAGCAAGAGCGGTCGGTGTAGTAGCTCTGCTGAGAGTCGGAAGGTGGTCAGGCGAGATCCGTGGGAGATCAGATCCATCAATGTGGTCCGGAGGAACTTCGCCAATTCCGGACCAATGTACTTGGCATCACTGGGCGACAGTGGACGATCCTGATGGCCTTTGGCGGACTTGGACAGGAAACGGTGTTCAAGTTAATCTATTGATGCACGTCGACCTCTTCATTCGTCACGGACCAATCAAAGCTGGTAGAGAAAAAAGGCCAAGCCCTCCACAAGCGATGCTCGCGTACAGATGTCGCTGACGGACAAGACTTACAAGCATCTTGCGAGCCTCGCAGTACAACAGGAAGCACTCGATGAGTTCGTTTTTGGTGAATTCGGTGTTCGCGAACTGACCGAGTTCGCTAGCAGGCTCACTGCACTCGGGCATCGCCTACAGAAGCTCGCTTGAAAGTCGTTCCGGATTTCTGAGGACCAAAACGCAATCCCCAGAAATGGCGCGCTGTCTTGGTCGCGTTAACTCCGAGTCGAGACACAATGCAGTTAAGGTAAAGGGTGTGCATGTCCTCCCAGGAGCCTCTCACTGTGAGTCTCGCCAGCGGCTACTGGTTCTACGGGCATTGCCGTGTGGTTCTGAGAAAGCCTTGATGGGCCGCCTCGATTTGCCGGGTCCCCTCAAGCGAAGTTTTTTCGGAGCCCAGGAGATCGTGCCGATCGTCTTCTGTGGGGGTTCTGCGTCGCTTCGACTGAGAATAAACCGAATCTGGATCAGGGGAGCCTTTAGCAAGCGCCGAACGCTGGCCAGTCTCCTAATCTAGGGCTGCAGACCGGAACGGCTTATGAGCGGGCCGTTTCTTGAAGGTCACGTACTCTAAAGTCTGGGCGGAAGCGAGCGCCGAGGGCGAGCCTCTTGGTTAGCTCGGATCGCTCGAGCCGAAAGGCGCGAACGATACGGCGCGCTCAGCAGCAATAGAAAAAGCGCCCTGTTGGCTTCATAGCTCGCAGCGGATCGGCTGCTTCTTGAACCCGTCATTACCAGCGTGCCTTCGCTCGTGCAGACCGCACCATAACCACGTTCGCCCGCGCTGTTTTAAGAAAACCTCGAAGACTGGAAATCGATCAGACATGGCATCCAGCCCCTAACCTCCACCCGTCGTCTGCATTCCTGCATCCATAGCACAACCTACGCCGGTGCCGGCCTGCCTGTTGCGCTCTACTGGTTTTACGCGCACTGCCATGTAGGTTCTTAGAAAGCCTTAATGGACCGCCTCGATCAGCCGACTCCCTCAGCGGAGTTTTTTCGGCGCCACCGGAGCCCTGAACACGGGCCCGCCGTGGAGATACTCATTTCGTTATTTCCGCAGGTCTACAGGTCCGAGTTGCCGAAAGCCATAGAGGGCAGCAGACGTCTCGCCGAGGATCCGCCCTCGGGCGTCCTCATCTGGGACGAGCTCCTCAAGCCACTCCAAGGTCTCCGAATAGGATGGCGCATAGGCGTGGTCGGCCGTCAGGTGCGGCCACTCCGACCCCAGAGCAACTGTTCCGGCCCGATCTGCTCCAGCATCCTGCCCGCCGCTGCCTGGGCCCAGCCATCCGGGACGCGTCCGATCCCCGACAGCTTGACCCACGCCTCCGCGCCGTGGACGAGCGCCAGGAGCCGGTCCAGGCGCGGATCCCAGGCGGGATCGCGGGCGCTGTCCGCAAGTCCGAAGCCTCGGAACACCAGGCGATGGCCGTCGGCCAGGAGCAGCTCTGCCAGGCGCTCACGTCCTTCGACGCCGCCGGACACCTCCAAGTGCAAGCCCAGCTGAAGGGCAGCTTCGAGGATTCGGCCAGTGGATCGGGATCGTCGAGGGTTAGCGCCAAACCCACGGCGCCTGATCGGCCCCACTCCTCCAGGACCTCAGGTGCCAGCGGTTGCACGAGGGGCGGAACGAGCCGCACCGGCATTCGAGCCTGGCTCGCCTGGGCGAAGAGCTCCGTCGGGTCGCCGTTGAGGAAAGCGGGCTGGACCAGGACCAGCCCGGTGATCGCGCAGTCGCGCGCGGCGCCTTCCAGCCGCTCCAACAAGCCGTCGATGACGGGCGCGGCCCGCCTGGCCTCTCGTCGGAAGGCGTGGACCTCGTCGCAGTCGATCCTCATGGAGCGCGCTCGCCGCACAGCGCAGCCGGCACAGCGGCCGCCCGGCCCCAGCTCACCCGGAAAAGTAGGTCCTCGACGGCCGCGCGGCGGGCGTAGACACTCGCCAGCATCTGCTCAAGCAGGCGGCGGGCGACGTCCCGTTGCGCGTCCGGGCCGTGGCGCTCGGCCCCCATGATCTCGCCGACAGGGCCGTGTCCTGAGGTGGAATGCTCGCGCGCCATTGTAAATACGGGCTCGCTGTAGATGCTCATGTGGTTGTTTGCTCAGCTATGTAAGTCTTAGTAGCGGAAAAAACGTGCCAGATGCAGATAGTTGGAGAGGATCTGGTTCTCTCGCAGCTGCGACCACTCGGGAGGTGGGCTCCTTGACCTTCACGATCATCTCGCTCGATGCAAATACCTCGCCAGCGAAGTCTAGGATCGTTGCGCCAGCCGTGCTGGTAATTGTCGTCCGTTATGCCAATGCCAGTGCCGGCATTGGTCTCGATTGCCACGCTGTGGCCGGCCGCCACATATTCGCGGGCGGCTCCAGGCGTGAGGCCACACGATATTCGTGCGTCTTGATTCCTTTAAGAACGCTGACCGTTATTAGCAATCTCCTTACTTGGACGACCTTTCTGATCGATAGCAGTTTGTTCTTCTGCAAACTTGCAACGCAGGGTCAAATGGCGCAGAAATTCTGCGTTTTTGCCACCATTGCGCAGGACTCCAAACAGATGGACGCTTCCGCATGCTGGCCGTGGTCGACGATTGCACGCGCGAATGCCTGGCGCTGAGGCCGACAACTTGCTTTCCGGCGCCCGGGTGGCAAGGGAACTGGAGGGCTGGTGATTGAGCGTGGCCAGCCGAAGATGGTGGTCAGCGACAACGGCAGCGAACTCACCAGCAAGGCCATCCTGACCTGGGCTGGGGACATGGCCATCAACGGGAAGCGGGCTGGCCCTCAATTTAGCAAGCTACGCAGGGTCAGTTTCGCAAAAAGTAAAGACGTGAATCGCTCAGAAACGAAAGGCCATGACCGAGCACACCAGGGACAAGTTGGCTGCAGCGCTGCGCGATCTCGGCCTCAACCGGGGCCTGGAGCGCGAAGCGCGTAATGTCGGGGTGATGTGGCCGATTGGCGGGCCGGCTCCTGATCATAAGTCGATCACCGATTTTCGAAAGGACGACGGCTCGGCGATCCGCCTGTAAGTTCCAGGCTGCGAACAACGGCGACCGCGTCTTCACGCATGCCAAGATGGCGAACCCTCCCGGCATCGTTCGTGATCAGGGCGTAGACGACGATTGAGGGGTCGAATATCGCGAGAACCGTCATTTCCGCATCCACGGAGCGGACCTGGGGGCTCGGAGTGCGATCCAATCAGGATCCGACCACGACTGCTCCACCTCAAAGCTGAACAAAGGGATCAGATAGTCCCGGATGATAATTGTGACGTGGGGTTCATTGGCCTCATCCTCGGTCAACTCCTTACTCTCCTCGCCATCCGCATATCGAGCGGTGGCCTGGATCAGATGTCTCCTTCCGAAGGCGAACCTCACATCATCGAAAAGGAATAGGGCGCCAGGTTTCAACAGCCGTACCGCTGCGACGGCAGCCGCCAGATCCACATAGATCGAATGGTTACCGTCGAGATAGATGATATCGAAAGTCTCCCGATGCCTGGCCAATCTGATCAAGTTGAACAGGTATGTTCCTACGCGATTTCCCAGAAACCTGATGTCTCGATTGGCGATTCCGGCCGCGGCCAAGTCGGCCCGGCGTTCGGCGCAAATATGTTCGAAATCCAAGCCCACATAGTGGATGCCGAAGTCGTCGATGGTCCTGAACCGCTCCTGCCTGAAGGTCGGTCCTACGCCGATCTCGAGAAAGCGGCATCCCGGATTCTGGCGAAGCATCTGGAGCAGGCGTGCATGAATCGAGTGCCGGTACGCACGGTAGTTGCTGGGCAGAGGATGGCTAGCGTCAAATAGGAGGTCGTGACGGTAAACATTCATCAATCATCTCTTAGTTGCTCAGGAAATGTAGGTCCGGCGCGGCGCACGCACGACCCGACGACTCACCTTCGGTGCGGCCGCGACCAGCACGATAGTCAACGTCACGCCGCTTCCAGCGAGAACAGCCGCAACCAACCCGAGAAGGTCGGCCGTCGACGCTACGTGGAGGTCGCCAACCTGGTTGGCGAGGCTGAACACCAGTGCTGCCGACGCATTGACAACGTCCGCTGGTCTTGTCAGAGGCACGGGTCTGGGTGATGCACCGTCGGCCGATGACGCTGACCATATCGGCCATGCCGGCCGCAAGGAGAGCTGCAGCGCCGGCACCAAAGTGACGGACGGTACGAAACACGCGTTGGCGGCTGCATAGGCCGCGAGGGCACACAGGAACTCCTGGAAACCGAATTCGCTGATCCGCTGGGTCATCGCGACCCATCCAACGATGGCACCGGCCAGAGGCATCTTTCGAGGCAGGCCGCGCCCATGCGCCCAGCCCCGAAAGACACGATTGACAAAAACGGGCAGCACTACACAACTTGACAGCCAAGAACTCGAGCATCACGGCGGCGAGCAGAATCCTGTTGGCGAGGATCTCGCGGGGGCGGCTCAGGAAATCTCCAACGGCCGTCCGCCCCGCGCCTAACTGGAACGCCTCGCAAAGCCGCAGAAGAGCCGC
This sequence comes from Bradyrhizobium sp. RDT10, assembly GCA_044772375.2. Lineage (GTDB taxonomy): Bacteria > Pseudomonadota > Alphaproteobacteria > Rhizobiales > Xanthobacteraceae > Bradyrhizobium. The sequence continues at coordinate 5,689,526 of CP187939.1, forward strand.
AGCGCTGATCCCATAGACGAATGGTAGCCAGGAACTCGATTTTGCTTCGAGAAGACCCCCGGCGATCGGTCCGGTAGCCTGGGCGCATTTGGCCACCTTCGTCGATTGGGCGATGGAGTCCCTTAGCCGGTCGGTGTGGACGATGGCGGACAGTCGCGCGAGCGATGCCGGGTACTCAACGGTGCGAGACGTGGAAGAGATCACGACAGCAGCCAAAGTCGCCGCGCCTGCCTGCTGAGTGTCGTTGGCGCTCAACCATAGGGCCGCGACAGCTCGACGGCGAGTGATCCTGTCCACCCTCCCTTCTCGACAATCGGTCGACCAACTGCTCGAAGAAGGCTGGCTAGCTCCTCTGGGCGACCTGGCAGGCGGCCATCGCTGGAAGAGATCTGGGTCGAGGCATAGGTAGTCGGCACGATGATAGTGGGGCAAGGCTGGCGCCATGCCTGCGTGAATGCCTTGACCTCGTCGGCATCACGTCTCTTCGAGTGAACGAGAACCGCGTCGGCATCGGCCACGCGATAACAGTTGCAGCGCTCCAGCTCGACTTCGAGCTCTAAGCTGCAGACCATGGCCTCCGCACGCGCCACGACGACGGAGTTCGGGTCGCGGACATGATGGTTAATTGCCTGATTGCGTCCAAAGAATTTCATCGGATTGGCCAGTTTATGGGCGTGGCTTCGGACGGAGTTCATCTTTGGAAATCTCTTGTCCTCGACACAAACGCTGCCGGCGCCGAGCAGCTCGATCTGACGAGCGAAGCGGTAGGGTTGTTGAAGTCACCGAAACCAGTGTCTCCATCGACGAGGGGCGGAACCCACGCCGCATCGGCCATGACCTGGACCGATGACACGACCTGGGACGACGATGCTTCATTCCAGTCCCGAGCCCTGTCGCCGTCGACATCGCAAGCCCAGGAGCCCAGAGCGCGCCGAAGTTGACGCGACGACATTCATGCCGGAACCTTGTCGATAGCGAGTGATGCGGTAGCCTCGCCTCGATCCGTCGTGACCGCCGCCAGATAGCGAGCGAAGAGCGAGATCGTCCGGGTGTGCGATTCGAGGGCGCTCTTGCCGCTGCGTCCCCCAGCCAATCGTCAAACAGTCTTCTGCGGCCAGCGCCAAGGTCGGCGTTTCGGACGAGTGTGTCCCGCGCGGGATAGAACCTTTCCCGAAAGGCTGCGCGGCCGAGGAAACCGGCGTTCCGCCAAAGCGTGATGTGCGCATGCCTGGTCAATTGCGGATGACCTTCCGTGCCCAAGTGCGGGCGCTTCAGGATCCTGGCCTCGATCGCAGCGAAGGGACCGATATTCAGGCGGATGGTTTCGGACGTGTACCGCCCGTTCTTGTTGTAGACATTGGTCGGCAATTGCCGCCAGTTGCGCAGCGATACGCTGGTCTGCAGAAGATCGAGCCGGAAGAGACAGACGGTATCGCGGCTCCCCCGACGGCGTGCGGCTCCTGCCGAGACGAGGTCCGTCTCACCCCAGAACTGTGGACTCGGAAACAGTCCAGCGACTGGCGCGGAGCCGCGAAGCCTGTGCACCGGATCCGGGCCGATCTGCCTGACCTGGTCGGCGGCCGTCGCCCGGTGGACGTCCAGTTCGACTGCCAGGCTCCCGAAGTTGTCCTCGTTGTGACCTAGGATGCTGGAGAGAATGTCGACGTAGTGATAGCCGGAATGGCAAAGCATTCCGTAGCCGTACGTAAGGATGGTCTTCCCGGGACAGGATCTCCTCTTCCGTGTTCCACACTCCCTCGTGATGCTCGATCCCAATATAGGTGACCGGCGTGCCGAGATTACGGGAGGTGTGGCGCGCATACCGTCCAATCAGCTCGTAGACTGCGTTGTAGCGGCGCGGCGCCATTACCACGCAACGGCCGCCAGTCCGATTGCAGATCTCCTTGAGCTCCGCCACCGCAGCAACCAGACGGTTCGGTGCAGGAGTCCATTCGAACCCATGGGAAGAACAACGGGCTTGTCGACCAGGCAATCAAGGCCGAGTCCGAGGGCCGCGCGAAGGTAACCCAGATGGGCCTTCGGTTCGGTCGAGACGATTACCTTTGTGCCTAGACCTGCCATGGCCGTAAGGACGTCCTCCCCATGGCCGGAATACCAGATCCCCTGTCGCCGAAGATCGGGTACATATGAGATGCTCACCGGTTTGCATGCACGGGTCCGAAAGAAGGCATCCACATCATTTCGCGCGCTCTCGAGCTCGACGACATGGAAGCCCGATGCTCGGCTGCTTCGGATCCCGAGACGGGCGAGCGCACTCTTCATGCGGTTGGTGATGCGTGAGCGCTCGTTGGGACAAGGCTCTCGCGTTCGCGGCTCGGGCGCCTCGCAGCCTCCTCCTCCATCGTCGGGATCACCACCATCCCGCAGTGCCCCCGCTCACCGCGCAACCAGCCCAGGAATACGCGCATCAACATCGCCGCATCCAGACGATCCGTCTTCGCCCGCTTGCGTTCGCGTGACACCGCAACGCTTGCCGAATGGATGACATGCGCCTCGATCCCGCGAGTAATGAGCCAGCGCGCCAGCCAGAAGCCGTCGCGGCCTGCCTCATAGGCCAGCGCGATCCGACTGATCGGCCGGCCAGCGCGCATCGCCTCGTTCCGCCACCGCTCGATCAATCGCAACAGTGCCGTCGCATCCGGCTCCAGTTTCTTCAACGGCTGGCGCTCGATGCCAGGAACAACTCCGCTCACCAGCCAGCTCGCCTTGCTCATCTCGACGACCACTACCAAGGTCGAGATCGGATCAAACGCGGTCAGGCTTCGGCTGAGATCATTGACTTGGGCCACGGGGCAATCTCCATCAGTTCGTGTGGACGATGAAGGTGCCATGACCTCCGCCGCCCGCCCCATAGCTTCTCTTACCTTGGGTGTTTGACGGCGAAGCGCTGATCGGGCCAAGGATGACGGATACGCGGCGCGGGAAGCCAATCGTTGGCCAGTTTCGTCATTCGATCCCAAGTGAAGCCATCCTTCTGGCTGCGCCGCCGAAGCGTTCGACGCCAGAGGTCGGCGACGTAATGCCGGAACGCCGAGAGCGCCCGACTATTTGTGGGTATCGCATAATAGGCGAAGTGGCCTGTAACGACTTGCCTCAACCAGTGTCCCTGAACTGGGATAGTCTGGTGCATTCGTTGCCGCAGCTCCGCCTTGATTTCCTGGAGCTTCGCCCGCATGCGGTCGCGCCGGGTCTTCCGTTGAAGTTGGAAGGCTCGCCGTCGAGATTTGCCGCAGATGAAGGTGAAGCCCAAGAAGGCGAGGGTCTCCGGTCTGCCGACGCCGCGTTTCTTGCGGTCGGCTGCCGCATGGCGGCCGAACTCAATCAGGCGGGTCTTGTCCGGATGGACCGTCAGCGAGAATGCCTCGTACCGCTCACGCATCGCATCGAGAAGCGGCGGGCGTCGCCCTCATGCTCGAAGCCGGCCACCAGATCATCGGCGTAGCGCACGACGATCATGTCGCCTCGGGCCTCTTGCCGTCGCCAGCGTTCCGCCCACAGATCGAACGTAGTGCAAGTAGATGTTGGCGAGGATCGGTGAGATCACCGAACCTTGGCCCGTTCCACTGCCCGCTACGGTTACGACTCCGTCTTCGAGGATGCCCGCCCTGAGCCATTTACGGATCGGGCGGATGATGCGCTTGTCGCCGATGCGGTGTTCCAGGAAGCGGATCAACCAGTCGTGGTTGACGCTGCCGAAGAAGTCCCGGACGTCGGCGTCAAGTATGTGATTCACCTTCCGGCTGGTGATTGCTACCGACAGAGCGTCCAACGCATCATGTGGCCCTCGTCCAGGTCGGAACCCGTATGAGAACCCGAGGAAATCCTCTTCGTAGGTGGCGTTGAGCACCATCGCGCATGCGCCCTGGACGATTTTGTCTTCCAGAGCTGCGATCGCCAGCGGCCTTTGCCGACCATCCGCCTTCGGTATGTATGTCCGGCGAGATGGTTGCGGCCGATACGCTCCCCGGTGGACCCTTCCATGGAGGTCCTCGAGATTTCGCCCGAGGTCCGCCTCGTAGTCCTGCCATGTCATCCCGTCGACGCCAGCGGCGGCTTTGCGTTGAGCGCGTAGAACGCCGTCCAGAGTGTGTCGACGTTGACATGGTGGAGAAGCGCGGTGAATCGCTCCTTCTTCCTTTGCCTTGCGGCTTGCCGTACGCGATTCAGCGCCTGGGTCACGCGCCCCCGGGTCTGAGTCCGGTGCGTGCTTTGCTGATCCGCGTTCCCCTTGGTCCCTGCCCTTGGCTCCGCCGCCTCCGCCGCCGGTGACCCGGCTTCGGCGACTTCACAGCTACTACGGCAGAGTCTGACTTCTCCAGATCGTACATCGGCGGCTAGGGCTCCTCGCCTTCCCGCCGCGGACCGTCAGCCCAGCGGAGCCTTCGGCCGACCCGGAGACCTCCCGGTTCCCGTACAAGGAGCTTGCGAGCGTGCCAGGTTCTTCGACCACGCCGGGTCGCCCAAGCGCTTGCGTTGGCGCTCTTGGACATATTGCCTTCCGCTACACAGACAGCGTCGGCACCCGGAATCAGTTTTCTATCGCGGCTCAATGGCTGGCCTGCACGTTCCCCTGCCGACGCTTCGCCGACATCCTCGCGGATGCCTGCGCACGGCTCGGGGCCGATGTGGTTCGCTATTCCTTCATCGTAGTGGACTTGCACCACCTACTCCTTGCCGGTCTCCCGGCGCACCTGTGTGAAAACGTTTCCGCCCCCAAAAACTGCACGCAACCGGGAACGATTCGCGTCGACACGACGGTCTGAGCGTATTTTGCTGTATCGAGTCTGGAGTCAGCCCGGGCGCAACCTCGGGCTACGCTGAGCGACCTGAACGGTCACACGATGCGCATAACAGCACGAGCTCTTCACGCCCGGATTGCTACCAGGAGCGGCTTGATGCCGACTATGTTCATTACGCGCGTGAGGTTGTAGGACTTGGCTCCCGAAGTTTGCGGCTTGGGTAGCGTGACCGCGACCCCGGCCTGTTCGCATGCCAGGATTTCCTCACCTTTAAAGTAGCCCCGATCCGCAACGACGTCCAAGTTATCGCTGCGCAGCGCGGCTTTCGCCGCCTGCGCCATCGTCGCCAGTTGCGATCCATCGGTGCCGACGTTGGTGACCTCGTGCGCGACAATCAGATGGTTCGTGGTGTCGACCGCACTTTGTACGTTGTAGGCGACCATGCCTGAGCCGCGCCCGCTCGTTGCCATCGAGCGGCAATCGGGATCGGTCAGCGATATCTGGTTGTCGGGCGAGGCGAGCAATGCCTTTTCAATCGCGGCCAGTCGTTTCACTTCTTCTTCGAGCTTCGCCAGCTTTTCCTTAAGCCGCGTCTTGGTCAGCTGCACCGTTTCCGACGGCTCTTCTCCTGCGGCAGTCTGGCGGTCGGCGGTGTCCAGTTGGCTCATGTAGCGCGCCACGCTCTCTTCGATCTGCTTCTGGCGGCGTTGGATCTTGCCTTGCGTGAAGTTGTTGTCGCGACTGTTCACGGCCTTGAACTTGCTGCCGTCGATGGCAACGCTGGCCTTCGTCAGTAGGCCCATCTTGCGGCACAACTCGACGAATTGCGCGCAAACCTTCTTGATCGCTGGGCCATTGTCCTTGCGGAAGTCGGCGATGGTGATCCGGCGCGAGCCGTCCGGTCAGCCACATCACCTCGAGATTGCGGCCAGCCTCGCGCTCCAGCCGCCGGCTCGATTGGACCCGGTTGAGATAGCCGTAAATGTAGAGCTTGAGCATCGGCGAAGGATGGTACGCCGGCCGGCCGGTCGCCGCAGGATCAACGCCATCGAACCCGAGGTCGCGCAGTTCCAACGCATCCACGAACACATCGACCGCGCGAATAGAATTGCTCTCGTCGACCCAATCATCGAGGCGTTCCGGCAACAGCGTCGTCTGCTGGCGATCCGCGCCTTGAACGAAACCCGCATCACTTCCCCGCCGATTCAGCAAGAGAATTATAGCATCGACGGGGTTTTCACACAGCCTGGAATATTTGCGACACCTCGTCTCCGCATTGGCGCGCCTGGCTGAAGCCGGAAAATCCCTACCTTGTTTTGGCCACTGCTTTTCCGAGTACGCAAATCTCGAAACAGGCAAAGGATGTGGTCTGGTTCGCACCTGAACGAGGATCGGCCGCAGTTCGCCTTGGCAGCGCGAGCCAGTGTCAATTGCGGTGAGAACTGCGCTCTGGGCGAATATCTCGGCGCCTGCTGCCAGCGCAACGCACGCTAGCTGTGAGCTTTCAGGAGGTTGTCCATCAGTTCCTGAACGAGGAAGCTGAAGTTGTCGAAGCTTTAGACAATCCCCGGAGAACCGAATGGACACCCATGGGCGCGAAGTCTCGTACTCGACAGGCGCCGTCTGCGTGGCCATCTCGACCAGACTCGGACGAAGGTAGAAGGCGTCGGCAACTCCTCGACGGCTACACGCTCAGGACCATGTATAATACCACCCACAGCCTTCGCGGATTCAAGTGCCCTTAAACGCCGCGATAAGCCGCGTCATCGATCATCGTTTCCAACCACCGCGGTGCCGATCCTGTGATGCATAAGGCGCGCTTCAGGCGTGGTACGAAGGTGTAGTGGACGCTCTCATGCACGGCCACCCCTAAGGAGGGTTAAGTCGACGTTGGCGCAGAGCAATGCTGCCCCAAGTCTCGAGTCCCATGATTCCTAAGATGAATGATTGAGCGAATATATAAAGCGAGAGTGACCTTGCCTTCCTTGCCAGAATTGGTAGGCAGACTCCCTTCCCTTTGCTGTATTCTTCACCATCGAGACCGACAGCCGGTTTGCGATTAATGCGCCGCAATTTGTGAGCGGCGGCGATCCGTGAAACGATGGCTCGAGACGACTAGAGATTGTGAGAGCTCTTCACAGGTACGTAACAGAGAGCCGCACAATTGAGAATCACATCGAGATCGGAGCTGCACTTGGCACGTCCGATAAAACAATCCACGCTCCCCAGAAGCATTCCCAGATTCGGCGAGTCGCACAGCGATTGCTGGGATTACAAAGAAAGGGCCGATGCCAAGGCGGTGGGGTTCGTGCCAGGAGTTGCCGATGAAGCTTGCCCGATTGATCCTAATGAATCTAATGAGGTTAGTACTTACAGCGGCGAAGCAGCGAATATCAATGTCGCGGTTGTAGCGAACTTCACCGAGCCGAAGGAGATTGTTGCAGCTTTCAAACAGAAAACCGACCATGAGGGCTTGCTGAGATTCGACGTAAGCGCACGGCTTTACAGACAGATCACGCAATGTGCGCCGTTCGAGGTGCTTCTCTCAGCCGACTGCCCCGAGGAAACTGGTCGAACGATGGTCCCGCCGTTCCGGAAAGTTACTTCACGTACGCGATCGGCCGCTCGTGCTTTGCAGCAAGACCGCGAATTTCGTGAACGGCGCGGGGACACTCAAGTCACCGAGCTGCTGACGTTGAGCGCAAGATTTGGCCTTATGCTGCTCTGATGAGATCGGTGGCCTTGCCCTCGAATTCATATTCGATGGGGCAGATATCCGAGCGCGGTAAGTCAATCTTCCTGCAGGCTGACACCTTTGAACAGCTACAGTATGGATTTGGGAGGTCGGCTGAGGAGCATAGCCTTCGAAGGCCATGGAAGGATTATGAACATGAATCTCTTCGAACCCCCTTCGTGCAGCCTCGCAGCGTCGACCGTCTTTGTTGGTAGAGATCGTCGTGGCAACTGGGTTGCCCGCGAACAGAACGGCAATTTTGGCGGCCTGTTCGTGAACCGCGCCCAAGCGTTCAAATACGCGCTGTTCGAGAATGGCCATCATCCAGAAGCAATCGTCGAGGTGTCGCGCGAAATCGAACTCGATATTCCCGCCAATCCGCAGATCGCCGGGATCGGGCGCGTGGTCTGATACGTCGGCGCAATTGAGGAGGGTCGGGTGGCTGAGATTTGCTGCTCGTCCAGGAGCAGATCGTCAATATTTGGTCGAGGCGCTACGCCCGCGACATGCTCTACCAGGCGGTCACCGCCGAGTCCGAAGGAGAAGAGAGTGACCATTGAAGAACCGGCCTCCACAATTCGTGCCCCCGAACATCCCGCAGACCGGATATTCGTCGACCGCTGGTCGCCGCGTGGGTTCACCCAGGATAAGATCCCGGAAGGAGTTCTGAAGACCTTCTTCGAGGCCGCTCGGTGGGCGCCGTCGGCTTTCAATTCCCAGCCATGGCGCTTTCTCTATGCCTTGCGCGGCCAGTCAGAATTCGACGCCCTTCTTACCCCTTTGATCGAGTTCAACCAGGGTTGGGCGCGACACGCGGCGGCGCTGATCTATCTGCTGTCGAGGAGGGACTTCACTCCACCCGGGAAGACCGAGCCGCAATTCTCGCGCACGCACTCCTTTGACAGCGGCGCCGCCTGGGCCAACTTTGCCAACCAGGCAACGGCCGCAGGTTGGGCCGCACACGGCATGAGTGGATTTGACGTGGAGAAGGCGCGCACCGTGCTCGGGGTGCCCGCGGGTTTTGCGATCGAGATCGCGATCGCCGTTGGACGCAAGGGCGACGGCGCACACCTGCCGCCTCGACTGTTGCAGCGTGAACAGCCGAACGACCGTTCACCAGTCGGTGACTTTGTCGCCCGCGGCTTGTTTCCCAAAGATTCAGGAGCTGACGGATGGGCCGCATCTCCAAAAGCTCTCAGGCGGCGTCCGCGAGGCCCCGATCGGCTACTGCAGATTCCGATCAAGTTGACCCCGTATCCCGCGGCAACGCAGTAGTTGGCGCATTCGTCTGGCACAAATGCGTGCTGCGAGCTCTATCTTGCGTGCGACCTCATATAAGTCGGATTGAACGAAGCTGCGGAGTTGTGGACGCTGTGGGATAGTGCATCCGGTGCGGTTGCGGAGAAGGCGCGCCTGTGGTCGCCGCGCGTCGGCGAGACATTCATCGCATGTAAACGGCACCATTGATCGGGCCGAGGGCGCGATGCAACGAGCGATTTTCTGCGCTGGGAGGCGCGGTCGAACGATCCGCGGGTGTTCGGTGACGAGCGCGGCCAAGGCGATATCGGACGTCATCGCCGAGAAGGTGATCACAGAAAGGATTGATGGTACAGGCGCTGGTCATGACGTATCACAACGAAACGGCTGGTCCCGCGCGTAGGCTCGCGGACGGCATCGATACGCCGCATGGTCCGCCACAATGTGCGCAGACGGGGATGAGGGGATCGGCGCTGGCTTCTCGATCTGCCGGAGGATGGCGGACCGCGAGGAGTTGACGGCAAAGCGCGCGTCGGTCGTTGCGTCTGCCATTGGCGAGGAAGCCATAGTGGCGATGCGATGGAAGCCGCCCGGCAGTGTGTGCAGGAGAAAGCGACGAATGAACTCATCGACATGAAGCGTCATCACCTCGACTTTGCGATTCTGCCGATAGTCCTTCCAGGAAAAGCTCACCTAATCGGCGCCGTTCTCCAAAAGATGGGTGGCAAAACTGCGCCGCAGCGTGTGCACCGTCAGGTGCTTATACCTGCATGCGTGAACCGATTGAGTGGCCGCTTGAGACCGAGGTTCTCTCTTAGGGTTTGTCCGGAATATCTGGATCTGAATTTGCCTCGTCGGCGCAATTCGGGAACGACGAGCTCAACAAAATCGTTGAGTCCGCCGGGGAAGGTCGCCGGCAATACGTTGAATCCGTCAGCCGCGTGTTGATCAAATGTATCCACCATGGCGTTGGCAATTTCGTCCGGTGTCCCAACAACAATCAAATGGCCACGGCTGTCCGACGCCAAGCTGATCAGTTGTCTCCAGGTGAATTTGTTGCGTGCCGCCAGCTCGAGGAGCAGTTTCTGACGACTCTGGACAAAATTCGTCTTCGGTAAAGCCTCGGGGACCAGCGAGTCGAGATTCATTGAACGCAGGTCGGTGACAAACCCCAGTAACCGATCGGCCGTTCCCATTTGCACGTCGATGTCCGTATACGATTGTAGTCTTTGAAGCTTCTCTAACGCTTCTTGTTTGGTCCTCCCAACGATCGGGACAATGCCCGGCATGACTAGCACCTGATCCTCCTCCCGCCCAAGTGCGCGCGCTTTCTCTTTGAGAGTTGCGTAATATCGTTTACCGTTCTCTAAAAAAGGTTCGGCGGTGAACACGACCTCGCCAACTTCTGCAGCGAGCGCTATTCCGGCATCGGATGCGCCAGCCTGAACCAACACGGGATACCCTTGCGGCGGCCTTGCGATGTTCAGTGGGCCTCTGACTGATAAGTGGCCCCCCGATGGTTAAGCAAATGCAGCTTCGTGGTGTCAGCGAAAATACCACTTTGCTTGTCGCGAATGAAAGCGTCGTCTTCCCAGGTGTCCCAAAGACCCTTGACAACCTCTACAAATTCTCTGCCTCGAGCATAGCGCGTGTCATGATCTGGAAGTTCCTTTCGCCGAAATTTGGGGCATCGAACTTAGATCCCGAGGTGACAATGTTCCAGCCCGCACGTCCCCGTGATAGGTGGTCAAGTGAGGCGAACATGCGCGCAAGATGATAAGGCTGGTGATACGTGGTCGTCGCTGTCGCGATAAGGCCGATGTCTTGAGTTCTAGATGAAAGCGCCGACAACAGCGTGATTGGCTCGAACCCATCGTTACGGCCTACACGAGCGATGGTTGCGTCATCTTTATCGGATATGCTTGGTTGATCGGGGAGAAATACGAAGTGAAATGCAGCCCCTTCGGCAAGTGCTGCCAGACGAGCATAATAGTCGATATCAACTCCGCCGTTCGCTGGCACGCTCGGATCGCGCCATGCACCTTCGTGATATCCCACCGAAACGAGCATCACTCCGAGCTTCATTTCGTCATTGCGCCGCATGCCGTACCTCCTTTTGAATTGGACTATTCTCGCGCACCGCGTTCCGCTGGTGGGTCGTGTTCATTGGCGCCACAGAACAGCGCACCTCAACGCTCGACTTTTCTCAGCCACCAGAGATTCTCGCGGAGCGAACCTTCCGACAAAGTCGCTCCGAACACATCCTCTGAGGCCGGTGTTGAGCGGGGTCCGACCAACGCATTCCAAGCATCGTTAAACCTCGTCTTTTGAAGTCCGCGAGAAAGACTGTCGCAGAAGGTAGATACCGCTTATCCGTACCGAGATCCGCTAGAAGGCCATCATTAGCGAAAGCATCGGTTCGCCTACTCTTCCAGACCAGCTCTCTTGTTATCGGAGGCGGCAACTGCAGATTCATTGAGCTGAAAGCAGAGGCTGAACGTCTAGCTTCAGCAACGCACTTCGAACGCAGAATTAGCCAATCCTCAGTCATGTCAGGAGCCCACGATTTTTCAAAAATCCGAAGGAAAAGAGTTAATTGCTTCAGCCCCTATTTGAGACTACTCGCTGCGAGGAATCGCCATTTGATGCCGTAGCTAAGCCACTCACCGCATAACGCGTTTCAGCGAGCTCCACAGGATCTCCAACGCCGCGCCGAATTCCTCGAAGAACCGGCTCACGATCGCCAGCATAAAGCCTGCTCGGCCGTGCCAGGCTGCCGGCTTTCCCAATGGCCCGGCTGAATTACTCGGTACAGGCCCGTTGGCGACAACAGATTGGTGATCGACGTTGCATGCCGTACTCCTTGCAGGTGACGTTTGACCGGCCCGACGCTCACCGACCGATAAGTGACATGCTTCTGTTATCTAGATCAATTACTAGCGTTGGTAGTTGACCGGGGCGCAAATTGTTGCACCCGGCGCAGCATGGCGGAGAACTCGCCGCTAAGCCCTGATAATCACGAGAGACTTGATCGTTTGTGGCAGAGAATCAAGAAGCGCACGCGTTCGATCGGTCAATGCCCCGATCAGGATTGGGCGGAACAGCATCCTCAATCAGGTGATGACCGGCGAAGGTTGTGGCCGACGGCAGAGAGAACGACGTTGGCAGCATTCCCTTCGCAACCATAGAGGCGACAGCGGCCGCGGTGGCCACCGGTCCTCATGTTTCCGAACACGGGCTCGATTGCGAATCGGCGGCGGAGTTCGCGTTTGATCACACCGAAGACCCCAAGTGAGCGCACAAAATGGCTTCGCGGTCGGCACCGAGGGTCAGTGCCTTGCCTAAAGAGGCTGCGACCGCGCGCACATCCGTTCACGTCGAAAAAGAGCGCCCACCCGGCTTGGAGCCGAAAGAGCCCTCTGATCCGCTTAGTTTATTGCACCACAGTAACGCCAATTGCCGCGGCCACCATGCGATGTAGGATGCGGCTGCGTCTCGCGCGAGCTATCGTTTGCTGAGAGGCGCGTTCGAGAATTGGATAGACGCGATCGAGTGCCTCGGCCTCCTCCCAAAATACCCGCTGCAGATCTAGCCCCCATTCGAACTAGCCGACGATGCGTTATCATTGCAGAGAATATCGGGTAGCACAAAGACCTTGTCGCGTCGTTCATGCATTATACAATGAACGAGTGGCGATGGTCGTGTTCACGCCACCTTTCGACATCAACGGCTCGTGGCAGAGCCCCCTGCGCTCGTCCATCAATCGCGGAGCTACGACCGCTGGTGTTCTGCGCAATATGCGGCGTCACGTTTATGGAGCGCAGCTCGTTGACGAAGTCTTCTGCATCGTAGGCTGACGCTAATCCCAGCCGCCATCGCCGAACCGCTCCAGTGACTGGCCGCCCGGGGCGGGCAGGCCAACGTCACGGCGACTACACATTTAGCCGCTTCAGGGCTCAGCGGCGGAATACGCGACCGCCGGGTCTTGTCCCGCCAACGGCCGGCGGCTCCTTCGCAGCGAAAACGTTCCTGCCAGCGCCAGATCGGCGTCTTGGCCTTGGGCTTGCGTGATCTCGGCCGTACCGCGACCGTCGGCCATAACAAGGACGATAGTTGCCCGCCAGACGTGCTTTTGCGGGCTATCGCCGTTGGCGGCCACGGCCTCAAGCTTGCTACGGTCCACTCGGCTCAATTGGATGTTCGCTCGCTCGTGCATCCCCCAGACTCGCACGCGCCAGTCCTTCAAGGTCTCTTAAAGCGAAACGAGTGTTAGATTTGGTCCACCAGGTAGCCGCAGCTCGTTGGGGTCGGGCCGCAACGGGCGCAGAGCTGTCAATCCTCGCATCAGATCGTCCTCGCAGTCGAGATTGGAGAAGGCGGCAGGAGGCTCTCGGTCCGATGCTCTCGCGGCGCGCCGTGCAGCGAACAGAAGGCGTTCTGCAATCATTCGCCAAAGCGACGAAGCTCTCGCCACACCGAGCATATGGGCGTGCTCAAACCTGCTAGGCGATATAGGCGATGATCGAGCAGCGTCCTGCAATATTGGCTGCCAAGGCGCCCATGTCAGTGAAGTCGGCAAGCCCGACTTGGCCGCCTTCACGGGTTCGGGGAAAGATGACTTCTGCTCCTCACTGTGGATCGCCCACCAGGCACGGGTTCGGCGGCTTGGCGGCAGCCACTGGCGGGCTGTCGGTCTGACGATACTTTCATGTACAGCCTGATCTGGTGATCGCTAATGTGTGGGCCGGGTTCGTAACTCCGGTCGGACTACTTCTCTTCCTGCGTCAAGAGCTGGGCGAAGCTCTCTCATCCAGATGACGCTTCGCTTCCACCTATTTGTCTTGAGGCACAGTCTCACGATTCCCCGATGGAAGATTGAGGGAATATGCAAAGGGAAAGCGATCTTGCGCTTCCTACCACAAATGGGAGGGCCACTCTCAACATTTTTGCCCTATTCTCACCGCTGGGATGACCGTTTTCGCGATGCGTTTCAAATGCTCAGACAAAAGGAGATGCAATTTCGCCGACTAACATATGGTCGCACAGGAAGGGCGGCGAGCTAGCCGCGACCCCGCAGATGCAAGTGACTGATTGGAGACACCCATGGCCATTCTAGAAATGGAAGCTCGAGGCGCGGTTCTGCTCGCGCGGTTCAATCACGCCAACGCTCATAACCCGATGAGCCTAGAACTCGAGACCGCCATTCGCTCCATATGCCGAGAGACAGAGGACAATCCTGCGATACGGGCTCTAGTATTGACAGGAGGGAATGACCGATCGTTTTGCGCCGGTGGCGATCTTAACGAGGTGGCCCGGCTTTCCGGACGCGCGGCGGTTGAGGCGGCTATTGATAGGTTAATTGATTTCTACTCTACGATACTCAAAGTTACGAAGCCGACTGTCGCCGCAGTCGACGGATACGCAATCGGCACCGGCTTTGAGGTCGCGCTATCCTGCGATTGGCGCGTCGGATCGCCAGGAACCAAGCTGATTATGTGGGAATTGAAGCACGGGGTCAGCTGTATAATCGGCGCCTATATGCTCGAGAGTTTCGTGGGTCGAGCCGCCATGTCTGACGTCATTTATGGGTGCGAGGCCATTCCGATTTCGTGGGCAGTGGACCACAAATTGCTTCACGAGGTGGTTGATTCCAGCCAACTTGTGGAGAGGGCTATCGCGCGCGCGCAGATCCTCAGTGAATTTCCGGAAATCACTTTTCGGCGAACGAAAGAGTCGATCAATCAGGGGTTAGTCGCTGGTTTGCACCATATCGCGCTGGACGCGAAGGAAGCATATGTGGCTGCCGTTGCGAGCAGCGCCTCCCAACAACACTTAAAGCGCGTGCTAAAGCACTAGGTGGTGTGGACTCTAGGGATTCCCTTTAGGAGCAAATCAGATTCAAGGCTGCTTTTGGGGAGGCAGTCTTGGGTGTGATGGATCGATTGGTCTTGAGCAACGCGGCGTGGGAGCGGATGGCGCCGCTGATCATAGGCCGGCCTGACCAGAAGGGCTCGACCGGCCGCGACAACCGGATGTTCGTGGAAGGTGTGCTGTGGATCGTGCGCACGGGCTCTCCCTGGCGTGATCTTCCGGAAGCGTTTGGGGATTGGAACAGCGTGTTCCGGCGCTTCAGTCGATGGAGCATCAAGGGTGTTTGGTGGCGGATCTTCGAGGCGATGTCCGATGATCCGGACTTCGAATATCTGATCGTCGATTCCACCATCGTCCGAGCCCACCAGCACGCTGCCGGGGCCAAAAAGGGGTCTGAAGATCAGGCGCTCGGCCGCTCGCGCGGCGGCCTGAGCACCAAGATCCATCTGGCCGTCCGTGGCTTGGGATGTCCTGTGCGCTTCACGCTCACGGCAGGACAGAAGGGCGATGCACCGCAAGCGGCTGCTTTGCTCGAAGGCTTACCTGCCGAGGTCGTCATGGCCGATGCAGCCTATGACGCCGATCACTTGCGCCAGGCCATCGCCGCCAAAGGCGCGCTCGCCGTCATCCCCAACAACCCGTCACGCGCGCTCAAATATCCGCTCGACAAGCATCTCTATGCTCAGCGCCATCTCGTGGAATGCTGCTTCTCCAAGCTCAAGCAATTCCGCCGCGTTGCAACCCGCTACGAAAAGACCGCCCGAAACTACCGTGCCGTCGTCACCCTCGCGGCCATCATCTTATGGATGCGATAAGTGTCCACACCACCTAGTGGTTCATCATAGTGATTTTGACGTTTTGATACCGAGCCATTCGAGGATGGGCAAGTTTTCCGGTGGCAAGAGAATCTCGATGCTTCTGGGGACGCCGGGTTGACGTCGGATGAAGCCGTTCCGTTCGAGGGTGACGATCATCTGGTGGACAGTCGGCGGGCTGACGCGGAAATGGCGCTGGATGTCGGCTTCGGCGGGCGGCTGTCCGAACATGTACGAATAGGTATGGATGGAAGCGAGTAGTGCCCCTGCTTCTCGGTGAAACGCGCGCCTGATTTTTGACTCATCGTTGGATTCGTCCCGGCCTCCGACAAGGAGGCAAAGCATGAATGTACGTTATCGGGTCGAATTGAGCCAAGCCGAGCGCGATGAACTGACGGCGATGCTCGGCGGCGGCAAACACGCCGCCCGCAAGCTCAAGCGGGCGCAGATTTTGCTGGCGGCCGATCGGGGCCGCCGCGACGAGGAGATTGCCCGGACCGTGAGTGTCAGCCTCTCCACCGTCGGCCGGACCAAGCGCCGCTTCGTGGAAGGCAATCTGGAGCGGGCCTTGAGCGAGGAGCCGCGTCCGCATCCTGCGTCGCCTCGAATTCCACTACACCCCGAAACACGCCAGTTGGCTCAACATGGTCGAGTGCGAGATCAGCGTGCTGCAGCGCCAGTGTCTCGGCCGCCGCATCGACGACCCCAAACGGCTCCGAAAAGAGATCGCAGCATGGCAACGGCAGCGAAACAAAGCACGAGACCGCATCAAATGGATGTTCACAACCGACAAAGCCCGCGCCAAACTCGGCCGCGCATATCCAACCACCGCCAAAGAGTCAAAATCACTTTGATGAACCACCCCTTGATCTTTATGAAAGCCGTGACAAACTCGAGAACCTGCTTTGCCAACTTGCCCTTTGGCGCCGACTATTGCAGAAACGTCGGAGAGTGGCGGCGGCCGTCGCAGCGATCAGCGCTTATCGACATCTACGAAATGTGAAATGGGCGTGTTCCCGGGCAAGTTCGTAAAGGCGACTGGCTGGCACTCTACTTGTGCCAAAATAGCTCGTTCAACTAAGCCTCTCTCGCCTCATGCGCTGATGGAAGGAATTCGCCTGACCGACTTCAACAACATTCTGCCGGCGTCACCTGCTTCCCGTTGCGAGCCATCGTCCTGATGGGCCATCCAGGAGATCTGGTGGAGCTTGGCCGAGCGGCTGAGATACGCAACACTGCCGGAAGCGATAACGTTTTCGGCATACCCAGAAGCGTTTTGCTACTACGCGCTTCTACGCGAAGACGACCGGCTGCATACCAAATGCGATTGCCCTCTCCGCGCCAAGCCTGACAATGACCTCCTTATTG
This sequence comes from Bradyrhizobium sp. RDT10, assembly GCA_044772375.2. Classification (GTDB taxonomy): domain Bacteria; phylum Pseudomonadota; class Alphaproteobacteria; order Rhizobiales; family Xanthobacteraceae; genus Bradyrhizobium. The sequence continues at coordinate 5,706,331 of CP187939.1, forward strand.
ATCGCGCGATCAACGCAGTTGTCGATTTTTTGCGTGAAGAAGCAACTGCAGCGGGAGACCGCATGGGCGTTGGGCTCACGCGCCGCGACCACAACCAGGAATTGCTGCACGGCGTGCCAATGTGGATCCTTCGGACTCACAGGCTCGCCGCTGAACTCGCAAGCCTTATGTCTTCCATAATTAGCTCAAAGCAAAATATGACGTAGGCCTGCGCGACTCAGCCGCCATTGTCGGCAGGGGCGAACACGATGGTCCCGAGGTGGCGCGACGGCGAGCCCAGTGGACAAAGTACCAACTCGCGTCGAAGCTGAGCGGCCGGCCTTCATCCACGTGACCTGGACCTGGACCAAAACCCGATACCGCTCCCCAGCGAGGATGGGCTCCGCGGGGAATACGCTGACAAGCTTCCGCATGGCCGTTAGAAGATCATGGGCCTTCTGGCGGCGTTGCGCCACGATCAAATCAATGCGCCTTGGTTTATTGAGGGGCCGATCGACGGCGAGAGTCATTCCGCTTGGTTGCTCCTGCCCACGCGTCGGCCCGGCGATATCGTGATCACGGACAATCTCGGCAGCCAAAAGAGCAAAGTCGTGCTTTAGCTTAGACCTCAGCGCTGTGCTATTCTGATGCGCCACAGCGTCCGTTTGCGATCTTCGGCTTTGCCTGGGCGACTGCCCTCCCGATCTCTGATTACGGCGGGGCCGTACTGAGAGAACGCCGGCCGCTGAGCTGGGCTTAGAAGGCTGCCCGGCTCAGACGTGCGCGGTTCACTGGCGATCCACCTTGCAAGTTGAACCTTTGGGGGCCCAATGGGAGGGCGATCTGCAATCGCTGAGAGTCCCAAACACGGTCGCGGCAATTAGCGATGCGCGCTGACGCACGGGCAGGTTGACAACTTGTCCGTTTGATGCTTTACCGAAAGCATTACGCTAACCGATCTCACTGATGCACCGCTGCGCTTTTAGGACCGCAAAGCGTCACACTTAGTCACGCGCGCGCCTGCATCCGACGATTTCCTCATTGATTGAGCTCGAGATGGGGCCCTCGCATATATTTACGATCCGCCAGGGTCGATTCACGTGCTCGCTATCGACACACGCACGGCACACTCGCGAGAACGCACATCCGCTTACGGTTGCAAATTTGAAAACGGTCTAAGTAGTCGTCCGTTAAGAAGCCGATCTGAGTGTTGATTGGACAGCGATGGCTGCGATGAGCGCAGTGAGGAAGAGGCGCCAAAAATCCCTCAGCCAGGCGAGGATGCGGCGGAAGTTGTGTCCGACGGCGGAAAGGATGACGTTGGCGGCATCTCCGGCGCGGCCTTTGAGATAGCACCGGCCGAGATGGCCTTCGGCCTTCAGGTGGCCGATGATGGGTTCGATGGCGGATCGGCGCCGCAGCTCGCGCTTGATGATGCCGAAGACGCCGCGCTTCTGGCCCGAGATGAAGACGCGGCGCGGATTCTCCGTGCCGTGGCCGCGGTATCCCTTGTCGACATAGGCGCGCGCTCGATCGCGCATCCGGTGAGCCTCTCGGTGTCTTCGATGACGCCGCGGAGGGTGTGGCCGTCATAGGCGTTGTCCGGCAATGCGGTGGCATGCAGCACGAACAGGCCGCCCGGGGCGCGGCGGTTGGTGGTGACGATAGAGGCCTTCACGCCGAACTCGTAAGGCGCGCTGGCCTTGCCCTTGCCGATGCACTCCACCTCCGGGGCATGGAAAGAATAGAGCTTCCAGCCGCGCTGGCGCTGCTGCTGCGAGCGGATCTGCGCGGCGCGGCCGAGCGGCAGTGCGAACGTCTCCTCGAGAGCCGCCTGTCCTTCGATCCTGCGGCGGATATCGCGGATGATCCGGCCCAGCCGGCTGCGCAGGATGCGCAACTGCCGCTGATGCCGCTTGAACTGCTTGGCATGGGCATAGCGCCCCGCCATCATCGCCGCGGCCTTGGCAATCCGTAGGTAGGATTGCCGCAACTGCACGCCGTGTCTGGCCGCCAGGCGGTTGAGCCCCTTGATCGCCGCATGCAGCAGCTTGGCGTCGGTCGGGAAGGTGATGGCCTTCGGCTGCACCGTGGTGTCGACCGTGACCCGCTTGAGGTCGTTGCTGCGCAAGGCGCCGGCGCCGTGCGCCACCCGCAGGCTCTCGGCCAGCAGCAGCTCCAGCTTCTCGCCAAGCCGCTTGCGCCAGTGGCTCAGGTCAGAGCGCTCGTGCGGGAAGGCGTGCTGGAAAACTCCTCGCCGGTGAAGTACTGGAAATACGGGTCGTGGCCCAGCGCTCGCACACCCCTCGTCGGATAGCCCGTAAATGTGCTTGAGCAGCAACAGCCCGATCATGAAGCGGCTCGCGATCCCCGGCCGGCCGTGCTCGCTGTAGAGCGGCGCAATCTCGCCGTCGATCCAGTCCCAGTCGATCTTGCCAGCCAGCAAAACCAGGCCTGAGGGGCACGTCAATCTGGGCCATAGTTTCGATTTATCCATCTGACGACACCTTCCTTGTTTTGGCGAGCTCCCCTTCGGAGAGCATCGCCGTACCGATGATGCCCTCCCTCGCCAATTGTCCGATCTCGGCGTCGGAGAGGCCGAGAAGCCCTGATAGGATCTCTCATGCGGATCGCATAAGGTCTTGCACCTTCTCGAATCGGCATCGAGGGCTGCGGATGCAAGCCTATGAAAGCGCGTTCGATTTCCTGCAGAAATGCGCGCGACTTAAGGTGCCGGTCTTCGAGCAGGTCAATTGGCAGCCGGGCCGCGCCGGCAGCTACCTTTGCGGCTTGCAACTCGGACATGGCCTCGTCCACATCGCGGGTGAGCGTCCAGGCTGCGATGCCTGTCTCGATGACATCCTCAATAGCCCGGCGAGCTCCCGCAGATTTCAGCGATGCGTCTTCCGCCCAGTCAGGCCGGCCAATAAGCCGCGCTAGCCTCTGCCACATGTCCGCATCGATCGCCGCTACCACGATCCAGTTGTCCTCACCCGCACACCGGAAGCACCCGTGCGGGACAAACTGAGGATGTCGATTGCCGTATTTTACCGGCGGCATACCGCCGATCGACTGGACGGTGATCCATGGCGCCGCGAACGGCATCATGCACTCGATCTGCGCCAAGTCAATGAACTGTCCCTGCCCCGTGTTGCGGGCGTGAATCAGGGTGACTAGGACTGCAGCACAGCCGTTCAACCCGCCGACCGCATCGCCGAAGGCGGTGTGGCTCATCACGGGTGGCCCGTCGGGGTTTCCGATCACGCCCGGTAACCCCGATCCCTGCTCGAGGGTCGAGCCGTAGGCCCGGCAATCGCGATGGACGCTGTCCGCACCAAAGGCCGACATCGACATAACGATGAGGCGCGGGTTGAGCGTTCTAAGCACGTCGTACCCAAGCCCGAGCTTCGGCAGCACATCAACTGAGTAATTGTTGACGACGATATCGGCTCCTGCCACAAGCCGTTTGGCAAGGGCGAGCCCCTGCGGCCGCGTCAGGTCGAGTGTGATACCGCGCTTGTTGCGGTTCATGATGCAGAAGCGCACCGTCTTTTCATACTTCTGGCCGTCGACGTAAGCAGGGCGTCGGTCAACACCGCGCCACCAGTCCGGATATTGGATGGCCTCGATCTTGATAACGTCCGCCCCGAGATCGGCTAGTGTGCGCGTACACAACGGGCCCGCCCAGCCCATCGAAAAGTCGATGACACGAATTGCCTGCAACGGCTTCCGGCCAGCATCGATGCAGCCGGACGACACCGACGCAGTACCGGCCAGGTGCCTTCGCGTATTCGCGAAAGCCTGCTGCTCGCCGGGAACCGGAACCCTTCCGCCCCGGCGCGGCGGGGTCAATGTCAATCGCTGCATCGAGCCAGCCGTCAGGCCCTCTTCCTCGCGAAGCAAGACAGGCACGATCGCGCCGCGCGCGTTCTTCTCGGTATCGAGGAGCAGATCGGATATTGCGGGCACCTGCACGATCGGGATCTTCCGTTTCAGTCCCTCCGCAAACCACTCCTGCGCTGTCCGCGTTTTCAGCCTCGGAATGAACTGTCGTTCGATCTGTTCCACGTGTTGCAGATGATCTTCGCCGAGGACCAAAGCCGGATCATCACGCAATTGGGATAGGCCGAGCATATCGCAGAACGCTCGCCATTGTGCCGGGGTGGCCGTCGTAACGCCGAGCCACCCTTTTTGGTTTCGTAAATGCCGATCGGAAAGCCCGGCCAGAAGCGATTAATGCCAATCCGGCGCATCACGTCGCCGCGTGCAACCGCCTCGAACATGAGAAACTCGCTGAGAACGAGGCTCGATTCGAAAATACTGAGCGACCACGACCGCCCCGCCCCACCCTGCATTCGTGCAACCGCCGAAGAAGCTGCGGCGATAAAGCCCCACAGGCCGGCAAGGATGCCCGTTTGGAAATCGGGTGCGTGCAACGGCGGGCCCTCGACCGGTCCAACCAGCTTGATGAGTCCCGCGAGCGCGGACGGTCGAATCGGTTGCGGCGAATCCTGCATAGGGGCCTTCATGACTGAACCAGCTCGCTTCGAGGTAGATCAACTCGGGGCGCCGCTTGCGGATCGCGGCGACATCTATTGACGGGCAATCCGCAGAATGGACATCGCGGCCATCGACTAGATTAGCGTTTTCTTGGTTCGAATCATATCAGGCGGCATCGGCGAGTTTGTAGGACCACGTGTGGATGACCGGATGGCGATTGACGTCGTCGATACCGGCCATGATGCGCTCCTTGAGTTCGTGTTTTGAGGCCACCCGGATGTGGCGGAGGACTGAACGGGCGAACTTGGAGAAGAACCCCTCGATGAGATTGAGCCATGAGCCGTGCTTGGGAGTGAAGGCGAGCTCGAAGCGTCCCACCGGCCGAGTGGCGAGCCAGGCTCTGGTTTCTCGCGAGATGTGCGCGGAATGATTGTCGAGGATCAATTTGATCGCAGTGTTCGGCGGATAAGCGGCATCGATAAGCCTGAGGAGTTCGATGAACTCTCGACTGCGGTGACGATCTTTGACAAGGGCGTGGACCTTGCCGGTGAGCAGATCGATCCCAGCCAACAGGCTGAGCGTGCCATGGCGTTTGTATTCATGGTCGCGCGCAAAGGTGGCGTGGACGCCAGGCTTGGGCGGCAAATCCGGCGCCGTCGTTGCGATGGCCTGGATTCCCGGCTTCTCGTCGCAGGAGACGATCGTCACCGGCTTTCCCCGCCTCCTTCCTTTGGCAGAGGCTTTCTTCAGGACCTGGACTTCACGATAGACGCACAGCACCTCCGCCATCTTCTGTTCGAACTCGGCGTCGCGATTTTCAAGATAGTAACGCACCTTGTGCGGCTTGATTTCCTCTCGGCCGAGGATCTTGCACACCGTTCCCTGGACCAAATTGGCCAAACACGCATGCCCCGCCGCCGGCCCGTGTTCACGCGCATGGCGCGCCAAGAGCCGCGTCGTCCACAACTCATGTGGATAGCCGTGGTCCTTGGCCTTGTCGCACGCCAGCGACACCAACCAGGCTTTGGCTTCAGGCGTGATGGTTGGTTCCTTGCCCGGTCGCGGGCGATCGTCGAGGGCTGCCAGCGGGCCATCGGCCAGCGCCCGCTCGACACAGCGCTGCACCGTCTGATGATGGACCCCAAGTCTCTGGCCCACCGCGCAGAACGAAGGATTTTCCCGATACGCCAGCAGCATCTGCGCCCGCGACACCCGGCTCGCCAGTTCGATCCTCGACCGCGAAAGCGTCGTCAAGGTCGCTATCTCTTCATCACTCATTGCCAATTCGACCGCTCGCCGCCATCCTGCCATGATACAGCTCCTCGTTTCGCCGACCGCAAACGAGGAATCCGCCAACAACCCGTCCGTTCCATCAATTCAGCCTGCTGCAGCACGCGGGTTTCATGGAATCGGTCGTCTAGAATGTCGCAATCCTCGATCAGCGTCGTAAGCCGTATGCTCGCGTCCGCGTCGTTGGCATCGATGATGATGCTTGACTTGTTGAAGTTCAGGAATGCGAACCACGTGCTCTGACCGCTGCCTGTAAGTGGCGCGCTGCGGCGAAGTGGATCGCCTGTTGGCGGCTCGACCTTCTGAACATCGGCGCCGAAATCCGCAAATAACCGCGCGCAATAGCTGGTTGCTGTCGAGCTGCCGATCTCGACCACCCGCAGATGCGATAGAACTCCCATCGAAGACTCCATTTTCCGGCCATGCAGATGCTCCGGAACATCATTGGTTAAGCGATACGAGCTTGTGACCGCCACGAGCACGGCGGCGCTGCTTACCAGATATCGATACATGGTCGTTTGCGACTGGTGGAGCGGCACTGGAGCCGCGCGCGGACCCGCCTTGATCTACCGCCGCGTCTCGATGGGTAACAGCAAGATAAGCCATATCAACCAGTCCCTCGGGTAAAGCACTATAGAGAACGTTCGGTCACAAGATTGACGCCGACAAACTACCAGCACCATCGCGAACACCACGCGCTGCAGCACCGGAGAGTCGCCACGGATCGCGGCATTCACAATCCGGCTGCGCGTGCCCGGAATAGCAACCAGCGCTTCTGCGACGACCGCGGTCACTTTTGTCTGTTCCCATCTACCGATGCTCGTGGATCCACGCGCAGCTGTTAGTAGCTCTAGCAACGACCGTGCCAGCGCGGGCTGGAATGGAAAACTAAGCGCGTTTCGAAGTGGATAGCGGCGCTGGCTCACTCGAACGTTGTCCCAAACTCGACGTCACCGCAGTTCAGACGGATGCGTTTGGCCCCTGTTGGAAACAAAACAATGCCGCACCATGCGCAGCCGCTCGCAACCTCTAATTTCGTTGATCTGGAGTCGCCCGCCGGGTCGAAGTCTGGCGCTGGCAAACCGGCCATACCAGAAAACTCACTGAGCGCTTGGATGCACGCCACCCATGCTCGGATTTCCATCGCTAAACCCGCCCCGATGACGTCAAGTCCGCAATGGCGAGCTCAATCGGGGTCTCGAAGTTCTTCGCCTTGGCCACGACCGCCCGGCGGGCATGGCACGATGAGATAATGAGTGACAAATCGCAAGCTGCTGAATGAAGAATTGATGCTAAGCGCGTAGGCAGATGTTTAACCTCGGCACGATGCGATGGCATCATCTTCCTCCATCTTCGTAGTGTTATGCTCTGATGTCGGAACTCCGACAAAAGCGACGCGGCCATTCCACAGAGGCGCTGGCACGCATAGCTGTTTCTCTGATCAAGCAAGGCGCGCATCAGATTCCGCGAGCGGCAGGCCGATTGCTGGGATGAGGTAGAAAGAGCCGCTGCCAGAATGGCGCGGTTCGGGAGTTTCCGACGACACTTACCCTCCCCACGACGCTGCTTGTGCTTGGCAACGCCGAAGCGGCGAACATCAATGTCGTGGTTGCCGCGAACTTCACCGAGCAGCCAAGGAGATTGCTGCAACCTCCAAACACAAAACCGGCCATGAGACCGCGTTGTTATTTCATCATGCATGCTGTTGAGGTTGGGTCATTCGCTCCAATACTCTGCTGCTAACAGCAATGATGCACCATGTCGCGGTTAAACGCTTGAATTACAGTGATCTGGCGCCAGAGCTGCGCGCTACTTTGTTTGGATCGCCCGACTCAACGCCGCCAAGAACGACCGCGACGATGCCCCTAGTGGTTCATCACAGTGGTTTTGACTCTTTGGCGGTGGTTGGATATGCGCGGCCGAGTTTGGCGCGGGCTTTGTCGGTTGTGAACATCCATTTGATGCGGTCTCGTGCTTTGTTTCGCTGCCGTTGCCATGCTGCGATCTCTTTTCGGAGCCGTTTGGGGTCGTCGATGCGGCGGCCGAGACACTGGCGCTGTAGCACGCTGATCTCGCACTCGACCATATTGAGCCAACTGGCGTGCTTCGGGGTGAAGTGGAATTCGAGGCGGCGCAGGATGCGCCGGGCCTCGGCGGGCGCAAATGCTTGATACAGCGCGCCGGCGGTGTGGATCGACAGATTGTCCTGCACGACACGGATGCAGGCGGCATCGGGATAATGGACGTCGACGAGTTCACGCATGCAGTGGGCGTAGTCCACGGCGGCGCGGCGGTCGGTGATCTTGACGTTGCGCCAGCCGCGATGCGGATCGAAGGTGACGAAGAGATTGACGGTGCCGTTGCGGCGATACTCGTAATCGTAGCGCTCGCGCTGTCCGGGCCTGGCCGGGATCGGCTGGCGCACCTCGCCGATCAGCTGGATGGGAGTCTCGTCGAAGCAGACCAGCGGCCGCTCGGAATCCGGCGCCTCGGAATAGAGATCGAGCACGTTCTCCATGCGGGCAACGTATTCGCCGTCGACATGGGGAATGCACCACATGTCCCTGCGCCATGGCTTGAGGTCGTTCTCGGCCAGCCGGCGACGCACGGTCTCGCCCGACAGGCTGTCGTGATCGGTGAGCTTGACCATCGTGTCGGCCAGCAGCGTCAGCGTCCAGCGTTTGCGGCCGGCGGGCGGCTTGGCGCATGCGGTCGCGACCAGCAGGGCCTCTTCCTTGCCCGTCAGCTTGCGTTCCGCGCCCGGACGCAGCTCCTCGCTCAAGGCCCGCTCCAGATTGCCTTCCACGAAGCGGCGCTTGGTCCGGCCGACGGTGGAGAGGCTGACACTCACGGTCCGGGCAATCTCCTCGTCGCGGCGGCCCCTATCGGCCGCCAGCAAAATCTGCGCCCGCTTGAGCTTGCGGGCGGCGTGTTTGCCGCCGCCGAGCATCGCCGTCAGTTCATCGCGCTCGGCTTGGCTCAATTCGACCCGATAACGTACATTCATGCTTTGCCTCCTTGTCGGAGGCCGGGACGAATCCAACGATGAGTCAAAAATCAGGCGCGCGTTTCACCGAGAAGCAGGGGCACTACTCGCTTCCATCCATACCTATTCGTACATGTTCGGACAGCCGCCCGCCGAAGCCGACATCCAGCGCCATTTCCGCGTCAGCCCGCCGACTGTCCACCAGATGATCGTCACCCTCGAACGGAACGGCTTCATCCGACGTCAACCCGGCGTCCCCAGAAGCATCGAGATTCTCTTGCCACCGGAAAACTTGCCCATCCTCGAATGGCTCGGTATCAAAACGTCAAAATCACTATGATGAACCACTAGATCCCATCGATCGTCAGATTAAGTCTTGGCGAGCTCACCTACACCTCGCTGAAGGAAGGGATCGTGCGAGGCAAATTCTCGGCCGGCCAGAAGCTCACCGTCCGCACAGTGGCTCAGGCTCTGAGCATCAGTACCTCACCAGCGCGCGATGCGATCATGCGACTGATTGACGAGGGAACACTTGTCAATGCCCGGCCCAAGACAGTGGCTGTGCCGCCGCTGACGTTGGCCGCGCTCGACGAGGTGACTTCGATTCCACTGGTCCTTGATGGATTCGCTGCACGCGTTGCCATGGAACGGCCAATTATGCCGCGCTGAGGGCGACTAAGGCGTTCCACTTCTTAGTCTACGAAAGCGCGCAAATGTCTCGCTGGTGTCGATGGTCGAGTCGCTGGGGGTACGGATTAGCCCCTCCCTCTCCCGCATCTTCGCAATCACATAGAAGCAATAGCCGGCCTGATACCGCGACAAGGCGCAGTCCAGGCCGCAATTGAGAAGGATATCCACGACGGGTATCGTCGTGCTTGGTGAGCCGAATCAGGCAACGGCGAAGATGATACAAAGCGCTTACCAGTGGTTGATCTTGAGGCATAGAGTTCCCACGAGGATAAGTCCATCAAGCTTTTCCTCATCCTATGGTCCGCGAGGACAACACTTACATTGAGGCCCTGTTCGCGCAACGCACTCCATCGTGCCCGCGAGGTGTTACACGACCATACTACGGCCTTCCTAATCGAGCGGGACCCAATTCATTACATAAGCCGCGGACGCGGCACCTATCTGTTCGATACCTTCTTTTTTGCGATCAAAGTGGCGCGCGCGTGCACCAGTCGCGCTGACATCGCAAAGGTCGAAGGCTTCTATCTCGATGCTATTGATGGACCGAAGTGAGCCAAGCCAGCACACCACCCCAATTTGGACTCGTCCATCGTCTGGCAGCACTTTCTTCGCGGATCGGGTCTACGCCAGCAGCCACATGAATTCCTCCGCCGAATCGTCATTATCACCTCAGGGGACGGCCGATCCCATACTAGGCTTTCTGGTTGTGTCGGCTACTTTTTCCAAGATGCAGTCACACAGCCGCTCTACGTCGCGGACATCGTGATCCGCCGTAATGCACACCCGAATCCCCGCCTTTCCTTGCGCAACCGTGGGGAAGAATGTCACCGAGGTATAGAATCCGACATCGAGAAGCTCTCTTGCGATTGCAATCGCCTTGGCTTCCGACCCGATGGCGATCATTCTGATCGGAAATGAATTGCCTTGCTCGGCGGTTGCGACACGACGGTCAAAGACCTTGATCCGTTGCGCTAACTGCCTCTGCCGTTCGCCGAGTTCTGCCGAGCAGTGAATCTTGCACGAGCCAAGCGCCGCGCCAACCGCCGCCAGATTGGGAGCCACCGAAAACGCATAGGGAATGGAGTACCGTCGAAACAGAGCCTCGTGGTCGGCCGTTCCGAGCATCGCCATGCCGCCCGATGCGCCGAATCCCTTGGCCAGCGAGGCTACTATGATCGTGCGGTCACCCAGGACGTGCGGAAACTGAGAGCGAAGCAAATCCTTCGCCTTGGCGTCCGAACAGCGATATGCCGTGAGCATCGTCGATATAGAGAAAGAGCCCATAGCGTTCCTGGAGCTGGCGCAGTTCCCTTACGGGTGAATTCCCGCCCATGGAGTAAACACCATCGCATACATAGGCGACCACCGGCTTTTCGCGGCACAAGCGTTCGAGAGCGTCAATGTCGTTGTGCGCAATCGTTTCCACCCGCGTTTCATCAGCGACCACCGGCTTGTGATAGGCGAGCGATATGTGGGCAAGGCGATCGAACACGACAACCGGCTTTCTTCCGCCCGTCAATTGGCCCGAAGCAAGGAGGGCATCGCGCCTAGATTAGCAAGCATGACGGTGGAAAAGGCGAGCACGCGTGCGCAGAACATCTCGGACAGGGTTGCTTCAAGCTCTGCCAGAAGATCGAAATTGAGTCGCGTTCGTGCGCATGACCAGTGCAATGACCGATGCGCCTCAATCGCCTCGATCGCGCCAGCGACGATCACGGGATGATTGTCCAGGCCCAGGTAGGAGCATCGCACGAAATCAATTATCTCCGGTCGACTATCAAGCGGGCCGGTGCCCAAAGCAAAGGCGCGTCCCGTCGTGGAACGTCCCTGGATACCCATGAGACCAGCCGTATGGGCGGCATCGAAATACGCCCTGCTCTCGTTGATCACATAGGCAGTGTTCCGAAAGCGTCCGGTCGAAGGGAATGTCAGATATTTTGTGTAAGAGGCCTCTGTGAAGGGTAAATTTCAGTCGTTTCTTGCATCAGCCGGACATTGTCATCGATCCCATGGTGGCTAACAGTGGCCGGGCAGCAAGCTCTGTCAAGGCCGCAGCCGCCGCAGGCGGGGCCGCAGGCCCGCCTTTACAGAGCTTGCTGATCGGCCAAACTCGGGCCGCCGGATAAGACGGCTGATCGACATTTTGGTCATCGCGTTGATCCCGGAAAGCGCGAGCCGAACTGAATGGCGAACTGGCCCATGGCGGCAGTCCACTCGACGCCTCGCCGCCACCTCAATCCGGCGTTCTTGATGGCGAGATAAAGCAGCTTCAACGCCGCGTCATCGTTTGGAAAGCTGCCGCGGGTCTTGATGATCTTGCGCAAGCTACGGTGCAGCGCCTCGACCGCGTTGGTGGTGTAGATCATCTTGCGGACGCCAGGAGCAAACGCGAAGAACGGCACGACCTGTTCCCAGGCGCGGCGCCAGGCCTGGCCGATCGCCGGATAGCGCTTGCCCCATTCGTCCTCGAACTCCTCGAGCCGGACCAGCGCCATCTCGGCATTCTCGGCCCGGTAGATTGCCTTGATGGCAGGCAGGATCGCCTTGCGATCCTTCCAGGCGACAAACGCCAGGCTGTTGCGGATCAGGTGCACGATGCAGGTCTGCACCACCGTCTGCGGATAGACCGAGGCGATCGCCTCGGAAAAGCCCTTGAGCCCATCGACCACCGCAATCAGGATATCGTTGACGCCACGCGTCTTCAGGTCGCTGATGACCTTGAGCCAGAATTTGGCGCCTTCGGTCTGCTCGATCCACAGGCCCAGAACCTCCTTCTCGCCGTCCGGATTGAGCGCCAGCGCGACATAGACGGCCTTGTTCTTGACCATGCCTTCATCGCGAATCTTGACCCGCAGCGCGTCGAAAAACACCACCGGATAGACCGGGTCGAGCGGACGGGTTTGCCATTCCCGGACTTCGTCGAGAACCGCGTCGGTCACCCGGCTGATCAAATCCGGCGAGACCTCGGCCCCATAAAGTTCAGATAAATGTCCCTGGATCTCGCGCACCGTCATGCCGCGCGCGTAGAGGCTCAGGATTTTGTCGTCGAAGCCGTCGAAACGGGTCTGGCCCTTGGCGATCAATAGCGGCTCGAAGCTGCCAGCCCGGTCGCGTGGCACAGCTATATCGATCTCGCCGTCCTCAGTCAGGATCGTCTTCGCGCTGGTCCCGTTACGGCTATTGCCGCTGCCGCGGCCGGCCGGATCCCCTTCTCGTAGCCAAGATGATCGCTCAGCTCCGCACCAAGCGCCCGCTCAATCAGCGCCTTCTTCAGCTGTTTGAAAAGCCCATCCGCACCGGTGAGGTCTTCAGGCTTCTCATAGTTAGCAAGCAGTTGATCCAGTAGTTCAGGTGTAATCGTCGTCTCGGTCGTCATGTGAGTCTCCTCGGTAAGGTAAACTCACAGAAACCTGCTTACACATTCTTTCTGACACCCTCCCGGTCGAACGACGATCATCAGGGAGGGCGATCCGCTGTTGCATTTCATTCTCCATTCTGATTTGCCAAGAATACACACCCGACCGCTCAGATGTGCCGGCACGACAGCGCGGATTGGCGACATCGGGCCGAGCTGGAGGTTCTGTACAAATCTTACGGCCGACCCGATCGCCCCCTGGTTCAAACGAACTAAACCACTGGCTAAGTCGCTTGGGCAGCTACCAAATCAAATAGGGCAAGGCTGTGTGGACACTTATCGCAGCCATAAGATGGTGGCGGCGAGAGCCACACCTTCTACCAACATCCGGTTGTCGCGCCCGGCCGAGCCCTTCTGGTCAGGCCGACCTATGATCACCGGCGCCATCCGCTCCCATGCCGCATCGCTCAAAACCAAACGATCCATCACGCCCAAGACTGCTTCCCCAAAAGCAGTCTTGAATCTGATTTGCTTCCAAAAGGGAATCCCTAGAATCCACACAGCCTAGGCCAGCCTCTCTCCGGCTGCCCGCTCCTACACACCTGGCACCGACCTCGCTCCTCGACGAAACCCTCGTACTGCCCTTCAAGTGCTGGGCGAGGACCGAGGCCTTGATCGAGGCGCATGGCGGCAATCTCGCCGTCGTGGTCCTCGATCCAATCCCGTCGCACATCGGGCTTGTCCCGGCGGCGGCCGAATATCCCGCTGACGGCGTGATCTACGCTGCAACCACCATTTTTAGGAGGTCGACATCGCTCTGTTGTCGCGGCATTCTTTCGCAGGGGCATCTCACTGGCAACGGCCCTATCCATGTCGGCACGTTGTTTTGCGCCGAACTTGCATTGCTGGCGGGATCGGTCACCCTGTTGGCAAGCGGGCTGGGCATTGTCCGGTCCTTTGATGGATCACGTAACCGGCCTCCAAGGCCGCTGCAAGCACCACGGCAGTAAGCTCATTCTCGACGTCGCGCATCCGGCGCTGACCATCGCATCTCTAAGGAGTCACATGAAGGAACCAATCGCGCCCAAACCGGATCAAGGCTTCGAAGCGATCCGGACTGCTGCGCGGGATCTTCGCTCGCTGCGGCCTGTCGACCTCGCGCGGACCCTGGGCCGGGGCATTCCCCGCTGGCCCACTCATCCACACCTGATCATCGATCCGACCGTCGTGCACGAGAACGACGGATATTACTGCCAGAACCTCAGCATGGCCGAGCATATCGGCTGTCATGTCGACGCGCCGGCGCATACAGTCACCGACCAGATGCACGCCTCAATCGAGACCGTCGCCGTTGACCGCCTCGTCGCCGAGGCCGTGGTCTACGACTTCTCCGATCGCGACTGGAAACCCGGCGACATCCTCACGCCGCGGGACATCGAATCCTATGAACGCAAGCACGGTATTTCCGTCGGCCCGGACGAGATCGCACTCGTGAACTTCGGGTGGCTGAAGCAGCATTGGCGACGCGACGCACAGGCCCAATGGTATGCACGTAACGCACCAGGTATGAACGAAGAACTGGTACCCCTCTTCAAGGAGCGGAACGTCCGTGCCGTTGGCGCGGACACGATTGCGTGCGAAGCGGCGTTGGTGGACGGTGTCTCTATCGGGACCTTGCCGGGGCACTTCAAGCATTGGCTACCAAACGGTATCTTGATCGTGGAATGCGTGGCTAACCTGGAGCTAGTCTCCCAACGTTGCCTCTTCGTGGCCGCTCCGCTGCCCATCGAACGCGGCTCCGGTTCGCCGCTTCGTCCTATCGCCTACTGCTGCGATGACTGCTGAGACCACGTCCTCTTTTCGGGCCGAATGCGAATGTCGAGCCGCAGCACATGGCGGCAGGGTAACGTGGGTGGCTCCTGACGCCGCGGCCGCCGCGTCGTGCACCGAAGGTTCGGACGAACTTTATGGGCTGCCCGCTTCGCGTTGTTGGGACAGAACATCCCGACGCCCGCTCGATGGCGACAAGTGGCAAGGACACTGGCATCGTTGGCTACAACGTGCAGATTGCATACACAGCATCATTTTTCGTAGCTCGCGACGTGACGAACGTAAGCAGCGACCGCCATCAACTCGCCATCATGGCCGGCCCGACTCGTGCCGAGACGCCTATCGAGACGCTCAACGTCGTTGCCGATCGGAGCTACTACAACGGCGAGGAGCTTTTCGCCTGTGACAGGGCTAGCATCACAGTCACAACAAGGTGACGTTGCGCTGAGCAGACCGCGGAGCATCCGATTCGGGACCCCGAAGGGCAGCTGAATTTCCACGGTCCAAGCGTTTAGCGTGGAGCTTGACCAGATCGCCGCGTCGGCCATGGAAGATATAGAGATCGCAGCATGAGGATCGAGCATCAAGTTCTCCTGAACGGTAAAAATTTGTATGCCACGGCGCATGTCGGTTTGGCCAGTGGCGATCCAGATATTCTGACGCCGCTAGAAATCGGATCATCGCCGTCCCAGAAGGTCAGCACCCGCGGCAGCGCCTCAGTGTCCACGTCCCTGTCAACTCGCAGGCGACAGCCTGCGCCAAGTCCTCAATCTCGATTGCGCTGCGTAGAAGACGAAAGTGGCTGCGGTCGGACGAGAGCCGGCACGGCCTCGCCGCCAAGCTGCGCTGCGCGCCTGCCGACGCCAAGTGAACGGCGGGCTTTGCGCCCATCCATGCCGGCGCACAACGCCGCAGACCGTCTCACTAGGCTGCAACTTCTCCTCAACCAAACGATTCTATTCCCCGTAAGTCCACCGGCGCCATGTTGACCGCCCAATACATTCCACCTGCATTCGCCACATGACTTACGGCTAAACTAAAGGTCAAGCCTCAGGCCGCCACTCAAACTATATCAGGCGGCCGCCGCCGATCGATACGGGATTGTTATCGCAATGCAAACTATTGTGCCGACGCAGCCCTCAACCTGCTCGGCACCCTTCCTTGTCAGGCTGCACTCACGGGGCATGTAAGATCTGCATCGCGATATCCTCTCGTCTCTCAGTCAAGCGCTTCCAAGCCCATTTCATGGCCGCGATGCTAACCACCATCGTCGGGCCGACGCGCTCAGCACGAGCACACTGGCGGACTCGCTCTTACAATCCGGGGCTACGCGTATTACGAATCATTCTATGGAACGCATCGCCCCCGGCTCCGGGTCTCGCGAGGCCGCTCGAAAGCAACAGTTCGGCTCTTTCGCCAGAACTACCCAGCACCTCAAAATGTCATTGCACAAGTCGGCTATGAAAACAGAGGTGTTGACAGTAGGCGCCTTCGTTGGGCACACGGTGTATGGGAGTAGCAGCATCAAACTGCTTATCGAACATTTGGTTGCGGGACGGTGCAGGTGTTGATCTGAATGGCACGGTTATCGAGATTGTATCCATCCTTTGGCGACGGATCATCAGTATTAGTGCGAGCGGGCTTCTAGAGGGAGAACGAAGGCTGCAGAACTGAAAGAGTGGCTTTATCTTTCCGATAGGAGTCGCTTGCTTTGACCCCGGCAATGCGAGGCAATCGAGAGGATCGTCATATGATGTGGACAAATCAGGTGGCCGTGGTGACGGGCGGCTCCCGGGGCATCGGAAGAGCAATCGCGCTCTTACTGGCGCAGCGGGGCGCTGCCGTGTGCGTCAACTATGCAGAGCGGGCGGACGCGGCCGAGCAAGTTGCGAGCGAGATTAAGGCCGCTGGTGTCCGTGCCATGACGGTGAGCGCAGACGTCGGGGATTTTGCATCCGTTCAAACGATGATTGAGCATACGGAGGCACAGCTTGGTCCGGTCACTATCCTCGTTAATAACGCTGGAGTGCTGTATCAGGCGACACTCGAAACGTTTGATCACAAGCACTTCGACCGCATGCGTCGGGTCAATACGGACGGCATCATTCACACAACGCGCGGCGTGATGGCAGGCATGCGCGCACGGCGCTATGGGCGGATTATTAACCTGGCCTCAATCGCCGCAATCGGGGCGACGCTGCCCGGAAACGCATTCTACGCTGCGACGAAGGCAGAGGCCGCGATCCTGACGCGACGCTTCGCCATGGAATTGGGATCCGATGGCATTACCGTGAACGCCGTCGCGCCTGGATTTATCCGCACGGACATGACGCTAGGAAGACTTCGCGGCGCAGAATGGGAGTCTATCGAGAGGCGTGTTGGGGAGCGGACGATAATGGGGCGGATCGGGGAGCCTGAGGATATTGCGAATGCTGTCGTCTTTTTGGCAGCCCCAGAGACGGGCTGGTTGACAGCTCAGATGCTGGTGGTGGACGGCGGGCGAATGGATTATCTCGCGCATGGCTGACCGCGATTGTCTGCGCGGACACGAACGGCATCAATTATCGCCGCGACGATTTGGCGTTAGCCAGACCGTCGAGTCCACAGCCGCATCAGCTCTCGGTCTACCTCAAACCGAATTGGGCAAAGGCCGCGATGGCTTCTCGTCGAATGTCGGCGGCGTGAACAACCGGCGCTCGAGCTCGCCGTCGTCCATTCCTTCCGACACCGGCCAGATGATGCCGATCACGGAAGCTCGCCGTACTCGCCAACAGTCGATCGGTTGCTGCCGATCGTGATCGCGATCTGCCGTTTGCTCGCCGAGGGCGTGCCTTCTGGAAGCTTCCGCATCGGCGCTCTCTCGGCGGGCATCAGACCTGCTCTTGCTTGGTTGCAAAAGAGACTGATTCGCGATTCGATCGTTATCGGCCTCCAAAAGGTGGCCGCTGAGGCGCTCGACATTTTGTGCAACTCAAGAGGTGTGGTGGTTACCGGCTCGCACGTCGATGCGACGTCCGCCGCGATCGGCGAAGTCTTCCAAGCCTCCGATCCGGGGACGAATGCACCAACTATCTCGCAAACTCAGGCTATGCAAGCTAACCTCATCAGGCTTTAGACCTCACTACCGCACTATTTTGATGCGGCGCGTGCGTTTACGACGTTCTTAGCTTTGCATCTTCGGCTGTAAGCGTTCAGCTAGGCTGAATGAGACCCGCTGGTCCCGCCCCTGTTCCTGCGCCATCTATAACGAGATGCAACAATTTTCGCCACGGTCAACTACCAACGTTAGTAATTGATCAGATGCATGGCAACAATTAGCTGATGACCGTAGCGGGTCCGGCGGGTCATCAGGCGGGTCAAACATCACAAGGAATTCGGCATGCGACATCGGGCACGATCTGTTCTAGCCAACGGCCCGATCGAAACGCTGATTCGTCGCCTGCAGAAATACATCCGTCTGTTCGACCGATCGGCACGAGCGATCGACTGAAGAGCAATTCACCATCAAAAAGGGGCTTTGCGACTCAGACGCTCAAGCCGCTCACTTCGAAGGATGTGATCATAGAGAGCTTCTTGGGAGCGCGAAGGGGCCATGAGATATCGCTGAGAGTCGGAGAAGGGATGTTCCGGATGTTCGAAGAAGTACTCAGGGTCGTGTCGTTACGCGCGTCGACCTTAGATACGGAAAGCGCTCGGTGGGAAGATATCTTGTGTCTGATTGCCAGCGTCGCCGAGCGCCTCAAAATCGAGATCGGTTGCTTCGGCTTCTCGCCGATACTGCGGGATCTTGGAGTCCTATGGACACTCATTAAGCAACTACCGCACGGCCTGGGAAAAATGTTTCGGGCGAGCGCTTCGCGGCTTTTTCACTACCCGAGCTTACGGTGCTGACGGCGATCTCGGCAGTCGACTGCAAAGTGCTCCGGCTCCTGGCCTGCAACCATCCAGCAAATCAAGTAGCGCTGGAGGCGCTGGCCCGACGTCCGTCCGACGAGCCGAGTGTCACCAGCCGGACTCGTCGGGGCGCCTGTTCATTTTCATTTGCATCGAGGTACACATGATCGGAATCAATCAACATGGCGGCCACGATCCGTCCGTGGCGAACTACGTCCAGGCTGTCGCAAAGGATCGTTACGAGATTGGGGAAATACCGCCATTGGGTCATGTACCGAAGCACATGTATGCTTGGGTCATACGCCGGGAGCGGCATGGGGATCCAGATTCTGCAATGCAAGTGGAGGTGGTTGATACCCCCGCCGTAGGACCAGAGGACGCCCTGGTCATGATTATGGCGACCGGGATAGGCTACAATTCTATTTGGGCATCCCTTGGGAAGCCAGTCTCGCCCTTGGACGTGCATCGGCACTCCTATCACATCTGCGGAGGAGAAGCTGCGGGAATTGTTTGGGCGATCGGAGATCGCGTGAAGAATTGGAAGGTGGGTGATGAGGTGGTTCTTCATTCCCATCAGGACGATGGCGACGATGTCGAGTGCAATGGCGGTGACCCCATGTTCTCGCCTTCTCAGAGAATTTGGGGTTATGAAACTCCAGACGGATCCTTTGCGCAATTCGCACGCGTGCAAGCGCGTCAGCTATTACCCCGGCCAACGCACCTAACGTGGGAGGAGAGCGCCTGCTATACAGGCACGCTGGCGCCCGCATACAGGATGTTGTTTGGTCATCCCCCACACGCGGTCCGACCAGCTCAAAACATTTTAGTGTGGGGGCGGCTGGCGGGCTTGGCTCGATGGCAGTCCAACTCGTAGCCGTTACGGGGGCGAACGCGATTGGCATCGTATCTGACGAGTCGAAGCGTGACTATGTGATGTCATTGGGGGCCAAGGGCGTTATAAACCGGAAGGAGTTCGACTGTTGGGGCCGACTTCCCGATATCAATGAGATCGCTTACAGCGATTATATGAAGGAGGTGCGCCGCTTCGGCAGAGCCATTTGGGAGATTACCGGAAAGGGTAACGACGTCGACATTGTCTTCGAGCACCCGGGAGAAATGACATTTCCAGTCAGCTGCTACATCGTGAAACGAGGCGGAATGGTTGTCTTCTGTGGTGGGACCTCAGGTTACAATTTCACGATGGATGCGCGCTTTATCTGGATGCGACAAAAAGAGTCCAGGGCAGCCACTTCGCGAATCCACATCAAGTGTGGGAAGCGAATCGGCTTGTTGTTGAACGGCGCATAGATCCCTGTCTGTCCGAAGCCTTCACGTGGGCCCAACTTCCGCACGCACACATGAAAATGTGGAGAAACCAGCACCAGCCTGGAAACATGGCGGTTCTTGTCCAAGCAAATGCAGCGCAAGCCACTAGCTAATGAAACAGGTTGGAACTGGCAAGAGCAGAGATGATCGATGCACTCGGGACTCAGTCTCGTGGCCGAATCGTCCACGGCATCCTTTCAGTGAGTTTGGTCTCGGCCGTGATCGCCACCCAGATTCCTACCCCAGGATCGATCTATCTAGCTAAAGCTAGGAGCCTGTCCGAGTAATCGGATTTTTCTCGACGAAGAACAAGCGTCGTGATTCCAACGGTGGATGAGCAAGACATTTCGTCCTTGGGACGTTGATCAGGTTTGGCTGCTGCCGCCATCGATCCAGGATTTGGTGCCTTCCGGGCACACGGCCCACTTTGTGCGGGACACGGTTCGCACCGGCTTGGACCTGTCGCGGATCATGGATGTCTACGACGAGGAGCGCGGCTTTCCGCCCTATCATCCTGGCATGATGGTAGCGCTGCTGCTTTATGCGTACAGCCAGGGGATCTACTCGTCGCGCAAGATCGCACGGGGCTGCGAGGAGCGGCTGGATTTTGCGGCTGTAACGGGGATGCAGCGTCCGGACTTCCGCACGATCAGCGAGTTCCGCAAGCGGCATTTGGCTGCGCTCTCCGGATTGTTCCGGCAGGTTCTTGCGCTGTGTCGCGCGGCGGGGCTCGTGAAGCTTGGCCACGTGGCGCTCGACGGCACCAAGATCAAGGCCAATGCCGGGATCAACAAGGCGATGAGCTATGGCCGGATGAAAGAGGCCGAGCCGAGGCTTGCGGCGGAGGTCGAGGGCTGGCTGGCCCAGGCCGCCCAAGCCGACAAGGCTGAGGATCGTCAGCTCGGAGCCTCGAAGCGTGGCGACGAAATGCCCGAGTGGATGGCCAACAAAGAGAAGCGGCTGGAGAAGATCCGGACCGCCAAGGCTGCGCTGGAAGCTGAAGCCAAAGCCAAAGCGGCCTCGAAGCCGGGCGACGACCGCTCCGGCGACGGTGGCAAGGGCCGGCCGGGACGCAAGTCCAAGCCCGTCACGGCAGAGCCGAGCGACAAGGCGCAGCGCAACTTCACCGATCCCGACAGCCGCGTGATGCCGACCAAAAACGGCTTCATCCAGGGCTACAACGCACAGGCCGCCGTCGATGGCGCCCATCAGATCATCGTGGCGCACACGCTGACCAACTCGCCAAGCGATCAGGCGCAGCTTGCGCCATTGCTCGATGCCATCAAAGCCAATCTCGGGAAGAACCCGGATGAAGCGTCGGCCGATGCAGGCTATTGCTCGCAAGCCAATCTTCGCACGCTCATTCGACGCCGGATCGAGGGCTACGTCGCCACCGGACGGCAAAAGCACGGCACCAAGGCGGCCACGACAAAAGAAAGCTCAAATCCGGCACGCTCGTCGCCAGAATGAGCACAAAGCTCAAGCGCGCAGGCTATCGAAGCCGATATCGATTGCGAAAACAGATCGTCGAGCCCGTCTTCGGTCAGATCAAGCAGGCAAGAGGCTTCCGCCAGTTCCTCCTGCGCAGCATCGACAAGGTCAAAGCCGAATGGGCCATGATCTGCATCGCCCACAACCTCGCAAAACTCGCCGCCGCACGCTGAGGAGAACCTATCTCCCCAAAAAAGCTTCAGAACCCGCTTCGCTTAATCCTAAGTCCATTATAGGGACAGGCTCCTAGACGCTGATGTTCCACGCTCCTTGTTCGGCGAGAACTCGCCCTGCAACTTAGTCCCGAAAAGCTGGTCTTTATCGACGAGACCGACGCCTCGACCAAAATGGCGCGGCTTTACAGTCACTCCAAACGCGGTCAACGCTGCCGCGCTGCGGTCCCGCACGGTCACTAGCTGACTACGACCTTCACCGCCGCATTGCGCCCTACCGCCCTAACTGCGCCGATGACACTCGACGCGCCGATGAACGCGGTTGCCTTCCGCGCCCATCTAGAAAAGGTGTTGGCGCCCCTCAATCACGGCGACATTGACGTGATGGACAATCTGCCGGCACATAACGGCCCCGCCATCCGGACCCTAATTGAGGCCCGCGACACCAACCCTTTGCCGTTGCCGCCCTAATCTAAGTTGAGGCTGCGCAAAGCCGCAGCCATAATCGTCGAGGCGCTCGAGGGCGCGATCACCGACGCCTTCCATGCATTTTTATGCCAGACTGAATGCGCCACTTCGTTTCCGCAGGATACGGGTCAACTTGATCGGAATCTGCTCAAGCAGGTTGCTGAAAAGCTTAGATCGGAATGCGATTTTCGCGTGCAACAACGAGCGGGCTTGAGGTGCCGCGATGGATCCCGTCGGAGCATTTGTGACTGTACTTTGCTCGATTTTTGGAGGCGCGGACAAACTCATTCCGCTAGCCAGGATCTTTGTAACGCGAACGAGATTGTAGGCGGCGGCAGAAAGCACAAGGAACTATTCGACCAGCATCCTTCCGAAATGCCGTGTCTTGCACAGATCACGGACGGTCTTGATCCAGCCGAATGGTCCTTCGATCCGCTTGCGCTTGATCGTGCTGATCCGATAACCGGGATGGCGTCTCGTGCGGCCATCGATCGCCAGGCGGCGGTTGGTGTTGTTCTGCAAGACATGCGGCGTGCACGCGCGCTCCCGGCAGCTTGCCACGGAGTCAGCAGTTGCCATAGTTCCTATCGACACCCACCCTGCTGCCAGGCTTTGCATTCTCATTGATCATGTCGAGCGCGAAACTCGCGCTCGACCCTGCGATTGGCCTCGGTCGCCCTCGCATCGATCATGAGCCCGTTGCGGTTCTCGATCTTTGCAGCGGGCGGATCGCCGCCGTCCTTCGGCGCAAGCCTTCGGCACAAAACGACCGGCGAGCTTGTCCGGTTTCTAACGGCGTACAACGGCTGTCGGGTTCAAAACACCGGCCCCTGACCGCGGCCAGTGAATTGTTTAAGCTTAATCAGAAGCTTAATGCGCTTAAACGGCGCTGGCACGGCGGTTGCTATTGAGAGGCAGCAACACTGACTGAGGGCCGAGTGCATTCAAATCCACAAAACGAGCGATGCTCTCCGTCCCTTAAACCCGTGTCCATGTGCCGAGAGAGGAAAGAGGCAACCGCGTAATAAGCGACGATCTCATCCTCGTTGGGCTCAGTCGCTATGCCCGGGCGAAACACATTCCTCTGATAGAGGACACCGTCGCCAGCGGTCGAGCATCGGGTTCCGTGTCGTCGGGCTCGAGAGCCCGCAAGACGATGTGGATGCCTCGCATGCAAGCCGGCGAGCGCCTCGTCAGTGCGCGATGTACGGCGATAGGAAATCGGTATCGCCGCTCATCTCAATCCGTTATTAAAATCCGCTTTTACGTGATGATCACCAATCTTGGAGAGGCTTCATGCCTGAGGGATATATCTACGATCACGTTCGTACCCCGCGCGGCCGCGGCAAGCCGGACGGCGCGCTGCACGAGGTCACGGCGCTGCGGCTCGCCACCGTGCCGCTGCAGGCGCTGAAGGAGCGCAACAACCTCGCTGAAGACGTCGTCGACGATGTCATCCTCGGCGTGGTTGATCCGGTCGGCGAGGCGGGCGGCGACATCGCGCGCTTCGCGGCGCTGAAGGCGGGCCTTGGCGAATCCGTCCCCGGCGTGCAGATCAGCCGTTTCTGCGCCTCCGGCCTCGATGCGGTGAACTTCGCCGCCGCCCAGATCATGGCCGGCCAGCATGAGCTCGTGATCGGCGGCGGCGCGGAATCGATGAGCCGGGTCGGCATCGGCGCCTCCGGCGGCGCCCTGCCGATGGATCCCTCGATCGCGGTGCCCACCTATTTCATGCCGCAGGGCGTCTCGGCTGATCTGATCGCCACAAAGTACGGTTTCTCGCGCGACGACGTCGACGCCTATGCGCTGCAGAGCCAGCAGCGCGCGGCCAAGGCCTGGGACGACGGCCGCTTCAACAACTCCGTAGTGCCGGTGAAGGACATCAACGGCCTCACCATCTTGGCCAAGGACGAGCATATGCGCCCGAACACGACCATGCAGTCGCTGGCGCAGCTGAAGCCGTCCTTTGTCGAGGTCGCGCAGATAGGCGGCTTCGACGCGGTCGCGATCCAGTCGCACCCCGAGGTCGAACGCATGAATTATGTGCATCATGCCGGCAATTCGTCTGGAATCGTCGACGGAGCGGGCGCGGTGCTGGTCGGCAGCAAGGAGGCCGGTGCAAAATGTGGCCTGAAGGCGCGCGCGAAGATCCGCGCCTTCGCCAATATCGGCTCGGAGCCGGCGATGATGCTGACCGGTCCGGTCGACGTCACCAACAAGCTGCTCGAGCGTTCTGGCATGAAGACGTCGGATATCGACTTGTTTGAGCTGAACGAAGCTTTTGCGTCCGTGGTGCTGCGCTACATCCAGGCCTTCGAGATCGACAACGACAAGATCAACGTCAATGGCGGCGCGATCGCGCTCGGCCATCCGCTCGGCGCGACCGGCGCAATGATTTTGGGCACCGTGCTTGACGAGCTCGAGCGCACCGACAAGGCAACCGCGCTCGTGACGCTGTGCATCGGCGGCGGCATGGGTACCGCCACCATCATCGAACGAGTCTAACGGCCATAGCGTGGGTTAGCCGAAGGCGTAATCCACCATGCCACGGCAAGTGGTGGGTTGCGTTCCTAACCCACCCTACGAGGTCACCGGTCAATCGCCGCGCCTTGACGGCAGTCGGCATCGAGGGAGCAACATATGGCCTTCAAGAATTTTAAAGTCGCAACCAACGCCGACGGCATCGCGCTGGTCACCTGGGATATTCCGGGCCGTTCGATGAACGTGGTCGACGAGACTACGATTAACGAGCTCGAAGCGATCGTGAAGCAGACTTCGGCCGATGCCACGATCAAGGGCGTCATAATCACCTCCGGCAAGGAGGCGCTGTCCGCCGGCGCCGACCTGTCGATGCTGGAGGGCATGAGCCGCACCTATGCGCAGGCGTTCAAGGAGAAAGGCGAGATCGCGGCCAACCAGATTCTGTTCGACCAGAGCCGCCGCTTCTCGCTCGCCTTCCGGGCGATCGAAACGTCAGGCAAGCCGTGGGTCGCCGCGATCAACGGGCTTGCGCTCGACGGGGGCTTTGAGCTCACGCTATGTTGCCATTACCGCGTGGCTGCCGAAAATCCGAAGACGCGGCTTGGACTCCCGAATTCAAGGTTGGCCTTTTCCCCAGCGCTGGCGGCACCCAGCGCGTGCCGCGCATCGTCGCCCCGGAGGACGCGATGCAGATCCTGCTCAAGGGTGAGGCGATGGATCTTGCGCGCGCCAAGGCGCTCAAGCTGATCGATGCCATCGTGCCACCGGCCGACCTGATCAAGGTCGCCAAGGACTGGATCAAGGGCGGCGGCAAGGCCGTCGCGCCCTGGGACGAGAAGGGATTCAAGTTGCCCGGCGGTCCCGTCTTCTCCAAGGCCGGCATGATGATGTTCCCGGCCCGCAACGCCACCTATCGCCGCGAGACCTACGACAATTATCCGGCCGCGCGTGCGGTGATGAGCTGCGTCTATGAAGGTCTGCAGCTGCCGATGGACGCGGCGCTGCGCGTGGAGTCGCGCTATTTCGCGCATATCCTGCGCTCGAAGGAAGCGCAGGCGATGATCCGCAGCCAACTGTCGAAGCAGGACTTGAACAAGGGCACCCGCCGTCCGCAGAACGTGCCGCCGATAAAGGTGAAGAAGCTCGCCGTGATCGGCGCGGGCTTCGTGGGCGCGAGCGTCGGTTACGCATCGGCGAGCGCCGGCATGGAGGTTGTTCTGATCAATCGCCACCAGGAGAGCGCGGATAAAGCCAAGGCGCATGCCAAGTCCGTGTTCGATGATCTGATCAAAAAGGGCCGTGCCAAGGAAAGTGATCGCGACGCGACGCTCTCGCGCATCACCGCTACCGCTGACTACGCGGCCATCAAGGATTGCGACCTCATCATCGAGTCGGTGTTCGAGGACCGCAAGGTCAAATCCGACGTCTACGCCAAGGCGCAGCCGCTCCTGAAGGACGGTACGATCTTCGCCTCCAACACCTCGACGCTGCCGATCAAGTCGCTCGCCGAGGAATTCAAGGACGAAAGCAAATTCATCGGCATCCATTTCTTCTCGCCGGTCGAGAAGATGATGCTCGTCGAGATCATCCTGGGCAAGAACACCGGCGATGTCGCGCTCGCCACCGCGCTCGATTATGTGCGGCAGATCGGCAAGACGCCGATTGTCGTCAACGATTCCCGCGGCTTCTTTGCCAACCGCTGCGTGGCGCGCTATATCTCCGAAGGCAACGAGATGTTTTTGAGGGGCGTGCCGCCGGCGATGATTGAGAATTGCGCCAAGATGGCGGGCATGCCGGTCGGGCCGCTCTCATTGTCTGATGAAACCGCACTCGATCTCCGCCTGAAGATCATGAAGGCGACCGAAGCCGATCTGGGTCCGAACGCGATCGACCAGGCAGACAAGAAACTGATGGTCGAACTGGTCGAAAAGCAAGGCCGCTTCGGCCGCAAGAATGGCAAGGGCTTCTACGACTACCCCGAGAAGGGCATGGGCCAGAAGAGCCTATGGCCGGGTCTTGCCGACTTGCAGCTTAAGCATCTTGACCCCGATACTCTCGATGTCGAGGAGCTGAAGCAGCGCTTTTTGGTGGTGCAGGCGGTGGAAGCCGCGCGCACGGTCGAGGACCACGTCATCACCGATCCGCGCGAGGCCGATGTCGGCTCGATCCTGGGCTTCGGCTTTGCGCCGTTCACCGGCGGTACGCTGTCCTATATCGACTTCATGGGCACGAAGAAGTTCGTCGAGCTCTGCCACAAGCTCGAAGCCAAACATGGCCCTCGTTTCACCCCGCCGAAGCTTCTGGAAGAGATGGCGCAAAACGGCGAGACATTCTACGGTCGCTTCGCGCCTAAAAACAGCCCGTTGCCGCGTAGTTCGATTCACGAATAGTGCGGTGCACGTTGTTTGTGCCCTCTCCCCTTGTTTCTTGTGGGAAGAGCAGCTCGGTTGGAACCGGGGTTTGCTTGGGTCACGGGTCCTCTCGTCCCCCTCTGATGCGGAGACAGACCCATCACCCACCTCAGTGCAGCAGGCGGGACGCTTGCCGGCCAGACGCCGGCGCGTCCACATTGATCATAGCCGGTACGAAGAGCTATCGCCAATTTTGGTGACGGCGCGGCCGGTCAGGCGGCGGCGGTTATGGGCTGACGGTCAGTCGGTTTGGCGATGACCTCGATCCCGTCGTTGAATGTCACACCGAGAACGAGTTTTGGCAACTGGTTGTGGCCATCGAGACGACGCCAGCTTTTCTGCGCGGCCTCCAGCAGTTTGAAGACCATCGCGAGCGCCGTCCTGTTGGACAGGCAACCCTTCGATCGGATCGTGCGGTGGCGCACGGTAGCGAAGGTGCTTTCAATGGGATTGGTCGTCCGCAGGTGCTTCCAGTGCTCGGCCGGGAAGTCGTAGAACGCCAGTAGCGTGTCCCGGTCCTTACTCAGGCAGTCGGCCGCCTTCTCGTATTTGGGCGTGTAGCTCTCGATGAAGGCGTCGAACGCCAACTCGGCGGCGGCCTTGGTTTCGGCCATCCAGATCTCCTGCAACGCGCGTTTGGCCTTCGGCTGCTGGCTCTTCGGCAACTTGGCGAGCACGTTCGCGGTCTTGTGCACCCAGCAGCGCTGCTCGCGCGTTTTCGGCCAGACCTCGCCGGCGGCCTTCCAGAACCCGAGTGCGCCATCGGCAATGACGAGCCGCGGCGACACCTCGAGCCCGCGCCGCTTTAGATCGAGCAGCAGATCGCGCCAGTCCTGCGCGCTCTCGCGAGCGCCATCGGTGAAGCCGACCAGTTCCTTGCGGCCTTCCGGCGTCGCGCCGATCATCACCAGGATGCACTGCTTTTCGTCTTCGAGACGTGCCTGGAGATGGATGCCATCGGCCCAGATGTAGACGTAGCGCTTCGCCGACAGATCGCGCCTCTGCCACGCGGTGTGTTCGTCAAGCCAACCGTCCTTCAGGCGGCCGATGGCGGATGCCGACAACCCAGCGGCATCCTTGCCGAGCAGCGCCGCCAGCGCCTCGGAGAAGTCGCCGGTGGAGATACCCTTCAGGTAAAGGATCGGCAGCAGCGTCTCGATCGATTTCTAGCGGCGCATGTAGGGCGGCAGGATCGACGGAGAGAACCGGATGCGGTCGGGGCAGGTCACGTCCGCCTCGCGATCGCGCACCCGCGGCTGGCGGACGGCGACCGGACCGATCCCGGTCATCACCTCGCGCTCCGGCAGGTGACCGTGACGTACGACCCGCTGGTGGCCGTCCGCGGTCTTCAAATCGGCATGCTTGCCGAGAAAGTCCGCGACCTCGGCCTCGACCGCCTGGGCGAGCAGGCAACGCGCCCCATTGCGCAAGATTTCGGTGAGTTGATCCTCGACGTTTCCTGGCTGAATCAGCTTGATGATGTTATCTTTGGACACGGCATATCGCTCCTTCGGTGGAGAAGTGGAGGCGTCAAGCACCCCCACGATATGCCGCCTTTCCGATTCCCGCCGTCACCAACTTTCGGCGATAGCTCCGGTACGAACTGCCAATCCGACTGACCCATCCGCTATCTCTCTCAACAGCCGTCGCCAGCCCAACACCCGCTGCGCGAAGGGCCATGCCGTGGCGCCACCGCGCACACCGAGTCGCCGCTCCTCTCCGTTTCCGCAACAATCCATGCGTTGTCCTCAGCACTCTACCTCCGCCGACGGCCGCTGCCCTTGAACACGTCAAGCCGCCGCACCGGCTCCTTCTCTGGACGTAGGCCGCCACGAAAACCGAGGAATTTCAAATGCAAGTGGGGAGAATTACTCCGCCACTTACGGGCGGCGCGCCCAAAGGCCCGCTGGTCGATTGACTTCATCCACTTCCAATGGCTTGCGGCCGGTTTTCGCGGATCCTGAATATCCTGAACGATGGCACTAAGGAGTGCCCTGCGGCTGTTGCCATCACCTCAGTCTCGGGCTAACAGGTTGTGCGGGAGCTTGCAGCTCTGATCTGCCGGGGACGGCAAGCGCGAGTTGATCGTTTTCCGACAACGCGACCGGCTTCAGCTCGAGCGCGGTGCTCGCCTTGACCAACGCGCACCGTCTCCGTTCAGCACTTCAGCGCAGCTGGTAAGCCGATGCGGAACAACCTCTGCGAGAGCTCCAGCGCCGCTTGCGGGACGAACTTTGGAACGAGACCCTGTCCGTTAATTCCAATCACGCCTGCGTGGCCCTCGCGCGGTGGGTGGCGACTGAAAAAAGCCCGTCCGCACTCCGGCGTCGGCTATCAAATCCCAGCGGCCTATGCCGCGCAGATCACCGCATCGGACGTTCGGCTGAGCAACCCCGACCGGGTCCGCTGACCACTCGATGTTTCGTGGGCGCAGTCACGCCGTCATGCCCCGACTCTGGTCTGGTCTGGATGAGCAGCGGGGTCAGGTCACTGTACTTTGGCTTGTTCCAGGGCTTCGGCCAAGGATTCCTCGAATATCTCAAGGCCTTGATTTAGTGTCTCAGGGTCAATCGTGAGTGCAGGCAAAAATTTTACGACCTGATCAACGGGTCCGCATCGTTCGACAATCAATCCCTTCTCAAATGCCTTGCGTATCGTAGTCTCTGCGATTTCGGCCATTTGGCAATCGAACCTCAACGCCATGCCCCGCCCTCGAACAGCAAAACCGTTTCCATGTTCGGATGCAATGGCCTCAAGTCGGCGCCGCATAAGTTCTCCCATCCGCTGAACACCCTGCGAGAAAGTCCGGCTACGCCAATACATATCTATAGCTGCGGTTGCAGATACTAGCGCAAGGTTGTTTCCTCGAAACGTGCCTGTGTGTTCTCCTGGCCGCCATGCGTCGAACTCCTCTTTAATCAACAACATTGATAATGGCAGGCCGTACCCACTCAGCGACTTCGACAGTACGACAATATCTGGCGACAACGCAGCGAACTCGAAGCTAAAGAATTCGCCCGTGCGGCCACAGCCCATCTGGATATCGTCAACTATGAAAAGGGCGCCGATATGTTTTGCTATAGCCTGAATTGATTGCAACCATTCCCTGCCAGCCACGTTCATACCACCTTCTCCTTGAACAGTTTCGACGAGAATGGCAGCTGGACGATCGATGCCACTGCTCTCGTCCATCAATGCCTTTCGCAGGTAGCCAGCCGTATCAACGGCTGATCCAAGATAGCCATCATAGGGCATGAAAGTTGCGCCAGACAAAGAAATGCCGCTGCCTGTCCGATAAAAACGATTACCGCTCGCAGCAATTGCTCCTAAACTCATGCCATGATATCCATGCGTGAATGAAATGATATTTTGACGTCCTGCAATTTTGCGTGAGAGCTTTAGAGCTGCCTCAATGGCATTAGCACCAGTTGGCCCTGTGAATTGGAATCGGTATTGCAAACCCCGTTCGCGAAGTATGACAGAATTGAAAATCTCCATAAACTTGAGCTTTGCCGGAGTGGCCATGTCAAGCCCGTGGACTACGGCATCCGATGCTAGATACTCGGCAATAGCAGCTTTGATCTGGTGATTGTTGTGGCCGTAGTTCAGCGCTCCAGCACCGGACAGGAAGTCAATGACCTTTCGACCATCCTCCGTTAACATAATGGAGCCGCGCGCTCGACTGAAAATGGCCGGGAACGAACGTGAGTATGAGCGGACGTTTGATTCTAGGGCTTCCAAAGTCTGGATATTGAGTGGCTCGCTGATAACTCCCGCCATGCTAGTCTCCTCCGCAAGTAATGGTTCAATGAACAAGAACGGTTCTCTCAGATTGCTCGAGCTGTGGACATAGCGACCGGAACATGCACGCGTGTCGGCGGACCTTGTGTTGCACAACGCGTGTCTTTCCCAGAATAACTCCACTCCTTACCTGAGAACCGGGAGCAACGAACCTACTAAGGCTGGTAGTATTCTGTAATGAGGGCTACGCATGTACCGTGCGACGTGGAAACGCCTTTCAGTTTTCGATGAGCGGTTTCCGAGGGGGCGGGAAATCGGGAGCGGTTAGTGCCGTGACGCCCAATGCGCTTTAACGTGAGTGCAATCGATCAGCACTCACAGGTCAGACCGGAGATAGCACGCTGCTCAAACAACTGCTGCCACACACCACCGTGCGACCACCTGTTGGAGCGGTTGTGGATAGTCGTGATCGGGCTGTACTCGGTCGACAGTCTCACCAACGCCCTCCCCGCTCGAACTACCAAGCGGATTCATATCGGAGCGACGTGAAGTCGACATACAAGAACAGCCCATCCGTTACCTGGATGCACTTCTTCATATCGGGCTTCGATCTCTTTGCGGATCTCGAGCGACAACTCGACGGCAGCCGGCGTCATCTCCTCGCCGATCAGAAATGCCGATGGCTTTATCGATAGGGGGACCGGCGATTGACTGACAGCTGGGCCCGCAGCGATCGCCGTTGGCGCGGTCACAGATGTACAAGGCTTCCAGCCGTCCGCGCCGGGCCGCGTGGCGGATCCGGAAATCTAGCATCGGCCGCAGACCGCCCGTCCCTGCAGCAGCGCGGTCCCTTCCCGCGAAGGCGATGCGCGCGCCACTTCATATCCCTGACGTTGATCTTGAGAGCCCTGAGATTCTCCTGGAGTCGCTCCCAGCTGATGTAGCTGGGATGGGCATCCGGGAATGCAAGCCAGCCAGTCAAGTTGGTCACGCCGCTGCAGGGTCTTTTTACCGTCGATGGCTCGTCGATAGCCCCGCCGCCCATAGGCGTAGGCGCCAGCCTAGCGTGGGTTGATGCAGTCAGCGGCCGAAAAACCGCTGTCTCGCTGTTGCGCAGACAGGAGGGAAACAGCAGGCCTTCCCTGCGAAAGGCCTTGACGGTCGGGCATGCCGAACCCACGCGCGCGAACGTGTCGAAGAAATGGGCGGTCGTCTCTCTGATCTGCGTGTCGGGATCGAGCGTCACGTTATCGGACTGGTCGTAGATCAGCCCGGTTGGGAGGGTGCAGCGATAACGCCGCGCGTCACTTTGTTCAGGATTTCGCCGCGCAGCCTTGCTTTGATCACATGCAGCTCGGCTTCACTCATTGTGCCCTTGAGATTGAGCAGGAGGGTCATTGAAGCTTGTCGGATCATAGACAACATCCTCGTCGAGGATGAGGGTGTCGGTCAGAGCGCAGGTCTCCAGCAAACGCTGCCAGTCGGCGTTGTTCCGCGTCAGGCACGAGACCTCCAGACCCATCACGATGCCAGCGCCCCCGATGCCGACATCGCTGACCAGGCGCTGAAACCCCTCGCGCCAGGCCGCCGATGCGCCGGACTCGCCCTGATCACTGTCGATGACGATGATTTGCTCGTCGCGCCATCCAAATGCAACTGCGCGTCCACGAAACGCATATTGCCATTTGGCACTCTCGACGTTCTCGAGGACTTGTCGCATCGAGGACTGGGTTGTCCTGCTCGATAGCGCACGGTACGGTGCCAAAGTCCGTCCAGGACGATGGTGGCGATCAGGTTTACGGCACTATAACCCTTTCAAATACCAGAATGTCGTAATGCTTTCCGCTGTCGGAAAAGACCTCTGGAAGGCATCCCGCGACCGAAAATCCACATTTCCTTTCTGCGAAAGAAACAACGTGTGGCATATCTTTAAACACGATTGCAAAAATGCAATGCAGATTGAGGATACTTGCTCGATTTAGAAGAGTGTGCGCAAGGGCGGACGCAATTCCTTTACGACGAAATGACTCTTGAACATAGAGCGACATCTCGGCTGTGTGCTTAACATCTTCCCTGACGCGATACCGAGTGAGTGCTGTCCAGCCGACCACGGTGTCCTTGTCAACGCACGTGTAGGACTCAAATGATGGACGCGTTTCGAATAGATATTCTTTCATTTCCTCGACGCTCCAGGGGCGCGTTCCTTGCGTTGATTCCCTTGCGCGACATGCGGCGTTATAGATCTCTGTCACGCTTGAAAGGTCACCTTTTCGCAACGGGCGCACTTGGTACGACATTAGACGTCCTCCAATCTCGTTTCGCATCTGGACGTGACACAGCTCCACAATCAACTAAAAAGTGGATCGCGACTGCTGTGCGAGAGCGAATGCAAGGTTCTGATGTTCACATTCATCAAATTGGCTTATGAGGAGCATGCTCCGCAGCGACCTGAGGCAATTCTTATTGAGATGTTCTGCGACGGGCAATGCAGGGCGGGTGGGGTTCGACAACAGCTATCTGACAATGCCTGTCTCCGGAGCTCGCGGCAACCCACCAGAGCTGATAGCTTGTGTGTACAGATCTGACTGTGATTTGTTCGGCGTGCTGAACACGGGGCATATCCGCATTCTACGTGATGAACGGCAGTCTCAGCGCAGAGGACAAGCAGACGCCGAGTTGCCGGGTCATCACCGGTGGGCACTGAGGCGCATACCGCGTCGTAGAGCACCGCGCACGCGCGCTTAAAGAACGGACGAGTTAGACCAATGTTTCGACGAGCAACTTATGCCGATGCCGCTGACATGGCAAAGATCTACAATCAAGCGATGAAGCCCGGCATCTTTGCTATAAGCCAAGTCGCTCCTGATACTTACAAAGAACGCATCGCCTGGTTTAGCGAACATGAAGATCCTTATCCTGCGTTCGTCTATGAGCTTGAAAATAGTACAGTAATCGGCTGGTGCTCGTTGAATAGGTTTTCCGTGCGCCCTGAATATACAGACGTCGCCGAAACATCACGCTACATTGACGAGAATCATCGAGGGAGGGACTTGGCAGGCTGATGGCTGCACACTTGATTGAGACCGCCACTAATTTGGGATTACGACTACTGGTGTCACGCGCATATGAAAGAAATATCCCGAGTATAAAAAGCGATTCCGGATTCCGGCGCGTCGCGGTGCTACACGAAGCGGCACAAATTCATGGTGAATGGCAGAACGACGTATATTTCTGGAAAAAATTACGATGATTCGGAATCTGCGAACGTGTCCAAGCGATCGGAGCCTGCGGACGGCAGCGTCGCGCAAACACGTCCCGTTTGCAGTCAGGAGAGAGTTGTCGTCGTCGTTTCAGCTGCCGGTATCCCAGATGCACTTTCATTGTGCCGAGGTGACGGCGAAAGCTGTTTCGCGGTGATCAGCTGATTGAGGTATTCGAACAAGGTTGCATCGAGATGTCGTGTGCGGCAGCAAACAAATCTGACAAATCAGCGTCGCTGCACGCTTGCAGCCGAGACCGGAGCAAGAGCCGGGCCAATTGCTTCGTTCGGTGGTGGCGGACGCTGCATTTCGTTGCGCCACAACGTGCCGCCTTCGACGCCGCCGATAACCACCATTGTCAGGTCCTTGGGGTTCTCGACGCCGATTGTATCTTCGCTCAGACGCGTCAAGTCGGCGGTCCAGACTGCGATCTTGGCGGACTTCGGCAGCTCGCGGAGCAATGTCGGCCATCGAGCAAGCTCGACATTGCTACAGGGACATTCACCGACGCGGCCACAGCCGCCTGATACCGGACAGTGAAGCCGCACGAGGCACTTATTGCAACGGCGGCTCGCTCGACCAGACAGTGGGCAGCTGCGATATAGGCCAGCTCAAGCGCAGGATCGCCGCGGAAGATGTCCACCCAAGCTCCGCCGACGGTTTCCGAGATGGTCGAAAAGTCGAATGTAGCCGGATCCAGCTTCCAGCCGGGTAGCGGCTTCGTTGGTGGCGGCGGCGCGCCGGGCGGCAACCCGCGTTCCGTCTTCAGGATTCCGAGAATGCGTTGGGGTCGTGATGTCATGGACGAAGCCTCTGGTCAAAGTTCGAAAAGCTTTCGTGGCGCCTGCGTCAATACTTCGCGCCGGACTCGGTCACGCGGAATGTCTCGCTGATGACATAGCCAAGTCCTCATCGACCCAGTTGCCCAGCATCAGGTGAAAGTTCATGTTCGTCTTCAGCTCCGTCATGTCGCCATGCGCGAGGCTCCGGTTGGCTCCATCCAATCATGGCGTAGCCGCAGCGCGATTCCTTTTGAAAACTGGCGACGTGGCTGCATGTACGTCCAGGCCGAACCGCGTTCAGCGCGGCGTCGAGACCGCCCAGCCCTGCCTCGTGAATGCGATGTGGGCGGTCGGACCGCGCACCGATCGAGAAGTGTGCATGATCGCGGCAACGTAGCCACAGCGGTTAGCGCTGATTCGATACTGATTTGTGTTGACCTGGCGAAAGACGTCATCGCTCCACATGATGTGGGCCGTGAGTGGCGTCGAGCACATCAGGAGCGGCAGCATCCCGTCGCCGGCATGCCATTAGCTCCAACGGGGCACCTGCGCCGCGACCTCGGCTGCAACGTGTCAGCTTCTCGCACGCCGGGGCGGATGACTTCTGCGCACGCAGGATGGCCGCATCCGCGATGGCGGCGGTTTTCCGCATGACGGAGATCTCGAGATCAGATTTGACCATCCGGATCCAGTCTACTGCTTTGGTGCAATCCGTGATCCTCGCGTCCGGCAGCCGCGTCTTGAACTTCTCTACGGCTTGCGACGACAAGATACCCAATTCAATTCCCAAGCCGCGGTTTGCAAGACCAAAATTCATGGGGAACTCGATCACCGCGTCGAAGCCATACTTGTCAGGTTTGCCAACAAGAGTTTCCGGATAGCCGATCACCTTGCCGCGCTCCATGAAACGTCTGATGGATGCAGCCCGGTACATCCATGCGACGCACGGTCAACGTCGGCCCTCTTCGCGAATCGAAACCACAAGCGCGTGCAGGAGAACATCCGGGTCAAGTTGCCCGTCAGATAAGTAATGTTGGCCCAGCTGGTGACGACAAGCGCGTCGATATCGCGCCGCACCAGCAAGCCTGCGTAGGTACTCTGCTCTTCGGAACGCCTGCGGTGCTTTGCTGATTGCCATTTGTCTTCCCATCGGGTCGGTTCTGTTGAAACGGGCGAAAGTCTGAGATCAACTTCCGCCCACGCAGTTGTTCAGGGTTAAATGCCGTACTGGTCCATTCAGCCTCCGCCCGTGCTATTGGGCGAGCCGATTAATTTGACGCTTGAACTCGCGCACACGCTTGCCCATATGCTACGGAGCCGTAAAGCTTAGTTTCGCTAACTGGGCGCTCAGTAGCTGAAATACTGCGCCGGATTGCTAGGTGTGAAGCTAGCAGGTCTTGCTTGTATCGACCTCTCGGTCGATGCAAGGCATGCGGCAATGATGCTTCGAAAGCTAGCACAATCCGCGAGCAGTTCGAACTGCATTGGCAGATTCGCGCTATGCTCCTGGCAGACCGCCCTATGGCGTTTTGCCGTGCTGAGATCTTGCGCAGGCCCAGCCTTTCGGTGAAACTTTGCTATCGAGTGTCGGACGTCCTCAACGGAGGGACGCCAACGTCATCTGGCAGAGGGTCGTGATGTCGTAGACCGGCAGCCTGGTGATACGGCGGATCACCGGTGAAACTACCGGAAAGGCCCCACACTCCAAGAGGATCGCCGCGATCGCGGGATACGCGACGCGCATGCGCGCGATACAAGCGGTCACATCCGCCTCGACCGCGGCGACGTCAATCGGCGGCGGAGGATCCTTCCTCTCGTCATGCCAGAACTTGCTCCTTCGATGCCACCGATCATGATTCTCGTTCGATCGGCCGGATTGTCGATCCCGAGCAGATCTTCGCCTAGGCGCGCCGAGTCGTAAGTGACAATGGCAATGCTGGCGGACGCCGGCAGCTGGCGGAGCATCGTCGGCAACAGGATCAGGCTTGACATCGCGACCGGCACATTCACGGCCGCGGCGACTGCCGATTGATACCGGACAGAAAAGCCGCAGGTCGAGCTTATTGCCACGGCACCTCGCTCGACCAACCGCCGGGCAGCTGCGATATAGGCTGACTCGAGCGCCGGGTCGCCGCGGCTGATCTTCTCCACGGAAGCTCCCGTGACGGTCTCCGAAATTACCGGGAAGTCGAAGGCGGCCGGATCAACGATGGTGTTGGGAAGCGAAGGGATTGGGGCATCGTCCGGCAGCCCGCGATCAGTCTTTAGAAGTCCCCAAGAGCCTGGCAGTTGCGATATCATGGACAGAGACTCTCGTTAAAGCTCGAAAAGCTTCCGTGGCGCACTCGTCAATACTTCGGCGCCGAATCGGTAATGCCGAATGTCTAACATAGCCGAAGTCCTCATCGATCCAGTTGCCCATGAAAGGCCATGTTCGCTTCAGCTCTGTCATGTCGTCATCCTTGAGGCTCGCGGTCGGCTCTCGCCATTCGATCCAGATGGCGTAGCCGCAGCGCGGATCCTTCTTGAAACTCATCTTTTTCGATCGTGCGATAAAGGGCGTTGGATACGTCGCTGCAGGTGCGTCCGGAGCGCACCGTGCTCAACGCGCCTCCAGACCAGCGACCTCTGTCTCATGTAGGCGGCGCAGACGGCCGGAGGGCGCATGATCGCGGCAACGTAGCCATAGTGGATGCCGCCAAGTTCGATATTGACATGTGAATTCTCGCGAAAGACATCCTCATGAGGTGGGCTATACTCGTGCTAGGTGATGAGCACATCAAGATCGGCGGGCCTGCCGTCGAGCGCTTTCCTTGGTACCACGCGTGATCGTCGCTCCGATCTCGGCTGCGGCGTCAGATTTGCGCACACCAGGCCGATGACTTCTGCCGTACGCATGATGGCCACAGCAGCGATGGCAGCAGCTTCCCGCATCCCGCTATCTCGAGATCGGACTTGACAATTCGGACCCAGACCACAGCTCCCGTGATTTCTACGATCTTGCATTCGGCGGAAGCCGCGTCTTGAACTTCTCTGCGTGTGCACCGAAAGGCTATCCAGTTCTCCGCCGCGGTTGGCAAGACCGATCTCATACAGGAAATCGATGACCGCGGTTGCTGCCATAGGTCTTCGGGATACCCACCACATTCGCGCACTCAAGGAACGTCTGATGGAAGACGTCCGCCTGATCCACGTGACGCACGATGAAGGTAGGCTCCTCGTCCCGAACCGACACCACGAGCGCGCGCTGGGTCGTTATCTTGGTCAGATTACCCGGGAGATACGTGGTATTGGCCACCCTCGTCACAAGAAGCGTATCGACGTCGCGCTTTGCCGTTTCAGACTTCACTGCGCCAAGCCTGCGCAGGTACTCTGCTGTGGGGAATGCCTGCGGTCCCTTGATCGTCATCGCATTTGGCTTGGGTGCTTTTTCACGGACGACTGAACACCTTCCCGCGTGAACCGATTGAGTGGCCGCTTGAGACCGAGGTTCTCTCTTAACGTTTGTCCAGAGTACCTGGATCTGAATTTGCCGCGTCGGCGCAATTCGGGAACGACGAGCTCAACAAAATCCTTAAGTCCGCCGGGAAGGGTCGCCGGCAGTACGTTGAATCCATCAGCCGCACGTTGATCAAATGCATCCACCATAGTGTTGGCAATTTCGTCCGGTGTACCAACAACCATAAGATGGCCTGCGCTGTCCGATATAAAGCGGATCAGTTGTCTCCAGGTGAATTTCTGGCGAGCGGCCAGGTCGAGGAGTAGCTTCTGACGACTCTGGAATTGATCTCGTCTGCGGTAAAGTCTCGGGGACCAATGAGTCGAGATTAATTGAACGCAGGTCGGAGACAAACCCCAGCCAACGATCGGCCGCGCCAATTTGCACGTCCATGTGCGTATACGACTGTAGCATTTCAAGCTTCTCAGATGCTTCTTGCTTCGTCCTCCCAACGATCGGGACAATGCCCGGCATGACTAGCACCTGATCCTCCTCCCGCCCAAGTGCGCGCGCTTTCTCTTTGAGAGTTGCGTAATATCGTTTACCGTTCTCTAAAAAGGTTCGGCGGTAAACACGACCTCGGCAACTTCGGCAGCGAACGCTAATCCGGCCTCGGATGCGCCAGCCTGAACCAACACGGGATACCCTTGCGGCGGCCTTGCGACGTTCAGTGGGCCTCTGACTGATAAGTTGCGCCCCCGGTGGTTAAGCAAATGCATCTTCGTGGTGTCAGCGAAAACGCCACTTTGCTTGTCCCGAATGAAAGCGTCGTCTTCCCACGAGTCCCAAAGACCCTTGACAACCTCTACGAATTCTCTTGCTCGAGCATAGCGACTGTCATGATCTGGAAGTTCGCTTTCGCCGAAATTTGCGGCTTCGCACTTAAATCCCGAGGTGACAATGTTCCATGCAGCACGTCCCCGAGATAGATGATCAAGCGAGGCGAACATGCGTGCAAGGTGATAAGGCTGGTGATACGTCGTCGTCGCTGTCGCGACAAGGCCGATGTTTTGTGTTTTCGATGAAAGCGCCGAAAGCAATGTGAGTGGCTCGAACCCAGCGCTTCGGCTTATACGCGCTATGGTTGCGTGATCTTGATCTGTAACGCTTGGGCTATCAGCGCGAAATATGAAGTGAAATGCCGCACCTTCGGCGAGTGCTGCCAGATGAGCATAAAAATCGACATCAACTCCGCCATCCGCTGGCACGCTCGGATCGCGCCATGCACTGTCGTGAGATCCCCCAGGAAGGACCATCACTCCCAGTTTCATTTCATCATTGCGCCGCATGCCGTACCTCCTTTGCTTGGACTATCCTTGCGCACCGCGTTCAGCTGGGGGTCGTGTCCATTGGTGCCACAGAACAGCGTGCCTCAACGCTCGAATTTTTCCTAGCCGCCAGAGATCTCGACGGCTGCGTCTTCCGGTAAAGTCGCTCCGACACACATCGTCTGGGGCCGGTGTTGAGAGGGCGTCCGACCAAAGCGTTCCAAACATCGCAAACCTCGCCTTCTGTCGAGTTCCGAGACCGCGTAACACGTTTCACCGAGATCCAGAGGATCTCCAACGTGAGCCGAATTCCTCGAAAAGCCGGCTCACTGCCGCCAGCATAAAGCGTGATCGCCGCAGCTGCTGGGTTCCCCAATAGTCCGACTAAATTATTCGCTATGGCCGGCGGCCGCCGCCGGCAGCCAGGAATGAATGCCAGATGAACCTCGAAATCCGTCGATGTCCGAGCGGACTTCGGAAACGATCCGCTGCCTCGCTCGGCCAACTCTGGGCAACCTCCGGTCGTATCCAACGAGCGCGAATGACGGAGTTTGCGTGCCAGGCGGCGCGCACTATCGAAGTTCCCGAAGCCGCTATCGCCGTCAACA
The DNA here is from genome assembly GCA_044772375.2 of Bradyrhizobium sp. RDT10. Taxonomy (GTDB): domain Bacteria; phylum Pseudomonadota; class Alphaproteobacteria; order Rhizobiales; family Xanthobacteraceae; genus Bradyrhizobium. The sequence continues at coordinate 5,746,363 of CP187939.1, forward strand.
AGCACAGGCCGTCCAGTCGAGCCTACTATGCGCTCGACCACGTTCACGAGTTGGCTCCGTGGAGCTTTGTTCGCATAACCGTGGTCGAGAGAGGACAGGCCCGATGCCCAGAGCCCTTTAAAGCCGGTAGCTCGGCGGGCGCCTCCATGAGAAAGGAGAGGTCGCGGTTGGAGCAGACCTGAACGCGCAGGATTTCTCCACGCGACGAGCCAGCGCATTGATCAGGGCCGTCGGCGACGACAGATGGTGGTTGATGTTGCATGTCGAAACTTCTTGCAGGTGATGTTTGACCGGCCCGACGCTCATCGACCGATGGGTGACATGCTTCTGCTATCTAAATCAATTGCCAGCGTTGGTAGTTGACCGGACGCAAATAGTTGCTCCTGCCATAGGATGGCGCAGGAATCGCGCTTAACCAACCAATGCTAAGCGCGTCCTGGTGAGGACGGGCAAGGCTCGTCATGCTCAAGCAAACTTTCAAGCTCGGTGAGGCGACCGGTATCACCTTCCTTCGTCTTCGTCGTGCCACACCATCAACATGAGACGTGATCTCTTCGGCAGCCGCTTGACCACGGGCTGACGATAGTGCCAATTGCCTTTTAACGATCGGGGCTTCCACATGCGCGCGATCAGATTGGAACGCTGCGCGGCATCAGATTGGAATAACTGCGCGCGATCATTGGAATCCGCAACGCCGGCGCCCCCGATAGCGGCCGAGACCACCACCGTCGGTGACAACCTCCTGACGTTCAACAAGGAATGGATAGCTCGTTTCAAAGTCCTCGACCTCGGGCAAGGCGAGACCGCCAAGGGTAGTTATCTGTCCCATGACATTGAATCCGTCTCGGCCTTTGACTGCTCCGAAACCAGGTTGTGCCAACCATTGATACGCAACGTTGTACCGTCCGCTATCATCAGTCCCGGAAGTATTGCAGTGCGAGATTCGGCTCCAGCCTGCACAGCTCAACTCGGGAGCTGGGGGTCTCAGCGCCTGCCAGATGGCGTGTATGATCTGGTGCGCTGGATAGGTGGTCGCCGAGGTAACAGGGGCCGGCGGCTTCGAGTTGACGGCGATCCTTCAGGGGCCTCGATGCGAACGCAGCGGAAGACGCCGTCATTGCGCGGGATGTGCGCACTCGAGTTCGAAATCAGATCGACCCAACCGCTCACGTTAGCAAGTACCGAGGTTTGATTACCAGCCGGCGAAGGATGCCGCGAGCGTTGGATCTACCTTACCCTGCTCCACATCTGTGAGAGCCATATCCAACATCTCCACTCCGCGGTCCGCTTCCTCGTGTGTCAACGTCAACGGCGGGGTGAACTCGATCACGTTCGAGTTGACGCCAACATAGAACAACACCAATCCATGTTCGAAGGCGCGATAGACAGTCATTGCGACCTCCGTTTTTGCCGGCTTCTTTGTCGCTCGGTCGGAGACCAGCTCGACTCCGATGGCCAAGCCCTGCCCCCGGACGTCGCCGATCAGCGGATGCTTCTGCTTCAGTGCCTGGAGGCGGGAAAGCAAATGAGCGCCCACTTTTGCCGCGTTCTCCGCCAACCGATCGGCTTTGATTGCCTCGAGCACAGCCAAGGCCGCGGCGGCGCAGACCGGATTTCCATGTAAGGTCTGAAAGGAGAACGCTGGTGCAAAGTCCATGATTGCTTCCGGACCGGCGACGGCTGAGATCGGCAAACCGCCGCCAAGACCTTTCCCGAAGACCACGATGTCGGGCTCAATGCCATGATGCGAAAAAGCATGCAGCCGTCCGGTTCTTGCCAATCCGACTTTCACTTCATCGCTGACCAGCAGGATCCCGTGTTTCCGGCATCGCCGCTCAATCTCTTTAAAGAAGCTGAATGGAGGAACTAACATTCCCCGTCGGATTGGATTGGCTCGATGAAGAAAGCGGCCACCTCTTGTGGAGGCACGGAGTTCGCAAGAAGGCGATCGAGCTCGGCAAGTGTCTTTTCCGCCGCCTGTTCGCCGTCGGCGTAGCTGTTCGGGTAAGGTACGAGCGTCAGGCTGGATGCCTTAGGCAGAATTTGCGACGGATGGCCGGAGACTGCGGCGGAGCCGGTGGTGCCCCCGTGATAGGCACCTGAGAACGAGATGATACGGGGCCTACCTGTCGCTGCAACTACAATACGTGCGACGGTCTCGTTCGCATCCGACCCAGAATGGCCGAACCAGATCTTCCCGCTGCTCGTGAGGGCACTAGCGCGAGGAGGTTTTCGGCCAATTGGACTGTCGCTACATTGGTGCTCGAAAGATAGCTTGCTCCAGCCTGGTTGGAGAGCGCGCGATCTACTGCCGCCCGTATGCGAGGATCGGAATGACCCAAGCTTGCAGCGCCCCAGGAGGCCGCAAAATCCAGGAGTTCTCTGCCATCATCTGTGATCAGCGTCGCTCCCCTCCCTCCTGTAAGGGCCAGCGGATAGAAGCGTAGATGAGCCAGCTTCGAAATTGATTGTGCTTCACGCTTGTACAAAGAGGTCATTCTTTTTCGTTCCTGGAGGCAAGAACTGCACACGGGTATTGCCCATTATCCGTTGTAATCGACTAGTGGGCGACCGAGCGCGCGGGTGATGTCCTGCTCCTGCCGCGACCAAACAAGTCAGCGACAATGCCCCGCTCCGCCCGACGCTTGATCTATGGCCAGTTCCGACTGAGACTTCTGGCTTCCGAGAGATCCTAAAGCGGCCGGCGACTCAGTCTCATTTTTCGGTCGCTCTTCACCATCTGTGCTCCCTTCCGGCCCCTTCTTTCGTCGTCATACGTTTCTTGGACATTCGCTCGAATGCCGGTGGCAGTGCAGAGGCAAGCCCTTTCGGAAAGAACAGGAGGACGACAACCATGGCCACGGCAATCAACATGAAGCGGCCTTCGGCGAAGTTATCGAAATTTGCAAGGCTTTCCGAGATGAAGGTCAGCACGATCGCCGCGAATATTGGACCATAGATGGTGGACGTGCCTCCAACGAGCACCATGCTCAACACAAGCGACGAGGTCGAGAATAAGAATATCTCCGGCGAAGCCACGCGCGGGTATATGGCGTAGAAGCCGCCGGCTAGGCCGGCGAAGAAAGCGCTCGCGACAAGCGCCTTCAGTCGCTGCTGAGCGATGGGGATTCCGCGCGAAACTCCATAATCATCGTTATCGCGCAGGGCTTTGATCGATAGGCCGAAATTGGAGCGCACCAATAGGCGCAGACAGACGGTCGATACGACCAAGAGCCCAAAGGCTACATAGTAGTAGCCGAATTTGAAGTCTCGCAAAAAATTGTAGCCCGGCAGCTGGACCGTCGGCACGCTCACGAGACCCAGCGTACCGCCGGTGATGTGCGACTGGATGTCGCCGATCGCGCGTCATAGTGATCATGTAGTTGGCCTGCCGATCGAAATCGAAACAGCGTGGGATACACTTGTTTGCGCGATCGCCTTCGTCGAAGCGCTAATCGTCAAGGTATCAGAACTCAATTGGCCCACCGCGAAAGGGCGGCTGGAGGCCTGGGACAAACTTCGCCTGGCTTCGCCAGGCCATCCTTTGGAGGAAGGCGATGATCGCTGAGAAAATGGTTATTGCCTGCTGCACAGATCTTGCCGGCAAGGTTCGAGGTAAGGCCTTCCCAGCTTCACAGTTCGAGATGCGCACGAAACGAGGCATCGGCTGGACGCCGACCAATGTCCAAATCACCTGTTTCGACACCATAGCCGAAAGTCCGTTCGGCTCGCTCGGCGACCTGGTCCTCATTCCCGACGAGAGCGCGAGGGTTCGTGTACAGCTTGGCGACGACGTGCCAACAGAACATTTCGCGCTTGGTGAAATTCGCCACACCGACGGTCGACCATGGGAATTCTGCACCCGTTCGATCCTCAAGAGCGCTCTTGACCGTCTCAATCGCGTTTCGGGTCTGACGCTGTTCGGCGCGTTCGAACATGAATTCCAGTTTCGGAACGGCGCGAGTCCGATTGGAGAGTCATACAGCGTTCATGGCTTCCGTCTCGAGCGGCGTCTGGCTGAGACGCTCGTGGCCGCCATGCGCGCGGCAGGTTTGGAGCCCGACACTTTTATGAGAGAGTTTGGTGCCCGGCAGTATGAAGTCACAATGGGGCCATCTCGTGGGATTGCCATAGCGGATCAGTCGACGATCTTGCGCGAGTTGATCCGCCTCGTTGCAAACGCTTCCGGGAAGGAAGTTACATTCACACCGATCCGCGACACGGCCGGAGTAGGCAACGGCGTGCATATCCATCTTAGCTTCCTCGATGGGGATGAGCCGGCAACTTGGGATCCGAATGGAAAGCACGAGCTTGGAAAAACCGCCGGGCAGTTTATCGCTGGTATTCTCAAATATCTTGATGCGATCGTCGCGATAACCGCGCCCAGCGCGGTCTCTTATCTTCGGTTGACACCGCATCGCTGGAGTGCTGCCTTCAACAATCTCGGACTCCGCGACCGTGAAGCTTCAGTACGTATTTGCCCCGTTTCTGATTTGAGCGATATTTCCAAAGCTGCTCAGTTCAACTTCGAATTCCGCGCTGCCGACGCCACCGCCAGCCCGCATCTGCAACTTGCCGCTATCGTACACGCTGGGGTGCAGGGCATCGAGGAAGAACTTCCGACACCGGACGCAACAGCAGAAGACCTCTCACTTCTTGATCCGTCAACTTTGGCGAGGCGGGGTCATTTTCGCCTGCCGAAATCGTTGTCCGAAGCTCTCGATCGCTTATTGGCTAATGGGACAGTAACCGGCTGGTTTCCGGCGGGGTTCACTGACACCTACGCAAAACACAAGAATGGCGAGATGGCGTTCCTCGAGGGAAAGGACCAAAAGGAGATCTGCAGCTTGTATGAGCAGGTCTACTGAACAGTAGGGCAATCGCCCTAACCAACGCACTCGCTCGATCTCGCAAATTGCGCTCTCAGTCTCAGCATTTCGTTCGCCAATGAATGCGATTCCAAGAATGCGGATCTGGCGCTTCGCAGAGCCTCTATCGGCAGGAGCGAGCGATTGATGGTACCCAGCGCTGTGCTTGCGCAAAGCACGACGGAAAGCCGCCATGCGTGACTCAGCGAGACCATCAGCCCGCCGGGCACCCTCGATCATCAACGGTCGGCCCCCGGTCTCCGGCACATCGAGCAGATCCGCGTCGATGAGAACTCCGTCAATTTCCGCTGAATGATGGGGCGAAGCGGGCGTTCGAAGGCGGTAAAGCTCCGGCACGATGCGATCGAGTGAGAGACTGCCCAGCTGTGCGACGAGCTGGGTATCGGTCTCTCCTTCAAGGCTGGCCCGAATCGGCTTCCAATAGTTCGCGCCAAGGAGATCGGCCAGCCCCACGGAAAACACCGTTTTTCCGATCCGGTATCTGTGCCTGTCACCACGATCCGCTGGCTCATCGAATTTCACCTTTCATCTCCTCAAGCAGAGCTTCGAGCATTGCACGCACGTCATCCTCCACAACGCTGAGTATCAGTGAGATTCGCCCGGGCCGTACCCCACTGGCACAATTGGAGCCCGATCCCGCGGACATGGAAGCCACGAGCCTGCAGTGCAGAGGCGAGCCGCATCGCGCGTTGTCGCCAACGAAATAGGGCACGATCTGCGAATTCGAAGGACTCCGCCCACCGCGCACACCGATCTTCCGACGCATAAAAGCGACCAGGTTGCCCAGACGCTGCTAACGCTCACGCTCCTGCGGCAGGATTAAGAGTGCCTCGCACTGCGATTGAATGTCCGAGTCCATCGCAGTGCTCCGAATGGTAGAGCCAGATAGGCACTGTTGTATCATTGGATCGCCCTGATGGCGGATGGCGGCTCGCGAATCTGGCGCGACCGTCGCGCTTCCACCCAGTTTCACACATAGTCGAAAATTGGATGTGGGTTTAAAAGGCCCCGGCGGGCATGCCGGAGGCCTTCTTGGAGGTTAAACTTGATTTATTGAGCCGTTCCTTTTCTCCTTCCGCTAGTTTGACAAAGAATCACCAGTTGCGCTGCGCTCGGATTAGCAGGCTCACCGCGTTCTGGTCCTTCAGCTCATAGGTGGCGCCGGGCTTGGCGATACCTGCTTGCGCGGGCAGCGCCACCGTGCTCCCGGCCGCGTACTTCTGGTCAAGCATGGTGTAAGCCAGATCGGCCGAGAAGGTCAGGTTCTTGACCGGAGTCCAGCGCGTGATCATACCCACAACTGCGTAGTTGAAGTCTGGGTTGCAGCCGCCAACTCCACTTGAGAGCGCGAGGCTCGCGACGAAAGCGCCGCAGATGTAGCCTTTGGCCGTGTCGTTGTACCGCACAGCAGCCCATCCACCGTAGATCGCGGAATTCCAGTAAGGATCCCAGTTATGGTTGTAGGCACCGTTGAAGCCATAGGTCGTGGTCAATTCCTGGCCAGCACCAATCACAAACACCGAGTCGGACAGACCAGCAAGGCCGACGCTCTGGTAAGCTCCCGCGAGGCTTGTACCACCGTACATCGCGTAGGTCGTTGACGTGTACGGCTGGAAATTGTAACGGCTTGCACCGTTCGTATACACGCCTGTCACGTTGATCGTGTCACCCGCGCCAGTCGGGATGTTCTTAATCGACAAAGCCAGCTGGCCGGCCCAGCCCCACTTGTCGCCGGCATAACCGGTAAGCTCGGACGCACCGTAATAAGCAGCATGATTGTCATGCGCCGCGACCGATGCCTGGAAGAGGCCCCAAACCTGGTCAACGCGGAGCCTCGCGACGAGGTCCGGAGCCCGCGAACCGCCGATGTCGTTGGCACCGTACGCACCAGTGGCGAGACCCGCTGCAGTCGCGCCGCTCACGTTCCAGATATTGGTCGTGCCACGTGCGACTTGATCCTCAGCCGAGAAGGAGGCCGAGATGCCCTGACCGAAGTCAGCGGTATAGGCGAACTGGTTTACCCATTCATAGCCGCCGCTGCCCGGCAGGCCATCGAAGTTATTTCCCGGATAGTTGGCCCAGGGCGTGGAGAACTGGGAATTCGCTCTACCCAGCGTGAAACCCGCGAACTGAATGAAAGCGTTGTAGACGCCGAGCGAGCCACCCGCGACACCGTCACCAGCGTAGGTAGTACCGCCAATGCCAGCTTCGTGCCAGCCGAGCTCGATGGCGCGTTGGCGAAGCGCGTATTGCAATCGCCGACTCTCTTGGTTGGTCACCACCTGATGGGTCGTCGACTGCCGGATGTACACGACCGCCCGTCGCGCCAGGTGTATCGGCTTGACCAGCTCGGATTTCATGACTTGCCTCCGCCAGCACTGCGGCGACCTCGTTGACGATTTGGCGCTGCAGTGCCGTTGGCAGCGTGGCCCAAAGGTCTTTCGGATCGATTGGCATCGTGTTCGAGCTGCTCAACCAGAGTGGCCAGATCGTCTAGTGCCTCGACGCTCAGCTTCGTTCGATTCTCCATCGACATCCGTGGTTCGGTTGCCGCGACCGGAATCAAAGGCTGGCACCGTCTCGATATTCGACCTCGTACGAAAGCGGGAAGCCGCCGCCACGATGGACTGAACGGCGAATGACGCGGAACGTGCGGCCAAACAACGGATGCGTCGGTTCGCACACTGTAACCTCGATGGCAGGTGATTCGTCAGACTCCCCAGAGGGGATATTTCGATGCGCCCTCGCTCGACGGACTTGAGTGGACGCGCGTCTCACCCAAGCCTGTGAAGCAGCCGGCCGTTGTTGGCTGAGAGGTGAGGATTTCGCTGGAGCATGGAGTGGGCGCATGTATCGTCTGATCATGGCGATTCGCCCCGATGCTCTCCCGACTGATCTGGCGGCTCTGACCGAGATGGTGCTCGCGCTTGACGTCGAGAACGAGAAGCTGCGCGTGGCGATGCAGACGCTCAAGGAGATGATGTTCGGGAAGCGCTCGGAGCGGCTGGCGGCGCTCGTCGCCGAGCAGCTCGCGCTCGAGCTGGACGATCTGGAGACCGGCGTCACACCACCTGCGCCAGCCAACGATGATTTGCCTGCGACCAAGCCGGCCGGTAAGCCACGCAAGAAGGCGAGCCGCAACATCGGCGCGCTGCCCAAGCACTTGCCGCGCTGCGAGCAGATGCTGGAGCCGGACGCGACGGCGTGCCCGTGTTGCGAGGGCCGTCTGCACAAGATCGGCGAGGATGTCAGCGAAGTGCTGGACGTGATCCCGGCGATCCTGCGGGTGCTGCGCACGATCCGTCCCAAATATGCCTGCCGCGGCTGCACCGATGGCGTGGTGCAGGCGAAGGTGCTGCCGCGACTGATCGAGAGCGGCATGGCCTCGACGGCGCTAGTGACCCACGTGGTGGTGTCGAAGTTTGCCTGGTATCTGCCGCTGTATCGGCAGGTGCAGATCCTGGCCAGCCAGGGCATTCATCTCGACCGCGCGACGCTGGCCGGCTGGGTGAAGCGTGCCGCATGGTGGCTCAAGAGCCTCTATGAACTCCAGCTGCGAACGATCCAAGCCGCGCCGCGGCTGTTCTGCGACGAGACGCCGATGCCGGTGCTCGACCCCGGGCGACGTCGCACCCGCATCTGCCAGTTCTGGGCGCATGCCGTGGATGACCGACCATGGGGCGGCCCCTCACCGCCGGCGGTCGCCTATGTGTTCGCCGACGGCCGCGGCACCGAGGAGATCGCCGGACAATTGACGGGCTTTTCCGGCATACTGCAGGTCGACGGCTATGCCGCCTACAAGGCGCTTGCCCGTGAGCATGGCGGCGCGATCCAGCTCGCTTTTGTCTCGCGCATGCCCGACGCAAATTCGTCGAGGTGTACAAGACGATGCAGTCGCCATTTGCTCGCGAGGTGATCGAACGCCTGCAGGCGGTCTACGCCATCGAGGCCGAGATCCGCGGCAGCAGCGCCGAACAGCGGCTTGCCGCCCGCCGCACCAGGACCGCACCACTGATGGAGACGCTCAGGGCGCGGCTGACGGCAATGGTCGGCCAGCTCTTCTCCCAGTCGAAGTTGGCGGAGGCCCATCAACTATGCGCTCAATCACTGGGATGGGCTGACGCTGTTCCTCAGCGACGGGCGGGTCGAGGTCGACTCCAATACGGTGGAGCGTTCGATGCGCCCGATCGCAATGGGCCGCCGGAACTCATTGTTCAGCGGCAGCGAGGGTGGCGCCGGAGCTGGGCGATCCTGGCATCGCTCGTTAACACCGCAAAGCTCCACGATCTCGATCCGCAGGCCTACCTGGCCGAGGTGCTCGAGCGCATCGTCTCCGGGCGAACCAAGAGCCATCAGTTGCACGAGCTGCTGGCCTGGAACTGGAAGACTGCCCACGCGCGCACCGCGCAGGTGGCCGCATGAGCCGGCGTCGCGATAAAGCATCGCCGTCGATGGCGGCTGCCGCCATGTCGCTCGTGCAGCTTGAGCGATGGCTGCAGGACCGCGTCGAGCGGCGTCCCGTCGCCACCAGCCTGCTGGTGCTGGACGGCTACATTGCTGCGATCGTGGCCGGGCCGGTGTCGATCAGTCCGCTCGACTGGATCTGTCCGCTGCTCGCAATCGACGCCGACGCCTTCAACCACGGCGGCACGCCGGAGTTCGCCGCGATCTCCGCCGCCGCGCAGCACCACAACGCTATCAGCAAAACCCTCTCCCCAACCCGGATCGGTTCGAACCGATCCATCAGCGCAAGCCGAACGGCGACGTCGATGCGCGTGCCTGGTGTCTGGGATTCCACGCCGCCATGCGACCTAGAATATCGGCTTGGGCGCCTCTGCTCGACACCCGCAACGTCAATCACGGACTGCTCCTGCCCATCCTGATTCACTGTGAAGACGATCAGGGCCGTCCGCTGCTCGGACCGACAAACAAGGCCCGCCAGACCGAGCAATTCCTGCGCAACGCCCACGGCGATATCCCGGCGGCCGTCGAGGCCATGCGATGAGCGAGATGGAGCTTTCGGTTTTTCGACAGCGTTCCCTCGAAGCCATGAAGCAGAAGGCGCGGCGCGGTGAGCTCTTCCTGACCGTGGCCGTGGGCTACGTTAGGTCAGGGCTCGACAAAATCGAGAAGGATCCCGATCGGAGAGTTCAGGAAGCGATCGCCCTTGTACTCCGGAAGTTCAACGAGTTTGGAGACCATCGGGCAGGTCTTGGTGTGGCTCCGGCAGGAGAAGATTCCACTTGCCGCGATAGCCTCGCTTTGCGCTTGTTTCCTGGACTTGAGCGATTGCTTCGCCGGTAATGGGCGTATGCACCTTCAGCGAACATCTTTTATGCGAGTTCGGCTCACGTCGAGTTCTGCGAGCAGCCTGTCGACTTCGCCGGGAAGGTCGGACTTCTGGGCTTGCGGTTGCACTTTCGTTGAAGCGGACATGGCGTTTTCCCCAGATCGGGTGTTGATTTCAGATCTCTGCAGGCGTCGTGGTAAGCTACATGCCAAGGCTCATTAATTGACCTGAAGCGGCGCGCGTCAATCTTCCTGCTCAGGCAAATGCGATCTGGGTAGACCCAAGTTGCTTCAGCGCTCGCTCCAGCGAGGCCCTCTCCACTTGCGCATAGAGTTCCAATTCATCGCGGACCACAGCACCAAGCGCCGCTTCGAACTGAGCCCGGTTGGATAGCGCAGCATAGTTCTTCTGCTCGTCAGTGCCGAGGTTCGACTGGAATATGCCGGCTGCGCTGACGGGAAGGAAATCCTCATACATGATCGGATCAAATTGCAGGAAGCCATCCGCGATCAGTTCGTCGACGGTCGAGGGTAGCGTGCCGCGGCGGCTTGCGAGCCCGGCCGCAGTTGCCGAATAGCGGAAGAAGGCAAGTCCTCGGGAACGCAGTTCAGCCCAATCGTCCGGAAATGAGCTGAAGCGCTCCGAGAGCTCGGCTTCGTAACTCAACGCGTTCTAACCGTCGGCGCCGATCTGGACGTCGCGACGGACGGACGCGAGCAGTTCGTCATAGAGCCTGCGTCCCTTCGCCGTCAACGCGATGCCGCGTTGCTCGATCTCGCCGAAGCGCGCGGTGTGTGTCCCCGCCGCAATCTCGCCGGCGATGCGCTTGAAGACGATCGTTTCTTCCAAGGCCTTGAAGCTGGTCTGCCGCAGGAGGATGGGACAATTGCGACGCGGTGATCCTTCGATAACCGCCTTGGGCGCAATGCCGTGTCGCGGCATGCCGGCCTGAACGGCATCGATATCCAGAGTCCGCGGTGTGAGATGATTGATGTGCGGGCCTTTGAAGCTGACGATGTCCGCGACCAAGCGATGAGCGCGATGCAGCTTTCGATAGGTGATAAGGTCGACGGTCGCGTCACTGTGCCAGCGGAAGGTTTCCAGTGCCTCGCGCACGAAAGCCTCTGCTTCCGGGTGCGTCAGCGCACCTTCGGCTTCGAACACCCCGATTAGCTCGAAGGCCCGCGGCGTGAAAATCCGCCGAGCAGCCAGTATCCTTGCGGCCTCGGCACGGAGCGTGGGATCTTCGATCAAGTCGAGCCGAAGCAGGGATGTAAAGACCCGAAACGGATTACGACGGAGAGCTTCCTCGCTGATCGGGCGAAATGCTGTCGAATGAACCGGGACGCCGGCCACCGACAGATCATAATAACCGACGGGGTGCATGCCCATGACTGCGAAGACGCGGCGAATGTCAAACAGCTCCTGCGCCGTGCCGAGCCGGATAGCACCGTGACGCTCGACTCCCAGTCTTTCGATTTCGCCGCTCAGCTCGAGCCTCGCACGCATCCGACGATCGGCGCGCAACATCTCGGCATTGACGCCTGCGACAAGCTCCAGGAGAGTCCCGTATTGCGGAACCTCCGCGCGATACATGTCGGACATCGCGTGCGAAAACAGGTTGCGGATGTCATCGGGATGAGCGTGCCGCGCGGCCATCAAATAGCTGCGTTGCTGATTGTCCGGGCCTAGGGAAAGGCTCACCGGACCATACCGGTTCGGTATATTGCACCGGAGATAATTCTTGTGTTTTCAATGCAATCAAACGATCTTTTCTCAAGAGATCATTCTGGTTTGGAATGAACATGCAGTCGCCCCGCCGATTCCTGCCGTCGACCGCTCTGTTGGCTGCTTTTGAGGCTGCCGCAAGAACGGGCAGCGTTACCCTGGCGGCCAGGGAGCTCAGCCTCACCCAGAGCGCAGTCAGCCGGCAGATCAAGCTCCTTGAGGAACAGCTCGAGGTCGAGCTCTTTACACGTGTACGCCAGTCCATCCGCCTGACCAGCGCCGGCGAAGCCTATGCGCGGGAAGTTCGCGAGGCGCTGTGCAAGATCCGCACTGCCTCTTTCAATCTTCGTGCTAATCCTAGGGGAGGCACGCTCAATCTCGCGATCTTACCAACTTTTGGCACGCAGTGGCTGGCGCCACGACTTCCCAAGTTTCTGGCGCGGAATCCGGGGATCACTATCAATCTTGCAACGCGCCTGACCCATGTCGATTTCCGGACCGAAGAGCTGGACGCGGCCATCCATTTCGGACCGAGGGAATGGTCTGGCGTTGAGATGGCTTTCTTGCGCTCCGAAGAGGTCGTCCCCGCCTGCAGTCCCGAGCTGAAAAACTTGTACGCGTTTCGCGCGGCGGTCGATCTCAAAAGGCACCACTGCTCAGCATCTCGACGCGACCCAATGCCTGGGACCAGTGGTTCTCGGCCCAAAATATAGCGGGTGAATCCGGACAGATGATGCATTTCGATCAATTTGCGACTGTCGCCCAAGCTGCGATGGTCGGCGTCGGCGTTGCGCTGCTGCCGATCTTCCTGATCCAGGACGAATTGTCGAGCGGAAAACTCGTTCGCGCCCTCAACCTTCCAATGGAAAGCGCCGAGCGATACTATCTGGTATGGCCGCCTGAACGATCGGCCCACCCTGCCCTTATCGCATTTCGGGATTGGTTGCTCGCCGAAAGCGTCGCAGACCGGTGAGACAATCTATATCTATTTGCCAAACGCAAAGTGGCTCTGGGCTCGATACCCAACCGATCTTTCGAGGCGTCCAAACGCTTCGGTGAGGCCGCTTTTGGTGCTCGACTCTAGCCGGACATTTCATCGGATGCCTTTTGACGCTCGGCGTGGGATGATGTGCTCCTCAAGAAGGGGCTCACGCGTTCGCGTGGACCAGCGGTCTCAGAGGCGTTCCTGAAATACTAGAGCGCTGAGTTCGTCGGAACGGAAAGCTGAACAATCAGTAGGCCGCGCGATTGTTGCCTGGATCCGTGAATGAGCTCTATCAGCCAAACGCGGTCCGGCGGTGCATTCATCATATCGCGGTCGCTGCGAGCACCGCCGGCTGCATCCTTGCCAACCTGCTGTCAGGTTGACCTGGCATTTCGAGGAGGCTCCTGTTCAGTTTGCGAATATCGCTGCAACCGCTCATAGCCATGGCAATGTCGAGTTCGCGCCGCAAGATCCCGATTGTTTGGCTCGCGCCGGACATTCCGCCGACGGCGGTGCCGTATAGCATCATTCGGCCAACCATGACAGCTTTCGCCCCGACTGCAAGGAGCTTGAGGATATCGCTACCTCGCCGAACTCCGCTGTCGGCAATCACTGTCATCCGCTCACCGACGGCGCCAACTATTTCCGCCAGTACTTCGATTGGTGCCACGGCGCTATCCAGGCTGCGTCCGCCATGATTTGAGACGACGATGCCGTCGGCGCCCAACTTCGCGGCGACGATCGCATCGTCCACGCGTAGGATGCCCTTTAGGACCAGGTTGCCTTTCCAGAGATCGCGCAGCCAACGCACATGTTCCCAGCAAAGACCGGGCTTGTAAGAAAGGGGTTGTTCCTGCCCAATATGCTGCTGCGATAGGCGGCCGGATAGTTCGCGCGCGCCGGGACATGGCCTTTAGCCAGGTAGCGCGCGAAGACGCCGAGCGCCCAGCGCGGATGGAGAGCCACATCGCACACATTACGTGCAGAATATTTGAAGGGCACGCCGAAGCCATTGCGGATGTTGTATTCCCGGTTGGCAGTGACCGGGTTGTCGCATGTCACTACCAATGTCCGCACGCCGCTATTCCATGCCCGCTGGAGCAAGTCGCCCGAGAGCTCTTCCTTCTCCCATAGATAGAGCTGAAACCAGATCGGACCTCCACTCGCTGCCGCTATCTCTTCCACGGAGGTGATCGCTTCTGTCGCAGCACAGAATGACATCCCGTTTGCCGCGGCGGCTTTGGCTAGTTCAATTTCTCCTCGATACCAGACGAGGCCGGCAAAGGCGGTCGGGGCGACGATGATCGGCGTCTCATGAATTTGACCGAAGAGCGAGACGGCTTGGCTGCGAGCTGCGCCACCACTCAGCATCTGCGGCCTAATTCGCACTGCATCCAGAGCATACCGGTTCCGTAGGAGCGCGTTCTCGTCCTCGGTGCCCCTATCGATGTATTCGAAGATACCGTGCGGCAACCGCCGCTTGGCTAGCCGCCGAAGCTCCGTATGGTTGAGGAAATCGTTCATTTGGCTCAGCTCTTTCAACGAGGCGACGCTAGATCAAAATGTCCTGGAATCAGCACGTTCTGTCTTCTGATTTCCGCAAGTCCAAGCACGCGCACCACTATCGCGCGCCGCTGCTGGCGCTCAGTGCTGATGCCTCATCCAGGGCACCGGACCGAGTGGCGTGCGATAGAGTTCAGTGTTGTCGGCGCCAATGACCCGCACCGCACAACCCTTGGCCTTGGGTTCCGGATGCACGATAGACAGTTCGGTCGCAAGCTGGTCCGCTCGCTCGGAAGCAACCTCGAGATTTTCAAGGATGAGACCCTCCTGGTTCTTGTACTCCTCGCCAATCACAAGATCAAAAGAGTAGTATGGCATCCGAAAATTTCCCATCTTATCGGGGTCGCCCTCTTGGGCGGAATCCCCACATGCGCTCAGCATTGGCCAAATAGTCCGCTCGTTCGCATAGAGAAAGAGTTTGGTAGAGCCGCATTCAGTCTGTCGGCAAGATAGTCGGTTCTCAGGGCTCGGCTCATCTCCAGCTCTTGCGCAAATTACCGGGTCCTTAAAGCCGAAATCCGCTAATGCACGGCCTCGTAACGGCGAATATCTGCGTCAACTTGGGAGAGTGCTGAGCTTTTTATGATTAGGCGCCGGCCTTGGGCCTAGGGGCGAGGCACGGGAGAGAGTTCGAACCGCATAGAAACGGCGGCTTGCCGGCCGCCAATGCTCCCGGACGCTGCCTGATGCCGACGTTTAAGATCCCCAAGGCGGGCCGGAATTCACAATTCCATATATACGATCTCGATCGGCTCACCGCCGAGCCCGTGAGAGAAATAGCCCCTGCCTGGGCTTCTGAACCCGTGCTGTCGGTAGAAGCCTTCAGCGTTTAGTGTCGCCTCAAGTCTTATCGGCCCGCTATGACCCAACCGTGCCTGCTCGATTCCGATCTTGAGCAGGCGGCGGCTAAATCCGAGACCCGCGCTGTTTGGCAATACAAATAACCAAGTTACTTCGCCAGGCTCGGCATCGACAAATCCAACCACGACACCCTCGCGCACACAGACGGTCATGCGCCCCTTTGCGATGAGCTTCCAAAAATGCAATCTCGGAGATACGGCCGATGATTACACCTATTTTGGTGACCGCGCCGACCGGCTCTGCCGTCGCCACCTGAATGCCACCAGTGTGCTCCCTGATCTCAACGGTCGCATGCGCGGCTTGCCTAGCGAGAGCTTTCACATCTTGAGCGACAATCGCAAAACCTCTGCCGAGATCGCCGGCGCGCGCGGCTTCAATCGTGGCATTCAGCGCGACCAAATTGATATGCCGTGCGATCGCGGCTATCAGCTCGACTAGACCTTGCGAACTGCTTCGCGCGCCCACGTCGAACCGGCCGTCGCCGAGCTGGCATTGGCGGCCGTCATCGAAGCGACTATTTTCGCGATGCGCTGGCTGAACAGTAAGGGCGAGTAGCCCCACGACCGTCGTCGCAAACCCGATCATCCAGATGAGTTTCCGCCGAATTTCTTCGGCTCGCGCTTCTGCAGCCTGCGAACGTGCATCAGCGGCAGCCATGATCTTCAAGATCATCGGGCGGATCTGGTCGTAGATCTGTCCGAGATCGTCAACTTGGTTGCTGAGCGACTGCTGCGTCTCCACTAACGACACGAAACTCGACTTGTATGCGCGGATCAGTCCAAGGATCTCCGATTTCACCTCTGGGGGTAGGCTGGCCTGAGCGAGCTCGGTTTCGAATTCGGCTTCCCGGTCCACCAGTTGAACGCCATATTTGTCGTGCCCGCGCAAGATGAAGTCTTTCTCTGAACCGCGCATCATCAGCATCAAGATCGTGAGGCACGGCTGGCTCAGCTCTGCTGGCCGTTGCTCGGCGGTGTGCAGGATTTGCGAGCTTGCCCGGGTATCCGGCCCTTGCGTTCAAGCGCTTAGGACCAAAGCGGATGAGGGTCACCAAGCGATTACCTCGCCGCGGTAGTCCTGGAAGGTGCCGCTTGCCGCCGGCGTGAGCTCAGCGATGCGGCTGATGAGACCGCGCGCACTCTCTTCCGGGAAATCGCGGCTGGGGAGGCGGCAGCGTATGCGCCGCCCATATCGGTCCGTACCAAACCGGGGGCCAGTATTCCCACCAGCACGCCGTCGCCCGCCCAGTCGCGTGACAGTCCACGCATACCGTTGTTGAGCGCCGCCTTCGAGGCCCGGTAGGCATACCTATCGCTGTAAGCGCTGCGGGTGCCATCATAACCGACACCGGTGGAGCCTAAACCACTGCTGATCGCCACCAGTTTCTTTTCAGAGCCGCGTTTCAAGTTGTCGCGCAGGGCCTGGGCGATGAGCATCGGGGCGAGGGCGTTGACGCGCAGCGTGGCGATCCAGCCCTCGGCATTTATGCTGTTGGCCGACTGAGCCTTCGGCCCGAGGATCCCCGCATTGTTGATGAGTATGTCAATGGGCTGATCGGCGAGCGCGTGCTTAAGGCGCGCGATCGAACCTTCGTCGCCCACATCGAGCTCCATGATCCGCACGCGACTGCCGGACGACGCCGTGAGTTCCTCTAAAGCGTCAGTCCTTGCGGGATCGCGGCAGCAGGCAATCACCCTGGCACCGTCGGCCGCGTATTGCCGCGCGAGCGCAAGGCCGACGCCCCGGTTCGCGCCCGTGATCAGAACTGTGGTCATCTAAGCCTCCCTTTGCCATGTCCGCTTCTCCCCCAGTCCCAGAATAATCTACCCGAGGGCAAAGACATAAGTGAAGGCGGCGCCTAATCCCCGCGATAGGCAGCCTAAAGGCGCAGAAAGTCTGCAAAGAAGCCGGCCGATATTGGTGTTCGACGCCGAGCCATCGCATGCCTGCCCGATCGCCTGAGCCCCGAGAGTGAGTCTGAACTTAGGTAAGGAGCGTGCTGGCTGACGAGGGGCGTGGCTTAAGCGAAGCGGCGTTTTGATTTCGTTGAGACCTGACTCGAGATTTTGAGGCGAGAAGCGAGCCGGCTAGGCGGCGGTACAGCGCGTCATCGACTTGATTCTGGCTGGAGAAACGTCTTCCAAGCCAACATTGCGCAGCGCTTCAGCGCCCGGCTGTCGACCTCATTTGATCCGCTAGCCTTCTATTGCCAGCTTCGGTCATTGAACCCAACATCCTTTGCAGCCCTCCTGCGCTACGGCAAGCTGACTATTGCATCGAGCTCGCCGGAAACGATTCCTCAAGCTTGACGGACGACAGATCGAAACGCGACCCATCAAATGCACGATTGCGCGCTTCGCTGATTCGAAGGAAGACCAGCGTCGCGCTGCGGCTTCGGGCGCAAGTCCGATGGTGTCCCCATAGACGCGCTGCAGCGCCTGTCGCGCCACGTGATCGTCAGATCGAGCGTACCACCAGCGAATGTCCATGGCACAAGACGGCCGAGAACCAGCTGGGCGTCAGTGTTTGTAGGATTCTGTCCTCCGCGCCGATAGCACACTGGGCCCTGCATCGATCCGGCGCCGTCAGGCCCAGTGTCACCGCCGGCATCCAGCCGCGCAATACTGCCGTCGCCGGCGCTAACAGAATGAATGTCGACACTTGGCACAAGTGCCGGGTATCCCCCGATATCTATGCGGTCTGTCGAACGGACGCGTCCGCCTTCCATCAATGCGAGATCGCAGCTCGTCCCGCCCATTTCTAGAGAGATCAGGTTGTCAACCCCGTTGTCGCCGCAACATATTTTAGGGCACCAACCTGCGCTGCAGGTCCTGAAAGGAGAAGGCAGGCGGGATTGAGGGCGATTTCTTCTACAGACGCGATACCGCCATTGCTTTGAATCAGGAGGAGCGGGCCAAAGAGTCCGTTTTGGCGCAGAATACCTTCTAGAAACCGCAAATATGGAACGACACGTTTGAAAACATAGGCCGCAAGGACAGTTGATGACGTCCGGCCGTACTCGCCGGCGTAAGGCGAGATTTCATGGGAACAAAAGATCGCATCCCTATCCCGATCCGCCAGAAGAATTTCCATTGCCCGGCGCTCGTGCGCGCCGTTGGCGTAGCTATGAAGAAAAGACACGGCGACACAATCAATGCCCGCAGCCCTGAATGCTGCCGAGCCTGCTTTTCATTGTCTTCATTTAGAGCTGCGAGTTCTAGCTAGCTAGGAGCCTGTCCAGTTAGCATCGGGAAGCCGGTTTTATCCGAATGATAGCGGCTCATGCGGCCCTCGCCAGCTTGACGAGGTTGTGAGCGGTGCAAATCAGGGCCCATTCGGGCTTCACTTTGTCGATGCCGCGCAGCAGGAATTGCCTGAACCCTCTTGCCTGTTTGATCTGTCCGAAGACGGGTTCGACGATCTGCTTACGCAAGCGGTAGCGACTTCGGTAGCCGGCGCGCTTGAGCTTGGTGCTCATCTTGGCGATCAGCGAGCCGGCTCTTGAAGGCTTTTCCGCGGTGGCGGACTTGGTGCCGTGCTTCTGCCTTCCGGTGGCGATGTAGCCCTCAATGCGCCGCCGTTTGATCGTGCGAAGATTGGCGGCGGAGCAGTAGCCGGCGTCGGCCGACACTTCGTCGGGATTGGTCCCCAGATTAGCCCTGATCCCGTCGAGCAACGGCGCCAGTTGCGCCTGATCGCTCGAGGAACTGGTCAGCGTCTGCGCCACGATGATCTGATGGGCACCATCGACCGCGGCCTGGGCGTTGTAGCCCTGGATGTAACCGTCCTTGGTCTTCAAGATGCGGCTTTCCGGGTCGGTGAAATTGCGTTGTGCCTTGCCGTCGGGCTCCGTTTTCGTCGGCGTCTTGCCGCTCTTCTTGCCGCCTTCGGCGACGCGACGCTCCTCGGCCCGCGCCTTGCGTTCCACCTCGGCTGCGGCCTTGGCTTCGGCCTCCAGCGCGGCCTTGGCCTCGCGGATCTTCTCAAGCCGCTTCTGCTTGTCGGCCACCCAATCGGGCATCTCGTCGCCGCGCTGATCGCCGTAGCGCTTGTCCTCCTGCGCATCGGCAGCCTCGGCGGCCTTGAGCCAGCGGTCGACCTCCGCTGCAAGCTCCGCTTCCGCTTCTTCATGCGATCATAGCTCATCGCCTTGTGCTTGGACGCGTTCGCCTTGATCTTGGTGCCGTCGAGCGCAACGTGCCCGAGCTTCACCAACCCGGCCTTCTCGGCCAGCTTCAACACCTGCACGAACAGGTCGGCCAGCGCCTTCAGATGCCGCCGCCGGAACTCCGAGATCGTGCGGAAGTCCGGCGCATCGCCGGCCACGATCATCATGAAATCCGCCCGCTCCACCGTCGCCCTGGCGATCCGCCGCGACGAGTAGATGCCGCTCGCATAGCCGTGTAGAAGCAGCGCCGTCATCATCCGCGGATCAAACGGCGGCTGACCCAGCCCGCTCCGGTAGCTGCCTAGGATCGCCGATAGATCAAGGCTTTCCTTGACCAGCGACACGATCAACCGCGAAACGTGGTCCTGCGGCACATAGTCCTGCACGCTCGGCGGCGAAGCTGGACCTCGTCGATCTTCCAGGGCGAAATTCCTTGCTCATGACCACGCAAGGAATCGGACTCGCACCCTCTTGACCAGTCACTACTCAGACAGGCTCCTAGGCCATCCTTATCGAGTCGACCGCCTACCGGCAGACGCCAACGCCGTGGCACAAGCACGGGAGGAGACGGTGGACGATGGTTCCAAGGCTCCTCGCGGATGCCCCGGCGCATCTCAAGCGTGTAGCGAAATCCCTTGGTAGTGAGGAGCCCAACTCTGGCACCCTTACCTTCGAGCACAGTATTCGTCGCGATCGTCGAGCCATGCGCGAGCATGGAGCAGCCGCCAAGCAGTTGCTTCGTAGCCAACCCAATCCGCCGGGCGAGCGCATCAATTGCCGCCATGACGCCAGCGGTCGGATCGTCTGGCCTGGAAGGTGACTTGAGGGACTCAATCTGACCATTCTCGTCTATTGCCACGATATCGGTAAAGGTGCCTCCGATGTCGATTGCGATCCACCAGGGTGGCAACAAGCATTGGTCACTCCGTTTCGGTGCTATGTGTCACAACAACAGTCATTACGGAAAAAGGCCTCTGGTGCGCTTGGCCGATTGGACCACGCTAACGCCGATCGCCATAGCCGCCATGCGATGAAAATGCGGTCGCGTTTCGCGCGCGCCATTGTTTGCTGGAAGGAGCGCTCAAGAATTCGGTAGAGGCGATCAAATACCTCAGCTTCTTCCCAGAATAGCCGCTGGAGATCCTGCACCCATTCGAAATAGCTGACGATGACCCCTCCAGCATTGCAGAGAATATCGGGGAGCACAAAGACATCGTCTCGTTGATGCAGGATAACGTCAGCTTCGGGCGTGGTTGGACCATTGGCGCCCTCCGCTAGAATGCGGCATCTAAGTAGGGAGGCGTTGTGGCCCGCAATAACCTGTTCAATCGCAGCAGGGACGAGCACATCGCACTTTTGGATCAACAGCTCCGACGGTTCAATAAGGCTCTGATAGGCCGGCGGGATCGTGATATGCGGCGGTGTGATCGCTGACACCAATGATCTTGACGCCTCTTTCCGCAAGGAATACGCTGTCACAGACCCAACGTTGCCGAACCCTTGAATAATGGCTGTCGCGTTGCCCGCCGCGATCCCGAGGTGCTCGAGCGCGCGACCGACGAGATAAGCTACTCCACGCCCAGTTGCTTCTCGGCGGCCAAGTGTGCCTCTAGCCGAGATCGGCTTTCCGGTGACGATCTCGTTGATCGTCTGCCCCTGATACATCGAATAGGTATCCATGAACCAGGCCATGACCTGCTCATTCGTGCCCATGTCTGGCGCCATAACGTCGGTGTGGGGACCGACGAAAGGATCATCTCCTGCATGTAGCGGCGGGAAAGCGCTTCGAGTTCGCGCGGCGACAGTGCATAAGGATCGACGGTAATGCCTCCCTTTGCTCCACCATAGGGAAGTCCGCTAGCGCGCATTTCCAACTCATCCAAATAGCCAAGGCGGCGATCTCGCCGACGTCCACTGATGGCGCGAACCGCGTCCCGCCCTTGGTTGGCCCGAGAGTAAGGTGATGCTGCACCCGGTAGCCTTGAAAGACCTCGGTGCGGCCATCGTCCCTGTGAATTGGGCACGACACGGCAATTGCGCGCTTCGGATAGAGCAGCCGGTCCCTATCCATCTCCAGGATTTGCAGGTGATCGGCTACCCGCTCGAATTGCTGCCTGGCCATTTCGAATACAGGACCGCTATAGATTGATTGGCTCATGCTCAGTCATCCAATTCGAATTGGGTGTGAAGCCCATCAAGGGGCTCAGCTCGGGAGAGGAAAAACGGCCGCCCCCATGAAGGGGCGGCCAGTGAGCGTTCGTCGCGGGAGGAAGATGACGACGAACAACTTGAGATTTGACGTGCCGCGGTATCGTCCCACAGCTCGCAGCCGCGGTCTTTAGAGGCCATGCCGAATGGTCACTGTCTTCAGAACGCCAAAGCCATATAGCGCCTCAAATCCCTTTTCGCGGCCGAAGCCTGATCCTTTCACGCCGCCAAACGGCAGTTCAACGCCACCGCCAGCGCCATAGTTGTTCACGAACACCTGCCCTGCTTCGATGCTGCGAGAAAGACGCATCGATCGGCCGAGCTCCGACGTCCACACGCCAGCAGCGAGTCCGTATGGCGTGTCGTTTGCGATTCGTACCGCATCATCCTCGTCGCGGAAGCGGAGCGCGACCAGCACGGGTCCGAAGATTTCCTCCGCGCCAAAGCGTGATGTGTAGGGACGTCCCCGACCAAGGTTGGGTTAACATAGTAGCCACCCGTAGGCAGATTGGTGCCGAACGAGCCTTCTGCCAGAATATGCAATTTGTCCCGGCGCGCCATGTCCAGATAGTTCTCGATCCGGGTCCGCTGCGCAGCATCGACAACTGGGCCGAGATCTAGGTCCTGACTTGCCGAGCCAACCCGGAGCGCTTTGAAACGCTTGGCGAGCTCGCCTGTAAACTGATCGTAGAGGTTGTCTTGGATCAAAACTCGCGAGCCGGCACTGCAGGTCTGACCGGAATTATGCACGATGCCCCTGACAATCGCGGCTGCGGCGTCTTCCAAAGGCGCATCCGAGAAGACTATTTGCGGTGATTTTCCGCCCAGCTCGAGTGTGACGGGAATGGTATTCCTGGCGGCCGCGGTCTGGACCAGCCGGCCGACCTCGCGGGACCCGGTGAAGCTGATATGGCCAATGCCTGGATGCGCCGATAGCGCCGCACCGGCTTCTTCGCCGAGACCGGTTACGACGTTGAAGACGCCCGGCGGAAAGCCCGCCTCTTCGGCGAGTTTTGCCAGCGCAAGCGCCGTGAGTGACGTGTCCTCGGCCGGTTTGAGAACGATCGCATTACCCATAGCGAGTGATGGCGCCACCGATCGGCCAGTCATCTGCAACGGATAGTTCCAGGGCACGATGTGCGCGGTTACGCCGTGCGGCTCGTAGAGCGTCATCACGGTGAAACCGCTCTGAAACGGGATGGTCTCGCCATGAATCTTGTCGGCGGCTGCACCATAATATTCGAAATACCGGGCGCAGACGGCGACATCTGCGAGCGCTACCGTCATCGGCTTTCCGACGTCATCGCTCTCAATTTCGCAAGCTTCTCGACGTCGCGACGAATGAGTTCGGCCATTTTGAGCAGGAGACGACCTCGCGAGACCGCATCCATTTTTCCCCACGGCCCTTTGCGCGCGGCATGGCCGGCCAGTACGGCGGCGTCGACCTCGGATGCTCCGGCACGAGATATCTCGGCCATTTTCGCGCCATCGGAGGGTTGACCACGTCCAAGGTCTTCGTTGAAGCAACCCAGCGTCCGGCGATGTAATTTTGATAAACGTCCATTTACGTCTCTGTTCTTACTGCCGGAATGCCGGCACAGGTTATTCGCCGCCCGCGATCAGATACGACGAGGGATCAATGGAGCTCGAGAGATCGACCGCGACAGACAATGCGCCCAGCGTGACCGGGAGTTTTTTGTCCGACGCAGCGCAAGACCCGTTCTCCCTCGAGATCTGGACTAGGCAGTTCTCAAGGCGCAGCGATCGCGCGATCGAGCGTGCCGTCGAAAAGTGAGATGGGCGGATGAGCCGATGGGTCGGTCATGACCTCGATCAGCCATGGTCGCTGATCTGTGAGCGCAAGGTCGAGCGCCCTCCCCAAATCGCCGGGCGCTGTAACGACTGCGCCGCCACACCCGCACGCTCGTGCAATCGCAGCATGATCGACTGGCGAGAAATGGCAGGCTGATGTGTAGACGCCATATTTCACCGTTTCGGCATCCTTTTGAAAGCCCAAAATGCCGTTATTGAGCACGATCACGACCACTGGGACATTGCTGCGAACCATGGTTTCAAGTTCCGCCCAACTGTGCGCAAAGCCACCGTCTCCGACCAACGCCACCACGGGACTAGATGGGCGCGCCACCTTGGCGCCAATGGCAAGCGGTACACCCCAGCCAAGTCCCGCCAGACCACGCGGCGTGATGAAGCGCTGGCCGGCCGTCCGGCCACGAAGCTGGCCGAGAACCCACATCGACGAGTAGCTCGCGTCGGCGACCACTATCGTTTCGGGCGTCAGACGCGCCTGCAGTTCATGCATCACCCGCTCGGGGCGGATGGGACAGCTATTGCTACCTGAGAACACGGAGCGGTCGTCTTCGAAACTCTTCCAAGCCGCAGCGATTCGCTTCTCCAAACCAGCACGCATGTCGCGACGTAACGACAGGTCGAGTTCTTCCAGCGCGCCACAAAGTGCCTCCAGTGTAGCCGCGGCATCGCCGACCAGGCGCGTGGCCTCATAATTGCGTCCGATCTCTTGAGGATCGACATCGACGTGGATAACGGGCGTATTGGCAGGAACCTGTCGCCAGCTGTCGGTCCCGTTCTGGTTGGTGCGCGTCCCGACCAGAATAAGGAGATCCGCCGCTTTGACGATCGGCAACGTTTGCTTTCCAAGCGAGCGAGGACCGACCAGAGCACCAAGGACCCCAGCTGAGAGTGGGTGCATTTCGTCGACGGCGCCTTTGCCCATGTTGGTGGTGAGACCGGCAGATGCGCGAGTTCCTGCAATTTGGCGAGCGCGGCGGCCGCAGTGCCGGACACGGCACCGCCGCCAGCAATGAGTACGGGCGCCTTTGCCCCTGCGATCGACACAGCGGCCGCGCGAGATCTCCGCCTCGCTCGGCCGCTGTCGGTCGATCGGCCATTCACCAAAGCTCGACCGGCGTTCACGAGTGGGCGCAACCGCTGTCTCGCGCAACAGATCGGCAGGTAACAACAGGACCGCAGGACCCGGCCGGCCACTGCCGGCGGCGACGAAGGCAGCATCGACGTAATCGTCAATCCGGTCCGCAGTGATGACTTGCCGTACCCATTTGGCGCACGGGGAGTGGATAGCGACCGACGCTCTGGCAGAGTGAGGTTGCTGACCCACCCACTCTGGAGGCGACCATGCAAATTGTCACTGACCGACCCCAAGCGCCGACCGCTATCCGCACCGATCTTGGCGCGATTTTCGTCTCGTTGGAACTTAGTCGATCGACCTGGCTGATTACATCGCTGTCGCCGGGCGGCGGAGAAAAGATGTCGAAGCATACGGTTCGCAGCGGCGATGTCGCTGGACTGTGGGCGCGGTTCTCTCAGCTCAAGGACAAGGTGCAGGTCCGCACGGGGCATGTCGTTCCAATCATCGTGATTCAGGAGGCGGGTCTCGACGGCTTTTGGATCCACCGCTTGCTGCAGGACGAACGGGTCGAAAGCCACGTCGTTGATCCCGCTTCAATCGCGACGTCGCGCCGGCGTCGACGGGCGAAGACTGACAAGATCGACGGGGAAGCTCTGGTGCGCGCGTTGCTGGCGTATAAGCGAGGCGAGCCGCGGGTGTGTGCCATGGTTCGAGCACCGACTCCACAGAGGAGGATCGCCGCCGGATCTGCCGCGAAAGAAAGACGCTGACAGCGGAGCGGGTCGAGCACGTCAATCGGATCAAGGGGCTGCTGTTCGCCCAGGGCATCTCTGACTATGAGCCCTTATTGCGCAAAAGACGGGAGCGGCTTGAGGAACTCAGGACCGGTGATGGTCGTCCGCTACCTAAGCATTTGAAGGCACAGATTGGACGCGAACTTGATCGACTCGAACTCACACTTCAACAGATCAAGTCCGTGGAGGCTGAGCGGGATGCTATGCTCAGCCCGTCGGACGAAGGCACGCCAGCGCCAGGAGCAATGTTAAAGAATTTGAAGGGGATTGGCCCGGAATTCGCCGGTGTCCTGTGGTCTGAGGGGTTGTTCCGAAGCTTTTCCAACCGACGGCAGGTTGCCGCTTATGCCGGATTGGCGCCGACGCCCTGGCGGAGCGGATCCGTCGCGCACGAACAAGGCGTCTCCAAAGCCGGAAACCCGCGGCTGCGAACAACCATGATCCAGCTCGCCTGGTTGTGGGTAAGGCATCAGCCCCGTTCGATACTGACCCTGTGGTTTCATCAGCGCGTACAGCTCAATGGTGGCCGAGTTCGGAAAGTGCTGATCGTTGCCTTGGCGCGAAAGCTGCTGATCGCCTTCTGGAAATATGTGACCGCCGGGGTTGTGCTGGAAGGAGCCGAGATAACGGCCGCCTGAAAACAAACGCTTCCCCTTTTCAATCTTCCGGGGCCTGATCAGCTCCGGCGGATCCAGGTGAGCGGACCGAAATTTGGCCTGGCTTAAAAAGCCGAAGAAGAGAATGGTCCCGCCCTCCTGAGCCCTCGCCCGACGCAAGCGGGATATTGGTGCGGCCGATAAGAGCGGCGACCGGATGTGAGTTTGAAGCGGCATCGGAAACGGGCCGGGTCATGCAAACGGGCTCAGACCTTGGATACGGAGCAACGACGGGAGATTTACCATGGAATCCTGATCCGAACATCTTGACCCACAAATCCCCATGTGAGCGCCAAATGATCGAGTTCCTGGAATGCATTACGGTCGAACTGATTGCGTTCGACCTCCTGCACCAATGCAACAACGGGTACGCTCGCTTTGTAAGCCTCGGCGAGAGGCGGCACCAGCAAGGTTGCGGCGGGCCCATTCTGAGCCGCAACCACCGCTATCCGACCGGATACGCGCGCAAAGCCATCCGCCATCGCGCCGCCCATGTTTTCCTGTCGGTAGGCGAGCTGCCGAATACCGATTGCTTCGCAAGCGAGGATCACGGCGGAAGGCAGGCTTTGGCCAAAGATCACCCTAACGCCATGACGCTGCAAAGCGCGGGCGATACGTTGCGCAACAGTTGCTTCGGTCATTTCTGCACCTCAGTGGCGTCCAGCTTGCCTTGATCGCTGTCGAGAAAGCCCACGAACACGTCGATGATGAACTCGGCGTCCGCGCGCGTCATCGGTGTCGAGATGGCAGCGGCAGTGTTATACGGCAGGATGATGCCGTTCGCTGCAAAGAAGCGCGTGAGCTCCTTCATTACGATTGCTCCGCCGGGCGTGGGATAGGTCTCGCGATAGTCATTCGGGATTTGTGCCGTAGGATGGATACGGAAGAGTGAGGCAGCGCCGGTCACACATAGCGATACCCCCTCTTTTCGATAGCCTGACGAGATCCCATCCCGGACAATGTTTCCAATCGTCTCAAGATGTGCAAAAGCCGCATGATCAAGATGCCTCATGGCGGCAAGACCCGCCGTCATCGACAGAGGATTGGCGGAAAAGGTGCCGCCTTGCGGAAGCAGTGGCCGACCCGCTGAGGCATCGAATACTTTCATCACGTCCTCGCGGCCGCCGATTGCTCCAATCGGCAAACCGCCGCCGATGATTTTGCCCATCGTTACAACGTCTGGAACAAGGCCATAGCAGGCGGCAGCACCCTGGAAGCTCCGCCTGAGATTCAGGACCTCGTCAGAAATCACCAGAACGCCGTTCTTACGGGCGGTTTCCTGAACCGCAGCGATGAATTCAGGCTTCGGCGCAGTTAGACCACCGCGACTTGGCATCGGATCCAAAATGACGGCGGCCAGATCGTGAGCATGCGACGACAATAACCGGCGTGCGCCCTCAACATCGTTGAAGCGGAGCACAACCACTTCATCGAGCACGCTTGCCGGCACCCCGCGATAGGAGGCCGTAGACTTGGGTGCGGTGGGATCACCCCAATTGTCCGGCATCGCCGCCTGACTCACTTCGACCCAATCATAGGCACCATGATAGGCGCCCTCGATTTTGGCGATTTTCGAACGTCCGGTGAAGGCCCGCGCAGCCTTGACGGCAAACAGCACAGCCTCAGTCCTCCGTCGGATTTGCGAAGCAGCTTCCGCGCTGGAGTTTCTCGGCTACTGCCTCCACGACGGGTGCGAAGGCATGACCGTGAATCAACGTCGTGAAGTTGCAATTGAGGTCGAGAAACCGGCGGCCATCGACATCGAACACGTAGCTGCCCGATCCGCGCTCGATGTAGAGCGGCTCCTGATCTCGCTCGATGGTTACGCGCGACGTACCATCAGGGAAAACCAAGTGCGCGCGGGCAAAGTTCTCCTTCGACCTCTGCCCAACACGCGCAAATCCCGTCGCCGCATTCGAACCTGCACACTCGCGGTTCAAAGTGCCCTCCATCAGTTCGTCATTCCTGGAATTAGATCGTTGTGGGAGCTGTGTGGCGCTCGCCTGCACTGGCCGAATTGATGGACGTCCGGCCTCGCATTCTCCCGCGGGCGCCTACATTGGTTTCAAGTACCACTCTGCGGCCCGCCGCCACACATTCGCGGACGTCAGGGGCGACGCGACATTCTTGCGTCCTGATTTCGGTGGGAACACCGGCCTTCACTGAAATCTCCCCGCTTTGACAGAATCCTTCTAATCGGAAGAACGCTGCAAATTGCAAAGCAATCAGCCAAATGGTGCAGAAATTCAGCGACTTTGATGCTTGTTGTGCAGGATTCCAGACGGCGCCTTGTCCAGTCGAGTGCAGGGGTCGCGCATCAGCCCGACGGCAGTCAGAGATCGAACGAGGCTAGGTTCGCTCAACGAACCTACCGGCGTTGAGTCTGGCTCATCACGGTAGCTTTCCGAGGCACTTCACGCGCCAAATCACAGACGAATATCAGGCGCGCCGAGTGCTCCGAAAATCGATCGGCTGCCGAGGATTCAATCGAAAGCGCTGTGTCGTACAAAGCGCTGGTTTCCGCTTTTGTGGAGACCACGTCCGAATATGTCTTGGCGGGCGCCTACAACTTTGGCATCCGGTAGCGATCTTTCGGATCGAGCCAGCCCTTGAATTTAGGCTTGCGCTTCTCGGCGAACGCAGCGCGCGATTCCATCAGATCGCTCTTGTCGCCATGCTCGTGCAATTTGTCCGCCAACGCCTGCTGCGTCTGCGACGGCTCCGGGCGCATGTGGCGCATCATGTGCACGGTGTTGACGCGCGAGGCAGGGGAAGCGACAAAAGATGCTCGGCCATCGCCATCGCTGTCGGAATCAAGTCATCCTGCGGCGCGATACGGTTGATGAACCCCAGCTGATAAAACCGCTCCGCAGTGAATCGGAAGCCGAGCGCCATTTCCATGGCGATTGGATACGGCAAATTGGCGACATGGCCGTGATTGTAGCCGCCAAGGAGCCAGCGCTTCGCCTCGGAAACCTCGAACACCGCTTCCGGCACAGCTACGCGCAGGTCGGTGCGCTCCATGAGGATGAAACCGCCGCCCATGGTGAACCCGTTGATCGCGGCGATCACCGGCTTCTCCAGAGTTCCGTCCATGAATGGGTTGGGAATCGAGATGCGCGTGCCGCCGGGCACGCCGGTGGTCAGGGTCTCCTTCAAATCTTCGCCCGCGCAAAAAGCGCGACCGGCCCCGGTGAAGATCGCCACCTCGAGTTCTCTGTCGTGGCGAAACGCGGTCCAGGTCTCGGCGAGCTTCTCGCGCATTTCCGTGTTGAGCGCGTTCAAACGCTCCGGGCAGTTCATGCGTACGATCAGAACTTGCCCGTGGCGCTCCGTTTCGACGATAGTCATAAGATACCTCGCTCGGCGACAAATGATCGTCACTAATAGCGATGACGGCTGGCTTTTACAAATGGCCGCGCGGGCGCGACTGCGGTCGGCCAGATGAACGTAGCAAGTCAGGGCGAGGCTTGGCCATTAACTGGCTGCATGTCTGGACTACGTTGGATGCGACAAATCACACGCACGGCAACTGTATGCAGCGATGGAGTCCGCTTGTGGAACGTGCACCGGCCGCTCCAAGATTGATCCCAACAGTAGCGATACTTCAGTCTTGATTGATGCAACAAACCGCATGCTGACGCCTAAATCTCGCGTTTAGACATGCTTCTTTGACCCATTCTTCAGCTGACCACAGTCGATGGGGGCACACAGTAGAACACGCGCCTTATGAGGCATCGTCAGCGCAGTAGCGATATATCGTGCTGGCTCGATCTTCGAAGCTCAGATTGCATGTCATGCATTGCTCCTCTTCCCCAAGGCGAGCAAGGCCAAAAACTTCGCGTTTTTGCGCTTTGACGCAGGATTTCAGGCCACGAGACCGCCAAGATAAGGAAATTCTGCTTTTGCGCTCAGTAATATGCACGTTCATCGATCTTGAGAGGGTGCAACGTACAATGTCTTACGTGATCACGATTGACACGGGTGGAACGTTTACAGACGCCGTCATCCAGAACGACGCTGGCCGGCTCACCATTGGTAAGGCATTGACGACACCCAAGCGCGCCTTCGAAGGGATGTACGGTGCGATCTCCGCGGCGGCGGGTTTGCTCGATGTGACGCCTGAGCACGTGATCCGTCGGGCGAGTCGCCTGATTTTCGGCACGACGCGCGCCACCAACGCCATCGTGACGCGCTCGACCGCAAGGACCGCCTTGTTCGTGACAGCGGGCTTCCCGGACATCCTCTACCTCCGGGAGGGCGGTAAGAAGGATGCGCACGACTTCCGCACGCCGTTTCCCGAGCCCTACGTGCCCCGTCGCCTGACCTTCGAGATTGCGGAGAGGGTAAACGCGGAGGGGGCATCGAGGCGGCGCTCGACGAGGTCGGCGTGATTACCGCAGCGCGCGAACTACGGCGCCTGGGCGTTGAGGCTGTCGGCGTCTGCTTCTTATGGTCGATCGTCAACCCCGTGCACGAACTGCGGGTCGCGCAACTCCTCGCGGAGCACGCCGCGGGAGTTGCTGTAACGCTATCCCACGAGATTCTGCCGATTCCCCGGGAATATCGCCGCGCCTCGGCCGCCGTGCTCGACGCGTCGCTCAAGCCGGTGATGCAGAAGTTTCTGGAGGACATGGCGACTGACCTCGGTCGGCTTGGCTTCTCGGGCGACCTCCTCGTATCGACGACGGTGGGCGGGTGCATGGAGGTCGCGGCTGCCGCGCGCCGGCCCGTCCATCTCGCCAAGTCCGGGCCGGCCATGGTGCCTTTGGCGGCCCGGGAATATGCTGGGCGCGTCACATCAAACGGCGACGTGATCATCTGCGACGCCGGTGGCACCACCTTCGACGTCGGCCTGATTCGTGGTGGGGAGGTTGTGCGCACGCGTGAGACGTGGCTCGGCCCCCGCTACACCGGGGAACTGCTCGCTCTGTCCTCCGTGGACGTTCGGAGCGTTGGCGCTGGAGGCGGCTCGATCGCGTGGGTGGACGATGGGGGCTGTTGCGTGTCGGGCCGCAGAGCGCCGGTTCGGTGCCGGGTCCGGCTTGTTATCCAGGCGGCGGCATTCTGCCGACAGTCACGGACGCCGCAGTGGTCGCCGGCTACATCGACCCGCACCTCTTCTTCGGCGGCCGCATTACCCTCGACGCCTCCGCCGCGCGGACCGCCGTGGCAGGGGTCGCCGACCGGCTCTCGCTGTCGGTAGAGGAGACGGCGCTCGCCATCCTGACTATCGCCGACGAGACCATGATCTCCGCTATCCAGGACATCACGGTTTCCGAAGGCGTGGATCCCCGTGAGAGCGTCTTCGTGGCGGGCGGCGGAGCTGCGGGGCTCAACATCGCCTCGGTGGCCCGGGCTCTTGGCTGCAAGACGGTCATGCTGCCGCAGACTGCGAGCGCCTTAAGCGCCTGCGGCATGCAGTTTTCCGACGTCGTTGCGGAGGAGGCCGCGAGCGGCATCACGAGTTCCGACGCCTTCGACCAAACCGTTGTCCGGCATGCATTGTCGCGAGCACATGCAGCGCTCGAAGAGCTGCGGGCCGGACTGAAGGTTGCCCAGAAGGCGGCCTGCAGCTTCGAGATCGCAGTAGACGCGCGCTATCGTGCGCAAATCTGGGAGCTCGAGGTTGCTCTTCCGGGTGTCGGGCTTACTGACGAACTTAACTCAGCGGCACTCGTGGAGCGCTTCCACAGAGCACATGAGCGCACGTTCGGCGTTGACGATCCTGATGGTGTCGTCGAGTTCCTGACCTGGAAGGTGAGAGTGCGCGTCGCCCTGCCGCGTCCAGCTGCACAGCCGATCGCGCGCGAGGAGCGCGATGCCCTCCTCAAGCGGCAGGGCGCCTATTTCCCCGGGCATGGTCTCGTCAACACGCCCTTTTACAACGGGCCTGCCCTCAGGCCAGACGAGGAAGTTGCGGGTCCTGCCATTATCCTCGAGCCCACGACCACCATCGTCGTTCCGCCGAACGCATCTGCCTGCTTGTCCCCCACCGGCAGTTACCTCCTGAACCTGCAGAAGTGACCCCATGACCCAGCAACTCAGCGTGTCGCCCACCGGCGATCAGCCGACAAAGTCGGCCCAGGTCGCGTTCACCGATCCCGTCCTGGCCGGCGTGCTGGCCAATCGGTTCGAAGCGATCGTCCGGGAGATGACCAATACGGTCCTGCGTTCTGCGCGCTCCGTGATCGTCAGCAACGGACGGGACTTCTCTTGTTCGATCGTCAGCGGCGACGGCGAACTCGTCGCCGTCGCCGACGGTCTCCCGTGCATACCTTCAACTCGCACATGCAGGCGGCCAACATCGCGCGTCTGCATGACGATCTAGCGGAGGGCGACGCCTTCATCGACAATGACCCTTACACGGGCAACACGCATCCTGCCGACCAGACCGTCATGGTGCCGGTCTTCGTCGAAGGCGAACATCTCTTCACAGCTTGCGCCAAGGCCCACCAGGCCGATATCGGCAACAGCCTGCCTACGACCTACCACCCGTTTGCGAGGGACGTGTACGAGGAGGGCGCCATCATCTTCCCTGCATGCGCCTGCAACGAAACGGACGCACCATCGAGGACGTTGTGCGTTTGGGCATGCGCCGCATCCGCGTTCCTGAGCAGTGGCGCGGCGACCTCCTTGCGACGCTCGGCGCGGCTCGCATCGCCGAGCGGCGGCTGAAGGAGCTCTGCCTCCAGCACGGGACCGCGAGGATCAAGGCCTTTGTCAAGGAATGGCTCGACTATTCTGAGCGCCTCATGGCGGCCCGCATCGCTGCCCTGCCGCAGGCTCGCTTCGACGTGGCGTCGAAGCACGACCCGCTCCCAGGATTCCTGCCCGATGGTGTCGCAGTCAAGGCGGTGATCGAGGTCAACCCGGGCGCATGCGAAATCATGGTTGACCTTCGCCACAACGACGACTGCGTCAAGGCCGGCTTCAACCTCACCGAAGCGACCGCCCGCAGCAGCGTCATGGGGGCGATCTACCATAGTCTGGGCGTCGGTCTGCCGCGGAACTCTGGCGCGTTCCGTCGTATCAACGTGTTGCTGCGCGAGAATTCCGTGGTGGGCATTCCGCGATTTCCGGCGAGTTGCTCGATCGCCACGACGAACGTCGCTGACCGCCTTGTCAATCTTGTCCAATCCGCGCTCGCCGGATTGGATGACAGAATCGGATTGGCCGAAGGTGGGGTGAGCATGGGCGTCAACAGCGGCGTCATTTCCGGCA
Organism: Bradyrhizobium sp. RDT10; assembly: GCA_044772375.2. Classification (GTDB taxonomy): domain Bacteria; phylum Pseudomonadota; class Alphaproteobacteria; order Rhizobiales; family Xanthobacteraceae; genus Bradyrhizobium. The sequence goes on from CP187939.1 coordinate 5,779,634, forward strand.
CCGACTTCCGAAACGGCGGGCGTCCCTACATCAGCCAGCTAACACTAGCCTCGAACGGGGGCCAGCATCGCCGTACGCTGATGGTTGGGGAACGTACGCCCGCCCGGCAGCTTCGGGACTGACCTATCGGGACAGCGTCGAGATCAATGAGATCAAGTTTCCCATGATTGTCGACCACCTCCGCCTCGTGCCCGGAAGCGGTGGGGCTGGCGCGCACCGGGGCGGTCTGGCCCTGGAGACGCGATACCGGGGCCGCGAGGGCCGATGACGGTCGCCACCTCCTCGGACGCCGAGGTGTTCGCGCCGAAGGGCGTGCTCGGGGGCAGTCGGGAGCGCTCGCCGCGTCTTACCTCATCCATGAAGACGGCCGGGAAGAACGTATCCCTGGCTTCGGCGTCCGGGTCATCTGCAAGGGGCAGGCCGTGCGCGGCACGACCAACGGCGGCGGCGGGTTCGGCGATCCCGCGAAGCGAGATCCAGCCCTCGTCCTGCGCGATGTGTCCGAGATGCGCGAGACTCTCGAGCGTGCACGCGATGTATATCGGGTCGTCTTCACCGGCGATGTCGCCGCAGGAACGTTAACGGTCGACGCGATCGCCACCGGCAAACTCCGACAAACCGCAGACGCCTGAGCTTATACTGCCCGCACCGCCGTGCACGCTCGCCTGCCCAACGGCGAACCGCTTCGTGCAATCGGGTCAGAACGAGGCTGCTGAGACGCGGCAGCCATCGTTTTGCGTATGATGGCGCGGCGCGAGCCGTCGATACGGGCGACCTGGCTGGAAAGATCGAACGGGCTCTCTTCATGCTGTCTCCTCCTTGCACCGACGAGTTTCGTCATGGACGGTAGGAAACAGGCCGTTAGCGCTAGATCTGCACCTCGATTAAGCGTGGACCCGGCTCGCGCACGGCTTCTTCCAGAGCCTTGTTGAATTCATCAGCGGTCGTGACCGCGCAACCCGGCACGCCCATACCTTTGGCGAGCGCGACGAAGTCTAATGTCGGGCGGTCGAGCTTGAGCATGTCCTGCGCGCGCTGGCCCGGTTCGCCGGCGCCGACGTTATCGAACTCGCCGCGCAGGATCTGGTAGATCTTGTTGGCGAACACAATCGTCACCACGTCAAGGCTCTCGCGCGCCTGCGTCCACAGCGATTGTATGGTGTACATGGCGCTGCCGTCGCCGACCATGGAGATGACTTTCCTATCGGGACAGGCGACCGCCGCGCCCGTTGCAACAGGGGTAGCGAAGCCGATCGAACCGCCCATGTTCAGCAACCAGTCATGCGGAGCAGAGGCCGCAGTCGGCGGGAAGAAGCCGAAGCCTGTGGTGATGGATTCGTCTACCACAATCGCGTTCTCGGGGATCGCGCACGCAATCGCCTGCGCGATCGAGGCGAGATTTAGCGCGCCGGTCGGCTTGATCAGCTTGGCGAGCTTCTGCGGCTTGATATCGCACGCTCTTGCGGCGACCGCGCCGGCGAGCGCTTCGAGGGCGGTCGCCGAATTCTCGCCCGGCGCGGTCATGCGGTGCACCTCGCAGCCCTCGGGCTTCAGGAGGCTGGGCTTGTCCGGGTAGGCGAAGAAGGCGACAGGATCGTCGGCTTCGACCAGCACAATGTGCTTGAATTCCTTCAGGGTCGGCAGCCCTGCCTAATCGCGTAAGGAATCCGGTTGATGGAGAAACGGCCGCGCCCGCGCGCCATGCGGGAATGAGAGGTCTGGCCCATAACTGTACAGCCGGTCTTGCCGGCGACCTGCTGGGCCAGCGCAAGCGCCTGCTCGGTTAGCGCATTGCCGGCGACGAGCAAAAGCGTATGGGTTGCATCCTCGTGCAGGATGTGTGCGGCCTTCTCGACCGCGTGAGGCGAATAGCTGACGCGCTGCGTGCTCTCCGGCACCTCGGCAATGCCGTCGGCTTCGTTCCAGGCAGTGTCGGCGGGCAGGATCAGCGTCGCGATCTGAGGCGGCGCGCTCTTTGCGGCGGCAATCGCTGCGGCGCCGTCGGCAGCGACCGATTTGGCATCCGGCGAGGTGCGCACCCATCCCGACATCGGCCGCGCCAGCCCCTCGATATCCGAGGTCAGGGGCGCGTTGTAGCCGATGTGATAGGTGGCGTGCTGGCCGACGATGTTGACGATGCCAGAATGGACCTTTTTCGCATTGTGCAGGTTGGCAAGGCCATTGGCGAGGCCGGGGCCGAGATGCAACAGCGTCGAGGCCGGCTTGCCCGTCATGCGGAAATAGCCGTCGGCTGCCCCGGTGACCACGCCCTCGAACAGACCGAGCACGCAGCGCATACCCTCGACCCGGTCGAGCGCAGCGACGAAATGCATCTCGGAGGTGCCCGGGTTGGCAAAGCAGACGTCGACGCGGCCTGCCACCAGAGTTCTGACCAGACTTTCCGCACCGTTCATTCGTTCCACTCCTGTTCGCATTCGTGTTCCCATGGTCAACGATTGTCGGCGCGCATCGTCAAAGCGGGCGCAGAATGTAAGACATTTGAATGCTAATTGATGCAATAGGGCGGGGTTGACGCCCAAACACTGCGTTTGAATGCCTACCTTTGACGCTTTCAATAGCGATGTCCCGGGAGCAGACTTCGCCAATGGCGACGGATCTGGGTTTCGCGAACCTCGCCAATGAACCATCGGCAGTCCAGCAACAGGGCTAAGGAAATAGGGAGTTCGCGCTCCGCGGAGATTCCCTAGATAGACCGTCTTGAGATCCGGCCTTCCGAAAGTCACGCTTGTAAGGCAGGGCCGACCTTGCCTCCGGCAGCCAATATTAGCTCCGACGTTACCTTGTTGTGCCGAAAGGCGTCCATCAGAGCCCGGCCTTCCTTAGCGTGATGTCGACAGGAGCGTCTCCAGGGCGCAGCGCCAGCACATCCAGGCCACCTTCGTCCCCGAAGAGAAACGGTATGCCTCGAAACGTCTGGGACCCTTGGAGCTTGATGCTCCAATCATTGTCGTCCGTTTTCTTAACGAACGCCGCGTCCAGTTCACGACGTCTAGGAGCCTGTCCGAGTAATCGGATTTTTCTCGACGAAGAACAAGCGTCGTGATTCAAACGGTGGATGAGCAAGACATTTCGTCCTTGGGACGTTGATCAGGTTTGGCTGCTGCCGCCATCGATCCAGGATTTGGTGCCTTCCGGGCACACGGCCCACTTTGTGCGGGACACGGTTCGCACCGGCTTGGACCTGTCGCGGATCATGGATGTCTACGACGAGGAGCGCGGCTTTCCGCCCTATCATCCTGGCATGATGGTGGCACTGCTGCTTTATGCGTACAGCCAGGGGATCTACTCGTCGCGCAAGATCGCACGGGGCTGCGAGGAGCGGCTGGATTTTGCGGCTGTAACGGGGATGCAGCGTCCGGACTTCCGCACGATCAGCGAGTTCCGCAAGCGGCATTTGGCTGCGCTCTCCGGATTGTTCCGGCAGGTTCTTGCGCTGTGTCGCGCGGCGGGGCTCGTGAAGCTTGGCCACGTGGCGCTCGACGGCACCAAGATCAAGGCCAATGCCGGGATCAACAAGGCGATGAGCTATGGCCGGATGAAAGAGGCCGAGCCGAGGCTTGCGGCGGAGGTCGAGGGCTGGCTGGCCCAGGCCGCCCAAGCCGACAAGGCTGAGGATCGTCAGCTCGGAGCCTCGAAGCGTGGCGACGAAATGCCCGAGTGGATGGCCAACAAAGAGAAGCGGCTGGAGAAGATCCGGACCGCCAAGGCTGCGCTGGAAGCTGAAGCCAAAGCCAAAGCGGCCTCGAAGCCGGGCGACGACCGCTCCGGCGACGGTGGCAAGGGCCGGCCGGGACGCAAGTCCAAGCCCGTCACGGCAGAGCCGAGCGACAAGGCGCAGCGCAACTTCACCGATCCCGACAGCCGCGTGATGCCGACCAAAAACGGCTTCATCCAGGGCTACAACGCACAGGCCGCCGTCGATGGCGCCCATCAGATCATCGTGGCGCACACGCTGACCAACTCGCCAAGCGATCAGGCGCAGCTTGCGCCATTGCTCGATGCCATCAAAGCCAATCTCGGGAAGAACCCGGATGAAGCGTCGGCCGATGCAGGCTATTGCTCGCAAGCCAATCTTCGCACGCTCATTCGACGCCGGATCGAGGGCTACGTCGCCACCGGACGGCAAAAGCACGGCACCAAGGCGGCCACGACAAAAGAAAGCTCAAATCCGGCACGCTCGTCGCCAGAATGAGCACAAAGCTCAAGCGCGCAGGCTATCGAAGCCGATATCGATTGCGAAAACAGATCGTCGAGCCCGTCTTCGGTCAGATCAAGCAGGCAAGAGGCTTCCGCCAGTTCCTCCTGCGCAGCATCGACAAGGTCAAAGCCGAATGGGCCATGATCTGCATCGCCCACAACCTCGCAAAACTCGCCGCCGCACGCTGAGGAGAACCTATCTCCCCAAAAAAGCTTCAGAACCCGCTTCGCTTAATCCTAAGTCCATTATAGGGACAGGCTCCTAGCATTGAAATAACGCTTCAGGTCCACGGACGTGAAGTGCGGCGAGGCGGGCGCTTTCATTCTGGCGGCTCCAGTCCAGCAAGTCGAAAACCGTTATTCGAGTTCGCGCTATAGGTCGATACGGTCTGTTTCCTCACGAAACAATCATCGCGCAACATCCTCAAGATCGTCTGTGAGCACTCATTTTTTTGGTGTTTGTCTCCATCGACACCAATTGGGCTGAGAACAAATTCTTACCATCGCTCTGCCAACGCTGGCCAAGATCTAAGCCGCAGCGTTGAGTTCGGCCACTTCTTCAGGCGTCAGCGGTAGCGCAGCGGCCGCTACATTCTCTTCGAGATGGGCGATCTTGATCGTACCGGGGATAGGCAGGATGACCGGGCTGTGCTGCAGCAGCCATGCGAGTGCGACCTGGCTTGCGGTGGCTTCATGCGCCTTCGCAATCCGATCGACAGTAGCACCCGGCTGGGTCAGCTTGCCGGCGGCGAGCGGATACCAAGGTGTGAAGCCGATTTTGTTGGCGGCGCAATAGGCCAGCACATCCTCGCTGCCGCGATCCACCAAGTTATAGCGATTCTGCACCGTCGCCACCGGAAATACCCGGCGGGCCGCTTCTATGTCCGCCACAGAGACCTCGCTTAGCCCCGCATGACGGATGATGCCATCGTCCAGCAGTTGGCGGATGGTACCGAACTGTTCATCACGTGGCACTTTCGGGTCGATGCGATGAAGCTGCCAAAGATCGATTTGCTCAACGCCAAGTTTCCTCAGACTACCCTTAGCCTGGACAATCAGATAAGCGGGACATCCGTTAGGCGTCCACTTGCCCGGCCCCTGGTGCATGAAGCCTGCCTTTGTGGCGATCAGCAGTCCTTGATAGGGATGAAGCGCCTCGCGAATTAGTTCCTCCGACACATTGGGACCGTAGCTGTCGGCGGTGTCGATGAAATTGACGCCTATCTCGCGAAGTCTGCGTAGCGTGGCGAGGGCGGTACTACGGTCAGAAGGCGGCCCCCAGGCATCGGGTCCAGTGATCCGCACGGCGCCATAGCCGAGACGGTTGATTGACATTTCTCCTATCTGAAACTGGCCGGAAGCGTTAGCGTTAATCGTGCTCATGGGGTCTTTCCATTTGTTGATCAAAAAGTGCCTGTCCAGGGTATCCTCCACCCTGGACGTTTCGCACGGCGCTGCACTCATCAGCGAGCACGGTCAAAAGCGCCAGTAACTTCCAGGCATCGTATCCACCGCTAACGAGTGGACCAGCTTTATGACGTCCGGTCCGAATCCATCACACCTCTTACAGCTCCTAGTCATCCAGCGATGCTACATGTACGCTGGGCCGCGGTTGTCTTGGCATCAGCCAGAATCATATCGGACGCCTTTTTCGGCGATCATGATGGTCGGCGCGTTCGTATTGCCGGCGACGATAGAAGGCATGATCGACGCATCGACCACGCGCAGCCCGACAATTCCGCGCACACGCAGCCTGGGATCGACTACCGAGTTCGGCCCCTGCCCCATAGCGCAGGTCCCCACTGGGTGTAAGGTCGCACCGCCGCGATTGCGGGCATCCTCTAGCAATTGCTCATCCGTTCTCACCGGGGGCCAGGCAAAACCTCCTCCACGACTAAATCCTTCAATGCACTTTGGCTGGCGATCTCGCGCGCAAACCGGATGCCGGCGATAATCGCCTGAATGTCATACTCAGTGTGCAGGAAGTTGAAACGAATTTCCGGCTGAGCCAGCGGGTCACGGCTTTTCAGCCGCACCGTGCCACGACCGTCGGGACGCAGATGCCAAGCGCTTATGGAGAATGCGGGGAACGGGTGCGGAATAACCTTTCTTGCCAACCGGCTCATCGTGCTCCAGGCAATCAAGTGCAATTGCAGGTCGGGGCGTTCCAGTTTCGCATCGCTGCGCACAAAGGCGCCAGCGTAAAAGCCGGTGCCGGCCAGCGGTCCACCGCGAGACAGAATGTATTTTAGTCCAGCGACCAGCTGATGCGGGATGCTGTTGCGGAGGTGGTTCATCGACAGCGGACGGTTAATCCGCCATGCGCAGGACAAGGCGAAATGCTCTTGCAGGTTGGAGCCTACGCCTGGCAAGTCGTTAACCACAGGAATTCCCATGGTCTGCAGATGCTGGCCGGGGCCAACGCCCGATAGCAGCAAGAGTTGCGGCGAGCCAAAAGCGCCGCCGGAGACAATGATCTCGCCATTAACATAGGCAGTGGAGAGCCCATCTGGCCTCCGGAATTCGACGCCGACTACTTTGCCGTGTTCGATCAGTACCTGAGTTGCATGGGCGTTCGTCAAGATCTTGAGGTTAGTTCTGCTCTGTGCAGGCCTCAAATATCCCCTTGCAGCGCTCCAACGTCGGCCAGCCTTCGTGGTGGTCTGATAGAAACCCGAGCCTTCCTGCTTAGCGCCATTGAAATCGGGATTACTCGGGATTCCGGCTTGCCCGCACGCTTCAAGCAACAATTTACCCAGCTTCCACTCAGGCGGCTTCGAGACATGCAACGGGCCGCCGGTTCCATGAAATTCATCTGCCCCACGTTCGTTGTCCTCGGCTTTGCGGAAATACGGTAGGACGGAATTGAAATCCCAGCCTTCACAGCCGAGCTGCAGCCACTCGTCATAGTCGGCCCGGTTTCCCCTTATGTAGACCGTCCCGTTGATGGAGCTGGTGCCGCCAAGCACCTTGCCTCTCGGCTGGTACATGACGCGATTATTTAAGTTCGGCTCAGGTTCGCTCTCTGACAACCAGTTGACGCGCGGATTTACAAACGTTTTTGCGTAACCAGCCGGGATGTGGATCCATGGGCTCGTATCCCTACCCCCGCTTCAAGCAGCAGGACGCGGTAGCGTCCAGATCTCGGACAAACGTGCTGCCAAAACGCAACCCGCAGAGCCGGCGCCGATGACGATAAAATCATAAGTGTTGCCAGTATCGTCGTATTGCTGCATGTCTCGTACCTCACCGACAATTCTGGCCAATCCAGACTGAGGCCTAGCGCGAAAAGCATCCAGGCGGCGCGATGGTACGCGTTGCGTGTCCGGGCACCAATCTGCTCTGATTGCAGTCTTGCTTTATTTTTGTCCTCTCGCTTTCGTCGAGAGGATAGATTTGCGGTCGGCCGAAATCTCGACGCCATAGATGGCCAGCGCAGTCTCTGCGGAGACGAGATCGTCGCGAACGTCTCGTAACACGGCCTCCGGATCCCGCTTGTGAGGATGGCCCCATCCTCCGCCAGCCGACGACGCAACGACAACGCGAAATGGCTCGACTTGTTGAACGCCGTATTGCGGGCCGAAGAATTCCTCGCCCTTCGCCAAATCGAACGTCCTCAATGAGCCCTTTGCACCCCAGAGCCCTCCATTGACGCCCGCGCCCGTCGGTTTACGAGCCCCTCGCCGCGCAAGTGATGCTCTCCGCCAACCAGGACATCGGCAACATAATCGACCCCGGTTCCGCCGCGGTATTGTCCGGCGCCTGCGGCGTCGAAGCGCATCTCATAGCGATGGACGCGAAGCGGATAGGATTGCTCGTAGGTTTCCACGTTTGGAACGACCATTCCGCCTAACGTCATCTGATGGCTGGTCGTGGGGAAGCCGTCGCGCCCACTCACCGCTCCGCCAGCGGAGAGGCCGTGCCAATGGTACAGTACGAAGACCTCGCCGGAGGGCTTCTTACCTGCCGAGCCGCTGTGGACGGACTTGCCCCAGCCAGCACAGGCCCGGCTTGGGTCAGCTTGCGCCAGTGCGCCCCAACACGCATTCATGATATCGATAGCTGGGAAGACCGTGTTCATGGTCATCGGCGCCGGCGGCAACGCATTTACAATCGTGCCTTCCGGGGCAATTATTTTGACGCAGCGATAAACGCCTTCATTTCGTGGAATGTCGGGGTCCAGGAATGACGACAGCGAACAGTAGACGGAGGAGTGAGTGTTGGCGATACCGCTGTTCTTGAATCCCTTGATCTGTGGCGAGGTGCCCGTGAAGTCAAACGTGATTGCGTCGCCGCGGATCGTGACCTTCACACGCGTCTTGACATCGACACTCTCGAAGCAATCATTATCGCTAACATCGATGCCCTCCCAGGTGCCGTCTGGAAGCGCGGAGATCGCCTGGCGCATCCTCCGCTCTCCATAGTCGAGGAGAGCCGAAAGGTAAGAGTTTCCTTGCTCAAGCCGAGCTGGCCGATGATCTCTGCCAATCGCTCTGCGCCGATGCGCGTCGAGCCCAGCATTGCTCCGAGATCCCCTTCCATGAGATCCGGGCAGCGAGAGTTCAAAAGTAGCATGCGCCAGAGATCGTTTCGCAGCTTGCCTTTTTCGACAAGCTTGAGCACAGGCAGCCGAATTCCTTCGTGAAAGATCTCGGTGGCGGCCGCATTGTAGGTTCCAGCAGCACCGCCGCCAATGTCGGACTGATGGGCGCGGTTACTGCAGAATCCTACCAATTCGCCGCCGACAAAGACCGGACGGATAAGAGTCCAGTCGGGCAGGTGATTTCCGCCCGCGACATATGGGTCGCTGAGAATGAATACGTCGCCTTCTTCGATGTGGCCCGCAAAATCCCTGAGGACGGCGCGAACGGCAAAACTGCCGCCCCCGGAGTGGACCGGCAATCCGTCAGCTTGTGCGATTGTCTCGCCAGAGGCGTTGCATATGAAGCATGAAAAGTCATGACTCTGGCTAAAGATCGGGCTGCGCGCTGTCCGCGTCATGATCGCGCCCATCTGCACGCTAATATGGTCAAGCTGCCGCTGCAGAATGGCCAATAGGACAGGATCGGGATGAGTGGTAGTTGCGACGTTCATGATTTCGCCCTGTTCATATTGAGCCAGCTGGCCAGAGACCACGGAGAGTCCTTCTATCGCCTTGCGGCACCGTCTCCCCGACGCAGTTGTCCGTCGCACTTAGATCTCGAAGCGTGTTCTCATGTCGCAGGTCCGGCGTGAGCGATGGAAACGTGATAATTGCCCGCATCGGTCATGGTAAGCCGATCCCCCGGCCCGATGAAAATCGTTGTGGTTGCTTCCTCGATTATAGCAGGGCCTACCAAACGCTGGCGTGGCGTAAAAATCGTGCCGTCATAGACAGGGGTGTTGGCGAACCCCGTTTGTCGGTCGATCCACACTCGCCTATGCGAATGCGGCACCGGATCTATGACAGCTGGAGGCACTTGAGCGATTTCTAATGCCTCTAGCTTGCCGATTGCTGCGACTCGGAGATTCACGATCTCTATTGCCCCCCGAGCTGCACGTAGCCAAACAGACGCTGATAGATCTTCTCGAAGGCCGCGCGTACGACTGCAGGATTTGTTGAGGGACATTCAACCGCAACCGCCCATTGTTGGCCAAAGTACCGCAGATCATAAGCGCGCCGCAGAGCCGCCCTATCGCCTTCGAATCCTCTCGTGCGAGAACTTCGCGAGCATCCGCCTGCAACTGCTCAAACGCGCGTTCAAGCTCGTCGAAGGTCGATACGCTCTTGCCGTCGAGGTCTTGGAGCCAACTGTGCATTTGGTCATGCCGAAGATCAGAATTGCACATGCCAAAGGCACAGAAGACGCCTGCAAGACGCGGGATATACAGACTTGGGCTGCCAAGCAACCGCGCAGTTGAGGGGCCATGCAAGGGCCGCCCCCCCCCAGCAGCAACAAGCGTAAAGGTTCTAGGATTATAGCCTTTCTCTAGAGAAGCCTGCTCCACCGCATGGAGGATGTTCTGCTCGACCAACTGGATAATGCCTGCCGCCGCGTCGTCCAGATTGAGACCCAACGGTCGAGCAACGTGGGCTTCAATGGCCCGGATTGCTTTGTCCAGATCCAACGTGATGGCGCCTCCAGCATAGGGGCCTGGTTTCAGGCGACCAAGGACCAGCTGCGCATCGGTCACGGTGGGACGCTCGCCGCCACGACCATAGCAAGCGGGCCCTGGCGCGGAGCCAGCACCTTCAGGGCCGGCCTTCAGAAGGCCCGCCCCATCTACCGACGCAATGGTACCACCTCCCGCGCCGACAGTATGGATGTCGACCGCTGGAATATTCAGATGGTAGCCATCGAGCACGATTTGATCGGTCATGCTGACTTCGCCGTTCTGGATCAGCGTGACATCGCAACTTGTGCCGCCCACCTCAATCGAGATCAAGTGGTCCGAGCCAGTGTCCTTGCCGAAGAACTTCAGCGAGCCAACGCCAGCTGCAGGGCCTGACAGAACGAGATTCACTGGCGCATGGCCGATCTCGTCGATTGAAATCGCACCGCCGTTCGACTGGATCATCAAGAGCTTGCGTGGCAACCCCAACGCCCCGAGCCGCTCGGCCAAGCTGTTCAGGTAGGGCACGACCCGGGGGCTACGTATGCGTTGACGACCGTCGTCGAGGTTCGTTCATACTCCCCGATTGTCGGCGCGATTTCCGAAGATGCGGTGATCCACACCTTAGGGAGATGCTTCAGCAACTCGGCTTTTGCTGCCTGCTCGTGCGACGGATTCGCGTAAGCGTGCAGGAAGCAGATCGCGACCGCCTCAACCCCTCCTCGGCAAAGACGCGCGCCGCAGTCGCGACCGAAACCGGATCGAATGCAATCCGCACACTGCCGTCGGCCTCCATCCGCTCCGTTACTGGCAACCTCAGGTAACGAGGAACCAGAACTTGCGGGAACGGCCGACGATGATCCCAAACATCCTCTCGGATTGACCGACGGATTTCCAACGAGTCGCGAAAGCCCTCCGTGACCAACAAACCGACCTTCGCGCCCTTCTTTTCGAGCAACGTGTTCGTGGCAATTGTCGAGCCATGAACGAACAAATCGGTATTGGCAAGGAAGGTCTTGACGTCGGTTTTCAGCGATTGAGCTGCCAACTTAACGGCGGCAAGCACACCCTCCGTGGGATTGGCTGGTACTGATGGCGACTTGAATGCCCAGACTGCCCTCCGCGCGTCGACAAGAACAAGATCGGTGAAAGTGGCGCCAACGTCGACTCCAACGCGATAAGGCGCAAATAACATGGGGGACCCGTCAGTCTCTTTTGTACTGGCTTTGGTCATTGGCAATGATTGTTGCTTGCCGCCACCGCTGATCAAGCGCATCTATATTCGGTCGCTTGCTCCGCGACGACAGCGACTAGCTTGTCGGCGACGAGAGAGACTTCGGTTTCCGTCATGGGGGTGGAAAGCGCGCCGGAGCAGTTCGGCGTCAACAAGATGCCCTCGTCGAGCATCGCCCGATGGATCTCGACGGATGAGTTTGGCCTCCTCGGGGCGCGCGTATGCAGTCCTGTATCCGGTGACCTTGGTCGAACCCAGATGAAGACGAAACAGCGACCCCATGCCATTCAGACTGGCATCCACTCCAGCTACAGAGAAACCTTTGCGGACTTTTTCGCGCAATTTATCGCCCAATCCGTTTAGCCGCTCGATCGCAGGCCGCGAGTAGTGGGTAAGCGAGGCGAGCCCGCCGCCATGCTTAGCGGATTGCCACTGAATGTCCCCCCATTGAAACTGTCGGCTTGCCGTCGGCATGGTTGAAAACCGACATACGTGCGGCTGGACCGGAGACGGCACCAACAGGAAGACCTCCGCCGATGATCTTCGCCGTTGTTACGAGATCGGGCTCGAAACCGAAAAGCGGAGAAGCCCCTCGAATGAAAGGCGAAAGTTGATGACCTCGTCTGCAATGAGCAGAATTCCATCGCGCCGGCAGGCCTCGTTCACAGCGGCAGCCGTCTCCTCGACATCGGAACCGTTCCCGCCCGAGAGGCGAGAGGGTCAACGATAACCGCAGCCAAAGCCCGGCCTTCGCGGCGAAGAATGTCCGCGCAGCGCTGGGGATCGTCGAAAGGCAGAACGACGGTCTCGCGCAGCACCGATTCTGGCGTACCCGCGCTGGACCGCACCGAAGCGGGATTACCGTTCTCATCGTTCCAATTGGCAGGCGTCGGGTCGAGGCTCACCTCCATCCAGTCATAGGCGCCGTGATAGCAGCCCTCGAACTTAGCGACTTTCTCCCTTCCCGTGATGCCGCGTGCACCCTTGACCGCCGCCAGAACCGCTTCTGTTCCAGAATTGCAGAAGCGCGTCTGCTCCATCCTTGGATTGCGCGCAGCCAACGCCTCGGCAAGCAGAATTTCGCTCTCGGTCGGCAACCCAAATGCCGTACCCTTGGCCATCGCTTCGCGCACAGCATCGAGGACCGGCGGGAATGCGTGGCCGTGAATGAGCGAGAAGAAGTTATTGGCGCAATCGAGGACTCGGCGCCCGTCGACGTCAACGACCCAGCACCCTTCGCCACGGGCAGCATAGGGCGGGTGGGGTTTGAACCACAAGGCTGCTCGCATCGATCCGCCCGGAACGACTTTCGCTTCGCGCAAGTAGGCGACTTCAGATCTCGATGTAGCCGCGGTGTCCGCCGTGCCGCCGTTATGTCGTCGACCCAGTCCCATCATTGCCATCTCCGGTTATCCAGACGGGCCACTGAACAGTATGATCCATGTATCTGTCAAGAGGATCAATTGATCCAAAACGCCGACGATGCGGCCGCGCTGGGCGCCGCGTGCGATTAGCAGGCGACGCCTCAGGGCTAGACAGCAATCGCTATTGCGGAGACTTGTCGGCGGCTAGCGCTTGGTTCGTTTGGTCTTGCCGGAGGGCTTTCGCGAAGCCGCCGTAGCCGCACGGCGCCGTCCGGTACCGTTGCCCGACAGGACAAATTCGCCAGATCTCGACCAAGAACCGCTCGTTCTCGCGGATCCTATTCTGCGCGGGCTCGCCAAGGCGGCTAATCGCTAGAGCCGCCAGAAGATGGGCCACCGCGATTGCGCCAAGAGTCGATTCGGGAAATGATTGTCCTGACGTTTGCGCCACGAAGTGTAGGCCACCCGCAAATTCGGCAACAGGTGCGGCAAAGCTGTCGTAATCGCTATGACACGAGCCCCCGACCGCGAGGCCTTGGCGGTCAATCCGTGAACCAATCGATTGAAGGGCGCGAAAGTCACCGCGACAAAGGCGTCGCCTGGAACAAGATCTTCCAGAACGTTGTCGGGGGCCCCCGGGCCCATCTAGCAGGATGACGTTTGGCCTCGCCTTCCGCAAGGCGTAGGCTAGGAGCCTGTCCAGTTAGCATCGGGAAGCCGGTTTTATCCGAATGATAGCGGCTCATGCGGCCCTCGCCAGCTTGACGAGGTTGTGAGCGGTGCAAATCAGGGCCCATTCGGGCTTCACTTTGTCGATGCCGCGCAGCAGGAATTGCCTGAACCCTCTTGCCTGTTTGATCTGTCCGAACACGGGTTCGACGATCTGCTTACGCAAGCGGTAGCGACTTCGGTAGCCGGCGCGCTTGAGCTTGGTGCTCATCCTGGCGATCAGCGAGCCGGCTCTTGAAGGCTTTTCCGCGGTGGCGGATTTGGTGCCGTGCTTCTGCCTTCCGGTGGCGATGTAGCCCTCAATGCGCCGCCGTTTGAGCGTGCGAAGATTGGCGGCGGAGCAGTAGCCGGCGTCGGCCGATACTTCGTCGGGTTTGGTCCCCAGATTGGCCCTGATCCCGTCGAGCAACGGCGCCAGTTGCGCCTGATCGCTGGAGGAACTGGTCAGCGTCTGCGCCACGATGATCTGATGGGCACCATCGACAGCGGCCTGGGCGTTGTAGCCCTGGATGTAACCGTCCTTGGTCTTCAGGATGCGGCTTTCCGGGTCGGTGAAATTGCGTTGTGCCTTGCCGTCGGGCTCCGTGTTCGACGGCGCGGACGTCTTGCCGTTCTTTTTGCCGCCTTCGGCGATGCGGCGCTCCTCGGCCCGCGCCTTGCGCTCCGCCTCGGCTGCGGCCTTGGCTTCGGCCTCCAGCGCGGCCTTGGCCTCGCGGATCTTCTCAAGCCGCTTCTGCTTGTCGGCCACCCAATCGGGCATCTCGTCGCCGCGCTGATCGCCGTAGCGCTTGTCCTCCTGCGCATCGGCGGCCTCCGCCGCCTTGAGCCAGCGGTCGACCTCCGCTGCAAGCTCCGCTTCCCGCTTCTTCATCCGATCATAGCTCATCGCCTTGTGCTTGGACGCGTTCGCCTTGATCTTGGTGCCGTCGAGCGCCACGTGCCCGAGCTTCACCAACCCGGCCTTCTCGGCCAGCTTCAACACCTGCACGAACAGGTCGGCCAGCGCCTTCAGGTGCCGCCGCCGGAACTCTGAGATCGTGCGGAAGTCCGGCGCATCGCCGGCCACGATCATCATGAAATCCGCCCGCTCCACCGCCGCCCTGGCGATCCGCCGCGACGAGTAGATGCCGCTCGCATAGCCGTGTAGAAGCAGCGCCGTCATCATCCGCGGATCAAACGGCGGCTGACCCAGCCCGCTCCGGTAGCTGCCTAGGATCGCCGATAGATCAAGGCTTTCCTTGACCAGCGACACGATCAACCGCGAAACGTGGTCCTGCGGCACATAGTCCTGCACGCTCGGCGGCAGAAGCTGGACCTCGTCGATCTTCCAGGGGCGAAATTCCTTGCTCATGACCACGCAAGGAATCAGACTCGCACCCTCTTGACCAGTCACTACTCAGACAGGCTCCTAGCGTATATGCTAGCGTAAATGCCGTTCTCCTACCATACACAAATACTTTCTGTGCATTCGCTAACAGATCGACTGCTTCTTTTAGCTTTTCTTCCGATAGGTGCACACGAGCTTGTCTTACGACATCGATTTCCGCAGCGAAGAACGATTCGACGAAGTCTTCCAAGCCGGCGCCATCGCCCATCTTGCGAAGTAGTGCCCTCGCGCTCTGCTGGTTACGAGTGAGCGACAAGCGATCACTCTGCCGACGATCTCGCATGAGATCAATGAAGCGCTGGCGGAGTTCGCTGTAGCCGGCCAATCCCAACCGTTGCGCCAGGCGGACGAAACTCACCGGAGGTACGTTTGCGCGCCTAGCGATCTCCCGCATCCAATGAAAGGCGGCTTCATCCGGATTATTGATGAGACAGTGGGCCGCCTGGACGTTCTGCCCAGACAGATCGACGCAAACCTCTTTGATTTCTTCGACCAAATCCACTGAAACCACGCGATGATCTCCGATCCTCCCGGTGCAATGCAGCAACCCGGAGGCTCCCCGGCCCACTGTAGCGCGGCCCTTCGTATAAGAGATTTTAGCGCCTCGATGACCGGGCGTGCAAGCACCAGCTTTAGGCGAGCTTGCGGGGACGCGATTGGCTATTCGCCCGGCTTCGAGCCGGGGCCCACTTCTGGAGGATCGGCGATCGAATACGAGGGCTCACCCAATCGTTACGTCGGAATCGCCAAGGAGATCGACCCGCTTAAGCCGGTTTCGCAGTTCGCCGAATCCGGTTGCGCGCACCACAACTTCGTCGCCCTCGGTCAACAGAATTGGCGGCGTCCGGACCGAGCCGACGCCACTCGGCGTGCCGGTCAACAGCGTATCGCCAGGCCTCAACGTCATCCCGAATGAAAGCTCAGCAATCAGCTTCGCAACCGAAAAAGCCATTTGGGAAATCAAGGCATCCTGCCGGATCTCTCCGTTTAAGAGGCATTGTAGGCGGACTTCGCCGAGATTGACTTCATCAGGCGTTACAACGCACGGTCCGATTGGCATTGTTCCGTCGATGCTTTTGCCTTTGAGCCATTGTCCGCCATGGCGCCGTTGCAAGTCGCGCTGGGAAATATCATTCGCTAGGCAATAACCGAATATGTAACTGGCGGCTTCGCGTTCAGGGATGCTGCGGCCCGTCTTCCCAATGACGACCGCCAGCTCAGCTTCGTAGTCCCATTTGCCTGAGATCCTGGGATCGAACGCGATTGGATCGTGCGGTCCAATAACGGTATCGGGACCTTTGGTGAAAAAGGTCGGGGCTTTCGGCAACTCCTTGACGTCTTGGCGCTCGCGATTCTGCTTTGCCCTCGTTGAAATGATCGAGATAGTTCCATCCCGAACAAAGTATGTCGCGGCGGAAGCGCCGAATGGGTGGCAGGAGAGTCAGCTCTTCGAGCGACACGCGCTCGGCACTTCGCTCGCCGACAAGGCGCTTCGCCTCCGCCAGGGACTCGCTCCCGCCTTCTATGATGTTCACGAGATCGTCGAAACGCGCGGGAAGTAGAATGACTTCCTCGCCCGAAATCACCCCGATGCGAACGGCATCGCGATGCGCGGCGCACACAAATTTCATACGATTGTGCCCTCTTGCATTAGCGGGAAGGAGCCTCACCAGAAGCGACGCGGTCCACACGATCGCTCCGCAATATCTTTCCGGGGTTCATTATATTTTCAGGATCGAATGCTCGCTTGATCTTGGCCATCATCTCAAGGTCAAGATTCTGCTTGAACTTTTCAAGTTCCGCGACGTGCATCATTCCGATCCCGTGCTCGGCACTGATGCTGCCGCCGAGGCCGACACTTACATCATGGACAATGAAATTTGCGCACGCAGCCGCATTCTCCCGCTTTTCAGCAGTATCGTAGACACACCTGTCGAAGACGACAGCTACATGAATATTGCCATCGCCAATATGTCCGCAATAACATACCTCAGCGGATTCAAACGCTTTACTCAGTCGCTCATCTAATCTCTCTATGAATGCCGTCAAACCTGAAATTGGAACGGACGTGTCATGGGCTACCGAGAAGCCTTTTCGCAAGTTTGCCTCGGAAACGCCGTGCCTGAGCTCCCACAGCCGCTGAGCTTTGACTGAATCTGAAGCGATCACTGCATCATGTACCAAGTTGCGCTCGACGGCTTCGCCGAGGATAATCTCAAACAGCTGGGCCGCATCCCAATTGATGCTGCTGTCGGCGAGCTCGATCAAGAGATACCATGGCGATGTCGGCGGGATCGGCGACTGCCGCGTTTCGAAGTGAGCGAGGACATTCTCCAGCTGCCGCTTCGAAATAATTTCGAAGGCCTCGACTTTGTTACCTGTACGATCTGCGAACAGCTTTAGGAGATCGACCGCCGCCTGTATGCTCGACAGCGAAACCATTGCCGTTCCGCTGCTCGTCGGCAACGGAAAGAGCTTCAGCGCGGCAGCAGTTACGATTCCCAACGTTCCTTCGGCGCCAATGAAGAGCTGCTTGAGATCGTAGCCGGAATTGTCTTTGCGAAGGACCTTTAGGCCATTCCAGATGTTACCGTCCGGTAGAACAACTTCCAGCCCCAAGACGAGCTCGCGCATGTTTCCATAACGCAAGACACCCGTTCCACCGGCATTCGTCGACACGAGCCCGCCAACTTGGCAACTGCCCACACTCCCAAGGAGCATTGGAAACAACTTGCCAGCCCGTTCTACGGTCTCGCGAAGGTTAGCCAAAATGCAACCCGCTTCGGCAATGACCGAGTTATTGAGAATGTCCACCTCTCTGACTCGGTTCAATTTGGAGACGTTGAGGAGCAAGGACGGACGATCGTCAAGGGGGATAGCGCCTCCGGTCATGCCGGTATTTCCCGCTTGGGGTACGATCGCGACCCCGAGATCGCGGCAGAGCTTAACTAGCTCACGAACCTGGTCGACACTTGCGGGCAACGCCACGGCCAACGCCTCGCCGCTATAGCGGCGGCGCCAATCCGTGAGGTAGCCGGCCGTGTCGGCGGACGACGAAAGAATTCCGCTGGTCCCGGCGATCTTAGTCGCGGCCGAAATCAGCCGTTGGCGCAATCCGCTTACCTCGGGCATGGCCCCTAGCATTCCCCGCCTGTCTGATACGCCATGAACCATTTGGTTCTATATCTTGTCAATAGGTTCAATTGTTTCGCATTGCGTGACACGGCAACCGTCAGTTGCGGCAAGTGGGCAACAGACGCCGCTCGCCTGACAGATGCGGCGCCCTCAAACGATGCGGCTCATCCACGCCGCGCCCCCGGAGCCCCCAGGCCAGTAAGGCATGCGAGACTTCTAGTTGGGCGATTTGACGCAGAATTTCAGCGATACGCGCGGCACATTAGTGGATTTCGGCTTCACGGGGTCAGTAACATCTGGGTCGTCAGCAGGAAAATCACGCTCCAAAGACGTCTGACGGTACAAGGTCAGCCTGTTTTGGGAGGAAATTCTGGGTCTCGCTGAGAACGCTTAGAAGCCCGCCAAAGGTGTTTGCCCCATGAGGCTCGCAACGGATGCCTGCCTTTACCTCAATCATGCCCAAGAATGAGGTGTCGGTCTTTACGACGAGCGACGTACAGATCCGTGTCGCCGATCGGCGGCACCGAAATCGAGCACACCGCCATCATCACGCTGCCTTCGCACGGCGGAGGCTGCAAGGGCCAGCACGACGTTCGAGAGCTGACCAACCGTGTGGATGGATGTCAAACTCGGCATTCGCGATTTAATTGAGCACGACCCGATGGAGCTTTGATAATGGCAATCCCCAAAGGACCGCAGGCATTCCCGAGGACAGAGTATCTCCGCAGACTTGCCGCCGTGAAGTCCGAAATGGGTGGGCGCGATATCGAAACGCTTGTTGTGACGAGCGTCGCGAACATTACGTATTTGACAGGCAATTTGACCAAGATAACGACCCATCGCGCGCTCGTGGTCTGCATCAAGGACGAGGAACCGACCTTCATCGTGCGTCAGATGGACCAGGCCGGCGTCTTCCATCAGACGTTCCTAGAGCGCCGGAATGTGGTCGGCTATCCGGAAGAGCTTATTGGCATCCAAGACAAGGATGGCTTCGATGCGGTGATCGATTTCCTGCATGACGCCGGTCTCGCAAGCCGAGGCGTGGGGCTCGAATTGGGTAACCTGTCGGTGCACACGGCAGAGAAATTCAAGACGCGGTTGCCGAATGCGCGAATCGTGGATTGCACCGGAGCTGTGGACTGGGTCAGGATCGTCAAGTCCGACCTCGAGATAGCCGTCATGCGGGAAGCCGCCGCCATCGCCGATGCGGCCATCATGCGCGCTGCAGAAGTGATCCGGCCTGGCGTACGGGAGGCTGACGCCGCAGCCGAGATCGGGTCGACCATCACTCGTGGCGCGAACGGGAAGCCATCAACGGCAGGCCCGCCGCTCTTGATGTGCTCATCGCCACGTACGGGTACGCCCCACATCATGTGGAGCGAGGATGTCTTCCGCGACGGTTCGCAGGTCAACATCGAATTGGGCGGTATCCGCTATGGTTACGTATCTGCGATCATGCGCACGTTCTCGATAGGCAAGGCCTCCGACAGACTGCGTGCACTTCATGAGGCTGAGGTCGCTGGTCTTGAAGCCGCACTGGCCACGGTCCGCCCTGGACGCACCTGCAGCGACGTCGCCAACGCCTTCTATCGTACGATCGAGAAGATGGGTTTCAAGAAGGGTTCGCGCTGCGGTTACGCCATCGGGATCGAATGGCGAGAGCCGACCGCCAGTCTCAAGGATGGCGACATGACGGAGCTGAAGCCGAACATGGTCTTTCATTTGATGCTGGGCAACTGGGTAGACGAAGACTTTGGCTATGTGATCAGCGAGACATTCCGCGTTACCGACTCCAGCGTCGAAGTATTGACGGCGGCGCCACGGAAGCTATTCGAACTTTAATGCCGGCGATAGAAGAGGCAGTCGAATTCGATGGCTTTCCTAAGCAGCGACTGTCTCGCTGCCAGGAAATCTGAGCACCTGCGCCACCGATGGTATGGTCAGCTTTCTTTCTCGCACTCGTAATCGGCCCTTCGCATTGGAATCGAATTGGCGTCTCAATGACGATACCTCGGCAGTGTTGATCAGTTGGGATTTGAAGTTCTGATCTGCGCCAGTTGGACCAAGTGTTGGTGGCCGAAGCATGTTGGTGCGCAGCTCAATGCGGCGCGCACTACGTCACACGCGTTGAGACCTCGCCTGAAACTGAATTTAGGAACGCGAAGCAGAATGTTCGAGCGGCTTTACTGGCTTGCCGGCTCTTTTGCTGCAGTTGCGGTCACGGCCTCGGCCGAGGCATAAGCGCCTGCAATAAGCTTATAACAACCGCATGCCCTCTGTTCGAGGTATTTGCGTTGATCTATCTGCAAGACGCCGCGCGTCTTACGTATCAGCCCTTGCTCTTCGAATCGACCTAGCGTTTCCGTTATCCCAGCGCGGCGCAATCCCAAGACGGACGAAAGGTAGTCATGGGTGACCGGAAGCACATTAGCATCAAGAGCATCGCTCGCTAAACAGAGCCAGCTCGCGAGCCGATTTTCGCGATGGTGATAAACGCCGCACAATCCTGTTTGCGCGCAATGCAAGGTCAGTGCTTGAACGTACCGAAAAAGATTCTCACGGATTTCGGGACGCTCGTTCGTCACCTGACGCAAATCCTCTACGCGGATCCTGAGCGCACTTCCTGGGAAGAGCACAACAGATTGATGCGTCGAAAGATGCCCTCCCATTAGGAGCGAAGCACCGACCGCACCCCAATGTCCTATCACTGCCGTTTCAAGAATACTTCCCGCGGCGACGATCCTCAGCGATACAAGTCCCGATTCTATGAAATAGACGTGATCAGGGTGCCTCTTCGGCTCTTGCAGAACCATGCGCTCTTTCAAGATGATCGGCTCGAGGAACTCCCCTATTGCCGCGAGGCTTTGCAGAGAAATTCTTTCGAGAATTCCGTTCCTGAAAAAGGATCGCGCATTGGGACGCGCTGTCCCACCTAGGTAAAGCATCGCCTGTGGGCGGGATACTCGCTCGAGAGCTCCATCTCCAGAACTGTCAAACGCTTCGAACATAGCGGGTACGAGATCGGCCATAGCGCGGTCGGCCTCCTGACGTGCGGAATTGCACTGGGTCAACGCACCTGATCATCACGAAATGTTGACTGCCTGACTGTAATGATCCTTCAATCCTGATTAGTGCAATGAACGACACCTTGACGATTAAATCGCGCGCTCGAACGAGTTTCTTCGACGGATTTCAACCGACTGCAAGGACGATTAAGTCGCCCCTTGGAGCATCAGCGCCCGCTATTGCGTTAGCGCAGTGAGGGGGTGCCCCGACAGCTGAACCGACTCGCCAGTCGCTCCAAACTCCAGAGGCTTACGAAAGGTAGGTTAGTGGGGAGTGGAGATCTGAAGCGGCGCTCGCACGGTTTTCGTCAGCAAGCGTAGGCGCTGTGGTGGTCGGCACTCGCTTCGTGAACTGGATGTTACGAATACGCTCGTTGAAATCGTGGGTCTGATTGCGAGTATGCGGCCCTCATGTGATCAACGCTGTTGTTGATGGACGCGAGTCATTGTCAAATAGCTTCGGCTCGTCGGGGCCGATTCATGCTTGTTTCACTTTGAAGGGCGTAGTTGCCGCCAGCAAAGCACTGGCGCGCGAGACGCAGGCTGCTGAAGCCGCGCTATGCCCCCGCAAACAACGGACCACGCTTGTCGCGCCAGGCAATCAACCCTTCGCGGATATCGTTCGAGCGAAGCGTCCGCGCCTCTCCGAGACGACTCGCGCGCTCGTCAACGCAGCCTCTGGCGATCGCATTGAGCGCTGCTTTCATGCCGCTTATCGCGAGTGGTGCCAAGCCTTCGACCTGCCGCGCCGTCTGCAATGCCTGCGGCAGCAAGTCATCTGGGGAAATGATGCGGTGAAGGTAGCCGATTGCCAGCATCTGCTCCGCATCGAGCTTCTCGGCCAGGAGGAAAAGACGCTTGGTATTGTCCAGCCCGAGTCGCGTCGCGTAACGGCGGAGCCCGCTCAAGTGATACTGCAGTCCCAAGCGTGCCGCCGGCATGAACATCTGGCAAGCCGGCACGCCATAGCGAAAATCGCACGCGAGCGCCAAGTCGGTCGCCCCACCGTACACGCCCCCATTCAGAGCGCAGATCGTTACCTGGGGAGGCGCTCCAGCGCGTCGACCATGCTTGCGAACGCGTTTTCGACGCCGTCCCCATCGGGATCCGGGTGCGATGTGTCGAGGATCGAATTCATGTCGTAGCCAGCACTGAAATGTTTGCCGGCTGAGGTGAGCACGACTGCCCGGATCGTCGTGTCTTCCTTTAGAAGGTCCCAATAGGAGCGCAGCTGGATCACGTCTTCCTGTTGGAGGCGGTTGGCCTGGACGGGGCGCTGCAACGTCACGATAGCAGTGGCACTCTCTTTCGTCAGAAGAGGTGCGCTGGAATCCTGGGACACATAAATCTCCTGTACTGATTTGAGGACCGAGACGAATTGGCGAGGACGACGGAGCCCATCGCGATACGCCATGGCCATGGCCCGCCCATGCGCTTGACACAAGTATGCTCCATTTCACCTCTAGAGCCCGCTCCCCGCCATGGCCCGCGGCGGCAATCAGATCACACCCTGCTCTCGGAGGCGTGCGATGTCGGCGCGCTCGTAGCCGATCTCGGCGAGGATGCTGTCGGTGCTCGCACCCTTTTCCTCTAGCAGGTGCTCGATCCGGGCGGGCGTGCGGCTCAGTTGCGCGACCTGACCCAGGATGCGGCGGGTCTCGCCGTCCGGTCCCGGCACCTCGGCGACGATTCCCGCGACGGCGACCTGCGGATCCGCAAACGCGTGGTCCATCGAATAGATGGGACCTGCGGGTACGTCCATGTCACCAAGCACCCGGAGCCATTCGGCGGTGGTGCGTTCGCGAAAACAGTCGCCGAGGAGGCGGTTGAGCTTCGCGCGATTACGCGCGCGGTCGGGATCCGTGAGAAAGTCCGGATCGGTTGCCACGTCCGGATGACTAATCGCCCGGCAGAGGGCGCGCCACATTTTGTCCCCGCCGGCAGCGATGTTGATGTATCCGTCCTTTGTCGCGTAGGCGGATGTTGGCATGCTGGTGGGATGATCGTTGCCGGTGCGGCCTGGTACCGTGCCGTCGTAGAGGTAGCGCGCCGCCTGGAAATCCATGAGCCCGAAGCCAGAGTGCAGAAGCGAGATCTGCACCCATTGGCCCTTCCCACTGGTCTGACGTTCGAGCAGGGCCGTCATGGCTCCCACCGCGGCGTAGACGCCGGAGATCACGTCGATAACGGCGGCGCCCGCACGCATCGGCGGCCCATCCGGCGCTCCCGTGGAGCTCATGAGTCCACACATCCCCTGCAAGATTTGATCGAGATCCTGGACGTGCACGGTAGGGGCCCTCCTGACCGAAACCGGAGATGCTGACTAGCACGATGCCCGGATTTACCGCGGCGAGTCTCTCGTAGTCGAAGCCCAGCCGCACCTTGACCTCCGGTCGGAAGTTCTCCAGGAGCACATCGGCCTTGCGTACCAGCGCCATCAGCACCTCGCGCCCTTGGGCCGACTTCAGATCGAGGGTCATCGACGTTTTGTTTCGGTGCAGGTTGGCCATGTCGGGACCGTAGCGCGGCCCTACGTACAGCTCAGGACGGCTGGCCGTCTCCGGCACCTCCACCTTGATCACGCGCGCGCCGAAGTCAGCAAATTGCTTGGCGCAGGTCGGTCCTGCGCGGACTTGGCTCAGGTCCAGCACAGTATAGCCTGAGAGAGCGCCACCGCGCGGCGACGCCCCGGAACGGACAGCCGAGTGTTCTGGTTCACTCATCTTCTTGAACCGTGCTGGATGGTCTGGCACACCATTTTCGCGTTCGACGATCACCGCGACCTTGCCAAACTGGACGCCAGCCGCGATGCGGTGGAGATACGAGTCAAATCGATCAAAAATTTCCGTCTGAGGAAGCCGACGTTGACCAACTGCGGAAGCTTGCAATTCAAGCGTTCGATCCAGTTCGGGCGTTTTTCCAGGAGAACCTCCAAAGCGGCGGACTAGGTACCCAACCAGTGTTAAGCTCGACGAAGGTTATCCATATATCGCGCAGCATTTCATCGAGTTTTCCGGTCGCTGACGGAATTTCCGCGCATATCGCCCATTTTGAACAGGTTTACTGCGTTCAAAAGAGTCGCAGCAAAGGAGTAGCTGAAGCATGCATTGTCTACCAGCGAAGATAGGGCGGATGCTCGCGCCCCTTCTTGATTGATGTCGCTGCGAATCGAACGCATCGGGCTGCAGGCGGGGGCGTCGATTTCGAAATAGTGGCTGGTGTTCTGGAAGAGATCGAGATTGTTCAGAACCGATTCCTGCAGTCTACGCGCATCATGTCCTGCATCTTACATTCCGCCTTGGAGAGCCCAAGCATGGGATGCATATCACGGGTCATCGTGAAAATTGAACCATCTATGGCTGCGTGACTGACGGACCTGCAAGAGGAACCAGCTCAGGCCCGACCGGCAGCATCAGTGCGATGGCGAAGCTTTCACCGATCGCCGCGCAGCGGCGCCTGCACCGCTGCGCGGTCGATCGCATCGGAGGGCGGCTTCCATTTTGACCGCCAAGGCTGTCGACCGCCCGATGTCGATTCTACACTCAGTAACGGTGACCACCAGCGTGCCGCGATCATCGACCGCTACAGGCGGAGCTCGAGATTGTGAACAGCGTCCCCGCGAGTCCGAGTTCGCGCTGGTGATCACTGCGAGAGCTTGGACAATCATGATGGGTTACACCCGGGCCTGGCTCCAGGAAGTCGCAGCTCCGAGGACGTCTGAGGGGCGGCAGCTCAAGTCCCGGGGTCTGGGAGCGCGAGCCGAGCCTTTGGCCTCGAGCGCCACCAAGTAGCGTAGAGGGTGATTAGCCAAAGGATAGGCAGAAGCATCAGCAACGACGCCACTGCGGCGATCGTCGGGTCGAGCTGGTGGCGCATATCCTCCCACATTTTCAGTGGCAGGGTTCGGATTGAGAACCCGCTGACCAGCGACGTAATGACAACCTCGTCGAAAGAGTGGATGAATGCAAACACGGCGCCGCCGATGATGCCTGGTCGAATCAACGGCAGCGTCACCCTTATGAAGGTCTGCGCAGGCCCAGCTCGCATGCTCATTGCCGCTTGCTCTAGCCGCCGGTCGAAATTCGCGAGAGTCGCTGAGACGATCACGACGACATAGCTCATCGATCCGATACTGTGCGCCAAGACGATACCGGGCACGGTGTCAAGCAGTCGGAAGCTGACAAATCCGAGATACACCGCGACGCCGACGACGATAACCGGAAAAGTGATCGGCGCCAGCACCACCATAGTTAGGAAGCTGCGCAGCCGCGGGAAGGTACGGCTGAAGCCGTAGGCCGCGAGCGTCCCGATGATGGCCGACAAAACGGCAACCGCAATGCCGATCTGGATGCTCATCCAGGCGGCGCCCGTCCACGTAGGATCATTGAAGAAGGAGCGGTACCACTGCAGCGAAAAACTCGAGGGTGGGAATTCTAGAGATGCTCCGGGGCTGAACGACATCATGACGACGACGAAGCACGGAGATAACAGGTAGGACAGGACGAGCACGACGAACACTGCGCCGACCACCTTCCACGCGAGGCTCTCGCGCCCAGCCTGGTAGACGTTGGCCGTCCAACGCTTCGCACGATAGGGAGTGGCAAGCTCATTGAGATATCGTGTCAGCGTGCCAAATGAGGGCAGCCCTCGGAACCATGACTTCCTCGTTGATTGCGCTGCGAGGGCATCCTTACCAGAAATATCCAGCCCAAATGTCGAGAGCACGAGTGCAGCGATGCCCAACAGGATAAAGGCTGTGGCGGCGATGGACTCCAAGTTGAAGGCGGTCTCGACTTGAGCCGCGATGAAGGTTGACAGCATGGCGTCACGCAATCCGCCAAGGGCTTGCGGCGTGATGTAGAAACCAAGGCAAATTACAAAGACCAACAGCGCGCCGCTGCGTACGCCCGGGAGAGTAAGCGGGAAGAACACGCGCCAGAAAGCGGCAAGGGGCCGTGCCCCATGCTGCGGGCTGCCGCCACTAACGATTTGTCGATGCCCAGCATCACGCTAATCAGCGGAAGAAGCATGACCGGCAGCATGATGTGCACCATTCCGATATAAACGGCCATGCGGTTGTAGATGAGCGGCAGCGGGCTTGAGATCAGCTTGAGATCGAGCAGCAGATTGTTGATAAGGCCACGGTCGCCCAGGATCACGATCCATGCATAGGTGCGCGCTAATCCGCTGGTCAAATAGGGGATGAAAACGAGCACGATAAGAACCATGCGCAAGCCTTTAGAGGCGGCCACGATGAGATAGGCGGTAGGATAACCGATGATGAGGCAGATGATCGTGGCAACGATGCTCACCTCAATGGTTTGGAAGAGCACACGGACATTCGCTGGCACTTCAAAAAAGGCCCAGTAGTTGGCAAGCGAGAAGGCTGGCGCATTGAGGCTGATCAGGAAGAGCTGAACGATCGGTAGACCGAAGAAGACCAGCAGAACCGCTAAGGCCGGCACGGTCAGCACGATGGGCGTGCGCCCGAATTTACGAAACATTTCCATGCGGCTTGCCCTTTCAGTGCCTCATGTCGCAACGAAGCGGATGTCGGAGCGCAGCCAGTTGACTTGCACTTCGTCGCCGGTTCGGAAGATCTGCTGCCCCGAAGCTACATGCTCTCGCACGATCAGCACGTTACCGCCGATGCGTACGTGGTATTTCCGCAACGGTCCGGCATAGATCATATCGTCCACCGTGCCGGTGATGGACTGGCGCTGGTCAGAATCAGCGCGCTTCGGCGCGGTAGCACCGGCGATGCAGACGCGCTCCGGCCGGATCATGGCCACGGTGCCGGACGGCTGCGCCACATCGGATTCGACCTTGAAAGCGAGATTATCAAGAATGTTGGCCTCTCCGAGAAAGCACGCCACGAAGCGGGTCGCCGGCCGGTCGTAGAGGGCCTCCGGGGTGTCGGTCTGCTCGATTTGCCCCGCACGCATGACGACAATGCGGTCCGACAACGTGAGCGCCTCGTCCTGATCGTGCGTGACGCATATGGTGGTCTTGCCGAACTCCCTGTGCAGGCTCTTGATCTCGCCTTGCATCTGCTCGCGAAGGTTACGATCCAGCGCGCCGAGCGGCTCATCGAGCAGCAAAATCGGCGGATCGGCGATGAGCGCACGGGCAAGCGCCACGCGTTGCTGCTGGCCCCCACTCAGTTGCGACGGCATGCGGCTACCGAAGTCTTCGAGGTGCACGCGCTCAAGCATGCGATCGATCCGCATTGTCCTTTCGGCAGCCTTCACGCCGCGCATTTCGAGCGGAAATTCCAAGTTTCGACGCACCGTAAGGTGTGGAAACAGCGCATAGCTCTGGAAGACGATGCCTTGGTCACGCCGGTAAGAGGCGCGGCAGCAACCGATTTGCCAGAGATGAGGATGTCCCCCTTGGTCGGCGCTACGAACCCGGCGAGCAGCATCAGCGCTGTGGTCTTACCCGACCCGCTCGGGCCGAGGATAGTCAGGAATTCGCCGCGACGAACCGTCAGCGACAAGTCTTTGACTGCAGCGAGCGCCCCATACATTTTGGTGACGCTGCAAAATTCGATCTGCGCGGAAACGGCATCTTTCCCCAATGCTTCACCCTTGGCAGTTGCTACCGGATTTTGGACGTGCACGGTCACTATTATTGCTCCAGAACGATCGGATTGCGCAACCGACCGGGATCCGGCACGCCCGCGAGACGGAAGATTTCACGTCGGCACGGCCGGCGACGTCATCGTCGTCCGGCCGCACATTCGATCTAGCGAAGAATCCACTCGTTCCAGCGCTTGATTAACCGCTGCGAATTCGTCACCCCGTCCGATCCGGCCTCAGCATACCACTTTGAATTGATTGCATAGCTACGCGCCATGTAGTCAGGAAAGGTGGCGAGTTTGCGGGCCGCATTCTCCGGTATCAACTTGAAGGCGTTGCGATTGGGGGGCCGTAGGGAAAGAGCTGAGCGTGGGCTGCCTGGCGGTCGGCTCGGGTGGCGAATTCGATGAACTTCTGCGCGTTCTTGGCATTCGGGCTACCCTTCGGGATTATCCAGTAGTCCCAGGTCAGCTTGGCCTGATTCCGATTGATCTCAATCGGAGCACCCTCGTCGATCAACTGAACCGCCCGGCCATCATAAGATTGCACGATGTCGGCCGCTTTATCGCGCATTACCTGCTGAATCTCGGAGCCAGTGTTCCACCACTTACGGATATGCGGCTTTATCTTGTCCAGGCCAGCGAAAACGCGGTCGATGTTTAATGGATAGAGGGCGTCCGGAGCCACACCGTCCGCCAGCAGGGCCTCCTCCCAGGGACCCTGACTTCCTCCTTGACCGGACACGAGCGTGCGAACTCCCGGAAACTTCTTAACGTCCCAGAACTCGGCCCAAGAGGTTGGCCGCGGCTTGTCAGCCGGGAATTTCTCGGTGTTGTACACCATGTTGAAGGAATAGATACCCGCGGCGACGCCGAAAGGCTGTTTGCCGTAATCTAAGATGCCGTCTAGCTCCTCCTTCTTATAGATCGAGTAATCGATCTCCTCGAGGTAGCCTTTGCTGGCGACAACAAGTGCCGTGGATTGGTCTAGGATACCTACGTCGACGGAAACAGTGTTCGTGCGCGCCATCAGCTCAATCTGAGCCAATGTGGTCCAGTCGGTGATTGGCGTCACCTTGATCCCAGTCTCGGCTTCGAATGGCTTCACATAGGCGTCGATATTGGCCTTACCAAACGCGCCGCCACTCACGCGTATCTTCAACTCGCCTGGCGACTGCGCCGAAGCCCGGTTGGCGATGGAAGGCAACGCCCCGACCGCCATGGCAGACGACGTTGCCTGCATGAATCGTCTGCGGTTCATCCAAAAGCTCATTGTTCCCTCCAGTGCTTTTATTCCGTGCCCCCTCGGCCGGAAACCTCTCTCGCCGCAAGTATTAAGGCACCCTAACTAAGGCCGGATTCCTTAATTTCGGGCCGTGTAAGCCGAGATTCTGCGGCAGCCCGAAGAATGCGACGTTTTCGTGCGATCACGCGGCCCGAAGTAAGGATGAGGCGGCGACCTCACAGGGTGTCAAAGAAGTTCTGCGGAGCGACCCTATTGAGCATACGTAGGTTGCGGCAAAGTCGATACTATTGAACGCGTAGTTCTCGGCTGAGCCGGCGACACCTTCTTAGCTGTAAGCGTTCCACTATCAAAGTCAGCTCACCGACAGCTAGCTGCTCAGTTTGGGGATCTGGAGTTCGTAGCCTTCGCTTAAGCTTGCTCTCCGTTCGAAAACGTGAGCACAAAAAGTCCAGGGCTATTCGGCCCCGGTCTGAGCTATTTCGGTGGCCTTTCCGGTATAGCCTCACGCGAAAGCACCTCCGCGGATTGTCTTTCGGATCAGGTCATCTCGCAGTGCGGGCGCGCCAGTAAACCGCCCCCTTTCCTCGCAATAAATTCAGACGATCTGCATTCCGGATTTTTCCAAACCTCCTTCATCAGGTCAGGGGTCGACGAAGGTGCGCACATCATTCTCCGTGCGCAGTTTCACCACGCAAGGCGGTCGTCACGAAGCTCGCATAGCGCCGCCAGCAAGCTCCAGCGGCTCGCGATCTCGGACAGCGGAAGGATGCGACTTCCTTCATGGCCGCGGCTAGCCTGTTGACGCCCAGTGTCCCTGAAGTCCCCTCTAACAGCAGCAGAACCTAACGCAGCAAAAGAGTGTGTATAGCTCCTGAGGCTCCGGCCGATACCCTGCCGCGGCAAGGATTCACAGTTTGTGGGCTACCCTAGAAGAGGAAGGCGACGAGCTAGACGCTTGGCTGTGGGATTGCTGCCCGCTTTAGCCGCTTCATGGTTCCGGAGAAAGTGAACAGAATCCGCTGTCCAGCCGTCAGCTGACCTCGCACGAAGATCAGCGACCCACCGGCGCGGATGATTTCGTCGGTGCCCACGATCAGATCGCCTTCGTGCGCGGCGGGAAGCCGCCACCATCGCCGATGCGGCCATCATGCGCGCTGCAGCAGCGATCCGCCCTGGTGTGCGGGAGGGCGACGCAGCAGCCGAGATCGGTGCGACGATCACGCGTGGTGTCAACGGCAAGCCTTCAACAGCAGGCCCGCCCCTTTTGATGTGCTTTTCGCCGCGAGGATACCCAGTCCGCAGACGGCCTGAGTTCTACCCTACATGCCACGTGTTCTCTCCTTCACAGGTTGCCGCAAATGCCATTAATCAATGGAACTCTTCGGCGGGCGTCGTGCGCGCCCAGTCCTCCTGCGGCGGGAAGTACTCGCTCATGCGGCGTCCTCGCAGGTCAGCGCTGCCATCACGCCACGCAGGATCACGAGCACGGCCGAACAACTCGATGAGACCAGGCCGTGGTGCATCTCGGGGAGCATTTTTTCGTCTTGTTTACTCATCTTGCCGTTCCGAAACGCTACTGCTTACGACAAGCTCATCAATATCGCGCGCCGCGCCATTTCTGATTTCACCGCGCCAGATTCGCGCGGGCACTCTCTATATCGGGAAAGCCTGGGATGCTTTGCCGATTGCCATCGTCTCGACTCCACCACGATGCCAGCAGCCGGCCGTGGCCGCAGCCCAAGTCCAGCACGTGCGAAGCTTCGGGCACTAAGCGTGCGACGGATAGCATCAGACTGCGCTCGCTCATCCGTTCTTGGCGCCCACTACCGGCATGGCCCGAGTCCAGCATGCGCGGGTCCGGCCGACGGCGCGCAAAACGCCGCTCGCACGATGCCCAGGTCCCGTGTGAACTTGAACGTGATTGAAATCAGAAGCTATCTTGATCGCTCAGATTCCATCATAAAATGAGGGGATGCCTGATAGCCGCGAAGGACTGCCCGAAAGGGCGGAAATTCTGCAAACGACCGACCGCCCCGAGCAATTCGCGCGTGCCCAGCGAGCTCTTGCAATAAACCGCAAGCTGACGCTTAAATCCCGCGTTCAGGCGTCTTCCTTCGACAGACTCTTCAACAGACCCGGCCCCGGCGTGTACTAGTGTTCCGTCACTGACAGACGATTCACAAATCGGCGCGAACCTGCAAGTGTGCGCCGATGAGGAAGATCGAGCAGATAGCGATCGGCGCGGCCGATCGCGAACGATTGGATCGGCTGGTCCGAGACCGGAACACGCCGCAGAAAGTGGTTTGGAGAGCACGGATCGTGCTGCTGGCAAGCGATGGATTGACGGCGGAGGCGATTGCGGCGGCGGTTGGCAAGAGCCTGCTGACAGTACGCCGCTGGCGCCAGCGCTATGTGGCGAAAGGCGTGGACGGGCTGCTGAAGGACGCGACCCGACCATCGCGCGTCAAACCGTTGCCGCCCGAGAAGATCAAGCAGGTGGTGCACATGACGCTGCATGAGAAGCCGCCGAATGCGACCCATTGGAGCGTGCGCAGCATGGCGAAGGCGGCGGGCATCTCCTACAGCAGCGTCCAGCGGATCTGGCATGCGCACGGGCTGAAGCCGCACTTGGTCGAGACCTTCAAAATCTCGCGCGATAAGAACTTTGCCGCCAAGGTGGAGGACGTGGTCGGGCTCTATCTCGATCCGCCGGACAAGGCGCTGGTCCTCTGCGTCGATGAAAAGAGCCAGATCCAAGCGCTCGACCGCACTCAGCCCGGCCTGCCCATGAAGAAGGGCCGCGCCGGCACCATGACCCACGACTACAAACGCAACGGCACCACGACGCTGTTCGCGGCACTCAACATGCTGGACGGCAAGGTTATCGGAACTTGCATGCCGCGCCATCGACACCGAGAGTTCCTGCGCTTTCTCAAGCTGATCGATCAGCAAACCCCGGCCGGCCTCAATCTGCATCTGATTGTCGATAACTATGCCACTCATAAGACCCCGGCCGTGAAGCGTTGGCTCAAGAAACATCCGCGCTTCCACTTGCACTTCACCCCGACCTCGGCGTCCTGGCTCAACATGGTCGAGCGCTTCTTCGCCGAGATTACCCGAAACCGCATCCGCCGCGGCACCTTCAAGAGCGTCGCCGAGCTCAAGAGCGCCATCTTCCAATATCTGGAAAACCACAATGCCGACCCAAAACCCTTCATCTGGACCAAGTCCGCCGGCGAAATCCTCGAAAAAGTCGCCCGGGCGAAACATGCGTTAGAGTCACAACACTAGTGGCTGAGCACCGGCTTCACGAGGTGTCTGGGCAGAGTTCCAACTTGATTTTTGAAGATCAGGTTGGCTCTCGTGCCCTGCTCGCCTGGCCCCAGAGACGTTGACAAGGCGTGAAAGCTTCGCATTTTGCGGCCTGACGCAGGATTTCCGCTGTGCGAGCGCTTACATTAGGGAATTCGGCTTTAGGGACCAAGCTATATGTGCGCCGGCGAGTTCACCTGCCAAATTTGTCTATGCACGAGCCAATTTCCACGACCCTATTTGAAGGGCTTACAAGCCCGCCAAAGGCGGTTGTCTCCATCGTCATCCTGCTCTCGCGGACGAGGTGGGAGGCGATGCCTTTACCTCAACTATGCCCAAGAATGAGG
Organism: Bradyrhizobium sp. RDT10; assembly: GCA_044772375.2. GTDB lineage: Bacteria > Pseudomonadota > Alphaproteobacteria > Rhizobiales > Xanthobacteraceae > Bradyrhizobium. The sequence goes on from CP187939.1 coordinate 5,812,344, forward strand.
TATCCGTCTTCTCAACGAGCAAGATGCAAAACATCGCCGATTTCACCGGCATCCAAGGCATCGCCATCGTCGCGCTTTCCTTCGCACAGGCGGAGGCTGCCGGCGTCGGCACACTATTCGATACCTGAACAACGGCGTGGGCGGAGTCATACTCGGGCTTTCGCGATTTCAGCAAGCAAAACTCAACGGAGCCAAAATGACGATCAGCAAAGCGCCCCAGGCTTTTCCGAGAACAGAGTACCTGCGAAGGCTTGCCACAGTGAAATCAGAAATGGCGCGGCGCGATATCGACGCGCTTGTCGTCACCAGCTGGGCCAACATTACTTATCTGACGGGCAATTTGACCCGGATGTTCTCCCTGCACGCGCTTGTGGTTTCGATCTGCGAAGAAGAGCCGACGTTGATCGTGCGTCGCATGGATGTACCGGGCTGCATCCATCAGACGTTCATGGAGCGTGGCAAGGTGATCGGCTATCCGGAAACTCTTGTTGGCAAACCTGACAAGAATGGCTTCGACGCGGTGATCGATTTCCTCCATGAACTTGGCCTTGCAAACCGCGGCTTGGGAATTGAATTGGGTATCTTGTCGTCGCAGGCCCTAGAGAAGTTCAAGACGCGGCTGCCGGACGCGAGGATCACGGATTGCACCAAAGCAGTAGACTGGATCCGGATGGTCAAGTCCGATCTCGAGATCTCCGTCATGCGGGAAGCTGCCGCGATCGCGGATGCGGCCATCCTGCGTGCGGCAGAAGTCATCCGCCCTGGTGTGCGGGAAGCCGATGCCGCGGCCGAGATCGTGGCGGCGCAGGTGCGCGGTAATCCCAATGGCAAGCCCTCGACGGGAATGCTGCCGCTCCTGATGTGCTCGTCGCCACGCACGGGTACGGCCCACATCATGTGGAGCGATGACGTCTTTCGCCAGGGTCAGCAAATCAATATCGAACTCAGCGGCAACCGCTGTGGCTATGTTGCCGCGATCATGCGCACCTTCTCGATCGGTGCGCCTTCCGACCGTCTGCGCCGCATCCATGAGGCGGAGGTCGCCGGTCTCGAGACCGCGATGGACACGGCCCGCCCCGGACGAACTTGCAGCGACGTCGCCAACGCGTTCTATCGCACGATCGAGAAACACGGTTTCAAGAAGGATTCGCGCTGCGGCTACGCCATCGGCGTCGAGTGGATGGAGCCGACCGCGAGCCTCGCGGATGGCGACATGACGGAGCTGAAGGCGAATATGACCTTCCACCTGATGCTGGGCAACTGGATCGATGAGGATTTCGGCTATGTCATCAGCGAGACGATCCGCGTGACCGACTCTGGCGCCGAAGCATTGACGAAAGCGCAACGACAGCTTTTCGAGCTTTGACCGGAGCCTGCGTCCATGACATCGCAAGTCCCACGCTCTTTCGGACTCCTGGCGCTCGAACGCGGGCAGGCGCCCGGCGCCCCACCCCCGGTGCTTCCCGGCACGATCCTGGACCCGGCTGTTTTCAACTTCCCAATCATCTGGGAAGTCGTCGAGGAGCCTGGGTGGAGAACGTCGTTCGCGGCGATCCATCGCTCGAGCCGGCCTATATCGCAGCCGCCCGGCGTCTGGTCGAGCGAGGCGCCATTGCGATCCACTCAACCTGCGGCTTTGCTGTCCGGTATCAGCGGGCAGTGGCCGCGGCGGTGAATGTGCCCGTCGCGATGTCGAGCCTGCTGCTCTTGCCGGCGTTGCTCCGCCAGCTGCCGCCTTCCGCCAAGATCGCCGTCCTCACCTACGATCTCGACGCGGCTGGGCGAAGATCTGCTCGGGATCGATGATCCGGCCGACCGGGCGAGAATCGTGATCGGCGGCGTTGAAGGTGGCAAGTTCTGGCACGACGAGCTGAAGCGTCCGCCGCCGCCGATCGACCTTGCCGCGGTCGAGACCGATGTCGCCGACTGCATCGCGCGACTGCGCGCCGTACATCCCGAGATCGCGGCGATCCTTTTCGAATGCGGGGCGTTTCCACCGGTCGCTTCGGCGATCCGTCGTACCACAGGGCTGCCCGTCTATGACAACACGAGCCTCTCCCGGATGACATTGGAGGCCATCACCTGAGGGCTTCGGACCACAGGCTTTCCCGACCCTCAGAATTCGCAGATGGCATTGCAACTTCCACGCTCTCTCAGAGTTCTGAGGACCGAGCGCGGGGGCCGCCGGGGCGCCCTGCCGCCGCCGCCGAAACCGCTTCTCGGCTGGCTTCTGGATCCGGCGACCTTCGACTTCCCGGTCATCTGGGAAACCGTCGAGGAGCCTGGGTGGACAGGGTCTTCCGCGGCGCCCCGGCGCTCGAGATGGGCTACATCGCAGCCGCCCAGCGCGGTCAAGCGAGGCGCCATCGCGATCACCTCGTCCTAGCTATCCGATACCAGGCCGCGGTGGCAACGTCGGTGAATGTGCCTGTGGCGATGTCAGAGCCCGGCACTGCTGCCGTCGTTGATCTGCCAACTGCCGCGGTCGGCCAAGATCGCCGTCCTCCTTGCCGACTCGACGTGCCTGGGCGAAGACATGCTCGGCATCGAGAAACCGGAGGGGTGGTTGTCGGCGGGGTCGAAGGCAGCATTTTGTGGTGAAACGAGTTGCAGCGTCCGCCATCCCCGACCGAGGCTTCCGATATCGAAATGGATGTCGTCGCCTGCGTCGAGCAAGTCGGGCTGCCCATCCGGAGATTGGTGACGTTGCTATTCGAACGCACCGGGTCCCGTTGTAGTGCCAGCGATCCGCCGCATCACCGGGCTGCCTGTCTAGGACGTCACGCTACCGGATGACGATTGCGTCCGTCACCAAGACGCAGATGATTGAAGTGACGGCGCCGCTGGCAAAGTTTATCTCCGAGCTTACTCTGGATCGCGTTCCGGACTCCATTAAGCATAAGGCGCACCAGCGCTTCATGCTCAACACCCTCGGCTGAGCGATCGCAGGTGCACGGAGTGAAGTCGGTCCGGTCATCCTGTCCGCGGCGACCGTCGCAGTTTCGCCAGCCAAAGCACTCGTCACGAAGCTCGCAGGACCAACACCCGGACGGTCACTTCAAATTCCCCCACCTGTGGTCGCGCAAACTCCCCACTTGTGGAGCAGGACAAGAGGCTTTTAGGTTGACTGGGTTTTGCGTGCAATGGCTTCGGCGGCTTCCTTGAGGCGGTAGCTGCGGCCGTCGAACTCAAGCAGATGACAATGGTGCATGAGGCGGTCAAGGATCGTCGTGCTCATGGTGTTGTCGCGGAGATAAGCGCCCCAATCCTGCACGACGCGATTGGACGTGACGATGACGCTGCGGTGCAATTTGTAGCGTTGATGGATCAGATTCTGCAGCAAAGCGCCGGCTTCGTCGGGGATGGTGCGAGCGAGGAACAGATCGTCAAGCACAAGCAGATCGCAGTCAGAGATGCTCCGCAGTCGAGCTTCGCGCTGAGCGGCCGGGCTGAGGGCGTAACGGTTGAAGAAGTCATCGGCCTCGAGATACTGGACCTTGTGGCCTTGCAGGATGGCCTGGTAGGCGACGGCCTTGGCCACGTGCGATTTTCCGGTGCCGGGCTTGCCAATGAACAGAGCGTTTTCACCGACCGCGACAAACTTCAGCGCATGCAGCTGGAAGCAGGCCTGACGCGGCAGTTTGGGATTGAAGGACCAGTCGAACTCCGCGAGCGTGAGCTTCTCTTCAAGCCCGGATTGCTGGTAGCAGCGAGCGATGAGACGCGACTGACGACGATCGAGTTCGTCCTGCAGGAGCAGGCAGAAGGTCTCGAGGAACGGTTGGCTGGCGCCCTGGGCCTGCAGGACGCGGGTCTCGAACGTGTCGCGTATGCCCGACAGCCGCAACTGTCGTAGGCAGCGATCAATTTCTGGCAAGGTCATGGTCATTCCGAATGATCTCCTATGGAGGTTGAAAGGCAGAGTTGATCGGCAATCAAGGTCTCGGCGGGAGCGCTCGCGTCGTCGGAGCTGGCCGGGATTGCGGAGACGACGCGAGCGCGGTTTGGTGCGGGCTGATCATTGCCGTTGTTTCCGGGCCGGCGCTCGATGCTGGCACGGTTCTGGGCGCCGAGGCGAAAGAGTTCGCCGTATTCGTCTGCGGGACGGATCAGTGGATGATCCTGCGTCAGAGACAGCGTGAGTTGTGGTGCCTGATCGACGCGCTCGAGCGCCCGCTCGAACAATCGCTCAAGGATGGCGCGCACCTGTTTGTAGCGATGGATGTGATGACGCATCGCGTGATCGCAGGCTTGCTCGACGAGCCGGGCGGGATACTTCTTCGCAAGTCCGACAATGCCCCACATCGCGCGTTGTCCAACGCGACCTTCGGTGTCGAATAGGTGCTGACAGAGCGCCTTCGCTTGCGGTCCGATGTCGCCGGCGCTTGCCAGCAGGATGCGGATTCCGAGACGATGGTGCGCACCGTACCGATTTGATGGCGCGCAGGGTTCCGAAATGATCACGCGCAGCATTCCGATTTGATCGCGCGCAGTTTCGGATGGTGTGAGGCCTGATCGTTGGGCCATTTCTCCGGCTGGAAACAGCTTGGAGAATTGGATGCCGACGAGGAGGGTTATCATGCGCCAGGTGCGCGAGATTGTGAGGTTGAGCCTTGAGGCTGGGCTCTCGACGCGCGTGGTTGGCGAGCGTGTCGGCGTCGGGCCGACGACGGTACGTGACACGCTGAAGCGGTTTGCGCGCGCGGGTCTGGCATGGCCAGTCCCGGAAGCGATAAGCGACGCCGAGCTGGAGCAGCTGCTGTACGGGGTGCCTGGCGTGAAGTCGGGCCGCCGCAAGGTGGCCGAGCCTGACTGGTCCGTTATTGCCCGCGAGCTCAAGCGCAAGCACGTGACCTTGCAGGTGCTGTGGGACGAGTACATTGCAGAGCATCCGGACGGGTATCGGTACAGCCGTTATGTTGCGACCGGATTTATGTTGTGGAAGGAGCTATATTTGCGGGGATCCTGAACGCTGCGGCATTATTCACGCAACATAATTTGACGTCTGAGTAGCGAACTTTTGTCCAGGGAGGTTCGCTATGAATCAGACAACTTATTCGGACCGCTTGACGGTGCTCCATGGTGATAACGCGCCATTCGCGAACGAGCGGTACCGGTACCTTCGCCACTGTGCAGAAGGCGGTGCGACTCCAGCTTCTCTTGAGATCAAGCGCAAAGAGCTGTTGTGGATTGCCGCGCATCTCGGTCCAGATGCTTCGGCGGGCGTCGACATCGAGGCGCTCCAACGGATCGCGACCGAGCGGCAACGCCTTCGTGGGGCTGTCACAGCTGCGCAAAGAGTGGTCAACATTGGACGACCTTGGCTTCGATTTCTCGGTTGGTGGCGTGAACCGACCGTCGTGTTCCAGTACCAGAGCCAACTCGACCAGTATGTGACGTGGATGCGCAATGAGCGCGGATTCACGCCATCGACGGTGGAGCAATGGAGTCGGATGATCGGCAGGTTCCTACGCTGGTGTGATCAGACAAACCGGCAACTTAGGGACCTTCAGCCTGAGGACGTTGACGCCTATTTCGTCACCCAGGCGACGGGACGATGGTCCCGCGTCTCGGTGGCCAACACAGCCTCGACCTTGCGGGGATTTCTGCGCTACGCGGCAAAGCAGGGAATGTGCACGGACCGCATAGCGGCGTCGATTTGCCGGCCTCGGCTCTATCAACAGGAATCGCTGCCGTATGCCCCAGATTGGTTCGATGTGCGGCGCATGTTGGCCGATGCCGAGACCGACAACCCCCGGGACATCCGTGATCGTGCGATTTTGCTGTTGCTTGCGGTCTATGGAATGCGCAGCGGCGAGGTGGCGGCATTGCGTCTCGATCAGATCGACTGGGAAGGTAGGACGCTACGGCTCTTCCGCCTGAAGCGCCGCCAGCCGCAGATTTACCCGCTGGTTTCCTCTGCGGCTGAGGCACTCGCCCGCTACGTCGACACGGTGCGGCCGCCGTCGTCATGCTCGGAAGTATTCCTCTGCATGCACGCGCCCCGTCGACCGTTGAAGGCAGGGAGCATCTATGATGTCGCTAACCGCAGATTTGTTGCACTTGGAATCGACGCTGCCCATCGCGGTGGCCATGCGTTGCGCCACGCCTGCGCCTCCCGGCTTCTTGCCGAAGGTCTGTCGATAAAGGAGATCGGGGACCATTTGGGCATCGCAGCGCGGCGTCAACCAGCATCTACGCCAAGGTGAACATGCAGGCGCTTCGCGAGGTCGGAGCGTTCGACCTGGGAGGCCTCCAATGATGCTAACCAACGTCGTCGACGCCTATCTGGCCAAACAGCGGTCACTGGGGGCGCGTTTCGAGTCCGCTGAGGTTCTGCTCCGCAGGTTCTGCCGAGCGATGGGCAATCGGGATATCGGCGAAGTCACCCCAGAGGCGGTAGCCGAGTTCCTCCAAGGCAAAGGATCGCTCAGTGCCACCTGGATGCTGCGATATAGGGTTTTGAGCGGCCTTTATAGATTCGCCATCAGTCGCGGGTACGCGGCATCCTCCCCACTGCCGACAACATTTCCAAAGCTGCCGCCGCAACAAACGCCCTATGTTTATTCCACGGAAGAACTGCGCCGCCTGTTGGACGCGACCTCGATCGTGAAGGTTGGGCATCGCCCTCACGTGCCAGCTATGTACCGTACGCTCCTCTTGTTGCTGTACGGAAGCGGCATGCGTATTGGCGAGGCGCTTCGTTTGGTCTTGCAAGACGTGGATCTGACTGATCAGGTCATCACCGTCCGTGACACGAAGTTCTTCAAAACGCGCCTCGTGCCAATCGGACCAAAGCTCAACCAGGAACTGGTCGAGTACGTCGAGCGCCGTCGCCGGCTCCCTCTGCCGCGCGGGAAAGGATCTCCATTATTTACTACGCGCGGCAGTCTACCGTGGCACTATGTGCGGGTCATCTCCTGGTTTCAGCATGTCCGCCGAGCCGCCGGAATCAGTTGCCCTGTCGGCGAGCCTCGACCTCCACGGCTGCACGATCTTCGCCACACAGCCGCGGTGCACCGGGTGATCGCATGGTATCGCTCCGGCCAGGAGGTGCAGCGACTGCTTCCGCAACTCGCAACCTACCTTGGCCACATCGATATCCGTTCAACCCAGCGCTATTTGCAGATGACGCCTGATCTCCTCCAGGCGGCCAGCGAGCGCTTTGCTCTGTACGCGATGGAGGCCGACCATGAAGGATAAGAGCCTGCTTGGTCCGTGGATCCGGCGGTTCTTGCTGGAACATCTGGTCGCCGAGCGCAATCTTTCCCGCAACACCCAAGCCAGCTACCGCGACACACTGACATTGTTGCTGCCGTTTGCCAGCAAGCAGGGAGGCTGCGCCATCGATCGCATGACCGTGGAAGATCTGACGCCGGAAGTCGTCCGCAAGTTCCTGGACCACCTGGAGCGCGATCGCCAGTGCAGCGAGGTTACCCGCAACCAGCGGCTGGCGACCATCCATTCACTTGCGCGCTTTATCGGGACGCGTTCGCCGGTCCACCTGGCCTGGTGTTCCGAGATACGAGCAGTGCCGTTCAAGAAGACGACCAAGACCGCGATTGGATACCTCGAAAAGGCCGAGATGGACGCGTTGCTAAACCAACCTGACCGACGCACGAGTCTTGGGGTGCGCGACCATGTTCTGCTGCTTTTCCTATACAACAGCGGTGCTCGCGCCGATGAGGCAGCAAAATTGACGGTCGGCAATCTCCAACTGGGCGCGTCCCCGTCAGTGCGACTTCACGGCAAGGGAAACAAGATCAGAATCTGTCCATTGTGGTCAACGACGGCAACCTCGTTGACTCGTCTTGTGGCCGACCGGAGCAAAAGTGAAGCGGTCTTTCTCGGGCGGACGAACCAGCCTTTGACGCGCTTCGGAATACACCGTCTCGTGACGCAATATGCCGCTATGGCGCGCGAAACGCTGCCGACGTTGGCGACGAAGCGCGTGAGCCCACATACGGTTCGGCACACAACGGCCGTGCACCTGCTGCGCGCCGGCGTCGACATCAACACGATCCGTGCTTGGCTGGGCCACGTGTCATTAGACACCACGCACATCTATGCTGAAGTCGACCTGGAGATGAAAGCAGAGGCGTTAGCCAGGGTCGATATCAGCAGCCTGAGGCCGCCACCCCGGCAACCCTCTCTCCCGTCGTTGATGGCATTCCTGAAGGCCCTGTAGGCCGAAAGGTCACACTCTTATGTTGCGGAGCGAGCCGAGGAGGTTGGCGAAATCCTTGGCTCACTCCAGCAGCGACAACATAAATCTGGCCGCAACATAACGACTGGTATGTTGTCGCGAACATACTAGCCGGTTCTGTGACTTGTTCCGCAACTGGGAAGGCCGGCTGCCGCTGGTGATGCGCCAGCACCACCGCGGGGGCGAGAAATTGTTTGTCGACTATGCCGGCGACACGGTGCCGGTGGTTGACCGTAAGACTGGCGAGGTGCGTGACGCGCACATCTTCGTCGCGGTCATGGGCGCATCCAGCTTGTCGTTCGCGCTGGCGACGTGGACCGAGCAACTCGGCGACTGGATCGCGGGACATAACGCGGCCTTCAGCTTTTTGGCGGCGCGACGCAACTGCTGGTGCCCGACAACGCCAAGGTCGCGGTGATCAAGGCCTGCCTCTACGACCCTAACGTTCGCAACCGCGTATAGGATTGCTGCGTCGACGGTGACAACTTGCGCAACGTCATATCCTCGATCATGCGGCGGCGCAGCGGGCTCGAGCTCATCGTGGCATGAGGCACTCCTATATCGAGAGGAACGGGCTTGCGGTCCAATCTTCTCAAACAGATGCCCGTTACATGAACGGCCTCGCCAGGCCCTCCGCGGAGCGGGTTCGTTCAACGGTGGGCGATTTCAAATCGGAATGGCGGGCGATTTGGAGCTGAATCAGCATGTACACGTGTTTGAGACAGATCGAGCCGCCAGCAGAAAAGGTTGAGTGTTGCTTGCTACCGTCTCTTTGAATCGAAGTTCACAACGATTGACATGACCACCAAAACAGGTCGGTGCGCGTTACTTGGTGGCGTGAAGCTGCGAATGTCGGCATCGAGCACCCAGTTCATGCGCAGGCTCATGATCGCCGTATGCAGGGCATCAAGCGCCATATGAGGATTCCGCCCCGGCCGGAAGCCGTAGGAGAACCCGAGGAAGTCGACCTCATAGACGGCGCTCAACACCTCGGCCACCGCGCTTTGGACGATCTTGTCCTCTAGGAGCCTGTCCCTATAATGGACTTAGGATTAAGCGAAGCGGGTTCTGAAGCTTTTTTGGGGAGATAGGTTCTCCTCAGCGTGCGGCGGCGAGTTTTGCGAGGTTGTGGGCGATGCAGATCATGGCCCATTCGGCTTTGACCTTGTCGATGCTGCGCAGGAGGAACTGGCGGAAGCCTCTTGCCTGCTTGATCTGACCGAAGACGGGCTCGACGATCTGTTTTCGCAATCGATATCGGCTTCGATAGCCTGCGCGCTTGAGCTTTGTGCTCATTCTGGCGACGAGCGTGCCGGATTTGAGCTTTCTTTTGTCGTGGCCGCCTTGGTGCCGTGCTTTTGCCGTCCGGTGGCGACGTAGCCCTCGATCCGGCGTCGAATGAGCGTGCGAAGATTGGCTTGCGAGCAATAGCCTGCATCGGCCGACGCTTCATCCGGGTTCTTCCCGAGATTGGCTTTGATGGCATCGAGCAATGGCGCAAGCTGCGCCTGATCGCTTGGCGAGTTGGTCAGCGTGTGCGCCACGATGATCTGATGGGCGCCATCGACGGCGGCCTGTGCGTTGTAGCCCTGGATGAAGCCGTTTTTGGTCGGCATCACGCGGCTGTCGGGATCGGTGAAGTTGCGCTGCGCCTTGTCGCTCGGCTCTGCCGTGACGGGCTTGGACTTGCGTCCCGGCCGGCCCTTGCCACCGTCGCCGGAGCGGTCGTCGCCCGGCTTCGAGGCCGCTTTGGCTTTGGCTTCAGCTTCCAGCGCAGCCTTGGCGGTCCGGATCTTCTCCAGCCGCTTCTCTTGTTGGCCATCCACTCGGGCATTTCGTCGCCACGCTTCGAGGCTCCGAGCTGACGATCCTCAGCCTTGTCGGCTTGGGCGGCCTGGGCCAGCCAGCCCTCGACCTCCGCCGCAAGCCTCGGCTCGGCCTCTTTCATCCGGCCATAGCTCATCGCCTTGTTGATCCCGGCATTGGCCTTGATCTTGGTGCCGTCGAGCGCCACGTGGCCAAGCTTCACGAGCCCCGCCGCGCGACACAGCGCAAGAACCTGCCGGAACAATCCGGAGAGCGCAGCCAAATGCCGCTTGCGGAACTCGCTGATCGTGCGGAAGTCCGGACGCTGCATCCCCGTTACAGCCGCAAAATCCAGCCGCTCCTCGCAGCCCCGTGCGATCTTGCGCGACGAGTAGATCCCCTGGCTGTACGCATAAAGCAGCAGTGCCACCATCATGCCAGGATGATAGGGCGGAAAGCCGCGCTCCTCGTCGTAGACATCCATGATCCGCGACAGGTCCAAGCCGGTGCGAACCGTGTCCCGCACAAAGTGGGCCGTGTGCCCGGAAGGCACCAAATCCTGGATCGATGGCGGCAGCAGCCAAACCTGATCAACGTCCCAAGGACGAAATGTCTTGCTCATCCACCGTTTGAATCACGACGCTTGTTCTTCGTCGAGAAAAATCCGATTACTCGGACAGGCTCCTAGGAGCCTGTCTGAGTAGTGACTGGTCAAGAGGGAGCGAGTCTGATTCCTTGCGCAGCCATGAGCAAGGAATTTCGCCCCTGGAAGATCGACGAGGCCCAGCTTCTGCCGCCGAGCGTGCAGGATTATGTGCCGAGGGACCACGTTTCGCGGCTGATCGTGTCGCTGGTCAGGAAAGCCTTGATCTATCGGCGATCATAGGCAGCTACCGAAGCGGGCTGGGGCAGCCGCCGTTTGATCCTCGGATGATGACGGCGCTGCTTCTACACGGCTATGCGAGCGGTATCTACTCGTCGCGGCGGATCGCCAGGGCGACGGTGGAGCGGGCGGATTTCATGATGATCGTGGCGGGCGATGCGCCGGACTTCCGCACGATCTCAGAGTTCCGGCGGCGGCATCTGAAGGCGCTGGCCGACCTGTTCGTGCAGGTGTTGAAGCTGGCCGAGAAGGCCGGCTTGGTGAAGCTCGGGCACGTGGCGCTCGACGGCACCAAGATCAAGGCGAACGCGTCCAAGCACAAGGCGATGAGCTATGATCGCATGAAGAAGCGGGAAGCGGAGCTTGCAGCGGAGGTCGACCGCTGGCTCAAGGCGGCGGCGGCCGCCGATGCGCAGGAGGATAAGCTCTACGGCGACCAGCGCGGCGACGAGATGCCCGATTGGGTGGCCGACAAGCAGAAGCGGCTTGAGAAGATCCGCGAGGCCAAGGCCGCGCTGGAGGCCGAAGCCAAGGCCGCAGCCGAGGCGGAGCGCAAGGCGCGGGCCGAAGCCGAGGAGCGCCGCATCGCCGAAGGCGGCAAAAGAACGGCAAGAGGTCCGCGCCGCCGAACACGGAGCCCGACGGCAAGGCGCAACGCAATTTCACCGACCCGGAAAGCCGCATCCTGAAGACCAAGGACGGTTACATCCAGGGCTACAACGCCCAGGCCGCGGTCGATGGTGCCCATCAGATCATCGTGGCGCAGACGCTGACCAGTTCCTCCAGCGATCAGGCGCAATTGGCGCCGTTGCTCGACGGGATCAGGGCCAATCTGGGGACCAATCCCGACGAAGTATCGGCCGACGCCGGCTACTGCTCCGCCGCCAATCTTCGCACGATCAAACGGCGGCGCATCGAGGGCTACATCGCCACCGGAAGGCAGAAGCACGGCACCAAATCCGCCACCGCGAAAAAGGCTTCAAGACCCGGCTCGCTGATCGCCAGGATGAGCACCAAGCTCAAGCGCGCCGGCTACCGAAGTCGCTACCGCTTGCGCAAGCAGATCGTCGAAGCCGTCTTCGGACAGATCAAACAGGCAAGAGGGTTCAGGCAATTCCTGCTGCGCGGCATCGAAAAGGTCAGCGCAGAATGGGCGCTCATCTGCACCGCTCACAACCTCGTCAAGCTCACAAGGGCCGCCTGAGCCGCCATTATCAAGATAAAACTGCCTTCCCAAAGCTAACTGGACAGACTCCTAGCTACTTTCCGGCGCAAAATTCGGCGGCCTTTTGAGGCAGCCAGAATCGCTTGGTGGGGCGAAAACTGCAAGATCGGACGGAATCAGCGTTGACTTGTGTGGGTGATATTGATTCATTCTTATGAATGATTCGCAATCGAGCCCTTCAAACGCGCGCGAAGCTTGTCGACAAGCTGCCGGTCACCGGTGAGCTGCTGCGTGGCTCGCTGCTGGAGCGCGTCGTTCATCACAAGAGCGGCTGCCCGAAGTGCGCGCGCGGCGAAGGGCACCAGGTGTATGTCCTGACGGTGAGCTATGGGGGCGGACGCGTGCGTCAGTTCAGCGTGCGTCGTGAGCGCGTTGCCGAAGTGCGCCGTTGGCTGGACAATTATCAGAAGCTGAAAGAGGCGATCGAAGGGATCTGCGAGCTCAATCACGACCTGCTGCGCCCTGACACGGCGGTGTCGAGGGGCGGGAGGAAGAAGCGTGATTGAGATGCGCAGAGTGCAACTGAGCTTCGGCGATGGCTTGATCGCCGAGGAAGTGAGCGATCTTCGCGAAGGTTGGATGGAACATGCCGACCGGGTTCTGGCGGATGAACAGATGGTAGCTGCCGTGTACGAAGCGCTGGCGAGACGGCACCCCAAGAGCCGCAGTCGTGGCCGGCTGGCGGCGCTCTTTACGAACCTTTCTTCTCCCACGCCAGACCACGAACGGTATGGTCCTTTGTTGCGGCAGCGCACGTTCTGCTTTTTCTAGTCGTCCCCATGTGAGGGCGTTAGAGGCGCCCTCAAAGGTTGGGGGCAGCCGTAGCAATCCATTCATTTCATTCGGAGGCGGAGTTGCGCGGGGCGCTCATGCTTCGTACGGCGCTGGGACCCGCCATCGCAGGCTTTCTGGAAGATCCGCGGTAGTTGAGGGCATGCTCAACCCCGATGGCCGCTCTCGATCGGCCGTCGAGCGGCCTTACGGAAACCGGTGAGAGTCTATCCGCGGCCGACGGCGAACGAATTGTCCGGCTGGGCGCGCAGTACGTGGGCGCCGAAGTTCATGCCGGCTCGCCCCGGATCTCGGCTGAGCTGCCCGAAACTGGAGAACTTTTCGAAGGCCTGCTGCCGCCGGTCGTTGCTGCGCCAGCGTTCGCAATCCGGAAGCGAGCGGTCGCTGTTTTGGCCTGGACGACTATGTCGCTGCCGGCATCACGAACGTGGACCAGGCGAACGCGCTTCGAAATGCGGTTGCCACACGCAAGAACATTCTGGTCGCGCGCGGCACCTCGACCGGCAAGACGACGCTGACGAATGCGCTTCTGGTCGAGGCGGCCAAAGGTTCGGATCGCGTCGTTCTCATCGAAGCTACGCGGGAGCTTCAGTGCAGGCACCGAACCTCGTGGCCTTGCGGACTAAGGACGGCGTGGTTTCGCTTTCTGATCTCGTTCGCTTGCGCGCCGATCGCATCCCAATGGGTGAGATGCGCGGAGCCGAGGCGCTCGATCTGCTCAAAGCCTGGGGCACCGGGCATCCCGGCGGCACCGCGCTTAGGACCCTGCGCCGGCTCGAGCAGCTCATTCGGGAGGCCGTCGTAACGGTCCCGCGCGCGCTGATCTCGGAAGCCATCAACGTCATCGCCGTGCTCAGTGGCCGCGGTGTCGAACGGCATTTAAGCGAACTCGCTTGTGTCACCGGGCTTGGTCCCTCAGGCGACTACAGCCTTTCAGCAATTGGAGATCAGTGATGAACGCACGACCGTCTCTCGGCCGAAGTTTCTTTTCGGCCACGGCATTCGCTAGCTTACACCTGACCAGTGTGCCCGGCGTAGGCCGTCGGCTCGACATGCCCTGGATCAACCCTTCAACCAGATCGTGCAGTCGGTCGAAGGTCCGGTAGCCAACTCGCGGTCATCATCATCATCGTGACCGGGCTCTCGCTCGCATTCGGCGACACGTCGCGCGGGCTTCCGGCGCCTGATCAGATCGTGTTTGGTCTATCGATCGCATTCGCCGCATCGAGCTTCTTCCCGTCGTTCTTCTTGTTCTGTGGCGGGGTGGTGATCTGATGGATGAGCCAGTCCCGGGGTCGTCGCGCCCGTGCACCGGGCGCTCACCGAGCCGATCGTAATGGGCGGTGCGCCGCGTTCGGTCGCCATTGTCAACCGCACATTGGCCGCCGCGCTTGGTCTTGGGCTGCGCTTGTGGCTAGCCGGCCTTCTGCTGGCCTTCATCGGCCACATGGCCGCGGTCTGGGCCGCAAAGCGCGATCTTGTTAGTTGCGGTTCGACTGAGGCTATCCAGGTTGAGACTTCGCCTGCGAATACGGCGAAAGCACACATCTCCTAAGATGCGATCTGAATCTATCGCACATCTCTGATGCCAGCAGGTGCCAGAGTACTGGTGCCTCGATAATCTCGGGCAGCTTCCAAGGATCTTTTGGCGTCCTTTGTCCCCTGTCTAGCAAGTTCTTTCTGGCGCGCTCGCCACGCTTCATCGAACTCATGTCGCGGGGCAACATCGATGCGCTTGAACTCTCGTATTGGGCCGCTGGCACCAATGGCACGAGCTTTAACGTGCTGTTGGGGAGCAAGGCGAATTGGTTGAGGTCGGCAAGTTGAGGGCGTCGATCCGGAATCCTGCGGTATGGCGGCAAAAACGCTGAATTTATGCGTTGTTTCCCTGCCTGCGTGCGGGTTTGCGCCGCTCTTCCGGTTAGAAAGGAGGTCCAAGTTTGGAGATTGCTAATGAAGGTCGGTGTTCCCAAGGAAATCAAGACGCACGAATATCGCGTGAGCCTTACGCCTGGCGCCGTCCGCGAATATGTGGCTGCCGGCCATAGTGTGCTGGTCGAGACCAACGCCGGCGCCGGCATTGGCGCGACGGACGACAATTATCGCAAGGCTGGCGCAACGATTCTGGATACCGCTCACGAGGTATTTGCATCGAGCGAGATGATCGTAAAGGTCAAGGAGCCCCAACCTTCCGAATGGACCCAGCTTCGAGAGAACCAAATCCTCTTCGCTTATCTTCACCTGGCGCCAGATCCGGAACAGGCTAACGGGCTCCTGAAGTCCGGGTGCACCGCAATCGGCTACGAGACTGTCACTGATGCGCATGGCGGCCTTCCGCTGCTTGCGCCGATGAGCGAGGTCGCGGGCAGGCTTGCGATCGAAGCAGCCGGGGCGGCCCTGAAGCGATATGCGGGCGGGCGAGGGCTGTTAATCGGTGGCGTGCCGGGTGTGCAACCGGCCCGTATCGTGGTGATCGGAGGCGGCGTTGTCGGTACGCATGCAGCACGGATGGCGGCGGGCTTGGGTGCCGAGGTAACTATCCTTGACCGTTCGATACCCCGGCTGCGCGAGCTGGACGAACTATTCGAAGGGCGCGTTCGTACCAGGTTCTCGACGATCGAAACTGTCGAGGAAGAGGTATTTGCGGCAGACGTTATCATTGGCGCCGTGCTCGTTCCCGGAGCGAGTGCGCCGAAACTGGTCAGCCGCGGGATGTTGAGTTCGATGCGCAAAGGCTCCGTGATCGTCGATGTCGCTATCGATCAGGGCGGATGCTTCGAGACATCGCGTCCAACGACGCACGCTGATCCAACTTACGGGGTGGATGGCGTTATTCACTACTGTGTGGCCAATATGCCGGGAGCTGTCCCACTAACCTCAAGCCAGGCACTGAATAACGCGACGCTGCCTTTCGGTTTGGCTCTCGCCAATAAGGGATTTGCAGCCGTGAACGAAAATCCGCATTTACGCGCGGGACTGAATGTCCATCGAGGCCGGCTAACTTATAGAGCTGTGGCCGAGAGTCTCGGCCTGCCATTCTCGCCGATCGACCAGGCTGCGGCCTGATACTAGAGGCCCTCCGTGGGGCGTTTCCTCCCTGACTCAGGCCACCCCTGCGGGGGTGACCCCTTTTAGGTACTCTATCCAGTCAATTTGGCTTGAGTTGTCCGGAACGAACTCGCTAATGCCCAACAGCACGCGTCTGGCGCATTGTTGCCTCACACCCGAGAGCTGAATCTGATCTCCGAGAATCAGGAGCGTCGCATGAGTCAGAAGATTAGTCAGATCGCCGCCGGTGCGGAATTGTCCAAGGTGTTCGAGCATATCGATGCGAACAAGGACAAGTTCGTCAGCTGTCTGATCGATTACCTGCGGCATCCCAGTATTAGCGCCGAAAACATCGGGATAAAGGAGGTCGCTGAACTCCTCGTGAGTATGATGAGTCGTTTGGAGCTCGAAGCACGTTTAATCCCTACGTCCGGGCACCCGATGGTAATGGGGCGTTGGGAGCATGCACCTGGAGCGCCGACCGTGTTGCTCTACGGTCATTACGACGTCCAGCCCCCGGACCCGTTGGATGCCTGGATCAGTCCACCATTCGAGCCAACGGTGCGAGACGGGCGAATCTATGCACGGGGCGCCGGAGACAGCAAGAGTCAGCACCTCGCGCAGATCCTGGCCGTGGAATCGCATTTGGCCGTACACGGTCGCTTGCCTTGCAACGTCGTGATCCTACTCGAAGGCGAAGAGGAGATCGGAAGTCCGAGCCTTGAAGAATTCATTTGCGCTCATCGCGACCTGCTCAAAGCAGACCTGGTTGTAACCGCCGATGGTCCGATGGATTCCTCGGGCCGCCCGACCGTAGGCCACGGCTGTCGCGGACTTGCGAGTTTCGAATTGCGGGCCCGTATCGCCAACCGCGATGTTCATTCCGGCATCTTCGGTGGCGTGGTCCCGAACCCGATCTGGACGCTGGTTCACCTGCTGGCGACGATGAAGAATGCAGCGGGGGAGATTACAATCGAGGGCTTCCACGACGACATTGTTCCGGCAACTGATCTGGAGCGTGCTATGGCCGCACGGCTGCCCTCGGATGTCGATGACGTTAAGCGAGAGCTTGGACTCGCAAAGCTGGACGCGCCAGCTAGTCGCTCGCTAGTGGACAGGCTCATGTTCAACCCGACGCTTACCATTAACGGTTTCCACGGTGGCTATGGCGGACAGGGGTCAAAAACCGTGATACCGCACGAGGCTTTCGTAAAGTGCGACGCTCGTCTCGTAGACCGACAAAATTCTGAAGACATTCTCGCAAAGATAGAGGATCACGTCAAAAAACATGCTCCGGACGTCGAGTTCTTGCGCCTCGAGTCCACGCCGCCATCGAAGACGCCACTCGATTCTCCGTTTTCAGCTATAGTTCAGCGTGCCGTGCAGATCGCTCAGGGTGTCGAGCCGCTCATCTATCCCACAGGCGCTGGCACCATACCTGCCTACGTGTTCACGCAGATTCTTGGCCTGCCTTCCTTCGGAACGCCTTATGCTAACGCCGATCAAGCGAACCACGCGCCAAACGAGAACGTCAAGATCGACTGTTTCCTCAACGGAGTTCGCACTGGAGCTGCTCTCTTGGACGAGTTGGGCAGAGTAGGCGCGCAAGAGCCCGTTCGCCGCTCTGTTTGACCGGCAGCCCAACCCGGCGGATGGTATTGTGTTTGGTGCTAAGCGAAAATCGCCGCTCACAATATTAGCGAGGGGCAGCGAGCCGACACCAGGGAGCAGGTGAACCTGGCGTGGCCAATCGCTTTTACGTCATTCTAGGCGGCTCCTAAGACGAATATACCCGATAGAACGGCAGCGTAAAAGATCTCATGCTGTGCTCGCGCTTCCCCGGAGCGTGGCGTCAGCTATGTGTCGTCCGGCTCGACCGCCCGCTTCGATCCGAATTGCTGGACTTGAGTGGCCACAGTTTGGGCCATCTCAGCTATTGCTTTCGCTGCGCGTGCAATCGCCATGCAGGACTGCATCCGCAGAGCGGTCGGGCACGTCTTCTTTCCACCGCACCGACCCAAATGGGCGCTCTAACATGCGGCGGATGCGCACGGGGTCAGGGCCAATGTGGAAAGCCATCGCTTGCTGATCAAGCGCGCGCTCCGACAGCGTCGAGCGGTTGCGCTGGCGCAAGTAGTCGAACCAGGTTGGGCAGTGATAGCGCTCGGTCCACACTTCTGGATCGGCAATGTCGCGGGCGATCGACCAGCCATAGGCGCCGTTACGCTGTCGAAACAACTGCACATCCTGCATCACGTTGTGAAACGCCCGTGCATTCTCCAGCGCAATCCGGTATTCGATCTCGACAACCAAAGGCCCGCTGCGCCCAGTTATCGGCAGCCTCACCTCGGGATCGGCAAGCACCTCGGCCTCTTCGCCTCGCGCACCGATACGCGGCATAGGCAGCCAAAGGCCGAGGAGCGGCGAGAGCAACATCGCGCCAGCAGAGATCAAGAGCGCTGTACTGACCCCCGTGGCATCGGTCAGATAGCCCCAGCCCCAGCTGCCGACAGCAATCCCGCCTGAGCTCGCCGCCTGATACGCTGCGAGCGCTCGCCCAGCTACCCAGCGTGGCGCCGACAGCTGCACGCCAATGCTGAATAGCACCCACGCTATCGTCCACACGGCGCCCGCCAAAACGAGCGCGGCGGCTGTCAACGCCGGATCGCGGCTCAGCGACACTGCGGCGATAGCTCCGCCCATGGACAGCGCACAAGCACGGATCGCAGCCTCGCCGCTCATGCGCTTGCGCACATCAGTGATCTTGAGCGCACCAATTACCGCGCCCAGACCAAAGGCGCTGAGCATGATGCCATAAGTCTGTGCGCCGCCATGCAGGAGATCGCGCGCCACCAGCGGCATCAGCGCGATGATCGCGCCACCGATCACTCCGATGACCGCGGAGCGGGTCAGAACGATCTTAATCGATGGCGAATTGACAATGTAGCGCACACCCGAAACGATGGCTCGGCTAAGCTTTTCGGGTGGCAGACGCGCAGGCTCAGTGATGCGTTTCCACAAAAGCAGCGCAGCTATCAGCGGCAAATAGAGCAGCGCATTCAGCGCGAATGCAGCCACTGCGCCGGCGCTCGCTACGACAATGCCGCCGATCGCCGGGCCCAGGCTGCGTGCAATATTGTAGCTGATGCCGTTCAGCGCTACGGCGGCGGGTAGCGCTTCCGAGGGCACCTGCTCGCTGACCGAGGATTGCCACGCCGGTCCCATCAGCGCCATGCCGCTGCCCACGGCAAAGCACAATGCCAGCAAAAGATTCGGCGTGACCAGGCCGAACCAAGCGAGCGTCGTCAATGCGGCTGCGGCAGCAAGCGTGATGCCAAGCGAGACCAGTGCCACGATCCGCCGGTCATACATGTCGGCGATCGCGCCGGCGGGCATCGAGATCAGCATGACCGGCAGCATCAGCGCGGTCTGCACAAGCGCGACCTTGTCCGCCGACGATGTCATCTGCGTCATCGCCCAGGCTGCGCCGACGCCCTGAATCAGAATGCCGAGATTGGAAAGGAGGCTGGCGAGCCAAATGCGGCGGAAGGCTGGAAACCGTAACGGCGCGGCAATCCCATCGGCTCCGAACGTCTGGGGCTCAGACGGATGGTTCATCTCGATCTCGGCCGTTGTCTCGTCTCTAACGGAATGATTCTGGACCAGATCCGGAATGGTCCCGGAGACTTGGCGGCTTCCAACGGACAAGCGCTTTCTCAAGCTCGTCTCGTTTGCGCACCTTGCGTTCGAAGGCGCCATGAAGCCTAACGCTGTCCTGAGACATCTCTGATAGTCCGCGATTGTCACGTTGCGCGCGAGACTCCGCGTCTCGTGTGATGAGCGCCAAGCGCCCCTCGCGCTGCTGCGTGTTCGATCGAGATGACGGCGGCGTTGTCGAAATGAGCGCGACGATGTCGCGTCTCTGTGCAGAGTTCTGCGCAGTCAGGTCCGGCATATCCTGCTCGGCCGCGGTCTTGATTTCGAATTTGATGCCCGCTCGCGTAGCGGGTAGACATGGCATTGACATCGCGGTCGCTTGGGCGAGGTCGCTGTTTCGTCAGCCAAACCACAAATGAACCTCCGGCGCCGCCGAGCTTAGTTTGGAAGGACTTGTCAGAGTGCATAGGCACGGTGCATAGGCACGCAACAAATGAAACGTGACTCGCGGTCCAAATCGTTCTTGTCAAACATCATCCTGAAGACAACTCTCCTCAGCTCAGTGTTGGCAGCAACACAGATTAGAGGAACGGCAGTGCAGATTTCATGCATTGTATGCGAGTGAGCGACGAAAAAGCACGTGGAAATTCCGCGAGGCGAGGCACACGCGTCAGTCCACGGACGGAACCTCAATTGGAACGGCGAAGCTCGCCTTTACGCGGTCCATTATGACCATTGTCTTGAAGCCTTTGATGTCCGGGTTCTCATAGAAGAATCGGCGAGTGAACTGCTCGTAATCTTCCATCGTGCGTGCAGTAATGTAGAGAACAAAGTCGGCGTCGCCGGTGACGTAAAATCCATTGACGACTTCAGCTGAAGACTTGATCGCCTTTTTGAACTTGTCGATGATATCTGAACGCTCCCGCTCGAGGCTCACAAGAACGAGCATTTGAATAGGGCGCCCCACCGCCTTTGCCGAAACGATCGAAACGTCGGCTTCGATGATTCCTTCCGAACGCAGCCTCTTCAGCCGCCGTTGACAGGCGGTAGCGGAAAGCCCCGCCAAGTCGCCAATCGCATCGGAAGTCAAGCGGTTGTTTTTTTGCACAATCTCAAGGATGCGGGCGTCTATCCGATCGTACTGCATAATCGTCTCCGGCCTTCAAGTGTATTTCGTCGCGAAGCGGCTAACCGTTGCAGGAAATCGTCCGAACGAAAGGAAAATGCGACGCAAATCTGTTTGCACCATCAGTATCCTGATTACCTAGGCAATTTCAACAGATCTCGGGCGGGACTTTTAAATGGCCCTTCAAACCAGTCGGCACAAAAGTCCGCAATCGCTCGGTCTTGCTGCCATGCACCTGCAAGCTCTGCGACGCCGCGATTTCGTGGCGGGCGACGCGCTCATCGACGGTCGATGGGTTGTGGGCGACGAGAGAGACATTGTGGTCGACCCCGCTACTGGGGAAGAGGTCGCGGATGTTGCCCGTTGCACTGCGGCGGATATGAACTTGGCGATCGCGGCGGCTGAAAAGTCGTTTGCCGAATGGCGGGCATTGTTGCCGTCAAAACGCGGCGCGATCCTTAGATCTTGGGCGTCATTGATGCTTGAGCATTCGGAAGAACTCGCAGTCCTGGTAACGATCGAGCAAGGCAAGCCGCTTGCGGAGGCGCGCCATGAGATTGCGTACGGGGCTGGTTTTCTCGATTGGTTCGCTGCAGAGGGAGCGCGCGTACGGGGAGATGATCCCCAGCCATAAGCTTGGAAGCCTACTGCAGGTGCGGATGCAGCCAATCGGTGCCGCCGCGGCGATCACTCCGTGGAATTTTCCTGTCGCGATGATTACGCGAAAAGCGGGAGCCGCTCTTGCTGCCGGTTGTCCGATTGTTGTAAAGCCTGCCCCCGAGACGCCGCTCTCTGCTCTTGCCGTGGCTCGATTGGCCGAAGAAGCCGGGATCCCGCACGGCGTGTTTCAAGTGGTCGTCGGCGATCCGATCGAACTTACGGCGCCTCTGTTGCGCGATGCAAGAATACGCGCTTTATCGTTCACGGGGTCTACGGAAGTTGGTCGTCTGCTTCTGCGCGGCGCGGCCGATACGGTAAAGAAGGTGTCGCTAGAGCTCGGGGGGCATGCCCCGTTCCTCGTCTTTGATGACGTTGATCTTGAGAAGGCCGTGAATGGGGCCTTGGCTGCAAAATTTGCGACGTCTGGTCAAGACTGTCTGGCTGCTAACCGCATCTACGTGCAAAGGGGCGTCTATGGCGCTTTCGTCGAGGCATTTGCTGCGGCAATCGCTCAACTTAAAGTCGGACACGGTCTGGAGCCTGCAACAGATATCGGGCCAATGACAAGGCTGTCGGTTGCTAGCAAGTGCAGAGCGCAAATCGATGATGCGGTGGCAAAGGGGCGCGTGTTATTTCCGCGCATCAAGGTACCAATCTAGGTGCGAACTTCGTTGTTCCGACCCTGCTTAGCGACGTCACGGACGACATGCTCATTGCGCGCGAGGAAACATTTGGCCCGGTGGCTGCTGTGCTTCCTTTCGATTCTGAAAAAGAGGTCATCGGCCGAGCTAATGCCAGCGAGATGGGGCTTGCTGCGTACGTCTACACGGACAATTTGCGTCGAGCGCTCCGCCTTTCGGAGCAAATCGAGTATGGAATGGTCGGCGTCAATACGGCTTCGTTCACGGGTCCTCCTATTCCGTTCGGTGGCTGGAAGCAATCTGGGCTTGGCCGCGAAGGTTCGCGGCACGGCATCGAGGAATTCATGGAGCTGAAATACGTCTGCTTCGGCGACTTGGGGGCTTAGGAGAATCCGGATGACTGACATTAAGACCATCGCTGAACGAGATCGCGCGACTGTTCTGCATCCTTTTACTCAGCTCAAGGAATTCGCCAGTGGGAAGATTGGCGATCCCACGATCGTCGCTGGCGGAAAGGGCGTGCGAATCCAGGACGCAGAGGGGCGCAGTTACATTGACGGCTTTGCTGGCCTCTACTGCGTAAACGTTGGATACGGCCGGACTGAAGTGGCCGAGGCAATCGCGCGGCAAGCTTACCAGCTGGCATACTATCACACATATGCGGCCCACACGACGGAAGAGCTTGCGACACTCTCGCATCGCCTAGTAAAAATGGCGCCAGGCAAGCCCAGCAAAGTATTCTTTGGGCTCTCTGGATCAGACGCGAATGAAACTCAAGCTAAGCTCGTCTGGTATTACAATAATCTGCGAGGTCAACCTAAGAAAAAGAAGATCATCTCGCGCGAGCGCGGCTACCATGGCTGCTCCGTGATTTCCGGGTCGATGACGGGTATGTCATTCTACCATGACTATATGGACCTTCCGTTTCCGGGCATATTGCACACAGGCGTGCCGCACCACTATTGGGGCGCTGAGCCAGGCGAGGCAGAGGAGGCCTTTTCTCGCAGGCGGGCAGCCGAACTTGAGCAGCTAATCTTGCGCGAAGGGCCGGAAACAATCGGCGCCTTCATTGCTGAGCCGGTGCTGGGTACTGGGGGATTACACCGCCGCCGACCGGCTACTGGCGCGAAATTCAGGCCGTCCTCAGACGCTACGACGTTCTTTTGATTGCCGACGAGGTGATTTGTGGATTCTGGCCGAACCGGCGCGGACTTTGGAAGCACGTTGTACGGGATTGAGCCCGACCTGGTGACAGTAGCCAAAGGTTTGACGTCTGGTTACATGCCGCTCTCGGGTGCCATCGTTGGCGAAAGAGTTTACGCGGTTATGGAGGGAGCAGCAGATCAAGTCGGGGCATTTTCGCATGGATACACCTATTCCGGGCATCCGATTGCGGCCGCTGCTGCCAACGCAGTTCTCGATATTTTCGAAAAGGAGCGGCTAAGCGAGCGCGCGAGGATCGTCGGCTCGCATTTCCAAAAGCGGCTCAAGGAGCGTTTTGCGCAGCTGGAGATCGTCGGAGAAGTGCGGGGCGTTGGCTTGCTCGGCGCGATCGAATTCGTTGCGGACCGCCAAACGAAACGGCGGTTCGATCCGCAGCTGAAGGTAGGTGCCCGCATCTCGAAGGCTGCCCGTGATCGGGGGCTTATTGTACGAGCAATGCCGCATGGAGATATTCTTGGTTTTGCTCCGCCTCTAGTCGTATCGGAAGGCGAAATCGACGAGATGGTCGATCTGGCGTATCAAGCGACCAGGCAGGTCATGAACGAACTGGCAAAAAAACAACAGTTTCGTGAAGGCGGTTGGTTGTAAGATCTGCACCCGCTCCGCGGCATGTATTTGCTTGGCGCAGCATGCCGAACTCGAGCAGATCAGGGCTGCGTGATGGATGTTCAGTCTGGATGCGCTCAAACACCGTCTGAGGAAGGCGGTTTCCAGGCTGTTCAGCCGATCTCAACGTAACGTTCCGCGCCCCATGGAGCTAGGATTATGGCCATCAGCAAAGCGCCGCAGGCGTTGACCAGAACAGAGTATTTGCGCAGGCTTGCCGCCGTTAAATCAGAAATGGCGCGGCGCGATGTCGAGGCGCTTGTCCTGACGAGCTGGGCGTATCTCACCGGTAATGTGACGCGGATGTATTCGCTCCACGCGCTGGTGGTGCTCCTGCGCGAAGAGGAGCCAACGCTCGTTGTGCGAGGCATGGATGCGCCGGGCTGCATCCATCAGACATTCATGCACCGCAGCAAGGTAATTGGCTATCCGGAAAGCCTCGTTGGCAACCCGATAAGAACGGCTTCGACGCGGTTATCGATTTCCTCCAAGAAGTTGGTCTTGCGAACCGCGGGCTTGGGCTCGAGCTGGGTTCCTTGTCGGCGCAGAACGTAGAAAAGTTTAGGGCGCGACTGCCTGAAGCCAGGATTGTGGATTGCAGCAAGACCGTGGACTGGATCCGGATGGTCAAATCCGAACTCGAGATAGCCATGATGAGGGAAGCTGCCGGCATCGCAGATGCGGCCATTATGCGCCCGGCAGAAGTCATCCGCCCGGGCGTGCGAGAGGCGGACGCCGCAGCCGAGATCGTGGCGGCGCAAGTGCGTGGCAATCCCAAACGCAACACCGCGACGGGAATGTTGCCGCTCTTGATGTGCTCGTCGCCACGCACGGGTACGCTCCACATTCTGTGGAGCGAGGACGTCTTCGGCGAGGGTTCGCAGGTCAATATCGAACTCAGCGGCAACCGCCACGGCTACGTTGCCGCGATCATGCGTACCTTCTCTATAGGTAGGCCGTCCGACCGCCTGCGCCGCCTCCATGAGGCGGAGGTTGCTGGTCTGGAAGCCGCGCTGAATGCGGTCCGCCCCGGACGGACGTGCACGATCGAAAAACGGGGTTTCAAGAAGGATTCCCGATGTGGCTACGCCATCGGTATCGAGTGGATGGAGCCGACCGCAAGCCTGGCGGATGGCGACATGACCGAGCTCAGATCGAACATGACCTTTCATTTGATGCTGGGCAACTGGGTCGAAGAGGAGTTCGGCTATGTCATCAGCGAAACATTCCGCGTGACCAAGTCCGACACCGAAGTCTTCACGCATGCGCCGCGGAAAATTTTCGAGCTTTGACCAGAGACTATTCCCTCGCAAGATGCATTCACTAATGAAGGAGCTTCGTCCGTGCCATCGCAAACCCCACGCTCTCTTGGTGTTCTGAAAACGGAACGCGGGCCTTCGCCCCCATCCCCTCCGCCAAAGCCGGTTCCAGGTTGGATGCTGGATCCAACTACCTTCGATTTCCCGGTTATCTCGGAAACCCTCGAGGGAGGCTGGGTGGATAGGATCTTTCGCGGCGACCCCGAGCTCGAGCCGGCCTACATCGCAGCTGCGCAGCGCTTAGTCGAGCGAGGCGCCGTCGCAATCACCGCATCCTGCGGTTTTTCTATCCGGTATCAGGCGGCCGTCGCGGCCTCGGTGAAAGTCCCTGTAGCGCTGTCGAGCCTGCTCCTGCTGCCGACCGTGCTCCGCCAGATACCGGCACCCGGCAAGATTGCCGTCCTGGTTGCCGATTCGAAGAGCGCGGGCGAGGATATGTTCGGAGTCGAAAAGCCGGAAGACCGGGCCAGGCTCGTCGTAGGCGGCGTCGAAGGCGGCACGTTCTGGAAGAACGAGATGCAGCGTCCGCCACCCCGAACCGAGGTCGCCGATATCGAAAAGGATGTTGTCAGCTGCGTGTCGCGACTTCGCGCCGCACATCCGGACATGGCGGCGATCCTGTTCGAATGCTCGGCGTTTCCGTTGGTTGCTCCAGCGATCCGCCGTATGACAGGGCTGCCCATCTACGACATTACGACTGTCTGCCGCATGACAATGGCATCCGTCGCCTAAGGGCCCGATAGCTCGCAGAATCTGTGGCCGAAATCGGCGCACTACTCTTGTCTGCTTCGGCAGGAGCGAGCGGTCGTGGAGGCGATTGCTCGGATACCGCGTGAGCACCTCACGAAAGGCAAGGATCAAGAAGATGGCCTCGCGATCTGCAGGTGTCGCGGAACACAGTCCGGACTGCTGGATTCTCACCTGTCTTTGCTGTTGCGAGGCGATTCGATCGCCGAGGTCGTCGTCACGGATAATCTCTCAGCCACAAGGGAGCCTTCGCCGAAACCAGAGCGCTTGCGGATGCCGGACCACCCTGATAGCCGCTGGTATTCGCGCGCCCTTCGCACGAAAAAAACGCTACGGAGCCAAAGCTGCGCAGTTTTTATGCTCAAACCGGCGAAATACGATCGGAGAAGATCCTTATATCTGTAAAGATCGCATGCCGGAGTAGGAGATCGAGAAGAATGAGCTTTCGATGAATCGCAGACGATTCATGCAGACAGCGTCGTCCGCTATAGCGGCCGGCGCGCTGCCTTCCGCTGCGAGCCCGACTTCGGCGCAGTCCTCGGGTGAGTTCTGATGGGTCTTCGCACGAGATCGAGCACCGGGCGGCTGATTGCGCGGCACGGACGAGATCGGATTTGAGAGAAAATCATCGGCAATTGAAGGCCTCTTTCCTTGCGCGACACCACGAAAACGACGGCTTCTCACGGCTTCGACCTGCACGTTGGCACCGAGGGCGAGTTTGTGGGCTGGCGAACCTGGAGCAATGACTATTTCTTTGCTCATACCGGCCCATTCTGGCAACGGCAGGAGCCGGATGGCAGCATCCGCTGCGCCTTTCGGGTCGAGAAAAAGCACCTCAATGGCACCTATAGCGTCCATGGCGGCTGCCTCATGACTTTCGCGGACTATTGTCTGTTTGCGATCGCCTCGACGATGCTGCAAGGACCAGCTGTGACGGTCAATTTCGCCGCAGATTTTATCGATATCGCGCACGAAGGAGATCTGATCGTGGGCACCGGCGAAATCATCCGCGCCGGTGGGTCGCTGATCTTCGTGCGAGGTCAGCTGACGGCTGGAGAGCGAATCCTCCTCACTTTCTCCGGAACCATGAAGCGGCTAAAGCGGGCAGCAATCCCACAGCCAAGCTCTAGCTCGTCGCCTTCCTCTTCTAGGTAGCCCACAAACTGTGTGAATCCTTGCCGAGGCACGCCGTAGTGGTTGCTGCCCCAGGGTCTGCGGCTGTTAGGGTAGGGGTCGACCATGTGGCGTGGGTCGACTACTCTGGGGCTCAGGTGCTTGCGGCACCAAGAAGGCTGGCGACGCGGTCGCGCGCCCCGGGGTGACGTCATCAGTGAAGACGACCCAATATATAATCGCGCGTACGCTCGAGCGTTTCGCACATGTCGGAGCATCGCGCAGTACGTAGGCTGGATCCCGCTTCGTGGGATCGCCGAACCCGCCGCCGCTGTTGGTCACACCGCCAACGGCCTTCCTTGCTGATGACGCGGACGCGAAGGGAGCTTCCGTGGACAGTCGTCAATACTTCAGCAGCGGAGTCGGTAACGCGGAGTGTCTCGCTGATCGCATAGCCAAACTCTTCGTCTACCACGTTGCCCAGCATCGGATGAGGCCCTCTTCGGCTTCAGCTCTGTCATGTCGCCATCCTTGAGACTGGCCCGGACGGGTATCGGTACAGCCGTTATGTTGCGGCCAGATTTATGTTGTCGCTGCTGGAGTGAGCCAAGGATTTCGCCAACCTCCTCGGCTCGCTCCGCAACATAAGAGTGTGACCTTTCGGCCTACAGGGCCTTCAGGAATGCCATCAACGACGGGAGAGAGGGTTGCCGGGGTGGCGGCCTCAGGCTGCTGATATCGACCCTGGCTAACGCCTCTGCTTTCATCTCCAGGTCGACTTCAGCATAGATGTGCGTGGTGTCTAATGACACGTGGCCCAGCCAAGCACGGATCGTGTTGATGTCGACGCCGGCGCGCAGCAGGTGCACGGCCGTTGTGTGCCGAACCGTATGTGGGCTCACGCGCTTCGTCGCCAACGTCGGCAGCGTTTCGCGCGCCATAGCGGCATATTGCGTCACGAGACGGTGTATTCCGAAGCGCGTCAAAGGCTGGTTCGTCCGCCCGAGAAAGACCGCTTCACTTTTGCTCCGGTCGGCCACAAGACGAGTCAACGAGGTTGCCGTCGTTGACCACAATGGACAGATTCTGATCTTGTTTCCCTTGCCGTGAAGTCGCACTGACGGGGACGCGCCCAGTTGGAGATTGCCGACCGTCAATTTTGCTGCCTCATCGGCGCGAGCACCGCTGTTGTATAGGAAAAGCAGCAGAACATGG
Organism: Bradyrhizobium sp. RDT10; assembly: GCA_044772375.2. Classification (GTDB taxonomy): domain Bacteria; phylum Pseudomonadota; class Alphaproteobacteria; order Rhizobiales; family Xanthobacteraceae; genus Bradyrhizobium. The sequence goes on from CP187939.1 coordinate 5,840,612, forward strand.
TCGCGCACCCCAAGACTCGTGCGTCGGTCAGGTTGGTTTAGCAACGCGTCCATCTCGGCCTTTTCGAGGTATCCAATCGCGGTCTTGGTCGTCTTCTTGAACGGCACTGCTCGTATCTCGGAACACCAGGCCAGGTGGACCGGCGAACGCGTCCCGATAAAGCGCGCAAGTGAATGGATGGTCGCCAGCCGCTGGTTGCGGGTAACCTCGCTGCACTGGCGATCGCGCTCCAGGTGGTCCAGGAACTTGCGGACGACTTCCGGCGTCAGATCTTCCACGGTCATGCGATCGATGGCGCAGCCTCCTGCTTGCTGGCAAACGGCAGCAACAATGTCAGTGTGTCGCGGTAGCTGGCTTGGGTGTTGCGGGAAAGATTGCGCTCGGCGACCAGATGTTCCAGCAAGAACCGCCGGATCCACGGACCAAGCAGGCTCTTATCCTTCATGGTCGGCCTCCATCGCGTACAGAGCAAAGCGCTCGCTGGCCGCCTGGAGGAGATCAGGCGTCATCTGCAAATAGCGCTGGGTTGAACGGATATCGATGTGGCCAAGGTAGGTTGCGAGTTGCGGAAGCAGTCGCTGCACCTCCTGGCCGGAGCGATACCATGCGATCACCCGGTGCACCGCGGCTGTGTGGCGAAGATCGTGCAGCCGTGGAGGTCGAGGCTCGCCGACAGGGCAACTGATTCCGGCGGCTCGGCGGACATGCTGAAACCAGGAGATGACCCGCACATAGTGCCACGGTAGACTGCCGCGCGTAGTAAATAATGGAGATCCTTTCCCGCGCGGCAGAGGGAGCCGGCGACGGCGCTCGACGTACTCGACCAGTTCCTGGTTGAGCTTTGGTCCGATTGGCACGAGGCGCGTTTTGAAGAACTTCGTGTCACGGACGGTGATGACCTGATCAGTCAGATCCACGTCTTGCAAGACCAAACGAAGCGCCTCGCCAATACGCATGCCGCTTCCGTACAGCAACAAGAGGAGCGTACGGTACATAGCTGGCACGTGAGGGCGATGCCCAACCTTCACGATCGAGGTCGCGTCCAACAGGCGGCGCAGTTCTTCCGTGGAATAAACATAGGGCGTTTGTTGCGGCGGCAGCTTTGGAAATGTTGTCGGCAGTGGGGAGGATGCCGCGTACCCGCGACTGATGGCGAGATCTATAAAGGCCGCTCAAAACCCTATATCGCAGCATCCAGGTGGCACTGAGCGATCCTTTGCCTTGGAGGAACTCGGCTACCGCCTCTGGGGTGACTTCGCCGATATCCCGATTGCCCATCGCTCGGCAGAACCTGCGGAGCAGAACCTCAGCGGACTCGAAACGCGCCCCCAGTGACCGCTGTTTGGCCAGATAGGCGTCGACGACGTTGGTTAGCATCATTGGAGGCCTCCCAGGTCGAACGCTCCGACCTCGCGAAGCGCCTGCATGTTCACCTTGGCGTAGATGCTGGTTGACGCCGCGCTGCGATGCCCAAATGGTCCCCGATCTCCTTTATCGACAGACCTTCGGCAAGAAGCCGGGAGGCGCAGGCGTGGCGCAACGCATGGCCACCGCGATGGGCAGCGTCGATTCCAAGTGCAACAAATCTGCGGTTAGCGACATCATAGATGCTCCCTGCCTTCAACGGTCGACGGGGCGCGTGCATGCAGAGGAATACTTCCGAGCATGACGACGGCGGCCGCACCGTGTCGACGTAGCGGGCGAGTGCCTCAGCCGCAGAGGAAACCAGCGGGTAAATCTGCGGCTGGCGGCGCTTCAGGCGGAAGAGCCGTAGCGTCCTACCTTCCCAGTCGATCTGATCGAGACGCAATGCCGCCACCTCGCCGCTGCGCATTCCATAGACCGCAAGCAACAGCAAAATCGCACGATCACGGATGTCCCGGGGGTTGTCGGTCTCGGCATCGGCCAACATGCGCCGCACATCGAACCAATCTGGGGCATACGGCAGCGATTCCTGTTGATAGAGCCGAGGCCGGCAAATCGACGCCGCTATGCGGTCCGTGCACATTCCCTGCTTTGCCGCGTAGCGCAGAAATCCCCGCAAGGTCGAGGCTGTGTTGGCCACCGAGACGCGGGACCATCGTCCCGTCGCCTGGGTGACGAAATAGGCGTCAACGTCCTCAGGCTGAAGGTCCCTAAGTTGCCGGTTTGTCTGATCACACCAGCGTAGGAACCTGCCGATCATCCGACTCCATTGCTCCACCGTCGATGGCGTGAATCCGCGCTCATTGCGCATCCACGTCACATACTGGTCGAGTTGGCTCTGGTACTGGAACACGACGGTCGGTTCACGCCACCAACCGAGAAATCGAAGCCAAGGTCGTCCAATGTTGACCACTCTTTGCGCAGCTGTGACAGCCCCACGAAGGCGTTGCCGCTCGGTCGCGATCCGTTGGAGCGCCTCGATGTCGACGCCCGCCGAAGCATCTGGACCGAGATGCGCGGCAATCCACAACAGCTCTTTGCGCTTGATCTCAAGAGAAGCTGGAGTCGCACCGCCTTCTGCACAGTGGCGAAGGTACCGGTACCGCTCGTTCGCGAATGGCGCGTTATCACCATGGAGCACCGTCAAGCGGTCCGAATAAGTTGTCTGATTCATAGCGAACCTCCCTGGACAAAAGTTCGCTACTCAGACGTCAAATTATGTTGCGTGAATAATGCCGCAGCGTTCAGGATCCCCGCAAATATAGCTCCTTCCACAACATAAATCCGGTCGCAACATAACGGCTGTACCGATACCCGTCCGGATGCTCTGCAATGTACTCGTCCCACAGCACCTGCAAGGTCACGTGCTTGCGCTTGAGCTCGCGGGCAATAACGGACCAGTCAGGCTCGGCCACCTTGCGGCGGCCCGACTTCACGCCAGGCACCCCGTACAGCAGCTGCTCCAGCTCGGCGTCGCTTATCGCTTCCGGGACTGGCCATGCCAGACCCGCGCGCGCAAACCGCTTCAGCGTGTCACGTACCGTCGTCGGCCCGACGCCGACACGCTCGCCAACCACGCGCGTCGAGAGCCCAGCCTCAAGGCTCAACCTCACAATCTCGCGCACCTGGCGCATGATAACCCTCCTCGTCGGCATCCAATTCTCCAAGCTGTTTCCAGCCGGAGAAATGGCCCAACGATCAGGCCTCACACCATCCGAAACTGCGCGCGATCAAATCGGAATGCTGCGCGTGATCATTTCGGAACCCTGCGCGCCATCAAATCGGTACGGTGCGCACCATCGTCTCGGAATCCGCATCCTGCTGGCAAGCGCCGGCGACATCGGACCGCAAGCGAAGGCGCTCTGTCAGCACCTATTCGACACCGAAGGTCGCGTTGGACAACGCGCGATGTGGGGCATTGTCGGACTTGCGAAGAAGTATCCCGCCCGGCTCGTCGAGCAAGCCTGCGATCACGCGATGCGTCATCACATCCATCGCTACAAACAGGTGCGCGCCATCCTTGAGCGATTGTTCGAGCGGGCGCTCGAGCGCGTCGATCAGGCACCACAACTCACGCTGTCTCTGACGCAGGATCATCCACTGATCCGTCCCGCAGACGAATACGGCGAACTCTTTCGCCTCGGCGCCCAGAACCGTGCCAGCATCGAGCGCCGGCCCGGAAACAACGGCAATGATCAGCCCGCACCAAACCGCGCTCGCGTCGTCTCCGCAATCCCGGCCAGCTCCGACGACGCGAGCGCTCCCGCCGAGACCTTGATTGCCGATCAACTCTGCCTTTCAACCTCCATAGGAGATCATTCGGAATGACCATGACCTTGCCAGAAATTGATCGCTGCCTACGACAGTTGCGGCTGTCGGGCATACGCGACACGTTCGAGACCCGCGTCCTGCAGGCCCAGGGCGCCAGCCAACCGTTCCTCGAGACCTTCTGCCTGCTCCTGCAGGACGAACTCGATCGTCGTCAGTCGCGTCTCATCGCTCGCTGCTACCAGCAATCCGGGCTTGAAGAGAAGCTCACGCTCGCGGAGTTCGACTGGTCCTTCAATCCCAAACTGCCGCGTCAGGCCTGCTTCCAGCTGCATGCGCTGAAGTTTGTCGCGGTCGGTGAAAACGCTCTGTTCATTGGCAAGCCCGGCACCGGAAAATCGCACGTGGCCAAGGCCGTCGCCTACCAGGCCATCCTGCAAGGCCACAAGGTCCAGTATCTCGAGGCCGATGACTTCTTCAACCGTTACGCCCTCAGCCCGGCCGCTCAGCGCGAAGCTCGACTGCGGAGCATCTCTGACTGCGATCTGCTTGTGCTTGACGATCTGTTCCTCGCTCGCACCATCCCCGACGAAGCCGGCGCTTTGCTGCAGAATCTGATCCATCAACGCTACAAATTGCACCGCAGCGTCATCGTCACGTCCAATCGCGTCGTGCAGGATTGGGGCGCTTATCTCCGCGACAACACCATGAGCACGACGATCCTTGACCGCCTCATGCACCATTGTCATCTGCTTGAGGGCGAGGTGCGTGACGCGCACATCTTCGTCGCGGTCATGGGCGCATCCAGCTTGTCGTTCGCGCTGGCGACGTGGACCGAGCAACTCGGCGACTGGATCGCGGGACATAACGCGGCCTTCAGCTTTTTTGGCGGCGCGACGCAACTGCTGGTGCCCGACAACGCCAAGGTCGCGGTGATCAAGGCCTGCCTCTACGACCCTATGGTCAACCGCAGCTACAGCGATATGGCGCAGCATTACGGCACGGCGATTTTGCCGGCACGGCCGCGTCGCCCGAGAGATAAGGCTAAGGTTGAGGCCTGCGTCGGAATCGTCGAGCGTTGGCTGCTGGGGCGGCTGCGCAACCGAACTTTTTACAGCCTGGCCGAACTCAACGGTGCGATCGCCGAGTGGCTGACCAAGCTCAATGACGGACGGGTGCTGCGACAGTATGGCCGCACACGGCGCCAGCTCTTCGAGGAAATTGATGCGCCGAATCTTAAACCGCTTCCCGGCGAGCCGTGGGTCCATGCCGAATGGCGCCGATGCCGGGTCGGGCTCGACTATCACGTCGAGATCGAACGACACTACTACTCGGTGCCCTATCGCTTCGCCCGTCGGGAGGTCGAAGCGCGGATCTGCGCGCGAACGGTTGAAATCTTCCTGGGGGCGAGCGTATCGCCGCGCACATGCGCGGCAGCGGCAACGGGCGGCACACCACGATCAGCGCCCACATGCCTTCCAGCCACCGGCGCTATGGCGAGTGGACGCCGGCAAAGATCCGCAGCGAGGCAACCCGGATCGGCCCAATGCTGCGCCTGCTGGTCGACCGAATCATCGAGGATGCGGCCGCATCCCGAACGGGGCTATCGTTCGTGCCTGGGGATCATCCGTCTTGAGAAGCGCTTTGGCGCCGAGCGCCTCGAGGCGGCTGCGCTGCGCGCGCTCGAGATCCAGGCTCACAACTACCCAAGCGTCAAATCGATCCTCGAGAAGGGGCTCGATCGCGTTGCAACACCCGCGTCCGCCGAGTGCGAGCCGATCATACACACCAACATCAGAGGCTCGGACTATTACCACTAAGGAGAGAAAATGCTGACACACCCACACTCCACTTGCTTACCCGGCTCGGCCTTACCGGCATGGCCGAGGCCTTCACGCGCCTCCCCGACAACGAGGAAGTCCAGGGTCTCGCTCACGCCGAATGGCTGGCGTTGCTGCTGGATCATGAAGCGACCTGGCGTAACAACCGGCGCCTGACGCTTCGTCTTCGCAAGGCAAAGCTGCGTCATCATGCCGTGCCCGAGGATATCGACTACCGCGCCCCCGTGGGCTCGACCGGCGCTTGTTCGATACGCTGCTCAAGGGAGACTGGGTCAAGAACCATGAGAATTGCGCCATTGTCGGGCCAACCGGCGTCGAGAAGAGCTGGCTTGGCTGTGCGCTCGGCCACAAGGCCTGCCGGGACAACCACTCTATGCTTTACACCCGGCTGCCGCGGTTGATCGAAGAACTGGACCTTCCCCGGGGCGACGGCCGACTCACTTCGCGGATGAAGAGCATCGCCGCCGTCGAGCTGCTGATTTTGGACGATTGGGGCCTCCAAGCCATCGACGCCAATGCCCGTCATTATCTGCTCGAAATCCTTGAAGACCGTTACGGCCGTCGATCAACACTCGTCACCAGCCAGCTTCCAATTGCCAAATGGCATGAGCTCATAAATGACCCAACTTACGCTGATGCCATGCTTGATCGCCTGCTTCACAACGCTCACAGGCTCGAACTGAACGGTGACTCCATGCGTCGCCCGCCGGTTCTTCCTCGGCCTTGATGGCATGTCGGCCGATGAAGACCGAGACCGCAGCCCGCGAAGCTGACCGGCCGCTACGGCACTGTTGGGGGTGCGCGTCCAGTCAGCTTCGCTCCGTCGAGCGACACCATCAAACATGAGACGTGATCTCTTCGGCAGCCGCTTGACCACGGGCTGACGATAGTGCCAATTGCCTTTAACGATCGGGGGCTTCCACATGCGCGCGATCAGATTGAAACGCTGCGCGGCATCAGATTGGAATAACTGCGCGCGATCATTGAATCCGCAACGGTTGGCTCGACGAACACACCGCGTGGCAGAGGCGCGATCTGTCGGCGAAGCGCTACGTCTACATCTGGGCCGATGGCATCCATCTCCAAGCACGCCTCGAAGACGAAAAGCAGTGCATCCTGGTGCTGATCGGCGCGAGGCCGGAAGGCCGCAAGGAACTGGTCGGCTTCACCGATGGCGCCCGCGAGAGCGCGCAGGACTGGCGCGATCTGCTGCTCGACCTGAAGCGGCGCGGGCTCGATGTGCCGCCGCGGCTCGCCATCGCCGATGGCGCACTCGGGTTCTGGAAGGCCGCCGGCGAGGTCTGGCCGAAAACGCGCGAGCAGCGCTGCTGGGTGCACAAGACCGCGAATGTGATCGCCAAGTTACCGAAGAGCCAGCAGCCGAAGGCCAAACGCGCGTTGCAGGAGATCTGGATGGCCGAAACCAAGGCCGCCGCCGAGCGGGCATTCGATGCCTTCATCGAGAGCTACACGCCCAAATACGAGAAGGCGGCCGACTGCCTGAGCAAGGATCGGGACACGCTACTGGCGTTCTACGACTTCCCGGCCGAGCATTGGAAACACCTGCGGACGACCAATCCCATTGAAAGCACCTTCGCTACCGTGCGCCACCGCACGATCCGATCGAAGGGTTGCCTGTCCAACAGGACGGCGCTCGCGATGGTCTTCAAACTGCTCGAGGCCGCGCAGAAAAGCTGGCGTCGTCTCGATGGTCATAACCAGTTGCCAAAACTCGTTCTCGGTGTGACATTCAACGACGGGATCGAGGTCATCGCCAAACCGACTGACCGTCAGCCCATAACCGCCGCCGCCTGACCGGCCAGGCCGTCACCAAGATTTAGCCATAGCTCTTGGGACTCGAACAGCATTACGTAGCCAAGAAACAAAATCGCCGAACCGTTGAGAAGAAGTAGAACGCCGCGCAAAACCCTCATTGCCCCTCTCTTGCGAAGCTTACCGCGTCGAAATTTAATGCTTGGCCCGAAAAATCTGGGTCGTTTCCTTGATTAGATCATTAAGAAGGGCGTGAATCTGCGCGATGTTCTCCTCCGCCTGCTTACGTCCCGGCGAACCCTCAGGCATCGACCGAGCAAGAGCCTGTGCGTGGCGCAACGTGAAGTGAAGCCCAATCCATCTTCCCACGTTTAGGAAAAGGCGACTTACTGACGGACCAATCGCGCTGATGAACACAGCTATGCCCGGCGCGCTTGCTTGAATGGCAAGCGTTGCTTTGTCCGATAAGCCTAGCCACGAAGCCCAAACAACGATACCGCCGGTGCCTGCGCCTGCGAATTTCGATAGTCTGCCGACTGTGGGTGGCTTGGTTGGGGTGTTAGGCGGCTCGGATGGAGATGTCATGTTTCTGTCGGACACGCTCTCGCAGCCGAGCTATTTTTTCGGGCTCGGCTTTTTGAAAGCTGTCGGCAGAAAATTCTCCAACAATCTTTCCTTCCTCATCGACGAACAAAAACGTCCGCGCGCGCGCCTGCTGCGCGGCGTTCCTGATGAGAATGGCAAGTGGGATAGCAACGAGTAGGAAAACCACCCCACCTAGAAGGTATTGCAGTGCTGCTTCGCTCTTGGGCTAACCATAGGTTGGCTTCCTCCCCGCCCACAACAACGGCTGGAAGAATGCCTTGTTCCCGGTGCCAGCGCAAGCCGCTGGAGTGCAGCAGATAGTCTCTCAACCGCCTTTTTGAAGTATTAACGAGGCCTTTAGAAGTCGGCATGGCCCCAGAATGGGTTCAACTCGGAGTGACTTTGCGGCATTTTGGAGCAATCTGGCCATCACTTCAGCCGCGTGCTATGCTTAGCGCAAAGCATCGAAGAAATAGCTATGCCCAGAGCCCTAAGGGCGAAAAGCGACCGACCGACGCCATCGGCAACGCCATCATGGTCGCCAAGATCGCGGCCGGCGAGATCGAGGAAGGCGGCGAGCCTGAATCGAAAGCTGCTGCAACCCTTGGCAGGCGAGGCGGTAAGGCTAGGGCTGCTAGCCTCACGCCCAAGCAGCGCTCAGAAATAGCGCGCGTTGCTGCTGAAGCGCGATGGAAGAAACCTCCACGCGTCGTTTGCATTCCTGCATCCACGACGATAGCAGGCAAGGCCGGCGCCATGCTGCGAGAAAGCCTTGATCTCGTCGGCATCACATCTGTTCGAGTGCACGAGTAACCGAGTCGGCACCGGGCACGCGATAGCAGTTGCAACGCTCAAACGCGACTTCGACCTCAATCTCCCAGACCAGGGCCTCCGTACGCGCCACGATGACGACGTCCGGGGCGCAGACATGATGCTGCTGCCCGAATGCGTCCAAAGAATTCCATCGGATTTGCCAGCATATGGGCGTGGCTTCGGAACGAGTTCATCTTGGAAATCTGTTGTCCTCGACACAAACGTCGCCGGCGCCGACCAAGCTCGATCTGACGAGCGAAGGGCCGCGCGTTGTTGAAGTCACCGAAACCAATGTGTCCATCGACGAGGAACCGAGCCCATGCTGCATCGGCCATGACCTACGACGATTCTTCACTACGGTCCCGCACTTCCGGTCCCGCAGCCCTATTCTGTCGACACCAAGCCCAAAAGCCCAGAGCGCGCCGAAGTTGAGGCGACGACACTCATGCCGGAACCTTGTCGCTGATCTTCCGGACAACTTCCTTGTTATGAACGGCGACCTCCTCTCAGATATCAACTTCGTCGCCGGCCGGCAGCCAGGGAATCATAGCATCCCATTGCGTGAACGCCAGCGTAAGCGCGGGCAGGCCCATGCTTTTGAGCACCATGTCTGTAATCGCCTCTGCGCTAGGCGATACAAATTGCTAAGGAGGTTCGAAGCCAGCGTTACCTTGACCTCACCGGCTCTGCGCATCGAGGCCAGAAGGGGCGGTCTCCGTTTTTGCAAACGTCGGAAACGAGTAGCCTTCTGTCGCGAGGAGCATCACGAGCAGCGCGAACCTCAGGGTGACGAAATGCATATGGGTCTCCTTTGAAATTGTCACGATCCGATGAAATTGTGAGTGGATACCCGCCAACAGCGCCAATGCTATTTTCCGACCGATTGATCGCTAGCCAGAATTACCGGTCACCTCATTGAATTGCCGGGTCCACGACACCCTTTTTCCAATTGGGATTCTCCTATTTGTCAGTCTGACGACGTACTCTTTACTTTTGCGGTCTCCCTTCGGAAAGCATTGCCGTGCCGATGACGCCCTCCCTCACCAAGTGCGCGATCTCGGCGTCGGAGAGGCCGAGAAGCCCTGTCAGGACCTCTCCATTGTGCTGTCCCAGCGTCGGCGCCGCTGTGCGGATCGCATAGAATCCTGCACCTTCGCAGAATCGGCATCGAGGGCTGCGGATGCAATCCTATGAAAGCGCGTTCGATCTCCTGCAGAAATGCGCGCGACCTGAGATGCCGATCCTTCAGCAGGTCAATTGGCAGCCGGGCCACGCCAACAGCAACGTTTACGGCTTGCAATTCGGACATGGCCTGGTCCGCATCCCGGGTGAGCGTCCAGGCTGCGATGGTCGCCTCGATGACGTCCTCAATAGCCCGGCGAGCTTCCGCGGATTTCAGCGATGGATCCTCCGCCCAGTCTGGCCGGCCAATAAGAATGGCAAGCCTCTGCCACATGTCCGTGTCGGTCGCAGCTAAAACGATCCAACTATCCTTCCCTGCACACCGAAAGCAGCCGTGCGGCACGAACTGAGGGTGTCGATTGCCGTATCTTGGCGGCGGCATACCGTCGATCGAGTGGAGCGTGATCCACGGCGCCGCGAACGGCATCATGCATTCGATCTGCGCCAGGTCAATGAATTGTCCCTGCCCGGTGTTGCGGGCGTGAATCAACGCGACCAGAACTGCAGCGCAGCCGTTCAACCCCTACAGGATCCCCGAACGCGGTGTGGCTCATCACAGGTGGCCCTCGGGTTTTCCGATCACGCTTGGCAACCCCGATCCCTGCTCCAGAGTCGAGCCGTACGCCCGGCAATCCCGATACCTGCTGTTCGCACCAAAAGCTGACATGGACATCATGACGAGCCGCGGATTAAGCGTTCTGAGCACGTCGTAACCAAGCCCGAGCTTCGGCAGCACATCAACTGAATAATTGCTGACGACAATATCGGCTTCGACCAACAGTCGTTTGGCGAGAGCGAGGCCTTCCGGTCGCGTCAGGTCGAGTGTGATCCCACGCTTGTTGCGGTTCATGATGCAGAAGCGCGCCGTCTTTTCGTACATCTGGCCGTCGACGTAAGCAGGGCTCCGGTCAACACCGCGCCACCAGTCCGGATATTGGATGGCCTCGATCTTGATAACGTCGGCGCCGAGATCAGCCAGCGTGCGCGTACACAACGGGCCCGCCCAGCCCATCGAAAAGTCAATGACGCGAATCCCCTGTAATGGGAGGCGGCCGGCCTCGACGCAGCCCGACGATGCTGGTGCCGTGAGGGCCGGTGTGTTCGAATGTTCCTGAAAGTCTGCTGCTCGCCCGGAGCCGGAACTCTCCCGCCCCGGCGCGGCGGCGTCAATGTCAGCCGCTGCATGGAGCCAGCTGTCAGGCCCTCCTCTTCGCCAAGCAGGACAGGCACGATCGCGCCGCGCGCGTGTTTCTCGGTATCGAGGAGCATATCCGTCATTGCGGGCACCGGTACGATCGGGATCTTCCGTTTCAGTCCCTCTGTAAACCATTCCTGCGCTGTCCGCGCCTTCAGCCTCGGCACGAACTGTCGTTCGATCTGTTCCATGTGCTGCAGACGATCTTCGCCAAGGGTCAGAGCTGGGTCATCACGCAATTGGGATAGGCCGAGCATATCGCAGAACGCTCGCCATTGCGCCGGCGTGGCCGTCGTAACGCCGAGCCACCCTTTTTGGTTTCGTAGATGCCGATCGGAAAGCCAGGCCAGAAGCGATTAATGCCAATCCGGCGCATCACGTCACCGCGCCCAACCGCCTCGAACATGAGAAACTCACTGACAGTAAGGTTGGATTCGAAAATACTGAGCGACCACGACCGTCCTGCCCCACCCTGCATTCGCGCAACCGCCGAAGAAACGGTGGCAATGAACCCCACAGGCCGGCCAGGATCCCCGTCTGGAAATCCGGTGCGTGCAAAGGCGGGCCGTCAACAGGCCCAATCAGCTTGATCAGGCCGGCGAGCGCGCGGAGGGTCGAGATCGGTCGCGGCGAACCCTGCATAGGGGCCCTCGCGACCGAACCAGCTCGCTTCGAGGCAGATCAATTTGGGGCGCCGCTTGCGGATTCCGGCGACATCAATCGACGGGCAATCCGCAGAATCGACCTGGCGGCCATCGACCAGAACGTCGCAATCTTCGATCAGCGTCGTCAGCCGTTTGATCGCGTCCGGCTCGTTGGCATCGATGATGGTGCTTGACTTGTTAAAGTTCAGGAACGCAAACCACGCGCTTTGCCTACTTGGCGTAAGGGCGCGCTGCGGCGAAGTGGATCACCTGCTGGTGGCTCGACCTTTTGAACATCGGCGCCAAAATCCGCAAACAACCGCGCGCAATAGCTGGTTGCGGTCGAGCTACCGATCTCGACAACTCGCAGTTGCGATAATACTCCCATCGACAACTCCATTTTGCAAGCGCTCCGGAGCACCCTCTGCCACGCGATGCAAGTCTGCGGCCACCATGGGTACGGCGCGGCTTAACAAGACTCGCTACACGGGCGGTTGCGGTTGGTGGACGGCACTCGAAGCAAACGCGGTCCCGTCTTCATCCAATACCCCATCTTCGTCGGCACTGCACCGAGATCAGCCATATCAACCAATCATTTTGTCAAGCATGCTAAAAAGAACGTTGGCTCCGAGATTGACGCCGACGGCTACCGGAACCATAGCGAACACCACATGCTGCAGCACCGGACAATCGCGATTGATCGCGGCTTCACTCCGACTTCCCCATGCGATGACCATTGGGGCTCTCTTATCTGTTTCCATCTATTGCTGCTTGTGAATTCGCGCAGCTGTTGGCACCTCTCCGCCCAAGAAACTAGCAACGACGATACCAGCGCGGCTGAAATGCAACAAATGAGCGGTTTGACAGTTGATATCGGCGCTCAACCCGCTGGATTGTTGTTCCGACTCCACATCACAGAGCGGTACAGGCGACGCGTTTGGGCTTTGTTACAAACACGGAATGCCGCACGATGCGCAGTGTACCCTCGAAGTTCCTTGAAGGCTGCCAGCCGTAAGCCGGTCGCCGGCGCCCCATTGAGCCAGGCCACAACAGAAAACTCAAGAGAGCGCTGGATGGGCTCGAGCCGTTCTCCGATGTACATCGCGAAGACTCTCCGCCTTGCGTTCGCTCGGCACGATCACACCGCGAGCCACAAACGATATGTTGCCGGATGACACATGGGTACTCGGCGCGTCCGCACAGAAGTCACAAGGGCCATCATACTCAAGGCAATGCTCAAGCTAGGAACGACGCGACGGGCATCATCTCCATATTCGTCACGCCATGCATGTCTGATCAAAGACCCTAGACGTCAGGAACCCGACAAAAGCGACAGAGGCATTCCACAGAGCGCTCCAGGCATTCGTGTTTCTCTCGTATCAAGCAAGGACTCACTAAATTCCGCGCTCGATGAAGCTTTCCCGATTGCTCCTCTTGAATGCACCGACACTGTTGTGCTTGGCAACGCAAAGCGTCACACTTTGCGAGCGGGCCAACAAGATCGCTGCAGCTTCTAAACGGAAGCCAGCCATGGAGACCGCGTTGTTGTTGCATCACACCTGCTGATTAGGTTGGGTTGTTCATACCAATACTCGAGTGGTGACACGGATGATGCACATGTGGCGACCGAACGCTTTCAATTCAAGTAATCGGGTGTCCAGGTTGCGCTCCACCTTCCCTGGATCACCCGAGTTGAGGTCGCCAAGAGCGACCGCGCCGATGCCCTGAATCCCTTCAATCATCAGATCAGTCTTGGCGAGCTCGCCTGTACTTCGCCCGAGGGAAGCAATCGTGCGAGGTCATTTTTCGTCCCGCCAGAAGCTCACCATCAGTACGGTTGCTCAGGCTCTGAGCATCAGCACCACACCACCCCGCGATGCGATCATACGACTGGTTGGCGAGGAGCACTTCTTAACGCGACCCAAGACGGTCGTTGTGCCCCACTGACGCTGGCAGCGCTGGGCGGGGCGAATTCGATTCAACTAGTCCTTGAGGGGTTCGCTGCGCGCGTTGCTACGGACCGCATTGCAAGCGAGGCGATGGACGGGCTTAAGGCGCAGCAATTGAAGATCAATGCGGCATTGGATGTGGCCGACTATGCCGCCGCGTTAAGGGCGAACAAGGCACTCCAAAGCGCGCAAATGCCTCAGCTGGTGTCGATGGTCGAGTCGCTGTGGGTACGGATCGGCCTTTTCTGAGCAGCTCTTATCCGGAATTTGCAGATTCCCGCATCCGTCCTAGAAATCACATGGAAGCAATAGCCGGCCTTGAGGGTCGCGACGATTCGCGTGCCGACGAGATGTGCAACATCTTCAACCGGGGCAAAAACGACCGAGCCGAACCCGATTTGGAGCGGATGGGTTGACTGCGGTCTCGGGTGCATGGTCGGGAGGCTCAGACGACGAATTTTGGGACAGCTCGGAGCGCGTACCCACGCCGCTGCTGCAAATAGCACTTGGTTTTGCGCAGACCCTGCGTCGAAGACTTTGACTCCGCAGCAGTCGGACATGCGATAAAGTGGTGTTTCGATCGAGCATCCAACCGTTCGAGCGCAAGGCGAAGCTTGAGCATTTCATCGATGGGCGACTAGTTCAACGTAGGTACCGTCAACAAGGCGTGCCGAGCGATCGACAACTACGCCGCTGGGCGGCTGCGCCGGTGGTTGCGCATCAAGCACAAGGTCAGGCGACGCAGTGGCGGGACTTGTCCACTCTCGCACCTCTACGGCACTTCGGACCGGTATGCTTAACTGCGGTTGGGCGCGACGTGTCGCGGGTAAAGGCGAGCCGGCATCAGCAGGGTACAAGCTTCCTGATCTCCGACTTCCGTGTAGCGCCTCGGCGAGAACGCACCACGAGAGCGCATGGCGCGGGGGCGTGAGACTAGTGTCGAGGCGTCGCGCAATCTCAGGAATAAGGGATGTTGTCCTAGGACAAGCGTACGAACGATCAGCGCACCTCTCAGTCGGGCATTGGGCGCGTCTGATTGTGTATTCATCCTTGCGTAGAACACCAATGAGGATCTTGGCCTCAACGATCGGCGATGCCTTGAGTCGAACGATGGATCGAGGGTTTGACGAGCTTTCATATTTCATGACCGCATAAGGTGATAGCAACTTGGTCCTACTGGGGTAGCTCCATTATTTTGCTCCTGAATCATCGTCATCACCTCAGCTGAGGGCCGATGCTATAGCTGGCTAGGCGGTTGTCTCGGGTACATGTTCCAAAATGCAGTCGCACAGCCGCTCTACGTCGCGGTCTTCATGATCGGCCGTGATGCATATCCGGATCCCTGCCTTCCCTTGCGCTACCGTCGGGAAGAACGTCACCGAGGTGTAGAAGCCGGCGTCGAGAAGCTGTCTTGCGATCGCAATCGCCTTGGTCTCCGATCCGATCGCGATCATTCTGATCGGGAGCGAACTGCCTTGCTCGGCGGTTATGACGCGACGGTCAAAGACCTTGATCTGTTCTGCCAAACGCCTCTGCCGTTCGCCAAGTTCTGCCGAGCGGTGAATCTTGCACGAGCCAAGTGCCGCGCCAACCGCCGCTAGATTGGGGCCTACCGAAAACGCGTAGGGGATGGAATATCGTCGAAACAGAACCTCTTGCTCGGCCGTTCCGAGCATCAACATACCGCCCGACGCGCCGAATCCCTTGGCCAGCGAGGCTGCTATGATCGTGCGGTCACCCAACACTTGCGGAAACTGAGAGCGAGCAAAGCCTTCGCCTTGATGTCCGAACAGCGATATGCCGTGAGCATCGTCGATATAGAGAAAGAGCCCATAGCGTTCCTGGAGGCGACGCAGTTCCTTGATGGGCGAATTCCCCCCATTGAGTAGACACCATCGCAGACAAAGGCAACCACCGGATGTTCACGGCACAAGCGTTCGAGCGCGTCAATGTCGTTGTGCGCAATTGTTTCCACCCGTGTTTCATCAGCGACTACCGGCTTGTGATAGGCGAGCGATATGTGCGCGATGCGATCCAACACGACGACCGGCTTCCTTCCATCCGTCAACTGGCCTGAAGCAAGGAGCGGCATCGCCGCTAGATTGGCAAGCATGACAGTGGAAAAGGCGAGCACGCGGGCGCAGAACATCTTCGACAAGCTCGCTTCAAGCTCAGCCAGAAGATCGAAATTGAGCCGCGTTCGTGCGCATGACCAGTGCAACGACTGATGCGCCTCAATTGCGTCGATCGCGCCAGCGACGATCACCGGATGATTGTCCAGGCCCAGGTAGGAGCATCGCACGAAATCAATTACCTCCGATCGACTGTCAAGTGGACCCGTGCCCAACACAACGGTGCGTCCGGTCGTGGAACGTCCCTCGAGGGCTATGAGACCAGCCGCGTGGGCTGCGTCGAAATACGGGCTGCTCTTATTGATCACGTACGCAGTGTTCCGAAACTGTCCGGTCGGACGACCATGATTAGAGAGCGGGTTCCGCTGTTGCATTTCATTCTCCACTCCATCTGCCAACGATGCGCAGCCGACCGCTTAGATGAGTGGGCACGACGGGCGGCTTGACGACATCGGTCCGAACTGGAGGTTGTACAGGTCTTGCGGGCAGCTCGATCGGCCCCTGGTTCGAACGAACTAAACCACTGGCTACGTCGGTTGGGCAGCTACTAAGTCAGATAGGGCTAGGCAGCGTGGACACTTGTCGCTCCATAGGATGATGGCAGCGAGAGTGACGACGGCGCGGTAATTTCGGGAAGTTTTTCGAGGCGGTTGGCGACGCGACGGAACTGCTTGAGTTTGGAGAAGCAGCATTCGACGAGATGGCGGTGGGCATAGATGTGTTTGTCGAGTGGACACTTGAGTGCACGTGATGGATTGTTGGGATGACGGCGAGCGCGGGAACGTCAGCTATTTTGTGTAAGAGGCCTCTGTGAAGGTTGAATTGCGGTCGTTTCTTCAGCCGGACAGTGTCATTGATCCCATGGTGGCTAACAGTGGCCGGGCAGCAAGCTCTGTCAAGGCCGCAGCCGCCGCAGGCGGGGCCGCAGGCCCGCCTTTACAGAGCTTGGTGATCGGCCAAACTCGGGCCGCCGAATCAGACGGCTGATCGACACTTTGGTCATCGCACGGATCCCGGAAAACGCGAGCCGAACTGAATGGCGAACTGGCCCATGGCGGCAGTCCATTCGACGCCTCGCCGCCACCTCAATCCGGCGTTCTTGATGGCGAGATAAAGCAGCTTCAACGCCGCGTCGTCGTTGGGGAAGCTGCCGCGGGTCTTGATGATCTTGCGCAAGCTGCGGTGCAGCGCCTCGACGGCGTTGGTGGTATCTTGCGGATGCTAGGAGCGAACGCGAAGAACGGCACGACGTGTTCCCAGGCGCGGCGCCAGGCCTGGCCGATCGCCGGATAGCGCTTGCCCCATTCGTCCTCGAACTCCTCGAGCCGGACCAGCGCCAAGTCGGCATTCTCGGGCCGGTAGATTGCCTTGATGGCAGGCAGGATCGCCTTGCGATCCTTCCAGGCTACAAACGCCAGGCTGTTGCGGATCAGGTGCACGATGCAGGTCTGCACCACGGTCTGCGGATAGACCAAGGCGATCGCCTCGGGAAAGCCCTTGAGCTCCCGCACCGCGATCAGGATATCGTTGACGCCGCGTCGGGTGTTTCTGGGAGCCGTTCTCTTTCGTTATCGCGCCAGAATTCCGTGAAGATCCTGCCGGAACGTTTTGGTGATCGATCAAGGTTTACGTGCGTTTTTCGCGCTGGGCCAAGAGCGGTGGACAACGAATACGCGATGATCGACAGCACCATCGTACGCGCACATCAGCAAAGCGCCGGCATAAAAGAGACAGCGAAGACCAGGCGATCGGGCGCAGCAAAAATCCATGTCATGATCAATGCCCCTGGCAATCCGCTGGTCTTCTTCCTGACTGCAGGCCGGCTCATCATCTGGACGGTGCCGACGCGCTTCTGCCCCAGATGCACCCCGACACCTTGTTGGCAGACAAGACTTTCGATGCCGATACGCGCGTCATCGAGGCTCTGCTAGCGTCAGAAGAAAAGCTAGTCGATTAGATGTTCAGAGCTCGACACTCTGTATTCTTGAATCATAAGACCTCCCGCATTCGGCTCCTTTCCTGAAGTCAGCTCTTGGTCGGCTGCTCGATCATGAAGGCGAGGTCGCAGCGATCGACGTCTTGGACGAAATGATGACGGCACCTTGCGGACCAAATAATTCAGTTCCACGCATTCAGAGTTGCGGTCACACGCCGCAAGCCCTTGTCCAGTAATTCGAGATCTATGCCGTAAAAGAGTCGAACCCCGGCAGGGTCGCCAAAGGCTGTGCCCGAAATTGTTGCGACACCAGCGTCCACTAGCAACGCGTTTACCACGTCATCGGCGTTGAATTCGCGCCCATTGACCTTGGCGCGCCGCTGCATTTCGCCGAGATCGAGATAGAAGCAATATCCACCCAGGGCAGCAGGCGGGGGCACCAATGTCAGCGTTGAAAGGATCGACAGCCCGAGCGCCCGCGCCTTGGTAACGTGGCGCTGCAATGCCAGTTGGAAAGCAGGATCGCCGGACTCCAGGTGATGTAGCACCGCATGCTGTGCAATGACATTGGGACTGGAGGTTGTATGGCTTTGTAGCGCCGTAACCGCGCTGATGACCGCCTTGGGGCCAGCGAGATAGCCAATCCGCCAGCCGGTCAGGGCTAACGACTTGGAAAAAGAGTTGACAACCAAAGTGCGATCGCGTGCCTGGGGCGCCACCGACAAGATCGGGTGATGAGTATGTGGGGCGTGAACGAAAGCCCCGTAGCATTCATCGAAGATAATCCAGAGATTCCGGTCGATGGCAAGTTCGGCAATGGCGGCAAGAGTGTCGCGGTCGTAGATCGCTCCGGTCGGATTGTTCGGCGTGTTGACCACGATCGCCTTAGTCTTTGATGTAGCGGCCGCGGCCAGGTCCGTAAGCCTCGGCACATAGTTATTGTGCCGGGTCTCGATAAAGACCGGCCTGCCGCCAGCAAATACGATCTGGGCCGGGAAGGTAGTCCAATAGGGAGTGGGGATCAGAACTTCATCCCCGGGATTCAGAAGAGCCATAAACGCATTGAACAACGCCTGTTTGGCGCCGTTCGTCACGGCGATTTCGTCTGCCGACCAGGGTTGAGCGGTCTCGGCGGAAATCTTGCAAGCAAGGGCATGGCGCAACTCCATCAAGCCGAGCGTGTCGGTGTAGCGGTTGACGTTGCGATTGATCGCGGCAATTGCGCCCTCGCGCACCGACGGAGCGAGGTCGCTCCAGATCTCTCCGGAGCTCAAATCGATGATTTCCTCGCCGCGCGCGCCAGCCGCTTTGGCGGCGGCACTCGCCGCAGCGGTGCCCGACAATTTCAACAAGGCTGTTCGTTGCGCCAACATGACCGCTCTCCTTCAATCCAAAATATCGCTTATGCTTGCTGCAGTGCCATTATCGGAAAACAGCTGTCCTCCAGCGCGACGCCGGCAGCGTCGCTTTTGCGATTTGCGTGCTAGGAGTTGCGCATTGTTGAAACTTCCCGAAGCCGGTATCGCCGTCAAAGACACGCAGTGTGGCCGACCCCACCACGCGCTCGATAACTTTGAGCCATGAGGCCGGGTTGGATCGCGGTAACCGAGAGAGCAGGCAATCGACGGGCCTGATGCCCAGAGGGCTTTGAACATTGCGCGCTCGGCGATCGCGTCGGAGAGTCCAGCACGCGCTTTTATGGACAAGGAGAGCTCGCCGCTGGAGCAGACCTGAGCGCGCAGCACTTCTGCAGAGTCAGCGCATCCATCGGGGCCGTTGGCGAGAACAGATTCTGGTTGATATTGCATGCCGAACTCCTTGGATGCGGTTTGATCAGGCCGACGTTGATGGGCTAGTAGTAGACAACTTTGTCATTTAGATCGATTGCTAACCTTGGTAGTTGGCCGTGGCGCAAATTGTGCATCTCGCAATAGGATTGACGCAGAAGGTGCGGCTAGGCCCTACAATCACAAGGTGTTCGCTCGTTCGTCGCACAAATGGGAAGACGCACGCGTTCGACCAGTCAATGTGCCTATGGAGTTGAGTGTGCTGTATCAGGGTCGATTTTGCGGTCTTCCGCGCGTTGTTGAGATCCCGGGACGGCCGCTAAACCCTGAGGTCCTCTAGCATTCGCGGCCCTTCGGCTGCTGAGAGCGTTCGGAGCGCAAATTCCCATCGTGGCGTCGCGCGCCTTTAGCAGGCTGTTGAATCTTTAGCTAATCTAGGCGACTGCAAAGCAACGAACCTCTCCGCCCCCCATGCCGCCCGTTGAGTTGTCTTGATTCCATTATTCCTTGGTAACACTTTTCACGATTAACTGAGCGGCGATGGTGCGAAGCATTTTTGCAAGCACGCTACACTTCTGGGGAAGGATCGAGCCCTCGGGCCGTGAGCTTCATGCCGTCATTAGCATCTTCCATGATCATGTCAGCGCCCTTCTCGGCCACCATGATCGTGGGCGCGTAGGTGTTGCCGGAGGGTATGGTCGGCATAATCGAGGCATCAATCACGCGCAGGCTGGCAAGGCCGTGCACGCGCAGCCGATCATCAACCACCGACATCAGGTCGTTGCCCATCTTGCAGGTCCCGACGGGGTGGTACATCGTCCGTCCGGTGCGGCGCGCGTAGTCGAGCCATTCGTCGTAGCTCTGTACCTTGTCGCCGGGACGGCTTTCGAAGGCGATGTATTTGGCGATGGCTGGATGCCGCATAATCTTGCGCGCGAGCTGCATGCCGGCCACTGTGCAGGCGCGGTCCGTCTCCGCCGATAGGAAATTCGATCGGATGGCGGGCTCGCTGCCGGGCGCTAGCGACTTCATATGGATCGAGCCGCGCGAATCAGGCCGGCATTGGTTGTTCGTGACGGTCATGCCGGGCTGCCTCTCGAGGCGCCCCAGCCGCGCCGGGTCGTAGCTCGCGGGCGACACGTGGAACTGCGCGTCGGGCACCTGGACACCGGGCCGCGTGCGCACAAAGCCGAACACCGGGCCCGCCGACCGGCTGAGCACGCCGGTGCCGCTGACATAGTATCGCACGATCTCGCGCAGGAGCCGGAGACCCCGCGCCTGCTCGTTAATCGTGATCGGCCCGTTGACGCGCCAGTTCATATGCAGCGCGCAATGATTGCCGTAATTTTCGCCCACCCCTTTCAGTTCGTGGCAAACCTCAATGCCGAACTTCTTAAGGAGTTCGGGCTGGCCGATGCCAGAACGCTCCAGCACGCCCGGTGACTGGATCGCGCCGCACGACAGAATGACCTCCCGACCGCAGCGAGCCTCGCGCTTCCCGCCGTGCGCGGTATAGGCGACGCCAACCGCGCGCTTGCCCTCAAGCAGGATGCGGCTCACAAGCGCATCGGTTTCGATGCGCAGGTTGGGCCGGCTACGCGCCGGATCCAGGAAGGCGCGAGCGGCTGACCAGCGCCGACTATTCTTGATCGTCGCCTGGTAGTAGCCGCAGCCATCCTGACGCCCATTGTTGTAGTCCTTGTTGCGCGGAACGCCGCTGGCTTCGGCGGCATCGATGAAGGCGTCGCCTAGCACATGGTGCTCCTCGATGTCGCGCACATTGAGGAGTCCGCCCTTGCTGCGCGACTCGTCGCCCCGGCCCTCATAGTGCTCCGACTTCTTGAAGTATGGCAGCACGTCCTCGTAGGACCAGCCGCGATTGCCGAGCTGGCTCCAGGTGTCGTAATCGAGCGGCTGGCCGCGCACATAGAGCATGCCGTTGATTGAACTCGAGCCGCCAAGCGTGCGGCCGCTCAAACAGGGGAGGCGCCGACCTGCCATGCCCTCCCCGGCCTCCATCTCAAAATTCCAGTTGAACTTCTTGTGGTTCAGGAGCTTGGTAAAGCCTGCAGGAATGTCGATCCAAATCGACCTGTCGCGTGGCCCCGCCTCGAGCAGCAGGACCTTCACGCTCGCATCCTCGCTCAGGCGATTGGCGAGCACGCAGCCGGCCGATCCGCCACCGACGATGATGTAGTCCCACGCTGCCATGGCTTAGATTTCCCTTTTGCTTCAGTACGACAAACCATCCTCAATCGGTCATCATCTGTTCCCAAGTTCGCTTATCTCGTGCCAGCGCACTACCTCTCCAGTGTTCCTGGTGCATCGTGAACATGGTTAAGTGAACCCTGAATTCGGGATAGCACCGACCGGCCCGTGGAGGTCGCTCGGGCTCACTCAGTAGGGAAACGTTTCCCTCAAGTTCGGATCGGCTGGCCAATTGACCAGGATCTCGCGGGGGTGGCGAATCCCGAACTCAGCAAGCGCGGGCCCTGATCGGTTACGACGAACAGATCCTTAAGGTGATACACATCGCGCCCCCAGATTCGGTGACCATCTGCTCGATGTTGAAAACCATGCCAACTTCCGGCTTCGCCTTTTCGCCAGGCCGGATCGTCGGGAACCACCTTGAAGTTCAGCCCGAGTTTCTTAGCCTGCTCCGTACAGAAGAAGGGCTCTTCCGCGCCGATTCCGGGCCGTACCATATTGATAGTCGCTGTCTCGAGATTCCCGTAGCTTTTGGCATGTCTCGCGCTGCAGCGGCGTCGGCTCACCGGTTGAATAGGTACGCGCGAAATCGCTGCTGCATGCACCAATTTGCCACAAGCATCGAGGCTAATGATCTCGCTCTTCCAGGACACCCGATCAGCAGCCCGGGCGCAATTGTAAGGGAGCGAGAGCAACTTCCGAAAATCAAGAAAGTTATCCTTGGTCATTTTTGACGCCGCCGTCGGGGATGCGACTTGCCATGACCAACTCAGTCTCGCGCAGCCTACTAGCGCTCATCGCATCCAACAGCGCTCGATCTCCGCCCACTCGCCGCGTCGCGAGCGCTTCCACTGTTCTCCGGCGTATAGCCTTTGATCGGGCATCAAGGTCAGCACCTCTCGTAGGCCCTTGGTCGATCGTTGTGGCTTGATTCATATCGCCTCCTGTTCGTATCGCCTCCTCATATCGCCCCTGTTCTCACATCGCCTCGTGCCTGGCACCTACCTTTCCTGAGAGTTGATCTCCTGCGATCGAGGTGGGCGTCGGATGAGTATCGTCATTTTCAGACCGCTTGATACTCTTCCGTAATACAATCCCGCGAAGAACGGTTCGACCGGTTTCGGGTAAGTGCAATATCTCACCCTCGAGTGGCTCCCCACTCGGACCAAGGTGGCCGAACTGCAGGGGCAGGAATTGAACGGCGAGTTCTGCTCGTGTCCAACCTACATCAAAGCTGTAAATAGGGTCCAGACTGATTAAGTCCATAATACAAGAGCCGCGGCGGGGCAGACATGGGCGAAGTAGTTGCGCGCCAGCCTGTCGTAGCGGGTTGCTATGCGCCGGAACTTCTTCAGCCTATTGAAGGGGCTCTCGATGCGCCAATGCAGCTTGTAGAGGCTCTTCTTTGGAGACGCTCCACGACGGGGCCGTCGCACGCCTCACCTCCCGTCAGCAGAATGGCGATCAGCGTCCTTAGTATGTGATTGCGTTTCCCTCGTGTTACGCCCTCCGCGCGAGCGGTCAATCGCCAGCTTTTGCTTTTCCACCCGCTGGCGGCGATGCGCTTTGACCTGCATCTCATTCGCGCATCCATAGCGGGACCCTAGCCGCAAACTCTCGGAACAGGTTATCCTTAGACTCCGCGTCGCGCCCAGCGCACAAGGCGAGTAGGTCGTCATCGGAAGAACATATTCGGGGGACAATCGCGCCAGCGGCAGCCACTTTTCAAGATACGAACGATGGCGCTGATGACGCGGCGATCATCTGTACGCTGACATGGATCCGTCGGCCGATGAGCTCAATCGTCACTCAGCAAAAATGGATTCTTGCGCACGATCCAGCCCCTTCAAGTGTCAGCGACGAGATTATGTGTTTTGATCCCCAAGTTTGTCGCATTATAAATAATCGCTCGAAACCTTCGAGGAGAGCGCTTGCGGCGAATGCAGGTGTGAGAGCCCGGCGGATCGAGCAGTTGGTGCCGAGCGCGCAGGAGCGGACGTACTCTGACAGACAAGTCCGTCGTCACCGCGTTGCGCGGTCGCTATCTGAGCGGTTCCGCGCGATCCTGCGATGTGCCGACTGCTTACCAAGCAAGACTGTGGCTGCCGAACTCGGGATCCACGAGCATACCATCGGACACGGACGGCGCGACGAAGATGAAGGAAGATGATGTCGTCGCTTTTCGTACCGAGCTTGCACGTTTGCTTGAGGATGACAGGACCTTATGGCGTGGGTACCAGGATGCGCTTAGCATCGGTGGGTTAACCGCAAGTTCTGCGCCGTCCTATAGCGGCATGCAATAATTTGCCTCCCGGTCAACTACCAACGCTAGTAATTGATCCAGATAACAGAAGCCTGCCACCTATTGGCTGATGAGCGTCGGACCGATCAGATGAGCGTCGGGCCGGTCAAACGTCACCTGCAAGGAGTTCAGCATGCAGCATCAACCGCAATCTGTTGCCAACGGCCCTGATCGATGCGCTGGCTCGCCACTTGCAGAATTCCTCCGCATTCAGGTCTGCTTCAACCGCGACCTCTCCCTTCTCATTGAGGCGTACGATGGGCTCCACGGCGCGATCTCCGAGCGCTCCCATTTAAAGGGCTCTGGACGCCGGCCCTGTAAATTGCGCGGTCTCTCGGCTACCGCTATGCGAACAAAGCTTCACGGAATTGGACGGCGTGCGCCTTCTCGTACGGATGTCGTTGACCCGCTACGCGGTCTCGGAACTTCAACAGAAGATGGGTTTGATGATGTTTGGAATGCTTTGGCCGGAGCACCGCCTCAATACTGGCCTCAGAGGTGTATCGGAGCAACTTTGTCGGAAAGCACACTCGTCGAGATCTCTGGTTGCTACGAAAAGGCGGGCGGCGTTGAGGCAGCTGTTCTGTGGCGCCAATGAACACGACCCACCAGTTGAACTCGGTGCGAGGATAGGCCAAGCGAAGGAGGCACGTCATGCGGCGCAATGGTGAAATGAAGCTCGGAGTGATGCTCCTTCAGGGGGATATCACGCAAGTGCATGGCGCGATCCGAGCGTGCCAGCGAATGGCGGGGTGGATATCGACTATTTTGCACATCTCGCGGCACTTGCCGAAGGTGCGGCATTTCACTTCATATTTCTCGCGGATAGCCCAAGCATACCAGAGCGAGATCATGCAACCATAGCTCGTGTAGGTCGAAACGATCGGTTCGAGCCAATCACACTGTTGTCGGCGCTTTCATCGAGAACACAAAATCTAGGCCTTGTCGCGACAGCGACGACGACGTACCATCAGCCTTATCATCTTGCACGCATGCTCGCCTCACTTGACCACCTATCGCGGGGACGTGCGGCCTGGAACATTGTCACCTCGGGATATAAGTTCGAAGCCGCAAATTTTGGTGAAAACGATCTTCCAGATCATGACACGCGCTATGCTCGAGCGAGAGAATTCGTAGAAGTTGTCAAGGGTCTTTGGGACTCATGGGAAGACGACGCTTTCATTCGCGACAAGCAAAGTGGCATTTTCGCTGACACCACAAAGCTGCATGTGTTGAACCACCGGGGCGATTACTTGTCAGTCAGAGGCCCACTGAACATCGCAAGGCCGCCGCAAGGTTATCCAGTGTTGGTTCAAGCTGGCGCATCCGATGTCGGAATAGCGTTCGCTGCAGAATTCGGCGAGGTCGTGTTCACCGCCGCGCCTTCTTTAGAGCACGCTAAACGATACTCCGCAACTCTCAAAGAGAAAGCGCGCGCACTTGGGCGTGAGGACAATCAGGTGCTAGTCATGCCGGGGATTGTCCCGATCGTTGGTAGGACCAAGCAAGAGGCGTCTGAGAAGCTTCAGAGACTACATTCGTATACGCACATCGACGTTCTAACCGGAATAGCCGATCGTTGGCTCGGGTTTGTCACCGACCTGCGTTCGATGAATCTGGACTTATTTGTCCCCGAGACTTTACCCCAGACGAATTTATTCCAGAGTCGTCAGAAGCTGCTCCTCGAGCTAGCCGTACGCCAGAAATTCACCTGGAGACAACTGATCCACTTGATATCGGACAGCGAAGGTCATCTCATGGTAGTTGGAACACCGGACGAAATTGCCGACACCATGGTGGATATGTTTGATCAACATGCCGCTGACGGATTCAACGTATTGCCGGCGACCTGTCCGGGCGGACTCAAGGATTTTGTTGAGCTCGTCGTTCCCGAATTGCGCCGACGAGGCAAATTCAGATCCAGGTACTCTGGACAAACCCTGAGGGAGAACCTCGGTCTCAAGCGGCCACTCAATCGGTTCACGCAGGCAAGTGTAAGCAGTCGTCCGTGAAAAAGTATCCAAGCCATTGAGCGTGATTCGGCTTTGCACAGCGGTGGGTTAGATTGCTTTCGAGGTCTGGAGGCTCGAAAGCTTGCAGTTTCACTTCGAGATTGAACGAACCGCTGGCACGGCACTTGAGGCAAGGTGGTAACCGCGGCCTCCTATCTGAGGGGATCGAGGATTTTCAGAGTCCAACCCTTCAGACAGGAGCTTTTCCGATGGCTCAGGTGCCCCTCTTCGTCGACGCATGAGCGAGGACATGAGGGTCCGCAACTTGTCGCCGGCGAAGCAACCATCATATCTCAACGTGGTATCGAAGTTCGCCCGAGCATTTGAGCTTGGAGGACGTCGACGGTTCCAGGTTTATCTGGTGGCGACAGGGATATCATGGCCTGCACTCAACCAGACCGTCCGTGCGTTTCAATCCGTGCACTTGCGCGCCAACCGCGTAACCTCGATCGACAAGATCAGGTCGACTTCTCCGAGCGTGACCCGCGCGACCAGTCCTTGAACCCTCGCCGATGCGAGGTGGCTGCACCTAACAGACCAAGATCGGCATCAATCACAATCAATGTCGGCCGCATGCCATCCGGCTTCGCAAACACGCTGGCGTAGTGCGATATCGCAATCGCAGGCTCTCTTGATTGTTGATCATGTGCCGCCGACGACTGACGAACATACACCACCGCTTAGATGGAGATATTCTGCTTAATGAGCTCCGATTCGTGGTTCACCTTCCGCAAGACCGCGGTGAGATCGTCGACGATGGCACGGCTGACTTCGGCCAAACAGCTTGCGCCAGACGTTCCGAGGCTCGATGGGCATGCGCCCTCGCAACCAATTCTTTCAGCGCTTCGACACTGAGCTTGGTTTGCGTGGTGGGCCGGTCCCAAGGCGGTCCCAGACTCATGACGTGCAGGGCAGGAGCAGCGTGAGACCGAATAGCCATTCTACGCGCGCACAAGACTCCGGGCACGTTGATCGTTCGATCGAGATCAGCCGGAATCGCTTACCACTAAGCGGATGGGCGGCATCTACTATTTCGACCTCCGCCAACGCTACGTCATGGCTAGCCTTTCGGGGGATGTGCGAGGGCCATGATCTCGCCTTCTTCCGAACTCGCTGTCACCGTGAGATGCGGCGCGCATCACTCAGCGAGTTCAAGAAGAGAATTAGTGCCCAACGCAAACTGGGGACGGGAGTTTGCTGAACAGCCCTCGGACTCATGCGTTACGCACCAGGATCGACCGGCATAGGGGGACTTGCGCATGCAACGTGGCTCCCAAAGCGCTCTGTCGGAGGCACGTGCCGAGAATTGTGACACCGACCCGAAAGTTTGCGGATTACGGCCGTTGAAGCTGGAGTGCTGAGATCGGGGGAGATAACCACTGCAGGCCGCTTCGAGGCCGACAAGATCGCTGAGGCTGACTATTTCGTTCCGAATCGCCTCGGTTGCTTGACCAATAGCGGGTATCATTGAAGACCAACTTTTGTCGATGATGACAATCAAAATTCGCCGGATATTTCATCGCGAAATGCATGAAAGATTCGCTGCGCCTTCAGGAGCGCTCCTGGTATTCCGCCTCTGCGTACTGCCCGATGTGCTATCCTCCGCGGAGAAGGCAAGGGTCGGCGAGCGTGTGATGGTCTCCGGCAGCCTCGGCGACCATGGCGTGGCGACTCATGTCCTCGCTTTCGAGACCGAGATCGTCTCTTGGGCCGGGATGGTTGCGGCCGGCGGCAGCGGCATCCGGGTGATGCGCCCCATGCGCGGTGGTCTTTGCCCCGACGCTCAACGATTGCACATCAATCGGCCCTCGGTTTTCGTTTGCGTAAAGAGGCAATTCCGGTCAAGTTAGGCCGCCAACTCATCGCGCTTGATCCACTCCATATTGGTCACGAGGGCAAGCTCGTCGCAACATGCGTATTCTGCTTCTTTGGCATTCCTTTAGCTGACTGACGCGGCGGCTGCGTGCAGCCGATTCTTGTCAGACACGCCTTAGTCAAGCTAGGAAACGCCCAAGCGCCTGGCCTTGTCACAGATTGCACATGATATCTAACTGCGCGAATAGAGTAAGCGCCGGCTGCTAATTCGCAGCCCTTCCCAGTAGAGCCTCACCGGCGAAGAACCGTCGCGGGTTGTCCTCCAGGATTAAGTCGATGTCCGCGTAGCTGACACCGCGGGCATGCAGCATCGGGATGAAATCGGTGAACATGTAGGTGTGGGCCTGGTAGAGTCCCCGTGACTTCAGGTATTCGATCTTAGCGATATACTCTGCGGTGGCCTGAAAACTGAACTTGCCGAGCCTGCCGCAGAATCTGTCCATGCTCATCATGATCTGTGCACGAAAGCCGTCGCGCACGAGCTTCGCCAAATTGTCGGCGCGGACGTCGTCCGGCCGGTGGTAGAACATCCCGATTTGATCGAACCCGATGTAAGAGCCAGCATCGACGATGCGGCGATGGTAAGCGGGATCGACGTTGCAACAGCTATGGCCGATCAGGCAGCGATGGGCGGCAACGCCGCCGACCGCAAACAGCTGCTGCTGTTCCGGCCCGGCGCAGCCGTCCGTAGTGTGGGTGATGATCGGCACACCGGTCGCCCTCTGCGCGATGCAGGCGGCGGCGAGCAACTTCTCTTCATGTGCTGTGACAACGGGCGCGCCCGTCGAGACCTTGATGGCGCCGGCCTTCACACCAGTGTCGCCGATGCCGTGAGTGATCTCGCGGATGTAAAGTTCGGTGATCTCATCAACAGTACGGGCGCGCCAGTAACTCGGCAGCCCCATTTCCTCGTAGTAAAATCCGGTGGTGCAAACGATGTGCATGCCGGATTTTTCGGAAACCTCCTTCATCATGGTGACGTCGCGGCCGAGTTCGATCGGACAGGGGTCGACGAAGGTGCGCACCCCATGCTCGGTGCGCAATTTCAGCAGCCGGCGGACTGCCTCCTCAATGAATACCGCACGGTCGAATTTTGCGAGCGGATCGAACCAAGCGCCAGGAAAGGCGATGAACAGATGTTCGTGCATCAGCGTGCGGCCCAGGCGTTCGACCGGGATCGGCCCCGTTACCGTCTGCACCATCATGCGTTGCTTCTCCTCGGTTGTTATGTGTTGTCTGCAGTGTGGAGGGACTCTCTGCCCCTCACAATGGAGGAGCCGCGGCGCAGCTTCGCCTTTCTGCGAGCAATGGGAATCCTAGTTTAGAAGCCAATTCCGCGAAATGGGAGCTGCGCTCACAGAGTAGGCCGCGCCGAGCTTCAGCGCGGAAGTCAAAGCATCTCGACATTTCATACGCCCAGACTTCGTTACAACGTACTGCATACACTACCGAATATTTAGCCTGCCAGGCGATTGGTCGGTTGGCAACTGCTATTTCTTGTGGCATGACACGGTCGCTCGGCTTAACGTCGATCTCGGGAAGAGTGCCGATACAAATGAAGAGCGACGGAGGATGCAGTCGCGCCTACCAGGTTGCTGACAAGGAATTTCCGAGGCGATTTCGCTGATTTGCGCGAGGGCAACAATGAGATTGATAAGCCCTGAAGGTTCCCTAACGCACGGTAGTGGTGGCCGTTTTGCTTGATTTGCGACGGTCCAGGTAGACTCATCCCGTCGCCACCAGGAGTTTGGGAATGCGAACGAGGTTGTAGGCCGAGGCGGTGATCACGAAGAGCCACTCCCCAAGCCCCGGCCTGCGATAACGGGGCTTACGCAGACCGCCGAATGTCTTGATCCAAGCCGAATGGTTCTTCGATCCGCTTCCGCCTGATCTGCTAGGGTAATGCGATAGCGCGAGATCGCAGGTCGTGCGCACATCGATTGCGAAGCGGCGGTTGATGTCGTTGCGCGAAACGCGCGGCGTGCAGCCGCTGGCGTGACAGCCAGAGGCTCGATGACGAGCTCATCGGCATCGAAAGGCTTGTCTGCCCCTAGGGGATCGGCATGCATCTGGGGCAGAAGCGCGTCGGCACCTTCGAGAGCATGGGCCTGCCCCGCAGTGCTGATGCGCCACTCACATCCGACGCGCCATGACCGTCGCGAGCGCTATGCTGATGTGCCCTGACGTGAACACCCTGAATTTATAATCGCGCGGCGCATTGTGCCCGATAGCTCCTATCGGCGAGGATGCTCTCGATGGTTTTACCAGACGAGCACTTCCATGTCCGGGATGACGGCGGGCCAGGGGTTCCGGCAGCGCCTTTACATGGCTGACGAGCTGGCCCCTTCTGGCCTGCGCCAAGGTTGTTGCGACTGAGGATCTTGTCCCTAACCCACAGGGTCGGTGCGCCTTTCTTGCCAATGCATTCCCCGTCCGGCGCGTGCAGCGAGTAGGCCTTGTGGCCGTGCTTGCGCTGCGTCTACTCGCCCACCCTATCGGCCCAGCGGGACGAATAAGTTGGGTGGGCCTGAACAACGACGATCTCTTCATGCTGTCTGGAGCTGACGCATTAGCGTGTCAACGCGATGTTGGGGCACCATCGATTTCAAGTTCGTATGTTAATAGCTCATAAGAATCGACGCAATGCCTCCTTTTGCTCCAAATGGTGAAAGTAACGCGAGTGCACACTTCCAGCTCACGTGGATGGTTATGCACTGATTGGGCGAACGTGTTGCAAATTGCGAAACGCAAGCCTTAACTCTGGTGCGAATGCCAAAGCTGATAGCGGAGACCGGCTCAAGGCCAAGGTAACCGTTTTCCCCAAGCCTTCCGGCAGTGCGCCACGCCATCGTCAGATCTCATACTTCGACCGCCATCTCAGTAATGCCCACACTGCAGAAGATGAATCCGTGAAAGCTGCTACAATAAGTCTGCCAAAAGTAGTGCTAGCGCTTCCTTCGTTTGTCTTTTGAAGATGGCTTTCGGCAAGCCGCAGTGGGTCCCCGCCGCCCTTTGATGAGCTTGCCTGACAGGAGATATTCACCAGCGCCGACTAAGAACCGCTCGTTCTCTCGAATCCTGTTCTGCGCGGGCTCGCCAAGGCTGCTAATCGTTAGAGCCGCCAGAAGATGGGCCACCGCGATCGCGCCGAGTGTTGACTCGGGAAATGCCTGTCCTGATGACGTTTGCGCGACGAAATGTAGACGACCCGCAAACTCGCCAAGAGGTGCAGCAAAGCTGTCGGTGATTGCTATGACACGAGCCCCCGACAGGGACGCCTTTTCCGTCAGTACATGAACCAATCGATTAAAGGGCGCGAACGTCACCCCCACAAATGCGTCGCCCGGAGAAAGGTCTTCCAGAACAGTCTCTTGCGCTCCTCCCGGGCCATCCAGCAGAATGACGTTGGGCCTCGCCTTTCGCAAAGCGTAGGCTAGCGTATATGCTGGAGTAAATGCAGTTCTCCTGCCGTATATGAACACTTTTTGTGCGGTCGCTAAGAGGTCAACCGCCTCTTTTAGTTTTTCTTCGGATAGGTGCACGCGAGCTTGTCTTACAACGTCCAATTCCGCAGCGAAAAACGATTCGACGAAGTCTTCCAAGCCGGCGCCTTCGCCCATTTTGCGAATTCGTGCCCTTGCGCTCTGCTCGTAACGAGTGATCGACAAGCGATCCCTCTGCTGGCGATCGTGCATAGTGTCAATGAAGCGTTGCCGCAGTTCGCCATAGCCGGCCAATCCCAATCGTTGCGCCAGTCGGACGAGACTCACAGGAGGAACGTTTGCGCGTCGAGCGATCTCCCGCATCGAGTGAAAGGCAGCATCATCCGGATTGTTGATGAGATAGTGAGCCGCCTCGACGGCCTGCCCGGACAGATCGACGCAAATTTCTTTGATTTCTTCAACCAGATCCACTGAACCCACGCGGTCTCTTCCGTCCCCTCAGGGATGCAATGCTGCACCTAGTGGCAAACTCCCAAGGGCACCTGCCCTGCCCCAGAGTCGGATTGCCGTGATCGCGCCAGATCGCGTCATTGATCAGAAGCAGAATCGGCCTGTTGGAGCTGCGAAACAGATCGTCCAATTTGTCCTGTGTATTGCTCTCTTGGCGGCAGTTGAGGAGAATGACGTCGGGCGGGGCGTGTTCCAGCTTGCTGGCATCTTGAGCGACGCGAGCCCCGAAGCCGGCCATCTCCAATATACGTATCGCAGCGGGCCCACATAATCCCTGTGTGCTCCGCAATAAAGATAGTTGGCCGCGGCTGGCCGGACAGTTCGCATTGCATGCCCGTCAGACTATGAAGCGTTACAAACAAGACTGCCCCCTCTCCCGGATATCCGAACTTTGCGGTGCTGCTCGCGGCGTATACGGTATCCGCAAGTTCGATCACTATAGCGGGAGGTTGGCTGAGTGAGGCCTACCTAACTAGGTAGGGCGATGCGCAGGATGCAATCCTGCCGCGGCACGGCATCCTCCCGGCGCCAGCGGATATGGACGACGTCCCCGCGCGCATCTGAACCTCCTCCGAATTGATGGACACCTGTAGTAGGCTCGAAGAGCCAGGAGAGGTGTTGGATGGAAGGACGTCAACGTCGTTCGTTTACTGACGATTATAAGCGGCAAGCGGTCGATCTGGTGGCTTCGAGCGGTCGTTCGATCGGGTCGGTGGCCAAGGAACTTGGCCTGCGCGATTTCGTGTTGCGGCATTGGGTGGAACGACGTGGGGGTGGGCGGGAGCCGACGGCGGCGGCGTGGCGCCCACAACGCAGGCGACGCTGCCGTCAGCGGACCACGCGGCAGAGATCGCCCGTTTGCAGCGAGAGAACGAGCGGCTGCGCATGGAGCGCGACATTTTAAAAAACTGTCCAGCACCGTGGCGCGCCTGTGCGGCCTAGAAACAGCCTTGTGCTATCCTCTGCGGCTGGGAGGGTAGCGGCCGTTCGATTATTGGAGGCACAAACCCCGTTAAAAAACATGGTCCATGGGTGTATGCGAACTTGAGAGTGGTGACGTCGCCCTGGCGGCGATCCCGATTAGGAAGATGACGATTGGCATAGCCCAGACCCTCCTACTCATCATTGATTGGAGGATTGCCATGCCCAAGAGGACGACCGGCGACCGACCGGAACTAAAGCCGGTCAACGTTGGGGCCGCCGCAATCGACATCGGATCAAAGATGCACATGGCTGCGGTTAATCCCGCTTCCACCGACGTGCCTGTGCGCTCCTTCGGCACATTTACGCGAGACCTGCATGATCTGGCGGACTGGTTCAAAGCCTGCGGCGTGAAGAGCGTCGCGATGGAATCCACTGGGGTCTATTGGATCCCCGTCTACGAGATCCTGGAGCAGCGCGGGTTTGATGTGATTTTGGTCAATGCGCGGTACGCCAAGAACGTGCCCGGGCGCAAGACCGATGTCAGCGATGCCGCGTGGTTACGCGAGCTTCATTCCTATGGCCTGTTACATGGCAGCTTCCGACCTGATGCCGAGATTGCAACTCTGCGCGCGTATCTGCGCCAACGGGAGCGGCTGGTGGAATATGCCGCGGCCCATATCCAGCATTTGCAGAAGGCCCTGATGGAGATGAATCTGCAACTCCATCATGTGGTCTCCGATATCACGGGCGCGACCGGCATGCGGATTATCCGAGCCATTGTTGCAGGCGAGCGGAATCCTGACGTCTTGGCAACCTATCGGGACGTGCGATACCATTCATCCATCGAGACGATCCGGGCGGCACTTGTGGGCAACGACCGGCACGAACATGTCTTCGCGCTGACCCAATCGCTGGAACTCTACGACGTCTACCAGGCGAAGAAGCTCGACTGCGACCGCAAGCTCGAGGTCCTGATCGCGGCCCTAAACAATAGAGGCGAAAGACCGGCCGGAAAGCTATCTAAGCCACGCATCAAGACCAAGCAGGCCAACACGCCTACCTTCGATGTCAGGACCGCGCTGTACGGTGTGCTCGGCATCGATCTGACTGAGATTCATGGGTTGGGCCCATCGCTGGCATTGAAGCTCATCGGTGAGTGCGGCACAGATCTGCAGGCATGGCCGAGCGCAAAGCACTTCACTTCCTGGCTGTGCCTTGCACCAGGCAACAAAATCTCCGGCGGTAAGGTGTTGTCCTCGCGCACACGGAGATCTTCCAGTCGGGCAGCAGCACTGTTGCGGTTGGCAGCCACAACCGTCGGGCGGAGCGATACGGCGCTCGGAGCATTCTATCGGCGGCTAGCCTCGCGCGCGGGCAAGTCGAAGGCCGTGACGGCGACCGCCCGCAAGATTGCGGTTCTGTTCTACAACGCACTCCGGCATGGCATGAGCTACAAGGATCCGGGGGCCGACTATTATGAAGAACAATATCGCAGCCGTGTCCTTGCCAACCTTCAGCGCCGGGCCAAATCGCTGGGCTTCGTGTTGCAGGCCATTTCGGGGGACACCAATCCGGCTGTTTCTTAGGAAGTCGATCGCGATCTTTGCTGGAGTTCGGACATGAGATTCCGCTTCATCGAAGATCGCCGCGCCGACTATCCGGTGACGATCCTGTGCGACGTGCTCGCCGTCTCGCCGGCCGGCTATTATGCTTGGCGCTCGCGCCCGGAGAGCCAGCGGTCGGCCGCCAATCGTAAGTTGGTCGACGACATCAAGCAGGTCCATAGCGACACCCGCGGACGCTATGGCAGCCCGCGCATCCATGCCGAGCTGAAGGCTCAGGGCCGCGGGGTGAGCCGTGGTCGTATCGAGCGGTTGATGCGCCATCATGGTATCAGGGCCATCATGGCGCGGCACGGCGGGTGCGGACTACCGACAGCCGTCACGACTTTCCGATCGCGCCGAACCTGCTCGAACGGAACTTCACCGCCGCCGCGCCGAACCGGATCTGGCTCGCCGACGTCACCTATATCGAGACCGATCAGGGCTGGCTCTATCTGGCACCGTCATGGATTTGTACAGCCGCAGGATCGTCGGTTGGGCGATGGCGGATCATTTGCGTGCCGAGCTGCCGCTGGCAGCCCTGCGCATGGCCATCTCGGTGCAGCGGCCTAGCTCCGGCCTAATCCACCATTCCGATCGCGGCGCCCAGGGCGGATTCAAGCGGTCGTCGCAACACCGACTATGTTTACTCATGGCAGCAACTCGTCAAGCGCTTCTGCCGGCGTTTGCCAGCCCAGAGTCTTTCTCGGTCGAGCATTGAGGGCCGCTGCCACGGCGGCGATTTCGTCAGCGCTGTGGATGCTCAGATCTGTGCCTTTCGGGAAGTACTGACGTAACAGCACATTGGTGTTCTCGTTTGTGCCACGCTGCCATGGGCTTTGCGGGTCGCAGAAGTAGACTTGGACACCCGCATCGATCTTGAGACGATCATGCTGAGCCATTTCGGCTCCCTGATCCCAAGTCAGCGAACGACGCAGTTCTTGGGGCAAGGTGATGATGGTGCGCGTAATCGCGTCCCGCACGGCTTCGGCCCCGTGTCCCGCGAGCGCAGGGCCGTTCTTCGTGCGCGGAGCTTCGCCATGCCCCGCGAGCCGGGGAAGATGCAATAGCATCGTGAAACGCGTCGTGCGTTCGACCAGCGTGCCGATCGCCGAGCTGCCAAGACCGAGGATGAGATCTCCTCCCAATGTCCCGGTACCGTTCGATCGGCTGCTTCGGCGGGGCGTTGGCTGATCATGATCTCCGGCGAGACAAAGCCTTTCCTCGCCTGCGCACGCGCGCCCTGGGCACCCGTAACACGCGTCCTGTTCTCAAGCAGGCCGTCAGTTCGCGGCGCAGTACTCCCCGGCCCTGAACGAAGAGGGACTGATAGATGGCTTCGTGACTGATACGCATCGTCTTGTCGTCCGGGAAGTCGATCGGCAAGCGTCGGGCAATCTGCTCCGGGCTCCAAGCCCTGGCCCATCGTCGATCCTTTCGCGGGCCATGCCGGCGACCCTTCCACGGAACCGCGGGACCAGGAACGGGAGCGCCGCTCGGGGCCACGACGGCGCCGGCAAGTCTCTCCTCCACATAAGTGTGCAAGGTTGTGTTGAGCGCAAGCTTGGTTGGTTTAGGCCGACGGGCCGATCGATCCGCATGCCACTGGGCAGTCGTCGCCCGATACTCCAACCCGCCGCTGCGGGTGGCTGCATTGCGCCGCAGTTCTCGCGAGATTGTCGAGGCGGATCGACCGAGACGACGCCCAATCTCCCGGATAGAATGGCCCTGCACCTTGAGAAGCGCAATCTCTTCGCTCCACCAATGACAAGTATCGCCCGGAGAACGCCTTTGCTGAGGACTTGAACATCGCTGGTGGCATGCCGCCCGCCTTTCGAAACCATCTGGTTCCTACAGGCTGTGACACCCCGGCTTCCAGCGCAGCATCTTCGCTGCTTTGCCCTGCGGCAATAGCTCGCCAGAAACTTCTCCGTTCATCCCGTCCAGCCACAGGCGGTCGTCCTGGCGATGGTAATGGCGCTCGTCCAGACCGTGCCGATCGCCGCTTTCGAATGCTCATCGCAACCTCCAACTCCAGAGTGTTGCGACGACCGCTTGAATCCGCCCAATATGCCTCGGCGGAGTATCGCAATGCGATGCAGTCCGCCGGCTTCCGGGCCTCGATGAGCCGCAAGGCCGATTGCTACGACAACGCCCCGATGGAGAGCTTCTTCCACACGCTCAAGACCGAGCTCGTCCATCACCGGCATTATGCAACACGGGAGGACGCCAGACGTGATATCTTCGCCTACATAGAAGGCTTCTACAACCGTGCATCGGAACACCCATCTGGCTATCTGATTGATGAGAAGAGGTTTTGCTGGTTGGGATGCGATCCTGCGGGGTATTTTGGGTTCTGCCGCGCCCGTTTGGTGATGGATTGAGCAGCGGACGTTGTGAGAGCGGCGCGGGCGAAGATCCAAGGACCATCCGACAGAGGATGGATAGATTCGATCTCTCCGGCTTCAGCTGCTAGCCGGAGCGTCTTGGGCGCGATCTTCAGGATCTGTGCGGCGTTGCTAAGGTTGAGCCAAGGCTCGATCCCGTCCTCCGCGGGCTTGAACACTGGGATGTGGTAGTTCGAGCGCATTGATGTGACGCGCTCGCGGGTCCAGCGATTGCCGTTACCCGTCTTGAGGCCGTTGCGGTTGAGGAGGCCTGCAATCAGATCGTCGCTGGCGATCAGCATCAGCTGACGCACGGCTTGGATGATATCGGCAGAGGTGCTGTTGCGCTGTCCGCGCCGGCGCTTCGGCAAGCGCAACTCGCTGTGGGCACCACCCACCCAGTGGACGATGAGAACGATCTTCGAGGCCGCGTCGTCGATATCGGCCACGACCTCGTGGATCAGGGTGCGCACGATGCGCTTCTTGACACGTGCATTGGTCGTCGGCGCTGACCAGACGGTTCGCAGGTTCGACGCCAAGACGCCGAGCGAGGCCGGAGCAACGGCGGGAGCAGGTGTACTCGCATCATGCGCGGCAAGTTTGCCCTCAACATCTGCCACGTGGACAAGCGCCCTGTTCCAGCGCGCTTCAAGCTCGCTCGCCACCAGCCGGTTCGTGGGGTCAGCGGCATCGTATTGCCGGAAGGCCCGGTCGGCGGCATAGCGCGCCGCTTCGAGGTCACGACTGAGAGCATCGCGCACCTGATCCCGCCGTTCCCCGGCTTCCTTGACGGCAGCGGTTGCAGCGGCGATAGCGCCCGGACCGACGACGCCAAGCAGTGCTTCCTCGATTGCATCGTCGACGCGCAATCCGCCGAAGGCGATGCAGTGAGGGCCGCCATTGTCCATCCAGGCGCGGCTGCAGCTGTAGCGCGGGATATGGTGCTTCATGCCGGAGTACCGCAGTGTGAGCTTGCGGCCGCAGCGCTTGCACCGGATTAGACCGGCCAGCAGCGCGTCACCATGCTTGGGTGCGCCGTGATGCCGACCAGTGGGAATGTTGCTGCTGACCATTGTGCGGATCGCCTCGAACCTCTCCCAGCTCACATACCCGTCGTGGGTGTTGGGCTTCAGCGCCAGCCATTCGTTCCGCGTCTTGCGGCGGACCTTCACGCTCACGCCCCCGGCGCTGTATCCCGCCGCCACAGCCGTCTTACCATAGGCATAGGCGCCGCCGTAGGCCGGGTTCTCAATGATCCGGTGGATGGCGGAGTAACTCGGTCGCCGCCAGGCCGTATCGCCGTTGGTCTGCTTCACTGGTAGATCGAGATTGTACTCGTGGAGCCAGCAGAGCGCCTGTCGCGCGCTGCCCAGTTCCTCGACCTTGTCGAACACCAGCTTGATCGCTTCCTGGACACGCCGATCCGGATCTTTCTCATAACGGTCGTCGGCCTTCACGAAGCCGACGGGCGCGGCCACGACCAACTCGCCCCGGCGCGCCTTCTCGTAGCGGGCCGAGAGCGAGCGCTGGCGCAACAGATCCAGCTCGTACTCGTTGAGGCTGCCCTTGAGCCCGAGCAGCAGGCGGTCGTTGCCGTGCCTTGGCGCATAGACGGTCTCCTGATCGACCAGAACGGTATCGACCACGCGGCACATCTCGATGAGTTGCTGCCAATCCCGGCTGTTGCGGGCGAAGCGCGAGACCTCGCGGGCGCAAACCGCACCAACCTTACCGAGGCAAACCTCCGCTACCATCCGCTCGAAACCGGCGCGTTGTACCCCGCCGGCGGCCGAACGACCGAGATCATCATCGATCACTTCGATCTCTGACCACCCGAGCGCCGTCAGCCGGTCCCGCATGGCGTATTGCAACGCACTGCTCTCGCGATTGTGCAACACCTGATGTGCTGAGGATTGACGCACGTAAAGAATCGCCTTGCGCTCCAGATGATGAGGCCTGACCTTGTCAGAGATCATGACCGACCTCCTTCGCGGGCGGCGTCGCTGTCGTCGCAGCATGGTCGAGGATCAACTGCGTCATCAGGCTCGTGAGGGCCGCCCGCGCTTCCGCCGGCAGCTCCGGCCATGCGGGCGCGCCGATGGCGCCGTTCGACAGGCCACTACCGAACAGATCTATCTGCCGCTGCAGCTGCGGTCGTCGATTGTGTCGGTATCCGCTCCCTGGCATTGCCGTCTCGCGTGACATGGGTCTCTCCCCGATTCTGGTCGTGAGAGGCTCTGGATGCGCCAGAAAGCAGGGCAGCTGATGGCGTTCGATCCTTCAACGCCAGATCGAGAAGCGCAGAGAGCGCCGCAAGTGCGTCGATGCTGACAAACGGCTGAGCTGCCAAAAGCTCGGGGTCAGG
Organism: Bradyrhizobium sp. RDT10; assembly: GCA_044772375.2. Taxonomy (GTDB): domain Bacteria; phylum Pseudomonadota; class Alphaproteobacteria; order Rhizobiales; family Xanthobacteraceae; genus Bradyrhizobium. Next base: position 5,879,769 of record CP187939.1, read on the forward strand.
GCATGCCGTCCGGTCGAACATCCATGCTGGTACTTCAAGCCAACGGTCTGCTTGCGACCCATCCAGCGTGCAGCGAAAAACGACATCACCAGCCTTGTCGACGGCCCCATGAACGCAAACTCGGCGACCAAACCAGGGATGATGTCGATAAAGAACCTCGCGAAGAACGGTCCTGTGGGCGTTCTCAAACCTCGTTGTACAATCGAACGCGTCGCCACTCGGCCATCGGCTACATCAGCCCGATCGAGATGGAGCTAAAAGCAGCTTAACCCTGTCCATTTTTTCGGGGGAAGATCAGTCGCTACGGCTGCCGCTCCATTATCGTCATCAGCGAACTCCCTGTGGATTAGTGGGTCCTCTCATTGGCCAACCGCGCCTATCCCGGCGCCGTGTTCGACCGCCTCGTCCACAATGCTCACCGGCTCGAATTCGCGGAACAAGTGCGCCGGACCCGGCGCAGCAGATGCCATGGAAAACGCCGGCGGCGCATGCCCATAGCCGGAGGCAGCGGACGACCGTACCCTCGGCCCGGTTCAGGATTGATCAAGTCCGCAATCAATGCCAGGAGCAGACCCGCCAGACGAGTTCCACTCCGATCGAGATCAAATCGGAATGCCTGGGTGTAATCGCGAACCGGCAGAGTATTGCGGAACCAGGTCGTCCTCGGCGACGGCATCCGCTACACTGCTGAACTGATTAGCAAGGTGATCACGATGTTGAAGCCCGACTTCCGAGAGTCAAGGCAAACCAGCTTTTGCCGACAGCTGCGGAGATCAGGAGATTGGCGCGCGCTTGATCCAGCTTTCGACGAGCGGGGAGAACAGCGTGTAATGGACGTCGCGCGGAGCCGATAATCGATATCGTCCAGGTAGTTCTGTTGGCGTCGCGTATAACGCTCCGTCTTAGCGCATGTCGCGCTTTAACGGCTTGGCGCGTTTCAGACGTGAAGGGTAAGTTTCCTGACAAAAAGCGCGCGGCAAACTAAACTGATTTGCGAGCCGTCCACCAAAAAGCGTTGCTGCGCGTTTGGCCCGGCTCTTGCTACCAGCGCTGCAGAATAGTTTTGCCGTGACAAGAGGCGATCGGGTTTGCCGTTGATAGACACGTACTCTCGATCAGACGAAAGCAACGCGAGACTTTGCCGTAATCACAGGGGGACCCTAGTGGCTGCACCGTGCCTGAAAGAGTCCGCTGACTGAACCTCGGTGTCATGAAGTCCCTATAACGCTTTGCTTAAATCTGAGCGGCGGGCTCCGCTTGTAGAACACACCCAAATGGCAACCCGATAGGAAAAGCATGAAGCAGCGGGACAACGGCAACAAGGTGCTAGAGACAGAGACGCGGCTCTGCCATCTCGGTCGTGACCCCGCTGAACACGCCGGCCTGGCGAATGTGCCCATCTATCGGGGTTCTGCAATCATTTCGAGGACGCTGGAAGAAAAGGAGTCGGCAAATCCGCTTCTCGGCTATGGGCGCTTCGGCTCACCGCTGACGCGCGCGCTTGAGGCGGCCATTTGTGAACTGGAGGGCGGCTATCGTTCCATCGTATTCCCATCGGGGTTGTCTGCTTGCACGCACACGCTTCTTGGCGTGCTCAAGGCAGGCGACCATTTGTTGATCACCGATAGCGTCTATCAGGCCGTGAGAACCTTCGCGGACAAAGTCCTCGCAAGGCTTCAGATCGAAGTGGCATATTTCAGTCCAACCCAAGTTTCGGAGCTCTCAGCGAAGATCAAAGCGAACACCCGGGTCGTCTATCTAGAGTCGCCCGGGTCTTTGACCCTTGAGGTTCAGGATGTCCCTGCACTCGCAGCCATCGCGCATCAATCTGATGCTATCGTGATCATGGATAATACTTGGGCGACGCCTCTATATTTCAAGCCTTTTGAACACGGTGCCGACATCTCGATCCAAGCCGCGACAAAGTATATCGGGGGCCATTCCGACGCCCTTCTAGGTATTGCGACTGCTAATGAGGCCACGTGGCCCGCGTTGCAAGCGAGTGCTCATCACTTCGGAGAGATTGCCGGGCAAGAGGATGTCTATTTAGCGATGCGAGGGCTGCGTACGCTAGCGGTCCGCATGAGGCGGCATTGGGACAATGGCCTCAGGCTGGCGCAGAGCCTCCAGACGCATTCGGCGGTCGACAAGGTCTTGCACCCAGCGCTTCCGGATGATCCCGGCCATGAAATTTGGAAACGCAGCTTTTTGGGCGCAAGCGGACTGTTCGGGGTCGTGCTGAAGCCGATGTCGCGGGCTCAACTTTCGGTTCTCTTTAACAGCCTGCGGCTCTTTGGCATCAGTAGCGCCTGGGGAGGGTATGAAAGCTTCGCCGTACCAGTTGATGCACCGAGACGAACGGAAACGCGGCTCGCATTCGCGGGGCCACTAATTCGCATTCACGCCGGCATGGAGGATGCGAGCGACTTGATTGCGGATATGCATGAAGCGCTGCAAGCGGCGAGCTGACCCTCGCCGGCACAAATGAGCACTCAATGGGTGATATCGAAGCGCCCTGAAGGCAGCAGCGGAGAAATTCTTTCGAAAGCTAAGATACAGGCGGCATCGGGATAATGGACGTCGACGAGTTCACGCATGCAGTGGGCGTAGTCCACGGCGGCGCGGCGGTCTGTTATCTTGACGTTGCGCCAGCCGCGATGCGGATCGAAGGTGACGAAGAGATTGGCGGTGCCGTTGCGGCGGTACTCATAATCGTAGCGCTCGCGCTGTCCGGGCCTGGCCGGGATCGGCTGGCGCACCTCGCCGATGAGCTGGACGGGGGTCTCGTCGAAGCAGACCAGCGGCCGCTCGGGATCCGGCGCCTCGGAATAGAGATCGAGCACGTCCTCCATGCGGGCGACGTATTCGCCGTCGACATGGGGAATGCACCACATGTCCCTGCGCCATGGCTTGAGGTCGTTCTCGGCCAGCCGGCGACGCACGGTCTCGCCCGACAGGCTGTCGTGATCGGTGAGCTTGACCATCGTGTCGGCCAGCAGCGTCAGCGTCCAGCGTTTGCGGCCGGCGGGCGGCTTGGCGCATGCGGTCGCGACCAGCAGGGCCTCTTCCTTGCCCGTCAGCTTGCGTTCCGCGCCCGGACGCGGCTCCTCGCTCAAGGCCGCTCCAGATTGCCTTCCACGAAGCGGCGCTTGGTCCGGCCGACGGTGGAGAGAGGCTGACACTCACGGTCCGGGCAATCTCCTCGTCGCGGCGGCCCCTATCGGCCGCCAGCAAAATCTGCGCCCGCTTGAGCTTGCGGGCGGCGTGCTTGCCGCCGCCGAGCATCGCCGTCAGTTCATCGCGCTCGGCTTGGCTCAATTCGACCCGATAACGTACATTCATGCTTTGCCTCCTTGTCGGAGGCCGGGACGAATCCAACGATGTGTCAAAAATCAGGCGCGCGTTTCACCGAGAAGCAGGGGCACTACCTCGCTTTCATCCATACCTATTCATACATGTTCGGACAGCCGCCCGCCGAAGCCGACATCCAGCGCCATTTCCGCGTCAGCCCGCCGACTGTCCACCAGATGATCGTCACCCTCGAACGGAACGGCTTCATCCGACGTCAACCCGGCGTCCCCAGAAGCATCGAGATTCTCTTGCCACCAGAAAACTTGCTCATCCTCGAATGGCTCGGTATCAAAACGTCAAAATCACTATGATGAACCACTAGTCCGATTTGAGGATGGCGCTCACCGAGTAAATTGATCGCGTTGATGGCGGGCGCTCTCGCACAGGCCGCTTCCAGACGATCGCGCTCGCAGCGCCGCGCCAGGGCGATGATCCAACCTACGCCGACGCCGTCCTCGATCACCTCGTCCATATCGCTCACTGCCTCCAGCTAGCCGGCGAAAGGATGCGAAGCAACGCCAAGACCATCACCCTTGACGAGCAGCCAGAACGCTGAGCTATCACCGACTCGGCCAGCGCGGGCTGCTCACGATCGTCTGAATTCCGCGCTCATGATCGCGCGAAATCGCTGCTCACGATCACTGAAATATGCGATCCGCGCCGCCATATTGATCAAGCTTGCCCGCGTCATATTGGCGTAGCTGATGGGCCTTGGGCATGTGCTCGTTCACGCTAACATGGCCGCTGCGCTGGCGGCACGCGTGTGATCGTGGAAGATCGCGACGGCCAGATAGGTGAGCCGGACGTCTACCCGACGGCCGATCAGTCGGTGCGGCACCGAGCAGAAGGGCTTGTCAATACTATCGCAATTAATGTGCGCGCTTGCTGTGCTCCTCGAGCCAACTGCGGAACCCCGGCACACGGTTCTTGGTGCACAGGCACGGTCTTCAACTCGCCCTTGCAATCTCAAATGCCATCTTGCCCTGAAAATCGAGTCGGTTCTTCACGGACGACTAGGTAGAGCCGCTGCGATGGCAGCAGTGAGGCCCGTCCGCGGCAGTCACTTGAGTCGGGTCTGGCGCTTCTCGATCTAGCCGCGCTCGATTGCCTCGATCTCCCCTGCCCATCGAAAGCGGCTTCGGCGGCAATGGCGACAGGGTTGGCGCGAAGATCGCCACATTCTTCATCCCTTGATCGGGACCTACGAGCCACGAACAATGCTGCGTATATCAGCCAATGATATCGTATTCACGCGGTCTTTCAGGATGAGGACGATCTAGATTAGCGTTTTCTTGGTTCGAATCATATCAGGCGGCGTCGGCGAGTTTGTAGGACCACGTGTGGATGACCGGATGGCGATTGACGTCGTCGATACCGGCCATGATGCGCTCCTTGAGTTCGTGTTTTGAGGCCACCCGGATGTGGCGGAGGACTGAACGGGCGAACTTGGAGAAGAACCCCTCGATGAGATTGAGCCATGAGCCGTGCTTGGGAGTGAAGGCGAGCTCGAAGCGTAAAAGTATGCACTTGACCTGACAACTGGCTCTTCGTCGTGGTGGGTGTCCGACGAAGATTTGTGTCCGGCGCTCCGCGGCCGGCAGCAATTTCTCCTTCGCAATGGGCAGCGCGTCAAGGAAGGTTTGCATCGGTGTTTTTCCATAGCACCATCGTCCCTGATGCGGGCGCGTTTCGTTGTACGCCGTCACCCAAACATCGAGATCATTCTGCAGCTCGTCGATGGTTCGATAGATCTTCTTGCGGAACGTCACACGATAGAACTCATCGAGCACGGTTCGATGGAAGCGCTCGCAGATTCCGTTGGTCTGCGGGCTCTTGGTCTTGGTCCGCGTATGATCGATGTCCTCGACGGCGAGATAGAGCTCGTAGTCGTGATGCTCGGGGTTGCCGCAATACTCGGTGCCACGATCCGTCAGCACCTGGCACAGTACAATACCGTGCTCTTCGAAGAACGGCAGCACCCGATCGTTCAGCATCTCCGCCGCGGTGATTGGCGTCTTGCGGTCGTAGAGCTTGGCGAAGACCACCTTGGTGTAGGTATCGATGAAGGTCTGCTGATAGATGCGGCCCACGCCTTCATGTTGCCGACATAGAAGGTGTCCTGGGCGCCGCAATAGCCGGGACATTCGCTCTCGAACTCGCCGTGGACCTCCTTCTCGGCCTTGGCTTTCTCCAGCGCCACGACCTGAGCTTCGGTGAGGACAAAGCCCTCCTGTGCCATCCTGGCTTCGAGCGCCTTGAGCCGCGTCTTGGTGTTCGCCAGATCGTGGCGCAACCAGACGCCCCGCACACCGAACGGCGAGATCGACAAGCCCTGTTTCTTCAGCTCGTTAGAAACACGCACCTGGCCCCAGGTCGGCTGTTCGATCGCCAGCGCCACCACTGCCGCTTCGATCTCAGGCGCGACACGGTTCTTGAGGATCGGCTTCTTCCGGCTGATCTCGGCAAGCGCCAGCTCGCCGCCTTTGTCGTACAGTTCCTTGAACCGGTAGAAGCTGTCGCGACTATATCCCATCATCTTGCAGGCCTGGCTGACATTGCCCAACTGCTTGGCCAGTTCCAACACCCCGACCTTCGCGCGAATGACTTTCTGCTCCTGTGTCATGGTTGCATCTCCTGTGTGAGACGCTGCGGGGCAGCGCGGGAGCGCCAGTTCGGGTGAGCGCTCCCGCTCGCCCCGCAGCTCCATTCCCCACCAGTCCAAACCATTCTGTCAGATTAAGTCGAGACTTTTACAGCCAAAGGAGTGGGTGACGGACCGTACACGTCGGCGCAAAGCCGGTGTACCCAAGGAGATTACCTTCAAGACCAAGCCGGCAATTGCACTCGATCATTTGCGCTGGGCCTGTGCGGCGGGCTTGCCGCGCGGCGTGGTACTGATGGACGCCGGCTATGGCACCGACACCGCTCTGCGTGGAGATATCACCGCATTTGGCCTGAGCTATGTGGCTGGTATCCTGCCACAAACATCGGTATGGACGCCTGGAACTGGGCCGCGGCCGCCGAAGAAGTGGTCGGGGAACGGGCGACCTCCAAAGTTGCTGCGGCGTGACAGCAAGCACCGACCGATTTCGGCCAAGAAGCTTGCGATCGGCCTGCCATCACATGCTTGGCACAAGATCACGTGGCGTGAGGGTACGGCAGAACGGTTGTCCTCGCGCTTTGCCCGTGTGCGCGTCCGTCCGGCACATCGAGACTGGCGCGCCGAAAGCCGGCCGGAGGAATGGCTGCTGATCGAGTGGCCGGCAGGCGAGGAGGCGCCGACCAAATATTGGTTGTCAACGCTTCCGGCGAACATTGGCTTCCGTCAGTTCGTCGATATCGTCAAGCTGCGCTGGCGCATTGAGCGCGACTACCACGAACTCAAACAGGAAGTTGGCCTTGGCCACTTCGAGGGGCGAAGCTGGCGTGGCTTCCACCATCACGCAACACTGTGCATTGCCGCCTCCGGATTTCTGGTCTCCGAGCGAGAAACGATTCCCCCTCAGAAACAGCCTCCACCAAGCTGTTCAAGGAAGCTGCAATTCCCGAAACTTATCGACCGAGGGGATCCGCCATTGCGGCCTGAACGACACGTCCCAAATTCGATTGCCACCGTTCGGAGAAGATTGAACGCGGCTCTCGTGTCCACACTATCTCGATGCCCTTGTTGCATCAGGCCAATCTCACGTCGAAGTCGGTGAAAATTATGACGCAGTAGGACTAGATTAGCGTTTTCTTGGTTCGAGATCATATCAGGCGGCATCGGCGAGTTTGTAGGACCATGTGTGGATGACCGGATGGCGATTGACGTCGTCGATACCAGCCATGATGCGCTCCTTGAGTTCGTGTTTTGAGGCCACCCGGATGTGGCGGAGGACTGAACGGGCGAACTTGGAAGAATCCCTCGATGAGATTGAGCCATGAGCCGTGCTTGGGAGTGAAGGCGAGTTCGAAGCGTCCCACCGGTCGAGTGGCGAGCCAGGCTCTGGTTTCTCTCGATATGTGCGCGGAATGATTGTCGAGGATCAATTTGATCGCAGTGTTCGGCGGATAAGCGGCATCGATAAGCCTGAGGAGTTCGATGAACTCTCGACTGCGGTGACGATCTTTGACAAGGGCGTGGACCTTGCCGGTGAGCAGATCGATCCCAGCCAACAGGCTGAGCGTGCCATGGCGTTTGTATTCATGATCGCGCGCAAAGGTGGCGTGGACGCCAGGCTTGGGCGGCAAATCCGGCGCCGTCGTTGCGATGGCCTGGATTCCCGGCTTCTCGTCGCAGGAGACGATCGTCACCGGCTTTCCCCGCCTCCTTCCTTTGGCAGAGGCTTTCTTCAGGACCTGGACTTCACGATAGACGCACAGCACCTCCGCCATCTTCTGTTCGAACTCGGCGTCGCGATTTTCAAGATAGTAACGCACCTTGTGCGGCTTGATTTCCTCTCGGCCGAGGATCTTGCACACCGTTCCCTGGACCAAATTGGCCAAACACGCATGCCCCGCCGCCGGCCCGTGTTCACGCGCATGGCGCGCCAAGAGCCGCGTCGTCCACAACTCATGTGGATAGCCGTGGTCCTTGGCCTTGTCGCACGCCAGCGACACCAACCAGGCTTTGGCTTCAGGCGTGATGGTTGGTTCCTTGCCCGGTCGCGGGCGATCGTCGAGGGCTGCCAGCGGGCCATCGGCCAGCGCCCGCTCGACACAGCGCTGCACCGTCTGATGATGGACCCCAAGTCTCTGGCCCACCGCGCAGAACGAAGGATTTTCCCGATACGCCAGCAGCATCTGCGCCCGCGACACCCGGCTCGCCAGTTCGATCCTCGACCGCGAAAGCGTCGTCAAGGTCGCTATCTCTTCATCACTCATTGCCAATTCGACCGCTCGCCGCCATCCTGCCATGATACAGCTCCTCGTTTCGCCGACCGCAAACGAGGAATCCGCCAACAACCCGTCCGTTCCATCAATTCAGCCTGCTGCAGCACGCGGGTTTCATGGAATCGGTCGTCTAGCTACTTTCCGGCGCAAAATTGCTCTTCTGAAGGGAGCGGTCGAGCGCGTACAACGGCAAGCCCCGCCGGGGAGCCGGCGGGGCGGAGTAGGGTCGGATTGAGCTGGGACGGACTACCGTTGGCGTGACTGGTTTTCCATCACACGGCCGATATTGATGAGATTGTCGGCGACGACGCCGAGGCCAACCCAACGTTTCATTCCAACGCTGCCCTTGTAGCGGCAGCGATCGAGCCCGTGCCGTCGCTTGACCACGCTGATGCGGCCCTCGCATCCGGTTCGCCATTTCTGACCGTTTCGGAACCAGCGCTTTTTCTGCTCGCGCTTGCGCTCGGCGCTCTTGGTAGAGCGGTTGGGGATGCAGACGCGTTTGACGCCTCTGGCTTTCGCTGCAGCTTCGTTCCTGGCGGAGTAAAATCCAGCGTCCGCCGCCACCAGGCGAGGCGTGCGCCCGAGCTTTGCCTCGTGGGTCTCGATGGCCGGGATCAACAACTCCGAATCGCTTGGCCGCTGATCGTAGACGTCGTAGTCGATCACAATCTGGTTCTCTGCTTCTTGCAGTTTGACCATCTTGCCAAACTCGTTGGGCTTGCCGGCCTTGCCTTTGCGAATGATCTCGGTCGAGGGCTCGAACACGCTGAGGAGCTTGCCTTCTGCCCGTGTGTTGCCGCGGAAGATGCGTTCCCGGGTCTGCCGCATCACTTGCCGCACCAGCGGCAGCATCGCTTCCAGCTGCTGACGCAGGCCTTTCAACGCCAGCTGCTTCAAGATGCCAGTGGACCGCTTCACGCCTTCGGCGATCTCGCCGGAGAAGCGCTTCGCCTGACCCACCACCCGGCTCGTCGTGTTCAATAGTTTGCGATAGCTCTCCTTGAGCTTCGCGTGATTGAGCGGTCCCTTGGCACGCGCGATCCGAGCGATCTCGAACAACCGCAGCTTCACGCTCCGGCTTCGGTCGCGCAGCTTCGTTCCGACCAAACCCGCGATCGCAGTGATCTTCTTCATCGTGCGGATCAGCACCCGCACTCCGTCTCCCAACAACGTGCTGTCGGTCGGATGGTGGATGAGCGTTGTGAAGCAGGCGATCAAGTATGGCATCAGCGTAAGTTGGGTCATTTATGAGCTCATGCCATTTGGCAATTGGAAGCTGGGTGGTGACGAGTGTTGATCGACGGCCGTAACGGTCTTCAAGGATTTCGAGCAGATAATGACGGGCATTGGCGTCGATGGCTTGGAGGCCCCAATCGTCCAAAATCAGCAGCTCAACGGCGGCGATGCTCTTCATCCGCGAAGTGAGTCGGCCGTCGCCCCGGGGAAGGTCCAGTTCTTCGATCAACCGCGGCAGCCGGGTGTAAAGCATAGAGTGGTTGTCCCGGCAGGCCTTGTGGCCGAGCGCACAGCCAAGCCAGCTCTTCTCGACGCCGGTTGGCCCGACAATGGCGCAATTCTCATGGTTCTTGACCCAGTCTCCCTTGAGCAGCGTATCGAACAAGCGCCGGTCGAGCCCACGGGGGCGCGGTAGTCGATATCCTCGGGCACGGCATGATGACGCAGCTTTGCCTTGCGAAGACGAAGCGTCAGGCGCCGGTTGTTACGCCAGGTCGCTTCATGATCCAGCAGCAACGCCAGCCATTCGGCGTGAGCGAGACCCTGGACTTCCTCGTTGTCGGGGAGGCGCGTGAAGGCCTCGGCCATGCCGGTAAGGCCGAGCCGGGTAAGCAAGTGGAGTGTGGGTGTGTCAGCATTTTCTCTCCTTAGTGGTAATAGTCCGAGCCTCTGATGTTGGTGTGTATGATCGGCTCGCACTCGGCGGACGCGGGTGTTGCAACGCGATCGAGCCCCTTCTCGAGGATCGATTTGACGCTTGGGTAGTTGTGAGCCTGGATCTCGAGCGCGCGCAGCGCGGCCGCCTCGAGGCGCTCGGCGCCAAAGCGCTTCTCAAGACGGATGATCCCCAGGCACGAACGATAGCCCCGTTCGGGATGCGGCCGCATCCTCGATGATTCGGTCGACCAGCAGGCGCAGCATTGGGCCGATCCGGGTTGCCTCGCTGCGGATCTTTGCCGGCGTCCACTCGCCATAGCGCCGGTGGCTGGAAGGCATGTGGGCGCTGATCGTGGTGTGCCGCCCGTTGCCGCTGCCGCGCATGTGCGCGGCGATACGCTCGCCCCCAGGAAGATTTCAACCGTTCGCGCGCAGATCCGCGCTTCGACCTCCCGACGGGCGAAGCGATAGGGCACCGAGTAGTAGTGTCGTTCGATCTCGACGTGATAGTCGAGCCCGACCCGGCATCGGCGCCATTCGGCATGGACCCACGGCTCGCCGGGAAGCGGTTTAAGATTCGGCGCATCAATTTCCTCGAAGAGCTGGCGCCGTGTGCGGCCATACTGTCGCAGCACCCGTCCGTCATTGAGCTTGGTCAGCCACTCGGCGATCGCACCGTTGAGTTCGGCCAGGCTGTAAAAAGTTCGGTTGCGCAGCCGCCCCAGCAGCCAACGCTCGACGATTCCGAGACGCGGCCGTGCCGACAAAATCGCCGGTTACGTGCGGTCGGCGTGGAGGTCGAGCTGGCATTCCTTGATGCGGTTCTCCATGTCACCGCGCGCGCAATAGATGTCCTCATAGAGCTGCCGCGCTCCTGCCTCGCTGCGCTTGAGCGAGGTGACGACGAAGCGCGGATTGGCCTCGCCTTGCGTCCACTCCGCCTTGGCGGCGACGCGGCGGCTTCGGCTCCAGCTATCGAGCGTGCTCCAGTGGAAGTCCTTGAAGCGGCGCGCCGGGCGGCCGGTCTTCTCGGCCGCAGCTTGGGCCGCGGCAAGCTCCTCTTCGATCATAGCGACCAGGCGGGCGTTGCGGGCGAGCCCGAACAGGTAATCCACGCGGTTGTCCTCGCACCACGCCATCAGCGCCTCGCGCGCAAAGCCACTGTCGGCTCGCAGCAGGATGCGCGCGAACGGCCAGCGGGCGCGGATCTGCCGGACGATCCGCTCGACCTCCGCGACGCTGAGCATCACGAATGCAGCGCCGCGCGCGATGTCGTCCGGACGTAAGCCTGACGCTTGGCTTCCAGACGCTCGACCTCGGCGTCAAGTTCGCCAAACCGCGCCTCCACAACGTCGGGGAGTTCTTCGGCCAAAAGGTATCATTCGGCCAGCGTCTCAAACTCCGTCTGATGCAGCGAGATCGGCTCGTGCCTTCTTGATCTCTTTCTTTACCACGAAGCTGTGCAAGCCAACTGCCCTCGCCGATTGCCACGAAATAGAAATAGAAACGCCGGCAGCCTCCTTCCCCGTGAAACTCCGGTTCAACTACAAGGTTCTGATGTGCCCGTGGCGACAATACTCGCTTGATAAACTTCCCTTCGTAGTGCGGCGCGTTGCGTGCATCCAAAGGAGACTTCTTGAGCTTGTTGAGGGGAATCTCAGGTCGCCAGCTCCGATAGCGCTCGCACCATAGGGCTCGAAATCACCAGCACGGAATGGATGTGGCTTTGAACGCCGCCTACAGCGTGTCTGCGATGAGAGGAGAAAGCCAGGGCAATCCCCACCAATGCACCCGCCGGATATCGCAAATTGCGCTCTCATTCGTCAATAAGTGCAATCCCAAGAATGCCGATCTGGCGCTTTCGCAGCCTCTATTGAGAGGAGCGAGTGATTGAAGGTACACAGTGCCGCGCTCGCGCAATGCACGACTGCAAGCCGCCACCGCTCGAAGACGTCTGCATATAATGCTGCCGCGACTCAGCGACACGATCAACTCGCCGGCGCTCTCGATTACTAGCGGTCGCCCCCGTGTCCGGGGGATCCAGCAGAATCCACGTCATCGGAACGCTGTCGATGCAGCGGAATGATAGGGCGAAGCGGGCGTAAGGCGGTAAACCTCCGGCACGATGCGATCAGCTAAGAGACTGCCGAGCCGTTCGACGAACTTGGTATCGGTCTCTCCTTCGAGGTCGGGCTGAATCGGTTTCCAATAGTTCGCGATGAGGGGTCGGCGAGCCGAGAACGCCGTATTGCCGATCCGCCGCATCCGTGCCGGTCACTACGATCGCTGGCTCATCAAGTTTCAGCTCTCTCGTCTCCTCGATTGGAGCATCCAGCATTGTACGCACGTTACCCTTCAGAGATCTTAGCGTCAGTGAATTCGCAAACCGGCCGTGCCCGCCGGCACGACGGGCAGCCGGATTCCGTGGATGAAGCCGCGAGCCTGGAGTGCAGATGTGAGCCATATCGCACGCGCGTTGTCGCCAACGATATAGGGGCACGATCTGCGAGTCCGAAGAACTTTGTCCACCGCGCACGCCAAACTCCCGATGCGTGAACGCGACTTGCTTGGCGAGACGTCGCCGACGCTCCGATTCTTGCTGCAGGATTAAGAGTGCCTACCGCACGGCGATTGATTGTCCGAGGCCGTCCGGATGCCAGAACCAAATAGCGCACGTTATGTCGTTGGAGCGTCCGGATGGCGGAGTTCGGCTTGCGAAGCTGGCCTGACGCGACCCTCGCGCTGTCATCCAGTTTCGCGATCAGTCGAAAATTGAATGTCGAAAGTTGGATGTGAGTTTAAAAGCCCCTCGGCGGGCATGCCGGAGGCCTTCTTGGAAGATAGACTTAGCTTCATCGAACCCTTCATTTTTCGCCAGTTAACAGAGACTCACGAGGTGCGCTGAGGTCGGAACGGGGGAATTTTCAAACGGCACTTCTGGGGCGAATTACTCAGGCATCAACACACCACTGACGGCGGTGGCTGTGCGGGAGGACACTCTCAATCCTGCAGGAAGAGCCTGAACGGCGGCAGCGCCAGCCAATTTGGTCGCATTCACGGATCAGGAGATCGTCGCGCGGCCGCTCGAGTCCTTCGAATTCACAGATCGTTCCATATTTTTGGCGAGGATGAGCGCGCAATGGGCTTGCCTCGGTACTGCAGGCTCGCGGCTTTGACATCTGTGCGATATGGCCGCAAATCGTGCCGGCAGGATCGGGGGTCTCAACGCCGTGAGCCGACCGACGATGCGCTTTGCGGTGCGTATGACAGGAGTCGACACTGCGAAGAGATCCCAGAGATGATGCGATGTGCCCTGCTGGTATTGGCCACACACTGGCAGGCGCTTGGTGCTGATGAACGCGTGCTGGAACAGCAAATCGCCAAGACAGCTCGTTGCGATCGGGACGCCCGGCAGCTGACGGAAGTTCGAAGCGTGACGGCTATTAGCCAAAGTGTCAAATGAGAAGGTATTCGGCTCGGCCGTGACTCCGAGCGCCCCGCCTGCGTTAGCAGAACGGGCGCGGGCGCACGGATCCATAGCTGCGCGATCAGCTCGAAGGCCCCTACATGGTCGCCTTCGCTGCCTATACCGCTCGCATCATCTAGGCCACTCTAGTTTGGGGAGAACGTTACCGCAACGCGCGGGCAGCTGCCAACTGAAGAGAGATAGCCATCGCCCTCGCGCACATACCTATTGGCCAGGCAATCGAGGCGTGACGGCAAACACGGAAACATTTTCCCTGCTTACTCTGAGATCTGGTGGTGCGGCTGGAAAAAATATTCCTCGCGGCTCATTTCGTAATATTGCTTGATCCTGCCCTCCCGCTTATCCAGACGGTCGTCGATATAGCGCAACCCCAGCTTCTTGGCTCCCCGCTGCGACCGTGCATTTCCATGCGCAATGACACTGACAACCTTTTCCTTGCTCGAGTTTCGCAAGGCATGCGTGACGGCGAAGCGTGCGGCCTCCGTCCCCAGACCTCGTCCTCTTCCGTGCTCGCAAAGCATATTGCCTATTTCGAGATTATTGGTGTCCTCATAGTCCCACAGGCCGCATCGACCTATGAAAATCGGACCATCGTCGGCCTTTTCGTAGATCATCCACCAGCCGAAACCGTTCTTTTGCCATTGGGCCAAAGCCCTGTCGAGCGACTTGCGTACATCATCACTGGTCTGCGGCACATTATTGAAGATCATCTCGCGGACAAGCGGATCCTTGTGCAGCTTGAGCAATTCCGCCTCATGTTCGGGGCGCATGGAGGTGAGGATCAAACGTTCGGTCCAATATGTCATCATCGGTATTCTCCCAATTGGAGCGCCTATATAGCATCACAGGCAGGGCTGTTGCCTCATTCGCCCATGAGGATTGCAAATCATCATAATTTCTTCCAGAAACATACTTGATCCTGCCATTCACCATGCATGCGTGCCGCTTCGTGTAGCACCCCGACCCGCCGGAATCGGAAACCGCTTTTCATACTTGGGCTCATTTCTTTCATATGCGCGTGACACCAGTAGTCGCAATCCCCAATTGGTTGCGGTATCGATGATGTGTGCAGCCATCAGCCCACCAAGTCTCTTCCCTCGATGATTCTCGCCAGTGTAGCGTGATGTTCCCGCGATGCCTGTATATTCAGGGCGCACGGAAAACTTGTTCAACGAGCACCAGCCGATCACCGTGCTATTTCAATCTCATAGACGAACGAAGGATCTTGATGTCGTCAAGCCAGGCGACGCGTTCGTTGCGAGTATCTGGAGCGATTTGACCTATGGCAAGGATGCCAGGCTTAGTCGCCTAATTGTAGATCTTTGCGATCTTGTCGGCATCGGCGTAAGTTCCGCGTCAAAACATTCGTCTAACTCGTCTTAGAGCGAATGGGTGGTCCTCAGGACGCCGAATTTGCCTCCCTCTCGTGGCGATCTTGAACTCGGCGCCTGTCTTCTGCAACGAGGCTGCGGTGGATGACATACGTGCGGCTGCTCCCGTGTTCATCACGCCGAACAAACCATAGCAGGTTTGTCCACGCAAGCTATCAGTCCTGATAGGTTGGAGTGACTGTCGTTGTGCCACGTTAGATACCAATCGAGGTTGGAGGATGTCTAATCTCGTACCAAGTCCGTCGGTTGCGAATAGGTGACCTGCCAAGTTGACAGAAATCTATAACGCCGCATGTCGCGCAAGGAAATCGACACAAGGAACGCGCCCTCGGAGCGTCAAGGAAATGAAAAATTTCATTCGAAATCGCGTCCATCATTTGAGTCCTGCACGTGCGGGCGTGGACAGGTCGCGCCGTGGTCGGTTGGAGAGCGCTTACTCGGTATCGCGTCAGGAAAGATGTGAAGGGAACGTCCCGACGGTTGTCGAAACAGGAGGAGCGGCGCTGCTCGCCTTGAGCTGTTAGGCTTGGGGTGTCGACTCCACGAAGGAAACCAATGCCATGAAGAAGAGTATCACGACAAGGGCCAGCGACGCGACCTATGGTGGAAGCTGCCTGGCAAACAGTTTGGGAAAGCTTCGACCGTTTTGCCTGACGGCGAGACCGCCAGCCTGACCCAGATGATGGAAGAGGATAGCGAGCGGCTTTGCGGGGCACGCCATGGGCGGTCGGACCAGAGAGCCGGCCACCGCTGGGGACGGACCATGGGCTGGCTGGGCTTCCACGGCGGGGACGATCGAGGTCCAGCGGCCTCGTGTGCGTCGACGGGACGGCGGCGAGATGAGTTTGCCGAGCTGGGAGACCGCGCGGGCGGAGGATTGGCTCGGCAAATGGGCGATGAACCTGATGCTGTTGAACGTCTCGACCCACCGGTTCGGCTGTGCGATCCGCCTGCCGGAGGGCGACCTTCCCGCAAAATTGGGCGACAGCCGGTGCAAGTCGGCCGTCTGGATCTGTGGCCATAGAACACATGCATCATCCGTCCGCAACGTCCGCACCGCATCAAGCCGGTCAGAAGTGCGCGTCCCCCGAGCGCCGACTTACGCGAGCAATTCTTCTTCATGTGCGGGTTTTCCAGCGGCAGCGTCTGATTGTCTTCGCCTGCCAACTGATATAGCCGGGATGATTGTCGCGGAGAACATTCCATTCCTCCTCGGCTTTTGAACCGCTGACCTTGTGGGAGCGACCCGTCCACGATCCGTGTCTTCTGGGCGATTCGGCCAAACGCATAGGCGCCCGCATAGAGCGGATTGTGCAGGATCTGCATCACGATGTGATAGGCCGGCGGCTTCCAGCTGAGCTTGTCGATTTGGACGGTCCTCAGAGCCACAGGCATTTTGATGTCGGCGGCAAAGCCAAAGAAAAACCTCCAAGCGCTGCCGAGCTCGCGGCATTTCGTGAAGATGAGCCGAACCGCTCCCGCCACAACGTTGCGGCGTGCGGTCTGACGCAGACAACGATATTTGCGAAACACCGGATAGGACACCCAATAGGATGCCGGGATGATAACCTCGTCCCCATCGTCAAGGGCGCGCACAAGGCGTTGTAAAGGACCTGCTTGCCACCGGTGCCTACGCTGATCTGCGCGATGTCGTAGGACAGCCCGTTCTCGCTTTTGAATTTGCCGGCGATCGCCCGCTTCAGTTCGGGTGTTCCGTCGACATCAGTGTACTTGGTCGCGCCGGCATCGATCGCGGCCTTAGCAGCCTCCTTCACATGCGCGGGGTGTCGAAGTCAGGCTCGCCTTGCGACAGTCCGATAACATCTTGAGCCCTGGCGGTGCAGTCGTTGGCAAGCCGCGTTATAGCGTGGTCGGCGAAGAACGAACGAACGGCAATGGAGACGAAAGCTTGATCGGCTGGACATGCGCGTCCATAAATTTGTCTCTATTTTCTAGGATTTTCGGCAGTCACCATCGAAAGTCGCCGACAGCGACGACTCCGCCGATTAGGTCGAAGCCAAGTAGGATTCAGAGGACAATTGCGTGCGCACTAGCGGCTCGACGGCGATGCCGCGTGCCACCTCAGCGGCCTCTTCACGCCGCGCGGCAACAGCCTGTGCGATCGAGATCACCTCGAACCTAAATTTCGTGCCAGCCCGAGTTTGCGCCAATCGTCCAAGGTCGGGACCAATTACGTTGGCAATCTTCGGATAGCCGCCGGTGGGCTGACGACGGCTGGCCCTTGCCCGGGACTTGGATGGCGCCCATTGGTATCCCATCCGAAACGATGTTGTAGCCGCGAGCGTGCGTCAACTGGGGGCCGTCGAGGAAGAAGGCCATGCGGTCGAACTTGGTGGAGACGCTCCCGGGGCCCCTTTTCGGAACACCGAGATTTGCTCGTCGCTGAAGTAGTCGTGTTGCGGACCGAGCACGACGCGAATGATGCCAGGCGGCCGATCGAGCCACGGCGCGGCTATGAGACCCAGCGGAAACGTCAACGCCTGCGAGGGTTTCAACGCACAGACGGTCGGCTGCCCTGATCGCGCGCCCCTCTAGCCCGGATATCTCACACACCCGGGGTTTGTAAGCCCGGGACTTGGTGCCGGACAGCATTTTGTCGCTGGGTGGCTGTCAGGTGAGCCAGTAGGCTCGCTGAAAGCGAGTCTTGGCTCGACGGTACACGGCATGAGGGTGAAGGCGGGCGAGCGGCAGCGTCGCTGGACCAACAACGGTTATTAGGAGAGGCACGCGCGGCTCAGCAGGTGTCGGCGGCAGCCGCGACAAGGGCGCGATGCGCGGTCGCAAATGTAGCCTTGTAGGGACAGCCGGACGCCATGGCGAATTTGACGCGGCGAACGCTGATGGTGACCAGCGCGCCGATCTTGAGCAGCTTGCGGCGGATGGTGCCGCAGGCGGCGTCGGCCAGTTCGGTCGCCTGCAGGGCGATGCGACGTAGGCCCTCAAGCAGCACGTAAGCCATCGAGGCGAACCACAGCCGCAACTGATTGGCCTTCATGGTGGCGGTGGAGGTGCGATCGGCGAACAGGTCCATCTGGCATTCTTTGATGCGGTTCTCCATCTCGCCGCGGGCACAGTAGACCGCTTCGTAGAGATGCCGGCCGTCACCATCGGCGTCGGTCAGCGAGGTGACGATGAACCGTGGATTGGCCTCGCCCTTGGTCCACTCGGCTTTGGCGATGACCCGTCGCTTGCGGCTCCAGCTCTTGTGGGTCGTCCAGATCAGCTCCTTGAAGCGGCGCGCGGCTTGCCCCGTCGTTTGGCTCTCGGCGCGCGCCTCGGCCAACTCGGCCCCGATCGCCCGGGCGAGGCGCACGTTCCTGGCCAGCCCGAAGATGAAGTCGACCCCATTAGCTTCGCACCAGCTCATCAGCGCATCGCGCGCAAAGCCTGAATCGGCGCGCAGGATGATGCGCGTTTGCGGCCAGCGTGCCCGGATCTGCGCCACGATCCGCGAAACCTCCTCGACCGAACCCGCCGCGGCATCGATGTTGGCGGGCCGCAGCTTCGCCGCCAGCAAATGACGGCCGCAGAAGATGTACAGCGGCAGATAGCAGTAGCTGTCGTAGTAGCCGTGAAAGAACCGCCCTTCCTGATGCCCGTGCAGCGGATCGTCCGTGGCGTCGAGATCAAGGATGATTTCCCCGGGCGCCGTCTTGTGCGCCTCCTGGAACAGCGTGACAAACAACGCTTCAATCGCCGCCGGATTGTGCGCGATCTTATGGTAACGCGTCGCCACCTCACGGCTCAGCTCCAGCCGGTTGAGCGTCGACTTGCCGGCCACCGGCGCACAATCCGTTCGGCCTGCTTGCAGCTTACCCGCCAGCACCGCCATCACCGGATCGTGCCGCAGTTCGTCGTGGTCGTTGAGGTCCTCGTAACCGAGCGCAATCCCGAATATCCGCTGCCCGACCAGCGTCGGCACAAGATGCTCGACAAGTTCGGGCCGCCGCCGATCGATGAAGCATTCGGCAAACCGGCCAACCAGCCCGATCGCCCGATCCGCCGCGCCCAACAGCAAAGCCCCGGCATCTGAGGTGATCGCTCCACCGTCAAATCCCGTCACCACGGCGCGGCCCTCCACAGGGCCAAACTCAAACAGTTCAGCGCGAACCGGTTCTGCGCTACACTCTGTCGGCATCGGGGCGCTCCTCGAATCGTCCGAAAGTCCTTCTCGCAAAAGAACTTTCGCTGATTCGGCGCCCCGATGCGCCTAATGCTGTGAGATATCCGGGCTAGGCCGCCGAAGCCCGTCCTCGTGTGCGTGGCATTGGAGCCGAGCACCTGCGGCACAAGGAGGCGGCCCGCGATTGAGAGATAGCACCACCCGCTGCTACGCCCGGCACGGATCTCCAGTATGGCACCTGGCTCGATGGTGAGAAGAACCGCACCTGACGACAAGAGGCCACCTTCGAGACTGGTTGCGAAATCGGCGCCGGCAATAGCAACGGTGAGAGGCCCGCCTTCCACCGTGACCTGAATGGCCCCAGCGTCACCTCGATCGCAGTCGCGCCAGAGGGATTGCCCGCCGCAAGATCTGCAGTGGTGTGCGCTAGCGGATCCATCGGCCTCGCCGCCGTGACGCCGTAGCGAAGGTAGCCGTGGCGAGCTGCGTCCTGCAGCGTCGTCCCCGGCCGGCAGAGAGGACGCGGAGCGCAGCTTCGGAGCGCGCAGACATCAGGCAGCGCTCTTTCGCACAACCAGTTCACCGCTGGCGGCGCGCTGCTCCAGTGCGCGGAATGTCGCGACCGCCTCAAAACGCAGGCTGTCGCCGCTCTGGATCAGAAAGTTATCGGGTCGTTCTGCGGCGTACAAGCGCTCAGGGGTACGGCCAAGGACGTAACAGCCGGTCGGCATGGAGAATCTAGCAACCTCGCAGAGGCCGCCGCCGAGCAGTACCTAGGTCAGCGTTTTCATGGTTTGAATCATATCAGGCGGCGTCGGCGAGCTTGTAAGACCATGTATGGATGACGGGGTGGCGGTTGACGTCGTCGATACCAGCCATGATGCGCTCCTTGAGTTCATGTTTCGATGTCACGCGGATATGGCGCAGGATCGAGCGAGCGAACTTGGAGAAGAAGCCCTCGACGACGTTTAGCCACGAACCATGCTTGGGCGTGAAGGTGAACTCGAAGCGTCCAGTTGGTCGAGCGTCGAGCCAAGCTCTGGTTTCTCTCAAGATGTGCGCGGAATGATTGTCGAGGATCAACTTGATCGCGGTGTTCGGCGGATAGGCGGCGTCGAGAAGCCTGAGGAATTCGATGAACTCTCGACTGCGGTGGCGATCTTTGACAAGGGCGTGGACCTTCCCGGTGAGCAGATCAATCCCAGCCAGCAGACTGAGCGTGCCATGGCGTTTGTACTCATGATCCCGCGCAAAGGTCGCGTAGACGCCGGGCTCGGGTGGCAAATCCGGCGCCGTCGTTGCGAGGGCCTGGATCCCAGGCTTTGCGTCGCGGCGTTCCAGATAGTAGCGGACCTTGTGCGGTTTGATTTCCTCCTGGCCGAGCATCTTGCACACCGTGCCTTGGACAAGCTTGGCGAGACATTTGTGCCCACTGGCCGGGCCGTACTCGCGCGCGTGGCGGGCCAGCAGCCGCGTGGTCCACAGCTCATGCGGATAACCGTGCTCCTTGGCCTTGTCGCACGCCAGCGACACCAACCAGGCCTTGGCCTCCGGCGTGATGACCGGTTCTTTGCCCGGCCGTGGTCGATCCTCGATGGCCGCCAGCAGCCCATAGGCCAGCGCCCGCTCTACGCAGCGCTGAACCGTCTGATGGTGGGCTCCAACTCTTTGCCCTACCGCACAGAACGAAGGATTCTCGCGATAGGCCAGCAGCATCTGCGCCTGCGATACCCGGCTCGCAGCCTCGGTTCTCGACCGCGAAAGAACCGTCAATCTATCAATCTCCTCGTCGGTCATCGTCAATTCGACTACTCGCCGCCATCCTGCCATGATCCCGCTCCTCGTTTTGTCAATCGCAAAACAAGGAATCCGCCATCAAACTATCCGTTCCAGGACGCTGGTTTCATGGAATCGATCGTCTAGCCGGGTGGATGGGCCTCGCGGCGACGGACGCTTGGAAATAGCGAGCGCTTCCGGCAGACCGCCAAGATAGATGTAGCCGGGTGCAAAGCCATACACTAGATCCGAAAGGTCGCCATCGTGTGGATGGCGGCAATATCATCTCGCTTGAGCTTGAGGAGTTTGGCCGCCTCATCAAGGTCCTCGCCCATCTCCGGGTCGTAGCAGCAGGGCAGTATCCACCTGGCAGACGCTGTGCTTCGTGTAGCAAATGTCGCCATCGCTCGACGCAGACGGCCGATCAGTTCATTGCGTTCAGTCTGTAAGGGATCGTAGTGGATCATCAGCGAGCCATAGGTCGGGACGAACTCCCGTGCTCCCTCAGGTGGATAGGCGCGCATTGCCGCATCGAGCATCATCACCCTGTCGTTAATCGCTGGATCAACGACATCTCCGAACTCGACCACCAGCGCGGTTTCACCCGCATCAAGAAAGCGCGGGTAGGTCGGCGTTGTCGTTGGGCTGGGCGCGGCTTGCGTCAGCACGCTCTTCTCGCTCCGAACCGCTCCAGCGCGATACCGGTCTGCCCCAGCCGCGTGCGGATGAGACGCGCGGTCGCGACCGCGTCAATGGAATCGCCGTGCACGCAGATTGAATCGATCGACGTCGCAGCCGCGCGCCACGAGCGTTAATGATAGTACCCGCGTTGATCATATCGATAACCCGCGCTGCCGCTTGCTCCGGCTCATGGATCATCGCACCGGGCCGACCGCGCGGAATCAACTGGCCGGTTTCGGTATAGCCCCGATCAGCGTAGATTTCCTGGAACGACGCGAGGCCTACGGCCTCACTGGCTCTGATCAGCTCGCTCAGCGCTGGCCAGACAGGCGAGAGAGGATCGACCGCGCGGGATGCCCGCGCGACCGCCTCTCCGAGATCACGTTCCTCGCAGGCGATATTACCGAGCGCCCCGTGGATCTTCACGTAGGTGATGCGATGGCCGGTGCATAGGCAGCAAGCGCGGCCGCCGCTCCAATCTGACAACCGACAAGGGGTTCGAGTCGCCGGGAGAACGGCAGGCGCCGGCGACCAAATCCCCAGAGATCGGGAAATCCCGGATGCGCACCCACAGAGACGCCGCGCTCACGAGCCATGGTGAAGGTGCGTGCCATGATCTCGGGATCACCGGCATGAAAACCACAGGCCACATTGGCGGAAGTTATGATCGAAAGCATCGCCTCGTCGTCGCCGCAGCTTATGCGCCGAACCCTTCGCCAAGATCGGAGTTCAGATCGACTGACAAGATCTAGGCATTTTATTTCAGTAAGAAGAAAAACAGGCCAAGCAGATGCCGAGATAGGCCTGACGAACGGTCGTTTCGTCGGGTTCTGTTATCATGCCGCGAGCGCGACACTGGAGCGTTGATCGGCGGCAAGCTCCCGCATCACCTTGGTAATCTGACCCATGCTCGCAGCTCCGAGGTCCCGCAGCGGCAGCCGGACCGAACCGCCGTCGAAGCCACGCAGGTTCATGGCTGCCTTGGTGGTCTGCGGCTGTCCGAACTCTCGAGCCAGGGCTCGGAGGGGGTACCAGAGCCGGTGCAAGTCGCGCGCAGTTGCGGCGTCGCCGGCTTCCAGCGCCCGATAGGCAGCAAGGATGAGCTCGGGCAGCGCACAGCTATTGGTGGAGCTGATGCCATCAAAGCCGCACATCATCGGGCCGAGAAAGGCGAGATCCGAGGCGCAAAACAGGCGGATGCGCCCGCCGATCCGGTTCGCGATCTGGTCAATCCCTGTCGGGGCCAGATCGCCCTGCTTGACGCCAACGACGCCCTTGATGTCTGCGAGTTGCTCCAGAACCAATGGCGACAGGGTGATCCCGATGCCAGGCGCGTTGTAGACCAGCACGCCAGTGCGCGAGAGTGGGACCATGTCGCGGAAGAATGCGACGATCTGCGCATCGGTTACTTCGGACACGTACGGCGGCATGACCATCGGCACGCCGCCCAGCTCTCCGGCCAACGTCGTCAACTCGCGAACGGCGCGAACATCAGAATCGGCGGCACACAGCATGACAGGAACGCGGTCGCCGACAATGTCCATGACCCTGCGGAACATCCTGGCGCGCTCCTCGATTGACATGGCCGGGAATTCGCCATAGGTGCCGCCGATCAGGATGCCGTCGAACCCAAGACCGATGACCCGCTCAATATTGCGGACCAAGCTCGCATAATCGAAGGTCCCGTCGGCCTTGAACGACGTGACGGTGATGTTGAACAGACCATGCAGTCGCGCGTGACACTCGTTCATATCTTTCATAATTCCAGTCCTTTTTACAATGTCGTGGCTTTGCCGATCATGAACAGCGCGGAGATTCTCAGCAGGAGCGACATCCCGCGCGGTGCATAAAGCTCGAAGAAACGAGGTATTGAAGGACGAGCGCGAAGGACATGATCGCGCCTTTCAATTGAGCAACGATACCGAGGAAGGAAATTCCGGATCTCGATCAGCGTCTTGTATGCGGCGTCGGCAATGATCTTTTTGAGCGTCGCCCCTCCGGCTGCCTTCTTCGCGATATCGCCCTTATTCGCTGTATCGCCCCTACGCACGGCCAAGCCGATCTGCGTGCTCGCTTCGAACTCTGGCCCACCCACGGTGGAGACACCCTGCACCTTGTGCATCAGTTCGACCGCCTGTGTGTGGAATACGCGTCAACGCAGCCCTGAGCAGCGCCAGCGTGGAATCTTGCGCGGTTGGCAGCGTTGTCACGTTGACGCCTGCGAGCCCGGCGTCGCTTGTCGTCCTGGCGCGCGCAGGCTTCTGGATGCCGCTAAGCTTGATGGCCATGGCCTTGCCGCACAAGGCATTGTCGCGCCCCGTGATCTCGGCCCGATTTGTCGCGAGCATGACAACGAGGGTGCGACTTTCAGGTAGGAATAATCCCGACCCAAGCGGCTTCCCTGAAACGCGAGGATCAATCCCTTGAACTTCTTGTTCATCGGCTTCGCCTTCGCGCTGAGCTTTTTGCTCAAGGCGCCAATCACGTTGCTGTCGCAGGCCGCCAGCTTGGCATCCTTAAACTCAGCGCGGCGGTGGAGAGATCTGCGGCCCGAAGCAGCCGGGACGAGGCCAGCAACAGGATGCCAGATGATGACGCGCGCAACATTGCGACCCCTTTGTCAAGATTGATTTGTTGTAGGTTAAATGTACAATAAATGGCCTCCTAAGTTTGTCAATCGCAAAAGCGAGGCGTACCTGGAGCGTCCTACTTCAAGACATTATTGCGTATTTTCCCCGTCAATGGTGCATTGTATAAAATGTACTAAAATACTCTAGGAAATCTCGAAGTCCTCGACATGGCGCGTTCATCGCAACAGAACCGCTTCCGCCTCGCCAATCAGATTCTGGATGTCATCCGCGGCGCCAAGCTAGAGCGGGGTCATCATTTGCGCGAGCAGCAACTCGCGGACCTCGTCGGCGTCTCCCGAACGCCGATCCGCTCGGCGCTTGATCTGCTCGCCGAGCGCGGCATTGTGGAAACGCGAAAGAATCACGGCTTCTTCCTGCGCAAGCCATTCGATTCGCTGCATCGTATCGAGATCGAGGTTCCATCGACCATCGGGGAAGAGCTACATCTCAAGCTTGTTCGCGACCGATTCGACAACAAGATCCCAAATTCCATCACCCAAAGCGAATTAGCGCGTCGCTACGGTGTCGATCGGGTTGCGCTGACGCGCGCTCTCTCCCGGCTTGCCGAAGATGGCCTGATCGCCCGCAACAAGGGCCACGGATGGACCTTCTTGCCGACGCTGGACTCGCGGGTCTCGTTGCGAGCCAGCTACGAATTCCGCCTGACGCTCGAACCCACTTGCTTTCTACTTCCGACATTCAAGCCGGATCACGCCGCAATCGAACGAATGCGCCTCCAGCATCTCTTTCTGATCTCACACCCCGATATCGCATCCGTCAGCAATAAGCAGTTGTTCGAGACTGATGCGGCGTTCCATGAAATGTGTGCCGAATTTTGCGGTAATACCTTCTTTGTCCAGGCGATCCAATACCAGAATCGCCTAAGGCGTCTCCTGGAATTCAGCAGCTATTTCGACAGTCGCCGCGTGCGTGAATGGTGCCGCGAGCACCTTTCGATAATCGAAGCCATTTCAGCCGGCGACTTCAAGCAAGCATCCATCCGGATGCACGCTCATCTCGAACAAGCCCTCGTCTCCGCACAGACTGTGGCGAGATGACACAATCCCGGCAGCGCAATAGGATCAGCGGGCTCTTGGAGACTGCCTGGTCGCACTGCCTATCGCCGCCGGGCTCGATTGCCTCGCCCGTACAGGCCTGCGGCCGCGTCTCGCCACCGCAACGGACGCCACCGCCTTGGCACTCAAGCTTGCGCTGACTTGGAGTCACGCCCTTGCGCTTGAGTTCCTGCGCCACCACTGGCCACTCAGGTTCGCTCAATCCTGAGGCGCCCCGACGGTCGGTCAAAATCCCCGGGTGAGGTCACCTCAAACTCCCCACCTGATTCCGCCTGGCTGGGCGGCTGATCGGCCGCAAAGCGCGTAGCAGGACGTTTATTTTCGCTCCCTTTAGGGAAGAGGGGACCGGGAGTTGAACGTCTTGAAGCCGCATCTGCAAAGCACCGTATTTACGTTACTTGAGCGCCAGACGAGCCAACGAGAGATCCAGCGGCTGACGGGGATCGACCGCAAGACGATCCGGCGCTACCAGGCGATTTTCGTGTCCCGGCGAGCGGCGGAGGCAAATTCCCCGGGGTGACCGCCGGCTCCGAGGCCGCGAATGGCCAAACTCCCCACCTCCGCGACCGCCGGCTATCGGCATGAAGGTGGCCGCCAAGACGTTTGATTTCGCCCGCTCAGCCTGTGAACCGCATCGGGAATGGATCGAGCAGCAGGTCCGACTGAAGCGCAATGCGCAGGCGATCTACCAGGATCTGGTTGATCAGCTCGGCTTCACTGCCAGCTACGAGAGCGTCAAGCGTTTCGTGCGCGCCTTGCGCCACATCGATCCCAAACAGTTTGACCGTCTCGAGTTTGCCCCCGGCGAGGAAGCCCAGGTCGATTATGGCGAAGGCGCGCTGACCCGTGATCCGAAGAGCGGTCGTTACCGCCGGCCGCGCCTGTTCGTGATGACCCTGCGCTACTCGCGGCGTAGCTTCCGGCGGGTGGTCTGGAAGTCGAGCCAGCAGATCTGGGCACAGCTCCACGAAGGGGCTTTTCGATATTTTGGCGGCGCCGTCGGCTATGTCGTGCTCGATAATCTGAAGGAAGGCGTCGTCACGCCCGACCTTTACGAGCCCGAGCTCAACCGGCTCTACGGCGCGGTGCTCGCGCATTACGGCGTCGTCGCCGATCCGGCACGGGTGCGGGACCCGAACCGCAAGGGGACCGTGGAGAACGCGATCCAGCACACCCAGGGCACCGCGCTCGCCGGGCGGCGCTTCGAGATCACTCGAGGCTCAGAACAGCTTTCTGGAGCACTGGGAGACGAACTGGGCTTCCAAACGCATCCATGGCAGCATGAGGCGTCAGGTCGAGGCCATGTTCCAGGAGGAGAAGCCGCATCTGCGGCCATTGCCCGCGACCGGCTTCCGTTACTTCTCCGAGCTCGTGCGTACCGTCTACGACGACACCACCGTGCGGGTGGATCACAGCGACTATGCCGCGCGCCCCGCGCCGATCGGCAGCCAGGTCGTGGTACGCCTTTACGAGACCAAGATCGAGATCCGCGACCGCAGCACCCAGGCGCTGCTGCGCGTTCATGCCCGCGCCGCACGGCCGGGTTCGCTCAAACTGCCGCACAACGAGCGCCCGTTCAATCCATCTCGTCAGACCGCCTTCCTGCTGGCAAGCGCCGGCGACATCGGACCGCAAGCGAAGGCGCTCTGTCAGCACCTGTTCGACACCGAAGGTCGCGTCGGACAACGCGCGATGTGGGGCATTGTCGGACTTGCGAAGAAGTATCCCGCCCGGCTCGTCGAGCAAGCCTGCGATCACGCGATGCGTCATCACATCCATCGCTACAAACAGGTGCGCGCCATCCTTGAGCGATTGTTCGAGCGGGCGCTCGAGCGCGTCGATCAGGCACCACAACTCACGCTGTCTCTGACGCAGGATCATCCACTGATCCGTCCCGCAGACGAGTACGGCGAACTCTTTCGCCTCGGCGCCCAGAACCGTGCCAGCATCGAGCGCCGGCCCGGAAACAACGGCAATGATCAGCCCGCACCAAACCGCGCTCGCGTCGTCTCCGCAATCCCGGCCAGCTCCGACGACGCGAGCGCTCCCGCCGAGACCTTGATTGCCGATCAACTCTGCCTTTCAACCTCCACAGGAGATCATTCGGAATGACCATGACCTTGCCAGAAATTGATCGCTGCCTACGACAGTTGCGGCTGTCGGGCATACGCGACACGCTCGAGACCCCGCGTCCTGCAGGCCCAGGGCGCCAGCCAACCGTTCCTCGAGACCTTCTGCCTGCTCCTGCAGGACGAACTCGATCGTCGTCAGTCCCGTCTCATCGCTCGCCGCTACCAGCAATCCGGGCTTGAAGAGAAGCTCACGCTCGCGGAGTTCGACTGGTCCTTCAATCCCAAACTGCCGCGTCAGGCCTGCTTCCAGCTACATGCGCTGAAGTTTGTCGCGGTCGGTGAAAACGCTCTGTTCATTGGCAAGCCCGGCACCGGAAAATCGCACGTGGCCAAGGCCGTCGCCTACCAGGCCATCCTGCAAGGCCACAAGGTCCAGTATCTCGAGGCCGATGACTTCTTCAACCGTTACGCCCTCAGCCCCGCCGCTCAGCGCGAAGCTCGACTGCGGAGCATCTCTGACTGCGATCTGCTTGTGCTTGACGATCTGTTCCTCGCTCGCACCATCCCCGACGAAGCCGGCGCTTTGCTGCAGAATCTGATCCATCAACGCTACAAATTGCACCGCAGCGTCATCGTCACGTCCAATCGCGTCGTGCAGGATTGGGGCGCTTATCTCCGCGACAACACCATGAGCACGACGATCCTTGACCGCCTCATGCACCATTGTCATCTGCTTGAGTTCGACGGCCGCAGCTACCGCCTCAAGGAAGCCGCCGAAGCCCTTGCACGCAAAACCCAGTCAACCTAAAAGCCTCTTGTCCTGCTCCACAAGTGGGGAGTTTGCGCGACCACAGGTGGGGGAATTTGAAGTGACCGTCCGGGGGCGGGCGCCCACCCGCCGGAACAGAGCCCGCAGCAACGCCGCCTCGCTCTCATAAATCGCCGGGAGCGGCCAGTTCAAACCCGCTTCACGCGCCCGCAGCAGGTAGGTGGCAACCGAGGTCTTGCTGATCTGCGACCGTTTCGAGATCGCCCGAACCGACAGGCCTTGCTCGTACGTAAGCCTCAGGATTGATCGTAGGTCCTTCACAGTGGTTCGTTTCGCTTGCTTCCGTCTCGGCATCGCCCCTCTCAAGCTTGAGAGAGAACATTGCCTGAACGCCCCCCGAAAAACCAGCCCCATAATTGTCCGCGATTTAGCGGGTCCCTGTCCCGGAATTACTGAAATCGCTGTCCGCGATACCGGAATCCGTGTCCGGGAATTGCCGAAACACGCAGCGAAGGTCGCGGTGCGCACCGTAATGACCTTCTTGGCGTCCTTCTTTACGGTCTGGATCGCGTTACCGGCATAGATCGGCCGCTCGAACGTGCGGGCGCGACCTCCTTGATGATCTCCGAGACCTGCGTGACGTCCAGAGGAGGCAATCCCCAACCAACGCACCCGCCCGATCTCGCAAATTGCGCTCTCATTCTCAGAATTGCTTTCGTCAATGCAATCCCAAAATGGCGATCTGGGCTTTCGCAGAGCCTCTATCGAGAGGGGCGAGTGATTTAAGGTGCCCAGTACCGCGCTCGCGCAAGCACGACGGGAGCTGCCACCGCTCGAAGATGTTAGCATATAGTGTGCCGCGACTCAGCGACACCATCACCCCGGGCGCTCTGGACGCTCTCTTCCCCGTGTCCGGTGGATCTAGCGAGATCCGCGTCAATCCGAAGGCTGTCGATTGCGGGTTGGAGCATCGCGCACCACGACATTAAGCGTCAGTGTAATTCAAATGAGCTGCTGTGCCGGACCGGCACACTCGGCGGCCGGATTCCTGGATATCGAAGCCGCGAACCTTGAGTGCCCTATCGCACGCGCATTGTCACCAACGGCATAAGGCACGAAGGCTCTTCACGATCTCCATAAAAGTCCTCAAAATTGTTGACCTGGAAAGGGTCACTCAACCGTTACGGAAGTGTCCAGCCACCTTCGCCCACAATCATTCTCGACCTGCAGGGCCTTGCTCGAACGCCAACTGATTGATTGAACCAGTGAGCGTCACGGCGCGGACCATTCCGCCGCTCGCAGCACTAAGGTTGAAAGATTTCTTTCGTTATCGGCGTGCAATGTTTGTACGGAACGGACCAACATTGTGCGCGCGCTCTGAAAGCGTGTTCTAATCGCGTCATAACGGTACGTACTACGGTTGTTCATGGAGAGGTCAACGCGAACTCGGACGGGGTTCTCCATCCGAGCTGCGAGTGTGGTCGTACATTCTCGTCCTCCAGCGTCCTCAACCGCTTGGCCTCCGAGACCTCCAGCCGGCCGAACCTGCCTTCCACTTGTAGATCCTGGCGTCGCTGACGCCAGGCTTGCGGCACAGATCGGCGAGCGAAACGCCGGCCTCGTGCTCCTTCAAGATCCCGATGATCTGCTCTTCCGAAAAGCGGCTGCGCTTCATCCTCTGGTCCTTGTCTTGGGCCGGAGTGAACTTCAAACTGGATTAAGCCCGCGGGGCAAGGACATGCGAAACGACTAGACCAGCGTCGCCCAGTTCTCAGTCGACCACGCTCTTCCTATAGTGGTCACTTGAAATGCAAGATCCAGGGCACCGAACCTATCGCAGTCGTCCTGTAACATTTCGCTTGAGGCTGCGGCTGTGACCCTCAGCACGAATACCACGCCGGCCGAGCCAGCTTTTCACCCTTGCCGATCGTCGAGGCAGAGCCCAAGCGGACCTCGGGCGAGAACCAGTTCTGCGCTGACAGCGACCGACGCGAGAACGGTACACTGTTGAGCCCTCCGGCGCTTCCGTCCCGATTGATTGCGCCATCGTTGCTGCCGGTTGCTGTCCAATCGACATCGGACCACCAACATGGCCATGAGCAGATTCCGCGATTTGGCATAGCCGCTGGGCCGCGGTGTATCCAAGTGATCGTCACCTCCGCCCATGGGGAAAATCGAGCCGCGTCACCGACGAATTACGCTCAGTTTTCGAGCCATCTCTGCCGAAGTCGAGACCAGAGCCTCACAGAGCGGTCCCTGCGATACATCGTCAATCAAGATCTCGGCCGTCATGAGCCTTCGCCGCGGATCGGGCTGAGACGGTGCAGTCGCACTGAGCACTATGTCGCCCAGCTCGCCAGGCTCAAGCGTAATGCTTTCCACGCCTCCATGCGCGGTCCACCCAAATGCCGGTAGCAGGCGGGCGCTGAAGACGGCTGTACGCTCAAGGTCGTTACGAGATCTTGATCGTGTATGCGACTTCGCTGTTTGGGCGCGCCTCTGAAAGATAGGGCAGCATTCGCGCCCAGAATAGATCTATAAAATGGTTTGCGGGTTCATTTACGATATCGCGGAAGGCTATCTCCTTGCGTTCGATGTAGTCCGTGTACTCCGCGATCCTCGATCGATTCATGGGGATCAACTCTCCATGCCCGGGGCATACGAGATCGGGTTTTGTCACTCGTATCACATTCGCACAGCGTCGATGCATGTCCAACTGAAAGCTGTTGCGCATGACTGTAGACTGGATGGCGATGTCACGGTCGATCTCCCCGCCTGAGGATTGAACAGAAAAAGATTATCCCCGCCGAACACGATACGCCTGCCATCGATCTTGCCTAAGATCATTGCGTGGTATTCGGTCTGACCTGGAGCGTGATGGATCTCGAAATCAAATCCTCTCCAATGAAACGCCTCTCCGTCGCGCAGGATCCGTTGCACCTGGATTGGCTTGTGGAAACAACACGGCGTGCTCGCCCACGCGCCGGGCGCGGTAATGACTTCGGCGACACAATCGAGAGCCCAGCACTCGGTGCCGAAATGTCGCTGGAGGAAAGGTATGCCACAGACATGATCGTCGTGAATGTGGGTGGGAACGACGAGCTCAATATCCCGCACCCCAAAATCGTCGTGCAGCTGCTCGAGATGATGCTGAACGAAACGCAGGGCTTGATAGCTACCGTGATCGTTGGAAACATGGAGATGCGCCAAAGAAGCCAGTCCATAGTCAATCAGCATGGCGTGCCCGCTTCCACTCAGCACGATGTAGAAATTGGAGCAGGTGTATGGTCCCGCCCACAGCAGATGCTCCGTGATCGGCTGCAGTTTGCTCTCGCGTATAGTCTGCCAGTCCTTGAAACTGCTATTCGAGCCCGAAGTATAAAGCCTGCCTAGATTGGCAAGCGCCTCAAGTCTCGATTCGAGTTTGCGAACGTCCCGCGCCACTTCTCGGATCGGCGCCCCATGCGATGGGTAGGCAGTCGCCACATTTTCTCGTTTCAGAGCTAGAATCGATTGCATTGTAAATTCAATGCCAACCAAGCTGCCGTAGCTATACTCCATTGCATGAAGTTGATAGAGCTTCCCGCCGCTCGTGATCAGATCGCCGGTAAAGGCGACCTTTCTGCCGTCTACCTCTGTAATTAGGCTGATCATGCCGTACGTATGCCCCTTCGCTGGCAGCACGCGGAACTCGTACTCCTTCCAGACAAAGGTGGCGTAATCTTCGAGAACTGCATCGACAGGAACATTGGTCCCTAGCGAGAAGAACGTGTTGGTGTCGTTGTAGTTGCCGTAGATGCGCCTCGCTTGCCAATAAGCCTCGGCATTGTCGAACAGGTGTCGTTCGTATTCAGGCACTGCAATTTTCGCTCCGGCGTTCTGAACGATAGGCGTTCCCCAGCACTGATCCCTGTGATGATGGGTGTGGAGAACCCAGCCGACACGCTCGATACCGAT
This sequence comes from Bradyrhizobium sp. RDT10, assembly GCA_044772375.2. Lineage (GTDB taxonomy): Bacteria > Pseudomonadota > Alphaproteobacteria > Rhizobiales > Xanthobacteraceae > Bradyrhizobium. Next base: position 5,911,871 of record CP187939.1, read on the forward strand.
AGCACTTAAATGCTGCATAACAGCGCCGGATCCTGTGTCGATCAGTAGGCATTCCGCGCCACTTTTCAGAATGTAAACGTTACAAGTGTCTCGAAACTCAAAAAGGTGTTCTGAGTGTTGAATCAGAAACATTTCATGCTCTCCACAGATATCCAGGGCATGAGGGACAGAATTGCGCGCGACCTATTTCAAGATCGGAATCACTGACGCCGCTTTGAAGCAAGCAGACCGCCTCCGTCAATTGCTCTTAGCGCAGCGTACGCTGTTGGCTAGCCGCGAGCTCCGCCACGTGAACCGGGAACCGCTCAATTCGAACATCGCCCTCATGGATTGTCAGCTCTACTGCATCTGCTCGAACCCCTTGAGAAGATCCCTTAGTTGAGCGGGAGGTAAACTACTGTCGCCGGGGTTCGATTAGCACTTCGCCAGATTTCGCGATTCTATTGCTTGTTGCGCACGCAATTGCCTCTATTCCGGACTGGAGGTCGGTCTCCAATCTTTTTGGCTAGGCCGGCGACAAACACCGGTGCACGCCTCAGCCGTCTGTTAGGCGTCCAGCTTCCCGGTTTGTCGCGTGCTCCATACAGGGTGTCGTCCACGCCTTCCTCCCTTGTGTTGTAGCAGCGCGGACAGGCGCGATTGGCGCGATCTCTGCCGCACCCGTCAGATGCTTCGGATTTGGGACGGAAATATCAATTGATCCAGAGATTGTCAATTGGATCATATGTTCCGATGTAGGGACTGACCATCAATGCGAGAGTAACCCTTACAGATCGCCGTACTCGTGCTTTCTCGACCCCTGCCGCCTACAATTTTCAGCTTCCTAGGTTGGGTCGCCGCAGATGAACTCTCGTTTCGCGCACAAGAATGAGCCTTGATCATTCTTGCAAAAGATTGCGCTGAGCCTTTGGCGAAGAGATCGATCGGGCATGTCTCATTACGGGAAAAGCCCTCGGGTCCGCTTTGCACATTGCACCACGTTAACCCCAATCGCCATGGCTGCCATACGATGAGAAATACGGTCGCGTTTGGCGCGGGCTATTGTCTGTTGAAAGGAGCGCTCGAGAATTCGGTAAAGGCGGTCGAACACTTCGGCCTCCTCCCAGAATAGCCGCTGCAAATCCTGCACCCATTCGAAATAGCTGACGATAACCCCTCCGGCATTGCAGAGAATATCGGGCAGCACAAAAATCTCGTCGCCTCGTTCTTGCAGGACCGAGTCAGCTTCTGGTGTCGTAGGGCCATTGGCACCCTCAGCTAGAACGCGACATCTGAGCTGGGACGCATTCTCGCCCGTAATGACTTGTTCGATCGCAGCCGGTACCAAGACATCGCACTTTCGGACCAACAGCTCCGAAGGCTCGATGAGGCTTTGAGTAGAGAACCCAGCAAGGCGTCCATGTCTGGTCAGGTAGCTTTTTAGCGCGGCAACGTCGAGACCGACCGGATCATAGTAAGCAGCGGTGTGATCGCTGACACCGATGATTTTGATGCCTCTTTCGGCGAGAGAATACGCTGTCACTGATCCCACGTTGCCAAACCCTTGGACAATAGCTGTCGCGCGGGCCGCGGGGATCTCAAGATGCTCAAGCGCGCGACCGACAAGATAAGCTACTCCGCGTCCAGTCGCTTCGCGGCGGCCGAGCGTGCCTCCTGTCGATATAGGCTTTCCGGTGACGATCTCGTTGATCGTCTTCCCCTGATACATGGAATAGGTGTCCATGAACCAGGCCATGACCTGTTCGTTAGTACCCATATCCGGGGCCATGACGTCGGTATGAGGACCGACGAAAGGAATCATCTCCTGCATATAGCGTCGGGAGAGCGCTTCAAGTTCGCGCTGTGACAACGCGTATGGATCGACAGTAATGCCTCCTTTTGCACCACCATAAGGAAGTCCCACCAGCGCACATTTCCAGCTCATCCAAATGGCCAAGGCGGCGACTTCACCAATATCCACTGATAGCGAAAACCGCGTTCCGCCCTTGGTCGGTCCGAGCGTAAGGTGATGTTGCACCCGGTAACCCTGGTAAACCTCAGTCCGGCCATCATCCCTGTGAATTGGGCACGACACCGCGATTGCGCGCTTCGGATAGAGCAGTCGGTCCCTGTCCATTTCCAGGATCTGCAGGTGATCCGCGACCCGTTCGAATTGTTGCCTGGCCATTTCGAAGATAGGACCGCTATAGATTGCTCTGCTCATGGGTCACATCGTCCAACTTGATTTGAGTGTGAAGCCAAAGGCTCACGTGGGAAAAAGCGGCCGCCCCAAAGGGGCGGCCAGTGATGGTCCGTCGCGGGAGGATTGCGACGAACAACTTCAGAAGATAGGCACGGAGGAACCGTCTCAAAAGAACTTGGGTTCCGCTGCGGCGGCGGCTTTACAGCCGCCCCGAACGATAACCGTCTGCACGTTGTGCAATCCGCTAGCATTTCCCTTTGACTGTTATTTTCCGCGCCTCGCTTTGGTTGAGACGATCGACTTGCGGTCTGCTGAAATCTCGACGCCATAGATGGCCAGCGCAGCCTCTGCGGAGACGAGCTCGTCGCGAACATCCCGTAAAACAGCGTCGGGATTCCGCTTATGAGGATCGCCCCATCCTCCGCCGGCTGATGCTTCAATGACGACGCGAAATGGCTTGACCTGTTGGACGCCGTACTGCGGGCAGTAGAACTCCTCGCCGGTAGTTAAATCGAACGCTCTCAATGAGCCCTTTGCACCCCAGAGCCCCCCATTAACGCCTGCGCCTGTCGGTTTACGAGCGCCCTCGCCGCGCAACAGATGCTCTCCGCCAACAAGAACGTCGGCAACATAGTCGACTCCAGTTCCACCGCGGTATTGTCCGGCACCTGCCGTATCGAAGCGCATCTGATAACGATGGATGCGAAGCGGATAGGATTGCTCGTAGGTTTCTACATTCGGAATGACCATTCCGCCTAGCGTCATCTGATGGCTGGTCGTGGGAAAGCCATCCCGCCCATTCACCGCTCCGCCACCGGAAAGGCCGTGCCAATGGTAAAGCACAAAGACTTCGCTGGCGGGCTTTTTACCTGCGGAGATGCTGTGGACGGCCTTGCCCCAGCCCGCGCACGCGCGATTTGGGTCGGCTTGCGCCAACGCGCCCCAACACGCATTCATGATATCGATGGCTGGGAATACCGTGTTCATTGTCATCGGAGCCGGAGGCAAGGCATTTACGATCGTGCCTTCCGGGGCAATAATCCTGACGCAGCGATAAACGCCTTCGTTACGTGGAATGTCGGGATCTAAGAACGACGAGAGCGAGCAGTAGACAGAGGAGTGAGTATTGGCGATGCCGCTATTCTTGAAGCCCTTTATCTGCGGCGAAGTGCCAGTGAAATCAAACGTGATCTCGTCGCCGCTGATCGTTACCTTCACACGCGTCTCGATATCGACACTCTCGAAGCAGTCAGTATCACTAACATCGAAACCTTCCCAAACGCCATCTGGAAGCGCCGAAATCGCCTGGCGCATCCTGCGCTCCCCATAGTCGAGGAGAGCTGTCAGGTAGGAGTTTCCCTTATTCACGCCGAGCTGACCGATGATCTCCGCCATTCGGTTTGCGCCGATGCGCGTCGAACCCAGCATTGCCCCGAGATCACCATGCATAAGATCCGGGCAGCGAGAGTTCAAAAGCAGCATGCGCCAGAGATCGTTCCGTAGCTCGCCTTTCTCGACAAGCTTGAGCACAGGCAGCCGAATTCCTTCGTGGAAGATCTCCGTGGCCGCTGCATTGTAGGTCCCAGCGGCGCCGCCGCCAATGTCGGATTGATGGGCGCGGTTGCTGCAGAATCCTACCAATTCGGCGCCAACAAAGACAGGACGAATAAGAGTCCAGTCGGGCAGGTGATTTCCACCGGCAACATAGGGATCGCTGAGAATAAAGACATCGTCATCTTCGATGTGGTCAGCAAAATCCCTGAGGAGAGCACGAACGGCAAAACCACCGCCCCCGCAGTGAACCGGCAATCCGTCAGCTTGTGCGATTGTCTCGCCAGTAGCGTTGCTCATGAAGCATGAAAAGTCGTGGCTCTGGCTGAAGATCGGGCTGCGCGCCGTGCGCGTCATGATCGTGCCCATCTGTAAGCTAATATGGTCAAGCTGCCGCTGCAGAATGGCCAATAGGACAGGATCATAATAGGTGGTGGTCGCGATGTTCATGATGTCGCCCTATTCAAACTTGCTCCAGCTGGCCGGAGGCCACATATGCTTCGACCGTCGACTTGCGGCGAGGTCCGTCCAACGCAGTCTTCCCGTCGCAACCACCGATCTCTCGGTGTATTCTCATATCGCAGCTCCGGCGTAAGCAATGGAAACGTGATAATTGCCCGCATCAGTCATGGTGAGTCGATCACCAGGGCCGATGAAAATCGTAGTCGTTGCCTCCTCGATCACGGCGGGGCCCAGCAATCGCTGACGCGGCGTAAGGATAGTGCCGTCATAGACGGGAGTGTCCGCAAACCCCGTTTCTTTGTCGATCCACACCCGCCGACGCGAATGCGGCACCGGATCTGTGACAGCTGGAGGCACTTGAGCGATCTCTAAGGCATCCAGCTTGCCGATTGCTGCAACTCGGAGATTTACGATCTCTATCGATCCCCCGGGCTGCAAGTAGCCAAACAGACGCTGATAGACGCTCTCGAAGGCCGCCCGTACGACGGCCGGATCAGTCGAGGGACATTCAACGCCAACCGTCCATTGTTGGCCGAAGTACCGCAGGTCGTAAGCGCGCCGCAGAACCGCGCAACCGCCTTCGAATCCCTCTCGCGCCAGCACTTCGCCAGCAGCCGCCTGCATCTGCTCAAACGCGTGTTCAAGCACTTCCGAGGTCGATGCGGTTTTGCTATCAACGTCTTGGAGCCAACTGCGCACGTGGTCATGACGAAGGTCCGAGTTGCACATGCCGAAGGCGCAGAACACGCCCGCAAGACGCGGAATATACAGACTCGGACTGCCAAGCAGCCGCGCCGTTGAGGCACCATGCAAGGGGCCGGCTCCCCCGCAGCAACGAGCGTGAACATTCTTGGATTGTATCCCTTCTCGAGAGAGGCCCGTTCCACCGCGTGAAGGATGTTCTGCTCGACTAACTGGATAATGCCAGCCGCCGCGTCGTCAACACTGAGACCCAACGGTTGGGCAACGTGGGTCTGAATAGCCCTGATTGCCTTTTCCAGATCCAACGTAATTGCGCCCCCAGCATAGGGACCTGACTTGAGCCGACCGAGAACAAGTTGCGCGTCGGTCACGGTGGGATGCACACCCCCACGGCCGTAGCAGGCTGGCCCGGGCATCGAGCCAGCGCCTTCTGGTCCAGCCTTCAGAAAGCCCGCCCCGTCTACCGACGCAATGGTGCCACCTCCCGCGCCAACCGTATGGATGTCCACCGCTGGAATATTGAGATGATAGCCATCGACCACGATTTGATCAGTCATGCTGACCGCGCCGTGCTGCATCAGCGTGACGTCACAGCTCGTTCCGCCAACCTCAATTGAGAGTAAGTGATCTGATCCCGTGTCTTGGCCAAAGAATTTCAGCGAACCAACGCCGGCCGCAGGTCCAGAGAGGACGAGGCTCGCTGGAGCATGACCAATCTCATCGATTGAAATCGCACCGCCGTTCGACTGGATCATCAGGAGCTTGCGCGGCAGTCCCAACGCACCGAGCCGCTGAGCCAAACTCTTTAGGTAGGGAACAACCCGGGGAGCGACATATGCATTGATGACCGTGGTCGAAGTTCGTTCATACTCACCGATTGTTGGCGCAATTTCTGAAGATGCAGTGATCCAAATATTGGGAAGATGCTTCTGGAGCTCTGCCTTCGCTGCCCGCTCATGCGCCGGATTGACGTAGCCGTGAAGGAAACAAATAGCTACAGCCTCGACGCCTTCCTCAGCGAAGATGCGAGCCGCGGCGGCGACCGAATTGGGATCGAACGGAGTCCGGACGCTGCCGTCATGCTCCACGCGCTCGGTTACTGGGAGACGAAGGTAGCGAGGAACTAAGACCTTAGGGAACGGCCGGCGGTGATCCCAAACATTCTCTCGGATGCACCGGCGGATCTCCAACGTGTCGCGAAAGCCTTCCGTGACCAAGAGACCGACTTTTGCGCCCTTCTTTTCAAGAAGCGTGTTGGTGGCAACCGTCGAGCCATGGACGAACAGCTCGGTGTTGGAAAGGAATGTCTCGACAGTGCTTTTCAGAGATCGAGCCGCCAACTCTACTGCGGCGAGAACGCCTTCCGTGGGGTCGGCTGGAACTGATAGCGACTTGAACGCCCGGACTACCCCACGCGCGTCGACAAGGACCAGATCGGTAAAAGTGCCACCGACATCAACTCCAACTCTATACGGTGCAACCAACATTGGCGGTCTCATCAGCCCGTTTCTTCTAGCTCTGGTGACAACAAGGATCGCTATTTATTAACCATCACCGCCGGTCAATCAGCTGCGCGCTCTTGTGTGTTTGGCCATTTCCTTCGCGACGACAGCAATTAACTTGTCCGCAATGAGGCAGACCTCGACTTCTGTCATGGGAGTGGAAAGCGCGCCGGAGCAGTTGGGTGTCAACAAGATACCCTCGTCGAGCATCGCCAGATGGATTCGACGGATGAGTTGGGCCTTCTCAGGGCTGGCGTATGCGGTCCTATATCCGGTGACATTGGACGAGCCCAGATGAAGCCGAAATAGCGAGCCCATGCCAGCCAGATTGGCTTCCACCCCAGCTGCAGAGAACCCCTTTCGGACCCTGGCACGCAGCGTGTCGCCAAATCCGTTCAGTCGCTCGATCGCCGACTGCGAGTAGTGGGCAAGCGACGCGAGCCCCGCAGCCATGCTCAGCGGGTTGCCGCTGAACGTCCCCCCATCGAGACTTTCGGCTTGCCGTCTGTATGGTTGAAGACCGACATGCGATCAGCCGAGCCGGAAACCGCACCGATAGGAAGGCCTCCGCCAATGATCTTTGCCGTCGTCACCAGATCGGGCTCGAGATTGAAAAGCGGAGAAGCACCCTCGAATGACAGGCGAAAGCTGATGATCTCATCGGCAATCAGCAGCACCCCATCCCGCCGACAGGCGTCCTGCACAGCGGCTATCGTTTCCTTCGACATCGGCACCGTTCCGGCCCGAGAGGCAAGCGGGTCAACAATAATTGCAGCTATGGAGCGACCTTCACGGCGAAGAATGTCCGCGCAACGCTGAGGATCATCGTAAGGAAGCACGACTGTCTCACGCAGCACCGATTCTGGCGTACCTGCGCTGGATGGCACCGAAGCAGGATTGCCGCTCTCGTCGTCCCAGGTGGCCGGCGTCGGATCGAGACTCACCTCGATCCAGTCGTAGGCGCCGTGGTAGCAGCCCTCGAATTTAGCGATTCTTTCTCTTCCCGTGATGCCGCGCGCACCCTTGACCGCGGCCAGAACCGCCTCTGTCCCGGAGTTGCAGAAGCGCGTTTGCTCCATTCTCGGATTGCGGGCAGCCAATGCCTCGGCAAGCAGGATTTCGCTCTCAGTGGGTAGGCCAAACGCCGTGCCCTTAGCCATCGAATCTCGCACCGCATCGAGGACAGGCGGAAATGCGTGGCCGTGAATGAGCGAGAAGAAATTGTTGGCGCAATCCAGGGTTCGCCGCCCGTCGACATCAACGATCCAGCAACCTTCACCGCGGGCAGCATAGGGAGTGCGGCTTAAACCACAAAGCCGCTCGCATAGATCCACCTGGAACCACTTTCGCTTCGCGCAAGTAGGCGGCCTCAGACCTCGATTTAGCTACGGCGCCAACTACGCCGCTGTTATGTCCTGTCATTGCCATCTCCGGAAAACTAGGCATGGCTAATGAACAACATGATCCATGTATATGTCAATAGGATCATTTGATCCATTTGCGTGAAGCTACTATGCTGCTGGGCATCGCTTTGTCGATCGAGTCGAAGAAGCTGCGGATGTCGGCATCGAGCAGCCAGTTCACGCGCTGGCTCATGTCCTGGATCCCTCGGTACATCGATGACGTCACCGACATGCGCACGGAACCTTCGCCTTCCTTGGCTTTACCCCCTACTACGGGTGGACCCGAGACGGCAGATTCATCATGAGCACAGGACGCAAAGCAAACGCCTAACGCGCAACCACCTCCGTCCGCCAGAATGGCCGCATCGTGTCGTGCGGTAATCGTCGCGCTCGGCGTCAACAGCGACGGCCGGCGCGAAGGTCTTGGCGTTGACATTGGCCCTCCCGAAGCCGAGACGACGGCGTTCCTGCGTAAGCTCGGCCGCCGTGGCCTGCTCGGCGTTAAGCTGGTTGCCTCCTAGTCACGTGAATCTAAAGTTCGCCACATAAGGTCTGCTGGGCTTTGTGGCAGAAGCGTTTGACGGAAGTCAAAATCTGGTCTGCGGACTTGGTCCATTTGGAGGCTTCGGGTTTCTGTTGTGCAGGTCGATGAAAGTACGGATGTCAGCCTCTGCCTGACGGAAGTGTGAACACCTCGCTTGCTCTGCTTTGCCTTCAGGAACTTGAGCATCAATCTCCTTAAAAAGTTCAAGAACTCGACTGCCCTATGCCGCTTGTAGAATTTTCCGATGACGAACCCGGAGGCGACATCGAGCGCGGCAAACAGCGAGGTCGTACCATGCCGAACATAGCTGTGCGTACGACGCTCCGGCATGCCGGGCACTATCGGCAAGATCGGCTGCTCGGGTCAAGATGTTCGGATCAGGATTCCATGGTAAATCTCCCGTCGTTGCTCCGTATCCAAGGTCTGAGCCCGTTTGCATGACCCGGCCCGTTTCCGATGCCGCTTCAAACTCACATCCGGTCGCCGCTCTTATCGGCCGCACCAATATCCCGCTTGCGTCGGGCGAGGGCTCAGGAGGGCGGGACCATTCTCTTCTTCGGCTTTTTAAGCCAGGCCAAATTTCGGTCCGCTCACCTGGATCCGCCGGAGCTGATCAGGCCCCGGAAGATTGAAAAGGGGAAGCGTTTGTTTTCAGGCGGCCGTTATCTCGGCTCCTTCCAGCACAACCCCGGCGGTCACATATTTCCAGAAGGCGATCAGCAGCTTTCGCGCCAAGGCAACGATCAGCACTTTCCGAACTCGGCCACCATTGAGCTGTACGCGCTGATGAAACCACAGGGTCAGTATCGAACGGGGCTGATGCCTTACCCACAACCAGGCGAGCTGGATCATGGTTGTTCGCAGCCGCGGGTTTCCGGCTTTGGAGACGCCTTGTTCGTGCGCGACGGATCCGCTCCGCCAGGGCGTCGGCGCCAATCCGGCATAAGCGGCAACCTGCCGTCGGTTGGAAAAGCTTCGGAACAACCCCTCAGACCACAGGACACCGGCGAATTCCGGGCCAATCCCCTTCAAATTCTTTAACATTGCTCCTGGCGCTGGCGTGCCTTCGTCCGACGGGCTGAGCATAGCATCCCGCTCAGCCTCCACGGACTTGATCTGTTGAAGTGTGAGTTCGAGTCGATCAAGTTCGCGTCCAATCTGTGCCTTCAAATGCTTAGGTAGCGGACGACCATCACCGGTCCTGAGTTCCTCAAGCCGCTCCCGTCTTTTGCGCAATAAGGGCTCATAGTCAGAGATGCCCTGGGCGAACAGCAGCCCCTTGATCCGATTGACGTGCTCGACCCGCTCCGCTGTCAGCGTCTTTCTTTCGCGGCAGATCCGGCGGCGATCCTCCTCTTGTGGAGTCGGTGCTCGAACCATGGCACACACCCGCGGCTCGCCTCGCTTATACGCCAGCAACGCGCGCACCAGAGCTTCCCCGTCGATCTTGTCAGTCTTCGCCCGTCGACGCCGGCGCGACGTCGCGATTGAAGCGGGATCAACGACGTGGCTTTCGACCCGTTCGTCCTGCAGCAAGCGGTGGATCCAAAAGCCGTCGAGACCCGCCTCCTGAATCACGATGATTGGAACGACATGCCCCGTGCGGACCTGCACCTTGTCCTTGAGCTGAGAGAACCGCGCCCACAGTCCAGCGACATCGCCGCTGCGAACCGTATGCTTCGACATCTTTTCTCCGCCGCCCGGCGACAGCGATGTAATCAGCCAGGTCGATCGACTAAGTTCCAACGAGACGAAAATCGCGCCAAGATCGGTGCGGATAGCGGTCGGCGCTTGGGGTCGGTCAGTGACAATTTGCATGGTCGCCTCCAGAGTGGGTGGGTCAGCAACCTCACTCTGCCAGAGCGTCGGTCGCTATCCACTCCCCATGGGATCTCTCTTCTCATCGATGCTGAGGACAAGGGCTCGGTTCGGCGGGGATAGGTAAAGGCCGACTATGTCGCGTACCCTATCGACGAACAGCGGATCGTTCGACAGCTTGAATGTCTGGCTACGGTGCGGCTACAAGCCGAACGCTTCCCACATTCGGCAGATCGTGGTGTGGGAAAAGCCAGTTTCCGCCGCCATAGAGCGGATCGACCAGTACGTCGCATCGGCCGGCGTCGTCCGCAACGTGCGCCCGATCACCGCAGCAACCTGATCGTCGTTGATGGTTCGAGGGCGGCCAGGGCGGGCCTCGTCAAGTAGGCCATCACAGCGTTCCTTCAAAGATCGGCGACGCCACTTGCCAACGGTGTGTTCGTGAAGGCCGAGTTCGGCAGCCACAGACTTGCTTGGCAATTCATCCGCGCATCGCAGGATGTCGCGGCATCGCTCAGATAGCGACCGGGCAACACGATGATGACGAACTTTCCTCTCCAAATACGTCCGCTCCTGCTCACTCAGCACCAACGGCGCGATCGGCCGGCCTCTCATACCGGCATTCGCCACAAGTGCTCTCCTCCAGAGGTCCCAGCGCTTCTTTTATGTAACGAACTTGCATTCCAGATGACTAGCCCATGAAGGCATCAAAAGCTGCCGTTAGCAAAGTGCTCAACGCCACCTGGCAGCGCTGCCGCGTGCACTTCATGCGCAACACACTGGCGCATGTCGGCAAGAGCGGGCGGCGCGTCGTCTCCGCCTTCAGTGCGACATTTGCGGCGGCCATCGTCGTCGCGGCGAGTTTGTTCGAAGGGCGTGTCGGCGTGCGGAGGATATTGCCGTGGCCGCCGCGACGGCGATTGCCGCCGCGGCCGTGGTCACGGAACTGACATTCAGAAGGACGCCATCCCATGGCGTCGTCATCCAGGCGTCCGACAACGAAGAACGCAACGTGACCTCGTCATTGAGACACGGCGAATGCGAACAGGAACGATGCGAGCACTCCCGGTATTGTTTAGTGCCTATGAACGTAAGCACTACAATTCAATCTTGCCGGCTTGCAGCCGCAAGGACCCCGGCTTCGGCGGCTACGCCTTTTTGCCAGCATCTGCGCGAGCAGTGACAACCTCTCGAGGTCCCGTCGCCCTCAGCCGATACCGAGCCGTCGACCCGCTCTTGGCCGACTGTGTCCCATTCGTTCGTGAACATCACCAGCGCCCCGCTGCGCCGTATCGGTAGCGCTCACCAGCAGTAACCGGTATGAGTTCCCACGTCTGCGGTGATCAGCGGGCGCGTGGGTAGCGGATCGGCATCCAGTATTGGCGCATGGCCTCGACGGCCGCTGGAATATTGGTGTGGGCGTTACGGAGAAAGTCCGCGATATCGCGGCAGCTTCGTGGCAGTCCGAGCATCGGCTGACCCTGATCGCCGCGACAGTGCAGCAGGATGGGCAGCAGCAGACCATGATTGACGTTGCCGGTGTCGAGCAGTAGCGCCCATGCCGACAGCTTGAGCCGCATCGCGGCGTAGAAACCCTGACACCAGGGTCGCGGATCGACGTCGCCATGGGGGTTGCGCAGGTGCATCGGCTCGAACTGGCGAGGCGTAGTTGAAAGAATTTGGCTGATCTCGTTATGGCGCAGCGCGACGGCGGAAATCGCCGCGAACTCCGGGGTGCCGCCGTGGTTGAAGGCATCGGCATCGATGGCGAGCAGCGGGCAGATCCAGTCGAGCGGGCTCATCGACACCGGTCCGGCCACGATCGCGGCGACGTAGCCGTCGAGCATGGGAATGCTGGTGGCGACAGGATGCTGATCAACGCGTGCCTGGAGCCATTGCTCGAGCTCCTCAAGTGGCATCGCAGGTGCCGCCATCGACGACGCTGCTTTATGGCGACGCGGGCTCATGCCGCGGCCCGTGCGGTGCGCTGGCGCGCCGCCTTCCAGTTCCAGGCGAGCAGCTCGTGCAGCTGATGGCTCTTGGTTCGCCCGGACACGATGCGCTCCAGCACGTCGGTCAGATAGGCCTGAGGATCGAGTTCATGGAGCTTTGCCGTGTTCACGAGCGATGCCAGGATCGCCCAGCTCTCGGCGCCGCCCTCGCTGCCGCTGAACAATGAGTTGCGTCTTCCCATGGCAATCGGGCGCATGGAACGCTCGACCGTGTTGGAATCGATCTCGACGCGGCCGTCGCGGAGAAACAGCGTCAGCCCATCCCAGTGATTGAGCGCATAGTTGATCGCCTCTGCCAGCTTTGACTGGGAGAAGAGCTGGCCCACCATCTCGGTCAGTCGCGCCTTGAGCGCCGCCATCAACGCTGCGCTTCTGGTGCGGCGGCTGGCCAGCCGCTGCTCCGCACTGTTGCCGCGGATCTCCGCTTCAATGGCATAGACCGCCTGCAGGCGTTCGATCACCTCGCGCGCAAACGGCGACTGGGTCGTTTTGAACACCTCGACGAATTTGCGTCGGGCATGGGCGAGACAAAAGGCGAGCTGGATTGCGCCACCATGATCGCGGGCGAGCGCCTTGTAGGCGGCATAACCGTCCACCTGCAGAATGCCGGAAAAGCCCGTCAATTGTGCGGCGATCTCCTCGGTGCCCCGGCCGTCGGCGAACACGTAGGCAACCGCCGGTGGCGCAGGCCCGCCCCAGGGGCGGTCATCCATGGCATGCGCCCAGAACTGGCAGATGCGGGGGCGATGTCGCCCGGGATCGAGCACCGGCATCGGCGTCTCGTCGCAGAACACGCGCGGCGCGGCCTGGATCGTCCGCCGCTGAAGTTCATAAAGGCTCTTGAGCCACCAGGCCGCACGCTTCACCCAGCCGGCAAGCGTCGACCGGTCAAGATGGACGCCCTGGCCGGCCAAAATCTGCACCTGCCGGTACAGCGGCAAATACCAGGCGAACTTCGAGACCACCACGTGGCTCACCAGGGCCGTCGACACCATGCCACTCTCAATCAAGCGCGGCAGCACCTTCGCCTGGACCACACCGTCGGTGCAGCCGCGGCAGGCGTATTTGGGACGGATCGTCCGCAGCACCCGCAAGATCGCCGGGATGATGTCCAGTACCTCGCTGACGTCCTCGCCGATCTTGTGGAGCTTGCCCTGGCAGCACGGGCAGGCGGTCGCCTCCGGCTCCAGCACCTGCTCACAGCGCGGCAGGTGCTTGGGCAGCGCCCCGATGTTGCGGCGCGCCTTCTTGCGCGGCTTATCAGACGGCTTCGCCGCAGCCGCATCGTCGTTGGCAGCCGCAGGCGGGGTGGCGCCGGTCTCAAGATCGTCAAGCTCAAGCGCGAGTTGCTCGGCCACGAGCGTGGCAAGCCGCTCCGAGCGCTTCCCGAAGATCATCTCCTTGAGCGTCTGCATCGCCACGCGCAGCTTCTCGTTCTCGACGTCAAGCGCGAGCACCATCTCGGTCAGAGCCGCCGGATCGGTCGGGAGAGCATCGGGGCGAATCGCCATGATCAGACGATACATGCGCCCACTCCATGCTCCAGCGAAATCCTCACCTCTCAGCCAACAACGGCCGGCTGCTTCACAGGCTTGGGTGAGACGCGCGTCCACTCAAGTCCGTCGAGCAGCATCGCGAGCTGCGTTGCACTTAGATGCACCACACCATCGCGGATCGGCGGCCAGGTGAAACGCCCCTGGTGCAACCACTTCGTCACCAGCACCATGCCGCTGCCGTCCCACGCCAAAAGCTTCACTCTGTCCATGCGTTTGCTGCGGAACACGAAGACGTCGCCACAATACGGGTTCGCACGGAGCGCTTCGCTCACCAGCGCCGACAGCGTGTGGACCGACTTGCGAAAGTCGACCGGCTGCGCCGCAAGCACCACCTTGAGGTCGGAGCGTAGTGCAATCACCGGATGCCCCGAAGCGCTGACAGCACCGTCGAAAGTGTCGTCAGCTCCACGCCCGGCTCAACCCGGATGCGCGCCCCACTCAGCTCGACCTCGATCACCCCGCAGGGCTTGGCCGGCGGCGCGGCGATCTCCAAAGGCGTCGTTTGTGCCGCCGAAATACGTTCGGACTCGCCAGCTGTCCCGCCACCGCTTCCGGCGCCAATTTGGATCGGCACGAAGTTCGGCGCCTTGCCGGCCACTGCCGCCGCAACCTGGCGTCGCCACACCGTGAGCAGCCCGCGGGAAACGCCATTGCGCCGCGCCACCTCGGAGATGTTCGCACCTTCCTCAAAGCTCTCCGCCGCGATCCGGGCCTTCTCCTCGCGCGTCCACCGTCGCCGTCGGCGCTCCCCAGTGATCACCTCGACGCGACGATAAGAGTCACCTTCCTGCCTGACATCAAGCATGGCATTTGCCATCGCATCACCTCCACCGATCAGCTCTTGCCAGGCTGTATCGCAGGCGAACCTCGCGATGGCGAGGTGGGGCCTCATGCCGGTTACCACCAGCACCTTGCCATCCTACGTTGCGATAGCGCGGGTGGATGGTCGCTCGCTGCGCCGCAACGGGAGCTCCGACGCCTGCAATCCGGCGCGACTCGCGCTTGCGCAAGCCCTACACGCGGTCCATCGCCGATCGATCACGAGCCCACGCGACAAAGGGGGCGTCGTACCAGTTCAATAGAGCGTCAACAGGATATTCGGCTTCCTTCGACTGGATGCTCAGGCGCGCGGGCGTCGTCGCCGGCTTCGGACTAGTTGATAGAGTAGATTGGTGAAGGTGCTCTGCCGTTTGGCAACTTGAAGCGAGGATCGATAGGTACAAAGGTCCTCGTGAGCTTCAATGACTTCGCCTGCATCAAGGCACAGGCCGCGCCTGTAGCGGGCCGCGATAGCCGTCCTCGCGCAGATGGCAGGCGACGAAATGGCTTGGCACGACCTCGCGCAGTTGCGGCTCCTCACTGCGGCAGCGCGGCATGGTGAATGGGCAGCGCGTGTGGAAGTGGCAGCCGGAAGGTGGGTTCATCGGGCTGGGTACGTCGCCTTCGATGAGCAGGCGCTCGCGCTTATAGCGCGGATCCGCCACCGGCGCCGCCGTGATGAGCGCCTGCGAGTAAGGGTGCAGCGGCTCCTCGAGGACCGCGTCCTTGGGTGCGATCTCAACGATGCGCCCCAGGTACATGACCGCGATGCGGTGGGCGATATGCTCCACGACGCCGAGATCGTGACTGATGAACAAATAGGCGAGGTTTAACTCCTCCTGCAGGTCCATCAGCAGATTCAGCACCTGGGCCTGCACCGAGACGTCGAGCGCCGAGACCGGCTCGTCGGCGACGATGAGGCTGGGATTGACGGCCAGTGCTCGGGCGATGGCCAATCGCTGGCGTTGCCCGCCCGAGAACTCAAAGGATAGCGCCGCATCGTCTCGGCGCGCAGCCCCACTTTCTCGACGAGGCCCGCGACTCGCCCCTCGCGCTCGCCGGCCGAGAGGCTCTCGAAATTCTCGATGGGCTCACCGACGATGGTGCCGGCCCTGAGCTTGGGATTTAGCGAGGCGTTGGGGTCCTGGAAGACCATCTGCACGCGCCGCCGGTGCTGGCGCAGTTCGCCCTCGCTCAGATGCGTCACGTCGACACCGTCGAGCCGGATCGCGCCGCCAGTCGGCTGGGTGAGGCGGAGGACGAGCTTGCCCACCGTCGACTTGCCGCAGCCGCTCTCGCCGACGAGGCAGAGCGTCTCGCCCCGCGCGATCGAAAAGCTGATGCCGTCCACCGCCTTGACCCGCGCCACCTCGCGCCGCATCAAGCCGCGCACCACCGGGAAATGCTTCTGGAGGTTGGTGACCTCGAGAACAGGCGTGCTCACGTCACTGGTGATCATTCCAGGTGCCCCCTTGCGGGCGCTCTTCCGTGAGCACACGGCCCGCCCTCTATAAGGAAAAGACGATGCATCATACCGCGATTCCTTTCATGGCTTCCCAGCAGGAGACGAAATGCGTTCCCTCCAGGCGTTCGAAAGGCGGCGCCTCGGCGCGGCACCGCTCGGTCGCGAAGGCGCATCGCGGCGCGAAAGCGCAGCCCGGGACGGGATGGTTGAGCGTCGGCACGCTGCCAGGGATCTCGGTAAGGCGCCTCGGCCGATTTCCCAGCCCGCGGCGGCCGGGGATCGAGGCGATGAGGCCCTGCGTATAGGGATGGAGCGGCCGGTCGAAGAGCTCCGTCACCTCAGCCTCCTCGACCTTGCGGCCCGCGTACATCACGATGACGCGCTGGCAGGTCTCCGCGACGACGCCGAGATCGTGGGTTATGAGCATAACGGCCGAGCCGAAGCGTTCTTTCAGCTCCAGGATCAGGCGCAGGATCTGCGCCTGGATGGTGACGTCGAGCGCCGTCGTCGGCTCGTCGGCGATAAGGAGCTTGGGGTTGCAGGAGAGCGCCATCGCGATCATGACGCGCTGGCGCATGCCGCCCGAGAATTGATGCGGGTAGTCCCCGAGGCGCCTCTCGGCATCGGGAATGCGCACAAGACGAAGCATCTCGGCCGCCCGCGTCAACGCCTCGCCGCGGTCCTTTTTCTGGTGGATCATCACTGCCTCGGCGATCTGGTCGCCGACAGTGAACACCGGGTTCAAGGAGGTCATCGGCTCCTGGAAGATCATGGCGATGCGGTTGCCCCGGACGCCGCGCATCTCGGCCTCGCCGAGCGCCAGCGTCTCGCGGCCCTCGAGGCGGATGCGCCCCCACCGTGCGTGCGAGCTTGGGCGGCAGGAGGCGCATGATGGAGAGCGCGGCGACGCTCTTGCCACACCCGCTCTCGCCCACGATCCCGAGCGTCTCGCCCGGCATGATCTCGAAGCTCACGCCGTCGACGGCCCGCGTCACTCCGTCCTGCGTGAAGAAATGGGTCCGGAGGTCATCCACGGTGAGAAGCGGTGTAGTCGCAATCATGTTCATATTCACATCCGGCGGGCAAGGCGGGGGTCGAGGCGGTCGCACAACCCGTCACCGAGGAGGTTAACCACGAGAATGACGAGGGTGAGGAAAGCCCGGGGAAGAAGATGGTCCAAGGGGCGCGCGCGAGGTAGAGGCGGCTTGACGAGATCATGTTGCCCCAAGTCGGAATCTCGGGCGGCACGCCGGCGCCGAGGAAGGAAAGCCCCGCCTCGGTGAGAATGGCGTAGGCGATGGTGGATGTGGCCAGCACGATGAGCGGCGCCACGGTGCTGGGCAGGATGTGCCGCCTGATGATCTTGAGGTCGCGGCTGCCGGAGGATACTGCCGCCTCGACAAAGGCCTGCTCGCGCGTCGAGAGCACGATCGAACGGACCAGGCGCGCCACTCGCGGGATCGACGGAATGGAGATGGCGATAATGACGATGCCGACGCCGCCTTTGTAGAGCGAGACGAGCGCAATCGCAATGAGTATCGAGGGGATCGCCATCGCCCCGTCCATGATGCGCATGATGAAGCCGTCGAGCCACCGGTAATAGCCGGCGACAACGCCGATAAGGAGGCCGAAGATGTTCGACACCACGGCAACGGAAAAACCGACCACCAACGAAACTTGCGCGCCATAGATCGTCCGCGCATAGATGTCGCGGCCGAGATCGTCGGTGCCGAACCAGTACTCCTTGGAGGGTCCTCTCAAGCGATGGGCGGGCGCCAGCGCCATTGGATCGCCGGCGATGGCGGGCGCGAAGATCGCAACGAGGGTAATGAGGATAAGCAGCGCCCCGCCCACCACGATCGTCGGGTTGCGCCGGGCGAACACGCGGAAGCCGGCGCGTTTGCTTGGCGCGCCACCTGCAATGTCAGTGAAGACGGCGGCCATCAGTAGCGGATCCTTGGATCGAAGAGCACGTAGGAGAGATCGACGAGGAGATTAACCAGCATGTAGACTCCGGAAGTAACGATGATGACGCCCTGGATGATGGGAAAGTCGCGCCGCGCGATGGCGTCGACGACGAGCCGACCCATGCCCGGGATATTGAAAACGGTCTCGGTGATGACGACGCCGGCGATAAGAGCCGCGATGCCATTGCCCATCACCGTCACGATGGGCACCGCCGCGTTCTTGAGGGCGTGTTTAAAGAGCACCTGCCGACCGGCGACGCCCTTGGCGCGCGCCGTGCGCACATAATCCTCGTTCAGTACCTCGAGCATCGTGGCGCGGGTGAAACGCGCGATGAAGGCGACCGACGGAATGCCGAGCGCCATCGTCGGCAGAACCAAGCTACGCGCCCACTGCCCAACTCCGTCGGCGATCGGCGAGTAACCTTGCACTGGGAGCCATTTGAGCTCGATGGCGAAGAGGAAGACGAGGAGGTAGGCCCCCACGAAGATCGGCACCGAAAATTCCAGCACGGCAAAACCCATCAGGAACCGGTCGAGTGCCGTGCCGGCCTTCGCCGCGGCTGCGACGCCGAACAGCAGCCCGAATACCTGAGCGAAGACGGTGGTGGTCAACGCGAGGGCGACGGAGGGCTCAGCGCGCTGGACGATCAGCGTCGTCACCGACTCGTTCCAGAACATCGAGCGGCCGAGATCGCCCTGCAGGAGGCTCAGCACCCACAGGAGGAATTGCTTCCACAGAGGCTCGCCGAGGCCGAGCTTCTGGTGGATCTCCGCGATGTCCTCCGGCCTCGCATCATTCCCCGCCATGATCGCCGCGGTATCGCCGGGCGCCAAATGGAGGAGGAGGAAGACGAAGGTGGCGACGACTGCCATCACCGGCAGCATGGAAAGGAGGCGACGAATGATATAGCTGACCATGGATCCTCTCACGCTCTGGGCGGCGCGCTCCAGGACCGGCGCCGCCCTTATCCTCCAGTCTCCATCGCCCCCGAAAAAGTCCCTCGGTCCTTCGGACTTCGGTGTACTTTTCCAGGGAACGAATTGATACTCCCGTGCTCAAAGTGGCTCTCCGCACGGCAGCTCCCTGCCGGTCACGTCTTATCGACATTCCACCAGGGTGTGAACCAAGGGGACGGTAGCATGCCGTCGATGTTGGCACGCCTCGCCTGCCGGGGTGTGTACTGCCCGAAATAGACCAGCGGCACGTAGTTCCAGGCGTTCTCCTGCATCTCGCGCGCGATCTTCTTGCGCTCTTCGATCGTCTCGGCGAACGCCCATTTGACGCGCAGTTCCTCGTTCTTGGGATCGCTCGCCCAGCCGCTTCCGGACAGCGCGCCATCCAACGTGTGATGGCCGTAGAGCGGGTTGCCGACAAACGCGACTGCGTCCGAGGTGATGTAGATGTTCCAACCGCCCTGGTCAGGCGGCGCCTTGACGCCGCGGCGTGTCACTGAACTGCCCCAGTCCATCGCCTCCATCTGCACGTTGATCCCGGCCCGGCGCATCTCGCTGGTGAGGATCTCGGCCCAGTTCTTGAAGATAGAAATGGTGGTCGACTGCAGCAGCACAACCGGGCGACCGTCATAGCCGCCCTCCTTCAAGAGCTGCTTCGCCTTGGCATAGTCAGGCGCGGTCTTGAACCAGGCGGTATTGGCGTCGTTCTCCATCGGCGTGTCGCAAGCGAAGAGCGAGGCGCAGGGCTTGTAGTATTTGGACTCGCTGGCGGTCTGGAGATAGTCGACCTGCTTGACGATGTGCTGGATCGCCTGGCGGCACTTCACATTGTCGAAGGGCGGGTGGAGGAAGTTGAAGCGGGCGTAGCCGATTTGGCCCTGCGGATCGATCGACTGGAGCCTGATGTTCTTGTCCTCGGAGAGCTGGCCTTGGAGGTCCCTCGGCGGCACCTCGTAGTAGTCGATCTCGCCCGCTTGCAGGGCGGCGACGGCGGTCTGTTGATCCGGCATGTTGATGAAGATGACGCGGTTGACCTTGACGATCTTGCCGCCGGCGGTGCCGCTCGGCGGCTCCTTGCGCGGCACGTAGTCGGGGTTCTTGTCATATACGTATTGGGTGCCGGGCTTGGTCTCGTTGAGGTTGAACTTGAAAGGACCGGAGCCGACGACCGTGTCGATCTTTCGCGCTGGTTCGGTCTCCGCTTCTTTCTTGCGCATCATGAAGCAAGTACCCTGCGCGAGCACGTCGACGACGGCGCCGAAGCGCTCCTTGAGCTGGATGGTGAAGGTCTTCTCGTCCTTTGCCGAGATATCCTTCACATAGGGCATCATGAGCCGAGCCACGCCGTTGCGAACTGCCCAGCGGCGAAGCGAGGGAACGACGTCGGCGCTTGTGACTGCCGTGCCGTCATGGAATTTGAGCCCGTCGCGCAACTCGAAGCTCCAGGTGAGTTTGTCGTCCGAGAGCCCATATTTGCCGACCATCTGCGGCTGCGGATTTTGCTGCGCGTCAATGCCGAAGAGCTGGTCGTAGACCATCCCGGCGTGATAGCGGGTCATATAAACCGTGCTGTAGACCGGGTCATAGCTCGGGATGTCGCCATGCATGACGGCTTTAATGGTCTGGCCGCCGCCCCTTGACCTAGCACGACCTGGGGCGCTGCGAGTGTCCCCGCGATGGCTAGACCGCCCTTCATGATCGTGCGCCGCGTGACACTGCTTGTACTCAATGTCATTGTACTTTTCATTTGGTCCTCCGGTTAAAGTTGTTGCAGTTACATGAAAATAGTCAAACCCATGAATTTAGATCAGACCGAGTTTGGGCTGTTTACGCGCAAATTGCTGGTCGTTTATCCCGCCACGGGCGCTCCCGCTCCAGTTGGATGGCAAGCCGCAGCAACGTCGCCTCCTCCCCGAATCTGCCAGCGAACATCATGCCGAGCGGCAGGCCCGCGCTGCTCCACGCGAGCGGCACCGACATCGCGGGCTGGCCCGACATGTTGAACATCGCCGGCCACGAGAAGTAAGCGCGCAACTTCGGCTCCGCGTAGGGCCGGGCGCGCTTCACAGGATCGATCTCGCCGAGGCGCAATGGCGGTTGGCACAGGGTTGGGCTCAGAAACAAGTCGTAGCCGGCGAAGAAACCGGCGAGCGCGCGGGAAATCTGGAACGCCGCGAGTTCTGCCTCGACGTAGTCGCCCGCGGTCAACTGCCGGCCACGTTGCGCCAGCGCGAGCGTGGCGGTTTCCAGATCCTCGATCGTCATCGCGCGGCCGAAACGCCGTTCGAGCAGGCGCACCGTCAACGCGGTGTTCCCGCTGACAATCGTGTCCAGCACTTCGGCAGGATCGACCGGCAGAACCGGCTTTCGTTCCTCGACGTGGTGGCCGAGCTTCTCCAGCAAAGCCGCCGTGTCCCGCACCGCTTGCGCGAGCTCCGGGAAAAAGGGTACATCATAGCGCGATTCCGCGGTGAATGCGATGCGCAGCCGCCCGGGCTCCCGGCGGACCTCCTCGGCGAACGGTCGCTCCGGCGGCGGCGCGTGATAGGGACTCGTCGGTTCCGGGCCGCACAGCGCATCGAGCATCGCGGCGCTGTCGCGCACGCTCAGGCTCACCACGTGCGGGCAGAAGAAGCCTCCCCAGCCCTGCCCGCGGTCCGGCCCGACCGGGGTGCGCGCCCGCGTCGGCTTTAATCCGAACACGCCGCAAGCGGAAGCGGGAATCCGGATCGATCCTCCGCCATCTCCGGCGGCGGCGACCGGAACGATGCGAGCCGCCACGGCCGCCGCGGACCCGCCTGAGGAGCCACCGGCAGAATGCGCGGGATCCCACGGGTTGTGCGTCGGGCCGTGCAGGCGCGACTCGGTCGTTCCATGCAGCGATAACTCGGGCGCGCCGGTCTTGCCGAGGATCGCCACACCGGATTTCAGGAATCGCTCGACGAACACGCTGCTGTGGTCGGCGACATTGTCCTGGTAGATGTTGGCGCCGAAGGTCGTGCGCGTGCCCTCCAGGAGGTTGTCGTCCTTGAGCAGGAAGGGCACGCCAGAGAATGGCCCTGCGGGCAGGCCCTCGTCGATCTGCCGCCGCGCGTAGTCGTAGTGCCTGACCACTACAGCGTTGATTTTCGCGTCAACCCTTTCAATACGAGCAATCGCTTCATCGAGCAGCTCCTTAGGCGTCACTTCCTTATTGCGGACAAGGTCGGCTAGACCGACCGCGTCATAGTTCCCATAGTCCCTGAAGGTCACTTCATAGCCTTTCTCTGCAGCCGCGACCGGTCAGACTCACGTCGTTTCCGGCATCCAATTGCTGTGTACAGAGTGTCAGGCACCGGCCCACACCCCCTTGAGCACCTCATCAAGAATGCCGCGCGCTTCGTCGAAGATGGTTTCCCCGATGTCAGCGGGAGGATGACATCTTGTTCAGTCATTCAGTGCCGCTTGCAGCGCCTGATGCATATCCGCAATCGAGTCGCTCGCCTCGCGAAGCTTTCATACCCTCCCAGGCACTACTAATGCGAAAGAGCCACAGGCTCTTAAAGAGAACCGAAAGTTGAGCCCGCGACATCGGCTTCAGCACAAACCCGAACAGTCCGCCTGCGCCCAAAAAGCTGCGTTTCCGAATTTAATGGCCAAGATCATCCGGAAGCGCTGGGTGAATGACCTTGTCGACCGCCGATGCGTCTGGAGGCTCTGCGCCAGCCTAAGGCCATTGTCCCAATGCCGCCTCATGCGGACCGCTAGCGTACGCAGCGCTCGCATTGCCAATAGAGATCCTCCCGCTGCTTCATGCTTTTCCTATCGGGTTGCCATTTGCGTGCTCTCCAACAAGCCGCCGCGGCGATTTCACTCGCTATCGAGGTGATGAACCGAGTTTCCAACCTTCGGCCTTGTGACCGGATAGGATCATGTGATCCCATTCTTGTCAATTAGGATTGTATGTTCCGATTCCCTGATTTGAGGTAATAAGGAACGGGCCATATTAGCGTTACGCGACCAAGATCGTCTGGTCGGAGAGGGCGACACTTTCAGAGCAATGGATCGCCTTCAACGATAGTTACGCGTTGGATTTGCCGGTCCAGCTGCGCTGTGGGCGAACGGCCCGTGAAATGCGGAGGAAATGCTCCTTGCCCTCAAGACGCGGCTGATCGAGTTTGGTCGGCTCGCGGTCCTCTCTCGTCAGCGGCGCGGCGAGCGGCGCGCAGAAACCTCCGCCTTCCTCGGCTTCGCCCACTACTGCGGACCCGAGACGGCCGGTTCATCATGGAGCATAAGACGGAAGAGAACGCCTGACGCGCAAGCTGACGGCGTTGCGCCAGGAAGTATGGCGGCTCCGCGCCTGCGCCCATGCGACCGATGCATGGAGTTGCAGTCGGAAGCGAGCTGTCAGGGTCTCGAACTCCGGCCAGCCCATTGCCAACTTTTCTGGCTGCGCCGTCTCAGACAGCGCAGCCAGATCCGAAGTACTTCGCGGTAGAAGCGTAGAAGAGCCGTTGAGCGCTGAATATGCGGTGTGCGCGGTAGCCATAGTGCCCTCGCAGAACGGCGGCGACCACTCGTACTGCTTAGCCAATGGCGCGTGCATGATACGACGCGGGTTACTCTCGGGAAGAGCCGGGTGCGGGAAAGCCGCTCACCCGGATCTGTGAGGGCAAAGCTGAATGGCCGAGCTGCTCGACCACGCACTCAACGCTGAGGATCATCGTAAGGAAGCACGACTGTCTAACGCAGCACAGATTCTGGCGTAGCGGCGAAGCATAAGGGTAGCCAGAAACCACGATCGCGGAATGCATAGCGGCAGACTAGCGCTTCATTCGCTTGCCGTTTGAGGAGCGCTTTCGGGAAGCCGCAGTAGGTCCCCGCCGCCCTTTGATGAGCTTGCCTGACAGGAGATATTCACCAGAGCCGACTAAGAACCGCTCGTTCTCTCGAATCCTGTTCTGCGCGGGCTCGCCAAGGCTGCTAATCGTTAGAGCCGCCAGAAGATGGGCCACCGCGATCGCGCCGAGTGTTGACTCGGGAAATGCCTGTCCTGATGACGTTTGCGCGACGAAATGTAGACGACCCGCAAACTCGCCAAGAGGTGCAGCAAAGCTGTCGGTGATTGCTATGACACGAGCCCCCGACAGGGACGCCTTCTCCGTCAGAACATGAACCAATCGATTAAAGGGCGCGAACGTCACCCCCACAAATGCGTCGCCCGGAGAAAGGTCTTCCAGAACAGTCTCTTGCGCTCCTCCCGGGCCATCCAGCAGAATGACGTTGGGCCTCGCCTTTCGCAAGGCGTAGGCTAGCGTATATGCTGGAGTAAATGCAGTTCTCCTGCCGTATATGAATACTTTTTGTGCGGTCGCTAAGAGGTCAACTGCCTCTTTTAGTTTTTCTTCGGATAGGTGCACGCGAGCTTGTCTTACGACGTCCAATTCCGCAGCGAAAAACGATTCGACAAAGTCTTCCAAGCCGGCGCCTTCGCCCATTTTGCGAATTAGTGCCCTTGCGCTCTGCTCGTTACGAGTGATCGACAGGCGATCCCTCTGCTGGCGATCGCGCATAGTGTCAATGAAGCGTTGCCGCAGTTCGCCATAGCCGGCCAATCCCAATCGTTGCGCCAGTCGGACGAGACTCACAGGAGGAACGTTTGCGCGTCGAGCGATCTCCGCATCGAGTGAAAGGCAGCATCATCCGGATTGTTGATGAGATAGTGAGCCGCCTCGACAGCCTGCCCGGACAGATCGACGCAAATTTCTTTGATTTCTTCAACCAGATCCACTGAACCCACGCGGCCTCTCCCATCATGCAATGCTGCAAGCCGAACGACCGGCCGAACACTTTAGCGATGCCCTTCGTGTGTGGCCATGATCTGTCTTAGTACCGCCGCGGCCGCGCCTGCAAGCTATGGTTTTAGACGAACCCCGCGATAGCGCCAGTGCTTCGCTTGGCTCCGAGGCGCGATCTGTTGCCCGCGGATTGACGGGAATACCTACGCACTCACTCAACCGAGACGTCGGAATTGCCAAAAAGATCGACGCGCTTAAGCCGGTTTCGCAGTTCGCCAAAACCAGTCGCGCGCACCACAACTTCATCCCCTCGGTCAGCAGGATTGGCGGTGTCCGCGCAAAGCCGACGCCGCTCGGCGTACCCGTCAATAATATATCGCCAGGTCTCAGGGTCATCCCAAATGAAAGCTCGGCGATCAACTTCTCGATCGGAAAAGCCATTTGGGAAATCAGAGCGTCCTGCCGGATTTCTCCATTCAAGAGGCATTGTAGCCGGACTGCACGGAAATCAACTTCATCGGGCGTCACAATGTATGGACCCATCGGCATTGTTCCATCGATGCTCTTGCCCTTGAACCACTGTCCGCCGTGCCGCCGCTGCAAGTCGCGCTGCGAAATATCATTCGCTAGACAGTGGCCGAAGATGTGACTAGCGGCTTCGCGCTCGGCGATACTGCGGCCCGTCTTCCCAATGACTACAGCTAGTTCTGCTTCGTAATCCCATTGCCCCGAGATCCGAGGGTCGAACGCGATAGGATCGTGGGGCCCAATAACGGTATCTGGACCTTTGGTGAAAAAGTCGGTGCCTTTGGCGGCTCCTTCGCGTCTTGGCCGTCGCGCTTCCCTTTGCCTTCGTTGAAATGATCGAGATAGTTCCATCCCGTACAAAGTATGTCGCGGCGAAAGCGCCGGATGGGTGGCAGGAGAATCAGCTCTACCAACGACGCGCGCTCGGCATCTTGCTCGCAGATCAGGCGCTTCACCTCCGCTAAGGCTTGCGCCCCTCCTTCTATGATCTTCACCAGATCGCTAAAACAGTCGGGAAGTAGAATGACTTCCTCGCCCGAAACCACTCCGACGCGGACAGCCTCGCGATGCGCGGCGCAAACAAATTTCATATGATTATGCCCTCTTGCATTTCTTTATCGAGAGAAGATGCCTCGGCTCGAAACCAACATGATCCATACGATCACGATCGGAGTATCTTACCGGGGTTCATGATGTTTCTGGGGTCAAATGCCCTCTTGATCCCGGCCATCATTTCAAGGTCAATGCATTGCTTGAACCTTTCAAGTTCTTCGACGTGCATCATTCCGATTCCGTGCTCGGCGCTGATGCTACCGCCTAGGTCAACGCTCACTTCATGGACGATGAAATTGGCGCGCGCAGCTGCTTTTTCCTGCTTCGCGGCCGTGTCGTAGACGCTTTTATCGAACACAACAATGACGTGGATGTTTCCGTCCCCTATATGTCCTGCATAAAGTACTTCAGCAGCTTGGAATGCCTCTTTTAGCCGCTCGTCTACTTGATTTATGAACACTGCTATTTTTGAAATCGGAACGGACGTGTCATTAGCTACGGAGAACCCTTTTCGCATATTCGCTTCAGAAATGGTGTGCCTAAGCTTCCATAAGCGTTCAGCCTTTTTGGAATCTGAAGCAATGATCGCGTCATGCACCAAGCCGCGTTCGATTGCCCCCCAAGAATTTGCTCAAACGCTTGGGATGGCTCCCAATTAATGCTGCTGTCGGCGAGCTCGATCAAGGCGTACCATGGCGATGCCAGCGATAATGGTGGCAGCTCGTCGTTGTGTGCGAGAACATTCTCGAGCTGTCCTTTGGAAATAATTTCGAACGCCTCCACCTTGTTGCCTGTACCATCCGCGAAGAGTTCTAGGAGATCCACCGCCGCCTGCATGCTCGGCAGTGACACCATTGCCGTTCCGGTATTCGTTGGCAACGGAAAGAGCTTCAGAGCAGCGGCAGTTACGACGCCCAATGTTCCTTCCGCACCAATGAAGAGCTGCTTGAGATCGTATCCTGAGTTGTCTTTCCGGAGGACCTTCAGGCCATTCCAGATCTTGCCGTCCGGCAGAACAACTTCTAAGCCCAAAACGAGGTCGCGCATGTTTCCATAACGCAAGACATTTATTCCACCAGCATTCGTCGATACGAGCCCGCCAACCTGGCAACTGCCCACACTTCCAAGAAGCATTGGAAACAACCTGCCGTCTCGTTGTACGGTCTCCCGAAGAATTTCCAAGACGCAACCGGCTTCGACGACGACCGAATTGTTTCGAGTGTCGATCTCTCTCACTCTATTCAGTTTTGAAACGTTAAGAATCATGGAAGGGCGATGGCCGAGGGGCACGGCACCTCCGGTCATGCCTGTATTTCCCGCCTGGGGCACAATCGCAATGCCCAATTCACAACACAGCTTTATAAGATCAGAAACCTGATCGACAGTTTTGGGCAACGCCACGGCCAGGGCCTCACCCCTGTAGCGGCGGCGCCAATCCGTCAAGTAGCCAGCTGTATCGGAAGGCAACGAAAGAATTCCGCTAGGCCCGGTGATCTCAGTCGCGGCCGAAACCAGCCGTTGATGCATTTCGCTTACGTCGGACATGGCCGTTGCATTCTCCCAGTCGTTAAGCAAAGGAAGGTTTGAACCATTTGGTTCTATACTTTGTCAATGGGTTCATGCGCTCCAGATTTGCTTGGAAAGGGTGACCGGCACTCAAACGCCTGCGTCGGCGTAGCAAAGATTGGGGCTATCTCCGACATCGATATAGACGCGCTGGTATGTGCGGCAATGCCGGCATCGCGCCCAACGATACTGCCCCGAAGGCGGATTGCCATCCAACAAGACTAGGTGCCTTGCAGAGGTGCTCTTGGCACGACAATTTGTTGCAACGCAATTCATCAACGATCGCGCCGTTACGAATAACTTCTACGCGGTTTGAAGGGACGCTAACGCGGATTGAATTTGCCAGTCGACCGTAATCCTACCACCCCCAGGAGGGAGCCGGATCTTGCTTCGAGGGCGACGCCCTTCCACGGCCATACTAACGAGCGGCCCGACTGTGACGAAAGTGTCGCCTCCGCGCACAACGTCCAACCAGTTCCTATACGGTGAAATCGCAGGCTCCAAGCGCGCATATGTTCGCACGCCGCCAAGGAGCGAGGCAGCGTCCATCCTGTCGGAACCTGCCACCAAGGCAGCTGATAGCCAATGTTGAGATACCGAGACCAATCGGCCAGCCCGAAAGTGCTGATCTGGGCGTCTCGCGGATTGCAAGACACATCATCTCGATCGCGTCGACTAAAGGACGAATGTCTGCCGCGCGATTGTAGGAATAAATCCTCATCATAGGGATATCATATTCCTAAAGGAACACACAATCCATATTGACGCAATTTGGATCATATGATCCAATCAAGTTAACGGGACTAGTCGGCTGGGGATTGGAGCGCGCATGCAATCAGAGTTCGACTACATAGTGGTCGGCTCCGGCTCGGGCGGGAGTGTCGTAGCCTCGAGGTTATCTGAGGATCCAAATTTATCAGTGCTTCTCGTAGAAGCTGGCGGATCAGACAAATCACTTAAAGTCGTTATGCCTGGCTTGGCGAGTTCTCTGTTTGGTGACCCGAAATACGACTGGTGTTTCACCGCGGAGCCCGATCAGACGCGGGGCGGAGCGAGCTCAATTAACGCGATGTGTTTTCTCCGCGGCAGCGTCGAAGATTTCGATAGCTGGGCCTCGCTCGGCAACGAGGACTGGGAGTATCGGAGCGTCCTCCCCCATTTTCACAAGCTGGAGGAATACGAGGGCGGAGAGAACTTGACCCGCGGGGATACAGGCTCGCAACCGGTGTCCTTAAGAAGAGCTGCACTCTCTGGTGCTACCTCACTGAACAATTTGCGACGCACTGTCGCCTAGAAAGGCAACTAATGCCCGAGAGGCATTCGTTTGAAGGGTGATTAATGTTGAACTTAGGTATCGTGGGGCTTGGGCAATGGGGACAGAAGCTTGTACGGGCAATCCAGGAAGACGGAGAGCCGAAGGGTAATCTCATACATTTTACAGCAGGCTATACCCCTCACTAAGTAAGCACCAGCGCTTTGCTCAGCGGGAAAGGATCAACCTCTTCGACAGCTACCAAGATCTTATAAGATCAAACTCGATCGACAGCATCGTGATCGCTTCACCTCATAGCGAACATGTCGATCAGATTTGCCAGGCTGCGGAAGCCGGTCTGCATGTCTTCGTCGAGAAGCCGCTCGCGCTCGACGTCATAGGCGCGCTGAAAGCTGTAGATGCTACTCGACGTGCCGGAAAGAGACTGGCGGTTGGATTCAATCGCAGATTCTTGCCGGCCTATTTGCGGATGCAGGAAATTCTCAGTGGTGGCCGGCTCGGGCGCGTCCTGCATATAGAGGGCAATTTTTCGGCACCACAAGCCCTGCACTTTGCGCCCGGGGATTGGCGTGCGCGCCAGTCTGAAGCTCCTGCCGGCGGCATGACGCTGATGGGGATCCACGTCCTGGACGCAATGATCGGTCTCGCTGGCCCCATCACAGGCGTAAGAGCGAGATCACGAAAGCAGTTCCTCCAGATAGACATGGACGACACCACCGACGTCCAGATTGAATTCGCAAGCGGCTGTACCGGCTACCTGAGTACGGTGACGGCGACAGCGCGGAACTGGAGACTACAGGTGTTTGGAACAGAAGGCTGGGCTGAGATGCACGGCCATGAACAGCTCACATTCGCGCGAGTTGGCCAAGACCCGGAAACGACGTGCTTCGCTGCCGTTGACATCGAACGCGCAGAACTCGAGGCTTTCGCAAGGTTCGTTCTTGATCAGACGGAGTATCCAGTTCCTATCGACGATGTAGTGAAGGGCATCGGCGCACTCGAGGCGACTTCCAAATCAGTAAGGGAAGATCGTCTCATCACCCTCGATTACTAGAGGATTTCGATGGGCTTGCTGGTACTCATGAAGTCAAAGGTGTTGACGCTCGGCCTCTTCGGTGGGGGTGCCCGCAAATCTGTGGGGGTGCCCGCAAAATGCACATTCTCGGGAGATCTCTCGTGACAAGCCGCTGCGCTCGAGCCGACAGGCCTAGCTCATTTTCTGCGTCTTTTCGTCGTTGCGATCGCTGTCACGTCAGGCGAGCGCCGCGCGTCGATGGGGATTCGGCGGCCCCCTACGTTCAAAATAGCGGCCGTGGTCTCGGCCTCAATGATTGCTGGCCGTGGATTATGTTTCCTTGACTCAAGAAGTGTTTCTCCGCTCACAACATTTGTCCACTCGGAAAGGATATATCCATGTCTAAAGGATTCGTCAGCACGATCGTGCGTATCGGCGCGGCGGTGACCCTGTCGCTGGGACTAGGGATAGCTTCAGTCGCGGCGCAAAGCGGTCCCGCGCTCAAAGTGGCCGTGATCGAGACCCTGTCAGGAAGTCAGGCAGCCACCGGCGCGCTACTTGTGACTGCAGCGCAATACGCGATTGACCGCTTGAATGCTGCCGGTGGCTACAATGGTCAGCCCATTCAACTCTTAACATATGACAATCAAGGCACACCGACGGGTGCGTCGGCACGGGTGACGGCTGCCATCGGCGAAGGCGTTAACGTGATCCTTCAAGGCGCGTCGTCTGCAGTCGCCGGCCAGATCACCGAAGACGTACGGCGGTACAATCTTCGCAATCCGAAACAACCCGCCCTCTATCTAAATTCAGCAGCGGAAGCGCGTGAGCTGACCGGAGAGAAATGCCACTTCTATCATTTCAAGTTCGCACTTGATGCTGAAATGCGGCTTCGCGCGGCCTCCAAGGCGATCCGTGACGGGAAATTCCCCGCTTCCAACGTTTTTTCGATAAACCAGGACTATTCCTGGGGACGCGATATGGAGACGGCCATCAAAGGCCACGCCACCGAGGGTAGCTATAAGGTTGTTGACGCTGTCTTGCATGACGTTAATCGCATTCAGGATTTCACCCCGTATATCACCCGCATCGCAGCAACAAATGCCGACACCGTGATCACGGGCAATTGGGGAACGGATCTTGTTCGCCTCATGCGTGCCTCAGCTGATTCTAAGCTCAAAGCCCGTTTCATAGGAATGTTCCTCGACGGTCCGGGGAACGTCACGAGCGCGGGCGATGCCGCCGAGGGCCACATCAATCTCGAAGTCTTCAATGCAGAGGCCAACGGCGAGCGTGGCATCGCATTTCAAAAGGACTTCCTGGAGCGTACCAAGGCACAAACGCTGGTAAATTCGCACGCCCGCACCGTTATTTCCCTGCTGTTCCTGGGCGAAGCTCTGAAGCTCGCTCCTGCGAACGGCTCCATCGACGTCAGAAAGATCGCCGAAGCCATGGAAATGGTGACCTTTGACAGTCCGGCGGGAAAGGTCACCCTGCGTGCAGATGATCATCAAGCGTTGCTGCCGATCGCAATCACGGAAGTTTCGCGCGACGCTGCGTTTAAAGTTGAAAACTCGCCGTTCGGTTTCAAGCCATTGCTGAAAGTTGAAGGGCCGGATGCAGTCACACCGCCTCAGAGCGCTTGCAAGATGCAGCGGCCATCCTGACGCAAGTCGCTGCGGCCATCGAACGCGCCGGCCGATCTGGCGCGTTAGGTATCCACTGGATGCTACTATTGCGCCTTAACTTCTCGGAGTGCGCCAATGGAAATGTTCGCCGTCTCTCTGCTCAACGGCACTATTTACGGCTTATTGCTTTTCATGATCGCGGCAGGCCTGACCTTGATCTTCGGCATGATGGGCGTGCTCAACTTTGCTCACGGCTCATTCTATATGCTTGGCGCCTATGCGGGGTACGTCCTGTCAAATCGCATCGGCTTCTTTCCAGGTCTCCTGGTTGCTGGCTTGATTGTGGCAGCGATTGGCGCGATCGTTGAACGATACATGCTGCGATCAGTTCATGCACATGGACATGCGCATGAGCTGCTGCTGACCTTCGGCCTATTATTCGTCTTTGACGAGATCGTGAAGTTTTTCTTTGGCTACTATGCTGTCAGCTATCAAGTCCCGGAGACGCTCAACTTTTCGGCCTTTCGCATTGGTTCACTGGAGTACCCGATCTATCGTCTTTTTATGGGCCTTGTCTCTATAGGCTTCTTCGGCGCTTTGGTCCTCATTCTTCGCTTCACCCGGGTGGGCCTCGTGGTGCGCGCTGCCGTGCATAAACCAATTATGGTCGAGGCTCTGGGCCATAACGTTCCACTGGTCATGTTGCTGGTATTCTCTGTTGGAGCAGGCATGGCTGGCTTGGCAGGCGCCGTCGCCGGCGCTTTCTATCCGACCAGTCCAGCAATGGCGTCCGAGATCGGAACAATCGTATTCGTTGTCGTTGTCGTGGGAGGACTTGGTTCTCTGGGGGCGCCTTCATAGCCTCTCTACTGATCGGCATTCTGACTACGCTTCTCGTTGGAATCGACACAACACTCGCTGATGCGTCTTCGCTAGCTGGGCTCGGCAATTGGGGAGATATCGGCGGCTTGTTCGCCGTGCCGCTATCGGCGAGCGCCGGAGCCCTGCCGTTTGCACTGATGCTGATCGTTCTCCTGCTGCGCCCGGCCGGCCTCATGGGTGAAAGGACCCAAGCATGACCTTCGCAGAATTGAACATCAACCAGACCAGTGCTCATGCAAGAAAAACACCTTTCCTGCGCATATTGATAACAATTGGCATCCTGGCTCACTTGTTTGCGCTTCCCTTCTTTGTGCAGCCGGAGTTTCTAAACTATGCGATCAAAATGATGGTCGCAGGCCTGTTCGCTCTCGCTTGGAACGTGCTCTGGTCGCATACACGATTGCTTTCGTTCGGACATGCAGCCTATTATGCCATCGGAGCGTTTGCCGTCATCCACGCGCTCGTACTGTCCGAGCGCGGCGTCTTGGCAATTCCGACGCCGTTGATCCCGGTCGTAGGCTTGATTGCAGGGGCCATCGTCGGAGTCTTGGTTGGCTATTTTGCTACCATCCGCGGTGGCACATATTTCGCTATGATTACCCTTGCCGTTGGCGAGTTACTTTTATCTGTCGCTCCCAAATGGCACGCCGTCTTCGGTGGCGAAGCGGGCTTATCGACGATGCGGACGCCGTGGGCCGGGATCACTTTTAGCACTGTCGGAGAGGTTTACATCGTCGTTATGAGCTGGTGCCTTTTAGGTCTGCTGCTGCTGCGCTGGTTCTCGGCGTCGCCTCTGGGCAGATCGCGCTGGCAGTTGGCGACAACGAGAAGCGTCTCCAATTCTTGGGCTACCGCACGCACGCTGTGAAATCCGTGGTCTTTTCGCTTTCCGCCGCAGTGTCGGGTCTCGCCGGCGGTTTGATCGCTTTCAGCATGGAGAGCACTAGCTTCGAACTGTTTGGAGGCGCCAATTCGGCGATGCCCGTCCTGCACGCCTTTTGGGAGGAGCCAATGTCTTCCTAGGGCCTTTCGTGGGAGGCATTGGGCTGACGCTCTTCGCGGAACTAGCTTCGAATGCCACCAGGCTTTGGCTCCTTTATATGGGCTTGATCTTCGTCATCATTGTGATGTTTGCCCCAGAAGGCTTGACTGGCATCTTCTTACGTCACGCCCGCCTCAACCTCGCGTCCTGGCGTCGCCTCATGGCGGACTACACCGCGTTTCTTTTTGCATGCGTCGGCCTCGTGCTGAGCGGCGTTTGGATGACCGAAGTGAGCTATCGCTTGATGGGCACATCACCAATCGTCGGACTCGCTCCTGATGGCACGATTACCTTTCTCGACTGGACGTTCAGCGCAGCGTCGAGTGTCCTTTGGTCAACGGCTATTGCAGTCTTCGCTGTTTCACTTTTCGAGTCGTGGCCGCGGCCAAACGCGCAAAAATCAAGTGGCTGATGATAGGCGAAAACAGGGACGGCATCCGGTGAGCGACTTCAACAGCTACTACGATGGAATCGTACTCGCAGCACGCAATGTGCGGAAATCCTTTGGCCCGCTCGAGATCATTCACGACGTCAACATCGATATAAAACACGGAGAGCGGCATGCGCTGATCGGTCCGAACGGCGCGGGAAAGTCCACGATGTTCAATCTCTTGTCGGCGGCGTTTCCTCCGACGTCGGGAGAGATTCTTCTGGACGGAGCGGTCATCAATAGTCTCGAACCGTTCGAAGTCAATAGACGGGGACTATCCAGGTCTTTTCAGATTACGAGTATCTTTCCGCGTCTCACGATCTTTGAAAATCTACGGATCGGCGCATTCGCCCGGTTTGGGGTCCGCTTCAATGTTTGGTCAACAGCAGGCCGTCTCAGAAAGGTCAATGACGAAGCCGATCGCTTGCTCCGTCTTGTTCGGCTTGAGCGCGTCGCATCCGAGCTTGCCGGCAATCTAGCGTATTCCGATCGACGTGCTCTCGAACTCGGCCTTACTTTGGCAACTGACCCTCGGGTCATACTGCTGGATGAACCTACAGCCGGTATGTCACGAGAAGAGGCGGAATATACGACGTCTTTGATCAAGACCGTTACGGAAGGGCGGACACTTCTTATCGTAGAGCACGATTTGGATGTGGTCTTCTCGCTGGCCGACCGCATATCTGTACTTGTGCACGGTCAGATTATCGCCAGCGAATCGCCAGCTGAGATCAAGTGCAATGCGGCAGTCCACGAAGCCTATCTCGGCAAGGAGACGGCGACATGTTGAGCGTGCACGACCTCCGAGCGGGCTATAATGGGACGAGCGTCCTTAATGGGGTCGACTTCGATCTGTACGGCGGCGAAATCGTAAGCCTTGTCGGTCGCAACGGATCTGGGCGGTCAACGATGATGCGGGCGCTGCTCAGGATCGTAAGGCCCACCGCCGGCGAAGTCATTCTCAATGGCTGCTCTGTCGCAAATCTCAATACATATCAAATCGTCCGCGCAGGTCTCTCCTATGTTCCCGAGGAGCGGCTCATCTTTCACAACCTAACGGTCGGAGAGAACATGACGCTCGGGATTCAGCGCCGCCCTAATGCGGTCGCCACATGGCATCCCGATGAACTCTGGTCGATCTTTCCAAATCTTGCAACGCGTCGCGACGTTGCCGCCGGTGCGCTTTCCGGCGGTGAGCAACAAATGCTGACGATGTGCCGATCATTGCTGGGCAACCCTGATGCCATTCTTATAGACGAGCCGACCGAGGGTCTCGCACCTAAGATCGTTGAAGCGGTTGTACAGTTGATCTTGGAGATGAAGCGGCGCGGTATCGGTGTCGTTTTGGTCGAACAGAAACTTACCCTTGCACTCGAAATCAGTGATCGCGTGACCGTTATGGGGCACGGGAAAATTGTCTTCGAAGGCAACGCCGAAGAGCTTCGCACCTGCGATGATGTTCGCCGGAAGTGGCTGGAGGTACAATGAGCGTCGGGGTGATCGATGGCAAGAGCCGGGTCTACGGCATCATAGCTGACCCAATCGCACAGGTTCGTACGCCGGAAGCAATGAACAAAATCATCGCAGAGCGCGGAAGCCGGGCGGTGTTTGTACCTTTTCATGTTCATGCCGATAATCTGGGCAATTTTATCGCGGGGCTAAAGGTATGGCAAAATCTCCCCGGCTTTACTCTCACTGTACCGCACAAGGAAGCCACTCTAAGCCTATGTGATCGCCTCGGCCCGACGGCGAAGATTACGGGATCGGTGAATGTCGTCCGGAAGGGACCCGACGGCGCTTGGGAGGGCGAGACGACGGCATCGGCTTCGTCGCCGGAATGAAATCTCAAGGCGTTGATCCTGCGGGCGCCAAAATCTATATCCAGGGCGCCGGCGGCGCCGCCAAAGCCATCGTGGCTGCTCTCGCAGATGCCGGCGCTGGCCGTATCGCTGTCGCCAACCGTTCGCAATCCAGGGCTGCCATCCTGATTGATCGTCTGAACGCCGCGTACCCTGGGCGCTGTGTACCAGGCGCCGTCGCGGATCTAGCTATGGCCGACATTGTCATCAACACCACCTCGCTCGGGCTAAATGAGAGCGATCCGCTGCCGATCGATGTGTCCGCACTCAGCTCACGCCAGATAGTTGCCGACGTGATCATGCGCCCGGAGACCACGGCGCTTCTCCATCAGAGCACAAGCACGCGAATGCCGAGTTCATCAAGGCATCCACATGCTCACCGGGCAAGTCACCGAAATCGCTAACTTCCTTGGAATCTGACCCTCGCTGATCTCGTCCCATTTTCCTGCCGCTCGGAGGATGGCATTTGGCGGCGAAATTCACTTTGAGGCTGGACCCGATATGGAATACGACCGAATAGATGCCCGCATCCTCGAGATCGTGCAAAAGAACAACCGTCTAACTTCCGAGGTAATTGGCGAAGTGGCCGGGCTGTCCGCTACCGCTTGTCAACGACGACTGAAGAGGCTCCGTTCGGAAGGCATCATCGAGGCCGACGTCTCAATCGTTTCGCCGAAGGCGGTAGGAAGACTTATTCAAATGCTTGTACTGGTGAGCCTTGAGCGGAAGCGTTCAGATGTAATCGATAAGTTCAAGAATGCCATCAAATCGTCAGTTGACGTCGTCAATGCATTTTGCGTCACCGGCGACGCCGACTATGTCCTATACGTTACCGCGCGTACCATGGAAGATTATGAGCAGTTTACCCAGCGATTCTTCTATGAGAACCCGGACATTAAGGGGTTCAAGACGATGGTCATAATGGGCCGCGTAAAGGCTGGCTTCGCCGTTCCAATTGAGATTCCGTCCGAGGATTGATGCGGGTATCTCAGCCCGCGAATCTATGCGTTCGCGCGCTTTTTTCATCGCTCAATCGCATAGAATGCGTGAAACCCGCACTGTCGCTCCTCTATGCTCCCGACGAGAGCTGAGCTGAACAGAATTCTGGTGGGAGGGGCGGTGTCGCGAGACGCATCCCGATGGCTCGCAGGTTGCCATGCGGAAGTTGGCACGGACGGAAGCCAAGGGTCACTGTTATCCGGACCGGCGATCCAAGAGTATGGTTTCCGAGCCACGGTCGGGTATCGGAAAGGATGGCGACGTGGGCTGTGCACCTGGCTACGGGCCGCGTTCCGCTTCACCTGCTTGATGGTCTCCGGGCGCCAGTTGACCACAAAGATCAGCGCCGCCGGCGTGGGTGATTTCGCCCATTGCGCTTAGATTGGTGGCAGCTTCAATTCGCAAACCAACCGTGCTCGCCGACAGTTGGCGGCCAGATGCCGTGGATAGGACTCGGCAATTCAGCATCCGAGACTTGTTAGAGCGCTGCGAAGAGCGTGTCATTGAGAAGAAGAGAGGGCGTCTAATCCGAGAACATGACGCGGCTCCCAATTCTAAAGGCCCCCGGTGGGCATACCGGAGGCCTTCTTGGAGGTTAAACTTAGATTGATAGAAACGTTCCTTCTCTCCTTCCGCTAGTTTGACAAAGACTCACCAGTTGCGCTGAGCTCGAAGCAGCAGGCTGACCGTGTTCTGGTCCTTCAGCTCGTAGGTGGTGCCGGGCTTGGCGATACTTGCTTGCGCCGGCAACGCCACCGTGCTTCCGGCCGCGTACTTCTGATCGAGCATGGTGTAAGCCAGATCGGCCGAGAAGGTCAGGTTCTTGACTGGGGTCCAGCGCGTGATCATACCGACAACCGCGTAGCTGAAGTCGGGGTTGCAGCCGCCAACTCCGCTCGAGAGCGCGAGGCCTGCGACGAAGGCGCCGCAGATGTAGCCTTTGGCCGTGCCGTTGTACCGCACAGCAGCCCATCCACCGTAGATCGCGGTGTTCCAGTAGGGATCCCAGTTATGGTTGTAGGCACCACTGAAGCCATAGGTCGTGGTCAACTCCTGGCCAGCACCAGTCACGAACACGGTGTCAGAGAGACCAGCAAGGCCGACGCTCTGGTAAGCACCCGCCAGGCTCGTACCACCGTACATCGCGTAGGTGGACGGTGCATACGGCTGAAAATTGTAGCGGCTTGCACCGTTCGTATACACGCCTTGCAAGTTGATCGTGTCACCCGGACCCGTCGGGATGTTCTTGATCGACAATCCCAGCTGACCAGCCCAGCCCCACTTGCTGTCCGGATGGCCGGTCACTTCGGACGCGCCATAGTAGCCGGCATGGTTGTTATGCGCGGCAACCGACGCCTGGAAGAGGCCCCAAGCCTGATCAACACGAAGCATCGCGATTAAGTCTGGAGCTCGCGAACCGCCGATGTTATTGGCACCGTACGCACCAGTGGCGAGACCTGCGGCCGTCGCGCCGCTCACGTTCCAGATATTGGTCGTGTCATGGACGACTTGATCCTCGGCCGAGAAAGTGGCCGAGATGCCTTGACCGAAGTTTGCGGTATAGGTGAACTGATTCACAGGCTCATAGCCGCCGCCGCCCGGCAGACCGTCGAAGTTATTCCCCGGATAATTCATCCAGGGCGTGGAGAACTGTGAGGTCGCCCTACCCAACGTGAAACCAGCGAATTGGATGAATGCGTTGTAGACGCCGAGCGAGCCGCCCGCGATGTTGTCACCGGCGTAAGTGGTACCGCCGGCACCGGTAGCGGTATAGCCGCCCGACGTCCAGGTAAAGGTGCCATCGAAATAGGTGCGGAGCACGCCATACTCGGTCGCGGTGCGCGTATCGATGTTGAGGCCTAGACGAGAACGCGCAGTGTAATAGTTGCTCAGGTGATTGTTAGCGCCGGCCAAGCCGTTCACCCGCCCTGACGCGTAGACACCATTGGTGTTCAGCGCTGTCTCAGCGCGCAGGTATCCCCCAATTTAGTGCAGGTATCGGTTCCTGGGATGTAGTAGAACCCAGCTCCATACAAGGAACAGATCTTCACGTATTCGACCGGCT
This sequence comes from Bradyrhizobium sp. RDT10, assembly GCA_044772375.2. Classification (GTDB taxonomy): domain Bacteria; phylum Pseudomonadota; class Alphaproteobacteria; order Rhizobiales; family Xanthobacteraceae; genus Bradyrhizobium. Next base: position 5,950,427 of record CP187939.1, read on the forward strand.
TGGCCTTGATGGGCAGATCGGCACCATCTGCTCCGCCTGCCGCGATCAGGCCAGCTGCCGCACTGAGCAAAAGGCTCTTCAGCATTTTCATAATAGTCCTCCGAATTGTTTCACCTCAAAAGCGGTCTCTCAACTGTCCCGGAAGAGACCAACCGCTTTCGCCCCCAATGATCCTCGACCTGCAGGACCTTCCTAGAAGGCCAACTGATAGATGATCAGTGAACGTCGCGGTGCGGATCATTCCGCCGCTCGCACGATGATGCTGACAGATTGCGCTTGTTGTTGGCGCGCAAACTTTGTACGTAACGGACCAACGCGCGCGCGAGCTCAGCAACCGTGCTCTATTCGCGTCATAACGGTCCGCTTCGTACTGTTGCCAGCTCATAACGTCCGTTTTGTACGCTACAGCATCAATCCCGCGACGTCGAAACGACACCTAGCCGTCAAATGTCCGCGGACGCATAAGGCAGCAAAGGTCTACGCACCCGCGCATGCGGTAGGGGCTGGTTCACATGAAATCCTTTCGCTGCAAGCCGAAGGCGTTGCTGGCATAATCGCGGTTGCCGGAAGCCTTGAGGCCGAGGTGGCTGGTGTCGGTGCTGGTCCCCGTCCAGCTGATCATCAGAGAGCCACGCATCTTCTCCTCCTCAGCGTCCGTGTTCCGACGTGTGGGAGAGTACGATACGCAGGTAAAGCTTCTCGACTTTGGGCCACATCACGCCGCCCGGCGGGGTCATCGTGAGGTCGCCGGACGCGGTGTTGACGGTGTACTGCGCGGCGCGCACCTCAACGTCGTTGCTCAGGAGCGTGACGTCAACACGCTTCAGGAAGTCCTTTTGGATAGGACTTCGATGTCGTGCGCGTATTAGCGGGCCTTGCTCTCGCTGATGGCGCCGGAGCTCTGCGCGATCATCACGATGTCGGCGGTGAACCGGCGGCAGACGGCTTCGAGGTCGGCGCTGGGGTAGGTGTAGCTGGTGCTGGCGATAGCAGTTGCGGCGTCGCTCATGCGTCTTCCTCAACACGAAAACGGGGACCAAACAGTTCTTTCCAGATGTCGTTGTCGCTTCGGCCGAGGCAAAGTGCGCCGCTTCCCACGCGGACTCGGCGGCGGCGACGATTTCGGCGCGCTCGGCCTCGGTGATGCGGCCGGCGACGTGTTCTTGCTATTCACCGGGTCGATGATGACGACCGGGTCGGAGAAGGCGCCGACTGGCCCGCGACGTTCTCGGGGAACGAGATGGTGTCCTTGAGGCCCGACTGCGCGACATAGAGAAGGAAACGGCGGAAGCGCTGCTCGATGCTGCCGGCCTTGCCCTCCTTGTCGAGGATGTAGGCCATGATCAGCTCGATGGTGAACGACTTCAGCGCTTTCAGCTCGGCGTGGTGATAGACAACGGTTTCTCGGTTAATTGCGACCACCTCACCTGCGCGTCTTCGTATCGTCCACCTGTTGTGACGAACAACTGTGTTCCTCCACGTGAGGATACGCGCTCTTCGACGTCTTGGAGCTTCCACCTGACCGAGATGCGATCCTGCGGAAGGATAGGCCGCAAGAACTCATAGTCGGTACCGGAGCGGATTAATCTGCAGTTCGTAAGAGAAGCGGCCATTGATGGCCGACATATCCATCGCTGTTCGGTCGGCGATGAGGATATTGGCAAGTCTCACGCACCAATGTCGGCGGCGCGACTTACTGATGGATTACCCCGCCGCTTGTGCGTACGCTTCATCGAAATAGAGCGGATTCTCATCCCCGAGAGCGTTGGCGAAGTAGCGAATGGAGGCGCGACCAAGCTCTTCTAGAGCTGGATAATAAACCTCGCAGCCAATCCACTCTCTGAGTTCGTCGGTCAATAGCGACATTGGTCAACCAAAACCGCAATCGCGTCGAGATCGATCCTCATTTCCGGACGCAGTAGAGCCTCGCTGATCACGCCCGTCGACGCTGAGCGATGGCTTCGGAAGCCACTGTTGCGGACATCGTTGATTTCACGATAGCGATCCAACGATGATTTTGTGACGTATTCAATCGTCTTAGCGATGTGACGAGATTCGCCGCCGGCAGACCGCACCAAGCTCGGAATGTTCTCGTAATATGCAGCGCGCCTGCGCGACAACGTGTCCTTGATGGAGACTTTCGCCTGTGCTCCGGTCGGTCGCACGCTGGCCTGACATGTAGAGCGATTTTCCGGCCTTGACCCCAGGACTCTGTGGCAATCCATAGCAACATTTCCAACTGGGATTCACGGCTATCGGCATATCGCAGGTTGCGATTATGTCGCATTGAACGAGCGCCTGCGGGTGCAAGACGCTCGGCATCACTACTTCACGGCCGTGGGAAGACGGGGCCGAGGCGGGAGGCCCGCACATTCTTTGTCCTTTCGGCTGCTTGGCCCACTTGCATAGCGGCCTTTTGCTGGCGGATCACGCGCCAGAATACGGTCGCTGCGCTCGCCGACCTCTAAACGCAATGGCTCGTTCGCGATCTTCTTCCCCTGCCTCAAGATCGCCCTCAATCTAGCGGATCAGGGATGGCATTTTCATCGAGGTCAGAAGTGACCGAAGTAGCGCTGTTTGGTGCTCTCGAAGGCTGAGCGGGCGGCGGATTTCGCCTGGACGTTCCGCGTGACGGTCTCGCCCCGTGATGTTGGCGGCCCGCATCGCCGCATCGAGGTTATGGATGATGCTGAACGCGCCGGCATAGGCATCGTAAATGCCGATCTGCCCGGGCGTGAGCTGATGCTCGACCACTCGTATTCGAAAAGCGAGCGGGCTGCATAGCGTCCCAGAGCCTTGAGGTCACGCGCCAGCACCTCCATGGCTGTAACACCGCCCTCCTCGATTGCCTCCACGGACTCGGCGCGGTTAGCGAATGGGAAGTCCGCGCCACCCCAGAGGCCGAACTGAAGATGGGGCATGATATCGCTTGCCTCCGTTAAGTCTTGCCGGAGGATAGACGATCGTCATTGGACGTCCCGGTTCTTAATCATTGACAACAGCCGGCCCCTCCGCCGCATGATCGCCGTCGGGAGAAGATCGAGTGTGACGACGGCGCTTCCGCAACAGCGAGCCGCTCGCCTCAAGTGAAAGCGAAGGCAAGAAGGTGGAAGGGAACAGCGCGACCAGCTAGACCAGCGTTTTCTTGGTTTGAATCATATCAGGCGGCGTCGGCGAGTTTGTAGGACCACCTGTGGATGACCGGATGGCGATTGACATCGTCGATGCCAGCCATGATGCGCTCCTTAAGCTCGTGTTTTGAAGTCACCCGGATATGGCGCAGGACTGAACGGGCGAACTTGGAGAAGAATCCCTCGATGAGATTGAGCCACGAGCCGTGCTTGGGGGTGAAGGTGAGCTCGAAGCGCCCGCTTGGTCGAGTGGCGAGCCAGGCTCTGGTTTCTCGCGAGATGTGCGCGGAATGATTGTCGAGGATCAATTTGATCGCAGTGTTCGGCGGATAAGCGGCATCGATAAGTCTGAGGAACTCGATGAACTCTCGACTGCGGTGGCGATCTTTGACAAGGGCGTGGACCTTGCCGGTGAGCAGATCAATCCCAGCCAACAGGCTGAGCGTGCCATGGCGTTTGTATTCATGATCGCGCGCAAAGCTGGCGTGGACGCCAGGCTTGGGCGGCAAATCCGGCGCCGTCGTTGCGATGGCCTGGATTCCCGGTTTCTCGTCGCAGGAGACGATCGTCACCGGCTTTCCCCGCCGCTTTCCCTTGGCAGAGGCTTTCTTCAGGACTTCGACTTCGCGGTAGACGCACAGCACCTCCGCCATCTTCTGTTCGAACTCGGCGTCGCGATTTTCAAGATAGTAACGCACTTTGTGCGGCTTGATTTCCTCTCGGCCGAGGATCTTGCACACCGTTCCCTGGACCAAATTGGCCAAACACGCATGCCCCGCCGCCGGCCCGTGTTCGCGCGCATGGCGCGCCAAGAGCCGCGTCGTCCACAACTCATGTGGATAGCCGTGGTCCTTGGCCTTGTCGCACGCCAGCGACACCAACCAGGCTTTGGCCTCAGGCGTGATGGTTGGTTCCTTGCCCGGTCGCGGACGATCGTCGAGGGCCGCCAGCGGGCCATCGGCCAGCGCCCGCTCGACACAGCGCTGCACCGTCTGATGATGGACCCCAAGTCTCTGGCCCACCGCGCAGAACGAAGGGTTTTCCCGATACGCCAGCAGCATCTGCGCCCGCGATACCCGGCTCGCCAGTTCGATCCTCGACCGCGAAAGCGTCGTCAAGGTCGCTATCTCTTCATCACTCATTGCCAATTCGACCGCTCGCCGCCATCCTGCCATGATACAGCTCCTCGTTTTCGCCAATCGCAAACGAGGAATCCGCCAACAACCCGTCCGTTCCATCAATTCAGCCTGCTGCAGCACGCGGGTTTCATGGAATTGGTCGTCTAGTCCAAGCGCAGTCCGAAGCGCGGCTGACTTACAATACATGGCAGTTTGCCGTTTACGAGGAACTTAAGCCGCCTCAGCCATTCGGCAAGTCGCTCACCGATCATCATACAGGTTGCATTTAAGTTCGCGCTTACTACGAAGAGCATAATGGATGCATCTGCAATCTAGGAGCCTGTCCAGTTAGCTTTGGGAAGGCAGTTTTATCTTGATAATGGCGGCTCAGGCGGCCCTTGCGAGCTTGACGAGGTTATGAGCGGTGCAGATGAGCGCCCATTCTGCGCTGACCTTTTCGATGCCGCGCAGCAGGAATTGCCTGAACCCTCTTGCCTGTTTGACGGCTTCGACGATCTGCTTGCGCAAGCGGTAGCGACTTCGGTAGCCGGCGCGCTTGAGCTTGGTGCTCATCCTGGCGATCAGCGAGCCGGGTCTTGAAGCCTTTTTCGCGGTGGCGGATTTGGTGCCGTGCTTCTGCCTTCCGGTGGCGATGTAGCCCTCGATGCGCCGCCGTTTGATCGTGCGAAGATTGGCGTCGGAGCAGTAGCCGGCGTCGGCCGATACTTCGTCGGGATTGGTCCCCAGATTGGCCCTGATCCCGTCGAGCAACGGCGCCAGTTGCGCCTGATCGCTGGAGGAACTGGTCAGCGTCTGCGCCACGATGATCTGATGGGCACCATCGACCGCGGCCTGGGCGTTGTAGCCCTGGATGTAACCGTCCTTGGTCTTCAGGATGCGGCTTTCCGGGTCGGTGAAATTGCGTTGTGCCTTGCCGTCGGGCTCCGTTTTCGTCGGCGTCTTGCCGTTCTTTTTGCCCCCTTCGGCGATGCGGCGCTCCTCGGCTTCGGCCCGCGCCTTGCGCTCCGCCTCGGCTGCGGCCTTGGCTTCGGCCTCCAGCGCGGCCTTGGCCTCGCGGATCTTCTCAAGCCGCTTCTGCTTGTCGGCCACCCAATCGGGCATCTCGTCGCCGCGCTTGTCGCCGTAGAGCTTATCCTCCAGCGCATCGGCGGCCGCCGCCGCCTTGAGCCAGCGGTCGACCTCCGCTGCAAGCTCCGCTTCCCGCTTCTTCATGCGATCATAGCTCATCGCCTTGTGCTTGGACGCGTTCGCCTTGATCTTGGTGCCGTCGAGCGCAACGTGCCCGAGCTTCACCAACCCGGCCTTCTCGGCCAGCTTCAACACCTGCACGAACAGGTCGGCCAGCGCCTTCAGGTGCCGCCGCCGGAACTCTGAGATCGTGCGGAAGTCCGGCGCATCGCCCGCCACGATCATCATGAAATCCGCCCGCTCCACCGCCGCCCTGGCGATCCGCCGCGACGAGTAGATACCGCTCGCGTAGCCGTGCAGAAGCAGCGCCGTCAGCATCCGAGGATCGAACGGCGGCTGCCCCAGCCCGTTTCGGTAGCTGCCTATGATCGCCGATAGATCAAGGCTTTCCCTGACCAGCGACACGATCAGCCGCGAAACGTGGTCCCTCGGCACATAATCCTGCACGCTCGGCGGCAGAAGCTGGGCCTCGTCGATCTTCCAGGGGCGAAATTCCTTGCTCATGGCTGCGCAAGGAATCAGACTCGCTCCCTCTTGACCAGTCACTACTCAGACAGGCTCCTAGAGATTTTGTACACCGCGCACGGCCAGCTTGCTGCTGAGAACAGCTGACGAGTCAACACCCATTTTACAAGTGCCAGCAGGATGAAAGATGCTTCGCGCTGTGGTTTAATGAAGCTTTCCCTCACGATTCGATGTTCGGCGACGGGGGTGTTCACATCTCTCGTCAGCAAGGAGATCGGGATGAATTTTCAGCGGCTCTCGACAATCAGGTGAACTCAATTCGAGATAACCAGAAGAATAGGGACGATGAACACTAATGATCGCCGTAACGGCAGGTCGGTCTAGCAATTTTAGGCTATTGGCGCTCATCTCATGGTCACTAGGCGCGAACAGGACCTGAAAGCGCGAGAGATGGTCCGGGCGATCTATCTTTCGCGCGAGCACGACCTGCGTCATGGACGTCGCGGCCGGCCCTTTTCCGAAGAACATCCAAGAACATCCATTGTAAGCCGGCTGCCAGCTTCTCTATCGGCCCAACCACCATGTTCAGCGTCTTGATATCGACCCAAGCCACGTGACGCGTGCCAGCATGCCCTTGTGAATTGCGACCGACTCCAGGAGCATCGATGAGAATGTCGACACCCATGCGACGCAATTGTCGACGGATCCAATTCCTGATAGCAGAAGAATCTGCTGAGTGGCGAATGCGCCGCCACTCAGCACGATCCCCTTGCGTGCGTTGAAGATCGTGCGACTATTGCCTATAATAACTTCGACGGCGGTCGCTTTCCCGTTCTCGAACATTACTCGCTGGACTTGCGTCTGCAACAATAAATGAAAATTCCGTCGCTTGGCAGCGGGCCAAACGTATGAGCGCGCCGCGCTCTATCACGAGCCCCTTAGCTGCGATACTTGAGGAAAACCGACAACCTCATACTCTCCACTATTCAGATCGCTTATGTGTTTGGCACCATGCTGGATGCATGCCTTCAGAAAGCGTTCGGACGTTGGATGTGTGCATCTCAAGAAAGACACTGGTTGGGAGCCGCTGGTTCCACGCGCCGCGCTCTCTCCACCCTCAAATCTTTCCAACCTGCGAAAATAGGGCAGGACGGATCGATAATGCCAACCCTCGTTGCCAAGAGCGGCGCATGTGTCGAAATCATCGATACTTCCGCGCGGGAAACACATTGCATTGATTGCACTCGTTCCGCCAAGCACCTTTCCGCGAGGCATGTAGTCGCGCTGTCCCGCACGCGTTTGATCGGGCTCCGACGTGAAACACCAGTCATAACTAGGGTCGCCAATCACCGTGCTCACCAGACCTGGCATAACAATCTTAAGCGATTTGTCTGATCCGCCAGCTTCCACGAGAAGCAGTGATAGATTTGGATCCTCAGACAACAACCTCGAGGCCACGACGCTTCCGCCCGAACCCGACCCCACCACGATGTAGTCGAATTCTAATTGCACGCGGCCTCCAATCTTCAGGCTTGCGACATTCCCGATGCGTTCAACGATACCTGAGGACGCACACGACACCATTTCCATTCACCCGAGGTATTCTCTTTCGCGCCCCACTCAGGGATGCGGGAGTCGATTTAAACCAGTAGAGATTTCATACTTACCCCGGGGTCTGCGAGCGCATCAGCCTTTGGAGCAAGCCGCCTACCGATCATCAGCTCGGCGAAACGCATTTCCTGAGCAATCGCGCCCAGACGGCCGAACCCGAATGCAGCGACCAAGCGTCCGTCGGCGTCCAGGTAGAAGAAGAACTGGCCCTTCGCGCCGAGGTTTCGGGCAACGTGGACGTTTTCCCTACGGAAGAGGCCGGCGATCTGAAGCGTATCGTCGGGGCCATCGGGATTGTGGTCACCGGAGATCACCCGCACGAGTTTCGCCTTGAAAGTTGGCGCAGCCGTACTGAGGCGGGCGCTGAGGCTTTGCCCGGCACGTCCGGAGAAACCGTCGAGTAACCAGTGATCGGGTACTCCGGGGTCTCGTTCTCCGCTGCGGGTTAATCATTTGCCGCGGACTCCTTACTCAGACCGCCGTCGCGCGCGCGAATTCGATGTAGATCTCCCGCAGCCGCCGCGTAATCGGCCCCGGCTTGCCATCGCCGATTTCCTTACCGTCCACCGAGATCACCGGCTGAACGAACAGCGAAGCGTTTGTGATGAAGGCCTCCTTCGCCGCCTGCGCCTCAGCGACCGTAAAGGCGCGATCCTCCACACGCATGCGCCGCTCCTCGGCGAGGGCCTGCACGGCCTTGCGCGTGCAACCCGGAAGGATGGTCGTGGAATTCGGGCGCGTTACGAGAACGTCCTCGCGCGTCAAGATGAACGCGGTGGAGGCCGTGCCTTCCGTGACAAAGCCGTCCTGGATCAACAGCGCTTCGCCAGCACCCGCCTCCTCGGCCGCCTGGCGAGCTAGCACCTGCGCGAGCAGCATGACGCTCTTGATATCGCGCCGGCCCCAGCGGATGTCCGGCACCGAGATCACGCCGATGCCGGTTTTGGCTTCGGGCGTGTCCACCAGCTCCGTCGCGCGCGTGAAAACAACAAAGGTCGTGGGAACGTCCTCCGCCGGGAGAGAAAGTTTCGCCCTCCCGGATTGGCACCCCTGGTCACTTGTAGGTAGGTGAGCCCGCTTGTGATCTTGTTGCGAGCAACAAGCTCCTTCTGGATTTCCTGGACTCTCTCCAGCGACATCGGCAACTTGAGCGAGATCTCACCTGCTGAGCGCTTCAGCCGCATCAAATGCAGAATCATTGTCCACCAGCTTGCCGTCGAGGACGGCCCCAACTTCGTAGATCGCGTCGGCGAACAGAAAGCCGCGATCCAGGACGGACACCTTCGCCTCCGACATGGGAATGAACGAACCGTTGAGATAGGCGGTCAAGAGGAACTCCAGAAAATGCGTTAATCTGAGGACAATCTGGCGCTCGACTGCCTAAAACTCGGATTCAAGCTGTCTGGCTAACCAAGCTTCACATCTTGTGGGCGGAAACAATCAATCCTTATTTTGTATTTTGAACCATATGATCCGACCTGTCAATGCTTGGAGGCTCTAAACGGCGATCAGCCCATTCGAATGAACAGGGATGCCCAGCCCAAGGTTCTGGACGGTGATCGCCGCACAGAACCAATTGATGCAAAGCAGAGTTATTCTCGGGGCCCTTGACTCGTTGCGCATATGCGAGATGCAAATCAACGGGGTCGTCAGCCGCGAAACTCGCTGGCAGTTGCGTCTAGCCGCACTTGCCGGAGTGTAAAAGTCCTTGGAGGGTCGACCAGAGTATCAGATTCGGCGAGCCTAAGCCTCATCCTCTTTGTGACGCATTCCGCAACTGCTGCGCCAGCGCGCAGGTCTGCAGGAGATAGGCTCGCGCTGCGCGAAAAGGAATACGGCATCTGGAACCCTTACACCTGGCGTTGCAAGACCACGAAATGAACCAGTACGCCGGAGAAGAAGAGAATGTGCTCAAGCGGGTGCATCGACAGGCCGGACCAGGAACCCGGATTAACGTTGTTGTGATGCACGTTGTGGATGACGTTGTAGAGCGGCCCCATATGGATCAGGCGATGGATGACGTAGAAATACAGCGAATGCCACATCGGCACGAGCAACATCAGCGCGATGAAGTAGAGCGGCTCTCGTTGGAAATCGAAATAAGGGATGCAGCCGTTCGCGAACATCCACCAGGTGAACACCTCATACCCCGTCCACACCGCCACACCGCTGCACATCGTCAAGAATACATTTCGGTGGTCTGGCTTCCGAACAGAAACATTGAATTGTCTACGTCAAGCCACTTAGGATTGTACTTGAAATCAGTTGCTGGCGCCGCTAGATGTAAAGCACGGTATGGAAGGCACCATAGACCAACGCTGTCAGCGCAGCATTGCGGAGGATGAGCCAAATCCAGCCGGAACTGAAGTCCCGCATCGTGTCGAGCGAAGGCGTCAGATAGAGCCACGCACGTAGCGAGATTGCGAAGTAGTGCGTTCCAGGGCCAGAAATACCCCGGATAGCCGAATAGCCAGCGCAGGAAACCCTTCGGCTGGATCGGCCAGACGAAGATCGGAGCGTTTTGGCCGCTTGTTGGGCGTTCAGTTTCCCCGTTTGTCACGGGTGCCATATAGGATGGCGTCCACATCTCCCTCCATTCTCTGTAGCGTGGATACGCGCGGTTCCCATCTCCATGGTACATCATTTTCAGGATCATACAATCCATCTTGATTTAAACCGGATCATACGATCCACCTTGGGGAAGTGATGGGACCAGAAGCGAGACTGAAGATTGCAGCGGGCGTGCAATTGAAGTTCGACTACATTGTGGTGGGCTCAGGTTCGGGCGGGAGCGTCGTAGCCTCGAGGTTGTCTGAGGATCCAAATTTGTCAGTGCTTCTCGTGGAAGCTGGTGGATCAGACAAATCACCTAAAATCGCTGTGCCAGGCTTGATGAGTTCGCTATTTGGCGATCCGATTTATGACTGGTGTTTCACCGCGGAGCTCGATCAAACGCGGGCGGGACAGCGCGACTACTTGCCCCGTGGAAAGGTTCTCAGGGGAACGAGCTCAATTAATGCAATGTGTTTCCTTCGCGGCAGCGTCGAGGATTTCGACGCCTGGGCCTCTTTGGGCAACGAAAGTTGGGACTATCTGAGCGTGCTGCCCTACTTCCGGAAATCCGAAGATTACGAGGGCGGCGAGAACTCAACGCGCGGAGCGAATGGATCGCAACCGGTGTCTTACCCGAGGTACATACATGCAACGTCAGAACTCTTCCTTAACGCATGTGTCCGCCATGGCTCCAAGCACATCCTCGATCTGAATGATGGAGAGTATGAGGGTGTCGGTTTCCCTCAGGTGTCTCAGCGTCGAGGCTCACGATACAGCGCGGCCCGTTCTTATGTTTGGCCAGCGGTCAAGCGACGGAATTTTCGTTTGATGTTGCATACACAAGTTCAGCGTGTCCTATTCGAAAACTGCAAGGCTACCGGCATAGAGATTGTTCGAGGTGATAGCCGCGCTATCTTCAAAGCTCGCAAGGGGTTGTATTGAGCGCCGGCGCGTTCGGCACTCCGCAGATTCTTCTGCTGTCCGGAATTGGACCCGCCGAACAATTGCGTCGCATGGGCATCGACGTTGTCGTCGAAGCTCCCGGCGTAGGCCGCAATCTCCAAGACCATGCCGGCACGAGGCATGTGTGTTGGGTCGATATCAAGACACTCAATATGGTCGGACCGATCGCGAAGGTGGGGGCGGGCTTACAATGGCTATTCTTAGGAAACGGGCCGGCCGCGGCTTCCATGACGCAGGTTGTACTAGGAGCCTGTCCAGTTAGCATCGGGAAGCCGGTTTTATCCGAATGATAGCGGCTCATGCGGCCCTCGCCAGCTTGACGAGGTTGTGAGCGGTGCAAATCAGGGCCCATTCGGGCTTCACTTTGTCGATGCCGCGCAGCAGGAATTGCCTGAACCCTCTTGCCTGTTTGATCTGTCCGAAGACGGGTTCGACGATCTGCTTACGCAAGCGGTAGCGACTTCGGTAGCCGGCGCGCTTGAGCTTGGTGCTCATCTTGGCGATCAGCGAGCCGGCTCTTGAAGGCTTTTCCGCGGTGGCGGACTTGGTGCCGTGCTTCTGCCTTCCGGTGGCGATGTAGCCCTCAATGCGCCGCCGTTTGATCGTGCGAAGATTGGCGGCGGAGCAGTAGCCGGCGTCGGCCGACACTTCGTCGGGATTGGTCCCCAGATTAGCCCTGATCCCGTCGAGCAACGGCGCCAGTTGCGCCTGATCGCTCGAGGAACTGGTCAGCGTCTGCGCCACGATGATCTGATGGGCACCATCGACCGCGGCCTGGGCGTTGTAGCCCTGGATGTAACCGTCCTTGGTCTTCAAGATGCGGCTTTCCGGGTCGGTGAAATTGCGTTGTGCCTTGCCGTCGGGCTCCGTTTTCGTCGGCGTCTTGCCGCTCTTCTTGCCGCCTTCGGCGACGCGACGCTCCTCGGCCCGCGCCTTGCGTTCCACCTCGGCTGCGGCCTTGGCTTCGGCCTCCAGCGCGGCCTTGGCCTCGCGGATCTTCTCAAGCCGCTTCTGCTTGTCGGCCACCCAATCGGGCATCTCGTCGCCGCGCTGATCGCCGTAGCGCTTGTCCTCCTGCGCATCGGCAGCCTCGGCGGCCTTGAGCCAGCGATCGACCTCCGCTTCAAGCTCCGCTTCCCGCTTCTTCATGCGATCATAGCTCATCGCCTTGTGCTTGGACGCGTTCGCCTTGATCTTGGTGCCGTCGAGCGCAACGTGCCCGAGCTTCACCAACCCGGCCTTCTCGGCCAGCTTCAACACCTGCACGAACAGGTCGGCCAGCGCCTTCAGATGCCGCCGCCGGAACTCCGAGATCGTGCGGAAGTCCGGCGCATCGCCGGCCACGATCATCATGAAATCCGCCCGCTCCACCGTCGCCCTGGCGATCCGCCGCGACGAGTAGATGCCGCTCGCATAGCCGTGTAGAAGCAGCGCCGTCATCATCCGCGGATCAAACGGCGGCTGACCCAGCCCGCTCCGGTAGCTGCCTAGGATCGCCGATAGATCAAGGCTTTCCTTGACCAGCGACACGATCAACCGCGAAACGTGGTCCTGCGGCACATAGTCCTGCACGCTCGGCGGCAGAAGCTGGACCTCGTCGATCTTCCAGGGCGAAATTCCTTGCTCATGACCACGCAAGGAATCAGACTCGCACCCTCTTGACCAGTCACTACTCAGACAGGCTCCTAGTACCCGGAATCAGAGCTGAGTGATACGGCGGCCTTTGAAACGGCGTTGGCGGACCTTTTTCTTGGTCCAGACGAAAGGCTCGGCTTTGTCGTTGTACGCGTTGACGTAGGCATCGATGTGTTCCTGAAGCTGCTTGAGGCTTGTGAAGGAGGTGCCGCTGAGTGACTGACCCTGCAGGATCGAGAACCAAACCTCGACCTGATTGAGCCAGGATGCGCTTGTCGGCGTGAAATGAAATTGCACGTTGGGGTGGGCCTTGAGCCAGGGCTCGTTCTTTTTGTGGGTATTGAGGTTGTCGAGGATGACGTGAAGCTTCCGATCCGGAAAAGCCGCGGTGATGCTGTCCATGACGTCGAGAAACTCGACACGACGCCGGCGTTTTGAATGCGTCGCGATGATCTTTCCGGTCGCAACCTCGAGCGCCGCAAACAGCGTTGTCGTGCCATGCCGCTTGTAGTCGTGGCTCTGACCGGTCAAGGCGCGGCCATTGGGCAACTTCAGATAACCTTGCGCTCGCTCCAAAGCCTGGATCGAGGGCTTCTCGTCCACGCATAGCACGATGGCCTTCGCGGGCGGGGCGACCTAGAGGCCGACAACATCGGCGGCTTTGGCCGTGAAGTTCGGGTCGTTGCTCTCGCACCAAGACTTGCGAGCCACGAGGTCTCTTGTGGTTGCGCACGAACCGCCAGACATATTGGACGTCAACATCGCCCGCGCCTCGGCCAGCAGAGGGCCGGTCCAGCGCGCAAACCCTTGCGGAGCCGGCTTATCCAGCAGCTTCAGAATCCGCTTGTCGGTCGTCTTCGTATAGATCGGTTGCTTGCCAGGCCGCGGCTTGTCTTGCAGCCCTTCAAGGCCATGATCGGCATAGCGATGCCGCCAAAGGCTGACAATCCGCGGCTGGACTCCGACTTCTTTGGCGATCGAACGGGTGCTGCGCCCGTCCGCCGCCAACAGAACGATCCGCGCCCGCTTCAAATCGCGCTGCAACGTCGTCGGCGAACGACAACACGCCTCAAGCGCCTTACGGTCTTTCCGCGAAAGGCGCACTTCTCTTGCTTCGGGTACCATCCCGATCTTGAATCATGACTCACCCTCTAAGAAAAGGGGGTACTAGCCCGAAAGATGGACCGTCCGGACCGGCTCTCGCGGTTTCAGGTCCTGTTCACGCCTGGGGCTTACGAATTGAGCCCACATGGCCCTAAATTTCTGGACAGACCTGCTGTCACGGCGATCGTAAACGTTCACCGCCCCTACTCTTCGGGCCACCTCGAATTGGCTTCGGCCGATTGTCGAGAGCCACTGAAAATCCATCCTAATCTCTTTGGCGATGAGAGAGATATTGATACTCTCGTCGCCGGCCATCGAATTTTGAGAGAGATTTTTGACGCCGAACCTATCCGAAGTCACGTTCTCGGGGAATACAAGCCTGGCGCCTCCTTTCAGAGCGATGATGAACTGAAAAGCTTCGTAAAAGAGACGGCCCGGGAATCTATCATCCTGCTGGAACTTGCAAGATGGGTTCGGATCCGTTGTCTGTCGTCGGCAGCAGGCTGGCAGTGCGCGGTGTGCAAAATCTCTATGTTGCCGATGCATCCGTCATGCCTTTCGTAGTGAGCGCCAATTTGAATGCAACCTGCATGATGATCGGCGAACGACTTGCCCAGTGGCTAAAAGCTGCTTGAGCTACATGCAATGGCAATCTGATTGGATGCTGGCGATTACATGACGAATGACACTCGCAGCTCGGGAGGACGCCCTCCGAATTCGTCTTCACCTGCCATGCGCGCCGGGATCCGGCGCTGCGCTATGCCGATTGCTCCGCGCCAGCTCCCGTCGCTGCCCACGCCAATCTTGCAAATGCAACGGCCGGGCGAACTCAGAACTGGACAAAACTTGGAGGCAAGGTCAGTATCGATGGCCATTTCGACGGCGAGACTTGGCGCGAGCCTGTCCACCATTCACATCGTGGCGTCCAATATGTTTGGGCGCAGCATCGCAAGAGATGCAGTCCGCCGGCCTCCGCGCCTTGATGAGCCGCAAGGTCGATTGTGATGACGACGCTTGGAGAGATTCTTCCAGACGTTCAAAACTGAATTCGACCATTGCGAGAGCCATGCACGCGAAGAACCCAGAACGCGATAACTTTGGTTACAATGAAGACTTCCACGATTGAACGCGTCGTCACTCCGCCATCGGCCGTATGAGCCGATCGACATGAAGCTAAAAGCGCTCAACCCTTTCTATTTTCTCGGGGGAAGGCCAAGGCTCTGCGACTCAGCATAAGCTGCCGGGATGGTCAGCCCGACAGAGCTTGTTAGCTATCGCGGCCAGCTCTGGACTTGGAATCGAATTCAATCTCTATTTCAAGCTGGGTGGGCCGACCTCGGCTTACATCGAAGCAGCGAGCAAGGTCGGTCGCATGGCGGTAGAGGACAAAGGATTCTGATATCCGCGCTGCCACCGGTCGCCATTATCGGGCCGGGCCGGATCGCAAAGGCCCCAATCGGAAGGCCAGGCCAGTTGTGCTTCCATAGACCTGGTCAATACCGAAGCGCTCCATCAGGCCATCCTTGAGCATCGCAGAGGGGCCGTTCTCTTCCGCGGGCTGGAAGATGAAGACCGCCGTGCCGGCAAAATTCCGGGTTTCGGCAAAGTACCGTGCCGCGCCCACCAGCATCGCGCTATGGCGTCATGACCGCAGGCATGCATGACACCATTGGTCTTGGAGACATAGCGGCAGATTAGTTTCTCAGTCTATCGGCAGCGCATCCAAGTCGGCGCGCGGCCCGATTACCTTGATATCGCTGTTGGCTGCCGCCTTCTTGCCCTTGATCATGCCGACAACGCCGGTCTTAGGCGGTCACGATCTCGTCGCAGCCGAACTCGCGCAAGCGCCCGCCGACGAAGGCTGAGGTGCGTTGTTCTTGGTTAGACAATTCGGGGTGAGCATGGATGTCGCGCCGCCAGGCTTGGATGTCAGGATGAAGCTCAGCAACACGCTTCACGATGGGCATAGAAATCTCCATTCCTTTCGTGGGATGGGTTTGACACTGTCCAGTTCAACAATCTTCTCGTCACTTCGGTGATGGTGTTACCACCTGATCGATGCCGCTCCGCTCCACGATCCAGCGGGGCGAATATCGCCATGCGCACCAACACGCTTGTTTCGAAGCAGACGTTCTGAAGGGTTCGAGCCCCGCGCCAGCGACGAAGTCGCGCAGATCCCGACTAATCGTGCTGTTGCCCCGCGAAATTCGCTGGCTGAACACGAGCCGTAGCGACATCCGGTTCACAACGATCTTGTTGTGAAATGACGCCTTTGCGCCATCACGGTAAAATGTGAGCCGCGGAAATACGCTGATCTTAGCGCGAAAGACGCCGGTCGCCCGCTATTACTCGCTTACGGCACTTTCGTCCACAGCGTGTCATCGCACCACACGTGCTCAACGCGTCCCCACTCGCAGGCCGCTGCCGCGTCCGGGAAGAAGCCACGTCCATGGCGGTTGGCACTCGTATTGCAAAGCAGCGGAATGCCCGTGAGTTTTTCATACTCAACGAGAAGCTCGGCGACTTTGTGCTGAGAGGTTCTCGGAATGGTCTGCAATCGGGCAGATCCGTCGAGATGTACAACGGCGGGGATTTTGTCGCGCCATTCCGGCCGTGTCTGGTGATCGAACAGCATGTAAGGATCGGGGCTTCCAGGGCTAAAAATCTCCGGCGCACGATCCTCCAGACATATCGGCGCCACTGGCCGGAAGTGTTCGCGGAGTTTGATGTCGTTGAGAAAATTCTTCATTTCTGGTGAAGTCGCGGCTGCGAGAATGCTTCTGCCACCCAACGCCCGCGGGCCAAGCTCAGCTCGGCCGGCAAGGAAAATCACGGGCGTGTCGCTGGCGAGGATTGCCGCAAGCTCACGCATGCTGCACGGGGCAGCCTCCCATCCGAGTGGCACATGGCCGACTTGCAGCGCCGGGCCACTGTACACCGACCATTCCAGCGGCACGAAGCCTTTGTCCGCCGCCATTGCAGCGCAAGCGGCGCCCAGCGCGGAGCCACTGTCATTCGGAAAGGGCGGCACCCAGACAGCATCGAACAGGCCGCTAGCACGTAGTGCACTGTTCCATTTGATGTTGAGACCGCAGCCGCCGGCTATGCACAGATTTCGCGCGCCCGGTACACTCGAATGCCGCTGCAAAGCGATTGCCAATTCGTCGACGAGGAGACGCTCGAGAAAGAATGAAACGATGCAAGCACATCCGCCGGTGCATTGGCTTTCAACCGGAGCTCACTGGCATCGAAGAAGTCATGCACAGCCCCAAGTGAGGACTCCGCGCTGTTGCGGCCGGCACGTTCCAGGCCTGCCGCAAAGCGCCCCTCATAGAGCTCCTGAAAAACCGTGACGATGTTCTCATCAACAGACCCGAGCGCGATGTAGGCCATCAGCTTGCCGGCAACACCTAAGTCCAGCTTGCCGGCACCACCCGAATCCAGCTTGCCGGCATCACCCAGGTCCCAGTTGGTGCGGTTCGCCTGCTTATACGGGCCAAAGTGATGGCCCGCGGCGGCATAAACGTGCCCAATCACCGGGAACAGGGATGCGATGAACCGCGCGCCCCGGCGTTCTACATAATAGAGACGTGGAAAGGTGCCGCCGTCCCACACCAGGCAGAAAGCGGGCTGTCCGGCTTTGGCAAAAGGGCTGGTGCAGTATGCGCAGGCCACATGGCCCGTGATGTGCGGATAGCTTCTATAGGGAAATCGCTGCCGTCGAGCCTAAGGCCAAAGCTGTCGTGCGAGGTGAGAAGGCCCTCGACGTGGCGTTCAGCATACGGCGCAGCTTTGAGAGTGATAAGTGCCGCCCCGCTGAGGACGTGGAACCGCGACTCCACCTCCCCCGTCCAGCCGTCGATGACGAACTGATCAATTTCCCCGGATCCAGACCGTGCTCCGCCAAAGCGATGACAACTGCATCGAGATTGTCGATCATTTGATATCGCGGATTGTTGCTCCGCTTCTCCTGCTCGACACAAAAGACAAGCCGTCCGTCCTCGACAAGAGCGATCGCTCCGTCATGCGTCAGTTTGATACCGCAGATGCGCATAGTGCCTCCATGTCTAAGCCGGCAATTCGACTCATTTGAAGATCGAAACCGGATTTCGAAAACAGGCGAGCAAGCAGTCTTCGTTCGGCTCACCTGCCACGTCACGCGCTGGACCTCGATCGACGTGTCGCCCAACATGGCGACCACCGTCTCGGCACCGGCGGCGTGCCCAGCTTCGGCAGCTGACATCACGCGCCGATCCGAAAAGGAAGTCTATCCGGTGTAAGCAGCCGCACCAGGTTTCGGATGGCCGCGCGGATCTCGGCCATGTCTTCGAAGCAATCGAGAAATTCCGTCACGATCAGATCAAACAACTCCACGGTCGAGAACTGCTGGGAACTATCCACATGATGTGGGGCCACCTCTTCGTCCGTAGGCTCGGTCGACCGATCGAGTCGTTCGCGGTGGGGTGCTAACCTTCCGTGGAAGCGCCAGCCGGACATCCGACTTCCAGGGCACTTGTGATGAGCCCCTCTTGAGAGCGACAGTCGAAGCATTTGCGTGTGACGCTTCGAGCGGATTACCTCGAGTCGCCACGGGTTGTCGGCAGTCAACTCGCGCTCCAGGCATTGATATTTCTTGTC
Source organism: Bradyrhizobium sp. RDT10 (assembly GCA_044772375.2). GTDB lineage: Bacteria > Pseudomonadota > Alphaproteobacteria > Rhizobiales > Xanthobacteraceae > Bradyrhizobium. The sequence continues at coordinate 5,968,854 of CP187939.1, forward strand.
CAGGCTCACGACCTGTCCATCCAGGTAACGTGCAGGATCACTCGCCTTTGAAAAAGGTGTGAGGTCATTAGCCTCGAAGAACCGCCGCGAACGATCCGTCCTGCGAATTGACCCAGCAATTCCAGAAGCTCTTCTAGCTTGTGGTCTAGCGATCGGGTTCCGGATCACCACCGTTTTTCGCCGCCGTTTTGCATGTTTGCAGCGTTCCGTGACGGTCGAGCCGCGACCTTATCCTCCGTAGGCTTAGCAAGATTCAAACCGGGCTCCCATTCTGTCGCACTCGCCCGTACCGCGCTGCATGATTTGGGCCAGAGCGAACCAGAGGAATCGCTCGCTGTTTTTCCGGCCGAATTTCGCGTTGCAAACAACTTGGCGGACTGCTGACATCGGGCGCGTGTGGTTTCGGACAGAAGCATGCGCCCCAGTCATTTTTAGCGTTCCCGCAAACAGGCCTGGCGCATGCGGCGGTGCGCATTTGAGCCCTGCGCATCGAGCTCAACATGCCGCGGCCCACCAGTCCAAACCATTCAGTCAGATTAAGTCGAGACTTTTACAGTTCATCGACCGCGCGCTGTATCTTCCGAAGGAATGGACCGACGATCCAGATCGCCTGAAAGCCGCATACGTGCCCCCGATACCGGCTTTGCGACCAAACCAAAGCTTGCGACGAGAATGATCGCACGCGCCATGGCCGCGCCTGTCCCATTCAAGTGGGTTGCAGGCGATACGGTCTACGGTGTCGGTGACATCGAACAGCAACTGCGTCGCGCGGGCAAGGCTATGTCCTCGGGGTCAGCAGCGCGCATGTATTTCGATCCTGGGGCAAGCGTCGACCCGTCGCCGGCACGGCTGCCGACATCGCCCGGACGCGGCGCGCGTCCGACTGGAAACGCCTGTCAGCAGGGGCCGGAACCAAAGGACCGCGGCTGCATGATTGGTGCTATCTCGAATTGGCCGATCTGGTCGGAGAATCAATCGACGAAAATCCGGGCCCTTGGACACGCGGTCTGCTGATCCGTCGTCGTATCGCCGATGGCGATCTCGCCTTCTTCACCACCTGGTGCCCAGCGGCAACATCGATCGAAACACTGGTGGAGGTCGAAGGCCATCGGTGGGCAATCGAGGACAGTTTTGAGACCGCCAAGAACGAATTCGGGCTCAACCACAACGAGAGCAGATCCTGGCATGGCTGGCATCGCCACGTTTCCATGGTGGTGATGCTCGCCTTCGCCATGATGGCGGTGATCCGCCATCGCGCCAATCCGCCGCCGCCAAAAAACCAAACGCCGAGCCACGGCAGAAGCCAAATCAAAGCCACGCCGTCGTTGATCCGATGGTCAATCCAGGAAGTCCGCCGCATTGCCATCAGGCTCGCGCGAAAGCGGATCCAACCCGCACACATCATCGCATGGTCACTCTGGCGTAGAGCTCATCAGGCGGTCGCTCAGCGAGCCCACCTCAAAGCGAAACGGCAACTGTAATGCTAGGCCCGGTGAACCGAGGCGCCCACGCGCTCAAGAGCGCCAACACTGCCGAACACCAGACGTCCCGAGCGATCCAGGCGAAACGAGGAGAGGACCTCCCTTGTGTCCCATGCGCCTTGCCGTTCGGGCAGGATGGAGGCCCTCAGATGGTCCGACAAGGGCCGCGTGGCAATATTGAAGTAAGGTAGATGGATCTGCTCCCGCCGAACCTGCGACCACGGTCCATTGCCGTAAGCGTCGGTAGTGACGATCACCCACTTAGCATTCACAGATCCCTTTGCCGTACCTATCGCTGGCTGTGAGGACCTCACTCCGCGTGAAAATCTTCGCTCCCGCTGCAAGCGCGACACGTGCCAGGCCACGCACATAGGCCAGCGGCTGTATTGTGCCGGCGCGCTCATCGAGCAGCGCGCCGGTGTAGTTGCCGCCACCGATTTTTCTGCGCGTCTCCTCCGCATTGAGCACCACGACGAGAGCGCCGCGCTTCTGCCACTGTTCGGCACGCACCTCGATTTCCTGCAGACCCTTGCGCCCGACGGCGCAATGCAGGGTGCCCGCGCGCTCAAGTTCGCATTCGATGCCGCGCTTCTCGATGAGCTCGAAAACCGTTTGTGGTCCACGACCGAGCAGTTCGATCAGCCGCTCCCCGAACGGAGAGCCAAGCGTAAGCGCGAGCGTGTCGGGCACTACCCACATGCCAGCATTGACCAGCCCGACGGTGCGCCCAGAACCACCGAGATCCTATTTCGGAAGCCTCGAGCAGGCCAACGCGTACGCCCGCCTCCGCAAGGTGAATGGCCGAAGAGAGTCCAGTATATCCGCCGCCAATCACAACAACGTCGGCCTCCGCATCTCCCACCAGAGGACCGGTATCTGGCGGGGCTGAAGCAGTCAGCTCCCATAAGCCGTGCGATTTCGGATCGTTTCGCATCCGACAAACTCCTTCCGCTCAGGATTGTGACTGACGTCGCCTAAAGATCAGCGCAGTCCGGCAGAACTGAAATCTCACATTGTGCCCACGATCTGAGAGCTGAGTAGCTCTCGACTGAGAAGCCGCACCGCCAAGAGCAAGTGCCCGCCAAGCGCGAACAATTGGTCGTGCCGCCCGATCCGCGCGACACCCAGAAGCTCCGCCCGGAGCTGCGCCAGCGCGATCAAGATCTCGCCCTGCGGCGCCTTCATAGCCGCCCCGTTGCATATGCCTCATACTCCGGCACCGGCAGTGCCCTGCGATCGAGCTTGCCATTCGGCGGCAGCGCCACGAGCTGCACAAACGCAGACGGCACCATGTACTCCGGCAAGCGCGCACTTAAGTGCGTGCGCAGCGTGGCGGCAAGTTCAGGCCCCTCAGCTTCGCCGGCGTGCTCGGCAGCCGTAACGGCATAGGCGCCAAGACGCTTCCCGGCCGCACCCTCCCCTTGCGCCACCACCACCGCGTCGCGCACCGAGGCGTGCTCAACGAGCCGCGCCACGATCTCACCGGGCTCGATCCCGAAGCCGCGGATCTACACCTGGTCGTCGTTGCGGGCCCAAAAGTTCCAGATCGCCGTCCGGCAGATAGCGCGCCAGATCGCCGGTCCGGTACATCCGCGCCCCCGCCTCGCCTCTGAACGGATCGGCCACAAACCGCTCCGCCGTCAGCTCGGGCCGGTTCAAATAGCCACGTGCCACCCCCGCGCCGCCAATGTAAAGCTCCCCACAGCGCCAAACGGAACGGGTTCACCATGACTATCAAGCAGGTAAATCTGCGTGTTCGCGATCGGTCGGCCGATGGGAGGCAGTTGGGGCCAACATGCTGGGTCAGCCGCGAGATGGTGCTCCGTAACAACGTGGGTTTCTGTAGGCCCATACTGATTGATCAACCTCGCCCTCGGGTGCAATTCGAAGAACGACCTGAGCATTGGGGTGACCCGCAATTGCTCACCCGCTGTATAGATCTCCCTCAGAGAGGCAGCAGCACTCCTGAGCGCCCCAGACCTCCGCAAAATGGTTCAACGCGACGAATGGGAGGAAAAGCCGCTCGATCGCCTCCCCACACAAATTCCAGTAAGGCGGAGAAGTCCGCACGGGTCTCTTCCTGCACGAGCACGAGCAGCCCTCCGTCCCTCCAGCAACTGAACAATTCCTGGAACAACACGTCGAAGTTCAGGGTCGTGAACTGAAGTGTGCGTCGTTTGGGCGCGCCAAGCTGTGAGGAGTAGAGCAAATTCACAAGCGAGCCGTGGGACATTTCGACGCCTTTGGGCGTGGCTGATGATTCCGAGGTGTAGATCACATAGGCGAGATGGCGCGAGGTCAGACCGAGGCGCGCGCGCATCCGGATTCGACGCCGGCAGATTTGCCCAGGGCGGTGTCGCAGTCGCGAGATCGACCACCCTCACATCGACGCCCACATCGCCCAGTGCGGCGCGCCCCGCCGCATCGGCCAGCACCAACTGCGGCGCCGCATCCTCAAGAACCTGCCGCAGCCGCGCGGGCGGATGGGCCGGATCGAGCGGCAGATACGCGCCCCCTGCCTTGAGGATCGCCAAAAGCCCCACCACCATCGCCGGGCTGCGCTGAAGGCAGATCGCGACCGCCTGATCCGGCTTCACCCCGAGCGCGATCAGATGATGTGCGAGCCGGTTCGCCTGCGCATTGAGCTCGCCATAGCTTAAGTGCTCGTCCGCATAGGTCAACGCCATCGCATCCGGCGCCTGGCGCACCTGCGCCTCAAAAAGCTCATGGATGCACCGCTCCGACGGATAGGGCGCCGCGGTCCGGTTCAGCTCCTCCAAGAGGTATGCGCGCTCCTCGGATGACAGCAGCTCAACCCATGCGACCGGCTGCTGCGCATCGGCTATCACAGCGCACAACAAGTTTTGCAAGTGCTGCGTCATACAGTCGATCTGCTTGGGCGCCAAGCGACTAGCATCAAAGTGCCACCGAAAGCTCCCATCCAGAGCGCAAACCTCACACGTTAGGAAATCACCGGAAAGGGCTGTCTCAGAATTCGGGCCTGAAGGTAGATCACCAGCGGCAGAACAGCTATTCGCGGTCACCGTCACGCCAATCGGAAGGCCGGCGCGATTGTAGCGCCTCTTGCCCCGCAACGTCGGAGAGCGCGCGATAAGATCCCGCGGAAAACTATCGTGATCTCTCAGATCCGCGCATTCGGCCGCGACCGCCCTGCGTACTCCTGCAAAATCACGACCGAGATCGATGGTCATTTGCATCGGCACGACAGAGGCGACAAGCACCTCCACCGCCCGCATTCCGGCTCGCGATCCATTCGGTGCGGGAGTCCCCCTAGTTGAAGCTCTGATTCTCCCGTGATGCGGGCGAGATAGATCAGCCAAGCACTCAGCAGGTACTCAGTGCGATCAACTGGCGACAACTCGGCCAAGGCACTTGGAACGAGCCAGGAACTCGACTGCCATCTCGGGGGAGCCACAGTTTCCGAAGACGACAGAAACGGAATCTGCAATTCCTTAAACTGCTCAAGCCGCTGCCGCCAAAAGTTCTCCCGAGGCGCCAACATTCCATGGGCAACAGTTATGCTCTACGCCTCCTCATCGCTCAAAATCGGGAGGCGATCGCCTACATTCAGACCGGACTGCCTCGCGAGTGTCCGTGCATTCAGAATCAGACCGTCTGAGCTGCCAAACCAAACATCAACATCCTCTGTCCCTGTCGCCACACGCCAGTTGCTGCGGTGGATTTTAAGCAGGGACCCTGCCGGAAGGCCGCAGCGTCCAGCAGATACCTCCAAGCGCCTGACTGCGACAACATCATCCCCTAGGTGCACCTTCGGCAGACACAACGGATTGGAATGATACCGTCCATAGTTTAAGGCGCGTGTGATCCTTGAGAGATCTTGCGCGGAGCGATTCCATCGCAGATAGCCCGCAGCATCTGGGCGTCGACGCCTCGGAGAAACGCTTCCGTCCACTGGCGCCTGCGAACCAGCATGGAGCTCTCCATTCGTTAAGCCAGCTAGAAGCTCGCGGAAGCCTTCGACAGCGGCTTCATGACATTTGAGGTTCAGGGTCAACGCCGTATCGGTTGGCGCAATAGAAAGTTGGCGCTCAACCACCAACTCACCCCTATTAACACCATCATTGATACGATACCACCCGATGGCATAGTCGGTCTCTTGTGCCAGCCGCGCCCAAGACATCGAATGAGCTCCCGCATATCGTGGCAACGGGCCGTCTTGGTAATTGAAAGCGCCTTGACGGACTCGGGCAAACACATCCGGTGGCAGTATGAATGGATTTCCTACGGAAAATATCCAGTCTACCGGGTCGGCATTCATCAACACGGAGAGCTCTTCAACACTGTCTACACACAAGATATTGGCGCGAGAAGCCCAGTCCCGGAATATGGCGTCGGCACACAGCGCCGCGCAGACGACATGACCCATCTTACTTACTAGCTGAGCACACCTGATAGCTAGCGTACCGCTGCCAACAAGGATGCTGGAGCGAATTGATGCGACTGCAGGTGGTTGCCCATCCCAATCGCCCGGTTTGCAAGCGTCTGCGAGCACCAAAGCAGACCAATGTGCCATATTCAGCTACTCCATGCTGTAGGTTGGGGAGTTCTCGCCGTATGCGCCGCACCACATCGCGACTTAATCCGGTTACACTGATTTGCATTCGCTCGGGAGTAACCGGGTTGAATGCTAATCAAAGCCAGCCAGTGTTGAGAGGTATCCAGCGCGATCAACGACAGCGGAACCCGTGATGGAAGCGGCAAAGCTTCACTTGATGAAGCCGCACTCAACAGTGCAGCCTCCATGGCGTGGATTTGGATCAGTCGAGCAAGCTTCATTTGTATCCGTAGGCGGGCAGCTGCGGGACCGGCATGATCGCAACAGATCCTTCACCGTCTCCCAGCAATCAGCGTGCCACCCAAAACGTTGAGCAGGCCCTGCTTGAAAAGGAACAAATCCATGCACTTCGCTCCGAAGCGGAGAATACTTTAGCGTTAGGGTCGAGTTGCGGACATAACGTCCTCAACTGGACATGGCTGAACACGACAATACAGGCCGTCAAATGACGAAGGTGACCTCTTGAGGCAAACTTGCACGTCTGCTTAGGGATGATAACCAAAGGACGACGAGGTCCCCTGGCTTTAACTTGACGACAATCTTGTCTTGCAAAATTTCTCGTAGTCCGCGCCTGAACACCAGATCCGCCGCTCAAAGTCCTTATCCAATTGGCGCAATTCAAAATCGCCAGGCGGGATCTTGAGCAATTCGCTGTCCCGAAACAGTCGCACAAGAATCGAAAACAGCTTTGGTCATCACTGCCAATGCTATCCCACAGGACATTCACATCGCGCTTGAGGATGAGCGAATAGTTTCTTTTCGCTTTGATCATAATACTCGCCCAGCAAAAAAGGCCCGGAATCTCCGATTGTCCTTCCGACAACCGCCCTATTCCCGCTTTAGAGATGCTCTCCTCAAGACAATTCTACACCTGCGCGGTGAATACCGATGCGATGCCGGAGTGTTGACCGGCGCGATGCCAATCAGCTGCAGCCAAGGTAAATAGCGCTAAGGCTGCGGGGATGCGGCCAGCCATGCTTTAGTCTGGTCTGCCGCCGAGATCTGACCGCACTCGATGGCCTGCAACTCGAACAGCCCGCGATAGATGCCGCCGGGACGCGCCGTCAGCGCCGCGTGCGTTCCCTGCTCGACGATCTCGCCGCGGTCGAACACCAGGATGCGGTCGAGGCTGCGCACCGTCGACAGCCGGTGCGCGATCACGATCGAGGTGCGCCCTTTCATCAGCCGCTCCATCGCCTGCTGGATCAGGCCCTCTGACTCCGAATCAAGGCTCGAGGTTGCCTCGTCCAGGATCAGCACCGGCGCGTCCGCGAGGAACGCGCGCGCCAGCGCGACGCGCTGCCGCTCGCCGCCCGACAGCTTGACGCCGCGCTCGCCGACCAGCGTGCCGTAGCCTTTCGGCAGTCGCAGGATGAAGTCATGCGCGTTGGCGAGCCGCGCCGCCTGCTCGATCGCCGCCATGCTGGCGCCGGGCCGGCCATAGGCGATGTTCTCGGCCAGCGTGCGGTGAAACAGGATCGGCTCCTGTTGCACAATCGCGATTTGGCTCCGCAGCGATTGCTGCGTCGCTTTCGCGATATCCTGTTCGTCGATCAGGATACGGCCGCCGGAGACGTCGTAGAGCCGTTGCACCAGCTTGACGAACGTCGTCTTCCCGGAGCCGGAACGGCCGACCAGACCGATGCGCTCGCCGGCGCGAATGTCGATCGACAATCCGTCGTAGAGCGGCGCGTGATGCCCGACATAAAGGAAAGTCACGTCGTTAAACGTGATCCTTCCGCCCTGAATGTCGATCGGCTTGGCGTCGGGCGCATCGACAATGCCGATCGGCTCGCCATGGATGGTGACAAGCTCTTCCATGTCGTTCACCGAATGCTGCAGATTGTTGATGTGCATGCCGACGTCGCGCAAGTAGGCGTGGATGATGTAGTAACTGGTCAGCACATAGGTGACGTCGCCCGGCGAGGCGCGCCCGTCGATCCACAGCAGAATGGCGCCGCCGATCACGGAAGCGCGAAAGCACAACAACATCATGAGTTGCACTGTGCCGGTGGCGTTGTAGCGCCGCCAGGTGCGCAGTAGCCGCGCCCGCCAGCGGCTGATGACACCGTTAAGCCGAGCATCCTCGCGCGCCTCCGCACCGAAGGATTTCACCACAGCATTGCAGGTGAGCGAGTCCGCCAGCGTGCCGCCGACCTTGGTGTCCCAGGTGTTGGAGACGCGCGCCGCCGACGCGATGTAGCCGATCGTGAATGCCATCGTGATCGCGACATAGATCACCGAGCCGAGGCCGATCACACCGCCGAGGACCGGCCAATGCAGACCGAGCAGGATCATCGAGCCCACGAGCACCGCTAGCGACGGCAACAATGCCGTCAGGATCGTGTTGTTGAGCAGGTCGAGCGCCCACATGCCGCGCGTGATCTTGCGCACGGTCGAGCCGGCGAAAGAGTTGGCGTGCCAGTCAGTCGAGAACCGCTGCACCCGCATGAAGGCCTCGCGCGCCACATCCGACATCGTCTTTAGCGTGAACGGCACGATCGCCTGCAAGCCTGTAAACCGGAATATGATCGAGAGCAGGCCAAGCGCGAGGATGCCGCCGAAGGCGACGAACGCCGCCTGCCGCGCTGCCTGATCGGACGGACCTGAGGTCAGCGAGTCGACCAGATGGCCGGAGTAGACCGGCATGAACAGGTCGGCCACCGTTGCCCCTAAGAAGCCGACGAGGACGATCGCGACGCGGACGGGCTGCTTTAGCCAGTGACGGAACACGAACGGGATCACCACGCCGATTGCGGTGGGTGGTTTGTCATCTTGAACGATCATGGCGCCAGCAGTTTCTGCCACACGCGGCGTAAGACCCTTTCGATCCAGACGCGATGTGCCCAATGCTTGGCGCTGCCGTCCGAGGCGACGCAATAATGCCCGGAGTTTGGGGGCTGCGATCGAAATCTTCTGCCCATTTCACCCCTCTTTGCGTAAGCATAGCTGAAGCGGTTCAAGCTTTGAGGGTTCCACGGCATGAGAGCATCGATCTGAGAAATCGGCCAGCCTTGCGCGATCCGTTCGATAGTTTGTGTGAGCCAGGCATGCGGATCGACATCATTCATCTTCGCCCGTCTGCAGAAGCATGGAGATGGCCGCCTAGGTCCGGGCGCCGCCATGGCCGTGCGCAAAGGGTGCATTTTTATGACGAAGGAGTCGTTCAGCATTTCGTGTAGACCTTAAGACCGTAAGAGTGTTTGCATCATGGGATGACGGCGCGACTTCACCTGGAAGATCACGTCCGCCTCGATCCGGCCGGAGGTCATCGCAATTTGAACCTCCAACCTGCCGCAAACGATCCAGCGCTGTACTCGATGGTCTTTAGTTGCCACTGGCCCGCCGGAGAAATGGACGAATTCACCCGTGAGCAATTCCGACTATTACCCTTTTTCATGTTTTCTCTTCCGGCGCCTGCGCTTTGACTCTTTCGGAAACCCATCTTGCGGAGTCGCACAAAGAGCCCCGTAGCAAGCCTTCTCACCCTTGTAGTTGGCCAGCGCTTGGACCAACAGCGACATAACGTGCTGTTTCAGCTCGTCGGGGATAGGCTCAGAACCGTCCAGCGACTTCAGCGCCACCTCGACCAACTCGATCGCGCGATCCTTGTTGCCGCTCTCATAATAATACTGAGCGACCGCCCCATAGGACAGGAACTTGGAGCCGTCGCCGCGTTGCGGAGGATTCAGTGCCAGGATGTGTTCGGACAACTCCTTACCCATCGCAAAGCGCTCGGCAGGCGGGAAGTGGGAGTTGTCATTCGCCGGATCGAAGAGTTGGCGCATCGCCCCGGCCATCCACAGCTCGGATTTTTTGTCTATCGCGTCGCGAACCAATTGGCTCATGACCGGCAAGCCGGTCTGCAAGTCGTGCACTTTGTGAAGCAACAGATCCGCATGGAGCACGCGAAAGTTGACGTCGTCCGGCATCACCGCGACGGCCTCTTCGAGCGCCGAAAGCGCCTTCGCCCAATCCTCCACCTTCATCGCCGGCGTGAGTTTGGCGAAGATCGGCTCAGTCAACGCTCGCTTGTGCGTCTTTTCGCGAATTGTACGTTCGCCTTCGGCGATCCGCTCTGTATCGGCGGCTTTGGCTTCATCGCTGGTGCGCCAGCCGCCGTTAAGAATTTTCGGCAGAACGTCATCGAGTTGCGTTGGAAAACCGATAAAGGCGATGTGGCCGTCACGGTCGACGACGAACGAGGTGGGAATCACGACAGAAAAGCTGGGATCCATCCAAAGCTTGTTCATTTTCCCTGTGTAGTCGAATCCGATCCGGTAGTTGAGATTGGGGAACTTTTCGGTCAACCATGCGTCCAAGTTGGTTCGGGCCTCGTCCGCCGTTCGAGCTCGTTCGTAAGCTGCGACTCCGAGGACCTCAACTCCGCTGTCTTTGTATTTATCTTGCAGCTGCACCAGATGGGGCATCGCCGCCACACAGGATCCGCACCAAGTTGCCCAAAATTCGACGATGTACGCTTTTCCCGGCTGGAAGCTCGTGAGGGCTGGCCACGCAGCCAATTCTCCACCTTGATCGGAGGAGCTGGGGACTCCATGCGCAGCACCATGTTGTTCTCCATAACTATTGCCAAACGTTGCGCGACTTTTTGCGCCAGCTTATCTCTCTCGGAACGGGGCACACGGGTTCAAGGGAAGGAGCATCGCTCGTTTTGCGCTCTGGATGCACTCGGGCCCTTTCTCAGTGTTGCTGGATCTCAACAGCAACAGCCGTGCCAATTTCGCCAGCGCGCATTAAGCGTCTGACTACGCTTTGAAAAATGCTCCACGCGCCCAGCCGACCGGTGTTCTGAACCTGACGGGCTTTGTGCCGCTGTCAGGTGTTGGACACGAATTGCGCGCTTCGCGCGGCCAGAAAAGCTGGTTTGTGAGTCACCGAACGGAACTTGCTAACCCCTCTCCCTGCCAGACAGGATTAGAGGCGAGCGATGCTGTAGATCGGAGTCGAAACAGCCGAAGCCGTGGACCGGCGACGCGTGTTCGTGTCTAATGACGACGGAATCATTCGCGGGGCACTGCAGCGGGTGCTGCTTATCGGTGCGCCTTAAAACTGCTAGTGCTCGCCATCGCGCCAAGCGGTTCCTGCACCACAAACTGGTACTCCGATCAGTTTTGCTGTCCAGTCGCGGTCACGGGGGGTGCCTGACACCCCTATCCCGTTCTAAAATCGTTGCCTCCGTATCGAAAAATATATCGCCGCTCGCCTCGATGCGAGCTAAGACTTATGAGGGCGTTCATCTCACAAGTTTCTGACCAGGAGGCCCGGCTGGCCCCACCCCGCTGGCCCCATGAACACTGTCGTCCTAGCGCAAGCCCTGCGGATCGCCATACCGCCGATCGTCGGGTTCATAGTGCAGATCGTCGAGAACATGTCGATTGCTCCGCCTATCGTTCGAGAATAAACGTCTTGATTGATCTTGCGCGCTGGATTGTCCGTAGCCAGGCCAGTTTCTCTCTGTCAATCAAAGTCAGGCAACGGCATGCGTCAGCGGCTTCTCGCCGACTCCACTTCGCGGCGTGCGCCGAGGTAGAGCGCCTTGATTTCGTCTTGGTTGCGCAATTCGGTCGAAGCGCTGGATAGCACGCTCACAAGAACGGACCGCATGTTCGGAGCGTAGCGCGACCGTTCGACTAGCCGGCCTCGCCTATGCGCTAATCTAGGATGGAAGCGGACAAGGGCGCCTGTGATCAGCGAGGCCCTGCCTGCCCTGCCTACGGGCTGCCCTGCTACCCTGCCCCTGCTATCCCATGGTGCCGTGCACAAGGGTAGCCCTGCCCCATTGGCACAGGACAATGTGAGACAGATTATATTCCTATGTATCATTGGGTATCAGGGCTTCAGGGGCATAGGGCGCCAAACATGTCTTGGCTTGTGTCATCGGGTATCAGGTTGGCTACGGGTCCCTCTTCAGGGCGTCTCATTCCGCGGGGGCGCAGAGCCGGGGCAATCGCGAGTTTTGAAAATCTTCCTATAGAACATCGGAGAAAACGTAACGAAATCGGGGCTGTCTCAGAATGTCCCGAAAAACCGAGAAGTGAAAATTCGACAACAATGTCTCATGTTGTCCTGGTACAGGAGCGTACGGTAAGAATGTGAAGTCGCAATTTTCCCGTACCGGCTGTAAACCTCTGATTTATTATTGTTTTTTATACCCGGTACAGTAAGTACAGGAAGTATAGGTACATTTCTCGTGTATGCGCGCGAACTGGAGGTCGGCAGTCCGACCACCTCATGGTCTCTGTCCCACGTTGGAGAATTTTGGTTGGTCTTGCCCGTTCTTCCTGTACCAACCTTTCTTCAATAGGTCGATCAACGCGTTAGCCGCGTACGTACAGGAGCCTTCCCGTCCACGCTTCGAAATCGACGCCGAAAGCTGGGAATTCGGGCGCCGCAGCTGATTTATAATTTCAGCAGCGTGATTGTAGTAACAATGCTGAGCACATATTTCGTTCGAACATTGAATTGGAGTGACAAGTATGAGTCAGGCCAAACGGGAATTGGACGCATGGAACAACCTGAGATCGCGGCTCGAAAATTTAGCGTGCGAGGTTGAAGCGATCGAATATGACGGCGATCGGGATGCTTACGTGTCGAAAGAGGACACCGACGCGGAGAGGCACGCATATGCCCGCCTGACGAGGATGCACCGACTAGGCTTGATCGATTTCCCCTTGGACGAGGTAAAGGACCTGTTGGAGGACGTTCTCGATGGCGCGCGCATGGAAAATTATGGCATTTAGCCGAGCAGATCGTCGTCTTGGGGGAAATCGCCGGCCCAATTGATCGTGCTTCCAATCAATTTTTCGAATTCGGCGCGGCATTCAGCCAGGCGGGGAATGACATAATACCACTGCCGCTTATCGCCGACCTTGGGGTGAATGCGGGTGATCGCTGGAAAGATTTGGTGCACACGCACGCCGAACCGTGCAGCGTTGAGCAGATCGCCGGCAAACCGGCGTCGCCTTAACCAGTCCTCGTAATTGAGACGGAAATCGTCGACCGCGACCTTGATCGAGGCGTCTTCCCAGGAGACCTCGACGTCCTCGAACATCGAATCCCCGGGCGCGCGGCCGGAGGACAGGATCTCGAAAAGCCATTGCTCGATGCCGCGGAGCGAGGCGATTTTCTGATCGCGCAGGCCGGTGGTCATCGGCGGGTTGCGCACGTCGAAGCCGGTCAAATCGAGGTCGAGCAGGTGGTGCAGCAGCGCGGCGCGACCGCCGTGGTGCATTTCCTCGCGCAGCTTGGCGAAGTAGACGGTGTCGCGCGCCCTGGTATCGGCGACGTTGAGCACGCAGAAGCGCCGCTCGTCGAATGTCGCCGGCACGATCCAGTCTTCGTTCGAACTGATTATGATGCGCAGCACCGACGCGACTTGAAATGCGTTGATGCCTTTGCTCTCGATCATCACCTGTTCGGACGTGATCAGGTGCTTCAGTTGCCCTTCGGCCTTTTTGTCGCCGGCCCAGAAGCCTTCTTCGACATGCAGCAGCAGGGTCTTTTCCTGATGCGCGTTGAAGCGGCCGACCAGATGTTCGGGGTTCGAAATTTTGGTGTGATGATGGGGAAAAGACCGCCGACGTAGTCGCCGATCGTGTCTTTGCCCGCGCCCTTGCGACCCTTCAGCACCAGCGCGGTACCGGGCTTTTCCCAGGGGCGCTGAACCATGTGGGCGAACCAGCGGATCACCCATTGATAGGCGTTGTCGTCGCCGGCACAGATGTTATCGCGCAAGTGGTCGAGGAAGCGCGCGCAGGATGACGGTGGATCGGGTTCGACGGCGAAGCCTTGCCAATGATTGTAGGCGCCGTCGGGCCCGCTCTGTGGCGCGAAGACGATGCCGTTCGGATAGCTGCGCCGAGCCTTGTGGCGCATCCACGCCTTGGTTACCGGCTCGGTGGACTTCTCCGTCGCGACGCGATCGTTTTCGTAATAGTTGTAGACGTCATGCACCGATCCATAGGAGGTCGTGCCGTCTTTTTCGAAGGTGAGGATCACCGTTTTGCCTTTGACGAAGGCGACGGCGTGGTTCTTATTCAGCTTCGCGATCCGCTTCGGCACATGACCGAGCTCGTGATGCACTTCGGCCTGTTTCAGCTTGCGAACGCGCTCTGGCTGCTCGGTGGCCGTGTCATCGCCCTCGCCTAGCAGATCGTCGACGTCATCATCCATATGGCCGGGCTTAACCCGGGCATCGTCCCCGTCAATTTCATCTTCATCGCCGAGATCGTCGAAGGCGTTCATCAATCGAACTTCCTTCGCGGCCGACAACAGCGTTGCCATGCGAACGGGCTTGTTCGATTGACGGAATGAGCGCCAAATTCGCCGTTGATCTTCCGGATCGTATTTGTCGGAGGCGGCCGAGAACTCGGCCCAGGCCTTGAAGCCCTCTTTGCTGCCGTTGAACTCGTGATGCAGCGCCATGCCGACCTGCAACCAGCCGTCGCGGTCCTCGCGCCAGGTGTCGGTCGGCAAATCGGCGAGAATATCCTTGCTTCGGCGACCGAAAAGCCGAGCGCGTTGGTCCGGACGTCGGTTTCGTCCCTACTCGGTGGCTCCCAGCCGGCGACCCGGGACGCGGGAATGACGGGACCGACGCCGAGCTCGACGAGATCCACAGGCCATTCCCGCTCCCATTTGTAGCGCTTGCCGGTGTACGGATGGATCGAGGGCGGCACGACGACCTGCTTGCCGGTGCCGAAGCGCTCGATCTCCCAGGCCCAATGCGCCTTCTTGTCTTTTCCGATAATTTTTTGTGTGGAGTGGCGCAGCTTTTTCGACGGGAATGGTCGATCGGTCAGGAAATACAGATGGCGGCTCTCGCCCATCGAGCCCGAGATGACCGATGGCAGCGAACGCGCTTCCGGAATCAATTCGAGCAACGCGCCCCAGGCCTCATCGGCTTTGTCGGGGTCGCGGATGTCGAGATCGATGCAGTGAAGGTATAAATCGTTGAAAAACGACGGCTCGCCAAGGCGAACGCCGAGATTATAGCCATCCCGGTGTGTCTTCGTGAGGGTGGCGAGTGAAGCGACGCGTTCTGTCGGCCAGCTATCGTTGAAGACCTTCTCGGCTAGTCGATCCTTCGGGGTGTCGGGAAACCGGCATCCCTCTTTCTCTCTGACCACATCGGCCAATGAAACGGTCCCGACAACAAACCGAGCGAGCAGTATCGGTCGAAGTATTGCGGCGGCTATTCCGCTGTGATGCGAAGCGCGGCCTGCTGTTCTGGCGCAGGCGCGCTGCCGACCATTATCGAATTGTAGCTTGGAACAAGCGATTCGCAGGTAAGCAGGCCGGAAACGATAACGGTCTCGGTCATTTGCAGATCGCCTTCGCGATCGACGGAGTCAAATACTATTCGACCGTTCACCGCGTGATTTGGGCGCTTTCGCATGGCCACTGGCCGACCGACGACCTCGATCATCGCCACGGAGAGCGCTCCCACAACGCCATTGTCGAGTTGCGCGACTGCACACCTTCCGACAACCAGCGCAATCGTCGTCTCCATAAGAACAACACGAGCGGATTTAAAGGGGTTTCGTGGGTTCCGAAGCTACAGAAATATCTCGTTCAAATTCAGGTCAATAAGGCCGCCGTCAAGCTCGGATATTTCGTCGACAAGATTGAAGGGGCAAAAGCCTATGACGTCGCCGCGATCAAGCATTTCGGCGAATTCGCAAAAACCAACCGACAGTTGGGTTTGCTTCCATGAAGACGTCGCTTGCAGATGCCGCGCTGTTCGACACGGAAGTGTACATTAACTACTTCCTGGCGGCGTTCAAATCGGTCAAGACCGGTAAAGTGCTTCGGTTGGAGAAGTCCGACCGGTGCGTCCTCGATCGCAAGAAGCTGCGCCAGGTGCTCGACGAATATTGCACCGTCGCTTCAACTCCATCCCGTTCGATATTCCGATAGTGTCGGCAGCTCTCGCCGGCTTCAGCAACAAAGCGCTGAAGCAAATCGCCAATGAGATCATTCAGGAGGACGCCAAGCCCTGGGAAATCTCGCGCGCCTACGATTTTCAATTGATCGAGTGCGATCACGTCGACCTGATCGAGATCGCGCCAGGGCAGAACAGCCTCAAGATTTACAACGGCAAAATGCACGGCAGGCGCATGCAAGATCTGCCCGTGGACGAAGATGCCGTGCTGACGCACGACGAGATGGACGTCGTATCGGATTACTGCGTCAACGACCTTGCCGCCACCGGCCTGCTGATGCAGACGCTCAAGGAGCAACTGACGCTTCGCGAGCAGATGATCAAGCAGTACGGAGTGGATCTACGCTCCAAATCGGATGCGCAAATTGCCGAGGCCGTGATCAAGAAAGAGTTGAAGCGGCTAACCGGTGAAGAACCGAAGAAGCCAAAGATCACGCCAGGCAAGCACTACAAGTACAGGGTTCCCGACTTCATTCACTATCGATCGACCGAGCTCAACGCAGTTCTCGACAACGTTCGCGCCGCCGACGTCGCGATCTCGACGAGCGGCAAGGTCATTATGCCGGACGTTCTGAAGAAGGCCAAAATTAAGATTGGCAGTTCGATCTACCGCGTGGGCATCGGCGGTTTGCACTCATCGGAGAAGACGATCGCGCATCGAGCCGACGCGCACACCAGGATCGTCGACCGCGACGTACGCGGCTAATACCCGCAAATCATCCTCAACCTCGGCCTGTATCCGCAGCATCTCGGGCCGATCTTTTTACGGGTCTTCCGATCGTCTGTTGAGCGGCGCAACAAGGCGAAGGATCGCGTCGACGAACTCAAGAAGCTGATCAAGCGGGCGAACGACGAAGCCACACTGCTGAAGCAGGAATTGAAGACCAACGAGGACGTCTCGGGAAGTCTGAAGATCGTCAACAACGGCGCGTTCGGCAAGCTCGACTCCAAGTGGTCGGTTCTGTTTGCGCCAGACTTGATGATCCAAGTGACGATCGGCGGCCAATTGTCGTTGCTCATGCTGATCGAGATGGTCGAGCGAGCCGGCTTCCGCGTGGTCAGCGCCAACACCGACGGCATCGTGATCCTCTGCCCTACGGACAAAGAAGACGCCCTGGCGGCGGTGATCGCGAAGTGGGAGCGGCTGACCGGCTTTGAGACTGAGGAAACAGAATACAGCGCGCTCTATTCCCGCGACGTGAACAACTACATCGCCGTCAAGCCGACGGCTCTGTCAAGAAGAAGGGCGCATACGCTGAACCCAAGATCGTCGCGAGCTCGTGGCCGTCGCCGCTCAACGAGGTCTGCTCTGACGCCGTGGTCGAGTCTGTAACCAAGGTGGTACCGATCTTCAAAACCATTCACGCCTGTCGAGACATTCGGCGATTTGTCACCATTCGCACTGTCAAAGGCGGCGCCGTGAAAGACGGCAAGTATCTCGGCAAGGCGATCCGCTGGTACTACTCGACGGACGCCAGCGGCTCGATCAACTACAAACTGAATGGCAACAAAGTGGCGCGCAGCGACGGTGCAAAGCCGCTCATGGAACTCCCCGACGCGTTTCCGAATGACGTCGATTACGATTGGTACATTCGAGAGGCCGAAAGCATCCTCATCGATATCGGCTACCGATCTGAACGGCCGACGCTAGATCAGCATCTCCTACTCGCCGCGGTGATATGATGGAAGCAATGAAAAGCGCGATCATCTCGTCATGCGGTTTGTATCGCTACGATCTGCGCAGGGATTGGGATGCGAACTTGCCGCCGCTTGTGCTCGGCATGCTCAACCCTTCGAAAGCCGATCACAAAATTGACGACCCGACGATTGTTCGCGGCGTCTATCGCGCGAAAACGATGAATTGCGGATCTCTGATCGTGTGGAATCTCGGCGCAGGTCGCGCGACCGAACCGCAAGACTGGATGGCGATGCCAGACCCGATCGGTCCCGACAATGACCGGCATATTCGAGACATCCTGACCGAATGCAAGGAGCGCAACAGCATCGCCGTCGCCGGTTGGGGCGTCTACGGCGACTTCATGAACCGCGACCTGGCCGCGATGGAAATCGCGCATACCGTCCAGCTACCAGGATCGAGAGGCCCTGTTGAGCAGATTCCGGACGATTCTGTCCTCAAAAACACCTATTATCGTGTTATTGACAAACCAAGTGCCTCGTCAGGGCTTTGAGCCGTGAGTTCAGTATTCTTTAGCGCCCACTGTGTGGGGCAGTGTTGGCTTAGCGGAGTCGATCATGACCCCAACCCACCGCATTATCCAGGAGTCGTCCGGAATTCGATTTTCAAGGATCGTCAGTTTTCTCTATGGATCGGCCGCGGACATCGCTTTCTTCATCACAATTCTATCTGTTGTCTGTTTCGTAAGCGGCCAAGTCGTGCCGAAGACGATCGACACGGGCCAGCAGACATGCATCGAGATCGCTTGCCGTAGAGGGGCGGATGACTCCGTTTGCCATCCAACACAGCGTCAGGACGCGCAAGCGCTTCAAAGACTCCTGGACACAATAAGTGCCGAAGCGCATTGAGCGAAGTACTTATCGCTGCGAGCCTCATGCTGCTAATCTGGTAGTGGCATTCGGCAGGCCGAGGAAGCTATGGCGGTGACGCTGCGACAGTCTCATTCGTCGGCTGGATATTCGTGTTCACAAGCACGTTTCTGATCGATCATTTCGAATTGTTCGGACTATATCAAGAGCACCCGATCTCGCGAGCCGCGCAAGCCAGCGCCGCAATTCGCACCCCGCTGCACCACAGATTTGTGCGGCATCTCACATATTCGCCTTTATCGTCGCGTCTGAGCCGCGCCCGTCACGACGATCGGGAATCTGTTACTTGCAGCCGTGATGACCGCTTACATCTTTGTCGGCATCTTCTCAATCATCAAACAGTCTTCTGCGGCCAACGCCGTCGTCGGCGTTGGTTACCAGTATGTCCAGCGTCGGATAGAGCCTCTCGCGAAAGGCTGCGCCGCCGAGAGAACCGCCATTCCACCAAACGGTGATATGCGCCTGCCTGGTCTCCTTGAGCTCTGCCACCGATCACCAGCCGGTTCGCTGCACGGCGTCCATTTGCACACATGGAAGAACGACGCGCTTGTCAACCAGGCAATCAAGGCCAGGTCCGAGAGCTGCGCGAAGGTAGCCTAGATGGGCCTTTTCGGTCGAGACGAGTACAGGATGTTCAGCTCGCTGATCACGAGCATGGGAAGGGTGTTGCAAGGACGGAAGCGAAGGCCTGGTCCCACTCGTGGAGCTCAACTTCGAGGGGCTGCCGGGTCCGAGGAGACAGCGTCAAAGGCGTTCTTTTCCGAAATGATGCCGCTCGAAAACATAACTTTATCCCAGAGGATGCGTCGAGCGATCTCACGAGGGTCTGCAGGCACTTGAGCGCGGTGAGTGCAAAACCAGTCAAGCCGCATTTCAAGCGGCAAGACGAACAAGAAGGTTCTCAGCCGAAGCGTATGACAACCTTGAAAGGTGCTTACTCGATCTTGAAAGGATTGGCTGAGGCGGTTCAACTAGAAGCTAGACGGCACCTATATAGGCGACTTCCTGATTAGGTCTGCTCTCAGCCTCGCGCAAACTTGCGAGAAGGAATACGATCCCCGCGCGCGATCAGATCCTGGTCAGTTCGCCGAAGTTCCGGATCACCTTCGGATCGCCGAAGTCGCCGCCGGATCTCCGGAGCGGCTAAGGGCGACGCCGCCGACATTCCTAGGCTTACGGGAGAGGACCTCCGCACGCATGACAGCGCTCTGAGAGAAGCACTCGATCGCTTCACCGGGCGCGATCCGTCGTCAGAACTGAGGCAGGCGCAGCACTGTTTGCATGAGCGGATCGTCCGTATCGAGCATTGCTCTCACGAACCCGAGCGAAAAGCATCCATCGCGTGGGCCAATAGTATGCCGATGCTCAGAAAAATGAGTGTCCCGACAAGAGCCGAATACATATGCCACCTCCATCGCTCACTTCCTTTGAACTGCGCGACCGCTTACACAGTCAAATTATTCCTTGAGCACGAAATGGGATCGCAGCCAACTGATGAGTCTGGGCCACAGCGGCTAGCTGGCAACATGTGGAACGATCAAAGGCAGAAGCTGTAAAACCCAGCTGTTCTGTTCGAACCGGCGTGATAGGCGTAGTGCGGATGACCGAAAAACGCGTGTGGCTAATGTGCAACGGATACTTGGTTTCTGCGCGGGAATGTCCAAAACGAACGCTCCGGCCCTTGAGACGCCTGTAGCATCTGCGCGCAAGAATTGGGGCGTCCGGATGACTTTTCAAGCTCGAAGGATGAGAGCTTATTGTCTCTTTGGGAGGTGTGCGCCGGCAAGTGTTGGCCGGTTGCGCGAACGCCGGACGTTGCCGCTTTGGTGGTAACAATCTGCGCACCTATGCTGAATTGCTTCGTTCGGAAATGGACCGGCGGGAGCTGAAGTACATCCCGATTAATTGGTCTGAATAGGCCGCTCCACGGCATACCGATGAAAGACCTGCAGAAGCACTTGAAAAAGCTCCGCACTGATGCAGCCGAATGCAAATTGATCAGCGACCTGGCACTGACCAGGAAAAGCGAGAGCTGTTCGCAAGGCTTGCGGATCACTTGAGTGTCGTGGCGTCCTAGGTCGAGCCCGCCATATCTGCGAAAGTCTCCACCACGGAGACGGAGCTATAAACACAGTCGCTCGTGCTTAAGGATCGGCTCTGGGTTCACGAGAGTGGGACTTATGTGAAATTTGACGAGGCGGGTAAGCTGAGCACGATTTTGCCTCTGTGGTTGCCGCGATTGTTGATTAGGGTGTCGCCGGGACGAAGCGTCGGAAGGAGGACTTTCTCGACAAGAGGCGGAAACTCTCGCGATCGTTCGGCCCCTCGAGAAACCATGGAGCCTCGATCCGGGCAGGTGCAATGCGGCCAGGAAGTCTTCCAGCGGCCGTGCGGAATCTTGCTGGGACTCCTCTCGCTACCGGGCGCCCACCCCCGCAAGGCCGCCATATCAATCTGTTCCAGATCTCGTCGCTGAAGACCAAGCGCTCAGGTTCGAGGCGATCTTGAATTTGATCCACTGCGTTCGCCGTCTGGCGACGTCCGGACGGTCGCGTTCGCCAGCCACCACCTTGCTCTTTGAAGCTGAGCTTCTCGGCGTGGACGAACTCCCACCCAACGGTAATCAGCCTTCAGCCCGCGATCAGCGAGCTCGGCGACCAAGCCGCGCAAGGTGAAGTCCCCTTGATTCGTCCTAAAACCCCGACACGATGTTCGCCGGAAATCGCCTTCGGCCTGTGGACGCCCATCCTGCCGGGCGCCACGCTGCCGGTCTCCCGATGCCGTCGCACCCATCCTACGGCGGTGCTGACCGCAACACCGAACTGTTTAGCCGCCTCGCTCCGGGACAATCCGCCGGTAAGAACCTACAACGACCCGCTTCCGAAGATCCTCAGAGTAAGGCTTTCCCATCCATGCTGGCCTTCACGCCGAGCCCTCATGGTAAATCAGAATTCTCCTGATTTGGGAACCCCGAATCGATTTAAGCTGACCTCATCACGCTTTAGATTAGTCCCTCCGCGGCTTTGCTCCACGGCTTCTTCAGACCCCCTTCGCGATGGCTCGTTGCACTTCGCTAACCCTTTGCCCTCATGCGGTTGGATAGAAGACTTCCACTTTCAAGCAGCCGTTCATACTCGGCACTCCTGAGAAACCGCCCGGCAAACCGGGGGTTTCTTCCTTGTGTCACGGGCAGCCTTTTAGACGTCGTTCCGGGGCGCTCACGAAGCGAGCGAACCGGCAATCCAGAGATCGCGGCGAGAGGTTTCCGGGTGCGCAATCCAAATCGGCTGCTACCGACTTGCACCACTAAGACCCGCGAGATCCGGTTACACTCGAGTTCGACTTGCCCTGGAATGACGGTTAGAAATGCAGCCGCCTACCCTGCCGTGTTCGAGGTCTCGCCGTCGTTGGGATCGATTTTCTGGTTAAGCCGCGCATGCAGCGTGGCCTGGTCGAGTTCGCCTTCCCACCAGGCCACGAACACCGCGGCAATACCGTTGCCGATGATATTAGTAAGGGCGCGCACCTCGCTCATAAATTTGTCGATCGAGAACACGATTGCCATGCCCGGCACCAGCACTGGATTAACTACTGAAAGCGTCGCCGCGAGCGTGATGAAGCCGGCCCCGGTGATACCGCTTGCGCCTTTCGAAGTCAGCATCGCCACAACGAGAATGGTCAGCTGCTGGCCGAAGCTGAGATCGACCCCGAGCGCCTGAGCGATAAACAGCGTTGCCAAGGTCATGTAGATGTTGGTGCCATCGAGGTTGAAGGAGTAGCCGGTAGGCACCACGAGGCCGACCACCGGCTTGGAGCAGCCCAGCCGCTCGAGCTTCGTCATCAACTGCGGCAGCGCACTTTCCGAGGACGAGGTGCCGAGCACGAGCAAGAGCTCATCCTTGATATAGGCGATAAACTTGAAGATCGAAAACCCGACGAAGCGCGAGATCAGACCGAGCACGACCACCACGAACAGCGCGGCCGTAGCATAGAACAGCGCGACGAGACCGATCAGATTGCCGAGCGCCGATGGTCCGAACTTACCGATCGTGAAGGCCATGGCCCCGAACGCGCCGATCGGCGCTACCTTCATGACAATGGCGATGACGCCGAACACCGCGTGCGCCGCGTCGTCGATCATGCCACGCAACTTTGCGCCGCGCTCACCCAGCGCCATCAGCGAGAAGCCGAACAGAATCGCAAACAAGAGCACCTGCAGGATATCGCCGCGCGCCAGCGCGCCGACCACGGTGTCGGGAATGATATTGAGGATGAAATCGACGCTTTTCGAGGCTTCCGCCTGCTTCACGTAGTTGGCGACGGCTGCGGCATCGGGCTTGGCCGCAAGGCCGTGGCCGATCTGAAAAAGATTGCCCATCACCAGGCCGAGCACCAAGGCAAAGGTGGAGACGACCTCGAAATAGACAAGCGCCTTGAGGCCGACCCGGCCGACCTTTTTCGCATCCTGGATGTGCGCGATGCCCGAGACTACGGTGCAGAAGATGATCGGCGCGATCAGCATCTTGATTAGCTTAATGAAGCCGTCACCGAGCGCCTTGACCCACTCGTTGGTCGCGAGCGACGGCCACAGCCAACCGACGAGGACGCCAATCAGAATCGCGATCAGCACCTGAACGTAGAGGATTTTGTACCAAGTTCGCGACGCCCGCGCGGACGCCGCAGTTGCGATGGTGGTCATGACGCTCCTTCCCATACGAACTCGAACACCGAGCCGTCGCGCGTTGAGAGGCGACGGCATCAGACGAGCTTTTCATGCCAGCCGTGTCCGATTGAAGACGACGATGTCGGAAACCCGACAGCCTGCAGCGTGATTCCAAAGGCAGGCTGGCTGTTACGTGTGTTTTCTCTCGATAAGCAAGACGCGCACCACGCGCGAAGCCATGCGGCCGTCAACCCGCCAGACGGTGAACCGACACTCTCCTGACTACCTTGGCCGAACGCCAGAACCGTTCGTGCCGCCGAAGGCAGAGGCGTTGTTCAGCGCCACGCGCACCTTGCGCTGGCGCAGCACATTGGACGTGGCGTCGAGATCGACGAGCTGCTTGCAGTCGATGTCATGCTCCGATAGCGCTTTGAGGTCGGCGCCGATCCTGACCTTCAGCTCGTAAAGCTCGGAATCGACGATCGGGCCGATGGCGGTGCGGCCTTCGCGCATCTCTTTCCAGATGGAGGCGGCGCAGGTGTCTAGCAGGTTGCTGAAAAAGTCGTTTCGTGAGTCGGCTGGAGTGTGATTCTGTGCATGCGTTTGATTCCTTTGGATTGGGGACCTGGATGCGCGGCGAAGATAAGCATGCGGAACACCTTTTCAGTTACGTGCGGCTGGAGACACGGATCCCGACGGACCATCCGCTGCGAGCGATCCGGGAGCTCGTTGATGCGGCGCTTAAGGATTTGTCGCGGTCGTTTGATCGGCTGTATGCCCGCGAGGGACGGCCGTCGATCCCGCCGGAGCGGCTGTTGCGAGCGCTGTTGCTGCAGGCGTTCTACACGGTGCGCTCGGAGCGGCAGTTGATGGAGCAGCTCGACTACAAATCTGCTGTTCCGCTGGTTTGTCGGATTGTCTGCGGACGATTCGGTGTGGGACGCGACCGTATTCTGCAAGAACCGAGATCGGCTGCTCGACGGCGATATCGCGGCAAAGTTTTTCACAAGCGTTCTCAACCTGCCGCAGGTGAGCAAGCTGCTGTCGAGCGAGCACTTCTCGGTCGACGGGACCTTGATCGAGGCCTGGGCCAGCATGAAGAGCTTTGTACCGAAGGATGACGACGGCAAACCACCTGCGGACAAGGGCGGCGGCGGGCGCAATACCGAGCGCAACTTTCACGGCCAAAAGCGTAAGAATGACACGCATTCTTCGACCACTGACCCGGACGCCAGGCTGTTCCGCAAGGGCGCTGGCAAGGAAGCTAAGCTCTGTCACATGGGTCATCTGATGACGGAGAACCGCAACGGGCTGATCGTCGATGCGCGACTGACCGAGGCCAACGGCACCGCTGAACGGACGACCGCGCTCGACATGATCGAGGATAATGCCCACCCTGGCAGCACTGTGGGCGGCGACAAGAACTACGACACTGCCGACTTCGTCGCGGGCTGTCGCGAGCGCGGCTGCACCCCGCATGTCTCCCAGAACAATGCCAATCGCCGCTCGGCGATCGATGCGCGCACCACCCGCCATCCCGGCTATCGCATCAGCACCATCAAGCGAAAGCGGATCGAGGAGCCGTTCGGCTGGATCAAGACGGTCGGCGGGCTGCGCAAGACCCGTCATCGAGGCCGAGGCTTGGTGGAGTGGTTCTTTGTATTGACCGCGACCGCCTACAATCTCGTTCGCATCCCCAAAATTCTGGCAGCGACGGGATGAATCCGTCTGGAGCATCGAAAATGACGAAAAACGGCAACCAGAACCCGGCGTCCGACGCCGTTCGGACCTCATCGACCGTCGCCTCGTCGCGCTCATTGAGAAAATCGCTCCCGCAATCAGCTTTTTCAGCATCCTGCTAGGCCGCACAGCCCGCCCATTCCGGTAATGACGACGCTCCTCTCCATTCAGGCCTTAGCGAGCAAGCCGTGGACAGCTTCAACCGTGTCGCCGATATGCTTGAGGTTCGACCAGGCATCATCCGTGTTCATCTCGATCTGCACGCCGTTCGACTGTTCCAGGTCGTAGATGAGGTCCGTCAACTCCGGCGACTGGATGCCACGCAAGGTAAGTTCCGTGGCGATCGTTGTCTCGCCGCCGCCCGCGGGTATTCCTTGGTTTTGGCGATGTTCCTTCGCGAGTTTGATCTGCCATCCTGTGGCTTCCATCAGGCGCCTCGACGCGAACGCGACGCCGTTCCTCAGCCGAGCCGCGTCGCCGATAGAAGCAGTGACGTGATCGGTGGGCGTCAGGTGCTGTTGCCAATGCAACATTCCGCAACATTGGTAAAATTGATTTTTTGGATGGTAAGCATCCACGCCGCGTATGAATTCCTCGCGCAGGACAAGAAAGTCGCACCCTGGACGCCCTCTACAGCGGCCGGCCCCCTCAGGTGCGAGTCGACCGCCTCCGGTCTGTCGCCAGCCATCGAGGCCCCGATGGGCGCGGCCCGGGAAAGTGAAAACAAAGACACGATAATGGCGACCATCGGCACCTTCACCTTGAACGGCAATGGCTTTTCCGGCTCGATCTCGCACCTCGCTCTCAATACCAAGGCCAAGCTGGTCCGCGTCGAGAACCCTCTGAAGGGCCGCACTTCCGCATCTTGGGGCTAATGCCGATTATGCGTAGCGTGGGATTATGCGAAGTCGTTGGCTGTTAGTCCCGGTTTTCCAGGTCTTTTGTCGCTGTGCCGCTCCGCATAATAACGGGCTGCGGTCCGCGGTGCCTCGCCTGCTGCGAGGCACCGCGGTGTCGGTCAGCGCGACCAGATCAGCGCAAACTCGCGATCGTCGCCTTCGAAGAGGTTGGCGTAGACGGGCGCGGTGAGGGACGGATCGTCGAGGTTAACCGAGTAGTAGGTGCGGTTGTCCTTCGAGGTCCGGCGCCAGGCGGCACCGATCTCGACGCCGGAGACGATCACGCGCAGGTCTGGCGCCTTGTCGCTGGTGGAGGCGGGCTCGCTGGGGACGAGGCGCGCCTTGGCGTTGATCGCAAGCGTCTTGATGATGCCGGTGTAGGTGCCATCGTTGCTGCGGGTGAACGAACCGATCTGGGACATGGTGGATCTCCTGTGCTGTGAAAGCCTGCGACCATCGCGGCCTTGTGGCGGTCTTGAGCCCGGGGACGGCCGACCCGCACCGTCAGGCTGCCGCGCATGCGGAGGACGGCGTGCGGCGATCTTGTTGCTGCGCGAGGAGCGGCGCAGCCGCGGGGAAGAAGATCGCCGGCACGTTATTGCGGGGAACAGGCCGGGTCGCAGACCACATCTCGGGTCCGCCCAGCAAGGCCCGTCGGTCGTAGAGCATCACGGCATGCCTGGAGAACCACCCGCTCCCGTCGGGCTCGCATGGCATGATGACCTCTGGTCCTCTTCACAGCGTCAGGTCGGCACAGTGCGCATGTCGGCCATCAGCGACGCGATTAATGCGTCGCTGCCGTCAACTACCAACGCTAGTGATTGATCCAAATGAAAGACACGGCAATTATTGGTGAACGTTGGGCCGATCGAACACCACGTGGCGCGAGCATCACATGCAAAGACTTCGGCATATAACATCAACCAAGGGTCCGCTCTCGCAAACGAACTTGATGCGCCGATTCGCCGGTCGCAGAAATGCCGCGCGCGCAGGCTCGATCCAGTATAATTTCTCTTGGAGATAGCATGATGGACTGTTCAGTGTGATCGCAGCCGCAGGCCCAAAGGCCTCGCGCATTGGCCTGTCAATCGTCCGCCCTCTGGGCTGAGCACCTCATGATTCCAATTCGCCGACGTAGGCGAGCACATCGTGGACTCAATCGTGGCAGGTCTCAGCCAGATCAACTCGTGAGCCGCCCGAATGAGGCAGAGCTTGGCCAAAGAAGATTCAACGGAAGCAGAGCATCCACGTCAGTATTCTGTCACGCCGCCGCATTTAGGCGCACTTAGTCCTCTCTTAGATTGGATTAGATCGTTCGCAGCAGGGAATGAAGATGGCAGCAAGCGAGACAAGCTTTGAGCATCGGTGATCCGCATGGCGGCTGGACGCTTCCGCCAGACGTCTACCGAGAAATCGGCTTGGCATTGGCCGCGATCGGCAAGCCGATCTGCATCGTACAGGAGGGCGGCTACCGACTGGACGCGTTGTCGGCCTGCGCAGCGCATTTATCCCCGGGCCTGCGAATTGGAATGAAGGAAACAGGCAGGAGCCATACATGAACGACACCTCAGCCCCCGATGCTGGCCTTCTTCCGTTTCGAGACCTCATCAACGAGTTGGACAACGATGTCATGGCTTCCTTTGGAGCTGGGCAGGCGAACTACGTCGCCGCCGCTACGTTCGATCTCCCCGTCCTCGACGGGAGGTCTCCACATGCTCGGCAGTTTCTGTTCAAGCCCGTACGCCCCGTCGCGCTGGCGGAGCAATCCTGCCGTGAACTCGGGCGACAACGGCCGGATGGCCGGAAGTGGAGCCAGTAGTGAAAGCTGTGATCCTCGCGGGCGGCCTCGGATCCCGAATCTCCGAGGAAACCCACCTTCGGCCCAAGCCCATGATCGAGATCGGCGGCAAGCCGATTCTGTGGCACATCCTCAAAATCTACTCGCACTATGGCATCAACGATTTCGTGATCTGCTGTGGCTATAAGGGTTATCTGATCAAGGAATACATCGCCAACTACTTCCTGCACGTGTCGGATGTCACCGTCGACATGACGAAAAACCGTATGCAAGTCCACCAGCATCATGCCGAACCTTGGAAGGTGACGCTCGTCGATACCGGCGAGAAGACCATGACGGGTGGTCGGCTCAAGCGAGTTGCTAATTACCTGACGGATGAGGACGCCTTCTGCTTGACCTATGGCGATGGTGTGGGAGACATCGACATATCCGCATCGATCGCCTTCCACCGTCGCCAGGGTACGCTCGCCACTCTAACCGCGACCTATCCGCCTAGCCGTTTCGGCGCCTTCAAAATTTGTAGTGATCACCGTGTTGCCAGCTTCAAGGAAAACCTTGGGGTGATGGGGAAATGATCAATGGTGGCTTCTTCGTGCTCTCCCCGAAAGTATTTGACCTGCTGGTGGATGACTCCACTGTTTGGGAGCACGAGCCGCTCACGACCTTGGCCGAGCAGCAACAGCTTTCGGCTTACCAGCACCACGGCTTCTGGCAGCCCATGGATACTCTGCGTGACAAGACGTTCCTCGAAGCGCTCTGGATTGAGGGCAACGCTCCGTGGAAGGTGTGGGAAAAATGAGCAGCTTCCAGGCGATCATGCGCATCTTTCTCATAGGGTACGCGGATTTCAAAGGCTCAAGGCTCGCGCTTTGGCTGCAACGTCTCGACGTCACGGTGACCGGGTACGCGCTGACGCCGCCATCCGCGACGCCCAGCCTTTTGAAATCGCTCGCCTGGCCGGCATGGGGCCGATTCTGGGCGACGTGACCAACTGCAATCATTTGGTCGGCACGCTTCGTAGCGCTGCGCCCGATATCGTTACCCACATCGCGGCACAACCATTGCTACCCTATTCCCATGCCAATCCATCCGAGACCTATCGCGCAAATGTCATGGGAACGGCGCATCTGTTGCAGGCCGGTCGGCAGATGGATTCGGTCCGCGCGGTACTCACCGTCACCTCCGACAAGTGCTACGAGAACCGTGAATGGATCCGGTGCGATCGAGAGAACGGTCGGATTTGCCGTCTGAGCGAAACGAAGGCGGGGCTCGGCACAATTGAGTCCGTGTTCAGCGCTGACGGTTCAAGTGGTCTGACTTGGACAGAATTCGCGGGCATGGAGTCCTGCGTAAGCGCCATCCGCCTTAGCAAGAATGTCGGGGCTCAGCGATCGGTTCTCGTCGACGATAAGCATGCCCGTGGCGACGCCGTGATGCAGATCGAGGCCGATCTCCAGGATCCGTCCGAGCTTCGTGCCGAGCTCTTTGACTTGTGGCGATCGGCCGCCGGGGTGTCTACGGCAATTCGCCGTGTTCATCGTCCGACCTGATGCGCCATAGCAATTTCTGCCATTAGGATGCGGCTATGGAAAAGGTATTGGTGACTGGCGCACGAGGCTTCATTGGATCCCAGCTTTGCAAGAGGCTCACGGGCTTGGGCGTCGAATTACACGCGGTCTCGCGCCAGCCACCGGCCGACGTACCGGCCTGGTGGAAATCGATTGGCGGAGATGTCAGCAATGCCCGACGCGCCACCGCTATCTGTTGGTGGAACGTCAATCTGGTCGATCTGCAGGCAACGCGAGAACTGATCCGGACTGTCCGGCCTGACACGACCTATCACCTCGCTGGTCTGGTGACGGGTTCGCGCAGTTTCGAAATGGTGCTGCCGATCCTGCAAAACAACTTCCTCACCGCATTCAATCTGCTCCTGGTCACCGCTGAAAGCGGCGCCGGCCGGATCGTGTTCGCGGGCTCCGTTGAAGAGCCGGATAACCCCGATCACATACCTTCCTCGCCCTATGCCGCGGCAAAAGGGGCTACGTCGGCGTATGCTCGGATGTTCGAGGCGCTGTATCAGACCGAGGTCGTCATCGCGAAGATCGCCATGGTTTACGGCCCGGCGCAGGCGGACCTCACGAAGCTGGTCCCCTACGTTATCACCACCTTTTGCGCGGCGAGCGTGCCAAGCTGAGCAGCGGCGTCCGGCCGGTTGATTGGATCTACGTCGATGACGTGGTCGATGGCCTTATAGTGTGCGCCCACGCATCTGGCGCCGAGGGCCGTGTGATAGATCTTGGATGGGGCGAGGTGTGCACGATCCGGGAGATTGTACAGCAGCTAAGAGCATTGATTCCCGGTGCGCCCGAACCGCTGTTCGGGGCAGTTCCCGATCGACCGCTCGAGCGGGTACTGAAAGCCGATGTTGCCACTTCCCGCAAATTGATCGGCTGGAACCCGTCGACAACGCTGTACGCGGGCCTGCGCCGTACAGTGGAATGGTATCGATCCCGACCCGCGGCATGACCGCCGGGCCGTCACCCTTTGCTCGGTTACCACGAACGCGTGGTTCCTGTGGGCCTCGTGCCGATAATGATCGCGGGCTGCGGCTTGCGTGTCGCCACGCGGCGCGCGTTTCCAAGCGCATCATCATAAGAGGAAACCTCGCAAAACGCCGGGTTCAGGTTCCGCAATCGCGACAGCTCGAACAGGACTTGCATAGGGGCCGCCGGGCCCAGATAGGCTTCGACATCGGGTTTCGAGCATGCTCGATCAGGTATTGCGTAGAATCTGCACAGGCAAAGCATAGGCCGTCGGCCAAGTCGACAAAGAATGTCTTCGTCGCCATCCAGGCGGAAAAACTCCGAGACGGCGCTACGTCGGCGGCCCGGACACCTATCCACAACGCCACCGAGCCGATCACCGGCAAGATGAACTCGCGGCGTGATGGTGTATCATTCGACCCGCTTCGATCACTCGGAACGTGCGTGGACAAGCCCTGCGTCCAGTGCGACCCGCGCGGCGGACTCAAGCCGAGCAAAGGGTACGTCGGCCCGCATCGCCATGTCCAACAGGCTATGGTCGCCATCCGCGAGGTTGAGCAACCATAACAGGTCCATCTGCGTGGCGCCGCCCGCCTCGCGTTGCCCAGCGATCGTTCTATAGAGATCGCGTCTTCCAAGCTGAGGCTCGCATCGACCGTCGACGCGCTCATACGTGCAGTCCGCATCAAGTAAGTCCAAGACCGTCTCTATTACCGAGTAAGATTGATCGAGGGCCTCCGGCTTCACGAAATCCAGATTGTCTGCCGACGTATGGTATTCGGGGAAAGCACCATGTACACCGCGCATAAGGCAGCCTACCGGCAGATCGAATGCAGGCGAACAAAACTGCCGCTCATCATATCCGTAGGGGGCGAACGGCAGTATTTCATGGCGGAGGCTGGAATGCCTGAGGACATGTGCCACGGCCCGATCGATCGTCGCCCCCTTGCGGCTCTGCTTATAGTGAAATTGCCCGCCATCACCCAAACACGTCAGCACGAGGCCATACTTGATGTTAGCCAATACCGGTTCGTTGCGGGCGAGCCAGGTGATGGCGCCGATCGTCGCTGGAAGGAAAAGAAATCGATATCCTAGCCGTCGTTTTTGGCGCGCCTGCCGCATGGCCAGAGCGGTCATGACTGCGATTCCCGAAAGATTGTCATTTGCGAGGCTGGGGTGACAGACATGGGTGCTGAGCAAAACTTCGTTCGGCGTCTCGCCGGGAACGAAACACTCACCAAACGTCAGTGAACCAGCCGAGATATCGCTGTCAATCTCGACATGATAGACGTCATCATTCATGGTCTGCCAGAGATTATGAGGCAGGCAGAAGCCCCAATCGTCGGCGTAATAGCCAGTCCTGTATGGAATAAGATCTGGCTGATCAGGCAGCGTGTGGATGTGCCGCGCGAGTTCGGCACGCGTGAACACGCCCTGCACCGGCCTGCTATATCCAAGAACATGAAGATTGTTGCTGGCGAAGTCGACCAAGCATTTTCCGCCCACCGTGGAGATCGACCCGTGGCGAATATTCCATTCCATCGGAACGTGCCAGTCGAAAACAGAAGTTCCCGTTCGGACTTCATTGATTTCGAGATCAATATGGCGGGCGATGATGCTCAGGGTCTTGCGAACTCCTGAGCCGGTTTGACTGCGGTTGATTGGAAACAGCTCGCAGACCAGTTGATACAGGTCAATCGCAGGCTTCCTCTCAATTTCCCTTACGTCGAGCTTCATTGGCATCTCGTTTCTGCCGGGGTCACTACAGCTCGCGATCTGCGAGCGATGGTCGGGCCGCATCTTTGGGCGAAAACATTGTCACCGGTTCAGGCCGAGTCATAGAAAACATCGGATCGTCGAAGCGGAAGCCACCCGACAAACCTTCGACGTATTCGATATCATCAGACGTCCCACAAAGTGCCAAGCGGGAAGGGGTACATGACCATCATGTTCGTCTGCCGCCCGATGAAACCGATCGCGCCGGTCAGCAAGATCTTCATGTCAGAACCTTCAGTTCGGGAACCGCAATGACAAAATTGCCGCCCCACCTCCTAGTCTGCTCATGCTGCTGCATCACCTCGGCAGCGATGTTCCAGGGCAGGATCACCACCCAATCTGGCTTTCGCTTCGCGAGTTCTGCTGGGTGAAGGATCGGAATGTGGCTGCCGGGCATGAACTTGTTCTGTTTCGAGGCTGCCGCGTCGCAGACAAAGCTAATCAGGTCGTGTTTCAAGCCGGCATAGTTCATCAATGTATTGCCTTTGGCAGCCGCGCCATACGCGGCGACCGATCTGCCGGCGAGCTTCTGCTCGATCAGGAAAGCTAGGAAGTTGTTCTTTACCTGGTCCGCCTTTTGCTGGAATGCAAGGTACAAACCGAGGTCTTGCAGCCCCAGCCTTGTCTCCTCCGCCAACATGGCCGTGACCGCTGCCGTTGTTTTGCGCGGATCATCCTTGTTGCAGCCATAGATGCGCAAGGAACCGCCATGCGTCGGGAGCTCCTCAAGGTCGAAGACCCGCAGACCGGCCTTTTCGAAGAGTTGGATAACCGCCGTCAGCGACAGGTACGAGAAGTGCTCATGATAAGCCGTGTCGAACTGGTTCTGTACAATCATGTTCTTGAGATGCTGGAACTCCAGGTTCACCGTACCTCCCTGCTTGAGTAGAATACGCAGGCCCAACGTGAAGTCATTGATGTCAGGCACATGGGCATAGACGTTGTTGCCGCAGATCAGGTCTGCTTGCTGCCCGCCTGCCGCCAGCCTCGTAGCGGTGGCTGCGCCAAAGAATTCACGAAGCACCGGCACGCCAATCTGCTCGGCAGCATCGGCCGTGCCGGCGGTCGGCTCGATGCCCAGGCATGGTACGCCCATCGTTACAAAATTTTTGAGGAGATATCCGTCATTGGAGGCGACCTCGACGACAAAACTGTCTCGGGTCAGATGCAGCATCTCGGCGATCTTTTCGCAATAGGTCCTGGCATGTTTCAGCCAGCTCTGCGACGTCGAGGAGAAGTATGCGTAGTCGCTGGAGAACAATTCGTCGGCGGCGGTGTGATCTTCAGTCTGTACGAGCCAGCACGCGTGACAGACAAAGATCTTGAGCGGAAAGGTTCTCTCCGGTTCGTGGAGCTGCGCTTCCGAAAGATAGGCGTTCGATGGCGGCGCGTGTCCCAGATCAAGGACCACGTGTTGCAATTGCGTCTGGCAATTCCGGCACTTCATAAGTCTAGTCCCTTGACGTCCGCATCAAGATGCGGATGCGTCGAGTCGCGTGTGGACAAATCCGTTGATGGAAAAGGCCATGAAAAGTCCGCCATCGGATCATCGAAATAAACAGCTCCTCGTGGGGCGACGGATTGAATGTGGTACTGCAGCGATTTTTGGCACAAAGGACGACATAGAGCGTAACGACGAGGGCAATGGCCGCCGCGGTGTCGGCCTGACCGTGAAGCAGCACCAGCCGCCAACGCCGACCAGGACCCGCCCCAACACCCGGCGGATGCGCCCCGGCCGGTCGGCCAGTAGCCTCATGAGTGATTGAGACGTTAGCGCGGAGTAGCTGGGGCGAGCAGCTAGAGGTAAGGGTTGACCAATGCGAGCCTGCCGATTCCTGCCGATAGCACCGCGGCATGCAGCCAGCCCGCCGTCCAGGGGCCCCCGGACCACGAGGAAGCTGCAAATCCAGCTCAGCGCTATGGTGAACGTGACGTTCGCCATGCGAAGCACTGCGATATCGCTACCTGCCGGGATTGAAACCGAAACTGCTGTAGTATTGCAGCCAAGCGAGACTGCGGTGGTTACGGCGGACAGAGCGAGCAAGGTCCGATCCAGGAAGACTGACGTTCCGTTTGCAAAGTGGTCGTCTCCTGCCATAGGTCTCTTCTTGCCAGCTTCGTCGACGAGCCTCATTCCAACGGGCCTCGAGATCCTTCTAACTGGCCTGAGCTCCGCAATCTCCTCCCAAAATTGGTAGAGTCTATCATTGGCGTGCAGCGAGACCGAAGTTTGGACCACTCAGAACTAGAGTTTTGCGCCTCTAATCAGGTTGGCGGGCTGGTTTGCGCCGACGTGGTTTGCAGCAAAATCGGCGCCTGTCTTCTCTTCCATGGTGGGCATGCCAAATGCTGTGCTCCGGTCAACTACCAGAGCCGGTAATTGATCTAGATGACGGAAGCATGTTGCCTGTCGATGATAAACGTCGGCCGGTCGGATGAAACGGCCGGTCAAACGCAAGGTCCGCTTTTCAACAAGCCCGGAAACCTCACATCGCAGGAGCAACCACAATGGACGTTTTTGGACCACGGAGAGAGCACTCCGAAAAGCCCAAGCAGGGCTCCAGCCGGTTCAACGGCGGGTACTTTTTCTTCCGTCGGTCACTCTTGAACTACCTTTTAAATCACGCCGATCTCGTGCTGGAGAATGCGCCCTTCACCGATCGCGCCGGGCCACTGGCTTGCGCGTATGTCGTCACGCCGGCTTCTGGGCTTGTATGGATACGCAACATGACACGGATCAGCTCGAAGAACTCTGGGTCTCCGGTCGAGGCCCTTGGGTTCACGCCAACAACGCCCAGCCTTTCGTTCGGAGCGCTACGTGACAATCAGCCTCATCGTCAAAGAAGATATCGAGCAAATCCATGCGGCCTTGCCGCGAGGATGCTTCGCGGGGGCAACGGTCCTGGTCACAGGCTGCGCGGGCTTCCTTGGATATTACTTCCTCCAGTACTTCACGCGAAAGGCGTCCGAACTCGGTCTGAAGCGGATCATCGCGCTCGACAGTTTGCTGCTGCATCGGCCGCGCTGGCTGACCGATCTGAGTGCGGAGTTTCCGGACGTGCTCAAAACGCATACGTTCAACATCGCCAGTGATGACCTTCGAATGGTCGACGGCGCTGACGCAGCGGACTACGTCATCCATATGGCCTCGATCGCTTCGCCGACGTTCTATCGTCAGTATCCGGTCGAGACCATTGACGCTAACATCTGGGGATTGCGGCGGCTGCTCAGAATCCTATCGGAGTTCGGATCGGCTCAAAGGGCTGTTGTTCTTTTCGAGCAGCGAAATCTACGGCGATCCGGCTGAGACGGCGATCCCGACTGACGAGGAATACCGCGGCAATGTCGCGTGCCTGGGCCCGCGGGCCTGCTACGACGAGATCGAAGCGTTTCGGCGAGACGATGTGCTACGTCTTCTCGAAGACGTATGGCATGCCTGTCACCGTCGCCCGCCCCTTCAATAACTATGGGCCTGGTATGCGCATCGACGACCGTCGGCTCCCGGCCGATTTCGCGCGATGCGTGATCAATCGAGAAGACATTGTCATTTTTTCCGACGGCAGCCCGACCCGGACTTTTTGCTACGTCTCCGACGCGATCACAGGCTATATCCTCTGCCTCCTGCATGGGAAATACGATTACTTCAACATCGGGATCGACGGGCCGGAGATCTCCGTCCACAACCTTGCCGAGATCTATCAGCAGGCCTCGCTGGAGGTTTTCGGGCGCCGCGGCGCGGTCGTCTTCGAGAGGAGTTCCGACTCAGAGTATCTTGTCGATAATCCAAACCGACGCCGCCCCGTGATCAAGAAGGCGCGGCACATTCTCGGGTACGCTCCCAAGGTCCTCGTAAATGAGGGCGTGCGCCGCTACCTGTCCTTTCTACGCGACGAGTTGAGGGCGTGATGCGCGTCACAGTTGTCGGGTCCGGTTATGTGGGTCTCGTCTCGGGCGTGTGCCTCGCGGTGAAGGGACACGACGTGACGTGCGTCGATCTGCGGAAGGATGTCGTCGCTCAGCTTAACGACGGCGTGCCGCATATCCATGAGCGCGGTCTCCCTGAACTGCTCAAGTCAGTGCTTGCATCGGCCCGCTTTCGGGCGACCACCGATCTACACGCCCCGATCGAGACAGCGGAAATCGCCCTGATCGCTGTCGGCACGCCGTCGAAGAACGGCGCGATCGACCTCAGCGCCGTCCGGCAGTGCGCTCGCCAGATTGGCGCTTATCTCGCGACTACTCCTCATCACCTATCAGTCGTCGTGAAGAGCACCGTCATCCCAGGAACAACGGACACGATAGTGCGGGAAGAGCTTGAGCACTCGTCCGGGAAGAAGCTCGGGGCATTCGGCTTGGGTATGAACCCGGAGTTTCTTCGCGAAGGAGAGGCGATCGAGGATTTTATGGAGCCCGATCGCATCGTGATCGGTCAGGAGGATGAGAGGACGCTGGCGCGGCTCGAGGAACTCTACGCTCCGTGGAACTGCGACAAAGTGCGGGTGAACACCCGCACGGCCGAAATGATCAAGTACGCCAACAATGCAATTCTGGCCACCCAGATCTCCATCGCGAACGAGATGGCAAACCTCTGCACTGCGGTGGGAGGTGTCGACGTCCTCGACGTCATGCGCGGCGTCTATCTCGACAAACGGTGGTCGCCGATCACTCCCCTGGGCCGCCTTGCTCCACAGATCCTGACTTATCTCGTTCCGGGCTGCGGATTCGGCGGGTCCTGCTTTCCAAAGGACGTACAGGCGCTGCGCAGCCAAGGCGAGAGCCTTGGCCTCCCGATGAATATGCTGAATGCCGTTCTCGACGTGAACGCCGCGCAGCCGGGCCAGATCGTCTCTACCCTCGAGCGGAAGCTCGGAGCGTTGTCCGGCCGACGAACCCTCGTTCTCGGCCTCTCCTTCAAACCGAATACCGACGACGTGCGAGAATCCGCCTCGATCAAGATCGCTCGCGATCTTCTGCGGGCCGAAGCGGATGTCAGGTGTTACGATCCGCTCGCGACGGAGAACTTCAAGCTCGCCATCGGAATCGCCGCGAACCGTATTCAGTTCTCGTCTGACTGGCGGCGCGAAGTCGAATGGGCCGAGATCGTCATCATCGCGACTCGGACACAGGAATACGGCGAACTCACCTCGTTGCGAGTCGCCGGCAAAACGGTGTTCGACGCGCGTCGACTGATCAATCCAGCCGATGTGGCCCCCGCGGACTACCTAACCATTGGCCGCCGCCTGAACTGAGTCGGGCCATGATCTTCGAACTGACACCCATATCGAGAGCTTTCCTCAGCCTCGAACCTAGCGGCGTCGATCGCCGCTTTCTTCCACGCATCTTCTGCGCCGAAAGGTTCGGCGTGCGCCCGCGGCCTGGCGACGGGATTCCGCCTCTGCCGGAAGCGGCCATGCCGGTTCTGGAGAACGTCGAGTGATCCGGCACCGCGCCATCCAAACCGAGCCGGCAGAACCACCGGTAAGCCAGATTGAGGTGGACCTCATCGCACAGCCGCCGCTCCAATCGGATGCCGAAGCAGTAACCGATCAAGAGCATCCGGATCATCAGTTCGGGATCGATCGAAGGTCGACCGATGCCGCTGTAGAAGGGCGCCAAGTCCCGCCTGACCTGTTCAAGGTCGACAAACCGGTCGATCGACCGCAGCAGGTGGTCGGCGGGGATATGTCTCGAGCGAGAACTCAGAGAACAACACAGCCTGTTCGACTTGCCGATGTCCCATCATGATCTTCAGTCCTGCAATTGGACAGACTGAATCATTGATACCCCTGCGTTGCAACAGCAGTCTTTTTCAACAGAACCGGCCCAACTCGACGCGATGGGTGTAGCGGCCGAGATAGGCCAGGACCTGGGCGGGTCCGCCGAAGGGCCGCTTGGCGTACACAACCCAGTTGATGCGTCGCATGGCGTCGAGGTGGGCCGCAAGGCATCCGGCTCGGCCAGAGCTCCGAGATCGCCGAAGAAAGGCACCGGAGTTGAAGGCTGCGGACAGACGTTTGAGAAAAGTGTGCGAAATAGTCTGGACAATGGTTTGACGGCCAGGAAGAAGTTCGGTCGGCTGGCGATCCAGCGCGCGCCATCGGGCGAGAGGCCGCCGCCCGGCACGACGCAGTGGACGTGGGGATGATGGCACCCACGCCCACAATACCCTGAGCGCCGATAATACAGATGTTCAGGTCTTCTACCCCTTTCACCCGCTTCATGGTGTTACCCTGCGGATTCTTCGCAGACCAACGCGAGGAGATGGGGCGGTCTGTGTCATGGATCCAGCCGGGAGACGACTGAAGATTCCCATCTGGATGCTGTTGCCGGAGTGTGCCGAGATCACGATCTCGCAACGACCGCGCCTCGGTAAGCAAGCCCTCCTATCTCTCGCTTCATTGATCGCCTCACGACTCGACTCACCCTGTCCACGATAACCTTCGGCGACCGCGCGTTAGCGAAGCGAGGAGGTCGTCGTGGTGCAACTTCAACTTTTAGATTTGATGATCTCAAGGGAATGCGGCGCCGTGCCAATGGACGCAGCGACACGCGCCGATCTGATCGATCTCATAGCCCGCGTTATAGCAGCGGTGTTTCACGAGGAGAGGAGAAGAGGAAATGACAGAGCTCTTGCACAATCCCAAAATCAAACCGGAGCATCTGGCTCGCAAGGCGATCATCTACCTTCGGCAATCCAGCGAAAAGCAAGTACGACAGAATAAGGAAAGTCAACTCCTCCAGTATGCGATGGCCGAACGGGTGCGTGCGCTGGGCTGGCAGGAGGTCGAGATCATCAATAATGACCTGGGATCGAGCGCGGGCCTTGCCGCCGCCCAGCGGGAAGGCTTTGAGCGCGTCCTCAGCTCGGTAGCGCTGGGAGAGGTCGGAATCGTCGGCAGCCGAGAGGTATCACGGCTATCCCGAACGGACAAAGATTGGTGTCGGCTGTTGGAGGTATGCCAGATCTTTGTAACGCTAATCGCTGACGAGCAACAGGTCTACGATCTGAATAATCTCGACGATCAGTTGGTGTTGGGTATCAAAGGGACACTCAGCGTCGTCGAGCTCAAGGTTATACGCCAACGAATGCTGGCAGGGCAGGAAGCCAAAGCGCGCCGCGGCGAACTGTTCAAACGGCTTCCGATTGGGTATGCCCGCGACCCCGTGGGTAAGATCATGTTTCATCCCGACCGACGGATCTGCGAAGCGATACAGCTCGTGTTCGCCAAGTTTCGAGAACTGTGGAGCGTGCGTCAGACATTCCAATGGTTCCGTGATCACGACCTGGAGCTACCGGTCAATCCCATACAGGGAACGCGGCTGATCTGGAAGGTTCCTTCGCAGAGCCTAATCCGCGACATTTTACGCAATCCCTTCTACGCCGGTGCCTATGTTTGGGGACGGCGTCCAGTAACGACCTTGCTGGTAGGAGGCCGGCTCGAGAAACGTCAGAGCGCGATGCGCCCCGCCGAAGAGTGCCGCGTCTTCATCCGCGATCATCATGTAGGTTATATTGACTGGGCAACCTACGAAGAGAATCAGCGAATGATACGGCGCAATTCGGTGAACTGGGAGGGGGACGAATCGATGGCGGCGATTCGCGCTGGCCAGGGTCTTCTGGTCGGACTCCTGCGCTTCGGACATTGTGGGCGCAAGCTGCATGTACGGTATTGGGGCGGCCGTGGCACCCATGCGCGCTACCTTTGCAAGGGCGACTACGATGATGGCGGGCAGTATTGCATCGGCTTCGGCGGCAGCTCGGTAGACCGGTGCGTAGGACAAGAACTATTAAAGGCGATCGCGCCATTGGGGGTGGAAGCCAGTCTGCGAGCTCTCGAAGAACTGAGTGCTGTCGGCACCGCTCAATGTACCGCCCTGTCCCGCAAGCTCGAGCAACTGGTGTATGAGGCGAGGAAGGCCTTCGAACAGTACGACGCGGTGGATGCCCGGAATCGACTTGCAGCCAGCGAGTTGGAACGGCGGTGGAACGGAAAGCTGGAAGAGATCGAGGCAGTCAAGCAGCGGCTTTCCAGTCTCGAAACCGAGCGCTACTCGTTATCGCCTGAAGAGGAAATCAGAATACGTTCGATGGGTGATCATTTTGCTGGAGTCTGGCAGAGCAACCACTGTCCCCCGACACTTAAGAAGATGATCTTCCGCACCGCCATCGAAGAGATCATTGTACGCACTGACCAGGATAAAAAACCTTGAGTTGCTGATTCACTGGAAAGGAGGTGCGCATACGCAACTCACGATGGAACGACCACGTTCCGTAACGGAAACGGCCACGCCCATGGAGGCGCTGGAGATCATTCGTCGCATGGCTGTTCGATACGGCGACGACCAGATTGCCTCTGTGTTGAACCGACGCGGCTATTCCACGGGTAAAGGGAAGCGGTGGAATCAGACCCGTGTAGCGACAGCCCGGCGTAACCATTCGATAGCCGGTCAAAAACGAGCTCTGCACGATCCGGAGAGAGTGAGTTTGAGCGAAGCTGCGCGAATATGCGGCGTCAGCCACCACACCATCCAAAGGCTGGTTGAAGCCGGCCTATTGAAGTGCGAACAAATAACTCCTCGTGCACCTTGGGAAGTCAGCCGCCGTGATTTGGATGCCGAACCCATTCGCAGCGTTATTGAGGGCCTCCACCGCACCGGCAAGCTAATTCTGCAGGGGGTTGCGCGGAAGATCAACTTGCGTTGTTCACTGAAAATCAAGGAGATGATAATGCCCGGTATCTTGAGTGAGGGTTCTGCATCAGCGCCTGTCCCCAGGTGTGGAGGACGGCGACGCCGCTCACCGAAAAATGCCGATGCCGGCACGCCAGCTCCCCATTAATGGATTTGCCCATAAGACAGGAGTTGTAGGCGATGCGCGTCGCACCACAGTCGTCGCATTGCTCGATATGGCCGCCGAGCGCCGCTGTCCGGCACGCGGTGATGGCGCCCAATCACGCGTTGCTCGACGCGGCCGAGGTGACCGGCATAGGCCTGTCGAAAAGCATCGCCGTGGCGGCGGAATATGTCCGCCAGCTCCAAAGCCGGACCCATGATGCCGGATCAGCCGGGCGGAATGATCTCCAATCGCAGCCGGTCAAGCGGACTCGAGGTCTGGCTGATGGTTTTGGTGGCAACCTGGGCGTAGCGCGCCGTGCTCTGCAGGCTGGCATGGCCACGCAGTCATGAGTCATAATGCACCTCGGCTTAACTCATTGAAAGTCAAAGACCTGCTGCGTGGCATCCGGTGTTAGCGGAGGCTTCTGACGCTTTCCGCGGGCGAAGCCTGCCAGGTCCTCAGCTTTGATTACCCAAGGCGCGCCCG
Source organism: Bradyrhizobium sp. RDT10 (assembly GCA_044772375.2). Classification (GTDB taxonomy): domain Bacteria; phylum Pseudomonadota; class Alphaproteobacteria; order Rhizobiales; family Xanthobacteraceae; genus Bradyrhizobium. The sequence continues at coordinate 6,010,202 of CP187939.1, forward strand.
CGCAAGCTTGTCGGCCTTTGATGTCGCCGCGGCGGAGCATACGCAACGCCGTCATGTTGCAGACACCGATGAGTTTTGCTGCCGCTTCGAGCGTAATCTCGCCGCGCTCTGCCCACTGGCCGTCGCAGAAGACGGCGATGTCGTGGTGATTGCGAAAGCCGCGCACGCGCTCTTGCGTCCAGGCATTGCCGTGCCCGGTCTCGACGCCAGTGCGATTGAGCAGGCGCGCGATCTGCCGATCAGGCATCAGCCGCGCCAGCTCACCCACCAGCGTGATCGTGTCGTCGGGGATGCGTGGATTGTGCCGGCCGGCCGCATTCAGTCGCTGTTTGACTTGCAGTTGGGTATGGTCGCCGCCTTGCCAGTGCAGGACCGCATGGATGATTGCGCCGTCCCTGCGCACGACGATCTCCGTGAGTGCCGCGCGAAGGATACGCTTGCGCGTTGCGGCGGTTGCAGCGGGATGCAACCAGGCGCGCTCCAGATCAGCACCGAGCGCCACCAATTGCTGGCGCTCCGGCTCACCGAGCGGCGGCGGACGACGCGCAATCAGGGCGGCGATCTCACCTTCAAGCCTTGCGACAGCCTGCAATGCCTCGTTCCAGCGGCGCTCCAGCTCGCCGGCGACCAGCCGGTTTGCCGGGTCGACGGCGTCGTACTGTCGGCGCGCGTGCGCGGCTTCGTAGCGCGCCTGCTGCAGCGACAGCTCCAGCTGGCGCTCGGCCGCGGTCGTCGTGCTCGATTGCGCCTCGATCGCTTTGAGTGCTGCCTCGCTGCCAAGCGGCTTCAGGACGCGCAGGACCTCGTTACTGATCGCCGTATCGATGCTCAAGCCACTGATCGAAATGCAGCGCGCGGCACCGTGGTTCGTACGCGCACCGTAGCAATTGTAGCGGCCGATCTTGCCGCTGTAGTGAACATGGAGCTTGCGGCCGCAGTGGCCGCATCGCAGCAGTCCGGGCAGCAGCAGTTCGCCTTTACGAGCTGCTCCGCGAGCGAGTGCGCTGCTCATGCCGGTTGCATTGTTGGCGATTACTCCGAGGTTGCGCTCGAACTCGTCCCAGGTGATATAGGCCGTGTGGTGATCCTTGATCAAGACATCCCATTCGGCCATGGGCTTTTGCACACCACGCCGGATATGCTTGCGTCCACCTTTGACACTCATACGGCTCGTCGTGCGCCCGAACGCGTAGGCACCTGCATAGATCGGATTGGTCAGGATGTTGTGCACGATGTTGTAGGCCGGCAGTCGCCACACGACGCCGTGCGCCTCGCCTTGGCGCGACTTGACCGGCAGCTCGATGCCTTCCTCTCTCAGCCAGATGTGCACCTGTCTTGCACTTTGCAGCTCGGCGAACTTGGTGAAGACCAGCTGCAGGGCGTCCTGCACGCGTTTGTCGGGATTCTTCTCTATGCGATCGCGACCGATCTTCACATAGCCGGCGGCGACACCGAGGACCAGTGCGCCGCGGCGCGCCTTCTGCTTCAGCGCTTCCTGCGAGCGCTGGCGGAACATCGAGAGTTCAAGCTCGCTCATCGTGCCCTTCATGCCAAGCAGCAGCCGATCGTTGGGATGCCGAGGATCGTAGATTCCGTCCTCGTCGACGATGAGCGTGCCGACCAATCCACAGAACTCGATCAGCGTATGCCAGTCGCGGCCATTACGGGCAAGACGCGACGCCTCGATCGCGAGCACGGCGCCGACACGGCCGTCGCAGACCGTTGCGAGCAGTCGCTCGAAGCCGGGACGCGCGATGCCGCCACCGGAGCGGCCGAGGTCCTCGTCGATGACTTCGACGTTGCTCCAGCCAAGCTGCTTGGCGCGATCGACGAGGCCGTATTGGCGCCGTCGGCTCTCATGATTATGCGCGAGCTGGTCTGCTGTCGATTGCCGGATGTAGACGCAGGCGTTGCGGGCGAGATGCTCAGTCGTGATCTTGGTCATCGCCGCTCCCCCGTTTGCCGCCTTTGCCAGCGCCGCCGCGATCTCGCGCAGCAGCACCTCGATGACCATCGCGAGCTCGCTCTTTTGAGCTGCACGCAGTTCGACGCACGGTCGCTCGGCCTCGAACAGGCTTGGCTGGAGATTCTCGGATCGGTGCGTCATTCTCTGGTCGCTCCGTTTTTGATTCGGACGCCAGAAAGCCTAGAAGCGCATCGACCTCGTTGCGTAGAGAGCAAAGAACATCCAGGGGAAAATGCGGCTCAACGCGGATCTCGAATCGGGACGCAGCCTCGTCAGTCATCCACGCCGGAAGGCAGGCAAAAGTGCCGTCGGGTTGGTGCACAACGAGAAACGCGGCGCCGCCTCGCTCAAGCCGCCGCCTAACGCGCACGATCTCGCCAAGGCGGGGATGAAATCGGTAAGTGATGCGTGCTTCAGCCTGTTGTTCGCGGGCAGTATGTCGCCCTTCCGAGCAGCACTTGGATGACACGAATGTCGGCGCCGTTCTCCAGAAGATGGGTGGCAAAACTGTGCCGCAGTGTATGCACCGTCACGCGCTTGTTCAGACCGGCTGCGATGTGGGCCGAGCGGCACGTCGCGTGCAGCACGGTCGCATCAAGCGGCCGCTCGCTGTCGCGGCCGGGAAATAGCCAGCGTGTCGGTCGGGTTAGCCGCCAATAGGCCCTTAGAATCTTCAGAAGCTGCGGCGAGAGCATCACGTAACGGTCCCGGCCGCCTTTGCCTTGTTCGACCCGGATCACCATCCGCTGGCTGTCGATATCCGCGAGGAAAACCACCTCCGACACGCGTAATCCGGTGGCATAGACTGTCGTCAACGCTATGCGGCTCTTTAGGCTCGGGACCGCCTCCAGAAAGCTCACCACCTCGTCGGCACTCAGCACGACCGGCAGTTTGCGAGGCTCCCGCGCATAGGCGATGCGCTCTGGGATCGTGCTGTGGCCTAACGTCACGCCGTAGAAAAACCGCAACGCACAGACGATCTGGTTAAGTGCCGGCCATGATATCCCCGTCGCCACCAGATGAACCTGGAACGCATGAACATCCCCCAAGCCCAGATGATCGGGGGATCGACCAAAATACCGGCTGAACTTCGATACCGCGTTGAGATACGATCCCTGCGTCGCCGGCGACAAATTGCGGACCGTCATGTCCTCGATCATGCGTCGGCGGAGAGGGCTCACCTGGGCCATCGGAAACCTCCTGTCTGAAGGGTTGGGCTCTGAAAACCCTCGATCCTCTCAGACAGGAGGCGACGACCGTTGCTACCTCTCCTCAAATGCCGCGCCAGCGGCTTCGTTCAATCCCCAACCTCAATTCGCAAGAAAATCGACCCCGGAGCCCCAATTTCCGGCAAATCCAATCGCAGGAATTCCTGCCATTTCTATTGCCATTCAATCGCTTCGGGATATTTCACGGACGACGACCTGAAGACTGTCTACGCGTCGGCAAACGTCCGCAAGTGGGAAACGGAAGCTCGCTCCAGCGCCTTGGCGCTAGCGGGATTTCTCCATGCCACTGGAAATCGAAAGGTGCTGGCGGGCGCGATACTTTGCGCAAGCAATTCGCCTGAACTCAAAAATGTTTTTTCTACGCGAATTCGCGGTTTATGCCACACGTTCTTTGTCCCAAATTCTACGCACACCGTCTCGTATCGATCCTGGGTCGACAAGTGGCCGACTTTAAACACTGTCCTGAGAGGCCAGCGGCAGTGCTGTGTTGGAACACGCCCACGGACGAGTTCGGCGCTACTCACATGCTCAATGACTCTGGCCGTCGACAGTCACTTGACGGAGCGTTTTTTCGATGAAACTCCGACCTGGAGATAGATTGAACGATGACGAGCGAGAAAATTAGTGGCGTGGAGTGGGACGGAAACGTATTGGTCGGCTGGGTTTCGATCAACGGGTCTCCGATCAGGATTGCGGTCGACCAGGACACCGTTCACCGACATGGCCCAGCTTCGACGACGCGCTCACCTGGAAAATCAAACTTCACGGAGCCGAAATTCTTGAAAGGATGATCCCATTTTTGGGTACGACCAATGGATGATGCTCACTGCAACACGCGTCAAGCTTGAACCAGGGCTTTACGAGTTGAATGCGCAGTCCTGGAGATATCAGGCCGTTAATCCGCTCCCAAACTTGCCCCCTCATTGGAGTAGGCCCCTGGACCCGGACAGGGTTGAATTTAAGGTTTGACCGCTATGCCGGGCTTTTGAAGGACGGAAGCCCATTGCCAAGCATCGAATTCACAGCCTGGAGTTCAAACGTCAGGTCGCGCAAGAGTTTCTCGCCGGCGAGACCTTGCACGGTCTGGCGAACCGCTACGATCTGTCGCGTAATCTGATCCGCATTTGGGTCCAGAAGTTCGAGGCCGGCGCCCTCGATGAGGCCGCCGTCGCGGCCGACCTGGTCGGGCAGTACGAGGCGCGGATAGCTGCCGCTATGAACAGCAGACCGCGGCCGAAAAGTGCGCCTACATCCGTGATTGTCGGCCCGTCGGGCCTTCCATCGCGGAAGGATGCCAGCTGATGGGGATTGCCGGCTCGACGTATTACGAGGCCTTGCCGGCGACGACCGATGACACCGCGATCGTCGCAGCGATGGCGGCGATTTGCGAGGAGTTCGAATGCTTCGGGTGGCGGCGCGTGCGCGCGGCCTTGCGGCAGCGGTGGATGATCGTCAATCGCAAGAAAATCAAGCACCTCATGCGCGAGCATGGTCTCCAGCCGAGGTCTGTCGCCACCATGTCGCAACGACCGATAGCGATCACGACCAGCCGATGTATCCCAATCGTGCGAAGGACATGACCGTTAATGGGCCCGACCAACTGCGGGTCGTCGACATTACCTACGTCGCGAACGCAGTCGGCTTCGTCTATGTAGCCGTCATTCTCGACGCGTGGTTGCGCCGTGTGGTTGGTTATGCGATCAGCCGTTCTAGGGGTCAATATTGCAGGCCGAATGACAACCACGGCCCAGATCGGTTCGTTCACCCGCAGCAACGATCGCACCTACACCGGCATCATCAAGACGCTTGCGATCAACGCCAAGGCGCGACGTCCCCAGCGATCCCGCCTCCGCCAGCGACAAGGCGCCAGACCTGCGCGTGATCGTCTCCGGGGTCGAGATCGGTGCCGCCTGGCGCCGGACCTCGAAGGACAACCGCACCTACTACTCGGTTAGGCTCGACGATCCGTCCCTCACCGCGCCCATCTACGCCAACCTCTTCGAAGGCGACGATGGCACGGTATCCGTGCGGAGGTGCGCCAGGCACTGGCGGATACCCGGCCCGATCTCGATGATTCCGAGGTCGAAGCACATTTCGCGCAACGCCGTACCGCTGCGCTTCGAAAAAGTGGCGGAGCATGAACGGTGGAACTCGTCTGGTCGCGATTCGCGCTGTCCGATCTCGATGGCATTTTCAGCTACATCGAAGCCGAGAATCCCCGTGCAGCGGTTCATGTTGATGAACAGATTGCCGATGCCGCGCGGCGCCTGCTCGACTTTCCTGACAGTGGCCGGCCCGGGGCGCGTCGCTGGCACGCGCGAGTTGGTCATCCCGCGCACACTTATGTCGCGGCCTACCTGGTCGACGGTGATACTGTTCGCATCTATTGCGTGCTTCACGGCGCGCAGATGTGGCCCGACGAACTTACCAATGACGATTGGGGCCGGCTCCATGCAGTAATCCTGCGACCGGAGCTGGATCTCTTTTTCTTGAATTGGATGTCCAGGTCGCAGTCAGACTACGATAACCTTCATTAATCTAAATCGGGGAAGGTCTGCCTCTACTTTAGGGTTCGACCGATCTGCGAGAGGCCCCGCAACGCCGAACGAGTGAGAGTCGGCGCTATACGCCGCGGGCAAATCGCGCCAGCTTCGGACGGATTGGTTCCCTCATTCTTGGCAAGTTGGGGATTTCTCATGCGTCTGACTGGTTCGTTCCAGTGGAGTTATGCGCATCTGCAATGGATTCGATTATCTCAAAGAGTATCAATTCGTCATTGTCCCACTTAACAGGTGCGTACTTCCAGTCGTGCTGCGTTCAGTGCGCGCAAGCAAGTCTGCTTGCGTGCAACGCTCCGATTTGAGGATGGCAAGATGGGTGATCTTGATGCGATACTCGCTCATCCGACTGAGGAAGCACATTGAATAAGTGCATTTTCTAGTCGACTCATTTATTGAGTCGTCCGTGAAGAACATCCTCTCCGCCATCGGCCACAACTTCCGCCGCATCCTCGCTTGGCTGAGGGCTCTTTGGTGCCTTTCCTGACCGCCCTCATCGCAGCCGCCCAGCGACCGGTCACCTCTTGAATCGGCTTCTTAACGGATGACATCGTAGCCCGGATGGAGCGAAGCGTAGTCCGGGAACGGTTAATCTATCTGCGAGAGAGACGCCCGGATTACGCTTGCGCTTCATCCGGGCTACGGGTCTGACGCGCGGGGCGCTACGCCTCGCGCACCACGGTCTTCAGATAGTTGTACGCATTGATGATCTCGATCAGGCGGTCTTCGCTGGAGCGGTCGCCGCCATTGGCGTCGGGATGGTGCTGCTTCACCAGCGCCTTGTACTTGGCCTTGACGTCCCCGAGCGTGGCTTCGGCGGTGAGCCCCATCACCTGCAGCGCCTTGCGCTCGGCGTTCATCACCGTGCGGGTCTCGCGCTTGCCCTGCGCGCCGGGGCCAGGCCGCCAGCCGGCGCGGCCGTTGAGTTCGGCAAACACGTTGAAGGGATCGGCGGCTCCGCCGAGGTCTTCCTCGACGTTGCCCTTGCCGCGCTTGGCGCTGGTGTTGGCGCCCATCTTCCAGGTCGGGCGATGGCCGGTCAGCGCATCCTTCTGGTAGCGCGCAACCGCTTCCGGATTCATGCCCTGGAAGAAATTGTAGGACTGGTTGTACTCACGGACATGGTCGAGACAGAAGTGCCAGTACTCGCGCGCGTTCTCGTGCCCCTTCCGCACGCTGTGCGAGCCCTTGTTCTGGCAGCCCGCCCATTCGCAGGTGACGGCCTCCTGACCCGCCTGCGCCTTGCGCTTCGCACTCACCTTGGTAGGCTTGATGCGAATGGAGTCGAAGAATTTTGATGAATCGATCGGCATGGCTGACTTTGACTACGCAATACTAAACGCTTCGAGTCCTGACATTGCGAATACCTCTCCTTCGACTACGCCATTGACGGAAAGCGGATGCCAAATTATGCCCGCCACCGCCATGAGCACCAAAGATGTTATCATAAACAAGTTGCGTGAAGCTTTCACACCCGAAAGCCTCGCGGTGAAGCCATGCTAGAGGTTAGCCCAAGATGTTTTTCCATTGCGGCAGTGAGCTCGATAACCTCACCCGGGCGGTCGGAAACATGACCGGCTATTCCAAGAAGATCGACCATCTTCTTCAACGCGTCGGCTTGATTGACACACCTCTCCGGAAGCTGCGAACGTCAGACTTTTCGGGCTGAAAGGCCTCAACTAGAACTGGCACGGCGCTCGCAGGATCGCTGTCGCCACATACGAAAATATCAGCGGCCGCGTAGGACCTCTCAGGCCAAGTATGTAAGGTAATGTGCGATTCAGCCAACAAGGCTATTGCGGAGACGCCGTGACCCGGACAAAACTTATGAACGTGAAGGTGGAGTAATGTCGCACTCGCCGCACGGATGGCTTTTCGGATTGCGTCTTCCGCAATGGCCGGATCGTCGAGGTTCTTCGCTCCCCATAGCTCGATAAGCATATGCGTCGCACCGGTGGACAGAGCCGGTGGGGCTTCCTTCTCATTATCAATAGTCATTAAGAAATCTCCATTGAATTATCGGCCCAATAAGCTGAGCTATTCGGGATTTAGGCGACGAGGTGATCAGGCGCTTGGTTTGCCGGCACTTGGATGCCCGCAATGCCGTCCTTGAAACTGACAACTGCGACGACCTTCGGCGACTGATTTGTGCCGTTGAGCCGCCGCCAAAGTCCTTGATGCGGCGATCACCAGCTTGAACACCATCGGCCTGGCGTTGGTTGGCGACAAGGAGCGTCCGCGCGGTCCTGTATCGCCCCGTGGCGAACACGCTCTCGATGAGATTGGTGGTGGTGCGCAAGTGATCCCAATGTTCGGCAAGACAATCGTAGAAGGCCAGCAGTGCGTCGCGGTCGTTGACCAGGCATTCGATCGCCCGGCCGTACTTGGCCCAATACTTCTCGGCGAAGACGTCAATCGCCGCTTCGGCGGACGCTCGGTTCGCGCCCAATAGACCTCGCGCAAATCCTTCTTCATGTGGCCTGCACAGAGAGTGGATCTTGTCCAGGACGTTCACAGTCTTGTGCACCCAGCATCGCTGGTGGCGTGTGCCGGGAAAGACCTCGTCGAGCGCCTTGTAGAAGTCGAGCGCGCCGTCGCCGACATCGGCCAAACTCGTTGTTATTTATGCCGTCGCCTTGATTGTTTTGCCAAGCCACGCCTCCCTTGAGGTAGGCCAGCGTGTGGCCCTGCGCGCCAAAAGCGTAACCGAGGCGACCGGCCCCGGGGACAAAGACGTTTGGACTTGCCTTGCAGTTTGCGCTCATTACTGTGCCGGAGGCCGCGAGGCAGGTAACTGTGCCGTTGGAGACAGCACCGCTGGCATCGAGTTTGAGGCCAAACACCCAGCTATTCTTCTGCCAGTTGTAGCCGATCTGGCCGCCTGCCAGGAACACAGGAGTCTCGACGCCGCCGCCATAGACTGACGGACCGTAGGGATTACTGAAGGATTTTTGGCCGTAACCAACGCCTACGTGCCCGCCAATATATCCTCCGGACCAGCTCCACAGGGCCGGTGGCAGTTGTACTGCTGGCTCAAGGTCCGCCGAATTGGCTGCACCGCTTGCCGCCAGCGCAATCGTTGTCGCTCCCCAAAACGAACTCCAGATCGCATCAAACACTCCGCGGCGCTTTCCCGATCCACAACCGAGCGCCTCCAAGCTGGCATCGGTGATAGCACCGGGACTGAAGCAAGCAGCGTGCCGATTGGAAATTGAGGGGTCTCCAGTTACTTCGTACCGGGTGCATGCGTCAGGTTGTGGACAATGGTCTTGAAGCTGACAATCTCGCTGTAGCGTCCGACAGTGTGCTGCGCAGCAGGAAGCCGCCTTTTTCGCTGCAGCAGTAGAAGGAGACTTTTGTTCGCCTGGACAGAATTTCGATCTCACCTATGGAGGCTCATGCGAAACGGTGAACGCCAAGGGATATTACCGGCGAGCGGAGCCGGCCTGGACGCTAGACCCGTCGACCCGCACAGGGATCGCACCTGCTATGCCGCGCGTTGTCGAAGTCCGCTCGTGGGAAAGTCGCCACGAGCGATCAATCACGCAACGCGACACGCGCAGGAAAGGCTCATCATCAGCGTCTTCCAGCTTTCCACGAATACCCGCGTGATAATAACAGTCCGGCTCCGGCTTCGCCGTAGTGCTAAGTGGCTTTGCCGCAACATTATTCGTATCGGCTCTGCTCTAGGAAAAGGAGTTGCCGAGCATGCGTCTCGTGGAGGCTAAGCGAAGGCGCCATCCGCAATTCAATTCCGGTTCGGAAACCGTATCGGTACGCCCTTTCGGGTAGACTGGACGTCGCCTGCCGTTCACAGCAAACGTTTCTGAGCGCGTTTTCGTGTGCACCAAGGCAGACGACTGCGAACATCAGCAGACCAAGGACCTCGCGGTGGATGGTTCTGCACGCCCACGACTCGTTACGCCGCCCATAGCTATCTCGTTATAGCCGAGAGCGTCAACACGTTTGAGCGCTTAACGACTGCCCTTCGGCGGCTATACAAACAACGCCGGCCTCGTGGAAAACGGTAACACGCCTCTGTGTTGGTTCTTGCACATTCGATGTTACCGCTTGGTCGCCGCAGACGACCTGCAGCCCGGCGAGCGCCAAATCCGCTTTCATGAGGAGCGCACAAAACCATTGTCCAGGTGCCTACAAATGCAAGAAATCACAAGCCGGAGCGAGTCTCTGGGCGCGTTTGGTTGCGGGCGCCATGCAGACTACCCGCGTGTCTACTACCAGATCCGGTAGATGCCAACGCCAACTTGAGGCCCTAGCGTCCGGCCGTGTTCATCGAGGAAACAGTAGTGAACGCAAAGGACGAGAAGCTAAGAAACGGACAAAACGGCACACCATGACTGGCAGCACCAGGGTGGTTACGCAATGGACACCCTCAACCCAGGATCCTCGGTGTTCTACTTTAATTGCCGCAGAAGGCGACGAATGGCGGGACGCGTATGCCTACGGAAAACCGATCAGGCAAAAATCTGCTTGTAGAACGTCAACCGACCGACGCGATCTCGGCGATCGATCGCGTTGCGAGATCGGATCCGGAGAGGGTTGCGCTGAGGTACGGCGCAGACGAACTCACCTACAAAGCGCTGCGATTAAGATCGGATGCCCTCGCAAGGACGTTACGAGAGCGGGGCGCTGACCGCTTAGTCGTTGGCTATTGGGGTGAGCGGGACCTCGACTGGGCGACGGCGGTAGTCGCAATTTTGAGGGCTGGAGCAACGTACCTGCCGCTCGATCCATCGTTACCGGCTTCGCGCACATCATTCATGATCGAGCAGAGTCGCTGCGCGCTGATTATTGGCCCAGACCAGCCGGATCTGCTCAGCCTATTTCAGGCGAGCAGCAAAGGCACCACGCAATTCATGGCGATAGAGGCGGCGCTGCGCGAGGGCCAGACTTCGTCTGTTGTGCCACCATCGAGCGAGGATGGACTCGCCTACATTCTGTTTACGTCGGGTTCGACGGGCCAGCCTAAGGGAGCGATGATCGAGCGCGCAGCCCTAAACAATCATTTGGTGGCAAAGATTGATGCCCTAACCCTCACTCGGACCGATTGCATCGCGCAGACGGCATCGCACTGCTTTGACATCTCGCTGTGGCAGCTTCTGGCAGGGCTTAGCGTCGGAGGCTGTATCGCGATCATCGATGATGCGACACTGAAATCGCCAGTATCCCTTCTCAAAGCAATTCAAGGATACGGCGTGACGGTTGTTCAATTCGTTCCGTCGATGCTTGCAATATTTGTTGAATATCTGCAGTCGCTTGCGGCGGCTGAGCGAGCTCTGGACAGTTTGCGGATTATTTCAACGGTCGGAGAACCTCTAACACCCGGACTGGCGCGCGCGTGGCTTGCCTTATATCCCCGGGTGCCCATTCTCAATCATTACGGGCCGACCGAGTGCGCGGACGGCGTTACGCATCATCTGGTTTCCGTAGCGCCTGCGCTGGCTGACCCTTATGTGCCGATCGGCAAGCCGATTTCTAACCTTGAGGTTTATGTCGCCGACGGACCGCGGCTGTGCAACACGGAAGAGGTCGGCGAAATCTGTGTTAGCGGCGTTGGTGTCGCTGCTGGTTACGTCAATGACGATGTCCGCACCAAGGATGCCTTTGGGCCAAACCAGTTCTCAAACGACCCGTCGTTCCAGCGCCTATACAGGACAGGTGATCTCGGGCGCATTCGTTCCGATGGCCTTTTGGAATGTCTCGGTCGACGGGACCGTCAGGTCAAAATCCGCGGGCACAGAATTGAGCTGGGAGAAATCGAGGCCCGCCTCGCCGCTCATCATTTGGTACGTGGCGCCGTCGCGGTCGCCTCCGTCTGCGCAGGCGTAAAGCTTATGGCGAGAGATATTACCAGGGCCGAGGAGGAAACTGGATCGAGACGACTCATCGCGTATGTGTCAACTCCGGCTGAAGTAACGGAAGGCGAGCTTCAGAATTTTCTTGCCGAAGCGCTTCCCACCTACATGCTCCCAGAAAGGATCATCCACCTCGCCAGTATTCCACTGACCAGAAACGGAAAGGTCGATTTTGGGGCATTGCCGGACCCGACCAGTGTTCGCCCTCCATTGTCGACTCCATTCGAGGAGCCGCAAACAGAGCTCGAAGCCCGGCTGTGTCAAATTTGGGCCGGCGTTCTGCGTATTGAGAACATTGGCGTGAAGGACCAGTTCATAAGCCTCGGCGGAGACTCGCTTCGGGCAATGCTCATATTGGGCCAGTTGCAGACCCAGCTCGGAGTGAGAACGGATTTCAGGCTAGTCCTCAATGGAACGATCCGATCTCTTGCGGCTTCGATCTCGGCCGGGGTCGGCTCCAAACCGCGCACAGCCCCGACGTACGGAAAGCTTATGCGATCGCCTCTGACGCGAGTTCAAGAGCACCTATGGTTTCTCTCGCAGCTCGATCCGTCTGCCAGGAACTACATCATTCAAGGCGGCCTTCGGATAAGGGGCATGATCGATCTGGCGGCGTTCAATCGCGCCTGGACCGATGTCGTTCATTCCCATCAGGCACTTTCGGCACGCTTTATCGACGAGGACGGTCCGGTTCAGCTTTTTGATGCTCCTCAATACGCAAGTCTTGAATTGGCTGATGCATCTCATCTCACGGCGCAGGAAGCTGAGGAGCTGGTCGCAGAGTTACGGCGAACAGAGCTGAACGGCAGCTTTGATCTCAGCCAAGGCCATCTTTTTCGCGCGCGCATGATCCGTTTTGGCCGTGACAACCATCTCATACTGATCACCGCTCACGAAATTATCATCGATGCCTGGTCGATCTCTGTTCTACTCAGGGACCTTCGACAAAGGTACGTAGATGCCGCGGCGTTTTTGCCAGAGAACCGTGCGTCACTCTCGACCTACGCGGTCTGGGAAACACAACACGCTACTTCAGAGGCGCTGGCCAACCAGCGTAGCTATTGGCGTCGTCAGATTGGCGATGATCCGCCGGTGCTTTCGCTTGGAACGGGACGAGCGCGGCCGCAGACAAATTCCTACCGCGGCGCCTCGCATGCGGTGCTGCTTGGCAGCGAGCTCTCCAATCAGGTACGGGAGTTTGCGCGCCGACATAGGTGCACCACGTCGACAACACTCCTCGCGTGCTTCAAGCTGCTGCTGCGGATGTATAGCGGCCAAGACGATATTATCGTTGGCATACCGCACGTCGTACGGGATCAACCTGGCAGCGCCGAAATTGTTGGCTTTTTCCTGAATATGCTGCCAATCCGCACCGCGATCGATGTCGACCAGTCCTTTGCGGTTCATGCCATGCGCATCCAGGGCCTGGTCGGCGATGCCATCGCAAATTCGGCATATCCGTTCGGCTGGATGGTAAGGGATACCCGGCTATATCGCGAAGCTGAACGATCACCGCTCTTCCAGGTCATGTTCAACATGTACTCCGAGGCCGCGGAGCCATTTGGCCAACATGAGTTGGATCTGACATTCCGCGAATATGAGACCGGCTATGTAAAATTCGATCTGACATTGTACGCACAAGATCACGGCGATGAAATTGCCCTCCAGCTAGCGTATGCGGAAGACATATTTTCCAGTGATCTGATTGTCCGCATGGCCGACAATCTGCGCTGTCTGATTGCAGCCTGCGTTGAGAGGCCGCTTGCGCACATTAAAGATCTGATCTGCCTCAGCGCGTCAGATGTCACTGTGCTGGACTCGCTGGATGGCTCGGCGCAGCCATATGAGACTGAATGTCCGCTTATCGAAGCGTTCGAGCAAATCAGCGTCTCTAATAGCAGCCAGGTGGCATATTTTGGTGATTTCGGTGAGATCACATTCGACCACCTGCGTGAGCGCGTAACAGCTATCAGGTTGTTACTGCGGGCTTCTGACGTGGGGGCTGGCGATATGGTCGCCATGCTGGTCGACCGGTCGCCTGACGTGGCCGCTGTTATTCTTGCAGCACGAGCCTTGCAGTCCATTGTTGTCCCCATATCGCCGGATTATCCGCGTGATCGGATCGAACATATCCTGCGAGATAGTCAGGCAAAGCTTTTGGTTCACGCAAATACAAATACCTCTGATCTTGGTTTTGACGTGCCGTCGATTCGTCTATCGACCCTTGAAGGGTGCGGCGCGCCCGTGCACGATTTTGAGCGCAGCGACAAACCATCAGATCAGGGAATTGCGAGCCTCATATACACGTCGTCCTCAACCGGGAAGGCGAAGGGAGTTCTTATACCGGAATCGGCAATTCTCAATCGACTGAACTGGATGTGGCGACGCTTTCCCTTCGACAGTACCGACGTGATGGTTGTCCAGAAGTCCGCATCACTTGTTGCGTCGGCATGGGAGTACTTTGGGGGCTTCTGAGAGGTGTGCCCGCGCTGATCTTGACCCAAGAGCAGTTGCTGGATCCAGATCTGTTGTTGTGCACGTTGGCGAGACGTCGCGTGACACACTTATTTGCCTCGCCGCCGCTCCTATCCGGCCTCATTGCTTCCCAAGAACGGCACCCGCGACCGACCGCCTTGCGGTTGGTCACAAGCAGCGCCGAACCGATGCCTTCCTCGCTCCCGGGTCGCTGGCACGCGTATTTCCCGGACGTGCCGTTGTGGAACTTCTATGGTGCTACGGAATGTGCATCCAATGCAGCAGTCTACGAAACATCGGGTGTCTACGACGGCTCGTCGCTCATCCCTGTTGGGCGCCCAATCGATAACGTCAAACTCTACGTGCTCGATGCACAGTTGAAGAGAGTCCCTGTCGGAGTCGCCGGCGAACTCTGCATCGCGGGACGCTGCGTGAGCGCTGGGTACTGGCGGGATCAAGATCGGACTAACCGCTGTTTCGTGCCGAATCCGTATGATGACGGACAATACAGCGTTCTTTATCGAAGTGGCGATATCGCCCGTATCTCAACCAGCGGCCTTCTCGAGATTTGCGGCCGATCGGACAACCAGATCAAAGTACGGGGCTTTCGCATCGAGCTGGAGGAGGTCGAAACGGCCCTTGAGTCTCATCCCGCAATCGCAAAGGCCGCGGTCCTCGCAGAAGGCATGAATGACCATCGTCGCTTGACGGCTAGCGTGGTTCCGGCTCGCGACAGTCTAAGCTCTGGAGATATTGTCACCCACCTGCGCCACACATTGCCATCCTACATGATTCCCGCCGCCTTCCGTTTGGTTGACACTATCCCCCTTACCGCGAGCGGAAAGATCGATCGTGCTCGCCTGTCGTCCGTTCCTTACCGCGAGGTCGGGCCTGTTCCATCTGCTGAGCCACGCACGAGGAAGGAGCGTATTCTTGCTGGGATCTGGCAGGATCTATTAGGCGCCAAGTGGGTCGGAATCGATCAGAGCTTTTTTGATATCGGCGGAGACTCTCTTCTGAGCGTGCGCTGCGTCACGCTGGCGCGCAAAGCCGGACTGAATCTCACTGTCGACCAACTCTATCGAACACCGACCATCAGGGAATTGGCGGCAGACGGAGCGGCGGTTACACTCCATACCTTCCCTTCCGCGGATGCCTCATTGCCAGTTATCCCGGCAATCTCATCTTGGAACCGTCTTGTCGGCTTCGATGAGCATTTCAACATCGGCGATCTGTTCTTCTTGCCCGGCGGCGTCCTGAATATCCGAATCCTGGAGCGCGCCCTTGCCCATGTCATGGATAGGCACGAAGGTCTCAGACTCCGTATTGCCCGAACTGACGATGGTCTACGTCTGACAATCGGACCTTCCGTGGCCGAGCGCCTCGTGGAAGAGATCGATCTTGTCGGAATGACCGACCTACAGCAGCGTAAGGCAATCGAGAGCGTCTCAGCAAGACGTCAACATACCTTTCGGTTTGACGGCCAGACGCCTCTTGTTAACGTCACGGTGTTCCGCACATCGCAAAGTGGCGATTACTACCTGCTGGTCCTGATGCATCACTTTGTAGCGGACGGGATAGGCTATCGACTGTTCCTGGAAGCATTGGATGGGGCGTACAACGCCCTTGCCTCAGGCCACGCCGTGAGTGGTCCCGAGAACATACAAATGCTCTCTCCATGGTTGAAGCGCCTTGAGCACTACGCCAACAGCGAAGCGCCAGCCGAACTCGAATACTGGGAGAGGATTGACTACCATCAGTTCAATTTGCACGTCAGCGACACTTCATCGGGCGGCGCGAGCTTTTCGAAAGTGACCGCGAGAGAGCTTCACCATGCACGCCTTGAAGGTCGCATCGATGAGGCGAATTGCCGATCCCTTTGGGAAGATCAGGCCAAGTACCATCTCGAGATTGACAAAGAAGCGACAGCTGATCTCCTCAATATTGCAGCCAGATTGGCACATTGTCAGGACTTTGATGTGTTTCTTGCCGCCATATCTGGCGCCTTTGGACGCGTTTTCGGCAACTATTCGCTCTGGATTGATAGCCTTACCTCAATCCGAGGTCGGCTGTTTGACGATCTCGATCCATCTCAGATCATCGGCCATATCAGCGAGCTCGTTCCGCTTCCCTTGAGTCTCACCGGAACGGAGCCCCGTCCCGATCGTGCTCGTTCAATATACCGCCAGCGCAATGCTCTGCCGCGCAGGGGAATAGGCTTTCGGGCCATGAAATTCCTAAACCGAGATCCAGCCGTGCGGAGCCGGATCGATCGCCTGCCCTTACCCAGAATTGGATTGAATTATCGAGCGGGTTTGCAGCGCCATTTTCCACGCCGTCTCTTAGCCAAGGAACCTTCTCCACTCTGGATCGGCGCAGACATGGATGAAGCGGCCGTGATTCACCTCTTCTGGTTCGATGTCGGATATCAAGCCGGCCATCTCCAGATCGAAACGACGTATAATCCAACCCAGGTCGGTTATGAGGTGACCCGCAATCTTTGCACGGTATTGCAGCAGGAGCTGTTGCAGACGATCAGCGAATTCGGAAGAGCTCGCGACACTTTCATCCATGAATGAGCCGGATGCGGAATTCGCCGTCGAGGGCGATCGCGATGTCTTGCCGAAGAAAAAGCAGCACATCGATCTATCGGACCCTAATCTCTCGAGCCTTATCCTGCGGCTCGCCATTCCGTCTGTTGTTGGCTTATCGATCAACGCGTTACAGCAGGTCGTCAATGCGATCTTTGTTGGCGCACTTGGCGCGCAGGCGATCGCAGCTGTCAGCATGACCTTGCCGATCGTGGTCCTGCTCGCGGCAGCCGGACAGGGGATCGGTGTTGGAACAGCGTCGTTGATATCTCGTCACCTTGGCGCTGGTGAGCACCTGGAGGCGAGTCGAGGCGCGAGTACTGCACTTGCGCTCGCCGCTCCGATCGGTATCACCTTTACCGTCGCTCTGCTTCTAAATCTGCGAGGGATCTTCGTAACGCTCGGGGCCACTCCAACCATCATACCCGTGGCGCTCGACTACGCGGAGATGCTTTTGTTCGGGTACACCCTGATGCTTCTAAACATCGTCAACGGCTTCATCGTCAGAGCCGAAGGCAACACACGATTCAGCATGTGGACGATGATTACCGCCTTCGTACTCAACGCTGTGCTTGATCCCGTCTTCATATTCTTACTGGACCTCGGTGTGCGAGGCGCAGCCCTCGCAACGCTGGTATCTCAGATCGCCGCTATTAGCCTGTATATCGCGTATTTTGCGAAGCTTCGCGGGATAGTCCTCGTCAGGATATCTCACATCTCATTGCGAGCAGATCGCATCAGACAGCTCGCGCTCATAGGGGCGCCGGCGACTATGACCAGTATTTTATCTGCTATTGCCGTTATGCTCTTGTACTGGACTGCTGCGCCGTTCGGCGACGATTCCATCGCGGCCGTGGGAATAGCTGTGCGAATCTTGACGATCGGCGCACTGCTTATCACCGGCTTCTGTATAGGCTCTCAAGCTGTCCTGGGTTTCGGTTGGGGCGCGCGCGACTTTGCTCGTGTATTGAAGGCTGCGAAGTTCATACTCTCCATGACTATCGCTCTTTCCGTTGCGTATTCTGCGGCTGTTGTGATTTTTGCCCGGCCTTTGGTCAGGCTGTTCAGCGATAGCGATAAGGTCACGGAAATTGCCGTCTCGACCTGCATCGTCTTCCATCTCTTTTTGGACTTTTTGGTATTGAGAGTTTCGTGACGACGATGCTTCAGTCGTTCGGGAGAGCACGCCTCAGTGCGGTTGTGTCCTTGGCGAGGCAGGGCTTTCTCTTCATACCGGCCGTACTGCTATTCCCGGTCGTATGGGGTTTCAGCGGCCTGTTGGCCAGTCAAGCAATCGCTGAACTGGGCGCCGGAATGATCGCGCTGTTCGTCATGTTCCACCAGTTCGCTGAGCTCAGACGAGCGCTCCGGCACCGTAACTTCAAGAGCGATCGAGCTCGCGGGTTGACCTGACAACGGACATCATCGGGGCCCAATGCATTGTCACGGGATGCTCGGTCTCGAAGATGGTTTGGTGAAGACCTCGTCAAAATGCTTCTTGTCGACCTCGTGGACACGGGCCATTCCGGCGTAGTCGAAGACGTTGCTGTGAACCGCCCAGAGCTCGTCTGCAAGCCGTTGCAGCGGCGGCGGCAGGTCGAGATAAGCGGCCGCGGTGTTTGACCGGACCGTATCGCCGCCAAATGGTGGGATTACAACGGCTCGCAGCACCAAAATCTTATGATAGGCATCGGCAAAGGTTCCATCGACGTGCCCCACCGGCCTGGCCACCTTCGCGGGCGGAATCAAGCTCGAGGATCGAGGCCGTTCCCTTGGTGACACCGAGGTCGGATGCGGCACCAGCTTTCCCAAACGGAAGCGAATCGCTCCTGCTAGGCGTCATCGAGATGACATTGGCCGCGGAAGAAGATGACCTTGTGCTCGAGTAGAACCCTTTTGATCGCAGCAATCGTCGGGTCCGGCAAATCGCCCGAGAGATTGATATTCCTGATTTCAGCGCCGATGGTGAGTCGCGCGAACCCGCTTCTTGCTCATGAGAGCTCAAGGTGCTCCACATAGTTGGTCGAAATGTTCTAGGACCGCATTCGAGACGGATCCAAGCGTGCATGGCTAAGCAATTCACTCAGCGAAGCTCGAAGCCGACCCTCCTTGCGGCAGATGAAGGCTTGACCAGCCATGCCGTGTTGGGCGCGACGATCGGCAATATGCTCGAATTCTACGATTTCGGGACCTATAGCTTTTTCGCCATCCAAATCGGTCACGCGTTCTTCCCGGCGCAGGATCAGTTCGCAAGCCTTATGCTGTCGCTCATGACCTTCGGAGCGGGTTTCGTCACCCGACCCATCGGGGCCATTGTGATCGGCTCATACTCGGATCGAGTTGGACGCCGGCCCGCAATGACCGCCAGTTTTGTCATGATGAGTGCCGCTATACTCGTGTTGGCTGTGACGCCTTCGTACGACACGATAGGGATCGCCGCTCCGTTATTGGTTATTCTCGCGCGTTTGGTGCAGGGCTTCGCCCTGGGAGGCGAAGTCGGTCCGACGACCGCTTATCTGATGGAAGTGGCCCCGGCCGGACGCCGGGGCCTTGCCGTCTCGTTTCAGCCTGCTAGCCAACAAATAGCTGCAACGGCCGGAGCGCTGGTCGGAGAAATACTCTCCTCACCATGACAAGCGAGTCGCTGGATGCGTACGGATGGCGGATCGCGTTTCTGCTCGGTGCCTGTACGTTACCGGTCGGATTTTGGTTGCGCAGGGCCCTGCCCGAAACGCTGCACCGACCTGAAGCGCCGGCCCTCTCCGTCGAGCCCGCAAGGAAATTGCGTGCCAGCCGCCGCATGATGAGCTTGGGATTGATCATTTTGGCCAGCTGCACGATTATCACCTATGTCACGGAATATATGACGACTTATGCACTGAACACCCTGCAAGTTGCCGCGCCTCTCGCCTTTGCGACCACGGTCGTCAGCAATGCAGTAGGCATTGCTGCCGCACTCCTGGGCGGTTGGCTGGCAGATCGGGCCGGACGCCGGCCCATCATGATATGGCCGCAGATCGCCGCGCTGCTGATGACCTATCCGGTGTTCTTGTGGATCGTAGAGAGCCGCAGTCCCATGGCGCTTCTCGGAGGTCTCGGCGCGCTCACCCTCGTCGGAACGATTCCGTATAGCGCCTTCTATGTTGGTATGGTCGAAGGCATGCCCAAGAGCATCCGCGGCGGCGGCTTCGCGACGATCTACGCTGTTGCGATAGCGACCTTCGGAGGCACAGCTCAACTCGTTGTCGCATGGCTGACCCACGTTACTGGGAACGCGCTGGCGCCGGCTTGGTACATGCTTGTCGCTACCGCGGCCGGGCTCTGCGCCATGCTGATGATGCCCGAGACGGCACCGTCGAAAATTCGAGCCGCGAACGCGCGGAGCCCGTAACAGCTTTGGACAATGCGATAACGGGTTACTGCTCCAGCCAAGTTCCCAATCTCATGATGCGTTGCATCGGCTTCCGCTCTTTGCGGAGCCGGCCTGCCAGACGAGGGCGACGGGACGATGCCGGAGGATGGGCGCCGCGCCTTTAGCGACGTAAGCTTGCGTCCAGCCGGAATCGATTGCTTTCACCTGTTCGTCCGAAGTTGGTGCGCGCCGAGTTCGATCCAGAGGCGGCGAGAGAATTTATCTCCGCGAAACGTTCATTCATGCTCAATGGGACTAATTGCCCGATCAGGCCGTTTTGCTGCAAGCACTTCATTACAGCACAGCCGTATCAGACTAAGTCGGTCAACTGGTACTGGCGTGGCTGGATGCCGAAACGTTTCGGAAACTACTTCATATCGCCGTCCATTGCGATGAGGATGGATTGTTAAGCTAATGGCGTATCGCACACCACGTCATCCGCGCCATTTTCGTGTAAGAGATCGCGGTAGAAAATTGCTTCGTGACCATGCTTGATGGGTATGCTTCCTACGGAAAGCCGGAACTCCAGCACCAAAAAGTCTCTCGGATATGGACGCCGACGCTCAAGCTGCAACGTCTTTGTGAGCGATCGCCGCGCGGATGGCGTTTTCCATCGGGTATTTCTTGCGGATATCCGCACCTGAAACTCCACCTTCTGCGAATGACTTGATGCTGCGAACAGGAATGCGCCCGCCGGCATCCCCGGCTGACCCAAATCAATGACTGCTCTGCGCACAGCGACTATCCTATTGCCAATTTCTCGCACAACGAAAGCTGCGGTAGGCAGGGCTAGTCCATGAGAACTGCGCTGAAATTGCTCATTCTTGCGACGCCTTAATGCTCGCGGGCCAGCCCTTCTTCGCGCAAAGCCTACGAACTGCCCAGCTTGAAATCGTCGATGTCTCGCCAGCCCGGCTCTTCCGAATTCGCTCGATGCTGAAAGAGGATGTCGACGCGGAGCGTATGAAGGCGCCGTACCGCCTTGCCGCTTGGCCTCACGGTTACCGAGTGAAGCCGAACTGATTGGCTCGCCGCCAGCGGAAAGCCTTTTCTCGAGCCCAACACCGCGCCGCCAGTGCAGAGCCTACAGAATCGTCGGTGATTAGCACTACTTTGGCATGTTCGTCAGTTTGGTGAGCTTATCAGCGTTGAAATGGACGGCGTTGGAGGCTTCCGCCTGCTTGACGTAATTGGCCACCGCCGCGCTGTCGGGCTTGGCGGCAAGCCCATGGCCGATCTCGAACTGCCCATGGTCGGGCCGAGAATGAGGGCAAAGGTGGAACGATCTCGAAGTAGACCAGCGCCTTGACGCCGACCCAGCCGACCTTTTTCGCATGACGGATGCGAGCGATGCCGGAAACCACCTTACAGAAGATGATCGGCGCGATCACCATCTTGATCGGCTTGATCAAGCCGTCGCCGAGCGCCTTGACCCAGTTATTGGTCGGAAGAGACGGCGACAGCAGCGGACGAGGACACCGATCAGGATCGCGATCAGCGCCTGGACATAAAGGAGGTTTCACCAGGGTCGAGACGCCCGCGCGGCCGCCGCAGTTTCGATCTTGTCATGATTTTCCTGCCCCAATACGAACTCGAATATCTGGCCACCGCGCGTTGAGAGGCGGCCGACATCACACGAGCGGCCAGCTTGTCCGCTCCAAGACGACGATGTCGGAAGTCCAACAATCGGCAACGTCATCCAAAAGCAGGCACTTACGCGCGTTTTCTCTCGCCAAGCAAGGCGCTCACCAGAATCCTTCGAGCGGCACGGCGATTGCTGGGATCAGGCGCAAACCCGCCGCAGCCAAAGCGCCCGCAGCGGCCCCGTCTCAGGATTGCCCGATGAGCCGCGCTCGATTGATCCCGATTAAAGCACTGATGGCGCTTATGGTCAGTGAAGAACCGGCGGACATCAATGTCGCGGTTGCCGCCAAGTTCACCGAGCCGGCCGGGGACATCGCACCCCTCAAGCAGAAATCTTGGTGCGGTTGGAGAATGACGCCAATAACCGAGCGACGCGCGCCTTCCGTAAGGGGCCTGTTAGCCTACGCAATCATTGCGCGAGCATGACCATGTGCTCTGTGCTCGAACGCTTAAGTTGACGCACATGGATGGCTTTTCGCCAGAAATCTGGCAGTCGCTCGGGCTCACGATCGAGCTCGCGAGCGTGACGACCGTGATCCTGCTGATCGTTGGCACGCCGCTCGCGTGGTGGCTAGCACGCTCGAAGAGCCTTTGGACCGAGGCGGTGGCCACGATGATCGCGCTGCCGCTGGTGCTGCCGCCAACAGTACTCAGTTTTTATCTGCTCGCCCTGCTCGGCCCGAACGGCCCGGTCGGCCTTCTCGCCTCTCTGTGGGGCGGGCGCACGCTGGCCTTCACCTTTGCGGGGCTCGTGGTCGGATCGGTTTTGTCGGCGCTGCCTTTGGTGGTGCAGCCCATCCGCAACACCTTCGCTGCCATGGGTGACCGCCCGCTGGAGATCGCGGCCACTCTGCGCGCCTCACCGTTATATGCCTTCTTCACGGTCGCCCTGCCTCTGGCGCGACCGGGTCTTTTGACAGCCGCCGTGCTTGGCTTTGCGCATACGATCGGCACGTTCGGCGTCGTGCTGATGATCGGCGGCAACATTCCTGGGCGCACCAAGGTGCTGTCGGCCTTTCTCTTCGACTTTGTCCAAGAGTCGCGCTGGCGCGAAGCAAGCTGGCTTGCCGGCGCCATGCTGATGTTCGCCGTTGCGGTAGTCCTCGCCTTAACCTTGATCGACAAATACAGCAGAAGGAGGAGCACGTGAGGACAGCCACACCGGGCCGGATTGAAATTGCCTTGAGTGGCAGTATCGATAGCTTTCCACTCGATACGCGATTCAGCGTACCGGCCAAAGGCGTGGCGGCGATTTTCGGCCCGCCAGGCTGCGGCAAGACTGCGGTGGCGCGCTGCATCGCCGGCCTCGAGCGTCTGCCGGCCGGCTTCTGCGCCATCGATGGCGAGGTATGGCAGGACAAGACTACCTTCCGCCCACCGCATCTGCGTCCCATCGGCTATGTGTCTCAGGAGGCCAGTCTCTTTCCCCATTTGTCGGTCAGGCGCAACTTGCTTTACGGTGCGCCCAAACCCAAACCGACGCCGATCGCGTTTGATGAGGTGCTCGAATTGCTCGACCTGGCGCCGCTGCTCGACCGCTCTCCCTCGCATCTCTCCGGCGGCGAGCGGCAGCGCGTCGCCATGGGTCGCGCGCTGTTGTCTCAGCCCAGACTGCTTGTGATGGACGAGCCGCTTGGCGCGCTCGACAGCTGCGCCAAACGTGAGATTCTGCCGTTCGTCGAGCGCCTGCCCGAGAAGCTCGCGCTGCCGATGATCTACATCGGCCATGACCTGGCGGAGATCGAACGCTTTGCCGATCATCTCGTTATGATGGAGCGCGGCATGGTAACCGCGGCTGGGCCGCTGCATGTCTTGCAGACCGATCCTGCGCTGCCGCTTGCGGCGAGCCGCGAAGCCGCCATCAGCCTTGATGCCGTGGTGAGCGGCTATGATGGGCGCTATGGGCTTCTTATTCTCCGCCTCAAAGGTGCGCGCCTGTTGGTGCCGGCGCCACCGCTTGCACCCGGCGTGCACCAACGGCTGCGCATCGCTGCCTGCGACGTCAGCGTCGCGCGCGAAGCACCGCGCGCAGGCTCCATCCTCAATGTCTTTCCGGCGCGCATCAGAGCCTGTTTGCCGCTCGGCGCGGCTGAGATCACGCTGGTACTTGCGCTCGGCACCGGGGGCTCGGGCACGGAGATTTTGGCGCGCATAACGCGTTTCTCCTTTGATTCGCTAGGGCTCAAGGATGGAGTGGACGTATTCGCCCAGCTCAAGCACGTTTCGCTGCTCTCGGCCTCTGAACCGCCACTGCAAACCATACCAGCTTCCACGCCAACAGCAGATCCTGGGGACAGGCAAGCGACGCCGCGGCGTGAAACGAGAAGCTCGGCACGAGAGGCGAGCGGCATCTTCTTAAGCCTCCACTCTTGTCGTGCCACGCATGTAACTTGACGGCGATATCGGAAGCTGGCAAAGCGACCCAGCATTCCACGGGCACGCTGGCAGCTATGCGCGTTTCAGTGTCGTCAACCAAGGCGCGCACCATGTTCCCGAACGGCACGCCGATTGCTGGGATGATAAGCAAAGAGCCGCCGCGGCCAGAGCCATCGCAGCGGCCCATCCCTGGAATGCCCAATGACGCTTACCCGACTGATCCTGATCAACTCAATTCTGACGCTGCTTATGTTCGGAAATGCGGAAGCGGCGGAGATCGATGTGGCGGTCGCCGCTAACTTCACCATACCGTCCAAGGAGATGCAGCGTCGTTTAAGCAGAAGACTGGGCGAGGCCCTGTTGAGCTTTGGCGCGAGCGGACAGTTTTACAGCCAGATCACGCAAGGGGCGCCGTTTGAGGTGTTTCTCTCGGCCGACAACGCCCGCCCGAGCAAACTGCTCGAGAAACGTCTCGCGGTTCCGGAAAGCCGCTTCACCTATGCGATCGGCAACCTCGTGCTCTGGAGTTCGACTCAAAAGTTCGTGAACGACGCGGAGACTTTCGCAAAACGGTCGATCTACAATCCGGCCGCGGCGCTTTATGGCGCAGCCGCGGAGCACGCTATTAAAGCGCTCGGCGCCTATGAGTCGACGCAGCCGAAGCTGGTCGCGGGATTCTCGCCTCTCTGGGGCGGGCGCGCCCTCGCCTTCACCTTCGGGCTTGTGGTCGGATGGGTTTTATACGCGCTGTCTTTCGTGGTGCAGCCGCTTCCCAACGCCTCCGTGGCCAAGCTGGCTTGCCATGGGCATGGTGATGTTCGGCCTTGCGGTAATTCTCGCCGCAACGTTGTTCTAGAAGTGCAGCGCAAGGAGAGCACGTGAGGACAGCTACACCAGAGCGAATCGAAATCGCCTTCAGCGGTAGGCTCGCTAGCTTTGCGATCGATGCGCAGTTCAGTGAACGGGCCAAAGGTGTGGCGGCGATCTCCAGCACAGCGCGCATGACGCGCCGCTGCCTATGCGCTAAGGCTCAACTATGGAATGGACGTGTTCGCCCTGGTCAGGGGTCGTCTCATTGGTTCACGACCTCTGAACGCTAGGGCATCGCGCCATCTACGCCAGCAGTAGATGCTGGACGGGCAAGCGCCGCGGTTTGAAACGAGCCAAGAGGATCAAGCCCATGATCGCCAACCACGCCGAGATCTATCCCAAGCGCGTCGCGGCAATCCTCTATAGGCCCGAACAAGACGCGGATACGCTGCTCGCCGACTTCACCCAGGATCTCGCGCGGCAAGGCGTGCGCGTCGGCGGCATCGTCCAGCGAAACTTCAAGGGCGCAAACGGCATGAAAACCATGCTCGCGCGCGACGTTGCGACGGGGCGCGAGATTCCGAGCTGTCAGCCACTCGGCAGCGGCGCCATTTCCTGCAAGCTCGATGCTAATGGGCTAGCCGATGCCGCAGTTGTCGCGTCCCGCGCGATCAAGCGGCACGTCGATCTCCTCGTGATCAACAAATTCTCCAAGCAGGAGGCGTCCGGCCGGGGCCTGCGCGACGAATTTTGCTGATGCGATCATTGCTGGCGTGCCGCTCCTCACCGCCGTCCCCGAAAAATGCCATGCCGCCTGGCGGACTTTCACCGGAAATGTCGGCACGACGCTGCTGTGCGGGCGCCAAGTCGTGAAGGAATGGTGGCGCGACATCGCCCAGCGCCTGCCGCGCATCCGCGCGCATTCCATCCCGTCAGCGGCTATTTACCGATCATCAGATCCGACAGCTTGATCACGGGCGGGAGGGCATCCACAATTTTGACCCCGAGAATGTCCGCCGCGTCATTGGCTCGATCAAAACACCGTCAGTGCCGGTTCCCGCGCCACCTCACATCAGCTGTCCTCGTGCGCGTCGTGGGAGCGACCAGTGGCTTGGCGGAACATTGCCGCGCGCGCTGGGTTTCATCTTAATCAAGCGTATTCTTTTGGCATCATAACACACCCGAACAGTTGAGTTGGGCTAATCGTTCAAAGGCGCGCAACCGGTCGCGCACGGCAACATGCTCAGTTATTGAATATTGAAGCAGGACGGCAGGACCATTCAATCGAAACCATGCTGTTAAGATGCCTCCACGACGAGCATCCGTTTGTTGCATTTCCGCCAGTTGAATCGCGAGATCACCTGGCATATCGCTTGCTTCGCCTGAGGCTGGAATCATCGGTTTCCACGCGAAGCAATCTTGTGAGGACAATATGCTTGGAATTGGAAGTAAGTTACCGTCGTTCGAAATCACAGGCGTGAAGCCCGGTTTTCACCTGCACGAGGAGAACGGGCAGAGCGCGTTCGAGACGCTGACGGAGAACAGCTTCCCTGGGAAATGGAAAGTCATCTTCTTCTACCCCAAGGATTTCACCTTCGTCTGCCCAACCGAGATCGCGGAGTTTGCCCGCCTGTCGAAGGATTTTGCCGACCGCGATGCGGTCGTGCTAGGCGGATCGACCGACAACGAGTTCTGCAAGCTCGCTTGGCGGCGCTCGCACAAGGACCTGCACCATCTGCCGATCTGGCAGTTTGCCGACACGAAGGGCGGGCTGGTCGATGGCCTTGACGTGCGTTCGCCCGACGGCGTCGCCTATCGCTACACATTCGTCGTCGACCCCGACAATACGATCCAGCACGTCTACGCGACCAATCTCAATGTCGGCCGCAGCCCGAAGGACACGCTGCGCGTGCTGGATGCCCTGCAGACCGACGAGCTCTGCGCCTGTAACCGCGAAATAGGCGGCGAAACCCTGAAAGTTGCTTGAGGCATGATGTCGATTGAACAGCTAAAGGACCAAATTCCCGATTTCGCCAAGGACGTGAGACTCAACTTGGCGTCGATGATGTCGGATGAGACGCTATTACCGCAGAGCAAATACGGGCTGTTGCTCGCCACCGCGATTGCGGCCCGCAATCCCGTGGTGATCGGCGCAATGGAATCTGCGGCGGCCGTCGTGATGACGCCGGCCGCGGTCGCGGCGGCGAAATCCGCGGCCTCCATGATGGCGATGAACAACGTCTACTACCGCTTCGTTCACCTCGCCTCCAATCCGGAATACAAGACGATGCCGGCGCGGCTGCGCATGAACGTGATCGGCAATCCCGGCGTGGACAGGACCGATTTCGAGCTGTGGTCGCTGGCGGTAAGTGCCATCAACGGCTGCGGCGCCTGCATGGACGCCCATGAGAAGGCGCTGCGGGAGGCCGGCGTCAGCTCGGCGGCCATCCAAACTGTGGTCCGCTTTGCCGCGATCGTGCAGTCGGTTGCGGTTGCGATCGAGGCGGCCGGCATGGGCGTGACCCAGGGGTGGAGTGATCCACCCCTCCGCGCTCTTGTTGAGGGTGTTCTGGAATCCAAATGCGGTTGATAATCCAACAACTTCAAGGCGCATTTGGAAAAAGGCGCCCCCTCAGCAATTTCAATAGCTTGGCAGCCGTTCCAAGTGAAAACAGCGCGTCCGGTTGGAGCGCACGTTCGCCACGCCTACCGTGAGGCGAGGCCTTCCATAGTGATCAGATCGAAGTTAACGAGCTCTGCAGCTTGGGTACTTTCGTCGGTATGCGGCTAAGAAGTCTTCGTCGGCGCAGATGCACCGTCCCGACGTATCTTTCGCCTTGGGATCGTGAAGATGCGACGCGAGTGGACGAAGCAGGTTAATCCGTGTGCTTGTGGTCTGCAGGTTCAGAAGCCCGGAAGCGTGCTTCACGAGATCCGCCGCCAACATTATGCCAGCGAGAGCCGACTGAAATGACATCGGCACAACGGCTCTCACAGGCTGCGCTCCGTCCGTCAGGCGCATGACAATCCCCCGCACATTGCCCGCTGGTGAAACGATCGGAAGGACTGGCCGACAAACTCTTTAAGGGCTTCGGACGGGATGTCGAAGGCCTTGGCGACACGCTCGACGAAACCTACATCCACCGGCCTGTTCGTCTGAAGGAGATCCCGGATCTCTTGTTGGGCCTCCGGCATCTTCAGCTCCTCAGCCATCTTCTCGTCGTCGTCCTTGATCTTCCCGTGAGGCAAGTAAAGGCAGGCCAGACATGCCCGCCCGTCATCAAAGCCGTGGCGCGATACCCCGAGATCAAGCTCCTGTGTCCAGGCGTTTACGATCCATTTCGGCAACGCCCCCTGCACGGCAATGCGGTCCGGAGCGTTGTCCAATGCGACAGCGACTCTTTCGAACATCCAATCGTTCCGGTCGCTCACATAGACGTCCCATTTGGCACAAAGCGCCGACACTTCCAGCGCCGTGTCCGCGAGCACGGCACGCGCCAGATCCACTTTTGGTGAACCAACATCACGTTGGCCGGCCAGCACGTAGCGCTGCAGATCTCGAAAGATCGACCTCCTCATGGTCTACCAGACGGAGCGATCCCTTAAGGCTCGCCGTGCGAGCCAAAGCCCAAATGGCGCCATTGCCGATCGCGCCGAGCCCGACGAGGTGAGTCTCGCCGATATCCGTTCCCTCAAAGCCCGGACCGGAGTCAGGGGTGCCCTGGGCGTAGGTCAGCATTGACAGGTCGATAAGTTCGTCAGCGTCGCCCTGATCCAGCTGGTCGGCAAATACCGTCCGAAAGACGTTGGCTGCGGCGAAGCATGACGCAGCTCCCGCGCCAAACGGATTCATCGACTCGCCGGAGCCAACCAGACCGCGGCTCGAAAGCTTGGCTCTCCATCCGTCCGAGCCGATGAAGAAGGTCGGACACTTAGTGCGCGACGGACTGCTTCCAACGACCACGGAAACCGTGACGGCCTTCCTGGTCTTGGCGAGCTCGATCTCAGGATTTATGGACTTCGCCAGGAACTCCAGGATTGGACCATGATCCTTCGCCTTTGCATCGAGCGGCCGCAGCGCGATCGTCGGATAAAGACGCGACAACAGCCTGATGATCAAATCCAGACTGGCCCTGCCTTCCGGCGACTGCACGGCTGCGCCGTCGAAAGACACTCCGATCACTTGCGCGGCAAGCCTGTCCTCGAACGCTGAGATCTTGAAATTGGTCAGCACCCGCGACGCCGCCGACGCCGCACGGTCCATGAAATTGGCCATGGCCATCGTTCAATCCTTGATTAAAATCATCCGCGTAACCTGGCCAACCGCCAGGGGCGCCACACTCCAGCCCCGTCAAGCCGGTACGATGCGACGTTCCTGAGATCGAAGGGCACTCGCGCGAAGTTCGGCACGACCAAAGACAAGCACCCCACCGTCGTGGCGATCGCGTATTCGTCGTCCGTGCTGGAATGATAGGCTCGGCCGGGATGACTGTGTATCTGGGCAATGAGCGCAAGCTTCTCCCGGTACAGCCATACATTTATGCGATGCAGCTCTTCAGGTCCTGTTACGACGCACACCCCGTCGGCAGTACGTATGTGGCGTTGGGCGGGAATGAGAGTCCTATGTACCTGAAAATGGTGCCCCGTCTGACGGCCTACCCAAAGGCCGAGACCTTCATGCCCTTCACGCCCCACTTTCCGCAAATGGCCATGGAGTTCGTCCACGCAGCCCCGCGGTACCGAGAGGACCGTAACGTCCGCGATCTGATTCATTCCGGTACGGCCAGTAATAAGGGCAGCACGTTCAGCGCCGGAATCTGGACCTGGACCTGCACCTGGTAATGCTCGATCGGCTTTACCCCGTGCTGCCAGATCTTTTCGAGGATAAAAGCTAAGGATCCTTCGCCAGAGCTTCGATGCATCAGCCATGAATCACCGGTGTGAGCGGGATTGTCGTGGTATTCGCGAATGCCGGGAAGACAAATAAATGGCCGATCATCAGGGCTGTTGTACTGAATCATGTTTGTCACTTGCACCCCGCCCTGCTGGGCCAGCGCCTGAATGGTTTCGGGAGTTGCGCCGGGGATTGCCGCACGGCGAAACATTTGCACCTGGAGCAATTTGGCGGGTATCGGTTCGCGCGTGAAAGGATCCACGAACATGACGGAGGGCGGCCGCAGATCATAATCCGTAAAATTCAGCACGATGGCAGCGACGATCGGAGGCGGTCTCAGCTTAGTCGCCGCGAAAACCACGAAGATTTCCGGAAACTCTGCGTCAAGCAGGATCCAGCCCCTCTTGCGATAGGCCGATTCCATGCTCCGATAGTTGGCAAGCTCCCGCTCGAACTTTACGCGCGAGACCTCGGGATCGACAGTTTGGAGGTCAGCCACCGGCCACGCCAGCCTTGAGACTCAGGAACAGCGTCACTTCCTTGCCAAACTCAAACTCGCCTAGCTTCTTGTCCGGATCCAACCGCTCGCCCGCTTCGTTCTTGATCTCCCAATTCTCGGACGGTTGAGCCAGGTTCTTTGTCTCCTTCAGCGCCTTTTGGCGGGCCACATGCAGCGGCTGCTGCTCTACGGCCTTAATGACGACAGGCTGACCGTTCACGACCATCGTGATTTCGACGAAATCCGTGCCCTGATCACTTCCTGGCTTCTTCTCATTCTTCATTTTTGGTCCTTTTGTGTGTGGGCGGCGCTTGGAATCGATGCTGCCGATCGTATGCAGGGGACGACGTGCAAAAAAGGAGCATGCCACAAGACGCAATCGAAAAGCCTTCATTTGACGCGTGCGTACGCAGTTTTCAGGCGTTAGCGCTCTTTCGTCCACATCTCCGACCCGTTGCGGCTTGAGTCGCCCAGACCGGCGGCCCGCCAGTGAGCAACATCCGGAGCACGTCGTCGCCACACTGGCGCGTGTGGCTCAAGCTGGACAACCGATGCCTCGTGCCCTTCAACGGCTTTGCCGAATGCGCCCCGAAGCGAACCCCGAAACGAAGAGGGATGTCGTCTGGTTCGCGCTAAACGAGGATCGGCCGCTCTGTGCCTGCGCCGGCATCGGGACCCACAACATTCCTGTTTACCGAGATGGCGAACGCGCCGAACGTGGGGAGCTGACCTGAATCGGCAGGAAGTCGGTCATGCCGTGACGAATGGTCGCGCAGTATCACAAGATCCGCGGCAACGAAGCTTCGATTATCAATGACATAGCGAGATGTGCACCATGTCACCAACCCGATAGGGTCAACAACAACGTGCTCGGTGTGGACTCACAGTTCGGGCACGTAAATATCCGGCTTTCGAGCCCTGTGCCCTCTGGTTCGATGCGTTACGAGCGCGGTTCGAGTGCCGCACCGCTTACAAGCGGGACGTTTTATCGATTCCGGGAACATACGCATATCCAACTCCGAAGGGGCTGGGAGGGACTCGGTGAAAGCCCCCTTTCCCGCCACAACAATTAATCTGGTTTGTTTGTCGGGTCTGCAACATACCCGACATAATCGTTTCGGCATGGGCAGCAAACCGAGACGCCGCCCCGCCGGCTGTCAGGTCGCTCGGTTGACAAACGCAAAATCCGAGTCACGCTTGGCCTCTTTTTGATTGGCCATTTGCATGACGTATCGGCGCCGAGGCCCTGGTTGGGTTGCCGCCATTTTCATCACCGCGGTGATGTGGCTCGCCGTCGTTTCAGCGTTCATGACCTTGTGGTCCTGTGACGCTGCCGCTCCGTAATTTCCCGGAGCAGAAATAGTGCCCGCTTGCTATTGCTGGTGCCAGCAGCCGAGGTGAAGCATTTCAGCACGGACAAGCATAATCTGACCGGTAAGCCGCAGAGCAAGCTGCGGCCATTCCGTTTGTGGGTAGCGAGCGCTTCGCGCTGACAGAAGCTCCAGTCCGCGCCGGCCGCCCAGCGCGAGCGACCGGCGACGGAAGGAGGATGACCTGCCTTCGGGGCTTTGGGGGCATAGAGGCCAGGCCGCCTCGCATGCAGTCCAGCACGCCTGGGTCAATGTCGTCTACCCGCAAAGGTCCGCGTATCGACGGTCGGACGAGGAACGTTCGGCGAGGGCGGCGCGTTTCGGGCCATGAATATCATCTACTGGATCGCCGGTTTTGCCGCCCTGGTCGTACTTGCCGCGGTCGCCTTCGCTCTCATACGAGAGATGCGCTGAGTTTCCACCAGCGCTTCGCGCGATCTATTGTTCATCTGGCTTTGGCTTACCCGTTAGATCGAGCGGCTGCTCGCCGTGCATATGCGCCATCACCTGGCCGAGGTCGCGCATGTCAACCAGGGCGCCGCAAACCGGGCAGTTGCCGAAATGCTCGATCTCCGGCCGGTTCGGATCATCCATGTCGACGCCGGTGTAGCGCGGCAACTGCTGAGAGCTTCGACATCCGCCTGAAATCCCTCGGGAAGATCCGGCGCGGTGGACTCATCGGATTGATTGCAGACCGGGCATGCCGCTCCGGCAGCGCCGCAGGTACAAGCGCGCGCGCCTAACCACGGCTGGTCCGGATGCTCCTCGCACACCCAATGACAGTTGTCGCAGCGGGCACACCACTTCATTGCAGGTCCTCCCTCTGGGCACAGAAACCAGCACGGGAAAGGTCCGGGAGGAGATTCCGCAGGGGTCCTGGAATTGCTACCATGCCGGGGCTGCGCCCGGACAAGGTCCTGCACCTCTACAAGGATCTTGGCATCACCTCGCTTGACGAACTGAAAGCAGCTACCAAGCAAGACCGGATCAAGAAGGCCAAGGGGCTCGGTGCGGCAGTGCAGACGAAGATCCTGCACAATCTCGAAACTGCAAAGGGCAGCGCGGGGCTGCTTCATCTGCATCGCGCCGCCGCCCTGCTCGAGCATTCGAAGAAAACTCTCGAGAAGACACAACCCGAACTGAAGCACGTGACCATAGCCGGCGACTTGAGACGGAGCTGCGAGCTCGTCGGAGAGCTCGCCCTGGTGGCAGAAACGCCGATTTCGGAAAGAACCGACCATCCGGGATTCGTCGGGCCTGAAGGTTTACGTGGCCGACCACAAGCACTTGGGCGCTCTGCTCCTCCAGGCCACCGGATCGGCCGATCATTTGGAAGGGCTCCGGTCTCTCGCCGACACGAAGGGCATGAGGCTTGAGGTGCACGGGCTCCACAAAGGCCGAACCGTGATCGCCGCCAAGGAGGAGGACATCTACCGAGCTCTTGGCCTTCCCTTCATCGAACCCGAATTACGCGATGGCCGCGGCGAAGATCGAGCGCGCGCTAAGAGGCAAGCTGCCGAAACTGGTTTCGATCATCCCGATTGAAGGGACGTTCTGAGGGAGCCCCAGGTACCATGTCTGCGTCAGGATCGACGCCGCAAGGCCGATGCCGCGCGGTCTCGCTTCACGCGAGCCTGCGTCCGGACGTCTCAAGGCGCCCCGGGGCAACCCAGATCACGATAGAAGCTGCTGAACTTTTTGCGTCAAAAGCGGATCATGCAGACATACCGCCCATTCCAGCAGCATCTGGCGCACCGTGGTCGCCAAGATGCCATGAAGCGCCATCCGATCCAGAGCAAGTGAACGATCCGCATCGACACGCGTCGCGATCAGGTCCGAGAGGAGGCGTACGTCATATCCACGCTCGGCGGCCTGCAGAGCGGCAATGAAGATATCTTCTTCGAGCCAACCTCCTCCAAAGAAAATGATACCGGTTTCGCGTGAAGCCAGATTGTCCGTAAACCGCCGATCGTGCCAAATGGAAAGAGCGTCAACGTCCAGCTGCGTCATCGAGTGCACGAGTTGCTGCCCCT
Source organism: Bradyrhizobium sp. RDT10 (assembly GCA_044772375.2). Classification (GTDB taxonomy): domain Bacteria; phylum Pseudomonadota; class Alphaproteobacteria; order Rhizobiales; family Xanthobacteraceae; genus Bradyrhizobium. Next base: position 6,043,935 of record CP187939.1, read on the forward strand.
TAATCCCGAACGGCTGGCATTCGCCGATGAGGGTCGACGCGACGGCGAACATCTCCAAGCCCGTCTGCAGCAACGAGAAACTGACGTGCCGCGGGGCAAGACCGGCCGAAGCCGGCGTCTCGCCGCGCGTCATATTGATCAAAATCACCCGACTATGTCGTGGGTCTGCAAGCATCTACGTGTCAAATGACCTTGGCTGGATGCTGCTCACGGGGCATCAGGCGGCCGCATTAACAAGATCCGATGACACAAGCACGGGGCCGTTGACGTCGGCTTGTTCGTACATCCTGTGAAGCGTTTGTTCGGACATGTCGAGAAAGCCGGCGACCGCCATGGTCGATCCGACCTGCCGCGGTGCAGCGATCCGCCTCAATGGCCAGCCCGCTCGCCGAAGAATGCGCTCCATACGTGTATCAGTGACTGTCACGATGCTGTCTGCGCGCGCGCCGCGTATTGCCTCCATCATGGCGGCGAAGAGGATAAACGTTGCGCGGTTGAGACTATTGGCCGCCTGCTCCGCGACAAGACTGGTGTCAACGCAAAAGCGTGAGCTTTCGAGAATTCTTTCGTCATGCGGCGCTGGCGTCCCGCCGAGCAGAACGGGAAAGGTGTCGGCCAACATGGTTGGTCCGGTCGTCGGAAGCAGACGAACCGAACCAACCGGCTCTCCGGCGTCTGCCATGAGAATGAGATAAGTCGGCCCGAGAGTGTCATACACATCGAGCTCGAATTCACCCGAGACCGACACTGACCAGTCGAGCCGGTCCTTGAAGACACGGCGCCGCAGCCGATACATCGCCGCGAGCAACTCCAGATGACGACCAAATTGAGAGGTGTGAAGTGCGATGGCATGCATAGCGACCTCCTGAAATTATCGGGAGGCCTCAAAACCAGAAAGAGAGTTGCTAATCGCCTGTCAAATTTTACAGGTAACACTTATTCAGTTTGATTACGCTAGACCTTTTTGGACAGAACACAATACAACATGCCCGGCGCGACGAGCGCCAGGTCTCTTGTGCATCTCGCGAAATGGGAGGGTGTGGATGATTAGGACAACAAACCGCGCCGCAGCGCCTCGGCGACGCATTGGGCAATAGATGCTGCACCTAGTTTGCGGCGCGCGTTCTCAAGATGAAACAGGACAGTGCGCGGCGCAATCTGGACCAGCACCGCGATATCCGCGACTGTTTTTCCCTGCGCAGTCCATGCAAGGCATTGGCGCTCGCGCTGAGTGAGTTCACTTTTGGAGAGTTTAGACGCCATTGACGTTGTCGCCGACCTTGGCATCGACAGGGTCAAGGCCCGTGCGCGCGGATATATTTGCGGCCGTCCGCGCCAGCTCGCGCGCCTCAAGCATGTTCCGCGCGAAACGCACCTGTCCGCCTTCCTCTCGCGCCAGCCCCTGCTCGATCAGCCATTGCCGTCTCGTTCGGAGCGCCGTCTCGACTTCCGCGCCAAAGCCGGTCGACGCGAACTCATCGGGCTCCTTCCCAACGAGCCTGCGATCGAGCCAGATTGCCCCTAAAGCCTGCGGCAGATCTTCAAGCCTTTGCCATGACAGCACCGCGAGCCATGAGCAAACGTAATCGGCATGACGCACGGTCGGCACGATGCCGAGCGAGGCACAGCAAAATGCCGAGGCTATCTCGGCGATGATCTCCTCGAAGCGTATTTCTTCGTACCGAAAGCACCTGACAGATCGCGGTTGAGACGGGTAGAATGGCCGCTGGCATGCGCCAATTCGTGAAGCGCTGTCCGATGCCATTTGATCAGTTCGAAATAGGCAGCCGGTTGCCGCACCTGAACGTAGTCCTCGGAAGGACAGTAAAAGGCTTATTACCGCCAATCCGGAAATCGATGCCGCTCGCAGCGATCAGCGCTTCGACCTGCGGCTCTATCACGCGGCAAATTGCCGGCACGGAGGCGACCTGAGTCATTTACCTTCTATGTTGTCGTACCAGTCGTGTCCGGTTGAAGACGTCGATGTGGGAAACCGACTACAGCAGCTAAGTCATTCCGCGGCTGCTGCGGCAAACACGTGGTTTTCTCTCTTCAAGCGACGCCCGCAGGCCTTCGCGTGCGGCACGCCGATTGCTGAGATGAAAACCGCCCCACAAAAACGTGGCGAGCTGGCCCCAGGAGTTCACAATGAGACTTGCTTCATTGACCCTGATCAATGCGGCGTTGAAGCTGGTCGTAACTGCACAACCGGCAGAGATCAATGTGGCAGTCGCCGCCAAATTCACCGAACCGACCAACGAGATAGTCGCGAGCATCAAGCGGACTCCTGGTCATCATCGGCGTTAAGCTTCGGCGCGAATGGCCAATGTCATAGCCAAATTATGCAAGGCGCGTCATTCCAGATCTTTCTCTCGGCCGAGGATGCGCGACCAAAGGAGCTGGTCGTGGATGGGATCGCCGTACCGGAAAGCCGCCTCATCTGCAATACCGGAAAGCTCGTGCTTTGGAAGAAGCCTGCGGTTTTCGTGAATGGCGCGGAGATGCCCAAGTCGGTGGCCTTCGCAGAACTGTCGATCTGCAATCCCGCCACGACGCTTTATGACGTAGTCGCAGTGGAGGCGGTGAGTTCGCCCGGCGTTTCTGAGACCATGCATCCGAAGGGCGTCGAGGGCGCGAATATCACGCGGGCCGATCAATACGAGGCGGGCTATGACGAGCTCGCCTTTGTTGACAATGAGGCCGCCTCGCGCTGGCTGATGCGGCAGGAGCTCGATAGACCCATTCGGCGAGGTGCCGCGCCATTGAAGAGCGGCGCCGACAGCAAAGCGGCGCAGGGCTTCATTGACTTTCCGAAAGGGCCGGAGGCTCACGCGATCATCGAGCGCTACGGTTAGATGCCCGAGAACCAGAGTTGGACCGCATGAACATCGTCTCGGCTGGCATCTGCCCGTCGGCTAGGCTGACGGTCAGGCTCGCCAGCCTCACGACCGTGGTCCTACCGCATTTGCACGCCGTTCTCTTGGCTTGGTGATCTTCGATTTTTCTCTGATCCTAGCCATGGCTCTGATCGATAGCGCAGCGCAGGGATATGGTACGGATGACCCACTGGAGCAAACCAAAACCACGCGTGATTGAAGGCGGTAAAGCCAATCGCCATTGCGTCCTGATGCTTCGCAGCCGCGGACAGCGTGGAATTTTTGGCCGCTTGCGGCGATCCTCCTCAACGCGCTCCTCTGGGCCGGTATCCGCTGGGTCGTCGGGGCGTTCTTATGAGCGAGATGGCGTGACCGAAGCAGCAAAAGCTAGCGCCACATGGTTGGCGCGTTGGCAAACGCCCTCTGGCCTACACCCTCTCGTCGACTGACGCTTCTCCGAACGAGGCCCACGATGCAGCGTATGCAAGTTAACGAACGCCACACACGCACGCCCGGAGGTTGTTGACCACGCTGTTCCAGAACCACAAAGAGCGCTTTTGATCTGGACGCGCGGCAGTTCACAGTGTCCCACTTCGCGCACCGCTTTCGCCGGGTCCAACGGTGAAGCTCACGTCCCGCAAAGCCCAAAATTCCCGGTAGTAGCGACGCGGGGTCAAGCTCTTGCCGGTGATGCGGGCGAGCGGAGCGGCTGCCCGCTGCAAGCGGGGCACTATCGATTGCTTAAGGCGATTGGGCGGAGATCTCGAAAATATGATAGCATTTGCTCAGCCTTTCGACTGCCACGAGAGCGTCAGAGGACATCGGCGAGATCCTTTCCGTGTTTTCTGAAACGATCCGTATTCTCCTCGCCCCGCAGTCTTTCCAGCGCGATGCGGATCTTCTCCTCCGCTGAATACTGTCGGCGTCTGGCGCCGAATGTCCTTTAGCACTCGTTCTGCCGGCGCTTTGCCCGGCCCGGATTTCTGTTTCATCTTCGCTCCTGGTGGCTACGATGAACCAGAATCCTCCCTCCGCAATTGGCGAGAGTCTCCTAGGCTCCGCCTGACGCCTCATCACTGATTTGGCTAAAAAGCAACTCCCATTTCTGGGAGCGCTTCGGCGCGCTTCGCGCCTATTGCTCGGCGGTTGCGGATGATAGGGCCTGTGCCGCTCAGGGTTGATGGTGTGGAAGTCGGAATCGACGGCTGCAGTGAAACTGAAGCGCCTACTTTGGATCGTCAATCCTAAGAGCCTCATGGAGGCCGAGGTACCCATTCTAAGGTCCCTCGGCTGGGGCGTTTTCATTCCGAAGGTTCTGCGGGCCGATAGCGGCTTCCGCAGCGGCCGCGTCAAGCCGAATACGTGCCAGCCTTGGCATCGCCCGGAAGCCGACCTCTCCGTCCTAGAGAGCGTCACCAGTTTTACGGGCGAAACAAATGGTCCGATGATGTTGCCGAGATCATCAACCGGCACTTCGAGGTGGCCATTATCCACTTTTCGGGATTTCCACCGAAACAACCTTGGAGGCCGCCAGCAAAGTTTTCGAGGGCGCGTCTTCCGGCGAGGCGTTTGGCCGTGAGGCGCCGCAGTCCTACAGCGGGCGCGCGATCATCATTCCGGCCAGCGCGACCTGATGGAGCGCATCCGTGCTCTCGGCGCTCGTCTGGTGTTCGCCCAATGCTACGACCCGATCGTCAGTGGGTGAACGAGTCCCAGATGCCGCGCGCCAAGACGATCTTGATTCCTCTGCCAGGAACGATCTTCAAGCAAGCCAACACATGGAAGGGAAGCGGCGGCTGATCGAGCGCCGCTTTCATACGTCCTTTTTGCCGTACGGCAATCCGGTGTTCATGTTGCGCGCAGAAAAACCTGATCCTCATGGCCTGCCGGCCCTAATGTGGCCGCGTAGTTCACGCCGTTGAGAGAAAACTTTGTCTCCGGCTGAGACGCACTCGGCAGCAGGTTATGCAAGCGCATTCCTTGCATGAAGTCTTCCGACGCCCAATGGGGGCCGTGCTGGAAGTCCAGGGAGGTACATTGATAGATTCGGCAGCGGACCCGGCTCGCAAGCCGACTGATCTGCCGGGCCTGAACTAGATGCCAGTCCCAACGGCGCGGGTTCATCAGCATTCAGTAGCCGCCAAAGCTCCTTCGGCGAGAACTGCTCTGGATTTAGAGCGAAGTACTCTGGACCGGCGGGGACTGGCGACGGGATGGATCGATCATCCAGCATTCGCTGAAGCTCGCCTGGAGAGAACTGCTCTGGATTGAAAGTAAACTCTTCTGGATCGACGGAGAGCGACTGGGCAGCGTGATCGTCCTGTCGTCCGCGAAGCTCGTCATGCAAGTCCCTTTCCAGTCGCTCAAGCTCCGCTGAAGGGACGGAGACTGGGGATGGGATGGATTGATCATTCAGATGATCCAGCACTCGCCGAAGCTCCTCCGGAGCAATCTGCTCTGGATAGAACGCGACGTGCTCTTGGACGAAAGCCGACGGGGCGGATTGATTATCCCGCCGTCCCTGAAGCTCCTCTCGTCGAGTGTCAGCTTCCTGCGACGCGCTGTGCTGCGCAGCGGTGGCGCCGACGCGCCTCGGCTCCATCACTACCGCCTCTTCGGGATTGATGAGGGCCACGTTCGGGGCGTGAGGATTCCGCTTGGCGCGGCGTATGATCGGCACGGCTCCTGACCGCAAGGTCCGGAGATGGTCTAATGCCCTAATGAGCCTCTGATTACCGTTTCCGATGTACTCGTGCACGTCACTGCCATTGGCGTTCAGCGAATTACTGTCGAGCCGAGCAACAATGCTCGGTTTCTTTTTGCGAAGAGCCAGCGGCTAAAGCCAAGAAGAGAACTTACATACTGCTGGGCAGTGCCTTTGGCGGTCCCGTCCTTGATGAGGGCCTCCTCAAGCCCCAAAATCGCGGGAGCATCCTCGGAATAAAGAGGCCGCCTGTCGTGCCGTATCACAACCCCGTTGACTGAGCCGGCTGCAGCGCCGAGGCTGGCGGCATTGCTCCACCACCTTCACCTGAATTGGCGATCTCGCTCAGCTGCCTCTCAATGGCAACGCCTTGCGGATTGTTTGTGGTCCTCGGCCTCTTCGCTGCTCTCAACCCAGCTGTATCACGCTCATCGTTGATGAGGACCTCCTCGCTTGGCAGGATGTTGCTCCTGGCAATTGCACCCATCAGCCCGTTGGGGGACTGCTGGCCGTCGCTAGACACATTGGGACGGAGGCCACCGCGCGGCCCCTGATCGGGCATCGCGGCACCGGCTGGGCGCGCCTGGTGCAATTGCTGCTCAAAGGCCCCTTGGCCGACGTCGCTCGCTTCAGGCTCGTGCGAGACGGGGGCTCTACCTGCGGCCAACCTCTTACATTGAATGAGTCAAAATTGTGCGGGTCCATCCCAGCCTCACGTCTACAAATCACCTGAGCAACCTTACTCGGGCAAGCTTTCGAAAACCTGACGAGGCCGTCGCTCGTGAAGTAATGCATCGCCACATTCGCAAAAAACGAGACTGCCCCGCGGCTCTCAATGGTCAATCATGGTGTCGAGGATAGCCACAGCTTGCACGACGTCGAGGCCATTCTCCTGCCGCCGCTATCCGGCTAAGTCCGTGAAAGGCTTGGCCGGCGCACCAGGGCTCGAACCTAGGACCCGCTGATTAAGAGTTGTTGATACTCCTTTTCAGCCCAGTCTTAGCCAAAGATTCCAGAATCCTTGTATTTCTCAACGCAAACGAGACCAGTCTCGTGAAACGTTCTCTGCCAACTTAGTTTGGATACGAGATCTCGTATTTCCGCCGGTACGCAGCTAGGAAGTCCCGGTCCGCGCAGATGCAGCGTCCTGACGTGTCTTTCGCCTTGGGATCGTGAAGATGCGCGGCGAGTGGACGAAGCAGGTTGATCCGTGTGCTCGTGGTCGGTATCTTCACCCCCGAAGCGTGCTTCACGAGATCTGCCGCCAGCATTATGCCAGCAAGAGCCGACTGAAATGACATCGGTACAACAGCTTTCACGGGCTGCGCTCCATCCGTCAGGCGCATAACGACCCCGCCGCAGATTGCCCGTCGGTGAAACGATCGGATGGATTGCCCAACAAACTCTTGAAGGGATTCCGAAGGAATGTCGAAGGCCTTCGCAACGCGCTCGAGGAAACCGGCATCCAACGGCCTATTCGTTTGAAGAAGAACCCGGATCTCCTGTTTGGCTCGTCGTCGTCCTTTATCTTCCCGTGAGGCAAGTAAAGGCAGGCCAGACATGCCCGGCCGTCATCAAAGCCGTGGCGCGACACTCCGAGATCAAGCTCCTGTGTCCAGGCGTTTACGATCCATTTCGGCAACGCCCCCTGCACGGCAATGCGGTCCGGAGCGTTGTCCAATGCGACAGCGACTCTTTCGAACATCCAATCGTTCCGGTCGCTCGCATAGACGTCCCATTTGGCGCAATGCGCCGATACTTCCAGCACCGTGTCCGCGAGCGCGGCACGCGCCAGATCCACTTTTGGTGAACCAACATCACATTGGCCGGCCAGCACGTAGCGCTGCAGATTCGAAAGATCGACCTCCTCATGGTCTACCAGACGGAGCGATCCCTTAAGGCTCGCCGTGCGAGCCAAAGCCCAAATGGCGCCATTGCCGATCGCGCCGAGCCCGACGAGGTGAGTCTCGCCGATATCCGTTCCCTCAAAGCCAGGACCGGAGTCAGGGGTGCCCTGAGCATAGGTCAGCATCGACAGGTCGATAAGTTCGTCCGCGTCGCCCTGGTCCAGCTGTTCGGCAAACACCGTCCGAAAGACGTTGGCTGCGGCGAAGCATGACGCAGCTCCCGCACCGAACGGATTCATCGACTCGCCGGAGCCAACCAGACCGCGGCTCGAAAGCTAGCTCTCCATCCGTCCGAGCCGATAAAGAAGGTTGGACAGTTAGTGCGCGGCGGGCTGCTTCCAACGACCACGGAAACTGTGACGGCCTTCCTGGTCTTGGCGAACTCGATCTCGGGATTGATGGACTTCGCCAAGAACTTGAGCGCGGGAACGTGATCCTTCGCCCTTGCATCGAGCGGCCGCAGCGCAATCGTCGGGTAGAGACGGGTCAACAACCTGATGATTAAATCGAGGCTGGCGCTGCCTTCGGGCGGCTTCACGGCTGCGCCGTCGAATAACACTCCGATCACCTGCGCCGTAAGCCTCTCCTCGAACGTCGACATCTTGAACTTGGTCAACACCCGCGACGCCGCCGACGCCGCGCGGTCCATGAAGTTCGCCATGGCCATGGTTCAATCCTTAATCGAAATCATCCGCGCAACCTGACCGACGGTCAGGGCTCGCCACATGCCGGCCCCGTCGGGTCGGTACGATGCGATATTGCCTAGCGGTTCATCACAGTAATTTTGACTCTTTGGCGATGGTTGGATATGCGCGGCCGAGTTTGGCGCGGGCTTTGTCGGTTGTGAACATCCATTTGATGCGGTCTCGTGCTTTGTTTCGCTGCCGTTGCCATGCTGCGATCTCTTTTCGGAGCCGTTTGGGGTCGTCGATGCGGCGGCCGAGACACTGGCGCTGCAGCACGCTGATCTCGCACTCGACCATGTTGAGCCAACTGGCGTGTTTCGGTGTGTAGTGGAATTCGAGGCGACGCAGGATGCGACGGGCCTCGGCGGGCGCAAATGCTTGATACAGCGCGCCGGCGGTGTGGATCGACAGATTGTCCTGCACGACACGGATACAGGCGGCATCGGGATAATGGACGTCGACGAGTTCACGCATGCAGTGGGCGCAGTCCACGGCGGCGCGGCGGTCTGTTATCTTGACGTTGCGCCAGCCGCGATGCGTGATCGAAGGTGACGAAGAGATTGACGGTGCCGTTGCGGCGGTACTCATAATCGTAGCGCTCGCGCTGTCCGGGCCTGGCCGGGATCGGCTGACGCACCTCGCCGATGAGCTGGACGGGGGTCTCGTCGAAGCAGACCAGCGGCCGCTCGGAATCCGGCGCCTCGGAATAGAGATCGAGCACGTCCTCCATGCGGGCGACGTATTCGCCGTCGACATGGGGAAACCGTTACGATTGCGTAATGCAGTCAGATTGCCTTCGCCGTCCAACAAAAGTGCACTGACGGCTCCATCCACGCGGGCATCAATGTCAAGAAAGACCTTCTCGTAATTGACCGGCAGAGCGTGCTGCCAATACTCTCTTTGACAAATGCCCTCAATAAGCTTGAGCAGTAGCTCTGCATCGGTTGTGCTACCAAGCCTGTGGCCGTGGGTGAGCAGTTCTTCCCTAAGTTCTTCAGCGTTCACCAACGCCCCGTTTAAACAAAGGCTCAAATGGCTGTGGCCGGCCTTATGGTTGTCAAGGGGCTGGACCTCGCCGTCATAGTTCTCCTAGAAGATGGGGTCCGGATATGTGCAATCGCTACATGCGGCCTGAAATTCGAATTGTGATCATCAATCGTTGCGAATTCGCGTGGTGGTCGACATGATCGTTTGTATTGAAACCCTTTTGCTCGCATGAACGCGGCAACGCCGTACCCAGCCCGTCCACGATTATCAAGCTTCGGAACCATGTGCTTGAGCCGATCATAAGGCGTGTTTTGTGAACGGCTCGAAGGCAACAGAAAAGCGCCTGCAATACCGGACATGCTATCTCTCCTTCAACGACAACGATGGCTACTGTCGTCGTTCGACGCTGCGTGTTGTTGTGTGTTCAACCGTGTCTGGTTGAAGACATCCGTGTCTGGAGCCAGACACCAAGCGCAAGTAATTCGCCCGCTCGGCGCGAAGCACATGGTCTTGTCCCCTGATCAAGCAAGGCTCGTACCAAGGTCTTGGTCGGCAAGCCTGAGCCTGCGCCAGATCGGCTACGCGCTTCGGAAGTACGGGATTGTAACCAATCCGCCCTGATCCGGACTGTTGAGCTTGCGAGAATCTGGCTCGGTCGCGGCACGTTCGTAAGCGTCGTTCTGCGCCCACCTCCTGACGAAGCAGCTTCACACTTGCAAATCTGCACAAGTATCCGGGCTTCCCGCCCGAAGTGAATAAGTTCAGTGGGTTTCCGGAGCGGACCAACGACTTGACCTTCTCAACGATTTCATCGGGCAGCTTGCTGCCCTGTCGTGCGTTGATCTTGTTGCAGAGCTTGCAGTAGCGATATTGCCTCCCGTTCACATGATTTTTGTAAGATAGCCCATGCACTGCAAACTCGTGGCCGCGCCGGCAATGTGCGGGAGCTATAATGTGCGCCTTTCAGCTTGTCCGTCGCCTTTGCATTCGCAATAGCAAGCCGCTTGGCTTCCGCGCCCCACTCCGGATGGAGCTTGCAATGCTTGCGAAATTTCGTAAGCGATGCGATTGCCGGACCAAATTTCCCGCCGCCGCAGATGCGTCTTAGCGTTCGGCCGGCGCGTAATGCTTTCATGGTTTCGTCGAGGCAACTGCCGACCTTCGAACAATCGCTTTGGTGCGGACAGATGGCACAGGCTTCCATTGTCATGTTCAGCTCCACCATTGCGCGTGATTGCGCCGGCAGATGCAGAGCCTGAGTCGCGGCGGAGCGGTGGCGGTCCCTGCCACAGCCCTTCCAAAATCGAAGAGAGCCAACTTTTGAGTCGCGGGCCTATTGCCCTCGCCTCACGGTTGCGGAACAATCAGACTGTCTTTTCAGGGGGCTGATATGGCTATTTTCCTAAGGATCGTTTCCGGCGTTTATCTCGCTTTGTTTGGCTGGTACTTTTCCTGACGTTGAGCGTCCCAACGCCTTTGAACGCTTCCGTAGCGAGCGCTGGCGCTAGCGTTATCGTCTTCATGATTGCAATCGGCCTATCTATTCCGGCGGTTGCCCTCTTCGCCTTCGGCCAGGTGGTCGGCGACGTCCGGATCATGCGCAACAATGCGCGGCTACAGAGCGAACACCTAAAAGCGATGCGGGCGTATTACGAGCCCAGCAATTCCCGGTGAGGCAGGAGACAACGAAACGGATCACGAAGCCGCATGCTGGACTCCACCGGACTGGCCCAGAAGCGCGCCTGCCTTGACCTCAATCCTTCAACTCATAGCGAGCTTTGAGGTGATGGAAATGTTTGAAGTCAATCACCCTGTGATGCTGAAGCATTCCAACGACTATACCGGGGTGTATCCCTAACTCGCCCGCGAATGTAACTATGGCCTTCGCTGATCGCGGTCGCGTAGCCTTGAACGCCGCAAAGCGTTCAGTTCCGACCAATATGTCTTCAGCCCATGCATCGGCTTCATCTTCGAGATCCATCACCTTCGCCGCCGTGATCGTCCGCGAACGCTCTCCCTTATGCAGGGTGATATGCGCCGCTTCATGAAAAAATGTCCACCAAAAGTGGTCATTAGTTTTCATGCGTAGAGACATTTGAATAATCGCCCGATTGCCTTCGATCCATCGCGCGGAGCCATACAAGCACGTCTTCTCGATCGGCTTTTCGAGAACCATCGCAACCCCGCACCACGGCACAACTCAACCATCCGGGGATAGAACTCTTCCGGGTCTTTCACGGTGAGTGTGCGAATCTCTCGAACTGCAACCGCAAACTTTCCTTCGTCATATGCAGGAATATCCATCGCGCGCGCCTGCCGCTCTCCCAGAAGAAGCCAAGCTGCAACGTGATACGGGGACGTTTTATGGGCCTTGGACTGACGGTGACGTACAGCCATATTCGCCAGACGGGCGTCGAATGCCTCAATGCCGCCTACTCCGAAAAATTGGAGAAGGCCATCGAAAAGCCGGGCCGGCTCATTTGTGGCCGGGAGTACCTTGCGTTCCTTCAACACCTTCACGGGGAAGCGAGCCAAGGTCGCCTTTGCTTGTTCTGCTTCAACTTCCTTGGCCGCCTTTGCCTGATGCAAATCCCAGTCAGCCTGAAGGCCGGTCCAAATATCAGCCTTCATGCCGAGCACCCGCTCAAGCTTAAGTGCGGTCTCGGCTGTCACCGGATTCGCGCCACCTAGAATGGTGCTAACGAGCTTCGGCGTCATGTTGGCCAGACGCGCAAATTCCGCCTGCGACAGGCCCTGCTCGCTAGATGCTCTGCCAGATGTTCGCCAGGATGGACTGCCCAGTCAGGCGACCAGGCCTTCTTCTGTGCCGCTCCGAATCTAGCCATCTCTTTACCCTCGTTCAAATTGTGACCAGCTCTTCGCTTTTTACTTCCCGTGATAGTCGTCGACCGCTTCAATCATGATCGCCGTTACCCTCAATGGATCAATTCCGCCATCTTCCTTTGTTGGCACCGGCTGATGATCGGGCCGGAAAATTAGGCGCCAGTTATCCTTCAGCACGACGGCGAAGCGACCAGCAAGGTTCATCTTCAATTCATGGCACCGCTCAGGCGGCGTGCGGGGGACATCCGCCAAAGTCGGGGCGTTTGCCAGCACGCCAAGTCGCATCTGGATGGGCTTGGCCAGCTGCCCGAAAGCCTTTTTGAGCTCTGCCTCGGACTCCATCTGTCGACGGAGCTTTTTGCTCGAGAAGTCCAATTCCATGCCCGGGGGCGGCCCGTTACCTAGAAGGTAATAAACCACGAATCGTTACGCAATAGGTAACAGGACAATCCGACCGTTAAAAGGATGGACCACTCAAAGTTCCGGTGAATTTTGCCGATTTGGCCATTTTTTCTCGGAGCTCGTTCAAGCGCTTCCGCCGGCAGCTTCCATTCAGCGAGCGGCGATCGAAAAGACGAGATCGCCCGCGCGTTCGCCAGCTTGATCCATGCGCACCGGCGGCGCCGAACGACCCTTGCGGCAGGACCGGCATTTTAACGAGGCTTCCAGATCGGCGTATCCCGTGGCCGGCGGATGGCATCGAGCGGCAGGCTAGCCCGGGTGTTGCAGCGTTTGCATTCGACCTCGAGCCAGCCTAGCTACTTTCCGGCGCAAAAATCGCGGCTCTGAAGGGCGGGGTCAACCACGCAGGCAACGAGAAGCCCCGCGGGGGCGGCAGGGCGATGAGAGGCCAAGATTGGCGCTGGAAGTGGACTACCTTTGGAGTGACTGTTCTTCCATCACGCGGCCGATGCTCATGAGGTTATCGGCGACAACGCCGAGCCCGACCGACCGCTTCATTCCAGTGCTGCCTTTGTAGCGGCAGCGATCGAGCCCGTGCCGCCGTTTGGCCACGCTGATGCTTCCCTCGCATCCGGTCCGCCATTTCTGGCCGTTGCGGAACCAACGCTTCTTCTGCTCGCGCTTGCGCGCGACGCTTTTGATGGAGCGATTGGGGATGCAGACGCGTTTGACGCCGCTCGCCTTCGCCGCGGCTTCATTCCTGGCGGAATAGAACCCGGCGTCTGCTGCGACCAGACGTGGCGTGCGACCGAGCTTGGCTTGGTGGATTTCGATGGCCGGGATCAACAGGTCCAGATCACTCGGCCGCCGATCGTAGACTTCGTAGTCGATCACGATCTGGTTTTCGGCTTCCTGCAGCTTGACCATCTTGCCGAACTCGTTGGGCTTGCCGGCCTTGCCCTTGCGAATGATCTCTGTCGAGGGCTCGAACACGCTGAAGAGCTTGTCCTCCGCCCGCGTGTTGCCGCGGAAGATGCGTTCCCGGGTCTGCTGCATCACCTGCCGTACGAGCGACATCATCGCTTCCAGCTCCTGCCGCAAGCCTTGCAGCGCCAGCCGTTTCAAGATGCCCCTGGCCCGTTTCACGCCGGTGGCGATCTCATGGGAGAAGCGCTTCGCTTGCCCCACCACACGGCTCGTCGAGTTCAACAGCCGCCGGTAGCCTTGCTTGAGCTTCTCGTGATTGAGCGGTCCTTTGGCACGTGCGGTTCGCGAGATATCGAGCAGGCGCAGTTTTACGCTTCGCGTTCGGTCGCGCAGTTTGGTTCCGGCCGTGCCGACGATCTTGGTGACCTTCTTCATGGTGCGGATCAACACCCTTACCCCGTCGCCCAGCAACGTGCTGTCGGTCGGGTAATGGATGTTGGTCTCCACCACGTATCCACGCGCATTCTGCGTCCCTGCGTCACCCTTGTTGCTGCGCAATTTGCACGATCCGGTCGTGGATCTGCCTGATTGTTTCCGGATCCACAGCCAGGCCCCAGCGCCCCATCGTCTTGGCGTCCGGCGTCTTGCCGCCGCCCACCCGGGTGAAGTCGCGGTAAACCAGATTGGCGCGCACTTCGCGTTCCAGCACGTGATATCTCCAGTTGCGAACGTGCTTGAGGATCAACAATCCCAACACCACCTCGGCCGGCGCCCCAGCCGACCACGACCACGGCTCTTGGGGTGTCGTCTCGCCAGCGCCTCGTACACCGCACCGACGATCTGTTCATCCGCCAGAACCCGGTCAGCATGTGCCATCCAGCCTTCGCGAAGATCGCTCACTTCCCCGGCGATCAAGCCGTCGCCGAAGCTCAGTTGCGTTCTGCGCATCTCAATCACGTTTCTTCCTCCCCGCGGCAGCGCCGCATCAGGGCGCAGCAGGTGGTGATTGAGCTCGCAGATCGCCTCGATCGCGTCTTTCAGCTTCTGGTAGTTGTCCAGCCAACGGCGCACCTCGGCAACGCGCTCGCGCCGCACCCTGAACTGACGCACGCATCCGCCCGCATAGCTTACCGTCAGGACATGCACCTGGTGCCCTTCGCCGCGCGCGCATTTCGGGCAGCCGCTCTTATGACGAACCGTGCGCTCCAGCAGCGAGCCGCGCAGCAGTTCGCCGGTGACCGGTAGCTTGTCGACAAGCTTCTCACGCGTTTGAAGGGCTCGATTACGAATCATTAAGAATGACTCAATGCTGCCGCTTCAAGTCAACGCCAATCCGTCCGACCTTGCAGTTTTCGCCACAGCGAGCGATTCTGGCAGCCGCACAAGGTCCGCCGATTTTTGCGCCGGAAAGTAGCTAGGGAAGGCTTTCCCCTTTTGGCGGTTCTGCAAAGTTAGCTATTCAAATGGGCCACTGTCGCGTGTTTCTATGGACGGTTGCCTTTCATGCGAGTGTCTGGAGAAAGTAATGGAAATCTACTGCAAGGGAACAGCTCGCATCAGGCACAATACGACCGCCGAAATCTACGAGATCGAAAGCGACGAGCTGGACTGGGATGTAGTGGGCAGCGACGAACGCCAGATGGGGCCGGAAATCCACTATGAGGCAGCCGTCGAGCATCCCAACCTAGGGGAGCTGACCTGGGGCCTTTGGGAGTATCCGGTCGGTCTCGAGAATTATCATGAGACAAACGCCGGGCCTCATGAGGTGATCGAGGATTTTGACTACGGCCTCGAGCATGGCGGACCCGAGCCTGATGAATGGGTCGATTACTCTGTCCCCGATAACCCCTTCTCGATCTTCATGAGCTCCTATCACCATACCGGCGATTTGCTCGCGGACCATGGAAGCGATAGCGGGGGCCACTTGGTCAATCGTATGATCTTTTCGCATCAGATCACTGCAATGGAAGCCTTTCTGGCCGACAAGTTGAAAAACGAGATCGAGGCTGATGCAGCTGCTTTTCAGCGCCTAATCGATCAGGATGATGATCTTGCGAAGGAGAAGTTCACGCTCGCCGAAATTGCGAAGGACCCGGCGCTCGTCGAGAGAAAAGTTCGGGAGCACCTTCGCTCGATCCAGTATCACAATCTCGCTAGGGTCGATGTTCTTTACAACATTGCGCTTGGCATTCGTATCCTGAGCCTGGCCAACGACAAACAGAGCCTCTTCAAGGCGGTGATGCTGCGCCATAACTGTGTCCACCGGAACGGGTTCGACAAGAACGGGAACGAGCTGAAGGTCTTCACCAAGGCGTTCGTTCAGGACACGGCCGATCTGGTCAAGAGCTTCGTCGAAAACATCGAGAACGCGGTGCGAGCGAGACCGGCGGGAACATCTTAGCGCATCATGCACCGGACAGATCGACCGGCCCAGGTAGCTGATGTCGATCCGGCCGACAATCCTGAAACACCTAGGCGCGCAACAGCCCGACCGTCCCGGGATTAAGTGCGGTCCGCACAGTGTCGAGCGGCTCGGCATCGACCGAGAATACAATGACTCACCGGCCCAGTGATGAATCTGGACTAGTGTTGCCGGCGGCAGCGCGCCGAGCAATGTCACTTTCGCCTCGGCATCGGCAAAGCCATCCAGGTGCGGTACTCGGACAGCATAAAGCCTTGCTGCAAAGTACGCCCACATCGCTTTGGTCTTTGCGGTCGGCCAATTCAGCTGCGCGCTCTATGCCGCAACGGCTTCCGAGTTGAGCCATCCTCGAAGTTCCTGACCCGTTTGGAAGGTGGCTGGGGTGGCAGCCTTCGATGTGATGGTCGCCGATGCAACGGCGCCGTGCCGTACGTACCAGCCCTCGAAGCGCAAAGACGGCTTGCTCGCGCGCGCCATCGAGCCTTCCATTTGCGAGACAGCCCTCCCCTTTCCACGCGGCCGTTGCCGTAGTTCCACAAACCGAACACCGAGCTTATCCAGCCTCCCCGTTCGTCGAACGGCACGCCCTCCAGCCGCGGCTGCCGAGTCGCCATAAGAGACTCGATTATCTCGTGCATGAGGCTGTGATGGGTCGGGCAACTAGCAGAATTCCTGTACTGGCTCCGTCAAGCCGTCATCGAATGAAACGACAAAGGATAAATATGATGCGCCCCGGTGACGCTTCCATACTGAAGACAAATAGCACAGGGGCACCGCGGACCGGGATCAAGGGCCAGGCGGGCCGCTGCGACCCAGATCTGGCGACGAGCCAGCCTCGCCCGTCCGAGCTGTTTCGACTCCTCTACCATTCTCGCCGCGATCATCGCGCGCTGACTTGGCGTCAGTATTTCAGTCAAGCGCGTGCGGTATTGCTCGTAGGTTTCGCCTTCGTGGACGGGCACTCGATTTCTCGCATGACGCTTCAGTATTTCGAACCACGGATTCATCCTTCCTCTCCTTGGAGGCGAAGCAAGCGCTCTTCTTCGGGTGCGATCCTGCGCAAAGCCGCTTCGGGAACGGATCTCAGCATCGAGATCGTCGATCACGGCTTTCGACATATTGAACCGATCAGGATGCTTGGCGGAGCGAGTTGGGAAGAGTTGAAAAGCAGATTCTGAGGCATCATCACCGCATCAAAGATGGTATATATCAACCGTCGAACCCCGCCGATCTTGCACTCGAATATGGCGGACATCTATCGGCAGCGCGTCTTGGCACTTTATGAAAGCCTGCAGAGCGAAGAGGAGAAAGCCGAGGCGGCGGAGGTGCTCCGTACCTTGGTCGATCAGGTGACGCTTGTGCCCGAAGCGGAACAACTCGCCATCGTGCTGCGGCGTGACCTGGCCGCGATCCTGCGATTTGTGGCGGGTAGAAGAACCCGACTTCCTCTCGGAAGCCGGGGCTCGAGCTATGCGGGATTTTGGGTGACGAGGCGATCAGGCGGCGTGGTTTGCCGGCATGTGGATGACCTCGATGCCGTCGTTGAATCTGACACCTGCAATCACCTTCGGCAACTGATTTGTGCCTTTGAGCCGCCGCCAAGTCTTTGATGCGGCGATAACCAGCTTCAACACCATCAGCCTGGCGGTCGTTGACGACAGTGATCCTTTCGTCCGCACGGTCCTGTGCCGCACGGTCGCGAACACGCTTTCAATGGATTGGTAACCGGTATGAGATTTCTCGGTGCCAAGATTCCGCTGCGGTGCTCTACATCGTGGCGTATGGTGCGACCATCGGGACAGAGGCACCGGGAGCACAAAGTGCGGGCAGGCCGATACACACGATGAGCCGAGAGCTCGTGTTAGTAGCTGGCCGCCTCTGCGACTCGCCCGGTTGCGCCGTGAGCGCGAATCCGTAGTTGTCGTGTCGCCCGCCGCTCCCGCTATAACCAACAGAAGGAGGACGCGCAGATGCGACGCGTGATTGGTATTGATGTTCACCGAACCTTCGGCGAGGTGGTAATCTGGGAAGACGGCATCCTTCGACATGCCGGTCGGGTCGACATGACCCGGACCGCCCTTGAAGGGATGGGCAAGAGTCTGCGGTCGACCGATGAAGTGGTGATCGAGGCGACCGGAAATAGCATGGCGGTGTCGCGGGTGCTGGCGCCATTCGTGGCGCGGGTGATTATCGCCAATCCGTTGCAGGTGAAGGCGATCGCTCAGGCGCACGTCAAGACTGACAAGATCGACGCCGGTACACTCGCCAGCCTGCAGGCAGCGGGCTACCTGCCGCAGATCTGGACGCCTGATGCGGCGACCGAACGCAAGCGCAGGCTGGTGGCGCGGCGCTACCAGGTCGTGCGGCATCGCACGCCTCAAGAATGAAGTGCATTCGATCCTTCATGCGCACCTGATCCCAGAGTGCCCGCACGCCGATCTTTTCAACGCCCGCGGCCGGGCGTGGCTGGCCGCTCAACAGTTGCCGGACGATGAGCGCGCAGCGATCGACCGGCACGTTCGTGAGCTTGACCGGCTGGCCGAAGACTTGGCCCTGCTCGACCGCGAGATCGCACAGGACGCCAGCGACGATCCCGCGGTCAACAGATTGATGACGATCACCGGCGTCAATCTGGCGGTCGCCGCCGGGATCGTGGCGGCGATCGGCGACATCAGCCGGTTCAGCAGCCCGCAGAAGCTGGTGAGCTATTTCGGGCTGAACCCGCGGGTGCGGCAGTCGGGACTGGGAGCTGCCCATCACGGTCGCATCAGCAAGATCGGCCGTTCTCACGCGCGCCATGCTGGTCGAGGCGGCCTGGGCCGCGGCCAAGGCGCCCGGTCCACTGCATGCGTTTTTCGTGCGCATCCGCGCCCGGCGCGGCCACAGATCGCCGCGGTGGCCGTGGCTCGCAAGCTCACTGTGCTCTGCTGGCATTTGTTGACGAGGGGCGAAGATTACCTGTGTGCGCGCCCAGCGCTGGTCGCCAACAAGAATCGCGCGATGCAACTTCAAGCCGGACATCCGCAACAGAAAGGCAACCGGCGTGGACCAGCCTATGCCTACAACATCAAGTCGCTGCGCGACCGCGAGATGTTGATTGCCGCCCAGGCAGAGCAAAGCTACGAACGGTTCGTGTCACAATGGAAACCGCGGCGGCCAAAATCCGGCGCGCGGGCGCCTCAGCTCGGCAGGACAAAATAGGCAGCCCGGTGACGCTTGCAGCCGATGCGTCACGCTTCGCCACGAGGTCGCCCGCGCCCGACAACCATAATCGCCACTGACGGCAAGTGCCAGCCAGGAATGCAATCCCGTTCCACGCCAGCATGCCGCCGTGCTCGGGCCGGTCAAGGCCAAGCCTTGCGGTGGCCGCAAACGCGGCCAGCCTTGACCGCCCTGCGCGCGGCGGCTGAGTGATCGGTGGCCGGGACGGAAGAATGACCCGCAGCGCGACCGAACAAAAGAATGGACTTACAGCGGTTTCCGCAATCGTCGTCTCGGTCTGGAAGAAATCGCTTGTTCATCTCATCAAGTTATGAGGGCTTAAACGGCGAAAGAGGCCCCTATGCGGGAGCCTCTTTCAAAGATGTTTAGACTCAGGTAGCGGCCCAACGGCAAAATGTCGCAACGCGCCATCACTCCCGGAGTGGTCAGGTTTATCGCTAACTCGTGCTCCCCTGTCAAGTTCCTTAAAAAATAGTCGGTCGCAGTCTAAATGCCAGATATCTCTTACGAATTTTTAACGAAGTTCTTTACCGACTATTTGCCGTTCTCCCCAACGCCCAGCCAGGTTGAGGATTTTCAGTCTGATTTGACCCTTGTAAGTCCCTACCTACTTGAGGCCTCCCTGATCGAAGTCAAGGAGGGAACCAAGGGTGAAATACTAAAATACCTCCCGAATGATTGGCGACCGGCGATCTTCTCCGTATATAACCGCAAAGTGGCTGAACACGCCCAGCTGTTCCCGGTCTTTCACTCTTTCGAGAACGCTTTGCGCTCAACTGTCGCAGTGACCTTAGAGCAGCACTACAAGCATCCACGGTGGTGGCGCGCCATTTACGAGGAGCTAAAGAAGGGCGGGAGAGCCAAGAATATTGCCCAGATCGGCGGCGTTCCACTAACCCGCCATGCGGCCTTTAGAATCGGCACGGTCATCTTGGACATTGAGGGCAAGCAGTTCCCCAATGGGCCGATTGATGCAATGGCGAACGGCTACGAGTTTATGCACGATTGTCATTTGGCCCACATACGGCAGCTTGTTGAGGAACACTGGGCGGTATTCTCCCAAAATTCCATCCGCTAAGTGCAGCCGACTTCACCGCCAAATTTGAGAAGGTGCGGGAGGCGCGGAATGCGGTTTATCACCACCGATCACTATCCGGCATGTCGGACGTTGTGGCGGCCGCCGAAGAAGCTTTTGGACAAGCTCAATTTCTGCCTGAAATTCGTTCACGGCAAAGTCGCAGACTGCGAGCCGACAAAACTTGCCTTTTCGGTCGAAGCCGAGAAGAGGCACCGCACTTGGGTGGTCTAATTTCAAACTGAGACACCACCTCCGAAGATCCCGAGAGCTGACACGACGAACCGCGCCGTCTTGTTGTCCTGGCGTGGACGATCAGTTGGTGCTCATCAAAAGAAATACTCGGGCGCCAGCCATTTGTGTGGGACGCCGGTCGTCAGACCGCCATCGATGACGATCTCGGAACCGGTAAGATAACTGGACTCGTCGCTGAGCAGGAACAAGACTGCCTGCGACACTTCCTGCGGCCGGCCTGCCCGTCCCAGCGGAATGGGGAAAATGGAGGGATCGAAGCTCTCGGTCATCGGCGTGGTGATGAAGCCGGGATGGATCGAGTTGACGCGGACGCCCGAGGCCGCGGCCTCCAGCGCAGCAGACTTGGTTATGCCCCGCACGCCGAAATTGGAAGCAACATAGGCATGAAGCCCGGCAGTGCCCCGCAGCCCCTCGACGGACGAGATGTTGACAATCGAACCTCCGCCCCCGCGCCGGATTGCCGGCAGGGCCGCCTGCATTCCAAGGAACGCACCGGTTAAATTGACGGCAATAACCTTGTTCCACTGATCGAGCGGGAACTGCTCGATCGGGGCCATGCTGGCGATTCCAGCATTGTTAACCAGCCCATGCAGCGCGCCGAAGCTGCTCTCGGCGGTCGCGACCGCCCTAGCCCACTCCTCCGGCTGGGTGACGTCCTGACGCACATAGACGGCGGAAGTGCCCAGTTCAGCCGCGAGAGCCTCTCCTTCTGTATGAAGAATATCAGTGATTACGACCTTGGCGCCTTCAGCGACAAGCAGGCGCGCATGAGCTGCACCCATGCCGCGAGCTCCGCCGCTTACCAGAATGACCTTTTCGTTCACACGTCCCATGACATGTTCCTTGCTTCGCTCCGTTGATCAGTGGCGGTGCAGTGGGGCGATCAGCTCGAGCCCATCTTTCTCGCGTAGACCGAAACTGGACACCTTGACGATCTCGCCGCCCGAAAGCTGGCGCGCCTTATCATTTCAGAAGAACTCTTCATGGTCCTCCATCAGTTCTTCCTACGCCGACTTGGCCGGATGCCTGCTCTAGCGAAATGGAGGTCAGCAGTTCGTAGGTGCAAGTGGAATTCTCCTCGAACATGCGCCCTGCCGCGCATGACCTAGCCATTCTTCGCCATGGGCATGGCTGCTGTCACCGAACTGCTCCGTCTTCTCGAAGGGACGACATTCTCGCCCGATAGTCCCGCCCTCCTTGATGAGATAGGCTGCTACCGCGTACCGGCGCCGGCTCCCACCAAACAGGCGTTCGCGGCGCCGCCTGCTGCGTTGGATCAGGCTTTGACGAGGCGAGAGCAACGCACATGAGGTTCTCCCGCGTGCAGCGGCGAGAAGATCCAGGTCTTTCTAATCAGCGCGCCAATGATGGCGCGCAGAAAAGCTAGGAAATGCAAGGCAAAGCTCCCGCGACCGTTCCGTGCGCCGGGCACGTCACCAGCTACCGCCATCGATTCGGCCTCTCTCACAAGCGGGGCGCGGAGACATGGATCTGCCGTGAGATCGTCTCAATAAAAGGGCGATCACACTACGCCTGCCGTGCAGCTCTCATCCGAACTTGAACAACACACCGTATCCGCCACGCGGATAGCTCCATTCGATGTCGCCGCTGGGCTCGCCGATGACCCGGCAGGTGCCGCACTCGATGCAGCCGTCGACGGTGACCTCGACCTGCCCCTTGTCGTTGAGCTCATAGCAGCGCGCCGGGCAGACCTTTAAAAGTGCAAGCAGCTGCGGGGATGGCTTCGTGTGTGCGCGCACTTTGATGTGGGGACGACCGACGTCGACGAGATAGCGGTTGTAGAACAGCTTGTCCTCGACGCGCACTGATGTCTCAACATTCATATTTCAGCTTCCTTGGCTTCGATTTTGGCTGGTTAGCGCCAGGCACGGGCGAGGCGGAATGCATCGCCAAATAGACCGGTCCAGGACCGCGCATTGACAAAGGATTTCAATGTCACCTTCTCTTTCTCAGCCTTCGGCGTACCGTCGACGCGTACATAGTTCTGCATCGCCCTGGAGACGAGCTGCGGATAGGTGAGAAAGAAGTTTTGCGAGTTGGTATGCATCAGCATCGGCATATCCTTGTGCTTCTTGAGATCCTTAATCACGAAGGAGTCGTCCAGCATCTTCTTGTAGACTGACAGATTTGCCGCGGTCATGGGATGGCTGCGCGATTTCACCTGGACGATCGCTTCCGCCGCGATGCGGCCCGAAGTCATCGCGAGGTTAGAGCCCTCGCGATGAATGGCGTTGTTGAGCTGCGCCGCATCGCCCACCACTACCCAGCCATCGCCATAGAGCTGCGGGATCGCCTTGTAGCCGCCTTCAGGAATGAGGTGCGCGGAGTATTCCTTGACCTCCGAGCCCTCGATCAGGGCGCCACGGACGGGTGACGCTTGAAGCGGTCGAGCAGCCCATATGGCGTCTCTCCGGTGCGCTGAAAGTCGGCGACGATACAGCCGATGCCGATCGAGATGCACTCCTTATTGGCATAGATGAAGCCCATTCCGGTCATGCCACTGGAAATGGTGCCGACCGCTTCGACAACGACGCCTTCGTCGCCCTTGAGATTGAAGTGGGCCTCGATGGTCTCACGCGGCAAAAAGTGCATTTCCTTTACCGCGAGTGCCACCTTGTCGGGCTTGGGCCGCTCGCGCAGGCGCGCACGCGTACCGAGAAGGCCATTCACGCCTTCGGCCAGCACCACGACATCTGCGTGGATTTCGCCGTCGCGGCGATCCGTACGAACACCGATGACTTTCCCATGGGCGTCCCGCGCGAGCTCAGTGACGGTGGTCTCGCACAGCACGGTCGCGCCGGCCTCGCGCACTTTCGAGGAGAACCATTTGTCGAACTGCGCGCGGATGATCGTGTACCGGTTCGGCCGCTCCTCGTTGAAGTCTTCGGAGCGGTAGTGCACGCCGAGATGGGAGCGATCGTCCATTATCCAGAACCGTTGCTCAACGAGATGACGTTCGAGCGGCGCGTCATCGCGGAAGTCCGGGATCAGCTTTTCGAGCATGTCGGCATAGAGGATTGCGCCCTGAACATTCTTCGATCCGGCATATTCACCGCGCTCGAGCTGCAGCACCTTCATGCCGCGTTTAGCCATGGCCAGAGCCGCCGCGTTGCCCGACATGCCGGCGCCGACCACGATTGCATCGAACTTCTCCTCGATCACAACAACCTCCTCTAGCTCGCGATCCGGTCGCGCGAATGCGGTGAAAGCCGTGCACGAAATGCGGCCGTCAGCGCTGGTAACAGGTGCATAGCGTCGTTGACGACGCCGATATGGGCAAAGTCAAAGATTGGCGCGTTCTTATCGGTATTGATGGCGACGATTAGATCGGCGCCCTCCACGCCGACCCGATGCTGGATCGCGCCGGAAATGCCTGCGGCGATATAGAGCTTTGGCCGGATGGTCTTGCCCGTCTGGCCGATCTGCCGGTCCGAGGTGACCCAGCCCTTTTGTACCAGCGGACGCGAACAGCCATATTCGGCGCCGAGCACGGCGGCGAGCTGCCGTACCAGCTGGAAACTCTCAGGCGAGCCCAACCCCAGCCCGCCGGCGACGACAACGTCGGCATAGGCGAGATTGGATTTGGCCGGATCACGGTCCGGCACAAAGGACAGCACCTTGGTGACGATGTCTTCTTCGAGCAGGCGGAGCGGATGCATGATAATGCGGGCGGCATCGCGCGCGACACGCTCTGGCATCGGCATCACGCGCGGGCGGACGGTTGCCATCTGCGGCCGGTAATTCAAGGTGTAGATCGTGCAAAGCAGCGATCCGCCAAAGGTCGGACGCGTGGCCGCAAGCGAACCATCCGCGTCGACGTCGAGCTCCGTGCAGTCGGCGGTGAGACCCGTCAATAGCGTAGTAGCTACCGAGCCTGCAAGATCGCGACCGAGCGTGGTGGCGCCCAACAGCAGGATCTCTGGCTTGTAGGTGTTGACGAGATCGGTCAGCGCCTTGGTGTAGGACTCGTTACGATACTCCGACAGCACATTCTCGGTCACGAGATAGGTTAGGTCTGCGCCGTAGCAGAAGGACTCGAGCGCGGCGTTGCGCGTGGTCTCGGCCTCCGGGCCGATGACGACCGCGGCGAGATCAACCTTCAGCTTGTCGGCAAGCTTGCGGCCCGCACCCATGAGTTCCCAGGAGACGGGATGCACCTGGCCGCGCTCCTGCTCGACGAAGACCCAGATGTGCTTGTAGGCCTTAAAGTGCTGGGGCAATTCTTTTGATTCCTGCGCGGCCGCCCGCGGCCGGCGTGGGAGCTTTGGTGATGTTGCTCATAGCGTTGAATTCCCCTCAGAACCTGCGCGCCTGCGCCACAAGATCGGTCTCTAGCTTGGGTTGACCCTTCAAGATGGCTTTCATCAGCACCTCCGTCGGATGCTTGGCGGCTTCCACCAGCCCCGCCCTCTCGGCGCGTGGCGACGGCGCAAAGGCGCGCTTGACGATGGTCGGCGAGCCGGGCACGACGCATTTCGAGACTCCTCGACGCCGGCCTCCTGCGCGCTCCATTTTACAACCGGCCGCAGCGCCGCGCGCAGGTCGGCGGTCATCACGGCGCGGCAAACCTGGCTGGTTGCTTCCGCCATGGTTGACCAGCAGCCTTGTGCCCAACATCTGCACGCCGCATTCGGCGCGGCGCTCCGCGTCGACCGTAGTGAGCGCGGTGATCTCGCCGCCGAACTTGTCACGCAATTGGTGCGCGGCCTCGAGCGCGAACAAGACGTATCGGTTGATGATGCTCGGCCCCCATGACGCACCATGGTGTTGGTCACGGGATAGACCGCAGATCTGCGCGGCATCGGGAACCTGCTTGGTGCAAACGATACTGTGCATGCCTTCTCCAGAGGTAGCGTGGAACGCGAGTTACCCATTGGCGGCCATCTCACGGTCAATCCCAGCCTCAATGGCGTCAAAGACAACTTCGAACGGCATTAACGCGAGCGTGACCCATAAGATGATGCCGGCGCGAGCGGCGAGCAGTAACGGCAACATGATTGGTCTTGCTCCATATCTCATCTCGGAGGGCAACAATTCTGTGTAGTCGACACCAATGACGGACTTGGCCAGACAACAGCAAGTGCCGTACCAGTTGGGGCCATCAAAAATTAGACGTCCATTCAATGACTTGAGAAAATAAAGACTGGCCGTTAACATCGCCGACAATACAATTCCGACATACGTCGCGACTGCGACAGCGCCGCTTCGCGCATTGCTGTACAGAGTTGATCTGGATGAAGAGGAATATGGCACAACGCGCCGTACCGACATGGCTTGAGGCATATCTGAACTGATGTGTGAGGCTATTTCAGCGAGCTCAACGGCACGAAGGCCACCGGTTTCTTGGGCTCCGCGACCGCATCCTTCAAGACCTTGAACACCCGCTGGTCCATCGGCGAGGACACCACGAAGTCGGCATAAGCCTGCTCCAGCACCGCCTTGCACCGCGCCGTGACCTCGGCCTCCGCGCCATCTTCGAATACTTCCTTGGCGAGATATTGTCCCATGCGCTTTAAGATATGCAGGCGCGCGACGTTGACGATCTTGGGGTCGTAGTCGACTCCAAGCAGCGCAAAAAAATCTTCGGCCGAGGAGGCCTTGTTGAGTCGATCCAGGATGCCGACTGCCGCCTGTGTGTTGCTCATCGAAAAATCTCCTTTGGGTTAGGTCGCGGGCCTGTGGTCGGGACCCGGCACCGGCTGGTCATCTCCTTGCGACGCTGCTTCGCGCAGGCGGCGCTGCATATGGCCTCCCAAGGCCTATGTCTTCGCGGATCAGCGAGGGCTTGCGCGGCACGCCGGCGGTTTCGACGTGATCGGCGGTAATGCCGACCATGGCTGCCTAACGCACCATTAGTCAACGAGCGCTCGCAGACGTCGCGCCAGATCGCCACCACCGTCTCGCACGCGACCGGCCGCTTGTGCTCGATGGCATGTTTTCCCACCCGCGACAGGATCTGTCTTGCCTCCTCGGCGCTGGCGGCGAGCTGCAATTCGTCAAGCAACGTGGTGATCGACGACAGCCCGAAATGCTTGCCGATCACAATACGGTTGGATCGACCAAGCAAATGGGGGTCGAGCGACTGATACGTGCGTTGATCCTTCATTAGGCCATGGACATGAATGCCAGATTCGTGGGTGAACACATGCTCACCGACGATCGCCTTGTTCGGAGGAATCGTGCGTGCGGCTGCGGCGGCCACCACCGCGGCGACGTTCTCCAGCTCCGGCAGCACGATGCCGGTGTCGCGCCCGTAGAGCTGTTTGAGCGCGACCGCGACTTCTTCCAGCGGCGCATTGCCCGCCCGCTCGCCGAGCCCGATGACGGTCACCGAGGCATGGCTCGCGCCGCCCTTGATGGCGGCGAGCGTATTGGCGGTCGCGAGCCCGAGATCGTCATGGCCGTGAAATTCGAGCTCGAGACCGGTGGTCGCGCGCAAACGAGCCATCAGCGCATAAGTGGAGTCCGGATCGAGCACACTGTGCGTATCGGCAATATGAAAGCGCCGTGCGCCGGCGGCTTTGCGGTGGCGATCGGCTTGATGAGAAAATCGACGTCAGCGCGGGAGGAGTCCTCGCCGGCGACGGCAACCTCAAGCCTACGCTCGCGCGCATAACTGACCACCCGCCTCACCTGCTCCAGCGCTAGTTCGCAGTTATCGCCAAACTTGGCGGCAATCTGCACGCCAGAAGCCGGAATCGAGACATTGACCATCGGCACCTTGGCCTCGATTGCCGCATCGACATCGGCTTCACGCATCCGGCACCAGCCGATGGTGGTGAGCGGGAGACCGGCATCAACGATGGCGCGGATGGCGGCGATCTCCTCACTGCCCATCGCGGGCGTCCCCGCTTCGATCTCGGTGACCTCGGCCCGCGCCAGCGGCTGCGCGATCGCCACCTTTTCGTCGGTGGTGAAGGCAACGCCAGGCGCTTGTTCGCCGTCGCGCAACGTCGTGTCGTTGAGCACGATCGGACTTCCCCATGCCGTCTCGGACCATGACTGTTTGGCAGAGGCGGCGGCGATCATGGGAGGCTCCTTGTTGGCTTTGGCAAAGCAAGGCTTGAGCAATGCGCATGCCACGCCGGCACCCGCCACAAGCCGTTGGACAAGCGCACATTTTTCGGCACCAGCCGGATTGTCGCAAACGCGACAGTGGCGAAGTCGACGCGTCCGCTTACGTCACGGCGCGATGGGATGGCATCAACTCCGCTTGCGGCTCAGATGGATGATCAGATCGACGCAGGAGACTTCGTGGTCTGGCAGCGGCTCGGGCACATTCACAAGCAGGAGATCCGCGTCGGGAATATCGAGCAGGATATCCTCGCCGTGCAGATAATAATGCGGATGCGGCGAGGTGTTGGTGTCGTACAACGATCGCGAGCCATCAAGACAAATCCGGCGCAACAGGCCGGCTTGGGTGAAGTGGTTCAAAGTGTTGTAGACGGTAGACGATGAGATCGGAAACTCGGTCTCGCGCGCCTCGGCAAATAGCATCTCTGCGGTGACATGCTGGGCGCCTCTGGCAAACAACAGCTCGCTTAAGATCAGGCGCCGGCGCGTCGGTCGCAGCCCGGCCTTGAGCAACACATCCTTCCAGCCGGCGTCGGGACATTGCCCGCTGAGAGGGGCGGAGGCCGGTTCCACCTGCACCTCGTCGAAGTCCGCGCGATCCCCGGCGTCCGGAAGTCTGGCCAACAGCCGATCCATCCGATGTCGCTCACATTGGCCAGGTGCCGGCCGCAACCGGGACAGCCGCCTGCAGCAGAACCTCGCGCCGGCGCTCGGCCATCCGGCTCTCGCCGCTTTCATCGCCGAAGCAGAGGTTGAAGTCGTTGCATTGCGTGCACACCGGCGTCGTGCACATGACAAGGCCGTCGTCCTCGCACAGCGTGCGATAGAAGAAACGCTTCCAGCGCATATTATTGGTATTGCGCGCGGCCAGCGGCGCGAAATGGCGGCCTAGCAGCCGGGATAGTTCGCCACGACCGCGCAATCCGAGATCTTCCCACAAGTGATTTGGCTCGATCGCGCGACGCGCGATCATCCCAGCTAACCAGTTGCCGATGTCCCCTTCGGTCGAGCGTTGCGCGAGCAGGAGATCACGCAACATTGCGGCCTCGTCGCTCTCATTGCGCTTGAAACGCAAGAGCAACTCCTCCGCGTCTATCCGGATCGACGGGAAGTACTGCTCCAGCAACACGGCCAGCTCATGGCTGGACAGACCGACCTTCTCGGAAACCAGACCACCATCCATCGTGGCGGCCGCTAGAATAGACGCCAGCACGTGGCGATCGAAATTGCTGTCGCTGGTTATGTCGGCATCTACGGGGTCCGCCCCAGTGAGCAGGCGGTAGGTCGCAATTCCCCTATGCCGCTCACCGTTCGCTTCAGTCGCTCTGGCAGCCATAAGCGGAAACAATTGCGCTTCGAACATGGGTTGCCGATCTTTCCACAGTGATCAAGTATGCTTCGCTGCATCGTGATGCTGGTCACGACATTTTTCGCCGGAACGCCGACCTCCTTATTGAGCATTGGGAAGGCCGGCCTCCGTCGGTGTGTCCTTTACCCGGCTGCGAGTTCGGCTGCGGTCTTGCCGATGATGGTCTCGTCAACCGCCTCCATGATGCCGTGCTCCATCAGCATGTCCTCGAGCTCATCCATGGAGATCGGGGTCGGGATGATGCCCTTGCCGCCATTGTTGTGGATCTTGGTCGCGAGATTGCGATAGTGATCGGCCTGCTGGGATTTCGGCGCATACTCCAGCACGGTCATGCGGCGCAGCTCCGCATGCTGCACGACGTTGTCGCGCGGCACGAAATAGATCAGCTGGGTGCCGAGCTTCTTGGCCATCGCCTCCGCCAGTTCCAGTTCCTTGTCGGTCTGCCGCTCGTTACAGATCAGGCCGCCGAGCCGCACGCCGCCAGAGTTGGCATATTTCAGAATGCCCTTGGAAATGTTGTTGGCGGCATACATTGCCATCATCTCGCCAGACATAACGATGTAGATCTCCTGCGCCTTATTCTCGCGGATCGGCATCGCAAAACCGCCGCAGACGACGTCGCCGAGCACATCGTAGGAGACGTAGTCGATGTTCTCATAGGCGCCGTTCTCTTCCAGGAAGTTGATCGAGGTGATGACGCCGCGGCCGGCGCAGCCGACGCCCGGCTCCGGACCACCCGACTCGACGCAGCGGATGTCCTGATAGCCGATCTTCATCACGTCCTCGAGTTCCAGGTCCTCGACGCTGCCGGCATTCGCCGCCAAGCTCAAAATCGTGTCCTGCGCCTTAGCGTGCAGAATCAGGCGGGTCGAGTCCGCCTTGGGATCGCAGCCCACGATCAGGATCTTGTGGCCCATCTCGGCCAGCGCCGCCAACGTGTTCTGCGAGGTGGTCGACTTGCCGATGCCGCCCTTGCCGTAGAACGCGATTTGTCTCCAGTGAAGCCATGTTGCTCTCCATCAACCAATTTGCCAAAGATTGCGCGCTGCCTCGCGCGCGAGCTTGTTTCTCGCTCAGAAACGAGGCACACGGGTTCAAGGGAAGGAGAGCAGCGCTCGTCTTGCGCGTCTGCGTGCACTCAGCCCTCAGTCAGTGTTGCTGCATCCTGATAGCAACCGCCGTGCCAACCCTGTCCACGCTCTCTAAGTTTCTGATTACACTTTGAAAAATTCGGGAGCCGGTGGATGAAACCAGGTGTTTTGAACGTGACAGGATTCGTGCCGCTGTCAGAAGCCGGACAAGGATCGCTAGCATCAAACGGGAAAACGCCGGCTTAGCGCGAGCCATTTCAATGCATTCATGCACGGAACGGAAATTGCTAACGCTCTTGCAAGCCGCATTGTCGGAGCGGATTTTCAGGAGAGCAACAGTGCAGATTGGTGTCGAAACGTCGAAAGCAGTGGACCTGCGACGGGTGTTCGTGGTCGACGATAACGAGATCACCCGCGCGGCATTGCAATTCATGCTGCATGATGAGATCGAGACGCATGAGCTTGCAACCCCAGAAGAGGCCTTTGCCAGGGGCATCGATTGGTTAAAACCGCATGTGGTGTTGCTCGGAGCCTCTTATTTTAAGCAAGAGGGGCCGGCGTGATCGGCGAATTGGCGGCCCATTTTCCCGACGCTCAGATCCTGATCATCTGCGACAAATCCGACGAGGCCAACGCGATCGAAGCCATCAAGGCCGGCGCACACGGCGTTAGGTCAAGCCGCTGACCTTGGAAACCATTCGCAAGAAGATCGATACCATTCTCGAACGCGGCGGCGTCACGCCGGTCGTGCAGCTCAGTGTGCTCAAATAGGCCCGCGCCATGACGACGATCATTTTCTATCACAAACCCGGCTGCGCCACCAACGCGCGCCAGATGCAGGCGCTGAAGGCCGCGGGCCACCACGTGATTGCCAAGGATATCTTGAAGGAGCCGTGGCGTGCGGAGGAACTGCGCCGCTTCTTCGGCAATACGCCGGTCGCATCCTGGTTCAACCGCGCCGCGCGGCGTATTAAGTCAGGCGAAATTAATCCCGAAACAAGCGACGCGGCGAGCGCACTCGCGCTGATGCTGAGTGATCCGCTCCTGATAAGGCGCCCGCTGATCAACGCCGATGGCGCAAGATGCGCCGGATTCGATCATGGGCCCGTGCTGTCGCTGGTTGGGCGGAGCATGCAAGATGATGTCGAGCGATGCTCGCGCGAGGAAACCGGGGGACACTGCTCGAGCGGGTGAGCTGCAGAGCGCGTAGTTCCAGCGAGAGGAAAGGAGCGAAGTTTCCTCCGCTCCCCATTCTTGACGGGCGCGAAGAGCAAAGCTCGCTGAAGGCGGTCGGGGCTCTACACGCGCGTACATTTGGAATATTCAACGGCACTTCGGGGTCCCACTTTCGGTCCACCAGATGGTCTTGCCCCTGAAACGAGCGGGTCTCATGACGCGGCAGCCCGGCTCGCCGCGCAGCAACGAAATGCTGGTCGCTTCTGAGCAGCTATCCCTCTTGGAAATGCCAAACCGACCAGTCAAGACTTCTGTGTTGAGGTACCAGTCTAGCAGGCTTTGAAAAAGGCGCTCGCCGCCCACCGGCGAGCGGGATTCATGGCCTCCGATGAGATACGGAGATCGTGCGTGCGCGGCGGCGACAATCAACTGGCGAGCTGTTCAGCTACGTTGACCTGGAGTCGCGGGTGCGGCGTGATCACGCGCTGCGATCATCCATCGGGAGCGAGGCGCTGTCGGCGCTATAGCGCGAGCTTGCGTCGCTCTATTCGCCGATTGGGCGGTCGTTGATCCCGCCGGAGAAGCTGCTGCGGGCGATGCTGTTGCAGGCGTCTGATAGGTGTCCTATTCCCCCTGCGAGGTGTCCCAACTAGCACAGCACAGCACTCTGCGGTGGAGAAATGCGCGCATCGGCCTGCGCCTTTCTGCTCGATAGCCTCCGCACGCAATGTGATACGAACGCCTTCGGCCTTATCGGAATGAGATCGGCGCGTCACGTGATCGGCGATAAATTCCAGCACTGCAGCGCCAATCTCGGCAGCTCGGCCGGCCACCTCAAGCCGCCGAGCGCGGCGGCCTCTGATCGCCGCCATGAGTTCGAGAATCTGTTTCAGCGGGATCGCTTCGCCACCGAGCGATGTCCAGCCCGTCCGCGCCCCACGGCAACGATGAGACCTTCGGCAACGTCGCGCATATCGGTTCACGACGAACTCAAAGGGCCTTGCGGACGCTCGTCGATGATGACGGCCAGATCGCGCCGAAATCCGAGCACGATAAACACTTTCGCCATTACAAGCATCGGTCCGAGCAACAGATGGATCGGATTGTCGACCAGTGCCGGTCGGCGACGTTCGAACACCTGGTGCCCAATAACCTGCGATGCACTGCCAATCACAATCAGGATAGCGGTAAGCGACCACATTCCGACAGTATTTGCCAGACCCACGAAAATGGCGGCGGCTGAAAGCAATACGATCGCAGCCCCAAGGATCGCGGCTCCAAGCGCGAAGTCAAGCAGGAACCAATAGATGAGCACCGGTATGGTAGCGATGGCCGCCACACTGGTTTGGATCCCGAACGCGGCGATGGACCATTGGCTGAGCGGAAGAACGGCAGCCAGGAACAGGAACACGATGCCGAAGACATGCATGGCGCAATTCCAAGGGGCGCGATGATACTCAACATAGTCGGCAAGCTGCCGCCGAAAAATGAACTCATTTGGCGCTCGGTTCGCCTGTTGTATCGGCAGGCGTGGCAAAGCTCATCAAGCGCATCTGCTAGTCTCCGTCGGAAACGTCACGGTCTCATTCAAAGCGCGGCCACGTGAATGTTCGCTGCCCGTCGAGCGCGCGACGCCGCCGCCAGCATCGAAGTCGTTGCGCCTAATTCAGCGACTAACAGACTACAAGGCTGCATCATGAAACAGGTATCCGAAATGACCGCGCGATGCACCGCATTTTTCTCGCAGGTGTTACCATTCAGCCTCATCGTTGAGACCGCAGTTGATCCCGCCGGTCAAATCTCCGCGTTTTGCATTGTGGTCCGCGGCCACACGCGAGCAGCGCCGCGGTTGGCAAATCGCGACGGACAGCGAAATCGATCATCAAATCTATCCTTGATCGTTCGGCGATTCTTGCTTCTACTCATGCGCTGCGGTCGGTCGCATTGACATGCATCAACCGAGGGTCATTATTCCATGGAGACGCTTCGCAAGCGCTCGCACCTGCGCGCCGTGTACGTGACTCCAAAGTTACTCGGTCGTTATCGAGAGAACCCCAGAATTTGTGACACGCTCTTCTATGGCGGATTAGAGCCAAACTCGGAATCCGGCGATGCGCGCCGCGAAGCGATTCAGCTGGCGCCGTCTCAAACCAGGAGCGCGAGCCAGATGAAAGCTCGATATGCGGGCGCCCAGAACTGGGGTCAGCGACGACCGCAGTGTCGTGACCAGGCTTCCGTTATCGCCTACCTGCGGGAATGGGCCGATGCGGCATGACGAACAGCGATCCCTGCTGCGCGCTTGGCGGCAGTCGCGGCCAGGTCAGCGCCGTCGCGATCGCCACGATGGCCGAGCACATTAGGGTTGATGAAAAAGCTCCAACGTGCAGCCAGCCAATGCGGTCATTGCGTCGAAGCCGGCAAATTCGCCGATGCTGAATTGCGCGTGAAAGCCGGACATCAGCGGACGCTTCGCTGCACGTTCCAGTTCGACCGCATTGACATTCGCAGCGACATCGAGCGAGCCGAGCGAGGCGCCGAAGGCAACCAGCGCGGCCCCGAGCTCCAGAGGCGTACTGGCAACCGCGAGCCACGGCAGGATGAACGCAATTCCGAAGCCGCCGATCAGGATGATCGGTTTGCTGCCGTAGCGCGCGCACAACAAATCGCTCAACATCATCGAGACGACCAAGCCGACGCCCAGGCAGAGCAGCAGAAAACCGAGAACTCCATCATCGACCGCCAGCCGCTCCTTCGCGAACGGCACCAGCGGCACCCAGGCCGCAATGCCGAAGCCGGCGACAAAAAATGCAAGGCGCGTCGCGAGCCGGGTGGCCAGGCGATCGACGGACATCATCGGTGAACCCCGGAGGAAAAGTTGGTGGCTTCGTGTTCGGACACGCTAAGGACATCACGGCGGAGCGTGAGCGGCTGCGACCGCAGTTGCAGCCGCCCGAACATGCTGTTTCATGTCGCCTCACAGCAAATTGGCGGGGCGGCCGGGACGCCACGGAGGAAGTACCGAGTCCGCCCTTACAGCACCGCCCCGCCTCCGACCGGTGATGGTGCCCCGAACGAAGCAAGCGGCGTGCCGATTTTGAAAGTTGGAGGTTCTACAGTCGCTTCGTACTGTGTGTGTTGCGTCAAGTCGCGGACATTGGTCTCAAAGCTGAAAAACGGGCGCTTTCGTTCAGTGCGCCCGAAGGCTATGCCAAACCGTATCACTATCGTCGGTGTGTGATCACGTCACGGTTGTCGACCACCATGTCGATCAGCGTGTCCTCGACCATGCGGCAATCCACGCCATTGATCCGGACGCGCGAGCATCGCCGGACCGGAATACAACCCAATTGCCGACGTTGACGTCATAGCCGTGGAAATAGGTGCCGGTCTCCGGCTCATCGTTGAAGGCGGTCTTGCGCTTCTTGAGCACCAGGCCGACGGTGCCCTGCCAGACTGATTCCTTGATCGCGCCGGTCGACAGGATGAGCCCGCCCTTGGTCTTCTCCGGCTCGATGTAGATGCCGACCAAGACCTTTGTTGTTCAGCAGCTCGATGCTGCACAGATCGCCAATGAGCTTCATAAGCTCGGTCTTCTGGTCCTCCGACTCCGAGCGCCGTTCCCGTGTCGAAACGCATACCATCCCTTCCCTCTCCTCCTACTCTTTCAGGATGTCTTCCATCGTCTCAGCGAGCACCGTGCGCGCGTCGGCGGACGCCTTGCGGCACCACCTTGCGCTGATACCGGCCCCAATCTTTGAGATTATCCGACGTGATGGCATCGATCACCTATCCAGCTCATCAAGCTTGGCCTGAAGACGTTCGGCCAGCTTGATGGCGATGGTGACGCTCATTTACAGCCCGCCCACTTGTTTCCGAGCCAGTTGTAGAAGCGCCATGCGAGTCAGCGGGCATCTGACAAGGAAAAGGCCGCCTGCGTTGCCACAAGCGGCCGAAGTCTAGGGAGGAAACGCCCAAGGAGGGCTGGATGCATCCTAGGAGCCTGTCCCAGTAATGGACTTGGGATCAAGCGAAGCGAGTTCTGAAGGGTTTTTGGGGAGACAAGTTTTTCCTCAGCGTGCGGCCGAGTTTTGCGAGGTTGTGGGCGGTGCAGATCATGGCCCATTCGGCTTTGACCTTGTCGATGCTGCGCAGGAGGAACTGGCGGAAGCCTCTTGCCTGCTTGATCTGGCCGAAGACAGGCTCGACGATCTGTTTTCGCAATCGATACCGGCTTCGATAGCCTGCGCGCTTGAGCTTTGTGCTCATTCTGGCGATGAGCGTACCGGACTTGAGCTTCCTTTTTGTCGTGGCCGCCTTGGCGCCGTGCTTTTGCCGTCCGGTGGCGACGTAGCCCTCGATCCGGCGTCGGATCAGCGTGCGAAGATTGGCTTGCGAGCAATAGCCCGCATCGGCCGATGCTTCGTCCGGGTTGTTCCCGAGATTGGCTTTTATGGCATCGAGCAATGGCGCAAGCTGCGCCTGATCGCTCGGCGAGTTGGTCAGCGTGTGCGCCACGATGATCTGATGGGCGCCATCGACGGCGGCCTGTGCGTTGTAGCCCTGGATGAAGCCGTTTTTGGTCGGCATCACGCGGCTGTCGGGATCGGTGAAGTTGCGTTGCGCCTTGTCGCTCGGCTCTGCCGTGACGGGCTTGGACTTGCGTCCCGGCCGGCCCTTGCCGCCGTCGCCGGAGCCGTCGTCGTCCGGCTTCGAGGCAGCTTTGGCTTTGGCTTCAGATTCCAGCGCGGCCTTGGCGGTACGGATCTTCTCCAGCCGCTTCTCTTTGTTGGCCATCCACTCGGGCATCTCGTCGCCACGCTTCGAGGCTCCGAGCTGACGATCCTCGGCCTTGTCGGTCTGGGCGGCCTGAGCCAGCCAGCGCTCGACCTCCGCAGCAAGCCTCGGCTCGGCCTCTTTCATCCGGCCATAGCTCATCGCCTTGTGGATCCCGGCATTGGCCTTGATCTTGGTGCCGTCGAGCGCCACGTGGCCAAGCTTCACGAGCCCCGCCTCGCGGCACAGCGCAAGAACCTGCCAGAACAATCCGGAGAGCGCAGCCAAATGCCGCTTGCGGAACTCGCTGATCGTGCGGAAGTCCGGACGCTGCATCCCCGTTACGGCCGCAAAATCCAGCCGCTCCTCGCAGCCCCGCGCGATCTTGCGCGACGAATAGATCCCCTGGCTGTACGCATAAAGCAGCAGTGCCACCATCATGCCAGGATGATAGGGCGGAAAGCCGCGCTCCTCGTCGTAGACATCCATGATCCGCGACAGGTCCAAGCCGGTGCGAACCGTGTCGCGCACAAAGTGGGCCGTGTGCCCGGAAGGCACCAAATCTTGGATCGATGGCGGCAGCAGCCAAACCTGATCAACGTCCCAAGGACGAAATGTCTTGCTCATCTACCGTTTGAATCACGACGCTTGTTCTTCGTCGAGAAAAATCCGATTACTCGGACAGGCTCCTAGGATGAAAGCCATCAGCAGCTCAATTGAACGCAGGTAATCGTCGAGCATCCAAAGGTGCGACGGAACGATACGAAGGTTTATGTCGAGATCGGCAAGGGCAACGCCAAAATCGCCGCTCGCCGCCGGCACCGGCCACCAGATGCCGCACCAGGATCATTTCCGCGGGTTGGCCTTGTCGCCGTGCTTTGTCTTCTCGAGAAGGCCCTCGCCGCTGCCGGCGCCATACTACATCTTGGGGTATGCCTTCACGCGGCCGCCGTTGGCAAAGCCGGCCTTGTAGCTCATTTGGCGCTTTCCGCGGAGCGGCGGGCGGCATCACCCGCGTACTTGAGCTGTCGCGTACTTCGGTCCTTTCGTTGCGGGGGTGTATGCCCGGGGCTTCTGCATCGTGCGGGAGAGCGGTACCGACCCGCGCGGCTCTGCGGCTTTTTGGAAGCGGGATGTCTTCTCCAAAGGTCCAGTCCTTCTTGAGCGTAATCCTGTAAAGGAACCGAAGCGCCGCGACAGCCGTATGGATTGAATTGGGGGCCAACCTCTTCTCGTTCGTGAGGTAGATTTGATAATTCCGGATGTGCTCGGGGGTCAGCGCATCCGGCGACATACGGAAGTAACGTGCAAACATCGATACCTGTTGGAGATACGATGCCTGTGTATGCGGCGACAGATTCCGCACCTGCATGTCCTCAGTCATCCGTTGTCGAAGAACCGTCATGGGAAGCTTCTTAAGCGCTGCAAGCAGCGCCTCCAGCATCTCGCAATCGAACTTCGTCGGGAATGCAGGAAGATCAGATGGTGGTACCGAAGCTTGCCACGAGTCGCCTACCGCGAAGCGGTGATGCGCCGGAGAGGGGCGGACTGCGTTGTATTAGCGAGGAAGCGGGGTAATGCCCGTGAGGTCGTCGCTATTGGATCGGGTCAACCAGCAATGGGAGGAAGGCGAGTTGTGCGACGGATAGCGAATATGGCTCTGTTGAGCCATATTCGCTATCATCGCTGATCGTCGGCTCTCTGATTCGCCCGTTAAAGATGGACGACCTATGCTCGACAATCCGGAGAAGACCACCCGGCTGCTCGCCGCACTCAAGGTAGCTGCGCCATTTGACGTTGAACTGGCACCATCGTTGATCGAATATCTGCAAGCCGAGAATGTTGCCGATGCTGATCGGATGCACCACGTCGTCTGGGATTTGTCATACGCCGGTGACGAGGGCGGTATCATCTGCCATTTGTCTCGCTCGGAAGAAACAGGCAGAGCGCTTGTCGTCTCCCTCACACATGTGCGCGTGCCGCGCTCGATGCCACTTGCAGGGGCCATTCTGGATTATCAGAAGCACCGAGTGAAGAAGCTCAAGAAGCAGGGCCGGAGGTAGCATAGAAATGGCGCACGCGATTATCCGAGGAAAGAATGGTCGCCGATATGAAGTGGAGTTCGAAGACGCGCCGGTACGCGTCGAAGTTCATGCCAGTGAGGAGACCGTCGAGATTTTTGTGGAGGCAGATTTTGAAACGCACGCGGAAGAACGGCGACGTTATGCGATAATCAACATCCCCCGCCACCT
Source organism: Bradyrhizobium sp. RDT10 (assembly GCA_044772375.2). GTDB lineage: Bacteria > Pseudomonadota > Alphaproteobacteria > Rhizobiales > Xanthobacteraceae > Bradyrhizobium. Next base: position 6,081,998 of record CP187939.1, read on the forward strand.
GTTCAGCGAGGCCACGGGTCGGACGGCGCGACGCACAGCGAAGAATCGTTAAGCTGCCGCGCACTCTGTGCCGCTTCTTCTTCAGGCCGCCGCCATCGCTGCCTACTGCGGAGCGGTTTAGTCCAGTGCCTGCTATATCGACCAAGACATAGGAGGCACAGCGCTGCGATGGAACCGCTGCAAGCCGGCGTCGACTGTTCCGTGATCGCGCCGTGGCTCGGTCATGAATCGGTCGAGACGACGCAGACGTACCTGCACGCCCACCTCGCCCTCAAGGAAGCTGCCCTGGCGAAGCTCAAGCCGTACGAGCGCGGCAAGCGAACCCGCTTCCAGCCGAACGACCGCCTGCTCGCCTTTCTGGAAGCGCTCTGAACGACCAGACTATGCCGAATGGAATGGGGCTGCCGTGCACGCGATCGACGGTGCCAGCGTGACAACGGCGTGCCATACCAAACCCGTCCGGCATAGTTCGGCGGGCGGCATAAACGGCAAGAATTAACGGCGTTGATTCTGCAAGCCTGGCTGGCCGATGTCCTTTGCCCGCATCGCCGCCCATCCGGCTCATCGGCTGGACGAGCTCCTGCCCTGGAATTGGACGCCAGCATCAGCGATCTCCGCTCCAGCGGCATGACGACACACGTCAACAAGGTCCATCACGTCACCACAACCAATGGCAGAAGCTGCGAGGAGACCAACCAGGAGCCGGGCTCTCCAGGATTCAGATCTCGGCTGCAGCTAATTATCTGCGGGCTGATACTTTAGACAAGCCGAGCGTGGTGGCGCTCCAAGAACGAGCTGAGAAAGATAGGGAATGTCGCGCACGATCCAGCGCACCATTAGCGCGACGGCAACAATCGCTCCCCCAAGAATTCCCGCGACGGCCAACCTGGTCGTGAGATCCCAAAGTTCCCCGTATTGTATCGAGATCCATGAGACGAAAGACCGTACCTTGTATCAAGTATAGCAGCAGCGTGCTCTGTCCCAGTTCCACGGTGATAAAGCGGGTGACTCGATTTGAGCGGCCAACTTTCCAGCATTGGAGGACGAGCACGATCACGATCGCTGAGGCCGCTGCGGAGCCAAGAAGCATCAGAAGTACGTTTTTTGCCGACTGCATATCGTGCACTAGGGCGAGATTGTTGTAGATGTAAGTGTCTTTGCGCCAGGCTAGAAAGCACACCAAAGCCGCTATGGAGAGAAACGTGATTAAGAGCGGCTTGTGAGATCGCGTTATGCTCGTCCACCATTCTCTCGACTGAGCAAAAGAGACTCCTAGGCAGAAAAACGGGAAAGTATACCTTATGAGAGGTGATATGGAAAATGTCACAGGTGCAAGTGCGACTAGTATGACTGATACGATTAGGATCCAGGGCGACCGACGATTGAAAATCGAAAGAATTTTGACTAGAAGGAAAGAAACAAAAGCAGCCCAGATGAACCAATATGTGCCCGCCGAATCGTTTAGACACTGCAAAACGCTGCCTGGTTCGCTTGCAGACGAGCTAAATGCGGCCAACTTGGCTGTCTCTAGGAGAGCGTACCAAAACAGCATGGGCAACAAGAGCTGCATCGCACGATCACCGATGGCTTGAGTGAATGACTTTCGCAAGAGCGCTCGCCAAGAAAGATATCCGCTTATCGCCATAAAGAGTGGCATGTGGAACATGTAGATCCATTTGAAACATGGCGACTCCCAGAAGCCTTCATCTCGGTAGACGACATATTGGATCAGGTGACCGACGATCACCAAAGTGATGAGCACTCCTTTCGCGAAATCTAAACCTAGATCTCGATCGTTTGCCTCCGGCGTGCGCGCCCCGGGCACAGTCGATCCAGTTATTTTTGGCAATGTATCAAACCTCTCGATATCCCTTGTTCCGATGAGCCGGACACCCGCTTGACTGGGAACACCCGCTGCGACCAAGTACTAGTGCAAGCTGCATCAGAAAAACAGCGGCTCATCATGGTCATTAATTCGGGGGTCCCGGCCAGCATCAAAGGCATTCCTGCCAGATGTCGCGGTCCACTCTCCGAACGGTTCAAGTGCCAGCATTAGGCAGCGGTTCAGGCGGGGTGCAATATCGGAGTGCTGCTGGAGCAAACGTGCGAGCGTCGTCCCCGACCTGGGGAGACCGAGAAGAAAACATACCTCTGACTAGTTGCTTAGGGCCAAGTTTCATGATGTGCCGGTTATACTTGAGCAAGGTGAGCAAGGCGCTGACCATCTCAGGAGAGATAGGCCGAGCTGCCGAACATAGGTATAAGCTGCCGGCCACCTATTATGAAAGGCACTTCGCTGCTCCAGCTTTGCATCGCGCAATCAATCCATTCGGCGATAGCGGAGGCATTTTCCATCTACATTCTACGGCTCCCGATAGCTGACGGAGGTCGATGACATGTTCAATTGTACGGAGGTGGGCGATCGGTATAGAAAAGAGGGGACCTGCTATACGAAGGTTTACCGATGGAAGCTCTACCCCAATTCGATCGGCTTGCCTGATCGAGCGGGCGCGTTGCAGCGTGTGCAACCGGAAGAGGTGTTTGCAACGCACTGCCAGGAGTCGCCATAGCGGCGTACCAACTCGAGCATGAGAGCCTGAACATATGCAGCGCAGCTTGCGCAGCAGCTCCTCCCACTGAGTGCATTCGGCGTTGCCATCACGAGCAGCTAGTACCCACTTTCCTTAGAGGGTGAGTCGTGATTCAAGATCGGGATGATACCCGAGGCAAGATAAGTTCACCTTTCGAGGAAGGATCGCAAGGTCCTGGAGGCGCGTTGTCGTTCGCCGGCGACATTGCAGCGCGATTTGAAGCGGGCGCGGATAGTTTTGTTGGCGGCGGCCGGGCGCAGCACGCGGTCGATAGCCAAGGAAGTCGGGGTCCAGCCTCGGATTGTCAACCTGCGGCGGCATCGCTATGCCGACCTTGGCCTTGCAGGGCTGCAGGAGAGGCGGCGGCCTGGCAAGCAGCCGATCTATACGAAGGCCACCGACAAGCGGATTCTGCGGCTGTTGGACAAGCAGCCACCGGAAGGGTTTGCGCGCTGGACCGGGCCCCTGCTGGCCGAGGCGCTGGGCGATGTTAACGTCCAACCACAAGATCGACCTCGTGGCTCGCAAGTCCTGGTGCGAGAGCAACGACACGAACTTCACGGCCAAAGCCGCCGATGTTGTCGGCCTCTACGTCGCCCCGCCCGAGAAGGCTATCGTGCTATGCGTGGACGAAAAGCCTTCAATCCAGGCTTTGGAGCGAGCGCAAGGTTATCTGAAGTTGCCCAATGGTCGCGCCTTGACCGGTCAGAGCAACGAGTACAAGCGGCATGGCACGACAACGCTGTTTGCGGCGCTCGAGGTTGCGACCGGAAAGATCATCGCGACGCATTCAAAACGGCGGCGCCGTGTCGAGTTCTTCGACTTCATGGACAGCGTCACCTCGGCTTTTCCGCACCGCCAGATTCACGTCATCCTCGACAACCTCAACACCCACAAGAAGAACGAGCACTGGCTCAAGGCCCACCCCAATGTGAAATTTCATTTCACGCCGACAAGCGCATCCTGGCTCAATCAGGTCGAGGTTTGGTTTTCGATCCTGCAGGGGCAGTCGCTCAGCGGCGCTTCCTTCACCAGCCTTAAGCAGCTCCAGGAGCATAGTGCTAGTGGTTCATCACAGTGATTTTGACTCTTTGGCGGTGGTTGGATATGCGCGGCCGAGTTTGGCGCGGGCTTTGTCGGTTGTGAACATCCATTTGATGCGGTCTCGTGCTTTGTTTCGCTGCCGTTGCCATGCTGCGATCTCTTTTCGGAGCCGTTTGGGGTCGTCGATGCGGCGGCCGAGACACTGGCGCTGCAGCACGCTGATCTCGCACTCGACCATGTTGAGCCAACTGGCGTGTTTCGGGGTGTAGTGGAATTCGAGGCGACGCAGGATGCGACGGGCCTCGGCGGGCGCAAATGCTTGATACAGCGCGCCGGCGGTGTGGATCGACAGATTGTCCTGCACGACACGGATACAGGCGGCATCGGGATAATGGACGTCGACGAGTTCACGCATGCAGTGGGCGTAGTCCACGGCGGTGCGGCGGTCTGTTATCTTGACGTTGCGCCAGCCGCGATGCGGATCGAAGGTGACGAAGAGATTGACGGTGCCGTTGCGGCGGTACTCATAATCGTAGCGCTCGCGCTGTCCGGGCCTGGCCGGGATCGGCTGACGCACCTCGCTGATGAGCTGGACGGGGGTCTCGTCGAAGCAGACCAGCGGCCGCTCGGGATCCGGCGCCTCGGAATAGAGATCGAGCACGTCCTCCATGCGGGCGACGTATTCGCCGTCGACATGGGGAATGCACCACATGTCCCTGCGCCATGGCTTGAGGTCGTTCTCGGCCAGCCGGCGACGCACGGTCTCGCCCGACAGGCTGTCGTGATCGGTAAGCTTGACCATCGTGTCGGCCAGCAGCGTCAGCGTCCAGCGTTTGCGGCCGGCGGGCGGCTTGGCGCATGCGGTCGCGACCAGCAGGGCCTCTTCCTTGCCCATCAGCTTGCGTTCCGCGCCCGGACGCGGCTCCTCGCTCAAGGCCCGCTCCAGATTGCCTTCCACGAAGCGGCGCTTGGTCCGGCCGACGGTGGAGAGGCTGACACTCACGGTCCGGGCAATCTCCTCGTCGCGGCGGCCCCGATCGGCCGCCAGCAAAATCTGCGCCCGCTTGAGCTTGCGGGCGGCGTGCTTGCCGCCGCCGAGCATCGCCGTCAGTTCATCGCGCTCGGCTTGGCTCAATTCGACCCGATAACGTACATTCATGCTTTGCCTCCTTGTCGGAGGCCGGGACGAAACCAACGATGAGTCAAAAATCAGGCGCGCGTTTCACCGAGAAGCAGGGGCACTACCTCGCTTTCATCCATACCTATTCGTACATGTTCGGACAGCCGCCCGCCGAAGCCGACATCCAGCGCCATTTCCGCGTCAGCCCGCCGACTGTCCACCAGATGATCGTCACCCTCGAACGGAACGGCTTCATCCGACGTCAACCCGGCGTCCCCAGAAGCATCGAGATTCTCTTGCCACCGGAAAACTTGCCCATCCTCGAATGGCTCGGTATCAAAACGTCAAAATCACTATGATGAACCACTAGACATCACCGTCCATGCCTCATCGGAGATGGCAAGGCTAAAGAAGCAAGCGTCGTGCCGCAACAAAGAAGATTGAGTCTGCACGCAGTATCTGCATGCGTCGCATTGTCGACATTTGGTTCGGAGCCGACAATCTTCCTGATACCAGACGCCTGTGGCGCGTACGCCGTTTCACTCTCGTGTGAGGGCACCCACCGAAAGGCGTTGACGCAGACATCCTCAGATAGTGTGCCGGGGATATCAAGATGCTCAGAAAGTCGGGAAGAGAAAATTGACTGGCGTCACGAATGAAGATGTCCATACCATCGAGGTGATCCGTAGCAATATAGTTCTCTCGCCTTGCTTTCCGCCAATGGCATCGAACACAAAACGTATCGAGTTAACCACGGCGGCGTCTCGGGCTGTCGCTGTCCTCCTTGGACGTTTCCTCCCTAGACTTGGGCCGCTTGTCAATTAAGCGTCCTTTTTGCTTGCCCATCAAGCCGATCATTTAGCTCGGGTATGCGAGACTCAGGATTCGCGTTTGATGCGGAAGGATACAGACCGCGATCAACGACTTGGACGCCAGGGTCGCCTGAGTTGGCATGCTCTGCGAGCGCCTCCTGTGCCTTGTGCTGGGGATTATGTTTTGGGCATGGACCTTTTGGATCCCGTAAGGATCTCGTTCCAGTGCTGATGGACACGCCACTCGTCTGGGACACTGGAATTGGTGCCCGTCAGCAGCACGGAAAGCACGACCGAACTCCTCGCCCAACTCACTTCGAAGATCATCCGGCGGGAGCGATCCAGGCAGGTTTCTGCCGCCGACAGGAAGGACCCAGGCAACGTTGCGGATTGGGCCGGATCTCCTCGATCACGGCGCGAATGAGTTGCTCCCGACCGGTCTCAATGCTCGGCGGTTGCTTCAGTTGTTCTGGTTCCACCAGCATGGTTCGATTTCTCTTGTCATCAGCTGAAGGATTTGCCGCAAGAGCAGCTCGAGCTGGCGCTTGGGTTGTCGAAGGTGAAGCTCGAGCCCTCCAGCGCCACCACGAAATCGATCGTCGTGCCGGCGAGGTGTTCATGGCTCTTATTGTCGACGAACACCTTGACGCCGTCGCGCTCGATCACGGTGTCGTCAGGCTTAGCCTCGTCGGCCAGGCTCATCCGGTATTTGAACCGGTCGCAGCCACCGGCCTCGACCATGAGGCGCAGGCCGCTCGTCGGCTGCGCCGAAGCCGAGATCGCGCTCTTGAGCGCATTCACTGCGCTATCCGTCAGATTGATCATGGCACCCTTTATTTTCCCGGAGTCGTTTGCATGGGAATTGGCAAGTCGCATGCCAGCGCGCCCGAGCTTGACATTGCTCACCTTTTCGAAATCGCGCCTGTTGGCTTTGCGAGCGTGTAGGGTTGCTGACAAAGGTCTTCGAGGGATTGCGGCGGCTTTGCGTGTCTTCTTTATGGATTCCGCCGATAAAGCGTAAGGAACGCGGCGGCAAGCAATTTGCATTGCGTGTCTAAGCCGGCCGAAGTGTCCGGTGATGAGCTTAGATCGGAGACCACTTTCATGACGAACACTAACGAACAACTAGAACACGCACCAGGGGTCTTTGTCGACAAGATCTGCGCAGGCGGTGCGCCCATTCAGCTTGTTTTGCACAATGACGACAAGACGACTCTCGGTTTCGTGGTACGCCTGCTGCGCGAGGTATTCGACAAACAGGAGCGGGATGCCATTGCACTCGCCAAACTCGTCTTGCAGCATGGCAAGGCCGTCTGCGGACGCTATCCTCCCTCAGTCGCAAAGGCGCTCCTCGAGGCGGCGCAAGAGCGTATCCGAACTGAAGGATGTCCCCTGCTGATCACGGGCGAAGCCGCGGGCGAACCGGACGGCCCCGACCTGTCCGACGTGCAATTCGAATATGCCTTCGAAGCGCTTGAGTGGCACTTCACCAACATACCGCCGAGCGAACTCGCCACTACTGTGCGGCGATTCCCGGGCCACATGCAGGCCGATGTTCAGGTCGCGATCGATAAGCTATTCGCCGATCCGGTCCGCTTCTTCGGCGTCTATGAACAACATAGGTACGAGACGCTTTCATTCGCTCGGATCAAACAGCGTGGACGGAATGCGATTTCGCTGGTGCCGCCGCAATATCACCACGTTGATACTGGCGAAACGGCGCCGGTCAAATGCCTGTGCAATGGACTGTGGCTTTGCCGGGCGAGCGAATTTTTCTATGCCGTCGTGCTCTCTACTGAGTTCGAGTTCAAGCAAGAGCCGAGGATCCGGATTGAAATCGTTGCCCCTGCGGGGTCTGGCGGCGAAGCCTTTGTTCAGCGCAGCTTTGACGAACTGGAACGGGCGGTGCACGCGGCACGTTCTTATCGCGGCAAGATCCTCTCATTCGAGAAAGGTGCGGATTACAGCGGCCGCTCAAGAGGCATCACGGTGCACCGAGTGGCACCAGTGAGGCGCGAGGAGGTGATCCTGCGGGAACAGGCTATCAAATTGCTCGATCGCAACGTGTTGAGTTTTGTCGCCACGCGCGGCGCACTCCGCCGATTCGGCCAGTCGACCCGCAAGGGCATCCTGCTCTATGGCCCGCCGGGCACCGGTAAGACCCACACCATCCGCTATCTCGCCACCAACCTACCGGGACACACCACGCTAATCATCACCGCCGAAGAGGTCGCTGAGCTGAGCGCCTATATGGCGCTCGCGCGCCTGCTGCAGCCTGCCATGGTGGTGATCGAGGATGTCGATCTGATCGCCAGCAAGCGCGACGACTTGACAACATGTGAGGAGGCCGCGCTGAACAAGCTCCTAAATGAAATGGACGGCTTGAAGGAAGATGCTGACATCCTCTTCGTGCTCACCACCAACCGCCCCGAGCAACTCGAGGGCGCCCTGGCCGGTCGCCCCGGCCGCATCGACCAGGCGATCGAGATGCCGCTGCCTGATACGACCGGCCGCGACAAGCTGATCCGGCTTTACGGCATGGGCCTGCCGCTTGAGGCGGAGATCGTAGCCGAGACGGTGCGCCGCACTGAGGGCGTCAGCGCCGCTTTCATTAAGGAGCTGATGCGGCGCATTGCGCAATCATGCATCGCTCGTGACGGCGGAAATTCAGTGACCACAGCCGACATCGAGGAAGCGCTCGACGACATGCTGTTCGCCGGCGGCCGCCTCAACGTGAAGCTCTTGGGTGGGGCCGGAGCGATGGCTGCGGGGTCTGAATGAAGGCGAAGGGAGGAAGATCACCCGCTTAGGGCTGCGCCAACTCCCGCATGCGCCGGGTGTCGACGACGCGTCTATGACTGATGAGCAGCGAGGCGGTTCGTGAACGCGAACCGCCGCGACGAGGCCGAAGCAACAATGACTGCCCGCTCGCCGGCTGCGCCGACGTTGAGATCGCGGTCTTGACTGCATCCATTACGCTATCCGTCAGGTTGCTTGTGGCTCACTCTTCCTTTGCATCAGTCGGTTGCTTGCGAATTCGCAAGCTGCATGCCAGCGCGCGCTTGATAGTTCCCGTCTTTTTCAGAATCGCGCAGAGTGGCTTTGCGACCCGTGTCGGGTTCCTGACGAGGCTCTTCGAGGGATCGCGGCGCGCTTGCGTGTTTTCTTTAAGTGTTACGCGGATGAACCATTCCAGTCGCGGCGGCAAACAATTTGCATTGCACATGTTGCGCCGGCCGAGGTGTCCAGTGATGAGCTTAGATCGAGGACGATTTTCATGACTGCAATCGAGAACACCGCGCTCGGCCGGCTGGACAAGGAGGGGCGCCTGCTCAATGCCATATTCAAGGGCGGGACCACCAAGCCGGGCCGGTTCGGCTTTCGCGGCGATATCGCACTAAAATTCCAGACCCAGGTCGCGGACGAGAAGCGGCTGCCCGACTATTCGATCGAGCAGGTGCTGATGGTCGCGCAGGAAGGCGAAAGCACCATTCCGGTGCTGGCCGGCTATCTGCACTGCTTCGCTTATCTTGCTGATATCGCAAACGTTCTTGACGGAGCGCTAAGCCCTGGTGGCAGCTACTTCATGTTTTGCAACAACATAGACCTGTTGGCGAAATACCGAACCAAACTCGGTGATATCACCTTCCACGTGCTGCCGTGCGATGAATCCACTGTTTGGAAGGAAATGATGGACCTGGTCGGGGTCAACAAGAACGACATCAAGAAGCTCGATGCGGGCGGCAGGCTCGATTACTTGCTCGACGCGGCCAGGAATGTCGATGGATCCTATGACGAGATCTCCTACGAAGACGGGCTGAAGAGGATGGGGCCCGTCAAAAACCGCAACGAGAACCGGCCGGTCTGAGCGCTGGTTCAGCCCTCGCCGGTGGGATCGTTCTCGTCCTACAACAAGCCGCACGCCGGTGACGCAGATGTCCGCCGTCCAGCACCGTCAACGCGACCGGCGTGAGCCCGCTGCCCTTGCACGGGCCATCAACGCAGCGGCCGGTGCCGAGCTCGAAGGTCGAGCCGTGCTTACTGCACATCAGCCGGATGCCCTTCGGATCGAGGAACTGGTTACGTTCCCAGTCCAGGTTGACCCGGTTATGCGGGCATTTATTGAGATAGCCAAACACCCGCTTGCCCCAGCGCACCACAACAATGGACCACGGCCTATGGCTTCCGTCCTCGTCGACGATCATGAGATGGAAGCCCATGGCTTGCTGGTTTGGGATGTCATAGAAGCCGCAGATCGCATAGGCGGTATTCGGCTGCATCCATTGCTCATTCATGACAAGATGCCTTTCATTAATCACCCTGCGATCAGCCTTGCAAAAATCGCGCAGGGTGCCGGATCGCCTCACCTTCTGGGGAATTCGACGCGCGGCGTCGCAAGCGCGACCACCACTAGGTGCGACCCGTGCACGATCGACGGGTTCGCGCGAGCACTGTCGCTTTACGGGGCTCACGACGCGCATCTCCGCGGCTGCTACAAAAAATTGATCTCTTCGCGTCCGACTTTGCCGGCTGCTCGCTGGACGAGCTGACGGCAATGCTCGATCGTGGCATGCTGACCGTCTATTCGGTCACGCGCCACGCTTACGGCAGATTGCGCTGTCGATCAGGCGGGATTCTCGTGATTTTCAGCGTTGGCACCCCGGCCTTCGGCCCGCGGAGGGTGACGTGTACCAGCCGCTCCTCGCGGCCAATCCGGTTTCGGCCGCCGGCCTCGGCTTGCCCGTGCCCGTCAGGCGGAGGGCACGATGGTTCCGGTTTTTTCCGCAGGCCCTGACAACTACGAGATCAAATTCGCCGAAGTGTCCTGCTCGGGCGCCGGCAACGACACTTTGAATGGCGGCACCGGTAACGACCATCTGTACGCAGGAACTGGTGCCCAATCGCTCCGTGGCGGTGCAGGTGATCACTTCCTCACCAATGCGACCTCGGCGCACAGTACGCTTTCGGATGGCCCTAATGGCGATGTTCTGGATCGTGGTGCTGGTGACGACAAGTTCTGGCTCCTGCCGATACGGCGGGCACGACTTCGGCGCTGCAGCGCGCAAGCGGTGACGATTCTCGGAAATGACACGATCATTGGCGGCAGAGGGCAACGATACTGCGGGATTTGAGGATCGCTCATTCCATGACGTTGCCGGAATCGACCGCGATGCGGAGACGTCCGCTTAAACGCTGCATTTCACCGACCACTAGACGATATTGTCACCGGATTTGAATTGACCGACCAGATTATGGCGGTCCTTTGCTTTGTGATCTGGGACGCGATTTGTCGGCCTCATCGTAAAGTGATGGTGGAACAAACCTGTCTTTGTAGTGATCTCAACAGCGCCACATACTCCTGATCGCGATTGTTGGTCTTGTCCAAAACATCCGGAGCTGTCTGGCGAATTGCCCGAACGCTGAGTAAGCAAGGCTGGAAAAAGGCGCACTTTGACATCGATCCGGAAGTCAACCTCTTGCGTTTTATGCCCCGCCAACGCATCTACTGCAGTGCGGTGGCGCCATGCGCTATCGCTGCCCTCTTGGGCGTTTCCTCCCTAGACTTGGGCCGCTTGTTCGTTCAAGCGGCCTTTTTCTTGGTCGCCGTTGTGGCGGCGCTCGGTTATTCACTCGGCAAGTCGCTCGCGCACACGCCCCATATTTTGTTATCGTCTTTACGGCCACGGCCGTCGCGGCCACTGTCTCAGACCCCGCCATGTTCCGCTCCGGTCGGGAGTTCGCTGCCTGGCTCGGCTCGGCCTGACGCCAAGGCAGAACTCCACGGGTGGGAAGGAAAGGCTCGGCCATATAAGGAAGCAGGGGGACGCCCATCTCCGGCACTTGCTGATTATTGGGGCACGCAACGTCGTCCGGTACCCAAAGGCGCGATCACGGGTCGGAGCGGCCTGGATCGACGCACTACTTGAGTGACGTCGCCCCATAGTCGTTGCAATCGCCGTTGCCAACAAGTTAAGAAGCTCGGATCATCTGGGCGATGATGACGACCGGTGAGTTCTATCGGCCGAAGGCTGCGGGGTGAACTGCCAAGCAGGCTGGCCACTTTAGGTGTGAGGGCAGATGACAGCATGATGGAAACCGGCGGAGCTGGGGATCGAGAAAGCCCGAAGAGCTCTAAGCGCAACAAGCGCGACCCGTCGATGAGGCCTCGATCCGCGATCTCCATCAGGGCCAGCGGCCATGATATCGGTCGCACCAACAGGCCGTATACATGAACGCACCCGACCGACCTCCAAAACGCTGTCGAAATCCCTTGCACCCGCGGGGCCGTCTATACATGAAGCTCTGGATGAAGCCGTTCTGCATCGGTTTCCCCGGCGCGATGAAGTGCCAGTCGATGACTGTGTCCTTGCTCCAGGCGAGCATGGCATTGCAGGTGAACTCGGTGCCATGGTCGGGTACGATCATTCCGGGCTTGCCGCGTCGCTCGACGATCGCCGTCAGTTCGCGGGCAACGCGCCGTCCTGAGATCGACGTATCTGGAATAGCCCCAGGCACTCTTTGGTGACATCGTCGACGATGTTGAGGATACGGAAGCGTCGGCCATTGGCGAACTGGTCGTGGACGAAATCCAACGACCAGCGTGCATTCGGCGTCGCTTCCAGGATCGGCGCCCGCGTCCCCACAGCCTTGCGGCGGCCACGCCGCTTGCGGACGGCGAGCCCTTCCTCCCGATAAAGCCGGTAGATCCGGTTGATCCCGACGGCTCTCCCTCCCGCCGCAGCAGGATGAACAGCCAGCGATAGCCGAAACGCCGCCGCTCGTTGGCGAGATCGCGCAACCGGCCGCGCAGAGCCGCGTCTGGAGGGCGGGTGGAGCGGTAGCGGATCAGGGCCAGAACGAATTTCAAACTGGATTAAGCCCGTGGGGCAAGGTCACCTTGTTTCAAAAATGCCGCGGGATCGAAAGCTGACCGAGATGGCCCGTTCGCGCTGTTAATGTTAATGGAATGTCACTAATGCCTTGGGATGTGCGCGAAGCTGAAAATCTGCTGTGCGAAGTCTGGGAGCTTTTGCTCGAAAAGTGCAAACAACCCTTCGTAACTTCAAGCGGCTTGTAAACAGTCAGCTCAAAATCTGCTTCGCTCGCGATTTCGCCATCTCATGGCCAAGGGCATTCACCGAAAAACGCTTCGGTTGGGCTTCTGACCATCGACTTTATTCGAACTGATCAATAAGTCCAGACTGTTCGATCATCTTCTCCGTCTTGGACCAGGCCTCGCCCGGCATCAGACGGATGATCTTACTGAAGACCTTGACGAACGCAGCCTTCGCCGCATCGTCGTCGAAATCCTCCGCCTCGTCTGCGGACAGCAGCGGGCGAACATCAGCCATGAAGTTTGGATTGTTGAGTTTCGTGAACATGCGCTTTTCGGCTTCAGCGCGGGATATCGATATCCCGCCAGCCGCGAGGTATTTGCCCAAGACTTCTACGGTCGTGCTCGCATCAAATCCCTCGAAGATATCGAGAGCGTGCGCAATGTCGATCAGGTCCCGCCCCTTATGGCATTGGAGCAGCGCGCGAAGCTTGGTCGAGAGTAATTCTTCGTTTGAAAACGTCGATATGTCGGCGGTGCCTGTAAACCACGTGTTTTCGACTTTAAATGGCAGAGATTGCGGTGTGTCGCAGGCAGTACGCTCCCGCGTGTTGATTTCGATCTTCAAACGGATTGGCGCAGGGTTGCTCTTGTCTTCGGCTTCGACCGAGTATTTGAGCTTGGGCGCAATTTCGCTTTGTACGAATTGCGGTTCGCCAAGCCACGGATTCAGAACTTCGCGAACGCGGGTCAACACCGGCCCTATCGGGCCTGCCGTGGTACGCACGAGGTCGATGTCTTCGGAGTAGCGCAACGGCTTTGGAAAATGCAGCTTGTTGAGCGCGGTCCCTCCGCGAAAGCGGAGTTCCGCCTTCAAGAACTCATCCGAAAAGAGCGCGACCAGCGCTCGGCTGATGATCAGGTCTTGCTCGACCTGCCGTTGTTCGACCCATGGCGTTGTCTGCGACCATGCGACAATGTTGAGGGCCGGAATCATTCGTCAATCTCGGGGTAACGATGGACGATGACGTGCCAGCGCGTGCTGCGTACGAGCGGAGGTTCGCTTTCTTGAGCGTGCTCTTTGCGGCTTCGAGGCTCCAGCATTACCCAGGGCAGAGGTTTATAGTTTTCATGGAGATAGCTTTCCAAGGGACCTGCTACCTGCTCGTGACCAAGGCGCTCCAATAAATAACCGAGACGTTGGATGACCGTGCGCTCGAATTGCCGCGCCAGGGATGCAAGCTTGTCTGCTTTCATACGCGTCGCGAGATCGCTCAATACCGGCGCGATCGCGTCGATGCTACCAGCTACGTGCAGATACCGCAGGAGATCCAACGCGGTAAGGTCGGGCGACGAAAGTTTCATCGTGCCAGCGTCGGTTTTGAAATCCTGTAATGCGTTCGAGACCTGCGAAAAATCCTTGCGATACGAGCATGGAGCGCCCGACCCGCATCTTGGGAATCTGCTTGTTGGTGATGATCTGAAATTCCATCACCGCATGATGTGAGGCGCCTTGCAGTTCCGCGGCCTTAAGCAGTCCGACATAGTACGGTCGGTTCTCGTGGCGCATCAGTTGGTCAATGTACCAGGTCGGAGGCGGCGCGCCCCATGAGAGATATTGCGGCGGCACGATTACATAGAAGCCGTTTCGAGGACTTACGAGTTGCTGTTTTTGCTCCAGACGTTTCGCGCTCTTCAAGAAAGCGGCTTTAGACAGTCCCAAAACACGCATCGCTTCGTCGCGGGTAAAGGAGATTTTGCCCGCGGCCTGGAGGCGGGTCGTGTACGCAGAAAGGGTGACAGGGGCATCTAGCATTGCATTGAATTATAGAGGGAAATCATCCATTTTTCAATATGATGCTATATTCGGTAGTGGGTCAGTTTGATTATGGCAGCGTTCCGGGCTGGAAAACGGGTGCGGCGGGGCGCATATTGATGGTGCGTGCCAAACTGAGAAAGTAACCCAAAAAAGCCAAGCGCCCGTAAATGAAACCAATGACCCCTAAACGCCCCCGCGACTCCAACCAGCTCGCCAAGTCGATCATTGATATCGCGACGGGGCAGGTTGATGAGGGGCCGGTTCCATCGCTCCAAAAGGCCAAAAGTGGGGCCAAGGGTGGTGCAGATCGTGCGGCGCGCCTTACCCCGGAACAGCGGGCTGAGGCCGCCCGGCTGGCCGCGCAAGCTCGCTGGAGGCGCAAGGAAGATTAGGCGGCCTCGTCTGCCGCTTCCAGCTCGGCCAAGTCCATCGTGAAGTCAAAAACGATCTGGATGGGTTCGGCGTCTGGGTGGGCATCGTTGTAACTATCAACGTCCACTTTCATCTGCCGGCAATCACCCACGATGCCGCGCCGCCGATGCTGGAAAGACATCTGCATGTGATCACGGGGGGCGGTGCGTATATCGTCCCAGATCATTTCCGTCTGCCCTTCGGTGGGCAGCGGAGCGAGGTGCAATAGCCGGACGCGGCGCCCCCGGCGGTCGGTCATATACTCTTCCCGCATTGCCGACGCGATATCATCAGCGCACCGCCGCCTAATGGCGGCGGCTGGCAATACCCAGCGGCCCGTGGTAATCGCCCAGTCGGCGATGCTTTTCGCGGAGGTTGGCCACGGAAGACCCTCCAGACGATATTCATCAACGATGCGCTGCATTTGCTTTACGTAAGTGGTCATGGGTTCACTCCGTAACCGTCAGTTAGAGCGGTTTGGATTATGATATGCCGGACTCTCGGCTGATGCTTTTTGAACAAATCCCAACGCCCTGTTTTCTTTTGGATTTGGCCTGCCACAATGCCAGGGTGGCGCTTCACGATCTTTGAGAAGCCGATAAAACTGTTCTCAGGGAACATCGGATTATGTCGCGCGATGAAATCGCTCATAGCTTTCGCTGGCACACACCTATTTGCCGCAAGGGTGTTGACGATTCTCTCGCAATCATCGGTATCCGCTTCGTCGAAATCTTCGATAATCAGTTCCTCTTTCCCGTCGCCCCTAAGAACATGCTCAATCTCATGCCAAAGATTGAACCAAAATCTGTCAATGTGATCACCCTTCAGAGTGAGGGCGATTACAGGTGACTTGCCATTGTTGATCCAAAAGCAAACGCCCTGAATTTCAGAACTCGGAAACGGCTCAACAATAACGAGCCGGACGCCGCATTCAGCAAGTATCCTTGGGACGTGGCGAACCTGCTCCGGTTCAGTCATAAGGCGTTCGAGTTCAGGCAACGCCTCTCTTAGTCTCCCCTCATTGTAGGGAGGCACCTTGAGCGCTGTAGCGAGTTGATTGACACGAAAAATCCATGCCCATTGATAGCTAGTGACGTCTTCCTCATAGTTGCGCCGCGCGGCGTGCGGAAATGTAATTGGATCGTTCGCAGACCTTAGGCCGAAAAAATTGAGGATTGACCCTTCTAGTTCTTCAACTGATTTAGTTGCCCGAATCCAACCACGCTTAACCATTTCCCTCACAGGAAAGCGCTCACGCAGCACTGCCTCGCGGGCGATTTGTTCGGTGCGCGGGGCGACCTTGGACAACTGCCACGCAGTTTCCAGGTTCATCCAAAGCTGAGCGCTAGTACCAAACGCCTGCGCAAAATCATGCGCCGTCTCCGGAGAGATTGCGCGCTTGCCTGCGATTATCTCATTAACGAGGCGCGGCGGTCGCTTAATCAGATCGGCAAACTCCGCCTGCGTCCATCCGCGCGCCTCTAGCTCATCCTTCAGGAACTCGCCCGGAGGGAAGGCTTCGGCCGGTGTAAATTTGTTCATGCGACCCTCCTTGGTCCTCAGTGGTAGTCTTCAATCCCGATGACTCTCACTGTCTTCTCTGGATCCCGTCCACCAGTTCGAGAATCAGACGCCACTGCTTATTCAATCGCATAGAGCGCTGGTGCGCCCGGTCGCCCTTTAGTTTTTCAAAGCGCTGTCCTTTCGCTTGATAAAGGTCTCGCTCGTCCATTGCTTGACGGATGAACCACATGCGTTTTCGGAAGGCGCGAACGATTTCCGACGCAAACCCGGCCGTGAACTGCGGATCGCATTCCAGCCGAGCCAAATCCTCGTCGGCAAACTCCACTTCCATGATTCCACCTCGTCATGAGCTGCATTTACCACGGGAGCTGCCAACGCGCAATTACATCTTACCACTTAGTGTAAAGATGAATGTTTACAATACCTTTTGCTACGCATAATGGTCAGTATGAACAAGCTGAGCAGACAGGCCCGCGCTCAAATCCTCCACCTTCTCTGTGAGGGTCAGTCGATTCGTGCGATTACCCGGCTAACTGATGCTAGCAAAAATACGGTTGCAAAGCTTCTGGTTGATGCCGGGCACGCCTGCGCCGCCTATCAGGACCAGACGCTGCGCAACCTGCCGTGCAAGCGCGTCCATATGGATGAAATCTGGAGCTTCGTTTACGCCAAGGCGGGCAACGTGGAGAAGGCTAAGGCTGCTCCTGCCAGCGCTGGGGACGTTTGGACTTGGGCGGCGATCTGCGCCGATACCAAGCTAATCGTTAGCTGGTTGCTTGGCGCACGCGATATGGACGCCGCTCTGGCGTTCGTCGGCGATTTGCGGGACAGGCTAGCGAACCGCGTACAGCTTACTAGCGACGGCCACAGACCTTACCTGACCGCCGTTGATGCCGTGTTCGGCGATGACGTTGACTACGCCATGTTGGTCAAGATTTACGGCGCTGAGCCGCAGGCAGAGACGCGTTACAGCCCGGCGAAGTGCATTGGCGCAGAGAAGAAGCCCAAGATCGGCAATCCCGACGCGAAGCATATCAGCACGTCTTACGCAGAGCGCAGCAATCTCACCATGCGGATGCACATGCGCCGGTTCACGCGTCTGACAAACGCGTTCTCAAAGAAGGTCGAGAACCACGCCGCAGCGATTGCGCTTCATACGATGTACTACAATTTCGTTCGCATCCATCAGACGCTCAAGGTAACGCCAGCAATGGCTGCTGGCGTCACTGACAAGCTTTGGGAGATGGATGATTTGGTCGCGATGCTGGAGCAGTGGGAGTTAGCCAACTTCAAACCGGAATATCAATTCGTGGTCCGGCAGTACGCTATCGGCAAGGGGCACTCTGTAAGCGTCCTTTGGCGTGGCGGGGAAGTGGATACGATCTTTGGTTTTGAGAAAGAGGCGGATGCTCTCCAATGGATCAAGGAGAGATCGCAGGCGTGGCTCAAAGACGAGAATAAGTAACTCGCTTCATTCGGTTCTCATTGTGTCTTTCATCCACTTCATTCTCAAAAGTGGTCCCCTCTGGGCGTCAATAGAGGCGGTCCCGGAATTCTGCACAGGACGATAAGTGGAGTTTCTGCCTGAAAGCGGCGATGATCGCCGTGAACAGGAGAGACCATGAACAGACGACCGCGCCGGAACCACACACCGGCTTTCAAGGCGAAGGTGGCGCTTGCCGCCGTCAAGGGCGACCGGACGATAGCTCAACTGGCCGAGCACTTTGATGTTCATCCCAATCAGATTACGGCGTGGAAGGCCCAGCTGGAGGGTGGCGCTTCCGGAGTTTTGGACCTGGGGGCACGGCGCCTGCCGCGCCGGCGGTCGATGTGAAGTCGCTGCACGCCAAGATCGGAGAGCTGACCCTGGAGAACGATTCCTAAGAAACGGCGCCAGCTCCCGGTTCCAAGGGCTGCAGAACAAAGCCGAATGTCTTGGCACGTCGGTGCAAATTGTTGATCACTCGCGTACGGTAGCGTGTCTCGTAGGACGAGGCGCCGGGATCGACGTAGTCCATTCCGTGACGGACAGCGTTGTAGAACAGGACTGCGATCTTGCGGGCCGTCGCGGTGACTGCCTTGGCCTTGCCGATGCGGGACGACAGTCTTCTATAAAAGGCGCCGAGCGCGGTGTCGGTGCGTCCGACGGTTACGGCAGCAAGGCGCAGTAGAGCTGCGGCCCGACCGCCGGACCGGCGCGTTCGTGACGAGAGCATTTTGCCCCCGGAGACCTTATTGCTCGGCGCCAACCCCAGCCAGGAGGTAAAATGCTTTGCACTTGGCCATGAGGTAAGGTCGTCGCCGCATTCTGCGATCAGCTTCAGCGAGAGGTAATGACCGAGGCCGTTGATGGTGGTGACGTCCTTTCCGAGCAGCCCAAACAACGACGCGCGGACGTCGAAAGCCAGAGCGTTCGCTTGATCGGTTCTGTTCCGACGCCGCGAGACCGGCGGCGCTGATCCATGATCATGACCCCTATGGATAATGAGTTCCTTCAACACAGCCTCGATTCGGACGTCGCAGGCAGATGCCTTCTCGTGGTAAGCGTCGTAAAGGGCGAGTGCCTGATCGAGCGCAAACAGATGCTCCGCGCGGTAGCTTCCGGTGAGCGCCTTCGCGATCGTCTCGACACTGGAGTGGCAACTGTAATGGCGCAAACACGCCAGCGCCTCAGGATCGCGCTCGCCGGCAAGGATCGCGCGAATGATGCGCAGGCCAGTCGTGCCCGTGATGTCGGCCACAACGTGGTGGAGTTGAAGATTCATCTCGGTCAATGCCTTTTGCATATGCTGGATGTGTGAGGCGGCGTATTCCAGCAGACGCTCACGCTGACGCACGTAGGCTCGCAGCTCCGCAATTTGCCCTTTGGGCCGAAAGCTCGCCCGCAGCAATCCGAACGAATGGAGCCGCTGCAGCCACTGCGCATCGCTGACATCGGTCTTGCGCCCCGGCACATGCTTGGCATCGCGCGCGTTGACAAGAAACACGGCAAATCCTCGTGCATCGAGAAGCTCAAAGATCGGAATCCAATAGACGCTGGTTGATTCCATGACGACGGTCTCGACGCCGCATTCCACAAACCACTTTACTAGTTGATCGAGATCGGCCGTGAAGGTGCCAAAACTGCGTACTGGCTCCAGTACGCGATCCGCTCCTACGGCAGCCATGTGCATAGTCGCACCAACATCGATGGCAGCCGCGTTCGGGTGCACCATGGGCATGGTACGGTCGACCTTGGACTTCGACTTCTTGCGGTTCATCTCCAATCCTCCTGCTGACAGGGGCGGAAGGGCTGAGCTGCGCAATTGATCAGATTCCTAAACGGGATCGCCTATGCGGCGTCACCACTCTCAAGTCCGCAACAGCTCATGGACCAGGTTTTTTGACGGGGCTAAATGCCACCAAAATCGTATCGGCCGCTCCCTTCCGAACGCAGTCTATCGCCAACCCGTTTCTATCCCACAGGGGCGTGCAGCGCCGAGATCAGTTTTTTAGAAGGCGCGCTCACCAAGGCGGGATTGCTGAGCGCAAAGCGATGATCGACCGTGAGCACGATCTGTCGATCACCAAGCAGGCAGAGATTTTGAAGATCAGCCGCGGCAGCGTCTACTATCTGCCGCGTCCGGTCTCTTCAGCCGACCTCGATATCATGCAGCGTCTCGATCGGCTGCACCTGGAGTATCCCTTCGCCGGTTCGCGCATGTTGCGAGGCCTGCTGGCCTTGCAGGGGTGCAAGGTCGGCCGCCGGCATGTGAAGACGCTGATGCGGCGGATGGGGATATGCGAGACTCAGGATTCGCGTTTGATGCGGAACGATACAGATCGCGATCAACGACTTGGACGCCAGGGTCGCCTGAGTTGGCATGCTCTGCGAGCGCCTCCTGTGCCTTGCGCTGAGGATTATGTTTTTGGCATGGACCTTTTGGATCCCGTAAGGATTCGTTCCAGTGCTGATTGACACGCCACTCGTCAGGGACACAGGAATTGGTGCCCGTCAGCCGCACGGAAAGCACGACCAAACTCCTCGCCCAACTCACTTCGAAGATCATCCGGCGGGAGCGATCCAGGCGGGTTTCTGCCGACGACAGGAAGGACCCAGGCATAGCGAATGCTACCGGACTTAGTAGGTTTGTTGTTCCCCGACTATCAGTTAAGTGAGTAGAGCCGTTTTTGGCAGACACGCCTCGTGCTCGCAAAGTGCGGCTGGGACGGGAGAAACTCGATGCAGTTTGATTTGACCGCGCTGCGCCGCACCTCTCTTGCGCTGGCCCTGTTTGCCTGCGCGTGATGGAAAGCGCCCGGGCCGACGATCCGCCGCCGCGCCCCCAGGCCACGACGCCGCCCGGCCAGAACGGCGATCCCGGCGCGCGCGCCGGCCAAACGCCTAGCACGCCGTCTACGTCCGAGCAGCATCGCCTGCCGCCGGACTCCACCACCAGGCAAGCGCTCGAGCTCCCTGGGCGGATGCTCGCCTTCGCCGCGACCGCAGGCTCGATCCGTCTGTTCGATGACAAGGGCGAGCCGCAGGCCGAGATCGCTTACACCTCCTATCAGCTCGAGGGCACCGACCGCGCCACGCGCCCGGTCACGTTCTTCTTCAACGGCGGACCCGGCGCATCGTCGGCCTGGCTGCAACTCGGCAGTGCCGGTCCCTGGCGGCTGCCAATCAACGCCGACGAGGTCACGCCATCGACTTCTTTAGAGGTGAAGCCCAATGCGGAGACGTGGCTCGATTTCACCGACCTCGTCTTCATCGACCCCGTCGGTACCGGCTATAGCCGTTTCGTCGCGACCGGCGAGGATGTCCGCAAGCGGTTCTATTCCGTCGACGGTGATGTCAGTGCACTTGCGCTGGTGATCCGCCGCTGGCTCGAGAAGCACGACCGGCTGCTGTCGCCAAAATACGTTGCGGGCGAAAGCTATGGCGGCATTCGCGGGCCGAAGGTCGTGCGCGAGTTGCAGATGCAGCAGGGCATTGGCGTCAGGGCCTGATCATGATCTCGCCGCTGTTCGACTTCCGCGAGTTCACGGGCACCAGCCTCCTGCAATATGTCGCAACGTTGCCGAGCTATGTCGCGACCAAGCGCGAAGCCAGGGGGCCGGTGAAGCGGGCCGATCTCGCCGACGTGGAAGCTTACGCGCGCGGTGAGTTCTTGGCCGACCTCGTCAAGGGCGAGGCAGACAAGGAGGCCACCAACCGTCTCGCCGACAAGGTCGCTGCCTTGACCGGGATCGACCAGGCCGTGAGCCGACGGCTAGCCGGGCGCATTGATAGCAACGAATTCCGCCGCGAGTTCGATCGCAAGAGCGGCAAGGTGACCGGCCGTTATGACGCCTCCGTGCGCGGCCTCGATCCTATCCGGACTCCAATGGCCACCCCTTCGGCGATCCGTCGGGCGATGCGCTGCGGGCGCCGCTGACCAGCGCCGCCGTCGATATCCTGACGCGCAAGCTCAACTGGCGGCCGGACGGCTCCTATGAACTGCTCAACGGCGCGGTCGGGCGGGCCTGGGATTTCGGCGGCAGCCCCCGCAGTCGCTGTCGGAGCTGCGCCAGATCCTTGCGACGGACGCAAAGATGAACGTGCTGGTCGGGCACGGCCTGTTCGATCTTGCCACGCCCTATTTCGGCTCGAAGATGGTGCTCGATCAGTTGCCCGCCTTCGCCTCAGCGCCGCGGGTCAGACTCGTGGTCTTTCCGGGCGGTCACATGTTCTATTCACGCAACGCCTCGCGCCAGGCTTTTCGCGCAGAGGTCGAAACGATGATCAAGTACGGGCGTGTGCTCATCGAGCCGGAGGCGAACTAAGTCACAAGCAGGTTCGCGTTCGCGCCTCCGGAAAGGCCTTCCTGATCAGGGTTTCAATGTCTGGGTCCTATCATCGCGATCCTCCTTGCTCCCGCTTCGCTTGCTCCGCCGTCTTGCGTCTGCATGCAAGCTTCGAACCAAGATGCGCGACGCCCGCTTCCGCGCCGATCCTTCTCAATCTGCCAACGTGCGACTGCCAGTCATTGTCACGTTTGCTACAGCAGCGGTCTCTTCTGTTGCAGACGTGACAAATATCGAGCCGGACACGCGCGCCTCCAGCTTTTCCGCAGCGAGGCCCAAAATAGCCGGAGAATCCGGTCCTTCTGGATGGCCCGGCTCTTGCAATGTCATCTCAAGGATGAAGCGATCGCCATAACTGTCGTCTTCTCGGAGGAGCCCATCAATTTCGGCGATCTTCCTGACGAGATCGACGCTTTGCTGCAGCAAGGCGTGATCGCCTACCGGCATGATCCGGCGCGAACCGACCGCATCTTTCGGTGAGCGTTGGACCGTGCGACGAGGGCGCGTTGATCGCCGAGCGTGGATTGCGCGAGATCGCAAGCCAAGCCGGCTAGGAGCCCGACTGGCGCCAATGGCAAACCGCAATCAGCGATGCCAGTGGCGCCGGCGCTGCGCGCTGTACACCTTGAGGCGCTTGCCTTCAATCATTCCTGGGGGCGGAGACCTCGACTACAAGACTACGGTCAATGGATATGCCCTTTGAGTTGCCGCGCGTGACTGGGATTTATACTTCGCAGGGTTATTCCCCTCACCCTGCACGCACGGCCAATCTGGTTACAGCGAGTCTCCAAGATCTCCTGATACAGGATCGTTATCTCACCCCTAACGGTCCTGTTACGTCTGGGTCTCATACCCCCCTCCAGCCCAGACGGAGCCCTCGGCGGTGTTATGACCGCCGGGGGCTTTCTTTGTTTCAAGCGCGCCTGGATGTCACTAGCACCTGCTCGGTCTCGGGCGCCCTCCACAAGCGCGGGTGTCATCGGAAGCAAAGGAGCGCACCCGGCTTCACCCGACCAAAAAGTGCTGGCGTCGATGTTCGCCCCCTTGTCGGCCTGCCTCACTCCGTAAACGGCGTGGAACCGTGCAGCTCACGCTCGCCCGCACACGATTTGCGGATCTAGCAATATATGGAGAGGCAGCCGCCAATTCTCCTAAAAGGACGGCGGCGTCTTATCGCAGACCAAGAGCGAACGGAAAGGAAAGGCAAGCGGGACTAGGAGCCTGTCCCTATAATGGACTTAGGATTAAGCGAAGCGGGTTCTGAAGCTTTTTTGGGGAGACAGGTTCTCCTCAGCGTGCGGCGGCGAGTTTTGCGAGGTTGTGGGCGATGCAGATCATGGCCCATTCGGCTTTGACCTTGTCGATGCTGCGCAGGAGGAACTGGCGGAAGCCTCTTGCCTGCTTGATCTGACCGAAGACGGGCTCGACGATCTGTTTTCGCAATCGATATCGGCTTCGATAGCCTGCGCGCTTGAGCTTTGTGCTCATTCTGGCGACGAGCGTGCCGGATTTGAGCTTTCTTTTGTCGTGGCCGCCTTGGTGCCGTGCTTTTGCCGTCCGGTGGCGACGTAGCCCTCGATCCGGCGTCGAATGAGCGTGCGAAGATTGGCTTGCGAGCAATAGCCTGCATCGGCCGACGCTTCATCCGGGTTCTTCCCGAGATTGGCTTTGATGGCATCGAGCAATGGCGCAAGCTGCGCCTGATCGCTTGGCGAGTTGGTCAGCGTGTGCGCCACGATGATCTGATGGGCGCCATCGACGGCGGCCTGTGCGTTGTAGCCCTGGATGAAGCCGTTTTTGGTCGGCATCACGCGGCTGTCGGGATCGGTGAAGTTGCGCTGCGCCTTGTCGCTCGGCTCTGCCGTGACGGGCTTGGACTTGCGTCCCGGCCGGCCCTTGCCGCCGTCGCCGGAGCGGTCGTCGCCCGGCTTCGAGGCCGCTTTGGCTTTGGCTTCAGCTTCCAGCGCAGCCTTGGCGGTCCGGATCTTCTCCAGCCGCTTCTCTTTGTTGGCCATCCACTCGGGCATTTCGTCGCCACGCTTCGAGGCTCCGAGCTGACGATCCTCAGCCTTGTCGGCTTGGGCGGCCTGGGCCAGCCAGCCCTCGACCTCCGCCGCAAGCCTCGGCTCGGCCTCTTTCATCCGGCCATAGCTCATCGCCTTGTTGATCCCGGCATTGGCCTTGATCTTGGTGCCGTCGAGCGCCACGTGGCCAAGCTTCACGAGCCCCGCCGCGCGACACAGCGCAAGAACCTGCCGGAACAATCCGGAGAGCGCAGCCAAATGCCGCTTGCGGAACTCGCTGATCGTGCGGAAGTCCGGACGCTGCATCCCCGTTACAGCCGCAAAATCCAGCCGCTCCTCGCAGCCCCGTGCGATCTTGCGCGACGAGTAGATCCCCTGGCTGTACGCATAAAGCAGCAGCGCTACCATCATGCCAGGATGATAGGGCGGAAAGCCGCGCTCCTCGTCGTAGACATCCATGATCCGCGACAGGTCCAAGCCGGTGCGAACCGTGTCGCGCACAAAGTGGGCCGTGTGCCCGGAAGGCACCAAATCCTGGATCGATGGCGGCAGCAGCCAAACCTGATCAACGTCCCAAGGACGAAATGTCTTGCTCATCCACCGTTGGAATCACGACGCTTGTTCTTCGTCGAGAAAAATCCGATTACTCGGACAGGCTCCTAGGGAGCGCCTCCACCTTGTCTTTAGGGTGCGCCGCCGTCTTTCATCATACCGGGTTGCCGGCCAGGTTGCGGCTACAGTCGGCGAGCGTTGACAGCGCGAGGTCGATCTCGGCCCGTGCGGCTTCGTTGGCAATCGTCTCCTGCAATGCGCCGCACATGCAGGCGAGCCAGGGGTCGAGCTCGGCGCCGCCGATGAGAAAACTGAGATGGCTCTGGCGCGGCCGCTGGCATGGCCCTTCTCGGACGTATAGATTTTTGGCCCGCCCTCAATTCGGTGAGATAGCACTTGAACACCTCCTTGGTGCCCCCGGACATCAGCCGGATGCACGGCGCGAATGATCTCCGCTTCAGGCAATTCATCCATGCGTGACAAGAGCTGTCGACCGGCCGATCGGTCCTCACAAAGCCGCCAATGCGGCTCGAACATCGAAATGGCTGCGCGTCTCGCTGTTCGACTGTCCCCGTACCATTCATTCATGACGGGCTACTGGATGACTTCGGCCGCCGTGCCCGGCCCTTGATCTCTCACGAGTTCGAAAGCAGCGACAGGCGCGGGCCTGCGCCAATGTTCATGAGAACGACGGCGCTTTACCGAAAGACTCCTGAGCTACGGTCATGAGATCATCCCTGTTAATCCGGATGGACCATGATGTCCATGGTTTCCTCGCCGTCCTCGAACGGATCGGGAAACCCGTTGTCCTCCACCAGCTTCACGCCACACAGGCAGACGTCGCCATCGACCATGGCGAGCGCGACCGGCTCAAGGGCTTTTCCGTTGCAGGGGCCATCGATGCAAAACCCGCTATCGATCTCGAAGGTCGCACCGTGCCGGCCGCATCTGATAAAGCCGCGGTCCGACGAGAAAAACTCTCCGGAGCCGATGTTCAGCCAGGCGCCGTCATGCGGGCAGCGGTTAACATAGCCGTGGTAGTCGTTTCCGAAGGTCCGCACCACGACAATCGGAAACGGCCGGCTCTCGCCGCTCTCGTCGATCCGCGACAGGCTAAAACCCTTCGCGCCGCCCCGCTCGATTGCATCGGCGCGACAGACGGCGAACACCTCGATCTCTTGGCTGCCCATGTCGCGGTGCTCCTTCTCATGCGGTCGTTGCGTTTTCCTGCCAAGGCATCGACGGCGGCACGGGTCAGCCGAAGCACGCCAATTCCACCGGCCAGCTCCTGGGAGGGCATCGACGGCCGCTGAAAAATCTAACCATTGGTGCGGCGTGAGGGCGCTCGTCAAGCTCCACCACTGTCTCGTTCAGGGAACAATGACGTGTTGCGAAATCCATGTGCCTTCCCGCCCAAGCTTGAAGAAACCCGAGCCGAAGCCGAAGAGCTCGATGATCATGCTACCGGTTCGGAGCAACTTGACTTCGCAGGCGAGCCGCAACTTGGAGGCGCCTCCTCCGATCGTATTGAGCTTCTCATTCTCTTTGCGCGCCACCCTCGAGAGTTCCTTGCGGCCTTGCCGGACGAAATGTCGGAGGATCCGCGTTTGGTCTGCACTTGCATTTGTTTGGCATTGCCCATCTCCGGGTTCTGCAGCACCGCCAAGAGTGATGTGGCCTGAATGACCTCGATCATCTTGCCCCATGGTGAGGCCGTGGCTGTCGACATTCAAGCCCTCCTTTTGCGTCCCATTGATGATTCCTCGGCTCTAATAAATTGCAGCGCCAGCGCCGATGTTGATTGACGCATCCTTCATCGTCTCCACGATGAATTCGATCTGGTCATCGGTGAGGTGGGTGTGAAACGGCAGTGCCAAGGCTCGATCGGCGATCTTTTCCGTGACCAGGAAATCGCCATGCCGATAGCCGCGTTCGAAATAATGCCGCTGCAAATGCAACGGGTGGCAATAGGAGGCGGCCTCGACCTGCTCGATGCGCAGGTCATCGACGATGGCATCGCGGCTGGAGCGCGTGAAGCGCGTCCCGAGATGGACGAGATAGAGGAACCAGTTCACCTCGGTCGCTTCGGGAGCCACATAGGGCGGCTTGATACCTTCGAAGGATTGCATATGCGCATTGTAGAGCTGTTCGGCGAGCCGGCGTCGCTCCAGGATTTCGTCGAGGCGCCTTAGCTGCGCAAGGCCCAGCGCGGCTGTGAGATCGCTCATGCCGGCCTGGTGGGGCGCTGCGCTGCTGACGACAACGGAGGAGCGCTCATCCAGCCGATGTGCGCGATGGCGACGCAAGCCGCCGGCCAAGTCGATGTCGTCGGTCACCACCATGCCGCCTTCGCCGCAGGTCAGGGCCAGTGGCTGAGCGAAGTCGAACACGGCGATATCGCCAAAGCGGCCGACGAGTTCGCCCTTGTATCGCGATCCGATCGCTTCGGTCGAGATCCTCCAGGAGCGGCAGCTGATGGCGCTGCGCGATCGCGCGCAGCTCCGACCATGGCGCCGGATGGCCATTGGGGTTGCCACCAATAATCGCCCGCGTGTTGGCCGTGACACGCTCTTCGACCTTCGCCGGAGCCAAGGCTCCCGACCAATAGTCGACGTCGGCAAATACGGCCCTCGCGCCCACGAGACTGATAGCATGCACCGTCTCGCGAAACGAATAAGGCGAGGCGATCACCTCCTGCCCGGGCCCGATGCCTAGCGCTTTTAGCGCAAGCAGAAGCCCGATCGTGCCGCTGGGGACGGCAACGGCATATTTGCGGCCAAGATAGGCGGCAAAGGCTTTCTCGAAGGCGTCAGTGATCGGCCCATTGGAGATTCGCGGCGAACATAGCAGCGCTTCCACGGCAGAGAGCTCGGCGGAGGTGATATCGGGATCGGACAGCGGAATGAAGCATACGGCCTCGATCGCTTCGGTGCCGTCGTGATCCTCTGCGAGTGCAATGCCGGTCACCGCCCAGTACTCCTTGCCGCCAGCAGGATACCAATCGCGCGTGCCGGATCGGCCGTGATCTGCACGCAGCGATCGCAGCCACCGATCAGATGCAGGTCGAAACGCGGAAAGCTTCGGAACGGCCGCTCCGTCACATCAGACGCATCACAGCGCGTGAAGGCGAGGCGCGGAAAACGGCGCCGCAGCTCGAGGAATGGGCTTGCATCGGCCTCCGCCGCCGCAAGCACCCGTTCTATTTCGATCAGTTGGTCTGTGCCAAGCGCCATCGCGGCTCCCATATAACTAGTCCCAAATCAGCTTCATTGCCAGAACCGCCGCTCTGGATCCGTGTTCAAATCCTCGATCGCTGAGGTCAGCCGGAGGTAAATGCTGTAAAACTCCCAGATCCCCTGCGCGTGGTTCATGCGAAACAGCTTCCACATCCCGCTCACCATGTCATAGTGGATCAGCGCGACATCGATCAGGCCGCCGTCCTTGTCGATATTGCGAGAGCAGCAGGGACTCTCGATCAGATAGCCACCCCTCACCGGCTTCACATTCGGCGACACAAAGCGATAGCGCTTGCGCGAGCTCAAGGCGCGCTCGATCCGCTTGCGATCGAGCTCGTTCGGGTGAGGGATCAGTCCGATCGCTAGTTTTCTCATCACCGCAGCATTCATCGCGAACCAGCACCCTCAAAGCACTGCAATTTCTTCTTCAAGACAGCCGACGACCAGCCGCTCGCCGAACTCGACGAGATAGATTGGCACGTTCGCTTCGGTATGCCTGCCGACCTGCACGATCTCGCCGATCCCTCCGGCGCCCATCAACAGTCCATCGGCCGGTGCATCCGGA
This sequence comes from Bradyrhizobium sp. RDT10, assembly GCA_044772375.2. Taxonomy (GTDB): domain Bacteria; phylum Pseudomonadota; class Alphaproteobacteria; order Rhizobiales; family Xanthobacteraceae; genus Bradyrhizobium. Next base: position 6,110,579 of record CP187939.1, read on the forward strand.
AAGGAGCCGTCGTTAATGAGGTCGATCGCCGCCTTGACGCGCTGGCCCCATTGGTACTTCGGCAGCCTCGGGTCGGTCATGACGCGGCCTCTTCCGGCAACGGCAGGTCCTCAAACTCCTCGCGCGCCACCGCCGGCACGAGCTCCTTGCGCTTCATGCCGACGCGGTTGCCGCTTTCGAGAAATTCGACGCCATAGATGTAGAACTGCTGCAGGAAAGTGCCGATTGAAACGACGTAACCCACCTCCCCTTTTTGGCGAGGATCTCGCCGACTTCCTTGCCGGCATAGGTTCCGTCATTGCGGATGGTGCGGTTGGCCCGCACCTTTTCGCCAAAGCTGAAGAAAGGCGGCCCGGTCAGCTCGACCACCTCGCTGTCGCGAACGATGTTGCTCATGTCCCACTCTCTCGGTCGTTCGGGCCGGATGGCCACGCGCGCGCGGGCGGCTTCCTGCACCATCGAGTCCCCGTCCTCGGTCAACTCCGCCAGCTCGGCCGCCGTAATGCGGCTTGCCACCTCATAGCGGACGCGCCAATCCGGATCGCGGCGCAGCAGGCTGAGCGAGATCCGGAGACAGCCGCCGTGCGATCTCGAGCCGCACGGTGCCATCGGGATCAGTGACCATGCCGAGCAGCCAGTCATGGGGAATGCGGAGCGCGACCACGCGGCGCACCTCGGGCTCGTCATCGCTCATGAGACGCCCAAGCAGCGCCGGCGCGATCCGGCTCGCCACCACCAGGCGGACGTAATAGTCCTGGTCCGACATCATCGGCGCCAGCTCCTCGCCGTCCAGCAAGGTCGCAACCCGCATCCTCACCTCCCGATGCGGGTCGCTGCGCAGCCGCAGCACAAAGCGCTTGGGCAGGCGGCGCGCCGCGTTCCAGCGCACGGTTTCCTCAGCATCGTCGAGCAGCATCGGCAGCAGGAACACATTGGCGTGATTGGCCGCGATTGCGCGCACCTCGAAATGCGGATGTGTGATGTAAGCGTCGGCCAGCACCGGATTCCAGTTGAAGAAGCGGTCGATGCAGCGGGCGTAGCGGTCGTTGACGCAGGCGTGCATCAAGCGGCAGCCGCCGCTGAACCTGAGCCCGAGATGCGTGCAGGTGCCGCAGTCGACCTCGTTGCCCAGCCAGTCGCGGGCCTTATCGATGTCATCCGTCATCGTCCTGCCCCATCCGCTCCAGCACGTCCAGGAGCACCTTGGCGCCGATCTTGTCGGTCGGGTCGAGCTCCAAAGCTTGCTGGCGGCGGCGCGCCCTTCATCCAGATCGCCGAGCCGCATCTGCAGGTAGGCGTAGGCTTTCAGGGAAAATAAATAGAAGCGCGGCAGGATGTTCTGGTAGCGATCGAAAGCAGCGTCGCCCGCGCTGACCCGCCGCCAATCGTCTGCGAGACTGTTTTCACGTGCTGCCTTACAAATACAGAGCTTTGCGACCTCCAACGCCTCGGCCAAGCGAGCCTTGTAGAAATAGAAGCGGTAGAGCCCGATCAGGACGGCGGCGTGGCCCGGCGCCAGCGCCTGCGCTTCATGCAGGTGTTTTTCCGCGATCTCGTCCAGGTGATAGGACAGCCCGGCCTCCCACAGATGATCCTTGGCTTCGCGCGGCAGCCCTTCGCCGAGTAGTGTGTGCGCGATCAGCGCCCCTCGCTCTCGGACAGCGGATTGCCTGCCCCATCGAGGTTCATTGGCAGCTTTCCTCTTCTAATGGGCAGCCTTTGCGGTGTTGCTGGAGCAGCATACCTGCTTCTGGAAAGATCAGCCCGGTCTGCGCAGAGGTGTCGGTCAAATCGATGGTGACAAAGCCAAGCATTAGCTGGCTCTCGGCATTGAGAAGCAACTTTAGGCCGTTGCGCTCTACGCCTTGCTGACCGGGCTGAGCTGCCGGCGCAACACCTATATCGGCGGACAACCCCGAGCAACCATCTGCCGTGACGGCGAGCCGGAAACCGGCGCCAACGGTGCCATCGGCGCGCAGCACGTAACTCGTGAGTTTTTCAGCGGCGGGCGTCAGCGTGATGGTCATGGGCTCGCCCCCTACGCCCGCGCCTGGTAGCGCGGCAATGAGGTGTCGACGACGCAGGTGTTATCAACCGGGCACACCGCGACGCATTGCGGCTCGTCGAAATGGCCGATGCACTCGGTGCATTTCTTCGAGGTCGATGACGAACGTCCCGCCTTTCTCCGAGATTGCGACATTCGGACATTCGAGCTCGCAAGCCGAGCAGCCGGAGCATTGTGAGGCAATGATCTTGAACGGCATGGATATCTCCCTTACGCCGCCGAAATCAGCGCGCCCTGGCGGATCGCCGCCTCGCCCCGCTCAACATGCTGGATCTCGCCGCTTTGCACCTTCGCAAGATAGGACTTGAACCAGGCGATCGCTGATTTTTCGATGAACTCGTGGGCGTATTGGTCGACCGGCTCGATCCCCGCCTTCAACAGATTGCTCTTCGGACAGCCGCCGATCTTGGCCACGAAGACCGCATGGCAGTCGTTGATGGCGCGGATGATGGTGGCAAGGCTCTCCTCCTCGCCATAACCGCCCCGGCAATAGTGATCGACGCGGCGATGGCCGACGAATTTGGCGCCCGTAGTGGAGAGTTCGTACACTTGGAACTCCTTGGCATGCCCAAAATGCTCGTTAATCAGCCCCGTGCCCTTCGTCGCCACTGCAACCAAGAGCTTGATGTCGCTCATCTCGCTGGCGAGCTCGGCGAGCTCTTCCTGCTCGGCAGCAACCTTGGCGACGCGCTCCTCCTCGACCTTGGCCTGATAGGCCTTGCGCATCTGGAGGTCATAGTTGACATCCATGGCCATAACCTTCTCGATAGTGAACTCCGCGCTACGGTCCTCGCCGAGCAGGCCGACAGCGTCGGCGCGGCACTGCCGGCAGTGCCGCATCATGTTCATCTCGCCTTCGCAGGCATCCTGCAGTGCTTTCAATTCCTGCGCGGTCGGACCCCGCTGGCCGTCGAGACCGAACATCGTGCCGTGCTCGGGCGCGGAGATCAGCGGCATGATGTTGTGTAGGAACGCGCCGCGCGGTTTGACCGCCTTGTTGACCTCGACGAGGTGCTGGTCATTGATGCCCGGGATCATCACCGAATTGATCTTGCAGAGGATGCCCCGCTCGGTGAGCATCTCGAGGCCTTGCAGCTGGCGGTCGTTGAGGATCTTTGCGGCTTCGAGGCCGGTGTGGCGCTTGTGGTTGTAGAAAATCCACGGATAGATTTTGGCGCCGATTTCGGGGTGGACCATGTTGATGGTGATGGTGACATGGTCGATCTTGAAGCGGGCGATCGTATCGACATGGTCGGGCAGCATGAGGCCGTTGGTCGACAGGCACAGCTTGATATCGGGAGCGGCCTTGGCCACCAGCTCGAAGGTCTTGAACGTCTTTTTCGGATTGGCCAGGGGATCACCGGGCCCAGCGATGCCGAGCACGGTCATCTGTGGGACGGTGGAGGCGACCGCCAGCACCTTTTTCGCCGCCTGCTCCGGCGTTAGTTTTTCGCTCACCACGCCCGGGCGCGATTCATTGGCGCAATCATATTTGCGATTGCAGTAATTGCATTGGATGTTGCAGGCGGGCGCAACCGCAACATGCATGCGGGCGTAGTGATGATGCGCTCTTTCGCTGTAGCAGGGATGGTTCTTGACCTTCTCCCAGATCTCGGTCGGCAGATCACCCTGGCCGGCTTGCGAGCCGCAGCTCGCCTTGCCGCTGCCGCCGGACGCGCCGCAGCCCTTGTGCTCGGCGATCGCCTGCATGGTCTCGCCGATGTCGACGGCGCTCCCTGCCAAGCTTGCTTCGTCCAGCGCTGATACGTCCATCCGTTCATTCTCCCTGGAGGTGGAAACTGAAAAGAAGATTTGCAACTCGCGTGCCATGGCCGGAATGGCGAGCAATTTTGATCTAAGTCAGAAAGTGAGCCGCCTGCCGCGGTTCGCCGTGGAAGCGAAGCCTTCTGCACGACATTAGAAATGTTCGAAGTGTGACAGGCGTCTTGATCCTGACATGGAGATGAGCGCAGTCATTCGCCGGCGCGAAACGCAAGACAACTCGCATGCGCCGGCACGCGAGCAACATCGACCCATATACAAGGTCTGTCAGGCAGCGAGCAGGATCTCGATCGCGCGCGGGAGCGGGATCGCAAGCGGCGTCAGGCCCTGTTCGACCAGAAAGCGCAGCTCATTCCTGGACAGCACATCCGGTTCCACGATGGCGTAATGAACACCGGCCGAGCGCTTGGTGAGCTGCCGCGCATAGGTTCGCAGCAGCTGATCGTTGAAGCGGCAGCCGATGAAGAGAAATCTTCTGCCATTGCGCCGCTCTTTCACCACATCGGGGATCGGCGTCTGAATGTCGATCTCGGTCAGCACCTCGACATAGTCGGCGTCAGAGATCAGGAAGTTCCTGGCAGGCAGCACGCCGCCGTGCGGCTTGTAGAGGACCGTGGTCCAGCTCTGCGCCACAGCGCGATCGACCTCTCTGCCCTCCGCATCATAGAAGCGATACCAGCGGTCCTCGCCGATGCCGGCGCGGCAAATGCCCTGCACCTCGCCCCACCCCTCGTGCTTGCCGAGCGCCGCACGCATCGCGCCGTCATACCAGGCATCGACCATGACAGGCAGGGACAGCGCGGCGAGATGATGATGCAGTGGTGTAGGCTCGACCGGCGCAGCAAAGGCCTGCGCCACCAATGCCGTCACGGTGGAGCGATGCTTGTTGCTCTCGATGTGCTGCGCCGACGCCCAGACATTGCCCTTGGCCCGGCGCGGCAGCGCGACCTTGGTAGCGAAGAAGCCAGCCAAGGCCTCCGGCGTCATCGGCGCATCCGGTTTGGACAACGCGGTGAGACCAGGTCCGAGATAGGGAACAATGCTGCCGGCACGCAGCCTAGCCGCTACGTCGAGTGAGAATCACCTCCGCATCGGCCGCGTTGACAAAGTCGATTTGCGGGGTCGCCTTCATCGGTCGTCGCCGCCCTCGCCGCGCTTTCGGGCATTGACCGTGATCGGCAGCGGCGTATCGCTCGCCATTTCGGGCAGATCGAGCACCCAGCCATTGGCTATTCTGATCCAGCCGCCCCACAGCGTCTCGTGCTCCGATTCAACGATCGGCTCCTCGAGATCTTTTTCGGCACGTAAATCGACAGGCCCGCCTCCGGAGAGCGGCAGATCATGACTTTCATGAGATCAACTCGTGTATCGGGGCGAATTGCTGGTGGGATTGGGATGCTCTCGTGACATGGCGCGCATGTGAGCCACGATGCCGGACAGTACGCGGACGACCTGATCGACTTCTTCGACGGTGGTTTCATGCGATAAGGAAAAGCGCACCGCGCCGCTCAGGCTCCTCGCCGGCACGTTCATGGCGCGCAGCACGTGCGACGGGTCCATTGAGCACGAGCTGCAAGCTGATCCCAGCGAAGCGGCAATGCCCGCGCGATTGAGATGGTGGACGATTGCTTCGCCTTCGAGATCCTCGAAGGCAATGTTGGCCGTGTTCGGCAGCCGGTTGCTGACATCGCCGATCGCCATGCAGTGGCCGTTGTGCAAAATCGCCTGCTCCAGGCGATCGCGCAACCCACCAATGCGAACGCGATCCGGCTCGAGCCGCTCCGCCGCAAGCTCTGCAGCTTTTCCAAGACCGATCATGCCAGGGATGTTCTCCGTTCCGGCGCGGCGCCGCCGTTCCTGTGCCCCGCCCCAGATCAGCGGCCTGAATTTTGTGCCTTTGCGTAAATAGAGCGCGCCGATCCCCTTGGGGCCGTGCAGCTTGTGCGCAGACAGCGACAGCATGTCGATAGCATTGTCCTTCAGGCCGATGGGCACCCTGCCTATGGCCTGCACGGCATCGGTGTGAAACAGCGCGCCTGCCGCACGCGCTAACCCGGCCAGAAACTCCACGGGGAAAATCGTGCCGGTCTCGTTGTTGGCCCACATAACCGACGCAATCGCCGTGCGTGGTCCAAGCGCCCATCGAAAGGCCTCGACGTCGAGCCGTCCGCGCAGATCCACCAGGATCACATGCGTCTTGATGCCCCTTGTCGCCAATTGCTCGACCAGCGTGAGGATGGCGGAATGCTCGACGGAGGTGGTGACGATCTCGTCGCGCCCTTGCTGGGTCGTAAGCGCAGAAAGGATGGCGGCGTTGTTGGACTCGGTTCCGCCGGAGGTGAAGACGATCTCATGGTCGTGGGCGGCCCCCAGCAAACCCTGCAGGCTGCGGCGCGCCTTCCCCACCGCGCCCGCGATCTCGCTGCCGAAGGCATGGGTGGACGAGGCATTGCCGAACTGCTCTGTGAAGAACGGCAACATGGCTTGCAAGACACACGGATCTGTCCGCGTGGTCGCATTGTTGTCGAGATAGATCGGCACAAACGCCTCGTTCAATGCCGCGCATTGGCGGCGCCGGCGACCGGGATGAGGCGAACGAATTCGCCGAGCCTTTCGAGCAGCCGCGCCTGAATGCCTTCTAGCGTCGCGCTTGAAAGCTTGCAGAATACGCAGGCACCAGTCAGCTTGACCATGATCTTGCTGCCCTCGATCCCGACCAGCTGACAGTCGCCGCCGTCGCGTTGCAGATTGGGCCGGATCTCCTCGATCACGGCGCGAATGAGTTGCTCCCGATCGGTCTCAATGACCGGCGGTTGCTTCAGTTGCTCTGGTTCCACCAGCATGGTTCGATTTCTCTTTTTATCCGCTGCAGGATTTGCCGCAGGAGCAGCTCGAGCTGGCGTTTGGGTTGTCGAAGGTGAAGCCCGAGCCCTCCAGTGCCACCACGAAATCGATCGTCGTGCCGGCGAGGTGTTCATGGCTCTTATTGTCGACGAACACCTTGATCCCGTCGCGCTCGATGACGGTGTCTTCGGGCTTTGCCTCGTCGGCGAAGCCCATCTTGTATTTGAATCCGGCGCAGCCGCCGGCCTCGACCATGATGCGCAGGCCGCTCGTCGGCTGCGCCGAAGCCGAGATCGCGCTCTTGAGCGCATTCACTGCGCTATCCGTCAGATTGATCATGGCTATCCTTTTTGCCTGGGTCGTTTGCAGGGAATTGGCAAGTCGCATGCCAGCGCGCCCGAGCTTGACATTGCTCACCTTTTCGAAACCGCGCCTGTTGGCTTTGCGACGCGTGTAGGGTTGCTGACAAAGGTCTTCGAGGGATTGCGGCGGCTTTGCGTGTCTTTCTTTATGGATTCCGCCGATGAAGCGTAAGGAACGCGGCGGCAAACAATTTGCATTGCGTCTCCCGCCGCCGGAGTGTCCGGCGATTGTCTTGGATCGAGGGATGATTTTTCATGACTGCAATCGAGAACACCGCGCTCGGCCGCTTGGAGAAGGAGGGGCGCCTGCTCAATGCCATATTCAAAGGCGGGACCACCAAGCAGGGCCGGTTCGGCTTTCGCGGCGATATCGCACTAAAATTCCAGGCCCAGGTCGCGGACGAGAAGCGGCCGCCCCACTATTCGATCGAGCAGGTACTGACGGTCGTGCAGGAAGGCGAAAGCAGCATTCCGGTGCTGGCCGGCTATCTGCACTGCTTCGCTTATCTTGCTGATGTCGCAAACGTTCTTGACGGCGCGCTATGCCCTGATGGCAGCTACTTCATGTTTTGCAACAACATAGACCTGTTGGCGAAATACCGAATCAAGCTCGGTGGTATCACCTTCAACGTGCTGCCGTGCCATGAATCCACCGTTTGGAAGGAAATAATGTACCTGGTCGGGGTCGACAAGAATGACATCAAGAAGCTCGACGCGCCCGGCAAGCTCGACTACCTGCTCGACGCAACCAAGGATGTCGATGCGTTCTATGATGAGATCTCTTTCGAAGATGGGCTGAAGAGGATGGAACCCGTGAGAAACCGTAACGAGAACCGGCCGGTCTGAGCGCCGGCTTTAGCTTTAGCCAGAGGGATTCTCCTCCTGCTCGACAAGCCGCACGCCGGTCACGCAGATGTCGCCGTCCAGCACCGTCAACGCGGCCGGCGTGAGCCTGCTGCCCTTGCACGGGCCGTCGACACAGCGGCCGGTGCCGAGCTCGAAGGTCGAGCCGTGCTTGCCGCACATCAGCCGGATGCCGCGTGGATCGAAAAACTGGTTGCATTCCCAGTCCAGATTGACGCCATTGTGCGGGCATTTGTTAAGATAGGCAAACACCCGCTTGCCCCAGCGCACCACGACAATGGGCCACGGCCTATGGCTGCCGTCTTCGTCGACGATCATGAGGTGGAAGCCCATGGCGCGCTGGCTTGGAATATCGTTGAATCCGCAAATCGCATAGGCGGTATTCGGCTGCGTCCGCTGCTCGTTCATGACAAGACAACTTTCAATTGATCCCCCTGCGATCAGCCTTGCAAAAATCGCGCAAAGTACCGGATCGCCTCACCTTTCTTGGGAGTCCGGCCGCGCCGTCGCAAACGAGAAGCCGCTCGATCATCGGACCAACGAGCTTGGTGGGATCAGGCACCGCTTGGCTGTTCAGGAATCGGATCGCAGCAGATCCAGAGCCATCTGGCCGCGCGCGTGGTTTCTGTTATTTGCTCAGGACCTTCTCAAGATCCAGCGCGGCGCGCTTTTCAGCTGGCAGGCTGTCAAGGTTCTGCATTCGCCATTTGACGGCCGGCAAATCGCGGGCACCGGGAACGCCCCGAGCAAATCCCATTCAGCATCGCCGCGCTCAATGAAATCAGGAATTTCCGATGCCTGTCTGGCATGTTGCCGACAATCTCCGCGACAGCGTTTTGCGTACGGCCAGCGGCTCATCTCGCGAAACGGACTTGGCGGTCATACCTTCGAAGCAGCGCACAAATTCCTGGCTGATATTGTTTTCGCTCCGCTAGCACTTCATGCCATTGGGAGATTATGGCTGAGCATGTAGACAATGAAGGCAGTGCGCAGATCATCGCTGATACCTTATTTCCCAGCAGGTCGCGGACACCGAATAAATCGCGCGGATGCTGACGATTGAGCGCTGCAACAACTTACCTGCGTAAAGATCGCCCCTCCACAACTTGCGTCTCACCGCGTCGATCTCTGTTAAAGATTCTTCGCGCGGCTTGACCGGCAGGTACGTGAGGTCGATGTCGACCGAAAGGCGCGGCATGTCTCTTACAAGGAGATCGATAGCGGTGCCGCCCTTGAGGGCCAAGCATTTCTCTTGCGCAACCAGTGGGATGACGCGCACGAGTAGCGCGACCTGGCGGGGTTGAGATCGACGAACGGCATCAGAATCTCTCGGCCACGGTTATCTCGAAGCTGGATCGAGCCGACCGCCGTTGACGAGCATGCGTTTGCCTTTGCCGAGATCAAAATCCTCGCGCTTGACGAATTTCGTCCAGGAATGCGGATGACGCGAGGCGAAGAAGAGCCGTTTGACCTTCACACTCTTGCAATCGCCCAGCAGTTTTGGAGGCGCCGCGGCCGTGGCGACGTCAACTCCTCAAACAGCTTGTCGGCCTATTCGAAGGTTTTCCGGCTGGGGAGCTCATCGAGCTCGAGGATGGCGCGTTCCGGAGTTGAAAGCGTGAGCGGCAAGTCCCATTGGCCCCACGGCTGCAAAGTGAAGCTCGCCTGGGCACCGGGCGTCGGCCAGTTTGTCCTTGGCGACATCCCACGCGAGGCTTGGCCGGCAACCCTGTAGTCATGCATTTGAAGATTGGCACCGTCGTTCAAGTCACAACGGAGAATCCGATTTCCAATGCGCTTGGAACCGAGTTGACGGTCTCAATCACATGATACAGACGGTTCTCGGCTAAGTTAGTGCTGACCTCCGAGCGGTGACTTGGGGCAAGACGGGGTCGAGCTCTTCCTGCTCAAGGGTCTTGGCGCCCTCCTCCGCCAGATAATTGGCGAGCGCAGCTATGCCGGAATCCGATAGGCATCGCGCTGGTGCCGCCTTTTTAGTCGGAACTTGTCCAGATTGCTTGGCGATTTCGATGCTCATCAGGTGGGGACGGATCGGACGTCCGATAGCGCGCTCGATGGTCTGGAAGATCCAGGTGCCGTCCGGATCGATGTCCGACCAGTGGAAGATCGGCGTGCATTCGGACACCATTCCTGCGATGACCCGGAGCGCCTCTTGCGTCGCGAGCGAAGGATATCCACCCACGTACATCGTTGTTCCCAGTCGCCCGGGGTCTGCCTCGGCGATGTGCCTGTTGAAGCTTGCGAAGTTTTCGACCGTCAGTACGTAGACCGGGGGCTCCCGGAAGCGGATACGATCTGCCTCCTTGGGCGTGATTCCGAGATAATGCGGAGAGATCCGGGACAGATCGGCCCCGTCGAGATCGATCCGCCCCGCGATCAGAAGCGGCGGGGCGAAACGCTCAAGCCCGATAGTCCGCAACGCTTCGCGCGGTCGCGCGCCCGGCGGAAATTCGAGGATTCCGCTAAGAAGTCGTACGACGGCGCCTTCGTTGCGTTCGAGTGTCTTGCTGTCGCCCACCGTCTTCCGGGAGAACGTCTTGTAGTCGACGTCCAGGTGCTTGTTGTCCAGAATCGCTTGGGCCAGCGCGAACACGTCGCGGAGCCTCTCGACGTCGAACGACGCGAATCCGTGCCACGTCTTCCCTCGCCCCCAGACGTCGGCGATACCCGCAGCGCTTTCCTTCAGTCCATCGTGCAGCGACAACCCGGCGACGAGACGCCCGGCAGCATCTTCGGCGATCCGCGACGCCGGGGTGCGGCCGAGACGTCCATACAAGACGCCCGCCGACACCAGCCGCACGTGTGCGACTTGGTCCCGCCTGGCGCCGCGCCCCCAGCCGAGCGAGACCGCGCCGATCTCTTCAGCCTCCTTGATCTGTTTCAGGAAGGCGTCGGCGGCGAGGACGGACGGGAAAGCGGCATAATCGGGGTGCGCGAGCGGGCTGAGGCGCCGGCCTCGAACCGGTCGAGAAGGTCGCCTAACAGTTCCTTCGCGTCGGTGAAACGGCGCGGCATGGCTATTCGGCGGCCAGCCGTGCGGCGAGGTCCTCATCGGACATGAGATCCGGGTCGATGGCCATGAGCTCGCACTTGGCCTTCTCCTTCAGCGAAACGACAGTCGCCCTCGACTGCTCGCCGATGCGATCCACCTCGACGATGGTGTCCATGTGCTCGAGCACCGCAACACGCTTCTCGAACGGCGCGGCGATCACGAATTGCAGGCCGAGCTTCTTGTAGAAGGCCATCATTTGGCGCTGGTTTCTGCCGTCCATCTTGGAGAACGCCTCGTCGAACATGGCGAGCGCAAAACCCGACGGCTTGCCGGCGCGCCGCTCGGCGCTACCGTAGACGGCGGCGAGCGAGGCCCCGATCGCCACATAGATTGGCACCTGCTGCTCGGCGCCCGATCCCGTCCCACGACGCTGCTCCCATCGAGTGGACCGGCCGGTGGCGACGTCCTCCATGTGGATCTCGAAGGTGTAGAAGTTCCGGTAGTCCTCGAACTGCGTGAAGTCCTTCTCTGGATCCTCAAGGAGCGCCTCGAGCGCGACAATGGTGTCCTTGTGCGGGAAGTCGTCGGGCACGTCGCCGCGGAAGAGCATGTCCAGCGCTTCCGGAGAGGTCTTGCCGATCTCTATGATCTTGAGGATCGGCTGGAATTCCACGACTTGTGTGCGATGGAACGAGTAGCGCTCGTTGTGGAAGGGGTGGGCCTGGAGGCTACGGTTCAGCGACTGGAGGTCCCGCTCCATCTTGCCGATCCTTGAGGTCAGGGCGTTGATGAACTCGCCGCGCAGCAGCGTCGAGGCCTTCTCGGCCGCCTCGCGCGCCTGCCGTTCGTACCTGCGCAGTTCGTTGGATTCGATGTCGTCGATCAACTGCTCCATCCAGGGCTTCACCTCCTGGAGCGGCTCGCTTTCGATGCCGACTTGAGAACTCATGCCGAAATCGTCGAAGTATCCGTCCAGGAATTCCCGCACCCGGCGCTCGATACCCTTGCGCTCCCCGTCCGACGCCTCGGCATCGTTCAGGGCTTTATCTGCGATGGAACGATGCTTCTCCGCTTCGCTCTTTTGCAAACGCGTATCGAGGCGCGATCGGTAGGCGGCGCGGCCCTTCATCGCGGCGTAGAGTGAGCGATTCTTGAGGAAGATCGATTGGGCGACTCTCAAGTTGAGTTCGGAGCCGGGCACGTTTTCTCCGTCCCCGAGCTTCCCTTCGATGAGCCGCACCTCGCCATTGTGCTTGTTGAAAGCCCTCTGCTGCGTCTCCCGTTCGACGCGCCGGCGTTCTTTGAGGTCCAGCTGCGCCTTCTTCTTCTCACGAAGCCCGCCGTCGCCGGCCCCCTGCAGGGCGGATAATCTTGCCTGCGCATCAGCCTTCTCGGCCTCGGCGGCGGAGAAGGCTACCGCACATGGCTTCAGGCCGGCGCTCCCGTCCGCGCAAAGGGCCCTGAGGGCCGCGAATGCGGCGTCGGCTGCCTCCGCTTCCCTCGCCTTCTGCGAAACCGCGTCCTCGAGCGCCTCCGCCTGGTCCTGCAGCGCTCGCAGCGCGTTCGCCTGAGCCGCCTTGCCGATCTTGTGCTGCGACGGATCGATCGAACGATGGGTCCGTACCAGGCCGTCGTCGTAGAGACCGTCCTTCATGATGGCCCGGCCCGGCTTGTCAAACTGTTCGAGCGTGTCGGCAAGGCGCACGGAGCCGTAGCGGCGCATGATGAACGACAGCGCGTCCGGATCCTCGGTGCGGAAGATCGAGGGAAACGTTCCGCGGTCCGGCTTAGCCCTGAACTGCTCCAGCTTGTTGAGGCTTACCAGCGAGGTGTGACGGAATTCGCGGCGACCTTCCTTGAATATCGCCGTCGCCGCGCCGATGTCCGGTCGGTCGACGAACACCGCGTCCCGGTCGCGGCCGAGAAGCGCTTCGGCGGCTCCCGCCCATTCAGGGTCCGCGACCTCGATCAACTCGCAGAGCACCCGCGGCGCCATTCCCTTTGCCGGAGTCTGAGGCACAGCCGTTCGGTATCCGGCTCGAGATGCGCGCGCGCGCCTCCGGAGGCGTGCTGACGGATGCGTTCGAGCAGATCGCCGCGTTGCGCGCGCAATTTCGACGCCTCGGCCATGATCGCCTGTCTCGCCTCGTCGACCTTGGCCGACCATGCTGGCGCCAACGACACGAACCCCTGCTCGGCCGCCGAGAGTTCGTCGGCCACGGCTCCGATTTCCGCGTTCTTGGCTGCACCGAGGAGCTTCGCGACCGAGGGAATGAATTCGTCGAAGCCGCAGCCGTACATGGCGAGCAGCGGTCGAAGCCGTTGGATGTTCTCCACCCGCCCCTGAATTCGGAAAGGGCCCGCTGCGTGGCCTGATCGGCCATCATGGCGGTCTGCGCCAATTCCTTCCGGCCCGTCCTGGCGTCATGTTCCGCGATCGCTGTCGTCAGGCGTTCGATCTCCCTGTCGATGGCCTTGACGTCCTCGTCGATGAAGGCGAGCTCGGCCGTAGCCGCGGCCCGCTGCGCGGTCTCGTCGCGCATCCTGGCCCGCAGGTCGCGATTGGTCGCCCTGGCCGCCAGCCAGTTGGCGCGCCTGGCGATCCATTCCTCGCGGAATTTCGTCTCAAGAGTCCTCTCCAGGCCCGCCAAGATTGCGCGCAGCGCCTTCAGGGCGTCGAGCTTCTCCCGCATCCTCCGGATTGTCTCGCTGATGTTGCGGTAGGTCTGGATCGACTCGCGCAGTTCCTTGATGCCGATCCGACTGTCTTCCAGAATGTAGTCCCGGACGAACTGGGTGGCGGTCTGGTTATGGTCGAGGGTCATCGCGTTCACGATGGACTTCTGCAGCGCGCTGGCGTTCCGCTCGCCGTAGGGCGCGTGCGGCACCAGATGGCGCATGTATTCGCGCACGTAGTCGCCGGCCCGGTCCCGGTGATTGACGAAATTCTGCTCGCCCACCGCCGCGACGATCCGGGCGCGGACGTCCTCCCATTGCGCGGGGAACTGCTGCGCCCCTTTGCGCTCGATGAAGTCCTTGGCCGTCAAGACCGTGCCGACGGCGACGAAGAGCGCGAGGACCGTCTCTTTGCTGTCGGACTTCCGCGCCTCGAGAGCCATACCGATCGTAACCGACGGCCGCTCGCGCTCGGTATCCTCGAATCCGAGCGCGATGTAGGTGCGGGCCTCGTCCCGCCGGCGCTGGTCTTCGCCGAGCGTACCGAGGCAGTAGTCGACGACGCTGCGCTTGGATCCGCTGCGGGACTTTCCGCTATCGCCCGCCACCGCGTTCAGGCGCAGGAAGCGCCGGTTGCCGCCGGTGAGAACGACCTGGGCCATGTCCAGGATGGTCGACTTGCCCGACCTGTTCTCGCCCAGCACGCCGATGTGGCCGGCGACCGCGATGTCGGCAACGTCGAACAGGTGCCAGTTCATCAAGGCAAGGTGCCGCAATTCCATCATGCCTGGTCTCCGGCGTCCCGCGGAAAGCGGGCCTCCTCGCTGCGGACGTAGCGCTCGAGCCTCTGCAGGGCGTCGCCGCCGCTGATGAGCTTGATCATCGGCCGGATCCGGACCTCGCAGTCCTGCTGCTCGTTGTCGAAGTCTCCGATCTCGACCAAGCTGCGCTGGGCGGCCTCCTTGAGAATGTCGCGGAAGCGCTGACTTGAGACGGCGCTGCCCCCGTTGGGCTGCACCATCTCCCGATAGCGATCGAACAGGTCGTTAATGGTGGTGACGACGACCGCCCTGTCTTCCATCGCGCCCGTATTGATCTCCTGCTGCCAATGGGCGGCGAGGACAAGCATCACGATGGTTTCGTCCAATTTCATCCGCGGCAGCGGCACGTCTTCGTCCATGGCGACGATGCCGGCCCATTGGGCTTCCGGATCGCGATGGAGGCGGTAGCCGCAGGTGTCGAAAAAGCCGTCGACAGCGTCGCGGAAGCGCCCGTCCATGATCGTGTTGTAGACGGTGCCGGTCCGGGAGTCGCCTGCGAACACGAACTGGCGACGCAGCAGGAAGTGCAGCGCTTTGCGCAGATCGGCTGCCTTGTCGGCGCCTGCCGAGCGCTCGATGTTCTCGAATTCGCTAAGCATGCGCTACCCCTTGCGGAGGCCGCCGCGACGGATCACGAAATTGGCGCATCTGAGCCATTCGCTGTCGTGCGGCGGCGTATCGGGCGATGGCTGCAGATCGAAGCTGCCGGCGACCTGCGGCGGCACATCGCCCGTCAGTGCGTACCGCCGGGCGGAGTCGAACGCGAGGAAGTCGTCGACCGTCTCGATTTCGACGAAACGCGCTTCCTTAGTCCCGAACGGTGGGACCTGCCCTTCGAGGAACTTGCGGACGTCCTCCGGACGAGGCGCGATGCGCGCGATGTACTCGAGCCGGAGTTGCTTCCGCAGTTCGTAGAGCGGGTCGGATGGTGGCGCCGAGAGCTCCCTTGCTTCGACGGGCCGGCGGGGCTGTCGGGTCGGCGCCTGATGGTGCTCCGACCAGGGGAGGCCAGCGGCTCGACGCTCCATTCAACGGTCGCCTGGTCGTGGCGTCCGTCCCGCAGCAGGGCGTCGAGGCGGCGGACCAGGTCGCCGGCGCGGCCGACCAGACCTTGTGCGCCGCGCTCGGCGTACTTGATGGTATTACGAACGCGCGCTTCGAGTTGTCGCCGGAACGTTTCGATACGCTCGAACATCTCGCCGATCTGCTCGAAGATGTTCTCGATCGCCAGCAGGTCGTCGGCGGCGGCCGTATGGCCGTCTTCGACATCTGACGCCATGCTGGCCGCCGCGTATTCCTCTGCGAGCACCTGCATCGTGTCCGGAGTGTAGGAGATTCTGCGCGCCAGGTCGACGATGGCGTCGCGGAAACGGTAGGGATGGTTCACCGTTAGGATGGACTCGAAGTCCTTCAGCAGGAGCTGATCGACGAACTCCTCGAAGAAGGCCTCCAGGCGGGTACCGACCGTCTTCGACTCCATGACCGTCCGCCTGATCCGCTTGAGGTCGGCGAGGATCGCCCGAAGGCTCTTGGTGAACTGGTCGGCCTGGTTGCGCGCCTCACGCACCGCGAGCGCGGCTTCGCGCTGCTTGCGATCGGTCACCTCGGGCGTGAGCTTCTCCACCGCCTCGAGGTTCAGACGAATCTGGACGATCAGGCCGCCGAATCTTTGGGAGAGGTCCTTGTTCAGGCTCGCCAGTCGCTGGATCACCAGCAAGGGTCCCATCGCCATGTCGACGGTGACCCGCAGACCGTATTCCTCTTCCTCGAGCCAGCCCCAATCGACCAGGCGCGAGTAGAGTTGTCGGGCCAAGCCGAGCGCCTTGTCGCCTTTCTCGGATGCGAAAGCGAGGTCGGCTTTACGGATCCGGCGGCGGCCCGCCGAGATCATGTCCGGCAGCCCGCCGAAATTGTCGCCCTCGTTCCACAGCGAAGGATTGGCGCGCATGACATCGTAGATGGCGTGCACGACCCGCCGCGGCGTCGGGAATGCCGGGGCCCCCGTGAAGAAGCGTTCGTGCAGATCCAGCAGGCAGGCCGCGTAAAGGTGCTTGTGGTCCCTCGAAAACACCAGGAACGCGTCGTCGTGCAAATGACGGAACAAGGACAATGGATGTTGCTCCCTGGACCGCCTTCATCCCGGAGGATGGATCAAGCCGGTCTCAAACTCATGACCGGCCGAGAGAATATTTCCACGTATCGCGGGGAAGGTGCAACCCAAGGACGTTATGTTCATAGTATGTTCTTGAATAATCTCGGCACTTGGTGAATGTGGTGAACTGTTAGGGCAGCGCGTCGATTATCGTTTCTATCGGAAGATAGAAAGTTCTTGAACCGATGGGGCTTTCAATGAATTCGGCCTCTTTCCAAAAGGCTGCTGCTTTATCGTCGATGGCATGCACGAGGATTGCGCGAATTCCTATCGTTTCCGAGGCGTGCACAATCTGATGGAGCGCGTGTTGGAGGAGGTCCAATCCAATGTCCTTCCCCTTATAGGGAAGATCCCGGGCTAAGCGCCCGATAATAGCGACGGGGACCTGGTTCGGCAGCCCATGTCGCTTAATTGGCTTGGGGATCGCCGCCCGCTCAACACATCCAGCTTTGCTTCCTTTCCCCTGCGGGTTCCGTGTCGCAGAATCCGAGCGTAACGCGATTACTGTAAGGGAAGTCATAGCCTTAATTCCAATAAACGTGTTTTATGCAGTTCGACGCATAATGTGGCCTTATGCGCCAACTCCGATATTGCGTTTTTATCGGCTTTGCCGCATAATAAGGTCGGAGTAAAAATGACCGACCTTGCCCGCACGCCGAACCAGATTGGCAACCTGATCCGCCGCACCCGTAAGAAGCGGGGGCTCAGCCAGTCGCAGGTCGGCGAGCGGGCGGGCCTGCGCCAGGAGACGATCTCGCTCATCGAAACTGGCCATCCGGCAGCCAGGCTGGACACCATCCTTGCGGTACTCGCGGCTCTGAACCTTGAGTTTCGGATCGTCCCGCGCACCAAAGGCACAGCCGCCGACCTTGAGGACATTTTCTGATGCCCCGGCGTCCCCGCCATGAGCCGCTGCGCGTGCTCCTCAACAACCGCCTTGTCGGCCGCCTGAGCAAGGCGGCGACTGGTGCTATTGAATTCCGGTACGAGGCTGACTGGCTTGGATGGGAACATGCCCTGCCCGTCTCGCTCTCGCTGCCGCTGCGGGAGGATGCCTTCCGCGGCGAAGCCGTCACGGCCGTCTGCGACAATCTCCTCCCCGACTCCGACGCGCTCCGCCGCCGGGTGGCGCAAAGGTCGGCGCTGCCGGGACCGACGCCTACAGCCTGCTCGCTGCCATCGGCAGGGATTGCGTCGGCGCCCTGCAATTCGTCGCCGACGATGATGATCACCATGATGATGATCGCCATGGCGATGGTCGCACCATCGCCGGCGATGCCGTCGATGACGAAGCGATTGAAAAGCTCCTCAACGGGCTTGCCCAGACTCCGCTCGGGCTTACGCGCGACGATCTTTTCCGGATTTCCGTGGCAGGAGCGCAGGAGAAAACGGCGCTGCTGCGGCACGGCGGCAAGTGGCTCAAGCCGCACGGCACCACGCCGACGACCCATATTTTCAAGACGCAGATCGGGGAACTGCCCAACGGCATCGACCTTTCAAACAGCGTCGAGAATGAATACTACTGCCTGAGACTTGCCGCCGCCTCCGGCCTGCCGGTGAACCATGCCGAGATTGCGACTTTCGGTAAGACCACGGCGCTCGTCATCGAGCGCTTCGACCGGCGGTGGACGAAGGATGGCCGCCCGCTCCGCCTGCCGCAGGAGGACTGCTGTCAGGCCCTGTCGGTTCCGCCGACGCGCAAATACCAGAGCGATGGCGGTCCCGGCATGGTGAAGCTTCTTGATCTGCTCAAAGGCAGCGACACGCCCGCTGATGATCAGGCGATGCTGCTCAGAGCGCAAATCTTCTTTTGGCTGATTGGCGCGACCGATGGCCATGCGAAGAATTTCAGCATCTTCATCACGCCCGGCGGCCGCTACCATCTGACACCGCTTTACGACGTGCTCACGGCACAGCCGAGTCTGGACACCGGTCAGATTCAGCGCAAGCAGATGAAGCTCGCAATGTCGGTAGGGACAAACAATCACTACAGGATTGCCGAAGTAGACGGCCGGCATTTCTTGCAGACAGGCGAAGCGGCGGGCGTACCGAAAAAGCTCGTTCAGGAATCAATCGAACGTGTCGCCTCTACCGCTGAAGCTGCGCTCGGCAGAATCGAAAGCGAGCTGCCAAAGGGCTTTCCCGAGGCAATCCATAATTCGGTAAAAACCGCGGCTATGCAGCGCCTGAGTTCATTGAAAGTGCACTAGTCTTACTGAGTCAGAGTGTCGCGGCCTTTGCCGAGAAGAATCATATATTTGAAAAGACTCAATTTTCAGCATGCGGAGAGGCTGAGATGGGTCTGGCAAAATCGGGGGACGTGGCGTCGCGGTTTTCGGCGTAGGTTGAGGGTCTTACGAGCGTGATCGGGCATGCGGACCGAGCCAAACCACTTCGCGATTACTGCACCGGTCTGATGATGCCTTGCGATCGCAAGAGTGTCGAGCCGATGGCGGCGATCACGGCTCCTGATCGGACAGCAGCGCAACATCAGTCGTTGTTGCATTTTGTCGGTCAAGGCGACTGGTCGGATCAGCAAGTGTTGGCCAAGATCCGTGAGTTAGTGCTGCCGGGCATCGAACGCCACGGAGAGATCGAAGCTTGGATCATCGATGATACGGGCTTTCCCAAGAAGGGCCGGCATTCGGTCGGGGTTGCACGGCAATATTGCGGCCAGTTGGGCAAGCAAGACAATTGTCAGGTCGCCGTGACCCTTTCGCTTGCAAATCATCATGCGAGCTTGCCGGCGGCCTATCGTCTGTATCTGCCAAAGGAGTGGGTGACGGACCGTACACGTCGGCGCAAAGCCGGTGTACCCAAGGAGATTACCTTCAAGACCAAGCCGGCAATTGCACTCGATCATTTGCGCTGGGCCTGTGCGGCGGGCTTGCCGCGCGGCGTGGTACTGATGGACGCCGGCTATGGCACCGACACCGCTCTGCGTGGAGATATCACCGCACTTGGCCTGAGCTATGTGGCTGGCATCCTGCCACAAACATCGGTATGGACGCCTGGAACTGGGCCGCGGCCGCCGAAGAAGTGGTCGGGGAACGGGCGACCTCCAAAATTGCTGCGGCGTGACAGCAAGGACCGACCGATTTCGGCCGAGAAGCTTGCGATCGGCCTGCCATCACATGCTTGGCACAAGATCACGTGGCGTGAGGGTACGGCAGAACGGTTGTCCTCGCGCTTTGCCCGTGTGCGCGTCCGTCCGGCACATCGAGATTACTGGCGCGCCGAAAGCCGGCCGGAGGAATGGCTGCTGATCGAGTGGCCGGCAGGCGAGGAGGCGCCGACCAAATATTGGTTGTCAACGCTTCCGGCGAACATTGGCTTCCGTCAGTTCGTCGATATCGTCAAGCTGCGCTGGCGCATTGAGCGCGACTACCACGAACTCAAACAGGAAGTTGGCCTTGGCCACTTCGAGGGCGAAGCTGGCGTGGCTTCCACCATCACGCAACACTGTGCATTGCCGCCTACGGATTTCTGGTCTCCGAGTGAGAAACGATTCCCCCTCAGAAACAGCCTCCACCAAGCTGTTCAAGGAAGCTGCAATTCCCGAAACTTATCGACCGAGGGGATCCGCCATTGCGGCCTGAACGACACGTCCCAAATTCGATTGCCACCGTTCGGAGAAGATTGAACGCGGCTCTCGTGTCCACACTATCTCGATGCCCTTGTTGCATCAGACCAATCTCACGTCGAAGTCGGTGAAAATTATGACGCAGTAGGACTAGCTACCCGACATAGTCGGGCGGGGTAGATAGTGCCTGCTATATCGACCAAGACATAGGAGGCACACATGCGCAATGATCATCCTGCAAGCAACACAGGACATCCGTAAGGTGTCGCTGTGGTTGGGGCACGCCACTCTGACGACCACCGAAATCTACACGCGTGGCGATCCGACTGAGAAGCTTGACGCCATGGAATCGATCGTTCCACCGCATCTGCGGCGCAGCGCGTTCCAGCCGTCCGACAGGCTGATCGCGCTCCTCAAACGCTCTTCGTAATGGTGAGCCGAATTGGCGGCGGCGGATACAAGAGCGTGATCAAGTCGCCGCCAGCTCCCCATTAATGGATTTGCCCATAAGACAGGAGTTGTAGGCGATGCGCGTCGCACCACAGTCATCGCATTGCTCGATATGGCCGCCGAGCGCCGCTGTCCGGCACGCGGTGATGGCGCCCATCACGCGTCGCTCGACGCGGCCGAGGTGACCGGCATACGCCTGTCGAAAAGCATCGCCGTGGCGGCGGAATACATCCGCCACCTCCAAAGCCGGACCCATGGTGCCCGATCAGCCGGGCGGAACGATCTCCAATCGCAGCCGGTCAAGCGGACTCGGGGTCTGGCTGATCGTTTTGGTGGCAACCTGAGCGTAGCGTGCCGTGCTCTGCAGGCTGGCATGGCCGAGCAGCACGGTCGCATCAAGCGGCCGCTCACTGTCGCGGCCGGGAAATAGCCAGCGTGTCGGTCGGGTTAGCCGCCAATAGGCCCTTAGAATCTTCAGAAGCTGCGGCGAGAGCATGACGTAACGGTCCCGGCCGCCTTTGCCTTGTTCGACCCGGATCACCATCCGCTGGCTGTCGATATCCGCGAGGAAAACCACCTCCGACACGCGTAATCCGGTGGCATAGACTGTCGTCAACGCTATGCAGCTCTTTAGGCTCGGGACCGCCTCCAGAAAGCTCACCACCTCGTCGGCACTCAGCACGACCGGCAGTTTGCGAGGCTCCCGCGCATAGGCGATGCGCTCTGGGATCGTGCTGTGGCCTAACGTCACGCCGTAGAAAAACCGCAACGCACAGACGATCTGGTTAAGTGCCGGCCATGATATCCCCGTCGCCACCAGATGAACCTGGAACGCATGAACATCCTCCAAGCCCAGATGATCGGGGGATCGACCAAAATACCGGCTGAACTTCGATACCGCGTTGAGATACGATCGCTGCGTCGCCGGCGACAAATTGCGGACCGTCATGTCCTCGATCATGCGTCGGCGGAGAGGGCTCACCTGGGCCATCGGAAACCTCCTGTCTGAAGGGTTGGGCTCTGAAAACCCTCGATCCTCTCAGACAGGAGGCGGCCGTTACCACCTCTCCTCAAATGCCGCGTGAGCGGCTTTGTTCAATCCCTCATCCGATTTTGCAAGAAAATCGACCGCACCACCACGAATTCCGGCAAAATCAATCACCACCATTTCGCAAACTATCCTGCCGCTTCAGGTGGGTTCGGGATTTTTCACGGACGACTGAGTAGCCGATTGATAGTTTCGAGCTACAAAACCGAGCATGTAAAACGGCCAGCGGCATCCTTGAATACAAGCAGTAACCAGACACCCAGCAAAGACGGGCCGCAGGGCGTCGCATCGCTCGTTGTGGGCTAGATTTTCCTTGTGACCTGCGTGTCGCAATCGCCCTGGATGATTCTGCTGGTCGCGAGCGCTTCGAAGGCGCTTAAATAGCCCCGATCGTGCATCTTCGATTAACACCCCCTTCATGTCTCCTCCTGCGGCTGCATTTTGGGAGCTCCAGGAGACTTTTCCTGCGAAATCGAACAAGACCCGCTGCAACAAACCTTCTCGCCCCTGTAGTTGGCCAAGGTTTGGAGCAACCGCGGCATATAATACTTTTTCGTAGCTTCCCTCATAGCGTCCGGCATAGCTTTCGGATCGTCTAGCCATGTCATTGCCCGCTCGATCAGCTCGATCGCGCGTTGCTTGTCACCACTCTCGTAGTAATACTGAGCGACCACCCAATAAGAATCACCGCTAGCTTGCCCAGAATTGAGGATATGTTCCGACACATCCCTGCCGATCGCAAAGCGCTCGGCACGCGGAAGGTGGGCCTTATCGTTCTCCGGATCAAACAGTTGCCGCATCACAGTAGCCAGCCCATGCACAGCCTCTGACTGTTTCTCAATCGCATCTCGAACCAGTTGGCGTAAGACCTGGAAGCCGGTCGCCGTGTCGCGCATTTTGTGAAGCAACAGATCCGCATGAATCTCGCGGAACTCGAGATTGTCCGGCATCGCGGCAATGCCCTCTTCGACCGCTGAGAGCGCTGTCGGCCAATCCTTTGCTTCCATCGCCGGTTCAATTGTCTGGAGGATTGAGAGTTCGCGCGCCAAGCGTTGGTCTGCCGCAATCCGTTTCGCATCAGCGGCTTTAGCTTGATAGCTGGTGCGCCAAGTGCCGTTGATAATTTTCGGCAAGACGTCGTCGATTTCGATCGGATGACCGATAAAGGCAATGTGGCCGTCGCGGTCGACGACGAACGATGTCGGAATCCCAAGAGAAGAGCTGGCATCCATCCAAAGCTTGTACATTTCGCCTGTACTGTCGAACCCGATTCGATAGTTCAGATTTGAGAACTTTTCAGTCAACCATGCGTCCAACTTGGTGCGAGCCTGATCCGCCGTTGGTGCTTCTTCACTAGCTGCGACTCCGACGACCTCAAGCCCCTCGTCTTGGTATTTTGCTTGCAGCTCTATCAGATGGGGCATCACCCCCACACATGGGCCGCACGAACTTGCCCAAAATTCGATGATGTACACTTTCCCGGGCTGGAAGTTCGTGAGGGGCTCGCCACGCAGCCAGTTCTCGACTTTGAGCGGAGGAGCCGGGGACGCCATGCACAGCACCATGATTTTCTCCCAATGTTGCTTGTTGCGCGACCTTCTCGCTTCATCTGAGTTAGCAATCAACGTGCCAGGCTGTCCTCGCGCACTAAGCACATGACAAAGCTTTGAAAAACATCCACACGCCAGTAGGGTCCCCTGTATTTAACCTGACATGCTTTGCGTCGGCGTCGGATTTTGGACACGCATCGCGCGCTTCGTGCCGGCGGAAGGCTTCATCGAGATCCGCCATAGCGCACGACCGCGCGTTGCACAAGCTGTTGTCGAGAGGGGCGCGTGCGCGCGACGTGGCGGCCATTGTCACGGAAGGTGCGACTGTGAGGCTACGGTGAGCTTTTGAGACAGGTCGCGCCGCGCTCGGAGGAGCAACCTCGCAACCTCCTCGCAAATTTTCGGTATGGTGACCTCTCACCTTCGGATTTCCCCGTGCTCGCGTGGAAAAGAGCCGCGGTCGCTGCAATGACACGGCGGCCCGCGAGATTGGCCTACAACGATCCTTGCGGCTCTCGACGGCTGCGGATGGCGCTGCAGCCCTATCTCTGGCGTTCGAGGACCGTGCGATGCGAAGTGGATCAAATCATCATCGTGAACGGTTCGCAGCAAGGGCTCGACTTGTGTGCGCGACTGCTGCTCAACTCCGACGATCGGTTCGTCATGGAAGACCCTGGCTACCTGATGGCAAGGCACGTCTTCTCGGCCACCAGGGCAGCCGCGGTGCCGATTCCGGTCGACGTCAAGGGACTGGACACGGCGCGGGTTGCGAAGATCGAAGCGCGGCTTGCGTACGTGACGCCGTCGCATCAATTTCCGCTGGGCGGCGTCATGCCGATCGCGCGTCGGCACCAGTTGCTCGCCTGGGCAAGGAAGTTCGATGGCTGCGTAATCGAGGACGACTACGACAGTGAGTACCGATACGACACGAAGCCGGTCCCCCCGCTGCACGCGCTCGCAGGTAGCGAGGACGTCATCTATCTTGGGACCGTCTCCAAGACGCTCTCGCCTACGCTGAGGATCGGCTATCTGGTGGTGCCCTCTGAACTCCAGCCCCTGTTCGCCGCCGCCAAGCAGATCATGGACAGGCACACGCCGCTGCGAGCAGGAAGCGCTCGCGACGATGCTTGAGACCGGTGCATACGATAGGCACGTCAAGCGTGTCCGACGGCGCAACGGCGAGCGCCGGCAAATCCTGCTCGACGCTTTGCGCCGCAGATTTGGCGACCGAATCCAAATCGACGGCGCAGCCGCCGGCTTGCATGTGGTGGTCTGGTTTCGCGATCTGCCCCAAACGTCCGAAGCAGCGTTGATCGAGGCTGCTCGCGTCAAGGGCGTGGGCATCTATCCGGTCGCCCCCTCTTCAATCATCGTCATCCTGGCCGCCGGCATCAGCCGGACGTTATCGGGCTTGTCATGGGTTACGTCGCACTGGAGGCGCGCCAGATCGAGCGCGGCTGTCAGCTTCTGGCTCAAGCGGTCGATCCGCTTCGTTCGCGGCGATTGTCCTAGTCGCATGCCCCTCCAACTGGACCATCAAAATCAGTGATAACTGGCAGTTCTAACCGTACCAGGCTCGGTCTATCTCAGGAACGAGAACGGAGAACCGCCATGTATGTGCCCCCGCCTTTAGAGATGACGAGGTCGAAAGCATCCGCGCGACCATTTGCTCCGCCGGCCTCGCCAACCTGGTCACGGCCACCGCGGACGGGCCGATTGCGACACCCTTGCTCTTCCTCGATGAGACCGAAGGAGAGCACGGAGTGCTGCACGGGCACTTGGCGAAGGCCAATCCACAATGGCGTTCGGCTCCGACCGGCGAAGCTCTGGCGATCTTCATGGGTCCGGAAGCCTACATGACACCCTGATGGTACACCACCAAGCAAGAACCGGGAAGGTGGTGCCAACATGGAATTACGTCGCCGTCCACGCGTACGGGCCGGTTGAGTTCTTCCAGGAGCCCGAACGTCTGCTCGAGGTGGTCACGCGCCTAACGAACATCCATGAGAAGTCGCGCGCGAAGCCTTGGGCCGTCAGCGATGCGCCCGCCGATTTCATTGCCTCCCAGTTGCGAGGGATCATCGGAGTGCGCATTCCGGTCACCAGGTTCGAGGGCAAGCGTAAGATGAGCCAGAACCGGCCCGAGGCTGACCGCATCGGCGTCGCCGCCGGCCTTGCGGCGTGCGAAAAGCCGCAGGATCGGGAAGTGGCTTCCCTCATTCCGATTCCGGCCTGAGGTTAGCGTAATCATCGTGTGCGAAGACCGGCCCTAGACGAACTGGTTGACGCGATTAGAGGGGTGGGCGATGCCGGACTTCCAGACCTTCTTCCTGTTCTTGGCAGCGTCGCTGCTTGTGGCGATCACGCCGGGGCCAGGCATCTTCTATATCGTGGCGCGAACGCTTGTCGGCGGCAGAACGGAAGGGTTGGCATCGAGTGTTGGCCTAGGTCTCGGCGGCCTTGTGCACGTGTTCGGCCGCGCCGTCGGCATATCTGCGCTCGTCATGGCAAGCGCCGAGGCATTCACTTTTTTGAAGATCGCGGGCGCCCTGTATCTCATCTGGCTCGGGCTCAAGACCTGGCGCGAAGCGCGCATCGTCGAGCCGACCGAGGTGCAGACGACCGGGGTGCGTCGGGCCTTCCGCGACGGCATCATCGTCGAGGCATTAAACCCGAAGACGGCCGCATTCTTTCTCGCCTTCATCCCCAGTTTGTCGACCCATCCGCGAACGTCGCCGCGCAGTTCATCGTCCTCGGGCTCATCTCGGTTGCACTCAACACCAGCGCCGATTTGGTTGCGACCCATTGGGCTGCGAAAGCGAGAGCCGGCCTTGCAAGGCGACCGTCAATCCTTGCCGAGATGCGACAGGTGTCGGGTGCCATCATGTGCGCACTGGGAGCTACGCTAGTCTTTTCCCGTCGCGCGGGTTGATATCTGTGGTGGCTCATATCGATCGACTTCGTGCGCTTGTCTGAATGTCTTCTGTCGCTAGACCGGCCGAGACGCAGCAAAATCGACGCGAACGCCCCTTCTGCGAGATCGCGAATGGCCGAGTTGAATCCGAAATTCGCTCCGGAGCGGACACTCGGAGATTCCTGGCGCGCTGCACGTCCCCCAAAAGAGCAAATCGTTGATGTAGATCATTTTCCCCGACACTACCAGGAATCGTAAGGGACGTTCCACATAGCACCGGGCTCAATAGCACATCACGAAAAATGCCCTCAGTGTGGCTCTGGATTAGTCCACCTCGAGTGGCATGAACGCGTCAATGGGCAGGAAGTTCACGATCTGTGGCACTGCTGGAACTGCAAAAACGAATTTGTGACCGTCGTCACTTCTGAGAGAAGGAGCCGTCCATCACTGAGATCACAGAACCATTCTTTACCAGCCTGCTAGTCTGATCAATGACGCCCGAGCAGGTGGGCCTTACAAGAAAATCATTCGATGCGATGTGGCAGTTGCGCCGCGATGTCGCTGACCTGTGTTACAGTCGGTTCATTGGACGAGCCCCCGATGCAAGAGACCTGTTCGCAAGCGACATCGAGCGGCAGCGGATCACGCTGATGGACATGATCGCGGCGCTGGTCGGCTCGCTTGACGAGCGTCCGCTGCTCCGGTCGGTACCCACGAATTCCGCAGTTCTGTGACGAGAGCGAGAAATGGCACCCCAGCCTATTGTCCGCAGAGGTGTCAACTCGGCCTCGCTTTTCTTTTTGCTCACCGCCTATCCAACTGCGTTAGGCTGAAGGCGTAGATACTTGCAGCGCCATATTGTCCGATGCACTACTAACAAAGCGGGTTGGGACAAACGACCGAAGTTATCAAGCCGCAGAGCATTATTGCGCGTGCAGCGCCAACAGCAGCGAAATTCAGCGCCACTTTCAAATGTCAAAAACCCGGCAAACTGGGGCTAATTTAGCGAAGGCGGTGGGTACGCGGGTGTCACTATACAAGGCTCTCACAGCACGCTCGTCGCCGATCACAGTAACACCGACGAAATCGATGCCTGGAAGCGGCTGAACTGCCTAAGGACTGATCGTCAGCAGAACGAAACGGCAGCAGGTTTTCTTTCCGAGCAGTACCTCGGACCGGGCGTCGCCGAAAACTGGGCAAAATGTATAGCAAGCCGCGATGGGTTGCAGTGCACCGGCCGTCGCCAAAAGCTGGAATAAATTTCACCGTAAGCTATCACAGCTACGAAGTCGCCCTCCCAGTGATAACCGAATTCACGGTTCATCGCGGCAGCACCTTAGAAAGAATCGCTCACGGCGCGAGAGTATTGATCGGGACCAAAGCATCTTTTATCAGACGAGATTCGAGCACTGACACAACCATTACCCTGAATGCGGTACGAGGCGGTAGCATTGCTGTTTCCTGCCAAGTATTCGTGCCAAAAGATCAACCTCCGCCCGAGCCGCCAAAGCCGAGTCAAGTGCGATAGAATTCGAAGTTGCTGGATCCGCTACCGTCTCGGTCGGAATGGTGTGGTGGAACCTACGGCACGGGCCGAAGTGCCACTGGGGGTGGGAATGAGCGTGGGTGAGGCCGAACAAACCGGCAGGACCTTTAGGAGCAAAATGGATCTTGGTGAGACAAGATTTAAGCTCTCGTGGTTCCTGGCAAACGCTAAGCTGGATTAGTTTCTGAGGTTGGCGGCCGTCCAGGGCCAAATGAACACTGGGTTCTCATCATTGAGTCTGAGATTCATGGACACTTAAGGTCTGGGCATGGCGAAGGTGTCGAGCGGATTGACTTTAGCGCACGCAGCGACGGAACGGCTCGTTCGCGGCAGCGGAATGAAGTTATTGAGGATTGGCGATATCTGATTCCATATGGCGCAGACATTTTGAGCCATCCGAGCCGGCATTTTCGCAGATTAGAATTTCGATACCTGCGGGCGACGAGGGCATGATTCTACACTGGGGTCGGCTCGGCACCCGCAAGCTGGCGGGAATGGATCGGCGCCGAGGGGCTCTATCCCCGAGCGCAGCACACGGAGAGTCCCTTCAGCGAGGCTTCGCCGTCCAACTCCCGCTTGCCTGCGGGAAAGGCTGACAGAGGCGCTGTCAAGCGGCTTCCGTTGCGGCGGGCTGGTGGGTCTGGCAGTTGGTCGGACAAACCCGGGCGCAGGCGCCGCAGCCGATACAAGCGCCCCGGTCATTCATCACCATAATCTTCTTTTCGATCTCACCGTCTTCGTCATCGTCGAGATCGACAAGATCGCCCTCCTCATTGATCCCCTTCAACGTCATGACGTCGCGACCGCAGACCTTGAAACAGCGGCCACAACCGATGCACTTCTTGGGATCAATTGAGATCAGGTAGTTCGGCGTCCAGTCGCGGCCGTCGCGCGTTGCAAATGACATGATCGGATACCCTTTTTAGGCCTTTTCCAGCGCCTTGAGATCCTCGCGCTTGCGCTCGAGTTCGGCAAAGACATCGTGCGCCTTCTGCGCCACCGCCATGATCGAGGTCCAGTTGATGGGAAGCTCCTCCGACAAATCGTGCAGATCCATCTTGGCCTTCGTCGCCTTGACCGACAGCTTTCTTATTTCCGCTTTCAGCATTTCAAGGTCGCTCATGAGCTGCTCTCAATAGTTGGCCACGTCGGGAAATTTCCGGGTCATCTCGATGCCGCCTTCGACGTATTTGTCACCCTCGGCGGCGAGCTTTGCGAGATTGTCGAAGCCGAAGCGATGCACATCGCGCAGCTGCTTGTTCACCACGATCAGCCGGCCGCCGATCAGCACCATGCGGCCAAAGCCTTCGTGGTGCATCTTCAGCATCGGCTGGATCATCACACCGGTCGTCTTCTCGATCGAGAGCGCGACCGCATTGAAGAACAGCTCCAGCCGCCAGACCGTATCCGGATCGGGATCGCCGACGATCGGCAGCGCGCGCCGTTTCTCCTTGTCCAGAATATAGGGTTCGAGGAGATCGAGATCGCTCTTGCCGTCCCAGGCGCCATGGACGTCCTGGGCGCGCCAGATCTTGATCAGTTCCTCACGAATGGCGCATCGAGCGCGCGATCGGTTTGCACGATATCCGCGGCTTCAGTCATGTCGTCCTCATTCTTCGAAATCGAGCGTGCGTTCCTGGTCCTTTGCCAGCGCCTTGCGCAGCCAGGGTGGCGGCGTACCCTTCAGCACGTGCTGAAGCTTCTCGACCAGCGCCAGAATGTTCTCGGGCTTGTTCACCTTGATGGGATGTATATTGTTCGCCACTACCCGCGCGGCACCGGAGCCGCCGATGGCAGCGACATAGAGAATGGCGCAATCCTTGATTGCCTCGATCTTGGGCGCGAGCTTGTCCTCGTTGCCGTCTTCCTTGAGATCGCCGTAGAACTGAACCGCCTTCAGAAATACGTGCCCGCCCGGCCCAACATCATAGATCGCGATGTACTTGGCCCAGCCAAAATGCGCATCGACGCGCCTCAAGTCTTGGGTAGCGAATGCGACCTTCATGCAATCGACCTCTCTGTTGCGTCGATGAAGCTACGGCGGCCGGGCTTTAAGGGCCGTCTCGAGGTCCGCCAGCTATCGGGCGTCGGCTGATGATTTTCCTCTCGGTCAGCGATCACGAGATTGGCGATATTGAAGATCACATCGCGCGTGCCGCGATAGCCGACGGATAGCTGGTGTCCCGCGCCGATCCGATCGAACATCGGAAATCCCGCGCGATAAAACGGAATCTTCAGCCGCGCCGCCGCTTGGCGGCCATGCGAATGCGTAATCAGCAGATCGCAATTCCTCGTCCTAGCAAGCTCTTCCAGATCCTCGAGATCGCCGATCAGCACCTCCTTGGTCCCGATCCGCTCCAGCACCGGCGACGGCGTGGTCGTCACGGCCGCCGTCACCTGCGCGCCCATCTCGTGAAGCATGCTGGACAGGTCGAACAGGAGGTCAGGCTCGGCACCGATCGCGAGCTTGCGGCCGCCGACATGGAAATGCGCGTCCAGCATCGCATCGCTGAGCTGGCCGCGCTGGCGCCGATATTTTGCTGGCACAGGGCGGCCACTGATGTCGCTCAGGAAAGCGATGAATTCATCGTTGGGGATGAGGCCGCACAGCCGCTCGAACAAGCGAAACGGCACCCCAGACTTGGCCTGCATGGCTTCTGCCGCCCGCCGCATCTGCGCACCGATGGCAATGGTCCAGCTGGACCGGCCCATGCCCGCGACTTCGTCAACCCCGATGCCACCAATGGTCGTTGGCGTAAACTCGTCCGGGATATGCCCGTCCAGCGATCCCGCGAGATCAGGCAGGAAGGATGGCTTCAGGCCGAAATCCTCCAGGATCGTCCTAAGTTCGTCGAGGTCACCCGGCGTCAGGTGACATCCGGGGAGGACATTCACCCGCGCGGGATCACGCTCCGCCCCGACCGCCGGCGCCTCCACCAGTACCTCGACCATGCATGCCACTGTCTTTCCCCACCCGTCCTGGAAGGCGTCCTTGAAATCGGGCGTGGAGACAAAGACAAGAGGAAATTTGGCAAGCTGCGGATGCTGCTCGCGGATCAGCTTGATGTAGCCGTCGACGTCATCGCCATTGGTTTCGGTCACTCCGGTCGAGCAGATCCCGATGATCTCCGGCTTGGCACGATTGTATATGTTGAGGATAGCCTGCTCGACATTTTCATAACCGCCGAGCACGGTCGCCACTTCGCTCATCGCAGTCGTCTGCAGCGGCACCGCCTCCTTGAAATGCCGCACGAACAGCGTGAGCCCGAATGATGTGCACCCTTGCGAGCCGTGCAGAAGCGGCATCGCCCCACGCAGGCCCATGAAGGCGAATGCGCCGCCAATCGGCTGACTCATCTTCAGCGGGTTGACCGCGCAGGCCTTCTTCGGCGTGGTGACGATGGCCATGACGCCGTCCTATTCCGCGGCTTGCAGCATGGCAGGCGGCGAGGAGACCGGCATGGTGGCCAGGATGTTCTCGATACGCCTCTTACAGCAGCCACCGAACGCGTTGGTGTGCTGTCTGACTGCCTCGACGCTGGTCAGGCCATGCGAGCGGATTGCGTCCTCGATGGTTCCGAGATCGACTTCCTTGCAGAAGCAGACCTTTTTCGCGCGCCGGCTCGTCTCCGGATCGGCGGCAACCTCGGCGGCCTGCGCGTCCATCTGCGCCATCCCCTTGGTCTGCCGATTCTTGGCCACCTCCTCCCACGGCACTGGTCGACGCAGTTGCTCCCACATCGGGTTGAACAGCGCTCTGTCGATCTCCTCGACCAGCTTCACCATACCGACGTAGCCCATATAAGCGTGGCAGCGCTCCTGGTTGATGTCGAGCCAGGGCATCGCCGCTTTCAGCGCAACGAACTGCGATTTGCCACCCGAGAGCATGATATCCGCTTTCGCGTCCTTGAGCATTTTGTATATCTCGCGCGGCGTCATGTCCTCGATCATGTGGGCATCCTGCCCCATCAGCTCCTTGATGCGCTCCTTGTCCTCCTTGGTGGATTTTTTGACGCTGGTGCCGACCAGCTCGAGCCCTGCCTCCTGCAGCGCCGCCACCACGGACCAGGACTTGACGCCGCCGGTGATCAGAAGTGCCCTCTTACCCGCAAACCGCGGCTTGTACCGTTCGATCGCGGCCCAGGCGCGCGCCTCCTCGCGCGCGATCACCGCCTCGGTGCGCTCGATCAGTTCGGAAGGCGCGCCGCGCTCGACTAACAGCCGGGCGATTTCGCGCAGCGAATCGCTAGAATCCTGGATGCCATAGAACGACCCTTCGAAAAACGGGATGCCGTAACGCTCCTCCATCTTGCGCGCGACATTGATCATCGCCTTCGAACATACCATCATGGCAGCGCGCGCCCGGTGCGAAGAGGCGACTTCGCGATATTTGCCGTCCCCGAGATGCAGGAGAGGATGCGGATACCGAGCTCGTCAAGCAGCGGCTTGACCTGCCAAAGCTCGCCGGAGAGGTTGTATTCGCCAATCAGGTTGATGTCGTAGCGCGTGGTGTAGTCCGGCTCTTGCGTGCCGATGACGTGCTCGAGCAAGGCCTCGCCGGCGAGCTTGTTGCCTAGGTTCTTGGGGCCGACGAAGCCCGGCGAATTTACGGGAATGACCGGCTTGCCGAGCTTTTGCGAAGCCGCCTTGCAAACCGCATTGATGTCGTCGCCGATCATGGCGGGAACGCAGGTCTGATAGACGAAGATGGCCGACGGGTTGTACTTGTTGATGATCTCTTTGATTGCCTTGTAGAGACGCTTCTCGCCCCCAAATACTATATCGGTTTCGTTCATGTCAGTGGTGAAGCCGGTCCGCCAGATGCTGGCGCCAGACGAAGCCGCACCGCGGTTGTCCCAGGAATTACCCTCGCAGGCGATCGGACCGTGCACCAGATGGGCGACGTCGGTAAAGGCTGCAGCGCAATTTTGGCGCCGTCGAAGGCGCAGCCGCCTGCGGCGCCGCCCGGCTGCAGCTGCTTGGTGCAGCCCTTCTTGCGCTCGGCATCCGACTTGTTGGCGTTCTTGGCGCAGCCCGGCTCGTTGAACATCTCCTGGATCGTGGCCGATAGCGAACTCATCCGTCTCTCCTCTCAACCGAGCTTGTTCGCGAAGATCAGTCCATCGTGCGCTTAGGCCACCGCCGACGTTTGCCGGCGATGGCGCGCGCCGTTCGTCATCAACGAATGATGTCGAAGCTATAGTCGGTCTTGCCGGCAATGTTGGTCTTCTTGTCGATCTCGTCGAAGATCTTGTCGAGAATCTTCACCAGCACGTTCATGCCCCCTGATAGCCCCACACCGGAGAGCGGTGATGGTGATGCCGATCGAAGATTGGGAAACCGATCCGGATCAGCGGCGTACCCGTGTCGCGCTCCAGATACTTGCCATAGGTGTTACCAATCAGGAAGTCGACAGGCTCGGTGAACAAGAGCGAGCGCATATGCCAGAGGTCTCGCGCCGGATAGGCATGGCAGTTCTGCCCAAACGGCGAGCTCCCAAACAACGCCTGCATTTTCTTCTCCCAGGCCTTGTTGCCGTTCGTGGACAGCACATGGATCGGCTCGGCGCCAAGCTCGAGCAGGAAGGCAGCCAACCCATAGCAGAGGTCTGGATCGCCATAGATCGCGAACTTCTTGCCGTGGATATGCGCGCTGGAGTCGGCCATCGCGTCGACCAAGCGGCCGCGTTCTCGTGCCAGTCCCTCCGGAATGTCCTTGCCACTGATGCGCGACAGCGCCATGAGAAACTCATCCGTTGCGGACACGCCCACCGGATAATTGAACGCCACCACCTCCTGGCCATGGGCGGCGATGAACGGCAGCGTCTTTTCCGTGCACCACTGCTGCATGGAGATCGTTGCCTTAGCGTGAACCGCGTTCGCGGCGTCTTTCAGAGTCGTGCCGCCGTCATACATCCGGAACTCGCCGTCGGTCGGTGTATCGAACACATCGGAATTATCGGCAAGAATGGTGTACTGGATGCCCATCAATTCGAAGATGCGCTTGATCTCGCGGATGTTGCCGACGGTGTAGCCGTCAAAGCCGCCGATGAGGTTGATCTTCTTGTTGGGCGCGCGCTCGAGTTTCGCGGCTGTCCCCGCCTTGCCGTCCCAGAAATGCTCGAGGATGCCCTTGAGCGCATTGTCGTACCCGGTGACGTGGCTGCCCACGAAGGCTGGCGTGTGCGCAAACGGCACATCGAAATCAGCTGGCACCGAGCCTTTTTCCTTGGACGTTTTGATAAAGGCATTGAGGTCGTCTCCGATCACCTCCGCCATACAGGTGGTGGAGACCGCGATCATCTTGGGCTTATACATATTATAGCTGTTGGCGAGCCCATCGATCATGTTGTTCAGCCCGCCGAATACCGCAGCGTCCTCCGTCATCGACGAGGAGACGCAGGAGCTTGGCTCCTTGAAGTGCCGCGACAGATGGCTGCGGTAATAGGCCACGCAGCCTTGGGAGCCGTGCACGAAGGGCAGCGTGGCCTCGAAGCCAACCGAGGCGAACACCGCGCCCAGCGGCTGGCAGGCCTTGGCTGGGTTTACCGTCAGCGCTTCCCGCGCAAAATTCTTTTCGCGATATTCGGGCGTCTTCGCCCATTCCCTAATGCGTTCGACCTCCGCGGCATCGCGGGGATTCTCGAACATCTTCTTCTTGTTGGCCAGCATCTGCTGGTATTCCGGACCGCGGAACAGCTCGAAATGATCGAGCACGTGTTCTGCACTCTGCGCCATTGGTAGGATCCCTTCGAAAATCGTGATTAATGTCGGCTCCGGCTCTCAGCAGAGAGCCGAGCCACTCGAGTTATTCGGCAGCCAACAGCTTCGGCTTCGGGACGTCCTTCCACGGCGCCTTGGTCTTCTTCCAGATCGGTGAGTTGATGGCCATGTCCATGTCGCGCGCGAAGATCGCAAATCCATCATAGCCATGATACGGACCCGAATAGTCCCAGGAGTGCATTTGGCGGAACGGCACGCCCATCTTCTGGAAGACATATTTTTCCTTGATGCCCGAGCCGACCAGGTCAGGCTGGACCTTCTCGACGAAGCGTTCGAACTCGTAGCCGGTAACGTCGTCGTAGATCAACGTGCCATCCTTGACGTAGTGCTGGGCGGTGCGTTGGTAGTCATCATTGTGGCCGAACTCGTAGCCGGTGCCGACGACCTCCATGCCGAGATCTTCATAGGCGCCGATCACGTGGCGCGGACGCAGTCCGCCAACGAACAGCATCACGCTCTTGCCTTCCAGGCGCGGGCGATACTTAGCGATCACCGCGTCCACCAGCGGCTGGTATTTTGCAATCACCCGCTCGGCACCCTCTTTGATCTTGTCGTCGAAATAGCCGGCGATCTTGCGCAGCGACTCCACGATCTTAGAGGGCCCGAAGAAGTTGTATTCGCACCAGGGAATGCCATACTTCTCCTCCATGTGCCGCGAGATGTAGTTCATCGAGCGGTAGCAATGCAGCACGTTAAGCTTCGCCTTCGGCGTTGCCTCGAGCTCGGCCAGGGAACCGTCGCCGGACCACTGCGCGATAACGCGCAGGCCCATTTCCTCCAGCAGGATTCGGGATGACCACGCGTCGCCGCCGATATTGTAGTCGCCGATGATCGCGACATCATAGGGCGTCGGCTCGAACGTCGGCTTGCTCTCGGGCGTGACCTTGTCGAACACCCAATCGCGCACTGCGTCGTTGGCAATATGGTGACCGAGCGATTGTGACACGCCGCGGAAACCCTCGCAGCGGACCGGCACGATGGTCTTGCCCCCATATTCCTTCGACTTCGCCCTGGAGACCGCCTCGATGTCGTCGCCGATCAGGCCGATCGGGCATTCCGATTGGATGGTGATGCCGTTGTTGAGCGGGAACAGCTCCTGGATCTCGTCAATGACTTTGACGAGCTTCTTGTCGCCGCCGAACACGATATCCTTTTCCTGGAAGTCGGATGTGAACTGCAAGGTCACGAAACTATCGATGCCTGTCGTGCCGACGTAATAGTTACGCCGCGAGCCCCACGAGTACTGTCCACAGCCGACCGGACCATGGCTGATATGGATCATGTCCTTGATCGGTCCCCAGACCACACCTTTGGAGCCTGCGTAGGCGCAACCGCGGATCGTCATCACGCCGGGGATGGATTTGAGGTTGGACTTGACTCCGCAGTCCGACTTGCCGACCTCGTGAACATTGAGGTGCTTGGCGCGCCGTTTTGCGGTCTTCTCCGGATAGACCTTCAGCACCTCCTGAATCAGCTCTTTGTTGCGGGCTTTGATTTCTGCGACGCTCTGGGTCGGGGCTAGAACTCATGCTGGTTTCCTGTTGCTACGGCGGCTCTCGGCCAAGAGTTTTGCAACGACCGTGCCAGCCGCGGCGTAAGCGCAAAAATCAGCGCAGTTGAAAGTAGATAGCCACGTTCGCGCGGGTAACCGGACCGTTGTTGCAAACCCGACATCGAGCGTGTCCACAGACGTGCTCGTTTGATCCTGTTCGAAATAAAACAAGGGCGGGCGCGCGTAATATTGCACCGCATTGCCCCACAAGGCCGCGAGAACATTGCGATACTTGGCGGGCCCGCTGCCAGAAATGGCACATGACGAGGCGCCCCAGCTGCAAGGCTGCGTCAGCCAGTCTGGTTCACCATTGTTGCGAAGCCCGACCGCTGCTCACCTCGTTGGCGACGGTCGTGCGCACATTGCGCCTGGCCTCGTCGCCATCCTGATCCGAATGCTATTGGGCCGACCAGCCAGAGAGATCGTCGCGGCCGATCCGCAGGCGTTGCTCGAGTGCCTTGAGCACCTCAAGCCACAGCGCTCGTACGATTTCCGCTCTATGGTCTTCTGCATGCGCGTCGACGCCCAGGCCGCCCTAGCTGATGCGCCTTAACGCACTAGGGGCTGTTGATGGGTGCGATCCGATGTTGCATCCAGGCTGCCGGGCGTGCTTCACATCCGGCTCCATCTACCGGACAACTGACCTCAGTTAGACTAGCACAGAATTAGAAGCTTCGGGTCAGGAAACGCGAGAGTAGCATGTCATCCCATTCTGAAGATCTCCTTTCGGCGGCGCTGGCTTATCACCGGCTGCCACGACCCGGTAAGCTCGAAATCCAGGCGATCAAGCCGCTCGTCAACCAGCGCGACCTTGCGCTCGCCTATTCGCCCGGCGTTGCCGCCGCCTGCACCGAAATCGCCAAAGACCCCGCTGAGGCCGCCTCGCTGACGGCGCGTGGCAATTTGGTCGCCGTGGTCAGTAACGGCAGCGCCGTGCTCGGCCTCGGCAACATCGGCCCGCTGGCGTCCAAGCCCGTCATGGAGGGCAAGGCGGTCCTGTTCAAGAAATTCGCAGGGATCGACGTCTTCGACATCGAGATCGCCGCCGACACCATCGAGCGCGTGGTCGAGACAGTGGCGGCGCTCGAGCCGACCTTCGGCGGCATCAATCTCGAGGACATCAAGGGACCGGAATGCTTCGAGATCGAGGCGCAGCTCAAGGAGCGCATGAAGATCCCGGTGTTCCACGACGACCAGCATGGCACGGCCATCATCGTGGGAGCCGCCATCGTCAACGGGTTGTTGTTGAACGGCAAGAAATTGCCCGATGTGAAGATCGTCTGCTCCGGCGCCGGTGCTGCGGCGATCGCGTGCCTCAATCTGTTGGTATCGA
Organism: Bradyrhizobium sp. RDT10; assembly: GCA_044772375.2. Classification (GTDB taxonomy): domain Bacteria; phylum Pseudomonadota; class Alphaproteobacteria; order Rhizobiales; family Xanthobacteraceae; genus Bradyrhizobium. Next base: position 6,147,916 of record CP187939.1, read on the forward strand.
TGGGTGCGCAGCGCAAGAACATCTGGGTCTGCGACATCGATGGCGTCGTGCATGAAGGCCGCAACACGCTGATGGACCGCTGGAAGGCGGTCTATGCGCAGAAGACGGACAAGCGCGTGCTGGCGGACGTGATTGGCGGCGCCGATATCTTCCTGGGGCTATCGGCACCCAACGTGTTGAAGCCCGAGATGGTCCAGTCGATGGCCGACCAGCCGCTGGTGATGGCGCTGGCCAATCCTACCCCGGAGATCATGCCGGACGAGGCGCGCAAAGCACGGCCCGATGCCATGATCTGTACCGGGCGTTCCGACTTCCCGAACCAGGTCAACAACGTCCTGTGCTTTCCGTTCATTTTCCGCGGCGCGCTCGATGTCGGCGCCACCGGGATCAACGAGGAAATGAAGCATGCGGCGGTCGACGCCATCGCGCAGCTCGCGCGTGATCCGCCGTCGGACGCGGTGGCGCAGGGTTTTGACAGCGGTGAGACGCAAGGGTTTGGCCCGGGTTCGCTGATCCCGAGCCCGTTCGATCCGCGGCTGATTCTGCGCATCGCGCCGGCGGTAGCGAGGGCTGCGATGGAATCCGGCGTGGCAACGCGCCCGATCAAGAATTTCGAAGAGTATACCGCGCTCCTCGAACGCTTCGCCTTCCGCTCCGGCCTCGTCATGAAGCCGGTTTTCGCCAAGGCCAAGACCCAGCCGGTTCGGGTGATCTATGCCGAGGGCGAGGACGAGCAGGTGCTGCGCGCGACGCAGGTCGTGCTCGAGGAGAAGCTGGCGCGGCCGATCCTGGTCGGGCGTCCTTCCGTCGTCGAGGCGAGGATCAGGCGGTTCGGCCTCTCGATCAAGGCCGGGCAGGATTTCGACCTCATCAATCCCGAGGACGATCCGCGCTACCGCTCCTATGTGCAAACCTATATCGACATGGCCGGCCGGCGCGGCGTCACGCCCGAAGCCGCGCGCACCGTGGTTCGCACCAATGCCACAGTGATCGCAGCCCTCGCGGTGGTCCGCGGCGAAGCCGACGCGATGATCTGCGGCGTCGAGGGCCGCTACATGAGCCACCTGCGGCATGTCCGCGAGATTGTCGGCTTTCTGCCCGGCGTCAGCGACTTTGCGGCGTTGTCGATGATGATCACCAGCAAGGGCTCCTATTTCATCGCCGATACCCAGGTGCGGCCCAATCCGAGCGCCGAAGAACTCGCGGAGATGGCTTCGCTGGCGGCGATCCACGTGCATCGGTTCAACATGAAGCCGCGCGTCGCCTTCGTGTCACATTCCGACTTCGGCAGTTACGACACCGACTCCTCGCGCAAGATGCGCCGCGCCACCGCGCTGCTGAAGGAGAAGCATCCGGAGATCGAGGCCGACGGCGAGATGCAGGGCGATACGGCGCTCTCGGCCGCGGCGCGCAAGATCGTGCTGCCGCATTCCAACCTGGAAGGTGATGCCAATATCCTGATCATGCCGAACCTCGACACCGCCAACGTCGCCTACCAGATGATCAAGACGTTGGCGGACGCGCTGCCGGTCGGGCCGATCCTGATCGGGCCGGCACGCCCGGCGCATATCCTCACCCCGGGGGTGACGGCGCGCGGCGTGCTCAACATGACGGCGGTTGCCGCCGTCGAAGCCCAGGAGCGCGCCGGCCGCCCGCAACTCGGCTAATTGAAGGCGGTCGCCTTCCGGGCGCAGGCGGATTCGATTTGATCGCGGAGAGCGGAAGGACCATAATCGTTCCGCTCCTCCGTCCGCTCTTCCCGCATCCTCACTGCAGTGAGATCCACCAGCCAGCGTTCGTTACCTTCGGGCGAGTTCTGTTCGCGGTTCTGTTCATCTGCACGGGGCGACAAAGCTGTTCGGCATACAGCAGACCGCCGATCTCATCGCGACCAAATTTTCAATTCCGGAGGCGTTCGCGCCCTACACCGCGCCGCTTGAGAGCGCGACCGGAATGCCGGACGCCGCAACCTCTGGCGGTTGTGGTCGGCGCGCTCGAACTCATCACGGGGCTGATGATCGCGTTGAACTTTGGTGCGCGCTTCTTTGTGTTTGTTTTGGTCTTCTATCTCGGATCTCGACTTGCTATTTCTACGACTTCTGGAATCAGCCGGCACCTGGCAACGCCCAGGTCCTGATCGATGCCTTGAAGAACCTCGCGATCATCGGCGCGCTGTTCATGATCGCAGGCTATGGCCGCGGGCCGAAGAATGCCGAGGCGGCCTACGGGGACGTGTAGGCCCGCCGGCTCTCGGTTTTGCCGACAGGCAGATGGCGACTGAGGATCGGCAGGCCACCGTGCTCGATTGGGGCGCTCCCGTGCTCAGATGAAAGAGGGCGGCCCCTGCTGCACAGCGTTGCAGCATCTGTCCCAGATCTATGTCCCTGTCGCGCCATTGTTGCCGTGAGACCACACATGCGGGTGCGCTCGAGGTGGACGGCTCGATCAGCGCATCAAGCAGCCTCACGGTGAACGGCGGCCCGCCTTCGGAAACGGTTCGGTCGGCGGCACACAGGTCATTCAGGCGGCAAGGAGCGAGTCGCAGGCGGTAAAGTTGCGTGCGCCCGTCGCCTTGCGGTGAGCAGTTACCAGGCCGCGATAGGTGTTTTGCGACACGCCAGCCGCAATGCCCTTGGAGATGATCCGGCTCGACGTGTTCTTGCCGAGATGGACCATCTTGGTGCCAGAATCGACCTGCTGGTGACCGTTCGAGATCGCGATCGAGTAGAACTCGCCGCGCGAATTGTCGCCGCGCAGGATGCAGCTCGGATATTTCCAGGTGATCGCCGACCCGGTTTCGACCTGGGTCCAGGAGATTTTCGAATGGTTGCCGCGGCAGTCGCCGCGCTTGGTGACGAAATTGTAGATGCCGCCAACACCTTCCGAATTGCCGGGATACCAGTTCTGCACCGTCGAATATTTGATCTCGGCATCGTCGAGCGCGACGAGTTCGACCACAGCGGCATGCAACTGGTTCTCATCGCGCTGCGGTGCGGTGCAGCCTTCGAGATAGCTGACGTAGGAGCCCTTGTCGGCGATGATCAGTGTGCGCTCGAACTGGCCGGTATTGCGCTCGTTAGTGCGGAAATAGGTCGACGGCTCCATCGGGCAGCGCACGCCCGGCGGCACGTAGACGAACAAGCCGTCGGAGAACACCGCCGAATTTAGCGTCGCGAAGTAGTTGTCCGAGGTCGGCACGACCGATCCGAGATACTGCTTCACCAGATCGGGGTGCTCGCGAGATCGCCTCCGAGATCGGCATGAAGATCACGCCGGCGGCCTTCAGCTCCTTCTGGAACGTGGTCGCGACCGAAACCGAGTCGAACACCGCGTCGACCGCGATCTTGCGATTGGCCGACGGCTTGCCGCCGGGCGGGGCTCGACACCTTCGAGAATGGCGACTTCACGCAAGGGAATGCCGAGCTTCTCGTAGGTCTTGAGGATTTCAGGATCGATTTCGTCGATCGAGGACAGCGTCTTCTTCGGCTTCGGCGCCGCGTAGTAGTGAATGTCCTGGTAGTCGATCTTGGGGTAGTTGACGCGCGCCCAGGTCGGCTCGGTCATGGTCAGCCAGCGGCGATAGGCCTCCAACCGCCATTCCAGCATCCAGGCCGGCTCGTTCTTCTTCGCGGAAATGAAGCGGACGGTGTCTTCCGACAGACCCTTGGGGCCTTTTCCGATTCAATGACCGTCTCGAAACCATATCGATACTGGTCGACGTCGATGCGGCGCACCTGGTCGACCGTCTTCCGTACGGCTACATTGCCCGCTCCGCAAGGACAACTCCGCCCATTTCCGACGAGGGCTGCGCCGTGCCTGCTTCGATCCATAGGCGATCGCGCTAGCCGCACGCAGTTCGAGGCCGGCGATCAGGCCAATCGGGCGACCGATCAGAGAAGTTGCCGCCGCCGAGAGAGTCTCAATCTTGCTGCGCGTCACGGCCCCACTCATCGGCCGCTCTTCTATGCCTGCACGCATGTGTCGGGCACCGGGCGAACAACAGCGCATTGCGGCGCGTCAAAATCACCCTCGCATTGGGTGCACTTCTTCGGATCGATTACATAGATGTCGTTCTTGAGGCCGATTGCTGCGTTGGGGCATTCGAACTCACACGCGCCGCAGACGGTGCACTGGGAGGCAATTATCTTGTAAGCCATAAACTCCGATTCCTTGGGCAGGCGACGCGGGACGGCTTCTTTCTTTCAAGGCTCGTGCCAAACGCCGAGCTTTGATTTATCTCGGCTATTTTCCGTCTCGCGCGTGTCCTGGGCCAGACAGCGTGTCGCGACCACAACACTCGGCTCACAGGCGCCTGATATGAATGCCGTACTTCTTGAGCGCGTAGCTGGTCTGGCATGGGGTTAACTCGAGGAGGCGAATCGCCCTCCGCCCGCGCCCAGCCCGACTTCTCTACGCCCGCGATAACGGTGTCGCGGTCGGTAATTTTCGCGCCGCTCCCCGACGCTGATGCCATGGTAGAGGTCTGCGCGGTACTTGTTTCGCGCCACCGCCTTTGGAGAGTGCGGTTGATGGCATCAGTGACAGTACGGCGACCTTGATAGTCTCTAGTCGCCGACGCGCTGGAACCCCTGCTCCTGCAGGAGACAGAGCAGCTTCTGGGGAGTGGCGAGATCTCACCGATCTCGTCGAGAAACGGCGTTGCCATGTCAGCCATTTGATATTCCTTGAGCGGAGTTCAGCGCTCCGATGAAGACCTCTTCTCTTGGGCGGACAATTCCGATCCAGCACCGTCTCAGGCAGCGGGGGCGACAGCTCGTGCACGCGTGGCGACCAGTTCCTCGCCGGTCACGGAACGCCCCGCAACAGTACGATCGTGTTGGACTTGGCAACGACCGCGATCTTCTCGATCTGGCCGCAGTGACGGTGCTGATGACGCTTGAAATGGACCTTCTTGCCGTCGCGGGTGGGCTTCAGCTCTGACAGCCTCTTCTGTAGCCCCGAGCGCGGCGCCAACAATTGCCCGCAGTCGCGCGCGAGCAGGCAATGCAGCTTCACGGTTGGCCGACCAGATTGGCTATGATGGCTAGAGGGCGGCCGTCGGAATCGATCGATCGTCCAGCACCCGATCTGCCCGCAACCGTTGCACCATTGCGAAGTGAACGATGCGCGCATCTTTGAAAGCGCCGAGTGCATCCATATTGTCGGGGCCAAACACCGGATGTGCGGCGATCGCAAAAAACATTGGCCCTTATCTGCTTATTTCCTGCAAGGTTTTAGGCCAGCGTAAGCGACGCGATAGCCCTCGGACTTTTGCGCAACGTCGCGTTCGCAACAGATTGGCGGATTTGAGACAAGCCGAGGGCTTGCTTTCGGACAGAAAGCGCGTGCTGCACGCCCGCCTGTGATCCGGGGCAAGATGGCCTTTCATGACGCGCTGTTTGCCGACACCGCGCAGATGGAAGATGTCGTCGGTGAGCGCGTCCATGATACCATGCAGATGCTTAAAGCGGTTCGCGCCGACTGCAGTAGGCGGGGACAGGTCCTCGTCTCCATGTCACAGACGAAACCCGACCGGGCAGGATCGGCATCGTCGACGGAGACGGATGGACCGATGCTGCCGACGCCATTGCGAACCGGCTGGTGATCTAGGCGCGGAAACGCTTTGTCTACTCAAACTTCGCCGGCCGTTGGCGGGCGCCAGTCGAAATCGGCACGCGCATCTACAAAGATCTCGTAATCGGCCATCTCCGGCGTGCCGGTGTTGGCCTCGCGGGACGGTGTGCTGCGCGGCATCTCCCGTCACGGCAGCGATGTTCGTTCCGGTGTCAAGCTCTTGGAGATCGATCCGCGCGGCCGGTTGGCGCAATGGACTGGCATCGACAGCCGCGGCCCGGCGGCACAGGCTCCGAATTGACCACAGAGCCTCAACGTCAAAGGAAATGTGGTTGCTAAGAGCCGTTCAAAGGCGGAGCGCTGTTCAAGCAGGCGCTTCTCAACGACTTTTCGCTCCGCATCAGGCAGCTCGGTTTGAAGCAATCTACGACAACGCCAAATGTCGTTCCGCACGGATTTGATCTCACTTAAGCTATCATCAATCGAAGTCATCCCGGATGCCTACTTAGTGGAACTACTGACCAATCGTGCCATTCTTCAGCAAGGGGCAGTACATTTGCCTCGCGGCTCGATCGCGAATGATTCGGTGTGCGCGAGGCTTGCATCGATCGATGCCACCTCATCGCAGCGTGTCTGTCGATAGAACGCTGCGGCTCGTCAGCAGCAGTGCAGTCAGGCCTGCTGAAACGAGGCCGCCGCGTGGCCAATCCCCGCGTGGCGGCGGGCCGTTCTTCTCGTCCAGCTGCTTCAGCGCCGCCAGCATGTCGTCCAGATACAGTCTATGCAGGATAAGCGTTACCTCGCGAAGCGCCGGGGAGAATTGACCATACATATCCAAGGGCCATGACGATAGGATTACGCGCTTCTCGTCTGAAAAAGGAGGCATCGTTCAGCACATCTTCGGGTGAACCGTAGTGCGAGTGCGATACCGAGTGGATTTTGGGCTGGCACTGTGGTGAGCGGCAAGGGAAACTGACTGTGGCGCAAACTTCGCGCGTTGAGCGACGCGGAGGCAGCCAGCGCATCGAATTCTTCTCTGGACTGGATGTCGACATGGACGAGACGATCTGGTGGTGGACGAAGGTAAAGCTGTTGGCTGATCGGGACGCCATCGAAAGAGCATTGAAGCCATTCCTTGGCCGGCTACGCGCCGCCCCCGGGGGTGCCAGAGCGCTTCGGTCTTCCGCTAAATGAACTGAGCTCCCCAAGGGCGCGATGAGGGCCTGGACGCTCTCGACCAATTAGAAGTTGAGATCTATTCTGGCTTCCGCATCCTGGCCATCGTCGATGACTTCACGCGCGAACGTCTTGCTTATCGTTGATACGTTCGTCGCCAGTCTTGCGGGTTGCGCGCGAGCTCAACGCTGTGATTGCATTCCACGTTTGTCCAGCGATGATCGTCCCCCGCGGCACCGAGCTCACCAGCATGGCAACGGGTTGGTCGCAGCACCGGCAGATCGAGTGGCACTACATCCCAGCAAGCCGCAGTGATTCCTTCGTCGAGCTGTCACATGACCTCATCATATCTCCTGTATTCGTCGGTGTGACACGTCCCCAACCCGACTGCCACACTCGCTCGACGGAAGGGGCCATCGGGTGCCGAGTTCTATGTTTTTTCGGAAACACTGGCTGGGTAGGCCGGAGCCCGCATGAACAGGTTCTATTTTGTGGAGTAGCATCATGACGCCTGCAAAATCCGCGCAAAATAAAGTATGTGCTGAGTTGAGAGGTGTTTTGGAGCATGCTGTCCGGATGGTGCCCGAAGCGAGGCGGACGTCTTCGTTGAAGGCATGCCTTGCCGAGAAGGTCTTAACTCTGGCCGCAGGGGTGAATCGGATCCAACTATCTTGGCGCGTGTCGCGGTGCGGACAATGCAGGAATCCTGTCGTAGCTGCTACGGATGTGAAGGGTAGTGACCTGCGCGCGATATCTTGCGTATCGCCCGCGCACTTGAACTGCTTCACTGGCGGCCGAAGGCGGATTCGCCCCGGTAATCGGTCCCGCAACAGCGATGGTGTGATTTCCTGGGGTCGTCAGGATCGCTTTGGTCTTGGGTTCGCGGCCTCAAAGTCCAGATCATTTTCCTGCCGGCAGCGATTGCAAAGCTCGTCATCAATAATATGCGAAGGCGAGCGCTGGCGACAGAAGATCGCACTATCAGCGTGGCTTCTGCCGCGTTGATTGATCAGCGACGCAGTCACTCTCGCATTCGCGCCGATTAACCCGCTCTTGCAAATCTCGAAGCCTCTCAGTGCGATTGCCATCCATGTCGAACCAAAATGTCGGCTAGCTCGCGGCTGGCCTTGACGCCGACCAATTGCCCTCCCTGCCCGCGTCCGGCAGCTGGTAGGTGCCGTGGGAAAGTCCTGCAGGAACGGCGAAACAGAAATCAGGTCGCTGCGTGATATGCCTCTGAACCGCTTACCGGGTGGGACGATTCCGGACGACTTACGGCCGGTTTGGCGGCGTCCAGGGCGGGGCAGAGTCGGCATCGTCACGCAGCTCGTGCGCTGTGCGCGCATTCAAATCAACCAGTGACTCAAGGCCGCCGTAGATGTCTGGCGACGGAGCCCTGGCAGACGACGACGGTCCGGCGAGGTTCCAGCGCCGGCGCAGACTGAGCATCGTCACGCAAATCGTGCGCTGTGGGCCCATTCAACCAGTGACTCAAGACCGCCGTGGATTTCTGGCGACGGAGCCCTGACAGACGGTCCGGCGAGGTCCAGCGCGGGCGCAGGGTGAGCATCGTCACGCAAATCGTACGGTGTGGGCGCATTCAGGTGAACCAGTGGCTCAAGACCGCCATAGATGTCTGACAACGGCGCCCCGACAGAAGGGTCCTGATCGCCCTCCATTGCGGGCAAACCCGATTGCTCGCGGCCTTGCAACCCCAGCGCCTGGTCCGCGTCGACCGTTTGTAGGTAGTTCCGAAGGATCGCCAAATCCCCGTCCATTAGTGTTCGATTTCGACCCGATCCCCTGAACACCGTAACGTCTTCCTGAAACGCGTCCTGGTGCCGCTGACTGCCGCTGACTGCCGTTGAGCCGGCCAACGAGCTCCCCTATTCTCCTTTTTCAGCCAGTCACTGAGCGCGCGAAGACGGGTAGCCCGCATATGAATAGGCCTTCTCCTCACCAGTCGAGGCTCCAACGTCGCGCGCGGCGTGCCACAACGCCTCGTTGATCGGGCGGGCATCTAGGGGATAGGGATCTAGGGCGCGAGGGGCTCGACCGAGTAAGTCGTCTAGCGTCGGGAGTGTCCCGGGCAGGAGCTTGTTCACCGACGACACGACGCTCCGGGGACCACCACCATTGGTGATATAGTCCCGCATATCGGCCACAAGGGAATCGTGGTCAAGCCGGCCCGCTATTGGAGCCGTATTGTTCTAGCGAAGCCAGATGCTTAGATCTTGTACATCAGTTCGCGCGTTCGTGACGCAACGCTCGGGTACGCCTTTGTCGCGGGCTGCTGGCTTGGCTTCGCGAATAAGCGCCACGTCCTCCCCAAAGGCCTGGCTGTAGCCGCGCCTGGGCCTGCCCGAGCCCGAACCGTCTCGCAGTCCGCTCACGCGCTCTTCAAATCTGGCTTGCAGGCTCGCCGCCCCGATCCGCGGCATCCAAAAGTTGCTCCTGGTCGACACTCTGCGCGGGCCAGTGGGCGGCTGAACCCATTCCCTGCCAAAGCTCCGGCGCATCGACTCTGTCGGCCAGCACCGGGCCGCCCCGATCCGCGGCACTACCCAAAAGCTGTTCCTGACCGAAACTTTGCACGGGCGCATGGGCCGCCGGCCCTAATGGCAACCGCGAACTGCCTCCCTCCTCGCGCGAAGTGCCCTGCCCGCGCTCTCGCGGTACTCACGAAGCCTGTTCAACGCATAGATGAGTTTGTTGTCGCTCGGAAACAACCTCTTAGCGTGGCCGACCAGCGAGATCGTGACCGAGCATAGCAATCGAGGAAGGCCGGAGTGCTGCAGATAACATGCGAAGATTGCTAGAATAATTTTCGGCGGTTTTCCGGTCGATCGCTCGACCAAAGCCTGCTTCGGCCGCCGCCCTGATGAGGCGGTCATCTTCTTTGGAAGCGCGATAATGTGTTGTAATGGGGCGAGCGGCGGCACCGGGCTCACGATATCGACTAAGCATTGACAACGCGGGGACGATTACCTTCTCTTTCGGAAACAGCCGTTTAGATTAGCGCGATCGAGCAACGACTCGTCATCGAGCATAGCAATAGTTTGGCCAGAACGCTTGAGCACATCAGCCAATTGATGACGATCATAAATGCCGACGGTGACGGTGCTCGGCGGCGTCCCCCGATCACGGGCTGCATCGGCCGCTGCTTGGATGAGGCGATCGTCTTCCTCAGAGATATCGAAAACTCTCTGTCGGGATTAACGGCATCCATCTGAGGCAGCTCGTCCAAATGCTGCGCAAAATCCACTTGCTGCTGTTGCGGCTGTTGGACCGTGGAGTTGTAGGCAGCAAACTCTCTGTCGAACGGATTGATTTTGTTAAATGGGGCCATGTTCCCGTCCGATTGGAGCCGTTTCGCATATCTGAGCAGCGCGTTCGCTCTCGACCTCCCACGCTACTATCGTTAGCTTTCGAGAAGCTGACGCGGTTTAGAAAAATAGAATATGAGCCAATGGCCAAAGCGTTCTTTCTGCGGGTGCAGCAGGATCGGTGTCTGCCGAAGAAAGGCTCCTATGAGCATGAGAGAGTTTTGAGTCGGGAAGGTGAAAGCAATTGCAACCTCCGTTTGCCGCTCCGCTAGCAGCCCAGTACGGGGCAGCGGATCGCCCTATGGCCGTGCAGGCCATCATGCTGAAGTCGAAATCAAAATGATGAGCCTTGCCCGGCCGATGCTTGCGCTGCGGCTGAGCTCGATAGATCTTGCGGGTGCCTGGGCCGCAGGCGCCGCAGCGAGCCACGACGGCGAGCGCGACTAGAAAGGAGAGAGCCCTATCGCCCCCACGGCTCTGACATCCTGTAGTGGTGCTGTTGCAGGCTACGAGTCGTCCGCTTCGTGGCGGAGGGTGGATCCGCGCCGGCGATGCAGGTTCGTGGGGCGCTCTCCTCCGCAGTGATGGCAGCTGAGCGGGAAGCGATCGAAAAAGTTTGGGCGTCAGTGGCATTCCTTCTCTGACTCGTCAGCTTCTCGAAAGCCGCCCCCTTACAAAAATAGGACCGATGCACCTATGCTCGCGGGGAACACAATGAATATCGATACACCGAACACTGCAGAAGACTCCGTTCAAGCTTACGGTCTCCCTGCGGCAGCATCAACGGGCGCCGGAACAGCCGGACGACCGGAGCGGACAAACCAGGTCACCAGCACACCCGTCCGCGGACCAAGCGAACTTTGAGCAGCAGCTAAGTGACCTTCGGCCAATCCACCAAACGTCTGATTCAGCTACCGCTTTGACAGATTCCGAAGTTGGATCGCCCTCGATCATGACGAAAGGCAATCTGGGAGCGTGCGCTATCCAGGAAAGCGAACGGTGCCCGGCCCCATCGTTCATCCGAGGGCGCGCCGAGCTTGCCGCATCACTGGCCGGAGCGAACGTTGAGGCGCTCAGGAACGAGATCAGGCTGGCTGAGCAGCGAACAGCACAGTGGCCAAGAACAACCGGATCTTCCGCGGGCAGTATCGATGGCGACCGCATTCTCGAGGACGTGTTGGCATCATCGTATCTGCCGCTACACCGTTTTCAGAACGAGGACATCGATTGCGAGCCGCTCCTAGAGAAGGAGGTGAGTGCCATCGCGCATGTGCGTTCCTTAGCGGATTTGCGTGCTCACGCTAGCCCGCATGTTTCTAAGGCCGCTATCTGCTCGGACGACGAAAGGGAGGACGAAATTGATATGGCGCGCCTCGCTGCATTGCACACCCAAGGCGTTACAGAGAGTGCTTTTGTGTCATTGTGCGAGGACCCCTCACGACTGCTCCTTTCAAAGGACGAGACCGAGCATGGCGCGAAGGCAATTGCAGAGAACGCTAAGAAGTTACACACCTACACGGTACCGAGTGTCACCGCTTGGCCGACCAAAAAATCAACGGTATTTTAGAGCGCGGCCATGCTCCTGGAGATGAGGAGTTGCGAGTTTGGGTGAGGGGAATACCGACCGAGGAGACCGAGGTCTTGTTTCTGGGCGGCAATCTAGCTGACTATCGGACAGCCAGCGTAGATAATCCGAACACGGCTGATGCACTGCAAGATGGTCCGCCCGTCAAGAAAGCAAGGGTCAGCTCCGATGCGCCCGAGATGATACGGCATCATCACGGCCAAACTTGATCGCACTTGACGCGCGACTCAGGCGTTCGCATCAACGCTCATTAATCCAAATCCGCATTTCGCCTTCGCCGCGGTTAGCCCAGCTGAACCACGGAATGAATGTCAGCGGCTGCAGTTGTAGCTGTCCGGGCACTTTGTCGTACTGATAAAGCGCCCTTTCTTCAGAATGCGTGTGTTGCAACCTGGCCCCATCAGCCTGCAGCAAAATCTTGTCGCTAAAGAGACCAGTGCCTTCGATAAGCGAAAACCGGCTTTCTGCAGGAAGCCAAACGTTGTGTAACTCGGTCCCGTTGTCGGCTTCTTCCAGACAATAAATCAAAGGGCCACGCTGGATAGCCACCTTGCCCGCCAAATTGCGAAGTTGCGGATGACCGTATACGCGGCGTACTTCCATCGGCAGCGATAGTTTGACCCGATCTCCCTGCCGCCACGTGCGGTGAATGTGCAAATAGCCCTTGCGCGACTCGCAATTGACAGGTTCGCCGTTCAGGGTCGTCTCCGGCGCGCTGCACCATTCCGGCAGGCGCAGGGCGAGCGTGTGGGCGATTGGCTGTGCAGATTCCACAGCGATTTCCACCTCGTCCCTCCAAGGATAGTTGCCGCTCATGAGCAACCGCAGCGTATGCCCGCCGACCGATACCGCCACGCTATTGCCAATATAGAGATTGATATAGAGCGCGTCGGAGCATGGCGTATAGATGTAATGACCAATTGATGTGAAGATGCGTGCGATGTTCGGCGGACAGCAGGCGCAGCCAAACCAGCGTTGCCGCACCGGCCTGACATGACTGTAGATGCCATTGGACCGCAGCGTTTTGGGATGAACTTCGAGCGGGTTAACATAGAAATAGTGACGCCCATCAAAAGCGATACTGCCCAGGACCGTATTGTAGAACGCGCGCTCCATCACGTCGGCATAGCGACTGTCCACTTCCATCTCCAGCATACGGCGCGCGAACATCATCAGGCCAATCGACGCGCAACTTTCCGCGTACGCAGTATCGTTCGGCAGATCGTAATCACTGCTGAACGCTTCGCCGAAGCTTTGCGAGCCGATACCGCCGGTGATATAGATCTGGCGCTGCACCATGTTTTGCCATAGCCGCAGGCAAGCCTGGCGTTGCTGTTCGTTCTGACGCAGCCGCGCGAGATGAGCGACCGCAGTCATGAGGTATACAAACCGAACCGCATGACCGGTTGCGGTCCGCTGTTCCGAAATTGGCAGGTGCGCCTGGCTATAGGCTTTATTTTTCACCGTCAAGGGCACGCCAGATGATTTGACGTGGCAGGATTGCCGGCGTTTCTCGTGTTCTATGTCATAGAAGTGCGGCTCCGTGCCGCGTTGCTCCACGAAATAATTGGCTAGCGTCAGATATCGCTGCTCCTGCGTCACTTCGTAGAGGCGCGTCAATGCAAGTTCAATTTCTGGATGGCCATCATAGCCGTGTAACTGATCGCGCTCCGGGCCGAAAACTGTGCCGAGGTGGTCAGCAAGCTTGCAAACGACCTCCAGCAGGCGTCGTTTGCCAGTAGCCAGAAAGAAAGCGATACCCGCTTCAATCAAGTGGCCGGCACAGTAAAGCTCATGGCATTCGGCTAGGTTGCTCCAGCGGTCCTGAGGCGCCTTTAGCATGAAATAGGTGTTGAGATAGCCGTCGCCGCATTGGGCGGCCGCAATCAATTCAATCAGCTCATCGGCGGCTTTCTCCAAGTCCGGATTGGGTGTCTGGCACAGCGACCAAGCAACCGCCTCTAGCCATTTTGCGACATCACTGTCCTGAAAAACCGTGCCGTAGAACTCCCCTTCGCACGTCCGGCGGCAATACGGAAGTTTTCTACCGCGTGGCTCGGTGTCGCTGCGGGATTGCGGTCGTTCAGCGCGTCCCATTGATAGGGAATCGCCACTTCCGTCACCAAGTGCTGGCATTTCCCAATCAGCGGATCCGAGACCTGTAGGTCGTGAAGATTGACTTCGGCCACATCCCGCTGATTCATCTCGTTTCTCCTTCGTGTGGGGCGAACGGGCGCCTAGCTCAGGCAAGCCAGCTCGCCATGATCATTGTTGAGGTTGCGGCCTCGATATTGGCGGCTGCGCCATCGTATTCTCCACGCGAACGTTGAAGCGCTAGAAATGGAAAGGCTGCCCCCGATGCCGCTGGACGGCGTAGGCCTCAGAAAGGGCCCGCCTAAGCCTCGCGGTCAAGCCAGCCGATCTTGCTCTTCAGGAACCGAAAGCCCAGCACCTCGAAGCCGGCGCGCTCCCTGTTGTCCCGGCCGTAACCATGGCCGCCCGCCGCCGGCTCGTAGAAATAGGCCTCGTAGCCCATCGCCTGGAGCTTCGCGGCCATCTTGCGCGCGTGTCCGGGATGAACACGATCGTCACGCCGCGTAGTGGCGATCAGGATCGGCGGGTATTTTTGGCCGCGCTTGGCGGCATGATACGCGGAATAGGTCTTGAGCCACTCCCAGTCATCGAGCTTGTCAGGGTCCCCATATTCTGCAATCCAGCTTGCTCCTGCCAGAAGCTTGGTGTAGCGGCGCATGTCGATCAGCGGGATCGTGCAGAACAGCGCGCCGAAGCGTTCCGGATAGCGCGTCAGCATATTGGTGATGAGGATGCCGCCGTTCGATCCGCCCTGGGCCGCGATCCGCTTCGGCTCCGTCACGCCGCGACGCACGAGATCGGCGGCAACGGCAGCGAAGTCGTCGTGCGACAATTTCTTACCGCCGAGTCGGCCGGCATCGTGCCAGCGCGTACCGAACTCGCCGCCGCCGCGTAAATTCGCCTGCACCGTGGTGCCGCCGCGCTCGAGCCAAAGCTTGCCAAGCGCTGAATTATAGTACGGCCTCACCGAGATCCCAAAGCCGCCGTAGCCGCTCATATGGACGGGCGCATCGCCCGTCTCGTCGGCCGGACCGGTCTGTACATAGGGGATGCGCTCGCCATCAACCGAAATGGCCTCGTGTTGGGTGACCATCAGCCCATCCGCGGTAAAGGTCTTCGGCGCCTGCTTGAGCACGGTCGGATTGCCGACGTTATTCTCGATCAGCATAAGCGAAGCTGGCGTGAGCGGATCCTGGCTCACGGCGAGCAGGTCGCCATTGCTTTCCGATGGATCCCAATCAAGGCGCCAGAGGTCGACGACCCCGATGTCGGGAAGCCCGCGCAGTTGCGCGCGGGTCCATCCTTTATCGGATGGCGTGCAGATCTCGAAGGACGGCCGCAGCTCGTTGAGAACGGAGAGCACAAGCTTGCCTGCACTCCAAGAGAATCCCTGCAGCGCGCGGCGCGGGCCCGGTTCGAAAAGAACCTCGAACTGAGGGTTGCCTCCAAGGAACGCCGCCAACGAGGTGACGAGCACCGTATCCGCGGCATAGGTCCGCTCCGCCACAGACCAGGATTCGCGCGGCTTGATGGCAAGCCAATCGCGATGGGGGAGCATCCAGACGTTGCTTGGCAAATTGATTCTAGTCGTGGCACCGGATTCGTGACCGAGCCAGCGGGCAAAATTGAAGGCGTCCACCCCATCGACGAACCACATCCGCGGCGGCGCAACGGTGTGGTCGACATCGCAGCCGGCTCCGACATGATCGGCTGCGATCTCAAAGATCACCGGCGCTTGATCCGCCTGCGTACCGCGACGCCAGAGCCTCACCGTACGCGCATAGCCGGAGGTCGTCGCCATGCCCTGCCCATGAGAGCTCGACAGCACCAGCGTATCGCGATCGAGCCACTCAACCCCGCCCTTGGCTTCCTGCAGGACGAAGCCATCGCTGACAAATGTCTTCGCGCCGGTATCGAACTCACGCAAGGTGACGGCATCGCTGCCGCCGCGCGATAGGCTCAAAATCATCCGTCTATGATCGCCGGCCAGTGAGGCCGTCGCTTTCAGAAGCCAGTCTTGGCCTTCGCTGATAGCGAGCTGATCGATGTCGAGCAGAACTTCCCATGACGGCTTCGGCATGCGAAATTCTTCCAGAGAGGTTCGTCGCCAGACGCCGCGTGGATTGTTGGCGTCCTTCCAGAGATTGTAGAGGTAGCCGCCGCGCCGGCTGACATAGGGGATATTGTCAGGTCGGTCATAAATCGAGGTCAGCGCATCGCGATCCCGCTCCAATGCCGCGCCGCCAAACACCTGCAGCGTCTTGCCATTCTGCCACTCGACAAATTTCAGCGCCTGCGCGCCTTCGATCAGTTCCAACCACAGATAGGGATCATCATCTGGAGCGGAAGGCGTGGGCTTTCCAGCCAGCGACTTTGTCGTCGCGCTTGCTTTGATCACGCTTCACTCCATCCCTGGCATTGACGCGCACTCCCGACATGGCACCGCATCAAAGCTTTCACATATTGCATCCGTAGTTCCTTGATCTGGCCGCCGCGCGGCGTTCATTTAATGCTGATTGCCATGTGTGCCTCAGTTCTATCAATTGCTGAAGTTGGTAGTTGATTTGGGCGCGCTCTGACGCATCACATCCTCAACCCTTGGACCCCAAGCTGCCGGTGGCAACTTCATCTTCGATGCCAGCTCGGCTTGTGCCGAGTGGGACGATATTACCGAGCGGCTTGGGCGACACCGTAGATGATAACCGCTGCTGCAAAGCGCCACTCCAAACCGCCTTAAGACACCAAATGCTGGTCGGCTCCGGGCCAAACAGGTCGGAGCGCAATCGACAAGATCTAACAATACAGAAGCAGCTCACTATGCGTGGTCGCATTGGTGTGGCTATCTTGAACGAACTCTACTCGACTGCGGCACCGGCCTTCACCTGCCGGAACGATACGGGTCGTACACGACAATCGGTTCAACCAGTGGCGCAAGGCGGCTATCTGGGATCGGTCTGATGAATGCTGTCGTCAAGGCTCACGATGGCAGTTCGATTGTAAGCATCCATCAGCACGCCTCCGGGGCCAAAAAAGAGTGGAGATCGTTGTGTGGACCGAAGCCGAGGAGGCCTCACCACCAAGACCCACGCGCGGGTCAACACGAAAGTCGCGCGGTCCCCCTCCAAGATCTCGCCCGGTGCGGTCCACGGCGCCTGGCCGACGCCCTGCTCGAGGCCTAGATTTGGGAGACTGGCCAACATAGGCATCTCGCCAAAGGCTTCCCGTGATTGATACTCGGTTTCGAAGTGCCGGCCTCGCTTGTTGCGCTCTACCGGTTCTACGCGCACTGCCGTGTGGGTTCTAAGAAGGTCTTGATGGCCGCCTCAATCGGCCAATTTTTGGCGAAGCTTCTTTTCGGCGTCATCAAAGCCGGGGAGCACGGAAGTCGCTCTTCCGCGTAAGCCATTGAGATAATGGCTGAATTGTGCCGAGCATGATAATGCTAGCGCTAGCTGCTGAAAATCAGCGCCAGGGCCGGGTTAAAACATTCGTATAGTTCTCCAGCTCCTTTCGATAGTTTAGGATCATGAGTAACCAGCTTACTAAGTTCAGGTTCGGACGCTCAGCCACGCAGTTTTTCGCGCTGGCGTTGATGACGCTAACTGCGTTGTACCTTCACGCCCATTCGCCGCGACGGCGTTCGGCTATTTGGAAATGATATTGGTGTTTTCTCTGATGGGCAGCCTCATAGCCTCTGCCATGCTTTTTATCTTGCCCTTCGCTGCTTTGGCCTACTTCTTTGCGCCGCCCACTTTCAATCTGAATGATCCGCAGGATCTTCCTGTGGTTGTGGCCTTTCTTGTTGCCTCAATTGTTGGAACGCACCTGATCGGAAAAGTCCGCCGAGAAAGGGAGGTTGCGCTTGAGGCCGCAGCCGGGCTCCGGCGCAGCGAGGCTGAGTTGCGCGACCGCGAGAAACAGTGGCGCGAAATCTTCGAGCATAACCCGGTCATGCAATTCATGGTCGATGCCACCGGAATGGTCCTGAACGTCAACACGTTTGGCGCAACACAGCTCGGCTATGCGCCCTCGGAGCTTGTCGGGCATTCCGTGCTGAAGGTATTTCTGGAAGAAGATCGTCCGTTTGTTCGCGAGCGCGTCGGGCTGTGCATTGAAACGGTCGGCCAATCGCACACTTGGGAGATCCAGAAGATCAGGAAGGATGGCTCGGTGCTGTGGGTGCGCGAAAACGCCAAAGCTATGCAGTGGGCAGAAGACAAGCTCGTCGTCCTTATCGCCTGCGAAGATATCACCGAGCGAAAGCGGACGGAAACTGCCCTGCGGCGGAGCGAAGCCCATCTGGCCCAGGCGCAGGAATTGAGCCGCACCGGCAGCTTCGGCTGGAACGTCGCCACCGGCGAGGTCCACTGGTCAAAGGAGACCTTTCGTATTTTCCAATACGATCCGTCGACGAAACCGATCCCGCAACTCGTCGTTGATCGAACCCATCCAGAAGATCGGGCTGCCGTGCGAGAGACCATCGAACGAGCGCTCCAAAACGAAGAGGATTTCGAGCACGAATACCGACTGCTGATGCCGGACGGCTCGGTGAAGCACCTCCACGCGCTGGCACGAGCCATTAGAACCGCCTCTGGTGATATCGAGTTTGTCGGCGCAGTGACGGATATTACGGCTGCAAAGCAGGCGGAACAGCAGTTGCGTCGTAGCGAGGCCTATCTGGCCGAAGCCCAGCATCTCAGCCACACGGGCAGTTGGTCCTGGGACGTCGACCGTCTCGAATTTGTGTATCGCTCCGCCGAAGTCGATCATCTGTTTGGCTTCGATCCGGAACAGGCTGTATCGATAGAGACCATCCGGTCGCGCATCCATCCAGACGACTTGCCGCGGCTTCAGGAAGTGCCGCGCCAGGCCATCAAAGACAAGGGGGCACTTCGAATATGATTTCCGAATCCTTCTTCCAGATGGCGCGATTAGGCGCATACATTCCGTTGCGCACGCCGTGGTCGGCAGCGATGGCAACGTCAGCGAACTCATCGGAACGCATATGGATGTTACCGAGCAACATGCGGCCAGGGAACGACTGGAAAGAGCTCTTGCTGCGTTGCGCGAAAGCGAGCAGCGGTTTCGCGACTACGCCGAAACGGCCTCCGACTGGCTCTGGGAGACCGGACCGGACCACCGGGTCACCCGCTTGTCGGAGCACACCAGCGCAGCAGGCATTCTGGCCACAGAGGTCGTCGGCCTGCTTAGCTGGGAAATTGCGCGCGATGTCGAAGCAGAACCCGAGAAGTGGCGGCAGCATCGGGCGACACTCGATGCACGTCTTCCATTTCGCGATTTCATCTATCGCACCGTCACCCAGATGGGATCTCCAATTTACGTCCGGACCAGCGGCAAGCCATTTTTTGATGCTGCCGGCAATTTCCTCGGCTATCGCGGCGTCAGCACCGACATCACCGCAACCATCCGCGCAGATCAGGCCGAACGAGAACTGCGGAAGGCACAGGCAGAGCTCGCGCACGTGACGCGCGTGACGACGCTGGGCGAGCTGACAACCTCCATCGCCCACGAGATAAGCCAGCCGCTCGCCGCCATTATCACCAATGGCGAGGCTTGTCTGGGTTGGCTTGGTCGCGAGACTCCTGATCTTTCGGAGGCGCGCTGCTCAGTGGAGTGGATCATCGAGGACGGGATTCGGGCGAGCGAGGTGATCCGCCGCATCCGCGCGCTTGCGAAGAAAGGCGAGATCGAGATGGTGCCGGTCGATATCAATGACATCGTCAAGGAGGTAATCGCGCTGGTGACACGCGAGCTGGTCAGCCATCAGGTGTCGTTCCGGACCGAGTTGACGCCGGCCCTCCCCATGATCCTGGGTGACCGGGTTCAACTGCAACAGGTGATCACAAATCTGGTGATGAACGGGATTGAGGCCATGCAGACGGTCAGGGACCGGCCGCGCGAACTGGTGATTCGGTCATCCCAGGACGATATGGGACGCGTGCACCTTGCCGTGACTGATTGCGGTGTCGGGATCACCGAGGACGACGCGGATCGCGTGTTCAATCCCTTTTACCACTAAATCAAGCGGCCTTGGAATGGGGCTTTCGATCTGCCGTTCGATCGTGGAGGCTCACGGAGGGAGCCTGTCGATCGCCCGCAAGCAAGAGCCGGGCGCGACTTTTCAATTCGCCCTTCCGTTGCATAAAGAGGTTGTGTCGTGACCGGGCGCTCCGACTCGCCGCACCAAGGCGTGAAGACCGAGGAGCCGAGCGGAAGGGCGATCGTGTTCGTGATCGACGACGACGTCTCAATGCGTCGTTCGCTCGCGAATCTTTTTCGATCGGTGAACCTGGACGTTGCTGCGTTCGGATCGGCGCGGGAAATGCTGCAAGGCAACCTTCCGGAGGTTGCCAGCTGCCTCGTCCTTGACGTCAGGCTTCCTGGATTGAGCGGCCTCGAGCTGCAGACTGAGCTAGCCAAGTTGAACCTTCACATTCCGATTATTTTCATTACTGGCCATGGCGACATTCCAATGAGCGTCAAGGCCATGAAGGGTGGAGCGGTCGATTTTCTTACCAAGCCGTTTCGCGATCAGGAGCTGCTTGACGCTGTCGTCGCTGCGACCGAACGGGATCGCAAGAGGCGGGAAGTTGAGAAGACGGTTGCGAACTTGCAGTCCTTGTTCGAGACCTTAAGCCCACGGGAACAGGCAGTGATGAAACTGGTCGCTGCCGGCCTGATGAACAAACAAGTAGCCGCAGAGCTCGAGCTCGCCGAAATGACCGTCAGGATCTATCGCGGACGGGTGATGAAGAAAATGGGCGCACGGTCGCTGGCCGATTTAGTCAGAATGGCTGAGACCCTCGGAATTTGTGCCAACCACCCCGAATGAGCCTAAGTATGAGTTTACATTTTCATCCCGCAAGCCCACCTTGGTCCACAAGCCTACCCTTTGTCCAGGCGGCTATGCTTCGGCAAGCGCCTTTCCCGCGTTAGGAGGGGATCGCCTTGTCCACGCCTCCGCTCATTTCCATCGTCGATGACGACGGGTCGGTCCGTGCTGCGATAAATAATCTTTTGAAATCCCGCGGCTATATCGTCCATACATTTGTGTCGGCCGAGGAGTTCTTGCGCTCGCCCCATCTGAACGGAACATCGTGTGTGATTGCGGATGTGCAGATGTCGATTATGAGCGGCTTGGACCTGCTGACACATATGCGGGCCCAGGGTTACAGTGCACCGTTCATTTTCATCACTGCCTTTCCCGATGATCGCGTTCGCGCCCGTGCGCTGAGCGCCGGAGCGATTTGCTTCCTGGCCAAGCCCTTCGCTGGACGGCACTTGATCAGGTGCCTCGATACCGCACTGGATAAGTATCGCGGCGGAGCCAGCGCATGAGACGATGAGCACGCAGTCTGCTCAAAGTTCGGATCTGATTTGTGAGCGCGGCCCGCGGACCGCGCGCTTCGCCATACCACAAGGTCGGTGAGGACCTCGGCCTCACGGCTCAACACGTCAGCAATCCTTGGCGATCGGGTTCTTTTATTGACATTCTTCGTTCGCTATTCGTCACCTTGCTTGCGGCCGGCCTCCATCGTGAGTGCTTTGAGGTCTCCGATGAAGCCGTCCGGCCAGTCCTCCGTTGCACTAGCTAGTTTCTGTCGCGAAACACCTGCATTTGTGTTGAGGGCGCCATTCCCTCAATAAAACCGGGGCGAATTAGCAGTAGATGCTAGCATTCGCCATGTGTTTTGACGCGAGTTTCGTCGCGATTTCATGAGGCGTCCGGTAGACGGTGCAGTGGTTGCACTGAAGTGCAGCGGATAAGATTTCCGCCGCAAGCGAGGGACTTGAAGGGATATTGTCAGGCGGCTTTTCGTCTGCGCGATGATCGGTCCGCCAACAGGGCTGCGATCTTCATGAGGTTGTTGGCGAGCACGGCGGCTGCAACCCATAGCTCGAAGCGCTCGCGACCTTCGAGACAACGCTTCATGCCGCGACCGCGGAACAATACCGAGATGCGCCCCTCGATGCCGGCGCGAAAGCGCTGGCCGTCCTTGAACTCCCGGCTCTTCTCATAGGCTTCGCGTTCGGGCGCCTTGGTGCCGCCCCGCTGTGGGATGCACACCACCTTGACGCCTTCCTGCTTGCACGACATCACGTTCTTCTCGCTGAAGAAGCCGCGATCCGATCCATACAATTTGGGGACGTCGCCGAAGGTCTGCCTGTGGCGTACCAGCGAGATAACCACATGCTGTTCGTCGATGGGATTTCCGTCTAGCACGTCATACTGCGTGATCAAGCCGCGCGCGCTTTCGGCGAGGAAGACCTTGTGGCCAAACTCGATCGGCGACCGCACCTTGCCGCGCTTGATGAGGTCCGTGTGGGGCTCAAAAATCGAATAGAGCTTCTCGGCCGTTGGAACTTGCTCGCCGTTAAGCACACGGCGGCGCGACTGATCTGTCACACGGTCTGCAGACCACAAAAGTGCTCTATCTCTTTGCGCGTCTCCGCGATGGCCAGATCGGTGATCATATCTTTGCCGCGCGCTTTACGGGTTTGCCGGAGCGCCTTTCGTGCGCTTTCGATGACTTCCTCGGCAATGCCAATGAGTTCGCGATATATCGCGGTCTGCTGATCCTGGCGCTGCCTTGTGGTCATTCGTTGGATCTCTTGCATCCGCCGCCGCGCCGATCGCGTCCGATCTCGGAACCCCTTGATCCGCCGGCGCTCCAGCGCTGTGGCGAGGCGACCGATTAGGCGCGTGACCACGCGAACGACATCCCACAACAGCGTGTTGTCGGTCGGATGATGAATGTCGGTCTGCACCACCGTGGTATCGACACGCAGCTTTTGGCCGTCTTCCAGTCCGAGCTCGACCGCCGCCCGCACCACCAGATCATTGATCGCCTTGAGCGTCTCGGGCGTGAGCCGATTGAAGCCGCGGTGGAACGCATCATGTCGAGGCACTGGCAGACAATAGAAGTCCGTGAACTGGCGCAGCGTGCATCCGTCGGCGATCCGCTCACGTAATTCGCGATAGTTCCAGTTCTTGACGCGCATCAGAACCAGCGAGCGCAGCACCTGTTGCGGCGTCAGGCCGCTGCGACCCGTCTCGGCCTTCTTCAAACCCCGCGTCAGATCGCCGCGGACCTGATCGATTATGTCCTTCTGGTCGTCAAGAAAATCGGAAATCGCCTGCAGCAACGGCTCAAGGCACAGGCCCTGACGCACCAACTCCCAATCAGCAAAACTGACCTGCCGCTCCGCTATCCGGGACACCGCTCAATCCTCGTCGCGCTTCGCAGCTCTGGCGCGTGCTCGCTTGAGCGCCTTGATATATCGCGGCGCCGCTTGGTGCAGCAGATCCTGCAGAGCCCGCCCGTTGTCCAGACTGCGCTGAACCTCCGGCACAAGCTCTTTCGGCACATAGACGGCAACACGATGCCCATTCGCCCGGCCGTACAGAACATAACTTTGATGCTGTTCGCCGGACTGGCACGCCGCGCAATTCTCGCGGATGCACCGGCTACGCCGCAGGCTCAGCGAACCGAGAAGCGCAGGCCAAAGATCTGCCGATTCACGGTCGCTGCTTCATACAACAGTCCGCGCAGATGATTGTCGCCGCGCCGATATGACCGTCATAATCGACTTCACCCGACTGGTAGCGTCTGGTCGTCAGACCGATCCAGGCGCCCACCGAGCGCGATTTTCTAAAGTTTCCCGGATCCTCGATCGCTGCAACGAAGGAGGAAGTCGTTACCGCGCCGATGCCAGGGATCGACGCAACCAACTGGCATTGCTCACTCGCGCGGGCTGAAGCAACAAGTTGCTTGCTCAATTCAGCGGCGCGGGCGCGCATGCCCCTCCAGGCATCGAGCAACGGCTTGATAATCTGCTTGAGGCCGGCATTGTTCGCCAGCAGGCTGCACACATGGCCCTCAAACACGCGTCCTGCCCCTTGGGAACGACTAGATCGAACGTCTTCATCAGGCCGCGGATCTGTTTGGACAGCTCGGTTGTCATCCTGAGCAGTTGGTTGCGCGCTGCGACCAGCGTGCGAACCAGCATGCTGTCAAAGCTCTTCACCCGCACCTCGCGGTAAAAGCCGACCTCGGCAAGATGCGAGAGCCCATCCGCGTCATTTGCGTCGGTCTTGTTTGGCGCCATATCTAGCGCCACCTTGGCGTGCCGCGCATCTATGCAAATCGCTGGCAATCCTTCCTGTGTCAGTGCGTGGTAAAACCAGACTGACAAGGGGCCCGTCTCGAACACGACGCGTTCCGCGTTCGATGCACGCTTGCGGATGACATCGGCTATCAGCTTGGGATCGGATGGGCATTTTCCGCGCCAGATCCGCTTGCCTCCTTTGCGTACCGAGACGATTGTATCTTTCAATGACGCGTCGAGGCCGATAAACTGCTTCATAGTTGTCTCCCGTTTGATGCTGGGCCCGGCGTCGAGTCGAGAGCCCGTATTTCATCCTATCGGGGGCAACCACCTTAATCCAACGCATCACAACCGCGCCGGTGTCCCCACCCCCGCGATTACCCTATGTAATTGTAAGATCGGCTTAGCGCTTACACCCGATCACCTGCGACACCGCATATTCGGGTGGCCGAGCGCCTGTGATTCAAGCTCCCAAATTGGGGTTTAAGGCCGCTGATATGGATCGAGCCAGAACTCGGCGGTTCTCTGGAGCACTCATCATCGTCATGTGGTTGCCTGGAATTGGCACAGCATGAATGGCCGCTGCACTCAAAACTTGGTCCCAACCGCGTATGGGTGAACTGGCCTCTGTGGCATAAAACTGATGTATTTCAACTGGCAGGGATGGAACTTGGTATAACTGCAGCGCCCTTCGAAATTGGGCAATTCTTGCACACCTCAAAGCGTCAATTTCGAGATCATGATCTAGAGATAGCGCCCCAAGTTGCTGCGCCTTTTCAAGCAACTGGGCAACTGAACATTGTCTAGCAAAGTGCTCCAACACTTCGAACCGCTCATCATCCAAGGGCTTGAGAGACTCTAGCACCATTTCTAGTACTATTTGGGCTGGCGACATGCTCAATGGATTTGCAGGTAACGTAACATCGATGAAAGCCATGAATGACACAGTTTCATCGAGGCTTAGTAAGCGCTGGGCAATTGCGTAGGCCAAGAATGCCCCTGAGGAATATCCGGCGAAGCGATATGGGCCTTGCGGCTGAATCTCTTTGATCGCCGAGATTAGTTGCGAGGCTATCGCCTCAAGAGTTGGCGAACAAAGTTCATCGAAGGACGGCCATGGCAGAGCATAGACAGGACAATCTATGTCCATTTCTTTGACCAAACTGACGACATAGGAACAATCCCCCAAACCCGTGGGAACAAAGAAGAGTGGCGGTTGCGATCCCGTTACACGAACGGATAGCACTCCAGCTGCATTGCGGTGCGGCTGCTGCAACTCAACCTTCGACGTAAGTTTCTTCAAAACAGGGGCTTGGAAGAGGTCGGCGGCGCTGAGCTTCAGCCCAAGATCGAGCGCTCGACTGAGCAACCGCACCGCCAAGAGCGAGTGGCCGCCCAGCGCGAAGAAGTGGTCGTTCCGTCCGACCCGCTCAACACCCAGAAGCTCGGCCCAGATCGTCGCCAGCGCGGTCTCGATCTCGCCTTGCGGCGCCTCATAGGCGGCGCGCGCATACGCCTCATCCTTAGGCGCCGGCAGGCCCTTGCGGTCCAGCTTGCCGTTCACCGTCAAGGGCAGCGCCGCAAGGTGCACAAACGCCGACGGCACCATGTAGTCCGGCAGCCGCGCACTTAAGTGCGTGCGCAACGTGCCGGCAAGCTCGCTTCCATCCAGCCCATCCGAGCCCGCCTCGGACGCGCACACCACATAGGCGACCAGCCGCTGCTCGCCGGCGCGGTCCTGGCGCGCCACCACCACCGCGTCGCGCACCGCGGCGTGCTCGACGAGCCGCGCCGCGATCTCGCCGGGCTCGATGCGGAAGCCGCGGATCTTCACCTGGTCGTCGTTGCGGCCTAGAAACGCCAGATTGCCGTCCGGCAGATAGCGCGCAAGGTCGCCGGTGCGGTACATCCGCGCCCCCGGCTCAGTGCTGAACGGATCGGCCAAAACCGCGCCGCGGTCAGCTCGGGACGGTTCAGATAGCCACGCGCCACCCCGCGCCGCCAATGTAAAGCTCCCCTACGGCCCCAAACGGAACAGGCGCGCCATCACCATCCAGCAGATAGATCCGCGTGTTCGCGATCGGGCGGCCGATCGGGATATTCGCAGATACAGCCATTTCTGTCGGAACGTCATAAAAGATACAACCGACAACTGTTTCGGTTGGGCCATATTCATTCACCATTCGGGCCGTGGGCTGGATCTTGCGCCACAACTCAACTGTTGAATGCGACAGCGCTTCACCGCCGATAATAAATGATTCAACTTGGCTGGCAGCGGAGTCCGCCAGCATCTGTTGCCCAAGAGCATCCAGATGGCTCGGGGTGATCTTGATTGTTCCGCATTCCGCGCTGATCTTTGCTTTTAACCCCTCGACCTCTTGTCCCTCCATCATAAGATCTGCATGGCCACCACAGATCAAAGGTGCAAACAGGCTGGTAACTGTTGCATCAAAGGCCAGAGGAGAGGAGACCACGGAGGATGATCTGGAATCGTAGGCATGACAGGCCCAGCACAGATAATTTGTCAATCCCCGATGCTCGACCATGACGCCCTTGGGCGTTCCGGTGGATCCCGAGGTGTAGATCACATAGGCGAGATGGCGCGAGGTCAGACCGAGGGCGCGCGGGTCCGGGTTCGCGGCCGGCAGCTGCGCCCACGCCGGGGTCGCCGTCTCCAGGTCGACCACCGTCAGATCGAGTAGCGCATCGCCGCCGAGCGCCGATCGTCCCGCCGCATCGGCCAGCAGCAGAGGCGGCGCCGCATCGTTGAGCACCTGGTGCAGCCGCGCCGACGGATAGGCCGGATCCAGCGGCAGATACGCCCCGCCCGCCTTGAGGATCGCCAGCAGCCCGACCACCATCGCGATGCTGCGCTCAAGGCAGATCGCCACCGGCTGGTCCGGCCTCACCCCGAGCCCGATCAGATGGTGCGCCAGCCGGTTCGCCCGCGCATTGAGCTCGTCATAGCTTAAGCGCTGGTCCTGATAGACCACCGCCACCGCATCCGGAGCCCTGCGGACCTGCGCCTCGAACAGCTCATGGATGCACTGCTGCTCGGGATACGGCGCCGCCGTCCGGTTCAGCTCCTCCAACAGATACGCGCGCTCAGCGGACGGCAGGATATCCAGCTCGCGCACCGGCGTGTTCGGCGCCTGCTCCAGCGCGTCGGCCAGTTGCTCGAGCGCGCGCTGCATGTAGCCGCAGACCCGATCCGCGGAGACGGGCTCCGCCACCTGCGCCGTCAGGCCGAGCGCTTCGCCATAATCCTCCACCGACAGGGTCAGCGGATAGTTGGTGCGCTCCTCCCCGCCCAGCCATTCCACGCCGCCCAGCCCAGCATCCGGTCCGCAAGCGAGCGCCGGCGCGGTGTGGCGGTAGTTCAACAGCGCGCTGAACAACGGCGCCGGCGCCGCAACGCCGCTGCAGCGTTGCGCCAACGCCAGCGAGGCCTGCTCGTGCGCCAGCAGCTCGGCCAGCCGGGCGTGCGTGGTCCGCACGCTCGCCTCGACCCCGGTGCCGTCCAGATCAAGCCGCAGCGGCAGCGTGTTGATGAACAGGCCCATGGTGCGGTCGGCACCGGCGCCGCCATGCATGCGGCCGAACAGCACCGTGCCGAACACCACCTGCTCGCGGCCGCTGCTGCGCGCCACCACCTGTCCCCACGCCAGATGGCACAGGCTGGCCAGGCTCACCCCAAGCCGCCGCGCCTGGCTGCGCAATCGCGCGTTGAGCGCCTGCGGCAGCCTCCGATGCGCCTCATGAACCCCGCAGCCGTCGCCGTGGACCTCGCTTAAGCCAAACGGCGTGGTCGGCGCATCGATGTCCCCCAGCAGTCCCCGGAAGAACTCTTCATGCGCTTTGGTACCAACGCCCAGGCGCGCCTGCGCCACCAGGTTGCGGAACGGCTGCGGGGCGGCCAGCTCATGGTCGCGCCCGCCGAGCACGGCCTTAACCTCGGCATGCATCACCTCCAGCGTCGTGTGATCCCCGATCAGATGATGCTGCAGCTGCAAGAGCAGCCAGCGCGCGCTGCCGGGCTCGCGCGCGATCACAAACCGCAACAGCGGGGCCCGGCCAAGATCGATGCGGTGCTGGCGCGGATCAAACCTCAGCCTGAGCTGCGCGTGGCCAGGACCGCCGGAGCCATCCAGCTCGACCTCGGTCACATTGAGTGGCGCGTTCCGCCACACCACCTGGGCCGCGCGCGACAGGCCCTCCCAGACAAACGACGTCCTTAAGATGTCGTGCCGGTCCACCACCCGCTGAACCGCGGCAAGATAGCGGTCCAACACGCCACGGTCGGCAAACGCCATCTGCGACACCAGCAGGTACGGATCGCCTTGGCGGGCCAACAGATGATGGAACAGGATGCCGTCCTGCAGCGGCGACAAGGCATAAATATCCTGGATGTTGCCGACGCCGCCGGGCACCGTGGCGAGGATCCGGTCGATCTCTCCCTGCGTCAGCTCGATCAGCGGCAGCATCTGCGGCGTGATCGAGCGGCTCTCTGCCGTGATCAGGTTGGCCGGCACCGCCACCTCGTGATGACTGCGCAGGCTCGCGGCCAGATCCGCCAGCACCGGCCTGGCGAACAAAGTCCGCACCTTCACCCCCAGCGACAGCCGCCGCAGACGCTCGATCAGCTGCACCGCCAAGAGCGAGTGGCCGCCCAGTTCGAAGAAGTGGTCGTTCCGTCCGACCCGCTCAACACCCAGAAGCTCGGCCCAGATCGTCGCCAGCGCCGTCTCGATCTCGCCTTGCGGCGCCTCATAGGCGGCGCGCGCATACGCCTCATCCTTAGGCGCCGGCAGGCCCTTGCGGTCGAGCTTGCCGTTCACCGTCAAGGGCAGCGCCGCAAGGTGCACAAACGCCGATGGCACCATGTAGTCCGGCAGCCGCGCACTTAAGTGCGTGCGCAAGGTGCCGGCAAGTTCGCTTCCATCCAGCCCATCCGAGCCCGCCTCGGACGCGCACACCACATAGGCGACCAGCCGCTGCTCGCCGCCGCGGTCCTGGCGCGCCACCACCACCGCGTCGCGCACCGCGGCGTGCTCGACGAGCCGCGCCGCGATCTCGCCCGGCTCGATCCGGAAGCCGCGGATCTTCACCTGGTCGTCGTTGCGGCCTAGAAACGCCAGATTGCCGTCCGGCAGATAGCGCGCAAGGTCGCCGGTGCGGTACATCCGCGCCCCCGGCTCAGTGCTGAACGGATCGGCCAAAACCGCGCCGCGGTCAGCTCGGGACGGTTCAGATAGCCACGCGCCACCCCCGCGCCGCCAATGTAAAGCTCCCCCACCGCCCCAAACGGAACAGGCGCGCCATCACCATCCAGCAGATAGATCCGCGTGTTCGCAATCGGACGGCCGATCGGGACAACGGCGCCATCAAAATCAGCCGGGCAGCTCCACGCTGTGACGTCGATCGCAGCTTCCGTCGGACCGTAGAGATTATGCATGCCAGTCCAAGGCAATACGCGCCGAACCTTGTGCAAGCTGGCGGCAGGAAGCGCCTCGCCACTGCACAACAGGCGCTGCAGCGATGTGCAGCGATCAACCCCTTCGCATCGATAAAGCTGACCAGCATCGATGGTATGAAGTGTGCCGTGGTGATGCGTTGGCTGATGATCAAGTCCACCAATGCATCGGGGTCTTTGTGCGCATCCGAAGGCGCCAGCACCAAGGTCGCACCTTCAAGCAGCGTCCAGAAGAACTCCCAGACCGAGACGTCGAAGCCAAATGGCGTCTTCTGCAACACGACATCAGTTGCCTTGAGACCATAGGCTCTTTGCATCCAGATCAGCCGATTGATGATGGCCCGATGCTCATTCTGTGCCCCTTGGGCGTTCCGGTGGATCCCGAGGTGTAGATCACATAGGCGAGATGGCGCGAGGTCAGACCGAGGGCGCGCGGGTCCGGGTTCGCGGCCGGCAGCTGCGCCCACGCCGGGGTCGCCGTCTCCAGGTCGACCACCGTCAGATCGAGTAGCGCATCGCCGCCGAGCGCCGATCGTCCCGCCGCATCGGCCAGCAGCAGAGGCGGCGCCGCATCGTTGAGGACCTGCCGCAGCCGCGCCGACGGATAGGCCGGATCCAGCGGCAGATACGCCCCGCCCGCCTTGAGGATCGCCAGCAGCCCGACCACCATCGCGATGCTGCGCTCAAGGCAGATCGCCACCGGCTGGTCCGGCCTCACCCCGAGCCCGATCAGATGGTGCGCCAGCCGGTTCGCCCGCGCATTGAGCTCGTCATAGCTTAAGCGCTGGTCCTGATAGACCACCGCCACCGCATCCGGCGCCTTGCCCACCTGCGCCTCGAACAGCTCATGGATGCACTGCTGCTCAGGATACTCCGCCGCCGTCCGGTTCAGCTCCTCCAGCAGATACGCGCGCTCGTCGGCCGGCAGCAGCTCAATGCGCCCGACCTCTTGCCGCGCATCGGCAACCATCGCCTGCAGCAGCGCCAGCAGATAGCCTCGTTGCCGCTCGATTGTCGTCTGATCGAACAGCGCCGTAGCATAGCCCAGCGTTCCCGCGATGACCTCGCCATGCTCGCAAAGGTTCAGCTCCAGATCGAACTTGACCTGATCGAAGCCGTCTGCCGCCCCCTCCACACGCAGCCCAGGAAGGTCGAAGGCCGGGGCGGCGTTGTTCTGCCAGGCCAGCATCACCTGGAACAACGGCGTGTGATCAAGACGCCGTGGCGGCTGCACGATCTCCACCACCTGCTCAAACGGCAGGTGCTGATGCTCCTGCGCTCCCAAGGCCGTGCGCCGCGTCCGCGCTAACACCTCCGACACGCTCGGCTCCCCCGACAGGTCAAGCCGAAGCGCCAGGGTGTTGACGAAGCAGCCGATCAGCTCTTCGACCTCGCGCCGACCGCGATTGGCGCTCGGCACCCCGATCACTATGTCGTCCTGCCCCGACAGACGCGACAGCACCGCCGCCCACGCCGCCAGCACCGTCATGAACAAGGTCGTGCCATGCCGCTGGCTCAGCCGCCTCAAGCCCCGCGTCAGATCCGCATCGATCACGACAGGCACCATGGCCCCGGCAAACGACTGCTCTGCCGGCCGCGGCCGGTCCGTCGGCAAGGCCAGACGGGCCGGCGCGCCAGATAGATTGTTGCGCCAATACTGCGCCTGGCTCTGCAGCCGTTCCCCTGTTAGCCACCGCCGCTGCCAGGCGGCATAGTCCGGATACTGGATCGCAAGCGGCGGCAGCGGATCGTCTTGTCCAGCCTCAAACGCCCGGTACAGCTGACTGAGTTCACGCGCCAACACGCCCAGCGACCAGCCATCCGAGACAATGTGATGCTGGGTCAGCAGCAAGACGTGCTCCTCGTCCGACATCCGGATCAGCCGGCCGCGGATCAGCGGCCCCCGCGCCAAATCGAACGGCGTGCGCGCCTCTTCACGGCACAGCTCCAAAAGCGCGGCGTCCGCATCTCCCCGGGCGCGCAGATCATGCTCCGTGACGGGCAGCCCCGCATCCTTCGGCAGAACCTCGACCCGAGGCTCACCCTCTGAGGCGACAAAGACACTGCGCAGCGCCTCATGCCGTGCCAGCAACCGGTCAAGGCTGCGCTGCCAGACGCTGCGGTCGAGCGCACCTTGCAGCCGCCACGCCAGCGGCATGTGATAGCTCGTGCTGCCCTGATCCAGCTGCGCCAAAAACCACAGCCGCTGCTGCGCAAACGACAACACGAGCGGCGCATCACGCGACACGGCCACAATGCCCGGCAGATCTTGTGGACCGGAGCGGCTCAATGTCTCGACAACGCTTTCCGCCAGATCGGCCAGCACCGGTTTGGCAAACAGCCTCGTCAGCGGCAGTTCGACACCAACAGCCCGCGACAGCCGGCTCAAGAGCTGCACCGCCAGGAGCGAGTGGCCGCCGAGTTCGAAGAAGTGGTCGTGGCGTCCGACCCGCTCGACCCCGAGAAGCTCCGCCCAGATCTCTGCCAGCGCGGTCTCGATCTCGCCCTGCGGCGGCTCATAGGCGCGGCGCGCATAGGCCTCATCCTCAGGCATCGGCAGCGCCTTGCGGTCGAGCTTGCCGTTTGCCGTCAGCGGCAGCGCCGCCAGCCGCACGAACGCCGACGGCACCATGTAGTCCGGCAGCCGCGCACTCACATGCGCGCGCAAGGCGCCGGCAAGCTCGGCTCCATCCAGCTCCTCCGATGCCGCCTCGGGCGCACACACCACATAGGCGACCAGACGTGTCTCGCCGGTGCGATCCTGTTGCGCCACCACCACCGCATCGCGCACGAACGCGTGCTCGCAAAGCCGTGCGGCGATCTCGCCGGGCTCGATCCGGAAGCCGCGGATCTTCACCTGGTCGTCGTTGCGGCCCAGAAACGCCAGATTGCCGTCCGGCAGATAGCGCGCAAGGTCGCCGGTGCGGTACATCCGCGCCCCCGGCTCAGTGCTGAACGGATCGGCCACAAACCGCTCCGCCGTCAGCGCGGGCCGGTTCAGATAGCCACGCGCCACCCCCGCCCCGCCAATGTAAAGCTCCCCTACGGCCCCAAACGGAACAGGCGCGCCATCACCATCCAGCAGATAGACCCGCGTGTTCGCAATCGGACGGCCGATATGCGGCACAATGTCGACGAAAAGCCGTCCCGAGGTCGCCACGATCGTCACTTCAGTAGGGCCGTAGTTGTTTATTAGCTTGAGAGCCGCTGGTAGAGGCGCAGGCACACGCTGGAGACGATCCCCGCCAACAAGCAAGTACTCCAATGTGGGATTTACCAGCTTATCTTCTAACGCGATCGTGGCGAGCGGCGTGATCAAAAAGGCGGAGTCCAGCGATTGATCACGCCACCATTGCAGCAAAGGAGAGAATCTCCTGCCGGCGCTCTGGGCGGGAGCAGCAATGTGCTGCGGTTACATAACGCAGACCATAGCTCCCAAGTGCTGGCATCGAATGCTACTCCAGCCGTGAGCGCACAGCAGGTTTCGGGTTGCGGACAAAACGTTTGCACATGCCATGCTATAAGATTGACCAATCCCCGATGCTCGACCATGACGCCCTTGGGCGTTCCGGTGGATCCCGAGGTGTAGATCACATAGGCGAGATGGCGCGAGGTCAGACCGAGGGCGCGCGGGTCCGGGTTCGCGGCCGGCAGCTGCGCCCACGCCGGGGTCGCCGTCTCCAGGTCGACCACCGTCAGATCGAGTAGCGCATCGCCGCCGAGCGCCGATCGTCCCGCCGCATCGGCCAGCAGCAGAGGCGGCGCCGCATCGTTGAGCACCTGGTGCAGCCGCGCCGACGGATAGGCCGGATCCAGCGGCAGATACGCCCCGCCCGCCTTGAGGATCGCCAGCAGCCCGACCACCATCGCGATGCTGCGCTCAAGGCAGATCGCCACCGGCTGGTCCGGCCTCACCCCGAGCCCGATCAGATGGTGCGCCAGCCGGTTCGCCCGCGCATTGAGCTCGTCATAGCTTAAGCGCTGGTCCTGATAGACCACCGCCACCGCATCCGGAGCCCTGCGGACCTGCGCCTCGAACAGCTCATGGATGCACTGCTGCTCGGGATACGGCGCCGCCGTCCGGTTCAGCTCCTCCAACAGATACGCGCGCTCAGCGGACGGCAGGATATCCAGCTCGCGCACCGGCGTGTTCGGCGCCTGCTCCAGCGCGTCGGCCAGTTGCTCGAGCGCGCGCTGCATGTAGCCGCAGACCCGATCCGCGGAGACGGGCTCCGCCACCTGCGCCGTCAGGCCGAGCGCTTCGCCATAATCCTCCACCGACAGGGTCAGCGGATAGTTGGTGCGCTCCTCCCCGCCCAGCCATTCCACGCCGCCCAGCCCAGCATCCGGTCCGCAAGCGAGCGCCGGCGCGGTGTGGCGGTAGTTCAACAGCGCGCTGAACAACGGCGCCGGCGCCGCAACGCCGCTGCAGCGTTGCGCCAACGCCAGCGAGGCCTGCTCGTGCGCCAGCAGCTCGGCCAGCCGGGCGTGCGTGGTCCGCACGCTCGCCTCGACCCCGGTGCCGTCCAGATCAAGCCGCAGCGGCAGCGTGTTGATGAACAGGCCCATGGTGCGGTCGGCACCGGCGCCGCCATGCATGCGGCCGAACAGCACCGTGCCGAACACCACCTGCTCGCGGCCGCTGCTGCGCGCCACCACCTGTCCCCACGCCAGATGGCACAGGCTGGCCAGGCTCACCCCAAGCCGCCGCGCCTGGCTGCGCAATCGCGCGTTGAGCGCCTGCGGCAGCCTCCGATGCGCCTCATGAACCCCGCAGCCGTCGCCGTGGACCTCGCTTAAGCCAAACGGCGTGGTCGGCGCATCGATGTCCCCCAGCAGTCCCCGGAAGAACTCTTCATGCGCTTTGGTACCAACGCCCAGGCGCGCCTGCGCCACCAGGTTGCGGAACGGCTGCGGGGCGGCCAGCTCATGGTCGCGCCCGCCGAGCACGGCCTTAACCTCGGCATGCATCACCTCCAGCGTCGTGTGATCCCCGATCAGATGATGCTGCAGCTGCAAGAGCAGCCAGCGCGCGCTGCCGGGCTCGCGCGCGATCACAAACCGCAACAGCGGGGCCCGGCCAAGATCGATGCGGTGCTGGCGCGGATCAAACCTCAGCCTGAGCTGCGCGTGGCCAGGACCGCCGGAGCCATCCAGCTCGACCTCGGTCACATTGAGTGGCGCGTTCCGCCACACCACCTGGGCCGCGCGCGACAGGCCCTCCCAGACAAACGACGTCCTTAAGATGTCGTGCCGGTCCACCACCCGCTGAACCGCGGCAAGATAGCGGTCCAACACGCCACGGTCGGCAAACGCCATCTGCGACACCAGCAGGTACGGATCGCCTTGGCGGGCCAACAGATGATGGAACAGGATGCCGTCCTGCAGCGGCGACAAGGCATAAATATCCTGGATGTTGCCGACGCCGCCGGGCACCGTGGCGAGGATCCGGTCGATCTCTCCTGCGTCAGCTCGATCAGCGGCAGCATCTGCGGCGTGATCGAGCGGCTCTCTGCCGTGATCAGGTTGGCCGGCACCGCCACCTCGTGATGACTGCGCAGGCTCGCGGCCAGATCCGCCAGCACCGGCCTGGCGAACAAAGTCCGCACCTTCACCCCAGCGACAGCCGCCGCAGACGCTCGATCAGCTGCACCGCCAAGAGCGAGTGGCCGCCCAGTTCGAAGAAGTGGTCGTTCCGTCCGACCCGCTCAACACCCAGAAGCTCGGCCCAGATCGTCGCCAGCGCCGTCTCGATCTCGCCTTGCGGCGCCTCATAGGCGGCGCGCGCATACGCCTCATCCTTAGGCGCCGGCAGGCCCTTGCGGTCGAGCTTGCCGTTCACCGTCAAGGGCAGCGCCGCAAGGTGCACAAACGCCGATGGCACCATGTAGTCCGGCAGCCGCGCACTTAGTGCGTGCGCAAGGTGCCGGCAAGTTCGCTTCCATCCAGCCCATCCGAGCCCGCCTCGGACGCGCACACCACATAGGCGACCAGCCGCTGCTCGCCGCCGCGGTCCTGGCGCGCCACCACCACCGCGTCGCGCACCGCGGCGTGCTCGACGAGCCGCGCCGCGATCTCGCCCGGCTCGATGCGGAAGCCGCGGATCTTCACCTGGTCGTCGTTGCGGCCTAGAAACGCCAGATTGCCGTCCGGCAGATAGCGCGCAAGGTCGCCGGTGCGGTACATCCGCGCCCCCGGCTCAGTGCTGAACGGATCGGCCAAAACCGCGCCGCGGTCAGCTCGGGACGGTTCAGATAGCCACGCGCCACCCCCGCGCCGCCAATGTAAAGCTCCCCCACCGCCCCAAACGGAACAGGCGCGCCATCACCATCCAGCAGATAGATCCGCGTGTTCGCGAGCGGACGGCCGATCGGGACAACGGCGCCATCAAAATCAGCCGGGCAGCTCCACGTCGTCGCGCAGACTGTTGCTTCGGTTGGTCCATAGGCGTTGACAATAGATGCTGCAGGCAGGGCTCGGATAAGTTCGGCCTTCGGGAGCTCTCCAGCAAGAACGAGAAGTTGCGACGCCAAATATTCCAGATGCTGGCTTCCCTGAAGCAATGCTGGAGGCAACGTCGCATGCGTGATGGCTTCGTTTCGCAGATAGTCCGATAGCTCTTTGGTCGATTGACGGATCTCACCCGCAGGCAAGTGCAAGGCGGCTCCTGAGCCAAACGCCATGACAAGCTCTGAAACACTTGTATCAAAACCAAAGGAGGCGAACTGCACCACTCTACTGTTGGAACAAGCGCCAAAAAGCACATTCTGAGCCAACTCCAGATTGACCAATCCCCGATGCTCGACCATGACGCCCTTGGGCGTTCCGGTGGATCCCGAGGTGTAGATCACATAGGCGAGATGGCGCGAGGTCAGACCGAGGGCGCGCGGGTCCGGGTTCGCGGCCGGCAGCTGCGCCCACGCCGGGGTCGCCGTCTCCAGGTCGACCACCGTCAGATCGAGTAGCGCATCGCCGCCGAGCGCCGATCGTCCCGCCGCATCGGTCAGCAGCAGAGGCGGCGCCGCATCGTTGAGCACCTGGTGCAGCCGCGCCGACGGATAGGCCGGATCCAGCGGCAGATACGCCCCGCCCGCCTTGAGGATCGCCAACAGCCCGACCACCATCGCGATGCTGCGCTCAAGGCAGATCGCCACCGGCTGGTCCGGCCTCACCCCGAGCCCGATCAGGTGGTGCGCCAGCCGGTTCGCCCGCGCATTGAGCTCGTCATAGCTTAAGCGCTGGTCCTGATAGACCACCGCCACCGCATCCGGCGCTTTGCGCACCTGCGCCTCGAACAGCTCATGGATGCACTGCTGCTCGGGATACGGCGCCGCCGTCCGGTTCAGCTCCTCCAACAGATACGCGCGCTCAGCGGACGGCAGGATATCCAGCTCGCGCACCGGCGTGTTCGGCGCCTGCTCCAGCGCGTCGGCCAGTTGCTCGAGCGCGCGCTGCATGTAGCCGCAGACCCGATCCGCGGAGACGGGCTCCGCCACCTGCGCCGTCAGACCGAGCGCCTCGCCAAAATCATCCACCGACAGGGTCAGAGGATAGTTGGTGCGTTCCTCCCCGCCCAGCCATTCCACGCCGCCCAGCCCAGCATCCGGTCCGCAAGCGAGCGCCGGCGCGGTGTGGCGGTAGTTCAACAGCGCGCTGAACAGCGGCGCCGGCGCCGCAACGCCGCTGCAGCGTTGCGCCAACGCCAGCGAGGCCTGCTCGTGCGCCAGCAGCTCGGCCAGCCGGGCGTGCGTGGTCCGCACGCTCGCCTCGACCCCGGTG
The DNA here is from genome assembly GCA_044772375.2 of Bradyrhizobium sp. RDT10. GTDB lineage: Bacteria > Pseudomonadota > Alphaproteobacteria > Rhizobiales > Xanthobacteraceae > Bradyrhizobium. The sequence continues at coordinate 6,185,054 of CP187939.1, forward strand.
CCGTCCAGATCAAGCCGCAGCGGCAGCGTGTTGATGAACAGGCCCATGGTGCGGTCGGCACCGGCGCCGCCATGCATGCGGCCGAACAGCACCGTGCCGAACACCACCTGCTCGCGGCCGCTGCTGCGCGCCACCACCTGTCCCCACGCCAGATGGCACAGGCTGGCCAGGCTCACCCCAAGCCGCCGCGCCTGGCTGCGCAATCGCGCGTTGAGCGCCTGCGGCAGCCTCCGATGCGCCTCATGAACCCCGCAGCCGTCGCCGTGGACCTCGCTTAAGCCAAACGGCGTGGTCGGCGCATCGATGTCCCCCAGCAGTCCCCGGAAGAACTCTTCATGCGCTTTGGTACCAACGCCCAGGCGCGCCTGCGCCACCAGGTTGCGGAACGGCTGCGGGGCGGCCAGCTCATGGTCGCGCCCGCCGAGCACGGCCTTAACCTCGGCATGCATCACCTCCAGCGTCGTGTGATCCCCGATCAGATGATGCTGCAGCTGCAAGAGCAGCCAGCGTGCGCTGCCGGGCTCGCGCGCGATCACAAACCGCAACAGCGGGGCCCGGCCAAGATCGATGCGGTGCTGGCGCGGATCAAACCTCAGCCTGAGCTGCGCGTGGCCAGGACCGCCGGAGCCATCCAGCTCGACCTCGGTCACATTGAGTGGCGCGTTCCGCCACACCACCTGGGCCGCGCGCGACAGGCCCTCCCAGACAAACGACGTCCTTAAGATGTCGTGCCGGTCCACCACCCGCTGAACCGCGGCAAGATAGCGGTCCAACACGCCACGGTCGGCAAACGCCATCTGCGACACCAGCAGGTACGGATCGCCTTGGCGGGCCAACAGATGATGGAACAGGATGCCGTCCTGCAGCGGCGACAAGGCATAAATATCCTGGATGTTGCCGACGCCGCCGGGCACCGTGGCGAGGATCCGGTCGATCTCTCCTGCGTCAGCTCGATCAGCGGCAGCATCTGCGGCGTGATCGAGCGGCTCTCTGCCGTGATCAGGTTGGCCGGCACCGCCACCTCGTGATGACTGCGCAGGCTCGCGGCCAGATCCGCCAGCACCGGCCTGGCGAACAAAGTCCGCACCTCCACCCCCAGCGACAGCCGCCGCAGACGCTCGATCAGCTGCACCGCCAAGAGCGAGTGGCCGCCCAGTTCGAAGAAGTGGTCGTTCCGTCCGACCCGCTCAACACCCAGAAGCTCGGCCCAGATCGTCGCCAGCGCGGTCTCGATCTCGCCTTGCGGCGCCTCATAGGCGGCGCGCGCATACGCCTCATCCTTAGGCGCCGGCAGGCCCTTGCGGTCGAGCTTGCCGTTCACCGTCAAGGGCAGCGCCGCAAGGTGCACAAACGCCGACGGCACCATGTAGTCCGGCAGCCGCGCACTTAAGTGCGTGCGCAAGGTGCCGGCAAGTTCGCTTCCATCCAGCCCACCCGCCTCGGACGCGCACACCACATAGGCGACCAGCCGCTGCTCGCCGGCGCGGTCCTGGCGCGCCACCACCACCGCGTCGCGCACCGCGGCGTGCTCGACGAGCCGCGCCGCGATCTCGCCCGGCTCGATCCGGAAGCCGCGGATCTTCACCTGGTCGTCGTTGCGGCCTAGAAACGCCAGATTGCCGTCCGGCAGATAGCGCGCAAGGTCGCCGGTGCGGTACATCCGCGCCCCAGGCTCAGTGCTGAACGGATCGGCCAAAAACCGCGCCGCGGTCAGCTCGGGACGGTTCAGATAGCCACGCGCCACCCCCGCGCCGCCAATGTAAAGCTCCCCTACGGCCCCAAACGGAACAGGCGCGCCATCACCATCCAGCAGATAGACCCGCGTGTTCGCAATCGGACGGCCAATCGGGACAACGGCGCCATCAAATCCAGCTCGATAAAACCAAGCTGTCGCGTCAATCGTCGCCTCAGTAGGTCCATAGAGGTTGACAAGTGCCGTCGATGCCAATCGCAGCCATTTAGTGGCTAACCCGTTTCTGAAGAGCTCTCCACCACAGAATATGTAGCGTAGATAATCGATTTCCTTTTGCTCAACGTCAGTGATCCCAAGCAATGCTGAAAGAAGCGACGGAACCAATTGCAGAACCGTCACTCGGTACTTACCCAGCAGACTCAAAATTGTTCGAATATCTAGTTGCCGGTCGAGAGGAAGAAGAATTGAACGTGCCCTGATCGACAAAGGTGTCCATAGCTCCCAAACCGCAGCATCAAAAGAGGGGGAGGTTCGCTGCAAGAAAATGTCGTGGGCAGCGAACTGGAATCGATCCGCCTGCCAGATTGTATGATTGACCAATCCCCGATGCTCGACCATGACGCCCTTGGGCGTTCCGGTGGATCCTGAGGTGTAGATCACATAGGCGAGATGGCGCGAGGTCAGGCCGAGGGCGCGCGGGTCCGGGTTCGCGGCCGGCAGCTGCGCCCACGCCGGGGTCGCCGTCTCCAGGTCGACCACCCTCACATCCACCAGCGCATCACCGCCGAGCGCCGATCGTCCCGCCGCATCGGTCAGCGCCAGAGGCGGCGCCGCATCGTTGAGCACCTGGTGCAGCCGCGCCGACGGATAGGCCGGATCCAGCGGCAGATACGCCCCGCCCGCCTTGAGGATCGCCAACAGCCCAACCACCATCGCGATGCTGCGCTCAAGGCAGATCGCCACCGGCTGGTCCGGCCTCACCCCGAGCCCGATCAGGTGGTGCGCCAGCCGGTTCGCCCGCGCATTGAGCTCGTCATAGCTTAAGCGCTGGTCCTGATAGACCACCGCCACCGCATCCGGCGCTTTGCGCACCTGCGCCTCGAACAGCTCATGGATGCACTGCTGCTCGGGATACGGCGCCGCCGTCCGGTTCAGCTCCTCCAACAGATACGCGCGCTCAGCGGACGGCAGGATATCCAGCTCGCGCACCGGCGTGTTCGGCGCCTGCTCCAGCGCGTCGGCCAGTTGCTCGAGCGCGCGCTGCATGTAGCCGCAGACCCGATCCGCGGAGACGGGCTCCGCCACCTGCGCCGTCAGACCGAGCGCCTCGCCAAAATCATCCACCGACAGGGTCAGCGGATAGTTGGTGCGTTCCTCCCCGCCCAGCCATTCCACGCCGCCCAGCCCAGCATCCGGTCCGCAAGCGAGCGCCGGCGCGGTGTGGCGGTAGTTCAACAGCGCGCTGAACAGCGGCGCCGGCGCCGCAACGCCGCTGCAGCGTTGCGCCAACGCCAGCGAGGCCTGCTCGTGCGCCAGCAGCTCGGCCAGCCGGGCGTGCGTGGTCCGCACGCTCGCCTCGACCCCGGTGCCGTCCAGATCAAGCCGCAGCGGCAGCGTGTTGATGAACAGGCCCATGGTGCGGTCGGCACCGGCGCCGCCATGCATGCGGCCGAACAGCACCGTGCCGAACACCACCTGCTCGCGGCCGCTGCTGCGCGCCACCACCTGTCCCCACGCCAGATGGCACAGGCTGGCCAGGCTCACCCCAAGCCGCCGCGCCTGGCTGCGCAATCGCGCGTTGAGCGCCTGCGGCAGCCTCCGATGCGCCTCATGAACCCCGCAGCCGTCGCCGTGGACCTCGCTTAAGCCAAACGGCGTGGTCGGCGCATCGATGTCCCCCAGCAGTCCCCGGAAGAACTCTTCATGCGCTTTGGTACCAACGCCCAGGCGCGCCTGCGCCACCAGGTTGCGGAACGGCTGCGGGGCGGCCAGCTCATGGTCGCGCCCGCCGAGCACGGCCTTAACCTCGGCATGCATCACCTCCAGCGTCGTGTGATCCCCGATCAGATGATGCTGCAGCTGCAAGAGCAGCCAGCGTGCGCTGCCGGGCTCGCGCGCGATCACAAACCGCAACAGCGGGGCCCGGCCAAGATCGATGCGGTGCTGGCGCGGATCAAACCTCAGCCTGAGCTGCGCGTGGCCAGGACCGCCGGAGCCATCCAGCTCGACCTCGGTCACATTGAGTGGCGCGTTCCGCCACACCACCTGGGCCGCGCGCGACAGGCCCTCCCAGACAAACGACGTCCTTAAGATGTCGTGCCGGTCCACCACCCGCTGAACCGCGGCAAGATAGCGGTCCAACACGCCACGGTCGGCAAACGCCATCTGCGACACCAGCAGGTACGGATCGCCTTGGCGGGCCAACAGATGATGGAACAGGATGCCGTCCTGCAGCGGCGACAAGGCATAAATATCCTGGATGTTGCCGACGCCGCCGGGCACCGTGGCGAGGATCCGGTCGATCTCTCCCTGCGTCAGCTCGATCAGCGGCAGCATCTGCGGCGTGATCGAGCGGCTCTCTGCCGTGATCAGGTTGGCCGGCACCGCCACCTCGTGATGACTGCGCAGGCTCGCGGCCAGATCCGCCAGCACCGGCCTGGCGAACAAGGTCCGCACCTCCACCCCCAGCGACAGCCGCCGCAGACGCTCGATCAGCTGCACCGCCAAGAGCGAGTGGCCGCCCAGTTCGAAGAAGTGGTCGTTCCGTCCGACCCGCTCAACACCCAGAAGCTCGGCCCAGATCGTCGCCAGCGCGGTCTCGATCTCGCCTTGCGGCGCCTCATAGGCGGCGCGCGCATACGCCTCATCCTTAGGCGCCGGCAGGCCCTTGCGGTCGAGCTTGCCGTTCACCGTCAAGGGCAGCGCCGCAAGGTGCACAAACGCCGACGGCACCATGTAGTCCGGCAGCCGCGCGCTTAAGTGCGTGCGCAAGGTGCCGGCAAGTTCGCTTCCATCCAGCCCACCCGCCTCGGACGCGCACACCACATAGGCGACCAGCCGCTGCTCGCCGGCGCGGTCCTGGCGCGCCACCACCACCGCGTCGCGCACCGCGGCGTGCTCGACGAGCCGCGCCGCGATCTCGCCCGGCTCGATCCGGAAGCCGCGGATCTTCACCTGGTCGTCGTTGCGGCCTAGAAACGCCAGATTGCCGTCCGGCAGATAGCGCGCAAGGTCGCCGGTGCGGTACATCCGCGCCCCAGGCTCAGTGCTGAACGGATCGGCCAAAACCGCGCCGCGGTCAGCTCGGGACGGTTCAGATAGCCACGCGCCACCCCGCGCCGCCAATGTAAAGCTCCCCTACGGCCCCAAACGGAACAGGCGCGCCATCACCATCCAGCAGATAGACCCGCGTGTTCGCAATCGGACGGCCAATCGGGACAACGGCGCCATCAAAATCAGCCGGGCAGCTCCACGTCGTCGCGCAGATTGTTGCTTCGGTAGGTCCATAGGCGTTGACAATAGATGCTGCAGGCAAGGCTCGGATAAGCTCGGCCTTCGGGAGCTCTCCAGCAAGTACGAGAAGTTGCGACGCCAAATATTCCAGATGCTGGCTTCCCTGAAGCAATGCTGGAGGCAACGTCGCATGCGTGATGGCTTCGTTTCGCAGATAGTCCGATAGCTCTTTGGTCGATTGACGGATCTCATCCGCAGGCAAGTGCAAGGCGGCTCCTGAGCCAAACGCCATGACAAGCTCTGAAACACTTGCATCAAAACCAAAGGAGGCGAACTGCACCACTCTACTGTTGGAACAAACGCCAAAAAGCACGATCTGAGCCAACCCCAGATTGACCAATCCCCGATGCTCGACCATGACGCCCTTGGGCGTTCCGGTGGATCCTGAGGTGTAGATCACATAGGCGAGATGGCGCGAGGTCAGACCGAGGGCGCGCGGGTCCGGGTTCGCGGCCGGCAGCTGCGCCCACGCCGGGGTCGCCGTCTCCAGGTCGACCACCGTCAGATCGAGTAGCGCATCGCCGCCGAGCGCCGATCGTCCCGCCGCATCGGCCAGCAGCAGAGGCGGCGCCGCATCGTTGAGGACCTGCCGCAGCCGCGCCGACGGATAGGCCGGATCCAGCGGCAGATACGCCCCCCGCCTTGAGGATCGCCAACAGCCCGACCACCATCGCGATGCTGCGCTCAAGGCAGATCGCCACCGGCTGGTCCGGCCTCACTCCGAGCCCGATCAGATGATGCGCCAGCCGGTTCGCCCGCGCATTGAGCTCGTCATAGCTTAAGCGCTGGTCCTGATAGACCACCGCCACCGCATCCGGAGCCCTGCGGACCTGCGCCTCGAACAGCTCATGGATGCACTGCTGCTCGGGATACGGCGCCGCCGTCCGGTTCAGCTCCTCCAACAGATACGCGCGCTCAGCGGACGGCAGGAGCCGAATTCGTCCTACCGGCTGCTGCGCATCGGCCATCACAGCACACAACAAATTCTGCAAATGCTGCGTCATGCGGTCGATCTGCTTGGGCGCCAAGCGACCTGCATCAAAGTGCCATCGAAGGCTCCCTTCCAGAGCGCAAACCTCAAACGTCAGCAAATCACCGGATAGGGGCGCCTCAAAACTCGGGCTTGCAAGATCACCAGCGGCAGACCCGCTATTTGCAGTAACCGTAACGCCAACCGGCCAGGGACGGCGCGATCGTAGCGCCTCACCACCCCGCAACGTCGGGTAGCGCGCGATAATATCCCGCGCAAAGCTATCGTGCTCCCTCAGCTGAGCACACTCGGCCGCCACCGCCCTGCGCACCTCTGCAAAATCATGACCGAGATCTATGATAATTTCCATTGGCACGACAGAAGCGACAAGCACCTCCACCGCCTTCACCCCGGCTCGCGATTCATTCGCTGGGGAGTCCATCCCAATTGAAGCTCTGATTCTCCCGTGAGGCGGGCGAGATAGATCAGCCAAGCGCTCAGTATGTACTCGGTGCGATCATTGGGGGACAGCTCGGCCAAAGCACTTGGAATGAGCCACGAACTCGACTGCCATCTCGGGGGAGCCACAGCTTGTGGAGACGACAGAAAAGGAACCTGCAATATTTTAGATTGCTCAAGCCGCTGTCGCCAGAAACTCTCCCGAGGCGCCAACATTTCATGTGTAACAGTTATGCTCCGCGCCTCGTCATCGCTTAGAATCGGGAGGCGATCGCCTACATTCAGATCGGAGTGCCTTGCAAGTGCCCGGGCGTCCAGAGTCTCACCATCTGAGCTGCCAAACCAGACATCAACATCTTCTGTGGCCGTCGCCACACGCCAGTGGCTCGGGTGGATTTCAACCAGGGAACCCGGCGAAAAGCCCGAGCGGGCAGACGACACCTCCAAGCACCTGACTGCGACAACGTCATCGCCCACAAGAGCCTTGGACAGACATAACGGATTGGAATGATACGGCCCAAAGTCTAAGGCGCGCGTTATCGCTGAGAGATCTTGCGCGGATCGATCCCATCGCAGACAGCCCGCCGCATCTGGACGTCGACGTCTCGAAAAGTAGCTTCTGTCCACTAGCGCCTGCGGACAGGTATTGAGCTCTCCATTCGCTAAACCAGTTAAAAGCTCTCGGAAGCCCTCGACTGCAGCCTCATAACATTTGAGGTTCAGGGTTAGCGCCGTATCAGTGGGCGCAATCAAGACTTGGCGTTGAACAACCAGGTCACCCGTATCAACACCATCATCGATGCGATGCCACGTGACGGCATATTCGGTCTCTTGGGCCAGCAGCGCCCAAGACGTCGCATGAGTTCCTGCATACCGTGGCAACGGACCGTCGTGGTAGTTGAAAGCCCCTCGACGCACTCGCCCAAACACATCTGCTGGCAACATGAACGGATTGGCAACCGAAAAAATCCACTCAACCGGTTCGGTCTTCAGCAACGTGGAGAGCTCTTCAATGCTCCCAACACACAGGATGTTGGCGTGAGCGGCCCAATCGGCGAATGTGGCGTCGGCACACAGCGCCGCGCGGATGTCGTGACCCTTCTCCCTCGCTAGCTCAGCACACCTGATGGCCAGCGTACCACTACCAACAAAGACGGTAGAACCGATTGGGGAGGTTGCAAGTCGTTGCCCACCACAATCGCCTGACTCGCAAGCGTTTGGCTGCGCCAGAGGAGACCAATGCGCCATCTTCACCCTCAGCCAATGCATGCGGTTCCCGGCCAAGGCGCGCGCCACATAGCGACCTAAGCCTGTCACACTCGTCAGGATTTGCTCGGGAATTGCCGCACTGAATGCTAATCGACTCCGGCCAGCCATGAGAGTTATCCAGCGCTACGAATGACAGCGACATCCCCGACGGACGCCACAACGCTTCATTTGGCGGGATCGCACTCAACCGTGCAGCGTCTATCGAAGTGAGAATCAATCGAGCAAGATTCCTCTGAATGTGTGGGCGCGGGGCCGACCGCGGGACCACTATCGTCCTTTGGATCCTCACTGTCTCAGAGCAATCCGCGTGCCACCAAACAGGTTGTGGAGGGCTTACTTGAAGAGGGAAAACCACTCTTTGCGCCGCGGGCGGCGAAATACTTGATCCTCTGTGTTCGGTTCCGGACACTACATCGTCAATTGGACCTGTTCGCGACAATACAGAGCGGCATATTAAGAACGGTTGCTGGTTATGCATAACTCATCTCTTTGTTAAGGCTAATGTCCCGATGGCGAACTCACAGCCAAAGCGCTCGGAAAACTCTGTTCTTTACGCACCAGCATGCGCTTTTCGGCGCTTGCCATTGATGCCGCCGTACCTTTGCCCTGCTCAGAGACCCCGGCCGAACTGGTGAGCCAGGCCATGTGCTGCCCCTGAACCCAACATGGCCAACGCGTCGGCACGACCATCATTTCGTGGCGTGCCACAGGGCTTTGGCACCCCCGCCCGCAATTTAACGGCATTGGAAGCATGGCTGCGCGCACGATTGTCTGAAATGGGCCCCGATTTTGGGGCCATTTGCTTAGTTGGAAACGGCTGCTCCGTTTGATAGACGGAGCGGATAATGACGACGAAGACGAGACACAGGATCGACGCGACACTGAAGGCAAGGATTGCGCTGGAAACCGTGCGGGAGCAGCGACAGTAGGATCTGTCCCAGTGTTATGAGGTCAGCCCAGACCGGTGGCGCAATCTGTGCCGCCGCACCTGGTTGACGGACAACTGCCGCGTAGACATAGGCCAACTTAGCCCGATGCGCCGCCGCGAGCCGTTCGTCAGCGACTTTCGAGCTGATCAGCAGGACCCACCCACTTGCGGACGTATGGGGTACGTGATCGGGGATATGGTGACTCGCCGTTCGGCGATACTCGTTTAGCGCGTCACGGACCTCGTAGCGATGCGATCTTCTTGGGACAACTTATGGACGATGTGAATCGTGTCGTCACAGCTTCTGGCACCCGCGAGTTTGGACATATGCACGCGACGAGCTCTCGAAGGGCTTGAATCGCACGTAGCGTCAAGTTGAGCCGCCATTATCAAGATAAAACTGCCTTCCCAAAGCTAACTGGACAGGCTCCTAGCTCCTCCGGCTAACGCGGGTGTCCGGTGAAAACGGGGTGCAGTTCAGCGTGTTTATTGGCGAACCATTCAAGGCTCTCGATAACATGCGTGCCAGAACTTCGCGGTTTTCTGGGTTGCTCATCATCGTTACGTGATTGCCTGGAACTGAAACTGCATGAATGGCCGCCCCACTCAAAACGCGGTCCCAGCCGCGCATGACCGATCTTGCCTCCGGGGCGATTGAGTTTTTGCCCCGCACACGACGACTAGGGAAAGGATCAGCTGCATAAAACTGATGTATCTCAATTGGCAGGGTCGCAGCTCGATACGATCGTAGTGCCCTGTGAAAATAGACATACCTCAAGGCGTTGTCATAGAGATCGCGATCTGAAGCTATGGCCCCAATTTGCTGCGCCTTTTCAAACAACTGAGCAACTGAACTTTGTTCAGAAAGTTTCTCCAGCAATTCGAACCGCTCATCATCTAAAGACTCGAGAGGCTCGAATATCATATCTAATGCTACTTGGGCATCCGACCTGCTCGATGGATTTGCAGGTAATGTGACATCGATGAACGCCATAAATGAGACAGCTTCCCCGCGACTTAGCAAGTGTTTGGCAAGCGCATAAGCCAAGATTGCCCCTGAGGAGTAACCAGCGAAGCGATACGGACCCTGCGGCTGGATCTTTCTGATTGCGAGGATTACCTCCGCGGCGATCGCATCGAGAGCTGGTTGACAAAGTTCATTGAAAGACGGCCATGGCAAAGCATAGATCGGGCAGTCTACATCCATTTCTTTTGCTAAAGTGAGGACATACGAATAATCTCCGTAACCTGTCGGAACAAAGAAGAGTGGCGGTTGAGATCCTGTCGCCTGAACGGGTAGCACTCCAGCTGTATGACGTTGCGGGTCCAACTCAACCCTCGATGCAAGTTCCTTCAGGACAGGAGCTTGGAAGAGATCGGCGGCATTAAACTTCATTCCAAGATTTAGCGCTCGGCTGAGCAACCGCACCGCCAGGAGCGAGTGGCCGCCGAGCTCGAAGAAGTGGTCGTGGCGTCCGACCCGCTCGACACCGAGAAGCTCCGCCCAGATCTCTGCCAGCGCCGTCTCGACCGCGCCGCGCGGCGCCGCATAGGTGCGGCGCGCATAGGCTTCGTCCTCCGGCGAAGGCAGTGCCTTGCGGTCGAGCTTGCCGTTCACCGTCAGCGGCAGCCCCGATAGCCGCACGAACGCCGACGGCACCATGTAGTCCGGCAGTCGCCCGCTCAGATGCCCGCGCAAGGCGCCGGCCAGCGCGCTTCCATCCTCGTCGTCCGATCCCGGCTCGGGTCCGCACACCACATAGGCGACAAGGTGCTTGTCGCTGGACCGGTCCTGGCGCGCCACCACCGCCGCCTCGCGCACCCAGGCGTGCTCGCAAAGCCGTGCGGCGATCTCGCCCGGCTCGATGCGGAAGCCGCGGATCTTCACCTGGTCGTCATTGCGGCCCAGAAACTCCAGATTGCCGTCCGGCAGATAGCGCGCCAGGTCGCCGGTCCGGTACAGCCGGTCGCCGTCCACAAAGGGACTGGCGATGAACCGCTCCGCCGTCAGCTCGGCACGGTTCAGATAGCCACGCGCAACCCCCGCCCCGCCTATGTAAAGCTCACCCACCGTCCCCAACGGCACGGGCGCGCCATGACCGTCCAGCAGATACACCCGCGTGTTGGCAATCGGGCGGCCGATCGGGACGTTTTGATGAGACACACCGAGCCTCGCGTCAATAACAAAACTGGACGACCAGATCGTTGTTTCGGTCGGACCGTAAAGATTTCTTAGAGACCTCACCCCTCTACTAAGCCGCGACGACTGACTCGCAGGTAACGCCTCACCTCCACACAATACATTTAAGCCCGGTGTTCCTTGCCAGCCGGCATCCAACAGCAAACGCCACGTTGCTGGAGTGGCCTGCATCATAGAAATCTTGCGCTGATCTATAAGGTAATGCAACGCCGTAGCATCCGTAACATCCTTACGGCTGGCTAGGACGATTGTGGCTCCCGTGCACGATGGAAGATATAGCTCGAGCCCCGCGATATCAAATGAGATGGACGTGATGGCTAGGAATACATCCTGCTCAGTGATCCTCAATATATCCGAAAGAGCATATATGAAATTCAACAGGTTCGCATGCTCGACCATGACGCCCTTTGGGGTTCCGGTTGAGCCTGAGGTGTAGATGATGTAGGCGAGATGGCGCGAGGTGAGGCCGAGGGCGCGCGGCTCGGGATCGCAGGCGGGCAGCTCGGCCCAGGCCGGGGTGGCTGTCGTAAGATCGACCACGCTCACATCGGCCAGCGCCTCGGCGCCGAGCGCGGCGCGACCGGCCGCATCGCAAAGCAGCAGCCGCGGCGCGGCATCGTCCAGCACCTGGCGCAGCCGCTGAGACGGATAGGCCGGATCCAGCGGCAGATAGGCGCCGCCCGCCTTCAGGATCGCCAAGAGCCCCACCACCATCGCCGGGCTGCGCTGAAGGCAGATCGCCACCGGCTGATCCGGCCTGACCCCGAGCGCGATCAGATGATGCGCCAGCCGGTTGGCCCGCGCATTGAGCTCGCCATAGCTCAGGCGCTCGTCCTCATGGACGAGGGCGACCGCTTCGGGTGCGCGCCGGACCTGTTGCTCGAACAGTTCATGGATGCACCGCTCCGACGGATAGGCCGCCGCCGTCCGGTTCAACTCCTCCAGCAGATAGCTGCGTTCGTCGGCCGGCAGGATGTCGAGCTCGCGCACCGGCGTGTTGGGGGCATGCTCCAGCGCCTCCGCCAGTTGCTCGAGCGCCCGCTGCATGTAGCCGCAGACCCGATCCGCAGAGACAGGCTCCGCCACCTGCGCCGTCAGCCCGAGCGCTTCGCCATAATCCTCGACCGACAGGCTCACGGGATAGTTGGTGCGCTCCTCGCCGCCGAGCCATTCCACGCCCGACAGAACATCATCCGTTCCGGAGCCGGGCGTGGCCGCCGGCCTGTTATGGCGGTAGTTCAACAGCGCGCTGAACAGCGGCGCCGGCGCCGCCACGCCGCTGCAGCGTTGCGCCAGCGCCAGCGAGGCATGCTCATGCGCCAGCAGCTCGGAAAGCTGCGCATGGGTGCTGCGCACGCTCGCCTCGACCCCGGTGCCGTCGAGATCAAGCCGCAGCGGCAGGGTGTTGATGAACAGGCCCATGGTGCGGTCGGCACCGGCGCCGCCATGCATCCGGCCGAACAGCACCGTGCCGAACACCACCTGCTCGCGGCCGCTGCTGCGCGCCACCACCTGCCCCCAGGCCAGATGGCACAGGCTGGCCAGGCTCACCCCGAGCCGCCGCGCCTGTTCGCGCAGCCGCGCGTTGAGCGCCTGCGGCAGCATCCGATGCGCCTCGCCGACGCCGCTGCCGTCGCCGTAGACCTCGCTTAGCCCGAACGGCATGGTCGGCTCGTCGATGTCGGCCAGCAGCCCCCGGAAGAACTCTTCATGCGCCTTGGCATCAACACCAAGACGCGCCTGCGCCACCAGATTGCGGAATGGCAGCGGCGCGGCCAGTTCATAGGCCCGCCCCGCCAGCACGGCCCGCACCTCGGCATGCATCACGTCCAGCGTCGTGTGATCCCCGATCAAATGATGCTGCAGCTCCAAAAGCAGCCAGCGCCCGCTGCCGGGCTCGCGCGCGGTCACAAACCGCAACAAGGGCGCCCGGCCAAGATCGATCCGCTGCCGGCGCGGATCAAACCGGCGCCGGAGCTCATCGGCGCCGGGACCATCACAGCCATCCAGCTCGACCTCGCTCACCTCCAGCGACGCACGACGCCACACCACCTGGGCCGGGCTCGACAGTCCCTCCCAGACAAAGGCCGTGCGCAGGATGTCGTGCCGGTCCACCACTTGCTGAACCGCACCAAGATAGCGCTCCAACAGGCCACGGTCGGCAAACGCCATCTGCGACACCAGCAGGTAGGGATCGCCCCGGCTGGCCAGCAGATGATGGAACAGGATGCCGTCCTGCAGCGGCGACAGGCCATAAATGTCCTGGATGTTGCCGACGCCACCAGGCACCATGGCGACGATCCGATCGATCTCGCCCTGCGTCAGCTCGATCAGCGGCAGCATCTGCGGCGTAATCGCCGTACTCTGCTCGGTGATCAGGTTGGCAGGCACCGCCACCTCGTGATGGCTGCCAAGGCTTGCGGCAAGATCGGCCAGCACCGGCCTGGCGAACAGGGTGCGCACCTCCACCCCGAGCGACAACCGCCGCAGCCGGCTCAAGAGCTGCACCGCCAGGAGCGAGTGGCCGCCGAGTTCGAAGAAGTGGTCGTGGCGCCCGACCCGCTCGACCCCGAGAAGCTCCGCCCAGATCTCCGCCAGCGCCGTCTCGATCGCGCCGCGCGGCGCCGCATAGGCTGCCCGCGCATAGGCATCGTCGGCCGGCGCCGGCAGTGCCTTGCGGTCGAGCTTGCCGTTCACCGTCAGCGGCAGTCCCGATAGCCGCACGAACGCCGACGGCACCATGTAGTCCGGCAGCCGCGCACTTAAGTGCGCCCGCAAGGCGCCGGCCAGCGCGCTTCCATCGTCCTCGTCCGAGCCAGCCTCGTCCGCGCCCACCACATAAGCGACAAGGTGCTTGTCGCCGGACCGGTCCTGGCGCGCCACCACAACCGCATCGCGCACCCAGGCGTGCTCGCAAAGCCGCGCGGCGATCTCGCCCGGCTCGATGCGGAAGCCGCGGATCTTCACCTGGTCGTCATTGCGGCCCAGAAACTCCAGATTGCCGTCCGGCAGATAGCGCGCCAGGTCGCCGGTCCGGTACAGCCGATCGCCGTCCACAAAGGGACTGGCGATGAACCGCTCCGCCGTCAGCTCGGCACGGTTCAGATAGCCACGCGCAACCCCCGCCCCGCCTATGTAAAGCTCACCCACCGCCCCCAACGGCACAGGCTGGCCGAACCGATCCAACAAGTACAACCGAAGATCGGGGATGGGCTCTCCGATCAGGTTGGCCGAGTTGGAGGTGTCAGATTGATTAAGAGGTCGATAGGTTACATGCACGGTAGCTTCCGTGATGCCGTACATGTTGATCAATTGCGGAACGCTGTCGGAATGCCTTGCATACCACGGCTTTAGAATGGACGGTTCCAGAGCCTCCCCACCAAAAATCACATAGCGAAGGCGGTTTCGAACATTGCTCTGGCATTCTACATCCATGAAAGCTTTAAAAGCCGAGGGGTCTGATTGAGAACCGTGACGCCAGACTTGCAGACTAGCTCATGGAAGTCGGAAGCAGAACGGGCGGTATTACTCGGCACGAGTATCAAACGCCCGCCATAGCGCAGTGCGCCCCACAATTCCCACACCGAGAAGTCAAACGAGATGGAATGGAACAGGCACCATACGTCGTGTTCGGTGAAGCCATACCAGTCCTGGGTCGCCTCGAACAGACGAGCCATCTGAGCATGCTCGACCATGACGCCCTTGGGGGTTCCGGTTGAGCCGGAGGTGTAGATCACATAGGCGAGATGGCGCGAGGTGAGGCCGAGGGCGCGCGGCTCGGGATCGCAGGCGGGCAGCTCGGCCCAGGGCGGGGTGGCCGTATCCAGATCGACCACGCTCACATCGGCCAGCGCCTCGGCGCCGAGCGCGGCGCGGCCGGCCGCATCGCAAAGCAGCAGCCGCGGCGCGGCATCGTCCAGCACCTGGCGCAGCCGCTGAGACGGATAGGCCGGATCCAGCGGCAGATAGGCGCCGCCCGCCTTCAGGATCGCCAAGAGCCCCACCACCATCGCCGGGCTGCGCTGAAGGCAGATCGCCACCGGCTGATCCGGCCTGACCCCGAGCGCGATCAGATGATGCGCCAGCCGGTTGGCCCGCGCATTGAGCTCGCCATAGCTCAGGCGCTCGTCCTCATGGACGAGGGCGACCGCTTCGGGTGCGCGCCGGACCTGTTGCTCGAACAGTTCATGGATGCACCGCTCCGACGGATAGGCCGCCGCCGTCCGGTTCAACTCCTCCAGCAGATAGCTGCGTTCGTCGGCCGGCAGGATGTCGAGCTCGCGCACCGGCGTGTTGGGGGCATGCTCCAGCGCCTCCGCCAGTTGCTCGAGCGCCCGCTGCATGTAGCCGCAGACCCGATCCGCAGAGACAGGCTCCGCCACCTGCGCCGTCAGCCCGAGCGCTTCGCCATAATCCTCGACCGACAGGCTCACGGGATAGTTGGTGCGCTCCTCGCCGCCGAGCCATTCCACGCCCGACAGAACATCATCCGTTCCGGAGCCGGGCGTGGCCGCCGGCCTGTTATGGCGGTAGTTCAACAGCGCGCTGAACAGCGGCGCCGGCGCCGCCACGCCGCTGCAGCGTTGCGCCAGCGCCAGCGAGGCATGCTCATGCGCCAGCAGCTCGGAAGCTGCGCATGGGTGCTGCGCACGCTCGCCTCGACCCCGGTGCCGTCGAGATCAAGCCGCAGCGGCAGGGTGTTGATGAACAGGCCCATGGTGCGGTCGGCACCGGCGCCGCCATGCATCCGGCCGAACAGCACCGTGCCGAACACCACCTGCTCGCGGCCGCTGCTGCGCGCCACCACCTGCCCCCAGGCCAGATGGCACAGGCTGGCCAGGCTCACCCCGAGCCGCCGCGCCTGTTCGCGCAGCCGCGCGTTGAGCGCCTGCGGCAGCATCCGATGCGCCTCGCCGACGCCGCTGCCGTCGCCGTAGACCTCGCTTAGCCCGAACGGCATGGTCGGCTCGTCGATGTCGGCCAGCAGCCCCCGGAAGAACTCTTCATGCGCCTTGGCATCAACACCAAGACGCGCCTGCGCCACCAGATTGCGGAATGGCAGCGGCGCGGCCAGTTCATAGGCCCGCCCCGCCAGCACGGCCCGCACCTCGGCATGCATCACGTCCAGCGTCGTGTGATCCCCGATCAAATGATGCTGCAGCTCCAAAAGCAGCCAGCGCCCGCTGCCGGGCTCGCGCGCGGTCACAAACCGCAACAAGGGCGCCCGGCCAAGATCGATCCGCTGCCGGCGCGGATCAAACCGGCGCCGGAGCTCATCGGCGCCGGGACCATCACAGCCATCCAGCTCGACCTCGCTCACCTCCAGCGACGCACGACGCCACACCACCTGGGCCGGGCTCGACAGTCCCTCCCAGACAAAGGCCGTGCGCAGGATGTCGTGCCGGTCCACCACTTGCTGAACCGCACCAAGATAGCGCTCCAACAGGCCACGGTCGGCAAACGCCATCTGCGACACCAGCAGGTAGGGATCGCCCCGGCTGGCCAGCAGATGATGGAACAGGATGCCGTCCTGCAGCGGCGACAGGCCATAAATGTCCTGGATGTTGCCGACGCCACCAGGCACCATGGCGACGATCCGATCGATCTCGCCCTGCGTCAGCTCGATCAGCGGCAGCATCTGCGGCGTAATCGCCGTACTCTGCTCGGTGATCAGGTTGGCAGGCACCGCCACCTCGTGATGGCTGCCAAGGCTTGCGGCAAGATCGGCCAGCACCGGCCTGGCGAACAGGGTGCGCACCTCCACCCCGAGCGACAACCGCCGCAGCCGGCTCAAGAGCTGCACCGCCAGGAGCGAGTGGCCGCCGAGTTCGAAGAAGTGGTCGTGGCGCCCGACCCGCTCGACCCCGAGAAGCTCCGCCCAGATCTCCGCCAGCGCCGTCTCGATCGCGCCGCGCGGCGCCGCATAGGCTGCCCGCGCATAGGCATCGTCGGCCGGCGCCGGCAGTGCCTTGCGGTCGAGCTTGCCGTTCACCGTCAGCGGCAGTCCCGATAGCCGCACGAACGCCGACGGCACCATGTAGTCCGGCAGCCGCGCACTTAAGTGCGCCCGCAAGGCGCCGGCCAGCGCGCTTCCATCGTCCTCGTCCGAGCCAGCCTCGTCCGCGCCCACCACATAAGCGACAAGGTGCTTGTCGCCGGACCGGTCCTGGCGCGCCACCACAACCGCATCGCGCACCCAGGCGTGCTCGCAAAGCCGCGCGGCGATCTCGCCCGGCTCGATGCGGAAGCCGCGGATCTTCACCTGGTCGTCATTGCGGCCCAGAAACTCCAGATTGCCGTCCGGCAGATAGCGCGCCAGGTCGCCGGTCCGGTACAGCCGGTCGCCGTCCACAAAGGGACTGGCGATGAACCGCTCCGCGGTCAGATCGGCACGGTTCAGATAGCCACGCGCAACCCCCGCCCCGCCTATGTAAAGCTCACCCACCGCCCCCAACGGCACAGGCGCGCCATGATCGTCCAGCAGATACACCCGCGTGTTGGCAATCGGACGGCCGATCGGGACGTTCGCAGATACAGCTGGCCCTGTCGGAACCTCATAAAAGAGACAGCCGACGATCGTTTCGGTTGGGCCGTATTCATTCACCATTCTGGCCGTGGGCTGGATCCTGCGCCACAGCTCGATTGTCGAATGCGTCAGCGCTTCACCGCCGATGATAAACAGTCCAACCTGGCTGGCGGCCGAGTCCGCCAGCATCTGTTGCCCAAGCACATCCAGATGGCTGGGGGTGATATCAATGATCCCGCAGCCCAAGCTGATCTTTTCCTTTACCCCTCGACCTCGTCTCCCTCCCTGACAAGCTGTGCGTGGCCACCACAGAGCAAAGGCGCAAGCAGGCTCGTGATTATGGCATCGAAGGCCAGGGAAGAGGAGACCAAGGAGGATGACCTGGGCGCATAAGCTTCGCAGGCCCAGGACAGATAATTGGCCACTCCCCGATGCTCGACCATGACGCCCTTGGGGGTTCCGGTTGAGCCGGAGGTGTAGATCACATAGGCGAGATGGTGCGAGGTGAGGCCGAGGGCGCGCGGCTCGGGATCGCAGGCGGGCAGCGCGGCCCAGGCCGGGGTCACCGGGTCCAGATCGACCACGCTCACATCGGCGAGCGCCTCGGCGCCGAGCGCGGCGCGGCCGGCCGCATCGCAAAGCAGCAGCCGCGGCGCGGCATCGTCCAGCACCTGGCGCAGCCGCTGAGACGGATAGGCCGGATCCAGCGGCAGATAGGCGCCGCCCGCCTTCAGGATTGCCAAGACCCCCACCACCATCGCCGGGCTGCGCTGAAGGCAGATCGCCACCGGCTGATCCGGCCTGACCCCGAGCGCGATCAGATGATGCGCCAGCCGGTTGGCCCGCGCATTGAGCTCGCCATAGCTCAGGCGCTCGTCCTCATGGACGAGGGCGACCGCTTCGGGTGCGCGCCGGACCTGTTGCTCGAACAGTTCATGGATGCACCGCTCCGACGGATAGGCCGCCGCCGTCCGGTTCAACTCCTCCAGCAGATAGCTGCGTTCGTCGGCCGGCAGGATGTCGAGCTCGCGCACCGGCTGCCCGGCATCGGCAGCCATCGCCCGCAGCAGCGCCAGCAGATAACCACGCTGCCGCTCGATCGTCGCCTGATCGAACAGCGCCGTGGCATAACCGAACGCCCCGGCGATCTCCTCGCCCTGCTCATGAAGGCTCAGCTCCAGATCGAACTTGACCTGATCGAGCCCTTCCCCGGCAGCCTCCACGCTCAGCCCGGCAAGGTCGAACGACCCGACGGCGTTGTTCTGCCAGGCCAACATCACCTGGAACAGCGGCGTCTGATCGAGATGCCGGGGCGGCTGCACGATCTCCACGACCTGCTCGAACGGCAGGTCCTGATGCTCCTGCGCAGCCAGCGCCGTGCGCCGCGTCCGTTCCAGAAGCTGCGACACGCTCGGCTCGCCCGACAGGTCGAGGCGAAGCGCCAGGGTGTTGACGAAGAAGCCGATCAACCCTTCGATCTCGCGCCGGCCGCGATTGGCGCTCGGCACGCCGATCACAAGGTCGTCCTGCCCCGATAGACGCGACAGCACCGCGCCCCACGCCGCCAGCACCGTCATGAACAACGTCGTGCCATGCTGCTGGCTCAGCCGCTTCAACTCCCGCGTCAGATCCGCATCGATGACAACAGGCACAGTGGCCCCGGCAAACGACGGTTGGGCCGGCCGCGGCCGGTCCGTCGGCAGCGCCAGACGGGCCGGAGCACCGGACAGGGTGTCGCGCCAATACTGCGCCTGCTTCTGCAGCCGTTCCCCCGACAGCCACTGCCGTTGCCAGGCGGCATAATCCGGATATTGGATTGCCAGCGGCGGCAAAGGATCGTCCTGTCCAGCCTCAAACGCCCGGTAAAGCTGACTGAGTTCACGCACCAGCACGCCCAGCGACCAGCCGTCCGAGACGATGTGATGCTGGGTCAGCAGGAAGACGTGTTCCTCATCCGACATCCGGATCAGACGCCCGCGGATCAGCGGCCCGCGCGCCAGATCGAACGGCGTGCCTGCCTCTTCATGGCACAGCTCCAGAAGCGCCGCCTCAGCATCCGGCCGGCCCCGCAGATCGTGCTCGAGCACCGGCAGCCCCGCATCCGCCGGCAGAACCTCAACCCGGGGCTTGCCTTCCGGTGCGACAAAGACACTGCGCAGCGCCTCATGACGGGCAAACAAACGGTCAAGGCTGCGCTGCCAGGCGCTGCGGTCGAGCGCCCCACGCAGCCGCCACGCCAGCGGAATGTGATAGGTCGTGCTGCCCTCGTCCAGCTGCGCCAAAAACCATAGCCGCTGCTGCGCAAACGATGGTACTAGGACGCTTTTGCGTCCGACCTTTGGTAGCAACGTAGTTTCTCGGCTGCCAGTCCGGCTTCTCTCTTTGGCAAGTGAAAAAAGCTCAGTTAGGCTTTCTGCGTCCAGTTCTTCCAATCCGGATCTAATCAAATCTGTCATTTCTAGACTCCAGAAAGAGCAGCTTCTCTAGAGTCCAGAGAGAGCAACTTCAGAAGCTCTTGGCGATCAAACTCTTGTTCGATCAAAGTGATCGAAGTTGCGCGAGCCAGCTCGGCCAGCACCGGTTTGGCAAACAGCGTCGACAGCGGCAGTTCCACGCCAACAGCCCGCGACAGCCGGCTCAAGAGCTGCACCGCCAGGAGCGAGTGGCCGCCCAGTTCGAAGAAGTGGTCGTGGCGGCCGACCCGCTCGACACCCAGAAGCTCCGCCCAGAGCTCGGCCAGCGCCGTCTCGATCTCGCCTTGCGGCCGCTCATAGGCGCGATGCGCATAGGCATCATCTTCCGGCGCCGGCAGCGCCTGGCGGTCGAGCTTGCCGTTCACCGTCAGCGGCAGCCCCGCCAGCCGCACGAACGCCGACGGCACCATGTAGTCCGGCAGGCACGCACCTAAGTGCGTGCGCAAGGCGCTGGCAAGGTCAGCGCCATCCAGCTCATCCGATTGAGCTTCGGGCGCACACACCACATAGCCGACGATGTGCTTGTCGCCGGACCGGTCCTGGCGCGCCACCACAACCGCATCGCGCACCCAGGCGTGCTCGCAAAGCCGCGCGGCGATCTCGCCCGGCTCGATGCGGAAGCCGCGGATCTTCACCTGGTCGTCATTGCGGCCCAGAAACTCCAGATTGCCGTCCGGCAGATAGCGCGCCAGGTCGCCGGTCCTGTACAGCCGATCGCCGTCCACAAAGGGACTGGCGATGAACCGCTCCGCCGTCAGATCGGCACGGTTCAGATAGCCACGCGCAACCCCCGCCCCGCCTATGTAAAGCTCACCCACCGCCCCCAACGGCACAGGCGCGCCATGGCCGTCCAGCAGATACACCCGCGTGTTGGCAATCGGACGCCCGATCGTCTCAACGACAGCCTCTCTCCTGGGCATGCAAATCCAGGTCGAATACGTCGTCGTTTCCGAAGGAGCGTACAGGTTACAGATCTTCTCTACGCCACTGCCCTCGAAGACCCTCTCGATCAGACCTGCCGTCAGCGGCTCACCGGCCAAATTGATGACGCTTGTCGAAGCCGGCACGGCTTGTTGGTCGACCAGAGCGGCGATCGCCGAGGGGACGGTGTTGATCAAGGAAACATCCAAGGACGTCTGCGCCAGCGCCAGTGCATCCTCGACAAGATACAGAGTGCCTCCTTGCGACAGCGGTACGAAGCACTCATAGACGGACAGATCAAAACTGATCGAGGTAGAAAACAGTGTGCGGCTAATCTCTGACTCCGCAAATACGCCGCTGCTCCAATGCAGCAGGTTCACGGCGCTTTGATGCTCGACCATGACGCCCTTTGGGGTTCCGGTTGAGCCTGAGGTGTAGATGATGTAGGCGAGATGGCGCGAGGTGAGGCCGAGGGCGCGCGGCTCGGGATCAGAGACGGGCAGCGCGGCCCAGGCCGGGGTGGCCGTATCCAGATCGAGCGCCGTCACATCGGCGAGCGCCTCGGTGCCGAGCGCGGCGCGGCCCGCCGCATCGCAAAGCAGCAGCCGCGGCGCGGCATCGTCCAGCACCTGGCGCAGCCGCTGAGACGGATAGGCCGGATCCAGCGGCAGATAGGCGCCGCCCGCCTTCAGGATCGCCAAGAGCCCCACCACCATCGCCGGGCTGCGCTCCAGGCAGATCGCCACCGGCTGATCCGGCCTGACCCCGAGCGCGATCAGATGATGCGCCAGCCGGTTGGCCCGCGCATTGAGCTCGCCATAGCTCAGGCGCTCGTCCTCATGGACGAGGGCGACCGCTTCGGGTGCGCGCCAGACCTGTTGCTCGAACAGTTCATGGATGCACCGCTCCGACGGATAGGCCGCCGCCGTCCGGTTCAACTCCTCCAGCAGATAGCTGCGTTCGTCGGCCGGCAGGATGTCGATGCGGCCGACCGGCTGCCCGGCATCGGCAACCATCGCCCGCAGCAGCGCCAGCAGATAACCACGCTGCCGCTCGATCGTCGCCTGATCGAACAGCGCCGTGGCATAACCGAACGCCCCGGCGATCTCCTCGCCCTGCTCATGAAGGCTCAGCTCCAGATCGAACTTGACCTGATCGAGCCCTTCCCCGGCAGCCTCCACGCTCAGCCCGGCAAGGTCGAACGACCCGACGGCGTTGTTCTGCCAGGCCAACATCACCTGGAACAGCGGCGTCTGATCGAGATGCCGGGGCGGCTGCACGATCTCCACGACCTGCTCGAACGGCAGGTCCTGATGCTCCTGCGCAGCCAGCGCCGTGCGCCGCGTCCGTTCCAGAAGCTGCGACACGCTCGGCTCGCCCGACAGCTCCAGCCGAAGCGCCAGGCTGTTGACGAAGAAGCCGATCAGCTCTTCGACCTCGCGGCGGCCCCGATTGGCGCTCGGCACCCCGATCACAAGGTCGTCCTGCCCTGACAGACGCGACAGCACCGCGCCCCACGCCGCCAGCACCGTCATGAACAACGTCGTGCCATGCTGCTGGCTCAGCCGCTTCAACTCCCGCGTCAGATCCGCATCGATGACAACAGGCACAGTGGCCCCGGCAAACGACTGCCGGGCCGGCCGCGGCCGGTCCGTCGGCAAGGCCAGACGGGCCGGCGCGCCAGCCAGGGTGTTGCGCCAATACTCCGCCTGCTTCTGCAATCGCTCGCCAGCCAGCCACTGCCGTTGCCAGGCAGCATAGTCCGGATACTGGATCGCAAGCGGCGGCAGCGGATCGTCTTGTCCCGCCAGGAACGCCCGGTACAGCTGACTGAGTTCACGCACCAGCACGCCCAGCGACCAGCCGTCCGAGACAATGTGATGCTGGGTCAGCAGGAAGACGTGCTCGTCATCGGACATCCGGATCAGCCGGCCGCGGATCAGCGGCCCGCGCACCAGATCAAACAGCGTGCGCGCCTCTTCCTGGCACAGCTCCGACAGCGCCGCCTCCGCGTCTGCCCGGCCCCGCAGATCGTGCTCCACAACCGGCAACCCCGCATCCGCCGGCAGAACCTCAACCCAAGGCTCACCCTCCGACGCGACAAAAATGCTCCGCAGCGCCTCATGCCGCGCCACCAACTGGTCAAGGCTGCGCTGCCAGGCGCTGCGCTCGAGCACACCTTTGAGCCGCCACGCCAGCGGAATGTGATAGTTCGTACTGCTCTCGTCGAGCTGCGCCAAAAACCACAGCCTCTGCTGCGCAAACGACAGCACAAATGGCGCATCGCGCGACACAGCCACAATGCCCGGCAGATCTTGTGGACCGGAGCGGCTCAATGTCTCGACAACGCTCCCCGCCAGGTCGGCCAGCACCGGCTTGGCGAACAGCCCCGTCAGCGGCAGCGCGACGCCAACAGCCTGCGACAGCCGGCTCAAGAGCTGCACCGCCAGGAGCGAGTGGCCGCCGAGTTCGAAGAAGTGGTCGTGGCGTCCGACCCGCTCGACCCCGAGAAGCTCCGCCCAGATCTCCGCCAGCGCCGTCTCGATCGCGCCGCGCGGCGCCGCATAGGCTGCCCGCGCATAGGCATCGTCGGCCGGCGCCGGCAGTGCCTTGCGGTCGAGCTTGCCGTTCACCGTCAGCGGCAGCCCCGATAGCCGCACGAACGCCGACGGCACCATGTAGTCCGGCAGCCGCGCACTTAAGTGCGCCCGCAAGGCGCCGGCCAGCGCGCTTCCATCGTCCTCGTCCGAGCCAGCCTCGTCCGCGCCCACCACATAAGCGACAAGGTGCTTGTCGCCGGACCGGTCCTGGCGCGCCACCACAACCGCATCGCGCACCCAGGCGTGCTCGCAAAGCCGCGCGGCGATCTCGCCCGGCTCGATGCGGAAGCCGCGGATCTTCACCTGGTCGTCATTGCGGCCCAGAAACTCCAGATTGCCGTCCGGCAGATAGCGCGCCAGGTCGCCGGTCCGGTACAGCCGATCGCCGTCCACAAAGGGACTGGCGATGAACCGCTCCGCCGTCAGATCGGCACGGTTCAGATAGCCACGCGCAACCCCCGCCCCGCCTATGTAAAGCTCACCCACCGCCCCCAACGGCACAGGCGCGCCATGGCCGTCCAGCAGATACACCCGCGTGTTGGCAATCGGACGGCCGATCGGGATCGAGGCCAGCCCCTCGACGGATTCGGATATCTCGAATGTGGCACATCCAACCGTTGCTTCCGTCGGACCAAAATGATTGATCAGACGCACGCTCGGAAAACGCTCTTGCCAAAACTGCATGTCTGCCGGAATTAAGGCCTCGCCCCCAACCATGAGCACTCTTGTCGGAGCCGATCCTTTGTAGGCTTCGAGCCGTTTGTTCAGCATGCTCAGGTGCGAAGGCGTCAGCTTGATTAGATCATAGGTCTGGCCATCCTCGACAGCAGCAAGCCAATCTATTGGGACAGTCTGGTTTAGAATGCGGAGCTTGGTACCGGCCAGCAAAGGCCCAAACAAGGACGTAATGCTGCCGTCAAAGCTAAACGACAGCAGCATCAGCGAGCCGTTCCCGGCTCCTTCGCAATGGACGCGATCCGACCAATGCAAATAGTTCACCAGACTTTGATGCTCGACCATGACGCCCTTGGGGGTTCCGGTTGAGCCGGAGGTGTAGATCACATAGGCGAGATGGCGCGAGGTGAGGCCGAGGGCGCGCGGCTCGGGATCGGAGGCGGGCAGCGCGGCCCAGGCCGGGGTCACCGGGTCCAGATCGACCACGCTCACATCGGCCAGCGCCTCGGCGCCGAGCGCGGCGCGGCCGGCCGCATCGCAAAGCAGCAGCCGCGGCGCGGCATCGTCCAGCACCTGGCGCAGCCGCTGAGACGGATAGGCCGGATCCAGCGGCAGATAGGCGCCGCCCGCCTTCAGGATTGCCAAGACCCCCACCACCATCGCCGGGCTGCGCTGAAGGCAGATCGCCACCGGCTGATCCGGCCTGACCCCGAGCGCGATCAGATGATGCGCCAGCCGGTTGGCCCGCGCATTGAGCTCGCCATAGCTCAGGCGCTCGTCCTCATGGACGAGGGCGACCGCTTCGGGTGCGCGCCGGACCTGTTGCTCGAACAGTTCATGGATGCACCGCTCCGACGGATAGGCCGCCGCCGTCCGGTTCAACTCCTCCAGCAGATAGCTGCGTTCGTCGGCCGGCAGGATGTCGATGCGGCCGACCGGCTGCCCGGCATCGGCAGCCATCGCCCGCAGCAGCGCCAGCAGATAACCACGCTGCCGCTCGATCGTCGCCTGATCGAACAGCGCCGTGGCATAACCGAACGCCCCGGCGATCTCCTCGCCCTGCTCATGAAGGCTCAGCTCCAGATCGAACTTGACCTGATCGAGCCCTTCCCCGGCAGCCTCCACGCTCAGCCCGGCAAGGTCGAACGACCCGACGGCGTTGTTCTGCCAGGCCAACATCACCTGGAACAGCGGCGTCTGATCGAGATGCCGGGGCGGCTGCACGATCTCCACGACCTGCTCGAACGGCAGGTCCTGATGCTCCTGCGCAGCCAGCGCCGTGCGCCGCGTCCGTTCCAGAAGCTGCGACACGCTCGGCTCGCCCGACAGCTCCAGCCGAAGCGCCAGGCTGTTGACGAAGAAGCCGATCAGCTCTTCGACCTCGCGGCGGCCCCGATTGGCGCTCGGCACCCCGATCACAAGGTCGTCCTGCCCTGACAGACGCGACAGCACCGCGCCCCACGCCGCCAGCACCGTCATGAACAACGTCGTGCCATGCTGCTGGCTCAGCCGCTTCAACTCCCGCGTCAGATCCGCATCGATGACAACAGGCACAGTGGCCCCGGCAAACGACTGCCGGGCCGGCCGCGGCCGGTCCGTCGGCAAGGCCAGACGGGCCGGCGCGCCAGCCAGGGTGTTGCGCCAATACTCCGCCTGCTTCTGCAATCGCTCGCCAGCCAGCCACTGCCGTTGCCAGGCAGCATAGTCCGGATACTGGATCGCAAGCGGCGGCAGCGGATCGTCTTGTCCCGCCAGGAACGCCCGGTACAGCTGACTGAGTTCACGCACCAGCACGCCCAGCGACCAGCCGTCCGAGACAATGTGATGCTGGGTCAGCAGGAAGACGTGCTCGTCATCGGACATCCGGATCAGCCGGCCGCGGATCAGCGGCCCGCGCACCAGATCAAACAGCGTGCGCGCCTCTTCCTGGCACAGCTCCGACAGCGCCGCCTCCGCGTCTGCCCGGCCCCGCAGATCGTGCTCCACAACCGGCAACCCCGCATCCGCCGGCAGAACCTCAACCCAAGGCTCACCCTCCGACGCGACAAAAATGCTCCGCAGCGCCTCATGCCGCGCCACCAACTGGTCAAGGCTGCGCTGCCAGGCGCTGCGCTCGAGCACACCTTTGAGCCGCCACGCCAGCGGAATGTGATAGTTCGTACTGCTCTCGTCGAGCTGCGCCAAAAACCACAGCCTCTGCTGCGCAAACGACAGCACAAATGGCGCATCGCGCGACACAGCCACAATGCCCGGCAGATCTTGTGGACCGGAGCGGCTCAATGTCTCGACAACGCTCCCCGCCAGGTCGGCCAGCACCGGCTTGGCGAACAGCCCCGTCAGCGGCAGCGCGACGCCAACAGCCTGCGACAGCCGGCTCAAGAGCTGCACCGCCAGGAGCGAGTGGCCGCCGAGTTCGAAGAAGTGGTCGTGGCGTCCGACCCGCTCGACCCCGAGAAGCTCCGCCCAGATCTCCGCCAGCGCCGTCTCGATCGCGCCGCGCGGCGCCGCATAGGCTGCCCGCGCATAGGCATCGTCGGCCGGCGCCGGCAGTGCCTTGCGGTCGAGCTTGCCGTTCACCGTCAGCGGCAGCCCCGATAGCCGCACGAACGCCGACGGCACCATGTAGTCCGGCAGCCGCGCGCTCAAGTGCGCCCGCAAGGCGCCGGCCAGCGCGCTTCCATCGTCCTCGTCCGAGCCAGCCTCGTCCGCGCCCACCACATAAGCGACAAGGTGCTTGTCGCCGGACCGGTCCTGGCGCGCCACCACAACCGCATCGCGCACCCAGGCGTGCTCGCAAAGCCGCGCGGCGATCTCGCCCGGCTCGATGCGGAAGCCGCGGATCTTCACCTGGTCGTCATTGCGGCCCAGAAACTCCAGATTGCCGTCCGGCAGATAGCGCGCCAGGTCGCCGGTCCGGTACAGCCGATCGCCGTCCACAAAGGGACTGGCGATGAACCGCTCCGCCGTCAGATCGGCACGGTTCAGATAGCCACGCGCAACCCCCGCCCCGCCTATGTAAAGCTCACCCACCGCCCCCAACGGCACAGGCGCGCCATGGCCGTCCAGCAGATACACCCGCGTGTTGGCAATCGGACGGCCAATGGGGATAGTAGCCCCATCAAAATCAGCCGGGCAACTCCAGGCTGTAACGTCGATAGCAGCTTCCGTGGGGCCATATAGATTGTGCAGACCAGTCCAAGGCAATACGCGCCGAACCTTGTGCACAAGGGAGGCAGGAAGCGCCTCGCCACTGCACAGGAGACGCTGCAGCGAGCTGCAGCGATCAACACCCTTCGTGTCCATAAAGCTTACCAGCATGGATGGTACAAAGTGTGCAGTGGTAATGCGCTGGCTGATTATAAGGTTTACAAGCGCATCGGGGTCTTTGCGTGCAGACGGAGGTGCCAGCACCAGGGTCGCCCCTTCAAGCAACGTCCAGAAGAATTCCCAAGCCGAGACATCGAAGCCAAATGGCGTCTTCTGCAAGACGACATCAGTCGCATTGAGAGCGTAGGCTTTCTGCATCCAGACCAGGCGATTGATAATACCCCGATGCTCATTCTTTGCCCCTTTGGGGGTTCCGCTTGAGCCTGAGGTGTAGATGATGTAGGCGAGATGGCGCGATGTGAGGCCGAGGGCGCGCGGCTCGGGATCAGAGACAGGCAGCGCGGCCCAGGGCGGGGTGGCCGTATCCAGATCGAGCGCCGTCACATCGGCGAGCGCCTCGGTGCCGAGCGCGGCGCGGCCCGCCGCATCGCAAAGCAGCAGCCGCGGCGCGGCATCGTCCAGCACCTGGCGCAGCCGCTGAGACGGATAGGCCGGATCCAGCGGCAGATAGGCGCCGCCCGCCTTCAGGATCGCCAAGAGCCCCACCACCATCGCCGGGCTGCGCTCCAGGCAGATCGCCACCGGCTGATCCGGCCTGACCCCGAGCGCGATCAGATGATGCGCCAGCCGGTTGGCCCGCGCATTGAGCTCGCCATAGCTCAGGCGCTCGTCCTCATGGACGAGGGCGACCGCTTCGGGTGCGCGCCAGACCTGTTGCTCGAACAGTTCATGGATGCACCGCTCCGACGGATAGGCCGCCGCCGTCCGGTTCAACTCCTCCAGCAGATAGCTGCGTTCGTCGGCCGGCAGGATGTCGATGCGGCCGACCGGCTGCCCGGCATCGGCCATCACACCATATAACAAAGTTTGCAAATGCTGCGTCATACGGTCGATCTGCTTCGGCTCTAGCCGACTTGCATCAAAATGCCATCGAAGGCTCCCATCCAGAGCGGAAACCTCAAACGTCAGCAAATCGCCGCATAGGGCTGCCCCAGCACTTTGGCTCGTCGTCAGATCGCCAGCGACAGAACCGCTGTCTGTGGTGATTGTGATGCCAATCGGCCAGGGCTGGTGCGACTGTAGCGCCTCCACACCCCGCAATGCCGGGCAGCGCGCGATAAGATCCCGGGCAAAGCTACCGTGCTCCCTCAGCTGAGCGCATTCGGCCGCGACCGCTTTGCGCACTTCTTCAAAATCATGTGCAAGGTCGACGGTAACTTCCATCGGCACGACAGAGGCAATAAGCACCTCCACCGCTTTAGAGCCAGCTAGCGGTCCATCCGATACAGGCGTCCAGCCCAATTGAAGCTCTGTTTCTCCTGTGATGCGGGCGAGATAGATCAGACATGCCGTTACCAAGTATTCCGTGCGATCATGTGGCGACAACTTAGCCAAAGCTCTTGCAATGAACCACGAACTCGACTGCCATCTGGGCGGCGCCTCAGCCACGGACAACGACAGGAAAGGAAGCTGCAATATTCTAAGCTGCTCTAGCCGCTGTACCCAAAACTCCTCTGAAGGCGCCAACAATTCATGGCTCGCAGTTATGCTCCGCGCCTCATCTTCGCTCAAAATAGGAAGGCGACCACCTTCATCCAGATTGGAGTGCCTGGCGAGGGCTTGCGCGTCCAGCACCTGACCATCGGAGCTGCCAAAGCAAACATCGACATCCTCTGTACCCGTCGCCACCCGCCAGTGGCTGGAGTGGACTTCAAGCAGGGAACCTGCCGGGAGGCCCGAGCGTTGAGGCAGCACCTCCAAGCGGCTGACTGTGACAACCTCATCGCCTACGAAAGCCTTGGACAGCCCCAATGGATTGGGATGATATGGCCCAAAGTTTAAGGCACGCGTCATCGCTGACAGATCTTGCGCGGGCCGATCCCATCGCAGACAGCCTGCCGCATCTGGGCGTCGACGTCTCGGAAAGTAGCTCCGGCTCACCAGTGCCTGCGGATAGGCAGTAAGCTCTCCCTTCGCTAAGCCAGTTAAAAGCTCACGGAAGCCCTCTATCGCGACTTCATAACATTTGAGGTTCAGGGTCAGTGCCGTATCGGTGGGCGCAATCAGCACTTGGCGCTGAACCACGACGTCTCCCGTATCAACGCCATCATCGATCCGATGCCATGTGATGGCGTATTCGGTCTCCTGCGCCAGCAGCGCCCAGGACGTCGCGCGCGTTCCCGCATATCGTGGCAATGGACCGTCGTGGTAATTAAAAGCACCTCGACGAACCCGCCCCAATACATCCGCTGGCAATATGAACGGATTGGCAACGGAGAAAATCAAATCTACCGGCGCGGCCTTCAAAAAAGACGAGAGCTCTTCAACGCTTGCTACAGACGGGATGTTCGAGCGAACAGCCCAATCGCGGAATACGCCGTCGGCACACAACGCCGCACCAATGACGTGGCCCATCTCAATTGCCAGCTGCGCGCATCTGATAGCGAGCGTACCACTGCCGACAACGACGCTGGAGGAGATCGATCGCGCTGCAGGTTGCCTGTCCTGATCGCCTGGTTGGCAGGCGCTCCCGCGCGCCGGAGATGCCCGATATGTCATCTTCAACCCTCCTGCAGTCCATCCATCAAGCTGGGCAGTTCCCACCATAGGTGCCGCGCCACGTAGCGGCTCAAACCAGCCACACTGGTTCGAATTTGCTCGGATAACCGCGCCCACAGTCGCTTGTGGAATATGGCGTGCATGACGGTAACGAAACTCTTGCGCGGAGCCAGATCTTCCCAAAGTGCCCGGCAAGCCCCACGCCTCCAGATATCGTCTCCGGCAGAATCGCAGCTGCCACTTCAGCCTGATCTGAGTTTCCGGTGAGCGTGATCATCGGACGACTTCTCCTCAGTCAATGCGCCTTTATAGAGGAGACTACGCATGTATCGTGCCAAAGGAGAAATCGTTCTCTGTCAGTATGCTAACCCTAACACTGCTATGTCACTCATCCGACATTGTCGGACATCTAACGTACTTGCGTTATCCACTCCGATCGGATCTCGCCAGCTCCGCTCGCAGCCACAAATGGCATCTGGACGAAGTCGTTATCTCGATTCCCGGCGAACAACGTTGGTTCTGGCGCGCTGTCGACCAGAATGGCCTCGTTCTCGACGTCTTGATCAAGCGCCGACGAGATCTGCGCGCTGCGCAGCGGCTCATGAAGAAGCTCTTGAAATCCACCGACACGTCGCCGCGCGTGATGATGATCAGCGACAAGCTCCGTTCGGTGCTGCAGGGGCGAAGATGGCCTTTCACGTCCGCAGCACAAATCTCTCAACAATCGGGTCCGAGAATTCTCATCAGCCGGCCTGGCGACGCGATCGGATCATGACGCGTTCAAATCGTCCCGTCAGCCTCAACGGTTCCGTCAGTTCACGATCGGGTCGCGAACTTTCCCACATCCCCTATCCCGGATCCGTCACTGTCGACTTCCGTCGAGCTTCGCGCGAGCCAGCCTTTGCGACTTGCCGTGAGACTCCACGACAAACGCTATCGCCGAATCAATCGTCGATTTGAAGAGAATGCGCGGCAGCAAGGCTGCAGGCAAAAGAAGCCCTCTGTCTCCGATCGCGATCGAGGTGGTGCGTCGGACCGGTGCGGCGCGCTGGCGGGTTTACGATTGGCGATGACGCTTGGGACAGAGAGGCGCATTGCTGCCGTGCGAAGCCTCGCAGTCGACATCCTTGCCGCTGGTTGTGGAAGGGCCGTCGGAGGAGCGTCACGATCCGGCGATCAAGGTCGAAATTGCGATCGGCGACGTCGTCGTACGGATGGGGAACAGCTATCTCGAGTGATCCGCCGCGGTACGGGCATCACGATGATTGCAGCGGGCGCCAAACTGAAGATTTAGTCGTCCGTTAACAAGCGGGGTTGAGAGCGAACCGAGATTGCGAAGGCGCGCAAAAGGACGATCAGGATGAAGTGCAAGAGCTTACTGAGCCAGGCGAGGATGCGACGGAATATACTATGGGGTGACCGGCAGAGGCGTGAGAGTATTGATGCTGGTCATGAGCAATGGAGCACCCCATGCAAAAGGCAAACGATCTCGGCCGGTCTTCCACGGTCCTTGAACAGAATAGTACGCTGATCGCGGTCATGAGCCTCTCAAGCTGGCTGGTCGCTGAAATCGTCCTCGGGCTGGATCGTCATCTGTTGAAGAAGCTTGGCGCCGACGAAGAAGACGCGCTGCTCCGGTTGCTACACCGCTGGCGCGAGGAGGCGGCAAACTTTGGGCACGCGATTACACGCATAGCGGTCGCCTTTGAAGGCAGTCGCGATGGTTTTTGGCCGGCGAGCGTGATTCATTGGCTCCGACGAGATTCTGGAGACGGTGCGTGCGCGCGGCCTCGACAATCGAACGGGCGAATTGTTCAGCTACGTCGACCTGGAGTCGCGGGTGCGGCGCGATCATCCGCTGCGAGCGATCCGGAGGACGGTGAACGAGGCGCTGTCAGAGCTGGAGCGCGAGTTTGCCGCGCTCTATTCGCCGATTGGGCGGCCGTCGATCCCGCCGAAGAAGCTGCTGCGGGCGATGCTGTTGCAGGCGTTTTATTCGATCCGCTCGGAGCGGCTCCTGATGGAGCGGCTGGAATACGACCTGCTGTTCCGCTGGTTCGTCGGCATCGGCGTCGACGACGCAGCCTGGGACCATTCGATGTTCTCGAAGAACCGCGACCGGCTGCTGGAAGGCGACATCGCGGCGAAGTTCTTGGCGGCGGTGCTGGCGCAGCCTATGGTGAAGAGGCTTCTATCGAGTGATCACTTCTCGGTCGATGGTACGCTGATCGAGGCCTGGGCCTCGATGAAGAGTGTGTCAAGCCGAAGGACGGCTCCGGCGAACCGCCGGCGCAAGCCGGCGGCCGCAATGCCGATGCGGACTTTCCACGGCCAGAAACGCTCGAACGACACCCATGCTTCGACTACCGATCCAGACGCCAGGCTGTATCGCAAGGGCAAAGGCAAGGAGACGAAGCTGTGCTTCATTGGGCACGGGCTGATGGAGAACCGCCACGGTCTGCTGGTCGACGCCTGCCTGACGCAGGCCGACGGGCATGCCGAGCGGGTGGCCGCGCTGCACATGATCGAGCCTCGTGCTGACCGACCGACAGCGATCACGCTTGGCGCCGACAAAGCCTACGACGTGGAAGATTTCGTCAACGAGCTGCGCTCGATGAACGTGACGCCGCATGTGGCACAGAACACCAGCGGCCGGCGCTCTACGATTGACGGGCGAACGACCCGGCACGGCGGCTATGCTGTCAGCCAGCGCATCCGAAGCGGATCGAGGAGGCATTCGGCTGGATCAAGACGATCCTGGGGCAAGAGAAGACCCGGTTCCGTGGCCGTGACCGCGTCGCATGGGCCTTTACCTTCGCTGCCACCGACTACAATCTGGTGCGGCTGCCCAAGCGGATCGCGGAGACCGGCTGATGGCCAAGGTGCCCGGCTTCGCCAAGGCCTTTGCAGGCCGCTGGCGCATCGTCGAGATGGACGTCTGGGACAACGAGTACCTCCATCTTCTCGAGGAGGCGCATCTCACCTTCCAGGGCAAGTCCGATGGCGAAATCGCGTTTGGGGCTCTCAAGAGCTTCTTGGAGGTGCGCTACGGCACCCGCGACGGATCGGCGTGCGCGGAGTTCTCATGGGAAGGGCACGACGAGAACGATCCGTCCTGCGGTCGCGGATGGCTATGATCGCCACTGCAGACAGGCTCGTCGGCCACTTCTACATCCACAATGGCGACGATTCTGCCTTCATTCTTGGCGGAATAGAACCGGGCGTCTGCTGCGACCAGGCGCGGCGTGCGGCCGAGCTTGGCTTGGTGGATTTCGATGGCCGGAACCAACAGGTCCGAATCGCTCGGCCGCCGATCGTAGACTTCGTAGTCGATCACGATTTGGTTTTCGGCCTCCTGCAGCTTGACCATCTTGCCGAACTCGTTGGGCTTGCCGGCCTTACCCTTTCGAATGATCTCCGTCGAGGGCTCGAACACGCTGAAGAGCTTGTCCTCTGCCCGTGTGTTGCCGCGGAAGATGCGTTCCCGGGTCTGCCGCATCACCTGTCGCACGAGCGGCATCATCGTTTCCAGCTCCTGCCGCAAGCCTTTCAGCGCCAGCCGTTTCAAGATGCCCTTGGCCCGCTTCACGCCTGCGGAGATCTCATGGGAGAAGCGCTTCGCTTGCCCCACTACACGGCTCGTCGAGTTCAACAGCCGCCGGTAGCGTTGCTTGAGCTTCTCGTGATTGAGCGGTCCTTTGGCACGCGCGGTTCGCGCGATATCGAGCAGGCGCAGTTTTACGCTTTCGCGTTCGGTCGCGCAGCTTTGTTCCGGCCGTGCCCACGATCCTGGTGATCTTCTTCATGGTGCGGATCAACACCCTAACCCCGTCGCCCAACAACGTGCTGTCGGTCGGGTGGTGGATGTTGGTCTCCACCACTGTCGTATCCACGCGCATTCTGCGTCCCTGCGTCACCCCTTGTTCCTGCGCGATTTGCACGATCCGGTCGTGGATCTGCTTGATTGTCTCCGGATCCACAGCCAGGCCCCAGCGCCCCATTGTCTTCGCGTCCGGCGTCTTGCCGCCGCCCACCCGGGTGAAGTCGCGATACACCAGATTGGCGCGTACTTCGCGTTCCAGCACGTAATAGCTCCAGTTGCGAACGTGCTTGAGAATCAACAATCGCAAAACCACCTCGGCCGGTGCGCCCAGCCGACCACGACTGCGGCTCTTGGGGTGTCGTCTCGCCAGCGCCTCGTACACCGCACCTACGATCTGTTCATCCGCCAGAACCCGGTCAGCATGTGCCATCCAACCTTCGCGAACATCGCTCACTTCCCCGGCGATCAAGCCGTCGCCGAAGCTCAGTTGCGCTCTGCGCATCTCAATCACGTTTCGTCCTCCCGCCCCGCGGCACCGCCGCATCAGGGCGCAACAGCTGATGATTGAGTTCGCAGATCGCCTCGATCGTTTCTTTCAGTTTCTGATAATTCTCCAGCCAACGGCGCACTTCGGCAACGCGCTCACGGCGCACGCTGAACTGGCGCACGCGTCCACCCGCATAGCTCACGGTCAGGACATGCACCTGGTGCCCTTCGCCGCGCGCGCATTTCGGGCAGCCGCTCTTGTGACGAACGGTGCGCTTCAGCAACGAACCGCGCAGCAGCTCACCAGTGACCGGCAGCTTGCCGACAAGCTTCTCGCGCGTTTGAAGGGCTCGATTGCGAATCATTCATACAAATGAATCAGCGCCGCCCACGCAAGTCAACGTCGACCTCGTCCGACGTTGCACTTTTCGCCCTACCGACCGACTCCGCACAGCGATCAAGGTCGGTTAATTTTGCGCCGGAAAGTAGCTAACCGAATTGCTCGACTGGCTTCAGCTTTATGACTTTGGCCAAAACCAGCACGTTGAAGAAGAAATTGATGTTTGGTTTGCCGAAAAGCACAGCCGGCTCGATAAGGCTGCCCGCCTCCTCAACCCTCTTGGTAAGGGCTGCCGGAGACTGCCGCTGCGAGCGTGCTGTTCGGGCCTCTGCAAGAGCTCCTTCAAGGTCCGATTCCATCGTCATGGTATGACGCGTCGAGCACGACAGTGCGCACGTTCGGATTTTGGCACCCGGTACGTAATATATGCTGCAAGAAATCGACGAGTTCTTTGGAATAGGAATGCCCGCCATCGGTGATGACCCGCAATCTTTCGGTCATCACCCCGCGGTCATGCGTGCGAGGTTCCTCACGGTGATAAATGCCGGCGTCGGTCGTGCTGCGCCGTGATAGCCCCGCAAGATCACGGGTTCGACAGCCTCAGTAAGCTTCTCGATGTACTACTCGATGCGGGCGGTGGGCCCCCTTTTTGAGCACGCGTAATCGATCGGCATCATCACAGCACACATCGTGGAAAGTACCAGGCTTTTTCGCATACCGGGCTTGAGGCGTTTGAGCGTCGGGACAGTTACGATGCAGCTATCGAGTTCAATGGCGGCCGGTGCCGATAGGACGATTTTGGAGCTCCTGTTGCCGCTGAGTGAAAAGGGCGGCACAACCGATCGATTTCGGAAGCGACCCGAGTGGCCGGCTCTAGCAAACCGCCGCCGCTCGGCGGCGTTCAGACACTTTACGGCCGCCCGGTAGTCCGCAGACGCTTAGCGCTTGCATTGTCTATCTCCCACCCTCCCCTGAAACAAAATAGCCGATGGTGTTTCAGCACGAGCTGTCTAAAAGATGAAATCCGCAGAGAACGTTGTGCGTGATATTCAATGTGCTCCCTTCAAGGTCTGTCTGGTTATGGCCGCCATCTATCAAGCCGCTCGCAACCAGCGAACTTTCTGCCGCATATCGCCGCGGCACCTTACTGGACCGCGCAGGAAGTATGGGAGCTGTTACGCATTCTCGCCTTTCGGCGGATAGCCCTTGCATTTTCTTCGCCGCTTCACCACGCTGGCAGGTGAAGTGCAGCGATGCCAAGTCTCGCGGCAGCCCAAGAGCTTGACTCTGATGTGCCGAAGCCGCGCGCTCCACTGTGCTTCGCCGAGATTGCTGACTGTAGCGATTCAACCGGGCGGCCGACGGGGGTGTAGATTCGCCCGGATTCATCAGCCGCCAAGCGAGATCCGACATCTCGTTGCGGGCCTTACGCGGCTCCGTCGTGAGTTGAGGCAGATTGTCCGCAGGTAGCCCCTGCCCCACGGCAAAGGAGCTTGCTATGCTTTATCGTAAAACCGCTTCAGCAGGACCACGCCTACACCTTTTTGAAGTTCCCCTATCTGCCGTAACGCTGCATCGCTTTCTGGGCCGCGCGGAAGCCGCCTTGCTGACGATAGGATGCTGATTAGCAGTTGGAGCAGTTCCTCAATGGTGGCCGCGTCATCGCCCTTTTGAAGCCCGTCACTCATGCGAGCAGTCTCCTCCATCGCCTTCCAATCTTCTGGAAGCGGGACTTCTCGACAAAAAAGCATCGGTCGAGGGTTTAAAGCTGCCGGTACAGTGAGGCCGCAGACCGAAGAGTTGGAACAGGCGATGAACGGTGCTTTTGGCAATTTCCGTCTCTTTAGATGGGCGCACGCTCCAATGGATTGCGGCTTTGGGCTTGCGAGCAAGTGTCTTGCTGATCAGCTCGGCCACAGCCTCATCCTCAACCGTGCGGGGTCCGCCGGTACGCGTTTCATCGTAGATGATCCTCGATGCGATTTGCGATAAAGCGATTGGGCCGTTTGCCGATCGTATGGGGCCGACCACCAAGCCGCGTCGCCAAGACGACGTTGCTCGGCTCGCGTTGGCAGGCCAGCACGATCTCTGTTCGCAGCGTCAGCGCCGCGGCAGCGAGCGCGACCGTGTTATGGCCGTGAGCTGCGTGTCTTCGTCGTTGGAAATCGTCAGCATCGCCTTCGCCTGTCCGGTGCGCATCGATATCTCCTTCATCGGATACGCGGAACCCATGCAATAACCATGCTACGAACTTGCGGGACAGAACGCTAGCAGCGAGGCGGGTCACGGTTCTCTTCATCCATTGGCCGGGGAATGACCTGGGCAAACATCAACCGCGATGTTCTCGTGACGGGAACTTCGATCACTCGCGGAGAGCTGCAAACGATGCGCCGGCGGTATTGTCGACCAGCCCCCCGTAACTCGATCTGAATCTACGTGCATCGGGCGGTCGGCTATCGCCGGAGCAGCTCGGGAATGAAAGGTGCCACCACATCGAGATCGGGGGTGCCGCGATGGTGCCGGATTTGGTGTGTGCCTTGCTTCACGAGAGAAAACACACGCGTACAGCATGCCTTTGGATCGACGCTGCAGGTTGTCAGATCTCCGACATCTCCGTCTTGAACCCGACGTGTCTGATGTTGAAAGATGGAAGGTCATCTGATGACTATCGCCTCTCGTGCTGATCCGAACGGACGCCTGACGATCATACGCCGCTGTGCCGTTGGCCCCGACCTAGGCGCTCGACCTCACGTATCGTTAGGCGCTGCTTCTTCGCGCGCGCTGGCCATCGGGGCTAGCCGGCTATCTGGTCGAATTATCGGCCCAATTTGGTGACCGTCGCGCCGGGTTTTCCCGATCCCTTTGGCGCTCTTGCCGCCAGGTAGTCGTTCGCGGCTCGTTTTCGCGGCTGGCACGGTGCTTGCTGGAGATCACTTGCTAAATGCGAGGTTTGCCTATGAAACCCGGTGACGTCACCTGCGCACCCAAGCGCTTCGTATCTTCTTGGAAGGACGAGATCGTATCCGCGATCGTAGAGAAGTTTCACCAAACCAATGATCGAAGGCAGTCTCGATGGGACTCTTCGAAGTTGAACCTGCCGGATCGTCGATCCTCAATCAAGCTAATGCTGCACCGAGGCAAGGGGCACCGGCGAGTTTCAGGCGTATCCCATCGAAAATGGTACGGATCAGCCGCGATCCATGCGTGGCCGCTTTTGCCTCGCACGAACAGCGCACCAACGGGCCGATTGCCGCGGATTTTGATGATTAGCAATCTAGCGTTCACCCATTCCGGGTCGCAGCTGAATGCGTTTGTTTGGTGAAGAACCGCAAAGGCTGGAACATCCATGAGCGAAACGACCTTGATCGATAATGTCATTCCGCGTACCGATGTCGTCAAACGCGCAGCGCGCATCGGCGCCGAAATCAGAAATATCAAGGTCTCGAGCGATTTGCCGGACCAGACGATCGCTGCACTCAACAGCTTGCTGCTCGACCACAAGGTGATCTTCTTCCGCGACCAAGGTCATCTCGATGACGCCGAGCAGGAGCGATTTGCTGCCCGTTTCGGGAAGCTGGTGCCGCATCCGATGCTCGGCGTTGCCAAGGGAACGGCATCGCTCCTCGAGCTTGACTCCGCGCGCGGCGGTGGCCGGGCCGATGTGTGGCACGCCGATGGGACCTTCGCCGATTCCTATCCCAAGATTTTGGTGCTGCGGGCCGTTGTGATCCCACTATTCGGCGGCGATACGGTCTGGTCGAACGCCGCGGCCGCTTATCTCGACCTGCCGCCACCGCTGCAACGGTTTGCAGACGAGCTCTGGGCCGTTCACAGCAACGTCTTCGACTATGCCGGAATGGCCCGAGTCCGCGAGGTCGATAAGAAGCATTTTGACGAGGTCTTCACCAGAACCAACTTCGAGACTGAGCATCCCGTGGTGCGTGTCCACCCCGAGACCGGAGAGCGGACGCTAGTGCTCGGCGCTTTGGTACAGCGTTTTCTTGGCATCCCCAAATATGACGGCCAAAAGCTGTTGGATATATTCCAGTCTCATATCACCGCGCCTGAAAACACCGTGCGCTGGAACTGGAGGGAGGGCGATGTCGCGATCTGGGATAACCGCGCCACACACCATTATGCGGTCAATGATTACGGCGACCAGCATCGCGTCGTTCGTCGCGCCACCATCGAGGGTGACGTGCCCGTCAGCATTGATGGCCGGTGCAGTGTAACGCGCGTAAGGTCACCAAGCAGCGGCCCAATGAAGACCGCCTAACGCGTTCGCAAATTCACGGAGATCCTACCGTTATAGACTATGCTCCCGCGTTCGTTGCTTGTGCTAGTTGAGGTCAAACGGCCAGCGCGGGTCTGACGAAGATCTGGTTTTCGCGAGCCTCATCGAAAGCGGGGTCGGCGCTGCAGTAGACGTACAGCCCTTCGCCGCCACGGCCTGTAGGCCACGAGGTGTGCGCGACGGCCGAGGTAATCAACGTCGAGGGAAAACGAGTTGACTTCAAGGTGCCGGCAAGCGACGGGATAGAGGAGATCGGCAGCGGCACCTATCAACGGGTGGTGATCGATCTTCGTTCGCCCAACGAGTGCCTTAAAAATGAGGAGCTCCTAA
This sequence comes from Bradyrhizobium sp. RDT10, assembly GCA_044772375.2. Taxonomy (GTDB): domain Bacteria; phylum Pseudomonadota; class Alphaproteobacteria; order Rhizobiales; family Xanthobacteraceae; genus Bradyrhizobium. Next base: position 6,224,441 of record CP187939.1, read on the forward strand.
CGCAACGGTCGGCCTGACATTGCGGCCAGCTTGCGATACAATGCATGCCGGACCTGCTCGTGAGGAAGCGGTAGCGCCTTGCGATGGGAAAAGGAGAATAATCGGGTGCGACCAGAAGGCGAGCATAGCGTGGCTTCTCACTGGCAGTATCAGGTTAGGTTCGATGTGAATGATTCCGCCACGGCGGAATCGGTAGGCCGAAAGCTTCGTGTTCCGGCACTGGCACCGCTGTTCGATATCCTCGCCAAGCATCGCGCTGCGCCGAAATGCCAGTTCGATGCCTTTGCGGAGTATGTCGCCGCAGCAGAAGAGCACGGCGTCGAAAACTATCCGCTCTACCAGTGGACAAAGGCGACGATTGAGAATCCAGCGAAGAAGGAAAAGTATTTGAAATCCTTTGCACTCTACGTAGACGACCGGGAGATCTATGCCAAGGAGATTGCCGACGCGCTGGAGGCGGACTTGCAACCGCTCACCACTAGCGGGCTCATCACGCGAATATCGAAGTACGATACCAACCCCGCCAACAATCCTCAGCCGCGGCAGGGCCCCCGCGATTAGGGCTGGGAGCGAGCTGAACGCCGGCTATTGGCCCCAAGCCGAAGACCATCACTAAGGACGCGCGGTCCACTTTCTGGGGGATTGTGTTGCAAAAGTCGATTTTCGCCGATGACCAAAATTCTGCGGGCCGTGGGCGCGACTTTCGTATACAAAATGTGAGGGACCTCACGGCCTCACGCAAAATTCACAGGCAACTTCGATACCACGATTGAGGTCATACGAGATCAGCGATCGCTCGCTGCTTAGTGCTTTCGCGAAAAATCTTGAGCCCTGCAACTTTCGACTTTTGCAACACTATCTGGGGTGAATCGGACAGGGTTGGCGCTGGCCTTCGACCGATGCTTGTGGGCCCAACTCGAACGTGTCAGCCTCGCGGGGCGGATCCGACGATTGTGATCAGAAGAGCGCTGGGGTCGAACCTCAATCAGCCGCATAGAACGCTTCCCGAATGGGATTCGAGATCGCGCCGGAGCCAATAATCGCCGTCTTGGTCATGAACCGCTCGGTGACAAACGATTCCAGGCTGTTTCCCGTCACTTTCTCGATCACGGCCCTCAGCACGTCCGTCGTAAGCGAGTATTCCCAGCCTGTACCAGGCTGATAACAAGCGGAACGGAGGCGAGACGCTGCATTGCTTCGACGCAACGAAGGGGCGCCCAAAATGCCAGAATTGACAAATGGAGGCTCTGTCCACACTTTCGACCGCTCCATCGCACAGAGAGGTCATTGCCGGCTACTGCAACGTCGGCAATTTCGGCAGCGCCGATCGGATGGACTACAGTAATCTTATCCACCAAGGTTCCGCCGCGTCGTGCTCGCGTTTGGCAGCTTGGCGATGAAGTGTTCGGCGTCATGCAGCGTTTGGGACTGCTCCTTAGCTGGAGGGTTAGCGGTTGCGCAGTACGACATCGCTCTCCCCACTCGTCAGTGCAGAGGTTTACCTACTAGACTAAGACTAGCAGGCTGCGGAAAAAGTATCGCGGATCGGCTGCGATTGTGATTCCTTTGTCCTGTTGAATCGGGGCAGAGGACAGCCGATGCGCGGAGAAGATGAGGCGTCAGAGGGCCTTTTTCGTACGTGAGCTGCTCGGCGCGGGTTCCCAAAGATCACCCGCTGCGGGCCATTAGGCGGCTTGTCGATGGGGCACGTGAGGCGCTCTCAGGCGATTTCGCGAAGCTTGGCCAGCCTTCGATTCCGCCAGAGAAGCTGTTGCGGGCGCTGCTTTTACAAGCGTTCTACTCGGTGCGCTCAGAGCGCCAGTTGATGGAGCAACTCGATTACAATCTGTTGTTTCGCTGGTTCGTCGGGCTGTCGATGGACGCGCCGATCTGGGACGTGACGGTATTCACCAAGAACCGGGAGCGGCTTCTGGAAGGGGATGTGGCGGCGAAGTTCTTCGGCGCGGTGTTGGACCAGGCTGAGGTGAAGCAGCTCCTGTCGAACGATCACTTCTCGGTCGATGGCACGCTTATCGAGGCGTGGGCATCAATGAAGAGCTTCCGACGCAAGGACGGCAAGGACAAGCCGCCGGATCCAGGCCGCAATGGCGAGCGCGGCTTCCACAAGGAGAAGCGCTCCAACGAGACGCATGGATCAACCACCGATCCGGACGCCAGGCTCTATCGCAAAGGTGATGGCCAAGGCGCCAAGCTCTCCTTCATGGGGCATTGGAAAGCCGTCCGCACATCGCAGGATCGCGCGGCACCGCTCAGATAGCGACCGCGCAACACGGTGACGACGGACTTGTCCCTCCAAGTACGTCCGCTCCTGCGCACTCAGCACCAACGGCTCGATCGGCCGGCCTCTCACAGCTGCATTCGCCACAAGCGCTCTCCTCTACAGAGAGATTCGAGCTATCATTATAATGTGACGAACTTGCGTTCCAGATGACTAGAAGGGTTGCAGCACCATCGCTCGAAGCAGCTTCTCTGGTGCGATCGATGGCCGCCCGAAGTCCACGTAAAGCGCCGTGAAAGCCTTCGACACTCAACGCCGCGTTTGCTATTACCCGGATCGTTCGCAGCGGATGATCACCGCGGAGGCGGGCTTCCAAATCCACATAGCTGAATAGCGATCCATACTGCTCGTCAGAGCGGCGCATCTCCATTTCCCGATTCAATCACTCCAGAGAATCATGCCAAACGCCTGCCCGCTAGTGACTTCTTCAACAACCTGTTAGAGCTATCGCGACGTTCGAGAAACGGCCCGCTCGCAAGCCTTCCCGTCCGGACGCCCTGGGAGACTGGCCAGCGTTCGGCGAAAATGCTCTGGCCAAGGCCGTGCAACGGCAATTTGAGGCGTGGGCCGATCTCTGCAAAACCGGCCTTCAAGTAGAAGGCCAAGCTGCGGTTGCGGCTCCACGTCGGCTGCCTCGGCGCCCCCAGTTCAAGCTGACCCCAGCCTTTTACCGTCCCCAGGCTCACGGCAGCCTCAATGAGGCGCATCGCGATCCCAGACGATCGCTGGTCCGGCACCACGTAGAGTTCGGTAATGATGCCGTAGGTTCCGCGCGCAAAAAGGGCCGCGCTTTCCGACAACATGATGATGCCCACAGGACGAGCCTCCGCGAAAGCCAGAAACCCATAGACGCGCTCTTTTATGAGGAGGTCGACAGCAAGCTGGGTATCTAGTCCGGCCTGCACTTGGCCGCCCTCAAGTTCGGCAAGTAGGGCAGCAACCATGTGGGTTACCGTTGTGACGTCATCGACAGACACTTCGCGCGTGGTCACCATGTCACATCCTCGTCCAAGCTCAAGCAACATGCCAGCTAGTTCAGTAGCGGCGCCGGAGGCTGCTGCAGCCCCAGCCTGAGGCTGATACATCCTCTGGTTGAAATTAATATGACGCCTTAGTTCACAATGAGGTGATAAGATGTTCGTGTCGCTCCTGGCCAAAAATATCACAGAAAATCGAAAGATAACCTGTCGACCACATCGTCATGGTCGTCTGGAGCGCTCTCTTCTTTGGACCTGCGTGCCGCCCCCACATCGGGGCCCTCGTGTTCGTGCTGGGACGTCGCAGGAGCGCGGCTGACCGTTTGCGAGCAGCCCCGCGCATGTCGATCTATTCTCCCCTTCGTGAACAGCTCGAGCGGCTGGCCGACCAGCGGCATCTGGGCAGCGTCAACAAAAGGACGCACACAAGTCATTAACAAGCTCTGCGCGTAACGGAATCACGATGTCGAAGATGTTGTTGCGCATCATGAGCTCCCTGACCGGCATCATTGCTTGATAATCAATCCTCTCAAAGAATTTTCGAATGCGCGAGTCTAAGATGAACCATTTTTCGTTGAGAGGAGATACTCAATTTTTCTTAATTTCGTAGCAGACGCATTGTTTGTTGCCGGGCGGTGACGAACAGCGTGCACGAACCCGTCACCTAACAAATTCGTACAATTCTGCTCCTGCGTTCGCGATTGCAAGCGAGCGGCTCTCCTGTTCCTCCAACGAAAATTGTCTCCATTCTGTCGAAGCGATTTGCGGCCACCCATCGCATGGTCGCTAAAAGCCCTTTCAAATCGTCGCCAGCCCGCGCTTTGCGGCATCATCTATCGTCCACTTGGATCACTTGCGTTTGCGACTTCGTCCGTTTGTCTAACGCCCGCCGACATCCACAACACGCGCGTCCTGTTGTGCTCAGTCGCCTCGCGAATAATAGAGATATCGCGTTCCGAAGTATTATGAAGAGAGGGCATCGAACAAAAAAGATATCTCGCTCCGCGCGATGCGGGAGCAAGGTCTTCGGCCGTCCTCTGGCGGCCAAATGGTGCAGAAATTCAGCGATTTCTGCCCCTATTGCGCAGGATCAATTAGCCGTAGCCCGAGCGATGCCAATTGATCGGGACGGACTGATACAGCAGGTTTGCGGAAATGCTTGCAGACGCGCATTTGGGGAGCCCGCATCTGCTCATCATCTCATGCTCTGTCGCAACCATCGATACTGTGGTCGTCGGGCGGTCAGCCTAGAGTCCACTGGTGGCCCTTTTCCAGACCTCACGCGATGTCCGGGCTGGAGCCCAGAATGCGTATGATTGTGTTGAAAAAGTCCTTTTTCGCTGATGACTTAAAATTCTCAGGACCGCTGGTGCGTCTATCTCGCTGTGAGATGAGGGACCACATCAATTACCCAAAAACGATCGCTGGCGCTCGTATCGATTCTGCAAAGCCTTGCAGCGGCTGAAATTGCCAATGCGCGACACTTGCGAGATTTTCGGAGCCCCGCGATTTTCGAGTTTTTCAATACAATCCGTATCAAAGCGGAAGTCTGCGGACCACTCTGGATTTATAGGTTCACGTCCCTGATCCTGCATCGTCGGCTTGGGATCTACGGATCGAGAACGTTTGCCATTTCTTCGATATGGGAATCGATCCGGCTGAGGACCTGGGCAGGCACAACATCGCGTTCTGGAAGAACCGACCACTTGTCGCGCACGGTCGCCGCCGTCTCGGCTACGGCTGTCATCACTGCCCCTTCCGGAAGACGACTACGATTTGCGAAATTGCGCCAGCGCTCTGGAGTAAGCGCCTTGAACGACTTTTCGCCGGCAAGGCTCAGCGCCATACCGTCCTTTGGGATGTAAGGAACTGTTGAAATTATGTCGTAGACAGGCGACAGCGTTGGTGTCAGTCCGTCTCCGGGATACAGCAGCGACCAATTCTTGAGATGCATATCACCGTTCCCGGTGACCGCGGTAAGTGCAAGGCGCCGAACAAATTCGATGGCTGAATCAAAGGAGACGCCGCTGTTCAGCGCTGCCGCGATATTATGATAGGCTGCGCCAGTGTATTTCTCCGACGGATAGCGGCCAAAGACCTGTGCGAAGTCTTCCATATGGACGCGGGCCCCGTCCGCGCCGCGGTCGAAGCGACGGACAAGCAGCACCTTGCCCGTGGACATGGTGTTGAACTCTTCCGGAATGCCGGCGAACTCCTTCTTGTCGACGAGTTCGCGTGCCGGCACTTCCATCCCCAGCGCTTCCGCCAAGGCGAGAATTGCGAATTCGTTTTCCGAAAACCCGAGGTGAGTGAGCGAGGGAAATTTCGCGATATATTGCCCTTGCTCGTCGTCGACGGCGAGTGTGATCCCACCTTCCTTTCCTGTGTTTTTCATAACGGAAAGCTTCATCTGCACACCGGCAAGCGAAAATCGCAGCTTTTTATTGCCCTTCACTTCTGGACCAGTTGGACTGGGGATACCGTCACTCGGCAAAGCGCGTACCGCTCCTGGCAGGTTGGTCCCCAGCGCAGCCAAGAGATCGAAGTCGTTTCCTTTTCTTACTGACGCCGCGTGGTGCTTTTCCATCGCCTCGCGCAGCTTCTCTTCGGGCAGCAGGTTGGCAAAGAACGGTGGCAGCGCGCCGCGTATGGGTTTGGGATCCCGGCGAAGGCTGCCGTCCGCTGAGCGAAGCGACAGGCTGAAGATTGGCGGGTTGTTTAAATTCCGGTAAGCGGGCAAAAGGTTGAACGCATTGTAGTCGCCCGGCGTCCGCACGAGCGTGCCGACTGGAAGATCGTTCAACGAGATATCGAGCGACTGGATGCGCTCTGCCGCGAGGATGGTCGGACTCATGCGCCTTCCTCCTCTTCGACGTCTGACGTGAATGCGGGGCGATCATCATCGTCGGTGGCGGGCTGCAGCATCGACTGAATAGCGGGCACCATCGCCTGCGGGATTAACATCATTTCCATGCCAAGGGCGCGGGCGACGTTGACGAGCGTGGTTGCACGGGCGGCAGCGGCACCGGTTTCAATGTCCCGATAGCGGGGTCTGCTGATGTTCGCCCGAAGAGCGATTTGCTCCTGGGACAAGCCGCCGGCCATGCGCGCCTTTCTAAAGCGCATGCCAATATCCTTGAGCAAGGGGTCTGGGGCGGAGGTCATGATATGTTCCCGGATCATCTCACTAGGGATGATATGTAAACAGATCACTCCGATCGGTCAAGATGAGATGTAAACGACTCTTTCGGATCGGAAATGATCCGTAACCGTGTCTATCTAACAGTTTAGGCTTGGGACGGTCAGTCGCGCAGGTGCTGGCGCTCGGAAGGCGGGTGAAACGAGCCGGCCTCGGTCAATGGCCCGATCTGCCATACTCGCCGCATGCTGCTGCCGCTGATGATCCGGCCCTGCAGGACTAGCGACCCTCAGGGAACACCGTCGTGCGGTCACGGAATTCCGGTGCCCTGAGGTGGCGCTGTCGTCGCTTGACCCGGGCCTCCGCGGGAAGGACCTGAGCTGCCACTACCACTTCGGCTAATCGTACAGCTCACTTGCCCCGCGCCCGGTCATCTGCTGTTGCATCCAGCCATCAAATTCAGAAAGCGCTTCGGTGATAGCGTCATCCAAATAATCCATAGCCGCGGCTGCGCGCAGCCAATTCGTCTCCTTTCCGATGAGATTCGCCTTCTGCCGCCACTTAACAATGGGCACAGTCGAGTACCGTCGCTTCCACGTCGCCATGAGACGCGCTTTATGGCCCTGCATGAACGGCGCGTCCCATGGAATCCAAATGTTCTCGCCACTCTTTTTCCGAAGCGCGGAATTGTGATCGTATGCAAATTGGAGATTTTCCAGCGTCGCAGCCGGCGGTGCTCTCCCATCAAGATCACGACTGATGTAATTGAAGTGCTTTTCGATGCGTCCGATCCGCTGCATCAGTTCGGTTTTGAGCGACATTCCCAACGAGACCGCACTGCGAGGCAGCGCCGCAAGTAGCGCAGCAGCCGTCGGCTCCCGATGAAGGCCATCGTTCCTGGTCCACCACCGTCCGGAACGTATCTTCTGACACGCTCACTGAGCTTGAAATCAGGCCCCCACCCTATCGACCCTGGCTCCATCTTTCGGAAGGAACGCGCACGCGAGTTGAAAGTATTGTTGAGCGATCGGCCGCAGAATTTCCTCGTGGCGCAATCCGACGTGATACAGTTCATTACGATAGGCATGCGCTATCGCATGAAGCGTCTTTCATCCTCCGTGATTGCATCCACATGCCTCATTACGGCCAGCTTCGGCTCGAAGTAATCACCCGTCGCCTCGCGACGCATCTTGGGACTAAGCGGAGTCTTATCTTTTCCGGCGCCGTGGGCAGCGTATTGCACGATCGGTGAATGAGCAATTCCGTGGCGTTATCGATCAGGATCACGCCAAGCGGCTGTGGATCGGCTGATCGACGGCAATCTCCGCAACCGCCATGTCCAACTGTTCGATGATAGTCGAAAAGAATTTCACAGGCTCTCGACCCTCGTATCCGTTGGCGCCGTGCGATAGGCGACACTACCGCTTTCCAAAACGACGCCTCAAAGGTACGAGACATTGCTGCATCGTTTGCTCCTCCGTGATGTAGACGCTTGGCGAGGCCAGTCCCGGCAGGTCCGGATCGCTGACTGTCATATAGAGACAAAGCTTGTCGGGGCGTGAAAACAGCTTGGACGCTTCCCGCTCCAACTCATCGACCCATTTCGCCGTCTTCGCAAACTCCGCCGCGAAATTGTGCAGCAGGCGTGTCGCGTTTTCGAGAAGTCCGGCGGATTGTGCTGCGGCTTCGCGCGGTGTCATCCCGTTGAGGCTTGAGTGCGGCGTCTCTATCCAATTCGAATGTGCTCGCCGATCGGTGCGTTTGACGGGGGCGTGATCGTGTTCAACCGCTCCAAACGCTTCAGCCGTTCGGCTTCATCTGCTTCAACATTGCGCTGCGCGGCTCGTGCTTCGTGAGTGGCACGCATTGCCTGAATCGCACCGCGGACCGGCAAGCCAAGATCTTCGACTTCCTCCTCGCATTGATCTTTGAGAACCGCACGCGTGGTCGCGAGGGCTTTTTTCAACGTTCGCCGCCCGGCAGCCCCTCTATGGCGATTTGCTTCAAGGATTGCTCGCCATCCGAACTGTGCTCCGTCCGATAAGACGTCGAAGCCCTGTCATGGATCAATCAGGTCGAGCGCTGGTTCGCTGAACTCACCAGAAAGCAGATCCAGCGAGGTGTCCACACCTCCGTCAGGCAGCTCGAGGCCGACCCGTACCTTCATCGACCAGCACAACAAATATCAGAAGCCCTTCAAATAGACCAAGTCGGCGTACCAGATTTTGGCTTCCGTCAAACTCTTCTGCCACAAAGCCCAGGAGACTTTATGTGGCGAACTTTAGAGTCGCGTGACCACTAGCTACTTTCCGGCGCAAAATTCGCGCTTCTAACCAGACTGGTCAACCGCGCGGACAACGACAAGGCCCCGCCAGGGTCGGGCGGGGCCTTGAGAGGCCAGATTAGGCTGGGACGGACTACGGTTGGCGTGACTGGTTTTCCATCGCGCGTCCGATATTGATGAGGTTGTCGGCGACGACGCCGAGGCCGACCCAGCGTTTCATTCCGATGCTGCCCTTGTAGCGGCAGCGATCGAGCCCGTGTCGCCGCTTGACGACGCTGATACGTCCCTCGCATCCGGTTCGCCATTTCTGACCGTTACGGAACCAGCGCTTATTCTGCTCACGCTTGCGCTCGGCGCTCTTGGTCGAGCGATTGGGAATGCAGACGCGTTTGACGCCTCTGGCTTTCGCTGCAGCTTCGTTCCTGGCGGAGTAAAATCCAGCATCCGCCGCCACCAGGCGTGGCGTGCGTCCGAGTTTTCACGGCGCACGCTGAACTGACGAACGCGTCCGACGCCATAGCTCACCGTCAGCACGTACACTTGGTGCCCTTCGCCGCGCGCACATTTCGGGCAGCCGCTCTTGTGACGAACAGTGCGCTCCAGCAGCGAACCACGCAGCAGTTCGCCGGTGACCGGCAGCTTGCCGACAAGCTTCTCGCAAGTTTGAAGGGCTCGATCTCGAATCATTCATAAGAATGAATCAATCTCACCCACACAAGTCAACGCTGATTCCGTCCGATCTTGCAGTTTTCGCCTCACCAAGCGATTCTGGCTGCCTCAAAAGGCCGCCGAATTTTGCGCCGGAAAGTAGCTAGATTAGCGTTTTCTTGGTTCAGATCATATCAGGCGGCGTCGGCGAGTTTGTAGGACCACGTGTGGATGACCGGATGGCGATTGACGTCGTCGATACCAGCCACGATGCGCTCCTTGAGTTCGTGTTTTGAGGCCACCCGGATGTGGCGCAGGACTGAACGGGCGAACTTGGAGAAGAACCCCTCGATGAGATTGAGCCACGAGCCGTGCTTGGGCGTGAAGGTGAGCTCGAAGCGCCCGCTTGGTCGGGTGGCGAGCCAGGCTCTGGTTTCTCGCGAGATGTGCGCGGAATGATTGTCGAGGATCAATTTGATCGCAGTGTTCGGCGGATAGGCGGCATCGATAAGCCTGAGGAGTTCGACGAACTCTCGACTGCGGTGGCGATCCTTGACAATGGCGTGGACCTTGCCGGTGAGCAGATCGATCCCAGCCAACAGGCTGAGCGTGCCATGGCGCTTGTATTCATGGTCGCGCGCAAAGCTGGCGTGGACGCCAGGCTTGGGCGGCAAATCCGGCGTCGTCGTTGCGATGGCCTGGATTCCCGGTTTCTCGTCGCAGGAAACGATCGTCACCGGCTTTCCCCGCCTCCTTCCTTTGGCAGAGGCTTTCTTCAGGACCTGGACTTCACGATAGACGCACAGGACCTCCGCCATCTTCTGTTCGAACTCGGCGTCGCGATTTTCAAGATAGTAACGCACCTTGTGCGGCTTGATTTCCTCCCGGCCGAGGATCTTGCACACCGTTCCCTGGACCAAATTGGCCAAACACGCATGCCCCGCCGCCGGCCCGTGTTCACGCGCATGGCACGCCAAGAGCCGCGTCGTCCACAACTCATGTGGATAGCCGTGGTCCTTGGCCTTGTCGCACGCCAGCGACACCAACCAGGCTTTGGCCTCCGGCGTGATGGTTGGTTCCTTGCCCGGTCGCGGGCGATCGTCGAGGGCTGCCAGCGGGCCATCGGCCAGCGCCCGCTCGACACAGCGCTGCACCGTCTGATGATGGACCCCAAGTCTCTGGCCCACCGCGCAGAACGAAGGATTTTCCCGATACGCCAGCAGCATCTGCGCCCGCGACACCCGGCTCGCCAGCTCGATCCTCGACCGCGAAAGCGTCGTCAAGGTCGCTATCTCTTCATCACTCATTGCCAATTCGACCGCTCGCCGCCATCCTGCCATGATACAGCTCCTCGTTTCGCCGACCGCAAACGAGGAATCCGCCAACAGCCCGTCCGTTCCACCAATTCAGCCTGCTCCATCAGCGCAGGTTTCATGGAATCGGTCGTCTAGTTTGCTGTAAGCGCGGCATGGACCGTGAAATCCTCTTGCAGCAGTTGGCGGTAGCCCACCGCAAGTCTCCCAGGGCGCCGCGCGCATTGCCAAAAAGGAATTGCCTTCAACCCGGATCAAGTCCGTGGGGCAAGGTCCGGATGCGTCAGCCCCTCGATCCTTTGTCCGCTTTCTGACAGCGGTGCACAAAGCTGTGAGATTCAAAACACCGTGCGCCGTTTGCGCATCGCGAACTGTTTCAAAGCACAATCAGGCGCTTAATGCGCGCGAGGAGCGCTGGCACGGCCGTTGCTCTATCTCGCCGTAGGGCAATAGGCGCCAATTTGAGCTGAACATGAACGGCACGACAGGATCTTGGATTACGGAGAAAAGCGCTGATGCCGAGTAAAGAACAGACCAAGGCCAAAGAAGTTCGCGGCACTTCGATCCACAGCGGTTTTGGGAGCATATCACAGGACGCGATAGTTGCGGCTAGAGCTGTTTTGCTACCAGATGAAATGGCGGAAGAGCAGAAGAAGGGTTCTGAAAGTCAGCGACGAGATCAAGCCTGCCGTTCAGAGGCAGGGCTATCATGTCGGCAGTCTGCGAGCCACCAAGGCGCCGATGACAAAGATCGAGTACGTGCCTGCTCATCATGGAATTCCGACGCTCTCCGCAGCGCCCGCGGAGTAGCGGGAGCACGATCGGCGCGGCGGCCTTGTCGTGGCTGTCGTCTCGTGACCGATGGGGGCAAAATTACCCCGCCAAAAAAGCCCGCCTTTCGCTTTCACCATAGTCGAGTGTCAATCGGCGATTGGCGGAACAACGCCGAATTTGCGCCCGAAACTTGCAAGAGGTTGCAGGCAACAAACGGAGCAGCGAGCAAGCGGCCTCTTGCTCGGTGCGATGCTCAAATCCAAATGGAGGACAGTGAATGCGTAAACTAATAATCGGCGCCCTCGCGCTGTTCATTTCAAACACTACCGCGTTCGCCGGCTCCGGGGCCATCGCATACTCCAAACCAGATGACGTGGTCGGTTTCTCGTACGGGTCTGGATCACAACGGGACGCTAAACGGTGGGCCCTGCTCAACTGTCGAGACAAGGGCGGCGGCTCGGATTGCCAAATCAAAGCTTACGAAAATAACGCTTGCGCCGCCGTTGCCATAGGCAAGGGACGCGGGCTGGGACATGCGTGGTGGTCCCACCCACTTCGTGAATTGGAAGAGGAGCGATCGCAACAAGGCGCGGTGGTCAGATGCAATGAGACCGGCGACGAGGACTGCAAAGTGCGGGCCTGGGTTTGCCACTAAGGCCTCTCAGTAAACCAAGGCCCTGAGGCAGGAGGTCAGGCGAACTCAAATTCGTAGCAGACATATCCAGCCGAACCGGTGCTAGCACCGAGTCACCGACCGGAAGCGTTGCTCGTTTGAGCCGGCGGCCTCGGAATTTTGTGGCCGGATCGGACTCCTCTGAATTCTTCTTTTAGCAACCTCATCTGTAATGTCGCGTTTTGGCTTAGGCCCATTGGCAGTCTGTGCCAGCGCCGAACTGCCGACGAGGCTCGCTGCTAGGGAGAGTGCGATAGCAAAACCTCTTTGCCCCGTAGTTGATCGAAAGCTGAAAACGTGTGCCGCAGCCGTCGCCACGACAAAGTAACCATGCATAGTGAACTCCGCGTCCGCATTGCTAGTCTTGAATGGATTACGCTCCGGCCTGATTGGCCCGGAGCTGACCCCCAACCTTCTAATGTCTGAAGGCTCCGGGGCTGATGCTTGGCAGCAATCGGCCCGTCTATCTCAGCGATACCCGCTGAGCCTTCCCGACCTCGTCACCGGCCGCCACGCGATTGGCTTTCGGCGACGCACGTGTCGAGCACGCCATACCGCGGCCAAGCCAATCGACTGTTCCAACGCAGTTCTGTTGCGCTGCCTCGGTGTCGACAGCGGCCGGCTCTATTCGGTGCCTTCGCTCGGCGAGATAGTGGCGACGGGCGGACGGCGCCGCCACCAATACACTGCGAACGACCCGCCTCTTCCACCACAAGCATGAGGATTTCGGCCGTGCAGCATTCTGATCGAAGAAGACGTCTCCTTCGAGAAGATAGCAGTCATCAGAAAGCAGGGCTCGCGCGCCAGCGACGACGCGTTGGCTCCATGATGCTTCACTGGCATCGCGGTAGCCGACAGACGAGGCAACTGACAGGCCCGAAGCCGAGAGACCGTTGAAACCTGTGCGCTCGGCGATCGCGCCAGAAGGTCCATCATGGGCTCGCATAAGAAAGGAGAGATCGCGGTTGGAGCCGATTTGATAGCCGCAGATGCGTTGGCACATCCATCAGGGCCGTTGGAGCGGCCAGTTCTATATTGCATCCCAGTTCCTTGACGTGTGACCCGCGCGACCTTTATTAACCGCCGATTGCCATGTGTCCGTCATCTCCTCCAACTGCTAACGTTGGTAGTTGACTGGGTCGCAAGGCGTTGCCTGTCGATGCAGGGATCGTGGCTGTTTCGCTGCTCGGGGTGAGGCCCCTCGGCGACTAGACGAACTCTGGCGACGCTGGCATCGGTCCAGTGGAAATCGGGCGTCGGTCACTCGTGAGCGCTGCAGCCGCTCAGCTCTTTACGCGCCCATCTCTCGGCGGAAACGCAGTTAAACCGCGATTTGTTGATCTGCATCATTAGCGTCGTTCTCAAGCGACGGCTTTTAGGGGTTGCCCGGATAGGCCCAGGAAGAAGTTGGCCGAGTTTATCGTTCGGGTGACCATTGACCATCATCCTCAGGATGTCGGTGACGTAGGCGAGAGGACCGACGTCATTGATCTTGCAGATTTATGCCGACCGCCGGACTCGCCGAACGGTTTGTTTTCCCCAAGATTTTTCTGTGCAATTGGGCTCGACATAGTTGGCGTTGTGTTCCGTATTCGACTGCGCAGGCCAGGATAGCTTGAAGAGTATTTGGGCACGAGCCGACTATTCCGGCGCGTGAAGAGTGGACCCACGGGCAGCTCGTAGAGCTCTAAGTGGCGCGTCTCGTCAAGGGATGGACTTGCGGGCCACGGCAAGTGGCGATGCCTAGCTCGATACGAGCCTGAAAGATAATTCAGGAAATAACGACTGGCTCGCATTCGGGTGCCGGCAAATGGAAGATTGTTCGCAGGCTTTTTCCGAATGCGAGGAAATGCTGCGCCATGGCCGATGAAGACGAGAACTATTGCTTTGCGGTGGCGCTATGATGTAGGAGCCGGCCATGCGCAAAAAGTGTCACATCGAACCGATCATAGGACTGGATGACCAAGCGATGAGGGCAACGTTGCGGATAACGATTTGTCGATGGTCGCGGCTCGCTGCAGCTCTTGACCATCGTGTGATAGCGCGTCAACGAGAAAAGCCAACACAGACCCGGACATCGAGCGAGGGACGATGGAGATGATGGATCAAACGGCCGGTTCGGACTTGCCGCCGGTATTGCACACGTCGTCGAGACGCGTTTCGTGGCTTTTACTACTCGTGGTTGTCCTCGTTGGCCTGTGCGCTGCAGGAGCCTATTTTTGGACCAACGTCGGACAATTTGTCGAGACGTTGGCGGCCGCCCGTGAAGTCGCCACAATGCCAAGCTTGTCACCGGAGGACCGGGCGGCCCTGTCGGAGATTCAGTCAGGACAACAGAAGGCTAGCGACGAGCTCGCCGAACTCAACCGCAGCATCAGTGCCCAGCTGGCCGATTTAACACAGATCTCAGATCAAATCGCAGCGCTGACTTTACAGATCGACTCATTGCAGAATCCCGCACCCACGGCTTCTCCTCCTCATGTTCCTCGTCCGACGCCTGGCCATGCCGTGTCGGAGCCGGCCAAGACACTCGTGCGCTCGTCGAAACCAGAAGGGCCGGTTTCCGTCGGGGGCGCGCCACTGGTCTCAGGACCGAAGCCGGACGAGCCTTGATGACATCCCAGAGTGCTGCAGGCTAGTCCAGCCCGCCACCTGCTCGACGCGGTTGATCGTTTCTTGCAAAGCTGGGCCTGCCGGGCGATTACGGTGCCCAAAGCTTACGGCAGTGCCGGGGTCTCCAACGTGACGCTCGCCGAGCGGCGTCGCCATCGTTGCCGCAGCCGACGGCAGTCTGGATCAGATCCACAGAACCATTTCACTACATGGTCGAGGCGCCGTCCTGTTAGCGACGAGCGGTGATGCTTTTGGATCCGCTCACGCTGCTTGTTGTGCTAATAGGGTGAACGGTTGAGATAAGCGTCGAATGCGGCAGCAACAGCGCAGATCACAAAGCGGTGCTCCTGCCTCACGCGGATGAAACCCTTTTCGATGTCGACTACCCCGTCCTCGGCGAGCATCGACAAGCGTTCAGCTGATTCGAGAAAAGGGATCGCATAAACTCCGTGGGCGGCACAGATTGCCGGCACGTCGGCCTCCAGATCGCACATCAGCCGCTCGATGATCGCGGCTCGGACGCGGTCTTCATCGGTGAGACGGTAGCCATTTGACGTCGCCAGACGGCCAGCTCTGATGTGCCGGCTGTAGGAGCCTGTTGCAACATCGTTCTGGACGTAACCGTCGCCGAGACGGCCGATGGCCGACCTGCCGAAGCCGATCAGGGTTTTGCAGGTGTCGGCCGAGTAACCCAAGGAGTTACGCCGCAGGCGACCGGCTTTCTGCGCCAGCGCGAGCTCATCGTCCGGCAAGGCGAAATGGTCGAGCCCGATTTGGTGATAGCCGGCGGCGACAAGCGTATCGGCCACGGCCGCGGCCTGTTCGGCGCGGGCAGCGTTGTCCCCGGCAGCGCTGCCTCATCGATCAGGCGCTGACGTTTCATATACGAAGGAACGTGCGCGTAGCCGAAAACCGCAAGCCGGTCCGGGCGCATGGCCACCGCCGTCGTCGCGCTCTCGACGCAGGACTGCACCGTCTGATTTGGGAGACCGAAAATGAGGTCGAAGTTGATGCGGCTTATTCCGTGCTGGCGCAGATTTTCGACGGCAGCGGCCGTCTGCGCCTTACTCTGGACCCGGTTGATCGCTTTTTGAACAATGGGATCGAAGCTCTGCACGCCGAGGCTCGCGCGGTTCACGCCGGCTGCTCCGAAGGCTTCGGCCATCTCGACCGTGAACGTGCGCGGGTCGATCTCGACGGCGATCGCAGCCGTTTTCCTGAACGCGAAGCGGCGGCGCAGGAGTTCCATCAGGGCCAGGAACTCCGCTGGCTCGATGACGGTCGGCGTTCCGCCGCCGAAGTGCACGTCGCTCACGGGCAGCGCTTGCGGCGCTTGCTCCGCGACCAACCGGATCTCCTCGCGCAGCACCGACAAATAATTGAGGATCGGCGCAACCCGGCGAGTGATGGCCGTAGGAAGCCGCAATACCAACAGATCGACCGGCAGAACGGAATGTGGAGATAGAGCGACACGGAGTCGTCAGCCGGCAGGCGCCTCAGCCATTTCTCACAATCCTGTGCACCGACAGCCGGGGAGAACTCCGGTACAGTTGGATAGATGGTGTACCAAGGCAGGCGGGCATCGCAATACTTTTTCAGGATTGAGGCCTGCAACGGTTACTATCCCACGCTTATATCAGCATCACCCTAACCGCTGCGCTCCCTGTGTCTTTGCGCCATATCAATCGGTCCGCTTTAGCCGCGAAATCTGCGTTCCGTCGATGTCCATGCTAAGGAGACCAGTTAGCATGATAGCGGGAGCGATAGCCACTCCCTGACACTCATTTAATGATTGTGAGAAGAAGGAATTTATCACACAACTGATGTTGAGAGCAGGGCTTGATGTCGAGGATCGACGTGCGCGCCGTTCCGCTTCGAGTCCCATCCGCATGTTCGGTCTGATTGATGCGCTCGAGGCGAACGAGCGCTTCATGAGAAGCGCAGGGCGATCTCCTCAAAGCAACAACGAAATGGCAGAAGTGCGATTGCGCTCAACAGATCCGGGGCAATTGTTCGCCCGACAGCCAATCGACAATTCGCCCGCCACCAAAGCTGGTTGACATCTGCACAAACTGATGATTGTCGGCTACGGCCTCGCCGATATCAGCCGCATCGCACCCGAGCGGATGCGCCTTCATGGCTGCAAGCACGGCATCGGCCATGTCAGGCGCCACGATGGCAACGAGCTTGCCCTCGTTGGCGACATGTAGCGGATCAAGCCCAAGGAGTTCGCAGGCGGCGGCAACCGCCGGCTTCACCGGAATGGCCTCTTCCTGCAGATGGAACCCGAGGCCCGACTGATGCGCAATCTCGTTGAGCATCGCCGCAAGGCCGCCGCGCGTGGGTCGCGCATCACCCGGATGCCGTTGCCACCGGCCGCAGCCATTAGGGCTACGAGATCATGCAGCGCTGCGGGATCCGAGACGATCTCGGTCTCGAAAGCGAGATTCTGGCGCCTCGACGTGATCGCCGTACCATGGTCGCCGAGACTGCCGGAGACCAGCACGCGGTCGCCGACCCTTGCCTTCTCGGCGGAGAGATCGAGCCCATCGGCTAAAACCCCGACCCCGTCGTCGAGATGAACAGGCCGTCCGCCTTCCCGCGCTCGACGACCTTGGTGTCGCCCGTGATGATGTAAACGCCGGCGGCGCGCGCGGCCTCGCCCATCGAGATCCGCAATCGTCTTCAAATCCGAAAAGCGGAAGCCCTCCTCGATGATGAAACTTGCCGACAGATAGAGCGGACGCGCGCCGCCCATCGCGACATCATTGATCGTGCCGTGCACCGCGAGCGATCCGATATTGCCGCCGGGAAAGAACAGCGGCGAAATCACATAGCCATCGGTCGTCATCACCATCCTGCCGGCGCCAACATCGAAGGCCGCCTGATCGTTGCCGCGGGCGAGCCATTCATTGCCGAAGGCTTCGTGAAACAGGCCGGAGATCAGCTGCGCCATGGCGCGTCCCCGGCGCCATGGGACAGGTCGACCCGTCCGTTCTTGATGT
This sequence comes from Bradyrhizobium sp. RDT10, assembly GCA_044772375.2. Lineage (GTDB taxonomy): Bacteria > Pseudomonadota > Alphaproteobacteria > Rhizobiales > Xanthobacteraceae > Bradyrhizobium. The sequence continues at coordinate 6,242,166 of CP187939.1, forward strand.
CGAGCTTGCGTTGATAGGCTCTCATCACGCCCGCCTCAACCGATAATCGCGAAACCGTCCATACGTCCATTGCGCGGCACAGGCGCCTTCCGATGAGACCATGCAGGATCCTATCGGGATTTCCGGCGTGCAGACGGTTCCGAACAGCTTGCAGTCAACCGGCCTCTTCACGCCGCGCAGGATGGCCCCGCACTCGCACGCCGGATTATCGGCGACGCGCACTTCGTGCATCGTGAAACGCATCTCGGCGTCGAATTGAGCGTAAGCCTGCTTTAGCTTTAGTCCGCTATGGGGTACCAGCCCAAGCCCGCGCCATTCGAACTGGTCACGCAATTCGAAGATATCCGACACCTCTTCCTGGGCGCGCCGATTGCCTTTCCGCGTCACCGCACGGCTGTATTGGTTCTCCACCTCATGTCGGCCTTCGTTCACCTGCCGCACCAGCATCAGGATCGCCTGCATCATGTCGAGCGGTTCAAATCCCGCGATCACGATCGGCTTGCCGAATTGTTCTGCGAGGATCTCGTAAGGTTCCGTGCCGATGATGGTGCTGACATGCGCAGGCCCGACGAAGCCATCGATTTCGACCCGCCCGATATTGCGGATATCGGGACTTTCGAGAATGCTGTGCATCGCCGAGGAGTCAGCACGTGGTTGCAGAACACGCTGAAACTCTTCAGCCATTTCTTCTCGGCAAGCCGGATCATCACCGCCGTCGGCGGCGTCGTGGTCTCAAATCCAATGGCAAAAAAGACCACCTCTCGATTCGGCGCCTGTTCGGCGATCCGGATCGCATCGAGCGTCGAGTAGACCATCCGAATGTCGGCGCCGAACGCCTTGGCGCTCAGCAGGGATTTTCCCTGCGAGGCCGGGCACGCGCATCAGGTCGCCATAGACACAGAGAGTGACCTCCGGCTGCTCGGCGAGCCTGATCGCCATGTCGATGCGGCTGGCGGGGAGAACACAGACGGGACAACCCGGCCCGTGGATCATGCGAACATTCGCAGGCAGCATATCCTCCAGGCCATAGCGGGAAATTGCATGCGTGTGTCCGCCGCAGAATTCCATGAACCGATATTTCCTTTGCAGATCGGCTTCGGCGCCAATCACACGCGCTAGCCCCCGCGCGATGGTCTTGTCGCGAAATTCGTCGGCATATTTCATGACTGGAGGTCCTGCCCCACGCTGCCCAGCTCCTGTAGGAGCTGCAGCGTGCGCTTGGCTTCCGCCGGGTCAATTCTAGCCAGGGCATAGCCGACATGGACAAGGACGTAGTCCCCCACCGCGAGATCGTCGATGAACGCGATCGATATCTCCTTGCTGATGCCGTCGATGGACACGATGGCCATGTCATCAGCAAGAATTTTCGCGACCTCAGCTGGTACTGAGAGACACATATTAGGCTGTTCCTTCCAGGGCTGACGGCCGTTCTGCAATCTGCAGAGCGGCTATCCAGGCTTGTCCGAGGCTCAATCCACCGTCATTGGGCGGAACCTGCCGTGGCAGCAGCGGGTGAGGCCGGCCGCAATGCAGCCGCGCTCGATTTCATCCGCGAGTACCGCGTTCAGGAAGCAGCCGCCGCTCAGAACGACGGCGGTAACGCCAGTTGTCCGCGCCGCGCGCGCGACCCAGTCAACGCAGGCAGCGGCAAACGTACCATGAAACAGCCCCGCTCCCTCCGTGGCGCCGACGTTGTCTGCAATCAAACGCGCAAACAGCGGGCGAAAGGACAGCACGTCGCCATCGATTATCCAGCCCGCTTCAAGCACCGCAGTCCGCCGCACACGCGCCTCGAGCTTCATCGCGGCTTCGCCCTCATAGCTCTGCAAAGTCGCGATCCCCAGCAGCGCCGCCGCTGCGTCGAACAGTCGGCCCGCGCTGGTTGTGGTCGCCACGCCGGGCTGATCGAGCATTGACGGCAGACGCTCGGCCTGAGGCTGTGCTGCAAAGCGCGGCCTGATTTCGTTTTCCCGTCCCAGCAAGTGCAATATTGCGCTCGCCATGCGCCAAGGCTCGCGGGCTGCGCGATCTCCGCCCGGCATTTGCAACGGCGCGAAATGCCCGATCCGTCGAAACCCGGCGCCTTCGCACAACAAGAGTTCGCCACCCCAGTTGCCACCGTCGGAGCCATAACCATAGCCGTCGAGGAGAAGGGCGAGCGTAGGCCCCGCAAGGCCATGCTCCGCGATGACGGCCGCAGCGTGCGCGTGGTGATGCTGGACAGCGACCAGCGCGCGGCCGCTTGCTTCCGCAAAGCGGGTAGCCGCCATGTTGGGATGCAGATCATGAGCAATGACGACAGGATCGATGTCGAGGGTCGATGTGAGGTGCCGGATCGTCTCCTCGAAGAAGCGGATGCCTTCAGCCGTATCGAGATCGCCGATGTGCTGGGAGACGAAGGCCTCACTGCCCCGTGTGACCGTGATGGTCGATTTCAACGCGCCGCCGACGGCGAGCACGGGCGGCACAGACCTCGCAAGCCGGATCGGTTCGGGAACATAGCCGCGGGCGCGACGAATGAATTGGCGCCGCCCCGCCACTACCGCCACTACCAGAATCATCGGCGCGCGTCAGAATATCGCGATCATGGGTCACAATAAGATCGGCGATGCCCGCGAGCCGCCGCAGCGCCTCCGCGTTGTCGATCGGGAGCGGTTCGCCGCCGGGATTAGCACTGGTGCTGACAATGACCGGACCTTCAGCCCCATGCCATGCACCTGTCGAACGAAGCGCATGGAAGATAAGGTGATGCAACGGGGCCGCCGGCAGCATCACGCCGACCCGCGACAGGCCAGGGGCTATCGCCGGCGCTAGATTGTTGCGCGACGGCAGGAGGACGATCGGACGGGCGACAGATTCGAGCAGTGGGAGCTCGGCGGCATTCGCCTCCGCAATCTCGCTGACCTGCTCTACGGAACCAACCATGACCGCGAACGGCTTCTGGTCGCGCTGCTTCCTCCTGCGCAAACGCTGCACGGCGTCATGGTTGCGAGCGTCGCAAAGCAGCTGGTACCCGCCAACCCCTTTATTGCGACGATTTGGCCGCCATCGATCCCCGCGGCAATGTCGTTGATCCCATGACTGAGCCGAGGACCGCATGTCGGACATGCAATCGCTTCCGCATGAAACCGGCGGCTCGCCGGATCGGCATATTCGCCCGCGCAGGCGGCACACATCGCAAACTCCCCATCGCCGTGTTGCGGCGATCGTAGAAGCCGTTCGGCGATGGTATAGCGCGGGCCGCAATGAGAGCAGTTGATGAAGGGATAGAGGTAATGGCGGCTGTTCGGGTCGAACAACTCATCGAGACATTGCTGGCATGTCGCGGCATCGGCGACGATCCGCGTCGAGCCCCTCCCGTGTTCGCTGGCGCGGATCGAGAAGTCTTTCGCCGCAAGCGCATCAATCTCCTGAACGGAGATGTGGTCGATCCGCGCCAATGGAGGGCTTTCGAGTGGCAAAGCGGCCACAAACTCGCACGTAAGGTCACCCTCAACCTCGATGATCACGCCATCAGGATCGTTGGCGACGAACCCGGCCAACCTATAACGGGTAGCGAGACCATAAATATACGGACGAAAGCCGACACCCTGCACGGCGCCACTGACGCGCACCCGCAGCCGCGTTCCGCCGCGGATGATGGCGTCGCCGCTCGCGCTCATGGCAATGCGTCACCGACGGGACGCCTCTGATTCGCAGCCTGCTTCCGGATCCAGGCGTAGAGCGCGGCAAAGCCCTCGCCCGTACGCGCCGAAACTGTCAGCACCTCAATGTTCGGATTGACGCGTCTCGCATATTCGATGGTCTTGGCTGAATCGAAGTCGATCACCGGCGCCAGATCAATCTTGTTGATCAGCATCAGCGACGATGCGGCGAACATATCCGGATATTTGAGCGGCTTGTCTTCACCATCGGCGGTCGAGAACACCACGATCTTGCAGGCCTCGCCGAGATCGAACGCCGCGGGACAAACTAGATTCCCGACATTCTCGATGAAGAGAATACCGCCCTTGAGCGGCGGCAAGCGGCGATAAGCCTCACCGACCATCGCAGCATCGAGATGGCAGCCCTTGCCAGTATTGATCTGGATTGCGGGCACGCCGGTGGCGCGAATGCGATCGGCATCGTTCGAGGTCTGCTGGTCTCCCTCGATGACACCAACCGGGCGGCTATCCTTCAGTTCGGAGACGGCGCGGACGAGCAGCGAGGTTTTGCCGGCGCCCGGACTGGAAACAAGATTGAACACGAGCAGGTCATCGGTCAGGAAGCGCGCGCGGTTGTCGGCGGCGATCCTATTGTTCTTGCCAAGGATGTCGCGCTCGATCCGAATGGTTCGCTCGCTGCTCATACCCGCGATCTTCAAGCCGGCCGGATCGGCACCGCAATCCACAAGCGCCCCTCCGCCCTGAGCATGTTGATGGCTATGATCATGATGGTGATAATGGCCGTGGTGATGGTTGTGAGAATCATGCACGTTTTGACCGCTATGCACATGATCACGGTGGTGACCGTAGTGATCATGCGCATGATCATGGTGATGGCCCTGGGTTTGCGCACTTTGCGCGTCGGCGTGTTCGATGGAGGGCGTTCTTTCGCTACAGCCACATACGGTACACATCAATCGACCTCCAGCTCTTTCAACCGCATCTCTTCGCCCCCGGTCACCTGCAGCTGATAGCTGCCGCAGCAGGGACACGGCTCATCGCGCTGCGCAATCTCAACACTCCTCGAACAGGCCATGCACCAGGCGACGCCAGGCAATTCGATGACCTCAATAACCGCGCCATCGGCGATGGTCCGCGCGGCAACGGCCGCAAAGCAGAACTTCATCGCTTCGGGAGCGACATGGCTGAGCGCCCCGATCTCCAGACATACGGTCTTCACCCTGGAAAACGATCGCCGGCGCGCCTCCTCCTCGACGATCTCGATGATGCCCTCACAAAGCGCCATTTCATGCATCGCCAATTTCGCGAAAATTGAGAGTGAACCCGACGCAAGGGTCGAAGGATGCGACCATCGCGCGAACCGCACCCAGTCCCCGCGGTTTCGCGGCCAGCACCGCGCCTTGCAGGCTGCGGACAAGCGGTCCGCGCGCGTGGAAATTCCACTCGGTTGGGGCAAGAAATTCCCAGCGCAAAATCTGCCCCTGACGATCAAGCTCAACCGCGTGATAGAGACGTCCCCTTGCGCATTCGACCGCGGCCGCACCACGGCCCGGCCCCAGCCTGTAGCTTTCGACGATCCCATCCTCCGCTGTTTCAACATAAGCACTGGAGCGGAGCCAAGCGTGCAGTCGCACGATTTCCGCGATCCTCGCCTTCAGCCGCTCGGCCGGCCCCGACCGGCCTAGCGTGAGCTGATCACGCATCATTTGGCGCGCCCACGCACCTGTCTCGGGAATGCGGCCCTCCAGGTCGGGGCAACGGCAAAATCCTGCATCATCCGCGAGCAGCCGTTCAATGACGCCGCGGTCGTCGGCAACGGACAAAAACGAGTGCTGCGTCGGCATTGGGTTCAACGCGTCTTCCTCGAGAGCCGCGATGCGAAGCGCGAGTGGGTTACCGAGTGTCGGCGCGCCGTCTTCGTTCGTTATGCCAAGCGCTGCCAGCGCAATCGGAACCCGCGCTGTTGCCTCGCGTCGAACCTGGCCGCAGCCGGGCTCTGAGCTGTTGAGAAGTGCCGATACCCCTCCATCAGGGCGCGGATCGCTGCGGCGCTGGTGGTATCCAGCGCGAAATGCCCGACAAACAGGCCCCGCAGCAATTCCGCCAGCCGCTCGGCAACGACCATGGCGATACGATGCTGCCGCGTCGCAAGGCTGATGTTTTCGCCGCGCACCGCCTCGATCGCGGACAGGAATGCCACCTGGTGCGCGGCGGCACACAACGAGAAGATTCGCGGCAGCACGTTGAGCAACGAAGCGGCCGGCTTGCCGGCGAATAGCCGCGCCAGTGGCGGCCGGGCGCGCGGCAGAATCTCGACCGCGGCAATTGCGTCGCCAGCAAGCGATACGGTAACATCGATCTGGTTGCGGACGGCGAGGCTCATGCGCGCCGCTCCGTCAGTACACCGTGCAAGAAACGCCGGCGGTCGAACGAACTGATATGTGGCGCATCTGTCCCATGTGACGCCGCGCGATTGGCCGGCGACATCAGCGCCGCGAGCGCTGCTTCGGCGGTGGCGCGCGCGGACGCCATATCCTCGAACTCAAACATCGGCGAGAACAGTGAGTAGCTCGCGATCGAGCCCACGGGCACCAGATCGCTGACGGTGAATTCGATCTCGCCGGCCGGAAGTCGCAAGCGCAGGTTCGATCCCGGGCCCGGAGACGATTGCGAAATGCCGTCACGCATGGGTGTGACCACGTTCATGAACCAGGGCGTGACCATCATGCCGACGATCCTGCCCTCGCGCGCGCGAAAGGCGATGGCTTCGACGCTCATGGCCTCGTTGAAGATCGGCAGGTCGCGCATGGTGCGATCCGCGATATCCCGATAGGCTGCCGAGAGCATCTCGCCCCACGCCGACGCATCGGCGTGCATGCTCGTGCGGGAATGCTGTTCGCGGTCAGACGTCATCTTCAATCGCCATGAACTTCGATTTGGGCGCATCGCAATTTGGACAACGCCACTTTTCGGGCAACCCGGCAAAAGGCGTTCCCGCTGCAATCTGCGTCGCCTCATCCCCCTCAGCTGGGTCATAGACGATCCAACAGATGCCGCACTCCATGCGCGAGCCGTCTGCGATATCCTTCCGGACGCCACAATTCTCGAAGCTCGTCATTCGAAGTAAGCTTTGATGATTTCTTGCAGGCGTTCGGCGGAATCCCAGAAATCTTCCTCGGCGGCCAACGCAGCCGTTGGCACGCCGCCGACCTCCAGCGTATCCAGAATGATGGTGTCCATGGCATTGAAGAACTGCACCGACCAGACGTTCCGGATGCCCGTCGCAAGCACTCGGCAAGTCCCGTAGCCGCGCGAGCTGAGCTGGATCGGCCCGTTGCCGACGCTTTGCTGCAGAAACGCCTGGTCGACCGGGCTCATCGGCAGCAGGGTGAAGTTGATGATCTGCGAGCGCATGTCCGGCCGCCAGGCCAATGCCCGCTCGCGGATTTCCGCGAGCACCGGCAGCACGTTCATCGCGCCGTCCGGTGCCGCGCCGATCATGAGATCGCTCGACGTCAGGTCGGTTGCGGCGCGCCGCACGATCTCCGGGATCGCACCGACCTCGATATATTCGTGTGCGGCGTCGGTCTCGATGCGCACGCGCCAGATTCCCGCAAGTACCGATTCCTGGATTTGCGCCACGCGGCCACCCGGCAGCGCCACGACGCCGGCGAGCTCGCCCTCCCCAAGCACGTCCGCAATCAGCTTGCGCTCAAGATCGCTGAGATTCCCGAGCCTGAACAGCTGCGTCGGCACGTCGCTCTTCTGGCCGGCAGCGGCAGCCGCGACGGAAGACAACAGCGCGATGGCACTCGGACAGTTCCTTGCCAGCTCGATGCCATTGACCGAAGCGGGCCTCGCGAGCGCACCCGCAGCCGTCAGCCCGCTATGGGCTGAGTCGAGACTTTCCGCGGCGGTAGGAAACACGCTCATCGGCTGCTCGCATTTTCTCGGCGCTATGGGGCGCGACCCGGAAACCTGTTTCATGATACGACGTTCCGTTGGTGTGCTGAGGGACGATGCTCAGACGCGCCATTGGCGCGCGGGCGATCAATGAGCTTCGCAATGCGATCGATAGAGATCTCCCGGATCTTGGCGATCATGACGAGTGTCTTTCGCTTGTGCGACGCTTGCGGTCCCCACCTCGGACAGACGGAGCCGCGTCAGATCATGTTTCCGGGCTGAAAGTCCATCAGCCGCCTCTCTGATAATCCATGGTTCTGCTGGATGAGGTGTAGCAAGGCACGTGCCAACCATTGCTCTTTCGCGATTGCGTTCCCGCTCGGATCAGCACCTGCTCGACATATTCCACGTGAAGCTCGTTTCGGCTGCAAGTTTGGCTTCTGATTGGCAAAGATGGGCAGGCAGTGTCCGGGAGGCGGCACCAGACTAGCGCAGGTGCTCGGGCAGTTGCGGCTCTTGACCGATCAAGTCCGCAAAGAAACGATCGCAATTGTGGTCATTGAGGGCCGCATCACGGCCCTCAAGCGCGTCCGCGATCAGCCGCGCTTCGTCGTCATCCAAGAGCCGCACCGCGGTATCGATATGGGCAAGCACCTTGGCACCGACCGGCGGCTCGGAGAGCAGCATGACTGAGACGCGCCGCTGTTCATTGGCATATTCGCAAAGCGCCGACATGCCGTCGGTCTCAATAATCGTCATTGGCAAGCCAAGGCACATGGTAATCGGCGAGCCGCTAGATCGGCCGCGCCCTCCTCTCATACTTTGCATGGTCGATGTCGTTCGCGAGCAGACGCTCCGACTCCGGTAGCGGCGCGGTCCGCAGTTTTGCCGGAGAACCCCACTGCGCCAGCAGTTCGCAAGCCAGTTCGATCGCAGGCGCAATCTGAGTGCGCACCGGAGCGGTCAGCGGCCCGCCCCAATCCTCCAGATCAAGTGGCTGACAGCCGATTAGAGCGAGCTCTCGCGGGCAGCGGCCAAGCAGATCGGCCGCACTTAAGACCTCCTGGAAACCGGTCTGATGCAGGCTCACCTTCTTGGCGCCGGTGAATTTCGGCACCTCCTCGTCTCGCACGAGCTTCAAGTGCCCGGGCGCGAGTCCATAATCGATGGCATCGAACGCGATCAGGCAATCGGCCTCCTCGAGAAAATTGACGAGGTAGAGCCCTGCGTGCCGCCATCGAGCATGGTGACATTGTCAGGGACGTCGTAGCGGCGGTGGAACTGCTCCACCACCCGCACGCCGAACCCCTCATCGGCCCACAGGATATTGCCGATGCCGAGCACCAGGATCCGTTTCGTGTTCTCCGGAGTTGGCATCTGCATCGTCAATCAATCGCGGAATTCGCGCTCGCCAGAAATGATCGAGGAGACGATGCTCTGGCGCGACACGATGTCTTCGCGAACCGCCGTATAGATGTGGATGAGCGCAAACGTCACGATCATCCACAGGCCGAGATGATGCCAGGTGTGGACGTCCTGGCTGTTCGGCCAAATCGAAAACACCCAGCCGAACAGCTTGTACTGCCAGCTGTCGTTGCCGGTGCCCTGCGCGTACAGCGCAAAGCCGCTGACGATCATGAACGCGATCGCCATCGTAAACATGAAGAACATAGCGAGCTGGGCCAGCGGATTGTGCGCGACATATTTCTTCGGCTCGGCCGCAACGAAAGCGTACCAGCAGAATCTCGTGCCACACCTCGCGCCAATAGCTCTTGCGCCAGAGCGGCACATAGAAAATCTGCTTAGCATGGGGTTGCCCATGAACGCCCAGTAAATGCGGAAGAGGAAGCCGAGCGTGAGCACATAGCCTGCGAAAAAATGCGCAAAACGGATATAGCCGAACAGGAAATTGTCGCTTGTCTCTCCCGGCATGGTCGGTATCGCACTGCCGATGAAATAACCGGTGAGGCCCAACAACAGGATTGCCGCGGCGTTGATCCAATGCCACAGCCGCACCGGCGCCTCGTAGACGTAGACGACGCCACGCTCGGCGCTGCGGCCGGAGCGTACCGCGTCGGCCGCGACAGCGGCGGTTAGCGCTTGCGGAGATTTGTCCAGCAATGCCGCCTCCCCTAGCGGACCTTGACCGTTGCCATTTCCTGGCCATCCGGCCCCATCACATGGGTCGAGCAGGCCAGGCATGGATCAAAGGAATGGATCGTGCGCAGGATTTCCAGCGGCTTCTCCGGATCAGCGATCGGCGTATCCATCAACGAGGCCTCAAATGCACCGATATTGCCGTTTGGATCACGCGGCGAGCCGTTCCATGTCGTCGGCACGACGCACTGGTAGTTGTCGATCTTGGTCTCCTTGATCTTGATCCAGTGCCCCAGCGCACCACGTGGCGCCTCAGTGAAACCGTAGCCCTTGGCTTCCTTCGGCCAGCTCTCCGGCTTCCATTTATCGACGTTGGCGGTAGCGGTGTCACCCGTTTTGATATGCGCCATAAGCTTGTCCTGGAAATAGCGCATCTGGTGCGCGGCCCATTGGCATTCGAGCGCACGCGCCGCAGTGCGGCCGAGCGTCGAGAAGAGTGCAGCGAAGGGCAGATCGAGCGTCTTCAGCAGCTTCTCGGTCGGTTCCTTGAACTCCGCTTTGCCTTGCACGTAACCTATGATGTATCGCGCCAGCGGTCCCACCTCGACGGAGTTGCCGCGCCAGCGCGGCGCCTTGATCCAGGAGTATTTGCCGCCTTCGTCGAGCTCCTTGATGTCGGTCCTGGTGCCCTTGACGTTGGGCCCGAGCTGGAAATTCGGCTCGGTGATACCATCCCAGGGATGCAGCCCCTGGTTTCATCAGGATATTTGTACCAGGAATGAGCGACGAACTCCTGGATCTGCTCGGGATCGCCGTGATCGATCGGCAGGACTTCGCTGAAATTGCCATTGAGGATCACGCCGCGCGGCTGCTTGAGGTTTTTCGCGGAATAATCATTGGCGTTCTCGGGAATGTCGCCATAGGACATTATGCTCTTAGCCGAGAGACCGCCGCCATAGAGCCAGTCTTTGTAGAAGGAGCCAATCACGGTAACGTCGGGCAGATAAACCTGCTCGACGAATTCGATCGAACGGCAAATGATCGAGGATACCAGGTTCAGCCGCTCCATATTGATGGCGCCCACTGCACCGGTACCATCGACATTGATGGCACAGGCCACGCCACCGACCAGCCAATTCGGATGCGGGTTCTTGCCGCCATAGATGGCGTGGATCTTGACGACGTCCTTCTGGAAGTCGAGCGCTTCCAGATAATGCGCCAAGGCCATCAGGTTCGCTTCCGGCGGAAGCTTATAGGCCGGATGCCCCCAATAGGCATTCTTAAAAGGGCCGAGCTGTCCTGATTCAACGAACTTGGTGAGCCTGATCTGCAGATGCTTGAAATAGCCCGGCGATGATAGAGGCCAGGACGAGACCGATTGCGCCAACGCAGAGGTCGCCTTGGGATCGGCCTTGAGGGCGGAAATCACGTCGACCCAATCCAACGCGTGCAGGTGATAGAAGTGCACAAGATGATCATGCACCTGCAGGCAGAGCTGCATGATATTGCGGATCGAATTAGCATTCTCTGGAATGGTGATGCCCAGCGCGTTCTCCACCGCGCGCACCGAGGTGAGCGCATGTGTGCCGGTGCAGACGCCGCAAATCCGCTCGGTGAACGCCCAGGCATCGCGAGGATCGCGTCCACGCAGGATCGTCTCGATGCCGCGCCACATAGTTCCGGATGAGACCGCGTTGCGGATCACATTGTCGGAATCGAGATTGACCTCCACGCGGAGGTGGCCTTCGACCCGGGTCAGCGGATCGATGACGATGCGTTTGCCGGAATGATCGAGTTTGAACCCATTGGGTGTCTGGGCGCCCATCGTTGTCCTTCTGAATTCGATTATTTTTCCTGAGATACGCGGCCCGGTTTACGGGTCAGCCGCTTCGCGGCCGTGACCGCCGCGTGCGCGGCAACGGCTAGGCCGACCGCGCCGGCAGCGGCCATGCCGATCTGATCGGCGTTGGCCTCGATGCCGAATTGCCTGATGGTCGTCAGTCGATCGTAAAATGAGCCCTTGTCCCAGAAGCCGTCTTCGGAGCAGCCGAAACAGCCGTGGCCGGATTGGATCGGGAAGGAAACGCCGCCGTTCCACCGAACGGTCGAGCAGGCGTTGTAGGTGGTCGGCCCCTTGCAGCCCATTTTGTAGAGGCAATAGCCCTTGCGCGCGGACTCGTCGTCCCACCCCTCGACAAACTGGCCGGCGTCGAAATGGGGACGCCTATAGCACTTGTCGTGGATGCGCTGGGAATAGAACATCTTTGGACGTCCTTGGCGGTCGAGCTCGGGAAGCTTTCCGAACGTCGTGATGAAGGTCACCAAGGCGGTCATGACCTCTGCGATGGGCGGGCAGCCGGGCACCTTGATGATCGGTTTGTTCGTGATCACTTTATCGATCGGCGTCGCCCCAGTCGGGTTGGGCTTGGCCGCCTGCACGCAACCCCAGGACGCACAAGTCCCCCAAGCGATGATCGCCATGGAATCTTCCGCCATCGCCCTGAGCTTTTCGACGAACGGCTTGCCGCCATCAATGCAGAACATGCCGCCTTCGTTCAGCGGCGGATTGCCTTCAACGGCAAGCACATACTCGCCCTTGTACTTGGCGCGGATCTCCTCGAGGATGGCTTCGGCCTGGTGTCCTGCCGCCGCCATGATCAGGGCGTCATAATCCAGCGAGATCATCGACAGCACCACGTCTTTGACCAGCGGATGGGCCGAGCGGATAAAGCTTTCCGAACAGCAGGTGCATTCGAGCCCGTGCATCCAGATCACGGGCACACGCGGCTTTGTCTCCAGCGCGTTGGCAATCTGGCTTGCCGCGAGCGGACCGAGCCCGAGGCTCGTTGCCGTCAAACTGCAGAATTTGTGGAAACTGCGACGCGTGATACCCTGACGTCTGATGACGCCGTAAAACGTTTCCGCTGCCCCGCCCATAAATTCTTCCCGAGATCTGTTATCGACGACTTGCCGACGATCGGGTAGCAAGAAGCAGGCCAAGCCGCGATGACAGCTGCGGCCGCGTCACATCAATTTCTTCTTTGGCTCGTTACTGAAGCAGCGCATTTCGATCAGCTATCTCATTCGCCTCCCACCACTCGACCCAGATCAGATCGCACGTCGCGATGCGTCCGGCGAGACGCGCGGGATGACTACAGATTGTCGAGAACAGTCAGATGTCGCACCTCCTGCGCCAACGGCTGGGAGAGCGGCATGGTCGTGCGGATCTTTTACCGTGTCCCAGCAATCGACGTGCCACCAAGCACGTTGTACGAGCGTTGCTTTAAGAGTGAAAACCATGTGCTTCGCGCCGCGGCGACGGAATACTTGCGCCTCGGCGTCGGTTTCTGGACATACGCGTCTTCAACCGGACACGCCGAACACGACACCACGGAGCATCGAATGACGATGGTCGTCTCTCGACGAGCTCCGTTGCCCCTTTCGGCGGCCGAGCGGGAAGTCAGCGTGGGAGGAGCGACGCTGCTACACATCGCACCAGCTTATAGTTATTCTCGCTGTTGGCCTGATCATGTCAGCCAGTGGTATCGCAATAGGTCGCCGCCGATTGAGCCGTAAGCCTGCAAAGCAGGTCTCTGCGCCGGACAGCTTGGCGCGCCCGCGACGACGCGCAGGATCCCCCGGCGATCGTTCGAGACATTCGGGAGCTCAGTTAGCTCGATGCCGACGCATTCGCGAGCCGGGCGATGTCGATTCCAGAACAGGGGCCGATGGCAACCAGAATCCGAAGCTTAGAACTACTCCCAGGATGCGATCATGAGCTGTCCTCCTCCGCGGACAGCGTAGCTTCCGCGTTCTCCTGAACATGGCGTAGGGATCGGGCACCAGCGGCGTCGGCATGGTCGAGTGGACGACCGCCACGCTCGCAACGAGTTGCTACTTCAGCGCGGGCGCCCATCGCCGTCGCATTAACGAGAGAGGCACGAGCGCTGTCATGAGAAACTAGCGTGACGCGAGGCTACAACGCGCCTTCCTTGCACGGCGGCGGCGCCGGGAGGTGTTGAGATAGGCATTTTGCTCCGGCTGTGATATTAATCCTTGGTCGCGGTAAAGCGTCCGCGGGCGAATATTCAAGATGTTTCTCGTATTGATAAGCATCTCGGAGATATGGGATGGAAGGGGAAGCCTTTCTTTGGTTGGTCCGGCATGCGGTCGTCGATTCTATCGAAGGAACGATCTCCCTTCGGGCGCTCCGGCCGATCTCAGCGATCGGGCGCATTTGGAAGCCGTGCGAAGGCGCTTGCCGCGGGACGCCGCAAGCTATGCGAGTCCGTCTCAACGAACTCTCGATACCGCGCGCGCATTCGAGCTTGATCCAATCCTGGTGCCTGAGTTTCGGGAGCAGGACTTCGGGGATTGGACCGGCCGACGTCACGACGATCTCGCCGCTCTCGGAGAAGAAGGAGTACGCCGAGTTCTGGAAGGATCCCGCTCGTTCAAGCCCACCCGGCGGCGAGAGCTTCGAAGATCAAATTGCGAGGGTTCGGGATGGACTACGTAAAATAGCTGCTGGTCCAGCAACGCTCGTCGTGCATTCCGGCACTATTCGCGCCGCGCTCTGCGTAGCCCTCGACATCGCACCGCAAGCAGCGTTGCGCTTTGTTATCGATCCGCTGTCGATCACCCGAATTGATCGGCTACGGAACGATTGGCGGATTGTGTCGGTCAATCAGAATGTCGCGTTATGAGCGATTCGGAACGCTGGCTTGCGCGAAGGTCGCCATGCCATTGTGCAGAGCGCATGCAAGCCGCAGGATCGGCAATGCGAGCGCGGCGCCCGATCCTCCCTAACCTGAGGTCCAGATTGAACAACGGCTGCACATTCAGGGCCTCAAGAACCAGGCGGTGCCCCTGCTCGGCCGATTGATGCGAGGATAAGAGAAAGGGCCGACACGACGGATTAAGATGCACCGCCGTCAATGCCGCGACGGACACGATGAAACCGTCGATCAGGATCGGGAGGCGACGCTGTGCGGCGGCGATGATCGCGCCCGTAATCGCAGCAGTTTCGAGACCGCCTACCGCGCACAGGATCCGCTCGGCACAAGTTCCTGGTCTTGTAAGGGCATGACGAGCCAGCGCTGCATCAATCAGGTGCGCCTTGCGCGCACGGCTGTCTGCATCGATCCCGGTGCCATTGCCGGCCACCTGCTCGGCGCCCATGCCAAGCAGGGCGGCGGCGACTGCCGCAGAAGTCGTGGTGTTGCCGATCCCCATGTCACCAAGGATCAGAAGATCTGGCTCTGCTGAGGCCGCGCGCGCTACGGCGCGCTTGCCGCAGTCGAAAGCGAAGGCGACCTCCCCGACTCGAGCGCCGCTTCCTTGCTGAAATCCCGGCTGCCCTGGCGCGGCTTGTCTGTCGCGACTCCCGGGATAGGCTGTTCGGCGAGCGTCCCGGCATCGACGATCTCCAGACTTAAGCCCAGTTCGCGCGCGAGAACCGAAATTGCTGCACCGCCTGACGCGAAATTCGACATCATCGCGCTCGTAACTTCCTGAGGATACGCCGATACTCCCTGCGCGACGATGCCGTGATCCCCTGCAAAGACGATGATCGGCACGCGCTCGGCTTGAGGCCGGTCGGTTTGTTGCAGACCGGCGAGCTCGATCGCGAGGTGCTCGAGGCGACCCAGCGCACCGGTCGGCTTGGTGAGCTCGGCCTGACGGGCCAGGGCGGCATCGCGATGGACGGTCGAAACGCCCGGGCACTCCTGGTAGACCCACTCGGGTAGCATGTCGTCCTGCCCTTGGTGATTGTTCAAGATGCCAGCGGCCTTCGCACGAGTGCTGGGACACGCGCTTGAGGATGTAGCTATCCATGATCCAGCCGTGCCTGGCGCGTGCTTCCTGTCGTGCGGCGACGATGCCTGGCCCCACTTCTGCAAGCGCACCTGACATGGTGATCTGCTCGGGCATCCCAAGATAGGCGCCCCACCAAATATGTAGTCCGTTCGGGTCGAGCGACTGGAACGCGGCACCGCCATCGAGCATGACGACCAAGATGTCGGTGCCTGACGGCCAACCGACCTCGCGCAGCCGCCGTCCGGTGGTGACGAGAAAGAGTTCCCCGATATCGTTCAGCGGCAGTGCATGCGCGGCGCAAAGCGCCTGGATCGACGTGACGCCTGGCACGACCTCGATCATTGGCAACGGATCAAGCCTTCGTGCGATCCGCAGGCTCGAGTCGTATAGCGAAGGATCGCCCCAGATCAGCAGGGCAACGCGCCCGTCATGACCGAGATGCGCCGCAATTGCCCGGGACCAGGTCACGGCGACGGCGTCGTGCCATTCCTCCACTCCCTTGCGATAGTGCTCCTGCGCGGTGCCGCGAACGGGCAGGTCGAACTCAGCAACGCGCGTGCGACTGTTCGTCAAGGCTTGCGCACAAATCAGCCGGCGCAGGTCGGCGAGATCGGACTTCGCGGCACCTTTGCGCGGAATCAGCACCAGGTCAGCCGCATTGATCGCGCGGATCGCAGCAAGCGTGAGCTGCTCGGGATCGCCGCAGCCAATGCCTATCAGGGAGAGTGTCAGCATCACGTTATGAGTGGGGGCGGCCGCGACTTGCGGCCGCCCTACGCCATCTTCAGGCGGCGTTGTGAAGGCGATAGGTAACAAGACCGTCGGCCATCACATCTCGCAGTGATTTCGCCAGTGCCAGCACGGCCAGATCGGCCAGCGGCTCAAACACTACGACGAGCGCGTAGGAAGCGGCGAAAGACGCGATGGAGGCGAGGTTCTCGGCCGCAAAGCCCGCACCATACAGCGCCCAGAAGGCGACCCACGCCACGATGCCGGATTGATAGGCGGTCGAAAGCGCAAGCGTCTGGCGATACTGCAGGTCAACATAGGCGGTGCTGCGAGGAATGATCCACCCGGCCAGCGCCTGGATCGCAAACAAAGGCACCAGCAGCGTGGTCACGTTCATACCATATTGCGGCAGATCGGTCGGTACGAAGAACAGCCCCTGCAGCAGAAGACCAAGCGCCAGCCCGAATGCGGCTGGCGCTGCGCCGAACAGGAGAAACAGCGTCGAGCCGAGAATGAAATGCACCTCCGAGACCCCGATCCGGAAATGCGGCAGCAGTTCGAAGAAAGAGAAGACCAGGACCGTTGTTGCGACGGTGCGCACCGCGAATGAAACAAACCCTGCTCGCGCACGGTTTCGACCGTGAGCTTGAGAGCGCAGCCGGCGGCAACGGCACCGGTCGCGTAACTCAGCACGAGCTTGGCGCCCGTAACGATACCTGGTTCGATATGCATGACTTACGTCCCCTTTGCCGTCACACGACGGCGCTGGTGTTAAAAACTGCAGAGCCGGTCTCCTGGCTCGCGGTTCGAAACGGGTCCCGGCCTTCCCAAGCTGACGGCCCAGTGGCGGATTGGAGCCCCTCACCGCTTACAGGCGCGGGGGCGGCCGGGGCTTTGGGCGCCGCATTCAGGTCCGCCCTTCCCCGGTTCCCGATTATGCTCCGGCGCTTTGCGCCGCTTCGAGCACCATGCCTGCTCTGTGTGCTCCTTCCGACGAGGAGACGTCAAGGGGCTCGCGAGATCGGGCGACGGCATCATCATAGAGTCTCTCCCGCCGGCGCGCCGAAAAGAATGACTGCCGCCGTCGTTGCGGCGCTGGCTTGCGCGAGCTGCTCTGCAAGCTTTGCAATCGTGGTGCGAACAATCCGCTCCTCGGCGCGGCCCAGAGACTCCGCAAATAGCGCCGGCGTGTCGGGAGCCATGCCGTGCTGGAAGCTTTGCCGCGAGCGCCGGGAATGTGCGCTTGCCCATATAGACCACGGTCGTCGATTCCGGATCGGCCAGTGCCGCCCAATTGAGATTCGCGGGCAACCACCCGGTAACACCTGCGCCGGTCACGAACCGGACGCGGCGCGAGGTGTGCCGGCGGGTGAGTGGAATGCCGGCGCGCGCTGCCGCAACGCAGGCCGACGTGACGCCTGGAATGATCTCGTAGTCAATGCCCGCAGTTTGCAGCGCCTCAATTTCTTCTTCAAGCCGGCCGAAGATGCCGGCGTCTCCCGATTTCAAACGAACAACGCGGGCGCCTGCGGCGCGCGTAGTCGATGAGGAGCCGGTTGACGTGCTCCTGTTTGGCTGAGGGCCGGCCCACACGCTTGCCAACCGCTACCAGATTGGCCCCGGCTCGGGCGTAATCGAGGATCGCGTCCGAGGCAAGGTCGTCATACAGCACGACATCCGCGGCGCGCAGACGCGCAGCCGCCTTGAGCGTCAGGAGCTCGGGATCGCCTGGGCCGGCCGAGACAAAGGAAACAAAGCCGCTCACCTGTCCTCCGCAACGAGGTGGAAGAACGTGCCGGTGGCGTAGCCGCGCCGCGAGCCGTCTCCGCAACGACCGCGCCAGTCGCGTCGCGCACGATAGCCAAAGCTGTATCGGGCTGCGAGACGATCGTGGAGTAATGGAATTCATGGCCGCGCAGTAGCGCGCCGGCCTGATATCCGGGCATCGGCAGAGCAAGTTCCGCAAGCCGATAGCCCAGCTGCATGCGACGTTGGGCAAAACTCGTATGCAGGCCGAGCAGTCCCGTCATCTCATGGTGTGTGCCGTTGGCGTCAGTTAAAGCGGTGCCAAGCAGCATGTAGCCGCCACACTCGCCATGCACCGGCCGTGTCTCGGCAAAGGATTTTAGCGCAAGGCGAAATCGGCGATTTGCCGCGAGTTGCCCGGCGTGCAATTCCGGATAGCCGCCGGGCAGCCAGCAGACGTCGGCACTGTCATCAGGACCCTCGTCGGCGAGCGGCGAGAAGGTCGTGATCTCGGCTCCGGCGGCACGCCAGGCCTCCAGCATGTGTGGATAGACGAACGAGAATGCGCCGTCGCGCGCCAGAGCGATGCGTTGCCCGGGTGGCTTTACGCTTGGGCCGTGCGCGGCGCATGGCGCCGTCCAGGCGCATGCCGCCGATTGCAGCACTGCATCGAGATCGACATGCTCAGCGACGAAGCGGGCGGCTTCCGCGATCAGGCCGTCGACCTCGCCCTGCTCCTCAGCCTGTACCAGCCCGAGATGCCGCTTCGGCAAGGTGATCGCGGGGTGGCGGGGCAACGTCCCGAACACCAGAATGCCGGCGCCTGCCATGGCACGGCGCACCAGGTCCTCGTGCCGCGTGCTGGCGACGCGGTTGAGAACGACGCCGGCAAGACGCACGCCCGCGCGGAAATCGCGCAGTCCCGCAGCCACCGCCGCGGCGGTTTGCGCCTGTCCGGAGGATCGATCACAAGCAGGACCGGCCAGCCCATCATCTCGGCGATATCGGAGGTAGCGCCGGTCCCCGAGACGCCCCGTGCGGCAACGCCGTCGAACAGGCCCATCGAGCCTTCGGTCAGAACGAGATCCGCATTCGCACCGCGCGAGGCGAGCGCTTCGATCGCCTCGCGGTGCATGGCCCAGCTATCGATGTTGACGGAGGTGCGCCCCGTGGCGGCCGCATGAAAGGCGGGATCGATATAATCCGGCCCGCTCTTGAAGCACTGGACCTTCAGCCCGCGATCGCGATAGGCGCGCGCCAACGCCAGCGTCAGCGTCGTCTTGCCGACACCGGACGCCGGCGCGGAGATGACGAGGCTCGCCGTCATCACGAGCCTTCCGGAAAGCGCGGCGTCGGCCCGAGCGGCCGATAGCGGCGGTCATAGTCGACGGCATACAGGCGGCTCTCTCCGAAATCTTCCGAACCCAGTGTGCGGCCAACCAGAATAACGGCCGTGCGCTCGAGCTCGGTGCTTACAGCAGAGTCCAGGGTACCGAGCGTGGCGCGGATGATGCGCTGATCCGGCCAGCTTGCGCGCCAGACTATTGCGACCGGGCAGTCTCCTCCGTAGTGCGGCGTCAACTCATCAATCACCCTGGAAAGCAGATGGATCGAGAGATGGATGGCGAGCACCGCACCGGTCGCGGCGAAAGTGGCGAGCTTCTCGCCTTCGGGCATCGCGCTCGCCCTGCCCGGCATCCGCGTCAGCACGACCGATTGCACAAGACCCGGCAGCGTGAGCTCGGCCTCCAGCGCTGCCGCGGCGGCGAAAAGGCAGGCACGCCGGGCGTGATTGAATAGGAGATTTGAAGCGCGCGCAGGCGGCGCAATTGCTCGCCCATCGCCGACCAGATCGAGAGATCTCCGGAATGCAGTCGTGCGACGTCCTTGCCCTTACGGTGCGCGGCGACGATCTCCGACATGATGTCGTCGAGCGACAGCGGCGCGGTGTTCACGATCCGTGCATCCTTTGGGCAATGCGCAAGAACGCCCTCGGGCACGAAGAGCCGGCATAGAGGCAGACCGGACAGGCAGCGATGAGATCGCGTCCGCGCAAGGTGAGCAGGTCGGCTGCGCCTGGTCCGGCGCCGATAAAATGCACCGTCATTCGCCGTCTCCTTCCGCGATCGCTGCGGTCGCCGTCCGATCCGGCGAGACGGCCCGCCTCGAAACGAGGCGCGCACCACGACCGGCGACCGCAAGCGCCGCGGCTTCGGCGATGGAGCCCGTACCGAACTTCGCCTTGATCAGTTCGGACTGTGTGGGCGTGGCAATGCTGGTCAGGACATCGGCCGAAACAAGCCTGATGGGCACGTTGAGTTCGCGCGCCAGCAATTTGAGCGCGGCGGTTTCGGCCTTGTCGCTGACCGTTGCAACTGCCGCGAGATCTTCAGGGCCGCCCGCGTCAACGAGAGCTTCGCGCAGCGCAGCCAGTGTGACGTCCCGCTTGAATCCAAAGCCCGCGACCTTCACTTGACTGCACTCCATTGCACGACCGGCCGCGCCGCTTCCCAGGCCCGGTAGCGGCCGAGGTGACCTGCATGCGCAATCTCGATTCGCATCAACTCGCCACCGTGGCGTTGATGAAGGTTCGATAGTAGCGCCTCGGTCTCCAGCGTGACGGCATGCGCAACCACCCGGGCTCTCGGCTCAATGCGCGACCAGACCGCATCGAACATCCTGGCGTCGAGCCCTCCGCCGATGAAGACGGCTTGCGGTGTCTGAAGGCCTGAGAGGATATCAGGCGCTGTTCCCTCAACGATGACGATCCGATGCGTCAGACCGAAGGTCGCGGCGTTGCTGTGGATATTCGCCAGGCGGTCAGCCCGCGCTTCGATGGCGATCGCCGTGCCACCGCAGAGAGCCCATTCCACCGAGATTGAACCTGAACCGGCGCCAATGTCCCACAATATTGCCCCGAGCCTCGGCGCCAGCGCCGAAAGCGCGAGCGCGCATTGGCCGCTTGGTTATCTGGCCATCATGCACATAGAGCGCGTCCGAAAAGCCGGAGCTGCGCGGAACGCCGTCCGGTCCAGTGGCTTCGAGTGCAACTGCCACGGGAGCCGCGATCGCATCGGCCGCGTAGCTCTCGGCGCGCTGTTGCGCCACGGATTCGCGGGCACCACCGAGCGCGGTGAGCGTCCACAGCCGTGACTCGCCCCAGCCGCGCGCCGTCAACCATTTGGCCAGATCGCCTGGCGCCTTGTCGTCGCGCACGAGACAAATGATGCGCGCTCCACGTGTCAGATGCGGCACCAGGCGTTCGAATGGCGCCGCGTGGAGTCCAAGACAGACGACAGATTCGAGCCGCCATCCGAGGCGCGCCGCGGCAAACGAGAATGTCGAAGGCGCGGGATGCGCAATCCATTCGCTCTTGCTGAGCCGTTCCGCGAGACTGGCTCCTACGCCGTACCAGAACGGATCGCCCGAGGCGAGCACCACCGTCGGACGACCGCGGCTGGCCAGCACGCAATCTGTCTCGAACGGCGCCGGCCAGCGACGGCCGCGGTCGGCAATCCCTGCCAGCGCAAGATGCCGTTCGCCGCCAAACACCGTCTCGGCTTCCGCTAGCGCCTTTCTGCTTGCATCCGAGAGGCCCGCAAGGCCATCTTCGCCGATGCCGATAATGGTCAGCCAGGGATCATGCATGATGCGCGCCCTCATTCTGGGCGGAACAAGCGATGCCAATCTGCTCGCGGACGCCGTTGCGCGCGCGGGATGTGATGCGATCTATTCCTATGGAGGTCGCACCCGCGCCCCGCGAACCAGCCGCTGCCGACCCGCATCGGCGGCTTCGGCGGCGTGAACGGCCTTGCCGAGTTCATTCGGCGCGAGGGAATAACGCACCTTGTCGATGCAACCCATCCCTTCGCGGCCGAGATGAGCCGCAATGCGGTTGCAGCGTGCGAGACGACCGGAATACCGCTGATCGCGCTCGAGCGCGCGCCCTGGGCAAAAGGGGCCGCCGACACTTGGATCGAGGCCGCGGATATCACCTCCGCTGCCGCAGCGTTGCCGAACAATCGCGCGCTGGTATTTCTTGCGATCGGACGGCAGCACATCGCAGCTTTCAGCGCCAGGCCGCAGCACGCCTACACTTTGCGGTTTGTCGATCCTCCCGATGGACCACTGCCGTTTCCGGACGTCGATGTCATCGTGTCGCGCGGACCATTCACCCTCGCCGGCGAATTGGAGATGATGCGCGCGCGCGGCATCGAATGGGTCGTTGCCCGCAACTCCGGTGGAGCGGGCGCGCGCGCCAAGATCGACGCCGCGCGCGAGCTCGGCCTTTCCGTCGTGATGCTCAAGCGGCCCGAATTGCCTGACAGGCCGCGGGTCGAAAGCGTGGCGGAGGTCATGCAATGGCTCGGTCATCGGGCATGCCTCGGTGCATAGACCCAGCGGCCGACGCGGCGCGTTGCCGAATTGCCGACGATAACAAGGGTTCGCATGTCGGCCATCTCCGGCCGCGCCTCGCGCAGCATCACCGTTTCAATTCGCTCCTCTGGCGTGCTGACAGCGTGCGCGAAGATCACGAGGCGTTCGCCGCAACCCGCCTCTTTCAGAACCGCGAGCGCGCGCCCAAAACCCTCGGGTCGGCTCGCCGAACGTGGATTGTACATTGCGATGGCAAAGTCGGCTTCAGCAGCGAGCCGCAGGCGTTTCTCGATCATCGGCCACGGCTTCAGATTGTCCGAGAGATTGATCGCGCAAAAATCGTGGCCAAGCGGCGCGCCGGCGCGCGCGCCGCTGCCAGCATCGCGGTCACGCCGGGCAGAACGCGGATTGGAAGCCCTGCCAACGCGGCGAGGCTTCGAGTGCTTCGAACACGGCGGAGGCCATCGCGAACACGCCGGGATCGCCGGAGGAAACCATGACGACGTGACGTCCTTCCGATGCCAGAAGCAAGGCATCGCTCGCGCGCTGCAACTCCATGCGATTGTCCGACGGATGCAGCGTAAGCCCCTCGCGAGGGGCTACACGCGCAACATAGGGCGCATAGCCGAGTATGTCGGTCGCCACAGCGAGCGCAGCGGAGACTTCCGGCGTGACCAGCGCCTCGTCGCCCGGCCCAAGTCCCGCGATGGTCAATGTGCCGGTCATTCCGCTGCCTCCATCCGTCGCCCCTGCCCATGCACGAGCACGATCGCGAAATAAGGACACTCGGTCTCGTCCACTTCCTTCAGCCGCGCGACGCGCTCGCCCGGCATGGTGCCGCGTTCGATCAGCCATGCCTCGCCAAGGCGGCCGGCGGCCGCTAGCGCGCGGCGCACCTTTGTCAGATTGCGCCCGGTCTTCATGATGACGAGCGCGTCGGAGTTGCGCACGCGCCGTTCGAGCTCGTCTTCCGGCAGCGTGCCCATCAGCACCGTCATCACATCGTCGCCAAGCGCGATCGGCAGACCGACCGAATTCCAGCAGCCGGCCATGCCGGGAATGCCTGCGATCACCTCGATCTCAACTCGTCCCTGCAGACGCGCGTGCAGGTGCATGAAGGAACCATAGAAATAGGGATCGCCCTCGCAGAGCACGACGATGTCCACTGCGCGGGCGAGCCGCGCAAGACGCTCCGCCCACTCGTCGTAAAAGCCGGCAAGGAGGCGAACATATTCCGGATTGTCGAAGGCGATCTCCGTGGTGACCGGATATTCCATTGGATATTCGCAGACATCCTTTGCCAGCATGCCCTCGACGATACGCCGGGCCTGGCCAGGGCGTCCCTTCTTCCGGAAATAGGCAACATGCTTGGCCGCACGGATCTCGCGATCGGCGCGCACGCTCATCAGGTCCGGATTTCCTGGCCCGAGGCCGCAACAGATGATACGCCCCATGGCTATACGCTCCGGCTTGCCAGCGCATTCACGGCGGCGACCGTAATCGCCGAGCCGCCAAGGCGTCCCTCGACCGTCAGCGCCGGCGCCGGCGGATCCATCATCAATGCGGCCTTGGCTTCAGCCGCGCCGACGAAGCCGACCGGACAACCGATGATCGCCGCGGGTCTTGGACAGTGGCGATCCTCCAGCATGTTGAGCAGGTGAAACAGCGCGGTCGGCGCATTGCCGATGGCGACGATCGCGCCGTCCAGATGCGGCCGCCACAATTCCAACGCTGCGGCCGAACGGGTGTTGCGCATGGATTGAGCGAGCGCGGGAACCGCGGGATGGTCGAGCGTGCAGATGATAGCGTTGCCGGCCGGCAGGCGCGCACGCGTAATTCCTTCCGACACCATGCGCGCGTCGCAGAGGATAGGTGCGGCGTTCTGCAGCGCGGCCTTCGCGCTACGCGCCATGCCGGGCGTAAAGCGGATGTAGGATTCGAGGCCCACCATGCCCGCCGCATGGATCATGCGGACGACCACCGGCTCCTCGTCGGCCGAAAAGCGCCCAAGGTCCGCCTCGGCACGGATGGTGGCGAAGGATTGACGGTAGATCGCCGCACCATCGGTCTCATAGATGTGCGGCATCAGCGCGCTACCGTTAGAACGGAAGGATCGGCGATCATGTGGGCGGCGCTCAGTCCACGCAGGGCGGGCGCATCCCGCGTCGAGCCGCCCCGGACGAGGTCAAATCCCTCGCGGGTCGCAACCAGGGTGAGAGCGACAGGCCCCGAATGGGCACAGCCCTTGGCACAGCCGGAGACATGAAGCCTGCTGTCCGCGGCAACATGCGGCGCAAGCGCCGCCGCAAGTGCACGTGTCTCGGCATGCGCTTCACCGCAGGCGGGTGCACCGCTGCAGGCGACGACGCGCAGGATCGGATCATCGGCCTGCGTGATGAGGCCCTCGCAGCGGGGCATCTCGTGCAACCCCTCCAGCAATATCATCCGCCATGGCGTCATCCGCAATCCTTGCGCGCATCCGGCGAGGTAGGTGAGCGCGGCATGTGTTACCTGCCCGAATGCCGCGCCGACCATCGCGCCTTGCGGATAGAGCCCCGGGCGCGGCTCGGCGATCGTTCGAACCGGCTCGGCGCGGCCACGAAGCGCGTCCGGCAGCTTTGCGCCGGCGCCGATATGCGCTGCCATCCGTCCTCGCCCATCCCTGGCTCCGCCGAAATCGACGAACCACTCGGCCAGCGCGAGCGCAACCTTGACGGCTTCGCTTCGTGCTACGGGACGACCATGCTCCGCGCCGTCGGCGCGCACGATCAGCTCTCCCGCGATGCTGCGCTCGATGCGGATGTCGGCTGAGGCACTGGCCAGCACGCGCTCTGCCCCGCAATCGACGGCGAAGCCGAATTTGGTCGGCAAGTCGGGCGGTCCCATCGCAAGCCCCGTTCAAGCTCTGCGGCGAGCGAACAGGTATCATCGCTTGAGCTCCAGAACGGGGTAACCAGGATGTTGCGTCGCGCTTCCGATTCCGGATCTTTGTCGATCGGGTGCAGCCGCGAGAGTTCCTCGATCAGAGGCCGATGGCCATCATCGCTGACACCCCTGATTTGAAGGTTGGCCCGGCTGGTCAGATCGATCAGGCCGTTGCCGTAGCGCTCGGCCAATGCCGCAATTCCTGTCGCCTGCTTCGCATCGACCCGGCCACCATGCGGCCGGATGCGAACCACAAGCCCATCGCCTGAGCGCATCGGCCGCAACGCGCCGGGGCACCAGCCCTTGATCGCAACGGCGCTCATGAGGCCTCCCGCAGCGCGGCCGCGATCGAGTTGCGTCGCGTCCTCCAGAGCGACGCTTCATGCAAACGGGTGAAGCAAGTTCCGATCATCGCGAGCGCCGCCGGATTCTCGCACGCCATGAACGCGCGAACGTCGTCATTGCCGAGCGTCGCGTCGTAATAGAGATCGAACAGATGCGCCGGCACGGCATCCGCGAGATGAGCGAAAGCCGCCATATGCTCGAGCGTCGCCGCAATCTCGGCGGCGCCCCGAAAGCCGTGGCGCAGCATGCCCGCGATCCATATCGGATTGGCGGCGCGCGCACGCACGACGCGCGATATTTCCTCAGTCAACGAGCGTGCATGCGGCTGATCCGGATGCGTGGCGTCGAGATGATAGAGCGATGGGGCGGCCGCGCCGAGCCGCGCGGCTGCGGCTGCGACGCCCGCCTCATGCACGGCGTAGTCGGCAGCGAGCAGCAGGTCCGTTTCCGGGAGGTCCTGCACGTGCACGAAGGCATCGGCAGCGACGAGCCTCGCCTCGATACCTGCGCGGTCGGGCCGCATCGTGCCGTCGAACGCGAACGCCCAGGACGAAGCCGAAAGCCAGACTTCACCGGCCGCCTCGCGCGACTCCTCCGTGAAGACATCCGGCATCGATGCCATACCGACGCCATACTGGCCGGGCTGCGGTCCGAACACGCGCGCCGCGCGATGACGGTAAGGATTGTCCTCGCCCTCCTCGTCCCGTTCGGAGAGGGCTTCGGTTGCCGCCTCAAACAATTGTGCAAGGCCTGAAAAGACGTCGCGAAACAGCCCCGACACGCGAAGCGTCACGTCGATGCGCGGGCGGCCGAGCGCCGCCGGCACGATGATGTCATAACCCGTCACCCGCCCCGAAGCAGGATCCCAGCGCGGCGCGATGCCTGCAAGATGCAGGGCCATCGCAAAATCCTCGCCTGCGGTGCGCATGGTCGATGATCCCCAGAGATCAACCACGAGCCCCTTCGGCCAGTCGCCGTGATCCTGCAGGTGACGGCGCAGCAATTCCTCGGCAAGCTTGATCCCCTGCGCATGCGCTGACGGCGTCGGCACCGCGCGGGGATCGACGGCGAACAGATTGCGCCCGGTCGGCAGCACATCGCGACGCCCGCGATACGGCGAACCGGCAGGTCCCGGCGCCACGCGCCTGCCTGTGAGCGCATCGAGCAGCGCGCCCTTCTCCGCCTTGCCGCAAGCCCCACGACCGAACACATGCAGGCCCTCGCCGAACTGGCTTGCCTTCAGATCGCAGACGAAGCGATCGATCCGAGGAATAGCCTCGGCCGGCGCAGCCGACGCGCCAAGGCCGAGATCATCTTCCAGGCCCGCGGCACGCCTTCATCGCGGATTGCTGCGATCAGTCGCTGCCGACGCGCGGGATCGAGACCATCGGCGGTCGAATATTCATCGAGCAGTTGCTCGAGCCGGCGCAGGCCTTCGGGCAAAGCGGCCCGCGCCAGCGGCGGCGGCAAATGGCCGATCGTGACCGCGCCAATACGGCGCTTGGCCTGTGCCGCTTCGCCGGGGTCGTTGACGATGAAGGGATAGATCACCGGCACGTCGCCAATCAGCGCTTCCGGCCAGCAGGCAGCCGACAGCGCGACGGACTTGCCGGGCAGCCATTCCAACGTTCCGTGAGCCCCCATATGGATGATGGCATCAATGCCCTCGCGCCTCAGCCAGAGATAAAATGCAACGTAGGCGTGGCGCGGCGTGCGCGAGAGATCGTGATACTCGGCATCGCGATTGCCGATATCGCCGCGTTCCGGCTGGACGGCGATAGTCATCTTGCGGCGCCGGATCGCGGCGAAACGAAATTCGCCGCCGCGACAGGCCGGATCGTCTTCCGGCGCGCCCCAGGCACTCGCGAGATCGTCCTGCAGCCGGCGCGGAAGCCTGGCCAGCTCCGTGCGATAATCGGCAACGCTCCAGGTCAATGCTTCCCGTAGGAGAGTTTCACCGAGCGCTTCTGCCGCTTTCACGTCGAAACCGGCAGCGTGGAGATCGGACAGCAGCGTTTCGACCGAAGCGAGCGCGTCGAGCCCGACCGCATGCCCGAGCTGGTGCGGACGGCCCGGATAGTTCGAGAGCACCATCGCCAGCCGCTTCTCGCCTGCCGGGCGGTTGACAAGCCTGTGCCAGGCGGCCACCCGCTCGACGACAGCGCATACGCGTTCGTCGTCAGGCCTGTGCGCCAGGTGCGCGAATTGCAGATCGGGATCGCTCTCCCCGGCGACTTGAAGCTGACGACACCCGTAAACAGCCGGCCGTCAACCTCCGGCAACACCACATGCATTGCCAGATCACTCGGCGAGAGCCCGCGAAGCGATTCCGCCCAATCATCGCGCCGGGCTGTCGACAATGCGACCTGGAATATCGGACAGGATGCGGCATCGAAAGGCGTCGTGCCGTCATCGGCGACCGCAGAGAAGGCGGTCGCATTGACGATCACCGCCGGAGCGCATTGCTCGAAATGCCCCCTCATCCAATCCGCCACACCAGCAGCCTTCAGCGAGGTGATGAATACACCATAGGCATCAAAACCTTTTTGCCGCAATGCTGTGATCAGCGCGTCGACCGGGGCAGTATCTGCCGCGGTGAGATAGGAACGATAGAAGATCACCAACGCGCGCGGCCGCTGATCCGGATTTGGCAGCGCCGCGATTGCACCGCGACCCGGATCGTAGAATCCGATCTCGGGAATTTCGATTTCACCGACGACCGGCCCCGCATAGAGACCCGACGCCAGTGCGAGTTGGGCGATTGCAGCCTGCGCCGCTATTGTTCCGCCCTTGTCGCACAGCGCCTTCAGCCGTCCGAGCGTCGAGCCGGGCAATGTCGAGAGTGCATCCAGGCGCGGATCGTCGCGACCATCAGCCGGAAGCACCGCAAGCGCGATGTCGCGCTGTTTGGCCAATTGATGCAAGGCGGCCAGTCCGTATGGCCAGTAGGATTCGCCGCCGATCAGGCGCACCAGCACTCCCCGCGCCTGCGACAGCGTACGCTCGATATAGGTGTCGACCGATAGCGGATGACGCAGCTCTGCCAGGTTCGCGAGCCTGAGCGACGGCAGACTGGCGCGGCCCCGCCGCCAGCCGGAAGCGAACGTGGCGAGATCGCTGTCCGAAAACGAGAGCACCACAAGGTCGGCCGGACCCTGGCCGAGATCCTTAGGGATCGCGGTCTCCTCAAGACCGCGGCTCTCGCGAAAGACGACGTGCATCAGACACCAAGTCCCGCCCTAATGGCAGCCTCATCGATATCGTCGTGTTCACCGATCATAACCAGCTTAGACCGCCTTGGGCGCGTGCCCCAGGGCATATCGAACTGATGCCGTACTCGCTCCCCGACCGATTGCAGCAGCAATCGCATCGGCTTGCCCGCGACCGCGATATATCCCTTGGCGCGCAGCACGTTCTGTTCGCGCGCAAGCCGCTGGATCGATGCAACAAGTGCATCGATACTCGCAACTTCCGGGAGCTCGATGACAACGGAGGCAAAATCGTTGTGTTCGTGCCCGTCCTCGCCGTCGTGGTGCGAGGGGCGCGCGGCGAGATCGTCTTCTGCCGCCGCTTCGAGACCAAGGACCACACGCGCATCGACTGCGCCGTCGACGGCCGGCAGCACCGGCACACGACGCGGCATCTCAGCGGCGATCGCCGCCCTGGCCGCTTCAAGTCCTTCCGCGCCGGCAAGGTCCGCCTTGGTGAGCAGCACGATATCCGCGCAAGCTATCTGATCCTCGAATACTTCCGAAAGCGGCGTTTCATGGTCGAGGTTTTCATCGGCCGCACGCTGGGCTTCGACCGCGACAGGATCGGGTGCGAAGCGGCCGGCCGCCACGGCCTCCGCGTCCGCTAGCGCGATCACGCCGTCGACCGTGATCCGCGAGCGGATTTCGGGCCAGTCGAATGCCTTGAGCAGTGGCTTCGGCAATGCCAATCCCGATGTCTCGATCAGGATATGGTCGGGCTTCACGCGTCGAGAGAGCAACTGCTCGATGGCGGGAATGAAATCGTCGGCGACTGTGCAGCAGATGCAGCCATTGGCGAGCTCTACGATGTTCTCTGCAGGACAGTTGGCGTCCGCGCAGGATTTCAGGATCTCTCCATCCACGCCTTCGCTGCCGAACTCGTTGACGAGCACCGCAAGCTTCCTGCCGTTCGCGTTGGTGATCAGGTGCTGGATCAGCGTCGTCTTGCCCGATCCGAGAAAGCCGGTGACAACGGTCACCGGGATCTTGGCAAGCGTTTTCATTCTGCGGCCTCCGGCACGACGGCGATGGGTGGAATGCGCGCAAGCGACTGCTTGCGGAAGATCTCCGGCCGGCTGCGCCATGGCACGATGCCGTCGGGCGCCGCCGCATAGGCCGCGGCGCCAGCAACAACGTCCGGCGCGCTTGCGTCTGACAAGCGGCCGTACACATAGGACCAGCGCCGGGGACCGGAGAGTGCAATCGAGCAGCCTTGGCTGCAGGCGGATAGACACTCGACCGGAACGACGTTGACGCCTTCCGGCACACCAGCCGCGAGGATGGCGCTGTGCAGACGCGCGCCTGGCGCGGTTTCGCCTTCCATCAGCGTTTGGCCGGCACAGCAGGTGATGCAGACATGCAACGTAACGGTCATCGCCCCTTCTTCAAAATTTTTGACGGAGGCGATGAGGCACACGAACCCAGAGACGCGAGGGTTCGCTCCCCGTCGCGGAACACCCCGTCCGCCGGTGGTCAATCTGTGCGCTGGCAGGTCTCCCGGCTTGCGGAGCAGGTTTCCCTTTGATCTCCACCTTCCCAACCCAAACGGGCCAGTGGTTCTTGGAGATCTCTCCGGTCACGGTCGCGGGGGCGGCTGCTTTTCAGGGCTAAAGCTTCGAGGCAAGAGCCCTATCGCATTCCCTCTTCGCCTGTCGTAGGACAGGAACCAACGCTGCCTCACCATTTGCTCAAGCGTGCAACTTGTCAAGCCAAAGGAACGTGCAGATGATTTCCGAACCGGATGCCGCTGAGGAGGAAGCTGTCGTCGCCGAGGCCTCGCTCGATACCCGCCATGCTGCCAAAATGGCGAAGAAGAAGGCCGCCCGCGACCGGATGATGGCCACCAAGAGTGGAGAGAAGGGACTCATCATCGTCCACACCGGCGCAGGCAAGGGAAAATCTTCCTCGGCCTTCGGCATGATCATGCGGTGCGTCGCGCATGGCTTTCCCTGCGCTGTCGTGCAATTCATCAAGGGTGCGTGGGATACCGGCGAGCGCCGTCTCCTGACCGGACATTTTGGTGAACTGTGCCAGTTCCATGCGATGGGTGAAGGCTTTACCTGGGAAACCCAGGACCGCTCCCGCGACGTCGCTGCCGCCCGCGCCGCATGGGAGAAGGCCAAACAGCTGATCGCCGATCACGCCTTGCGCATGGTCGTTCTCGACGAGATCAACATTGCGCTTCGCTACGACTATCTGGAGATCGGAGAAATCGTTGAATTTCTCAAGAATTCAAAGCCGCCGATGACGCACGTCGTTCTCACCGGGCGCAATGCCAAGCAGGAATTGATCGACGCCGCCGACCTCGTCACGGAGATGACGCTCGTGAAGCATCCCTTCCGATCCGGGATCAAGGCGCAGCCCGGCATCGAGTTCTGACGAAGCAAGCGAGAATCCGATTCCATGGCGCGCGCATTGATGATCCAGGGAGCCGGCTCCGACGTCGGCAAGTCGCTCATCGTGGCCGCACTTGCTCGCGCCGCGACCCGCCGCGGACATCGGGTACTTCCCTTCAAGCCGCAGAACATGTCAAACAACGCGGCCGTGACTATCGACGGCGGCGAGATCGGACGCGCACAGGCATTGCAGGCGCAAGCCGCAGGCGTCGAGCCGCACACGGACATGAATCCCGTCTTGCTGAAGCCGGAAACCGATATCGGCGCCCAGATCATCGTGCAGGGGCGCCGCGTGGCGACGGTGCGCGCACGCGAATATGCCGCGATGAAACCCTCGCTGATGGCGCCGGTTCTCGAGAGTTTCGCCCGGCTGAAGGATCGCGCCGATCTAGTTCTGGTCGAGGGCGCCGGCAGCCCCGCCGAAGTCAATTTGCGGAGCGCTGATATCGCCAACATGGGCTTTGCCCGGAGGGCCGAGGTCCCGGTCGTGCTGATCGGCGACATTGACCGCGGCGGCGTCATTGCGCAGCTCGTCGGCATCAAGACCGTGCTCGATCCCGAGGATGCCGCCATGATCCGCGGTTTTGTCATCAACAAATTTCGCGGTGATCCTCCCTGTTTGACGATGGCTATCGGCTGATCGAAACCCGCACATCCTGGCGGGGTTTTGGGGTCCTGCCCTACTTCGCCCGCGCCAACGAGCTTCCGGCCGAAGATGCCCTGGGGCTTGCCGGTGCGCGCAAGGCGGCGCAATGCAAAATCGCCTTTCTCGCGCTTTCGCGGATCGCGAACTTTGACGACCTCGATCCGCTGAAGCTCGAACCCTGCGTCGATCTTGTGATGGTCGGGCCTGGAGAGGCGATCCCTGGCGATGCAAAGCTCGTCATCGTTCCCGGCTCGAAGTCGACACGTGGCGACCTCGCCTTCCTGCGCGCCCAGGGCTGGGACATTGATCTACTTGCTCACCATCGTCGCGGCGGCCATGTGCTCGGACTCTGCGGCGGTTACCAGATGCTCGGGCGCAGTGTGCAGGATCCGGAAGGTATCGAGGGACCGGCGGGAGAAACGCCCGGCCTCGGACTCCTGGACGTAACGACGGTGATGACGCCACAAAAGACTCTTACGCGCGTCACGGCGGTTCACGCCGCGACGAACCGGCCGATCGAGGCCTATGAGATTCACATCGGGCACACCGACGGGCCGGATCGAGCACGGCCATTTGCCTCATCTGATGGCGCACTGGAAGGCGCAGTTTCCAGCGACGGACGCGTGTACGGCAGCTATCTGCACGGCCTGTTTGCTTCCGATGGTTTCCGCGGCTCATTTCTCGCACGACTGGACATTCCGGCTACGGACCAGCAGTACCGCGCCAGAGTGGAGAGCGCACTCGACGCGCTAGCCGATCATGTCGACGCCCATCTCGACGTCGAAGGGCTGCTTGCGCTTGCGCGCTGAGGTTGGTGATCAACGCGAGAGCGCGGCAGCAAACCGCGCCCATTCGGTCTCGTTACCCGGCAATCCCAGCCGCAGCCATCCCGGTCTTTGCCCAAATACACGCGACCAGATCTGGCCCCGTGCGAGCCGCTCCTGCGCGGCACGCGCGTCGCCGGCCTCATAGAGCCGGAACAGCGGCGTGCCACCGACCAGTTGCCAGTCCTGCGATCGCACTTCGGCGTCCAGCCGGACGCCGTCGTGTGCCAGCCGCATGGAGGTCGCCTTCGTCCAATCGCGATCAAGCAAGGCGCGCCGTCCGATCGCAATCGCAGCACCCGAAATCGGCCATGGGCCTGCCATCGCCGCCAGCGCCGCGACATCGGCCTCGCTGCCGAGCGCGAAGCCGAGCCGTAGTCCCGCAAGCCCGTAAAATTTTCCGAACGAGCGCAGGATCAACAGCCCCGGCCGTTTCGCCTCCGGTGCCAGCGACAGGTCGGGGACGGCATCGCCGAAGCTCTCGTCGACCACGAGTCGACCGACGCGCGGCAACAGCGCGAGCAGTTCGTTCGGATCATGGCGCTGGCCGTCTGGATTGTTGGGATTGACGACCACGGCGAGATCGGCACCCACCAACCCTTCGAGATCAAAAACCTCTGCCACGTCCCAGGCTGCGGCCGCAAGAACTGCTGCGTACTCGTTATAGGTGGGCGCAAGAATCCGCGCCCTGCCGCACGATGAAAGATTCGGCAACAATTGGATGGCCGCTTGTGCGCCACCAAGCGCCACGATTGGCGCCTTGGTGGCATAGGCCTGATGAGCAGCCTGATGGAGGGACTCGATGTCGGATCGGGAGGGCAGCGCGCTCCAATGCCTTGGCTCAATCTCGCTCACCGGATAGGGCTGCCGATTGATCCCGGTCGAGAGGTCGATCCAGTCCTGCGCACGCCCGCCGAAACGCTGCACGGCGAGATCGAGATTGCCACCATGCTCGAGCATAGCCTTCTCCGTTATGCGAGAGCCATCATCGCAAGCGCGCCGGCCAACAGGACCATGGCGCGGACGTAGAGCTTCAGCCCTTGCCATATGTCAGCGGCAAGCGGATCGCGCGCGCCCTCGTTGAGCCAGGGTTCGTCGGCGGTACTTCCGTGATAGATGCGCGGCCCGCTGAGCCGCACGCCGAGCGCGCCGGCCATGGCTGCTTCCGGCCAGCCGGCATTGATCGAGCGGTGGCGGCTCGCATCCCTCACCATGCACGACATGGCATCCGAAGGCCGCCCGGCAACCAGCATGAACAGACAACCGGTGAGACGTGCAGGTATCAAATTTGCGAGATCGTCGATGCGCGCGGCAGCCCAACCGAAAGATCCGTGCCGCTCCGTGCGATGGCCGATCATGGAATCGAGCGTATTGATCGCCTTGTAGCCGATGATGCCCGGAAGCCCGAACAACGCCCCCAGAACACCGGCGCGACGATGCCGTCCGAGGCGTTCTCGGCCAGACTCTCGATGGACGCGCGCGCAATACCTGCCTCATCGAGAGCTGCGGGGTCGCGTCCCACGATGTGCGCGACCGCGGCACGTGCGGTTGCGATATCACCGGATTGCAGGGGATGCGCAACGGCGGCCACATAATCATAAAGCGAACGAAGTGCGACCAAGGGCCATACCAGGATTCCCAGCAGGACGATGCGGCTCCATTCAAAGGTGAGCGCGGCTTGAACTGACCATCCGATGCCGGCCGAAAGCCCAATCACGAAAAGCGCCACGACTGCGCCAGCAATCCGCCGGATTCCAGGCGGGTCGATGGACCTGTTGAAGCAAATATCGAGGATGTTGATCAGCCTGCCGAGCCAAGTGACGGGATGCCCCACGCGGGCGAACAGTGCGTCGGGCCAGCCCAACAGGGCGTCCACCGTCATCGCCACCACCATCGCTCCTGCAAAGCCCACGTATCGTCTCCCGTCCTGTCTGATCCTGATGCGCAAGAATTCTGCATCAAGGCAAGCCCCATCTCGTCTGATTTCGCCTTTGTCTTTATCGGAGAATGGTGATTACTGCTGGCTGAGCGGAGGACGTCATGGCCATCATACTCATCACGGGCGGCGCCCGATCAGGCAAAAGCCGGCGCGCGGAAGTCCGCGCGCGTGCCTTCCGGGGCAACCCGTCTATTTCGCCACGGCAGAGGCGCTCGATGAGGAAATGGGCGAACGAATAGCAAAGCATCGCGCGCGACGCGGAAATGACTGGATCGAGCGCGAGGTACCGCTTGACCTCGTGCAGGCCCTAGCCGAGACAGATGGCGGTGGCGCAAGGCTGATCGATTGTCTCACGCTCTGGCTATCGAATTTGCTCCAGGCGGAGCGCAACTGGTCGCATGAGGCTTCACTGCTCGCTGACGCGCTTGCCCGCCAACGCAGTCCGGTCGTCATGGTCACGAACGAGGTCGGGCTCGGTATCGTGCCGGATAATGCGCTGGCGCGCGCTTTTCGGGACGCGGCGGGCATCCTGAACCAGACGATTGCCTCCGTTGCCGACGAGGTCGAATTCGTCGTGGCAGGATTGCCGATGAAGCTGAAATAGTGCCGCGCTCGGCGGAGTTGCGACGCCTCGCCCGTTGTGCGAGTTGACGGTTCGAAGGTTGAAGACCTATGCATCATCTCGAGGTTCTCAGAAGCATCGTTACTGATCTGAGGATCGCCATCTCTCTCCACGATTCTAGCTCTCGGGCCGGCGAAGCCGGTCAGCGATGGCGGTGTTGGCCGCGCGAGCTGGGCGCTGCCGGTAGCCGGACTGGTGGTGGGCCTTACCGGAGCGGTGGTCTATTCGATCGCGCGCGAGGTGGGTTTGCCGCCCGGCCCGGCCGCCATGCTCGCGGTGGCGGCCACGGTTCTTATCACCGGCGCGATGCACGAGGACGGCCTTGCCGATACCGCCGACGGGCTCGGCGGCGGTCGGACGCGCGAGCGGAAGCTCGAGATCATGCGGGACAGCCGGATCGGTACTTATGGCGGCTGCGCGCTTATCGTCTCGCTCATCTTGCGATGGAGCGCGCTTGCAACTATCGCCGATCCACAGTCGGTTGCGGCCGCGCTTTTGGTTGCACATGCGGCGGCGCGCGCCGGCTTGCCGGTATTCATGTGGCTGATTCCGCCGGCACGGTCGGACGGACTTTCAGCGGGGGCCGGACAGCCGCCGTGGCAAAGCGCTGCCATTGCTGTTGGTCTTGCGACCGCTTGCCTCGTTTGCGGTCTCGGGCCGAGCAAGGCGACGATCGGACTGATCTTGTTGTCGCTGGCCGGGCTGATATTGGCGCGGCTTGCCACCAGACAGGTCGGAGGACAGACAGGTGATATATTGGGTGCGTTCGAGCAGATTGGCGAGATCGCGATTCTGCTGGTGGCGGTAGCCCTCCTCCAGACGGAACTATGACCTTGACGATCTCATTCGATGAAGTTTTCGCCGGCAACTGCGTGAGCTGTTCGTGTGGCGCCGCGACGTACGGCGCTTTCGTCCCGATCTGCTCCCGAGCGAAGCCATTGAGCGGCTCATTGAGATCGCCTGCCTTTCCCCGTCCGTCGGCCTGAGCCAGCCGTGGCGGTTCGTCATCGTCGAGGACAAGGCGAGGCGCCGTGCCGTGATCGAAGACTTCAAGACCTGCAATGCCGATGCGTTGCATTCTTATTCAGGCGAACGCGTGGCGCGGTACGCGACGCTTAAGCTTGCCGGCCTCGAAGAGGCTCCGGGTCACCTGGCCGTGTTCGCGGAAAAGGCAAGCGATATCGGGTATGGCCTCGGGCGAGCAACGATGCCGGAAACGGTCGAATATTCCGTCGCCGCGGCCATCTGCTCGATGTGGCTCGCCGCACGCGCGGAGGGCATTGGGCTTGGCTGGGTGTCGATCCTGAACCCGGCCCGCATCCACGAGATTCTCGAAGTGTCGGAGTCCTGGAAACTCATCGGCTATCTCTGCGTCGGCTACCCCCAGGCAGAGTTCGATCGGCCAGAACTTGAGCGGGCCAAGTGGGAATATCGGCGAGCGGCGAAGGAATTTACCACTCGACGCTAGCGCCCAGAATTTCAAGTTTCCACCCGGAGCCTTCGTCGCGTGTTAACGTCGTGTAGGTCAACCAACCAGGACTAACGACCTGGCGATTGGCCGAAGGGCAACGTTAGATTCCTCTCGGCTAGATATTGGCCCCACACTGGTTTGTCTGGCACTGCAGACCCGGGCCGCGATGTTTTTCCAGAGAGAGAGAGAGAGAGAGAGAGAGAGAGAATTTCCAGTTCCGGACGGCTGTGTTCGCTCGCAATACCCCGTGCGCACCTAAGAAGCGAGAAACTCGTTCGGGTTGAGGCCCCGGATCGGCGCGACCGATGCGGCGCCTGTTGCTGGCTGCCGTCGAAACCGGTGGGCCTCGCGCTTAAAGCTAGGCGCTAACCGACATCGATCGCCCAGCAATGATGGGTAGAGCGCGTGAGAAGCCACCCGCAGCCATCTACCAGAGTACGCTCGCACGATGATCGATCAGTGTGCTCGCAATTCGACGGGAAAGAATAATACCCGGTCGCCACTTCAGCTGTACGAGGCCACAACTATTTGAATCAACGCACTTAGTGGTAATGCCATGCCTGTCCTTGACAAAACGCTTTTCTGCCGTCCCAGTATCGTTGCGAAGTAATAGGCCGGTGACAGACATCAACTGATCCGATGGGCCGTTCTGATTTAGCGATGGATTGGTGCGAGGACGCGGCCAACCCCTGAATTCATGGGCGTGAGTGAGATCAAATGCAAGATCTGCAAGCTGGCGCTCATACTCGCCGTAGTAAAAATGCCCGGCCCCCTTTCGGCGGCCGGGCGGAAGTCAGTCTGGGAGGAGCGACGCTGTTACACATCGCACCAGCTTCCGTCGGCAGAGGGAGGGTGCCGACGGTTCATTTACGGCGAGGGCATTCGCCGTTAACTTTAGCCACGGGAAGGCCGATATCCGTTCCAAATGAAATCTGGCTTCGCTTCCTTCTGCTCTATTCAGGAATTCGGCCCAACGCTGCGCGGGAAGGTCGACAACGGCGTCAGTTCTTCCCTCACGTAATCTTAGGACGGTCACCAAGATCATGCTTCTGAGATGGACCCACGGAAAAGAGGCTGTCCGTCAATGCTACACCCGCCGACTGATCGTCATCCACGACGGAAATGACGCCGAGTGTGTGCGGCCATTTGCACCAGACTATGCGCTTTTTCTATGCAGCATTCCGTAAAATTGGTGAAATCGATTGTTTTGATGGGATGCATCTATACTATTGATACATAAAGACATGCGTTCAGCGGCCTTGATCTAAATCGCGTCGTTCGCGCCGGACGCTCTGATGACCCAGCGTAAGCTCTGGCCTCATAGCAATCTATTCTATCAAGACCTCGCGGTGGCCGACTTTTTTGCGCGGCCTCGGCCCTTTTCCCACCTGCAAGGCCCGCTGCGGGCTTGCGCTGCTTTACGGATCAGCCAGGGCACGCCGCGGAAATCTCACAATTGCGCGTTTAGGGCTTCAATCGCGAAAGACCTCTGAGGGAGCGCGTTGGCCGACGGCTGGTGCGAAGGTAATCATCGAGGCTTGCACGGAAACGGCTCGCAAACGGCGAGGCACCCGGCTCATCATGGCCCATGATTGTTTGATGGCCGACAAAGTCTCACTCGGCAACGTGGTAATTGCGACACTATTCTCAATCCAAGAATATCGCGCGGCCGTGCCCCGGGCCGACTAGACGCACATCATCGACAGCCTTCGAGCGGCACGTCATTTGCAAAGATGATGTTGGGCGTGGACACGGACGTTCACCCGTGCCGATGCCCGCAACCTCCAGGTTGCAGCCCGACGCACCTCTTGCTTCCCCTTGCAAAGTGCGTCGGGCTTTTTCGGTCGTCAAGTTTCCACGCATCTGCCTATCCTCCGCGTGAATGCAAATTGGAACGCCTATAAACTATACGCGCGCATTTTCGGAGACGCCGAACGCCATGTCGGCGCCAATCATCGGATGCATGGCGATGTTCTCGGCGACCAGCGGCATTGCGGTCGCTGAGATTTAGTCCACTTCCTCCTGCGCCAGACGCAGCGGTAACGTTCACGGTGAGCAGGAAGCAGGGCTTGCGCCAGAGCGTAGCGACGCTGAAAAGTGCAGTTCCCTACTCGCTGAAAGGAGTGATCACCTTCAATAGTTCTTTCGGTAGCGTCCAATCCGATTAGAAGTGCACGCTGCTCCGTATCCGGATTTTTGTATCCGGGATGCGACAATGCAGCAGACAACCTGTCGGGGAGCCATCGAAAAACATTCCCAAATTGATAGTTTCCCGGTGATTTAGAACACTACCAACGACAACCTTGACGATCAAGCCCATTGGCTTTGAATCGCTGATCTCGCCGGTCATACTCCCTGACCCAGCGCAAAGTCCAGTTGGCGCTAGGCTGTTATGTGGCTAGGAATGGGGGAACTCGAATATGCGATCGGATTTGGCTGACATCTACGGGCAAGACAAGCTCCCACGGTACACCAGCTATCCAACAGCCCCGCACTTCTCTTCTGCAATCGGCGAGAAGGTGTATCGGCATTGGCTCAGATCGGTTTCGGCCCACCGACCCGTCTCGCTCTATTTTCACATACCTTTCTGTCGCTCAATGTGCTGGTACTGCGGATGCCATACATCGGTGGCCGAGCACGAGGAGCCGATCGCCGCGTTCGTCGCAGCTTTGCGTCGGAAGGCGCAACTAGTCGCGGACACGATAGAGAAAAGCCTGCCGGTCGCGCATCTGCACTTCGGCGGGGGCACTCCGACCATCATGGCTCCGCAACTGCTCGTCGATCTCGCTTACGCCTTGCGCTGTATCTTTTTCGTGGTTCCGGATGCCGAGATTGCCGTTGAGGTCGATCCGCGAACTCTGACCAACGACCTGACGCAGGCTTTAGAATACTGCGGGGTCACCCGCGCGAGCCTCGGAGTCCAGAGCTTCGACCCAAGAGTGCAGCGCACAATAAATAGATAGCGAAGCTTCGAGCAGACGGCCGCTGCAGTCGAAAGGCTTCGCCGGGCAGGTGTGCGGGGGATCAACTTCGACCTTCTCTATGGTCTTCCTTTTCAGACGGTAAGCTCTTGTCTAGACAGCATTGCCAAGTGCGTCGAATTGCGCCCCGACCGGCTTTTCGGTGTTCGGCTACGCGCACGTCCCATCATTCAAGAAGCATCAGCGCAAGATCGCGGAGGAGAGCTTACCTGATAGTGTCGAGCGACACGTTCAGTCCGAGACCATCGCAGAGGCCCCTCAGGACGCGGGGTATGTGCGCATCGGGTTGGATCACTTCGCGCTCCCAGACGATGCGCTCGCGACGGCGCAGCGCGATGGCCGATTGCGGCGCAATTTCCAGGGCTACACCGATGACGGCGCTGACACACTCATCGGCCTCGGGGCGAGCGCGATCGGTCGGATGCCACACGGCTTTGTCCAGAACGTGGTGGCCATCCGCGACTACCTGAACCGCATCGCGGAGGGCCGGCTAGCCACGGTGAAGGGTTATGCTTTCACCGAGGATGACCTTTTCCGCGCTGATATCATCGAGCGGATCATGTGCGATTTGACCGTTGACCTGGAGCAGATATCCCGCATCCATCGTCGGGATCCACGGACAGCAGTCGTCGATCGCGCCCGAATCGACCGGCTTTTAGCCGACGGAGTCGCGACAATGTCTCAAGGTCGGCTAACCGTCAGCGAAGGATCGGAATTCCTGGTGCGTAGCGTCGCCTCAGCGTTTGATGCTCACCTTTCGCGGTCAACAGGCGTGCACAGTCGCGCGGTTTAAAGACCGAGAGGCCCTTAGACCATTTGTAGCTTGTCAGCAGCAGCTCGGACCACGAACGAGATCCATCGCATCTGGCTTTGGCTTCGTCCGCAGCGCATCGATCGTGTAGCTGTTGGCGCAGTATTCATGAAGGTGCTGCGCCGTTGTTTCCGCCTCTATCTCGCGGTTGCATCGGGTCTTTTCGGCGCACAGTGCACACACCAGCGTCATGTCGCGCAGCACGCCCGGCTCCTTGCGCGCAATGGCCGTCTCGTCGATGCCGAGCGCCTTGAGTAGTCCCGACAGCTCATCAGCGCCGCGCCGCCCACGGTAAGTGAGGGTTTCGAGCTCGGTCGGTGAGACGCGAAGGTCGCGCGCGATGCAATCGAGCTCGGCGGCTCCAAGGGCGCGGAGGTCGGCGGTATCACGGAACCGGCCGAGCCACTCGAAAACCTGCCCATGAGCCTACCTCCGATCGATTCCTTTCTTATAGCCGATGCCATAGTACCCTCCCGGTACGGTTTGAGCACGTCAAGTATGCGGGGCGAATAGCCGACCGTATTGCGTCAGATCAAAATTGGAAGCATCCCGGGACGCGCAACGACGAGGCATTACGGTCGCGATTCCGACCTCAGCTCGACGCGGCGTGGAGCCTGCGTTTCGTCGTCGTCAGAAATCGCGCGCCAGGCGGCTCCCTCGAGATCGTCATATTGGCCGTTCTTGAGGGACCACAGAAATCCGAGCAGCCCGAACAGGCCGAGCAAGAGCGCCAGCGGCACCAGGAACACGATCACCTCCATCACAGATTCTCCTGCGGGAGAGGTCGCGCACGCAGCGCATTCAGCATCACCAGGATCGAGGAGCCCGACATCGCGGCGGCCGCGATCAGAGGCGTCACGAAGCCCAGAATGGCGATCGGCACGGCGAGGCAATTGTAGCCGACCGCGAGATAGAGGTTCTGCCGCATCAGGCGCAACGCTTTCCGCGAATGGTCTACCGCGGCAATCACCGGCGCGAGGCGGTTGCCGAGGAAGACGAGATCGGCCGTCGCCTGGCTCAAATGCGCCGCCGAGATCGGCGACATCGAGACATGCGCCGCCGCCAGCGACGGCGCATCGTTGAGCCCATCGCCGACCATCATGACTTTAAAACCCTGCCGCTTCAGTTCCCCGATCCGGGCGATCTTGTCGGCGGGCGTGACGCCGGCGCGCCATTCGGGGATTTGAAGCATCTCAGCCGCGGCGCGCACCGCCGGCTCGCGGTCACCGGAAACAATTTCTACCGCCACGCCACGCTTCTGCAGCGCCGCGATGACCGCGCGCGCGTCCGGCCGCAGGCTCTGGCAGACCGCGAACACATAACGTTTTTCACCACGCGCGAAGGCAACGACGGAAACATCGGGATCGCGGCTCAGGAGTTCGTTCGCGAGATTATCGGCCTTGCAGAAAGTTGGACTTCCAAGCCTCACCTCTTCACCTTTAAGAATGCCGCGAACGCCCTGCCCCGGCTGTTCCGTGATCCCGGGCAGCGGCGATTTCGCGCCGGCCGCGCGCGCCAGCGCAGAGGCGACGGGGTGATGGCTCGCCAGCGCAAGCCGGCCCGCAAGCTCGAACACATCGGCGGGCACGGCCGCCGAGTTCACCACATCGAGCTCAGGTAACGTCAGCGTTCCCGTCTTGTCGAAGATGATACGGTCGATCTCGGCGACGCGCTCGATGGCATCACCCGAATTGAGCAGCACGCCAGCGCGGAACATCGCGCCCGACGCCACTGTCTGCACCGTCGGGATCGCAAGCCCCAGCGCACAGGGACAGGTGATGATCAGAACGGCGATCGCGGTGATAATGGCGTCATGGACGCTGGCGCCGGCGATCAACCAGCCGATCATGGTCAGGAAGGCCGTCGCGTGCACCACCGGTGCGTAGAGGCGCGAGGCACGGTCGGCAAGTTGCACATAGCGCGAGCGCACCTGCACGGCGTGATCAAGCAGCCGCTGGATGTCCGCAAGCAGCGTGCCTTCGGAGGCGGCGGAAACGCGGATGCGCAAGGAGCCGGAGATGTTGAGCGAGCCGGCGTAGACCGCACTGCCCGGCTTTACCGCCGCATGCGACGTCTCGCCCGTGATCAGGCTCTGGTCGATCTCCGACCTGCCGTCGATGACAGTGCCATCGATCGCCGAACGCTCGCCGGGCCGCAGCAGAACGATGTCGCCGGCCTTGACCGCTGCGGCCGGCACCACGGAGATCTCGTCTGGACCGACGAACTTGGTCGCCATCTCGGCCTTCAGAGCGGCGAGATTGCCGGCCACCGCGCGGGTTCGCCGCTGCATGTTCTGTTCGAGATAGCGCCCGATCAGGAGGAAGGTGAGCAGCATGATCGCCGCGTCGAAATAGGCGTGCTCGGCATGGCCGATGGTCTCGACGATCGAGGTCGCGAGCGCAAGGATGACGCCGATGCTGATCGGCACATCCATGTTGACGTTGCCGCTGCGCAGCGCGTTGAAGGCGGAGCGGAAGAAGGGCTGGCCAGCATAGGCCGCGGCCGGCAGCGCGATCAGCGCCGATATCCAATGGAAGAAATCGCGCTGCTCCGGTAGCATGTCGCTGACATTACCGGACCACACCGGGATCGACAGCATCATGACGTTCATGGTCGCGAACGCCGCAACGCCCAGGCAGCGCAGCAGGAAGCGGGAGTTCTCGGCCTCTGCCGCTTCAGCGGTGACAGCCTCGAACGGATAGGCCTTGTAGCCGAGCTCGACCAGGCAATCGATGAAGCGCGCCGGATCGAGCGCGCCCTCCTTCCACTCCAGCGCGACACGGCGGTCGGTCAGGTTGACGCGCGCCAGCGTCACGTCCGGGATGGCTGAAAGGCCACGCTCGATCTTTGAGATGCAGCCGGCGCAGCTGATGCCTTCGACCGCGAGATCGATATGCGCCAGTCCGGAGCCGAGATGCTTAACATAATGCGAAAAGTCCCATGTCGCCTGCATGACGCGTTTCCCTAGTTCAGTACCACGCGGTTCCTAGACATGAACAGACGCCGGCCGTCGGCTTCGCTTTCCAGCACCAGATTCCATTGCCCCGGTCCGACGGCGCGGCCGCTGCCCCGATAAATGCCGCCCGTCACCTCCGACAGCGCGATCACCCGGTCCGCCCGCCGGTCGGTCGGCCGCTCCAGGCGACCGGTGAATTTCAGTCCGGTCAGCGCCTTTCCGCTCCCGTCGCGTGCCTTGACTTCCAGCGCCGTGTCCCCGTCCGCACTGCGCGCAAGATGCGCGTCCACCTTCCAGCTGCGTGCATCCTGCTCGCGTGCGGCGGCGATCTCCTTCTCATAGGCAAGGCTCGCCGCATAGGCGCTGTCGACCTCGGTGCCGGGCAGCGTCATGGAAGCAAGCCTTATCATGGTGAGGTTGACGCCGATGACGACGCCAAAGAACGCAAGCAGCATGAAAAGCACCTTGCGGCCGGTGAGCGGCTTTGGCGATGCACTGGCTCTGTTCACGACAGCTCCACTTGTTCTCATGGCGAGACGAAATTGTCGATCGCGGAAGCGACCTCGCCGAGACCGATATCGGTGATCCGGAATTTAGTCGGGATCGATTTTTCGGTATTCTTCTCCGACGGAGCAGTCACCAGCACACGCAATTCTGTGGTGCCGTCGCGCCCGAGCACGACCATTGGCCGGTCGGGCGTGATCGAGATCGTCGCCCACGACGTGGAGAACGGCATCCTGCGGACCATCGACGTCGATCGTCACCACGCGGTCAAAACCGCGCTTGTTGAGCAAACGGACCGTGTAGGCGTTGCGGATCGAGCCGTCGCTAAGCTTCACCGCGACAGGGTTGCGATCGTGCAGCACGTTGATGTCGAGCAGCGAACGGGTGAGCAGCGCATACAGCATGATCCCACCGACGAGTGCGATCAGCGCGGTGTAGATGATCGTGCGTGGCCGCACGATGCGGTAGATCGGCGGCTCGCCGGCCATCCGGCGCTGGATGTTAATGTCATTGTCGTAGCCGATCAGCCGAGCCGGCCCGCCGATCTTCTTCATCACGTTGTCGCATGCGTCGATGCACAGGCCGCACTGGATGCAATCGATCTGCGGGCCATTGCGGATATCGATGCCGGTCGGGCAGGCCGCCACGCATTGATAGCAATCGATGCAGTCGCCGGCAGGCAGGCCGAGCGCCCGCAGCTCGTTCGCCTTCTTTACCGACATGCGCTTTTCGCCGCGGTCGTAGCGATAGGTGACGTTCAGCGCCCACTCGTCGGTCAGCGCCGCCTGGATACGCGGCCAGGGGCACATGTAGACGCAGACCTGCTCGCGCATGAAGCCGGCGAGCAGATAGGTCGTGGCGGTGAGGATCGCGATCCAGATATAGGCGATCGCCGGCGCCTGGAAGGTGACGAGC
The DNA here is from genome assembly GCA_044772375.2 of Bradyrhizobium sp. RDT10. Lineage (GTDB taxonomy): Bacteria > Pseudomonadota > Alphaproteobacteria > Rhizobiales > Xanthobacteraceae > Bradyrhizobium. The sequence goes on from CP187939.1 coordinate 6,287,089, forward strand.
TCCTTCACCAGCGTCGGCGCGTCGGTGAAATAGAGCACCCAGGCGCCGCCCGTCCACCAGGCGATCAAGAGCCAGATCGAATGCTTGAGCACGATTTCGGAGACGCGCCCGAGTTTTAGGGGATCGGCGGAAGCCGCCTTCCTCATGCGCTCGCGCCGGTCGCCCTCGATCAGGCGCTCGACCGCATAGAACAGGTCGGTCCAGACCGTTTGCGGGCACAGATAGCCGCACCAGATGCGGCCGCCGACCGAATTCATCAGGAATAGTGTGAGCGCGGCGATGATGAGGAGGCCGGTGAAGTAATAGACCTCCTGCGGCCACAGCTCGATGAAAAGAAATAGAAGCGACTGTTCGGCAGATCGATCAGCACCGCCTGATCTGGGGCGCCAAGGCCGCGATTCCAGCGCACGAAGGGCAGCAAGTAGTAGACGCCCAGGCAGAACGCCATCAGACCCCATTTGATCCGACGGAAGGTACCGAAAACACTCTGCGGGTACACGTTCTTGCGGGCCGCGTAAAGCGGCCCAACATCTTCGACTTGGTCGGGGTCTATCTGGACGATTTTGTTCATGGGCCCGCGCTCTCTTAGTCTCCTCCGTCTCTGCCGGGTTGATCCAGCGCAAACCCAACGCCGCTTCCTTTGCTCCGCTACTTGCCGCCGCCGAGCGTGTGGACGTAGACCGCCAGCGCCTTGATGGTGGACGGATCAAGCCGGCCCACCCACGCCGGCATCACGCCGGCACGACCATTCGTGATGGTCTCAATCAGGGTCGCCTCGTCCGATCCGTAGAGCCAGACCTTGTCAGTGAGATTGGGCGCGCCGAGCTCCTGGTTGCCCTTGCCCGCCTCACCATGGCAGCTCGTGCAATTCTCGGCGAAAATTTTTGCGCCGGCGGCGACATCGTAACCCTGGCGCGTCGACAAGCCCGAGAGCGAGCGCACATAGTTGGCGACCGTGCCAATCTCGTCCCGCTTCAAGATGCCGTCCTTGCCGAAGGCGAGCATCGCGCCCTCATGGGTCTTGGTGTGACCCGAGCGCGCGCCGAATTGGATGGTCTGTACGATCTGGTCGAGCGAGCCGCCCCACAACCAGTCGTCGTCGTTCAGGTTGGGATAGCCTTTTGCGCCGGCGCCGCCCGAGCCGTGGCACGGCGCGCAGTTGTCGCCGAACGCGGCCTTGCCGCGGGCGCGCGCCAGCGCCAGCAGCGCCGGATCCTTTTCGATATCGGCGAGCGAAGCCGCACCCAGCGCAATCATCTTGTCGCCGCGGATCTTTTCCAGAATTGCAAGCTCGACGCCGACCGCGGCGCGCGTCGAATAGTTGAGCGCGCCCCTGGTGTAGCTCCACAGAAGCGGCCAGGCCGGGTACACGACCCAATAACCGATCGCCCACAGGATGGAGGCGTAGAAGGTGATCAGCCACCAGCGCGGCAGCGGTGTATTGAGTTCCTTGATGCCATCCCACTGGTGACCGGTGGTGGTCTTGCCGGAAACCCCGTCAAGTTCGCTTTCCGCCATGACCTCTCAGTCCTCCCGCAACGGCATCCGAGATGCCTGGTCGAAAACCGCCTGGTTGCGCGGCAAAAGCGCGTAGATCACGATCGCAATGAACAGGCCGACGAAGATCGGCGTCCACACACTGGTGACGAGGTCCGACGCGATGTTGTGAACGGTCAAGATTGCTTTCATCGCCCTGCCTCTCAGCGAAGATTGGTCTTTTCGTTGTAGAGCTTGAAGTCGACCAGCGTGCCGAGCATCTGCAAATACGCGACCAGCGCATCCATCTCGGTCGGCGCACCGGCCTTGCTGTCGAAATTGCGGATCACAGCTTTTGGATAGCGCTTCGCGAACGCATCGGTGCCGACATCGTCCGGATCGGCCTGCGCCTTCAGGTCGGCGACCGCGTTCTTGATTTGCTCGTCCGAATAGGGCACGCCAACGATGCGGCTGGCCTTCAGGTTGTCGGCGATAACAGCGGTGTCGACCTCGGTTTGGGCGAGGAACGGATAGCCCGGCATCACCGACTGCGGCACAATCGCGCGCGGATTGGTCAGGTGAGTGACGTGCCACTCATCGGAATACTTTGCGCCAACCCGCGCGAGATCCGGCCCAGTGCGCTTCGAACCCCACTGGAATGGATGGTCGTACATGCTCTCGGCAGCGAGCGAGAAGTGGCCATAGCGCTCAATCTCATCGCGGAGCGGCCGGACCATCTGCGAGTGGCAGAGATAGCAGCCCTCGCGGACATAGATATTGCGGCCTGCCAGTTCGAGCGGTGTGTAGGGCCTGACGCCATCGACCACCTCGATCGTGCTTTTCAGGTAGAACAGCGGCGTGATCTCGACCAGGCCGCCGATCGCAATTACAACCAGAATGCCCGCGATCAGGATGATGGAATTCTTCTCGAAAATTTGATGGCGGGTCCAAAAGGACATCCGATCGCTCCTTATTCCGCCGCCTGCAACGCGAGCTCTGTGCCGACGTCCGCCTCGCTTACCCGCACCGTCATCCAGAGATTGTAGGCCATGATCAGCGCGCCGATCAGGAACAGCGCGCCGCCGGCGGCACGGATGACGTAGAACGGGTGCATCGCTTCCACCGTCTCGATGAAGGAATATTCGAGGAAGCCGAGCGAGGTGTAGGCGCGCCACATCAGGCCCTGCAGGATTCCGGAGACCCACATCGCCGAGATGTAGAGCACAATGCCGATGGTCGAGATCCAGAAGTGCCAGTTGACGAGCTTGAGGCTGTACAGTTCCTTGCGGCCCCACAGCCAGGGCACCAGGCAGTACAGCGCACCAAAGGAGACGAAGCCGACCCACCCCAACGCACCGGAGTGAACGTGGCCGATGGTCCAGTCCGTATAGTGACTCAGCGAGTTCACCACCTTGATCGACATCATCGGACCTTCAAAGGTGGACATGCCGTAGAAGGCCACGGAAACCACCAGCATGCGCAGCACCGGATCGGTGCGCAGCTTGTCCCAGGCGCCCGACAGCGTCATCAGGCCGTTGATCATGCCGCCCCAGGATGGCATCCAGAGCATCACAGAAAAAGTCATGCCGAGCGTCTGCGTCCAGTCCGGCAGCGCCGTGTAGTGCAGATGGTGCGGGCCGGCCCAGATGTAGAGGAAAATCAGCGACCAAAAGTGGATGATCGAGAGCCGATAGGAATAGACCGGGCGCTCCGCGCGCTTCGGGATGAAGTAGTACATGATGGCGAGGAAGCCGGCGGTCAGGAAGAAGCCGACCGCGTTGTGGCCGTACCACCACTGGAACATCGCATCCTGCACACCGGCCCAGGCGATGTAGGATTTCGAGCCGAGCAGTGACACCGGCAGCGCCAGGTTGTTGCCGAGATGCAGCACGGCGATGGTGACGATGAAGGCGAGATAGAACCAGTTGGCGACGAAGATGTGCGGCTCCTTGCGCTTCACCAGCGTCATCACGAACACGACGAGATAGACGACCCAGACGATCGTCAGCCACAGATCGGCGTACCATTCGGGCTCGGCATATTCCTTGGATTGCGTCACGCCAAGTAGATAGCCGGTGCCTGCGATCACAATGAAGAAGTTGTAGCCGAGCACGACGAACCAAGGCGCGAGATCGCCCACGAGCCGCGTCCGGCAGGTCCGCTGCACCACATAGAACGAGGTCGCGATCAGCACGTTGCCGCCGAAGGCGAAGATCACCGCCGAGGTGTGCAGCGGCCGGAGCCGGCCAAAACTGGTCCAGGGCAGATCGAGATTGAGCAAGGGCCATGCGAGCTGGGATGCGATCAAGAGCCCGACGGCGAAGCCGGCGATGCCCCAGAACATCGCCATGAAGGAGGCAAATTTGATCGGACCGAGATTATAGTTCGGCTTCCCGCTGATCTCCTCCGGCGGCAGCGACGCGGGGCGGTCGAGATACCGATTCATGATGGCGAAGGAGGCGACGCCGCTCGCCACTGCAGCGAGCGAAGCATGAAACGCGAACGGCGCGTCCAGCGCCTTGGCGGCTGCGAACGCGCAGACGAAGGCTGCCATCGCGAAGAATAGCATCAGCCCGGCTTCGCCGTGGGTCATCCATTTCGTGGATTGAGTTTGCTGCATGTGTGATTCTCTTTGCATGGGCGCCTGCCCCGTCAGCCCGGGTCTCGCTGTGTTGTCCTTGATTGAGATCAACCCGATCAGCTACCCCCGCGACCGGCGGGCATTTTGCACCCGCTCCAGCGGCTGCCTGAAGGAATCAGAATGGACGACGCTTGCGCGCTCCCGGTGTTGCCTGATGCGACCTTGGTGATTGGACACTGGCCCAAGCAAGAGCAGCGGCGAAAATCACGAAGACCGAGATGACGGCTGCGGAAACCAAGAGCGCATCGGCGGGCATGACGACCTCCATTGAAGCTGATGCGAATATATCGCCGTTTCAACAGAGGCGTCTTTGATCTTGATCAAACTAGGACAAAAGAACCCAACGCGACGCGCTTCAACTTATGCCCGCAGACAAGGCTTCGGCGCGCGGGGTATCCAACAGGACGACGCCACTCGCAAAGGTTTGGATCACACCATGACGTTCGAGCTTCGAGAAGGTACGGCTCACCGTCTCGATGGTGAGCCCCAGATGATCCGCGATGTCCAGCCTTTTCATCGGCAGCGGCATAATTTCTCCACCACGTCCAATTCCACTCAGTCGGTCGCGCCAGCCGATCAGGAAGCTCGCTATCTTCTCTTCGGCGGAGCGCCGTCCGAGCAAGACCATATGTTCCTGTGCCCGGGCCAGCTCGCGGCCCGCCAATTCAATCATGCGGCGCAGCAACTGCGGCCGGTTCTCGGCGAATGTCGCGAACGACTCCTTGGAGAACTGACACAGCGTGACACGGCCGATCGCGTCAGCGGAGAATTCGTGCCGCGGCAAGCCGGGGAGCCCGAGGAAATCGCCTGGCAATGCAAAACCGACGATCTGCCGCCGGCTGTCCGGCAACAGCTTGTAGAGGCGCAGGGTACCCGCATGCACGCTGAAGAACGACGTTGCTATGTTTGCCTGTGCGAACACGGTGGCGCCTGATTCAAAACGAACATGCCGCGACAGCTGCGCCAATTCGCGCAATTCGGTCTTGTCGAGCGCTGCGCAGATGGCAAAGCCCCTCGCCGTACAATCGTGACACAATCGACAACGCGTTCCTTCCCCCAAAACCGAAATCTTCACACGTCCCTCCGATTGCCGCCTGCAGGCGCCTCATGGGCGCGTTTCCCTGCCGGTCGATGCAGTGTAGCGTCCGTAGGGATGAGGTGTTGTTGATGCAGATCAATCGCCGGAGACGCCCTGAAGCTGCGTCGTTCCGCGCCCCGCGTAGGTCGTTAAGGGCGCGAGCTCGAGCTTGCCACTGAGATCCACGGCACCTCGCTTGACGCGCTCCAGATCGAGGCGCCCAGCTATCGCTGGTCTCGGGCCTGCTGCACCATCCCCTGAACGGACAGTCAGCCTGCTCGTACCGGTGGTCAGCATCATTATCAAGGCCTGACCAAGCCCGCAGCTAGCCAGCTCCCACTTAAGCTGCCTGTTGAACAGAGCAAGATCGCCACGAAGAAACCCTCCCTGAAGCCGATTCTTAAACCCTCCTCCCTCCCATCGCAGTTATCGCAAGATCCGGCTGGAGCCTGCGCAACAGCCAGGTCGCCCCGAAGGCGGCGCGGGCACCGGCCATGTGATCGTTGCGCCGCTGGACGATGACTTCAGGATCGACGCCAATTCTGGCGGGCCCGCCGCGAAGCGTGCCGCTTCGCAAAATGCGGTCCTATGAGGAAAACGCCCTCGGCCAACTCGTTCGCCGTCAAGGAGGTGGCTGGGTGTTACACTATGATTCCTCACTCCGCCTGGCCCACGAAGTCCGATTCATTGCAAGGACGAGCGTTCGCTCCCGGCGAATATGTCTCGATCGGCGGTCTGATCGGGTCGCCGCCCTGCGGGGTCCGCGAGGGAGCGGAAGGCGGCAGTGCCGTTCCACCTCACCAATCCGAATTGTGGAATATTGTGTTGGTTTGGACTGTCCGGATCAATCCAATCTCGGATTTCGTGTTGGAGTCACCAGCCGCGTGTGCGACTATCCTTTCGAGGCCATGCTGCCGATGGTGCCCAGTCACCCTGGTGTTGTACTGGCTGATCGACCGCGCAGCACCTCTTGGGAGAAACGACCGATCAAGACATGCCTGGCGAGCACCCGATTCGCGCTCATCGAAGTGCTGCGAACGTTTGGCTGCGTTGCTCGAAATCGACTGAACTCTGGCCCCGGAGAGGAAGGCCGCTATAGAACCCACACGAACCAATGCTCTACCAGACATCGCAGTTCAACACGACAATCCAGATGGCCCACATTCGCCGCCGGGTTACTTCGGAGGATGGCGCGCCCGATCCGAACGAGCCGCTCAACTCATTGACCCTCAAGCGACTGCTGGTCATACGCGGCACTGCTGCGATCAGACTCGGTCAGCGTCCGCCGTGGCGCAATCCTGCAGCGCCCGCATCACGTCCTTCCGCGAAATAATGCCGGCAAGCCGCTGCTCGCTGTCGAGCACTGGCATGCTGCGGAGTCGGTGGTTGACCATCAGCTCCAGCACGCGGGTCAGCCTGGTTTCGGGAGCGACATAAATGAATTCCGCTGTCATTAGATCAACGGCAGTCCGCTGCATCAGGTCGCGGTAGCGCGGGATGATGCGCGCCGGCGTGAAAACGAAGCAGGACAGGTAGTCAAACTTGGAGATGACGCCGACCACCTGCGATCCGTCCATGACCGGATAGGCATTGAAATCTTGCTTCTCGAAGAGATCGCCGACTTCGCACATCGTCATATCGCGCGCAACCGTCCTAGGCTCGCGCGTCATGTAATCGGCAACCGTCTGCTCGAGAAACTTGTACAAGGCGAAATCCTCGCTGTCGACGGCGCCACTTCAAGCACGCGGGGCGGCCGCGCATATTGAGCGAGGTCAAACGGATGAAATCAGCGCGATCGTACATATTTTCTCGCCCTTGAGTGCGGCCGGGCATTCGGCCCATAATCGGGAAAATCTCAACCGAATCCGCGCTCCGGAATTGGAAAAGGACAATTGAGCGGCATAGCCCCCTTCCCGTGTGACGACGGCAGCCACGATCAGCGCTTTCGGCTGGGTGCCGAGGGCGCTGGCGTCGGCGGCTGGGATATCGATCTGTCCACCAGGGAGTTGTTCTGGTCGAATATCGCGCGAAAACTGTTCGGCGTTTCCAATGCCGCTGCGGTCAGCTACGACCTGTTCCTTTCGCTGCTCGAGCCTGAGGACCGCGAGCGAACCGAGCAGGCGATCTCCCGTTCACGCGAGACCGGCGCCTCGTTTGACCTCTCCTACCGGCTAAGACGCGAGGACGGCGGCAGCCATTGGGTCCGCGCCCGCGGCAGCGTCATCAGGAACAAGGATGGCATTCCGTCCCACCTTTCCGGCGTCGTGCTCGACCTCGACGAGGAGAAGCGGCTCGAGGAGGACCTGCGCACGCGCGAACGGCACCTGCAGTTGATACTGGAGACCATCCCGGACGCGATGATCGTCATCGACAGCCGCGGCATCATGCAGTTCTTCTCGAGCGCGGCGGAACGCCAGTTCGGCTACGTCCAGAGCGAGGCAATCGGGCAGAATGTCAGCATCCTGATGCCCGAGCCCGACCGTTCACGCCATGACGGCTATATGGCGCGATACGTCGCCACCGGCGAACGGCACATCATCGGCATCGGCCGCATCGTCACCGGTCAGCGCAAGGACGGCACCACCTTCCCGATGCACCTGTCGATCGGCGAGATGCAATCCGGCGGCATGCCCTATTTTACCGGCTTCGTCCGCGACCTCACCGAGCATCAGCAGACCCAGGCGCGGCTGCAGGAATTGCAGTCCGAGCTCGTCCACATGTCTCGGCTGAGCGCGATGGGAGAGATGGGTTCTGCATTGGCACATGAGCTTAACCAGCCGCTTGCTGCCATCAGCAACTACGTGAAGGGCTCGCGCCGGCTGCTTGCCGCGAGCCCCGATCCGAATCGCGCTAGAATCGAGAACGCGATGGATCGCGCCGCGGAACAGGCGATCCGCGCCGGGCAGATCATCCGGCGGCTGCGCGATTTCGTCGCCCGCGGCGAATCCGAAAAGCGCGTCGAGAGCCTTTCGAAGATGATCGAAGAAGCCGGCGCGCTTGGCCTAACCGGTGCGCGCGAACAGGACGTGCGGATCCGCTTCAGCCTGGACCCGCAGCATGACCATGTCCTGGTCGACCGCGTCCAGATCCAGCAGGTGCTGGTCAATCTGTTCCGCAACGCGCTGGAAGCCATGGCCCAGTCCGCACGGCGCGAGCTCATCGTCTCTAACCGGCCGATCGACGGGGACATGACCGAAGTCTCGGTGTTCGACACCGGTCACGGATTCCTCGAAGATGTGGAGAAGCACCTGTTCCAGACCTTCTTTACGACCAAAGAAACCGGCATGGGGGTCGGGCTGTCGATCAGCCGCTCCATCATCGAGGCCCATGGCGGCAGGATGTGGGCCGAATCCGATCACGCAGGCGGCACGACGTTTCGCTTCACCCTGCCGGCGGCACCCAACGAGAGTTTGACAGATGGCAACTAGAGGAAATGTCTACGTCATCGACGATGATGAGGCGATGCGTGACTCGCTGCACTTCTTGCTCGATTCCGCGGATTTTGAGGTCAGTCTGTTCGAGACGGCGCAGAAATTCCTCGATCACCTTTCCACCATCGAATTCGGCTGTGTAGTCTCGGATGTCCGCATGCCCGGCATCGATGGCGTCGAGTTGCTAAAGCGCCTCAAGGTGAGCCGCGCCTCCTTGGCCGTCATCATCGTGACCGGCCATGGCGACGTCCCCCTCGCCGTCGAGGCGATGAAACTCGGTGCGGTCGATTTCCTGGAGAAGCCGTTCGAGGATGACCGCCTGGTCGCGATGATCGACGCCGCGCTCCGGCAGGCTGAAGCCGGCGCCCGCGACGAGGCAATGACGCAGGACATCGCCGCGCGGGTCGCCTCGCTGAGCCCGCGCGAGCGGCAGGTGATGGAGGGATTGGTGGCTGGCCTATCCAATAAGATGATCGCAGGCGACTACAATATCAGCCCGCGCACCATCGAGGTCTACCGAGCCAACGTGATGACCAAGATGCAGGCTTCGAGTCTTTCGGAACTCGTCCGCCTCGCCATGCGAGCCGGGGCGCTTAAAGATTGAGCTGAATCAAGTCGGGCCCGCTGGAAGGCCTTATGGATGCTCTGATCGACCGCATGGCTGATCAGAAAGCCGCATAAAGCCTGTGATGCCCTCACCTAACAGAACGCCCCTTGTCTACGTCGTCGATGATGACTCCGATGTGCTCGGATCGCTGCGCTTTCTCCTGGAAACCGACGGTTTTTGTGTCCGCACTTTCCGCAGCGGCGAGGCGCTCCTGAACGCCATGACTATGGGCGGCGCCGATTGCTTCGTGATCGACTACAAGATGCCGGGCATGAGCGGCATCGACCTTGCCAGTCTCTTGCGCCGGCGCGATATCGATACGCCGATCATCCTGATCACCGGTCACCCCGACTCGTCCATTCCGGCCAAAGCAGCAGGCGCCGGTATTCGCCATGTGCTGGTCAAGCCGCATGTCGAGGACAGCCTTTCCTCCCATATCTGGGACGCGATCAACACGGAGCGGCCCTCGGCGTCCTGAAAACCGGCACACAGCTCCGGGATTCTACTTAAGGCATTGCCCCTAAGGCATGAAGCGAAATTTCCCAGCCGTTTTGTTCCACTTACCAATTCGCCATCCGCTGCACAGGAGATGGCTCATGCTCACCCGATCGATCGCCCCGTCCCTCAACGTCAACCGAGCCGCTCCCGGCGCGTTTGGGCCTGTCGAACCGTTTTTCGGCCTCACAGGCCATGCTGGCCTGATCGCCACGGAGTTCACCTACCGCAAGGACGAGGAAATCTACGGTGAGGACGAGCCGGCGGAGTATGTTTACCAGGTCGTTCGCGGCGCGATGCGCACCTACAAGCTGCTGTCCGACGGACGTCGTCAAATCGGCGCGTTCCATTTGCCTGGCGACGTGTTCGGGCTGGAGTCCAGCACCAAGCACCGCCTGGCCGCCGAAGCCATCATCGACAGCACCGTGCGCCTGGTGAAGCGCCGCAGCCTCGAACATGCGGCCGGCACCGACGTCCGGGTCGCCCACAAGCTCTGGACCATAACGGCTGATGACCTCAAGCGCGCCGAGGAGCACATCCTGCTGCTTGGTCGCAAAAGCGCGATGGAACGAGTCGCCAACTTCCTCCTGGAGATGGATCGCCGCCTTACGGTGGCCGGCACGATGGCGCTCCCGATGTGCCGCCGCGACATCGGCGATTATCTCGGGCTTACGCTGGAAACGGTGTCACGTGCCCTGTCGCAATTGAACGACGAAGGCGTGCTGGGCTTTTCCGGCGCCCGGCAGATCGTGCTGCGCAATCGTCAGCGCCTGCGCAACATGGACATCTGATCTGCCTCATATGGCGAAGCCAAGTGGAGCGAATTCAGGTTGGCCGATGTGAATAAGCAGTCGCTCCAACCTGAAGCGTTCCGGCGTGTTGACAAAGATCCAGTGATGCCGGGCGTGAGGCCAAAACAATGCGCAGGCTATAGATGTCTCCAAACGAAAGTTTCGCGAGATGCATGGCGTTCCCGATTGGACGTTGCATCCGACCGGGTCGAGGTAACGGGAGCGCAGCCGACGGGAGATCGCAATTGAACGCGATCGCCGCCTCGCGTCCGCCCGCTTGGTCCGCGAGCAGGGGCTTGATGTTGCACCGCCTGCCGAGACCTGGCCACTTACCTTGCGAGGTAACCGCTAATGCCTGTCCGAAAATATAAGGACTTGCTCGGTCCTAATGAAAAGGCGTGATTGCGGGGCGACTGGGATTGCGGGTTCATGGAGTGGGAGAAGCTAGAGGCGCTTTGGAACGCCGGTGATAAGAAAGCCTTCGTATGGTGGCCGGGAATGACTCTGCCCAAGTCTCTATGATCAACTGATCACGACCTTTTCGGCTCGACTACGTCCGGTCCTGCGGTCTACACCGATTTCATAGCTGACGCGGTCTCCTTGCTTGGGCGTTACACCGGGCAACAAGCTGCTCACGTGGAAGAATAGGTCTTCACCGCCGGTATCAGGCGCTATAAAGCCGAACCCCTTATCGTCCTTAAACAGCTTCACTTTGCCTTGGGGCATGTTCTTCTCTCCGAATCACATAAATTAACGGCGTATCAGATCATTAAACTCGACAGACCTGCTCGCCTCAAGTGATTTGCGGAATTAGGATTAGCTTTAGTGCGCCAACTCCGCCGCGTTGAGCCGTGGTAGCAGCAATGCAGCCGGCAGTTTCTGACGACGCCTTTCGACAATGGCACCTGCCGGATAGGCGCAGCGATCTTCCAGCGAGAACAGATCGCCCTGTCTCAGGCGAACGACGACGGTTCGCTCGCGAGACGAGGAGCAAAAGCGTTCTCCGGCCTGATCTCACGCGACCAGGCAAGAGCATGCCAGTCGGATGCGCATCGCCCGTTCGCAAATCGACCGACACTTCGCCGGTTCCGGTTCCCAAAGTCTGCAACACTCGACTCAATAAACCCCACCGAGATGGATCGAGAGATTTCGTCCGGCGTCTCGTTCACCTCGATCGTTTGGGCGTTGCTTCCGACAAACTCCAGGATCGTTTTCTCGCCATCACGCCCATCTCCTCGACAAGCGAGAAATTCACGCAACAGGGCTCCTCCTTTCCAAAGCGGGTGCATTTGATCCAGAAACGCATCGGCGCTCCCTGTGAAAAAAGACGCCGGACATCGGCGATTGCCTCGGGATCAGGACGCCGCCCGCAATTCACGGGCAGCGGCGACCATATTGATGAGCGCGGGACGCACCTCATCCCATCGGCGCGTTTTAAGGCCGCAATCTGGATTGATCGAGAGCTGCGCATCGGAACGCCGCTGCCGCGCCAGCGCAATGAGGTTCTTCATCTCGGCCGCGTCCGGCACGCGCGGCGAATGGATGTCGTAAACGCCGGGTCCGATCTCGTTCGGATATTTGTAGCTCTTGAAGGCGTCAAGCAGTTGCATCTTTGACCGCGACGTCTCGATCGAGATGACGTCGACATCCATTGCCGCGATCGCATCGATGATGTCGTTGAACTCGGAATAACACATATGGGTGTGGATCTGGGTCTCGTCGGCCACGCCCGACGAGCAAATGCGGAAGCTGTCTACGGCCCAGCCGAGGTAGGTCTTGCATTGTGACTTGCGCAGCGGCAATCCTTCTCGGAGCGCAGCCTCGTCAATCTGGATCATCATCGCGCCGGACCTCTCGAGGTCGATCACCTCGTCACGGATCGCTAGCGCGATCTGACGGCATGCTTCGCTCCGTGGAATATCATCACGGACGAACGACCCGTTCAGGATCGTCACCGGTCCTGTCACCATCGCCTTCAGTGGCTTCTTGGTCAGCGATTGCGCGTAGCGCCACCACTCCACCGCCATCGGCTTCGGCCGGGAGACATCACCAAAAAGGATGGGCGGCCGGACACAACGCGAGCCGTAGGACTGAACCCAACCATGCTTGGTGAATGCGAAGCCGGACAGCTGCTCGCCGAAATACTGCACCATGTCATTGCGCTCGAACTCGCCATGCACAAGAACGTCGAGACCGATGTCTTCCTGCCTGCGCACCGCGCGTGCCGTCTCCTCTTTGAGAAACTGCTCGTGTTGTGCGTCGCTCATCGTTCCCCGCGCATGGGCCGCGCGGGCTTTGCGAACTTCCGCCGTCTGCGGGAACGATCCGATCGTCGTCGTGGGAAATGTCGGCAATCCGAACCGCGCGCGCTGAACCTCGGCGCGCCGGGCGAAAGAACTGCGACGACGCCGCATGCCGTCATCGATTGCAGCCATTCGCTTGGCGACGTTCGCATTGTGAACGTTGGGCGACGTTTCGCGCGTGACGGCCGCGCCTTCTGAGGCCGCAAGTACATCCGCCGCTTCCTCCCAGCCTTTAGCCAGCACGCGTCCCAACGTTGCGAGTTCTCCGATCTTCTGGACGGAGAAAGCAAGCCCAGCTTTTCACATCGGGATCGAGATCGGTCTCGAGATCGAGGTCGATCGGACATGAAGCAGCGAGCATGAGGATGCAATCTGCACGCGGTCCTCGCCAAGCTTTGCGACGGCAGGTTCGAGCCGGTCGAGCACCGCTGGAAGGTTCGAACGCCAGACATTGCGGCCATCGACGACGCCGAGAGAGGACAATATCCCTTCGAGCGTCGGCGACAATCGGGCTCAACTGCTCTGGGGCGCGGACCAGGTCGATGTGAAGGCCCGCAACCGGCAACGTCAAAGCGGTTTCCAGGTTGTCGCCGATCGTTCCAAAATAGGTAGCGAGCATGATCTTGAGGTCGGGAACCTTCTTGGCCAGGTGGGCGTAGGTCCGGCGCAGCGCGTCGCGTGTAGCGTCGTCGAGGTCCAGGACCAGACATGGCTCGTCCAGCTACACCCACTCGGCGCCCCTTAGGGTGAGTTCGCGGAGAACATCTACATAGACCGGCAGCAGCCTATCGAGGAGCAACAGCGGATCGAATGCAGGATCTGCGCTCTTGCCGAGCTTCAGAAAGGTGACCGGACCAACCAGCACCGGGCGCGTCTGACAACCCAGGCTTTTCGCCTCTTCATACTCCTCGATCGGCTTGCGAGAGGAAAGCGTGAAGGTCTGGTCCTTGTGAAATTCCGGCACCATGTAGTGATAATTGGTGTCGAACCATTTGGTCATCTCCTGCGCTGCGGCGCCGTGCTCGGCGTGACCGCAATTCGCATCATGGTCATCGCGCTGTGCGCCCCCGTGCCATCGCAAAGTAGGTCTTGAGCGAAACAGGGCCTGCGCTCCAACCGTAAATTTCCGGAATGGCACCGACCATCACGCTGGTATCGAGCACATGGTCATAAAGCGAGAAGTCGTTTGAAGGAATAACGGTTACGCCGAGCGATTTCTGCCGCGCCCAGTTGGCGGCGCGAAGCGCAGCCGCAGCCTCAAGAAGCTGCGTTTCGTCAGACTTTCCGGCCCAATAGCTCTCGAGCGCGAGTTTGAGTTCGCGGCGCGGACCGATGCGCGGCGGGCCGAGGGTAGCGACAGGAATCGAGAGAAGAGACATAGCTTCAACCCTATGTTGGGAGCAAAGGCCATGGCGACGCGTGCAGAAAAAGCCGCCGAAGCGGCAACTGCTTGGCGCACCACCGGGACACCCCGCCCGTGGACGAATATGTTGTCGGGCCAGGTCTCCCGGCTCGCGGGTCGTCGCTGCTATCCGGCCTTCCCGAAGCCGCGTGGCTTCAGTGACGGTGACCTCCCTAGGCATCCGGGCTTATCGCGGTAGACCGACCGATGCGTTGAGCTGCACGCTGCGTCCAGTTGATCATCTTTGCACAAAAGATGCGACACATGCGCAAAAATCACCGCCAAACGGCGCAAGAACTCGAGTATTCGATCATTTGTTCGTGCGACTAGAGACGACTAAAAGGGCATCTCGTAACACTGATGTTCTCACAAGCTTGGAGTTCTCGGTGAGTGATCGATCTACTCATCTCGATGCTCCTTCAGCGGCCCCTTGGGGCGTTTCCTCCTGACTTGGCCGCGCGTAACATTCGCGCGGCCTTTTTCTGCCTCCAGGGAGACTGACTTGCAGGATTCAATGGGCTTTGAACGCAAAAACGCATGGTGCGAGTAGGTTCTCGCGCAGATACAGGGTCATTAGCCCCTTGGCGAAGAGTTGTTCGTAAATGCCGGCGTACGGTCACCCATCCAATTTTCGATTTGATTTCGCGAATAGGACGCCTCCGCAAGGCCGGCGATTGACGTCTTCGTAATTGTAATAAGCTGCCTTCGCGTCTTCGGGCGAGCGGCTCTGCAAGAAAGGTTGCGGTCGGGTATCTTCAAGCGGACTCCAGAGCGTCGCTCATGTATATCGAGTTCACGAAATCGGCCACATCGAGATCAACCGTGAGCCGCCAGATCCGTCGGAATACTTCCAGACGACCAATTAGTTGCGCCGTGCTTTGTCATCTGAGACCGTCGGTCTCATCCGTCTGTCATACCGTTCCGCTAGGTGGTGAAAGGGTCTGCCTTGTCCGCTAGATCGCGAATGATCTGGGCCCGGTCCTTTAAAAACTGCTCATCCACGAAAACACCTATCCAGTGCAAGTTTCCGTTTTTCTTAGCACTCAGTCGTTTGGTTCTCATCGGCTTTCCTTCCTGCACCTTGGATCCACCCATGACATTAACGCTCTGAGGGGTGAGGCCGAGACGGTTCGTCACAGGAATTTCGGAATCGACCAAGGCACGCGCCATTTCGACACGCTTGGCACCACCCTTGAGCTTCACGGCGTCGCTGCCACGCTGAAGGAAGCCTCCGGCGTTCCGCCAGAAGCAAGGCATGGGTCTGGCCTGTGTGCGCGCAACCG
This sequence comes from Bradyrhizobium sp. RDT10, assembly GCA_044772375.2. GTDB lineage: Bacteria > Pseudomonadota > Alphaproteobacteria > Rhizobiales > Xanthobacteraceae > Bradyrhizobium. The sequence goes on from CP187939.1 coordinate 6,302,596, forward strand.
CATCTAAGTAATAATTCCCATGGCCACTGACCGGCACTGTGTTTGCCGAATCCGAGGCAGACGTTGCCAACGCTATCTCCGGCCAGGATGACGTCGACGATGCGTGTCGTAATAGCCTCGTACGCTGTGCCCCGGCGACACGACGTCCCTCCACTGTCCACCGCTGCAGCATTGGATGGCGACACGTTCAAGAGGCTGCTCCGAACTGTGGCTCATTTTAGATCCCGGTCGATCGCTCGCCCCGTATCCCTGCAGCCAATGATTCCTAGGGAATTCGAGAGAAAACCGTCAATGGTAGAGGAAGGAAGGATCTTGCCTCTCCAAAATTGGAGAACTACGCACAAACTTAGTCGTCGCGCAACCATCTCTGTCGCTAATTCCCATCGCAGCGTCCGGGCATTGCTCACGAAGGCTCCTGGTCCGACGCTGGCAGATCCAGCAAACCAAACGGGATCCAGGCCAGAAAAGGCCAGAAGAAATAGAAGGATGCGACCGCTCGATAGGGCGCGGTCGAGTAAACTTCGTCGCGCGACAGCTCAGCCGCAGCACGCTTGTTCATCCTGTAAGCAGTGAAGTCGATGATTGTTGCCGACGTGTCTGTCACTTGATGCTTCCATGCTACTCTAGCGTCACACCGAATTCTAATGAGAAGTTTGTCAACTCCGCTAATGCGCTTCTGCCGCGCGCCTGTCTCCCGCGACTCGGTGCCACATTTAAGCCGCTCGCAACCAGCGAAGCCATTTGTGGTCGGCCTCCCGCCGCGCCTTGAAGTGGTCGACGCATTTGTTCGAACAAAGGGCCGTTCGCCAGCAGTAGTAGCGGATCAGCCCGAACTTTCCGCCGCATATCGCACAGCACCTCACTGGACCGTAGTAGGGAATATGGGAGCTGTTGCGCATTTTCGCCTCCTATCGGCGTTAGGTGGATAGCCCCTGCACTTTCTTCGCCTCAGCACCACGCCCGCACGTGAAATGCCGCGTCGGCGATGCCAAGTCTCGCGGTAGGTACGGGCGCTGGGGCAAGAGTTTGACCCTGATGTGCGCCTCCCTGGTGAAGCGACGGCTCAATCGGCGTCCTTCGCTGAGATTTCCAATCTGTAACGAATATTTTCGTCTTGATTGATGCAATGAGCGGGGCGTTGACGGTTAAATCCTGCGCTCGCACGCGTTTCTTCGACCGATTTCAACAGGCCTTGCTGATGGGGTGCGTGTGCTAGCACTCGCCCCGATCTCGTCGCTGCCACCTCGTGCTTCGCGGTGTCAAAGGCGGCAATCCGATTTTTATCTCCAGCTGCTCGAAATGCATGGTCACTGTGGGCTGGGTGAGATGCCGATTTTGCGGCTGCCTAGGCGAATCCGAGGTGTTCGCGCTCCTTAGAGAACGTGCGGAGGCGTTTAATGGTGGCTACACGCACCAAGCGCGTCCTCAAGCCTGCGCATCGGCAGAATCCCTGATGGCGGCATAGATTTGGTCAAGATCTATCGCCGTGACGCAATAAGGCGGCATCACATAGATCGTGTTGCCGAGCGGCCGCAGCAGCAGATTGCGGGCTTTAAAGAAAGCCTGAAGCTTCGGACCGATGCCCGCGAGATAGCCCGCATCATTCGTTTTCAGATCGAGTGCTGTAATGGTACCAGTTTGACGGATGTTTGCAAAGCGAGGGTCGGCGCGGAATGGCTCAATTGCCTGCTCTTGCATCGTGGCGACCGATGCAACACGTTGGCGAGTTTCCTGATCTTGCCAGAGATCCAGGTTGGCCTTTGCGGCGGCGCAGGCTACAGGATTCGCGGTATATGAACTCGAATGAAAGAACGTACGCGTACGATCTTTCGAATAGTGTGCGTCGAAAATATCTGCGCGGCAGAGTGTCACGGCGAGCGGAAGCGCCCCTCCCGTAAGTCCCTTCGAATAGCAGGCAATATCGGGCGTGACATTGGCCTGCTCACAGGCAAATAACGTTCCGGTGCGGCCCCAGCCCGTCATGACCTCGTCGGCAATGAACAGGACATCCGAGGCCTCGCAGATCCGCTTCATCTCTCTTAGCACCCAGGCTGGGTACATCAGCATCCCGCCTGCCCCCAATATCAGAGGCTCCACAATAAAGGCGGCCGGCATTTCGTTTCGACATGCGGACTCGAGCGCGTCGAGCGTCGCCTGCTCACGACCTCCCGCGGGGAATGGGATTGAGGTGACGTCGAACAGCAGCGGCCCATACGCAGCGTTGAACACGCCTCGGGCACCGACCGACATCGCCCCAACCGTATCGCCGTGGTAGGAATCTTGCATCACGATGATGCGTATTCGCTGTTTGCCGATATTATGCCAGTAGCCGAGTGCCATTTTTAAGGCCACTTCCACACTGGCTGAGCCACTGTCGGAGAAGAAGACATGGTCGAGGCCGCGGGGTGCCAGTTTCAAGAGTAGCGCCGCAACCTCCTCGGCCGGATCGTGGGTATAGCCGGCGAAGATGATCTGGTTGAGCTTGCCTGCCTGTTCCCGGATGGCGCTCACGATATGTGGATGGCAATGACCATGCGTCACGACCCACCAGGATGAGATTGCATCGATGATGCGGCGACCATCGGCGGTGTGGAGATAGGCCCCTTCACCACGCACAACCTTTGTCATCTCGTTTTGAAGCGCGTGTTGCGTGAACGGATGCCAGATCGGCGACTTCGTCTTTGGCATCATGGCTTGAAATCATCACCGCGGAATGAGGCTTTGAACGCGGCCTGCAGCGTGTCTGCCGTGAGAGGAGAAAGCCAGGGCAATCGCCCTAACCAACGCACCCGCCCGATCTCGCAAATTGCGCTCTCAGTCTCAGAATTTCTCTCGCCAATGAACGCAATCCCAAGAAGCTCGATCTGGCGCTTTCGCAGAGCCTCTATCGACAGCAGCGAGTGATTAATGGTGCCCAGCGCTGTTCTTGCGCAAAGCACGACTGGAAGCCGCCATCGCTCAAAGACGTCAGCATAAACTGCGCCGAGACTCAGCGGCACCATCAGCCCGCCGGCACCCTCGATCACTAGCGGTCGTTCCCCGGTATCCGGCACATCCAGCGAATCCGCGTCAATGCGAACTCCATCAATTTCGGCGGAATGATAGGGCGAAGCGGGCGTTCGAAGGCGGTAAAGCTCCGGCACGATGCGATCGGCTGAGAGGCTGCCCAGCCGTGCGACGAGCTCCGTATCGGTCTCCCCTTCGAGGCCGGCCTGAATCGGTTTCCAATAGTTCGCGCCGAGGAGATCGGCGAGTCCCGCAGAAAAAACCGTTTTTCCGATCCCGGTATCTGTGCCTGTTACCACGATCCGCTGACTCATCGAGATTCACCTCTCGTCTCCTCTATGAGAGCATCGAGCATCGCGCGCACGTCGTCCTCCACAACGTTGAGTGTCAGTGAAATTCGCAAACGGGCTGTGCCCGCCGGCACAGTTGGCGGCCGGATTCCGCGGATATCGAAGCCGCGAGCCTGCAGCCTCGATGCAAGCCGCATCGCACGCGAGTTGTCGCCAACAATATAGGGCACGATCTGCGAGTCCGAAGTATTTCGCAAACCGCGCACGCCGATCTCCCGATGCGTGAATGCGACCAGGTTGGCCAAACGTTGCTGACGCTCGGGTTCCTGCTGCAGGATCAAGATTGCCTCGCGCACGGCGACAGCCGTCAAGGGTGATGGCGCCGTGGCGTAGATAAACGGACGGCAGCGATTGATCATAAAGTCGCGCAGCACGCCGGAGGCAGTGACAAGCGCGCCGGCCGTACCCAGCGCCTTGCCGCAGGTATGAACGACCAAGAGATTTTCGCGCCTTTCATGGGGCGCGGTGAGTCCTCGTCCCTGCTCGCCGTAAACGCCTGTGGCATGAGCCTCATCCACCATCAGGAATGCATCGTGCCGGTCCGCAATCGCGACCAGCTCTTCGAGCGGCGCGAAATCGCCATCCATGCTGTAGAGACTTTCGACCACGATCCAGACGCGGCCCACTCCGCCTTTGGCCCGCCAGTCAAGAATTGTGTTTTCGATCGACTGGAGGTCATTATGGGCGCTTATCCGAAAGTCGGCCCGGCCAGCTCGCGCTCCTTCATGAATACTCGCGTGCACGAGCGAGATCGAGGACAAGCAAATCGCCCCGCTGCGGCAGCGTTGTTAGGATAGCAAAGTTTGCGACATAACCGCCGCTAAAGAAAAGCGCCGTCTCTGCCCCAAAGAACCTGGCAGCGGCTGCTTCGAGAACTTCGTGCTCCTCGCAATTGCCGCGGAGAAGCCGCGACCCGCCAGCGCCGATTGGTGTGCCGGCCTGGAGAGCGGCCATGAGAGCCTTTTTCATACGCGGCGCGCTCGCGAGCGCCAGATAATCGTTCGATGCGAAATCAATTCCCGCGCGCGGCCTGAGACTCCGCAGGCGATTGTCGTGTTTCAGGGCATGCAAGGCCGCGACATAATCGGCAACTTTGGCCGTGTGGTTTGCGTTCATTCTTCACTCCAGGATCACGATCCATCGCGCAAGAATTCCATTGGCCGCTAAGAACAACTGCTTCAGCAGCGACCTTAGCTTTCAACGTGACAAGATGCGATTTTCTCCGTCGACCAGCACAACACGCGGCCTGAAGATTTTTGCTTCCGCCTCATTAAAGGAGGCATATGCAACGATAATAATTTTGTCTCCGGGCATCGCGAGCCGCGCAGCCGCACCGTTCAAATCTATGGCGCCAGACCCGCGGGGCGCTTCCATCACCTCGGTGGCGAAACTCGCTCCGGTTTCGATGTTGTAGATTTCGACGCGCTCGTTGATCAGGAATCCCGCCGCGTCCAGCAGCGCCCGATCAATCGAAATCGAACCTTCAAGGTACAGATCGGCTTCGGTTACCGAGGCGCGATGGATTTTGCCTTTCATCAACGTAATCTGCATTTCTCACCTAAGCCGGAGTTTGCGCACAGCGCCCGTTTAGCTGTTTTCAATCAGGCAAGCCCGGACGTGATGCCGAGCCGGTGCAACAAACTTGCGTCGCGGTCGCGCTGCGGGTTCTTGGTGGTCAACAGTACATCGCCGATAAAGATCGAATTTGCGCCGGCCAAAAAGCACAGCGCCTGCAATTCGTCGGTCATGTACTGCCGTCCGGCGGATAACCGCACCACGCTCTTCGGCATCATGATTCGGGCCGTCGCTATCAGGCGCACCAGCGCGATCGGATTGGGGCGCTCCGCGGTGTCATAGACCGGTACGCCCGTGACCTCGTTCCATAGATTGATTGGCACGCTTTGCGGATGGCTCGGCAGATTGGCGAGCAGGACGAGCATGCCGAGCCGGTCCTCGAGGCGCTCGCCCATGCCGATAATGCCGCCACTGCACACCTTGATGCCGGCATCGCGGACGTGCGCAAGTGTGTCGACGCGGTCCTGCAGGGTGCGGGTGGTGATGATTTTGTCGTAGAACTCCGGCGAGGTGTCAACGTTGTGATTGTAGAAGTCGAGACCGGCCTCGGAGAGCCGTGCGGCCTGCTTAGGCGTCAGCATGCCGAGCGTGACGCAGGTTTCCATGCCAAGCCCTTTAACCGCGGTGACCATGTCGCAGATCTGATCGAGATCGCGATCTTTTGGACCGCGCCAGGCGGCGGCCATGCAGAAGCGAGTCGCGCCGGCATCCTTGGCGCGCTGCGCAGTGGCGACCACATCGGCGCGATCCATCAGGCGGGTGGCTTTCAGGCTGGTGTCGTAGTGCGCGCTCTGCGCGCAGTAGCCGCAGTCTTCCGGACAACCGCCGGTCTTGATGCTGAGCAGGCTTGCTGTTTCGACGCGGTTTGGATCGAAGTTATCGCGATGAATGCTCTGCGCCTGAAACATGAGGTCGGCAAACGGCAGGCCATAAAGCGCGCCGGCCTCGGCTCGCTCCCAGTCACTTCGGACCGGCACGCCGTTGCCCCTGTCATTCCCTTCTACTCCCACGACAGCAACCATACAACTTGCCTTCCCAATTTTTAATAGATAAGGACGTCGATTATTTATTATGTGTGCCCGTCCGTTGGACCTTCTATGCGTTCTCCAAGACGAACATAAAGATGTGTCAACGCTCAAAGGCCCCGGAAATCTGCCCGGATTGCAGAAAATCTGCAAAAAGAGGCCATTCTCGATTGCTACGGCCGAGTCGTCGCGCACGGCCGGCGCATAATTTGATAGATAATCTATGACGGACGACGAGAACACGACGATGGCGGGTCGCATTGCAGCGGCAATCGCTGCGCGCATTGTCAGCGGCGCGCTGCAACCAGACGCCCCACTCCGGCAGGATCATGTCGCGCGAGAATTCAACTCCAGCCACGTCCCGGTGCGCGAGGCGTTTCGGCAACTTCAGGCCCAACAGCTTGTCGTCGGCGTGCCCCGTCGCGGTATGCGGGTTGCTCCGCTCGATACCAATTCGGTGAAGGAGATCGCCGAGATGCGTGCCGCGCTCGAAGTGGTCGCGTTGCGCAATGCGGCGCCAAAGCTCACCTCTAGACATTTGGCACGGATCGAGCTTGCCCTGATTGAAGGAGACAATGCCCAAACGATTCAGGACTTTGAAATGGCCAACCGCGCCTTTCACCACGCGCTGGTGGCGCCCTGCGCGATGCCGCGCCTGCTCGCGAGCCTCGACGGACTACAGCTTGCAAATTCACGAGTCGTGTTCGCGGTGGCGCGCAGTAGCGACTGGCGACCGCGGTCCAATCAGGATCACCGCCTGATTCTGCAAGCCCTGCGAGCGCGCAACACCGACCAGGCCTGTAGTCTGCTCGCGCGCCACATTCAAACGATTGAGCGCCTCGCCCTTCCCGCGTCCTGACCAGGAATGAGATCTGGCGAGTTGCGTTGCCGACCGCGGGCGAAGCGCAAGAGCGTCAAACCTTCGACCGTCTTGCCGCGCGAGGCGGCTTGCGGCCGCCCGCCGTTGCAGCGGGCTCGTTCCTAAGCTAGTTATGCGACCTCCTTGCGACATCACTCCTTAAGGCCATCCATGATCTCGTCACATCGTCTTGTTCAGCGCCAAAGATCAGGCCCATATCGACCAAATCATCGAAGGCCTTTCGCTTCTCACCACAATCCCGCATGCACGCCGGCTCGAGGTTGCGCGCAACCGCAAGACCGACCAGCTTGGCAACGAGATCGACGTGGTGGTTTATGGTGAGTTCGACAACGAGACGGAGCTCGCAGCATACAAAGCGCACGATCTCTACCAGGAATCGATCAGGCGGGTACGATCCCTCCGGGAGCTGCGGTTCGCGGCCGACTATAATGTAGCCACAGATGCGCGGTTCGCCTCGACGGCAGCGGTAAGCCAAGGTAGTGGGCGCTTCGGGTCCACCGGCGGGGTTAACCTGGCAATCGATCTCAAGACCTTGCGGGGCCAGACGAGCGTCGCTCTCGTCGGGGTGGGGATTCGTAATCGGAGCGCGTCTCACCAGCACGCCAATCGTCGGTGAGTGACAAGGCGATGGACGTCCGCGAACTGCAGTGGATTGAGCCTGTCACCGCGATGCGCTGTCTCGCGCATCGACCGCACCTGACGTTCCTCGATAGCGCTGCACCGCAGCTGCTCGGGCGCTACTCCTATATGGCCTGCGACCCCTTCAGCACCTATATGGTCGCGGACGGACAGGCGAGTTGCAACGGAGAGACTCTTGCGGGCAATCCGTGGCGAGCTCTTCGCACCCTGCTCGCCAGGTACCGCGAAGAGCATCGTCCCGATCTGCCGCCGTTCCAGGGTGGTGCGGCCGGCTTCTTTGCTTATGATCTGAACAGGACACTGGAGCGACTGCCCGCGCCGGCAATTTCCGGTCAGAGGTTGCCGCAATCCATCCTGCATTTCTATGATGTGGTCATCAGCTTCGACCACCGTGACGAAAAATGCTGGCTCGTCTCGACCGGATGGCCGGAGCAGGATCTCGCACGACGGCGCGAGCGTGCGCGCCGTCGGGCCGATGAGTTTGCAGCGCGGCTCGCCGGCCCAAGGGCGCCGCGGAATGACCTCCCCGCCACAGCGGGCGCATGGCATTCGAACTTCAGCCGTGAGGGCTACATTGCGGCGGTGCAGCGCGTCATCGACTTGATTCTGGCTGGCGACATCTTCCAAGCGAACATTGCGCAGCGCTTCAGCGCCCGCCTGTCGAGCTCATTTGATCCGCTGGCTTTCTATTGTCGGCTGCGGTCGTTGAACCCGGCCCCTTTGCGGCCCTCCTGCGCTATGGCAGGCTGACCATTGCCTCGAGCTCGCCAGAACGATTCCTCAAACTTAATGGACGGCAGGTCGAAACGCGCCCGATCAAGGGCACGATCGCGCGCTCCGCTGATTCCAAGGACGACCGGCGCCGCGCTGAACTCCTCCTCGCGTCCGAAAAGGACCGTGCCGAGAACACGATGATTGTCGACCTCCTGCGCAACGATCTGTCACGCGTTTGCACGCCGCAGTCGGTCGAGGTTCCAGCGCTGTGTGCCCTGGAATCCTATGCCTCAGTGCACCACCTCGTGTCGACCGTGACGGGTGAACTTGCCGGAGATGAAGACGCCGTCACCTTACTGCGAGCGTGCTTTCCCGGCGGCTCCATCACCGGGGCGCCCAAGGTGCGATCGATGGAAATTATTGCGGAGATCGAGCGGGTGGCGCGAGAGGTCTATTGCGGGGCGATCGGCTTTATCGGCTTCAACGGGCACATGGATACGAACCTTGCGATCCGCACGGTCACATTCGACGATGACTTGGCTGTGTTTTATGCAGGGAGCGGGATCACGGCGATGTCGGATCCAGAGGCCGAATACGAGGAGACGCTCGCCAAGGCGCAGCGAATCTTTGACGCATTTCGTGCTGGGAGCTGTGGTGCATTTTGATTGTCATCATCGACAACTACGACTCCTTTGTCTTCAACATTGCCCGCTATTTCCGCAAGCTAGGTGCAGCAACGGCAGTGATACGGAACGACGCCGTCAGCGTCAGCGACCTTGCCGGCCTCAAGCCGCGCGCCGTGGTCCTCTCCCCTGGTCCCTGCACACCACTTCAGGCCGGAATCTCGACCGCCGTCATCCGCGAACTGTCAGGTCGCGTCCCAATTCTGGGCATCTGCCTCGGACACCAGTGCATTGGGAGCGCGTTCGGCGGACGCGTGGCGCGTGCACGTCGTCCCATGCACGGCCGGTCCTCATACGTAGCCCATGACGGCCGCGGACTGTTCAAGGACCTTTCGTCCCCACTTTGCGTTGGACGCTACCATTCGCTTGTTGTTGAGCTCGACGGGTCATGCGCACCGCAACTCGCAGTGACAGCGCGTTCGGACGAAGGCGAGATCATGGCCCTCGCACATCGCTCTCACCCGACCTATGGCGTGCAGTTCCACCCGGAATCGATACTCACTCAACAAGGGCAGCTGCTACTGATGAACTTCTTGCGACTCGCAGAGACTCGTAGATCGTAAGGATATCGGAGAGCGTGTCGCACAATTGCCAGCTGGACGCACGGAAGCGAATTCGTCAGCTTCTGCGGGTCTGATAGGTACTAAGCAGATGGGTCGTGTGGACACTTATTTCACATCCACAGCATGATGGCTGGAGAGTGACGACGGCGCAATTGCTTCGGGCGGTTTTTCGAGGCGGGTTGCTACGCGTCGGAACTGCTTGAGCTTGCTGAAGCCGCATTCCACACGATGTTTCTGGGCGTAGAGATGCTTGGCGAGCGGATATTTGAGCCCCCGTGACCGGTTGTTGGGAATGACAGTCCGCTCTTGGCGGGCGTTGGCTAGGCGTAAGTGGTCCGCGTCATAGGCCGTGTCAGCCATGACGACTTCGGCGGATAATCCCTCTATCAAGGCTGCGGCTTGCGGTGTATCACCGTTCTGACCCGCAGTTAGTGTGAGCCGCACGGGCATCCCAAGCCTCGAACGACCATGTGGATCTTGGTGCTCAGGCCATCGCGAGAACGGCCGATGGCTCGATCTTCAGGCCCTTTTTTAGCCCCGGCAGCGTGCTGATGGGCTCGGACGATGGTGGAATCAACGATCAGGTATTCGAAGTCCGGATTAGCGGACATCGCCTCGAAGATTCGCCACCAAACAACCTGGGTGTTCAGCGACTGAAGGGCCGGAAAACGCTGTTCCAATCGCCAAACAGCTCTGGAAGATCACGCCAGGGAGCACCGTGCGCACAATCCAAAGGACGCCCTCCACGACATCCGATGGTCGCGTCCCGTCGATCCCCTTTGATCGGGCCGGCCGATGATCAGTGGCCCTATCCGATCCCACGCCGCGTCGCTCAAGACCAAGCCGTCCATCACACCCAAGACTGTCCCCCAAAAAGCAGCCTTGAATCTGATTGCCGCCTCAAGGGAATCCCCAAAAGTCCACAGCACCTAATCCTAGGAGCCTGTCCAGTTAGCATCGGGAAGCCGGTTTTATCCGAATGATAGCGGCTCATGCGGCCCTCGCCAGCTTGACGAGGTTGTGAGCGGTGCAAATCAGGGCCCATTCGGGCTTCACTTTGTCGATGCCGCGCAGCAGGAATTGCCTGAACCCTCTTGCCTGTTTGATCTGTCCGAACACGGGTTCGACGATCTGCTTACGCAAGCGGTAGCGACTTCGGTAGCCGGCGCGCTTGAGCTTGGTGCTCATCTTGGCGATCAGCGAGCCGGCTCTTGAAGGCTTTTCCGCGGTGGCGGACTTGGTGCCGTGCTTCTGCCTTCCGGTGGCGATGTAGCCCTCAATGCGCCGCCGTTTGATCGTGCGAAGATTGGCGGCGGAGCAGTAGCCGGCGTCGGCCGACACTTCGTCGGGTTTGGTCCCCAGATTGGCCCTGATCCCGTCGAGCAACGGCGCCAGTTGCGCCTGATCGCTGGAGGAACTGGTCAGCGTCTGCGCCACGATGATCTGATGGGCACCATCGACCGCAGCCTGGGCGTTGTAGCCCTGGATGTAACCGTCCTTGGTCTTCAGGATGCGGCTTTCCGGGTCGGTGAAATTGCGTTGTGCCTTGCCGTCGGGCTCCGTGTTCGGCGGCGCGGACGTCTTGCCGTTCTTTTTGCCGCCTTCGGCGATGCGGCGCTCCTCGGCCCGCGCCTTGCGCTCCGCCTCGGCTGCGGCCTTGGCTTCGGCCTCCAGCGCGGCCTTGGCCTCGCGTATCTTCTCAAGCCGCTTCTGCTTGTCGGCCACCCAATCGGGCATCTCGTCGCCGCGCTTGTCGCCGTAGAGCTTATCCTCCTGCGCATCGGCAGCCTCGGCGGCCTTGAGCCAGCGATCGACCTCCGCTTCAAGCTCCGCTTCCCGCTTCTTCATCCGATCGTAGCTCATCGCCTTGTGCTTGGACGCGTTCGCCTTTATCTTGGTGCCGTCGAGCGCCACGTGCCCGAGCTTCACCAACCCGGCCTTCTCGGCCAGCTTCAACACCTGCACGAACAGGTCGGCCAGCGCCTTAAGATGCCGCCGCCGGAACTCCGAGATCGTGCGGAAGTCCGCCGCATCGCCCGCCACGATCATCATGAAATCCGCCCGCTCCACCGTCGCCCTGGCGATCCGCCGCGACGAGTAGATGCCGCTCGCATAGCCGTGTAGAAGCAGCGCCGTCATCATCCGCGGATCAAACGGCGGCTGACCCAGCCCGCTCCGGTAGCTGCCTAGGATCGCCGATAGATCAAGGCTTTCCTTGACCAGCGACACGATCAACCGCGAAACGTGGTCCTGCGGCACATAGTCCTGCACGCTCGGCGGCAGAAGCTGGACCTCGTCGATCTTCCAGGGGCGAAATTCCTTGCTCATGGCCACGCAAGGAATCAGACTCGCACCCTCTTGACCAGTCACTACTCAGACAGGCTCCTAGAGAGCCCCTCGCCGCGTCCGATTAGCGGCCGAGCTAAAGGCATCATCCCGTGCGCTCCCCGGAATCAACAAATGAGACCGCAAGGCCATCGATCGGGCGAGCCGTTTTGTGACGCTCCTCGCGAGAAAGTTGCACCATGATCCTTTAAGGTGTTTTGCGGACTTACAACTGCGCGCTCGGTTGTAGTCAATGCGGCACGCTAAGGTCTCCGCTTGATCGTAGGCGCGCGCATGATGCTGCCCTGACGCCGGACGGCTGAAGAGCGCTGGGTCGTCAGGTTCTCGACAGCTCCACATAGCAAAGTGTGGTCTCCGGACGCCCGAAAGACGGCTGATGACACCGGAAGAACATTGGAGTGCCCGATGCTCAGCTGCTTGGAAGCGGCCCCTTGGGAACGTACGGTGGTTTGTTGTTGAGGTCCGACGTCCAGAAGCAGATTCTGCAGTTGAAGCCTTGATCGTTCTCGGTCTGCTGTCTGAAATTCCACATCAGATCCGAGCCTGGCTTCGGATCGGCCTAAATTTTCGAAAGTGAGAACGGATGGATCTCCTTTAACTAACGACTACATCAACAATCGGGCAACGCGGACCCGCAGGAGAGGACACCGGAGTTCTCGTCCGCAGATGCGGCGCCTTTAGGCGCCAGCTGGGCGAATTTGCCAATTCAGACCCTCGCAGGCAGCCCCCACTGATCCAGTCGGCGCGCCACCACCGGAACCTATGTCCATGACGCAACCGCGCTGGGAGGACTACTCCCGAGTAGTCGCAAGGTAGCGGCGGTAAGGCGATGCCGGTCATTTCGGTGCCGCAGCCGCTCCAATCAAGTGGGGTTTTCGTCCGTCGCAGAAGGGCAGCCTCTTTATGCCGAGGATGCGCCCCTCATTTGGGGCTTGAGAACGCACTCAAGAAGACGGCCACTGAGCGCACCGCCAAGGGCCATGTAGATTATCTTCTCGGCTTGGGCCGCTGGCTCTTTGATAACAACAAGCAGGCCATCGCCGGTCGACTCAATGACGCTTCGCTCAACGATGATGTCCGGCAGGTCATAGGCGACAGCGACGACAGGAGGAGAGTCCTTACCGCGCTAAATTATCTCCGGGCGTCCCAATCCTCGAGCGGTGTGCCGCCGATCGCCGGCATTTGACGGTTCAGCTGCCAAGCGGAAGGAAGTCGGGGTCACGACGCTCCCGATCGAATTTCAGTCGGACCCCGTTGTCGATCTGTTCGAGGGAGCCCGCGCCGGCTTCGAGCTCATCGAGGATTTCCTCTCGGTGATAACGGTCTGCTTGATGGCGTCACCACAGCGACGCTCTGGCGCGAGACACTTAGGTAACTACATCCCGAGGCGCGCGAACTGCATCGACGCGTGCTCCGCCTCGGGAAGGGGTACCACGGGGCAATGCTCAACAACGACTTACAGAACGCAGGCGTGAGCTTGCCACGGTGAATCACAACGTTCTCGTGCCCCGTCGCAGCTTGGGCGCTCTGCCAATGCCGATTGTAGCCACGCTGTTCATTGGACTTCACGTGGCAAGCGGCGAAGTCGGCGTCACCCAGCGACGCCAACTGCCACGCATGTACCGGCCGCTTCGTATGGATGTGCACCCACATCGGGCTTGGCATCGCACCACTACGCAGCGCCTTGGGCTGCAGCTTGATCTCGAACAGCGTCCCTGGCTCGCCCTTCAAGGCGCGCGGTGGATCCACAGACGCCAGTTCCTCGGCCGCCCGCAACTGTTCAAGGTACTTCTGCGACGGAAACGCGTAGGTCTTCATGCAATCGATCGTGATCGCCGCCTTTCGCGCGTTCAATGAGTTTGTCTGTCCCTGAACCTCGGACAACATCGCCTTAAGCCGGACTATTTTTTCGTGCACTTCGGGCACTTGCGCAGGCGTGAGTAGGCCACGTCGGCGAGGCTCCTCCAGCGCGGCTACACAGGCCTCAATCTCGGCGGCCTGCGTCTGCAGGCGCTTAACGACGAGATCCACGACGTGGTCGGCGTCCTCGGGCTTCATCTGGCGCGCTTGGGAGACGGCGCTTTGCTGAGCCGGCAGATCGAACTGCAGCAGCTCGTCCAATCGCTTGAGTAATCCCGTCAGTGCGTTCCTGGAGGGCGGAGCCTGCCACATCTCCAGGTACCCGGTCGCCGATGATGACGCCCTCGCGCGTGCCTCCTCTGCACTCGCGAGTTTCTTCGTACCCAGATCCGAGAGTACGATAACCTTGGCTGTCGGGGCCGTGGCAGCGTCGGGCCTGGCGAGCTGCGGCTCGCGCAGCCCGGCAGTTGAACTCCTCTCGCCTGCGGCCGGTGCGCGCTTGCCTTTCCCTTCCTGCGCGCCGCGTGGCCCTCAGCCACTAAGACGGTATTTTCCGGTATCGCAGCCTGGGCAGGCGGTTCAATCAGGACTGGCCTGTTTGGCTGCACTGCCAAAAGTCGCGTGACTTCGTGCGCGGTGACCCATGCACCTTCCACGATCTGGTCCAACAGTTCCAATGGAAGGTCGGCATCCGTTCCGGCATCCCTTAGCCTGGCAACGATGCCGTTCACCCCTGACGCAAATTCCGAAAGTCGCTCCATGACTCCTTCCAGAACGGTGCAGTGCTCTGCGTCGAGTGCCGCTCCGTTGCTGTTTAGAACCGCGTCGGCCGTCGAGAGGAATGCTGGAAAAACGTCCGCGATGAAGGTTCCCAACAGACGCACCCGCCCGTTCTCACCCATGAGGATTTCCCTCACGGCTGGTCCGAACGTGCTCGCCTGCGGCACAATCATGAGCTGCGCGAGAGCGATCCGCGATTGCAGATACATGCACTTCGTATTAAGTGCCCAGCCGGTATGCAGCCGTAGTGCGGCCTCTTCGGCCTTCCGCATCTCGGGCGTAGTGCTTGGCAAGTTGGCAGTGGCCGCGCAGACGGACTGCATCCGTTCCGAGCGCAATGCCTTCTTTCCCCACCACTCCATGCAGGCCAGGTAGTGCTTCGCCACGCTGGAAACCGCTCGGCTCAGCTGGCCGGGCGGCGCGTTGGATTGGCGCATCTGGTCGAGCACGGCTGCTGCTTTCTTCCTGCTCGCCTCCAAGTCGTGGATAGTCCAGGTGGCCACGGCGTTGCATTCGTCCGCCGCATCGAGCGTCTCGTCGCGGAGTCGGCGAGCTTGCTTGTCGGACAGAATGCTACGCGCCATATCTCGGGGCAGGCCCGCGTAGTAGTCTAGAACTGCTGAGCCTGCCTTGACGACTTGATCGATCAGCTCTTGCGCCTCCGACGGGTTCCGGGCTTGCGTGGCCACATTACGACAAGCATCAAGGTCCTCAAGCAGGCTGCGCATTTTTCGCTTTGCTGCCTTGTTCTCGTCGCCTCTTGGGGCTGCCACACCCGAAGTTGGTGGCTGGCTCACGAGCGGCGCCGTTCTATCTTGAGGCCCGGAGCGCATCCGCTCCACGACGGAGTCGAATGATTGCCTGCCTTGCCCGGGAGCGGGACCGGGCTCCGGGCTCAAACTGCTCGATCCCCACGTGCTGTCGGCTCCTGCAGCCCCAACGTGCGATTTGCCAGGTCGGTCAATGCCCGTCATATTCCATCTCCGATATGGGCGAGAATGCGCAGCCTGTCTGGATAGACAGGCTGGCTGACGAGTAGCTGACGAAGGGCGTTTTTCCGGATGCACAAGAAAACCCAGGTGCCGTCGGTTGCAATTCCATGGGGTCTGGCGTGCTACTGGAGGCAACGGGGATGACCGCGTCATGTAGGATAGTCAGCTGCAGTGCATCACCGCGACCTGGTGCTGCCTCGCCGTGACCGCCATAAGGATCCGCGCTGTCAGGCCGCGACAGAATCGGCCGTGACGGCGATCCTTGAGACTCCGCCCTATGCCGGCTGCTTTGTCTATAGGGACTTGGCAAAGACCATCCCGAATACCGGAGCGCCGCCACGAGAATGCTCGCGTCCTGAAACGGACTGGTGGATTGTGGTGAGGCAAAAATACCCGGCGAATATCGATTGGCAGACCTTCGGCTGCCGCACGTCCTGTTCTCCGGGAAGGAGATGCGAGTCCGAAGAGCTTACTGATCCAGCGGTGATGCACCAATCCTGACCAGACGCAGAACGTCGGTCAAAACAACATTTTCTTGCCCCACGTCCGAATTCCGATGTTGCGCAGCTCTTTTCCAAAGCACAATCTTGCCGAAGCTGCCGCCCATCCCAGCCCAGTCAGAAGCGGCGCGGGATCGCCTCCAATGTCCTGGTTACATCCTCGCCCAGCTTCGACAACCGCGCCCCGCCACAGCAGGCGCAGGTGGTCGGGGGTATAGAGCGGCAATCTGGGTGCGAAGAGCGCGACAACCCGAGGTTCTTCCGCACATTTGGTGCAGGGTGTAGGATTCACGGACAGTTCAAATAAGGGCATAGGTAAGAATCGCAGTCGACGCTCGTGATTCGCCTTGCTCCAAGCCTTCCGCTCACTGGTTTCCCCCGAGCTTTCGATTGTCCAAATCTCTCCCCAGACCGACAGGGTGGTGCTCGTGGCTCGGCCGAAGTCAGCGGTCTCGCTCTGTCCCTGTTGCGGCTGCCAGACGGGTCGCGTCCACAGCCATTACGTGCGACGCTTAGCCGATCTGCCGTGGCAGGGTCAGGTTGTCGAAATCCGGCTTCACGCGCGACGGTTTCGATGCGCGAATCCGCAATGCCCGCGTCGGATATTCACCGAGCGGCTACCGGCAACGGTGCGGCCGAAAGCAAGACGCACAACCCGCCTCGGCGAGAGCCAACTGGCGATCGGCTTTGCGGTCGGAGGTGAGCCCGGCTCGCGCCTGTCGCGCAAACTGGCCATGCCGGTCAGCGGCGACACCTTGCTCCGAATGATTCACTCGGCTCCCTTGCCGGATTTCGTTGCCCCGACCGTCGTCGGCATCGACGATTGGGCTTGGCGTCGTGGCCAGCGATATGGAACGATCATCTGCGATCTGGAGCGCAATTGCGTGCTTGATCTGCTTCCCGATCGTAACGCCGACAGTGTTGCGCGCTGGCTGAAGCGCTGGCCGGGGATCAAGGTCGTCGCCCGCGATCGTGCGGGACGTTATGCTGATGGCGCACGCTGCGGCGTCCCCGACGCGGTGCAGGTGGCGGACCGCTGGCACCTGCTCAATAGTCTGGGTGAGGCCTTGCGCCACGCGGTCGGCCGCCATCGTCACAACGTAGCCGCCGCCGTGCAAATCATGGCGTCCGCGCAACGAGCGAAGACCGGCAGTTCCGCGCCGCCGCCCGGCCTTGCACAGTTGCGGGCGGATCGAAAGGCTGCGCGACGCGAACGCTGGGATGAAATCTGTCGCCTACGCCAGCAAGGTTGCCCGACATCCAGGATCGCCCAACTGCTCGGCGTCGACAGGCGCACTGTTCAGCGCTGGCTGGCCGCTGGCGGCGAACCGGAGCATTCGCGTCCTCACCGACCTTCACATCTTCTCGCGCCCTTCCAGGCATGGCTCGAAGCGCGGTGGGCCTCCGGTTGCCAGGTGGGCCAGCAGCTTTGGCGGGAGCTTCAGCAACAGGGTTATACTGGAAGTCGGGTGACCATCGCGCGATGGGCCGCTGACAGGCGTGCACCTGCAGACGCGGGAGGAGCAGCACAACCACACCTGACATGGAAAGCTCCCACGCGTCGTCGCTGTGCTTGGTACTTGAGCCAGGATCCGGATCAGATCGATGCTGAAGCCAGGCTGTTCCTCGGCCATCTATTTGCGCAAGCTCCGGAACTCGCGACGGTCGCCGATCTGGCGAAGCGGTTTGTGTCCCTTCTTAGTGGTAGCGACATCGCCGAGCTCGATGAATGGATCACACAAGCAGGCAACAGCGAGCTCAAGAGCTTCGCCAACGGCATCGCGCGCGACATCGATGCGGTCCGAGCGGCAATAACGACCTCCTGGACAACCAGTCCGGTCGAAGGCCAGATCAGCAGGATCAAAGCCATCAAACGACAAATGTATGGCCGGGCAAGCTACCCGTTATTGCGTCGACGCGTCCTCCTGGCTGCTTGAGAGCGACCGGGCAACCTATCCAACCCCGATCGCTCATGCTGCACCAAATATGCGGAAGAACCCAACCCGATTGACGCACTTCCACACTGTTTGCCGCGCGGCACGGGGATCGATGACGACGCGCTCGCGTTCGATGTCATCCGGCCAGGCCTTGCGTACCGGCCGCTTGCGCGTGAACGCGCGCACGGTCTGGGTTTTCGCCGCCGCGGCCCGAGCTGCAAGCTCATCCTCGGTCGCCGACATTACCAGATCTTTCAACTGCTCGATCAGCCGCGCCGTGGGTTCAGAGCGCGACCCATGCAACTCGCGTTTCAGCTTTCGATCCTGAGCTGCAGATGAGCGATCAGCGCTTCGGTGTCGGACAGCTTTGCCTTGGCGCTGGCGGCTTCAGCCACGGCCGCATCACGCTCAGCCTCGACCCTTTGCCGCGCTTCACGCTCGACCAGCAGCGCCGCCTGGGCTCTCGCGAGGTCCGAAGGAAGATCATCCGACTTCAAATTCATGAAGCGAGTGAAATCAGATTGGCTGGCAAGTTCAATCACAAAATGCTTATCCAACTCGCGTTGGACGCCACGTTCCTTGAGGATTGCGCCAGTCGATTCCAGACAAGAGATAGTTCAATTGCGCCGGAGAGATCGTCACTGCTTCCCCTGCAACCGAAGGCGAGATGAACCTTCATCTCTCAAGTCTTTTTGTAAACAGGCATGCCCCCTGGCCATCATGCCAAATACCTTCAAAAGATCGCCGCGTTTTCCCCTGAAGCAAAAAAGATTTCCGCCAAGAGGATCTTGCTTGAGCACTTCCTGCACGCGGAGAGCCAAACTCGGAAAGCCGCACCGCATGTCGGTGTAGCCGGTCGCAAGCCACACACGAACGCCCGTCGGAATTGGGATCATCGTCCCTCCAGCACTCTTAAGACCCGCGATAGAGCGGCGATGTCGACATCCACTCCAACGATCAGACGAACACCGCTGCCGAGCACGATCTCTATCCGTCCAACAACCTGCTCGCAGCGAGCGGCGTCACGGCTCCCATCGCTTCGTTGGATCCGGCTCAATCAGAGCCGCAATAAACCCGTGTTCGCCATCTTTGGGTTAAGCGCTCCAAGAGCGCCCTGTCGCGCCAGGCGTCGCCATCCGAACAGTTGGCCAGGAAAAAGTCCGTGGCGGCGAGTAACAGGATCGCCACAGCAATAACTCTCCTCCACAATCCGCTGCTTCGCTTCAATACTGAACCGCCGCCGTCCTGTGTCGACAACCTCCATAACTGTCGCATTATTGGCAGTGGGTATGGTGTCCATACTGCCTGTAATCATGCAATAGCCAACCTCTGCAAGGCGGCCGCCCTCGGATGCGTACCTACCGACCGTGCTGCTGGCTGAATATTTCCCACCTCTCGCGTGCGATCTCGCGAATGGGCCGCCGAAGGTGCTCTCCCGCGATATCCTCCGGCGCCCCCATGTGCTGCGGACTCTTGAGGATTCCTTGAGGCGGCAAATCAGATCCAAGGCCGGTTTTTCGGGAGACAGTCTCGGTGTGTGGGCCGTCATTCCCAACAACCCGTCACCGGCGCTCAAATATCCCCTCGAAGCATCCAATGCCGAGGAACATCTTGTGGAATGCTGCTTGCAAGCTCAAGCAGTTCCGACGCGTAGCAACCCACTTCGAAAAAATGCCCGAAGCTATTGCGCCTTCGCAACTCTCGCAGCCATCATGCTATGGATGCGATAAGTGTCCACACGACCTTGGCCGGAATGGCAGCAAATTACATCAACGCGACGTCTGTGCCGCGATCACCCACTGAACCTTTGGCGGGCAGCAAGCAGCGGCTCTCCGGCTTGAGCCAGATGCGTCAGTGCGACCACGAGGTGTTACGGATATTGGTGACCAGTGGCCGGTTGCGCGGCGATGGCGGTCTGCCAACGCGTATCAGCATCATCTCGCGCCCTGTATCTGTGTTGCCGATAACCGAGCGTCGGGGAGTCCGGCAAAAAGCCCGGCATCGGCGGGTCGATACAGCGGTTGATCACGCGTCGCCCCGTGCTCTCCTTCGATAAAAACAACTGATCGAAATGACGATAAGAAGCAGCTTGCCGAAGCTGCCGCTTTTTTGAGCGTGGCTTTACAAGGCACCAACTCTGCGATCAATACTGAACGTACCGAACCGGTTGCTAATTCTGTGATAAACAAAGCGCCATCTTGACCCAAGGCAACGCTCGTACACGTCGAGCCAGCGCAGGACTGATGCGGAGCGATGCACTCGCCATCCGATGCTAGGACGAAGACGTGGCCCAGCTATGCATGAGCTACGAACAGCGTCTGGCGTCCATTGCCAGCACGTCCGGACCGCTCGTCCCGAAGAATGAGCTAAACCTGTCGATCTTACGGCACACCCCAGACGTTGTCGGACGCGAGAATGCTGCCAGGCCATTCCGCCAACCGTTATTGACGATCAAGGACCAGGAGCCACCGGGTGCAGGCCTGAAGATGCGGCCAAGGAAATGTCGATCAGATAGAGATTTCCCTACGCGTCGAACGACGGCCCTCGATGAAGCAGTCAGCCGGCTTGCCTCCACGGTTGACGTCCGCCCAATCCGAGCGGACTCCGGGCCGACGCAATTTGGCGGGCATGGCCGAAAAGACGCGCGTTCGGTGAGCTGCGGTGGTCCCTCAAGGTACATCATGGCGCTTCCTTCAGGCTGCGCTTTGGCTGCCCCTGATATTTGTAGGCGAACTGCTTGGGCATCGGCCCTTTATTGCGGTCCTTGCGTCCGGTCTGCTCCCATGCATGGGCCAGGATGCCTACCGCGCGTGACAAGCAGAAGATGCCGCGAGCTAGGGTGCAGCAAAGCCCAGCTCCCCGTAGACGACTGCAGTGGCTCCATCGATGTTCATCGGGATGAGCTTGCCTTTGCGCTCGCGCATGACGCGCTCGATCGCGCGCGCAGCGCTGGCATAGCAACCGCTGACGACATCGCCACTGACCGCTGCATCGACTAGTGCGAGCAGCGGGTCAACGCGCGGGTCGACGGGATGAAACCGGTGACCGAAGCCGGGCAGATATTTGCTGCGCGTGGCGGTGAAATGGTCGATCGCCTCAGCGGCAGCCTCATCGATATCCTTGGTCTCGCTGCGGCGCAGGACCTCGTCATAGAGCTCAATCGCCTGCTCCCCCGCTCCGCCATGCAGGTCGTCGAGCGTGTTGATCGCGGAAGCCATCGCGCCGTTGAGCGGCACCCCACAACTGACAGCCATCTGCGCGATGGCGATGGAAGGTGCATGCGGGCCATGATCTACTGATGCAACCAGCGCAGCCTGCAACAGCCGCTCCTGCGCCGGTGTGGGTAGCTCGCCGCGCAGCATCAGCCAGATTATCGCGGTGAAGGAAATATGACCAATTAATTCCTCGATCGTGTATCCGCGGTAGGCGATCCGCCCGGGCGCAATGTCGCAGATGGAGGTCCGCCACCAATGGGCGGCCTGCTCTCGCAGCTCCGTTTCGCTCATTCTGTTTTCCAATCTCGTCAGCCTATGTCCTGCCGAAGCTTGCTTGCGTGCAACTCCTGCCCGTTACGCTGCTCCATCCGTCGCCGGGCGGACCCGCGAAAAATGTGCTCCTCCTTGACGTGGCGCTCCGGCGGCACCGCTTGCGATAAGGTGCTCAATTTCCGGATAGGTATGACCGAGCCGAGCCAGCCATCGCTCTGTGTCCGCACCGAGCAAGGGGGAGCGCGGGGACAGGAAACGCCTCATCCAGCCGAAAGCCGGGGCGCGTAATGCGTAATGGTGGTTCGCCAGCCCTGTCGAGCGGCAGCGTCTCGACAAAGCCGCGCTCCAGCAACTGCGGCTCGCGCAAAACTTGCGGAACGGTCAGCACACAGCCGGCAGGGACGCCGGCGGCATTCAACAGCGCCTCCCACTCGTCCGCAGGCCTGCAGCTCAACGCCGCATTCAACTCATCGCTAAGCGCCCAGCGGTTCAATTTACGTGCTTCGCGCTTTGCGAAGCGCGGATCTGTCTTCAGATCCGGCCGGCCGACCAGATCGCAAAGGGTCCGGTACTGCTTCTGCTCGTTGGCGGCTATATTCAGCGGGCCGGTCGCGGTGCGGAACGTGCCGGAGGGTGCAGCCGTGAAATTCTCGTTCCCCATCGGCTGCGGCTCGACTCCGCCGTTCAGATGATTGGAAACCACCCATCCCATGGCCGCGATTGTCGCCTCGAGCAGCGACACGTCGATGAACCGACCCCTGCCAATTTGCTGCTGCTCGACGAGCGCCGCGGAGATGGCAAAGGCGGCTGTTAGCCCGGCAATGGTGTCGGAGATCGGGAAGCCGGTCCGCAGCGGAGCCGTGGCTGCATCACCGGTAACACTCATCGCGCCGGAAAGGCCCTGGACGATCTGGTCGTAGGCCGGGCGGGCGGACCAAGGACCGTTTTGCCCAAAGCCTGAGATCGCGCAATAGATGAGGCGCGGGTTGCGCTTGCACAACGCGTCAAAACCGAGACCAAGCCGCTCCATGACTTTGGGCCGGAAGTTTTCGAGAAGGACGTCGGCCTCGGACACCAGCCTGAAAAACACTTCCCTTCCCGCTTCAGACTTCAGATCGAGCGCCACCGACTGCTTACCGGCGTTCACGGCGACGAAGGAGAGGCCCTGAAGCCGCTCTGCCCTTGCGGATCGGCGCCAAGGCGCCGCGCGAGATCGCCTCCGTTGGGGTTTTCGATCTTGATAACCTCCGCGCCCAGGCGCGCGAGATGGTAGCCGCAGAACGGGCCGGCCAACACGTTCGACAGGTCGAGGACACGGATACCGGTTAGCGGCAGGGACATCTGACGAAGCCTTTTTGCGGTATCTTCGGCCGCTGCGGTTGAAGGTTTTGCTGAGGTCGATGTTGACGGTGGCGATCCTAGGGTCGAAATCGCTCAACACAGCCAGCGGTACCTTGGCCGCCTCGGCGTCCATCAGGCCGCTCTGGGAAAACAGCGCTTTCGACGCTTTCAGGACATCGATGTTCACCTCGCGATTATCGGTCTTGTATCGGGCCGGGACAACGAGCTGCTCCGTTGATACCGAGTTGATCCAGGAGCCGTGATGCCGAGCCTCAGGCCCTTGAGGTCGGCGCCGCTCTTCACCTTGTCGGCGAGATCGCTGCGCCGAGAAGAATGCCGGGTATGTCGTTGAGCACGAAGACGCAGGAGATCTCCTCGCCCTGCGCCTGCATCTGGATCGTGTGATCATAGAACCGCACGACGCCGTCCACCGAGCCACCAATCAGCGCTTGCAGCGCCTTGGAGCCGCCGGCCTGGAAATTCTCGAACAGTGACGTCGAGTCCTTCTTCTTGAAGGTACCGAGCTTTACGCCCAATTCAGCAGGCATGTAATTGAGAATGTGGGAGCCGACGACGATCTTCAGTTTCGCCCTTTCAGGTTCGCCGGCGTCAGCCGATAAGAGGCAGAGGCCAACGGCCGCCGCAACACCAAAGATCAGTCGGATTAAACCGCGCATATACACCTCCATCATTGGCCAAGTACATGTTCAAGCTGCATGAGCCGGCGCTGGCCGACAGACCAACAACCTCTTTTCGGCACGATCGACGAGCGTGTCGAGCGCAACCACGAATGCGGACAGCACGATGATTCCAGCGAACACGCCCGTCGCATCGAGCACCCCTTCCTGCGCGATCAGGTGCCCCAACCCGGCGGATGAGCCGAGATACT
This sequence comes from Bradyrhizobium sp. RDT10, assembly GCA_044772375.2. GTDB lineage: Bacteria > Pseudomonadota > Alphaproteobacteria > Rhizobiales > Xanthobacteraceae > Bradyrhizobium. The sequence goes on from CP187939.1 coordinate 6,326,164, forward strand.
CCGTAACCACGGCGCCCACGACCGCCATGCCGACGGACACTCGCAGGCTCGACAGGATCCAGGTGGTGGCAGAGGGCAGATAGACGTGGCGCAACAGCGAGGATTTCGAATCGCGCAGCAGTCGCGCGCTCGCCAGGACGACCGGATTGACCTCGCGCACGCCTTGGAAAGTGTTGAAGAACGCAACGAACAGCACGAGGGTCACGCCGAGCGCAACCTTCGAGGTCAGCCCCAGACCGAACCAGATGACGAAGATCGGCCCCAGCAGGATACGCGGGATCGCGTTGAACATGATGAAGCGCTGAACGACATCAGCGGCAAACGGGCTTAATCCCAGCCAGATCCCAAGCGCAGTGCCGATCGCAATCCCGACGACGAATGATAGGATCGTCTCGACCAGCGTTATGCCAACATCGCCCCAGAAATCCGCGGTCGACGTCCAGTTCCTGATCCTGCCGACCAGGGTCGACGGCGCCGGAAAGAAGAAGGCGTCGATGAGGCCTAATCGCACCCCCAGCTCCCAGATCAGGACAAGAGCGAGAACGATCGCGACTTGCGTGACAACGACCTTATTTCTGCGCGGCATAGCTCCTCTCCACTTCAGCGCCCAAGCAGCGACCAGATTTCGCGATAGAGCGCGACGAACTCGTCCTGGTCTGCAGCGCGGAGACGTCCCGGGGACGAGGCAGCGTGATCCTGACCTCGCCGACCATCCGGCTGGCAGGGCCTGCGGACATCACGGCGACGCGGGTCGGCCAGCGTAATCGCCTCGTCGAAATGATGGGTGATGAAGATTAAGGAGCGGCGCTCGGCCTGCCAGAGATCGGGCAGGATGCGGTGCGTCAGCCGGCGCGTGTGAACGTCGAGCGTCGAGAAGGGCTCGTCCATCAGAACGATTCTCGGCTCCATGATGAGCGTCTGCGCCATCGCCGCGCGCTTGCGTTGCCCGCCTGATAGCTGATGCGGATAACGCTGCTCAAATCCCGTCAGGCCGACTTTGGCGGGCCACTGCCGAACCTCGGCGCGCGTCTCCTCGAGTGACTTGCCCAGAAAGGCGAGCCCGAGCCCAACGTTGTCCTGCGCGGTCTTCCACGGCAGTAGGACCCCTGTTGGAGCATGTAGCCGGACTGATCATTCAGTCCCGTGAGCGGCTTGCCGAAAATCTGAACGTCTCCCGAGGCGGGTTTTGAGAGACCTGTGGCAGTGCTCAGGATGGTGGACTTGCCGCAACCGGTTGGTCCCATGACCGCAACGAACTCCGCGTCGCCTACTTGGAGGTTCACGCTTTTGACTGCGATGAATGCGCCGAAGGGGATCATTACCTCGCGCAAGTCAACGACCAGCGTTGGCTGCCCTTCGCGCTTCAGAACTCGTTCTGTTATATGCAATCCATAGTCATGTGTGAGAAGAGTCAATCTATTCTGCCATACAGAACCGTTTACCTCCTTCTGTAATGGATTCTGGCGCCTTAATATGGCAGTGGTTCTATTCTACAGAACTGGAGCAGAGATGAGCAAGACAGGAGTTGACGCGGTCAGGAGAGCGCTCGCGATCCTGAAAAGTTTCAACGCGGAGCGGTCTGCGATCACGCTGACGCAGATTGCGGAGATGACGGACCTCTACAAGAGCACAGTACTCCGATTGGCCTCTTCGTTGGAGGCTGACGGCTTTCTCGTCCGCGGCGCGGACCGGTTGTTTCGACCGGGACCGGAGTTGTGGCGTCTTGGGGCGCTCTATCAGCGCGGTCTGGATCTTGGCGAAGTCATCCGGCCATCGCTTCGTCGCCTGGTTGAGGCAACGGGGAAACTGCATCCTTTTATGTTGCAGATGGCGACGAACGCATCTGTCTTTACCGCGTCAATTCTCCACGTTCAGTTCGACATCATCTCGAAGAAGGCCAGCGATTGCCGATTGATCGCGGCGCCGCCGGGCGAATTCTTACTGCATACCGCGAGCCAACGAACGTAGAAGGGAAGAAGATCCGCGATAAAGGCTTTTATGTTTCGATCGGAGAGCGGGATCCGGAGGTCGCCGCGGCGGCCGTGCCGTTGATGGACGTACACGGCAAACTGAGGGGCGCCCTTTCGCTATCAGCGATCAGGACGCGCTTCGATGCCGACGCCCGCAAGTCGGCAATCGATGCTCTCAAATCGGAAGCCAAAGCCTTGGCGGGGTTGCTGCCTGCGAGCGAATGCTGATCATTGAGGGCGTCCGCTTTGCGCCATTTGTAAAGAAGTCGACGCGGCTTCGGCAAAGGCTGGCGGTGTCTTATGGCGCAGCATGAGGCAATCAGGCAGTTCACGACTGTTCAGAGGCAGAGCAGCCACGTTGACCGATCGAGTACAGAGATGATGGACGCGAACGACATTCACATTCGATTCGATGCGCCCGCCATGCTTCGCAAATGGCCCTCCATAAACAATGAGCGCCGTGCAGACAGAAGCACCTATCTGCTGGCGGAAGGCACGCTGGACGACTGCATACGAAAGTTTATGACCAAGCCTGAGGCCACACGTCATCTTTACGAAATCCACACAGCGCCACAGCCTCCGCTCGTAACGGAAGTCTTGTCAGCCGATCACATCACGGAGCTCGCCAGATTCCGAAGTTTCCTCTGATCGGGATGTTCCTGTCGGCACTTCTGGGTCAGGCGAAGGTCAGCCTCAAAATCGATGTTCGGGGGACACGCAGCGCGCAACGCACGCCGAACGAATTAGTCTCAGATCAAGGACAACAATTCCGCTTCGCCCTCGAAAGCAGAGCTGAGCGTAGGTGCCGCTTTCGTCCTTGAGACCGGCTGCCCGGAGCATAGGCTCTTATTCAATCAGAAGCGATCATGCAGCTGCCGGCTGCGCGTCTTGTCGCCGACCGTCTCAGCCACGAACTGTCCCGGTCCTCGCGGCGGGCCCTCGGGCTGCCGTCGCCCCATCGCCATGATGGCGGTGCCCATCGCGCTGGAGCTGAGGGTGATGATGAAGCCGAACAGGAGCAGCCCGAGCGCGATGCCGGGGGTGTTATCGGCCAGGATGAGGTCTCGTATGTTGCCGGGATTGAGCAGCATGAGGCCACCGACCAGGAGCACCGCCAGCGACACGCCCGCGGCAAAGTTGATCGCGAGCAGCCGGACCAGCGGCGCTTCGAAAACAAGGGACCTGGGCGGCGACGGCGCCTCTTCCTGCATGTCGTCTTCCATCGCAAGAAAGCTATCGCATTTTTCGACCGATCGACCGCCGGCTCGGCTGGTGAAAGAATCCGCTCGCGGCGTTCACACCATGCGACAATAAGCATCAGGCGGCCGACCGCCACCTCGCCGTCCTCGAAATTGCTTCTCCGAACGTCTGCACGGCCACCACACGCGCCGCTGCCAGATTGCCTCGTGGTCGCGTCCATCGAACCCGAATAGGGCCGCAGTGATCGCTTCCAGCGCTGTGCTCGGAATCAATCAAGGGTTGCTTGGTTGATGACCTCGGAGTTCTCGCAGAGTTTGGGCCTGACTGACGTCTATGCATCGACAATGCTTCTGTAATGGTACTCAGTCGCGCCGTAACAATCAGTGTCTTCAAATAGACGCTGGACCAAATCGGGAGAATTGAAAACGAAAACTTGGCGACCGCCAGCTCCGTACCTGTGCGTCGATGTGGCTTACTCCCAACATAAAGGCAGCAAAGTCCACTCGGTCCCGTATTCTGGGGAGCTCTAAATTATGATATGAGACGGTCAATTTCCCACCCGCGCATTCACTCTTAAGCAAGGCCCATGAGCAACCGCACACGTTTGCAAGCTGCCCCCGAGCGATCCAACGATCAGGCGCTCCTCGCCCTGCCCTCAGACGGCAAGGCGAGGTAAGCGGTACTGAACTTTCGCGCCTACTCAGTAGCCGGTAGTGCCGTGCGATTCTTCAAGGACCCTCGGCCGTTCTAGCCGCAACTATCGCATGCTGCGGTATGCTCCCAAACCGCATCGAAGAGTCGCGAATTTCTTTGGCCTTAGTCTCTCCCCTTGGCATCGGCGCTTTTTATCCGTAAGCCCAAGATCCTGTCGTGCGGCTCATGTTCAGCTCCTTCAAATTGGCCCCCTATTGCCCTATGGCGGGAAAGAGCAAGGGCGGTGCCAGCACGTCTCGCGCGCATTAAGCGCCTGATTGCGCGTTGAAACAGTTCGCGATACGCAAATGGCGCGCGGTGTTGTGAAGCTCACAGGTTTTGTGTGCCCCTGTCAGAAACCGGACAAGGATCGAGAGGCTGGCGCAGCTGGACCTTGCCCACGGCCTTAATCCAGGTTGAAGTTCGCTCTGGCCCAAAACAAGGACCATGAAGCGTAGCCGCTTTCGGAAGAGCAGATCATCGGGATTTAAAAGGAGCACGAGGCTGGCGTTTCGGCCGCGGATCTGTGTTGGAAGCACGGCGTCAGTGACGCCAATATCTACAAATGGAAAGCCAAGCTCGGCAGGATGGAGGTCTCGGAGGCCAAACGCCTGAAGAGGTTGGAGGACGAAAACACGTGGCTGAGGCGGCTGCTGTGGGATGCGACCGTGTTCTGCAAGAACCGGGATCGGCTGCTGGACGGCGATATCGCGGCCAAGTTCTTGTCACTGTGCTGAACCTGCCGCACGTGCGTGTGGCTCTTGTCCAGCGAGCACTTCTCGGTCGATGACACGCTGATCGAGGTCTCGGCCTCCGTGAAGAGCATCAAGCCGAAGGGCGGTTCGGGGAAGCCGATAGCGCAAGGCGGGGCTCAATGCTAAAGCCCCTCACTTGGATAAGCAACACTAAGCCCGCGGGGATGCGGCCAATCATGCTTAGCGGTTTATGCCGCACGTGGCGTAAGGCCGTATCGATCAGGGACGCGATGACGGCCGATGCTCGGCGCTGCCGTCCGAAGCGACGCAATAGTGCTCGGAGCCTGGGTATGCGATCGAAGCCTTCTACCCATTTCACCTTCTTCGCGAAAGTGTTTAGTTGAAGCCATTCAGGCTTTGAGGTTTCACGGTATGAGAGCATCGATCTGAGACATCGGCCAGCCCCGCGCGTCCGGTTCGAAAGTTTGTGTGAACCAGGCATGCGGATCGACGTCATTCATCTTCGCGCGTCCGCAGAACCGTGGCGATGGTCGCCCAGGTCGGGCGCCACCATGGCTGTCCGCCGAGAGCGCATTTTCTTCATGACGAAGGAGTCGTTCAGCGTGTTCTTTGCAGAGCGTCAGATCGTTTGCCGTTGTGGGATCGCGGCGCGACTTCACCTGGAAGATCGCTTCCGCCGCAATTCGGCCGGAGGTCATCGCAAGATTCGGACTTCCGACATGCGCAAACCATCAAACACTGTGCTGCATGACTTGCCGACGGCCCGCCGGAGAAATGGACGAATTCGGCAGTAAAGCAAGTTCCGATTATCACCCCTTTTCCCGTTTTCTCCTCCGGCGGCTGCGCTTTGACAGTTTCGGGGACTTGTTTTCCGGAGCCGCACAAAAAGCCCCGTAACAAACCTTCTCACCCTTGTAGTTGGCCAAGGCCTGGAGCAACAACGACAGAACGTGCTGTTTCAGTTCGTCCGGGATAGGCTCCGGACCGTCCAGCGACTTCAGTGCCAGCTCGATCAACTCGATCGCGCGATCCTTGTTGCCGCTCTCGTAATAATACTGAGCAAGCGCCCCATACGAGAGGAACTTGGGGCCGTCGCCGCGGTGCGGAGGGTTCAGTGCCAGGATGTGTTCGGACAGCTTCTTGCCCATCGCCAAGCGCTCGGCAGGCGGAAAGTAGGAGTTGTCGTTCGTCGGATCGAACAGTTGGCGCATCGCCCCGGCCATCCACACCTCGGATTTTTTGTCGATTGCGTTACGAACCAATTGGCGCAGAACCGGCAAGCCGGTCCGCATGTCGTGCATTTTGTGAAGCAACAGATCCGCATGAAGCACGCGGAAGTTGATGTCGTCCGGCATCATAGCGACGGCCTCTTCGACCGCCGAAAGCGCCGTCGCCCAATCCTCGGCCTTCATCGCCGGCGCGAGTTTGGCGAAGATCGGCTTGGTCAACGCGGTGTTTTGAACCTGGCGGGCTTTGTGCCGCTGTCAGAAATTGGACACGAAGCGCGCTTCGCGCCGCCGGAAAAGCTTGTTTGGTGCTGTGACGGAACTTGCTAATCCCACTCCCCGCCAGGCAGGATTAGGGGCGAGCGACGATGCAGATCGGAGTCGAAACAGCCAAAGCCGTCGACGTGGATCGACCCGCGAGGACGGCTCGCGCAATGGAGCGGAATCGACGGACGCGGCCCTGCCATCGCGAGGCAACCCTGGGCGCGATCCGCCGCGGTGCCGCGCTATGCTCGCGTCATCACCGAGCCCGACAAGGTCATGCCTCGGTTGAGGTGCATTGAACGTCAGGGGAGGCGAAACTCAGCGAACGAGTTGGAGGCCGGGGCGCGGATATGACGTGGCGAGCGAACCGGTAGCGACCTTAACGCGCGGCCACATAAACCAGGCCCAAGCTGCGATTTGAAGAACTCCACAGCCAAATGCGATCTGAGGGGCGATGATTGGATCGTGCGCGCGCCTTAAAACGACCGGTGCTCGTCATCGCGCCAGTCAGTTCCTGCACCACACACTGGTACTCCATATCAGTTCTGCTGTCCGGCCAGTAGCACCCGGGGTGCCTGACAACCCTTATCCCATTCTGGTCCATCCGCCCGCGGCTTTGCCCCTCGCGATCGCGCCGTTGCGCTTCGCTAACGGTTCGCTGTCATGCGGCTGGATAGAGGACTTCCACCCTCAAGCTGTTGTTCATACTCGGCGCTCATAAAACCGCTCGGCAAAACCGGGCGATTTTCTCCTCGTCTTGTGGAGCCGCCTTTTCAGACGTTATTCCGGGCGCTCGCGAAAGCGAGCCGGCAATCCAGAGGTCGCGGCGAGAGATTCCAGGTTCCAAATCCAAGTTGGCTGCCGACTTGGACGATTAAGACTCGCGAATTCGGGTACACCCGAATTCGACGCCCCCGGAATGACGGAGAAATGGAGCCGCCTACCCCGTCGTGTTCGCGGCCTCGACGTCAGCGGGATCGATTTTCTGGTTGAGCCGCGCATGCAGGGTGGCCTGGTCGAGTTCGCCTTCCCACCAGGACACGAACACCGCGGCAAGACCGTTGCCGGTGATGTTGGTATCCGAAGCTTCATCGAGGAGGATAAACGTTCAACCCGAAACTGAGGGAAGCCCGCGCTCATCGCCTGCTCTACCGGTGTCCCGCTTTAATCGGAAGAGGGGCTCGCGGTCATGAGCATGCCGGCGTCGACCGCTGCACTCGGTGCCCCGTGCCGGCTTCGGCTCACCATGTCACGCTCCCACGAGTGCATTCTTCGGTTGAGGCGATGCGCCCTAGCCCACGGCGGATCGGGGCGGCCCCAAGTCGTCGCAGCCAAGCACATGAAGAATTGGCGGAAAGCGGCGGCGGCGTACTCGCCGCGGGGGCTACGGCCCGCCATCCGTCGTTTTCCGGCGTGATGGCTCAACCCCGCAACAAGGCGCGTCATTTTGGTTGCATTCGCAACCGATAGACGCGGGAACCATGAAAGCCACTGTCCATCAGAAGATCACGGACCAGATCGTCAGTGACCTGCAACGACAATGGCCATTTCGATGAAAGCCGAGCATCGGCGCCATCTCGCGTCCTTGCGCCGCAACGGACTCGGTATCGGGCACCAATATCGTGGTACCGTGGTCAGCGGTCGGCCGAAAAAGGAGACGCCGCCCGATCGCAGCGCGGAATTTCGTCGTGGCGTGTTTTCTAACCGAGATGCTGAAGCGAGCTACTGCAAGGAATGGAACGATGCGGCCAATTGTAGAACGCAAACCCGTTATCCCGAAGGACGAAGGGACGACGGACTCGCGAAGGTATCGGTCTGAGGATCGATCAGCTCCCACAAAGCTCGCCGCGGGATCAGACGTCGATCGCGATGGTGATCTATAGCACCATCGCTTCAGTGAAGCAGGTCGATCCGCTTTTGATCAAGTCGGCGCGGACAATGGGAGCAACGCCGCAGCAATTCTTCCGCAAGGTCATCGTTCCTGCCGCGCTTCCGAGCATCTTTGTCGGCATTCGACTCGCCAGCGCGTCCGCAATGCTGGTGGGTTGCGTCCGAGATGGTCGGCGTGACGGCTGGTCTCGGCTATCTCATCATCAACAGCCAGTACAGCTTCCTGACCCCGCAAATGTATTTCGGCATCATTGGCATCACTGTGATCGGGCTTGCCTTCAATGCCGTTCTCGAGGCGCTGGAGCGGCGCTTTATGCGATGGAAGGCGCCGGTGACGACATAGGGCGGTACGAGCGGCTCCGATGCAACGACGTTGTCGCGATTTGCAACCTCATCGGCTAACGCTCAAGAAAAGCGCAACCGTCGGATCGCCGCGCTTTCTTTAGGAAGCAGGAACACCGAGTAGGAGGAGCGCAATTGGACGGGCAGAGCGAGCGAGGCTCGTATTAACAGCTATTTGCCGGTTCTGCGCGACGGCGGTTACGGCAGCAATCATCAAAACATCAGGTGCGCGATCGTCATGATGGGCGGGGCACAAAACCTCACGGCCCGAAGCGCACGACCCGCGTCCGATGTCTGACATCGAACAAGGCCGCCAGCTACAAACGCACCGCCGTGTTGAGCCGCCGAGGCAATCTTAGGCCGAATCAGGTGCGTATGTGCGTTGGTAGTGCTGGCACGGTCGTTGCTACGGGAGCAACACGGTGTCAGGCGGAGTGCATGCAGACGCGCTCTCGTTCATTGAACTCGTGCCCCGTTTCTTAGAGACAAACGAGCTCGCGCATACGGTCGCGCGAAGGTTTGGGAATAGCTTTGGAGAACAACGTGATCCTTCGTATCGACTCGCCAGCTCCTCCGATGAGGGTGGAAAGCTGGGTGCGTGGCGAGCCCCTCACCAACTTTAAGCTGGGAACGCTTTATATTGTCGAGTTTTGGGCGACTTGGTGCCGCGGATGTGTGGCGGTGATGCCCCATCTCGCGGAACTGCAAGAAAAATACAAAAATAGCGCAGTTGAGGTCATCGCAGTTGCAGCTTCCGAGCGAGGCTCAACGGCCGAGGAGGCGCGAACGAACTTGGACGCGTGGTTGACCGAAAAAGGCTCCAAGCTGAATTTTCGGATCGCGTTCGATTACGCGGGAAAAATGAAGAAGCTTTGGATGGCGCCCAGTTTTTCTGCCACTATCCCTACGTCATTCGTCATCGACCGTGACGGTCACGTCGCCTTTATCGGTCACCCGATGCAACTGTATGACGTGTTTACAAAAATGTTAAACGGCACCTGGCGCACCAGCGATGAAGCCAAAGCAGCGGATGCGGAGCGAATCGCTGAAGCAGAATCTAGAATGCGCGAGAAAGCCAAGATGCAAGCGTTCTGGGCCAAACTTGGGCCGGCGCTGAAGGCGCAGGATTGGTCGACGGCGCTTTCGGCCGCTAAAGAGGGCGTTGCAGTGACGCCGGACGACATCAGCGTTCGCGTAGTTCATGCGGATCTGCTCCTGCACAAAATCCATGACATGCAGACCGGGTTAACCGTTATGCGTCAATTGGCTCGCGATGCGATCGACAAAAAATCTGAGGACTGGATGGTCGGGGCGATCCGCCAACTCTTCGATCCAGCGGAGGACAACTCTGATTTCCGCATTCTGATCGCTTTGCGATGGGCAAGGAGTTGGCCGAACACATCCTCGCGCTGAATTCTCCAGAAGGCAGCGCCCTCCCCAAGTTTCTGTCCTATGGGGCAGTCGCTCAGTATTATTACGAAAGCGGCAACAAGGATCGTGCGGTCGAGTTAGTCGAGTCTGCGGTGAAGTCGCTGGATAGCCCGGGGCGGCCAATGGGGGCTGAAGAGAAGGCGCACTATCTGCGGCTGTTGCTTAAGGCCTTGGCCAAGTACAAGGATGAGGAGGCAAAGCCGTTCTGGGGGACGAAGAACGCCTTGGCCTGAATTTAAGAAAATGCGGCTCGCAAGGACGAGCGGTGGCCCAAGAGCGGGTGCCGCGGAACGCCCAAGGTGCGCCGAAGATGGCGGTGAGGCAGCTTGCCGCATGGAGAGGACGAGGACATGAACGGGTCGCAATTCGATCGCGCAAACATCGTGGCAGAAGAGCTGTCGGCGACCGTCGCCTCGAAAACGACTGATCCGATTCAGGAACACAATTCGCGTCCGCCGGCCGAAGGCCTCTACGATCCGAGCCTGGAGAAGGATTCCTGCGGCGTCGGCTTCATCGCCAACATCAAGGGCAAGAAGTCGCACGAGATCGTCTCGGACGCGCTCAACATCCTTTGCAATCTCGAGCACCGCGGCGCGGTCGGCGCCGACCCGCGCGCCGGCGACGGCGCCGGCATTTTGGTGCAAATCCCGCACGCCTTCTTCAGCCGCAAGGCCGGGGAGCTCGGCTTTACGCTGCCGGCTCCGGGCGAATACGCCATCGGCGCGCTGTTCATGCCGCGCGACACCGCCTGGCGCAACGTCATCAAGAGCATCATCGCCGACCAGATCAAGGCGGAAGGCCTGACCCTGCTCGGCTGGCGCGACGTGCCGACCGACAACTCCTCGCTCGGCGTCACCGTGAAGCCGACCGAGCCCGCCTGCATGCAGGTGTTCATCGGCCGCAATGGCACCGCCAAGACCGAGGACGATTTCGAGCGCCATCTCTACATCCTGCGCAAGTCGATCTCGCAGGCGATCTACCAGCGCCGTGACCGCGGCCTCGCGGACTATTACCCATGCTCGATGTCCTGCCGTACCGTGATCTACAAGGGCATGTTCCTCGCCGACCAGCTCGGCAAGTACTATCCCGACCTGCATGAGGCGGACTTCGAGAGCGCCCTGGCGCTGGTGCATCAGCGGTTCTCGACCAACACCTTGCCGGCATGGTCGCTGGCGCATCCCTATCGGATGATCGCGCATAACGGCGAGATCAACACGCTGCGCGGCAACACCAACTGGATGGCGGCGCGTCAGGCGTCCGTGAGCTCGGAGCTCTACGGCAAGGACATCAACCGGCTCTGGCCCATCTCTTATGAAGGCCAGTCGGACACCGCCTGCTTCGACAACGCCCTCGAATTCCTGGTGCAGGGCGGCTACTCGCTGCCGCACGCCGTCATGATGATGATTCCGGAGGCGTGGGCCGGCAATCCCTTGATGGATGAGAAGCGCCGCGCCTTCTACGAATATCACGCAGCCCTGATGGAGCCGTGGGACGGCCCCGCCGCGATCGCCTTTACCGACGGCCGCCAGATCGGCGCGACCCTCGACCGCAACGGCCTGCGGCCGGCGCGCTATCTCGTGACCAAGGACGACCGCATCGTGATGGCGTCCGAGATGGGCGTGCTGACGATCCCCGAGGACCAGATCATCACCAAGTGGCGGCTGCAGCCCGGCAAGATGCTGCTGGTCGACCTCAAGCAGGGCCGCCTGATTCCCGACGACGAGATCAAGGCCGAACTCGCCAAGAGCCATCCCTACAAGGAATGGCTCGAGCGGACCCAGATCGTGCTGGAGGAACTGCCGAAGGTGCCGACCACCGGCGTGCGCTCCAACCTGTCGCTGCTCGATCGCCAACAGGCGTTCGGCTACAGCCAGGAAGACATCACCATCCTGATGACGCCGATGGCCTCCATTGGCGAGGAAGCCGCGGGCTCGATGGGCAACGACACGCCAATCTCGGCGTTGTCGGACAAGGCCAAGCCGCTGTTCACCTACTTCAAGCAGAACTTTGCGCAGGTCACCAACCCGCCGATCGACCCGATCCGCGAGGAGCTGGTGATGAGCCTGGTCTCGATCATTGGACCGCGGCCGAACCTGTTCGACCTCCAGGGCCTTGCCACCACCAAGCGTCTTGAAGCGCGGCAGCCGATCCTGACCGACGCGGATCTGGAAAAGATCCGTTTGATCTCGGACGTGGCCGAATCCACTTCAAGTCGCGCACGCTCGACACCACCTTCCACGCCGGTCTCGGTGCGGCCGGCATGGACCAGGTGCTCGACGAGCTCTGCGCACGCGCCGAAAGCGCGGTGCGCGAGGGCGTCAACATCATCATCCTGTCCGACCGCATGGTCGGCTCCGACCGCGTGCCGATTCCGTCGCTGCTCGCCTGCGCCGCCGTGCATCATCATTTGATCCGCACCGGCCTGCGCACCTCGGTCGGCCTCGTCGTCGAATCCGGCGAGCCGCGCGAAGTGCATCACTTCGCCTGCCTTGCCGGCTACGGCGCAGAGGCGATCAACCCCTACCTCGCGTTCGAGACCATCATCGCGATGAAGGACCGCCTGCCCGGCTCGCTCGACGACTACGAGATCGTCAAGCGCTACATCAAATCGATCGGCAAGGGCCTGCTCAAGGTGATGTCCAAGATGGGCATCTCGACCTACCAGTCCTATTGCGGCGCCCAGATCTTCGATGCCGTCGGCCTCAAGGCCGACTTCGTCGCGAAATTCTTCGCCGGCACCCATACCCGCGTCGAGGGCGTGGGTCTCGCTGAGATCGCCGAAGAGGCCGTGCGCCGCCATGCCGACGCGTTCGGCGAGGCGCTGGTCTACAAGACCGCGCTCGACGTCGGCGGCGAATATGCCTATCGCAGCCGCGGCGAGGACCATGCCTGGACCGCGGAATCGGTGGGCCTGCTCCAGCATGCCGCGCGCGGCAATTCGCTGGAGTGCTATCGCGCCTTCGCCAAGATCCTGAACGAGCAGTCCGAGCGGCTGCTGACGCTGCGCGGCCTGTTCCGGCTCAAGACCGCCGAGGACGAGAAGCGCAAGCCGGTGCCGCTCGACCAGGTCGAGCCGGCCAAGGACATCGTCAGGCGTTTCGCCACGGGCGCGATGAGCTTCGGCTCGATCTCGCGCGAGGCGCACACCACGCTCGCGATCGCCATGAACCGAGATCGGCGGCAAGTCCAATACCGGCGAAGGCGGCGAAGAGGCCGATCGCTTCAAGCCGATGCCGAACGGAGATTCCATGCGCTCGGCGATCAAGCAGGTCGCCTCGGGCCGCTTCGGCGTGACCACGGAGTATCTCGTCAACTCCGACATGATGCAGATCAAGATGGCGCAGGGCGCCAAGCCCGGCGAAGGCGGCCAGCTGCCCGGCCACAAGGTCGACGCGACCATCGCAAAGGTCCGGCATTCGACGCCCGGCGTCGGCCTGATCTCGCCGCCGCCGCACCACGACATCTACTCGATAGAGGATTTGGCGCAGCTCATCTACGACCTCAAGAACGTCAACCCGACGGGCGACGTCTCGGTCAAGCTCGTCTCCGAGATCGGCGTCGGCACGGTCGCCGCAGGCGTCGCCAAGGCACGCGCCGACCATGTCACCATCGCCGGCTTCGAGGGCGGCACCGGCGCTTCGCCGCTGACCTCGATCAAGCACGCCGGCAGCCCCTGGGAAATTGGTCTCGCCGAAACCCACCAGACGCTGGTGCGCGAGCGGCTGCGCAGCCGCATCGTGGTCCAGGTCGACGGCGGCTTCCGCACCGGGCGTGACGTCGTGATCGGCGCGCTGCTTGGCGCGGACGAGTTCGGCTTCGCCACCGCGCCGCTGATCGCGGCCGGCTGCATCATGATGCGCAAGTGCCATCTCAACACCTGCCCGGTCGGCGTCGCGACCCAGGACCCGGTCCTGCGCAAGCGCTTCGCCGGCCAGCCCGAGCACGTCATCAACTACTTCTTCTTCGTCGCCGAGGAAGTCCGCGAGATCATGGCGTCGCTCGGCTTCCGCACCTTCAACGAGATGATCGGCCAGACCCAGCTGCTCGACCAGACCAAGCTGGTCGCGCACTGGAAGGCCAAGGGCCTCGACTTCTCGAAGCTGTTCGTGCGGCAGAAGGAAGAGAAGGGCCAGAAGATCTACCATTCCGAGCGCCAGAACCATCATCTGGAAGCGGTGCTGGATCGCGCGCTGATCGAGAAGGCCACGCCCGCGCTCGACCGCGGCGCGCCGGTCAAGATCGAGGCAGGGATCAGCAGCACCAACCGTTCCGCCGGCGCGATGCTGTCGGGCGCGGTCGCCAAGATCTACGGCCATGCCGGGCTGCCGCATAACACCATCCATGTCAGCCTCAAGGGCACCGCGGGCCAGGCCTTCGGCGCCTGGCTGGCGCAAGGCGTCACTTTCGAGCTCGAAGGCGAAGCCAACGACTATGTCGGCAAGGGCCTCTCCGGCGGCAAGATCATCGTCAAGCCGCCGAAGAACAGCAGCATCGTGCCGGAAGAAAGCATCATTGTCGGCAACACCGTGATGTACGGCGCCATTCAAGGCGAGTGCTACTTCCGCGGCGTCGCCGGCGAACGGTTTGCCGTGCGCAACTCGGGCGCGGTCGCCGTGGTCGAAGGCGCGGGCGATCATTGCTGCGAATACATGACCGGCGGCATCGTGGTCGTGCTCGGCAAGACCGGACGCAACTTCGCGGCCGGCATGTCCGGCGGCATCGCCTATGTGCTCGACGAGAGCGGCAATTTCGACAGATTGTGCAACCTCCCGATGGCCGAGCTCGAGCCGGTGCTGTTGGAAGAGCTGATCAACGCCGGCACCTATCATCACTCCGGTGACCTCGAGGCGCATGGCCGGGTCGACGTGTTCAAGAACCTGCTCGACTCCGACGTCGAGCGGCTGCACGTCCTGATCTCGCGCCACGCCAAGGCGACCGGCTCCAGGCGCGCTGCCGACATCCTTGCCAATTGGAAGGGCTGGCTGCCCAAATTCCGCAAGCTGATGCCGGACGAGTACCGGCGTGCGCTGCGCGAAATGGCCGCCAACGCAGACGCCGAGCCGAAAATCGCGATCAGGGCGTAGGCAATCACACCCCATCATTGCAAGCGCAGCGAAGAGAGTGGATAGCGACCAGATCTGGCCAGACTGAAGTTGCGAGAAACCACCCAACATCGAGACGACGATGTTGCTCGATCATCCTTCCGACGGACCGACCGCTATCAGGACGCAGTTTGGCGCAATTTTTGTGTTTTGGAACTGAGCCGTTCGACGTGGCTGGTCACGTCGCCTTCGCCCGGGAAGGGCGAGAAGACGTCCAGGCTTAGAATGTGAGTTTGATCTGGCACGTAAACCACATCGCCAAACCGGCTCAAATCTTGGATCGCTGACGATAAGGAGTTCTCCGGCCCAGTTACGCCCGACCACGAAAGCCTGATGGCGCGCTCGATCACGTCAAGGTCAAGCCGCTTCGCGCAGAACCGACAATTGCTTATGCGCCTTCAATCGTCTGAAGCCCTTGTTGGCCTCGATCATGCCGGCCGCGACCCATCGCAGGGCCATACCGGCATCTCGCCAGCGTTTGACGTTGCGCGTGACGCGGCGAATGGTGCCCATCATGTTCTCGGCGATGTTGGTACAAGCGAGCGATCGACGAAGCTCCTTCGGCAGCTTCAACCGGACCAGTCAGGATTTCGTCGAGGCCTTCGAGGATGCTCGCCGCTACGCCGGGCCATTGCTGGTCCAGGCGACGCGCGAGATTGCGGATCAATTTTTCAGCCTTGTCGGCGTCATCGAGCTCCCAGGCCTGGCGCAGCACCCGACGGATGGCCGCATGATGCTCTTTCGGCAGGCGTTCCATGATGTTGCGCGCCTTGTGGATCTGGCAGCGCTGGATCGCAGCGGCCGAACCGAAGGTGAGGCGGATCGCCTTCGACAACGCCTTCGCGCCGTCGGCGATGAACAGGCTTGGCACCGTCGGGTCGAGCCCGCGCGAGACCAGGTTGTCCAGCAGGGCCTGAACCGTTGCGGCATTCTCGGTCGCCCCTTCCACCAGCGCCAGCGGATGCTTGTTGCCTTCGCCGTCAACCCCGATCGCGGCGACCAGCACGAGATCGTCGCCGAGATGCAGCCCGTCGATTTGGATCACCAGAAGGTCGAGTGCGGACAGATCGGCAGCCATGAAGTCGGCCAGCCGCGCCGCCGACAGCGCTACGAACCTCCGCGAGGCCGCCGACTTCGAAATCCCCGATCCGGGCGGTGCCGGCACGTCACCCTCGGGCAGCCGGACAGCGCGGCCGAACCGGGGCGTCGATACATTGATCAGCATCAGGTTCATCGCCCAGCGACCGAGCCAGTCTTCCTCCGCCGCCGTTTCCCAGCTCGGGATCGTGACCTCGCGGCCGTCCACGTCCCGGACCCGCGGGCGCTCGACCACGATCTTGCCGCCGTGGAAGCCGATCCGTCCCCGCGTTCGGCCCCAACGATGCGCCCGCCGCGCCGTATCGCGACCGTGGCGCGGCCCGCAGGCCGCCGTCACATCCGCCTCCATCATCGTGCCGAGCGCCTCGATCCCCGCCGCAAGGCAGAACCGATCGAAGCTCGCCCGTACTTCCGCAAACGAGTCCACAGCCCCGGTCGCCGGCCAACCAGCCGGTGTGATATCTCTCGTCATGGCGTTGCTCTCCTTTGTGGAATCAGCACCCCGAGCCTACCGGCCCAAGGGGGCAACGCCGACCTTTTCAGAAATTCAACAGAACCCGGGACATCCCCACATCAACATGATCACCAATTTTGTATAGCCACCACATTGATTTCATCCATTTTCAGTCACGTTATTCTCTTAACTGGCGCGCTCAATCTAGGATAACACCAACATTCGCACCGCCGCTCACAGAAGCGAGTGGACAATTTTTCGGTTGCACCAAGTTGGGAGATTCATCCGAGCGGCGCTACGGGCGCGCGCGCGCGGCCAGCCGCCGACCATTGAAAACATCGCCTCCATCACGGGGCCTACGCCCCTATGAGCACAGCTCCACTGGTTATCGACGGAGCCGTGGCGTGGCGATGCAATTGGAGCGTCACGCGCCTGAGACATGCAATAGTTAAAGTGAAAATGGCTGATGTGGTTAGTCGCCTATGTCACGCATGTTCTCTCTGACTTGGTTAGACTTGCATTATCCCGAAACCTTGAGAACTTTCTAGTTGGATGGCATTGCGACGTTGAGGGAACAGATCGCGTTTGCTGCGGCTTGCCGCGGAGAGGGGCTGTCGGCGGATGCGGCATTTGTCGACGGCAGTCACGTGTTTCACAACGTATTTGTCGACCTGTAGATCTGTAGATGATTGTACGGGCAGCGAGGATGACGCCCGCCTTGACGTCGACAGCCGTGTGCTGCTTGTAGGCGGGCTCCAGCCGTCGGTTACGACCATTCGTCGCCATTGTCGCATCCGGATCGGTCACGCGGACGTTTTGCCGGACTGGCGCCCCTTCTTCTCGTTCTCGACCTCATCCAACACATTCGGCGGTTGCGGTCTTCGCCTTGAGACGGGCCTCGACCGTCCGCTTGAAGATCGTGCGGAAGCGCTCTGCACCCCACCGCTGGCGGATGCGTGTCAAGCTGGAGTGGTCGGGAAGAGCGTCATGCAGTCCGTAGCCGACGAACCATCGGATGGCGACATTGACTTGAGCCTCCGATCGTGGACGATGCCCAGTAACAGCCCAGCGAGCATCAGCCGCACAGCGACTTCCGGATCAACGCCCGGCCATCGCCAAGGCAATAACAGTCAGAGACTTCGTTGTGTAGCCAAGAAAAATCGAGTGCGCGATCGACCCGAACCACCACGTGATCGTCGGGGATGAGCTGGCGAAGCGAGCCGGTGACGAACAGCTCTAGCTGATCCTGTTCCTTCCGCCCCAGCATGTCGCGCCCCTCCGATCGCGAGATCACAAGGAAAACGGAATCAGTCTGCGCGAACTTTTTCAACGACCTCCACCCGGCAGCGCTGCCACGTGGCGTTCAGCACCTTGGCGACGGCGACCTTGATGCTCTCGTAGGCGTCCCGAGATCACCAGCTTGACGCCGCGCAGACCCCGCCGGGCGAGCCTGCGCAGGAACGCCGTCCTCGGACGGGCCGACATCCATGCCGAGAACTCCGCGCCGGCCATCACTGTTGACGCCGATCGCGACGATCCCCGCGACCGAGACAATGCGCCCCGGCTGGCGCACCTTACGCCGTTACGTCCGAGGTAATGGATCTTGGCGCCTAACCACTTGAACTAGCGGGAATTTCTTTTCCAGATTCCGTCCGATACCAACAAAAATACCAACATCTCGAACTCAACCACCGACATAAAGAATGTTGGCGAGCCTTGCTCCCCAAGCTTTATCCAGTCCTGAGTTCGGAAGTGATCCAGCACGTGCGCGAGAAGTTCGTCTGCCGGGCCTGCTAAGCTGTCACCGACCGCCGGGCCCTCGCATCCGATTGCACGAGGACGTGCGGGGCCGAAGCTGTTCGCCCATATGAGTGCTGAGGCCGGCGTGAAGGCGGTGCGGAGTAAGTCGCCGCCGACCAGGTAAAATGCTTTGCCGAAGCGTATCCTCCGCTTCGGACTTTCCCAGACGACGATGGAATGTGGCTCCTTGCGAGAAGTTCGATCATTCCGGGCTTGGCGCGCGAAGCCACGTTTCTCGTCGCGCTTCCGTACAGGTCAAAGTGGGCTCGCGCGCATGGGCCTCTGGGCTGCAGCTGGTCCACTCGGACCGCGGCACACCAATTTCGAAGACGGTTCGATCTGCGCCTCTCACCGGCCGACGGGGTATGGTTTGACGGCGGCGATCTCAGGACGCTGCTGGATCTCTACAGCATCTGGACGCTGCGCCACCTGTACCTTGAAGTTTTTGGCCAATGGCCCGGAAAGCAATATGCTCCCGTCGGCGCCGATCCTCGGATACAAGCCTACTACAGGTGGATCGAGTGCAATGACGATGAGCTGTGCGGTTGGGGCTCGGAAACTCGGAAGACGCGGACTGTTGCAAGTCGTCGGACTTGCAACGGAATTTCAGCCAACTCGGGTCGATCTTCCTGGACCAAGTGCCAGGCGGGTTTTCAGATCGCAAGCCGCCTCTCTCCGTCGTGGAGTTCGTCGAAAGCCGATCTCGGCTTCCCCGAATAAGGGACGACGTCCATCTTCAGATAACGCATCCCTAAGTCCCGCTTGGGAACGAAACACCGTTGAAACCCAGACTTATGGCAGTTCGGAATACTTGCCTCGTTTAGGAGCGCGGAACTCGGGACACGCATAGGATTCGT
Source organism: Bradyrhizobium sp. RDT10 (assembly GCA_044772375.2). Lineage (GTDB taxonomy): Bacteria > Pseudomonadota > Alphaproteobacteria > Rhizobiales > Xanthobacteraceae > Bradyrhizobium. The sequence continues at coordinate 6,345,207 of CP187939.1, forward strand.
CCTGAGCAGGAGTCATATGGATGCTGCTGTTTAAGCAGCGGCCGCCCGGCGATCCGAACGCTGCAGGGTTGGGAGATCTCGGTGCTGCAGGAAGCCGGCGTAATCCGCCGCAGCGGCGATCCGCACGCCCGGGAACGCGCTTAGAGGATGGCGTTCAAGAGGTGCGGCATCTCGATGTGAAGAGCGCGGTGCGTAACGCCCGCAGGGACGACTTCGAGAGTGCCAACACCTTCGTCCCGGCAGGGACGCTTGTTCGCCGAAGGCGGATCTGTGTTGGTTTAAGACTGGTTCATGCAGTGCGCATCTCTGCCTGGAACTCGGTGCCATCGGTCCAGATGGCATGAAGGATGACAGCCATTTTGCGAGCGACCGCAACCTTCGCCTTTTTGGCGCCGATGCGTTTGGCCAGCTTGCTGCCCCAGCGCTTGAGCGCAGAGCCTCGCCTGACAACGGTCAGGACGACGTTCGCGGCCTCGAACAAATAAGTTCGAACCTGGTGGTTGCCGCGCTTGGAGATGCGCCCAGTGCGATCGATCTCACCGAAGGCGCCAACGCCGGCGGAATGTCTGAAGCGAGTGGGGTCATCGATGGTAACGACGAACGACAGGGCAGTCGGGGGACCGATACCGGGAACGGTCATCATCCGCCGAACAGTTTGGTTGCCTTTGCTACCGTCAGGAGCTATCGATCGAGTTTTCAATTTGCGCGGTCAAGCAGGACTGGGCAAGGAGCAGCGGCGCGAAAATATCTTGTAAATCCGGTGCTTCAACGAGTACGGCGTTGACTTTGCGAGCCAGGTTGGTCGAACCGGCCTTGCCGAGCACTATTCCGAGCTCCTTACACGCCCGCGTATTTGGTTGTCGGGATCTCGCCGCAGATTCACCAGCTTGGTTCGAGCCGCCAGCATCGAACGGGTTTTCTAGTTCTCCGCCCCCTTCACGGCAGCTTCCCGGTACCATCCCATGCGGGCCATTTCGGCTAGCCCTTTGGCATCATTTGGATCCGACTTGTTGATGCGCATCGATAACGCTGCGTTGGCATGACGCGCATCAAGGCAAATAACCGGAAACCCAGCGCCCTGAGTTGGTGCCAAAGCCAATTGGATAGCGAGCCCGTTTCAAAAACGATCCGCTCAGCATTGCCAGCATGCCGCCGCAAGAGTTTAGCGATAGCCTCCGGATTGGTGGGCGCGCAACCTTCGAATGTCACGCCGCCGGTCTGGTCCAAAACGCAAATGCTGGTTTCTTGAGATGTCCAAACCAACGTATTGCTTCATAGAGCCGCTCCTTTCGATAATCCGCTGAGTAGATCCTACCGAACCTCGTGCCTTCGAGAAGCCGCCAGCCGCGATTACGCGATGTGAAGAACTGTCCAGCCATTGAGCGGTAGTCGATTTTTGGGAGCGGAGCGAGGTTTGAGATTGCAAGCTTTTTGGGTTTGAAGGCCGGAAAGCTTGCAATTTCATTTCAGTCCCAGTCGATCTTGCCACCGAGCTGTACCAGCTCGTGCTTTAGGTTGATGATCTGGTCGTGCCTGGCGCGAAACAGATCGCCTTCCTGTCGTCTCCGGCTTCTTCGGTCGCATCGTCCCCTCCGGTGCGACCACAGAATCACGACCGGCGATTCGAGCCGCTATGGTACCAGAAGTGCCTTGAAGTGGACCTGCTAAAGCATCCCGTCCTTCTGCGGGCTGATCCGACGGCGGTTTGGCGCTTTGTTCAGTAGGCCGGCAAGCCGCAGACCTTCCAGGATGCCTTCCAGCCGCTGTACACGGATCATCGAAGCAACCATGGAAACGGCGTCCTGCTGTTGGATCGTGAAGTGCACATCCGGAAATTCCTCAGACATCGCCTCCAAGAATGTCTGCGGGTTGGTAACGTGATCTCGGAGCGCATGCGCCGCTTCCTCCGCGAGGTAGGTCGCAAGATCGCCGTCGACGGACCCGACGAAATTGAAGTCATAGCGGGTACGGTCCTTGATCGATTGCCAGAATCAGCTCGCTTTGGTGCTTTGCTTCAACGAAGAGCATGAAGACCGCATCAGGCAGGTTGTCGCGCGGCACGTTCTTCAAATCAGCGATTCGGGCGTAAATGTCCTTCCCTGCTGGCTCGTTCCGCTTGAATCGGTTTTGAACCTCCAGGGTCTCACGCTTGCGCAGCATTTTCTTCTTTCCGAACATCGCACATCCTCCGAGCCGCGATATAATTCGGTTCTCGCAAAAGATCAAAACGGCGTCTGGCGATCGGTAGGCGCATTTAAAGCGAATGTGACGGCTGGAAGAAAGACAACGCGCTGTTAGCTCCGCATAAAGGTCTTGTGCGACAACGCCCGAATCAGAGCAAACTCGCAGCGCATCCGCTCTCCTCCGCGATCGGGGCGCGCGGACTACGAGATCCAAACCATGCACCGACCTGAATCACAAGATCAACTGCAAAGGCCGTCTGGTAAGCGACTTTCGGGTAGCGGCCCTGATGAGGGATCCAGGGCTGAACCGCAAGCCCGTCACATACTTGCATCACAAACGCCCAACCGAGATGAAAGACAATGAGCGCCGCATTGGGCGCGTTCGCAGGATTAGCACCAGCTGAGAGAGAAAGAACGCGATAGCGAGAAGCCAATAGAGCGCTCCCGGAAGTTCTCCGATTTCAGATCGATCACCGCAGCAGGTCGGTCGCCATCATCGACACGGGCGGAACTCGGTCAATCGACTCTCTCATCTGTGCAGATAGCGACACTCGCTTCAATCGTCCAGAAGATTGAGGAACTCTTCGACCTTCCAAAGCGGTCCTCCCTCGCGTCGGTTGCTGATGTAGACGACCCGATCGCCATCGCGTTGCAGGGATCGCGCCCTGGATTTCCGAAGTCGTCCCGGCAGGAATGTCGCGGCTACGGCATCCAGGCCGACATCAAGTCTTATGATTCCTCTTCGCCTGCAGTCGATCCCTAAGCCTGCTACGGCAAAGAAATCGCGGGCCGCCGGAGGCAGCGGAGATCCGGGGCCACCGATTGAACGCGCGCCGGCATCGGATCGAGACCCTGAATTCCCGGACTAAGAAGCTTTGCCCGTGGCGCCTTTGCTCGCGCAGCAATGCGGAGGCAACAGCAGCATCCGAAAGCGGAGCGACCTTTGGCTGCTGCCCTGGGAATGGAAAAAGGTCTCTGCTCAGTCCGCTGCAGATCAGACTACCACACCACGCAACTATCCCCCGCCCTCACCGGCTTACGATTACCCACATTTTTGAGTTAAAGTGTCGCTCCCGTTGCGATATCGATGAATCGCGATAACCCGCGCCATATGATCAGATTCCCTGGTGGCAGAATCGTTGGCGCGAGCGAGATAGCCGCCGAGCCTGGCGATCTTGATGAGATAATGCGACCACGTCTTTCGTTGTGTGCTGACTAGTAAGTATCCCCCGGCAGAGCCGGGAGCTTTAGGTATTGGGCCGCTCGAACCGGCAGTCTGGGTCGCTAACGCGACCCTACATTTGTTGGCCACCTGAAGGTGGCCGATCAACGCCACAAATTCATTTGCTCCAAGCGGCTGTCCTCTTGCTCCTGGTTTCTGATGTACTCCCGTATCACCGCTTCGTCCCGACCTACGGTCGAGACGAAGTACCTCTCGCCCAAAAATGCTGGCCTACAAAATTGCGTTTCTTCTCTCCGTATACACGGGCCAAATGGATCGCACTTTTACCCTTGATAAACCCGACCACCTGCGAGACTGCGTATTTTGGCGGAATCGAAATCATCATGTGAACGTGATCCGGCATCAGATGACCTTCTTCGATCCGGCTTTCCTTTGTTGTGCCAGCTTGCGAAACACATCCCCGAGGTGCCGCCTCAACTCTCCGTAAAGCGTCTTCCTGCGGCACTTGGGAATGAACACAATATGATATTTGCACTCCCACTTGCTGTGGCTTAGGCTCTCGTACTCGTCCATCGTCAAACTTCCTTTCGTGTGCGTGGTGGCTCACGATCAGAAGTTTCGGCGATGGGCGACCCGCAAATGTCAAACTTATGCTGCCTCCCCGGCAGAGCCGGGGGTCTCCCGGTTATGCTAGAGCGTAAGCTTGAAAGCACGGCGGACAGGTTGCTGGCGGCGTCACGGAGATGCGGCGGGTCGAGCTGATCATGGGCGCTGGCGGTCGCCGGCGATGGTCGAGCGAGGACAAGGCCCGCCTCGTGGAGGCGAGTCTCGCGAGCGAGTCGGTGTGTCGGAGGTGGTGCGGCGCCATGGGCTGAGCCCCAAGCAATTGTTCGGGTGGCGTCGCGAGGCCCAAGCTTTGCTTCATGAAGCTGGGAACGCACCGCAGTCGCGTCGTCGCGGAGGTGGGCAATCGGTTACGCCCGGGATATGGAATGACGCACCGCCGTTTGCACCGGTGGTGATTACCGGGCTCGCACGCCGGCTTCCGTACGGCGTCGTGCCTGATGAACGCGGGCCATGGTACACATCGTTCCGACGAATGCTTCCCTATAATCTGCCACGGCTCGTCCTCCTGTGATGAGGATTGGCTCGGTTCGCCCGAGCAACCCTCGGACGCGCAGTGTAGGGCGAGCCACCTCATCGGCAGAGGCGGACATACGGTCTTACAATGCAGACGTTCAAGGACATGATCTTCGGGAAGCGCGCGTCTTCTGGATGACGATGCTCAATCGCTCCACGCCGAATGCGCCGCCGCAAACGGCGCTGACAGATCCCGAAATAAAGCTTCTCGATCATTTGGTGAAGGATCGGGGCGCAAACCGCGCTCAGCGAACCACGATCTCCCACTACGTCGTCAAGATCGCGCGGCTCGGAGGATACCTGGCACGGCCAACGACCCACCTCCAGGAAATATCGTGATCTGGCGCGGACTATCGCGACTCACCGACCTCGAATTGGGGGCCGCGATCGAGCTAAAATTATGGGTAATTGAAAGTGCGGCTAAGCGCTTACCAAAACCACGCCGCCTGATCGGCTCCGTCACCCCGATTCAGGCATAGCTCGCCGACCCATCACCCAGGTGCACGACCGATTTCTGCTGCTAATATGCTAACGGTTACCGTTCGTTATCGGTCCCTTCGGGGCTATGGAGGTCAAGCCATTCGGACCATAACAAGGGTTGTCCATTGGAATTTGCTTTGGAATATTCGTAGAAGAGCGAAATGAACTCCAGCCGATCATTGCGGAAGTCTGAACGCTCTTCGTGGGCGATGTTTTTGTGGAAATCCAAGGCTCGGCCAGGGTTAAACGCGAGCTGCCTATTTATGATGTCCTCAAACGACACCCTTGAGGAATTACGCAGCATGTCGTGCATTGCGATAAAGATGCCCGTGCGGCCCTGACCTACACCACAGTGCACATGCAGCTTCTCGTGAGCCGCCATGCCCCGCTCCATTTCAATAAACGCATCAACATCCTCTGCGCGCGGACCGAGATGGTCGGACACCATCAAACGCACATATTTTGCACCCGCCGCTCTTACGACTTCTTCTTCGCTAAAGATTTGCGGTCTACTCAAGGTCACTGAGCGCGGATTATCAACCTCATTCTTAACGTCTTTGCGGTGAAGTATCTGCACTGTCTCTTCCCCTTTTAGCGCATGTATCCTATCGCGTTCATCCGCTAGGACTTCTTCGCGCGATTTGCCAACATTCGCCCAGTTATTGGGCACCCGCCAAGTCCCCGGAAAACCGCCAACGATCGCATGGGACTCCTCCCGGACGTCAAGTACAATTACTGGGCTCTCCGGCGATGGGTTCAACCTACTAACCTGTTCGATGGAAGCAATACTGGCGCTGCCGGACACATGCAGGTCCTTCCAGCCTGTTGCATTGCAGCCTTCCGGAAGATCAAACTCATCCGATGATCTAAAGTTATCTTCTGATCCAGGGCTTCTGTCATATTGCAGAACTGGTGTTGCCAAAGGACGCGCCGGCACTAGTAATGGGGCCTTGAATTTCTTAATGAGTTGCGAAAGGCGTTTGGCCATTAACGGCGTACGCTTAATTGTTTTTGGTAAGCCATCTACCTCTGCAGGAACGGAGCTTTTGCCACGATTCGGCGTAGCATCCTGCTGCAGATCAATGGGGGCGTGCACGTTCGAAATCTCGTTGCTGTCGCTGGACCCCGGTTGACCCAGCTGATGATTTGTCTGTGATGCCATCAGCAGATCGATCGGATGCATGTGTTGCTGTTCCGCGTTCCCCTTGGTCTCCGGCCTTGGCTCCACCAACTCCGCTGCCGGTTGCCCGGCTTTGTTCGTCGGCTTCCCAGCTACTATGCCGGAGTCAGACTTCTCCTGTCCGTTCATCATCGGCTACGGCTCCTCGCCTTCCCGATGCGGACCGGTGTGGCTGGACGCCACCCGGCCGTGCAAGAGACCTCCCAGGTTCCGACGCGTTCCTTTCATACGTGATGTGGCCCTAGACCCCGGCAGGGCGACGGTGCCTCGCTTGTCGGCTCCGCACGTGTTGTCTTCGACGGATGAGAACGTCTCGGCCCCTGCGATCTTATCACTATCGTGGCTCACTCCCACACCTCACATGATTGCTGTGTACGCTTCGCCGTGGTCGTCACCTCCCACGTCGCAACACTCGCTACCGGGCGGGCGCTACCCCTTACCCAGGCCGGACTTGCACCGGCTAGAACTCGCCAGCTTGGCCTGGCGCACCCCACCCAGATTGTCGCGCTATACTTGAAGGACGTGATTTCCGCCTCGTCATTATAGCTCAAAGAATGATGTCGTGGACACATCAAGAAGCGCGGCGAGTGTTCAACGGCCACGTAGATCTCTCCTGAGCACAATTGACAATCAGGAGAATACGGCGAACGCGAACGACAACAACTATCAAATTTGGTAGGGGAAGATGGGTTGCCCAGGTAATCCTAAAACGACATCCCCCGTCGCGGGTGGATGGCAGCCGACGCGCGCTGCAAAACCGCCCGGAATTTCGAGTCGTCCGTTAACAAGCGGGATTGAGGGTGACTGGGGTTGCGAAGGCGCGCCAAAGGACGATCAGGATGAAGCGCAAGAGCTTCCTGAGCGAGGCGAAGGATGCGGCGGAAGTTGTGGCCGACGGCGGAGAGGATGACGTTAGCCGCATCGCCGGCGCGGCCTTTGAGGTAGCAGCGGCCGAGGTGACCAATCATCGCTTCCTGCGCGCGGAAGAGCGCTCGCAAATCGGCGGGCAGCGTTGCAAGACGGGCGGGGTCAATCGGGGACGGCGACACATCCGCAAGCTATCATCCCAAAGCCCCGCGCGAAACAGGTTGTCGGGTCTGAGTCAGTTTGCCGCAGCTGGCGTCGCGACAATCCGTTCGCCCACTCGCTTCCAGTTCAGCCCTCCAAACAGCGCTTCGAACTGCACGCGCGTCAGATGCACGACGCCGTCGCTGATCTGCGGCCACTCGAAACGACCATCGCGGCCAAGGCGCTTGTAGACCAAAACGAGGCCGGTGCCGTCCCATAGCAAAATCTTCAGCCGGTCGGCGCGCTTCGAACGAAAAACCACGATCAGGCCCGAATGCGGATCAAGCCCAAGCGTGTTTTGCACCAGGCCGGCCAGCGCGTCGTGCCCACACCGGAAATCAACAGGACGCACAGCAAGTACGATCCGCAGTCCCTGCGCCGGAATGATCATGCGCCGCGCTCGATCGCAGTCACGATCTCCGCGATCCGCACCGCCGACACGTCCGCATCCAGGCGGACCGAAACCTTGACAATCGTAATCTCGACGGGCCCCTCGCTCTTGCCTGACGCCGCTGGATCGTTCAGCTCGATCGACACGAAAGCCGCCGCGTCGTCCGTGACCAATGCGAGCCGGCCAGCACGCGCCAATCTGCGCCACGTCGTCAACTGCTGGGCCTTCACACCATAACGCCGTGCGACATCACATACGCGGGCGTCGGGCTTCATGCTCTCGAAAACAGCGCGCCCCTTGATCTCCGCAGACCACAACCGGCCTCCAGAACGCGTCGGGCGCGTAAGCTTCCCTACAAAGCCATCAGCTTCGGCTTCCTCACCCGATTGTTCCATGGCCTTCAGTCTCCTCTTGGCTCTCTGGCCAGCCAAGAATCGCAGAGCGAAAGCCGAAGCGAAACCAATCAATCAAATGGGAGAAAAGCTCCGCTTACGTTGGGCCCGAGCGTGTCAGCGATCTTGTTGAGGCCTTTCTGTCTCCTTCCAGGACGGCTTGCCTGCGGCCTTCTCGGCGCCGAGATGGGTGCCGAGGAGGCACGGGTTTCGGCCGAGCTTTCCGAGACGGGATAGAGGATCGCGGGGTGTCTCCCGCCGATCTTTGCGGCGCCGGCGTTTGCGATCCGCAAAGGGAGGACCGCCATAACAAAGCTCAAGCTTGAACCGCTTGCTCACGACCGAGCTGCCGGCGGTGGTCCGAGATCTCAAAAGCTTCGCTGGAGAGTCTGACGCGTAGCGGAGGCGCGACGACAGCGGCCGAATCGGCAAAATGATTGTCCCGATAATCGAGCGTTTCATGACAACCGACCGCGCCTTTCCGACGGCGACGAAATGCTGCTCAGCCGGCACCTGAGCCAGCCGTAAGATCCGGATACCTTTCACGAAGCAGGTCGAGAAGACGGATTGCCGTTGGTCTACCGCCAGTAGGGGCGGAAGCTCAGCCGAGTTGGCCCCTCGGCATCATGCACCTCGCGAATGGTGAATCCCGGATAGGCAGCGCCAGTCGCACCTTCCAACGCCAGCAGGACACCCGAGCCGGCGCCAACCAAGGTGAGGAGCCGGACAAGCGCCACATCATGACGAAGCACAGGGCATGGATCGGTAGCTCCCATTTTGCTGATGAGCAGCATATGAAATTCCGGTTCGGGGCCATGCTGTGACAACAAAATCGTTTCGTGCCTCAGTTCGCCCCAATGAACTACATTGTGGGCTGTCAACGGATGGTTCTCAGGAAGAGCGACAATGACACGTTCGCTCCAGATCAATAGATGACCTATCGCCCGCACCTTGGACTGGGTTCTGCCACGAAAGTGATGTCAATGGCCGAAACTGAGAAGGCCAGAGATCAGATGGTCCCTCGCTCCGTCGACCAGATGAGTATCGACATTGGGAAGCGGTGCCTGTGGTCCAGAAGGGTACCGGCCGCCACGGCCGGCCAACGACAACGACCTTGCCCAATGCGGCGCCTCGACGAGCTGTTCACCGCCGGGCCGTTTCTGGGCTCGCGGCGAATGACCGCGATGCTGAAGGCTGAGGGGCTTCAGGTCAATCGCAAGCGCGTGCAGCGGTTGATGCGCAAGATGGGCATCGCGGCGTTGGGACCAAGGCCGAACACGACGAGGCCGGCGCCGGGCCACAAGATCTATCCCTATCTGCTGCGCAACATGACGATCGACCGGCCAAACCAGGTGTGGGCGGCCGACATCACGTATCTGCCCATCGGCCGCGGCTTTCTTTATCTCGTCGCCGTCATCGACTGGGCGAGCCGTGCGGTTCTGGCGTGGCGGTTGTCGAACACGATGGACGTCTCGTTCTGCGTGGCGGCTCCCCGCAGCATCACACTCGATTCCACGTCGCGAAACATGGTGTAATTTCGTCGGATCCACTTATGCATGGCAAGGCGCTCTCCTTCGATGTCAGTCTGAAGGAGCAGTCATGGCTCGATTACCTCCCCAACATCACGGAGACCGCAGATGTGATCGATACTTACGGCAAGATGCAGCTGATGGACCCGCTGATCATCCACGATGGGGTCGCCAAGGCTCGCAATAGGCCGCTTCACAGCTCAACCGCGTGGTCCCCGAGCACCTGGCGCGTTAGAGCGCCCTTGATCTCGCGGGCGATCTCCTCGCGATCTGGGCTCCGAACTGCAACTCAGCATCGCTGTTGCCGGTCAGGTCATGATCGGCGAGCCGTTGGTCGAGGCGGCTCTTGAACTCCCCGTCCATCGCCTCGGCGAGCCGGTCCTGCATCTCTGCATGGGCTTCGGGGGCGATCCGGCTCACCACCGTCTCCCAGGGTTGCCAGCGAGTTGCCAGATAGTCGGCGAACCCCGCCGCCTCCTCATTCCGCACCTGCGTCTCGGCTGCGGTGAGGTCGTGCTCAGTAACGTAGGCGACATCAAAGAACCGCATGTCCGGAGCGACGAGCTGCAGGTCAAGCCGCTCACGTAGCTTGACCTGATAGGCGAGATAGACTTCGATCTCGTCGACGAACTGGAGCGAGCCGACCTTCTGACGGGCAATCGGCTCGAGCGCGTCCAGGCGGAACAGGACCCGGGCCTGCTGGATGAGTTCGCCGAGCCGATCGTCATAGGCCCCGTCCTCGACATCGGCGTTCAGGCGTGCGGTCTGCATGCCGTTCCAGGTCAGGGTGATGCGATCCTGGCAGCTCTCGCTCGCCCCGAAGGCCAGCTGAAAATACTGCTGGCGCAATTGCGGCCTAATCGCTGCCTGCCGCAGATCCTCGGCCACGACCTGCTGGAAATGGGGATTGTCATAATTCACGGTCTCCCGCAGCCTGTCGAGGAAGAGCGCGTATTCGAGGCACCCGCCTCGTCGGCGAAATTCTGCCAGGCGGCGATCGCCTCCGGCTCGGCCTCCATCCAGTCCGCTACCACCTCGGCCAGCGGCCGTTCCTGACCCACCGCCGTCCCCCGCCCATCGAGAAGAAGACCCGCGGGCCGGCATAGCTCAGGGTATTCAGGGCTCCCGCCAAATTCGTCCGCACCTGCTCGGGCAGCGGATTATCCTCCACGTGAACCATGCACTCAGAACTCTAACCGGGTTAGCAGGGTCTCCGGCAGGCTGGTCAGCCGATTGTCGCGTGCCTCGAGCACCTGGAGCTCGGCCGGGAGGGTCTCGGGCAAGCTGGTCAGCCTATTGCCGCTGACGTGGAGTCTCTGGAGCTCAGGTGGGAGGGTCTCGGGCAGGCTGTTCAGGTGGTTCTCGCGCGCGAAGAGCAACTGGAGCTCGGCGGGGAGAGTGTCGGGCAGGCTGGTCAGCCGGTTGCCATCGGCTTCGAGCTCTTGGAGTTCGGGCGGGAGGGTGTCGGGTAGGCTGGTCAGCCTATTGCCGCCGGCAGCGAGCAACTGAAGTCCGGTCGGGAGGGCGTTGGGCAGGCTGGTCAGCAGGTTGCCGCGGACATCAAGGTCCTGGAGCCCGGCTGGCAGAGTGTCTGGCAGGCTGGTCAGCCGGCTGTTGAAGACGGCGAGTGTCAAAGGCCCTCCGGAAGGGTTTCGGGCAAGCTGGTCAGCCGGTTGCTGCCGATGGCGAGTGACTGGAGTCCCGTCGGCAGGGTGTCGGGCAGGCTGGTCAACCGGTTGCCGCTGGCGTCGAGCGTTCGGAGTCGGGACGGGAGGGTGTCAGGCAAGTGCACCAGCTCGTTGTCGCTCACGTTGAGCGACTGGAGCCCCGGCGGAAGGGCGGCGGGCAATGTCGTCAGGCCTAGGTTTAACAGCTCCAGCCCTACATAGCCGTCGCCGGCCTCTCCCCAGGCACGCATTCGTCTTACCGCCTCTTGCCGGTCCTCGTCTTCCGTCTGCCCCTCCTCGCCGGCCCAGGTGTCCAAGATCTGGTCAAGCCGCGATTGCCTGAGGACGGGGTCTTCAAGGTCCGTCGGAAGGCTTGCAGGGCCTGAGGCCCGCGTGCCGTACAAGGCTTCGGTCCACTGCGCCGCGGCTGGGGTGAGCCGGCGGCCTCCTCTTGAAGTATTGCCATCGCCCGGCCGGGGCTCTCGGCCAAGGATCGATGCCCCGAGATTTTGCTCCCAAGGAATTTCGGAGGTCGTTGGCCACTCCGGCACCACGTCACCGACCTCCGCCCACGATCGCTCCTCCTGATCGACACTATGCGTCGGCCAATCGGCAGCTGCATCCATGCCGTGCCAACAATCCGTTAGACCGAAATTGCCGGCTGGCAACTGGCCAGCGCGATCCGCCGCCGCAAAAAGCATATGCTGATTGAGCCCTTGTTCATAGTAGGCGGGCGGATCCGAGAGCCACCGCGAGGTGCCTTGCCCGACACGATCCTCGTCCGGCATTCTCAAAGGATTCGCATTCAGGTGCTGCTGAAACCCCGCTTGGTCCGCCTGCTGCTGTTCTAGCCCGTCGTAATACGTCCACTCGACATCTGGGCCCTCGAATTGGTTGAGATTGTTGAACGGATCCACCCCACTCTCCTTCGACAGATCTGAGCAGCTAACGCCGGACACGGATAAACACATTCTTGGTAAGATGCTTGGCTTTCGAGAAGCTGACGAGAAATTGGCATCAAATCCGTTCCACGTAAGGGTCGTAGGCAGAACCGCCCAGGCAAAGGTTGTCCGTTTCGATCTTTTGCCCAAACGGTCATCTTTGCAGAAGGGGAAGAAACAGGCTTCTCAATGCCTCGTCGTCGAATCTGTCGCTCTCCTGCTGCTTCCCGCTTCCGAACGACGGCGAGCTCGAGACGTCAGTCTCTTCCTCGAGCTTGGTGATGCGGTCCATGACCGTCTCCACGGCCTTCGATATCGATTGAGAGACGAGGTCGACTCGCTTTGAGAGTTTCCGGATTGTCAATCGGCGTTGGACTGGGGGTCTGACTCACTTCTGATGATTTTCGCTGGCGACCTCGGATTCTCCAATGGGGAATCAACGCCATGCGAACTGGCTTTCAAATTTCGTCACTTGTGCCTCGTGGGTGGCGTTTGACGGTGTAAGTGATTCAACGGACTCGATAATTTTGACATTGCGTTCGGAGATGGCGGCGGCCGAATGTCCGCTGTGCGGGATGCTTTCGCGCCGAATTCACAGTCGCTACCTTCGACAGGTCGCCGATCTGCCCAGCGCTGGCAGGGAGGTACGCATCCGAATGATCACACGGCGGTTTGTTTGCGAGGTGGCGCATTGCCGCCGGCGCATCTTTGCCGAGCGGTTCGGAGACGATGTTGTCCCGACCCGGGCGCGTCGTACGGCGCGGCTGGAGAGCATTGTCCATCATCTGGGCTTGGCACTCGGCGGAAGACCGGCAGCAGGCTTTGCTCAGCGCCTCAGGCTGCCCGTCAGCAACGACACCCTGCTGCGGGTGGTACGACGACGAACGGTGATGCCATCGGATCCGCTGATCGTTGTGGGTATCGATGACTGGGCCTTCCGAAGGAATCACCGTTACGGGACAATCGTATGCGATCTGGAGCGAAGGCGGATCGTGGCGCTATTGCCTAACCGGGAAACGGCCACCGTGCAGGCTTGGCTTTCTGAGCATCCGGGAATCAAGATTGTCTCGCGTGATCGCGGCGGCGGATACGGTGAGGTTGCGACCAGGGCGATCCCTGACGCCATCCAGGTGGCTGATCGTTGGCATCTTATGGAAAACGCGAGCGCGGCGTTCCTCAACGCCGTACGTCGGTACATGCGCGGGATTCGCACCGCAATCGGCGCTACGACGATCAATCCGATCCTCCTGACCTCTGCGGAAAGGTTGCGATATCAGGGCTATCTACGGCGTCAGGACGCCCATGATGCAATTGCTGCGCTTGTCAGCGTCAAAGTACCGCTCAAAGAGATCGTGCGTCGGACAGGGTACAGCCGTAATTTTGTCCGCCAGATCAGTCGCGGTGTGGGAACGGACGTCTTCCGGACTCGTCTGAGCACGCTCGACAACCATTTGCCGCTCTTAGAGGCGCAATGGACAGGCGGTTGTCGCAACGGCGCCGAACTCTGGCGCCGGCTAAAGGAGCAAGGCTTTCAAGGCTCTTTACGAGTGGTCACGGAATGGGCCACACGGCGGCGGCACGCTGAAAAAGCCAGCGATCAACAATTGCAGAAGATCCCCGCCGCGAGGTCGATAGCAAGGCTGATGACAACGAAGCGGGACCACTTGACCAAGGCCGAGACCGTCACGGTCACCGCCATTGAACAAGGCGTTCCCATGCTGGCGGATGCCCGAGCGCTCGTTGACCGCTTCCACGCGATGATCCGGAAGAAGGCCGAGATTGAGCTCGAACCTTGGATCGATGAATCCAAGCGGAGCCTCATCGCCTCTTTCGCGACCGGCATCGCCAACGACAAGGGCGCGGTGCACGCGGCAATCACTTAGCCGTGGTCCAATGGTCAGGTGGAAGCCCAGATCACCAAGCTTAAGCTCGTCAAACGTCAAATGTACGGGCGCGCCAAGCTCGATCTCCTTCAGGCCCGACTTATCGGCGCACCATAAACCTCAATCAATCATCGAAATTGCGTCAGACCCCTTATTCCATGCCGAAACACACTCCCTCAGCCCATTCGACTAAATGTGGGTAATTGAAAGCCTCACCGGACGATTACTTTGCAGCAGGAGCCATTGTCGGCCATGACACCCCCGCTATCACGCCCAGGCTCGCATAGTAGGGAATGGCCGTCGAAAGGCGACGGCGGACCCCCTCTTGTCCTTTCATGAACTGACTGAACGCGATGCGGGACACATTGTAGCGGCGCCTGGCCACGCCCGCGCAGATTTCTCTGGCCAGTCAGATCGCCAGTATGCGATGTCCGACGCGATTGAATTGCCGAGTTTTTGGTGTCGATCTGGATCAATTCGCCCGGATGCTGCCGCTCAGCGACGGATAGGCTCGGCCGGCTCCAGAGCGGCGAGCCTGTTCGGGCCAAACCGGCGCAGGATGCGGCTCACGGTGCCGCTGACACCCCGACTTCGGCAGCGATCTGCTTGCCGGTGTGGCACTGCCGGCGCAACGCCTCGACTGCGGAGCACGTGGCAGGCGGGGTTTAGCTTGGCAATTAAAGGGGCCTTGAGGAGCGATCGCGCAATCCATGCACACTTATCCGCGGAACCGTCAGATCCATTTGGCGACCGTCTTCGCTGTATTGTTAAATCGAACTGCGGCCGCCGCCTTCGTCAGGTCACCTTCGCCTCTCGACCTTTCGGCGCGTGCGCAGCGGAGGCCACGAGAGGGCGAGGCATGTCAAGTTATCGATGCGCAGGCAGCGACATCGTCGCCTCAGAAGCCGACCGAATTCACCCCGATCGTTCGTAGACCGATAGTTAGCAGGTAGGTCTTATTCAACACGGGCGGCGTGGTGCCCGCGGAGTAGTTATAGGCAATTACACAGTTCGCCGCCAGCACGAAGCAATCGTCGACATAACCGGCGCCGACCACATATTGGTTGATCTTGTTGGCCTCGAGATCCCAGCGCGCGGAACCCATCACCACCCAGTTGGACGCGACCTTCAGCGAGCCGATGGTCAGGATGCCCTCGCGGCGTGTTAGATAGCCGAGCTCGGGCTGCGGGGTTGCCGTAGATCATGCTCACCGACCTGCGGTCGAAATTGGCGCGGCCATCGGCCTCGAATCGTTGGATGTTCCAGGTCTGCTCGTCCATCCGGCTGCGGACGCTGAACGTATAGGTCCGGTTCGGGGAGTAGCTGACGCTCGCGACATAGTCGGAGCGCGGCTTGTCGAGGCCGGAATCGAGACCGGTGTTGATGGAATCCTGGACCGCGAAGGAGTTCATGCCGAACAGCTGGTAGGAATGCCCGAACAACGTTTTGACCGCGCCGCCCTTGTCGAACTGGGTGGTGGCCTGCACGCCGACGTTGGCGCGGCCGCCGCCCTCAACGCGGGCGTAGCCGGAGAACTTGCGCCGGCGCGGCGGACAATTCGCACCACACATAGGGGTGCGCAAGACCTTCGCCAATCAAGGTACTGCGGCGTCCCATTCTCCGATCGACAGCGAGGCGCACAACCGCCCGTAGTTGCACTTATCAGTGCCTTCCTGCCCTGGCCGGCATGAGCAGGCCACACTCACCAATTTGGCGTCACCTTTTTCGATAAGAGAGCGCAAGCGCGCCGTAGCTGCCTCTGCGAGACGGCGTTCGCTGTCGCAGGGCGCCTTGTCACCGCGCTCCGGCGAGTCGAAGCCAGTGAGACGGTAAAGCTCGCCATTGAAACGCACGGTGTCGCCGTCGATCACCTCGATCGGGCCGGACTGGTTAGGGTGGGTCCCAGGACCTGGACCTTAGCTTCTCGAACTGCGGGCCTGCTCTTCTAGTTCAGGAAGATCGTGGTCGCGACAAAGCGGGCCCCAGCGGCAGCGACAGCCCAGATGGCAATCGGCACGCTGGAGCGGCGGCGAAATGGAATGAGCCCCATGGTCATCAAGGTATAGCCGACAGCCGATCACCAGCGAACTCGCCGGCTAAGGGGCGACGCCGAATGTCTTCCATTACATTCGTTTCTCCCGCCCCGCCCCAAGAAACTGAGCGGCCTTGGACCTCATTGGGAGCTGTCGCGCTCCGAGCAATCACCAGCCCCCGTGCTCGGTTTGCGGCGGGGGCCGCCGGTCTCCACCCATTCCGGCGGTCTCACGAGCCTGTCCCGTACTCGCGTGCTGCAGCCGCGGGCCGCGGCACAGACGTCCTGTGATCCCGTTGCCACACTCTCTCTGTTCCGTCGTCGGAACAGCATTTTTGATTCACGCCCTCGTCCCGGCGATGCAAGTCTCTGAAGCCCGGGGTGGGAGTACTTCATAAGCATTTCATTTTAAGCCCGGACATGGGCCGCTCGATTACTTCGGGCGGCCCCTTTTATGGCCGCGAGCTCGCCGTCAACGCCCCCGGGCATGGCAACGCTAACACTTGCCAATCTCAAAAATTTCCCTGGTGCACCGCTCACTCCGTAACTCCGCTCGTCGTGCTCGTTGGCCTTAGGTCGCGTCAGGTGGGCCGCCTGAAATCACCGTGGGCGTTCCCATCTTACACAACGGGGGCTGCTGTGCTCTCTCGGCCGGCGGCCCCACCCCCGAAGGCGTGTAGCCGGTTACTGTGCCGGTCTTGTTCTGTGCCGAGGGCTTTCTCGGCCCGCTACTCCTTGCGCACCGGTATATGACGTTGCCATCGTTAAGAGATGAACTGCAGCGGTTCCTAATTCCTTCATTTGTTCGTCCGCAACGTAGACGCCAGCGGCACGATGGTAAGCGACCGCAACCGTTGCGCAGGCATCAGCAACGAAATCGGCAATTTTGTCATCGCCACCCAGGCGGGGAGCTTTACTTCGATGACGCTCAGTTACACCGGCGACCCGACGGTTTTTCGCATCAATCAACACGAGAGTGGATACATACTCTGTCAGCAGTTCTCGGCGGACTGATCGATGCCGGACTTACAATTACGATGTTTATGAACACGACGTCCTGCCGTGGCGCGGTCTGGAAAACTTGGTGCCTACGCCTGACGGGCTTCCGGATGGGATGCCTCCCATACCTTTGTCTTGTTCGGTGAGAGCAAAGAACCGCAATTGGGTGCATCGCTGAAAAGCCGAGCCCGACGTGGATCAAGCTCGGAAATCCGGAGGTATACAACTGGGAGATCTGCTTTGCCCGCGATTGTGGTGCAATGCTCGTTTCTATCTTTGGGACAAGCTTGGCTTTTTGAGATTCTCCTGCCCACCACCGCTTGCAGTCGATCGAGAGGCTGGCACTTCCGATCGGAACTTCCATCACAAAATTTCGCGAATATCGAGCATTTTGGCGCGCCCCCTGGGGAAGCGAGACAAGACCGTGAATTCAATGCTTTACAGAAATGTTTGCGTGAGAAGTGCATTGCTTTTTAAGGCGTTTCATCCCGACCGAGTACAAGGGGCGATCGCGCCATCAAGCTCACCGCCATTGCGGCTCCTTGCCCGTTTGCTGCCACGTAATCAGAACGTCCATCCCCGAACCTGAATGGTTTTGGCGAAGTTGGCGAAGAACTCGTCGGCTAATTTCTTGGCCGCGCCGTTTATCAGCCCCTGGCCAAGCTGTGCCAATTTGCCGCCGATCTGGGCCGCCACATGGTAGCTCAACAGCGTGCCTCCGTCCGTTTCGGCCAGGTTGACCTTTGCCCCACCCTTTGCGAAGCCAGCGACGCTGCCCTCTCCTTCCCCGAGATCTTGTAGCCGATCGAGGGATTGAGGTCCGCTCAGCGTGACCTTGCCTTTGAACCACGCGCTTCTTGCTCATTAATCGAGGTACGTCCTCCTGACATAGGTCGCCAAGCCCTCCACCCCGCCGAAAACCTTCAGCGGATGTATGCCTTCCCGCAGGAGCTTCTCTCGATGTCGTGGACCGACGAATGAGGTATTTGCACGCGCTTCGCAATTCGAGTGTTCACGACCGCCTCTAGGGGATCGTCACTTCCGTGAAAGGTGAAGCACCCCGATTGCAGCCGTATTCTTGCGTTCGACCAAGTAGGCCTGAGCGCTACCGCCTTATCGTTGGGGAATGGAGTGCCGTTTCTCGCGAAAGCTCGCGCGGCATCGTAGTAGTCGAAGTCGACGCGATCGACCGCATCGTAGATCACACGCGTGCCGCTATGGAGTTCGTTCAGCTTGTATGGGTTCAACACCCAAATGCAAGGATCACCAGTCCTCTTCCGCTCGGCACTCGCGACCGCAAAATAGACCGCAATGTTCAAATCGGTCGTCCAGTCGAGAAGCCGGGTCGGGACACCATAGTGCTGCATGAGAGATAATCTCTCCCAACTGTCCTTGATGTCCACTCCTTCTATCATCGTCCAAAAGTCGGCGAACATGTTTATCTCAGCGTCGGCGTGCCGCTTGCGCTGTCTGAGGAGCGACGGGGTCAGAGTATGTCGTCCATCGCTGATTCCGCGATACCAAGCGCCACCTTGCTCAGTGCCAGTCCGTCTTTGAGCATCCTTTATAGAAGCGAAAAGTTCATTGTAAGACACGTCGCTCTTGCCTTATGTTGCTGATCTGCTCCAGGGTGGTGTAATTGGTAGCACGCTAGGCTGTGGACCTAGAGATCCTGGTTCGAATCCAGGCCCGGGACCAATCCGGAGATCACTAAGCAGTCGCAGTCTGGGCGTTCGCACCTACTGCCGATTAACATCACCAGGTGTGGCTGCCAAATTGAAGCGCGATCACGCCATAGTGCGAACCGCTCAAGCCGAAAACTTAGGTACATTTGCGGAATGGGGGAGCTCTGGTAGCGGGGAGAGACTCGAACCCCGACATCGATTCTTGTCCTCAGTGCAGTTCGCATAGCTTTTCGCGATCGGTCGAGCACGAAGCTCTGCCCGTGAGGGGCGCTATCAACTCGCAAGCCTTATTCAAATGCTCTGCCCTTGCGGCGCCACTCTTAGACCGCCCAGGCTCTGCGGACGTCAGATCACTCCAAAACGAGCGGCCCACACTTGCCCTCAATGGATTTTTCTAGATCTCCCGGTGCACACGTCGTGCACACGCCGGCTTCTAACCAATTGAAAAATTTGAACTCTGTCGCGGTAGGGACGCCCATTGCTGAGCGCCCCCGCCCAGATCCGTACGTGCGCAATTCACGCATACGGCTCCTACCTCGGGTGGCTGACGAGGAAGCGTTGCTCCGGCCACGGATGGAGGACGCGCGGGAGCGGCAGGTGCTTCGCGGCAATGACGTTCATGCGCGACCAGGTCAGTCGATACCGCTGGCTTCGTCGCCGCAGGCTCAGGAACCAGCGCATCTTGACGTGATTGCGCAGCGCGCGCACCGCCGGAAGGTTGGTCGGAACCGCGAAGTAGGCATAGTGCCCCCTCAGCACGGTTGCCAGCCAACGCCCCTGCCCGTCGATCGGCGAATGCCGAATGCGACGTAGCTCATCCACGATCCTTTGGAGTGTTGCCCGTTTCCGTTTGCGCTTCGTCTTGCGCTTGAGCTGGAATCGTCGGCCATCCCGCATGGTCCCGCAGATGTGCGTGAACCCGAGGAAGTCGAACGTCTCCGGCTTACCCTCGCCGCGTCGGATCCGATCGCCGGCTGCAAAGCGGCCGAACTCGATCAGACGCGTCTTCTCAGGGTGCAGATTTAGTGCAAACTTGGCGAGCCTCTCCGTCAGATCGTGGAGGAAGCGTTCCGCGTCCGCCCGATGCTGGAAGCCGACGATGGTGTCGTCCGCATAGCGCACGACAACCATATCGCCGTTCGCGTGGCGCTTGCGCCACGCGTGGACCCACAGGTCGTAGACATAGTGGAGGTAGATGTTCGCAAGCAGCGGCGAGATCACCGCACCCTGCGGCGTCCCCTCCTCCGTCTCGGCCAAGTGTCCGTCTTCCAGCACGCCCGCCTTGAGCCATTTGCGGATCAGGCGGACGATCCTCTTGTCACCGATCCGATGTTCGATGAAGCGGACCAGCCATGCATGACTGATCGTGTCGAAGAACGACCGGATATCGGCGTCGAGAATCCACCGGACATTGCGTCCTTTGATCCCGTACGCGAGCGCGTCCAGCGCATTGTGCTGGCTCCGCTCCGGACGGAACCCGTAGCTGAAGCCCAGGAACTCCGCTTCGTAGATTGGCGTCAGGATCGTGACCACCGCCGCCTGGACGATCTTGTCCTCGATCGCGGCGATGCCGAGCGGCCGTTGCTTGCCGTCCGCCTTCGGAATGTAGGTCCGACGCGTCGGCAACGCTCGATACGCTCCTGTCTGGACCCGGTGGTGAAGGCCTCTCAGGTTCTCTTCGAGGTTCTCCGCGTACCGGTCCCACGTCACCTGATCGATGCCGGCTGCTGCCCGCCTCTTCAACGCGAGGAATGCCGCACGCAGGCAGTCGACGGAGACGTGGTGCAGGAGCGCCGTCAGCTTCTCCTTCTTGTTCCTGTTGACGGCTTCTCGTATGCGGGCCCGCGCCTGGGACACGGCTTTCCGGCTCTGCGTCCGGACCGTGCTTTGCGAGTCCGCATTCCCCTTGGTCCCACCCCTTCCTCCATCGGCTTCGCCGCAGCACAAGCCGCGTTGTTCGCCGACTTCCTCGGTACTCTGGGCGAGTCCGACTTCTCCGCATCGTGCATCACGGGCTTCGGCCTCCGGCCTTCCCCGTGCGGCCCCAGGCGCGGCGGCCCAGGGCAATGCAGAGACCTCCCGGTTCCCGCGCAGAAGATGTGCGCACATGCCAGGGTCTCAGACGGCGCGGAGCCGATCGGGCACTCGCGATCGCGTGCCCGACCGTATTGCCTTCTGCCGGAACGAGGGCATCGGCACTCCGGATGATTGGAATTTCGCCGCTCAATGGCTGGCCTATGCGTTCCCCTGTCAACGCTTCACGCATCGCCTCGCGACGACCCGCGCATGACTCGGGGCCGGTGTGGATCGCTACTCCTTCACCGTGAAGGACTTGCACCTTCTGTCTCCTGCCGGTCTCCCGGCGCACCGCTCCAATCCATCACCGGACCGACAGACTAAGAGTCGGCAAGTGTCGCGAGTGTGACACGGCAGGAGTGAATATCGAGCGTGATGAAAGCCAGAATGTCTTTGGTACTATTGGACCGAAATAGCTGAGGGTTGAATGTGTCAATGCGCACATACCACACCAATTCCGCAGCATTGGAATGAGATTGATTACAAAAATATGATCGCATTGCTCAACCTGCGACCAAACCATATGAAGTGAGACGGGCTTTCGTGACCTAGCGTTTTGATGTGGCGAGCCTTCCTTTGCTTGCAGTTGAGCGACGAACAAAAGTGCGCTTGTGTTGATTCATGTAAATCAACGATCGAAAGCCACTCCGGCTTCCAGCTCCAGGATCGCCTGGCAATGCGACAGAGGGTGTTCCGAGCACATGCCGCGCTTCTTCGCCTGAACGTTTTCACTTGGAAACCTCGTAGCGGAGTAATTCCACGGCTCTCGCGGAACTTTGCATGCAAGCAGCTCGCCGGCGTCGGCGCTTCCTTTAGATCAGCGCGGGGCTCCTTGATGTGCGGTCACAAAGCCATCGAAGTGTGTCGAAGGTTTTTGTTGCTCGGTTGAATCATTTGTGAGATGACCCGTGCGCAAACCGGCGCTAACATCGTTGGAGAATATAGGACCTGATACACCGCTCAGGCTGTCCGTAGCAGCCGCAATCGCGTTTCCGGATCAGACCATTTCCGAGAACAGCTTGAGACGAGAAGCCAAGCGCGGGCGACTTACGGTCGAGATTATTGCAGGCAAGGTGTTTACGACTCTCAATGAAATTGAAAGGATGCGTGGCCGATGCCGCGTAGAAGTAAGGGTGCCCGTCTCCACCTCAGACCAGCCCGCTACAGGGCCGGAAAGCTCACCCATCAAGCCACTTGGGTCATCCGGGACGGCACGGGATATTACGCCACTGGATGCGCTGAACGCGAAGTTGCAGCGGCTGAGCAAGTCCTCAAGGACTATATTGCAAAAAATACGCGCCGACGCGCAAGGAACAAGACTTAGAGAAAATTCCCGTCGCCGACGTGCTTTCGATTTTCATTGACGACCGCCCCGACCTTTACGTCGAGAACTCCGACGCTCAGAAGTATCTCAATCGCATCGGGCGCCTCAAAGAGTTTTGGGGAAAGCTCATGTTGTCGGAGGTAACCCGGACCAAGTGCCGTGAGTACCAACAACACCGTGGCAATAAAGGCGGTGCCCGCCGAGATCTGGAGGATCTCAGGGCAGCCATCGCCAACCATGCGGCGGAAGGGCTGCACCGTGGCATTGTGAAGGTCACGCTTCCCAAGAAGGGCCCTGCCCGCGATCGATGGCTGACTCGCGATGAAGCCGCCCACCTAATCTGGACGTGTTGGCGCGCCCGCGAGATACAGACCATGCACCGCGGACCCAATAAAGGACAGCAGGTTGAAACGAATAAGCGGCCCCTTCGCCATCTCGCCCGGTTCATCCTTATCGGGGTCTATAGCGGGACGCGCGCGGGCGCCATTGCGTCAGCTTCGCCGACCGCGGCTATCGGGCGGTCCTTTGTCGACCTTGAACGTGGCGTCTACTACCGACGCGCCCAGGGGAAGCAGGAGACTAACAAACGGCAGCCGCCGATGCCGATCCCACCGCGCCTGCTGGCACACCTGCGACGCTGGAAGGAGCGCAAGATTATTGCGCGGCACTTTGTCGAGTTCAACGGCGAAGGCGTATCTTCCGTGAAGACCGCGTTCAAGCATGCGGTGACGCTGGCCAAGCTCGGGCCCGGCGTTTCGCCGCATACGTTACGGCACACCGCGGCAACGTGGTTGATGCAGAACGGTACCGACCCATGGCAAGCCGCCGGGTATCTCGGCATGAGCGTCGAAACGTTGTTGCGCGTGTACGGGCACCACCACCCGGACCACCTAAAGGACGCCGTCGCCAAGATGACGGCCAAACCTACCGCCTCAGCTTCGCCTCAGAAACCAGCCGAAAGGAAGAAAACGAACGTAGTCAAAATTCAATGAAAATGGGCACTTCTAGTGGGAATAGTGCGAGTTTCCGCCGCTCATAACGGTCTGGTTGCAGGTTCGAGTCCTGCCGGGCCCACCACGCTTCGCCCCTCGGGCTGCGCGTGGCGCAGCCAAGCGGGGCCGAAGGGCGAAGCGTGGTGTCCGGCGTAGCTAAGCAAAGCGAAAGCGAAGACGGACTGGAGCGGCGAAGTCGGGCCGCCCCCGCTCCCAACCAAAATATCGAAAACAACCCCATGCAAAGTAGAAAAGGCGGCCGCCGGCGAGGATGCCGGCGACACCGCGCCATTTGACACGTCGGGCAAATCAGCGGCACTATTCCATCATCGCTCTGCTTCAGCGGCCACCAACTACCGCTCCACATTCGATCTGACTACGGTTCTTCTTTATGATCGTAGATCCGGCGGCGCTATCGCAAATTCCGGCGTTTACGCCCTGCCTTTGATCTCATAATGACCCGGCACGCACTTGTAGCGTTCGATTCGCCAGCTCGAACGGTAGATCGGATGTTCGTTCATCCACTTCGCCAGGGGGCTTGTGCGCCTTTGATGCAGTGTTGAAATGTAATCTCCGGCATCATGTTGCTATCGGTAACGATCTCCTCCACGCAGCCATCCGCAGCGAGACCGCTGAGATGACAGAGAACGGCAACGACGGTCACGAACATGCGAGCCACACCCCTTGCGGCTGTTTCACGGCGGCGGATTGCGTGAATAAGCGACGACTATCACCATCATATCGCTTCGCCGCGCTCAGGAATCACCGACGCGGCGAAGCAACCTCGTTCCGGTTCGCTACTTCCGGACAGCGCACGCATACATATTGATTTCCAAACCGACGGCGATTTCGGCGATCTTCGGGGTCTTCCAGGTCATTTCATTTCCTCCTTAGGTTAGACGGTCGTTTACTTGCCGATGCAGCGCAAAGAAATTGCGAGGACCTGGGTCCTCGCAGTCGGGAGAAACCCTCGCCGAAACCGCGCTGTCATTGGCTCCGGCGAAACCAGGCTCACAGCATTTGAGGTCTTCCGATAAGAACACGTCCGCAAGACTTTGTAATCGCGATCTTGGTAGTAGAGGCCGCTACGATAACGCATTGATTCCAAACAATCCTTTTTGACACTCCGTAGAAGAGCTGCGCGCCATCGATCGATTCAGCGCCGGAAAAACCCGCCCGAAGCTTCGTTGAAAAGCTTGTCGCCATTGTCGTGCCGACGGCGGCCTGATCGGGCATGCGGGCAGACGGACCAGCGCAAAGAGCCATGTCGATTCCGCCGCGCTTCATCTCCTTAAAAGCCGCAAGAACCGAGAAGCCACAACAACATGGCGGCGAACTGCGATGGTCAATTGCACTACTACCTTCCGCCTATACTAAGTCCGAAACCGCGGTGCTGTAGTTTCACCCGATGGATCGCAGACGGACTGCCCATCGGAAAGCGCGAAAGCGCACGGCGTCCAACGTAGACGCGCAGACAACATTGCGGAGGAACAGATGATGTTAGGAAGTAGAAGCTTCTTGGCCGGCATTTCAATGGTCGCCATGCTGGCTGCAGGTACCTTTGGCGTTCGCGCGAACGACTCGTTGCTGAAGGCTCAATCCGAGGCGGGACAATGGGCGGTGGCCGGGCACGACTACGGCAATACGCGCTTCAGTCCCCTCAAGCAGATCAATGCAGAGAACGCCGGCAAGCTGTCGCTCGCCTATTCGTTCTCGCTTGGATCGCTACGATCGAACGAAGCGTCGCCGATCGTCGTCGGCAATACGCTCTATGTTTCGACGTCGTGGGGCCCCAAATATGTGTACGCGCTTGACGCAGCGACCGGCGCGCGCAAATGGACTTACGAGCCGGAAATTCCCGATGATGTGCTGCAGTACGCCTGCTGCGACGTGAACAATCGCGGCGTGGCCTACGCGGACGGCAAGCTGTTTGTCGGCCGGCTCGACGGCAAGCTGACTGCGCTTGACGCCGCGACCGGCAAAGCGCTCTGGACCACGAAAGTGGTCGACTACAAGCAGGGCTCGGTCATCACCTCGCCGCCACTTGTTGTTCGCAACAAGGTCATCACCGGCTTCGGTGGCGGCGAGTATGGCGTGCGCGGGGCTCTGCTGGCCTTTGACATCAACACCGGAAAACAGGTCTGGGAGACATTCACCGTTCCTTCGCCTGAAGAACCCGGCGGCGACACCTGGAAGGGCGATAGTGCGAAGCACGGCGGTGGCGCCGCCTGGCTCGTCGGCTCCTACGATGCCAAGACCGACACGGTCTACTGGGGCACCAGCAATCCCGCTCCCTGGAACACTGCCGTACGGTCGACCGGCAATGGCGATTTCGGCAAGCTGACCAACCTCTACACGGCGTCAACGCTCGCGCTCGACCCGAACACCGGCAAGATCAAGTGGCACATTCAAACCACGCCGGCCGACGCCTGGGACTATGACGGCGTCAACGAGGCCATCCTTGCCGATCTCAAGATCGGCAACGACACGGTTCCCGCACTTCTCAAGGCGGATCGCAACGGCTTTTTCTTCGTGGCCAACCGCGAGACCGGCAAGGTTCTGTCGGCGGAGAAGTTCATCTTTGCCAACTGGGCGGAGAAATGGGACATCGCCACGATGCGGGCCGTCGAGAATCCGGACAAGCGCCCCGGCCCGGGTCACCCGGCGAAGGACATCTGCCCGAACCTGATCGGCGGCAAGAACTGGCAACCGATGTCGTATAATCCGCAAACCGGTCTCGTCTACATTCCTACCAATAATGTTTGCATGGACTGGTCGGTCAGCGACGTCACCTACAAACGCGGCGTGTTCTATCTCGGCGCCGAATTCCCGACCAAGGAGGGCCCTGGTGGTTTCCTTGGTGAGCTCGTGGCGTGGGATCCGGTGAAGAACAAGAAGATCTGGTCCATCAAGGAAGACCTGCCGTTCAATGGCGGCACCCTCACCACCGGCGGAAATCTTGTGTTTGCCGGCGATCTTCACGGCGACTTCCGCGCTATCGATGCCAAGACCGGCAGTATCCTCTGGAAGCGCAATCTCGGCTCCGGCATCGGCGCAGGTCCCATCACCTACATGGTTGACGGCAAGCAGTATGTCGCCGTTGTCGTAGGCCGCACCGCTGCGATCCCCGCCTTCCTGGGTGAGGTCGGCAAGAAGATGACCGCGGCAGCCCCTGAAGGCGGCTCACTGTTCGTGTTTGCCGTCCAATAGACCAACCCAGGCGTGCGTGGTCCAAATCTCGGAATACGCGCGCTGCCTTGAACAGAATGCTTCCCGGCAGCAGGCCGAGCGGATGCTGCCGGGGCGCTATTCCAACCGTGCCCAACCCCACAGGGAGCCCAAGGATGCGTCCAAGTCGTTCTGGCATTGGCAACAAGGAGTGTCATGGCCGACGCCATGCCCTCGCCTGTGCAGGAATTCTCTCCCTCGCCGCCGCGTTGATCGCATCGGCTGGACCAAGCCGCGCGGCTGAGGAGAGCCCTTCCGCCTCTGCGCCGACCCAACAAACCTGCCGTTCTCGAGCGACAATCCGTCCCAGCCTGGTCTCTACGTTGAGATCGGCCAGGCGCTGGCGCAGGCGCTCGGCCAGTCCATCACCTACGACTGGTACAAATCCTATTTCGGCAAGCGCACTGTGCGCGTCACGCTGCTCGGCAAGCAATGCGACGCCATGATCGGCCTGCCACTCTCCGACGATTTCATGGGCCCCGCCGTCATCTTTTCCAGGAAATTCGGAACAGAAGGCTATGCCCTGGTGACAGACAACAACCACGTGATCGGCGGACTCGGCGACCTCAAGGGCAAGCGCGTTGCGGTGCAATTCGGCACCACGCCGCAAAATCTCCTGGCCGAACGGGACGACATCGAAAAGGTCACGGTTCTTTCGGCCGACGAAGGCATGACGGCGCTTGATCAAGGCAAGGCCGATGTCGCCTTCATCTGGGGGCCAGTTGCCGGCTGGCTGAACAAGACTACCTATGGCGGCCGCTATCGGATCCAGACCACCGAAGGCGAAGGCCTGTCATGGGACACCGCCATCGGCTTTGCCAAGGCGTCAAAGGATCTACGCGATCGGGTCAACGCCGTCCTGCCGCAACTCGATCGCACGATTGCGGAACTTTCCGTAAAATATGGACTGCCGGGCGACCGCGCGATCCGGTTGACCGCCACATCGGGGTCACCAGGCAGTCGTCTGATGAGCCTGTGACCAAGAGAACCGATGGACCTGCTCAACCGCTCCACGGCACGGTTGGGACCGGACCAGGTGTGGTGAAGGTCGCGAACGTGGCCCCGGCCGAGGCGAAGGCCGATTCGGCCACCGCGAGCCCCGAGACGGTGAGCAGTGGAAAGGAGATATTCAACGGAACCTGCGCCCATTGCCACGGCCCCGACGCGGTACAAAGTGAGCGACGCATCGACCTCAGGCTCCTCAATCATCGCTACGGCGACGATATGCGCACGAAATTCTGGACAACCGTACAAGAAGGCCGCCCGTCCAAGGGGATGCCTGCCTGGAAAGAAGTATACACAGACGACCAGGTCGAGAGCATCTATGCCTTCCTGCTGACAGTCCAATCGCAATCCAACGACTGATCGATCCGGGCCGGACGCAAATGGGGGCTTGTGCTAACGTCTTTGAAGGCCGCTCCGTCGTCGGTCAATGACCGGCGACGGCTGCGCTCTTTCCGCCCGTGCGGCGAAACCGAGGGAAGGCGTTATGACCAGCTTCCTGATCATTGACGATCACCCGCTGTTCCGCGAAGCCCTTGGCAATGCGGTGCGACTGGCGCTTCCGGAGGCTCAGATCTTTGAGGCGATGTCGATCGACGACGCGCTTCACATTCTCGCATCCGAACAGGAATCGATCTGGCCTTGCTTGACCTGTCCTTGCCGGACGCCACGGGGTTTTCAGGCTTTCTGCGGCTGCGCGAGACTCACCCCCGCCTGCCCGTCGCCATCGTGTCAAGTGAAGAGGACCAGCACGTGGTGCGCGAGGCGATCTCGCTGGGCGCTGCCGGTTATCTGCCGAAATCGACTTCGAAGCGGGAGCTGGCATTATCGATCGAAGGCGTCCTCAGCGGTTCGGTTTCCGTGCCAAAGGATTTCGTGGCGGCAACTCGTCGAAAAAGCCCGGATGGCGCCCAGGCCTTGCAAGCGAAGCTTCGCGAACTCACGTCCCAGCAGCTTCGCGTGCTCGATCTCCTGCGCAAGGGTTACCCGAACCGGCAAATCGCCCAGGAACTGCAACTCGCCGAATCGACGGTCAAAGCGCACATCACGGAGATCCTGCGGAAGCTGGGCCTGTTCAGCCGCAACAAGGCGGTCATTGAAATCGGCAAGATCGACTTGCCCGATCCAAAAGCCGACCGCCTGCCCGGACCGACCGCGGCAGGCCGCAATGAACGACGCGCCGCCGTCCCATCGGGCCGCCGCGCGACATGTGCCGGATCGCCATCCAACTGAGTCGCGCCTGGCCATTCGATTGCAATATCTTTGCCCTGCGTTGATCTGGATCAACTTGAGCCACCCTGCAGCGGACATGCTCCAATCTGCCTGGACTATGGAAAACGAGCGACCAGGGAGCGGCTTAGCGTGACGCGATTTCTGATCGTCGAAGACCATCCGCTATTTTGCGAGGCCCTTGAGCTGGCTCTGCGCATGGCGGCTCCGGACGCCGATATTCTTCAGGCGACTTCGATCGATGAAGCGATCGACGTGCTGTCGTCGTCGGTCGATGGCATCGACCTGATCCTTCTCGATCTGTCGACGCCGGGTACGACAGGATTGTCCGGCATCATCCGCATTCGCAAAGCATTTCCCCGCAATCCCATCGTCGTCGTTTCTGCGCACCAAGACCCGCAAATCGTAACCAGCGCACTCTCGCTCGGCATATCCGGTTACATACCGAAATCATCGTCGAAGCAGGAACTGGCTCATTCGATAGCGGAAGCGCTGCGCGGATCGATTTGCCTGCCGAAGAGCTATCGCGCCATGACCCGCCGGCGCCGGGGACCTGCCCAGGAATTGCTGAAGCGCCTGCATGATCTGACGCCACAGCAGCTGCGTGTCCTCGAAATGCTGCGACGCGGTCTGCAGAACAAGCAGATCGCATACGAGCTCAAGATCTCCGAGACCACGGTGAAGGTCCACGTTTCAGATATTCTACGCAAGCTCAATGTTCTCAGCCGCACCAGGGCAATCGTCGAAATGTCCAAGATCGATTTCGCGAACCTGGCCGCAAACAAGGCGGTCGCCGATCGCGCTGAAGGCGATGTGCAATAATCGGTCAAAGAGACTATGTGAGCAGGAACGAGAGCAGAGCCCGCATTTCCGCCGGCTTTACCGGCTTCTTCATCACCTCGAGCCCGTAGAAACTCGCTTCCTTTGCAGCCTTTTCGGAGTAGTCCGCGGTGATGATCATCGCGGGAACGTCCTTTTTCATCGACTGCCTGACCTCCCCGACGGCCACCAGCCCGCTCTCGCCATGGTCGAGGTGAAGATCCGCGACGATCGCATCCGGCGCTCCCCCAACTCGCTGAGGCGCTGCAGGGCGTCTGCCGTCGACCGTGTTGTCGCGACGTCGCACCCCCACCCTTCCAACAGAGCGGCCATCGCCTCCGCACCTGATGGGTCGTTCTCGATCAACAGGATCTTGGCTCCCTCCAATCCGCCATATCGGCGATCGACGAGCTGAACCTCGTGCGATTCATCCACGACACTCGCGGGATCGGCCAGAGGCAATTCCAGGAAGAAGGTCGATCCCCGGCCCACTTCCGACGAGATTCGGACCTCGTGACCGAGGGCCGTTGCGAAGCGACGGACGATCGAGAGACCAAGCCCAAAGCCGGCCTGATCGTTGGCGCTCGCTTCGCCGCGCTGAAACTCTCTGAATATGGCTTCCTGCTGCGCCTTGGGAATTCCCGGCCCCGTATCGGACACCTGGATGCAGACACGGTCGCCGCGTCGCCTGCATCCCATCACGACACCGCCGGCCCTGGTGTATCGCAGCGCATTCGCCAACAAGTTCTGCAGGATGCGCCTGAGCATCATCGAATCGGAGGCAACGGTGAGCGACGAAGGGCAAATCCGCAGCGAAAGACCTTGCCTCTCGGCGATTGGTTCGAACTCGCTGCGAAGCTGCTCAAATGGAGGGTGATAGCAATCGACCGCACCTCCGGCCGCAGCGCGCCGGCGTCCAACTTCGCCATTTCCAGCAGCGAACGCAGCAAATCTTCGAGGGTTATCAGCGATCGATCGACCTGCTCCACAAGCAGCATTCCGTCCTTGGATTCCACCAGCTCCGCGAGCGCCGATAGCGTCAGCCGGGCAGCGTTCAATGGCTGCAATAGATCGTGAGTGACGGAGATCAACACCGACGATTTCAACGAACTTGCCGCTTCGGCCTTTGCTTGGCGCGATACAGGCTCTCGTTGGTCTTCTCGATGGAATGCAGCGCATCCCGCAGCTGTTGGGTCCGCTCGCGAACCTGGTGGTCCAATGCGATAGCCGTCTCGAACAACGAGAACGCGTTGAACTGCTGATCCATCGAACGTTCGACGCGAGACATCAGCGCCGCGTTGATCTTCCTGAGCTTCGTGGTCTCACGTTGAAACTCTTCGAGCTCGCCGGGACTTTCCTTCATTTCCATCAAACTGGCCGCCTGCCTATGGCCACCCCGGTAAACGTCTGGTTGACGTGCATCGAACCATACTGTTCGCCGTAGGTATGGAAGCCGACAACGCCATTCTGGCGATAAAGCTCCGACATATCTCGCGCCAGCTGATGCTGTTCAGCATCCAGGCGGCGCAAGATGCATTCGAACCCGATATATAGAGAAACGTCGCCAATCTCATTGCGCGCCTTGGAGAACGCATCCAGCGTCGCACCGACCAGGCTTTGCGACGTCGCTGCAGTCAGGACCATGCCTTCGTCGATCGCGCAAAAAAACGCAACGATCCATCAGGATCCACACGCTGAATCGATCTCGCATAGTATGCGCCGCCAACCCGTACCAGCACCGGATGAGACGCAAATGAAAACGGATCGAGCTTGGTGTCCACAATACCGACAGCGCGCGAGTATTCTTCTGACGCGGGTTCGGCGTTCAGTTCCTTGACCACTCGCTGCTCAATGTCAGCATCCGTTACCACCATCTTCTTTGAAGTCGGCACGAAATTGTCACACTTGAACACGTGAAACGGCAGCGACGTGTTGAGCAATATCAAGATCGCAGCGTCGGTGTGAGCCTCGCCATCGAAAAATACCCAGGTCTTTTCGAAGCGCAAACCGTCCCCTGCCGATCCCCCGACGATCGGAATACCATCGAGTGATGCGTAGATGGCGGACATTACGGCTTCTTCGCGCCGGCACATGCCGTCGATTAACACCAGTCCGAACGAACGGCTACCGTCGACTTCAGTCTCGCCGCGAAGCAGTTCCTGTCGAAGCTCACTGCCGATCCTCCTGCCATCCTCGACGCGAAAATTGCTAACGTTGAGAATTGGGCGAGCAACGACACGGAAATCGCGCTTACTGAACGCCAAGGCGACGACGCTGTTTTCATCCCACCCATCCGGCGCCAACTCGCCGGCAGTCGTGCAGCCGTATACCGGCGCGTCCGCGAAGTGATGCACAATCTCCGCCACAAAGCGATGTGGGTCATAGTATGGCGACACAAAGACCAGGACCATGGCAAGATCGTCAGAGGGCAACTGGCCGGCGATTTCCGCCGCGGCCTCCTTCGGGGTCAGCGCTTTCGCCTTGGCGACAGCTACGCCAGATGTACTGCCAAACCGAATATCGGTTTGCTCCACTGGTCTCTCCCCGATGGTCGCCTGGTCTGACGCCAGGTCGCTTGAAGATTAAATGCTTTTTCTGTTGGGAGCAAACCGTCAATCCCGGGCCTGATCCAGATCCGCGCCGTATGCTGCACTCGACGTGGGTCGGACCAAGTCTCGAGAGGCCGCAATTTCGGCTGCTCGCAGACAACCTCCAACAGTACATGACGCACAATTTCCAGTATTCTACGCGAACGTCATCCGGCAACCCGGCCTCGGTTCGGTCAACGCAACTGCGCCCAAACCTTAAGAGCTCAACATGAGCCGTACTCAGGCCAGCCGAAGCTTTTGATGCAGCGTAACAGCCGCATGTTCTACTGCGTAGTAGCCTAGGCAGGCGTCCCTTCGATCGCCCGCGCGGCGGTGCGCCTCGTCACCTACCGATACGCAGAGCAACTGTTCAATTCCTTGGAGCACGCGCATATGCCCAAAAATCCCTTCACCGATGTCTGGCAGTTCCTGACCGCGACTACCGGCGACTATCTCCATCTGGGAAACTGGCGCTTTCTGATCCTGGCGCTGTTCTGGGCGCTGCTGCTCGCCGGCATTGCATTGGCTTTCCAGAATTGGCGGGAGGATTCGGCGCAACGTAGCGGGCGACATCTTGGAATCTGGCTGGTCCGGGTCCTGATCGGCTGCATGTGGTTCGAAGGCATGTTGTGGAAACTCCCACTACCCGTGTCCGGCGGTCTGCAATACTGGACCGAACAGGAAACGACCCGCGCAGCGTTCGAGTTTCACGGCACCTTCGTGAAGGATATTGTGTTGCCCTACATGAGCGTCTTTGGGCCAATTGTTTTTCTTGCCGAGCTGACGTTCGCTGCGTCGATGATCCTCGGGCTTGCGGTACGATTCGTAGGCGTGCTGGCCGTCGCCTATACGCTGCAACTCTGGCTCGGCATCTATCGGCCGGGCGATCCGGCCGAGTGGCCGTGGACGTACATGTTCCTGGCCATGCTGATGTTTCTGTTTGTGCTTGAGGGCGCCGGCCGCAGTCTCGGCCTCGATGCCTGGTTGCGCCGCAAAGTTCCAGCCGTGCGCGACAAGAAAGGTCTTGTCGGTTGGTTCCTGCATGTCGCAGGCTAGTCGCGATCGCTTGGCGTAGGAGAGATGATACTGAGCCACTTTCTTGAGTTCACAAGAACCGGACGACCGCGCCTGATGCCTGGCAGGCAAATGGTGGCACTGGTGAGCGCGGCGATATTTCTTGCGGCGCTGGGCGCAGCTCGCGCATACGCCGCCGAAATCGGTTATCTGGCTCCGCCTGGAGTCGCTGCAAAGGAGTTTCCCTCACCTCAGCGTCCGGTTGCGCAGATCGTCAGCCCAAGCCGCACCGCCGAGAAGCATCGCGACTCCTGAATGAGGCCGGTGAGATCGCCCGTCTTCTCGAACTAAAGCCAGGCATGACGGTCGGTGACATTGGCGCAGGCAGCGGCTACCACACGGTCCGGCTCTCGCACCTCGTCGGCCCCGCCGGCGCCGTCGTCGCCCAGGACGTCAAGCGGGACTACCTCATCGGGCTCGCCAAGCGAACCAAACGGCTGCGGCTGACAAACGTCATGTTCGCGCTCGGCGAACCACACGACCCGCGGCTGCCCGATTCCTCGCTGGATGCCGCCATCCTCGTGCACATGTATCACGAAATAGCCCAGCCTTATGCCTTCCTCTACAATCTCGCGCCCGCCTTGAAGCGGGGCGCGCGGGTCGGAATTGTCGACATCGAGGGTCCGACGTCAGAGCATGGCACGCCAATTAAGCTGTTGCGTTGCGAGCTGGCCGCCGTTGGCTATCGCGAGATCGCGACATATCAGCTCGCAGGCGATGGCGGATACCTGGCGGTGCTCTCTCCACCGGAGAAGGCGGATCGAAAATCCCCCAGGGATATTGTTGCTTGTAGGGATCGTGCCGGCGCTCGCTGATCCGCTGGTGCTGGCCGGCATCCATCCTCGTTGATGGAATACCGAAGGGGTCGCATTGCATAAGCGTACCACGGATCAAGGTTGGAAGTCTTCTCATAGACGGTTACGGCAAGGACCTGAACGACTGACGCCTCACCTCATGCCCATGGTAATCTGGCTTTGCTAAAGCGCCGCAGCATTTGGTGTCGCGGTCGCACGGAGGGGCGTTGAATCTCGTCGGAAGAGGATAGCGAGATGACTGAGCGAATTTCGTTGGAGGGGAAGGTCGCGGTTGTGACTGGCGCAGGCCGCGGGCTGGGGCGGGCATACGTCGAGCTTCTCGCCGAACGCGGTGCCCGGATCGTG
Source organism: Bradyrhizobium sp. RDT10 (assembly GCA_044772375.2). Lineage (GTDB taxonomy): Bacteria > Pseudomonadota > Alphaproteobacteria > Rhizobiales > Xanthobacteraceae > Bradyrhizobium. The sequence continues at coordinate 6,379,453 of CP187939.1, forward strand.
GTGAACGACCTGGGGACCGACGTATCGGGGTTCGGGAAGGACTCCACGATAGCGGAACAGGTGGCCGACCTCATTCGGTCACGTGGAGGCGAGGCAATCGCTGACGACAGCGATGTGTCCACCCTGAAGGTGGCAGTCACCTGATCGCGACGACCATCGAGCGTTTCGGGAGAATAGACCTTCTGGTGAACAACGCTGGTATCTGCGGAAGCCAGCTATTCGAGGACGCCACCCTTGACGATTTCGATCACTATTGGCGCGTACACCTCGGCGGGCCGGTCAACACGGTGAAGGCTGCCTGGCCGCATTTGGTCGCGCAGCGCTATGGGAAGATCATCCTCACGACGTCAGTCAGCGGCCTGTTCGGACTACGTGGCCAAGCCACCTATGCGGCGGCCAAGTGCGCAGTAGTCGGATTGATGCGCATTCTTGCAATAGAAGGTGCCGAGCATGGGATTCTCGTGAACACCATTTCGCCAGTCGGCTACACGAGGATGCACCCGGCCGCAGGATCCCGCCTGTCTGAAGCAGATGGAAAAGCCACCATGCCGGTCGAGGCTGTTGCGCCAGCGATCGTCTGGCTGGCAAGCGATAAGTGTTCGGAGACGAACCACATCTACAACGTGGGAGTCGGAGCAATCCAACGTATCGCTATCGTCATGGGACCTGGCTTCTACGATCCACATCTGACACCCGAGAGCCTCGCCGAGAACTACGCAAGGTCGAGATCGATCGAGGGCTTCTCCGAACCGGGTCCGTTCGAGCCGAGTTCGTAGCGCCGCAACTATGGTCCGCGCGGTTGCTGGTGTCGCAGCTCAAGCGCGAGGCGAACAAACGTCGTCGAAATCGACCATGCCGCCTTGATGCCGGCGATGGGATTGCCGGAGACCTTCGATACCCCGCCGATCCGGCGCCGCTGCCCGACGGCGATCTCGAGCGCCGGCAAGCGGGCAGCCGCGACCCGCATCAGCATTTCCAGGTTCCAGCCATATGTCGCCTCGTTCATGCCGAGACGTCTGAGTTCATCCCGCCGGATGGCGCGAAACGGCGACAGGTCGGTGAAGCTTGCGCCATAGACGAGGCGCAGGAGCAGCCTGCCGACATGAGCCGCGACGACTTGCTGTGGCGCCATGCTGCCTTGCTCGCGTGAACCGCGAACGCGCGAGCCGAGAACGAAGGCAGCCTGCCCAGCGACGATCGGCGACAGCAGATCGGAGATGAATTCTGCAGGATCGCTACCGTCGCCGTCGAGGAAAACCAGAATGTCGGCGTCATCGCGCACGGCAGCGATGCCTGCCTGGATGGCGCGACCGTAGCCGCGTCGCGGCTCGACAATCACGCGCGCCCCGGCGGCGTTTGCCCGCTCGGCCGTACGGTCCCGCGAGGCCCCGTCGACAACGATGACTTCGCTCACATTCTGCGCCAGCACCGCGGTCACGACCTGGCCAATTGCCGTTTCCTCGTCGAGACATGGAATGATCGCCGAAACGACGGGCGGGCGGCGCGACGCAGGCCGCTTGCCGCCGATCTCGTGGGTTACCTCGTTCACAGGCTCCAACGCAGGCCGCAATTGGCGCAGCTTTTAGGCGGATTATTCGAAAGCAGCGCCGCACGAAAGTCCCGATACGCGGGCCCGTTCCAGATGTCCCGCAACGACTGCTGCCCTGCATGGCCAAGCGTATAGTTGTCGTAGCCGTGCTGCGAGAATGGCGCGATACAGCACGGCAAGGCGCGGCCATTTGCCGTAAAATACATCAACGACCATGGCCGCCGGCAGAGCGACCACGGTGAACCGTCACCACTGCCCTTTAGACTTAATCCCGGTTCGGTTGCTGCGCCCGACGCGCTGAAGGTCACGCCGAGGAGCGCGCCAGATCCTCGGCCTGCTTCAGATAGGCCGCTTCTTCGTTGGTCAGGCGCTCGAACAGGGCCTGATCCGGCCGTGCCATGCCATGGGCGGTTTCAGCGAAGAATACGAGCCGTTGCAGATAAACCTCTTTGACACCGATCTCCGCCGCAACTTTCACAAATGCCGGGAGTTGCTCAACAGTCTCTCTCAGGCCAGTGAGCCAAACGGAAACCTGCGGCCGGGTGCGTCCTCTCGCTCCTGCAGCTCGCGAAATGCGCGCACGTTCCGGATGATGCGGCCGAAATAATCTCTGCCGCGGATGGCCTTGAAACTCTCGCGGTTTGCCGCGTCGAGCGACACACGCAGCTCATCAAGCCCAGCGTCGATCAGCGCACGGCCGTGGCGCTCACTGAGGACCGTTCCATTGGTGTTGAACAGAACATAAACGCCGCGGTCTTTCAGGTATCTGACCATCCGGGGCAGGTTCGCGACCAGCATCGGCTCGCCGACCCCGTGCAGAACCGCCCGCGCGAGATCGGGAACCTGGTCGACAATCGACGCGAACAGGTCCCAGCTCATGTCCGCCGGCGGCTCGAGCTCCTCGTAGGTGCGAGGACAGGTGGTGCAGAGCAGGTTGCAGCGATTGGTCACTTCCAGATACAGGCAGACCGGCGGACGCTGGGCGACCTCGGTGCGCTCGCCCGTAACCGACTCGTGATAGTGGCGCGGATCGAATGGCGCGCGGGTGCCTGGCACTTCGCCGGAAAGGCTCATTGCGATGACCCCGTGTCTGCGATGCGCTGCATCCGAGTCCTCCAGGCCGTCAAGGCCCAAGCCAGGAAAAGACCTCCGAACAAAATTGACTTGGTCACCATTCTTGGAATGTAGAAATCCCAGTCGAGCTGTTCCGACAGCAAGAGCGCTCCGATCGAAACGACCCAGGTGGACGCGGATCCACACAGGGCAACAAACGGCATTATGACCAGAAAGTACCAAGGATAGTTGGGCGACAACAACAGGAGAGCAAGGAGTAACAGCATGTTGATGTCGGCGAGGCTGGACGCGATGCTGTGATGAGGACTGCGGGCCACCGAGAGCCCCTTGAACACGATGACCAGCGCGGCCAGTACGGCGTAGGCGACAACATCGCCTTGATGCTCGCCGAACGCAAGGCGCCAGAGCGACAACAGCCAGAGATCGTTGCCGGCACTGATACCCTCCTCCATCAGATAGCCTTTGGTCAGGAAGCCGAGAACGCCCGAACCGACCGATAGATAGGGAAGATAGCAAAGCGCGACGGCAGCGATCACGACGAGCGGCATTTTAAGGTCCCACGGACGCCAGATCCCAGCCAGCACCGGCGCAGCATATGGCTTGACCAGCACCGAAAACGCGATCAGGACGGCCCCGCGGAGAGCATGGCCGGTCAGGGCAATCCACAGGCCCAGCAGCATCAGCGCAACCATCAGCGCATCGACATGGCCGCTGTTGGCAATCTCCCACAAAGGAAGCGGGTGCCAGAGATAGGCGACCACGCGCGTCACCGGGCGGTTCATACGCCGCAGCAGGAGCATGATCAGCGTAACGGTGACGGACTCGCACCCCAGCAGTGCGAGACGCATCACAGTCACGCTTTCACCGATCCGCGTGACAATGAGGAAGAAAACTGCGCCACCGGAGGATAGATGGTGACGGCAGTATCGGCCCGGTTGATGTTGGGAAAGATCGTCCCGTCGCGCAGAAACGCCAGCGCCTCATCGGCCGGGAAATAGCGGTAGGGATTGATGCCAGCGGCCTGAACCCTGCCGTCCCAGACATAGCGATAGATGTCGCTGGACAGAAGCGGATCGAACAGCAGCACATAGGCTCTCAGCACGATGCCAAGTCCAAGAATGAGCCATAGCACGCGATCGGCCGGTACGCGCTCGGCAAAGCGAGCTGCTGCGATCGTCAGCAGACCTGCGAGGATGGTCAGAGCCATGAAGGCGTTGTCACCGCCAGCCTTGAAGGCACAGGGGTCACCAGGGTCAGACAGACCAGGACAACGCCGATGCCGGCCAACAGATGAAGCGGAGGCAGGTTGTCGGCGGAGCGGACCAGTCGACCGACTTGACTGGCAATGGCCCCCGGCATTGGCTTCATGGGCTTATCTGCGGCGCGGCATCGAGAAAGGCCCGGCTTGCGGCGGCAAGGCCACCGCCGCGAAAGCGCGTCGAATTGCCTGCCAGTTCGTCCTTAAGCCAACCTAGCGCTTCAATGTCGTCGATATCGTACCATTCCGGAAGCAGCGTCATCGCAAGCCCGATTTCGGCAGCGCGCTCGCATGTGCTGCGAGCCACGGTTTCGGTTCCCCAGGCAATCTCCGCGAACAGCCGCCTGTGCGCGTGCTTCAAGCCGATGAGATAGTAGCCGCCATCGCTCGCCGGTCCGAGCACCATCCGGTCACCTGGCTCGCGAAGGCTCTCAATGGCCTGCACCAGGAAACGGGCAGGAAGGGTCGGGCTGTCGCCATTGACCAGCAAAACACAGTCATGTCCGTCGATCAGGAGATCGCGCGCGGCACCGAACAGGACATCGCCGAGATCGTCGCCAACCTGCAGCAGCAGCCCGAATGTTGCCGGCAGCAGGTCCCGCATCATGTGCTCGACTCCCGCGGGCGCATAGACGCCATACCCGCGCCTGCCGAGGGTCTCCGGGACCGCGTCGATGGCTGTGGCGACGTCGCGCAGAAAGCAGGCCGAGAGCTCCGAAGCGGCAACCGCGCCGATGGCCGTCGCAAGCCGCGTCTTTGCGCGGCCAGGCTGCGGCGCTTTACAAATGATCCCGATCGCCGCGACGCTCACGGCATCATTGACCGCCATCGCCGAACAAACCTCGTTACGCCGTGGCCGGTCGCTGCTATCGTTGTCCGCGACAGCGGGCAAGTGCCGGCCTCCGCCTGCGGCGATTGTCTCGCCAGGCCGCCGCCGGGAGAAGCCAAAGTATCACCGGCGTCAGAAAAAATAGACTCCGAGTGATGTAACAAGATGGCTTTGAACGGCGTAATGATTGGGGATACCCATAACCACGTCCCAACCGTAGATTGGCGCGGAGGAACGAACAGCAAGCCTACAGAAGCGATCATTCCGCATGCCGGGTGTCGTTCCGGACCCGACAGCGACGTCGGCTGCAGTAGCATACAGCCGACTGCATCCTACCAGTTCAATTCGGAACACCGGAGGGCTGTCATGAATCATGAGACCGCGGTTTCGAATGCCAAGGAGATTGCCGATCGCATTCTCGCGCCGGCGGCCGGGCAAGACGACAGGAACGCTCGATTTTCGTCCGAGGCAGTTGCGGCGCTCGGTCAGGCCGGATTGCTGGGGATCATGCTGCCCACCGAGGCGGGCGGCTCGGAGCTGGGGCCGCGGACCTTCGCTGCCGTTATCGCAACGCTCGCGGAAGCCGACGCGTCCGCCGCGATGGTTTATCTGATGCACACGAGCGCCACCGCGACGATCGCGGCGGCCCGTCCGGATGCCGCGGTCGCGCAGACGCTAAAGGACATTTCGGCCGGCCGGCACCTGACCACTCTGGCATTCAGCGAAGCCGGATCGCGCAGCCACTTCTGGGCGCCTGTCTCGCGAGCTGAACGCAACGGAGCCAACGTGTGCATCACGGCCAGGAAATCGTGGGTGACAAGCGCCGGTCACGCGCAAAGCTATGTCGTCTCGGCCCTGGCTCCTGAAGGTAAGGGTCCAACCGATTCGACCCTTTACCTTTTCGCCAGCGGTACGCCCGGACTATCGGTCGCCGGCCCATGGGATGGTTTCGGGATGCGCGCCAACGCTTCCGCGCCGATGATCCTCGAGGGTTGCGAGGTGGGGCCCGGTCTCCAGCTGACCGACGACGGCGCCGGCTTCAAGGCGATGCTGGAGATTGTGCTTCCACTGTTCAACCTCGGAACATCGGCGGTCGCGCTTGGCCTTTGCCGGGCCGCGGTGGCGGGGACGGCGGCTCATCTCAAGACCGCGCGCTTCGAGCATTTGGGCCAGACCCTCGGAGAGAAGCCTGCCGACGCTTCGCGCTCAGCTTGCGACGATGCAGATCGACACCGATGGGCTCGCGGCGCGCGTCGACGATCTGATCGATCATCTTGAGCGCCCCGAGATACCACCATGCTGCGCGTGCTTGAGAGCAAAGCTGCGGCAGGCGATGTTGCTATCGCCGTCACCTCGGCGGCGATGCAGGTGTGCGGAGGCGCTGCGTTTTCCAGACATTTGGCCATCGAGCGGTTGTTCCGCGATGCCCATGCCGGCGCCGTTATGGCACCGACGGGCGATGTTCTGCGCGAGTTCATCGGCAAAGCCATTTTGGGAATCCCGCTGTTCTGAGTGCAGGGCGCTGCTGCTTGGCGGCGCTCGAATCGCGATGCTCGCATTCGAATATTAAACCTGGCAGGCGAGAGGCAATCATGAGTCAGACGATCTGGATAGGTGCCGTCGCATATGATCCGAAGGTGGTCGGTATCTGGGAGGGCATGCGACGGTACTTTCACGAGGAAGCGCGCCTGCCCGTCGAGGTGGTGCTGTTTCAGAGCTACGAGGCGCAGGTCGCCGCCCTCCTGGCCTCGCCTGGCGAGCCGCTGCCGCGCATCGACATCGCATGGAATACGAACCTCGCCTATATCCAGGCCGATGCCTGGAGCGACCACCGTTGCCGGCCTATCGCGATGCGCGATACGGATGTGGGCTGGACGACCAGGATCGTCGCGGTAACCGGGGGCCTGTTGCTACGCTTGCCGATCTTAAAAATCGCACCCTCGCCCTCGGCAGCCGCGACAGCGGCCATGCGGCCATCCTCCCAGTCTACTTTCTGCAGCGCGAGGGACTGGTTGAGGGCAAGGACTACCGAACGCTGCGCTTCAACAGCGACGTCGGCAAGCACGGTGACACGGGTACGAGTGAGTCCAACGTCGTTCGCGCGGTCCTTGACGGCCGCGCCGATGCCGGCGCCATCGGCAGCCCTTACTGGCAGGCCGTGCGTACCGAGCGTCTGGTGCCGGAAGGTGCGCTAACCGAGATCTGGGCCTCGCGGCCCTACAATCACTGCATGTTCACAGCTCGGTCCGATCTGGATCCTGCATTGGAGCAGCAGTTGCCAAAGCGCTGTTCGGGATGAGCTACGACAACCCAACGCATCGTCCTGTGCTCGAGGCGGAAGGGCTGCGCCAATGGGTGACGCCGCAGCTTGAAGCGTACGCCGAGTTGCGGGAAGCGTCGGCCCAGCAAGGCTTTTAACGCGACCTTCGGCTTAGCGGCTTAGCGGCCAGGAGCTAAAATCTGAATGCAACCTCAAGCGCACGTTCCGCCATCTATCACGCGCAATTGAAAATCATTGCCAACCGGCGCTGATGCTCATATTCGCGATCGAAGGCGCGGCGCACAGCTGCGAAGGATTCGGCGAGTGGAAAGATTTCGCGGCTGACCAGCAGGTCATTGTCCTCGGCTCCAACGGGATGCCAAAACACGCCCTCAGCCGTAATCGTCACCTCGGGGACCAGGTCTGCCCTTGCCAGGGCGATACCCTGTGTGGCGGAGCCTCGTAGGGCTACTCGCCTGATCACCCGGTTCTCCTCGCTAACGTGATGGGCGTCAAGGAAGCTGCGGAACTCCTCGGCCTCCGCGTCGGTCGACACCGTCGCCGCCAATCGCACCCGGAATCCTTCCGCGCGGGCCCGCTCGATTCCCTTCCAGGCGCGTGCCCATGTCCCCTTTCCACGATGGCTATCGTGGCGCTCCGGCGTCGGACTGTCGAGGCTAATCTGCAACGTTACGCGTTCGCGCTGCAACGAGCGCAGCATTTCGAGCCGACTTCCGGCAAACAGCATGCCGTTGGTGAGGACGGTGGTCGGCGCCGCCGCAGCGCACGAGGCAAGGATCTCGCCTATGTCAGGCAGCATGAATGGCTCACCGCCGGTCACAAAAATTTCGCTTACGCCGAGCTCCGCGGCCTCGATAGCGATCCGTCGCACGCGCTCGATACCAAGCGCCCGCCGCGGCGTTTTGGGTGACGAGCGCACGCAACAATAGTCGCAGCTCAGGTTGCAGTCGAAGTTGGTGTAAAGCCACAGGCGGGAGCCGACAGGCCGATCTTCTCCGACATTCTCAGGAGCCTCTCCGTACCGGAGCACCCAACGGGTGCGGCCTTCTTCGACGGCTGTATCGACCAAGCTGTTACGGGTGAAGCGGCACCATGCCTCAAGCTCGGGGCCGATGCTTGGATCACCGCTGATCACAGCCACCAGATCGCCTTTACGGCTTCGGCGGAGCGCAGCTATCAAATCCGGCAAGAGGCCCGAGGCAAACGTCTTGGTGCCGGCGTTGAGCTCAACGTTTGCGTTCGTTCGCATGAAGGAACCCATGGTCCTAGAGACGTTCCGCGCGGACCGCACCAGTTTCGCACCAGAAACGATCTGACCAAAACGCAATGAACAAGATCAATCTCCGCCGAAAATACAGGAAAATCAACGATCGCGTGCGATATCCTCTAACGGTCTGGTTGCAGGTTCGAGTCCTGCCGGGCCCACCAGTAAATCAACGGTTTAGTTGTGTTGCTTCATTGCTCCGTTGAGCCACCGCGCCAGGAGCGGGCGCTCCACGATCCCGCATTCCGCGAACAACCGGCCCTTGCCCTTGACTGATAAGCTTCACGCTCAAGGAACCTTCGGTTGCCATCTCCACATCTGTGAGGCGGTATGATGGAACGTTCACCTTTGTGCAGGGTTGCCGGTCCATTGCAAAGGAAGATGGACCAGGACTGTGACTTTTCATATCAGTCTTGTTGGTCGAACCGACCTCAGTGGCGAGATCTACCGTCAGATCCGGCAGGCAATTCTGGACGGGCGCCTTCGACCTGGAGAGCGTCTGCCACCCACGCGAGAACTGGCCACCTCGCTGAGGGTCTCACGATCGACGGTGACGGTCGCGTATGAAAGCCTTCTCGCAGAAGGATTTGCGACATCCCATACCGGCTCCGGGACGTTCGTCAGCCATCATCTCGAGACGAAACGACCGGCATCGAAAATTAGGCGATCGACGGCCCGCGCGATTCAGGTGCGTGGAGTTTGGAAGACGATACGGCTGCCGCCGCACTTTCTCCGCGTGGCACGTTTCGACTTCAGGGCCGGGCTTCCGGACGCTTCGCTATTTCCACATCGAACCTGGCGGCGGGTCGTCGCCGGTGCGCTGCGCTCGCGCGAGATGGCGCCAGGCGTCTACGAGAATCCCGCGGGCAATTGGGACCTGCGCGCGGCGATCGCTCGCCATATCGGCATATCACGAAGCGTTTCCGGATCGCCCGACGACGTAATCGTGACGAATGGCACCCAACAGGCGCTCGACATCATCGCTCGCGTGCTTCTCGAGCCCGGCGATGTCGTAGCCGTGGAGAAACCGGGCTATCTGCCTCCAAAAGAATTGTTCAAGACGTTAGGCGCACGCGTGATCGGCGTGCCGGTCGACAGCGAAGGTTTGGTCGTGGAGGCATTGCCAGCCGAAGCCAGGGTAGTCTACGTGACGCCATCGCATCAGTTTCCCCTCGGCGTGGCCATGAGCCTGTCGCGCCGACGGGCGCTGCTTGCCTGGGCCGAGCGCCACAACGCGGTTGTCGTCGAGGACGACTACGACAGCGAGTTTCGCTTCGGCGGGCGTCCGCTCGAGCCGCTTCAGACCATCGATTCAACCGGTCGCGTCGTGTATGTCGGCACGTTCTCAAAGACGTTGCTGCCGGCTCTCCGGCTCGCCTTCATGGTCGTGCCGCCGTCACTGCGAGAGGCGGCGCACAAGGCGAAGTACGTCACCGATTGGCATACAGCGACAATAGCGCAGAGCGCGCTGGCGCAGTTCATCGACGAGGGCACGTTTGCGCGCCACATTCGCAGGGTGGGCCGCTCCTATGGAGAACGGCATGAGATGCTCACCTCGGAGATCAAGAGGGACTTCGGCGATTATCTCGACCTTGTTCCATCGAGCACCGGGCTGCATGTCGCCGCCTACGCGAGAAGAGCGTCGGTCGATGACATCGATGCGATTGCATCACGAGCCTTTGATCTCGGCGTTGCCATTCAATCCTTCCCGCTGGAGGGAGAGCCTCGGGCTGGCATCATGTTGGGATATGGGGCGATCGAGACGGCGCGGATTGCCGAAGGGCTGAGGCGGCTGCGCAGATGCTTCGATGAACGCATGTCTCGACGCCGCCCGAAAGCGGCGTGAGCGATGTCGCTTGAGGCAACGGCACGCGCCTGAATTGGACTGATTGATCGTGCGCAAATTGGACCTTCCGTCATACCGCTTCGCTTTCTAGTGTCGGACCGTTGAAAGGGGTCGACGGACCGATGCAGGGCGGGCGCGTTCCATTTCGCACCCGCACGCACTTTCTAAATCGCAGATCAATCATCACCGCAAATCGCGTTAAAGCGGACGTCCGCCGATCTGCAAAATCGCGAACTCACAACTTGGAGACACGAGCGCGTGAGTTGTGAAGCAATTCACGGCCACGGGTCGCAGCTCGACCTAATCAGCTGCTGCAAGCTGACCTATCAAAATCGAACAGGAGGTTTCACATGAAGCATCCGATGATTTTTGCAATCGCAGGCGTCAATTCGTTCACGAGTCGGAAAGCAGCCGCGGCGTCCAGCCGTCACGACAGCGCCGAGACACGTCGACATGGATGGGGAACACGGTTCTTGAGCTGGTGTGCCCAGTGTTCGGAGCGGTCGCGGCAGCGGCAAGCCCTGGCGGAGCTCGATGACCACCATCTCAAGGACATCGGCAAGACGCGGCAAGAGGCCATGGCCGAAGCAACCAAGCCGTTCTGGAAATGACGCCGTTCATCGCGCACTTGCTGTCGGCGATATCCATGCCTCGAGCGGAAATTCGCGTCTATCACTCGTCGAGAGTGCGACTACGTGGATTTGTGCTGAAGACCACCGCGCGGCTTAAGAGCTGCGAATTAACCGTCAACACCTGAGGAGAGCACTATGCCCAACCATCAGCGCGCTGCTGCGCACAGGACAACGCTTGCCCGCCAGCCCGGTTCGATCTCGGGCGAGACAAGGCTGCGCGCGGCCGATCAACCGGTCGTCACCACGCAGGAGCTTCCTTCCGCCGTCCCGCTAATGGCACTTTCGACCGGCTTCTGGGCTTTCAAGACCCTGGCTGCAGCACGCAGGAGGGCCTGTTCAGTCACCTAGCAGGCGGCGCCGGCACCACGGTTGCGGGGCTGGCGGAAGCGCTCGGTCTGCATCCACGCCCGGCCGAGATGCTGTTGACCGGCTGCGCTGCACTCGGGCTTCTGGAGAAAACGGACGGCCGTTATCGCAATACGCCCTTAAGCGAAGCCTATCTCGTGCGCGGGAAGCCGTATTACTTCGGTGGCTTCGTGCAGATGGCCGACAAGCGGCTCTACGCGGGCTGGGGCAAACTTACCGAAGCGCTGCGCACGAACCGGCCAACCACGTGGGACCCGGCAGTGCAATCCTCGATATTCGACGGCGAGGATCCGACGATGCTGGCACTCTTCTGGGAGGCGATGCATTCGGTCTCCACGATGACCGCGCGCAAGCTCGGCGAAGCCGTGGATCTCAGTCATTTCCGCCGTCTTCTGGACATCGGCGGCGGATCGGGCGCGTACGACATCGAGCTTTGCATACAGTATGGGAAGCTGCGCGCGACCGTATTTGATCTGCCGCATGTGGCCGCGATCGCCGCGGGAAAGGTTGCCGAGGCCGGCTTGACCGACCGCATCGAAACCGCCGGCGGCAGCTTCTTCGAACAGCTTCCCGAGGATCACGACGTGCATCTCCTGTCGATGATCCTGCACGATTGGGACGAGGCGAAGAACCGCGCCCTGCTGCGCCGGTCCTTCGAGGCTTTGCCGAACGGCGGCGCAGTCGTCATCAGCGAGCTTCTCGTCAATGACGAAAAGACCGGGCCGGCGCCGGCCGCGCTGATGAGCCTCAACATGCTGATCGAGACGGAAGGACGAAACTACACGCCGGCCGAATATTCGGCGTGGCTCGAGGAAGCCGGCTTCCGGCACATCGAGACGGTCTGGTTCGAGGCACCCGCCGCGAACGGCGCCGTGATCGGCCGCAAACCATAAGGAGGCGGCGGTGCGAGCTCATGATCGTCACCGAAACGACGCGTTGCCGGCGGCCGCCACGCAGCACCGGGGCGTTCGGCGCTACGCGGGCGAAAACGAGCTTCGATCGGCGTCGTCGGCGGAGGCATTGGCGGTCTTGCTGCGGCATTGTCGCTGCTTCGCGGCGACTTCGACGTCCACGTCTACGAGCAGGCGTCGGCCTTGGGCGAGATCGGCGCCGGTGTTCAGATCAGTCCGAACGCCTCGCGCATCCTGCATCGACTCGGTCTCGCCGAGGAGCTCGCGAGGGCGGGTGTACGACCACTGGCCTGGCATCAGCGTCGCTGGGAAAATGGCCGGACCCTCCTGCGCACGCCGCTCGGGGGCCTCTCGAAGCGGCGTTCGGCTTCCTCACTACCAGATACATCGCGCCGACCTGTTAGCTGCGCTTGCCGGCGCGGTGCCGAGCGAGCGCGTGCATCTCGCTCATCGCCTCGTCGATCTGAGGGATCACGGGGATCGCGTCGAGGCACGTTTCGCCAACGGCGTCCGTGCACATTTCGATGTCCTGGTGGGCGCCGATGGAATCCACTCGCAGGTGCGCCGAATTCTGTTCGGACCCGAACGCCCCCGCTTCACGGGCTGCGTCGCCTACCGCGGGCTGATACCGACCGAGCGGTTGCGCGAACTGGGGCTCGAGGTGACGGCGCAGGTCTGGATGGGCCCTGGCCGGCACTTCGTCCACTATTTCGTACGCAGCTGTCGTCTGGTTAACTTCGTCGCCGTCGTCGAGCAGGAAACGTGGAGACGCGAGTCATGGACCGACCGCGGGGAAGTCGCGGCGGCGCTTGCGGCTTTCGAGGGCTGGCATCCGCAAGTCCGGTCGATCCTGGGAGCCGTCGACGAGACGTTCATTTGGGCGCTGTTCGACCGCGCTCCACTCGAGCGCTGGTCCGCAGGGCGGGTGACGCTGCTCGGCGACGCATGCCACGCGATGCTGCCTTTTATGGGTCAAGGAGCCGCCCAAGCCATCGAGGACGGAGCGACGCTGACGGCGTGTCTCGCCGAGGCGGGAACGGACATCGCCGAGTCTCTGTGCCACTATGAGAGGCTGCGTATTTCGCGAACGTCGCGCCTCCAAGCACAGTCGGCGGACAACAAGACGCGCTTCCATCTCCATGATGGCCCGGAGCAGCGACAGCGCGACGCCGAGATGACCGCCGGATCGACCGATTGGTCGTTCAAGGCCGCCGCATGGATCTACGAGCACGACGCCGCGATCGTGGGGAAGAGAAGGCCTCGCATGGTCCTTAGCGTTGCTGCTGTGGGCCCATCGAAATGTGATGACGCTTATTGATGGTCGTGACCATGGCGCCTTTCCGCTGCCTCACCTCGAAGGCGACAGCGCAGCAAGCCGTCCTCGGTAGTCCCGGTCGTCGATCCGGAACAGGATGTCGCCAGCGCGAACGGTCTGATTGTCCTGAACCTCGACTGCCGTGACGTAGCCCGCAACTTTCGGCGCGAGCGACGTCATGTCGCCACGAATGTAGGCGTTGTCGGTGAACGTCTCGTTTGAATGGGCATAGACCCATCCGCCGGCCACGACCGTGACGGCGCTGAGGCACAGCAACAAGCCGACCACCTTCTTCTTTTAAGATGCACCACGACTCCTCCTGCAACAGTTGTTTTCGCTGAAGCGACCGCTCATTCGCCGCGCCTACCTTGCGGTCCAGCCGCCGTCGACCGAGATTGCGGTGCCCGTGATCTGGTCCGCCGCAGCCGAGCACAGAAAAGCGACGGTGCCGCCAAGTTGCGCCGGCGAGGCGAAGTCGAGCGAGAGGTCGAGCTCCAAAAGGGTTTTGGGTGAGCGGGCCGCGCTCCGGCGCTGGTAACGCGGCCCGTATCGAATGAAGCGCTTACGAGGCGCCTCTCGTTTGGACCGTGCGGTCAGTAGTCCCAGAAGACCGGCACCCAACGAAGGCGTCGCCGTTGGCTGCCACATGGCCGACGGATGGGAACGGCAGGTGAGTGGCCACCAGCAACCCACCGGTCTCAGCCAGCTCCCGCAAGAGACGGATACGAACGCGGGCCGCCTCCTCGGGGTCGTGTTCGAAGCCATTGTACCACTCGGGGTGCTCGAACCCGACCGCGAACACGAGGTCGCCGGCGAACGTCAGCCGGTCGCCGCCAGACGCCACGCGGACCACGCTGTGTCCGGGGTGTGGCCGCCGGTGCGATGGACCACCACCCCGGCGCCACCTCGTGCTCCTCCTCGAACGGCCGCAGCTGGCTGCGGTACTCTTTCACGAACCGCTTGGCGGCCGACCGAAGCGCGTCCGGGAATCCCGGCGGCATGGAGACGTGGGAGAAATCTGGCGCCTCCCAGAACTTGACCTCGGCGGCCGCCACGTGGATCCGCAGGTCCGGACGCAGCCGGTCCTTCACCCCGTCGACGAGCAGCCCGCCAACGTGATCCATGTGCATGTGCGTCAGCACCACGTCGGTCACGGACGCAAGATCGATGCCGGCGGCTTCCAGTCGCTTGATCAACTGCCCGGCCCGCGGCAAGTGCCAAGTCCGGGTCGAGCCCAAGCCCAGCATCGACGAGTATGGTCCGGTCTCCGCTACGCACCACGACCACGTTCAGCGCCCAATCGTAAGCGTCCGGCGGCAGGAACATGTCTTTCAGCCAGGTCGCCCGGACGGCCGGGTCGATGTTGTGTGCCAACATTGCGGTTGGGAGCGGTAGCACGCCATCGCTGACCACCAGCACGTCAATGTCGCCGACCTGCACCGCGTAGCGCGACGGAACCAACTCGTTGGGGCCCGGTCCACCGGGGTGTGAGGTGTTGTCTAGCATCATGTTTGTCTCCTGCGTCATGGTCATGTTTGTCTCCTGCTTCATGGTAAAGGCTGCTGGCCGGTCTCGGTTGTGCAGGCCGCGCAGCCAGCGGAGAGCGCGGCCCGTTTCGCGTGAAGGGTCTAGAAGAAACCAGTCACATCAGTCACACGCTCCGGATCGGCCGAGGCCAGCGCGGCAGCACGCTCGGCCTTCGGCGGATAGATCCAGACGGTGTTGATCTCCCGCTTGGTCTTCTTGCCGACGTCGCCGACCATCTCGACCTTGCGCTCCCAACCGAGCGTGAACAGCGCGCCGGCCTCTCCAAGGTCGAGACAGGTGACGTAGGCCTTCTGGTGATACGGCTTGGTCGGTACGCCCAGCAGCTCGGCGGCGGCGTTGTTGCCGGCAAAGGCCCCCATTCGCGTGGCGTGCTGGCACGACATCAGCGCGTAGTTACCGTCATCGTCGCAGGCTGCCCTAGCGGCATCGCCGGTGGCGAAAACACCGGGTACCGACGGCACGCGCAAATCGCGGTCGACAAGCAGCCGGCCGAAATTGTCGCGCTCGGCCGGGATCTGCTGGGTCAACAGGGCGGCGCGAATGCCGGCCGCCCAGATCACGGTCTCGGTTTCGATACGCTCGCCGTCGGAAAGCGTGACGCCGGATTTATCGAGCGAGGCGACGCCGGCGCCGAGCCGGGTCTGCACGCCGACCTGGCGCAGGGCGTCCTCGATGACGGGGCGGGGGCCTTCGCCCATATCAGGCGCGATCGCATTGTTTCGGTCGACGATGATGACGCGCGGCTTGGCATCCTTACCGAGCATTTCGCGGAGTCGCGACGGCAACTCGGTCGCCGCCTCGATGCCGGTGAACCCGCCGCCGGCAACGACGACCGTGTCGCGCCCGTTCACTGCCGGCCGGTCAGCCAGGCCGTGCAGATGCTTGTCGAGGGCGACAGCATCGTCGAGCTGGTCGACGCTGAAGCCGTGCTCAGCAAGGCCGGGGATGTTCGGACGGAACAGCCGGCTGCCCGTGGCCACGACCAGGCGATCATAGGAGAGCGACTTTCGCGTACCTTTGTCGGTAGCGATCTGCACCATGCGGGACTTGGTATCGATCGTCTCGGCGCTGCCCTGCACGTAGACGACGTCGATAGCCTTGAGCACATCCAGCAGCGGCGCCGTCAGGGTTTCAGGCTTCTGTTCATAGAGCCGCGGGCGGACGACCAGCGTCGGCTCCGGTGCGACCAGCGCGATCTCGAGCTCATCGGGCGAAACGCCCTGGATGTCGCGAAGGCGAGCAGAGGAAAGTGCAGCGTACATACCGGCGAAGCCGGCGCCAATGATGACAAGTCGCATGTGATTTACTCCTGTGGTTTGTTTGCACGGACACGCGCGTCACCGCCGCCGCCATTGGCGGCCAAGCCTGCTGCGATCGACGATGACGCGAAGAGGTGAAACGAAGTTCGCCGGGCTCCTATGGAGCGGGGCAGGTCAGCATTAGCGAGGTCGGCACGGAGCCCTCACATGCCGCGCGGCAGATTCGGGGACCCAATGGCCAGCCGCGCAGGGCAACGGGTATTGCGGGCTTCGGAGGCCAGCCGTTGTTGATCATGATCGAGGTCATGGGATCGGTGCTCTGAGTGGCTTGCGCCAGCGCTTCTTCGCCCGTGCTTGAAGTGAAGCGAACGGTCAATGAAAGTCCGTACACGAGCGCGGTCGCGACGGCCCTTCGTCGCGGTGCAACTGCAAGGTTCTTCCAGTCCATCGTTCGTCTCCGTCGATTGGTGGCGTCGGCACTGTGATGGTCTAGCGAATTGGATCGGCGACTGCCCCAGAGCGATTGCCGTACCTGTCGAGCGATTGCTGCTAACGCATGCGCCTCCGCCAATCGCTGGGGGTCTCGCCTGTCAGCTTCTTGAATGCCGCAGCGAAGGCGGTTTGGGAGGCATAGCCAAGCGCCGCTGCGACCGACACGACCGATGCGTCAGTGTCGCGCAGCATGTTCATGGCCTGCTCGAGCCGGTGCTGGCGCAGCCAGGCATGCGGCGAAAGCCCGGTGCTTTCCTTGAAGGCGCGGCAGAAGTGGAAGCGTGACAGGCCGGCATCCGAAGCGAGCGCCGCGAGAGACGTCCGTATCGCTGTCCGAGCGCAGGCGTTCGATGGCGCGGCGCAGCGCTGTCGGCGAGAGGCCACCCAGGGCCGGCTGGATCGTGGCAGGTGAGCCGGCGTGCGCAGCCAGGAGACGCGTGGCCAGAAGATCTGTCAGTTGCTGCCTGAACAGGGCATCCAGGGCCGCGCTGCCATCAAGCACATCCGCCGCACTCATGAGCAACCGGGACGTAATTGGGTCGGGATGCCCCGTTCGCTCCAGGAGATCGCCGGGAGACGTGTCGGCTTCACCGGCAACACGATCGAGCGTCTTGTGCGGAAGGTAGAGCTGAACGACATTGACAGGCCCGGGAATATCCCATCGGGCGCTCGAGCCAGCCGGGATGATCGTCACGACCCCGGAACGTGCCGTTCCAGTCGCAACTGATTTCCCGGTGCGCCGCTCCAACCGTTGCGAGCCGGCGGGGTAAGTCATGACGACGTGATCAACCATGGGCTCGACGACGTCGTGCAGAGCACCATGTTTCCAATGGGCGATCGCGCCGCTGGAAGGGTCAGAGGCCATGCGAAGGGGCGCGGTCCTGAGGACTCGCGCCATCTCCGCATCGGCAGGACGCCGCTCGGCAATCGGCAAGTCGCCCCGGCACGCCTCCGACGCGGCCGGCAGATGCTCGGAAGGATCGCGCAAGATCGGTTTGCTCATGGCGGTGCGCTCGCGTTGGGGAGGCTATGCACTCGCTCCGCGCAGGCCTGTCTGTGGGCGGGCGCGAAGCCACGTTCGGTGCGTGTTCTAGGTGCTGTCCAGGTTCCGCGTCTTTCCCAAAGCGGCCGTGTTTTGCCCGATCCTGCTCCAAGCTCACCGGTGCGACATTCTGCGCCTGGCTGCACGGACCTTTGGTCAGGATGACTGGACGATGCAATCAGCGCGCCCGCATGCGACCCAAGTCGCAATCAAGTGCGGCGAATGTTGAAATCACTCTGAAATTCGCTTTGGCGGAACCGATCCGGCCGGCTGTCATAATAGCTACTCACTCCGCGAGGAACCTAGACCAGCGCCCCCGATCCCGGATAATCGGCGGCGACCTCGCGGGCGGCCATGAGATGAGCTGCCCGGTTCCAACTCCACGGATGGGCCGGCCCCATGCCACTGCTAGGTGTGTACGGACAGCGGCTCGGGCAGCCCTTGCATCTGGAGCACGCCCCTTCGCTGATTACGCGCTCCCTGCGCAGCGCCGAACTCGCGGTTACCGAAACCCGGAATGATAGCCCCGTACCGGGTCTTTCCGGCTCGTTTCCCGCCGAGGATGCCTATCTCGTCAGCCTCAAGTTTCGCGATTTCCCGGACTGCGAATGCTGGGAGGGTGGCCGGTGCGTGATCAAGACGGATATCCGCGCCGGCGCAACCTATCTGTACGACCTGAAGCGCGATCCACGTTACCTGATCGACAAGCCGTTCCACTCCGTCTTTTCTATTTGCCGCGCTCGGCGCTCGACGACATCGCCAAACAGACCGGCGCACCACGCGTTGGCGAACTCGCCTATCAGCCCGGCATCGGCCACGACGACGCGGTCGTCCGCCATCTCGGCGCGTCGCTCCAGGAGGCGCTGCATCGGCCGGACGAGGCCAACCAGCTTTTCATCGATCACACGATGCTCGCGCTCACCGCGCACATCGCCCAGACCTATGGCGGGCTGCGGCGCATCGAACCGAACCGCGGCGGTCTTGCCCCGTGGCAGGTGAAGCGAGCCTGTGAAAGGCTCGAATCCGACCTCGGCGGAAAGCTTTCGCTGGAGCAAATCGCGGCCGAGTTCGATCTTTCGGTCAGCCATTTTTCACGTGCATTTCGAGATCTCCACCGGCCTGCCGCCGCACAAGTGGCTGCTTCGCCAGCGCGTGGAAGCGGCCAAGCGGTTGATGACCGTCCGAGACCTGCCACTGTCGGACATTGCGATATCGGCCGGGTTTGCCCATCAAAGCCACTTTACCCGGGTGTTTTCGGCCACGGTCGGCGTCAGCCCGGGAGCGTGGCGCCGCGAAACGCACGGCGCCGAAGCTATGTTTGCTGGACAAGCGAATGCAGCGCCCTAACCGCGGCCTCCCGGTTCTCCACAGGGACGAACAGACTGACCGAATGCGGCGACAACACGTACATGTCGGGGACAATCCCGTGATGTCCGAGAACCTGCAACGCCGTGAACGGCAATTCCGACGAAACGCCACCGAAGCAGGTGAGAGTAACCGAGCTTGAAGCCTCGCGCTGCTTGCGCAGATCCTGGCTTTGCTCCAGCGTGCGCAACAGCGTGTCGAGCCACTCTGAATCACAGGCCACGGTCATGCTGGTTTTCCCCACGGCGAAGTGTGATGCAAGGAGCTGCGGCCAGGACAGGCTGTTTTGCTTGAGATGCTGCGCGAATTTCTCGAACCCGTGATTGAGATCTGTGGAATCGATTTCCACATGCTCAATGCGAGCCATCGAGTTGACGGCCAGAACCTTTCCGTTTTCCATGCCTGCAACCTCTTTCATCACTTGCGTGCTGTGTTCAACGCCACCCCACTGCTTGAGAACCAGCGGCACATCCTGACTTTGCGCCAGCTCTACGCTGCGAAAATGCAGGATCTTTGCACCCCAGAAGCACATTTCGGACAGGGATGCGAAGTCCACTCGCCGCAGCGGCTTTGCATCCGGCACGATGCGCGGATCGGCCGAACAAATTCCGTCGACCTCTTTGATGATTTCACAGCGTTCGGCCTTCAGCGCCGCGGCCATCGCAACGGCCGTGGTGTCGCTGCCGCCCCGGCCGAGCGTGGTGATTTCCCTGGTCACCGGGTTCACGCCCTGAAATCCTGCCAGCACCACAACGCGCCCACGATCAAGCTCCTCACGCACGCGAATCGGCCGTACATCCAGAATGCGTGCGGAGGAATGGGAGTCGTCCGTCATCACGCCGGCCTGGCTGCCAGTGAAGCTGATCGCGGGCACGCCGAGATCGGCAAGCGCCATGCTCATCAGGGACATGCTAATGCGCTCACCGGTCGTTAGCAGCATGTCGAGTTCACGGCGATTGGGAGCAGGACTTACCTGATAAGCCATCTGGATCAATTGGTCGGTGGTCTTGCCCATGGCGGAGACGATCGCCACGACACGATGACCGCGGCCATGCAGGTCGGCGAGACTGCGCGCGACCGCGCGAATTTTCGCCGGTGTTTCAAGGCAGGCACCGCCATATTTTTGCACGATGATGGGATGGTTGCTCATCTAACCCCAGTGAGAAGCCTCGGTTGCCTCGCCCATCGAACCGACACCGCCTATCCATGTGCCGACGACTTCAAAGTTCGGATTGAAGGCGACAAGGTCCGCGCGGTATCCGGGCGCGATCCGTCCAAGCTCAGACTCGAGGCCCAGAAATGCCGCGGGCGTCCGAGAGGCCATGATGAGGGCATCGACAAGGAGATTCCGAGCAGCGCAACAGCGTTGCGCACCGCCTCGATCATGGTGAGGTGAGCGCCCGCGAGTGTGCCATCGGGGCCAGTCAGGCGATTTTCGTGCAACGTGATCTGCCTTCCTTGCAGCATGAATTGTCGGTCGTTCGTGCCCGCCAATGGCATGGCATCGGTGACCAGCATCAACCGATCGCGTCCCTTGCAGCGGAAGGCAACACGCAAACCGGCGCGGTCAACGTGGATGCCGTCGCAGATGATCCCTGCAAACAGCCGGTCATCCCCCAGCGCAGCGCCCACCAAGCCAGGCTCCCGGGCGTTCAACTGCGACATGGCATTGAACAGATGGGTCACCCCCGAGACACCGCGATCGACCGCCTGCCCGATTTCGGCTGCGCTGGCGTCGCTGTGGCCGGCCGCGATACGCAATCCGGCGCCGATCAATTCATCGATCATGGACGCGGGCACGCATTCCGGGGCCAAGGTCACAATGGAGCGGCCGCAGCCCCCAAAACTTTTGATCGCGGCGAGATCGCGCCGATCGGGCACGCGTATCTCGGCTTCCGGATGAATGCCCTTGCGAGACCTGTTGAGCGCCGGTCCTTCCAGATGAAAGCCGAGCACGCCGGGAATCTTCAGACAAGCCTGGGCGACTGCCGCCAATCGCTCGATGACCTCGCTGCGATCAGTGATCAGGGTCGGCAGGCAGCCCGTGGTGCCCTCCTTGCGGTGCGCCTCGACGATGCATCGAACGCCAGCCTCCGTTGGCTGGTCGTTGAGAAGAACGCCCCCGCCTCCGTTTACCTGGATGTCGATGAATCCGGGTGCAAGGATCGCGTCTGCGGGAAGGTGAATTGAGGCGCGCGCCTCCGCCTCGCCGAAGGTGACGCTTTCAATCCGCTCCTGCGAGATCCTGACCAACCCCGGCCCGAGCATCTCGGCACCATCAAAGATGTGCTGCGCGGCAATGGTGTGAGAGGAAGAACCAGCGTGGCCCATCAGCATTGATCCGAGAATGGCAGTCACGGACTCGTGAGACGAGTCCCGTACAAGACTTCATATGTACACCAAGGCGCTTTGGGAGGACCCGGAGCGAAACCTTCGCGTTAACTTTCCATGGGAACAAAAGATACCACGTATCTCGGCATTGATGGCGGCGGAACCCGCTGCCGCGCCCGGATCGAGGACGAAAACGGCAGGGTACTCGGTGCAGCGAGCTCTGGGCCGGCGACGACCCGGATTGGCTTCGAGAAGGCCTGGCGGTCCATCATGGAGGCCACTGAAGCTGCAGCCGCACAGGCCGGCCTGACGCGCGAGGATTTCGCGCAGATGCACGCCGGAATTGGCCTTGCCGGTCTTGGTCGCCGGGGCGCGGAAGCGGCGCTCAACAAGATCGCGCATCCCTTGCGTCCATCATCTTCATCAGCGACGGCCTGGCGGCCTGCCTCGGCGCCCATAGCGGCGCGGACGGGGCCATCGTGGTAGCCGGCACAGGCTCGGTGGGTGTCGGCCTGATCGACGGCTGCGAAGTCCGTCTCGCCGGTTACGGCTTTCCCGTGTCGGACGAAGGTAGCGGTGCCGACATCGGCCTGCAGGTTGTTCGACTGGCGCTGCGGGCCGCGGATCGCCGCGGCGAGCTGACCCCGTTGCTCTCAGAGGTGCTGGGCGCATTCGATCATGATCCTTATCAGGCGGTGGCTTGGTCTGAAGAAGCCAGGGCCACAGACTACGCTGCGTTCGCGCCGATCGTGATACGGCACGCCAATCAGGGCGATCCGGTCGGCCGTCGCATTGTCGAACGTGCGGCCGATGCCATTGGCGATCTGCTCGATCTGTTCCTGGCGAGAGAATTGACCGGCTCTCGCTGGTGGGCGGGCTCGCGGATGCCATTACGCCCTGGCTGACGCCTGACCTGCGCGCCCGGCTGAGGTGTCCTGACGCCGACGCGGCGGCCGGCGCGCTGCTGCTGGCGCGAGGGCGGCTTGACGTGCCCAAGAAAGAACTGCCCAAAAGAGAAACTGACCGTGAGCAGGCTTCAAAGTTCCGCGTTTGATGGGATCAACTATATGGCCACCGAAGAAGTCGATCCCCGCTTTGCCGATCTTGATGCATGGCCGCTGACGTCAGCGATGGAAGCGATGTGGGAGGGCCAGCTTGCGGCAGTCGCGGCGATCGGCCACGCCCTTCCCGCGATCACTGCGGCGACCGAAGCGGCCAAGGCGGCGCTGGGCGATCACGGACGCATCGTGTATGTCGGCGCCGGCACCTCCGGCCGCGTGGCGGTCCAGGACGGCGCCGAGCTGATGCCGACCTTCGCCTGGCCGAGCGAGCGCGTCCGCTTCATCGTCGCCGGCGGAGACAGCGCGTTCGTCACCAGCATCGAGGGTGCAGAGGATGATGTCGACGATGCGCTCACGCAGATCAATGCCGCGCAGCTCACACCGCACGATGTGGTGATTGCCGTTGCCGCCAGCGGGACAACGCCATTTACGGTCGCCGCGCTGCAGCAGGCGGACTCCTTCGGTCCAGTGACGATCGGAGTTGCCAACAATCCCGGCACCGCACTGCTGGCGTCGGCAAAGTTTCCGATCTTGATCGAGACCGGCCGCGAGCTGATCGCCGGCTCCACGCGGATGAAAGCGGGCACCGCGCAGAAGGTTGTGCTCAACCTGATCTCCTCAGGGATCATGCTGCGCCTTGGCCGGGTCTACCGCGGCATGATGGTGAACATGCAGCCGACCAATGCCAAGCTGAAGCGGCGCGCCGAGGCCATGGTGGCGCAAATCGCGCACTGTGATCCGTCGCACGCGGCACGCTGGCTCGAGCAGGCCGGGGGAGACATCAAGACGGCAGGCCTTCTGGCGTTGGGTGTCGACAGGATTGATGCCGAGACCATTCTGAAAAACTGTGACGGCAACCTTCGGCGCGTGTTTGCCGAGCTCGCCAAGGATCGTGACTCGCATCGCGACCGGCATCCCAAGGGAGCGGCGGCGCGCAAGCAAGGCGGAGCGGTTGAGCCGTGACGACATCCGCGATGGCGAGCGAAATCGGGGAAAGCGCGGATGTTGTCGCCAGAATTGTTCGTAGCCGCCCCGCCACGCGCGACATCGCACAGCAGATCGGGATTGGCTCCGCCCCCTGTGCGTCGTGTGCGGCCGGGGAAGCTCTGGGCATGCCGGGGTTTTCCTAAGATACCTTGTCGAGACGCGGCTTCGCCTTCCCGTTTCAGCCAGCGCTCCCTCGGTGATCACGGCATTTCGCACGCCGTTGATGCTGCGTCATGCGCTGTTCATCGTGATCTCGCAATCCGGGCGCAGCCCGGATCTTATCGCGGCGACCAGGTCGGCGCGCGCCGTTGGCGCCCGCACCGTCGCCATCGTCAATGCGACGTCGTCGCCGGTGGCTGACGAAGCGGAGTTCGTCGTTCCGATCGAAGCCGGCAGAGAGCACTCCGTAGCGGCGACCAAGACCGTGATCGGCTCGATGGCCGCTGGCGCCGGACTTGTTGCCGAGCTGGCGGAAGATCGTGCGCTGCGGTCAGCCCTCGACAGGCTGCCCGAGCGCCTGCACCGCGCGCTGGCGCTCGACTGGTCCGAGATTGCCGATGATCTCGCCAAGGCGTCAGCCGTGTTTGTGGCGGCGCGGGGCCTGGGCCTGGGCTCGGCGCGGGAGATCGCGCTCAAACTTTCGGAAATCCTGCGCCTGCCTTCCATCGGTCTGAGCGCCGCCGAGCTGCAGCATGGGCCGCGCGCCGCGTTATCATCGCGCACGCCGGTTGTCATGATGCGCCTCATGGATGAAACGGCGGCCACGGTGGACGCCCTGGCAGAAGAATTGCGCGAGCAAAAGATCGCGCTGCATCTATGCGGCGGACCGCATGGCTCGCTGCCCTGGTTGGCCGAGGATGACCCCGCTACCGACCCGATCACCATGCTCGTTCCGGCCTATCGGATGATCGAGCAGGCGGCGCGCGCCTGCGGATTTGACCCGGACCGTCCCCCTCGCCTGAGCAAGATTACCGAGACGTTTTGACAGCTGACTAATCGCTGCTAACGGATATCAGCCCGCGGCCTCTCCGAGCGGCCTGGCTTCGTCCGCGGTCATCTCACCAGCGCCCAGAACCTGGTAAGCGCTACCCGGATCCAGCCTCCGTTACTCATTGGGCGCGCCGCGCCGGCGTGATTCATCCTCGTTGGCCGGCGTGTCGTTACCCCCGCCGCCGAAGCCGAGCACCTCGACGATGATGATGGAAGGCTGCTCGGACGCGCGCGATTGCGTAACGTCCTTCACGGCATCGACAGCCGCCTTCTGACTCGTCTCGCTGCCCTCCAGCTTGATGGCAGACACGGCATTTTCCTTTGCCGGCATGCCTTTCACTTCACCCGAGACCTGGAAGTTGTCACCCAGTACAATGGGAGCCACAAGATTGAGATTGCCACTGACCTGCACGCCAGCGTCGTTGGCATTGATCGTGCCCCGCGGCGCGATCAGGTGCACGTCGCCCGGCTCGACACCTGGGAAGCCGATAATGGTACCGATGCCACTGCCGGAGATATCCGCGCGTTCCAACACCTCTGTCACGCCATCGGCATCGGTGACGACCTCGGGTGCAGACGGCACCCGCGCGGTCTTGGCGCCGCGTCCCGCGTCGATGTCGCCAAGCCTGGAATAGATGATCTCGTCGCCGCCGGCGAACGTTTTGATGCGGGAGCGATTCACCGTAACGCTGTCGCGCGCAAACAGGTTGATATCCCCCTGCCCCAACGTGACCAGCCCGTAGCCAGTAGGCACCACCGCCCCCAACGCTGCCACCTGCAAGCCGCCACCTGGCGTCAGCACCTCGATATCGCCGCCGGACATGGTGCGGAACATCGCGTTGCCGATCATCACGTCACCCTTCCAGTCCTGGCCCGGAAATAACTTCTCAATCGCTGCGTAGCCACGGTTATTACCGCCGTTCCGAGGCTGATCCTTCTCATCACGCATGTTCTGATCGATGCCGGATTCCCGAAGCTCCTGCATGTAGATCTGGCGTAGGAACCGCTCTTGCGTGATTTGCGGCAGCGTCTTGAACCGCGCCCAGGCATCGAGTGGTGACAGCTTTTCGCCGGTCATTTCCTCAATAAAGGAGACGAGGCCAGTGCGAACGGTCTTCACGATACCGTTCTTGCGGATCTCGAAGGCATCGGTGAGATAGAGCGGCACCAGCGTGCCGTCCGGCAGCGTCGTCTTGAGGTAGTCCGGCATCGCCGCGACATTTGCCGGATCGAGATAGGCCTCGACAAACACGTCATAGGTTGGCTGCTTGCCCTTCAGACCAGCCATCACCGTGATCGCCGCGCCTTGCGAGGATAGACCCATGACTTCCGTGAGTTCGATCGGTCGATTGGTCGTCGTGTCGTATTTGCGGTTGCCGGTGCTGTAGAGCTGGAGCGTCGTTCCGTAGACGTCACGCCCCGCGCTCATCACCAGGGCGCCAGGCCCCTCGATATAGATTACGCCGTTAGGCAGAAGCCGTGCCGGATCCGGTATCCCGCCGCCAATGATGTCGTTGCCGGCCTCAAGCAAGGAGACATCCGTCGTTCGAATATTGCGCAACCCATAGTCGATGCCACGAATATCCTTGCCTGCCCGGAACCATGTTGCCTCGTTCGTTGTGATCGCCGATGGCGCATCAATGTCAAACCAAGGCCTCGGCGATCCCAAGATCGACCCGGACAGCGCATAGATGCGGCTGGGATCGTAGTCGTTCTCGTTCGGGAGATGCTCGGGATTGCGCAGATTGTAGAGATGCAGCTGGTGACCGCCCAGATTGGACGGTGGAACGGTGATGTCGTTGTAGAGTACGTCGTGGAAATTATACCAACTCGGAAGTTGGATCGGCGCGCCGCCGCCCCCGACCGGCTCCAACGGAGACGGGATCATGGCTGGCGTCGCGCGGGACATGACGATCGCCCCTGGAGCGACGTCATCTCCAGCGAGGATCTGCATCTCCGGGCTGGTCCCCGGCAGCGTATAGATCTGGCCGGCATTGACGACAGAGCCATTGAGCGCCGTGATGCGAACCTTGGACGGATAGAGGTTTCCGGCGAGGTCGTTCACCTGGGAATAGTAACGGGCAGCGGGCGATGAGGTTACAAAGTTGACGTCTTTCGACAGATATTGGGCCTGACCGACAATCGTGACATCGCCGCCAGCCGAGGTGAGGCTCAGCGCGGTGCGATCGGTCTGGCCGCTCATATAGGCCAATTCATTGGCCTCGCCCTTACCGACGAGCAACGGATCGAGCATCGTCTGCAGTATGAGGTCGCCGGATGTGTGCACATCCAGCGTTGCGTCGCCGAGAGACAGGATCGGTGCGATCGGATAAGTCGTCACGAGATTCTGCTGAACCCGCACGGTGACTGTCCGGCCAAAATCGAACTCCGCTGCCTCGATGGTGCCGGCCCCGCGCCCGACATAGTAATAGCCGGCCTTGATCGCACCGCCCGCCTGGATCGACATCGACCCGCCATTGCGCAACTCGAGCAGCTTGCGCTCGTCGACGGAACGTCCACCGCGCACGCGGCCGTTTGTTGGGAGTGCGACCAGCAGATTGACGAGATCGCCGCCTGCACTGACCGCGACGTTGCCGCCGCCAAGCGCTCCGAGACCACGCTCGAAATTGCCGTAATCGATCCACCAGGCACTCTGCCGGGCCGGGAGATCTCCCAACGCGGAATGCTTGTAGGGCGCGAATACGTAGGATGAATCGGTGGCTCCCTGCTTCTTCAGCCACTCGCTGTAGTGCTGCATCTGGGTGCGGTCGTCCGGAAGCGTCACCTCGATATTTCCGCCGGCCGCGATCTGCAGATGTCCGCCCCCGACGCCGAACGTGGCGCTGTCGGGTGCGGTCGTGAAATCGTCGAGCCGCGCAAGATCCCGCCGGCCGGCCGTATAGATCGACGCGGCACCGTTCAGCTTGATGTCGCCGTTTGCGGCGATGGCGATATCACCTGTTCCGGTACGCACGGCCGTAACGGGCGTAATCGCGCTCGTCGTCGTGCTGGGCTGAACCGACGAATAGAGCAGCGCGATGGTACGCAGGTTGGGAAGAATCTGCGTAGTATAGAAATCCGCGAAGGTCGAGTACTTCGTTACGATGTTGACCCGGCTGGAGGCGGTGACGAGCCTATAGCCGCCGGACGCGGTCAATCCCTTCGCCGCCGCATAGGCATTCCACAAGCCGATCAGGTAGGTGTAGCCGGCTTCGCCCGTCGTCCCAACATTGAAGACGGCGCTTGAATCCGCATTCAGGCGGGCACCTGCCGCAGTCTCGAGGGTCGAGAGCCAGGACAATGCGGCCACTGTTGCTCCCGTTGCGCTCGGCTTCAGGATGCCGTTGAAGCCTTGATCGGCGTCCACAAGCGTCGTGTCGGAGACGGATGTCCCGCCGCTGACATAGGAGATCGGCTGCTGGCTGTTCAGGATAATACTGCCGGCAGCGCCTGCGGCACGGCGCGTTGGGTCGGCGCTCTGGCCTACCGGGGCTGCGCCGGCGACGAGAGTTTCGCTCCAGGATGCCGCAACCACGATGGTCCCATCCGCCTTCGTGATCGAGGGCAGCAGCACCGCATTGCCGAGTTCGTTGGGTGCCGTAGCGGCGGGCGAGTTCGCCGCAGCATTGAAGGGGCCGCGGTGACCTGTGGCGCCACCGAGGTCTGGGTCTTTAGAATAGCCTGCGTCGAGAAGCTGATACCCGCATAAACGGAAGGAAGGGTCGTTCCGGCATTGCTGTAGGGCGTGAGGTTACTGTTCGTGTTGTTGCGGCCGCCGTTGAGGACGAGCGTCAGCGCCGAGCCAGTCGTTTTGTTGATCTCGTTGTATTTGGTGTCGAGCGTATCGCCGAACTGGAAGAAGCCGTCGCTGATGCTGCCTTTGAGATCGATGTTGCCTTCGGCGCGCAATGTCAGCACGCCGGACTCGCCGAGGATGCTGCCGCCGGTGCGGTAAACCATCGTGGTATGGTCGCGCAGCAGCCTGCCTTCCTGACCCGGGACTATGTAAGCCTTGCCAAGCAGCGGATCGATAGCCATGACGCCGGCCGCGATCGCGGAAGCCTGATTGACGGTGCCCGCCCCGAGATTCCAGTTCGACTTGAGAACGATGTCGCCCGCGTAGTTGAGCTCCATGCCAGGACGCGCATGGAAATTGCTTTGCGCCGCAAGGCCGCCGAGGCCGGCATAGGCGGCCGAAATGTCGAAGTCCCGAACGAACTGCACGAGCGTGCCGGCACCGTAATCGGCCAGCACATTCAGCTTGCCCGCAGCTTGCGCAGCCAGATCGAGCTCAGCCTGCCCCGTGCCATTGATGGTGACGCCAACAAAGTCGGGCTTGCTGGCGAGCTCGGCGAGGTCGAAGCGCTTGAAGCCTTCGAGCACGATCTCGCGCGCTCCCGTGATGCTGCCGGCAAACGCCACATTGACCGTATCAGCTCCCGGCTGCTCAATGACCGGCGCACGCAACGTCACCTTGCCGCCCTCGCCGCCCGTTACGTCGATCAGACCACCCTGGACGACGAGAGCGCCGCCCGTGACGCCCAACGTCACCCGGCCGGAGCCAAGTCCATCGACCGTATCGGTTGCACCTGCCCGCAATACGGCGGTGTTGGCCATGGTGAGACCGTTGCCGCCATAGATGGCAATCTCACCGCCATAGCGGTTGCGCGCATCGATGGTGCCGGTAATCGTCACGGAGCCCTGATCGGTCGCCAGACGGAAATCGCGCACCATGGTCACCCCGTCGACCACCACCGAACCGGTTCGAATCCGGAACTGGCGCGACTCGGTAAAGCCGGCGATATTTAGCCGCTGGTTCAGCCCGGCAAAATCCGGCAAGGCGGCGATATCGAGCGAAAATGTGCCGCCACGGGCACCCGCTACCGCCTGCGCCTTGATCGTGCCGTTCAACGCGGCCCCTGCTCCGCCCGACGTGACGGCGAGCGTGCCTGCGCCGCCGCCCGCCGCATCTCCCGACAGATCGAGCACCGCGCCCGACTGCATCGACACCGTACCGCCGTGAGAGACCAACGAGATGCGGCCTGCATCGGCATAGGCGGCAACATCGAAAAACTGCTTGGCGAAGCCGCCGACATCGATCGAGGAGCCGTCGGCGAGAACCACGTCGCCATTGGTCGCGGTCAGGCTCACAGCACCACCGAGCGCGCCGATGCGGCCGCCGAAAGCGATCGAGCCGCCGGTCAGGGCCCAGCGTGCGCCCATGCTGCCTTGATCCCGCGCCGGCGCGGCGCCGGTCGCGGCAATGGTGAGGGTGCCGCTGGTCGCCATCGATTGGCCGGCACCACCGCGTCCGGTCAGGACGGGGGCGGACACCGTCACCGCGGCGGAGCCGGCATCGAGCGTGCCATTGCCTTCCCCGACGATGTGCGCCGTGCCTGCCAGCGTTATCCTGTCAAAGCCGCGCAGCGCCTTCGCGCCATTACCGATGACCAGTTCGGTGGCAACCAGCGAAAGGGTGCCGTGGCCGACGCCAACCGGCTCGATCAGCTTGGCGGCTGTATTCTCGAGGACGAGCCGGTTGCCGACGACCTCGATATCGCGCGTGCCATATCCCACCAGGGCTGCGCTATCGAACGTCACCGCCTGCAATCCGGACAGGTCCACCGCGCTGTGGAAATCGATGGTCGAATAGCTGCGCAAGGTCAGGTGCTGGGTGTTGCCCAGCGCGGCCAGCGCGGCGCTGTCCAGCACGAGACCGCTGCCGCCGCCGAGCCCAATGCGCCCGGACGCCAGCGAGAGGGCCGCGCCCGACAATTTGCCCCCGGCCATGACGACGTCGCGTGTCGCGTCGATCAACAATGCCTTGCCGCCATCGAGCACCGCGCCGGCACCGATCACGACCTGCCCACCGACGGTCGTATCAACATTCTGGCGCCGGACCCGCACCGCATCGCCGTTGGACAGCCGGATCAACGCGCCCCAGTCCCGCGACGGTGTCTGAACGAAGTCATCGCTCGGATTAACTTGCGGCGCGATAACGAGATCGCCAGCGCCGACCGGCGCGTCACCACGGGCAGCGATGACGCTGCCCGCGCCGATTTCGATACCATCACTCGCAGCCAGGATGATTTCGGCACCCGTCAGCGCCGAACTGGCGTCGTTGCGCACGACGATCGAATTCGCGATCACGTCCACCTTGAGGCCGAGCGCGTCGCCGCTGCGATAGCCGCCGAGCAGCAGGCTGCCGGCGCCGAAGTCCGAGAGATTGGCGGAATCGATCACAAGGTAGCCGTCTGCACGCAACGCGACCCTGTCCTGGCCCTCGCCCACAATCGCGATCATTTCGGCAGCGATATCGACAAGTCCTCCCCGCCCACCTGCGCCGGGCTGTGAGCGCAACTTGCCGTCCAGGATCAGCTCCTCTGTGGCCTTGAGCACCAACGACCCGCCGTCGATCGGCAGGCGTGGCGTGACGATCTGCTTTCCGGTCAGGCGGTATTGCGTGAGCTTGAAGCTGTCGGAGGCGAAGAACTCGTTGGCGAATGCTTCGTTGTATTCGCTGTATTTGCGGACCACGTCGCCCGACAGAAGCCGCCACGACGACCGCAATTGGTCGCGACTGCCGTCATAGGCGTTACCGCGATAGCCGCCGACGATCGTCGAGCCGTCGGTCATCGTAACCCGGCTTGTTGTCGCTGAGCCCTGCGAGCCTGCCACCACCTGGATGGCATAGGCCCCCGGCAGCATCGCGTAACGCGCCGGCAGCAGCGTGTACCAACCCGCAGCCAGACCGCCGCCGCCGTCGAGCCAGATGCGGTCGCCGGCCCGGATCGAGGCATCGGCCGGCGCGGTTGAGTTGGCCAGCGCCGGTACAATGGCATAGACCCCCGGCCGCGTGAGCACGTCGTGCGAACCGCCGGGCCCGGCACGTGTTCCCAGGCGAACAGATCGCCGCCGCCGCGAATGTCTACCGTCGCGCCTTCGGCGAGATTGACTTTTGGTGCATCCAGCGTGACGCGCTTCTCCGGCAGCGACGTGATCGCTCCCGAAACCCGTGTCCAATGCTCGTTGTTGCTCAGGCCGCCATAAGGCAGCACCAGGCCATCGCCCGTGACGGAGGTCGTGCTGCCGGCGCCGAGGGTGAGTTGCTGACTGGCCTTCAGGACGATCTGTCCGAAAGGCGCGCGCAGTGTGCCGTGCTGCTCGATGACCGGCGCTTCAAGCGTCAGCACGCCGCCGACTGAAAGCGGCGCCGCGGCTCCGCCGTTCTGCAGGACCACAATCTTGTCGGTGGCGCGGATCGTCGCCATCGTATCCGTAGAAGGATAAACCTGACCGGCCTTGAGCGTCAGCAAGCCGTCGACATAGAGATGGGCCTGGTTGTTTTGCGAATTGGCCGCAACATTGCCGGGCCTGAAGCGGATCTCGGCGGCATCCAGCATTGTGTGGGCGAAGCCGCGGATATCGGTCTCCGCGATATCGATGAGGTTGGCCGCAAGCGTGAGCGTCCCGGACAGCGGGCCACCCGCCGACGCGATACCCGTCAATGAGACGTAGGCCGCCGACAGACGGGAATCCGTTCCGCCGCTATTCTGCAGCCCCTGGCTGATTGTGATCGAGCCGCCAAAGGCGAGATCAGCATTCTCCAGGCGCAGGTTCGACGAAGCGGCGAAGTCGTGGAAGCCGCCATTCTGCAAGGCTGATTGACGCAGGATCAAGCCGGCGGCGCCCAAAGCCGTGTCCGGAAACGATGACCGGACCGCTTGCTACTGATCCCAGCGCAATCCGGCCGCCGCGCGCGCCGGCGCCACCGGCGTTGCCGCGCCAAGTATTCGCGATCATGCCCTGGCCTGCCACCGTGATGGTGGCCCCGTCGCTGGCAATGGTGACCGGCTCGGCCTTGCGTTGTTGCAATGAATTACCGCCCGGCAGATCGATCGTTGCCGCCGTTCCGGAGACGTCGATCAGCGAGCCGGCGTCGAGCGCCACAAAGCCGGCATCCATCGTGACTGATCCGCCGTCGAGCACCATGCCGGATCGATGACCGGAGCCATCCACCTCGATGATCGCGGCACCGCGCGCCAGAAGCGAAGCGGAAGCTCCGAGATGGATCGTCTGTCCCTGCGCGGCCAGGCTGATTTTGCCCGCTGCCGCCTCGAGGCGACCCTGGATTTCAATTCCGGAGGCCGCATTCTGGTGGGCCGCCAGTGCAATGCTGCCTCGAACGTCGGTGCTGACGACCGCTTCGGCTTCAATCTTGATACCGGCACCCGTCAATTTCAGCGAGGTCGGCGCATGCTTGGCACGCTCTGCCAGGGGCAACATGGCGAGCCGTCCTATCGACGCGATCGGCGTACCGGAGGCGAAGCTTGAGAGGTCCCCTCCCCGCACATCGACACTGAGCGGTACCTGCGCGATCGTGACACCGGCCGGAACAACGATATTGCCCGTCGTGTTGATCTCAAGCGTGCTGAAGCCGCGCTCTCCAAAAGCGTTTCGGGCAAACGAACCGTTTGAGCGTCAGCCGTTGCTCCACCACCGAGTTGCAGGGATGACGTCGTCTCGATCGTGAGGCTGCCGCCGGAGCCGGCGGCGTAGGCGCGCAGGTCGACATTGGCCAACTGCGCGGCGTTGACACCGCGCAGCACGATCCGCCCGGCATTGCCGGCTTTGAATTCCGCCTTGCGGCCGGTGGAACGGTACCAGCCACCGCCCGAGACATCGATGACGACGCCCGGATCGAACTGCCCATTCATGATCTCGACAGTACCGCCATCTACCACCGGCGGCCGCGCCGGCATGCCGTCGATGGCGCTGTTGACCCGCTGACC
Organism: Bradyrhizobium sp. RDT10; assembly: GCA_044772375.2. GTDB lineage: Bacteria > Pseudomonadota > Alphaproteobacteria > Rhizobiales > Xanthobacteraceae > Bradyrhizobium. The sequence continues at coordinate 6,412,645 of CP187939.1, forward strand.
GCTGACATCGATGCTTGCGCCCGCGCCGAACGACACGTTCTCCGCCTGGAGCAGCTTGACCGAGCCGCCCGCGATGTTGATCGCGCCATCGATGCGGAAATCCTGGGTATAGGCTGCGACGGTGTTGGCGCTGACGGAGAAGCTGCCACCGGCGTTCAGTTCCAGCTTCGTGCCGCTTTCCAGAACAAAATTCCCCGCGACATAGAGATCGACCTTGCCAAGTCCGGACTCCGCGAGCGTGTCGGCATCGAGATAGGTTGTACGCGCGCGGAACGCTTCCGGATCGCTTGGACCGGAATACCAGAAGGACGGGACCGGCGTCGTCGCGGTAAAATCTGTCGACAGCCGCACCGGGTTGTTCGATATGACCAACTTGCCGAACAGATACTGCTTGAATTCATCGCTGGCGCCGCCAAAGGTCAGTGCGCCGGCATTGGCGGATCTCGCCCGCGGCTGCCTGACGCTCGCCGACGGTTACCCCACCCCAATAGCTGCCCTCGAGAACAATGCCCTCTGCAGCCGACATCTGTATCGATCCGGCATTGCGGCCCTCGGTATAACCCTTTTCGAAGCGACGAGACCGCGAGAGCAGGCTGGTCCAGTTCTCTGTCACGCCCGCGCGGTCGTGGTTGCGGGTGAAGCCGCTGGCGAGGCCGACGAAAACCATGTCGGGGGCGGCGCGGCCGATGTCGTAGCTGCGTCCGTCGGCGCCGAGCAGCTTGGTGGTATCCACCCAACCGTCGCGGTAACGCACCGATCCGCCCGATACGTCGAGGATCGATCCCGTGCGGGTAATCAGCGATCCGCTCGTGGCGATCGAGATCGATCCGCCGATGGTGGACAGTTCGCCGAGATCGGTCTTGCCGTTGCCGACCCATGCCGATACGTCGGCGAGCGGCGTTCCGATCCATTCGCCCGCACTGCCGCCCCACTGCACCCCCGACATCGGCCCGTCGGTGAACATCCCGCTGGCGCGGCGGTCGACCTTGACCTTCATCCCGCGCAGCCACGAGTCTCGGTAGAACGGCGAATCGCGCAATTCGTTGATACGCAGTTCGGCCTCGACGATGTTGCGCTCCATCGCAACCGATATGTCCTTCAGCCCCGCGACGCTGAGACATGCGTCTTCGCCGACATAGATGCGACTGCCATCCCGCGGCTTCGGCAGATCGTCGGAAAGTTCAAAGGCACGTCCGACAAGATTGATGGTGCCGGCGGGCGCGATGACATTGGCCTGCGATCTGATATTGATGAACGCAGCCTGCAGATCGATCTGACCTGGCTTGTAACGCGTGGCGAGCGACGCCAGCTCGATCTCGCTGGCGTCGGAAAGATCTGGCATGGTCGCCGTCACGCTGCCCGGCGCCAGCGTCAGCGTGCCCGTCGACCAATATTTGAGGGCCCCAAGTTCGCAGAACGAACTCGTGCTGCACGCCATGCCCTGATCCCAGGCAAGCAGCCGGATCGAGCCTTCGCGGTTGTTGAGCGCGGTCATTGCCAGCAGCGCGCCGTTCTGGACGATGTCGCGCGCCATGACGGTGATATTGCCGCGGTCGGCCTGCACGATGCCGTCGTTCACGACCGTGTAGCCGACGGCCGCCGCGCGCGCCTTCATCTCCGGGAGGATGACGTCCCTGACGGAGATCGGGAACAATCGACCGAATGGGTCGATCCTGCCCAGCGCGGTCAATAATTCGGTATAGGCAAACATCCAGCGCATCGGCGCCGAGACGGCCACATCAAGGCCGCGTACGGTCCCGGATGAGGTGAGCCAGACCTGCTCGCCGGCGGCCATGATCACCTGGCCATCAGGCGCACTGATATGGCCGGAATTGAACACCTTGGGCGCGAACAGCATCACCTTGCCACCGCCGGCCGTCGTGATCTGACCACCGGCCTCCACGCGCACGTCACCCGGCGCGTCGCCTATCACCACACCCGGCACCTGGCCAGGATCGTCGATCGATTTGTCGTCCGGCTGCTGCTGTCCGAGATAGCCGAACTGGGGCATGATGATCGCGCCGTTGTCGCCGAGATTACCCTGCAGCGCGAGCGGACTGTTGATGCCGGCCATGAACTGCCGGTTCGACAGGCCGAGCGACGACGCAACCAATGTGCCGACATTCACCTGGCTTCCGGCGCCGAAGATGATGCCGTTGCGGTTGATGAGGTAGACCTGCCCTTCCGCCTTGATGGATCCGAGGATCTTGCTCGGCGCGGCGCCGGGATCCATGACGCGGTTCAAGGCGATCCAGTTCTTGGCGTCAGCGCCGCCGGCGCGCTGGTCGAAATAGAGATCGGTCTCGCGACCGACGTTGAATTCCTTCCAGGTCAGTATGGCCTTCTGCTCGTTCTGCTTGACCGTGACCTGCGTACGCCCGCCATTCTGGGTCTCGGTCGGCAGATTTGCGCCCTGCCACAGTCCCGCGCCGCCGTCGGTCGCACCAGACGTCGCGCCCGGCATTACCACCAGACCACCCGGCCGCAATCCGTTCGGCACCGTGCTCGGCGGAAGATTGCGGACGGCCTGCTGCGCCGCCTGCATGGCCTGTATGGCCTGCGTCGCCCGCCTGAGCGCATTGGTCGCCTGCTGCGCCGCCCGCGAGGCATCCTGCGACGCCGACTGCGCCGCTGCGATTGCGGCCTGCGATGGTGCGGAGGCCCGTTGTCCGCCCATCGGGCGCGCGTAAGCCACCGTATCAGCCATCAACAGCGCCACCGCACTGACACTCGCAAGCAAGGCCGCGTGCTGGAAAAAACGAGTGCGGACGAAATGGGCGGAAAAACGATTATCGGACATCACGGGCTCTCGCGCGGGAACGAAGGATGACAGCGATCGCCGCCACCGTCCCGGTGCCGCGACCTCCGCTTAGATACTTCTCGAAGGCCGAGACCGAAAAATTTCTGGTCTTCTCCAGCTTCGGCGCGGCAAACATCTTGTCGTTCGTCATCAACCCGGCAGCACGCAGTGCCGGACATCAGTCGGGACCCTCCGCTGTCTGAGGTCCCGCCCGCGACTTGGGACCGAGATCTCTTGATGACATTTCGCTCAACACGCAGTGCGCAATGGGCCAGCGCATGCTTGAGTTCGATCTCGACAAGACGTTGTGAGACACCGAGGCGCTCTGCAATCGCCCACAGCTGAACACCTTCAAGCCGGGACAACAGCAGGATATCCCGGCGACGCGGCGTCAGCTCCGACAATGCCCTTGCAAGCGCCGCGATCTCGGAACGAGCCATCGCGGCAGACTCCGGATCAGGCAGATCGTCGACGATGCCCACAGCCATCCTGGCATCCGTGAGCGTCACGTAGCCATTCTCCGCCCTTAAGCGTCTGAGGGCGGCATTCGCCGCCATCTGCAGCAAATAATTCCTCGGACTGCGCACGACGCCGGCTGGCGTCGCGTTCTCGATCCGTAGCCAGGTTTCATGCAGCACGTCACTGGCAAGCTCGACAGATCCGAAGCGGCGCGTCAATCGCGACCGCAGCTCATCATAGCCCAGCACAAGAGAGCGTTGCAGCGCGTCGCGGTTGGACTCGTTCATCGGCAACGCACCCTGCACATCTAGCGCACCGAGCACTAGCCGCTTCCGTTCGTTCTATCGGTGCAGACCCAGCGGTGCGCTGAACACTGGCGGCGCAGGGCGATAAGGAACAACTGAAACACCAAAATTCCTCCCGTATTGTTGCTGAACGCCTGGGATGTTCACGACACCGACTTTAGTGTCCGGCGACCTGGCATCGACCGGCGGAAGGTTCATGGTCGGATTGACGCGGTCGACCTCGCGCCGAAGTTTCTGGTTGAGGCAGTCCATCGAGCGGCTTGCTCCGATCTCGACCTCCACGCATCTGTCGGCATTTCCGGCACCACCGCCGATAACGATCTCCGGAAGCATCATGACGCGCTCTTCGGCCGATGCTGGCGAGGCAAGAGCTCCTGCGGCAACAAGCGAAAGCATGATCAGCCGCATGAGATCGTCTCCTATCGTCCTGCTCGCGCCTGCACGACAAGCGCGCTGAGACGTGTGTTGAGTGCTGCGATATTTACGGAACCTATGTGCGGGACGCCCAGGCATTTGCGGCCGCAGCCACCGCTTCGGCCGGGCTCTCCGAACGTCGCGACGGGGACGCTGCCTGTCACGCGAAATCCGCGCGCCGCCAGCTTGGAGCGGACCGCTGTGCAGTAGTTGACGGAGAGAACGGAAAATCGGTTTTCGCCGTGCCCGGCGCGATATTTCATCGCAGCCGTGCACAGGTCGCCGCCGGCCAGACGCCACGCCTTGGCAAGATAAGTCACGCCATACCGGATATTGGTCTCGGGCACCGCGAGCTCGGCGAGCGTTCCTCTGAAGCCGAGCATGGCCGCCGTCGACGGCAGAATCTGCATCAAGCCGATTTCGCCAACTCCGCCGATGGCGTCAGGATTGTATCCGCTTTCCACCGCCATCACCGCCTCGGCGACTTCCGGCGGCAGACCGGCTTGCGCGGCTTCCTTTTCGATCAAGGCGCGATAGCGTGCACGCCCATCGGGCACGCTCGCCGGCACTCTTATCTTTGCGGCATCGCCGGCATGGTCCTTCGGAGCCACGGCCGACCGGGTCGACTGCGCCTGCGGCAGTTGGTCCGACGATTCAACCGCGGCAAAGCGATCATCAAACGAAGTCGACGTGGAGATGGTGTCCGCGCCCGCGACCCCCGGAAAGAAGACGACGAGCAACCCGAGCCCGACAACGGCCGATGCCGATAGCCGCGAGCGCACTGCGCAGGGTGGTCGAGATTGCAGGCCTGCCGCCATCTGCTAGTTCCCCTCCCGCGATCGATCTTTCGCCCGAAGCGAAAGACGCAGGTGCAGCGGTTGAAGCATCGCCGGCGGGGTGCGCCGACGCCGCCGGCCATCAGCAACGCGCGCAGCTCGACGCGCATCCCGGCATCGTCCACCCCGTTGACCTCGAGGCGACTGACCTTGCCGTCGGCCAGAACCCAGGCGCGAAGCACCAACTTCAAAGCTGGCGCATCGGCCCCTCCACTGCGGCGCGTCAGATAGTCCTGCATACGTCGCGCCCCTCGCTGTCGCCGGCAAGCTGCTGTTCGAACCGCTGCTGCAATTGCCTCGCGAATAGCTGCCACGCTTCCGGGACCGTGGTCGCTGACCGGTATTCACCCCGCTCCTCAGCGACAGGCGCCGCCTTCGCCTCGGCGCCGGCAACGATCAACCCCGCCATCGCCGCGATGGGACGGAAGATCTTCTTCCACCACGTCACGCGGCTGCTGCGCCTGCCGACGGCGCCAGCCGTCAGCGCCGGCCCATTTCGTTCAGATTGCATCGAAGCGCCCCGTTTCTCTCGTTCAGCCGCGCGCGCTACTGCATCGTGGCCGGCGTGCCGGCCTCGGTCGCGTTCTGGTGCCCAGGTGCCTGCGGCGCGGAATCGTTCTTCGCAGGCAATTGGCGCAGCTCGTCTCGCAGATACGCAATCAACTCCTGCACCAGGCGATCCCAGATTTCGATCTGTGCGCGGAGATGGTCCGGCATCACCCCACCCGCCACCGAGACATCCAGACAGAAGACGAGAAACGGCTGGCTGAGCTGCAGGCGTGCAAACCGGCGCGTCGCGTTCCAGCGATTGACGATATCCAATGGAAGATCGCCCTGGACCTGAAGCACGGCGGTGAACGCGGCATCGACGAAGCTTCCGTCCGCGTCGGGAAGCTGGTTACCCAGACGGATGTCAAAGGCCAGTCCGCCGGTCGCCGAGCGCAGGTACGCAAGGCCGGCAACCGGATCGGTCGCCATCTCCACGCGATAGCCAACCTGTTGAAGACTTTCGCGAAGACCATCGAGAGTAAGTTTGCTGATACTGACGTCTGACATTTCATTCTCCGCGTGGGTTATTTCCGGGCGCCATCGAGCAAGTTCGAAAGCGCGAGTTCGTTGAGGATGGGCGGATGCTGCTTGAGCAGTTCCGCGAGATAGGCACGCCGCATCATCGTCGCGCGCTCGCTGCGCATCTGCTGGACCAGTTGCTCACGCACTTCCGGGAGCGTGCGGGTATAGGCCGCCTTGGTGTCGAGCAGCTTGAGGATGTGCCAGCCGTCGTCGAGGCGGATCGGCTCGGACATAGCGTTCTTGGCGAGCCCGATCACCTGGACCTTGATCTCCGGCCGGATCTGGTTTTCCGCCACCCAGCCAAGGTCGCCACCGCCCTTTGCCTCACCCTCGGCGCGCGCGATTGCCGCGAAGTCGGCATTCGGCGCTTTCAGCTTGCCCTGAATCTCATCCAGCTTCTTTTTGCTTTGTCCTCGGCCGCCTTGTCGGACTCTTTCGGTGCAGCAACGAAAATCTGCGCAAGCTGGAATTGGCGCGGCACCAGCAGCGCGCTTCGGTTCGCCTCGTATACTTTCTGCAGGTCTTCCTCGCCTGGATAACTATCCGCAGGCGTCGAGACCGATTGCAGGTAGATCTCGACCAGTGCGCTCTCGCGCACGCGATCGAGCTGCGCCGCGACATTGGGTTGCTGATCCCATTTTTGGCGATCACTTCCTGCAGCACCAGCCGGTTGGCAAGCAGCATGCGGACCGTCTGGCTGAGCAGTGCCGGATCCTTCGCAAGTGCCGCCTGCTCCCGCGCCCCAAGCGCGCTGACATAGGCACGAAGTTCTTCGGCCGAGATGTTGGCGTTGCCGACCCGCGCGACGACGTCGTCACTGCCTGAAGCCTTGGCGGCCGCGACCTGTTGTGTTGCCGGCGTTTGGCCGGCCGGTACCGCCGCTTGAGGCGCCGGTTTCGACCTGGTCGGCGCTGGAGCCGTAGCCGTACGCTGGGGCGTCGGCGGCGCTGTCTGGGCGAGCACCCCGACTGGCAGGCACAACATTGCCGCGGCAGCGGCGGCAGTGACGCTCGGGTGCAATACTTTAATAGCGATCGAGATGTTCATGGTGTCGCCTTCTGATCGAGGAGCTTGTCGGTGTAGTCCTGGAGGAAGTTCTGCGCATCGGTGCGACCAAGGCCGCTCAGCGGCTCGGTCGCGACCAACGCGCCGCCCAACGTCAGTTTCCGGTATCGGTTCAGAATCTCCCGGCCTTCGCTGATGAGCTGCACGTTCTTGGCCTGGCAGCTCCTGGTGCTTGCCTTGTACGCCGTTGCCTCGCCTTCGAACTTTGCCCGCTCCGCGTCCTTGGCGCGCGCAACATTGGCGGCCTCCTCGTAGGCCGCCTTCCACTTTTCCAGTGTCTCGTCACGCTCGGTGAGGCGCTGGTTGAATTCGTCGACCGCTTCGCGATGCTGCTTCTCGAGCCGCCGGGCTTCCGCCTTGGCGGCATCTATCTGCGCTTTCAGCGCGGCCTTCTCCTTCTCGGCATCGGCAAGCTTGGCCTGCCACGCGGCGCGCTGGTCCTCCAGTTGCCGGGCCTGCATGGTGGCGCTGCGCAACGCCTCGCGCAGCCGATCGGTCTCGGCGTCGGCACGCGCTTCGCCGCAGCACACGGTGGCCACGACAAGCAACGCAAGGCGGGAGATGCGAAACTGCATGATCAGAACCTCGCATTCAGGTCGACCTGCACGACGTCGACGGCATAGGGAACGCCGGCAATGTTGTTGGCGCTCATCCATCGCAGGCTGGTCCATACGTTCTCGCTGAGCCCGACGTTGCCGCCGACGAAGTAACCCTTGAGATTGGTGCCGCCGAGCCCGAAGTCGGAATCGACGAAAGCATCAACGGTCGCATCCGATTCCAGATACTTGTAACCGGCGTGCACGTTCCAGTCCCAGCGGTGCTTGATGTCCTTGTTGCCCACGGTGACGCGGGCGAGCCAACCCTGATTGCCGCCGTTGTAGGGACCGGTTGAGCCATCCGGCATGCCCGCGCGGTTGTTGATCGTCGTATCGGCATTCATCAGCTTGCGATCGAACGCGCTGTTCCAGATGTACTCGCCGTCAAGCACGATGTGCACCGGATGGAAATGGCCGAGATCGAGCTGCGCGCTGCCAACCACCGGCCGGTACTGGCCGACCAGACCGAAGTACTGGAACTGATTGGTATCTCCGAGATTGTTGAAAGCGTCCGGGATGATGTCGCGCAGCGGCTTATAGGTGTTACCCTTCTGCGCGAACGACGGCCGGGTCAGATCGGTGTCGCACAGATCCGACGACGATCGCACAGAACATGGACTGGAGAGCCGTCCCTGAACATTGGTGAAATCGTAGTAGGCGACTGCAAATCGGAAGGCCGATTCAGGCGCGGATCGCGCGGCGACACCGACCTGACCGCCGAACAGCCATTTGTCGCGGCTCGCAAACTTAGATACATCGCCCGTGGCCGCATCGAAATTGGTGCCGACATTGAAGTCGGTGTTGTAGATCGGGAACGCGCCGGCCACCGCGAATGGCGTAACGCCTTTCGCGATCTCGTACCTGGCCTGCACGGCGACACCATCGAACCCAAGATCCTTGTGCCAGGCCAGATCAGTCGGCGACCAGAACGGATTGTCGAAGCGGCCGACCGAAGCCGTCACATCGTTATTCCAGGCCTGGTACTTCAGGTAGCCGCGATCGAGCCAAAGCGCGTATTTGGAGAAGTTGCCGCCGCTTGCGCCAAGCGTCTGATTGGTGGAGACGGGCGAACTGTTCTCCCCGGTCGCGATGCGCAGACCGGCAGAGAACCCGTTGTAGATATCGGCCTCCATGCCGAGGCGGGCGCGAAGCCGTGCCTGGTGACGGTCCTTGGTGGTGTTGTAAGTCGGTGCGGGGTTTGGATTGGAGATGTCACTGACGTCGTAGGGCGATCCGGTGTTGATGGCATTGAAATTGAAAGCGTCGATCTGGTCGTTGCCGGCAGGAAAGAAGCTGCCTTGGTAACGCGCGCGAAGGTCGCCGGAAGAATCGGATCCGCTGGGCCCATTCCGGATAGGCGCCCGGCGACGCCCAGTTTTCCTTATGTGCCTTGTCCATGACCTCCCGCTTAATTTCCTCACGTAACTGCCGTTTGACAATCTCGGGGACGTAGGTCACGTGTCGCGTTCCGGGCGGTGAGGCCGCTGCCGTCGCAGCATTCGCGGCTTTCGCCGCCTCGTCGGCCCTGGCGTTTGCGCCCTTGGCCGCTTCGCGCGCGACGTAGGCCTCGTCGTCCGCCTGCTTGATCAGCGCCTGCGCCTGGTCCTCGTTCAGCACACCCTGTTTCACCAGCAGGTTCACGAGATTGATTGTGGCGCTGGGCGACGTGGGTTTCGTCTGCAACACCGCGGGCCGCTTTGCATCGGATTTTTGCCGACGCCCGCCCGTCATCCGGTGCGGTCTGGCCAAACGCCGGGGCGCCGCAGGTGAGCGCGCACAGCGATACGGCTAGCGGCATCAAGCGCCGGCGTGTGTCAGGTTTCTTCTCAAACATCGGTTCCCCAGTCCTCTACTAGTCTCATAACTCAACGAAATCGTTTGCAACGCTTCAGCTCGGCCGGCGCGCCGTGACGCGCGTGACCATCGGCATCGGCATGTCCTTGGGCGGCGGCTCGCGCAGCACGATGCTGCCGAGCACGTCGTTGCGGATCGTTGCATCAAGCTCGGCGTCACCGGTCGACGAGACGAGCTGAATGCGATTCACGCGACCCGAGTCGTCGGCCCACAGCCGGATCTGCACCTGCATGGTTGCATTGCGGGTCCGGCTGTTGGCGCGGAGCGCCGCCTCGATCTGGGCCTGCACGATCGAGGCATACCAACCCCATCGGCTGCCTCCGCCGCCCCCGCGGCCGTAAGGATTGCCGCCCGGCTTGCCGCCGAGATTGAAGAGATCGCCGGGGCCGACCGCCTTTGCATCGAGCGACAGCGGTCCCGGCGGTTCGTCATTCTTGGCGTCCTTGGCCGGTTCGTCCTGGGCGTCTCGACCGGCTTCTCTTCCTTGAATTCCGGCTCGGCCATCTTCGGCTGCTCGATCATCTTCTGCTCGGGCATGGACTGAGGCGGTGGCGGCGGAGGCGGAGGCGGCGGCACGATGTTGACAACGGTCAGTTCCCGCACCAGACGCGGCGGCGGCATATCGTCATGACCGCGAAGGAAGAATATGGCGACGCCAACGAACCCGGCGACGGCCAAAAGCGTTGCGCCGTAGCGAAACAACGAGGCGTGTCTTCCGGTCGGACGATATGCGGTCGGGACCCGCACTTTGTGTCGCGTGCGGAGGCGAAATCCTGATCGTTCACAGGAACGTTCATGACGCGGCCTCCAGCAGCACCTTCTCCGAAAGGCGCTCGGCGACATACTGCACGACGAAGTTCACGACGGTGTCGAAATCCGTCGTTTCCACGGTAACCCGCGTATCGGGCTGCGCCTCGATCGCCACGCAGTACATGCATCGATCGGCCAGGAACTCGACATAGGCAGAACGGTCAATCGACAATCGCGATCCGGGGCACCGCGAAATCAGCAAGAGCAGCGGATCGCGATCGAGCCCGCGATCCGCAATGCGGCTTCGCAGGAGGTCCGCAAGCTTGACCAGCAGCGCCTCGCCACGAACCGGAAACGGAAGCAGGATGCCGCTTGGTGCGGCATGGTCATGCCTGACGACCGGCGAGACGGCACGTGGCTCGCTCTTGGCGGCGGCCGGCCAGGCAGCCACGTCGGCCAGGTACACCTGATTTTCGTTGGCATACCGGCCGATCGTCCACGACGCGTCGTGGAGCCAGGACCATAACTTCCTGAGGCCTGTTTTTGCGACGTCACGCATGTCCATGGCGGTGCCCATTGGATCCGTCACTTCACCAGCGGCTTGGTGGCGAGACCAACCTGCGTCAGGCCCACGCGCCCCAGCAGATCGAGCACATCCATGACGCTCTGATACTGGGCCTGTGCATCGCCGCGCAGCACCACCGGAAATTCCGGCGTGAGGGCTTTCTGCTGCACCAGGCGCTGCTCGAGCTCGGGCAGCGTCACCGGTATGGTGTCGAGAAAGATCTTGCCGTCATTGGCAACGGTAATCGCCTTCGTCGTCTGCGTCGCAAGGCTCGGCGCCGCCGATGCCTTCGGCAGATTGACTTTCTGGCCCTGCACGGTCGCCGTCGTCATGATGATGAAAATCACCAGCAAAACGTAAGCGAGATCCAACATCGGCGTGATGTTGATGTCGTCGTAGGGTTTGCCGCTGTCCTGGATCTGCATCGCAATTACTCCGCAGCGATGCGGTGTTCGATCCGATCGGCCGAGTAGAACTCGGCCATCTTCGTCACGAACTCATCGATGAAGACCTGCATGTCGTTGCTCAGGTCCTTGATCCGGGAGATCAGGTAGTTGTAGGCAAACAACGCCGGGATCGCGACGCCGAGACCGGCCACGGTCGCGACCAGCGCTGCCGCGATGCCCGGCGCGATGGCGTTGACGTTCACGTCTCCGCTCGCCGCGATGGCGGCAAACGTGATCATGACGCCGACCACGGTGCCGAGCAGGCCGAGGAACGGTCCGCCGGAGATCGCGATGGTCAGCACGACCATCGACCGGTTGAGCCGCTGGGTCTCCTTGACATAGCCGCTGTCGAGCGCTGCGCGGATAGCCGCGATCGATGTGGCGGAGAGGACCGGCAGGCGCTTGCCCGTCTGGGCGAAGCGGTGGCGGATTTCCGAGGCTCCGAGGTGATAGATGCGGTATAACGACGATGCCCGCATGATCTTGGCATCGGACTCATCGATGCGGCCGCCAAGGCTTGCGATATCTTCCGGCTCGCCATTATCGGGCATCGTGAGATCGGCCGCGATCTCGCGAAAGCTTTTCATGAACTGAGCATTGGCCTTCGCCTGCTTGTTCAGATAGGTGGCGCGATCGTACATCACGACCCAACTGACGGCGGCCATGATCACCAGGATGCCGATGACAATCCAGCCGTCGAGCGTCACCGACTTCAGGATCACCGCGAAATAGCCCGAGAGCCAGCTTCCGGTTTCTTCATCCAGGCTGAAGGCGACGAGCTTGGCCTGCTCCGGTCCCTGTCCGATCGCGGCAAACTTGATGAAGCCGGCGGGGCGGGCAACGCTTGCGATCTGCAGCTCGTCGATATCGCCGACAAAGCCGGCCATGGCAGCGACGGGAGCCGAAACCGCCGCGGCCTCAGGCGCAGGCGCAGCAGCATCCGGCGCTGTGCCGCCATCCGCAGCCGACGCAGACGGGGCTGGAGTCTGTGCGGCGTCGGACGGTGCAGCCGCGGGAGCGGCCGCAGCGGCGCCTGATGTCGCCGCATCACCCCCGACCAGGGCAATCGCGTTGAGCGCCGGCAACGTCGCACCGAGCGACGCGTAAGGCGCGCCGTCGAGATAGAGTGTGATCTGACCGCTGTTTGCCACCACCGCGACATGATGCCAACCGCCCGGCGCGACCGGCGCGCCGGCGGCGCTGCGTTGCACAGTCCCTGCATTGGTGACCTCGGCGAAGAGAATGCCGCTGTCCAGTCCGATGACGAGACCGTTGGCGCCGTCGCGGCGGCTGTACAAGGCCGCGTTGGGCTGCATTGCGCCCGGCTTGATCCAGGCCGACCAGGTGAACGCTGCGTTGTCGCTCAATGCCAGCGAGGGCGATGCCGGCAGCGTCAGCAGCGCGCGGCCATCCAGGCGCAAGCCCGTGCCGATCAGGGAGCCGTCCGCCGGCTGGCCGACGGTTTGCGCATTGTTGGCCCAGACGGATGAGTCCAGTGCCGGCGTCCCGCGCTCGTTGAAATGATAGACCAACTGGGTGTCGGGATCGTAGGTGCCCTTTGGATCGCTGGTCGCAACCGCTTTCTTGTTGCCGGAATAGAGCCAGATATCGGCCTTGGCGCCGGGCTGGAGGTTCGGCACGGCGACCCAGACCAGGGCCTCGCCAAGCAGCGAGTCATATTTCTCGATGTGATGCTTCAGCGGCGTCTTGTCGTCGCCGGCAACGAAGCGCAGATCGCTGCCGTCATCCTTGGCCTGGCTGAAACGGAAATTCCCGACATGCAGCCGAACCAGAACCGGCGTAGCGCCGATCGGATCGGTGATATTGGCGCCGGACGCACTGGCGTCGATGGTGATCTTCTTGCGCAATTGCCATTCGTCGTTCCACCACGCTTTGGCCGGCGATGGCGAGAGCGTCAGCACTGCGACGAGCCCGAGCAGCAGGCCCGCCAGAATGTTCGCGCCCCTCCGCCGATACGCGGATCGACCCGCGCAACCCAGTTGATCCCATCGCATAGTCATCAGAATTCACCCCAGATTCGGAAATTCACGCGCGGATTTCGCGCCTCGGTGTAGGCTTGACTCACCATCGGCACGGAATAGACCAGCGTGCCGTTGAGGTAGTTGAACATCTTGAAGCGGGCACCGACGCCGTAACTCCACCGTCGAACTTCGACTGCTGGTCGGGCAGCGGATGCAGGACGGTGACGGTGCCGGCATCGGTGAACCCGAAGAACCGCCATTCGTCGAAAATGGTGAAGCGCGCCTGGCCCTGCCCGGTCTCGTCTTTCATCTGCTTCTGCAACAGCTCGCCAATGTTGGGACTGCGCAGTTCGAGGTTGCCGACGACACCGTTGTCGCCGAGCGTCTCGGACTCCAGATAACCGCGCACGGTATCGAGACCGCCGGCGCTGAACTGCTCGCTCGACACCAATGGCCCGTCGGCAACCTGCCCTGGATCTTGCCGTAGAGCTGGAAGCCCTCGGGCAATTCGTGGGTGTGCGATACGTCGACGTTGAAGTGGGTGAAGCTCGGAGAGGCGTAATAGCGCTTGTTGTCGAACGTGACCCAGTCGTCGCTCAGCGGCCGCAGATTGTAGGTAACCGCGGCGTTGAGCTGCGTCGTGAATTTTTCGGCCCGGAACGTCGCCCCGTAACTCGCAACCACCGGATAGTAGGTGACCGGTGAGGAAAATCCATCGCCGCCTTGCTTTACGGTCTGGTCGAAGTGCTTGTAGTCGACACCGGCCGAAAGGGTGTGGAAGAGGCCTTCTCTGGTCGGCAGGGTTATCACGGCGCGGCTGCCGAGAATCTGGCCGGGCCCGATCACGTTGGTGCCCCCGACGGTCGCGACGTTGCTGCTCGATTTCACCGCGTAGACCAGGACACTCAGCCAATCGACGTCCTGCAGCCGCGCAAGATAGGATCCGGAAAACACTTCCGCGTCGCCGGGACGCTGCGGCGCTACCTGGTAGGTGAAACTCAGGGAGTGACCGAGTTGCCAGAGGTTGTCGTAGTGCACCGTGCTGCTCAGACGCAGTGCCGTGGTGTTGGGAGACTGGCGGTTGTTCAGCTCGACGCTTGCATGCAGCGGGACCTTGTCCTCGACAGTCAGATCGACATCGACGGTGCCGGGCGTTACGCCGGCCCGTAGCGCGGGCGTCACACGCCTGTCGGGCCACTGGTTCAGTGCGACGATGTCCTTGGTGACGTCGCCGAAATTCGGGACCGTGCCCTCTTTGAGAGAGCCCGCCTTGTTCGTTATCTTGGCGAGGTCGAAATAACGCGAGTTCTTGACCCGAAGTCGTCCAACCTTCAATTCCGTCACTTTGAGGCTGATCATCCTGCTCAAAGCGTTCTGCTGTGGGACGGAAACGCTGACCGTCTGATACCCCTTGTCGTGATAGGCCTTCTCTAGCGCCGCCCGCGCCTTTTCGACATCGTCGGTGGTCTTGTTGGGCCCGAGGAACGGATAGAGCGCTTCTTCAATTTCGATCTGCGGGAGCGTCTCGGCCCCCTGGACGGCAAAATCGTCGATGTCGAAACGCTGTACGGCAACAGCCGGCTTCTGCGGCGGAGCCGGCTCAGCCGCTGACGAAGAGCTGGTTGCGTTCGGCGCGCGTCCGGCCGACGCAGCCTTGGCCGCGCAGGCCGGATTGGCAGCAACCAGCCCGCCCGCCAGGGTCACCGCGCCTGCCGTCAGGCAAAACAACGCCCTGCCCGCCGGCATTCGCCGGCGCGGTCCATCATCAATTCCACTTTGCACGGATGCCCGCTCGCCTCCTCAAACGAGTATCGCGACCGCGCCTGAACGCCGCGATCACGCCCCCTCGCTCTAAAGACGACTGACCGGCACCTAACCCGCAAAACTTTGCGGCGCTCCGAGGAAAAATTAACGGCTTTTTTGCAAACGGTTCTCGCGCACATCACCGCCGCTGATTCGCAGGCTAGCAAGCGCAACATGGCCAAGGTGACGGATGGCGAGCGAAGTGTGGAAGTGAGATTGCGAGTCTGCGCTCAATTGGATCAACCGAGCAGGACGACCCCACCCGGCAGCGAACGCGCCTGGGCTCCGAACAACTGCTGAACCTGGAGCACGAAATCCCCGAGCTTGCTGATCTGAAACGTGCCGTTGACGACCCGATGCTTCAGATCCGCGTTCGTGATGATGATCTTGCCGGATCGATAGCGATTGACCTCATCCACCACATCCGCAAGCGTCTGGTCGCGAAAAATCAGCAGCCCGGCCTGCCATGCCGTCACCTGCGCCGGATCGACCGGGACCGAGACTTCGATTCCGCCAAGCGAATAGGAAACCTGCTCGGCCTGATGAAGCTGCACCACGTTGCTGCCGTGAGCAACATCGACGGTTCCGTTCAGGCATGTCACGCGGACGACGCCATCCAGGCAACGCGCGACGAAATCCGCCTGTTTCGCGGTGATGCGCCCGTTGGCGGCCAGCATGACGAATGGCTTCGGCGAAGTCCGCATGGCGGCCACCGAGGCTTCGCCGGAAATCAATTCGATCTGCGTTTCGTTCGGCACCGAGCGCAGCGCGATGCTGGTTTGGGTGTTTAGCTCAAGGATACATCCGGCGTAACCGCGATCTTGCGCTGCTCGCCCTTGCCGGTGCGATAATCCGCGGACAGCTCCTGTAGCGACGGCCAAAGGCCGAGTGGCGGACGAACGACCATATAGCCCGCGGCTGCCGCAGCAATCGCACCGCCCAAAAAGGCGCGGCGGGCAAGAACCTTGGATGGCAGTCTTTGCGGGACCAGCGCGGCGCCGACGGCGTCCGGCCGATCGTCCAGTTCGCGCGCTGCGACACCTGCATTGCGGAAAAGTCGCGCTGCCGCTTTGAACGCCTCCTCGTGGGCGGGACTTTGCTGGCGCCAGCGTTGCAGCGCATCGAGGTCCGCCCTGGTCGGAGCACCTGTCTTGAGCCGCACGATCCAGTCAAGGGCCTCGTCCAGAAGCGTGTCGTGCGCGGATGTATCGCTCGTCGCGGTCACGATTTATCGCTCATCTGCCGCGCTCGCTAAACCAACGTGCTCAATTATTGGGGCCAATGCCGTCCGACCTCGATATATAGCCAATTCCTGTCAATTTCGAGCATCTTGATGCGTGCTTCGGCGATCGGGCGATCGGTTGCTCCAAGATGCGCTCGCTGAGCGGAAGCAGCGGTCCGCGACCCTGCGCTTGGCTTGCAACAGACCTCGCTTCAACGGCCCGCGTCATTCTCTTGGAACCTCCCATCCAGCTTGCAGCCGCGGTGCCGTTACATGGCATCTACTCGATAGACGACTGGGAAGCAGCTATCCCGAAGAAAAACCGCAACGAAGCAACGCATCACTCAGAATTTGTTCGCCGCTTATTGTCCAACGCTATCCCGGCCCGCTTCAGGACATACATCGATCGCGACGTTTAGCACCAATCGGTCATGATCGGGGACGCGGGCCGCCAAGGCGACGGTGCAAGGTGTGATCAAGGCTGTCAGCACAATGGCCGAGGGCCAGCTTCAGATCGCTCTCGACGGTGCGGATACTGACCTGAAGCCGCGCCGCAACCTCGCGCGCCGACTGGCCCTCAATGGAGATGCTGCGGAGCACTTCGCGAGGCCGCGGCGGCAATTCGGCCAATGCCCGCTTGAAGGCTTCGATCTCCGAACGCGCTTCAACTATTCTTGCCGGATCGGGGTCGTCGTCGCAAACGTCCAGGAGCGCATCGATCTCCGACGAACTGACGCGATAGTTTTGGGCCTTCTGCCGGTCCTTCGCGATGTTGATAGCCGTCCGAAATATATAGTCGGTCGGGCTGCGAACCGGTACGGCGTCCGTCACGCGATCCAGCCGCAGGAATGTCTCGTGCAGGGCGTCGTGGGCAAAATCCGACGACCCCAGCCGACGTGTAAGCTTCCTGACGAGCCCGTCGTAGTTCTCGACCAGTTGTCCCCGCAGCCGAATTCGATTGCTGTCAGCCACGTTTCGTGCGCCCCAAACACTTTACCATTCGTCCGCTCGCCCCCCGACGATCAGCAGGTCGTAGCGGCGCTGAACTACACATTTATGACGGAAGAATACCACCTATGGGAGAATTTCATGCGCCAGCTCGCGCAGTCAGCGGTGGTCTCGGCAAACAGGACAATTCAATTCCACCCATCAAGAATTGTTCACGACGGATCGAATACCAGTTGCACGTGAATGTTCAGACGGTCGGGCAATTCGGGAGGTATCGGCGGCAGTGGCTGCGCCCGTCAGATCGTCTCCATTGCCTCCTTGTCGAGCAAGGTCTGGCCAGAACTCGTTCTCACCCAGATGCCGAGCAGCTGGCCGTCCCTGCTCATCGAGAACTGCGTATCGACCTTTCCCTGCAGACGCAGCGAACGGGCTGCGTTCGGGTAACGCTGGTAATGCGCGACGTGCCGCAGCAGCGCCTGCTGGAATTTTGCGGCCACACTGTTCGCAGGCCCACTCACCGACGATGGTGCCGACAGAATATTGGAAGGTGGCGCTTCTGCGGGAGAGAGCGCTTTCGGAACAGGGACGGAATCATCCGAGGTCGATGGATCCGGTTCCTTCGATGATTTGTCGGCACGGCTGGTGACAGCCTGCGTGGTCGAATACGCCGCCGAAGCAGTAGCTATCGGAACAGAATCAGGACGCGGAAGCAGATGAACCTGCACGACCGACGCCTGTTGCTGTCCCATCGAGCCTGCCGGCGTTTGCAGTCTGATCCAGAACACTCCGCCGACCAGCAGCAGGGTTGCCAGCGCCGGCACAGTGAAAAGCCGGAGGACTTCTCCCGATGACCAGGTTCCGGCCTCATCCTCATAGGGCAGCAACGCCGCTGGCGGCATCGATGCCGCGCCCTTCTGATTTCGTTGCTGGCTCCCGTCGAAGCTCATTGTAGCGATCTAACAACGATGACAACGCGGACCGGCTGCGGCGTGTTCGCCGGCGTCGACCGGCTGACCGTCACCCCGCGCAGCGCCGCTGCAACGGCGGCGTCGCGGTCACGATCGCCTGTCGACCGAAATAATTCTGTTCGCTCGATCGTGCGCGCGGAGTCGATCCAGAGATCAAGCACCGCGCGGTAGCTGCCATCCCGCGTCCTCGGGTTTTTCCGAAGCGCATTCTGAATATCCATCTGTAGCCGCTGGCTGAAATCTTGCAGCCCCGCCGTGTCGTCGCTCGACCCGCGCACCCGCAATGTTCCCAGGGACAGGCTTGATGCTGCCAGCGAGTTGGCCGGCGGTGCATAGTTGACACCCTCCGCGGTCGGAAGGGCCAGGGTGATCGCGTCTGCACGAATGTAGCGTACCTTAAGTTCAGTTTCCTTCAGCAGCAGGTTGAGTGCAGCGTCCGCGGTAAATTTTCCTTCGACCGCGGCCGACGTCCGGCCGAGGGCAGAGTTGCTCTCGTAGAGCACCTGAATGCCGGTCGCCTGCCCGTAGGCCTGCAAGGCGCCGGCGAGCGGTTGGCGCGGGATATCGAACGCGATCAGTTCGCCCGCTCTGGCGACCTGACGATCCTCCGCCTCGGCGGTATAGATGCCGGCCGTCAGCAATGCTGCATATGCCACCAGAAGGAATTTTCGATTTCTCCGATCGCCGCTTGACGCTATCGCCCATCCATACCGCGCCAGACGCCCTGTCCGGCGTCGGAACGCTGCAACGCGGTTACCGCCTGGACGAGAACCCCAATCGGCGCCCCTCGCCTTGGCGACATATGATACAATTGCCTGCATAGCGCTGCTTTGATCGGCCAATACTCGCACCAATGCCTGTCCAGCCCGCCCGATCGACAACCTGCGGCTCTTCGTCGACATGCCTAGATCGTTGACGGCAGGGGTACAAGACAGCGTCCTTTATATCGCTTATGTGACAGCTATCTCATCGGCGGACAGTCGAACTCTGTCAACGACGGAGGCCGCCGCCCCGGTGGCCATTGCCCGACAAAACCTGGGCCGCGCCGCCGTGCCGCGCCGGAAGGCTTCATCGAACGTGACGCCGCGAATTTGCCAACGGTGCGTCCGGCCGCCCCAGTCCATCTGCCACTGCGTGGCCCAGCCAAGCTCCCGGTCATCCCAGACCAATCGCCCGACCAAAGCGACTTCGCCAGCCAACTCGGCCGCGACCGGCGCCAGCGCCGGAAACGGCGCCGTCCTGAGCTCCGCGCCGGTGATGTTCGATTTCGCCAACGCCGCCGCGCTCGGCAGCACAATGCCCATCCCTCGCCTGTCGGCTGCAGCGAGTAACGAGTCGCGCTGCAAGTCGGACTGGGTTCCATCCGTTGTCACGATATAGTTCCTCGGGCCTTGCTCCATCTCGACAAAGACTGCGAGGCGCGGACGGCGGGAAAGCCAGGGCTTGAGACCGAGCGTCTTGAGAATGTCGTCGATCTTGCTTTCCTCGAACGCCACGGTGAGATCGTAGGGCCGGTCGCGGGTGCCCTGCTCGTCACGAATGGGCTTGCCCGAAAACTGGTCGCGATAGCTGAATGAAGTGACGAAGCTTTTTGCCTTCGATTTGTAGGCTGACAATCGCCGGTCGCCGGAGAGTTTCTGTACGCCTGATACCTTGATGAGGACGTCTTCCAGACCGGTGGCAAAGCCGATGATGCGGTTCGCCTCGCCCTGGCCCGTCACGGTGACCTTCGCGCGATAAAGATCAGCTCCTGCGGCGGCCATGGTACCGGCGCACCAGGTCAGGACGGCTGCCAGAAATATCCGGACAATCGCGCGGTTCGCACCAAGGCCGGTCAGGATAAACCGGCGTCTCGTCGTGTGCAGATCGGCCATGATGATGCCTCCCCGGTTCCGCTCGCGCTTCTCGCGAGGGCTTTAAACTGGCACCTCAACCGGCGCTCCGGTTGCAGGTTCGAGTCCTGCGGCACCCGTCAGTGAAATCAGCGACTTATTGCTTCATCCCTGCAGCCCACAATCTTGAATCATCGAACCCAATCACTGCAAATCTCGTCGCGGCGCAGCATGCAAAATGAGACTACCGGTCAAGTTGCGGCAAGTGAAGTTGCGCGCACCGCCCCGTCATCAGCTAGTTTTCGCTTGGCGATCCCGAATGCATTCCGGCTCACGATGGGCAACCGGCCATCAACGGCTCCATCAACGGCATAGCGATTTTGGAACGACCTAAAAACTGGCGATACAAGGGAGGGGTTCGATGTTTAGAAGCTGTGCGGGACTGGTCGCGCTGAGCAGCCTGTTGCTTTCCGGCGCCGCCTTAGCTCAAGAGAAGATCAAGGTCGGCGTCACCGCGACACTCGAAGGCACCTATACAGTGCTCGGCGAGGACGGAATACGCGGACATCAGACCGCGATCAATACGCTCGGCAAGAAGGTCGGCGACAAGGAAATCGAATTCATCATCGCCTCTACGGATGCCACGCCCGATTCCGCGATACGTGCCGTGCGCAAGCTGATCGAGCAGGACAAGGTCCAGATCCTGCTTTCGCCATTGTCCGGTGACGAAGGCATTGCGGTCAAGAACTTCGCCAAGACGCGTCCTGAACTGACTTTTGTGAATGCCGCTTCCGGCGCGCAGGAAACGACTTATGTCGACCCGGCGCCGAACTTCTTCCGCTACAACATGGACGGCGCCCAGTGGCAGGTGGGCCTTGGCAAATATGCTTATGAAACCAAGGGTTACCGAAAGATCGCCACGGTCGGCGAAGACTATTCGTTCATCTACACCCAGGTGTTCGGACTGGTGCTCGAGTTCTGCGGCGCCGGCGGACAGGTCACCAACCGGCAATGGGTGCCACTCGGCACGAAGGACTTTGCTTCGGTCATTGCCGCCCTGCCCGATGATGTCGATGCGATCTATCTCGGCCTCGGCGGCGCCGATGCCGTCAACTTCCTGAACCAATATCAACAGGCCGGCGGCAAGGCTCACCTCATGGGCGGCTCGATCATGGTCGACCAGACCATCCTCTCTGCCAAGGGCAACGCCAAGAACGCGCTGCTCGGCACCATCGCGGCGAGCGGCCAGGCCGATACGTGGGAGGATCCAGGCTGGCAGAAGTTCGTGAAGGCCTATCAGGATGCTTTCCCGCCGAACAAGCGGTTCCCGAGCCCCTCGCTGCTCGCCACCAACTACTACAACTCGACGATGGCGCTGATCCTTGGGCTGCGCCAGGTCAACGGCGATCTCAGCAACAACCAGACGAAACTGAAGGAAGCCCTCGCCAAGATCGAGCTCGACGCGCCCAACGGCAAGATCAAGCTCGACTCCAACCGCCAGGCCATCGGCACCAACTTCGTCACCGAGGTGGTGGACGACGGCAAGGGTGCGTTGTTCAGCAAGGTCGTGAAGGTGATCCCGAACGTGAACCAGACGCTGGGCTACGACCCGGCGGTATTCTCCAAGATCGGCCTGCCGGGCCGAACGGTTCCGGAGTGCAAGAAGTACTGAGTTCTTCTTCGCATTTGCGAACGGGCCCCGGTCACGCCGGGGCCCGAGCAAACGCCATCCAAGCTTGCATTCTCTCCGCGGATGTTGAACGCTGGCGGAAAAGACAAGAACATCCCGCGGGAGGGAAGGCATGAGCAAGGCTCTCGCCGTCTTCCACGGCCGGTTCGGTCGCGCGACGGTCTATCAGTTGAACCGCCCCTTCAACATGCACGCGCATCGTGAGGGGCATCTGATTTTTCATGTCGGTGGAACGCCAGCCCGCATTGATGTGTGCGATGAGCGATGGCTTCTCACGGAAGACTCCATTGTTGCCGTCAACCCCTGGGAACCACACAATTTTGTCCCGACGGATATGGAGAATGGGGCGATCTTCTTCGTCCTCTACGTCAACGCCGAATGGTTCGCTCCCGATGCGGCGCGTGCCCACAGCCTGCGGTTCGGCCGCACCTGTTTCAAGCGCACGGTTCCCCTCGACAGACATATTCGGCGAACCGCCGCGCTGGTCTGTGGCGCACCTTCATTGAGCAGCCTCGATTGCGAACTCAGGCAGTTGATCGACGGTTGCCATGAGGAGAGCTGGCAGAGGCCCGAGCCGGTGCAGGAGACGCGCACCGCTACCGCGATCACCGACTTTCGCGTCCGCAAATCCATCAAGCTGATGTCCGAAAGTCCTGGCGCGGAGATCGAACTGGATTCGATCGCACGGGAGGCCGGCCTGTCGCGTCCACACTTCTACCGGCTGTTCCGCACTCAGACCGGCGTCACCCCGAACCTCTATCTCAATACACTCATCATGGAACAGGCACTCGACGCCCTCGTCGCGACCGAAGTGCCGATCGCCGATATCGGCTTCGATCTCGGCTTCTCCTCCCAGAGCGGCTTCACGCGTTTCTTCGCGGCCAATGTCGGAATGGCGCCGACCGAATACCGCCGCGCCGCCAAAGTCTTGCGCCCCTGAGCGTATCAGGCGCGAAAAGATACTGACAATCAAGTGCAAGGTCCGCGGCGCCATTAGGATGGCCTGAAATCGCGAGCCGAAACGGCCGCGGCGTCTGGGAGGACGGTATGGCGACGGCCGGGCTGCTACCGTGACAAGATTCATCGAACGCCATCCGGCATGGGCGCTGATCCTGCTGATCGCGGTCGCGGTGATGCTGTGGCTGATCCTTGCCGTGTGGCCGCCCGGCCTTGAAGAGGCGATCGGCAGGAAGCGGGTCTTTCTCAACGCCGTCTTCAACGGCATCACGCTCGGCAGCCTCTACTTCCTGGTGGCAAGCGGCTTCACCCTGATTTTCGGCCTGATGCGCAACGTCAATCTGGCGCACGGCTCGCTCTATCTGTTCGGCGGCTATATCGGTTACGCCATCAGTACCTGGACCGGCTCATGGGTGCTCGGTTTCATCATCGCGTTTCTCGGCGTGGCGCTGGTCGGAATCGTCCTGCAAATCGTCGTCTTCCGCCGCATGGAGGGAGAGGATTTGCGCCAGACCATGGTCACGATCGGGCTCTCGATCGTGTTTGCGGATCTGATGCTGTGGGTATTCGGCGGCGATTTCTATCAGATCCAGACCCCGAACTGGCTGGTCGGCCCGATCGAATTGCCGCTGGTCACCGCGGTCAGATCGTCGGGCGAGGCGGTCTATCTGCGCTATCCGATGGTGCGGCTGGTGATCTTCGTCGCAGCTGTCGTGATCGGCATCGCGATGTGGCTGGCGCTCAACCGAACCCGCGTCGGGATGATGGTGCGCGCCGGCGTCGATGACCGCGACATGCTCGCCGCGACCGGCGTGCCGATCCAGCTCGTCTTCGTTGTCGTGTTCGCGCTCGGCGCCGGACTTGCCGGCATCGCGGGCGTCGTCGGCGGAACCTTTCAGTCGATTTCGCCCGGCGAAGATACCCGCTTTCTGCTGGCTTCCTCGTCGTCGTCATCGTCGGCGGCATGGGATCGATCCCGGGCGCGGCGCTGGGTGCGGTCATTATCGGCCTCGCCGAGCAACTGGCTCGGTCTACATCCCGACCTATGCGATCGTGGTGACCTTCCTCATCATGGTGTTGGTGCTGGCGCTCCGGCCGCAGGGCCTGTTGGCGAGGCGCTGACATGTCGTTGGTCCAGGGCGCGCAGCAAGAGACCAGTCGGCCGGCAGGGGTGCGCGCAACGTTGCTGGCATGGCCGGAATTCAACAAGCCCGCTGTCTGGCTGGTGGCGGCGATCCTCCTGGTCATGCCGTTCATCGCCAGCGGCTTCTTCCTGATCGAGATCTTTGCCACGACGCTGATCCTCGGCACCATAGCCCTCAGCCTGATGTTCCTCGCAGGCTATGGCGGCATGGTCAGCCTGATGCAGCTCACCATCGCCGGCTTTGCCGCCTACATGGTTGCGGTGTTCGGCATGAGCGCCAACACCAATATCAGCCTCGGCTGGCCGTGGTGGCTCGCCACGCCGATGGCGCTGGTGCTCGCGACCATCTTCGGCACGCTCGGCGGCACCCTCGCGGTGCGCACCGAGGGCATCTACACCATCATGATCACGCTCGCGATCGGCGCGGCCTTCTACTATTTCACCAATCAGAACTGGCCGATTTTCGGCGGCCACACCGGCATCAACACCATCGCCACGCCGAAATTCTGGGGCGTCGACTGGCGCTCCGACATCCCCTACTATTACGTCACGCTGGGCGTCGCGGCGTTTTGCTATTTCGCCGTTCAATATGTCTCGCGCGCCCCGTTCGGCCTCGCGCTGCAGGGCGTACGTGACAATCCCCGCCGCATGGCGGCACTCGGCTTCAATGTCAACGCGCACCGCGTGGCGGCCTACGCCTTCGCATCCTTTATCGCCGCGCTCGGCGGCGTGCTGCAGGTCTGGAACTACCGGCAGATCTCGCCGGGATCAGTCAGCGTCGGAGCCTGCATCGATATTCTGATCATCGCCGTGGTCGGCGGTATCACCCGTCCCATTGGCCCCTTCATCGGCGCCTTCATCTTCGTCATCCTGCGCACCTTCGCGCTTGATCTCTTGGTCAAGTTCGGGCTCGACGGCAACCGCTTCCGGTTGCTGATCGGCCTCGGATTTCTCGCCATCGTGTTCTGGTCATCAGATGGCGTGATCGGACTGTGGGAGCGATGGCGCCGCCGCGCCACCGCTACCGACAAACGCCCGGGCGGAGGCCACGGCCATGGATAGCGCCGCGCAACGCTTTTCAGTCGTCGGTGCCGGCGCCGCGCTGGAGCTGCGCGGCGTGACACGGTTGTTCGGCGCGCTCGCGGCGCTGACCGACGTCACCATCACGGTTCGCCCGGGGAACGCCGCGCCGTGCTCGGCTCCAACGGCGCCGGCAAGACCACGCTGTTCAACTGCGTGACCGGCGACTTTCCGCCCTCGTCCGGTACCATTCGCTTCTTCGGCGAGGACATTACCCACTTCCCGCCCTATGAGCGTATCAGGCGCGGCTTGCGCCGCACCTACCAGATTTCAGCACTGTTTCCTGGCCTCACGGTGCGGGACAATGTCTACCTCGCCTGCCGCGGCGTATCCCGCGGGCGCTTCTCTCCGCTGCGTCCGGGCGCGAACGACGCACTGATGCATGCAGCCGAAGCGCTGATCCAGGCGGTGCATCTGACGCCGGTCAGGGAACAGTTGGTCGCGGAACTCGCGCATGGTCAGCAGCGACAGCTCGAGATCGCGCTCGCACTCGCCGGCGCCCCGCGCTTCATCCTGTTCGACGAGCCGGCAGCAGGGCTATCCCCTACCGAGCGGCGCGAACTGGTCGAAATCCTGACGTCGCTCCCCAGCCATATCGGTTACATCATCATCGAGCACGACATGGATGTCGCGCTGCGCGTCGTCGAAAGCGTCACGATGATGCACAACGGCCGTGTCTTCAAGGAGGGCCTGCCGCACGAGATCGAAGCCGACCCCGAGGTCCAGGAACTTTATCTGGGGGCCGGGCATGAGTGAGATCCGCCGCGCCGCACCCGCCCTCGAAGTCAGGGGCCTCGACGTCTATTACGGTCACTCCCATGCGCTGCAGGGCGTCGACCTGACGCTGGATTCAGGCGTGTTCTCGGTGGTCGGCCGCAACGGCATGGGCAAGACCACGCTGTGCAAGACCATCATGGGTCTGCTGCGAGCGAGCGGCGGCTCGGTTCGCGTTCGCGGCGAGGATGTCACCCGCTTAAGCCCAGCGCGGATCGCGCGGATTGGCGTCGGCTATGTTCCGCAAGGCAGGCGGCTGTGGCGCTCGCTCAGCGTCGCCGAGCATTTGAGCCTGGCCGCCGGGATGCGGCGCGGCGCCTGGACCATCGATCGCATCTACGAGACATTTCCCCGCCTAGCCGAACGCAAGGACCATGGCGGCGGCCAGCTCTCGGGCGGCGAGCAGCAGATGCTGGCAATCTCGCGCGCTTCTCACCAACCCGCATCTGCTCATCATGGACGAGCCGACCGAAGGCCTTGCGCCTGTCATCGTCGCGCAGGTCGAGGAAATGCTGGTGCGCCTCGGCGAAGACGGCGACATGTCGGTGCTCGTGATCGAGCAGAATATCGGCGTCGCCACCGCGATCTCGAAAAATGTCGCGATCATGGTCAACGGCCGCATCAACCGTATCATCGACTCCGCGCGCCTCGCGGCCGACCGCGAACTGCAACAGCGTCTGCTTGGTGTTGGCGTCGTTGGCGTCCATGCCGACCCGGGAATGGATCTCGAAGCCACCGATGCGAGCGCAGGCGCCGAGGCGCGTCCCGCACCGCCACGCGCCCCGAGCACGGCGCCGATCCGGATCTACATCTCCAACCCCACGCTGCCGACGCGCTGGTCGCAGCCGGCACCCATTGCGCGCATCGAGGCCGCAGCGCGCACGCTTTCGACGGGCGTTACGCGGATCGAGGACGCTGCCCGGCAAAGCGCCAGCCCGGCGCCGTCGTACAAAGCGTATCGGGGCCACCCGTCGTCCTCGTCGCCGGCACACTCGATACCAAGGGTGAGGAACTGCGCTTCATTCGCGACGTGATCGCCGGACAGGGCTTGCGGACGCGCCTGGTCGACGTGTCCACCAGCGGCAAGCTCTCCACCTGCGACGTTTCCGCGCAGGAAATCGCGCTCAACCACGGCCGCGGCGGATCTGTTGTCTTCGGGTCCGACCGCGGCGCGTCCGTGACGGCGATGGCGGACGCCTTCGCCAACTGGCTGCGCCGTCAGGGCAATGTCGCGGGCATCATTTCGGCAGGCGGTTCCGGCGGCGCCTCGCTGGTCGCGCCTGCCATGCGCGCCCTCCCCGTCGGCGTGCCGAAACTCATCATCTCCTCCGTCGCTTCGGGCGATGTCGGCCCCTATGTCGGACCTGCCGATATCACGATGATGTATTCGGTCACCGACGTGCAGGGCTCAACTCGATCTCGCGCGCCGTGCTTGCCAATGGCGCCAATGCCATCGCCGGCATGGTGAAGGCGCGTCTGGACAATCAGGCTAGACCCGAACGCAACGCGCCGGCCGATTTGCCGGCGGTCGGCATCACCATGTTCGGCGTGACGACACCGGCCGTGCAGAAGATCGCGGCCGAGTTGCGCAACGATTTCGAATGCCTCGTCTTCCACGCCACCGGTGTCGGTGGCCGCTCGATGGAAAAGCTGGTCGATTCCGGCATGCTCGCCGGCGTCATCGATCTCACCACGACGGAAGTCTGCGATCTCCTGATGGGCGGCGTGTTCCCTGCCACCGACGATCGCTTCGGCGCGATCATCCGCAGCCGCCTGCCCTTCATCGGCTCCGTCGGCGCCCTCGACATGGTCAATTTCGGCGCGCCCGATACTATCCCTGAGCGCTATCGCCAGCGCAAATTCCACGTTCACAATCCGCAGGTGACCCTGATGCGCACCACGCCGGAGGAGAACGACCGCATCGGGCGCTGGATCGGCGACAAGCTCAACCGGATGGACGGGCCGGTGCGCTTCTTCCTGCCGGAAGGCGGCGTTTCCGCGCTCGATGCCACTGGCCAGCCGTTCTGGGATCCGGAGGCCGATGCGGCGCTGTTTACCGCGCTGGAGCGCAGCGTGCGCCAGACCAGCAATCGCCAGCTTGTCCGCATCAAGCGCCACATCAACGAACCCGAATTTGCATCCGCCATCGTCAACGCGCTCCGTCCTCTGGTCGGACGCCCGGGGACCCGTCGGAAAGTCGCGAGGTGACCATGGCGAAGTTCGAACGTTCAGCCATCCTGAAGAAGTTTCGCAACATGGCCGCCAGGGGCGAGCCGATCGTCGGCGGCGGCGCCGGCACTGGACTGTCCGCCAAATGCGAGGAAGCCGGCGGCGTCGACCTGATCGTCATCTATAATTCCGGCCGCTACCGCATGGCCGGGCGCGGCTCGCTGGCCGGAATGATGGCTTATGGCGATGCCAACGCGATCGTTGTGGAGATGGCCGGCGAAGTGCTCCCGGTCGTCACGCGGACGCCGGTGCTGGCCGGCGTCAACGGCACCGACCCATTCCGCGACATGGACCTTTTCCTGGATCAGTTGAAGGCGCTGGGTTTTGCCGGCGTGCAGAACTTTCCGACGGTCGGGCTGATCGACGGGATCTTCCGCGCCAATCTCGAGGAAACCGGAATGTCCTACGCGCTGGAGATCGACATGATCGCCAAGGCGCGCGACAAAGACATGCTGACCACGCCCTACGTATTCAGCGAAAGCCAGGCGACCGCGATGGCGATCGCCGGCGCCGACATCATCGTCTGCCATCTCGGCCTGACCACCGGCGGCGCGATCGGCGCGCACACCGCGCAGAAGCTCGAAGACTGTCCGGAACGGATCGACACCTGGGCAGCAGCGGCGCTCTGCGTCAATCCGGACATACTGGTGCTGGCCCATGGCGGTCCCATTGCCGAGCCTGATGATGCCGACTTCATCATGAAACACACGCGCAAGTGCCACGGCTTTTATGGCGCCTCCTCGATGGAGCGCCTGCCGGTGGAGCGGGCGCTGACGGAACAGGTTCGTAAATTCAAGGCGATCGGCGCGCGGTAACGCCGAGACCAAAGGGAGGAAGAGATGTCGGGGACTCTGGTTGGCGAATTGATCCTCTGGCTGATCGTCGCGATCGTCGTGATCGCCATCGTCGTCTACATCGTGAACTGGCTCTACCACCGTTCGTCGAAGGAAGTGTCCTTTGTGCGAACCGGTCTGCTCGGCGAGCGCGTCGTGATCAATGGCGGCGCCTTCGTGCTGCCCTTCATTCACGACTTTACGCCGGTCAACATGAACGTGCTGCCGATGGGCATCGTGCGGGCCAAGCACGACGCTGTCATCACCCGCGACCGCATGCGCATCGACATCGAAGCCGATTTTTACGTGCGCGTGCAGCCGACCCGCGAGGCGGTCGCGATTGCGGCAGCGACGCTTGGACGGCGCACGCTCGAACCCGAACAGTTGCACGCCCTGCTCTCCGGCAAGTTCGTCTCCGCGATCCGGTCGGTCGCCGCCGAAATGACCATGGAGCAGATGCACGAGCAGCGCGGCGAATATGTCGCGCGGCTCAAGGCCGCCGCTGCCGAGGCGCTCGCCCAGAACGGGCTTGAGCTGGAGTCGGTCGCCATCACCGATCTCGATCAAACCGACCTGGAATACTTCAATCCGTCGAACCGGTTCGATGCCGAGGGCCTGACCCGGCTGATGGAGGACATCGAGGCCAAGCGCAAGCTGCGTAACGACATCGAACAGGATTCGATGATCAAGATCCGCTCCCGCAACCTCGATGCCGAACGCCAGGCGCTGGACATCGAGCGCGAGAGCGAGACCGCCCGCCTCGAACAGGAGCGCGACATCGAGATGCGCCGGGCGCTGCAGCGCACCGAGGTGGCGCGCGAACGCGCATTGCGCGAGACCGAAGCCGAACAGGCGCAGATTTCCGCCCGCGAAACGATCGAGAAGGCGCGCATCGCCAACGAACAGGCGATCGCCGAAGCCCGCATCTCCTCCGAACGCGAAACAAGGCACCGCGAGATCGAGCGCACGCGCGCGGTCGAGGAAAGGAATTGCTGGCGCGCGAGGAAATCGAAAAAGCCAAGATCGCCAATCAGCGCGCGGTCGATACCGCCCGCATCGCCTCGGAGCGTGAAGTGCGGCAGCGCGACATCGAGCGCACCCGGACGATCGAGGAAGCCGAGATCACGGCACGCGAGGCGGTCGAGAAGGCGCGCATTCAGCAGGATCGCTCCGTCACCGATGCGCGGATCGCCAATGAGGAGGAAACCCGAAGGCGGGAGATCGAACGCAACCGCGCGGTCGAGGAGGCCGAAATAGCGGCGCGCGAGGCGACCGAAAAGGCCCGCATCGCCCAGACCACGATCGTCAACGTCGAGCGCATCGCCTCCGACGAGCGCACCCGCGCGCTGGAGATTGCGCAGGTTCGCACCATTCAGGAAGCCGAGATCGAGGCGCAGAAGGCCGTCGAAGCCGCGCAGATCGCCCGCGAGCGGACGCTGGCGGCCGAGCGGATCGGCGCCGAGCACGCTACGCGCAAGCTGGAAATCGAGCGCAACCAGGCGCTCGAAGTCGCAGGGATCACTGCGCGCGAGGCGACGGAATCTTCCCGCATCGCCCAGGAAGAGCGCGTTCGCTCGCTCGAAATTGCGCGCAACCGCGCCATCGAGGAGGCCGACATCGCCTCGCGCGAAGCCATCGAGGCCGCGCGCATTGCCCAGGAGAAGGTGATCGCCGCCCAGCGCATCCGGGCTGAGAAAGAAACCCGGGGCTCGAGATCGACCGCACCGAATCGATCGAGGCTGCCGAACTCAAGCGCCGCGATGCGATCGAGCGGCGGCGCGTCGAGGTCGAGTTGGCGCTCGAGGCGGAACGCATCGCCTCGTCCAAGACCCGCGAGGTGCTCAATATCGACCAGAAGAAGGCGGTCGAGATCGCCGACGAGGAGCGCGTGATCGCGCTTGCCGCCAAGCGTTCCGAACGGATCGACGCCGATCGCCAGGTCAAGCAGGCCGAGATCATCGCACGCAAGGAAGTCGAGACGTCAGATGTCTCGCGCGAGCAGGCGCTCGAGGCCGCACGGCTCGCCCGCCGGCGCGCGATCGAGCAGCTCGAAGTCGCCCGTGTCCAGGCGCTGCAGGAAGCCGAAATCGCCTCCCGCGAGGAAGTCGAGCGGGCGCGCATTGCCTCCGACCGCGGCCTCGACGAGGCGCGCATCGGCCGTGAGCGAGATCTGCGCAAGCTGGAGGTCAATCGCGAGAAGGAAGTCGAAACGGCGCTGATGGAAAAAGCGATCGCCCTCTATCAGAAGTCTCTCGAGGAATCGGCCGCCAAGGTGGCGGCCGAGGATGCGCGCGCGGGGGCGACCGAGGCGGCCGAGCGCGTCGTCACCGCCCGCGACAGCGAGATCGCCAAGCGACAGAAGACCATCGAGGTACTGCTGGCGGAGAAACGGGCCGAGGAAACCCGTATCGGGGCCGAGGCCGAGCGCGTCCGCGCCGCCGTCGAGGCCGAGGCACAGCGGCTTCTCAACGAGGCCGAGAACGTGCTCACCGACCAGGCGCGCTACTCGCTGTTCCGCCGCAAGCTGCTCGACCGCATCGAAGGCATCGTGCGCGAGAGCGTCAAGCCGATGGAGAAGATCGAGGGCATCCGCATCCTTCAGGTGGATGGGCTCAACGGCGGTGGCGGCGGCAATGGCGGCCGCAGCGCCACCGACGAGGTGATCGACTCGGCGCTGCGCTACCGGGTGCAGGCGCCGCTGATCGACTCGATCCTCGCCGATATCGGCGTCG
The DNA here is from genome assembly GCA_044772375.2 of Bradyrhizobium sp. RDT10. Lineage (GTDB taxonomy): Bacteria > Pseudomonadota > Alphaproteobacteria > Rhizobiales > Xanthobacteraceae > Bradyrhizobium. The sequence continues at coordinate 6,444,000 of CP187939.1, forward strand.
AGGGCGGGAGCCTTGCCAGGATGCCCGGCCTGATCCGCGAAGCGCGCGACATGCAGGGTATCAAGGAAACGGAAGCTCGCAGGAGCGGCCAGGGCAAGCCCGACGGCAAGCCCGATGCGTCTCCCCTGCCCCCGGCGAGCCCCTGCCGAACGCGGACCGCGCAAGAAAGGTTAAGAGCACGCCATGGCCCGGGTCTACGTCTCCACCGTCGTCAACGCCCGCAACGACCGCGTCTGGGCGCGCGTGCGCGACTTCAACGGCCTGCCCAACTGGCATCCTGCGATTGCCGAGAGCCGCATCGAGGGCGGCGAGCCCGCGGACAAAATCGGATGCGTGCGCGATTTTCGCCTGCGCAACGGCGACCGCATCCGCGAAAAACTGCTCGGGCTCTCCGACTACGACATGTTCTGCACCTACTCCATCCTGGAGTCCCCGATGGGGGTGGAGAACTACGTAGCGACGCTCCGGCTGACGCCGGTGACCGACGGCGACCAGACGTTCATGGAATGGACCGCAGAGTTCGACTGTGCGCCGGAGCGGGAGAACGAACTCGTCAGCAATATCGGGACCGGCGTGTTTCAGGGTGGGTTCGACGCCCTCAAACGCGCCTTCGGAGGCTAGCGTGCCGCATATCGTCAAAAGCACCATCCTCGACGCGCCGACCGGCGCGGTCTGGAATGTGCTGCGCGATTTCAACGGCCACGACCGCTGGCACCCCGCGGTGGCCACCAGCACGATCGAGCGTGCGCAGGCGTCGGACAAGATCGGCTGTATCAGGCGCTTCAAGCTGCAGGATGGCTCGGAGCTGCGCGAGCAACTGCTGGCGCTGTCGGACCTCGAACAGACCTTCAGCTATTGCCTGCTCGATACGCCGATCCCGATGTTCAACTATGTCGCCCATGTCCGCCTGCTGCCGGTGACCGACGGCGACCGCACCTTCTGGCATTGGGAATCCCGTTTCACCACGCGGCCCGCGGATGCCGAGCGGCTGACGCAGATGGTCGCGGAACAGATCTATCAAGCCGGCTTCGATGCCATTCGTCGGCACCTGAAGGAGGCCGCATGAGCGCGGAGGCGAAGCCATGCCCGTCACGGTGAAGACATTCGCGAGTTCTGGCGAGGCAGCATCGGCGCTGTCGTCCGACCGCAGCGCGCGCTATCTCGGCGGCGGCACGCTTGTCATGCGCGCTCTCAACGAGGGTGATATCTCGATCTCGACCGTCGTGCGCGCGACCGACGGCGCGCTGACACGCATTGATGTCGCAAGCTCACGCATCACGCTCGGGGCCGGCGTCACATTCGCAAAAATTCTGGCCGAGCGCGATCTTGCCCTTCTGCACGCGTCGGCCCGTTCGATCGGCGGGCCGGCCGTTCGCAACATGGGCACGGTGGGCGGCAATTTGTTCGCGCCCAGCCCCTACGGCGATTTCACAGTCGCGCTGCTGGCGCTCGACGCGACCGTGTCCGTCCAGGGCGGCCTCGGCGCCCGCGATATGCCTATCGAAGAGTTCCTGCAATCCCGCGAACGCCAGAGCGGCGCGCTCGTGCTGGCCGTCTCCTGTCAGCGACCCGCGAGCGCCGACGCCTTCCGCTATCGCAAGATCGCCCGCATCAAGCCGAAGGGCGGTTCGGTGATCACGATTGCCGCGCATCTGCCTGTCAGCGGCGGTCGCGTATCCGGAGCCCGCATCGCGCTCGGCTCGATGGCGGCAACGCAAATCCGCGCGAGGGCCGCCGAGCGCGCGCTGGAGGGCCGCCCGCTGGACGATGCGGCGATCGGCGCCGCCGCTGCGGCGGCAACGGAGGGCGTATTGCCCGCAGACAACGCTCTTGGCAGCGCCTGGTATCGCCGCGAGATCGTCGGCGTCCATCTGCGCCGCCTGCTGTCCGGCCAGGAGTAAGCATCATGACCAAGACCCCGCTCCAGTTTCGTCACAATGGCCGCGACGTCGCTGTGTTCGTCGACGGCGGCGTCAATCTGCTGGTCGCGCTCCGCGAAGGATCGGCGACATGACGCCGAAATTCGGTTGCGGCCAGGGCGGCTGTGGCGCCTGCAGCGTGCTGATCGACGGCGAACTCCATCTCTCCTGCCTGACGCTGGCGGAAACCGTGAACGGCCGCTCGATCGAAACGCTCGACGGGCTGAAGGACGGACCCAATCTGCATCCGTTGCAGCGTGCCTTCATGGAGCAGTTCGCCGCCCAGTGCGGCTACTGCACGCCGGGCATGCTGATGGCCGCGAAGGCGCTGCTCGATCGCAACCCTCGCCGACCCGCGCCGAGGTTATCGAGGCGATCTCGGGCAATATCTGCCGCTGCACCGGCTACGAACCGATCATCAACGCCGTCCTCGCCGCCGCCACGAGCGGACGCGCCCGCGCCTAAAGGGAACCACCATGCTGGAACTGCGCAAGGACATCTTCGCCGACGAGCGCGACGACAATTTGAAGGAAATCGGAAAGGGCACACAGCGCCAGGACATGCTCGGACATGTCACGGGCACCTCGACCTATTTCGACGACCACAAGCTGCAGGGCATGCTGCATCTTAAAGTACTACGCAGCCCGCACGCCCATGCCCGCCTGCGCCGCATCGACACGATGGAAGCGGAACGTTCGCCCGGCGTGCGCCGCATCATTCGCGGCGCCGACGTGCCGGTCAATCTCAACACGCTGCTCAGCCTGATCAATTTCGGCAAGGACGACGAGCCGTCGCTCGCCGTCGACAAGGTCCGCTACAAGGGCGAGCCGATCGTAGCTATCGTCGCCGACAGTCCACGGGAGGCCTATGAGGCGCTGGCGAAAGTGCGGGTCGACTACGAGCCGCTGCCCGCGGTGTTCGACGTCGAGGAGGCGCTCAAACCCGGCGCGCCCGTCGTCAACGAGGTCTATCCCAAGAACACCTTTGTCTATCACGACGTATACGATCACCAGAAACTTCGTTTCGGCGATGTCGAGCGCGGCTTTGCCGAGGCCGATCACGTCCTCGAACAGCGTTACCAGATGTCGCCGATCGAGCACGCGCCGACCGAAACCAACGGTTCGATCGCAGCCCCCGACACCAACGGCCGCTACGTCGTCTACACCTCGACGCAGGCCTTGTTCTTCTCGCTCGATACCTGCGCCAAAATCCTCGACGTTCCCTCCAACACCTTCCATTTCATCGGCGGCACCGTCGGCGGCGGTTTTGGCGGCAAGGTGGACACGCTCACCGAACCGCTCGCCATTCTCGGCGCGATGCTGACCGGGCGTCCGGTGCGCTATCAGCTCGGCCGCGAAGAGGAGATGCAGTTCGGTTCGCCGCGCGGCGCCGAGCGCATCTACATCAAGGACGGCGTGATGCGTGACGGGCGCATCGTCGCGCGCAAGATCCGCGCCTATTTCGACAGCGGCGCGTACACGCGGCTTTCAAGTTACGCCGTGGTCAAATGCGTGGCTCATCTGCCCGGGCCCTATACGATCCCCAACGTTCATGGCGACGTCTACTGTGTGTTCACCAACCGCACGCCGGCGACCGCGATGCGCGGCTTCGGCGTCACGGCGATGGACTTTGCGCTCGAATGCCAGATGGACAAGCTCGCGCATCTGGTCGGCATCGATCCGATGGAGTTTCGCATCCTCAACGCCTATCGCGACGGCGACATGAAGGCGCACCGGCGCGAGGCGAAAAACACCGCGCTGATCGAATGCGTGCAGGTCGCTGCCGAGAAAGCAAAATGGCCGCTTCGCGAAGAGGTCAAGCGGATGTCCTCGCGCAAGGATGGCGGCGGCAGCCGGGCGACGATTTCGCCGACGCCGCTCGAACCCGTGCCGCAACGCGCGGCCGTCTCGCAGCAGCGAACCACATACGATCGTGCGCCCGCTGCAACGACCCAGCAACCGCCGCCCGGGCCAACACCGCCCGCCCCTCCGCCGCGGCCACCCGCACCGTCGCCGTCGCACGGCGCCACCCGCTTTCTTCCGTCTTCGGCACCAGGAGACGCTGACCATGGCAAAGCATCACGGACGCGGCATCGCCTCGATCAACTATCCCATCGGCATGAATCTCGGCGGCGACCCCAGCCAGGCGCTGGTTCATTCCAACCCCAGCGGCAAGTTCACGGTGTCGCTGTCGTCGATCGACCTCGGCCAGGGAATGAAATCGGTGACGCGGCAGATCTGCGCGGAGACGCTCGGCGTGCCGGTCGAGGACGTCTATGTCGACACTGCGGATTCCGACACCGGCCCGCACTGCATGGGCTCGTTCGCTTCGCGCGGCACCCATCGCGTCGGCAACGCTGTGATGGCGGCGGCCAAGGAGGCGCGCGGCGTCATGATGGAAGCTGCCGCCGAGGAGCTGGAAGTCAACGCCGCCGATCTCGATACCGACGGGCGCGGCAACATCCACGTCAAGGGCGCCCCCACCGCTCGATCTCCACCAAGGACGTCGCGATCGCCGCGCAGTTCAAGCAAGGCAAGACGATATCGGGACGCGGCATCTTTCTGGTGCCGCTCTCCGAGGTCAATCCGGAGACCGGCGAGATGTCGCCCGCCACCTGCTACGCGCACGCCTGCCTCGTTGCCGAGGTCGAGGTCGACGATGAGACCGGCGAGGTCGCGATGGTGCGCATGGACAGCGCGTATGAACTCGGCCGCGCGCTCAATCCGCGGCTGGTGGAACAGCAGCTCGTCGGTGGCGCGTGGATGGGAATCAGCCACGCCCTCTTCGAAACGCCCGAGCCTTATTATCCTGATCCGGCGCACGGCCCGCGCGACTTCGTCGAATATCTGATGCCCGGCCCCGGCGACGTCTGCCCGCATGATATCGCGGTGCTGGAACGCCCCGCCGCCGACGGTCCGTTTGGCGCCAAGGGACCCGGCGAGATGTGCGCCAACCCGGTGCTGCCCGCGGTCGCCAACGCCATCTTCAATGCCGTCGGCGTACGGATGGATGAACTGCCGATCACGCCGGAGAAAGTTTTGCGCGCGATCAAGGCGCAGGGCGGCGCGCGGCCGCAGGCGAGGCGCTGAGGTCTTTCCATGGTGGTACGCGGCAACATCGTCGGCATCGACAGCCCGGAAGCGCTCGAACGGGCGTTGCGCACGGCGTATTACCTTGCCGACGAAGGCCTCGCCACCGCTGCCTACCTGGGGCTCGCGCTCGGCAAGCCGCTGCTGTTGGAGGGCGCGCCGGGTGTCGGCAAGACCGAGGCGGCAAAAGCCATCGCCGCCGTGCTCGGCCGCCGCCTGATCCGCCTGCAATGCTACGAGGGCATCGACGCATCAGCCGCGCTTTATGAGTGGAACTATCCGCGCCAGATGCTAGCGATCCGGCAGGCGGGCGAAGAGAGCATCGATATCTATGGCGAGACTTTCCTGATTGAACGGCCGATGCTTGCTTCCTTGCGCGCGCCCGACTCCACTGTGTTGCTGATCGATGAAATCGATCGCGCCGACCAGGAGTTCGAAGCGTTCCTGCTCGAATTCCTCTCCGACTTCCAGATCTCCATTCCCGAGCGCGGCACGGTCCGCGCCACTGAGCGCCCCGTCGTCGTGCTGACCTCGAACCGCACCCGCGACCTGCACGAGGCGCTGCGCCGCCGCTGCGTCTATCACTGGATCGATTATCCCACGGCCGAGCGCGAGGCGCGCATCGTGATGATGCGGGCTTCAAGCGTTGCCGAATCCACCGCCCGCGCCGTCGTCGCCGCCGTCGGCAGGCTGCGGCGCGAGCCGCTGAGCAAGGCGCCGGGTATCGCTGAAGCCGTGGACTGGGCCGAAGCAGCCACACTGCTGCACGCACGCGGCGCGCGTTGGCCGGACGCCTTCAAGCGCTCGATCGGCGTTGCGCTGAAGGACGAGGAAGATCTCACCTTCATTTCCGGCCGGCTCGACGCCCTCATTGCGGAGGCTGCCGCGTGAGAGAGCTTCAACTGCCACATCCGGTCCGTATCTTCGTGTCCTTTGTCGCCCTGCTGCGCGCCAACGGTTTTGCGGTGGCGCCGGAACAGACCACCGCATTTCTCGCGGCGATCGAGCTGCTCGGGCCACGCAGCATGGAGGCCATCCGCCTCGCGGGATTGGCGACGCTCGCGCCGCCGCCGGAGCGGCGCGCGACCTACGACCGGCTGTTCGATATCCATTTCCTCGGCAGCGAAGCGGTCGATCATGCCGGCGCGGAAGATGAGGAAGTGGTTCGCCTGCAGGAGGAAGGACGCGGCGAGGACGAGACGCTGCTGGCCGACGAAGCCAACGAGTCCGGCCTTGTCGCTGCCCGCGCGGAAGCGCTGGTCGAACGCCGCTTCGCGCCAAGCCAAACGAGCGATGCCCTGCGCCGGCTCTCACGCGAAGCTCCTGCCCGGCTCCCCCGGCGCCGCGGCCACCGGCGCATGCGCGCCCGCCGTGGGCCGTGGGCGGATCTGCGCCGCACCTTGCGCGAGAGCGTGCGCAACGATGGTGAGGTGCTGCGGCTCGGACGGCTGAAGCGGCGCACCCGTCCGCGCAAGGTACTGCTGTTGATCGACGTCTCCGGCTCGATGAAGGGACGCACCGACGACAATATGAAGCTCGCCCACGCCGTGGTGCATGCGGCTCCCAACGTCGAGGTGTTCACCTTCGGCACCCGCCTCACCCGCGTCACCCGCGCGCTCCGTCTCAAGCGCCGCGAGCAAGCGCTGTTCGCAGCCGCCCATCTGGTCAGCGATTGGGACGGCGGCACCCGGATCGGCGATGCGCTGCAGGCGTTCCTGGCGGTTCCGCGGTTCGGCAGCTATGCGCGCGGCGCCGCCGTCGTGATCCTCTCCGATGGCCTTGAGCGCGGCGATCCTTCTGCGTTGCGTGACGCCGTGGCAAAATTGTCGCGACGCGCCTGGCGCCTGAGCTGGTTGACGCCGCTGGCCGCCGGCCCCGGCTTTCAGCCGCAGACTGAAGCGCTGATCGCGATCCGCCGCTTGGTGGATGATCTGGTCGACGGCGGATCAACCGCCGCGATCGTCTCGCATGTGCTCTCGCTTGGACAAGGAAGGCCGCGTGACCGAACTCGTCGATGCCCATCATCATATCTGGCGTCAGGCCGACCTGCCCTGGCTTGTCGGTCCGATGCAGCCGCGCATCTTTGGCCCTTACGAGCCGATCCGGCGCGACTACCCGATCCAGGAATATCTCGGCGACCTCGCCGGCTCCGGCGTGACGCGATCGGTCTATGTGCAGACTAACTGGGCCAACGATCGTTTCGAGGACGAAACGGCCTGGGTGCAAGAGACCGCGAAGGATCACGGCTGGCCGCACGCCATCGTCTCCTATGCCGATTTCAATGTTGACGACGTTCGCCCGCAGTTGGACCGTCTCGCGCGTTACCCACTGGTGCGCGGCGTGCGCATGCAATTGCACTGGCACGAGAACCCGCTCTATCGCTTTGCCGCCCGACCGGACCTCTGCGCCGATCCGAACATCCGGCGCAATATCGCGCAGCTCGCCGACTATGGCTTCAGTTTCGACCTGCAGGTGTTCGCCCCGCAGATGGCAGATGCCGCCGGGCTCGCCGAAGCCTGCCCTGATGTGACCTTCATCCTGCAGCACGCCGGCATGCTGGAAGACCTCTCGCCGCAAGGCCGATCCGCATGGCGCACCGGCATGAGCCGGCTCGCGGCCCGTCCGAATGTCGTCTCAAAACTTTCGGGCCTCGGCACGTTTATTCACCGCAACGACCCGGCGCATGTATCCGAAGTCCTCACCGAGACGGTCGCGATCTTCGGCGCCGAGCGCTGCCTGTTCGGCTCCAACTTTCCGATCGAGAAGCTTTGGACGACCTATCGCGAACTGGTCGATGCCTATCTCGCAGCCACAGCGTCGCTTCCAGCGGATCAGCGCGATGCCATTTTGAGAACAACAGCCACGCGCGTCTACCGACTTGATCGATGACAGCGCACGCGGATCCGACGAATAGAAGAATGTGGGAGGGAGCATATGCCACTTGAACTCAAGATTTTGGACTATGGGGATATCGAACTGGAATCGAGTTTTCTCGTGCTCGGACGTGATTGCGGCCGCACCCGCCGTGTCCTCACGCTCGGCTTCCTGATCGTCGGCGGTCCCTATCCGGTGGTGGTCGACACCGGCTATCGCTCCAACCAGATCATGGAAACGCTGGGCATGCGCGGCCTGCAGTTCCACGAGAACATGATCGAGAACCAGCTCGCGCGCCACGGCGTGCGGATGGGCGACGTCCGCTACGTCTGCCATACCCATCTGCACATCGATCATGCCGGCAAGGACGATCTGTTTCCGATGAACACGACGGTCGTGCTCAACCGCAAGGAGCTGGAATATTCCGTGTCGGGGCTGATGCATCCGCAGTATCCGGCGCCCGATATCAAGCATCTGATCGACCGCCTGCACACCAAGAGCGCGCTGCGTTTCCTCGATCTCGAGGTGACCGGGCCGATCGAACTGATGCCGGGCGTCTATTGCGATGCCGCCAACGCCCACACCGAAGGCTCGATGAACATCCACGTTCACACCGCCGACGGCATCGCTACCATCTGCGGCGACGTGATCTACGACTTCAACGACCAGATCGTCACGCCCTTCAACGAGATTCACGATTCCGAGCCGCGCACCACAGGCAATCACGGCACCAGCAAGCGGGCGGAAAAGGCGGCGATCAAGAAACTCCTGAGCAACTCGCGTTATTTGCTTCCGGTCCACGACCGGCCGGCCAAGATCGAAGGCGGCATGGTAGTCGGCCGGCTGCACGACCAGGTGCCCGGCCCCGTGGTTCAGAGCCTGCCGCAGCGCCACTGGTTCCCGGCGTGAGCGCTGAAAGGATGGACCGATGACGCATGTCACGCTGCGCCCGGAATTCGAAACGTTGATCGACCCCTATGCGCCGGTCGGCCAGGTCGGCACGGGTTTCGAATTCACGGAAGGGCCGATCTGGCATCCGGTCCATCATTATCTCCTGTTTTCCGATATGCCGGCCGATGTGCGCCGGCGATGGGATTCAAGCGCGGCGTCGTCGAGGTCAAGCGCCCTTCGAACAAATGCAACGGCATGACCTATGACGCCGAGCTCAACCTGATCGTCTGCGAGCACGCCACCTCGTCATTGATCCGCGAGCGTCCCGACGGAAGGCGCGAGGTGATTGCCTCGCATTTCGAGAATCAGGAGCTCAACAGCCCGAACGACGTCTGCGTCCATTCGAGCGGCGCGATCTATTTCAGCGACCCCTGGTATGGCCGCATGCCGGTCTATGGCGTCGAGCGGCCGCGCCAGCTCGGCTTTCAGGGTGTCTATCGTGTCCCGCCGGGCGGCGGCCCACTAAAACTCGTCGTCGACCGCCATCTGTTCGACCAGCCTAACGGCCTTGCTTCTCGCCCGACGAGCGCCTGCTTTACGTCAACGACACCACGCAGGCGCTGATCCGAGTTTTCGATGTCGAGGCTGATGGTTCGCTCGCCAATGCGCGCGTCTTCGCCGGCGGCATACGCTCCGAGCTTGAGCCCGGCCTGCCCGACGGCATGAAGTGCGACCAGCGCGGCAATGTCTGGGTCACGGCGCCCGGCGGCGTCTGGGTCTACTCCCCGCCGGCGAATTGCTCGGCAAGGTGCGCCTTCCCGAACTCGTCGCCAATCTCACCTGGGGCGGCCCGGATTTCCGCACGCTCTATCTGACCGCAACACATTCGGTCTATGCGATCCCGATCAAGGCCGGCCCGCGCCACGAGCCTTATATGAGCGGTCGCACGTCGACGCGTCCCGATACGGCCTCTGCCGCGCCCGCCGCACCTCAGCTTGCCAGCGGCGACATGCAGCTCGATCCGCGGCGCTGCGCGATGATCATTCAGGATCTGCAGAACGACGTCATCATGGACGGCGGCGCATTCGCCGATTCCGGCTCGCCTGTCCATGCGCGCCAGCAGCGGGTGATCGATAATGTCCGCCGCCTTGCCGAAGCGGCGCGGGCCCGCGGCGTCGTCATCATCCATGTCTGGTTCATCGTCGAACCTGGAGCGCCCGGCGTCACGCTCAATGCGCCTTTGTTCGAAGGGCTGGTCGATAGCGGCGCGATGGTGCGTGGAAGCTGGGGCGCGGCCCCGGTTCCGGGGCTCGAGCCGCGCGCCGGCGATTTCGTCGTCGAGAAAATGCGCATGAGCGCCTGGGAAGGCACGCGGCTGGAAACCATCCTCAAGGCGACGGGCCGCGACATGATCATCAACACCGGCGCCTGGACCAACATGTCGATCGAGCATACCGCCCGCACCGGTGCGGACAAAGGCTACTTCATGATCGTCCCGGAGGATTGCTGCTCGACCATGAATGCCGATTGGCACAACGCCTCCATCAACTTTGCGATGCAGAACGTGGCCGTCGTCACCAACGCCGATGCAGTCATCAGGGGGCTGGGATGACCAGAGCGCGGCCATGCCAAAACTCTTTCACCTGAGCTGCTCGCCGCGCGCAGACTCGGAATCCTCCGCCGGCGCTCGCGTCTTTGTTGACCGATTCCGCCAGGCACGGCCGGACTGGGACATCGACGTGATGAACCTGTGGCGGGATCACCTGCCGGATTTCGAGGGTTATGTACTGGAGGCCAAATATGCCCGCATCAACGGGCGGGCGTTCACCGATTCGCAGCGCGATGCCTTTGCGGTCACCGAGCGCATCGCGCTCCGCTTCGCGCTCGCCGACCGCGTGCTGATTTCGACGCCGATGTGGAATTTTGGTATTCCCTACAAGCTGAAACAATGGATCGACGTGATCACGCAGCCCGGGCTGGCGTTCCGCTACGATCCGGCGCAAGGGTATCTGCCGCTGTTCAAGGACAGGCCGACAATCGTGATCCTGGCGAGCGGCAGCGATTTCGTCACCGGCATGAATCGCGGCCGCATCGACATGGCGACACCTTATCTGCGCGAGGCGCTCCGCTTCATCGGCGTCAGCGACGTGCGTTTCGTGCCGATCGGACCGACCACCGGGCCGCTCGAACCGATCCGCACCGCACGCGAAGGCGCGCATCGGCGGCTGGCCGAGATGGCCGCGCGATTCTGATCCATCGGCGTGGCGGAACCGGAACATTTGCTGCAATATGGCGCTTACCCGGCTGCGAAGGAGAATCCCGTTGAAGTGCTACGAGCTGCAGGGACCGCACGGAATCGATGGACTTGCCCTTGTCGACAAGCCTTTGCCGGAGCCCGGTGACGGCGAGGTGCTGGTTCGGCTCAAGGCGGCGACGCTGAACTATCGCGATCTCATCACGGTCAAGGGCGGTTACGGCTCGCGTCAGAAATTTCCGCTTGTGCCGGTTTCGGACGGAGCGGGTGTCGTCGAACGCGTCGGGCCAGGTGTGCGGGAATTCGCGCCTGATGACCGCGTCATCGGCAGTTTCTTCGAGAGCTGGATCGGCGGCGAGCCCAGCGAAGCAAAGATGCGCAGCGCCCTCGGTGGCTCAGTGGACGGAGTCCTCGCCGAGTATCGGATCTTTCCAAAGCACGCGCTGGTCAGAACGCCGGAGCACCTCAGCGACATCGAAGCCGCAGCACTTCCCTGCGCCGGGCTCACGGCCTGGAGCGCAATCGTCAAGCTCGGCGGCTTAAAACCCGGCCAGACCGTTCTGACGCAGGGCACCGGCGGGGTATCCCTGTTCGCACTTCAGTTTGCGAAAATGTGCGGCGCGCGCGTCATCGCAACTTCGTCCAGCGACGCCAAGATCGAACGCCTCAAGCAGCTCGGCGCAGACTTTACATTGAACTACAGGACGACACCCGACTGGGGAAAGAAAGCCCGCGAGTGGAGCGGCCACGGCGTCGACCTGGTCGTCGAGGTGGGCGGGGTCGGCACGCTGAACGAATCGATCAGGGCGACCAGGATCGGTGGCACCATCGCGTTCATCGGCGTGCTTGCCGGGCCGCCGCCGTCCGACCTGCGGCTGCCGTTGATGGTGATGCAGCAGCAGCGGCTGCAGGGTGTCACCGTCGGATCGGTCGAGGACCTCAAGGCGATGGTGGATGCCATCGCGGCAAGTCGCATGAAGCCGGTGATCGACAGGATTTTTTCGTTCGATCAGGCGAAACAGGCGTTTGCCCATATGGAGAGCGGCGCGCATTTCGGCAAAGTGGCGATTGCGATTGGATGAACCACGGCATACCCAAAATGGCGGCATCTGGTCACATGCAACTCTTGCTGGTTCCAGCAATTGCTTCCGCCGCTATTAAGCTTTAAATTCCCGCTATTCGCCTCGTTAAAAAACGGGCGCCGCCTGGCGCTCGCGAGAGCTGAACGGGATTTACAACCGAGCTGGGGTCGCCGCCTCACCGAAAGCTGAGGGCCCGCCCCTACTATGGCGAGAAATGTAGACCGGCTGTGAGCGAGACCACCAGCGCGAGAATAATGCCGCCCGCGCGGAAGTTGCAGCTAGCAGCCGGATGGAAATGAGCAATGACCAAAGACAAGAGCGAATTGCTGAGATCGCTCACCATCGATCGCAGCGCCAACAAGGCGGAACGGCCTAACCGCCGCTGGCTGCCGATCTCGGCGGCGATTGTCGTCTGCGTCGTCGGATTCGCCGCCTTTGCCGCTTTCGAGTTCCGCAGGCAGGACCCGCCCAAAGAGACCGCATCGCAGACCACACCGCAGCCCGCCGCGCAGCCGCAGCCTCAGCAGCCTACAACGAATAACAAGGCGGCCGGCAATCTGGCGGCCTCCGGCTATGTGGTGGCGCGCCGCAAGGCAACCGTTGCGGCCGAGATCACCGGAAAAGTGGTCGAGGTCTTCATCGACGAAGGCATGACGGTGACCGAGGGTCAGATCGTGGCGCGGCTCGATAGCGTGCTTGCCGAAAAGGATTATGAGCTGGCCCGCTCGCGCGCCGAGACGGCCGATGCCGCGGTCGCCGCGATCACGGCCGATCTGGAGGACGCGACGCGGATCATGTCGCGTGTACAAACGCTATCGCAAAAGAATTTTGCGACCGAGGCCGACCTGACCAAGGCGCAGGCCCGGGTCGGCGTGCTCAGCGCGCAATTGCGCCAGGCGCAGTCGCAATTCGAGACCGCCAAGATCGACGCGAAGCGCAGCGCCTCGATGCTCGACAAGCATCAAATCCGGGCGCCGTTTGCCGGCGTCGTCATCGACCGCAGCGCCCAGCCGGGCGAAATGATTTCACCGATGTCGGTCGGCGGCTACACGCGCACCGGCATCTGCACCATCGTCGACATGGATTCGATCGAAATCGAAGTCGACGTCAACGAAGCCTTCATTGGCCGAGTCAGCCCCGGAGGCGCCGTGAACGCGATGCTGGATGCCTATCCGGACTGGACCATTCCCGCCTCGGTGATTGCCATCGTGCCGACGGCGAACCGCGAGAAGGCCACGGTGAAGGTTCGGATCCGCTTCACCAAGAAGGACCCGCGCATTCTGCCTGACATGGCGGTGAAAGTGAACTTTCTGCGCGACGCCAAAGCAAATGGCGCCGCTGAAGCCACCGCCGCGAACTAGCCTCCAGCCGGATTCCTTGAGAAGGAGACAAGCGTGACAGCCGAACATCCGATGGTTCGCCTTACCGGCGTAGCTAAGCGTTTCACCAAGGGAAAGGAAACGATCTCGATTTTCGATCATCTCGATCTTGCCATTCCCCGCGGCGATTTCATTGCGGTCATGGGACCGTCCGGTTCGGGCAAGACGACGCTGCTCAACCTGCTGGGCGGCATCGACCGTGCCGACGCCGGCGAGATTGCGGTCGCGGACCAGCGCATCGACGGCCTCTCCGAGGGCGAACTTGCCGCCTGGCGGGCCGCCAATATCGGCTTCATCTTCCAGTTCTACAATCTGATGCCGATGCTGACCGCGGCGCAGAACGTCGAACTGCCGCTGCTGCTCACCAAATTGCGGAGCAAGGAGCGCGCCGCGCGCGTTCACACCGCGCTTTCCGTGGTCGGGCTCGCCGACCGTATCAAGCACCGTCCGCGCGAAATGTCGGGCGGCCAGCAGCAGCGCGTGGCGATTGCGCGCGCCATCGTCTCGGATCCGAACCTGCTGCTGTGCGACGAGCCGACCGGCGATCTCGACCGGCAATCCGCCGACGAGATCCTTTCGATCCTGCAACTGCTCAATGGCGAACTCGGCAAGACCATCGTGATGGTGACGCATGACCCTGCGGCGGCAAACTACGCCAAGCGCGTCCTGCATCTCGACAAGGGCCGCTTCGTCGAACGGGAGCTTGCCGCGTGAACGACTTCGACCTGGTACGGAAAAACCTGTTCCGCCGCAAATTGCGCGCCAGCCTGATGATCGTGTCGATCCTGATCGCCTTCATGATCTTCGGCGTGCTCGCCGGATTCTACCGCGCCTTCACCGCCGGCGAGGATGCCGCCGCCGCTGATAGGATGATCACCGTCAACAAGATCAATTTCACCCAGCCGATGCCGATCGCCTATTTCAATCGCGTGCGTTCCGTGGAAGGCGTCCGGCAGGTGACCTTCGCCAACTGGTTCGGCGGCTATTATCAGGATCCGAAGAACTTCATCATGGCGCTCGCGATCGAGCCGAACACCTATTTCGACGTGTATCGCAGCGAATTCGAAGTCCCGCCCGAACAGCTCCAAGCCTTCATGCGTGACCGCGGCAGCGCGGTGGTCGGCGAAAGCCTGGCGCAGAAGTGGGGCTGGAAGATAGGCGATCGCATTCCTCTTAATAGCAACATCTTCAGCCAGAAGAGCGGCGGCCACACCTGGGACCTCACCATCGCCGGCATTGTCCAGGGCAAGGCCGCGCACGTCGACACCAACTTTCTCCTGTTCCAGTACCCCTATTTCGACGAAACCCGCAGTTTCGGCAAGGACACCATCGGCTGGATGATCCTGCAGACCACCTCGCCCGAAAACAACGACCGCGTGGCGAAGGCGATCGACGCGATGTTCGCCAATTCCACCGCAGAGACCTCGACCGACACCGAAAAAGCGTTCGGCAAGGCGTTCGCGGCGCAGTTCGGCAACATCGCGCTGATCGTGCTGCTGGTGGTTGGCGCCGCCTTCGTCACCATCCTGATGATCGTCGGCAACACGATGGCGCTGTCGATCCGGGAGCGCACCCGCGAGATCGGCGTGCTGAAGACGCTCGGGTTTTCGGGCCCGCGGATCCTGGGAATGGTGCTCGGCGAGTCCGTGTTGCTGGCGCTGCTCGGCGGATTGCCCGGGCTCGCCATTGCAGCCCTGATCGCCATGGCCCTGCGCACCAGCCTCGCCGGCATTGCGCCCGCTTTTGCGGTATCGCCAACGATCGCGCTGCAAGGAGTGGCGCTGATGATTGCGCTTGGGCTGATCACCGGGATCATTCCCGCGCTCAACGCCATGCGGCTCAAAATCGCAACCGCACTCGGACGGGGATAAGCATGCGCTCGCTTTGGCTTCAGGTGGCGGCCGTCACTGCCATCAATCTCAAAAGCATTGGACAGCGGCGCTGGCTCTCGCTTTCGACCGTGATCGCAATCGCACTGGTGGTGATTGTGCTGCTCGCTTTCCTGGCGATGGCCAATGGCTTCCAGCGCACCATCGCTGGATCCGGGGCCGATGACATCGCGATCGTGCTGCGGGCGGGCTCGCAGGCCGAAATCAACAGCACGGTGAGCCGCGATCAGGTGCGGCTGATCGAGGACGGGCCCGGCATCGCCCGCGGCAGCGATGGCAAGCCCTGATCTCGCCGGAACTCTATCTTGTGGTCGACGGCATCAAGCGTTCGACAAAAACCAAGGCCAATCTGCCGCTGCGCGGCATCGGCGAACAGGGCAGCGAGTTGCGCAAGGGCATTACCATCACCGCCGGCCGGATGTTCAATCGCGGCAGCAATGAGGTGGTGGTCGGCAAGGCATTGCTGCGGGAATTCGAAGGATTCGATATCGGCTCTACCGTGTCGTTCGGCGCGACGCGCTGGAACGTCGTCGGCGTATTCGAGGCCGGCGGCAGCGTGTTCGAATCCGAGATCTGGGCGGATCTGAACGTGGTGCAGAGCCTGTTCAACCGCAACAACATCGTCCAGACCGTGCGCGCGGGCCTCACCAGCCCGGCCGCGCTGAATGAGCTCAAGAGCTACAGCGACAACGATCCGCGGCTGAAGCTCGATGTCAAATCCGAAGCCAGCTACTTCGCCGAACAGGCTTCACAAACTTCCGACCTGATTCAGAAACTCGGCTGGCCCTTGGCGATCGCAATGGCGCTGGGCGCGGTCGCCGGCGCGCTCAACACGATGTATTCGTCGGTCGCCGCGCGCGCGACGGAAATCGCGACGCTGCGCGCCATCGGCTTCGGCGGCTTCCCCGCCTTTGTCGGAACGCTCGCCGAATCGCTGCTGCTCGCCGTCATCGGCGGCGTGCTCGGCGCTGCCGCCACCTACCTGATATTCGACGGCGTCACGGCGTCGACCCTCGGCGGCAACTTCACCCAGGTGGTGTTCGACTTCAAGCTCAGTCCCTGGCTGATCGCCGAGGGCGTTGCGCTTGCGCTGATCGTGGGCCTGATCGGCGGACTGTTTCCGGCATTGCGCGCTGCGCGATTGCCGATCGTCGAAGGCCTGTACGCAAACTGAGGTTGCTATTCCCCGCCCGCGCGCCAGCCCATTTCCCAGAAATCTGCCTCGAGCCGGGTGGCTTCCTTGAAGATTGCGATCAGCTCGGCCTCGCGGGCCGGTGTGACGTAGCGATCGGCGAGACCATCCAGGTGCGCCCGCGCATTCGCCGCGACCTCCTGGTATGGCGCACCGGCATACTCGGCGATCCAGACACGATAGGGATTCGTCGCAGCGACCGCATTGGGCTTTGAGGCGAGTCGCGTCGCGATCTCCGCGTAGCCGATCACGCAGGGGGCCAGCGCCACCTTGAGCGCCAGCAGATCGCCGCGCATCCCAGCGTCGAGCACGTAGCGTGTATAGGCCAGCATCTCGACCGCCGGAGCGGCTCGTTCGAGATCGCCCGGCGACAGGCCCCAGCCGGCGCAGAGCTTCACATGCAGGTTCATCTCGACGTCGAGGATCGCCGAGAGGCCTGCCGCCGCTTCACGCATGTCGGCGAGGTCTGGGCGACTTGTAGACGGCGATCGCGTAGGCGCGGGCAAACTCGATCAGGAACAGGTAGTCCTGAACGAGGTAGTGACGAAACGCCGCTTCGGCGAGAGAGCCGTCCGCCAACCCGTCCGTGAAGGGATGTTCGGTGTAGGCCCGCCACTCCGCGGATGCTTCTGTCTTTAGACGCTCGAAGAAACTCACGATCTCTCGCCGGGCCCGCCTTTGAGTGTCACCCCGCTACCACCAATAGTGGCTCGATAGCGGCTTGGCCACTGCCGTTTCTGTGACAATTCAAAGATAGCCGCTCCGGCCCTTACTTCGCCATTGCGGACAGGATCCGGATCGCCCTAAAGTTGCATGAAACTTCAACTTGGGTATCAGCCAATGTCTGAATTTCAGGTCACGGGAAGCAACGCCGACGCGCTCTTTACCCTCAAGATTCATCGCGGCGACGGCATGGCTCTGGTCGCCATGGATTGGAAGGACGATGAGCCGCCGCTCGATTTTGTCGGCTTCGCCATCGAATACAAGGAGCCGCTCGGCAACAGGTTCTTTGCCTTGAAGAACCGGATCGCGTTTCCCGGCGCCGGCGGAAAGACCAATCCAAATCGGCTGACCACGATGCAATCGCCCATACAGAAATTTCGCTGGGCGCATTTTCCTCGAAACGCCGAATTGGCGGGAGAATTCGTCTACCGGGTCACCCCGGTTTTCATGAATGAGCAGGATGAGCTGAGTTTTGGCGAGCCGCAGGAGGCGGCCATTGAACTGCGCCGGGAAACCTATCCGGATCAGCTCAATGTCACCTACACACGCGGGTTCGTATTGTCGCAGGCGTTTGTCGACCGGTACGAGACGATTTCCAAACTCCTGCCTGCAAAAGCCAAAGACGGTCTCAAGTTCAAACCCACCCATCCCAAGAAGGATGAGGCGCTCGCCTGGATGGGCTTTGAAGCCCGCCATGCAATTCTCGAGATTCTGGATCAGGCGATCGAGGATGAAGACGCAACGGTTCGGGTCGTTGCATACGATCTAAGCGAAATTGAAGTGGTGTCCCGATTGGAGAAGCTGGGCTCTCGCCTGAAAATCATCATCGACAATGCGGGGGAACACGGACCTGCAGAATCGGGAGAGTCGCAGGCCGCAAAGCGACTGAAGGAAACAGCCGGAGAAGACAACGTGAAGCGCCAGAAGATGGGCGCGCTTCAGCACAACAAGACCATCGTCGTCGATGGACCAAATCTGAAGAAAGCCGTCTGCGGCTCGACGAATTTCTCCTGGCGCGGCTTCTATGTTCAGTCCAACAACGCCGTCGTCCTGACCGGCGGGTCCGCCATCAAGCCCTTTCTTGATGCGTTCGAGGAGTTACTGGGAGAGCGACAAGGCTTCTGACTTCGGTGCCACGGGATCAGCTGAGTGGACCAGTCTCGGGCTGGACAATATCAACGCAGAAGTTTCCTTCTCACCGCACGTCAGCGGCAACGCGCTGCTCGACGGCATTGCGGAAGACATGAAGTCGGCGGAATCGAGCGTGCTGTTTTCCCTGGCATTTCTGTTTCAGACCGAAGGACCTGTTCGCGAGGCGGTCAGGAAACTGGCCAAGGCCAAAGGCATCTTTCTCTATGGCATGTCTGACAAGAAAGTCGGAGGTCTGGATTTTCAAAAGCCGGATGGAAAGGTCGAGCCGGTCTTTCCGACGGCGCTTTCGAAAAACGTGCCGGAGCCCTTCAAGTCCGAACCGAAAGGAGGCGGAGGAAATCGAATGCACCACAAGTTCGTGGTGATTGATTTCGACAAGCCGACCGCGAGAGTTTACTTCGGCTCCTACAATTTTTCTTCTGCGGCCGACACATCGAATGGCGAAAATCTT
Organism: Bradyrhizobium sp. RDT10; assembly: GCA_044772375.2. Lineage (GTDB taxonomy): Bacteria > Pseudomonadota > Alphaproteobacteria > Rhizobiales > Xanthobacteraceae > Bradyrhizobium. The sequence continues at coordinate 6,462,895 of CP187939.1, forward strand.
CTTCTGATAAAGGACCGGCGTATTGCCGTGTCCTACATGATCGAAGCGCTCAGAATCTTCGATCACTATCATTTCCGTGTTGCGCAAGCCGAAGCCAGGAAGGCCAGGAAGAAGCTGCAATTGACCAAGCCGCCGCGAAAGCGCGGCGAGAAGGCGTGGTGGAGCGAGTATTATACCGACGAACGAAAGATTCGTGACCGCAAGTTGTTCTCGTAACATTCGCTATCCGGAGAGCGTCGTCCCTGATGGCATAACTCGCGGCCGAGCGAGTGAACGGCGCAAGCGCGGACAACGAAAAAGCGGGCGACACATTCAGTGTCGTCCTGCGAACGCAGGGACCCATACCGCGTGATCTCTCAATAGGACAGTGTGGCAGACGCCTTTCGCAAAACTTCTGCCGGTGGTTATGGGTCCCTGCGCCCGTGCGCAATTGCGCACTAGGCAGGGACGACGTTGAGGGAGCGCAGAGCATCGCAGGTAAGTCGCTGCTTCACACGAGGAAATTCGCGAAATCGCCCATCAAGCACCTCGGCAGAACGTATCTGCAATGAACACCCAGCGATTGAATTTGTCCTGATGACAAACTGAGCACACGGCAGTAGCCTACCCAAAATTATAAAACGCACGGGAGGAGTTGCATGCCAGACGCAGCGGTCGCAGCACGTTCTTCTGAAACGACGAACAGCGGTACGACGCAACAGGTCGACGTTGCCGTCGTCGGCGCCGGATTTGCCGGCCTCTATCTCCTGCATCGCCTGCGCAAGGCGGGCTTCAGCGCTGTCGTGATCGAGGAGGCCGGCGATGTCGGCGGCACCTGGTACTGGAACCGCTATCCCGGCGCGCGCTGCGACATCCAGACCATCGACTACAGCTACACGTTCGATTCCGAACTGGAGAGCGCGTGGCAATGGTCGGAGAAATACGCAACGCAACCCGAAATCCTGCGCTATCTCGGCTTCGTCGCCGACCGATACGAGCTGCGGCGCGACATCCGCTTTCGTACCAAGGTCACGGCGGCGAACTGGGATCAGACCGCGGAACGCTGGCTGCTCACCACCGATAACGGCGCTGATGTTTCCTGCCGTCACTACATCATGGCCACTGGCTGCCTCTCCGCGCCAAAACCGCCGGAGATCGATGGCGTCAAGGACTTCAAGGGCGAGATCTATTTCACCGGCCGCTGGCAGCACGAAGAGGTCAAGCTCGGCGGCAAGCGCATCGCCGTCATCGGTACGGGGTCATCGGGCATCCAGTCGATCCCGCTGCTCGCGGAGCAGGCCGCGCAGCTCACGGTCTTCCAGCGCACGCCGAACTTTGCCCTGCCCGCCCACAACGGTGCTGCGCCAGCGGACCGCCGCGCTATGCTGGAGGGTGACCGCGCCGGCTATCGCGAGCAGGCGCGCTGGTCGCTCGCGGGCGTCCCCTATCCGCAACAAATGGCGGTGAGCTGGCAATTGAGCGATGCCGAACGCCGCGAGCGGTTCGAGCAGGCCTGGGCCACCGGCGATCTCGTCTACATCCTGACCCAGCTCTGGGCCGACCAGGGCGTCGACGTTGACGGCAACACGCTGCTCGCCGACCTGATCCGCGAGAAAATCCGGACCATCGTCAAGGACCCGGAGATAGCCGAAGCGTTGACCCCGCACGACCATCCGTTCGGCGCCAAGCGTCCCTGCCTCGACACCAACTACTACGCCACCTACAACCGCCCCAACGTCACGCTGGTGAACCTGCGGCAGGAGCCGATCACGGAGATCACGACCACCGGCATCAAGACCGACAAGCGCACGTTCGACGTCGACGTGATCGTGTTCGCCACCGGCTTCGACGCCATGACCGGCGCCATCAAGGCGGTGCATCCGATCACCGGCCGCGATGGCAAATCGCTGTCCGACGTCTGGGCCAACGGCCCGCAGACCTATCTCGGGCTCACTGTCTCAGGCTTTCCCAACCTGTTCCTGATCACGGGCCCAGGCAGTCCATCGGTGCTGTCGAACATGGCGGTCTCGATCGAGCAGCATGTCGACTGGGTGGTCGACCGGCTGGCGGCGATGCGCGAGGCCGGCTTCACGACGATTGACGCGACCGAGACGGCGCAGGCCGGCTGGGCGCAGCACTGGCCGACTGTTCGATGATCACGCTGCATCGGCTGGCCAACACCTGGTACACGGGCGCCAACGTTCCCGGCAAGGCGCAGGGCGTGATGCCCTATACCGGCGGCGTCGGCCCCTACCGCAGCATCTGCAACGAGGTCGTCGGTCGCGGCATGCTGGGCTTCAGGCTGACCGGCCCGAATGTTGCCGAGCAATGCAACGACGGCCAGGTAGTTCGCCTGCAGCCGGACGTGCGGCTGGTGCTGGGCATGCTGGCGGAGATGAACCTGCCGCAAATCGAGATCACTTGGAGCGCAAGGCGCGCGCGACTTCCTCACCGAATTCAACAAGGGCCGTCCTGCCGGAAGGCCGGTCGGCGAGGTCGGCGACGGCGTGCTGCACGGCGCCGATGGTCTGCTGTCCTATCGTCTCTATCGGCCGGCAACGCCGGGGCCGCATCCGATCGTGGTCTATTTCCACGGCGGCGGCTGGGTGCTCGGCGACGAGCAATCCGACGATCCGTTCTGCCGCGACATCTGCCGCCGCAGCGGAATGATCGTCGTCAGCGTCGAGTACCGCCATGCGCCCGAGCGCCGCTTCCCGGCTGCGGCCGAGGATGGCTATGCGGCCACGCGCTGGATCGCCGAACATGCGGCCGAACTTGGCGGCAAATCGGGACCGGTGCTGGTCGCGGGCTGGAGCGCCGGCGCCAACATCGCCGCCGTCACCTGCCAGTTGGCGCGCGACCGCGGCGGCCCGCAGATCGCGGGGCAGTTGCTGGTGTGCCCGGTCACCGATTGCAGGTTCGACCGCCCGTCCTACACCGACAATGCGGTCGGCTATTTCCTGACGCGATCGCTGATGTTCTGGTTCTGGGACATCTATTGTTCGCCCGCCGACCGCACCGACCCGCGCGCCTCGCCACTGCGCGGCAATCTGGCGAACCTGCCGCCGGCGTTCGTCGCGACCTGCGAGTTCGATCCGCTGCGCGACGAAGGCCTCGAATATGCAGAGGCGCTTTCTGCCGCAGGTGTCCCGGTCGAGCAACTGCAAGCGCGTGGCCACATCCCACATCCCTGATGATGGTGGATGTGGTGATCACCGGCGTCAGCGGACGTGCAAAGATGGCTGAAGCGCTGCGCGGCTTGCGGGATTGCCGCGGAAACTGGAAGCGAGCGGCCAGGATGCCTCGCCGATCGCGGTCAATGCTGCCGCGGGGTAGCGCGCAAGGCAGACAATAGCTGGGCGACCTGATCTGCGTATCTCCAGGTCGGGTTGTTCACGAGCGTTTGCGTTGCTTTGGCGCTTTGGGCTGCTTCGGCGCCGGCCTCTTGGCTGCAACCCGGTGCGCCGCCGCCAGCGCGGCGCGCGCCCACGTGATGAACTCGTCGGGTTCGTCGAACAGCCGCTCCGGCACACGCCAGAATGCGAGGTCAATGATCTCGCCCTTCTTCGCGTAGTTGAGCGGCGGAAATGCCTCGGCTTCCCTGAGCGTCTCCCGGTTCTGGTCATCGACCCGGAAATAGAGCGTGTTCTCCGTCACCATCCCCAGCATCACCCCGTCGCAGAACACGCCGGTCTTGCCGAACATGCGCCGCAGCGTGATGCGGCCGAGCGGCGCGAGCTGCTCGCGCAGGAACTCGGCATAGGTTTCGCTGGCAACCATCTTTCAATCCGGGCCGGCTCAAGCTCCATCGCGCGCCACGAGCAGCCGACGACGTTCCGCGGCCTCCGGCGAGGCCAGGATGCGCGAACGGCACGAAGGGCGTTTTGCAAGGAACCCGGCAGACTGTCTTGCAATAGAATTTCTACGTCAATAACTCAATGAACTTCGCTTATTGTCGCCGGGAAGCCCGCAATATTCTGGCTCCCTGCCAGATTGCTCCAGACACCCATCAAAAGAAGACATCGGAAGTTCAAATCTCATGATCGGTACAGACGACACAAAAGCCATCGAAGGCGTGATCCAGTCTTACCTCGACGGTCTCCACGAGGGCGACACGGCCAAGATTGCGGCTGCCTTTCATCCGACCAGCGCGCTGACCAGCGTCTCCGATGCGGGCGAGCTGACGATCACGCCCCGCGACGTCTGGCTGGACAACGTCCGGAACAGACCGTCACCGAAGCAGCGGGGCCTCTCGCGGCACGATGAAGTGCTGTCGATCGATCTCGTCGGTCCGACGATGGCCCACGTCAAGCTCAAATGCGCGATCCCGCCGCGCTTCTTCACCGACCAGCTCTCGCTGTTGAAGATCGATGGCCGCTGGCAGATCGCGCAAAAGGTTCTATGACCGAGACGCGGGAGTGATTTCCGCAAGCTCTCTCACTGCCTCTGCCCGCAAGCGGGGCGAAGTTGAAGAGGCCCACGCGTCGCGACATGGAAGGAGGCTGCGATGAATGTACTCGACGACTACATGGTCGATTCCCGTCTGTCGCTGCTGGACAAGACGCGGATCCAGGCCCAGGTGCTGGTGCCGGTGCTGCAGGCGTTGCGCGCGGAACTCGGAAAGGAAAAGGCTGACGCGATTGCGAGGCAGGCCTTGCGCGACTGGTCGAAGGCGCTGTTCGCCGCCGTGGGCGAAAGCGTCGAGGGTAGCCCACGGCGCAAGTGGGCGGCCATGCACACCGCGCTGACCGAAGTCACCGAACGCGAGGTGACGGTGGAGATGATCAGGCACGACAAGGAAGCGCTGCAATTTGACGTCACGCATTGCCGTTTCGCGGAATTCTTTCGCGCGCTCGGCGAGCCGGAGCTCGGCGCGCTGCTGGTCTGCGCCACCGATTTCGATATCGTTGCGGCCGGTGGCAGCGAAGTCAGCCTCACGCGCGACCAGACCCTGATGCAGGGCGCGCCGAGCTGTACATTCCGCTACGCGTTTGCACCGCGATCGTGAGTCGCCGGCCGATGCCAGCGCGCGCCACGCCGCAGAAATCCGTGAAAGACGCCCATGATTGCGTATGATGGGTCGCAAGAAGCCTGGCTTGACCGGGCGCACGAGGAGAGCGCCGATGGCAGCGACAGCGCAGCAAGCGTCACCCTGGCTGAAGGGACGATCATTCGCCTCCTCTAGGGAAGAGTTCGACCGCAGCGGTTACCTGATCTTCGAACGCGTTCTGGCGCCCGACCGCGTCGCTGAAATCCGTGCGGCGCTGGCGCCGCATCTGGCGCGCGATCTGTTCGGCCGCAACGATTTTGAAGGCACCAAAACCAATCGCGTGTATGCCCTGCTGGCGAAATCGCCTGTTTTCGCGGAGCTTGCGATCCATCCGCTCGCCCTGGCCTTTGTCGAAGCCGAACTCGGCGAGAGCTGCCTGTTGTCAGCCATGCTCGCGATCAACCTGCATCCCGGCGAGACGGTGCAGCCCTGGCACTTCGACGACAGCGGCGCGAAGATTCCGCGGCCGCGCCCTGCCCTCGGCGTCAGCACGTTCTGGGCGATCGACGATACGACCGAACAAAACGGCGCCACCGAAATCATTCCGGGAAGCCATCTGTGGGATGGGGAGTATATCGAGGGCGCGGTGCAACCCGCGCACTTCACCAACGAAGCCGATCATGACGAGGGCAACCGGCCTGACGCCGTCAAGCTGACCATGCCGTCGGGATCGCTGGCCATCACCAAGGGAACGCTGTGGCACCGCGGCGGCGCCAACCGGTCAGACCGGCCGCGCCTGATCGTCACGCCGCAATATTGCGTGGGCTGGGTGCGGCAACTCGAGAACATGGCGCTCGCCGTCCCTGCCGAAGTGGCGAGCCAATTGCCGGAGCGCGCTCGCGAGCTGATCGGCTACTCGATCCATCCGCCGTTCATGGGATATGTCGACGGCGTTCATCCCAGGCGCTTGCTGCGGGCGCAGTGACTGGTGCCAAGGGCGACGGGGCCTCTACGCATGCCCTACTCCGCCGCGGTCGCGGACCTCGCCATCGCCCGCTCCTCCGTCTCGAACACGATTCCCTCATAGCCCTTCTGCGCAACCTCGGTGATGGCGGCGACGTATTTCGGCGTGCCGCCATTATAGACGAGGTAGCGGGTCTTGCCATGTTCGTGGCCGGGAACGTTGGAATTGTACCCGGTGAACCATGACTTGGCTTTGCGCATCAGCATGATGGCGTACATCTTCGTCACATGTGCGGTCCAGCGCGCCTGCGCTTCGGCCGTTGGCTCCGCCCGCGTGTAGCCGCGGCGCCAGATGTGCTCGAGCAGGCCCATGCACCAGCCGACGCCATTCTCGATGCCGCGCGGAAAATTCGTCGAGGCCGAACCACTTTGCGGGCCGGTCGGCATCAACAGGTTCGGAAAGCCGTGGGCCATCATGCCGAGAAAGGTCGAGGGGCCGTCGCGCCATTGGTCGGCTAGTTTGACGCCGCCGATGCCGGTGATGTCGATCGCGTCGAATGAGCCGGTGATGGCATCGAAGCCGGTGGAATAGACCAGGATATCGAGCTCGTAGTCGCGCGCGCTGGTGCGCAGGCCGGTCTCGGTCACCCGCTCGATCAGGGCCTCGCTGATGTCGACGAGATGCACATTGTCGCGGTTATAGGCCTCGAAGTAGTGGTCTCCAGCGGCACCCGCTGCACGCCAAAGCCATGATCCCTGGGGATCAGCTCTTCTGCCGTCACCGGGTCCTTTACGCGCCGGCGGATGCGGTCGGCGATGTAGGCCGAGAACTCGGCGTTGGCCGCCTCATCGGTAAAAATCTCGCGGAAATTGCTCAGCCAGATGCCGAAGCCGGGCTCGTCATAGAGCTTGTCCCACAGCGCGATCCGTTCCTCGGCCGTGACCTCGTAAAAGCCGCGCCGATCCGGCTCATGCTCGAAGCCGCCGGGCGTGCGCCTGCAGGCGGCAAAGATGTCGTCGTAGCGCGCGCGGATGTCGGCCATCTCCTCCTCCGAGATCGGACCGTTGTTGAGCGGCGCGCTCCAGTTCGGACGACGCTGAAACACCGTGAGTTCGCCGACCTTGTCCGCGATCTCGCCGATCACCTGGATCGCGGTCGCACCGGTGCCGATGATGCCGACCTTCTTGCCCCCAGTTCGACCGGTTCGTGCGGCCAATAGAAAGTGTGGAACGAGCGGCCCTTGAACGCGTCCATGCCTTCCAGCCGCGGCAGCGTCGGCGTCGACAGCAACCCGATCGCGAGAATGACGAACCGACAGGTCAGCTCAAAGCCGTCGTCGAGCCTGAGCCGCCACAGATGGCTGGCCTCGTCGAAGGCCGCCGCCTCTACCTTAAGATTGAACCGCATGTACTTGCGAAGATCGAACTTGTCGGCAACGTAGTTGAGGTAACGCAGGTTCTCCGGCTGCGCCGAAAATCGCTCCTTCCAGTGCCACTCGTTGAGCAGCTCTTTCGAAAAGGAATAGCCGTAAGTGTAGCTCTCGGAATCGAAGCGCGCGCCCGGGTAGCGGTTCCAGTACCAGGTGCCACCGAGATCGGGGGCGGCATCCAGCACCAGGGCATCCACCCCGAGATCGGCCAGCCGCCTGATCTGGTAAATGCCCGACACGCCCGCGCCAACGACGACGACCTCGTAATGCGGCTTGATGTCCCCGGTCATGCGCGGCTTCCCCGTTGTTGTTTCTTGGACGACTTTGGCGCGGGCGGGTCGACTATACCGAATTATTCCTGCCATGCACTTGCGTCAGGATGCCGGGCTGGCTGTGGAAACGGGCGCTCAAACATTGTTTGAAAGCGGCCACGTCGACGCATCAGCGGGTTGACCGCATCACATATCCGGCGTGGCGCCGATCTCGGCGTGGAGCTGCGCAACATAGGGATCCTCGATCCCCAGCGCGTCGAGCTGCGTCGCCAGTTGCACGAGGTATTCCCTGTTGGTGCCGAGGATGCCCTTCCCGCTTGCGATCAGGCTCACGGTCTCCGCAAGCGGCAGTTCGCCGACATAGCTCGGGTGCGAGGGTTCGAGACGAACGCAAGCGCCTCAATCGGCCCCTGCGGCGTGAGCATCGGCACAACAGCCGGCGCATAGCCGCCGCGCAGCATCTCGCGGCGCCACAGGATCGCGGTTTCGGCATGCACGAAATCGGCGACGATGCGGAACGCCAATCCGCGGCAACATCCTTGCTGCGGCTCCAGCGAAAGCATCAGCGCCGGATGGTCATGCGATCCCCGGCCGAGATTGATCTTCAGCGTGAAGCGACGCTGATAGCCCTCGACGTCGGCGAGCCGGACTTCGGCGAAATGAAATCCGGGGTCCCACATCAGCGAACCGTAGCAATAGATCCAGAGGTCGCAGCCCGCCTTGTGATCGCCGAGCACCGCCAGCCGCGACGCCTCGATCGCCTCGTCCGACAGCCGCCAGCCTGCCGGCCATCCCGCGGCCCGCGCACGCTGCTCTCACATCGAAAACATCTCCGGCGTCAGGCGCAGCAACGATTTTTCGGGATGCGTTACCCGGGTTCGAAGCTCGGGCAAATGAATGAATGCGTCCGCGGTCAAGCCGGCATGCCCCTTTGGTGATGCGACAATCATCCGCAATGTGCCATTGTCGGCCGCCCGGCGCCAACCCTTGAAGACGAGCGGATGTGGGTCCCCTTGCATGTTATTCTGTCATGGCTCGCCCAGGATTTTTAGGGTGTAATGAAGCTCACTCCGACCACGCCCGCCACCCGCAAACTTCCACCCGATATTGAAGGCCATCCGATGCGCGACCAGTTCTCCAACACGCAAGCGATCCGCAAACCCGCGGTCACCTCCAAGGGCGGCATCGTCGCGGCACAATCCAGCAGGGCGGCGCACGTCGGCGCCGAGGTGCTGGCCGCGGGCGGCGACTGCGTCGACGCTGTCATCGCGACCACGTTTGCGCTTGGCGTGCTGGAGCCCTGGATGAGCGGGCTCGGCGGCGGCGGCGCGATGGTGCTCTACCGGGCGCGCGACGACCGCTATGAGGTGATCGACTACGGCATGCGCGCGCCGGCCAGCCTCAACCCTGCGGATTATCCGCTGACCGGCGACGGCGCAGCATCGGATATCTTTCCCTGGCCGCGCGTCAAGGACGACCGCAATCTTCATGGCCCTGGCTCGATCGCCGTGCCCGGCGTGGTCGCCGGCATGGAGGAAGCGCATCGCCGCCACGCAAAACTGCCGTGGAAGGAATTGCTGGCGCCGAGCGTCAAGCTCGCCGGTGAAGGCCTTGCGGTCGACTGGTGGACCACGCTGATGATTTCGAGTGCGGCTGCGGACTTGCGGCGTTACCCGGCGAGCGCCGCCGCCTATCTCGTGGATGGCCTGCCGCCGAATCCGCAATGGGGCATCAAGGCTGATGTCCGCATGCCGCAGGACCGGCTCAAGGCGTCGATGGCGCAGCTCGCCAGCGCCGGCCCGCGCGACTTCTACGAAGGCGATCTGGCGAACAGCCTTGCTGCCGACATCCAGGCCGCCGGCGGCGCGCTGTCGGTTGCGGACCTCAAGCCGTTCCGCGCGCATCTGCGCGAGCCGCTGGCGATTCCCTATCGCGGCGGCAAGGTGTTCGCGACATCAGAACTCACCGCAGGTCCGACGCTGTCGCGCACGCTCGGTCTCTTGCAGAGCGATCTCAAGCCCGCGCGCGGCGGACCGGATGCGGCAGCCTACGTCGCCTATGCCTCGGCGCTGCAGGCGGCGTATCGCGAGCGGCTGAAGGACATGGGCGACGAAGACGGCAGGCGCGCACTCGGCGCAGAAGCGCTGGCGCCGGCGTGCACTACGCATTTCTCGGCGGTCGATCGCGACGGCAACATGGCCGCGGTGACGCAGACGCTGCTCTCGACCTTCGGCTCCAAGTTCGTATCTAGCCAGACCGGCATCACCATGAACAACGGCATCATGTGGTTCGACCCGACACCGGGCACGCCGAATTCGCTGGCGCCGGGCAAGCGCTGCCTGACCAATTACACGCCGGTGCTGGCGCAGGCGAACGACGGTCGCCGCGCTGCAATTGGCGCTTCCGGCGGCCGGCGCATCCTGCCGGCGGTAAGCCAGCTGCTGTCGTTCGTGATGGATTACGGCATGGACATCGATGCGGTGATTCATCAACCGCGCATCGACGCCAGCGAAGGCGCCGTCGTGATCGGCGATGTGCGCCTGCCGCAAGCCACGCGCGAGGCGTTGGGCGCGCGTTTCGACTATGAAGAAGCGCGCATCCAGACCCTGCCGATGAAATTCGCCTGCCCCAGCATCGTGCTGCGCGACGGCGAGATGAATAGCGGCGCGGCCGAGCCGTTCCACGCCTGGAGCGAGGCGGTCGCGGAAGGCTGAGGCCAGCAGCACCACGTCGCACGAAACACAAAGAAAGTGCGGCAGTGATGCCGCACTTTCTCTTCCTCAGCGATGGTCAGCGCGTCCGCTTGCCTATCGAGCCGGCGGCTCGATCGTCACCATGCAATCGGCGCCGCTCTGACCTGACACCACGATCTGCCCGTCCCCCGCACCCAGCGCAATCGGCGCGGTCGAGGCACCGCCAGGCACGCGGACCGTGACGCTGATGGCTTCCTGCTGTGCCGTCGAACCGACCGTCTGCGGCGTAAGTTCGGTGACATTGCCGGCAGTATCGCGCCGCATAATCCGGCACGGCGAGGCGCCACCGGCGGCGGCCATCGAGCTGGTGTATCCGGCTGTACCGCTCGTGCTGCCAGTGCTGCTCTCGCCGCCGGCGGCGCGAATACAGGAGGCGTCGCGCGGCACCTGGCTGACGATCCGCTTGGTGCGCGGCTCGACGATGACGATGTCGTCCTCGGTCGTGAAGTACTCGTAATCACGGTACTCAGGTTCGATCGAGACGATCTCCCGAGGCAGCCGATGGAACCGCACATGGCGCGGCACGGGTTCGCCGATCCGGATCGCGATGTTGAGGTTGCGCTGCGGCGGCGCCAGACGCTCGCGGGTCAGGGTCTGGGAAATCCGCACCTGCTTTTCGGTCGAGATATTCGACTGCTGGCCGGCCTGCGTCTGGCCGGTCTGGCTCTGCGTGGTCTGGCCAGAAGGCGGCGTGCGCGTGGTATCCGTCGCGGTAGATGGCCGGCCCGCATCCTTATCCCGCTCCGCAGCATCCTTCGAGCTGTCGCGCTGATCGCGGCCGGATTCTTTCTGCGTCGTAGTCGTTCCCTCGCGCTCCTTCTGAGCGGCCGCGGTTCCATCCTTCGGCTTTTCCTGCTCCGCCGTGGACTTGCCGCGCGCTTTATCGCGATCCATCTCGGCGCGGCCTTTGCTGTCCTTGGCGTCCTTGCCCTCGCGGGCTGTTTGTGCGTCGCGACCGCCCTGGCGGGAATCCTGCACGCGCTCACGGGATTTTGCATCCTCGCCGCGTCCGCGCTTGTCATCGCTTGCGGTTGCCGGACGCTCGCTCGATGGCGCGGCCTTGCCCCTTTCCTCGGTCTGTCGGGAACCGGCTCCTTATCCTCGCGACCAGCCGCCCCTTGCGTCCTTTGTTCCGCGCCCCGCCCACGCTCCTGCGCCCGCTCCGCACCGCGTTCCTGCGATGCAGCACCACCCTTGCCGGTATCGCTTGGGCGCATCTGTTTCTGCTCTTCGCCTCTTGCTCCCGGCGCCTGGCCGTAGGAAACAGCCGGAGCCAGCATCAGGCAGATAATTCCAGTCGATAATAATAGCTGCTTGCGCATGTTGACCTCCTACATATCGGCGTTACGCAAGCGAACGTGCACCGGTGATGGATGTTCCCCACCCCGGCCGACTGTGATGCCCAATTTCGGCGGTGAAACCGCTAGATCCCGAGCCGGTCCCTCACCCGTCCCGCCACGACGGCGGCGGTGACGCCTATCGGCCAGAACGCATGCGGCGCCATCGGCCTGATGCCGGTGATGGGCATGTCGATCTCGGCATTCTTCCCGCCGACGAGACGCCGCGCGAGTTGGGCGCCCATGGCTGTCGAGAGCGCGACGCCGCGGCCGTTGCAGCCGAGCGAGATCAAAGATTCTCCGCCGGCTCATGCACATGAGGATAATGATCTGGTGTGATCGCGAGCCGGCTGTTCCAGCCGTGCGTCCAGCTCGCGCCTTTTATCTGCGGCCACAGCCGTTCCGCGTAGCGCATGAGATAGGCGACGTCGGCAGGCTTGCTGATCCAGCGCATCGGCCCGCGGCCGCCCATCAGCAAGCGATTATGCTGATCGATACGATAGTAGACCGTGATGTGTCCGCTCTCGTACAGCACCGAGCGCGTCGGCATGATCGCGCGCGCGATGGCATCTGACAGTGGCGCGGTGGCGGCGATCGAGGAGAATACCGGCACGATGCTGCGGCGCAGACCCGGCCACAAATCATCGGTGAAGCCATTGGTCGCCAGTAGCACTTTTTCGGCGCGCACGGTTCCGCGCGGCGTCTCAACCCGCCAATGCGTGCCGTCGCGGGACAGGGAGAGCGCGGGCGTCTCGCCATGGACGGCAGCACCCGCCGCGATCGCCGCACGCGCCAGCCCGCGCGCATAGCTCAGCGGATGCAGGTCACCGCCGCGGCTGTCCAGCATGGCGCAGAGATAGCGGTCGGTGCCGGTCATCTCCCGCACCTGTTCGCGGTTCAGCAGCGTCACCGGCATGCCGCGCCGGATGCATTGCTTGGCGGTGCTCTCGATTGCCGCCGCGCTTGCTTCATTGTAGGCCGCGCGCAGCGTCCCGTTCTGCCGCGCCTCGCAGGGGATCTGGTAGCGGCGGATCAGGTCGAACGTGTAGTTCGTGGTGCCGTAGGAAAACGCGATCATGCGGCCGCCGAGCTCAGTGCCGAAATCGGCCTCGATCTGGTCAGGGTCATGCTTGAGGCCCGGATTGACCTGGCCGCCATTGTTGCCCGATGCGCCCCAGCCCGGCTGTTGCGCCTCCAGCACGGTCACGTCGACACCCTGCTCGGCCAGATGCAGCGCCGTGGAAAGTCCCGTAAAGCCGCCGCCGATGATCGCGACCGAAACTTTTTTGTCCGCGTCGAGCGGCGACGTCGGTGTCGGCGCCAGGGCCGTATCGGCATAGAGGCTTGGCGGCAGCGAGACAGGCGAGTTCATGGACAACGACCAAAGTTTAGAGCGGATGCAGCACGCGCCGCAAAAAGTCCTGCGTGCGCGCATGCTGCGGCTGGTTGAGGACTGACTTCGCCGGCCCCTGCTCGACGATCACGCCGCCGTCGATGAACAGCACGCGATCGGCGACATCCTTTGCAAATGCCATTTCATGGGTGACGACGACCATGGTCATGCCGTCATCGGCGAGCTTGCGCATCACTGAGAGCACGTCGCCGACCAGTTCCGGATCGAGCGCCGAGGTCGGCTCGTCGAACAGGATCGCCTTCGGCTGCATGGCGAGCGCACGCGCAATCGCGACGCGCTGCTGCTGTCCGCCGGACAGTTGCGGCGGATGGACATCGGCTTTTTCGGCCAGTCCCACCCGCGCCAGCAGTGCGTGGCCGCGCTCAAGCGCCTCGGCGCGCGGCTCCTTCTTCACATAAACCGGTCCCTCGATGACGTTCTCAAGCGCGGTCCGGTGCGGGAACAGGTTGAAGCGCTGGAACACCATCGAGACCTGGGTGCGGATCGAAACGATCGAGGGCGCGTTGCGATCGACGCGCGCCCCCTCGACGCTGATATCGCCGCTGTCATAGCTTTCGAGCCCGTTGATACAACGCAGGATGGTGGACTTGCCCGAACCCGAGGGGCCGATGATGCAGACCACCTCGCCCTTCTCGACCGACGCCGTGATGCCCTTGAGCACCTCGACCTTGCCAAAACTCTTGTGGACGTTGGAAAGCTCGATCATTTCTGGCCCGCGCGTTTCTCGAAGTGGCGAACCAGAAGGATGAGCGGAATGCTCATGGTGAGATACATCAGCGCGACAAGCGTGAACACGCTGGTGTTCTTGAAAGTGGACGACGCGATCAGCTTGCCCTGCAGCGCGAGCTCGGCGACCGTGATGGTCGACGCCTGCGAAGAATCCTTCAGCATCATGATCATGACGTTGCCGTAGGGCGGCAGCACGATTTTCACCGCCTGCGGCAGCACCACGCGGCGCATGGTCGGCCACCAGCCCATGCCGATCGCCTGCGCCGCCTCGATCTGCCCCTTGTCGATGGCCTCGATGCCGGCGCGGAAATTCTCGGCCTGATAGGCCGAATAGGCGATGCCGAGCCCGAGGATCGCGGCCTGCAGCGCGGTCAGCGTGACGCCGAGCTCCGGCATCACGAAGTAGAGGTAGAACAGCAGTACGATGATCGGAATGCCGCGGATCACGTTGATCAGCCCGGCGCTGAACCCCGTGAGGACGCCGATGCCGGATACCCGCATCAAGGCCCAGATCAGGCCGAGCACGGTCGACAGCAACAGCGATCCGATCGTGACGATGATCGTCAGCGCCACGCCGCTCATCAGGATCGGCAGGAACTCGACCGTATCGCGCCAGAAGGCCTGCATCAGGCACCCTGTGCCTTGAGGCCCCATTTATCGAGAATTTTTTCGACGGTGCCGTTCGCCTTCAGCTTCGCCAGCGACGTGTTGATCTTGGCGAGCAGTTCCGTATCGCCCTTGCGCACGCCGATTCCGACCGAACCTATGGTCGCAGGCTTGTAGCTCTCGACGATGCGCGCCTCCGGGAAGCCGCCCTGCTTCAGATTATAGGCGAGGATCGGGTAGTCGGCGAAGCCGGCCTTCAATCGTCCGGCGTTCACGTCGCGCAGAATATCGGGAATGGTGTCGTAGGCCTTGACCTCACTGAACAGCCCCGACTTCTTCAGCGCATCGACGAACGCCGTGCCGACCTGCGCGCCGACCACTTCGCCTTTCCAGATCGTCCTGCGTGGTGTAGGTCTTCGTATTGCTCTTCGGCACCAGCAGCCCTTCGCCGTAGCTGTAGAACGGTTCGGAGAAATCGATCACTTCCTTGCGCGCCGGCGTAACGAACATCGCCGCCGAGATAATGTCGATCTTGTTTGACGTGAGCGAGGCAATCAGCGTCGAGAACTGCATCGGCTCGATCTGGACCTGGAAGCCGGCATCCTTGCCGATCTCGGTGATGAGATCGACCATGATGCCCTGAATGCTGTTGGTCTTGGTGTCGAGGAAGGTGAAGGGCACGCCGGTCGGCGTCGAGCCCACCTTCAGCACCTTTGCGCGGATGCCGGCATCGCGGCGGTGAGAACTACGGCCGCCATCGCAGCCTGAACGAGACGCTTCAGAGCCATCGCACATCCTCCTGAATCGAACACTGCCCGGGCCGCCCTCACGCGTTAGACCAAAGAGTTGCGGGCGACGCCGTTCCGGCCTATTTTCACCAATATGAAATTGTGGTCACACTTGCCCGGGCATTGCAAGCGATTTTCATGCACATGAAGGAAGCAGGTCTGACGTGAGCGGTGGCAGGAGAATTAAAAGCCGGCGCCCAAAGCCAAGGCAAGGGCCGCGGGAAAGGCGGCGCGCAAGCCGAAGGAAAAGCTGCCGCGAGGCCGGCCGAGCCCGCGATGGACCTCGCCGTCGGCCGCCGCATTCGCGAGCTGCGCCGCGAACACAAGCTGTCGCTGGAGACGATTGTGGCGCGCACCGATCTGTCGATCGGCTTCCTCAGCCAGATCGAGCGCGGGCTGTCGTCGCCTTCGCTTCGCGTGCTCGCGACGCTGGCGGACGTGCTCGGCGTCGGCATCGCCGCGCTGTTCGGCTCCCGGCCAAGCGATGATCCCGCTTCCGGCGGCGTGGTGACGCGCCAGTTGCAGCGCGCCGAGCTGAAACTGTGGCGCACCGGCATTTCAAAACAATTGCTGAGCCCGGCGGGAACGGAAAACCGCCTGAATCTGTTTCTCGTGCACCTGGAGCCCGGCGGCAACACCGGCGACGAACTTTACACGCATGACGGCGAGGAAGCAGGACTGGTGCTGGAAGGCGAGATGACACTCACCGTCGACACCGAAACCTGGTCGCTCAAGACGGGCGACAGTTTCGCTTCGCCAGCCGCCGCCCGCACCGCTTCTCAAATCCGGCGGAAGATGCGAAAGCGGTGGTGCTGTGGGTGAACTGCATGACGCAAACGTCGTGAACGAACGTCTGGGACAAGAAGAAATGGATCAAGCCCGAGAGGATTGGAGCCCGCACAGCGCGCATTGGGGCGCCTTCTCGGCCCGATGGAACGGCGCGACGCTGGATATCAAGCCTTACGCGGAGGATCCTGCGCCCTCCCCGATGTTGCAAAACTTCACCACGGCGATGCGCCACAAGGCCCGTATCCTGCGGCCGATGGTGCGCAAGGCATGGCTGGACCGAAGCGCACGCAGCGAACGCAGCTTCGACCAGAAATTCGTCGCGTGCCCCTGGGACGAAGTGCTCGATTTGCTTGCGAATGAATTGTCGCGGATCCGAGCCGAATATGGCGCGGCCGCGGTCTACGGCGGCTCCTATGGCTGGTCCAGCGCTGGACGTTTCCACCACGCGCAGAGCCAGGTTCATCGCTTCCTGAACGCGGCGTTCGGCGGCTATGTGCGTTCGGTGAACAGCTACAGCGCCGGCGCTTCGGCCGTGATCCTGCCGCATGTCCTCGGAGGCTACGAGAGCATCTCGCGCCACAACGTGACCTGGGATCAGGTCGCCGAACATACCGATACGGTATTGGCCTTCGGCGGCATGGCGCTGAAGAACTCGGACGTCGCAAGCGGCGGCATCAGCCGACACATCGAGCGCGACGCGATGCAAGAGCCGCGCGCCGTGGCGCCGTCTTCTACGGCATCGCGCCCTTGCGCGACGACATGCCGGAAGCGGCCGGCGCCCGCTGGCTGCCGATCCGGGTCGGCACCGATGTCGCACTGATGCTCGCGCTCGCGCACACGCTCCGCGTCGAGAATCTATGGGACAGCGCCTTTGTCGCGCGCTATTGCACCGGCTTCGAGATCTTCGAGCGCTATCTGCTCGGCCGCGACGACAACACACCAAGGACGCGGCATGGGCCGCCGATATCACCGGCATTTCCGCTGCCGAGATCGTCGACCTCGCCCGCCGGCTACCGCGCGGGCGCACCCTGATCACGGTCTCGCATTCGCTGCAGCGGGCGCAATATGGCGAGCAGCCGGTGTGGATGGGCGCGGTGCTCGCGGCCATGCTTGGCCAGATCGGCCTGCCCGGCGGCGGATACAATTACGCGCTCGGTGCGCTCGGCCACACCGGCCGCCGGCTCAATGCCGTTCCGATCCCGACGCTCTCGCAAGGCAAGAACGGCACCGCCGACTTCATCCCGGTCGCACGCGTCGCCGACATGCTCCTCCATCCGGGCGAGAGGTTCGACTACAACGGCCGCTCGATGCAGTACCCTGATGTCAAGCTGGTCTATTGGGCGGGCGGCAACCCTTTCCACCATCACCAGGACATCAATCGGCTGCGACGCGCCTTCAATGTTCCGCAAACCATCGTCGTGCACGAAAGCGCCTGGACGCCGATGGCGAAGTTTTCCGACATCGTGCTGCCGGCGACGATGACGCTGGAGCGCGACGATATCGGCGCCGCGGGCACCGACCCAAGGCTGATCGCGATGCGCAAGGCCATGGACCCGGTCGGCGAAGCGCGCGACGATTTTAGTATTTTTGCCGCGCTGTCGCAGCGATTGGGCGTCGAACAGGCCTTCACGGAAGGACGCGACAGCAGGCAATGGCTGGTCCATCTTTACGAGCCGACGCGGCGCGCGCTTGCCGATGCCGGCTGGGATGCGCCTGACTTCGATGAATTCTGGCGGCGCGGCGAACTCGCGCTGCCGTCAGCCCCCGATGACGGCGGCTTTCTGCGCGCCTTCCGCAACGATCCCGTTGGCAACAAACTGCCGACACCAAGCGGCAAGATCGAGATCTATTCGAAAGCCATCGCAGGCTTCGGTTACGACGATTGCCCGCCCCACCCCGCATGGCTGCCGTCGACAGAACCGCCGGATTCGCACCACCCGTTGACGCTGATCGCGAACCAGCCGGCAACGAGGTTGCACAGCCAGCTCGACTTCGGTGCCTACAGCCAGTCCAGAAAAATTGCCGGCCGCGAAGCGGTCCGCCTCAACCCCGTCGATGCGGCGCGCCGCGGCATCGCCAATGGCGACATCGTCCGCCTGTTCAACGATCGCGGCGCGTGCCTGGCCGCCGCCACCGTTACAGACAACGTCATGCAAGGCGTGGTGCAATTGTCCACCGGCGCCTGGTACGATCCGCAGGCCGGTGCGGCAGAACATCCGCTCTGCGTCCATGGCAATCCGAACATGCTGACCCGCGACATCGGCACATCGCGATTAGCGCAAGGCTGCTGCGGTCAGGTGACGGTGGTCGAGTGCGAGAAATATACGGGAGCGCTGCCCGCCATCCGCGCCTTCGATCCTCCCGATCAGGATTGATGCAGAGGCAACGACGACATCCCGCATACGTACTGGGAACATCGTGAAAGAATTTAGACATACCCGAATGAAATCGAAAATCCGAACTTAGGATTGTCGATTCAGACGCCGTCAATCCCTGCGGCCTAAGCTTCCCGGAGTTCGTATGGGTACATTAGGAGCCGAGCATGCCGAACCGAGGGAAGCACGGGAAAACACGAGCCGCTGCCGCCGAGGCCCGAGAAGATATCATGAGCTCGGCTGCCTTAAGCGCCATGAGCGCGGGGGCCGTAAATGCCATGGCGGCGGTAGGCGCCGCCGTCATCAAGCTGCACAAAGAGACGATGGACAAAAAGCCGGAATGGTTCTGGCACCTGTTCGCGAAGTGCGAGGCCAAGGCCGTACGTCTCGCCGCGCAGGCCGCGCGCACGCCTCGCTCCAATGGCGATGCCACTTTCATTGAGGTCTACGCCAGGACCTTGCCGGAGCTGGTGAAGAAGGCGCTAACCACTCGCGAGCGGGCGCTGCACTGAGTGTGAGGGGATACCTTCGCAAATTCGAAAGATGAGTACGCCGAGAGAGCCCCTCAACCAAACCGGTGATCGTACCGGCTCACATTCAACTCGCTCACGTCGATATCCGGCTTCCGCCCCGACATCAGGTCCGCCAGCACCCTGCCCGAGCCGCAGGCCATGGTCCAGCCGAGCGTGCCGTGGCCGGTGTTGAGATGAAGGTTGCTGTAGCGCGTGGTGCCAATGACCGGCGGTCCGTCCGGCGTCATCGGGCGCAGGCCGCTCCAGAACGTGGCCTTGCCGAGGTCGCCGCCGCGTGGAAACATGTCGG
Source organism: Bradyrhizobium sp. RDT10 (assembly GCA_044772375.2). GTDB lineage: Bacteria > Pseudomonadota > Alphaproteobacteria > Rhizobiales > Xanthobacteraceae > Bradyrhizobium. The sequence goes on from CP187939.1 coordinate 6,482,142, forward strand.
ACAGGGAATGATCGAGCGTCGCCCGCCGCGCTACATCGAGCCGATCGGAATAGCCTGAAATTTCCGCGGTGCCGCCGACGCGGATGCGATTCCCCAGCCGCGTGATCGCGACCTTGTAGCTTTCGTCCATCACGGTCGAGACCGGTGCACCGTCGGGATCGATAATGGGCACCGTGATCGAATAGCCCTTCACCGGATAGACCGGAATTGAAATGCCGATGGGCTTGAGGAGCCGCGTCGACCAGCTCCCGAGTGCCGCGACATAGGTGTCGGCCTGCAACAATCCGGCGCTGGTAACGACACCGGTGATCTTGCCGCCGTCCACGACCAGCCGCTCGATCGTCGTACTGAACTTGAACTGCACCCTGAGCTTTGCTGCTTCCTTGGCGAGCGCCTGGGTAAACATGTGGCAATCGCCCGTCTCGTCCTGCGGCAGCCGCAGTCCGCCGACAAACTTGTCCTTCACACTTGCCAGCGCCGGCTCGGCGCCAATGCAGCCGCTACGATCGAGCACCTCGTAAGGCACGCCATATTGCTTGAGCACCGCGATATCGTCGCCGGTGCCGTCAAGCTGCTTCTGCTTGCGAAACAGCTGCAGCGTGCCTTGGCTGCGCTCGTCATACTTGATGCCGGTCTCGGCGCGCAGTGCGCGCAAGCAATCGCGGCTATATTCGGCGATCGGGATCATCCGGCTCTTGTTGATGGCGTAGCGCTCTGCCGTGCAGTTGCGCAGCATCTTCAGCCCCCAGATCCACATCACAGGATCGAGCTTGGGCCAGATCACCAGCGGGCCGTGGCGCATCAGCAGCCATTTGATCGCCTTGACCGGCACGCCCGGCCCCGCCCAGGGCGAGGAATAGCCGGGCGAGACCTCGCCGGCATTGGCGAAAGAGGTTTCCTGCGCAGGCTCGGCCTGACGGTCGACGACAACAACTTCATGGCCGGCGCGCGCAAGATAATAGGCTGTCGTGACGCCGATGACGCCACTGCCGAGAACGATTGTCTTCACGATCCCTCACGCATCCGCCGCGGCAACGTCGCCGCGGCTTCTGTCTTTCCTTGCGAGCAAGGATCAGGCCACACGCTTGATCGCGTCGCCGAGGATCGAAACCATGTCGTCGATATGGCTTTTCTCAACGATTAGGGGCGGCGACATCGCAAAGGAATCGCCGCTCATGCGGAAATAAAGCCCGCGATTGAAGCAATCCACCATCACGTCATAACCCCGCGCGCCGACGCCGTCGCTGCGCGGCGACAGCTCGACCGCACCCATCAGGCCGACATTGCGGATGTCGATGACGTTCGGCAAACCTTTGAGCGAATGCAGCGCATCGCGCCAGTACTCGGCAAGCGTTGCGCCGCGGGTCAAAAGCCCCTCGTCCTTGTAGATGTCGAGCGTCGCAAGGCCCGCCGCGCAGGCGACCGGATGCGCGGAATAGGTGTAGCCGTGGAACAACTCGATCGTGCCCTCGGGGCCGTTCATCAGCCCGTCATGGATCTTGCGGCTGGCGAACACCGCGCCGCAGGGAACGGTGCCGTTGGTAATGCCCTTGGCGGTCGTCATCATATCAGGCGTAACGCCGAAATAATCCGCCGCGAACGGCGCGCCGAGGCGGCCAAAGCCGGTGATCACCTCGTCGAAGATCAGGAGGATACCGTGCTTGTCAGCGATTTCGCGCAGGCGCTTCAGGTAGCCTTTGGGCGGCGGCAGCACCGCGGTCGAGCCCGGCACCGGCTCGACGATGACGGCGGCGATGGTGTCGGCGCCGTGCAGCGCCACCATCCGCTCGAGATCGTCGGCGAGTTCGACCCCATGCTCCGGCATATCCTTTGCGAAGGCATTGCGGGCGAGATCATGGGTGTGACGAATGTGGTCGACACCAGGCAGATGGGTCGCAAAGGCGCGGCGGTTCGCCACCATGCCGCCGACCGACATGCCGCCGAAGCCGACGCCGTGATAGCCGCGCTCGCGGCCGATCAGGCGCGTCCGCGTGCCTTGCCCGATGGCGCGCTGATAGGCCAGCGCGATCTTCAGCGCGGTATCGACCGATTCAGAGCCCGAATTGGTGAAGAAGATGCGGTCGAGCCCTTCGGGGCAATCTCGGCGAGCCGCTCGGCGAAATCGAACGCCAGCGGATGGCCCATATTGAACGACGGCGCGAAGTCGAGATTCATCAGCTGCCGTTCGACCGCTGCGGCGATCTGGCGGCGGCCGTGGCCGGCATTGACGCACCAGAGGCCGGCTGAAGCGTCGATCACCTTGCGGCCGTCGACCGTCGTGTAGTGCATGCCCTCGGCGGAGGCGAACAGGCGGGGCGCTTTCTTGAACTGCCGGTTGGCCGTGAACGGCATCCAGAACGAATCGGTTTGCAGGGTGTTCGGCTTCTGATGAAGGGTCACGGCGTAGCTCCTGTGCTGGCAGCTCAAGGTACCACCGGGCCACGCTCGGGAAGGCACAACAAGTCCTTTTCTTCACTCCTGCAACCCATTGATTTTACTGGACCAGTCAAGGCATATTTGTTCGATCCGAAACACTTGCAACAGGGATTTCCGATGAGCGTCGATATCGGTGGGCGACTCCGCTTCGTTCGCGCCCGGCACAAGCTGTCGCAGCGCGAACTGGCAAAACGCTCCGGCGTGACCAATTCGACGATCTCACTGATCGAATCCAACCAGATGAACCCCTCGGTCGGCGCGCTCAAGCGCATCCTCGACGGGCTACCGATGGGGCTCGCCGAATTCTTCGCGATCGAGCCGGAGCGGCCGCGCAAGGCGTTCTACCGGTCTGATGAGCTGACCGAGATCGGCAAGCAGCCGATCTCCTATCGCCAGGTCGGCGACACCATGTTCGGCCGGAGCCTGCAAATTCTGAAAGAACGCTACGAGCCCGGTAGCGACACCGGCCGGGTGCCGCTAACCCATGACGGCGAGGAAGGCGGCATCGTGGTGAGCGGCCGGTTGGAGGTGACAGTCGACGACGAGCGCCGCATTCTCGACCCCGGCGACGCCTATTATTTCGAAAGCCGCAGGCCGCACCGCTTTCGCTGCGTCGGTGGAAAGCCGTGCGAAGTGATAAGCGCCTGCACACCGCCGACGTTTTGAGGGGCGATCCTGTTCCTCCATTCACGTTCGCGCGTGAGGAACATCTAAGCCGGCGGTTAACCCTGTCGGCAGACGGGTCGGTTTGTTGCGTGTGCCGCCGCCAAGTTGCCTCATTAGATCGGAGAATTTCACCGGCGCTAATATAAGCCGGAGGAGCCTCATGCTGAGGATGATGTTGTTGGGCCTCCTCATCCCATTGGGTGTAGGCGTGCTGGCGGCAATGGAACTAAGAACTCCAGTGCCTAGTGCATCAGTGGCCGTCCAGCCCCTTGCCGAGACAACCGTAGGCAATTCCGATTCACATGTTGCGTTGCCGAAGGCGGATCGACTTGAAATTGCCGCTGCGAGCAGCGAGACGCCGGCGCAGCCTGCTCCAGTCGACGAACACATCTCTCCGCCGGAAGCCATCAGTATCGGTTCTTCGGAACCCCCGAGGGTGATCAACCGCCATCGGCACGATCAAAAATCAAAGCACGACCCAAAATCAAAGAAGGTCACCGCCGCCGCTCCTCCCAAGTCGAAGCCCAAGACAACTGTTATCAAGCGAACGACCATTTCCGAGCGGCGAAAGGCCGCCAGCGACACCGAGCGCTGTCGGCTAAGCGCGTTTGGTGGCTTGCGCAAGGCTTTGAATTCAGCCGACTGCGAAATCTGATTCACTTGTCATGGGTACATGCCCCATAGATGGGAGGACCAATCTTCAGGAGAGTAGCATGCGCAAGGTCTGGATCGAGGCAGCGTTGAACGGCTCGTGGGGCCGCGCACTCCAACCCGGCATTCCCGATACCGTTGAGACCATCATCGCCGAGGGCGTCGCCTGCGCGAATGCCGGCGCCACCATCGTTCACGTCCATGCCTACGATGGCGGCGGCCCGCAGACCTACGACTGGCAGGTCTATGCCCGTATCATCGAAGGCATTCGCAACCAGGTCGATGTGCCGGTCTATCCCTCCTATCCGGCTTTCATAACCACAGGCAGCGACAGCAGCCCGCTCGCCGACGCCGCGGCCCGATTTGCCGACATCGAAGAACTTGCCGCACGCGGCCTGCTGGATTTTGCCGTCATCGACCCCGGCAGCGTCAATTTGAGCCTGACAAAAATCACGGAGGCTGCAGCGCCCGGCGGCACCTACATGAATCCTGAATCCCAGATCCGGTATGCGCTCGATTTCGCAACACGCCACGGCCTGCATACCGATTTTGCCATCTACGAGCCCGGCTTCCTGCGTGCCGGAGCAGCGCTGGCGCGCGCGGCCGGCGCCAAGGTGCCGATCTATCGTCTCATGTTCTGCAATCTGATCGCGGTCGGCCTTCCACCAAAGCCATATGCGCTCGCGGCCTACCATGCGCTGCTGGAGGAGGAAGCGCCCGGCGCGCCCTGGATGATTGCCGGCGTCAGCGCCGATCTCCGCCCGCTGTTCACGGAGACGATCGCACGCGGCGGCCATATTCGCGTCGGCCTCGAGGACGCGCCGCTCGGCACCACCGTGACCAACGTCGAACTGGTCGAAGAGGCCGTGCGCCTGGTTCGCGAGCACGGCGCCGAGCCGGCAACCCTGCCGAAATGCGGCAGACGCTGGACGCGCTCGGCGGATCGATCCGATAGGCGCGGCGCACGCCTTGAATCCTCATCCGGTCAAAATCGATTTCAGCGCTTCGCGCTGCTCGATGATGTAATCGAAGAACGCGGCAATGCGCGGCACGCGGCGGATGTCGGGATGCGTCAGCAGCCGCCAGCTTCGCGTCAATTCCGGGACAGGGCCGAGCACGCGGACCAGATCCGGCTCCGCGTCGCCGAGCGCGGTCGGCAGCGGCCCTAACCCGGCGCCGGATTTCACCGCGGAAACCAGGCCAAGCACGCTGTTGTTACGCACCGGCATCCTGGCCTCGGGTGCGACATCCTTCAGCCACTTCGCGGCGCGGTGACCAGCCAGCGTCTCGTCGAAGCCTATGAGTAGATGTTGCGACAAGTCCTCAACGCGGTCGGGCTTGCCGTGACGCTCGACATAGTCGCGGCTGGCATAGACGGCCCACAACGAGATCCGCGATCTTGCGGCCGATCAGCTCGTCGTCGGTATCGCCGGAGCGGAAGGCGATGTCCACCTCCCCTTCGACAGGTCGAGATAGCGGTCGCTGGTGATGAATTCGACGCGCAGATGCGGATGGCGGGCATGAAACCGCTCGATCAGGCCCGACTGCGTCATGCGGATGACGATCGGCTCCGGGCAGGTGACGCGGATCGCGCCCTTCATGTCCTGCTCGACATCGGTTGCCCGCCGCTGAAAATCCCCGACCGCGGCCTCGATGCGTTCGGCAAAGGGTAACAGCGTGGTGCCGTATTCGGTCAGGCGATAGCCGCTCGCAGCCCGCGTCACCAGCGCCTGCCCGATCCGGCGTTCGAGCTCATCGAGCCGGCGATGCACGGTCGACTGGCTGGTGCCAAGCGCCTTGCCGGCAGCAATCGTGCTGCCATGGCGCGCAACGGCGAGGAAATACTTCAAATCGTTCCAGTCGAACATGCACCCATTATGCACTTTTGGAGCGGGCCCTAGCAATCTTGCGGCTCCCGCGGCACGGCCATGTCCCCTTAAGCTTTGCATCGAAACGCCGCGGTTATCGGCGAACAAAGGAGCGATACATGCGCAGCCACCTCCTGCCGGGCATCACCCTGCTCGCCGGTATCGGCATAAGCAGTCCGGCACTGACGCAACAGCACGGCGCCGCCGCGCCCAATATCGCCAAGCCCAATATGGTGCTGCAGCAGGTCGTCGAGGGATTGCCCAGGGATGACAAGCAGACCGTGCGGGTCATGACGGCAACGTTCAAGCCAGGCGACAAGACCGTCTATCACACCCACCGTTTTCCGGTGACGGTCTATGTGCTGGAAGGCGCCTTCACCCTCGAGCTCGACGGCCGCCCGCCGCTCACGGTCAAGGCCGGCGAAGCAATGGTCGAACCGCCCATGGTGCCGATGACCGGCTATAACCGCAGCACCACCGAGACGACCAAGGTCGTCATCTTCTATGTCAGCGCCAACGATACACCGTTCCTGGACTTGCACTCGCACTAGCCAGGCGGCCTGCCTCGCGGCGGCCCGGTGGCGCAAAAGCATCATGCCCTAGTCTTCGTCCGGCTCGCGCACGACCGGCGGTTCGTCGGCGTCGTCCTCGTCGTCCTCTTCGTCCTCTTCGTCCTCGTCCTCATCGTCTTCATCAGGATCCCGGGGCGGTATCGTGTTGTCCATGATCGAGAAGAGACTCCAGTCGATCAATCCGGTGGAAAATTCCTCTGACATGTATGGGGTCATGTTGTTGCTCCTCGAGTGTGGGCCGCCCCCGGTTTCCGCATCGAAATGCCATTAAGCAACATCAGGCGTCCGTTCAGGCGCCTCGAAACAAGCGGATAACTGACTGGGCGGTTCACTGGTTCCAAATGAACATCTTCGCCGTGCCGCAACGGATCGGGAACGAGCGCTTCCACCCGAAACTCCGCGGGTATAAGTTTCCAACAGGCGCACCGTCGCAACCAGCGTCGACCGAAGGGCTATTTGCATGCGTGCGCTCGCTCTGGTTATCGCATTCCTGATCGGGCTTGCTTCACCGGCCGCCGCCGACGACATCGCCACGGCGCAAAGCGTAATCCGCGCGCAGGAGCAGGCGTTTGGCCGTAACGATGCGGCGGCGGCCTATTCGCATGCCGCGCCCGAGATCAAACAGCTCTTTCCGCAAGCTGACATCTTCATGCAGATGGTCCAGCAGGGATATGCGCCGGTCTACCGCCACAAGAGTTTTGAATTCGGCGAGGCGCGCGCTGATAGCGGCCGGATCGCCCAGCGCATCCACATCGTCGACGACAATGGCGAGGCCTGGGAAGCGATGTACACGCTGGAGCAGCAGCCGGACGGCAGCCTGAAGATCACGGGCTGTTCGCTTTTGAAGGTGGGACAGGCCGTTTGAATATCACGCCATCGCCAGCCGCTGCCGCGCGCGCATCAACAGCAGCAGCATGATGCCGATATTCAGCGCATTCCACGCCAGTCCGTTGGCGAAGGCGGCGCTGTAGGAGCCGGTGGCGTCGAAGATCGCGCCCGAGATCCACCCCCAAACGACATGCCGAACACGGAGGCAAAGATCACGATGCCGACGCGGGTCGCGGCTTCCGACGCCGGCATCGCCTCGCGCACGATGATCGCGTAGCTCGGTACGATGCCGCCCTGGAACAGGCCGAACATCGCGGAGATGATGTAGAGCGAGGTCAGGCCGTCGAAGAACAGGTAGAACAACAGCGCGGTGCCCTGCGCCACCGAGCCGATCAAGAGCGTGCGGATGCCGCCGATCTTGTCGGCGAGAAAACCGCTTCCGATGCGGCTGATGATGCCGAACCCCAGCATCAGCGACAGCATTTCGGCGCCACGCGCCACGCCATAGCCGAGATCGCCGCAATAGGCGACGATATGAACCTGCGGCATCGACATCGCCACGCAGCAGGCGATGCCGGCGAGCGACAGGATAGCCGTCAGCGCGTTGGTGGAGAGCCGCAGGTCGACGCGCGGCGGCGCCGCGTTCTCGTGATCGCGCTGCGCTCCCGCCCCCATCAGCATGCGCAGGCCAACCAGCGCCAGCGTCATCGCCACCGCCGTGAAGATGCCGATCGCGATATGGCTGCTGCGCCAGCCCATCTGCTCGATGCCGAAATTCACCAGCGGCGGCCAGATCGTGCCGCCGATGTAGTTGCCGCTGGCGGCGATCGCGACCGCCAACCCCCGGTAACGGTCGAACCAGTGCGAGGCTTCCGCCATCAGCGGGCCGAAGGTGGCCGACGAGGAGAGCCCGATCGCGAAATGCACCAGGATGAAGTGCCAGATCGAAGATGACATGCCAGCTACGATGTAACCCAGGCCCAGAATGCCGATGCCGAGCCCGATCGCGGTGACGATGCCGTAGCGATCGGTGATCTTGCCGGTCAGCACCCCGCCGGAACCGAATCCGAGCATCACCATGGTGAAGGCCAGCGAGGCCGCGCCGCGGCTCGCCCCAAACTCCGCCTGCACCACCGGCAGCGCCACCACCACCGACCACATGCCGACGCTGCCGAGCGAACCGATCAGCACGGCCACGGCAAGCCGGGTCCATGCCTGGCGCGAGTCGGGAACGAACAGGTCGGAAACTCGGGTGATTTCAGAAGAAATTGCCACGGCGCGCGCAACTTCGGGGGCAAATCGCCCAAGGTCAAGCCACGTTGCCGCGATATTGGGCATGCAGATGCGGAGGGTCGGGCCGGCCGCCCCATGGCCCCGCGGCGCGCGACACCCGCGACAGACACCTGAGCTTCCGCCGTGGCGAAGCGGCAACAGCCAATTTTTCCACTACTTTTGTGTGCGTGAGCTCTTTCGCACAATCTGCAATGAGGACAACATTTACGTTTTATTGCGGATTCATCGGAGGGGCATCATGGACGCCAATCATGTCGACAACGCTATCGTCGAAAACTACCGCAAGCTGAGGACGCGAATGGGGGTCATCACCTTCGCATTCCCCGTCGTTGTGATCCTCGTCGGCCTTGCCTGGGGAATCAGCCTCCGACCGACATTGAGCGATTATTACTTTGCGACCGAGCCTGTCGGCCAACGGATCGACCTCTACCCCGTCAGGCTCTGGTTTTGCGGCATCCTATTCGCCGTAGGCGTCTTCCTGTTCAAGTATCGGGGCTTTTCTGCAAACGAGGATCGCTGGCTCAGCCTTGCGGGCTTCTTTGCCCTGGGCGTGGCCGTATTCCCCATGTCGCTCGATGGTAAGAGCGATTATTGGACCTTCTCGCTGTTCGGCGGTCCAACGCTTTCGCTGCATGGAATCTCGGCCGTGCTGGCGTTCGTGTGCATTGCCGTCGTCATTTTCTGGTACTCGGATTCGACCTTGTCGAAACTGAAGGAGGACCAGCCGAAAGAATACAAGAAATTCAGAAAGATCTACTTCGTCATCGGCGTGTACATGGCACTGGCGATCGGAACATCGGTGGCCCTGCATTATCTCAGCAACAAACAAGGTTCCTACATTCTGTTTGCAGAGTGGTCGGGCATCTGGGCCTTTGCTGCCTACTGGTTCTTCAAGAACCAGGAGCTTCGCCTCGTTGCGGAGCAACTGAAGAAGACCATGGACAAGGCGAAGCTGCCGAAGACCGGAGCCGATGTCGCCGACGTGATGTAGTTATGAAGTGCAGATAGGCCGTCGGCTAAATCATTCGCCTTGGCGAAACCGCCGGTCGACGCTACTTTGCCGCCATGTTCGTTCGCTTGACGAGACGGAAGCGCGCCAAAGCCGGGTGGTATGCCGCCCTGCTCTATCTGTTCTGCGTGCTCGCGCCGGGCGTGGCGCTTGCGCTTGGCGATGCCGCCTCGTGCCTTGTGCACCAGCTCGGGACGGCCGCCAGCACGCACGTGCATGACGCTGCTCAACCGGAGCACGCAGCCTCGCACCAGCATCATGAGATGCAAGCGGATCAGCATGCGATGCATCACGCCGATGCCGGCCACGCCATGGATCATGGCAAGTCCGGGCACACCAAGCATCAGCACGACGGCAAGGGCGCCATGGGACCGTGCTGCGCCATGCAGTGCGTTTCGGCGATCGCGGCCGATCTGCCTGCGGTTGAAAAGCCCGCGCCGCCGATCTCGCTCTGCGTCTCCGAGAATTTCGAGCGCCTGCCGGACAAGGCGCCCCCTCTGCTCTACCGCCCTCCCATCGCCTGACCTGACGTAACGACGCGAGCAGCCGCGCTTGCGACAGCGCACGCATGCCCGTGGTCCGTCAGAGAATTCAATCATGTCTGCGCAGTTCGCGGCGTCTCGCGCCGTTGCGCAGTGCATTCCGAAAAAAACACGAGAAGGAACATCGAATGAAAACCATTGTGACGATCCTGCTGGCGCTAGCAGCGCTTTCAGCCCTACCGCGTCTAGCCCACAGCCATGAGCAGCACGCCCACCAAAGCTATGCGGCGGGCGAGCCCGGCGACCCCAAAAGCCTTCCCGCACCATCGAGGTCGGGATGAGCGAGATGGCCTACGCGCCCGCCCGCATCGAGGTGAAGCGCGGCGAACAGATCCGCTTTGTGATCCGCAACACCGGCGCCGACGATCACGAATTCCTGCTCGCCACCGCGGAAGAAAATCTGAAACACGCCAAGGCGATGATGGAGAACCCGCATATGGAGCATGACGAGCCGAACGGCGTTCGGCTGGCACCGAAGAAATCGGCCGAGATCCTCTGGAAGTTCACTCGCGCCGGCACGTTCGAATACTCGTGCCTGATCCCCGGCCATCGCGAGGCCGGCATGGTCGGCCAAGTCCTAGTGAAGTAGGTCTTGGTGAAGTAGGTCTTGGTGAAGTAGGTCCTGGTGAAATAGGTCCCGGTGAAATGAGCCAGAGGTAAAGCGAAGGCGGCAAGCTGCGCAAAAGTTTCCTGTTTTCGTCGCCCCTGATCCACTACAACCGGGCCCAATCCGAAAGCTGGGAAAACGAGACCGCCGTGCAAAGGATCGAACACCAAGGTTTCCTGCTGCTGCTTGCCGCCGTCACCCTGGCGTTCGCCTGGGTGCTGTACCCGTTCTATGGCGCCGTTCTCTGGGCGATCGTCGTGGCGGTGCTTTTCGCACCGGTCCATCGACGGCTGCTGCAATCGATGCAGGGCAGACCGAACCTGGCAGCCGCGGTCACCGTTCTGATCGTTATCGCCATGGTCATCCTGCCGCTTACAATGATCGCGGCTTCGCTGGTGCAGGAAGCGTCAAGCCTTTTCGCGAAAATCCAGTCGGGAGAGTACAATTTCGGCGACTACCTGCAGCGGATATTCGACGCGCTGCCGGCCTGGACCACCGGATTGCTCGAGCGGCTCAACGTTGCCGATTTTTCGGCGCTGCGCGAAAAGCTCGCTTCCGGCCTCATGAAGGGCGGGCAGGTTCTCGCCCCGCAGGCGCTCAGCATCGGGGTCAACACGTTCGATTTTGTGATCGGCCTCGGCATCATGTTGTACCTGTTGTTCTTCCTGTTGCGTGACGGCCGGGCGTTGGCCGAACGGATCAAGGAAGCCATTCCGCTGCGCGGCGAGCAGAAGACGGCACTGTTCGCCCGGTTCGCCGACGTCGTTCGCGCGACCGTGAAGGGCGGCATCCTCGTCGCGATGGCGCAAGGCACGCTCGGCGGCATCGCGTTCTGGTTCCTCGGAATCCACGCGGCGCTGCTATGGGCCGTGCTGATGGCGTTCCTGTCGCTGATCCCTGCGATCGGCGCCACGCTGGTCTGGCTTCCGGTCGCGATCTACTTCCTGGCCACCGGGGCCATCTGGCAGGGGTCGGCTTGATCCTGTATGGCGTGCTCGTCATCGGACTGGTGGACAATCTGCTGCGTCCCTTCCTGGTCGGCAAGGGCTCCAAGCTGCCGGACTACGTCGTGCTGATCTCCACGCTGGGCGGCATCGAAGTGTTCGGCCTGAACGGCTTTGTCATTGGGCCATTGATCGCCGCGATGTTCATGGTGAGCTGGGAAATATTCGCCGTATCGAGGGCGGGCGTCAGGGGATGAAGCCGCCCGAGGCAATGGGTCTCGCTGCGTCGTCGCAAAAGAACATAAGTGGCCAGCGTAACGCGCGGTTCCGAGGCAACCGCATGGCCGCTATCGGCGACGGGGGCGCTGCTTTCCTGTGGGCATCAACGTTGGAACCATCCGCCGCTTCATCGGGCTGCGATCCGCAGCAAAAGTGCCTTCTCGGGCGGACCTTCCGATTTCAATCCAGGCGTTCCCAGCGCAAACGCGGTCACGAGCAGCAGGATGCTCGCACAGATGATATGCAGACAGAAACGATCCATCGGCGTTAACAAGCAAGTGAGCTACCCGTTCCCTGGGAACTTTGTGGTTATCTGGTCGATCCCGGCAGCCTACCCCAGCTCAAAGCTGGTGACGCCGAACACCCGCTCCAGCCGCAGTGGCGGGATCGCGCCGGTATACATGCGGGCGGTCTCGAACACCGGCGCTAGCCCAAAGTCCTGCGCGAGCGCGATTGCCTCGCGGTTGATGCCGGGCACGTCCAGAAAAATCTCGCCGCCGCCCACCCTGGCGAGCAAGGCGGACAGCACCGCTTCGGCGGCGGTGCGGTCGTCGGCCACCAGCGGGCCGACCTTAAAGCCCTTCCGGCACGGACGGATCACGCCCCAGCCGGCAAGCCGGCCATCGCGCACGATCGCGCAACCGGCATGTCCGGCCGCGCCGATCCAGGACCGCAGGAACGCCGGCCGCGGCGCCGGAAACACGGTGGCATCATCCGCCTCGACAGCCGCGAACGAGACATCGGACAAGGCAATGACCCCGGCCCGCGGCGCGGCAGGCGCCGCAACCGTGCCGCCGTAGCGGACATTGGCGTAGGCGAGCGCGAACCCGGACTTTCGATAATTGTCCTGCTGCGCCGTCACGCCATCGAGCCCGATCACGCGCGGACCGGCATGCGCGATGGCCGCATTCCATATGCGCATTCCGTAGCCGCGACCGCGCAAGTCAGCTCGCACGATGTAAAAGCCGAGAAAGGCAAAGCTCGCGCCGTAATTGACGCAGGAGACGGTTGCGGCCGGCTTGCCGTCGAGCTCGCCGATGAGGAAGCCGTCGGGATCGACAGACGCAAAGCAGGCGGCGTCGGCTAGACCCGGATTCCAGCCTTCGGCTGCAGCCCACTCTATGGCGAGCGGGATTTCGTCCGGCCGCATGGTTCGGATGGTGAAGACGTTCACGGACGGCGATCCTCGCGCATGCGTGTCTTCAGTCGTCATGACGAAAAGCGAAACGACGATTTGTTCCCCGAAGATTGCACTACGTCTTGCGCGTCCTCTGCTCGTGATGCAGATGCGCAGATGTGCGCAGTCCAGAAATGGCACACTTCTTCGCGAAGAATATCATTGCGCCCTGCGAATTGTTTAGCGAAAATTAATCATGCTGGCTGGCGCGGCTCTGCGTTGTTGGAGGCTTCACACATGTACCGATCATCGCTCACGCTGGCCTTTGTTGTGCTGTACTCGGCGACTGGCGCGGCCAGCGACCTGTCATCCGTCTACGTGGCGCCGGGCGGAATCTACGCGCCCTCCGCTGATGTCTATGTGCGTCCGGGCCCGACTTATCGGCAACCGCCCTATGCGGAACCCGGTTACGGTTATCGGGAGCGCTCCTATGGGACGCCTGGCTATCCATACCGTGCACCGGCATCTGTCTATGGCGAGTACGGACCGGCCTACGCCGCCCAGCCGGTCTATGTCGACCGCGAGCGTCACTACGCTCGCGAGCGGTACTACGCGCAGGAATACGACTATGCGCCGGAATATGCGCCGCGGCCGCCGCTGCCCGTGCCCTATCGTGCGCGGGCACGATGCGTCGACGACTATGGCAGGTCGGCCTACTGCGATTAATGCATGCAGGATGGATGAAGCGACCTGTTCGCCGTAGCTTCGCGAGCGAAGGCGGAAGGCTATCCACTATTCCGAGTCGGCCCGACGGAGCTATTCCGCGGGCGCAAGCTGTCCGCTCGAGCGTGTTGCAGCAGTCGCGCGTATCCGGACGCGAGCGCGGCGCTTGCGCCACCAGATCACGACACCGGTCACCGACAGCGCCGCAACCACCAGTCCCATGATCGAAATCAGGATGCGGCCGGGCAGGCCGACGATGCGGCCGGAATGCAGCGGGAATTGCGCCTGCACGAAGATGTCGGCAGCGGTGCCGACCCACGGCAGTCGCGCGCCGATCGGGCGTCCGTCCTCGCTGTCGTAGTAAAGCTGCGCCGGGCCGACGCCGCCGGCACCGTGGTCATCGCCGGGATGGAAGAAGGCCGCGGCATATACACCGTGGGCCGGGCCATAATTGATCGAGCCGACCGGCGTGGTCCATCCGCGGCTCTTGCCGTCGGCCGCGGCACGCGCGGCGATATCCGCAAACGTGACCTTGGGCTCGATCGGATCGTCGAGATGCCGGTACGGACGCTGCTCGTACGGCGTCGGCGTGTAGTCCGACACCGTCTTCATCAGGGGCGAGAACACCTCGAAATACAGGTTGAGCGAGAACGCCGTAAAGGCAATTACGAACAGCAGCGCCCAGGTCCACAGGCTGAAGGCGCGGTGAATGTCGAAATTGATGCGATAGGCACTGCCTGAGGTCTTGATCTTCCAGGCCGGCGCCCAGCGCGCCCAGAGGCCACGGCCGAGCTCGCGCTCGACGGCAGGCGCCCGCTCCGCCCTGGCGCGGCGGCGGGACGGCAGCGTCAGGTAGAAGCCGACGAAGCAATCGATGGTCCAGATGATGGCGATGACGCCAAGTATGCGCATGCCCCAGCGGTCGCTGCCCCAGAACTCCGGAATGTGCATGGTGTAGTGCAGCTTATAGAGGAACGAGACGAAGTTCTCGCGCGTCACCGGCCACACCGCGCCCCAGTAGCGCCGCCCGAGTTCCGCGCCGGTGTTGGGATCGAGGAAGATCTGATTGTAATCGAGGTTGAACCGCTTGCCGGTGGCCGGGTCGATCCGCGGCAGCACGAAGAACCACAGCGAGTGGCCTTGTTCCGGCGTCATGAACATGTGGATGACGCGCGCCCGCGGATCGCGCTGCTCGATCAGCTTGACGAGGTCGACGGACGGAATGGCGGGACCGCTGCTGGTCACGTCGAACAGATGCTTGTTCAGCACGTCGTCGATCTCATGATCCCACGAGATGATCGCGCCGGTAATGCCCGAAAAAAGCAGAAAGCCGGCGGTGAGGAGTCCGGCCCAGCGATGCAGTCGCCCGAAGATCGATCTCATGGCCTATGCCCTGCCGTTGGGGTTGCCTCAATTATCAAACGTCGTCGCAGTGTCGCAGCCTATTCACCATCGATAGGTCAACTTCGCGATTGCCTTGCGGCCCTCGGCATAGAAGCAGCTGGTGTAGCCGTAGCAGGCCGCGACATAGCGGGTGTCGGCGATGTTGGTGACGTTCAGCGCCAGGCGATAATTGTCCTTGGTATAGGCGAGCAGCGCATCGACCGCCGTCGACGCCGACACCTTGAAGGTGTTGGCATCGTCGCCGAAGGTCGAGCCGACATAGCGAATGCCGCCACCGACCTGTACGCCGGCGAGCGGGCCGCCCTGCACCGTGTAGTCGGTCCACAGCGAGAACCGGTTGAGCGGCACCGTGGTCGGTGCCTTGCCGACATTCACGGGATCCTGCGTGACCACGGCGTCGATGTAGGAGTAAGCGCCGCGGACGTTGAAGCCCTCAATCAGTGTGGCAGTGCCTTCGAGTTCGATGCCGCGCGATTTCACCTCTCCGGTCTGCTCGGCAAAGGTACCTCCAGGTACGAAGGTGACCACATTGGCCCGCGTCAGGTCGAAGGCCGCCAAGGTGATCAGCGCATTGATCCCGACCGGCTGGTACTTCACGCCGACTTCATACTGGACGCCGGTTTCCGGCTTCAAGAGCTCGCCCGCGGCGTTGACGCTGAGCACCGGCAGGAAGGATTCGGAATAGCTGAAATAAGGCGCGATCCCGTTGTCGAAATTGTACATCACGGCCGCACGGCCGGTGAATGCCGAAGCGTCCGTTCTGGCCGAAGTAGACGGGTCGTAAAAGTTGTCGAGATTGGTCGCGGCGAAATCCTGCCGGCCGCCAAGCAGGAACGAGAGCCGGCCGAGCTTGATTTGGTCCTGCGCGTAGAATCCGAGCTGCGTCTGCTTGACGGATTTGTCGTCGTACAGGCCGTTATTGGTCCATGTGTTGGTGTAAACCGGCGCAAACACGTTGATCTTGCCGGTGCTGTACCCTGAAGCGGCGTCCCGGAACGAGGTGTTGCGGTAGTCGATGCCGAACAACGTGGTGTGGCTCAGGATGCCGGTGACGAACTTGCCCTGCAGCTGATTGTCGACTGCGAAGGAGTTGATGGTCGAGGCACCGCCTGCGCCATAGCGCGACATCAGGCCCGCGACTTCGTCGGCCGGCGAGAGGTAGCCAATGCCGTAGAAGCTGCGTTGTTCGTTGTGCATCCACGAATAACGCAGGTTCTGCCGGAAAGTGAGGGCCTCGTTGATATCATGCGAAAGCAAATAGCCAGCCGAGGCCTGTTCGGTGTCAAACTGGTTGAAATTCGGCTCACCGCCGAAAAAGGTATTCCGGATGAAGCGGCCGTTATTGGCAAACGCCGTGCCCGACGCCGGCAGGAACTGCAGGCCCCATCCCGCGGTGTCCTTTTGATAGTTGGCCAGCAGCGTGATGGTGGTGTCGTCGTTCGGCTTGAACGTCACCGCCGGCGCGATGAAGACGCGGTTGTCCTTGGTGAAATCGACCTGGGTTTCGCCGTCGCGGACGACGCCGGTCAGGCGCCACAACACGGTGCCTTCCTTGTTGGCGGGGCCGCCAACGTCAAACTGGCCCTGGTAGCGATTGAAGCTGCCGCCCGACACCGACATCTCGCCGAACTGGTAGGCCGTCGGCAGCTTGCTGACATAGTTGAGAATGCCGCCGGTGCCGCTGCCGCCGTACATCACCGAGGACGGCCCCTTCAGCACTTCGAGTCGCTCGGCGCCGTAAGGCTCGAGGCCGAGGAAGTGCACGTATTGGCTGCTGGGCAGCCGGAGGCCATCGAGATAGAGGCCCGGCATGGTCATGTCGAAGCCGCGGATCTGCAGGCCACCGAAGCGAGTGTCCGATCCGCCGTTGACGTCGCCGCTGACGCCAGCGGTATAGCGCAGCGCGGCCCCGACCGATTCGGCACCCTGGTTCTTGATCTGGTCGGTGGTGACGACGGAGATCGACTGCGGCGTTTCGATGATCGGTGTGTCGGTCTTGGTCGCGGTGCCGGTGCGGGTCGCGACGAATCCGCGCACCGGACCATTGGCGCGCTCGCCGGCGCCGGCGCCCGATGCTGCCGCAGCGGGCGCTGGTTGCGGCGCGCGGGCCGCACGATTGGCGCGCGCGGCGCGCGTGGTTGCAGCACGGCGGGATAGTCGGGCCGCCGACGGACGCGCGCGCTCCTGCGGCGCATCCACGGTGACCGCAGGAAGTGAAGACTGCGCCAGCGCGGTACCAGTCGGCAGGGAGAGGGTAAGTCCGCCGACTGCCCCGAGGCAGATCATTCGCATCAGTTGAAGTCGAGTGGCGGAAAGCGAATCGAATGTAGATGTCACACGGTACCCCGAGGCCTGCCGGCTTGGCCGGTATGATTTTTGATGCTTCGCTCTAACGCAGGCTTCTTCGGAGTTCGATGGGCGGTTGCTAGAATTCCTCCAGATTGCTCAATTCCTGCTCACGCACTGAATGCGCGTGATTCGTTTTCGCAGATCGAAGTTCCAGTTTATCGATGGCGGCTGCGATCTGCGGACCATCCATGCAAATACGCGGTCGCGCGAATGCGCGCCCTACCATTCCTTGAATGTGGGCTCGGCGCATCCGCCGCAAACCCAGGGGAACGTCCAGTCGGCGGTAAGTCTTGCGCTCTCGGGAGTATATCTGCTCCAGACCGAGGCCCTGATCGGGTTGATCGATCGCCAGACCACATCAAAGGTCCCCGCGGGATTGAGCCTGCCGATCATGGCCGGCTTGGAAAGATGATGGTTGGTGTTCATCACCACCTCGAAACCACTCGGCGCCTTTACTCTCTGACCGTACATGGCTTGCCGGACCGCGTTTACATCGGTCGTGCCGGCCTGGGTCACGGCCTGGGCCCACATCCTGAAGCCAATAAAAGTGGCTTCCATCGGGTCATTTGTCGTCTTGTCCCGTTGCTCGTTGAAGTCCGCCCACATTTTCACGAACGTATCGTTTTCCGACGAGCTGACGGATTGGAAATAATTCCACGCCGCGAGCTGGCCGACCAGACCGCTCACGCCAATGTCGCGCATTTCGCGTTCGCCGACCGAGAGCGCCATCACGGGAAGGGTGTTGGCGTTCACCTGTTGGACCCTGAGCTCCTTGTAGAAATGCGTGTTCGCGTCTCCGTTGATAGTTGAGATCACTGCGGTCCGTTTTCGTTCCGAACCGAAAGCCTTGATCCTTGCAACGATCTCGCGCCAGTCGGAATGCCCGAATGGCGTATAGATCGTCGTGATATCCTCGGCGGCCACGCCTTCGTTGGCGAGATAGGCGCTCAGGATTCGGTTGGTGGTCCGCGGATAGACATAATCGGTTCCAAGCAGAACCCAGCGACGAATCTCGCCACCTTCCTTGCTCATCAGATAGCGAACGGCCGGAATGGCCTGCTGGTTTGGCGCAGCGCCGGTGTAGAAGACATTGCGCGAGCTTTCCTCGCCTTCGTATTGAACGGGATAGAAGAGCAGACCGTTGAACCGCTCGAAGACAGGAACAACGGCCTTTCGGGAGCTGGAGGTCCAGCAACCGAATACAACCGCGACCTTTTCCTTCGCGAGCAGTTCGTAAGCCTTGTCCGTAAAGGCGCCCCAATCCGACGCCGGGTCGACGATGACAGGCTCGAGTTTTCTGCCGAGCAACCCGCCCTTCCTGTTCTGGTCCGCGATCAGCATCAGAACCGTGTCCTTGAGCACGGATTCGCTGATGGCCATGGTGCCCGACTGGGAGTGCAGGATGCCGACCATGATGGTGTCCTCGGCGGCGTGAGCCGCCGATACATGGAGAACGAGCAGCGCCGGGAGGAGCCTGCGCAAGGTCCAAGCCAGGTTCATGCCGATACTCCGACGAGTTCAAGGATGCGGGTTTCCTTTGTCATGCCCTTGGCAACAACCGCATCCAGGGCATTGAACTCGAACTGATCGCGAACGCGCAAATACACGTCTTCGCTGACGAGGACAGCGGTGCCGGTCTGCTTGTTCAGCCCTTCGAGGCGGGCGGCGAGGTTCACGGTGTTGCCGAGAGCCGTATAGTTCATGCGCTCGGTCGATCCGACATTGCCGACGACGGCTTCCCCGACATGAATGCCGAACCGCGTGAAGAAGGGCGTCAGGCCTTCGGCCTCGAATTCGGCGTTGAGCCTCTCGCCGGCCGCTCTGGCTGCAAGAGCCGCCCGGCAAGCGCGCGCGACATGATCCGCCTGCGGATTGGGAGCGTTCCAGAACACCATAACCGCGTCGCCGATAAACTTGTCGACCGTTCCGCCTTCGGCGAGGAACGCTTCCGTTAGCGCCGAGAAATATCGTGACGTCTGCAGCATCAGCATATCGGGGTCGGCGGCCTCCGCGATCGTCGTAAATCCCTGAACGTCAGTGAAGACCAGCGTAATCTCCTGTTTGACGCCGCCGAGCCTGGTAGAGATGGAGTTGTCGATTACCCCGCGGACAATCTCCTTGGGGACGAAGTGCGCGAACGACCAGATCGCTCGCTGGGCGAGATTGACCGTGGTTCCGAGCTCGTGAATCTCCCGGATATGCGAGGTAACCGGCGCAAGGCTGGGCTCCGCGAGCCTCTGAAGCTGGCTTGCCTGCTCCGTAATACGTTTCAGCGCTTGCGCCATCCTGCTGCCGAATATCCAGACAGCGGGAATAAAGGCAGCGCCAACGATGATCGCTAGGACGAGTCCCCTAAACTGGAGATCCCGCACGTTCTGGACAAAGTCATCCTGCGCGGCCAGCAGGAGTATGCTGCCGCCATAACCTTCGCCGAGGGCGAACTTCGTCAACCTGAACAGATAATCCCGTCCGTCGTCATCACGGACGATCCCTTCGTTTTTGTCCAGATTGTGTGACCTTCGCAGGGCCGAGGCCGCGACGCCGGAATTGACCTCGTCGATACTGGGCAATTGCGATTGGGAAGGATGCGTCATCGCAGCCGCGACGAACTCCGCAAAATCGCGATGGGCGATCAGCGATCCCGCCTCGTCGAAGATCATGACGGTGCCATTCTGTCCAGGCCGCTGGGCCTGGACGAAATCGCTGAAGGTGTCGAGCTTGAGATCGGCGGCGAGCACGCCGGGCACCTTTCCCCGCAAGGGTGCGCTGACCGTGATCACCGGGGCGCCAAGGCTGAAGGAGAGATAGGGCGCCGAGACATACGGACGGTCCAATCTCATTGTTTGCCAATACCAGGAGCGCTTGCGGGCGTCGTATCCGTACTTCCACAGATCGATTTCATCGATCTCGTTGCCCTGTCGA
Source organism: Bradyrhizobium sp. RDT10 (assembly GCA_044772375.2). Lineage (GTDB taxonomy): Bacteria > Pseudomonadota > Alphaproteobacteria > Rhizobiales > Xanthobacteraceae > Bradyrhizobium. The sequence goes on from CP187939.1 coordinate 6,502,352, forward strand.
TCCCAAAAACCCGCCGCATTGGCAGGTCGCCACCGGGGGTCGGACGAACCAGGCTGATCACCAGCTCGGAATGCGGCGGTGCACGTAACCGGCCGCGCTGATCTTCGGTAAGGTCGCTGATCCGCCGCACCTGCAGCCATGCGCCATTCTCGAAGCCGGCATAGATGCTGTCCATCTGCGGCAGTTCCCGCAAAGCGGTCTTGAACAGCGGAATCGCGCGGTCTGTCTCCGACCTCTCATCCGAATCGGCCACACTCGAGCCGGTCGCGAGCACATTCACCAGCGATGCAATCGCGTTCAGTTCGCCCTGCAGCCGACCTAGTGCCTTGTTGCTGGCTGCGTCCATATAGGCCGACGCCGCCTCCCGCGTCGCCCAGTGCAGTGACTGGACCTGAATGGCAATCAACAGCGCAGCGAGCGCGACGACAAATGTCATCACCGCGAGAGTGATCGATGCACGAAACGTAAACATCGTGTTCAACCTCGTAAGCGAGGGGATAGCTATATGGCGTTTAACCTCCGCGCGGCTTTCGCCGCTGCAATCGGGATCGGACAGGTCTCAGCGAACAGGGCAATAAGCGAAGCCGCATTTGGCAACCAGCGCGAGCGTGCGCTTCTCGTCGTGGCCAATCAAGCGGTTCTAACCGGCGGCATCCGCCGCCGAACAGCCGTTAAGGGCTTGTTTACCCTTTCACCCCTGTCAAAAAAGGCTCTACAGCCGGAAATTGAGCGCTCATGAAGGCACGCCGGGCAGACCCATGTCCGCCCTATGGAACTCACCCGAAGGTGCGCTGGTTAAGCGTTGGAGCCATTGGGCAATAACGATTATCCAGGGAGAAGCGGCATGGCGGTCCATTTCAACCACACGATCCTGTCGGCACGCGACAGCAAGGCCTCGGCGAAATTCCTGACCGAGATGTTGAACCTTCCGGCCCCGAAGCACTGGGGGCCATTCGAGATGGTCGTTACCGAGAACGGGGCCTATCTCGATTACATGGACACCGACGAAATCGCGCCGCAGCACTACGCCTTTCTGGTCAGCGAACCCGAATTCGACGAGATTTTCGGCCGGGTTCGCGAACGCAAGCTCCCCTACTGGGCCGATCCGGCGCGGAAGCAGCCGGGCGAGATCAATCGCCACGACGGCGGACGCGGGGTCTACTTCGAGGATCTCAACGGTCACCTCCTTGAAGTCATCACCCGCCCGTATGGCAGCGGCGGATGGAATCCGTGAAGGCTGGTGGCGAGACACGCCGCTTGAGCAGCCAGGCTTCGCCCGTCTCTGAGTGAAGCTTCACATGACTGTCATGCCTTCAAGACCGCTTGAACGCGCTCGCACCTCCGTGTCTGGCGACATAGCTGGGGGTCCGGGGCTATCCCGACCAACAGCATGAAGAGACGATGATGCAAGCATACTCGAAAGTTGGCATGCCTGTCGCGACAATGGTCGCCTTTGCTGCGCTTGGCGCGATGACCGGAAATCAGGCGAACGCGGGCGAGTTCTGCCGGCGGGATGTTACCGGCCAGATGATCGGCTGCGGATTTGACGCGATGGAGCAATGCAAGGCGGCATCGGCGGGCATCGGCGGCGACTGCTTCCGCGATCCGTTCCTGAAGGACAACCGCGATGCCCTCGCCCAATATCCAAACTCCCCTCGCCCAAAGAAGAGCGCGCGTCCACGCGGCGGCGAAGCAATCACCAGACCATAAAGGATCGTCAGGGCAGCAACCGGGCCCTGCGAACTCGTCGAGCGACATGGCCCGCGCGGATTCGCGCGCGGGGTTGCGATGACAGAGCGCTGGAGCGAACGACGGAGCCCCGCTACCGTAAGGGGTGGGCCGGAGAGCATATCGTGAATCCCAACGCCTTCGCGCGTGACACACTACGGTTCGGCGCGCTTTGGACGATTGGCATGGCGACGCTGGGCCTGTCTGCGGTTCGACGTCAGCAACGTGTCCTGCCACCATCAGGCCCGGCCGCGGCCGTGCATCTGACCTTGGTGGCCCGGCTTCCTCAACAAGCCACCTCCGGCATCGCCGAGATCTTGTCAGACCTCAAGCGGCGCGACCCTTCGCACCACTATTACCCCGCCGACTCCATTCATGTGACGATCCGAAATTTCGACGGCATGCAGGACGTCGATCGCCAGCAATTGCTCGCGCAACTCCGGCATTGCACCGGTTCGCTCCGCCCCTTCAGCCTGAGCGCACGAGGCCTCGGCGTTTCCCCCAATTCGGTTTTTCTGCAGCTCTTTCCCGAAGACCACTCACTGCGTGACCTCAGACGCAAGCTTTCGCTCCTGACCCGGGACAGTCACACGCGACAACGCGCACCAGACTCGCGCCTGCTTCGCGACGTCCTGTTTCGCAGCCTCGCCTTCGCGAACCTGATCCGCTTTTCGGGTCCGATATCTCCCTTTCATTCGCGAAATCGCGCGCCATCGTACGACCAATTTCGGCAGCTTCTGCGTGGAAGCCCTCGAATTTGTGCGAACGGACAGGCTGTTCTCCGCAGCCGGCACCACGACGATTGATCGGATGCCGTTGGGGCGGTAGCGTGTAGGATGGGTGGAGCGAAAGCGACACCCATCGCCCATCCGCGCATGGGATTGATGGGTTTCGCTTTCGCTCTACCCATCCTACACACTGCGCCACCACGCCATCGAACCCGATCACGCGTGAGATTATCCTTGCAGTATAGATCTATGAACTATAGTATATAGAACTATAGAGAGGCTCATGCGTATCTTCAAAACCAAGACGCTGGCGAGATTCACCCGCCAGAACGGCATTCCGGATTCGAGCTTGGTTTCTGCTGTCGAGCGCGCACAGCAAGGCTTGATAGATGCCGATCTTGGTGGGCGGATTATTAAGCAGCGCGTTGCGCGGCCGGGAGAAGGCAAGCGAGGCGGCTTTCGCCTGCTTGTCGGGTTCGGCCCTCATCGATCTGTCTTTCTGTTCGGCTTCGCCAAGAATGAGCGCGAGAATATCGATGATGCCGAGCTGGTCACTCTGCGGCAGATTGCAGGATCGTTCCTGAGCGCCGGCGACGAGAAGATCGAAAGAGCCCTCGAAGACGGAACCTTGATTGAGGTGCGACATGGCAACGAAGGCAAGAAAAGTTAAGGCAAAGACGAGCCGGCTCACAAGGGAATTGCTGGAGACCGCGCGTGACATGCATGCGAGTGGCCTGCTGACAAAGGCGGCGCATGAGAAGATTACGATGCGGCACAAGGCCGACATTCCGGCTGCCGTTAAGACATCGCTGTCCGGGAATCAGATCAAGGCGCTCCGCAAGCGGGCCAATTTGAGCCAGGCGGTTTTTGCGCACTACCTCAACCTGACGGTGGGATACGTCTCGCAGCTTGAACGTGGGGTCAAACGTCCGACCGGGCCGGCGCTGGTCTTGCTCGATGTGATCCGGCGCAAGGGATCGAAGCGATCCTGTGATCTGATTTGCGGTGACACCCATTATGGTGACGCTCAAGCGAATAGACTACAGTTTGCGAATGCAGCGCCGAGCTGGGAGGCTGGTCGAGCAATAAAGTATCTCAACTATGTCGGAAGATGCCCGCTAACCGAACATCGAAAGGCATTCCAACACCCATGCGGATGACCCACACCGGACATCGACGACCAAAGTCGGCAACCGCACACATGCGGGTCTCCGGAACTTTGGGGTGATTCCGGGAGTTATGAATTAAGCGGTATTGCGAGATTTCATCTGCCGTCTGTCGTCGCAAACGGCAGCATCGCAGGAGGCTCTCATGAGTATCAAGCGAGATCCTGGTTCCACTTCCCGGCTCAGCCAGTCACTCCGGTCAAATTGAAACGGCCCTGTCTGCCGCGAAGGCGTTGGGGGCTCACATCCAGGCACTGTTCATCAGTGAGCCGCTGCCGGTCACGCGTGGCGGCCTAACGGCCACCGAAATGGGACGAACGGCGACCGTCGCATTGGCAAACCGGCACGCCGAGGAACGAGAGCGAACAGCGCGGGAGGCGCGTGAGGTTTTCGCGCAGGCCTGCGCAGTAGTCGGCATCCCGATGCTATCGGCGAGCGACGAGCCCGGCAGCCCGCTCGCAGCATCCTGGCGCGAAGCCGAGGGATCGTATGTGGAAATCGCGGTGCAACGGGCCGCTGCCTTCGACCTTATGGTCGCCGCAAGCGCCACCGTGATGGAATCGCTCATGGCCATTGCCGAGCAGTCGCTGCTGCAGACCCGTCGCCCCGTGCTGTTGGCGCCGGCTCATCCGCAGAGCGATCTGACCAACAGCGTGATGATCGCCTGGGACGAGAGCCCGGAATGCTGGCACGCGGTCTCGGCTGCCATACCGTTCATGCAACTCGCCAAATCAGTGCAGGTCATAAGCGTTGATCGGGACGCCAGCAATCGCCAAGCCTCGCAGGCCGAAGTGCTTGCCTATTTGCGCGGTCATGGCATCGGTGCGACCGCGCAGGTGGTTGCACCGGAATTGCGCTCGGTGGGCGATACGCTGCTCGCGGTGGGGGCAGAGCATGAAGCCGGCCTGCTGGTCATGGGCGCCTATTCCCATAGCCGCCTGCGCGAGATGCTTCTGGGCGGGGCCACGCGCCACATCCTTAAGAACGCTTCGGCGCGCCCCGTTCTGTTGGCGCACTAGCCCTCGTCAGAGCGCAATCCCAGCTCAGGTTGGCCGCCGACGCCACCGCTATGGCCTCACTCGCCGACGGCGGGTTGCGGGCCGTGCGACTAACGCACCGCCGCCGCCAAACGCATCACCCTCCTCCCCAGCGAATTGGGTCTCCCGACCGAGCGCATGTTGTCTTGCTCGCGCGGCGCTCCTCTCGCTACCGCATCAATGACCCGCTTCGCGTCCCTCATCGCTGCATAGTCCTTCGCATCGAACGCCCGCCGCCACGCCTCGAACAGTCGCTTCGGCGCTGATCTGCTTCCAGGAATATGGTCCGGCAAGGCGATGCGCGATGAGACGAATTTCCTCAGCCCGATCAACGTGATTTGCTCCGTCCAGTCCTCGCATCAAAAATATACTTCTTCTCGCCGCACCCAAATCAGCCCTACAACTCCGCCCGTTCCGGCCCGCCAAGAGGGCGTATCGCGATCGTCACGGACGTGGGTCGGAATGCGGTGGACGCGGCAGCGCCCGCTGCGCTGATAAGATCTCAGGGCGGGCTTTGGCCTGTGAGCGATCGGCGGCGCGGCAGACGAACGACGCTGAAGCGTACGGCAAAACCGCGTGGTCCTGGCGCCCGTGGCTGGCGTCAAGTCGGCGGAGGTGTTGCGAGCCCGACCGGGTGCGCGACGCCGTTAATTCGCCGGCGATGGAGGCAAGACGAATTTGTCTCCAGGGAGAGCGCGGCATAAGCCGTCAAACCATTGCGCAGGGAGTGCCGGAGTGCTCCGGCTGTACCTGTATGCTCGTGTGTGCATCTACCACCATCTCTTGCACACGAGACCGCGGGTGCAGCAAGCACCCGGCATTCCCTGCGCCCTCTTCTTTGGGCGAATGAATTTGCAAAGGCCGGGCGAAACGCGCCGCGGGAATGCGGAGGTGTGTTCTCTCCCCGTCATTGCGAGGCATACGGCAGGCGCTGGCGCCGGAATAACCGGGCCCAAACCCACCCCGTTAACCCTTTGCTAACCATACACCCGGCAAGAATTGCCGAGTGAAGTCGAGTGTCGTCGGCCGCGTAGAACGGGAGGAACCCCGTGGACGCCAGTGCGGTACCTCACTTTCGAAACGGTGGCACTCCGGCCGCCGCGCAGACGTTTGGCGCCCGGCGCCATACGCGGGGAAGCGGCTACCATGGTCGATGTCACGGCGGGTCAGGGCGGCGCAAGCGCCAGCGGCAAGTTTCCGAGCCTCGGCGAAATTGGAGGCATCCTGAAGCGCGGCGACCTGGGGCTGGCGCTCGGCGTCCTCGTCATCCTGGTCGTGCTGATCCTGCCGCTCCCGGCGATCGTGCTCGACCTGTTTCTGGCGATCTCGATCACGGTGTCGATCCTGATCCTGATGACTTCGCTGTTCATCCAGACGCCGCTGGAGTTCTCGTCGTTTCCGACCGTGCTGCTGATCTCGACCATGATGCGGCTGTCGCTCAACATGGCCTCGACCCGCCTGATCCTGTCGCATGGCCATGAGGGGACGGCGGCGGCCGGCCACGTCATCGAAGCCTTCGGCAATTTCGTGATGGGCGGTAATTTCGTGATTGGAATTATCGTGTTCGCGATTCTCGTGATCGTGAACTTCGTCGTCATCACCAAGGGTTCGGGGCGCATCGCCGAAGTCGCCGCGCGCTTTCAATTGGACTCGATGCCTGGCAAGCAGATGGCGATCGACGCCGATCTCTCCGCCGGCCTGATCGACGAGGCGACCGCCAAGGCACGCCGCAAGGCGCTGGAAGACGAAAGCGGCTTCTTCGGCGCCATGGACGGCGCCTCGAAATTCGTCCGCGGCGACGCCATCGCAGGGCTCCTGATCGTCTTTATCAACGTCATCGGCGGCATCATCATCGGCGTCGCCCAGCAGGGCATGAGCTTCGGCGACGCCGCCCGTACCTACACCACCCTGACGGTCGGCGACGGCCTGGTGACGCAGGTGCCGGCGCTGATCGTCTCCACCGCGGCGGGCCTATTGGTCTCGAAAGCCGGCATCACGGGTGCCGCCGACAAGGCGCTGATGAAGCAGCTCTCGGGTTACCCGCAGGCGCTCGGCATGTCGGCCGGCGTGATGCTGGTGCTGGCGCTGTTGCCGGGCATTCCGATGCTGCCCTTCCTCGCGCTCGGCGGCGGCGCCGCGGCGCTGGCCTGGAAGGCGCGAAACCGCAACGGCGCCGCCAGGAGGCCGAAGCGGCCGCAGCCGCAGCGCCCGAACTCGCAGCCGCAGCCGCCCAGGCCGCAGCCGAAGAGCCGATCGCCACCGCGCTCAAGATCGACGATCTCAAGATCGAACTCGGTTATGCGCTGCTGCCGCTGGTCAACGGCCCCGACGGCACCGACCGCCTGACCGAGCAGATCAAGGCGCTGCGCCGCTCGCTCGCGATCGAAATGGGTTTTGTGATGCCGGCGGTGCGCATCCTCGACAACGTCCAGCTCGAGGCCAACACCTACGTCATCAAGATCAAGGAAGTGGACGCCGGCTCGGGCAAGATCTGGCCGAACCAGTTCATGGTCATGGACCCCGCCGGCAACCAGGTCGGCGTGCCCGGCATTCACACCATCGAGCCGACGTTTGGTCTTCCTGCGACCTGGGTCGACGCCGCGCTGAAGGAAGAGGCGTCGCTGAAGGGCTACACGGTGGTGGACGCCGCTACCGTGCTGTCGACGCACCTCACCGAGCTGCTCAAGAACAACATGTCCGATCTGTTGTCCTATGGCGAAGTGCAGAAGCTGCTCAAGGACCTGCCGAAGGAACAGGGCGAGCTGGTCAAGGACATCGTGCCGAGCCAGGTCACGGTATCGGGCATCCAGCGCGTGCTGCAGCTGCTTTTGGCCGAGCGGATCTCGATCCGCGATCTCTCCACCATTCTCGAAGGCATCGCCGACGCGCTCGCCTTCTCGCGCAATCCGGCCACCATGGTCGAGCACGTCCGCGCCCGCCTGGCGCGGCAGATCTGCGCGCAGAACACCACCTACAACGGCTACCTGCCGCTGATCGCGCTGTCGGCGCGCTGGGAGCAGGCGTTTGCGGAATCGATCGTGGGCGCCGGCGAGGAGCGCAGCCTCGCCATGCAGCCCTCAAAACTGTCGGAGTTCATGACCACGGTCCGCAACGCCTTCGAGCAGGCCGCCCGCGAAGGCGAAGCGCCGGTGCTGGTCACCTCGGCCGCGATCCGCCCGTTCGTCCGCTCGCTGATCGAGCGCTTCCGCTCGCAGACCACCGTGCTGTCGCAGGCTGAAATCCACCCGCGCGCGCGGCTGAAGACGGTCGGAAGCGTGTAGGCGGAATGCAAGGGCGCGGGCAAATCAGCGGCGAAAAGGGCGAAGCTTTTTCGTCACATGCAAATAATTTGTTAACATCGCACCGATCGGCCGGCATTCGCCGCACGCGCCGCGATTTATGGTTTAAGATATTGTAACATATAATAAATTTTCTATTTCCGCCCTCAAGGCGCGGGCTTTTGATCGCGGTCGTTCAAGTCTTTTCACCGCCTTGTGATCGTCTATTGGGAACGATTGTCGGGATTCCTACTTCCCTTCATGCGAGACGTTGAACCGCCCTGCGAATGGCATCGACGAATTTGCAGGACGGAAGGCGGGCAGGAGACTTCCATGAACCATTCGATCTACAGCGCAGATCGCACGACCCATCTCAAGATCGTGGTCGTGGCTTTGGTTGCGGGTATCGTGGTCGCCGGTTTCAGCATCTCCGCACGCGACACCTCGGATGAAGGTCTGACCCAGACCGCGAGCACGCGCGTCATGAAGGCCGGTAAGCCGGTTGTGATTACCAGCTCAGGCAACTCTGTCGTACGCTAAAGGAGAATTCACGGAATTCACGTGGCCTTTACAGCCCCCAAAGTCACCACGTGGATAATTAAGACCCCAACTACCCCCAAGTTGACTACGAAAACGCCCGCTCCCCACGGGCGTTTTCTTTTGTGGGGTGCAGCGGAGATCGCCGTTGCGTCCGCCGACCAGCCTCCTGACACATCCACAGCGCATGAGCGCTAGCGCGTAGCCGGCACCGTCTCGATCAGCTTGCCGGTATAGATCGGCGCCGAGGTCGGCTGGCCGGTCGGCGATCCGCCGGCCTGCTCGAGGGTTACAGCATAGGTCGCGGCATTGATCGTACCGGCATCGTAGTCGGCGAGCAGCGGACGCGCGGTGAAATCGCTGCCGCCGATCACGCCGAGCGAACGCGGCTGGCGCAGGCGGTCGGAGATCAGCCAGAGCTCAAAGCTCTTGCCGGGCTCGGCATCGGCGCCGACCTTGCGGACGGTGAAATTTTTGGTCGCGGCGTCGACCGTCAGGATGAAAGCGGGCGAGCCGCCGTCACGCTGCAATAGCGCTACATATTGCGCCGAGGGCACGGGCGATGGCGCCGGCGTCTTGACCTCGACCGTCTGGATGCGCGGCTTCGGCCGCAGCGCTTCCGGCAACAGTTCGGGCTGGTAGACCTGCACCGCCAGCATCGCGACCAGCGCTGCGGCAAGCGCGGTGGCTATCGACGCCACACCGCGCAAGCGCCGGACCCGGCCCGTCAACTGAACGACGTTCGAATTGTCCACGGCGACCGAAGGCGCCGCGGCGACCGGCGGTGCTTCAGCGACAGGAGGCGTCTCGGCAACCACCGGCTGCTCGGCCGGTGGCGATGCAGGCTCCGAAGGCGGCGGCGCCTCGGGCAATACTAGCGCCGCCTGCTGCCCGGTGGAATGTTCGATCGCGGCCTTGATGTTCTCCCACACGATCGGCCGCGGCTCGACGGAGCCGACCATCTGGTTCAGCACGCCGAGCCGGTATTCCCAGGCGTGCACGATCGCGGTGAATTCGGTATCGACGGCCATCATGGTCTCGACCTGCGCGCGCTCGTCGGCATCGAGGGTGCCGAGCGCATATTCCGCGGCGAGCGCGATATGGTCTTCGCTATGGGCCATCGTTCAAGATCCGGACCTCACAGCCCGAGACACTCCCTTATTTCCATCATGCTGCGGCGCAGCCACGTCTTCACCGTATTCACCGGTGTCTCGAACTTGGCGGCGAGCTGCTCCCGGCTCCAGCCGTTGTAATAGGCCAGCAGCACCAGCTTCTGCCGATCCGGCTCGAGACGGCCGACGCATTCCAGCAATCGTTTCAACTCTTCCGTCATCTCGCGTCGCGCCAGCGGATCAGGTGAATCGGCCGCGACTTCCATCGCGGTCGGCTCCTCCTCGATCGAGCTTTCGCTCTTCTTGCGCACCACGTCGATCGCCCGGTTGCGCGCGATCGATACCATCCATGTAATCGGCGAAGCGAGCGCCGGGTTGAACTGTCCGGCGCTGTTCCAGATCTTGACGTAGGCCTCCTGAATGACCTCCTCCGCGAGGTCCTGACGCCGCAAGATACGGAGCACGACGCCGAAGAGTTTCGCGCGCGTGGCGGCGTAAAGGCGCTCAAAAGCGGCCTCATCCCCTTCGCCACCGCGGCAATCAGCCATACCAGCTCCGCTGGCGTCAGCATTCAGCGTCCCCCAAATCGCGACCCTCCATCGCGTCTTACGCCGGAGCAATCGAGAAGTTTCGTAGCATACCCTGCGCCAAAGGGGCTACCAAGTCGCCGGTTTCGGGGAATCTGCAAGAAAAAGCCCGGGCCTTGCAGCCCGGGGTTTCGCTTCGTGCCACCGATGAGTGTGAGAAGCGTCAGGCGACGCCAAGCCGGGCGCGCATCAGGCCGATACTGTCCATGTCGGCCTGCTCCCGGGCGCTCTCCTCGGCGCGCTCGCGGGCCTGGTCGCGCTCGTCGAGCAGCTCGACCTTCTTCAGCTCCTCGAACGCTTCGCTCAGCAGGCTCTTGGCGTCCTCAAGCTGGATGCGCAACTCGTCGGCGGAACGGGTCAGGTTTTCCCGGCGCTGGATCGCGGCCTTGGCGTAGGTGGGGTAGGCGAAATGGGAGGGTCGTTGATCCCGGCCCGCTCCTGCTCGGTCTGGATTTCGCGCTCGAGATCGACCGACATGCGCTGGAAGTCGGCGATCATGCCTTCGATCTGGGTAACCCTTCGGCGCTTCTCGTCGACCTGAAATTTCTTCAGGCGGATCAGCGTTTCTCGTGACTTCATCGACTCATACTCCCCAGAAGTCCCAATCTGAACGCGGGACGGAGCCGGCTCCCCGGGGGCCCCGCCGGCGTCATTAATCATGTGACAGGGATGATGGCCTGACAAAGTTAGCGTTCCGTTTCCAAATTGGTGAGGATTTGCGCCAATTGGCGATAGCCGTCATCCAGGCTCGATGTTTCGTCCTTGGCCTGGCGCAGGAAGGCTTCCAGCGGCTCGTGCAGCCGGATCGCCTCGTCGACTTCAGGACTTGAACCCGCCCGGTAGGCGCCGAGCCGGATCAGCTCCTCCATGTCGGCATAGGTCGCCATCACCTGGCGGCCCCGCATGATCACAGGCAAATAATCGGGATTGGCCGATCTCGGCATAGTGCGGGAGACCGATTTGAGGATATTGATCGCGGGAAACCGCCCGCGCTCCGCAATCGAGCGTTGCATCACGACGTGGCCGTCCAGAATGCCGCGGACCGCGTCCGCAATCGGCTCGTTATGGTCGTCGCCGTCGACCAGCACCGTGAAAATGCCGGTGATGGTGCCAACGCCGGTGCCCGGCCCTGCCCGCTCCAGAAGTTTCGGCAATTCGGTGAACACGGTCGGCGTATAGCCTTTGGCCGTCGGCGGCTCGCCGGCCGACAATCCGATCTCGCGCTGTGCCATCGCAAAGCGCGTGACCGAATCCATCAGGCACAGCACGTCCTTGTCCTCGTCGCGAAAATACTCCGATATCGCCAGCGTCAGATAAGCTGCCTGCCGCCGCATCAAGGCGGGCTCGTCCGATGTCGCCACCACCACGACCGAGCGCGCAAGACCTTTGTCGCCGAGATCTTCCTGCAGAAATTCCTGCACCTCGCGGCCACGTTCGCCGATCAGGCCGATGACGGTGATGTCGGCATCGACATTGCGCGCCAGCATCGACAGCAGCACCGATTTGCCGACGCCGGAACCCGCGAAGATGCCGAGCCGCTGGCCGCGGCAGCAGGTCAGGAATGTGTTGAGCGCACGGACGCCTAGATCGAGCGGCGCTCCTACGCGCTTGCGCGAATGTGCCGGCGGCGGCGAATTGCGGTAGGGCATCGGCGACGGCCCTGCACCAGCGGCCCCTTGCCGTCGATCGGCTCTCCCATGGCGTTGATGACGCGGCCGAGCCAGGCCGGTGACGGCCGCACCTGGCTGGCGGCGGTGGCAATGACCGCGCGGCAACCGCGCCGGACACCGTCGAGCCCGCCGAATGGCATCACGACAGCATTGCTGCCAGAAAAACCGATCACCTCGGCCGGAATGAAGCGGCTCCCGCCGGTTTCGATGACGATCCTCGCGCCGACCGACATCGCATGGATGGGCCCCGCGATCTCGACCATCAGCCCGCGCACACCCACAACGCGGCCATATATATTGACGCCGTCGATGTCGCCGATCTGCTCCGCGAGCGCCTTCATTGCGAAAACCTTAAGTTTCCGCGCTTTAGCCGGCGACGCTTAACCTCGTGTTTACCCGCATCGTTAATCATTACGTCACTGTCTTTGGTGACTGAGAGAGCGCTCGCCCGTCAGAAGAAGGGCGAAACGCGGGAGTCGGTTAGGCCCGCCTCTTAATCTGGAGCTTGAGCACGCACGGTAGGGAAAAGCTGCTTCCACGCAACATCTTAGGGCGATTCGATAAAAATTGCACTGAAAGACCTTGCGAACCGGAATCAGATTTTGTTAACCATGTGCAGTCAGGATCCGAATCAGTTGTTCAAAGGCGTTTTGAGTGCCGCAAGTGCGGCCGACCTGACGCCCGGAGCGGCGGACTAAAGGGGACTGGCATGCGCGTTTTGCTGATTGAAGATGACAGCGCTGTCGCGCAGTCAATCGAGCTGATGCTTAAATCCGAGAGTTTCAACGTCTATACGACGGACCTCGGGGAAGAAGGCGTCGATCTCGGTAAGCTCTACGATTACGACATTATCCTTCTCGACCTCAACCTGCCCGACATGTCCGGCTACGACGTGCTCAAGCAGCTCCGGGTATCGAAGATCAAGACCCCCATTCTGATCCTCTCCGGCCTCGCCGGCATCGAGGATAAGGTCAAGGGCCTCGGCGTCGGCGCCGATGACTACATGACCAAGCCCTTCCACAAGGACGAACTGGTCGCCCGCATCCACGCCATCGTGCGCCGTTCCAAGGGCACGCCCAGTCGGTGATCCAGACCGGCGATCTCGTGGTCAATCTCGACACCAAGACGGTCGAAGTCGGCGGCCAGCGCGTGCATCTGACGGGCAAGGAATACCAGATGCTGGAGCTGCTCTCGCTCCGCAAGGGAACCACCCTGACCAAGGAAATGTTCCTCAACCATCTCTATGGCGGCATGGACGAGCCCGAGCTGAAGATCATCGACGTCTTCATCTGCAAGCTGCGCAAGAAGCTGGCGAACGCCTCCGAAGGCCGCAACTTCATCGAAACCGTGTGGGGCCGCGGCTACGTGCTGCGCGAGCCGCACGAGCAGGAAGAGCGCATCCCCGCCTGACCAGGGTTTACGGCGAGCCGCAAGGCTCCTCATCCCGACTGGACCCCGCCAAATGGCGGGGTTTTTGTTTGGGAGGTTGACTTAATTCACTTCCCCGATTGAAACTCGATCTCCTCCGTCTCGTAGCTTACCGAACTATCCGCAAACGAGGGGAAGTCATGAAAAACGTCAGGCTGGTTACCGCTGTCGCGCTCGGATCGGCATTGGGCGCGCTCATCGGCTATTCGGCGCTCGCCGGCGGCGACAAGGTCGCCTTCCCGGAGAATTTCGACAAGGGCACGCTCTACGCCACGGTCGATCGTTACGACAACAAGCAGTATCGCGAGCTCTATGCGACGCCAGCGGCGGTCGATGCGGTACGCAAGGGGCAGCCGATCCCGAGCGGCACGGTGCTGACGCTGGTGCAGTACAAGGCGCAGCTCGATGCGGCCGGCGAACCTCTCAAGGATGCCAACGGCCGTTTCCAGAAGGGCGACCTCGTCGCCTACACGGTGATGGAAAAGCGCGACGGCTGGGGCACCGAGTACAAGGATGACATTCGGAATGGCGAATGGGAGTATCAGGCGTTTGGCCCGGACAAGAAAGTCAACGACAAGGCCAATTTGACGGCCTGCTTTGCCTGCCACAAGCCGCATGCCGGACAGGATTTTGTCATCTCACTGGCGGGCCTGAAGGGCACGCCCGAAGGCGCCATGGCAAAGCCTGCGCCAGGCCCCGGCGTGGTCTCGATCTCCGACTTCAAGTTCGGGCCGGAGACCGTCGTCGTCAGCAGAGGCCAGACCATCACCTGGCACAACACTGATTCCTCGCCGCACCAGGTGACGATCACCGGCCCCAAGGCGCAGCGCTCGTCGATCGCGCTGAAAGGCCAGACCACCCAGCTGAGCCTCGCCGATGCCGGAATCTACGATTACATCTGCGGCCTGCACCCGGCAATGAAGGGCAAGATCGAAGTCAGGGAATAGCCGGCTGCGTCAAGGCCGCCATGGAAGATTTGCGAACCCCGCCCGAAATGGCGGGGTTTTTGTTTGGGATTGAACCGGCCGCTCCTATGCGCCGACTGACAGATCGTGCGAACCTTCGGACCGCACGAGTCGGGGCATATTCGAATGATCCTTCAATCCCTCGCCGGGTTGCCGGCGTTCCTGGTCTATTTCTGCACGGCGATTGTCGCCGTGGTCGCCTACCTCTTCGTCTATACCCGCGTCACCGCGCATAACGAGTTCGACCTGATCCGCGCCAACGAGCCGGCAGCGGCGATCGCGCTGGGCCTCAGCCTGCTCGGCTTCGTGCTGCCGCTGGTCAGCGCCATCGCCCATTCCGCCAACGTCTGGGATTGCCTGATCTGGGCCGCGATCGCGCTGATCGTGCAGATCATCGTCTATTACCTCGTCAGGGTTCCGGTGCCTAACCTGTCGAAGCGGATCGCTACGGGCGAGCTCGCCGCCGCGATCTGGCTCGGGCTGTCCTCGCTGGCCGCCGGCGCGATCAACGCTGCCTGCATGATCTACTGACCATGGCCAACAAATCAGACCAGGAATTTGGCAAGCGCCATCAGGTCTCGGTGCCGGCGGCACCGCGCCCCGTTCCGCCGCCGCCGGCCAAGCGATCGAGTCACGTTGCGCTCCTGCTGATGGGCACGTTTGCCGTCGGCAGCGCCGCCTACACGCTGATGCCGAGCCGCAGTTGCGAGCAACCGCCGAATGCCTCCGCGGCATCGCCGACGCAAAGCAGTACCGAATGCTCATCGCGCAGTTCGTCGTCCAGCCATGGCGGCTCGAGCGGCGGATCGTCTTCGCGCAGCAGTTACTACAGCGGCAGTTCCTCGTCGGACCACTCATCCTCCTCCAGCACGCACGACACCGGTTCGCACAACGCGCAACGCGGCGGCTTCGGCTCGTTTGCGCATTCGTTCGGCTCGCATTTCTCCGGCGGTGGCTGACTTCCATGCAGCGCATCGCCTGCCCCGAACGCGACGACTGGCATGCGACCGCAGAGCGCACCGGATTTGATTTTCACACCATCAACGGCGAGCGCTATTGGGACGAACGGGCCTATTACGCGTTCACGTTGGACGAGATCGAACGGCGGGTCGAGGCGCCCACCGGTGAGATCGATGCGATGTGCCTCGAACTGGTCGGCCGCGCGATCAACGACGAAAAATATCTGCGCCGATTGAAAATACCCGAAGCCTTCTGGCCGCTGCTGTCCGAGAGCTGGCGCCGCCGTGACGCCAGCCTCTACGGCAGGCTGGACCTGAGCTACGATGGCTGGAGCCCGGCGAAACTGCTGGAGTACAACGCCGACACCCCGACCTCGATTTTCGAAGCGGCGGTTTTTCAGTGGACATGGCTTGAACAGGCGATGGAGCGCAACATCATCCCGAAGCGCGCCGACCAGTTCAATTCAATCCATGAGCGCCTGATCGACGCCTGGAAGAAACACGGCAGCGCGAAGCATCTGCATCTGGCCGGCATGACTGATAATACCGAGGACGTCGGCACGTTGGCCTATCTGCAGGACACTGCGAGCCAGGCCGGATTGAAGACCACGCTGATGGACATCAAGGACGTCGGACTCGGCGGTGATGGCCGCTTCGTCGATCTCGACGATCGCGGAATTGAGCTCGCCTTCAAACTCTATCCCTGGGAATGGATGTTCCACGACGCATTCGGCGTAAAGCTGTCGAGCGCGCCGACACGCTGGATCGAGCCACCCTGGAAAGCGATCCTCTCCAACAAGGGCATTCTACCGCTGCTATGGGAGATGTTTCCGAAGCACCCCAATTTGCTGCCGGCCTATTTCGAGGACGATCCGAAGGCGGCAATGCTCGGCTCTTCGTTCGTGCGCAAGCCGCTCTATTCGCGCGAAGGCGCCAACGTCGCGCTCGTCAGCGCCGGCACAACGCTGATGGAACAGCAAGGCCCGTACGGGGCGGAAGGATTTATCCGGCAGGCTTTCGCGCCGCTGCCGAGCTTTTCCGACCAATACCCGGTGCTCGGAAGCTGGCTGGTCGATCACACGCCATGCGGCCTGTCGATTCGCGAGGACGAGAACCCGATCACCGGCAACACGTCACGCTTCCTGCCGCACGCGATATTGTAGCGTGACATGGCAAGCGGACGAGGCGAACACCAGGCTCAGCGCGCCGCGGCCACGGCCCGCAGGGTTTGCGGCACCAGCGGCGACGCCCCCACCCGGATCACCGGCGCGATATTCGTACGATAAAGTCCGCGCCGCTCCGGATAGGGCTTGAAGGTGTTGGTGATGCCGACCACGGATTCGGCCGCGCCCAGCGCCAGCACGCCATCGGGCTCCAGCATTCGGGAGAGCCGCTCGAAGATGTTGGTCTTGGTATTCTGATCGAAATAGATCAGCACGTTGCGGCAGAAGATGATGTCGAACACGCCGAGATGAGAGAAGTCCTGCAGCAGGTTGAGCTGACGATGCTGTACCATGCTGCGGATCTCGGCATTGATCTGCCAGAGCTCGCCGTTCTGGGTGAAATATTTCACCAGCAACCCGATCGGCAGTCCGCGCTGCACCTCGAACTGGCTGAAGATTCCGGCCTTCGATTTTTCCAGCACCGCCTGCGACAGGTCGGTCGCGACGATCTCGGTGCGCCAGCCGGACAGCAGCGAACCGGCTTCCTTCAGGCACATCGCGATCGAATACGGCTCCTGCCCGGTGGAGGAAGCCGCGCACCAGATGCGTAAAGCGCGGCGGGCCGCCCGCGCCTGCACCAGTGCCGGGATGATCGCCTCCCGCAAATGATCGAACGGAATCTTGTCGCGAAAGAAGAATGTCTCGTTGGTGGTCATCGCTTCGACCACCTCCGCCGTCAGTGCGCTGGCTCCGCCCTTCATCTTCTCGACGAGTCCGGAAATGCCCGGCAGGCTGGACTTGCGCGCCAGTGGCAACAACCGGCTTTCGACCAGATATTGCTTGTCGGCGGAAAGATCGAGCCCGGAGCGCTCTTTCAGAAGTTTACGCAGATACTCATAGTCTGAAGGCGTCACGAACGATCTCCCGAAAACAACCGAACCAGCTTTGGCGCGATCTGATTGAGCGGCAGAACTGCCGCGCAAATACCTGCATTGGCGGCCGCGCCGGGCATGCCCCACACCACGCTGGTCGCTTCGTCCTGGGCAATCACGCTGCCGCCGGCGGCGACGATGTCCTTGCCGCCGCGCATGCCGTCGGAGCCCATGCCGGTCAGAATCACCGACATGATGCCGCCCTGCCAAACGTCGATGGCGGAGTTGAACAGCGGATCCACCGCGGGTTTGCAGAAATTCACCGGCGGCCCGTCGTCGAGCGCGATCGCAGTCTCGGCGCCATGGCGCACCACGCGCATGTGGCGGCCGCCCGGCGCAAGATAGATCCGGCCGGGCTTGACGATCTCGCCATCGACGGCCTCATGCGCCGGCCGGCGGCTCGCGCGCGCCAGATGTTCGGCGAGAATTGTGGTGAAGGTCGGCGGCATGTGCTGGGTGATCAGCACCGGAAAACGATCGATCACCGGACCGATGTCGGCAACCAGCGTCATCAGGGCCTGCGGGCCACCGGTCGACGAGCCGATCAGGAGCACCCGCGGCGCCAGCATGCTGAAGGGCCGGCGGGCCAGTTGCAGTTGCGCAGCCGGCGCAGCGGCCGGCTGGGCCGATACTTCGCGTGCCCGCTCCGGGGCCGGCGCCATCGACGGGCTCGCGGCCGGCTGCGCACGCCGGCGGGCCCTGGCGCCCAGATGACGAGATCTTCTGGATCAGATCGTGGTGGAAGGTCTCGGCCGCGGTGGCCTCGCGCGTGCTCTCCGGCTTTGGAATGTAGTCGGACGCGCCGAGCGAAAGCGCCTTGAAGCTGATCTCCGCATTGCGGCGGGTCAGCGTCGACGCCATGATGATGACGAGGTCGCGCTTTTTCGCCAAGAGTTGCGGCAGCGCCGAAATGCCGTCGAGCTCCGGCATTTCGATATCGAGCACGGCAACATCGGGCTTGATGCGTTCGATCTGGTTGACGGCGTCGAGACCGGTACGCAAGGAGGCCGAGACCTCCATGTCCGGCTCGGCGCCGATCCAGCGCGAGATCATCCCGCGGATCACGACAGAGTCGTCGACCACCATGACGCGCAGCTTGTCTTGCCGTGTCGAGATTGGCGGTGGAGACTTCGTTAACGCAACACTCATTACTTCACCCGACCCGACTCAAGCGGAACACTTACAAAACAACGCCGAAGGCCGTTGAGCCGCCGGGATCACACAGGCGAGATCAGAGCAGGCCGACTTCCTGGAACTTCGCGGTGACGATGTCCTTGTCGAACGGCTTCATGATGTATTCGTTGGCACCGGCATGCAGCGCTCGCGCAATGTGTGCGACGTCGTTCTCGGTGGTGCAGAACACCACCTTGGGCGCGTCGCCGCCGGGCATGCGGCGCAGATTGCCGAGGAATTCGTAGCCGTCCATGACCGGCATATTCCAGTCGAGCAGAACCGCTTCGGGCATGGCGCGCTTGCAAACTTCAAGCGCCTTTTGGCCGTCCTCGGCTTCGACGATTTGAAAGTCGAGACCTTCGAGGATGCGGCGTGCGACTTTTCGGATGACGCTCGAGTCGTCGACGACCAGACATGTTTTCATTTTAGGCCTCCAATTGCACCAGATCCCAAGGGGGATGTTTCCATTCCAGGTTCGGTCTTCATGCCGCCATCAGGTCCGGCACGATTTCGAGAACGCGATCAACGTCGAGGACGACCATGAGCTGGCCGTCGAGACGGTGCACGCCGCCGGCAAGCTTGGCCATGCGGGGGTCGAGGTTGACGGGGTTTTCCTCGCGGCCGTTGTCGTGGAGTTTCAAGACCTCGCCGATCTGGTCGATCAGCAGGCCGTAGGATTCGCCGCGCAAATCGACGCCGACCGCCATCGGCGGCTTGCCGTCGTCGTTCTTCGGCAGCCCGAGCCGGGCGCGCATGTCGACCACGGTGACGATGCGGCCGCGCAGATTGAGCACGCCGGCGATCTCGGCCGACGACAGCGGCACCCGCGTCAGCCGTTCCGGCATGAACACGTCCTGCACCCGCGAGATCGGCAGGCCGAACAATTGCCCGCCGATCACGGCGGTGACGTATTCGGCCACGGTGCCCTCGACGGTCTCGGTCTTGGTTGTCATGTGCTGCTACCTTTAAGCCGCGTTCCTGGTCTCGGCGGTCTGTTCCTTCAGCGCCGCGATCAGGCCGGGACGGTCGAACTTGGCGACGTAATCGTGGAAGCCGGCCTGCCGCCCGCGCTCGATCGCCGCCGGCGACACCAGCGAGGACAGCGCGATGATCGGCATCGTGCTCAGATTGTTGTCGGCGCGGATCACTTCGGCGAACTCGAAGCCGTTCATGTCGGGCATTTCGATGTCGGTCAGCACCACGTCGAAGGTGTGGCCCGAGCGCAGCGCGGACAGCCCTTCCTGTGCGTTGACGGCGACCCGCACCTTGTAGCCGGCGGCCTTGAGCACCGGCGCCAGCATGTTGCGGAAGAAGGCACTGTCGTCGACCAGCAGCACCGATTGCGCCGTCGAGGACGCCCGCATCTCCTTGCGCGAGAACCAGTCGGCAAACGCCATCGGCAGGAAGTGGCCGACGTCGATCACTTCGGTGGCCTGGCCCTTGATCACGGCCGAACCCAGGATGCCGTCCTGCTGGCCGGCGACCTCGATGTGCAGCCGCTCCTCGACGATGTCGATGATCTCGTCGACCACCAGCCCCATCGAGCGGCCGTCGTCGGCGAACACCAGGATCGGCTGCGAGCCTGTGGTCTGCACGGTGACCCCGCTCATCTGCACCAAAGGCATCAGCTGCTCGCGGTACTGCACCATGTAGCGGCCGTTCGAGAGCTCGATCTTGTCGGTGGCGATCTCCTCCAGCCGGGTGACGAGGCCGAGCGGCACCGCCTTGGGCTGGCTGGAACCGGCGCGGAACACCAGCAGCGAGGTCAGCTGTTCGCTGCCGAAGCCATGCGCCGCGGCGGCCTCGTCGGCCATCTCATGGGCCGAGGAGCCGGAGGCGCCGAGCGCTTTGGCAATGCCGTTGGGGTCGATGATCATGATCACCGCGCCATCGCCCAAAATGGTGTTGCCGGAGAACATGTCGATGTGCCGCAGTTTGGTCGACATCGGCTTGACCACGATTTCTTCGGTGTGGAACACGCCGTCGACCACGATGCCAAAAGTCTGGCTGCCGACCTGCGTGACCACGATGAAGCCGTTCTCGGGGTCGCTGGACGAGCCGTCGTCGATCTTGAGCAGCTTCTTCAGGTGCATCAGCGGCAGCAGCTTGTTGCGCAGCCTTAAGACCGCGGTGTCCTTGATGCGCTCGATGCGGTGTTCAGAGTTGGCGCGCGCCCGCACCAGTTCGACCACGGAGAGCTGGGGGATCGCAAAGCGGTCGCCGGCGGCTTCCACGATCAGGGCCGAGACGATGGCCAGCGTCAGCGGGATCTTGATGGTGACGCTTGAGCCCTCGCCCGCCACGCTCTTGATGTCGATGGTGCCGCCGATCTGGTCGATATTGGTGCGCACCACGTCCATGCCGACGCCGCGGCCGGAGACCGAGGTGACGGTGGCGGCGGTGGAGAAGCCCGGCGCGAAGATGAACTTGTGGATCTGGGCCTCGGTCATCTTCTCCAGCTCGGCCTCGCTGACGAGACCGTTCTGCAGCGCCTTGGCCTTGATCCGCTCGGTGTTGAGCCCGCGGCCGTTGTCGGCGATGCAGATGATGATGTGGCCGCCCTCGTGATAGGCCGAAAGCCGGATCGTGCCCTGCTCGCCCTTGCCGCTGGCGAGCCGCTCGGCCGGGGTCTCCAGGCCGTGGTCGGCGGAGTTGCGCACCATGTGCGTCAACGGATCCTTGATCAGGTCGAGCACCTGGCGGTCGAGCTCGGTGTCGGCGCCGTGCATCTCGAGCTCGATCTGCTTGCCGAGTTCGCCGCTTAGGTCGCGGACGATGCGCGGCAGCTTCTGCCAGGCATTGCCGATCGGCTGCATCCGCGTCTTCATGACGCCTTCCTGCAGCTCGGCGGTGACGTTGGAGAGCCGCTGCAGCGGCACCTTGAACTCGGTGTCCTCGTTGCGGCGAGAGATTTCCAAAAGCTGGTTGCGGGTCAGGACCAGCTCGGAGACCATGGTCATCAGGTGCTCCAGCGTGTCGACGTTGACGCGGATCGACTGGTTGGCGATCTTGTCGGCTTCCTGGACGTCGGCGTCGATGGCGACCGGCTTCCTCGCCGGCTTGGCCTTTACTTCCTTGGCCGCCTGTGGCGCGGGGCGGCTTCCGGCGCGGGTGCGGCATGCTTGACGACGGGCGTGGGCGCGGCTTCGGTGGCGGTCTCGCGGAAGGCGCGCTCGAGGTCGTCGAGCGAGACCTCGCCGGGACGCAACGGGCGTTCCAGCACCTGGTCGATCAGCGTGCCGGCGGTCACTGCAGGCTTCACCGGCGGCGCGGCGACCGCCGGGACAGGCGCGGCAACCGGCTCGGCCTCGGCATGGTGGCCGCCTTCGGCCATCGCATGCAGCTTCTCGATCAGGTCCTCGTCGGTGCCCTCGGGCTCGGTCTCGGTGGCCTCGAGGCCGGCGAGGATCTCCTTGATGCGGTCGATGCTGCTCAGGATCAGCGTCACGGCCTCGGCCTTGACCGGCATGCCGTCGCGGAATTTGCCCATCAGCGTCTCGCCGGCATGGGCCAGCGCTTCCAGCCGCGGCAGCCCCAGGAAACCGCAGGTGCCCTTGATGGTGTGGACCAGACGGAAAATGTTATCCAGAATCTTGGCGTCGCTCGGGTCCTGCTCGAACCGCACCAACTGATTGTCGACCGTATCCAGGCTCTCGCTGGTTTCGGTCAAAAACTCCCGCAACAAATCATCCATGAAACTGGCCTTCGTACGCACCGGCACGCGACATCGACGTGCCTTACGGAACATGGCCAGCTTCTATGCAAAGCGTTTAATATTGGTTGCTCAAATGGAAAAGAACGGGATCAACAAAGAGATAAGACGGCAGAAATGAATTCTGCCGCCTGTTTTCAACTTTTGGTTAACCATGTTTGCGCATTGGCGCGCTTCAGGCCGCGGTAACGACCACCTTTTCCCCGTCGGGCGCAAGCGTCACGCTCAGCCCGCAGGCCTGCGCCAACAGCCGCGTATAGTAAGGCTGCACCGCGTGCGCATCGACGGAAGCCGTCGAGTTCGCGCTCAGGAGATCGGCGATGTTCTGCGGCAGGCGGGCGTTCAGGCCGGCCGAGGTCACGCGAAAGCTCATCGTCTCGCCGTCACCGATCGGATCGATCGCCAGCGTACCGCCGCGCGGGATCGTCTGCTGCGCAATGATCAGCATGTTCAACAGCAGCTTGACGCGGTTCTTTGGCAGCAACAGCCGCGGCAGATTCCAGGTGATGGTGATCTTGCCATCCTCGATGTGGCCACGCGCCATGGTCTGGGCATCGCCGAGATCGATCTGCGCACCCGCCGATCCCGCAGCGCCAAACGCCAGGCGGCAGAACTGCAATCGTGCGGAAGCGGTCTTGGCGCTCTTGCGGATCAGATCGAGCGCGAAATCGCGGTCTTCGGGCTTCGGGTTGTCGTCAAGCACCTCAAGCCCATTGACGATGGCGCCCACCGGGCTGATGAGATCGTGACAGACTCGCGAACACAACAGCGCCGCAAGTTCGAGGGTATCGGGAGCCGGACCGGGAGACGAAGTGCCAGACATCATGGGTTCCTGGAAAGCCGCCGAGTCTCATGTTCCTGGCGGACAGTTACGAATCACGCGTGCTTTCTGGTTTGATACACTGCGCAGGCGCGTGCTGCCAGCGCGGGGCGGCAATGGTAAGGCAAGAGAGAGGCCTAGCTCATGAATGAGGCACGTCCCGTACTCGATCACAATGCTGCCGCGGCCCTGATCGAACCGCTGACCGAGATCGTGATCCGGGCCGGCACCGCCATCCTCGCCATCAACCGTTCCGCCATGAAGGTAGACGGCAAGATCGACGGATCGCCGGTAACGGAAGCGGATCTGGCGGCCGACCGCATCATCGCCGAAGGCCTGGCGCAGCTGGCGCCAACAATACCGTCGCTTTCGGAAGAGCGCGTCCAGCCCGGCACGCTGTCCCATAAGGAAAGTTTCTTCCTGATCGACCCGCTCGACGGCACCAAGGAGTTCGTTGCCGGCCGCAACGAATTCACCGTCAACCTGGCGCTGGTAACCCGCGGGACGCCGCTGCTCGGCATCGTCAGCGCGCCCGCGCTCGGGTTGGTCTGGCGCGGCATTGTCGGTCGCGGCGCGGAACGGCTGACGCTGGGCGAAGGCAAGCCGCTGATCGAGCCGGTGCGCACCCGACCTTGCCCGCCACGAGGAGAGCCGTGGACCGTCGCGGTCAGCCGCCTGCATGGCGACGCCAGGACCGAGGCCTTTATTGCGGCAAGGCCGGGCGCGGTGCGCTGCGAACTCGGCTCGGCGGTCAAATTCGGCCGGGTGGCCGAAGGCGCGGTCGATATCTATCCCCGGCTGTCGCCGACCTCGGAATGGGACGTGGCCGCGGGCCATGCGGTCGTTGCGGCCGCCGGCGGCCGGATCACGGATTCAAGCGGCGCGGCGCTGGTTTTTGGCACCGGGCGGAAAGACTTCATCGTTCCTGAGTTCATCGCCTGGGGCGATCCGAAGGCGGCAGTTTGAATTTCGTAGCCCGGGCGAGCGAAGCGACCCCGGGAGCGGTGCCAGACGAATGGAATGTGTGAAGTTGTCACCACTGTTCCCCGGGGTCGCTGCGCTCGCCCGGGGATCTCGCTACGGCTGCTCGCAACTACTGCGCCAACCCCTGCACCAGCACCGGCCAGCGCGCGCGCGCGTCTTTCAGGAAACGCGCCGGCTCGGCAGCGAACGCATCGCGGTTCTCCTCGCGGCCGAACAGATAGAGCCGCTGGCCCGCGACCACCCAAAAGCGCGGGTTGCCCGCATAGGTCACCCCTCGTCCCAGATCGACCGGGTCATAGCCGCCGAACTGGGGCCCGTAGATTTCCGGATGCGCCACGAAAGAGGCGCGATTACCCTGGTTGCGGAAACGCCAGACGGCGCCGGCTTCGCGGGCCTCGAAGTCGGGCAACCCTTGGGCTGCCATGGCTTCCGTGAAATAGGCGACGGGATCGAAGCCCTCGATGGCGAGCCCGGAATAGCGGTTCACCACCACCCGCTCGGTGGTCGAAGCCTGCGCGGCGAAATCAAGGCTGAGCGCGCTAAAAAATCGCCAATAAGGCAATAAGGGCTATTCCGGGGCGCAAAGCGTATCTTTCCTGCCGTTCTGCCGTCATAGTTGGTGCCGATAACATGCGAGTCGAGGGGACACTGGGCGCAACCTAGAGCCATGCTTGTTGGCGTCAGGTTAAGGCGGCGGCCAGAATTTCGATGCCAGGGGTTCTTTCATGACGTTTGCTTCACGCCTTGCCGCGGTGACGTTCGCCGCGCTGATGTGCTGGACCGTGCCGGCTTCCGCACAGCAGCCGCAGCAGGCACCATATCCGCAGCAGCAGCCGGCACCCTATCCGCCGCCGCAACGCCAGCCGGGGCCCGAAACCTCTGGACCCGACGAACTGGTTTCGGCCGGGCACAAGTTCTTCGGCAACGTCTCGCGCGGGCTGGCGTCCGTCATCGAGCGCGCGGTCAGCCAATGGGGCCTTCCCAACGGCTATGTGCTCGGCGAGGAAGGCTCAGGCGCTTTTGTGGCTGGCCTGCGGTATGGCGAAGGCACGCTCTACACCAAGAACGCCGGCGACTTGCGGGTCTACTGGCAGGGGCCGTCGGTCGGTTTCGACTGGGGCGGCGACGGCGCGCGCACCATGACGCTGGTCTACAACCTGCCCGCCACCAACGCGATCTATCAGCGCTTCGTCGGCATCGACGGCTCCGCCTATATCGTCGGCGGCTTCGGCATGACCGCGCTGACCGCCAACAACATCGTGCTGGTGCCGATCCGCTCCGGCATCGGGCTGCGGCTCGGCGCCAATGTCGGCTATCTGAAATTTACCCCGCGCGCGACCTGGAACCCGTTCTGAGCCGATCTCCAAGCATAGACGCGCGTCTCCCCAGGCGGATTCAGGTTAACGCGGCATTGGGCTGGCGTAGGGCCGGCCCGGCGTGGCATTGTGATTAACGAATCCCTGTCTGTGCGGAGTAACCATCCATGATCGAACCGATCATGTACCTGGCGATCGGTTTTCTGGTCTCCATGCTGTTCGGTCTGATGATCGTGCCGCTGGTGCATAACCGTGCGGTGCGGCTGACGACGCGGCGGCTCGAGGCGGCAACCCCGCTGTCGATGGCCGAGATCCAGGCCGACAAGGACCAGTTGCGCGCGGAATTCGCGATGTCGGCGCGGCGGCTCGAAATGAACGTCGAGCAGCTCAAGAACAAAACCACGAGCCAGCTCGCCGAACTCGGCAAGAAGAGCGACGCCATCAACCGCATGAAGATCGAGCTCGGCGAAAAGAACGCCACCATCTTTTCGCTCGAAGCGCGCGAGAAGGCGATGAAGGAGCAGTTGCGCGCCACCGAAGAGGAATTCGCGGCCAAGACCGAACTGTTGCGCAACGCCGAAGCGGCACTGACCGCCAAGCAGGCGGAGCTCGCCCGGATCAATCACGAATTGAACGATCGTTCGATGACGGCGGACAGCCGCCAGGTCGAACTGGTCGCGGTGCGCACGCAGATCGAGCAACTGAGAGGCCGCGTCGGCGACGCCGAAAAGGAATTTTCGACGACGCAGGCTCGCCTCGCCCAGGAGCGCGCCGAGTCCGAGCGCGCGACGCACGAACTGAGCGAAGCGCGCAGCCGCGTCGAAAATTTGAGCCAGCGCGTCACCGACCTCGACCGGCAATTGATCGTCCAGGTCAAGGAAGCCGAGATGCTCGGCAACCGCGTCAACGACCTCGAGGCGCGGCTGGCGATGCAAGGCAAGATCCTTGCCGAGCGCGAATACGAAAACAATCAGCTCAGGCAGGCGAACGAAAACGCCGAACGCGCCGCACGCGAACTGCGCGAGGAGATCGCGGCGATGAACGGCGGCAAATCGCCGATCGTCGAGAAATTGCGCAGCGAGAAGGCCGCCGTCGAGCAGCAGCTTCGTGTCGCCCGCGACGAACGCGCCAAACTGCAGCGTGACATCAACGCGATCCAGCAGCAGGCCGAAAGCTCGTGGCAGACCGAGCGGATGGAAAATGCGCTATTGCGCGAGCGCATCAACGACATCGCCGCCGAGGTCGCAAAACTCGCCATGCAGCTCGAGGGCCCGAATTCGGCGATCGAGGCGATGCTGGCGGCGGAACCTTCGGTGCCGAAAGTGCCCGCCAAGCCCGCCAACGACGTCGCCGGCGCCGCCCCCGTCTCGGAAGGCGGCGGGACGCTGGCCGAACGCATCCGGGCGCTACAGTCGCACGCTTCGCGGGCCCGCCAGCAGGGGGCGTAAATTCCCCTGTTTCGCGCGAAAACGCAACGTTACGGCCCGACTGATCGCTTGACACTATGGGCCGGTACTTCGTAAATCGCGGGCTCTGACGGGGCTCATTGTTCGCCCAAATTCCCGGACGCATAGCTCAGCGGGAGAGCGTTCCCTTCACACGGGAGAGGTCCAAGGTTCGATCCCTTGTGCGTCCACCATTATTTCAAACAACAGATCCCTTTACCGCGAGCAACGCGCTGGCATCTGACCTGAAATTGCAATTATTAGTTGACGCCCTTAACGTCCCTCCACAGAGAACTCCAGCATTCGCCCGAACTGCCGGATACGCAAGCGCGCGTATTCGCATCCTTGTTGAAAGGAGTTTTTGTGCGTCGGATATTTTGTTGTGTCGCTTTGGCGGCCGTACTGACGGGAAGTTTGGTGGATCGTGCGAACTCTCAAGTGGGCAACGTACCGAAAATCCCAATCCCGCCCCGCCTGGCGAAGGAATGTGCGGCCAACGTCATAAGGGAAATTCCAACGGTCAAAATCGTAGGACCATTTTTCCATTCTGCATTTTCGAGTCCTCTCTCCAGATATTTTGCCGAAGGAAGGGTTGCTGTGATCGCAGCTCCCACGACACTTTGCGCTGGCGCTGCTCTTCGGGTCGAGATCACGATCTGATTGCCGGAGTCGATGAGGTCCGCGCTCTCCAGCGCTGTTAGCGAAATGAATGCGCTGCAACATACGATTGAGTAGTTGACACACCTCTCGCGACACGGTGCTATACTGAACTGTTCAGTAAATGTTTAGTAAAAGAGTAGGTAACTTCATGAAATACGCGCTCTTCACCAGGTTATTGCCGTTAGTTGCCGTCACAGCTTTTTCGTTGGCGGCCCTGCCGGCCTCGGCCAGCATATATAACTCGCTCGTTGTCTTTGGCGACAGCCTGTCTGACAACGGCAACAACGCCATCGCGATCGGCACCAATGCCGGACAGACCATTTCAGGCAACACGTACGTCCCCAGTCATCCCTACGGCTCCGGAGTTTACAGCAACGGACCCGTGTGGGCATCAGACGCCGCCTCGAAGCTCGGCATAACGCTCCAACCTTCGCTAGCTGGCGGGACCAACTATGCGTTTGGAGGCGCGACCACGGGTCCAGCAGGCAACGGCTTTCCGTACAGCCTGCTCACCCAGGCCAACCAGTACTTGACCACCAACACGGTCTCCGCCAATGCGCTTTACGTCATCGCCGGCGGTGGCAATGATGCCCGAGCTGCGCTTGGCGCGATCGCAGCATGCCCTGCGTGCTTGGGGTCCACCGTAATGGCAACGGCAACTCAATACGCAGCCAACGTCGGTGCGATGGTGGATGCGCTTCAAGCTGCAGGCGCGCAGCACATCATCGTCTGGAACACGCCAAATCTCGGGCTCGCTCCGGCTGTCGCGGCGGCCGGTGCTTCCGGATTGGGGGCCTTCCTCGCCAACAGCATGAACGCAGCGCTCGCTGCGGAGCTGGCGGGTGAGACGGGCGTGACGACTTTTGACCTTTTCGGTCTGGGCACGACGATCGCACTCAATCCCGGAGCGTTTGGTTTTACCAACGTGACCGATGCCTGCGGGGCAGTTGTTGGCGCGAACTGTAACACCTACGCGTATTGGGACGGCATTCATCCGACAGCGGCGGCTCACGCGGTGATCGCCGATGCCTTCCTTGTGGTCGCCGGAGTTCCCGAGCCCTCCACCTGGGTCATGATGTTTCTTGGCTTTGCTTGCGTTGGGTTCATGGCCTACCGCCGGCACCAACAGCCAATCGCGCTTGGCGCTGCCTAATCGATCGCCAGCCCTATCGAAGTGCAGAGACCGCCTTCGGGCGGTCTTTTTGTTCGGCGTTCCTCTAGGTGCCAAGTCGGATCACTGAATCAGTCGTTTCAGCATTCATCGGTGGCGCCTGTTGATCGGCGCAGAGCAGGACTGCTCGTGACCGGCGGCAAGCGGGTCGCGCAGAGATAGGGTTTGGATCAGATCCCCAGCAGCCAGATCGCGACGATGGTGCCTAGCGTCGCAAGGCCGCTGATGGTCCATCCGGTTGCGTATGAGATGTCGTCATCGCCGGTGCCGCGCATTTCGTCGGGGCCGGTGCTTGCTGACCGCCACTGCATGGCATTGCTCCAGAAAGCCTGCCTGCAGCAATAACGTCGGTCCGGGTTCCCGGTTCCGCTCTATTTGGGCGCCGCCGGAGCGATGGCGCACGGTCCGTGATCACACGAAGGAAAGCCGGCGTGCGTCGGAAGGTGCAATTTCGTTTTCGTCGCCGACGATGATGGTGACCTTCCACCCCTCGCTGGCCCAGACCCGCGCTTTGGCAACCGCCACCAGCATGCTGCTTCGGTCCATCCTGACAGTCTCGTCTCTACGTTCCGCCACGATCCTGTACGCCATGCCACACCCCCACGCACGTAGAACTACTGGGGAACCATGTTCGGCTACCGCTTTGGCCGCAATTGGCCGACAATTTGTCCAATCGGGGGCATGGTTAATGGCGCGTTAACGCCCCGGGGGCGCTTTTGGTCTCTATTTGGCAGCTTTTCGCACCAGGAGCGCCGGTTTGGTGACGCCATCCAGCCCGGTCAGGATCAAAACGGTCAACAGCGCGTTCTGCGGGCCGTACCAGGCGTTAACCGGCTTGTACCATTCGTTGCGCGAGTGCCAGTTGCCGCCCTCCCGCCGCCGCCGATGGTGACGGCCGGGATGCCGAGCGACATCGCGATGTTGGAATCGGTCGAGGAGCCGGCAAGGTCGGCCGCGGCCCCTTGTCACGGCCGAGACCGCGCGCTGGGTGGCCTGCACGATCGGAGAATCCAAGGGAACGATGCCCGCCGGCCGGTCGCCGATCAGCTTTGCCTCGACGGTCATCTTGTCGGATTTCCAGCGCGCGTTTTCATCCGCCACCGCTTCCTTGACGAGGTCGAGCAGCCGCACCTCGAGCTTGAGCAGCTCGTCGGTCGAGTTCGAGCGCATGTCGACGGCCATCCGCGCTTCGGCGGCGATGGCATTGACCGAGGTGCCGCCGCTCACGGTGCCGACGGTGAACGTGGTCTTGGGATCGGATGGGGTCTGCAGCTCCGAGATTTTCGCGATCGCCCTTCCCATCGCGTGCGTTGCGCTCGGCAAACCAAATTCCTGGAAGGAGTGCCCGCCGGGGCCTTTGAAGATGAACTCGTAGCGATGGCTGCCGGTCGCCTGGTTGACGACACGGATGATGCCGAGCCCGTCGATCGAGATAAAGCCGTCGATATCAGCGTGATCGCGGAACAGCGCCTTCACGCCGCGGAGATTGCCGAGTTCTTCCTCGCCGACGGTGCCGACGAACATGATGTCGCCGACGGTCGCGATCTGGTTTTCGTTCATCACCTTGATCAGCGACAGCATCGCCGCAAGCCCGCGCGAATCGTCGCCGATGCCTGGCGCTACGATGGCGCCGTCCTTTTCCTTTACGGTGACGTCGGTGCCTTCGGGAAACACCGTGTCGAGATGCGCCGACACCACGAGCCTGGGTCGGCCGCCGCCGGTCCCCTTGCGCAGCGCGATCACATTGCCTTCGCTGTCGATCGAAGCATCCTTGAAGCCGAGTTCCTGCATCCGCTTCAGATAATATTCGGCGCGTACCTTTTCCTTGAACGGCGGCGCCGGAATTTCGGTGATGCGCTTCTGTTCGGCAAAGGCCCGCTCGTCGTCGGCCTTGATGTCCTCGAGCGTCTTGGCGACCTTGGGATGGGCGAGAATGGCCTCCAGGTCGGGCGCGGAAGCCGCCTGCGCTAGAGCCTCGTGCATCAACGCATGCTGCGCGACAGCGACAAAGGCGATGGCCAGGATCGATCGTGTGAGTGTCATGCGTAGATCTCCATTCGCAACGCTATCCTGCGCTTAAGCCCGCATCCTTTAGCCGCCCCGCGAACCAGGCGGACAGAGCCTGGTCGAAAACGCCGCTGGTATAGACTTCCGACATCGTGACCTGCGTCTTGCCGAGCGTCAGCAGCACGCCGATCCAGTAGGCGAACCACAAATGCGGATCGGTCAGCGCCCGCAGCTTATGCTGGTCATGTTCGAGCGGCTGATGATTGACCGCCTTGCGAACCTCGACCGCGAGCAGATTGTTGGGAATCTCGCGCTGATGCACCACGATGTCGGGATAGATGGATTTTGCGAGATGATCGTCGGTCG
Organism: Bradyrhizobium sp. RDT10; assembly: GCA_044772375.2. Classification (GTDB taxonomy): domain Bacteria; phylum Pseudomonadota; class Alphaproteobacteria; order Rhizobiales; family Xanthobacteraceae; genus Bradyrhizobium. Next base: position 6,533,296 of record CP187939.1, read on the forward strand.
AGACGATCGTTCCGTGCGGCAGCCGCAGCGTGCGATCGCCCAGCCGGTCGTATTCGCAATCGATCTCCCAGCCCGGGAACTGCTTTTCGAACTGCACCGCCAGCCGGTGCGTCAGCGCGCGCTCGCCGGCCTCCCTTTCGAGCAGAAAGGTCTCGCGCGCGTAGAACTCGTGAAGTGCGATGACGACCTTGTTCAGCTCGGTCTGCATGACGCCTCCCACGAAGGCGAGCGGTAACCGCCGCCGTTACATCTGCACTTCGATCAGCCGCGGGCCCGGCTCGGCGATAGCTTCCGCCAGCGCCTTGTTGAAGTCGTCGGCGTTGGCGACCGCGCGGCCCGGCACGCCCATGCCCTTGGCGAGCGCGACGAAGTCGAGGTCCGGGCGGTCGATCTTGAGCATATCGAGCGCCCGCTGCCCCGGCTCGCCGGCGCCGACGCCGTCGAATTCGCCCCGCAGGATCTGGTAGATCTTGTTGGCGAAGACGATCGTGACGACGTTGAGGCCTTCGCGCGCCTGCGTCCACAGCGATTGCAGCGTGTACATCGCGCTGCCGTCGCCGACCATGCAGATCACCTTGCGGTCCGGGCACGCCACCGCAGCGCCGGTCGCGACCGGTGTCGAGAAGCCGATCGAGCCGCCCATGTTCTGCAGCCAGTCGTGCGGGGCTGCAGCCGCCGTCGGCGGAAAGAAGCCGCGGCCGGTGGTGACGGATTCATCGACCACGATGGCGTTTTCCGGGATCGCCATCGCAATCGCCTGCGCGATCGAGGCGTGCGTCAGCGCGCCGGTCGGCTTTGCGATTTCGACCAGCCTTGCGGCTGCCGGTCGGCCGGCTGCGCGTGAAGCGCGCCGGCCAGCGCTTCCAGGGCGGCTACGGAATTTTCGGCGCCCGAGGTCATGCGATGCACTTCGCAGCCCTGGGGTTTGAGCATGCTCGGCTTGTTCGGATAGGCGAAGAACGCGACGGGATCGTTGGCCTCGACCAGCACGATGTTCTTGAAATCCTTCAGGATCGGCAGCGCCTGCTCGATCACGTAAGGGATGCGGTCGATCGCGAACCGGCCCCTGCCGCGCGCCATGCGCGGATTGTAGGTCTGGCCCATCACCTTGCAGCCGGTCTTGCCCGCGATCTGGGCAGCCAGCGCCAGCCCGTGCTCGGTGAGTGCGCTGCCGGTCATCAGCAGCAGCGTCGACGCGCCGCCGTTGCGCAGCACCTTGGCGGCATGGTCCACGGCCTGCGCGGAATAATTGGCGCGCTGGCTTTCCACAGGCACCTGCGCAATGCCATCGGCCTCGTTCCAGGCGGTATCGGCCGGCAGGATCAGCGTGGCGATCTGCGGCGGTGCGCTCTTGGCCGCGGCGATCGCGGCGGCGCCGTCGGCGGAAACGGATTTTGCATCCGGCGAGGTCCGCACCCAGGAGGACATCGGCCGCGCCAACCCTTCGATGTCCGACGTCAGCGGGGCGTTATAGGCGATATGGTAGGTCGCATGCTGGCCGACGATGTTGACGATGCCGGAGTTGGCCTTCTTGGCGTTGTGCAGATTGGCGAGGCCATTGGCGAGGCCGGGCCCGAGATGCAGCAAGGTCGACGCCGGCGTGCCCTTCATACGGTAATAGCCGTCGGCGGCGCCCGTCACCACGCCCTCGAACAGGCCGAGCACGCAGCGCATCCCCTCGACCCGGTCCAGGGCGGCGACGAAATGCATCTCCGAGGTGCCGGGATTGGTGAAGCAGACATCCACGCCGCCTGCGACCAATGTCCGCACCAGACTTTCCGCACCGTTCATGGTCTCGTTCCCCTTCGCGCTTCGTTCTTTGGAGCCGCTGACGATCAATCATTGTTCGCACGTTTCGTCAAAGGTTTAGCCGCACAATGCAGCCATCGCTCAGGGCATGTTGCCTTTTTAACCGCTGCATTCGAAAATGGCTGTGGTCACGGGCTCGTTGCTTGCACGATCGCCGCAATTATGGCCTGTGTCTCGCATATTCAGATTTTTCGCGAGGAAGAAAAAGATGATCCGGGCCTTTGCTTTGCTGTTTGCCGCGCTGACGATGCTGGCGGGGGCCAGCCAGGCACAAGCCCAAGGTTTGTTTCCAGGTTTCTTTGACGACACGCGCGACATCATGGGCGGCGGCCCCGGTTTCTTCCGACCCGGCATGCCCAGCGGAGCAAGCCCGATCCCGCGTACGACCGTGCACTTTGTCGGCCATTACGCGCCCGGGACCATTTTGATCGATACCTCCGAGCGCAGGCTTTATCTCGTGCTGGGTAACGGCCAGGCGATTCGCTATGGCATTGGCGTCGGCCGCGACGGCTTCCGCTGGAGCGGAACCCACCGCATCACCGCGAAGAAGGAATGGCCGAGCTGGACTCCGCCGGCGCAGATGCTGCGGCGGCGGCCCGATCTGCCGCGCCACATGGCCGGCGGCATCGACAATCCGCTCGGCGCGCGGGCGATGTATCTGGGATCGACGCTCTACCGCATCCACGGCTCCAACGAGCCCGAGACGATCGGACAGGCGGTGTCGTCGGGATGCTTCCGCATGACCAATGAAGACGTGACCGATCTCTATAGCCGCGTCCGCATCGGCACCCCGGTTGTCGTGAGAAATTAGGCGACACCTTCTCGGCTACCGTACCGGCTCGTCTTGAATAGGTGAGTGGATGGAGAACGAAGCTGGCCGAATCCTGGAATTCCTGGGTCTGTCCGAGCGACTGAAGCGCGAGCTGCGGCATAGCTGGCTATCGGATGGGCGACGCGAGAGTGTCGCCGAGCATACGTGGCAGATGGCGCTGGCCGCGCTGCTTGCATACCGTCATCTTGAGCATGCCGTCGATATTGGACGCGTGCTCAAGATTATCCTGGTGCACGACCTGGTAGAGGCGTTGGCCGGCGATATCCCCTATTTCGAACTGGGCGAGCGAAAAGAGCTCAAGGCCGAACGCGAACGTGCGGCAATCGAGGAGATCCGAATCCGTGTCGCCGGCGACACCGGTCAGGAAATCTTCGAGCTGTGGCACGAATTTGAAGCACATACGACCGCTGAGGCCAAGTTTGCCACCGCACTGGATAACCTTGAAGTGCAAATTCAGCACAACCTCGCGGACTTCGGAACGTGGGAGCCGATCGAGTATGATCTGGTCTACACAAAGATGGACGCGCGATGCTCGCACGATGCGTTCCTGACCGCGCTTTGCAATGCCGTGAAGGCACAAGCCGAAGCCAAGATGGTTGGCGGAGGAATCGACGTGGCCTCGATCAGGGCAAGGGTTGCCGGGAGATAAACCCGGTTCCGGAGTACACCTCCCGAGCAGCGGGAACTTGCACCGCGGCGCCGGCGATCGCTTGAACAACCCTTGCAGGTGCGCGCCGATTGCGGCAGCGTCGCTTGAATGCGCACGCCTCGCCGATCCCTTTACCTGCAGACGTTAGCGGCGGCCCTCAGCGCCGCTGCGCTCGGCGAAATCTTCGTGCCGTGCACGGCTTTCGCCGACATCCCGGCAATCGCGCAACGTCAGCGCGCCGAGAAAAAGATCTTCACCGACAGCGAAATCGTCGAAGGCTTTCTGAAAATCGCGTTCGGCGCCGAATACCATCTCGCCGGCCGCGTCGACCGCATCCGCAAATATGACAGGCCGGTGCGGGTGTTTGCCGACGGCAGCCGCGCCGACCGCAAGGCGCAGCTCGCGAAAATCGTGGCCGACATCGCCGCCCGCGTTCAGCATCTCGACATCGCCATGACCGGCAGCCTCGAAGACGCCAATGTGCAGGTCAAGCTGGTGCGCGACCGCGACCTCCAGCGCACCATTGCGACCTTCTACGGCAGCGAACGGGCGCGCGAGATTAAATCTTCGCTCGACCCGCAATGCCTGTCGGGCTTTCGCAAGAACGAGAAGTTCGAGATCGAGCATTCCGACGTGATCCTCACTGTCGACAATGGCGACTTCGTCTTCTTCGACTGCGCCTATGAGGAATTGCTGCAATCGCTGGGACCGATCAACGATACGGCGAGCGTGCCCTGGACCATGTTCAACGACAATGTGTCGATGGGCTATTTCGACGTCTACGACCAGTATCTCCTGAACCTTCTCTATGATCCCCGGATCAAGCCCGGCATGACCGTGCAGGAGGTCAAGGCGATGCTGCCGGATGTGATGGCCGACGTGCGCGCCTGGGTGCGCAAGGTCAACAACCTGCCGTAAGTGACGGCCTCGGGCCAGCCGCAGGCCTCACCCCCGTCATTGCGAGCCACCCGGTCGGCGCGTAGCGCCGCCGGATGACGGGCTCTGCGAAGCAATCCATCTGTCCGCGCACGCTGAAACATCGATTGCTTCGTCGCTTTGCTCCTCGCAATGACAGCGGAGATCTCGGAGGGCAGTCCCCGCCAAATCCCGTCGCACTCCCTCGCGCGGCGGTTGAACATCCCGCCGGCCCTCTCGCCATTCACCTTTTTCTAGTGACAACGCAAAGTTTCGTTGACGAAAGATTGTGACTTCCAAGAGCAAATCCTATCTAATGGGGTTCTATGGGCGTCTGCTATAAGATTTTCAAATGAACGACCTGCCGCGTATCCAGGCCTTGCGCTGCTTCATCACCGTGGCCCGCGAAGGCACGGTTTCGCGCGCGGCCACGCTGCTGCACCTGACCCAGCCCGCCGTCAGCCTTCAGTTGAAGGGCCTTGAGGAAAGCACCGGCTTGCAGCTTTTCAACCGGACGCCTGCTGGATTTACCCTGACCGAAGCGGGTGCCGCCCTGCTGCCGCTGGCGCACCGGACGGTATCGGCCTCTGCGGATTTCAGGACGGCGGCAGATTCCTTGCGCGAATCGCTGCGGGCAACGCTGCGCGTCGGCACGATCCTGGATCCCGAGTCGATCCGGCTGGGCCCGTTCGTGCGAAGCCTCGCCACTTCCTCGAAGAAAACCGAAGTCTTCCTCCGCTACGGCCTGAGCGAAGACGTGCTGGCGCAGATCGGCAGGGGCGAACTCGATGTCGGATACTATATCGATGCCACGCCGCCCGAATGCCTTGCGTCGGGGCTGCTGCCCGAACGCACCATCGACGATGGAAAATTCCGGCTCACGGCACTGATGCGCTACGACTACCGCGTGATCGCCCCGCGCGAATGGAGCGACAAGGTGCTGGGAAAGGACTGGGCCGGCCTCACCGACCTGCCCTGGATTGCGACGCCGCATGCCTCGGCGCATCGGCGGCTGATCGACGACGTCTTCCGGCCAATGGGGTCATCACCGAAGCGCGTCGCGTTCGCCGATCATGAAGACGCCATGATCGAGTTCGTCGAAGCCGGCAATTGCCTCAGCCTCGCCCGCGACTGCGTGCTCGACCGCATCACGCGCCAACGGAATTTCGTGATTGCCGACAAGGTGGCGCTGACCTGCGACCTCAGTTTCGCCTGCCTGACGTCGCGGCGCCACGAACCGATCATCTCGCAGGCCTTCTCGGCCATGCAGGCGGTGTGGGAGCTAAAGCCGGGCGACGCTGCGCCTGCGCCGATCGAAGCGGCAAGATCGCGGAAAAGCGCCCGGAGGTAGCCGGGCCGGCTCAAATTTTGGCCGGGTCAGGGTCAGACTTGCCCGGCTCAGACTTGCCATTGCAGATCGATTTCAGCGAACGCCATTCCTCTGATGTCAGCAGCGGCGGCCCGCTGGCTGACCGGTCTTCCCGGCTCATCCGCGCCAGCCGGTCCTCGCTCAGGGGATGCGTGGAGATGATGGAGAGGCCCTTGCCCTCCTTGCCGGTGACCCGAAGCAGCAATTCCCCGGTCGGCTTCGCCGGCCGGCCGAGCCGGTGCATGACGTCGATGGCAAAACCGTCGGCATTGGTCTCGGCCTCGCGCGAATGCGACGACGTCACCAGCGTGCGCGAGCCGAAGATCAGCGCGCTGGAGCCGGTGATGTCGCCGAACAACAGTCCGATCAGGAACGACGTGCTGCCGTCGCGGATCAGTCCGCGCATGCTGTCGCGATGCTTGAGATGGCCGAGTTCATGGGCCAGCACGCCCGCGATTTCGTCGGCGTTCTCGGCCTTCGCCAGCAATCCGTTGAACAGATAGACCCTGCCGCCCGGCAGCGCGAAGGCATTGGGAATCGGGCTCGACAGCACGCCCGACTGCACCGAGGTGTCGAGGCCCGCGGATTCGCGAATCGCGGTGACGAGCTTGACGAAGGCCTTCTGCCCGGCCGCGTTGTCGCAAGCCTTGGCATCGAACATCGTCTTGATCTGGCTGTCGGCGACGTCGCCGAGCCGCCGTTCGAACGCTTCGGGCACCAGCGGCGCGAGGCGATCGGCGATCAGCGGAAGTCCGAACAGCACCACGGCAACGATCGAAACCGCGGCCGCGAGCGACCAGCCGACAATGACGGCAACGCCGCGGCGGCCGGGCGTGTTGTCATCCAATTTGGCGCAGCGTGACTCCAGTTCGGTCGCAAGCGCGTTGTCGCGAACCTCCAGCCGCGCCAGCGCAGGCGCGCTCAGGCAGCCGAGGCGCAGCATGCCCGAAGGGCTGTCGGCACGGCGGATGTCGGCATAGTCCCACACCGCCAGCATCTGTTCGCGTTCGGTGATTTCGAGCCGGTCGGAGAAATGGAGCGTAACCGCGCGGCGCCGGCTCGACGCCCCGTCGAAATAGGTCGCCGCATTGGCCGGCGGCGTTCTCGAAATCTCTGGCGCGTCGCTATCCATGGTCATCTCGCCCTAGAATCCGCCGACATCGAGACCGTCGGCAAAGCCTTCGCCGAGCGCGTTGGCCAGATCGCCTCGCGCGGCAACGTTGGCGGCGGCCTCGAGGCCGCTGATGTTGATCGAGCCCAGCACGATCACCCAGAGATCGCGCGTCAGATAGACCCGGATCACCACGTTGAGCGCCAGCGCCAATACCAGATAGCCCAGACCGGTCAGCACCAGCAGCGGAATGCTCTTCATCAATTCCGGCGCCTTGAAAAACTCTGTCAGTCCCGCGCCGCTCATGCTGGCGACCAGCACCGCGCACAGGGCCAGATAGACCGCGAAGACCAGCCCGAGCACGGCCATCCAGCCGATCACTTTCCAGTACAGCCCGATCAATGCGCTCTTCGGCAACGAGGATTCCAGACGCACGCCGCCGAACCGGACGCCAGACAGCCACCAGCGCCATTCGATGGCCTTGTAGCCGGCGTAAATGAAGGGGCGATCGGACTTACATAGAGTGCGATCGGCGTGAGCAGCCACAGCCACCAGCCGCGCTTGAAGAACTCCCAGCCGCGCCCCTCGAAGCTGCCCTGCAGGTCGCCGTAATGGGAATGGCGCATCTTGTAGCGTTCGAGCGCCGCAGCCCGCCATGGCAGCACCAGTCCGAGCGTGAGGATCATCAGCACGCCCCACAGCGAGGCCTGCAAGGCATAGATCCAGCCCGAGCCGGTCATCCAGAAGCGCACGCCGCGCCACACCGTGCGCGTCATCCGGTAGCGCCGCGCGCGAAAAATCGCGAACTGCCCGAACAGATAGAAGAAGGCGATCAGGGGAATGCTGGCGAACGCCTGATAGTGCTCGGCCTCGAGACCGATGAGAAAATAACCGAGATAGATCGGCACCAGGATCGCGAGCGCGACCAGAAATCCGATCAGCAACTCCTTGCCGCGGCCGGTATATTCGGCCGCATCGCCATCGACCAATGTGTTGGACCAGAGATGGCGGCGGATGTCGGTGAGGAGCCAGAATCGATAGAAGCCGAGGGTGACGAGCTCCAGCGCGGCGCCGCGCTTGGCCAGATCAAAGAATTCGCCGCGGCCGCCGGAAAACGCCAACGGCATCGGCGGCGGCACGGAAGGCAATGGTTGCGGCGGCACCTGCGGCGGCCAGCTCATCTGGTTCATGGTTCAACTCCAGCGCGAACGGTAGCGGATCAAACCACAAATTTGTCGGCCGTTGTGTGACCCAAGTCCCACACGCGAAGCGTTTTCGAGCGAATGCGGTGAAGAAAACGTGTCAAAGCAAGAGACTAGGGTGCGTACTTATAAATCGAGCTTGATTGGTGTAGCTTGATCGATGTCGGCTAGGCCCCGACGGACTCACTGGCTGCGGCGAGTTCAGAAAATTTCAGACCTGCGCCGGCGACGAGATCAGTGACAACCCGCAATAGCAGGGCCTCGTTCGAGCCGGACTGTGCCATCAAGCCGTTCATAGTCCGCCGTGACGGAAAAGGATGGCCGGATTACGGTGTCACTTATCCGCCGTTCGGGTTGGGGATTTCGTATCTCTTCGCTCTCGCATCCGGCTGCGCAAAATCGCCGGTCTTCTTCTCGATATTGATCTGAACGATATAGCCGGGCGGAGGACTCACACCCACGCTGCTGAACTCAATTATGTACAATTCCGGTACTTCCCAATATCTAGCGAAAAACCGCGAGGTGCGAGCGATAGTAAGAACGTCTTCAATCTTGCATTTCTCGACCGGAAAATACCTATGAAACACCTCATAGATTTCTTCGGTGCTCACCGTAAGTCCATTGCCTGTGGCAACCGTTTTCGGATCGCTCGCCAAGACTTTATCCAAGCTTGCCATCAAAGCAGGGAACTTAGCATTACAATCGCTGTATATCTCGCTCTCCGAAAACGTTCTATTGTGGTCGTTATCACATAAAGGCGTTTCGCCATTATTTTTGAGCTCTACACATGACTCCGTGTAAGTCCATTGTTTGCTCCATGCAGCCTTTTGCCTGATCACCAACATCAGATACACGTTGCCACGACCGGCAACAAACAGAATCGATCATGGGCTGCTGGAAGTACGGGCCGCCTGCGGTGAGCCAGGAAGTGGTGTAATTACGTTGAATATCGGGTCTGCCGCCCAATCTATCGGGCTTACTCGAAAATGACCTATGGATATTGTCGAATTGTAGGTTCGCAATGGTCTCCTTCATCGTCTGACTTCCGACATAGGCTCCACCCCGCCATTGTATGTCATTCAAAGCCCCACGATTTGTCAGATAGGCATTGAAATGAAATATCTGATCGGGAAGCAGTGGAGCAGCTTCGTACCGAACGATCGTGCGCTGATCAAAAAAATAATTTAGCGCAAGCAATAGCGTCCCAATCCCCCAAATTCCAAGAGCGCCGTACTTGGCGAAGCGGTCAAATGAGGGGCGCCATGCCAAAATCGGTGAACGCTTCCGGCTGAGAACACTCATCCACTGCGATAAATTTGACATGGTGCCATCGAGCGGCGCACGGGAGGCCCACATCACCAACCCGGCAATGCCGGTGAGAGCAAACCAGCCAATGATCTCCGCAAGGGAAAATCCAAACATCTAGCAGCCTCGAGCCCAGGAGCATCACAGGATGATCGGGCTCAATCGCCCATCATATTGTACGGGTGTAATTGTTGGCCGATGCAGGCACGAACACGTAAGAGTTTCATCAACGGCTCCTTAGATTCAGGTAATCAACAAAAGGTTGAGTGTTTCTCAATACGCCCGCAACTGCTTAACAGGTAGTGAAATTTATCCGAAGCTTCCGCTGCACGCGGGTATCCCGCACGACTTGCGGAATTTCCAGTTCGGGCCAATCGCGTCATTCTGAGCGCCGACAGATTGCTTCCGGTCTGCCCCGAAAGCGGAAGTAAATTCAGAGCAAGAGGGGCACGCGCCTTGCTTCCACAAACAATATTATTCGCGCATCGTCGATACGACGCAGACTAGATCAGAGAGCTCGCTCTCCAGCAAGGAGCGTGGTCAAACATTCCGCCGAAGCGAAGTTGCAAAAACCTATTTGCTTTAGCCTGTATCTGTACCGCGCGCGCAACTTAATCGAACGGTTCTTCAACAAGATCAAGCAATGTCGGCGCGTCGCGCGCCCGACACGACAAACTCGCGGCCAACTATCTGGCCTTCATCAAATTCGCTTCAATCCGAATTTGGCTGCGTGCTAATGAGTCCACGCCTTAGAGCATCTCTGGTTGGGCCAATTCATGGCGGCACACCTGGGTGCGCGGCCATGAGCCGGCTCAACCGGAAAACGTTCTACCTACGCCGATTTTTCGAACAATTCGCGGCCGATCAGCATGCGGCGGATTTCGCTGGTGCCGGCGCCGATTTCATACAGTTTGGCGTCGCGCAGCAGCCGCCCGGTCGGATAGTCGTTGATGTAGCCGTTGCCGCCGAGCAGCTGGATGGCGTCGAGCGCGCATTGCGTGGCCTTCTCCGCGGCATAAAGAATGGCGCCGGCCGCGTCCTCGCGCGTGGTCTCGCCGCGGTCGCAGGCCTTGGCCACCGCGTACACATAGGCGCGCGAGGCGTTCATCGTGGTGTACATGTCGGCGATCTTGCCCTGCACCAATTGGAAGGTGCCGATCGGCTCGCCGAACTGCTTGCGCTCGTGGACGTAGGGCAGCACCACGTCCATGCAGGCCTGCATGATGCCGATCGGCCCTGCCGCCAATACCGCGCGCTCATAGTCGAGACCCGACATCAGCACGTTGACGCCGCGGCCGACCTCACTGAGCACGTTCTCCTCGGGGACCTCGCAATCCTCGAACAGCAGCTCGCAGGTGTCGGAGCCGCGCATGCCGAGCTTGTCGAGTTTTTGCGCGGTGGAAAATCCCTTCATGCCCTTTTCGATGATGAAGGCGGTCATGCCGCGCGGACCGGCATTAAGATCGGTCTTGGCATAGACCACCAGCGTATCGGCCTCCGGGCCGTTGGTGATCCACATCTTGTTGCCGTTCAGCACAAAGCGGTCGCCCTTCTTGTCGGCGCGGGTCTTCATCGACACCACGTCGCTTCCGGCGCCGGGCTCGGACATCGCGAGCGAACCGACATGCTCGCCGGAAATCAGTTTCGGCAAATATTTCCGCTTCTGCGCCTCGTTGCCGTTGCGGCGGATCTGGTTGACGCAGAGGTTGGAATGGGCGCCATAAGACAGCCCGACCGCGGCCGAGGCCCGCGATATCTCCTCCACCGCGATGCAGTGATCGAGATAGCCCAAGCCGCTGCCGCCATATTCCTCCTCGACCGTGATGCCGTGCAGGCCGAGCGATCCAATTTTGGGCCAGAGGTCGCGCGGGAACTGGTTGCTGCGGTCGATTTCGGCGGCGCGCGGCGCGATCTCGTTCTGCGAAAACGCATGCACCGTCTCGCGGATCGCATCCGCGGTCTCGCCGAGATCGAAGTTGAACATCCGAAATGCGTTGGGAATCATGGCCGCCTCCCGGCGAATTAGACGTTGTTTCAAACAGGCTTAATCTCGGGGAACGCGCTTGTCACGCGGCGAAATGCGCCGGTTAGCCCAAGGCCGGGCAGCGATGTCGATGCGGCCAAATGCACCCAACTCGTCCTTGCGCCGGCGCCCGGCTCGGGATGTAATAGGGTAAAACATCGCCCCTCCGGCATGCTTCGGCGGGGAACAGTCAGGAGGTGCTCATGCACGGAACCATCGATCTCGCCGGAGATTCCCATCTGCGGGCCGCGCGCGAAAAGGCTCAGTCGATTCCGCTCGATGATTTCGACGTCAGCAATCCCGAGCTATTCAAGACCGATACGTTCTGGCCGTATTTCGACCGGCTGCGCCGCGAAGAGCCGGTGCACTACTGCAGGAACAGCATGTTCGGGCCGTATTGGTCGGTGACAAAATACAACGACATCATGGACATCGAGACCAACCACGCGGTGTTCTCGTCGGCGGCGTCGCTCGGCGGCATCACCATCCGCGACATCGCGCCGGACCTGCGCCGCGAGAGCTTTATTGCCATGGACCAGCCGCGCCACTCCGCGCAGCGCAAGACCGTGGCGCCGATGTTCACGCCGACACATCTCGATCAGCTCGCGATCAACATCCGCAAGCGTTCGGCCGAATGCCTCGACAACCTTCCGAAGGGCGATGTGTTCGACTGGGTCGACCAGGTTTCGATCGAACTCACCACGCAGATGCTCGCCGTGCTGTTCGACTTCCCCTGGGAAGACCGCCGCAAGCTGACACGCTGGTCCGACGTCGCGACCACCCTTCCCGGCCCCGGCGGCCTCGTCGCGTCAGAGGAAGAGCGCCAGGCCGAGCTGATGGAATGCGCAACCTATTTCGCCGGGCTCTGGAAGGAGCGCATCAGCCAGCCGCCGAAGAGCGACCTGCTCTCGATGATGGCGCATAGCGATGCTACGCGCGACATGGACCCGAAGAACTTCCTCGGCAATCTGATCCTGTTGATCGTGGGCGGCAACGACACCACCCGCAACACGCTGTCGGGCAGCATCTACGCGCTGAACAAGAATCCGGATCAGTACCGCAAGCTGCGCGACAATCCGGACCTGATCGACAGCTTCGTGCCCGAGGTAATCCGCTGGCAGACGCCGCTGGCGCATATGCGCCGCACCGCGCTCGAAGATATCGAGTTCCGCGGCAAGCAGATCAAAAAGGGCGACAAGGTCGTGATGTGGTACGTCTCGGGCAACCGCGACGAGGACGTGATCGAACGTCCCTACGACTTCATCATCGACCGCGCCCGGCCGCGCACCCACGTTTCGTTCGGCTTCGGCATCCACCGCTGCGTCGGAATCCGGCTGGCCGAACTGCAACTCAAGATTATCTGGGAGGAAATCCTCAAGCGATTCGAGAATATTGAGGTGGTCGGCGAACCCAAGCGGGTGTATTCGAGTTTCGTCAAAGGCTACGAGACCCTGCCGGTCCGGATCGCCGGCTAACCTGAGCCTTCACTGGGATCATCGAAAATGAACGTCCGGACCGCCATCAGAGCCGACAAGAAAGAGCTGCTGCGCGCCGCGCGCGAAGAAGCCTATTCGACGCCGCTCAGGGATTTTCATCCCGGTGCGCCAAAGCTGTTCCAGAACGACACGCTGTGGCCGTGGTTCGAGCGGCTGCGCAAGGAAGAGCCGGTGCATTACTGCACCAACTCGCCGATCGAGCCCTATTGGTCGGTCACCAAATACAACGACATCATGCACGTCGATACCAACCACGGCATCTTTTCCTCCGACTCGACACTCGGCGGCATCTCGATCCGTGACGTGCCGCCCGGCTATGACTATCCGAGCTTCATCGCGATGGACCAGCCGCGGCACTCGGCGCAGCGCAAGACGGTGTCGCCGATGTTCACGCCGACGCATCTGGATGAGCTGGCAAAACTGATCCGCGAGCGCTCGCAAAAGGTGCTGGACAACCTGCCGCGCAACGAGACCTTCAACTTCGTCGAGCGCGTCTCGATCGAACTGACCACGCAGATGCTGGCGACGTTGTTCGATTTCCCCTGGGAGGAGCGGCGCAAGCTGACGCGCTGGTCCGACGTCTCGACCGCACTGCCCAAGAGCGGGGTGGTGGAATCGCCGGAGCAGCGGCGCCGGGAGATGGACGAATGCTACGCCTATTTCTCAAAACTCTGGAACGAGCGCGTCAATGCGCCGCCGCGCAACGATTTGCTGTCGATGATGGCGCATAGCGACGCGACGCGGCACATGGATCCCGACAATCTGATGGGCAACATCATCCTGTTGATCGTCGGCGGCAACGACACCACCCGCAACACCATGAGCGGCTCGGTGCTGGCGCTGAACGAGCACCCCGACCAGTACCAGAAGCTGCGCGAAAACCCTGATCTGATCGATTCCATGGTGCCGGAAGTGATCCGCTGGCAGACGCCACTCGCCCATATGCGCCGCACAGCCTTGGTCGATACCGAAATCGGCGGCAAGAAGATCAAAAAGGGCGAGCGCGTCGTGATGTGGTACGTCTCGGGCAACCGCGACGAAGAAGGCATCGAGCGTCCCGACGAGTTCATCATCGACCGCGCGCGCCCGCGCACCCATCTGTCGTTCGGCTTCGGCATCCATCGCTGCGTCGGCATGCGGCTCGCCGAGCTACAGCTCAAGATCGTGTGGCAGGAAATGCTGAAACGCTTCGACCGCATCGAAGTGGTCGGCGAGCCGAAGCGGGTCTATTCGAGCTTCGTGCGCGGCATCGAGCAGCTTCCGGTCCGTATTCCCGGGTGAGCAGCCCGGGCTCAGACGGGGTCACGGAATGAGTCGCTGATCGCGGGCTAGCCCGGACGCCAGTTCAGGTCAGCTCCGGTCTTCGATCTGAAGCAGACCACGCTCGGATTGCAGCAGCAACGACCGCGAGCGTTGCCGTGGTTCCGTCTGCTTCCCTTCTCGAAGTCTCCTTCAGTCTGAGCCATCGCATTTGTCACATGCGCAAAACAGATGACTGACCGGTGAGCCGCATTCGCGAATGCGTAGAGGGCCGCAGCCTCCATCTCGACGGCAAGCGCACCCAAATCCCGCGCTGAGGCAATTGCGGCTTCGGTCTCGCGATATGGCGCATCGGTAGTCCAGGTCGGGCCACGGTGAACCGAGATGCCGGTGAGTCCGAGGAGCTCCCGTTCAGCGTCAGTGAGCAGCACCGAATCCGGCGCCTCGGCGAATGTTGCTGGCGGAAGATAGTGATGGCTCGTTCCCTCGTCGCGCACGGCGCGGTCGATCAGCACGAAGTATGGCGTCGGACCGATCGGAGTGATTTGTCCGGCTGAGGTGACGCTGACGATCAGCCGACAGCCCGACGCAAAGAGCTGTTCAGCCACGAGGACCGCGAACGGCGCACCGACCGCGCAGCCCACGATCCCCACTTCTCCGACGTCGTCGAGATCGAAGGCAAGGAGTTCGGTGTGGTAGCAGGCCCATCCTTCGTGAGTGCGCCCGCTTCCTTTCCGCTTGATGTGGCGCACGACATCGCCGTCCGGATCGAGCACGCAGATTTCGGGTACCGCGACGAGAGGCAATCCCTCTGACGCCGCGCTTCCCGCAGCAAAGCTTCCGGCCGGAACACGGAAGGGGCTTTGTGGTCCTTGCTGACGACCAACGGCCAGGCGGCGTCCGCACGGTCGGTTTTCTCGTCCATCGCCAATATCCGCTTATCTCAAACGACGGCTTCGAATGGCAGGCCGGCGGCCTTCCATTCGGGGTATCCGTCCTCGAGCCGGCGGACGCGATAGCCTCGTGCCCTGAGCGCTGCGACGGCCTCGAACGAAAGAACGCAGTAGGGACCGCGGCAGTAGGCGATCACCTCACGGCTTTTCGGAAGTTCGCCCAGGCGTTGCTCCAGTTCGGCGAGTGGAATGTTGAGAGCCCCAGGGAGATGGCCAAGCGCGAACTCGTCTTCAGGTCGCACATCGAGCACCGTGACGAGATCGTCGCGCAGCCTTGCGACCAGGTCATCACGCGAGACCGGTTCGAGCGCGTCGCGGGCCTGAAAGTAATCGGTCACGACGCGGCCGATCTCGGCAATATTGCGTTCGCCGACGCGACCGAGGGCCTTGATCAGCGCGACCACTTCGGTATCGCCGGCCAGGCGGTAGAGAACGTGTTTGCCACGGCGCTCGGTCTGAACGAGGCGCGCCCGCCTGAGGATCTGCAGGTGGCGGGACGTGTTGGCAAACGTCAGATGCGCCCGGGCGGAAAGCTCCTCGACGCTGCGCATCCCCTGGGCGAGATGCTCCAACAGCTCCAGCCGGTGCGCATGACCGAGCGCCTGCGCCACTTCGGCCAAGTTCTCGTAGATCGCCTGTTTCGGTCCGGTGCTTGACACGGCAATTCCTTGATATATCATTCAGCAGATTGATTGAATGTATTCATACCTGTTCTCAAACAAGAGTGCAAGCCCATGATCCTCCGTCAATTCTTGCATAATGATCCGGTCGGCATCTCCTACCTCTTTGGCTGCGGTGGCAAGGCCGCGGGCGCGGTGGTTGATCCCGTTGGCGATATCCACCCCTATCTCCAGGCGGCCGACAATGCCGGCATGCGAATTCACTTCGTCATCGATACCCATGTCCATGCCGACCACCTCTCGGCGGGCCGGGCTCTCGCCGATGCGGCAGGAGCCGCGTATGTGCTCTCGGCGGAGGCAGGCGTATCGTTTCCGTTCAAAGGCGTGCGGGACGGCGAGATCCTTCCGCTCGGTAACGTCTGTGCGACGGTGCTCCACACGCCCGGTCACACACCCGAGCACATATGCATTCTTGTGACGGACCGGACCCGCGCGGACGAGCCCTGGTTCGTCTTGACTGGCCACACCCTCATGGTCGGCGACCTCGGCCGCACCGAACTTGCCGTGAGTGCGGAAGAAGGCGCAACACAACTGTTCCGCAGCGTGGGCAGGTTGAAGAAGCTTCCTGATTACGTCGAGATGCTGCCGGGGGCGTATGCGGGCTCCGTCTGCGGTCGCAGGTTGAGCGGCAAGCCATGGTCCACAATCGGTTTCGAGAAGCGACACAACCAGGCGTTCATGATCGAGGACGAAGCCGACTTTGTGCGCTTCATGGTCGCCGAGATTCCGCCGGCACCGCCGGAAGCTGCGAAGATCAGAGCCATGAATTCAGGCGTCACGGCCGTCGCGGCCTGACCCATGAGCGAAGCGGTATCCCTCCAGAGGCGGCCAGCTCGGTCAGGTTGGGGCTCAGGGAAAATTGGCCGCAGTTCGCGTTGCTCGTCCTGATCAACGCCTTCGTCGGTGGCATGGTCGGAATTGAGCGAACCGTCGTGCCGCTGATCGGCACCGAAGAGTTCAAGATAGGCTCGACGACCCTTGTCGTATCTTTCATCGTCAGCTTCGGCGTAGTGAAGGCGTGCGCCAACCTGATCTCCGGCCAACTTGCCGACGCCTGGGGACGCAAGCGTGTCCTCGTCCTCGGGTGGCTCGTCGGCCTGCCAGTGCCGTTCATGATCATGTGGGCACCAAGCTGGGAATGGATCATCGCGGCGAACGCCCTCCTCGGCATCAACCAGGGCCTTGCCTGGTCGATGACCGTGATCATGAAGATCGACCTCGTGGGGCCGAAGTCGCGCGGGCTTGCCGTGGGCCTGAATGAATTTGCTGGATATCTTGCGGTGGGTGTGACTGCCTACCTCACCGGATATCTTGCATCGGAGTACGGGCTGCGGCCGGCGCCGATCTACCTCGGTGTTGCCTACGCGTTTCTCGGCGCCGCGCTCTCGATCCTGCTGGTGCACGATACGCGCGATCACGTCCGGTTGGAGACCGCGGGGCATGCACGGCAACCGGTTCCGATCGGCTTCAGAGAGATATTCTTCCTCACTTCGTTCAAGGATCGGAATCTGTTCGCCGCCTCGCAGGCCGGCCTCGTCAATAACCTCAATGACGGAATGAGCTGGGGAATCTTCCCGCTGTTCTTCGCGTCGTTCGGCCTTGCAGTCGAACGCATCGGCCTGCTGAAGGCGGTCTATCCGGCGACCTGGGGCATCTTGCAGATCGCAACAGGTCCCCTGTCCGATCGGTGGGGCCGCAAGGGCCTGATCGTCGCCGGCATGTGGGTGCAGGCCGCAGGACTTTTCTTGACCGGAGGAACGCGCCATTTCGAGTGGTGGCTGGCCGGCAGCCTGCTCCTCGGCCTTGGCACGGCCATGGTCTATCCGAGCCTGATCGCCGCCGTCTCCGATGCATCGCATCCGAGCTGGCGCGCCCGATCGCTCAGCGTCTACCGCTTCTGGCGGGATCTCGGGTATGCGATCGGAGCGCTATCTGCAGGTATCATTGCCGACAGGTTCGGACTTTCAGCCGCAATTTTCTCGATCGCTGCTCTCACATTTATGTCCGGCGCTGTCGTTGCGGTCTTCATGTGCGAGCGCCCGACAGGGAAGCCGACGTAGGTGCCGATGATTTATCTCGACTACAACGCGAGCACTCCAATCGATCCGGCGGTCGCGGCGGCGATGCGGCCATTGCTGGACGAAGCCTTCGGCAATCCATCCAGCGGGCATTGGGCAAGCACCCCGGCGAAAGCCGCTCTGGAGAAAGCCCGTGGACAGGTCGCCTCGCTGCTAGGCTCCGCGCCGGAGGAAATTGTGTTCACCAGCGGCGGAAGTGAAGCGAACAACCTGGCCATTAAGGGCACGTTCTTCGCGTTGAAGCATAAAGCGGCGCACATCATCACAACGGCTGTCGAGCATCCCGCTGTTCTTGCCCCCTGCCGATTCCTCGAGCGGCTGGGCTGTTCTGTCACTTACCTCCCGGTGGACCGGACAGGCCGCGTCGATCCAGAGGACGTGCGCCGCGCTGTAACCCCGCAGACTATCCTGATCAGCGTCATGCACGCCAACAACGAGGTCGGCACCATCCAGCCGATCGGCGAAATCGGCGCGGTCGCGCGGCAGCATGGGATCCGCTTTCATACGGACGCAGCGCAGTCGGTTGGAAAGATCCCAACTAAAGTCGACAAGCTCGGCGTCGATCTGCTCACGATCGCTGGCCACAAGCTGTACGCCCCGAAAGGTGTTGGCGCGCTCTATGTGAGAGGCGGTGTCGAGCTCGAGCCACTAATTCACGGCGCCGGCCATGAGCTGGGCCGGCGCGCCGGAACGGAGAGCGCACTGCTCGCTGCCGGGCTCGGCACGGCTTGCGCGATGGCCGCAGACCTTGCACCGATGGAAGGCATCCAGGCCCTGCGTGATCGCTTATGGCGGGCGCTGCAAGATCGATTCGGTGATCGCGTCGTGCTCAATGGCCACGCCACACAGCGGTTGCCCAACACGCTCAACGTGTCGTTCGTCGGCAAGATCGGCGCGGACATATTGGTGCAGTTGAACGGTATTGCAGCATCGACGGGTTCGGCGTGCCATTCGGGGCGGATCGAGCTCTCGCCCGTTCTTGCCGCCATGAGCATACCCGAGAGAATTGGAATGGGAGCGATCCGTTTTAGTTTGGGAAGGGGCACCACGTCGGACGAGATCGATCAGGTGATCGCACGTCTAGCCAGGATCGCATCGGCCTGATCGGCTACGTGCGATACTTCGAATGCCGTCCGAGGCGGCCGTTTCTCTGCCAACAGGAGGACAGGCTCGTTCGCGGAATCGGTACCGGCATAGACGTCCAGCGCCACGCGTTCGAGAGCTGCCGTCACGTCGGCGAGCGCCGGAAAGCGGTAGATCTCCGGCGGGAACGACGCAACGGCCGCCAGGTCGGCCTTGGTCCGGAACAGCAATCCCAAACGGCCGCCCGGCTTTAACACGCGGGCGATCTCACGCAGGGACACGTCGAGATCTTTCCAGAAATAGAGCACGTGAACGCACATCACCTTGTCGAAGACGTCATCGGAAAAGGGCAGCGACTCCACGGTCGCAAGGACCACGTCGACGCGAGCGGCCTCGATGAGCGCCCGGCTGTGCCGCGCTGCGATTTCGACCATCAGCTCAGAGGGATCCACGCCAACGACACGTCCCGTCGCGGCGCGGGTGGCCAATTCGGTCAGGCTGCGCCCATGTCCGCATCCGAGGTCGAGGATTTGATCGCTCCGATCGATTCCGAGCGCATCCATCGCCCGCAGATTCTGGCTCCGGGTTTCGCGAGCCATGATGAAGGCAATTACCCGGCCCAACAGCCCCCGCGCATTTCGGGCGTGTTCGGCGATAAGGCGGGGGCGGCGCATGCTCAGCCCCCTGCGACCGGAGCGGCCACCACGTGGCTGGACAGTAGCAACGTGACCTTGAGCGCAGCGGCCAACACGACCGCAGGCCGGGCATTCCTTGGCAAGGCACTGAGCTTCATCACTCTGCGGGCTCCGACTTCATGACCGGCGGATCGCCTGTCTTATGACATCGATATTTGGCCCGCAGTGTGCCTTATGGCCAAGCGGCTGGCTCGCCGAAAATGAAAGGCGGCTGGCCGTTTCCGAAAATGTAGCGGCCAATCAGTGCGTTGGTCGGCTCTCCGCCCGACACTTTGGCAACGCGCAGCTTGACATGCAGTAAAATTACTGCATGTTGATTTGCGTGGACGACGACCAGCTCGACAATGTCTTCAAGGCGCTCGGCGACCCGATACGCCGCCGCATCCTTGATCGCCTGGCGAAGCGTCCCGGGCAGTCCTTGTTTGAGATCTGCGCTGCGTCGTTTGCGGAGGATGGCAGAAGCCTGTCGCGACAAACGATCTCGCAGCACCTCGACATGCTGGAGAGGGCTGGACTTGTCCAGACCCATTGGAGCGGACGCACCAAAATGCATACGTTCGACAATGCGCCTCTGCGGAAGGCAGCTGCTGCCTGGCTCAACAAGCATCTGAAAAAAGGGAGTGCAACATGAGGATCTATGTCATGAGCGTTTTGGTTGACGATCAGGCCAAAGCCCTGGATTTCTACACGGAGAAGCTGGGCTTCATCGTCAAGCACGATATCCCGCTTGGAGCGCATCGCTGGTTGACCGTCGTGTCGAAGGAGGCTCCAGACGGAACCGAACTCCTGCTTGAGCCAAGTGAGCATCCTGCCGCCGGGCCATTTAAATCTGCGCTCGTGAACGATGGGATTCCTGCCGCGTCCTTCCAAGTGGATGATCTCGATAAGGAGTTCGAGAGATTGCGCCGCCTTGGTGTCGAATTCACAGCAGAGCCGATGGATGCAGGTCCGGTCAGAATGGCTGTCTTTGACGATACATGCGGCAATCTCATCCAGCTCGTCGAAATGGTCGAAGGAAAATAAAAGCGCCAATATCAACCGCGTGGCTCCCGGTTCGCATTCCGGATGAGCAGCAAGCTCACTCCACCTGATCTTGCGGAAGCGATCAACGCAAGGGCTTTGCCGGCGGGTGTCCGCATCGTTGTCATCAAGCCGGGCATATCGAAATCGCGCCGTCCCGTCGGGACGATCTCCAGCAGTTTCTTCGGCCGTTTTAAGAAGGCGACGTTCGAAATAAACGAGGCCGCCAGCTCGCACAGGAACAATTGGCGAATTCTGCCGTTTTCAGCGCGAAGAGACGGCCATGAGTAACAGAGAAAGCGCTGAACGCTCCAGGTTGGTCAAGGGCTGTTCGAACCCGCAAACGCCGGGCGGCGTGAAGGAGGAAAAATGGCGACATGCGAAACCTGCGGCAATGACTATGACAAGGCGTTTCAGGTTGTGATGAAAGGCAAAGCGCACACGTTCGATAGTTTCGAGTGCGCAATTCATGCCTTGGCGCCGACGTGCGAGCATTGTGGAACGCGCATCGTCGGACACGGCCTGGAAAAGGATGGCACCTATTATTGCTGCGACCACTGCGCTCAAAAAGAAGGTGTGACCGATCTGCGCGATCGCTCGTGAAGCAAACGAGGAAACTTTTCGCGGCGGGCGTGAGGCCGAGGCGGTGCGGGACCATCCAGTCGAACTTGCGGTCGGTTGAACCATGCTGACCAGTCGAAAAGTGACTGTCTTCGGCGGTACCGGCTTTTTGGGCCGGCGCGTCGTTCAACACCTTTTGGACCACGGTTTCGAGGTCAGGGCTGCGTCACGGCATCCGGAGCGGGGAGCTCAGGTCTTTCGCAATAGGTCATCGAGACTGGAGGTTGTCAGGGCCGATGTCGGCGACGATAGATCGGTGATTGGCGCGGTGGCTGACGCTTTCGCTGTCGTCAACGCCGTAAGCCTCTATGTCGAGCGCGGTAGCGACACGTTTCGTTCCGTGCACGTCGAAGCTGCTGCGAGAGTGGCACAATATTCACGAGGATCAGGTGTGCAGCGCCTGGCCCATGTTTCCGGAATTGGCGCCGATGCGCAGTCACACTCGTCCTACATTCGAAGCCGAGGCGAGGGCGAGTCCGCAGTACGGGCTGCTTTCTCCGAGACGACGATTATCCGTCCTGGAGTAATGTTTGGGCCGGATGATGCATTTCTAATCCCGCTCATGAAGATGCTGCGGATGTTTCCAGTCTTTCCGATGTTCGGACGCGGTCAGACTGCGCTTCAGCCCGCGTATGTGGAAGACGTTGCGGAGGCGATTGCGCGCTGCTTCGACGCTCCAGAGCCGGGAATGACTTACGAATTAGCCGGTCCCCACACCTATACCTACAAGGAATTGCTTCAGACGATCTGCAATTACTTGCATATCCGGCGCGTCCTCACGCCAATGCCCATTACCGTGTGGAAGATGCTCGCTGTTGCCGGTGAATTCTTGCCTGCTTCTCCTGTTACATCAAACCAGGTCGAGCTTATGACCAAGGACAACGTCGCCTCTGGCAGGCATCCCGGTTTTGACACTCTCGGCATTGAACCGAGGGATATAGAGATTGTGCTGGCTCCCGCCAGACGGGGTGATTGAGCCGGAGAACGAATTTTATGGCCGTGTTGTTGATTGGACAGGTCTGAAATTCGGGTTCACGGCCTAACAGCCATCGCTCCGGCAAGCCCGCACCGCCCTATACAATTGCGGCATGACAGCTGTAGCCAGATGAGAATGCTGGACTGGACCATTTTGTTCTAAGCCAGTCCGCGGGCCCGGCACGGGCTCAGGCGAGCTTGATGTCCCAGAGGCCCTCTTCGCGGCAGGCGACAAGTTCGCTGCGGAGAAGCTCGCTCACCAGCGTGATGGCAGTCGAGCCGGAATGGTCGATGGGAGACGCAAGGGTCAGTTCGCGCATCGGCGAGGGTTTGGCGATCACAGCCGTTTCCAGCCGGCCGCTGGCGACTTCATGGCGCACCGAGGAAGGCGGCAACAGCGTGTATCCCAACCCTTCTTCGACCAGGCTGGTAAGCACCCGAAAGGAATCGGCTTCCAGCTTGACGTCGAGCTTCAGTTTCTTCTTCGCTGCCGCCTGCTCGATCAGCGCCCGGAGCCCGTGCGAATGACTGGGCAGCACGAGGCGCTGCCGCAGCAGCCAGCCGATATCGACCTGTTTCCTTTGCGACAGTCCGCTGCCGCGCGGCCCCACCGCAACGATCGGATCGCGGCCGAGACTCTGCACGGTCAGATGCAGGTCGCTCGACGGCCCGTAGATCAGCGCCAGATCCATCTCGCCGCGGTGCAGCCATTCCATCAAATGCCCGCTGTAGCTTTCGACGATGCAGAGCGAAATGCCCGGATATTTGTCGACGGTGCGCCGGGCGAGCCGCGCCGAAATCACGCAGCTCACGGTCGGCACCAGCCCGAGCACCACCCGGCCCGACGGCGGTCCGCCCGAGGACTGGATTTCGTCGCGCACCTGGTCGATCTGCCGGACGATGCCGGCGGTGCGCGCCAGCAGCAGGCGGCCGGCATCGGTCAGCACCATGCCGCGGCCGTTCCGGGTGAACAGGTCGGCGCGCAATTCATGCTCGAGCAGCTTGATCTGGCGGCTCAGCGCCGGCTGCGCCACCCGCAGCGTGTCGGAGGCTTTGCTGAGGCTGCCGAGCTCGGCCACGCAACTGAAGGTCCTGAGCTGCCGGAGATCCATTGCTTGCCAATCTGCGAAGGCAGGTTCATACGCTATAACAATTCAGCATAGGAGACCGGCTGTGATTTCACAACGGCCCGCCATCCGGCAATTGACATCCCCCACCATCCATCGCCAGAAAAACCAATGACCGCACAAGAACAACAAGACGAATTCCACGACATCCGCGACGCCGTCGCAAAGCTCTGCGCCCAGTTCCCCGGCGAATACTGGCGCAAGCTCGACCGCCAGATGGCGTACCCGAAGGAGTTCGTCGACGCGCTGACGGAGGCCGGCTACCTCTCGGTCTTGATCCCCGAGGAGTATGGCGGCTCCGGGCTGAAACTCTCGGCGGCGGCCGCGATCCTTGAGGAGATCCAGCGGGCGGGGTGCAACGGCGGCGGCTGCCACGCCCAGATGTATACGATGGGCACGGTGCTGCGGCACGGCAACGACGCCCAGAAGGCGAAGTATCTGCCCGGGATCGCCAGCGGCAAATTGCGGCTGCAGGCGTTCGGCGTCACCGAGCCGACCAGCGGCACCGACACCTCCTCGCTGAAGACCGTCGCCAAGCGTGACGGCGACCACTACATCGTCAACGGCCAGAAGATCTGGACCAGCCGCGCCGAGCATTCCGACCTGATGATCCTGCTGGCGCGCACCACGCCGAAGGAACAGGCCAAGAAGCGCACCGACGGGCTTTCGGTGTTCATCGTCGACATGCGCGAGGTCAAGGGCAAGGGTCTGGAGATCCGCCCGATCCGCACCATGATGAACCACGCCACCACGGAAGTGTTCTTCACCGACATGCGGGTGCCGGCCGAAAACCTGATCGGCGACGAGGGCAAGGGCTTTCGCTACATCCTGTCCGGCATGAACGCCGAGCGCATTCTCATTGCAGCCGAATGCATCGGCGACGCCAAATGGTTCATCGCCAAAGCCACCGCCTATGCCAAGGAGCGCGCCGTGTTCGGCCGCCCGATCGGCCAGAATCAAGGCATCCAGTTTCCGATCGCGAAAGCCTACGCCGCGATGCGCGCCGCCGAGCTGATGGTGAAGGAAGCCACCCGCAAATATGAGGCCGGCCTCGACTGCGGTGCCGAGGCCAACATGGCCAAGATGCTGGCGGCTGACGCCTCCTGGGAAGCGGCCAATGCCTGCGTACAGACCCATGGCGGCTTTGGCTTTGCGGAGGAATACGACGTCGAGCGCAAGTTCCGCGAAACACGGCTGTATCAAGTTGCGCCGATCTCGACCAATCTGATCCTATCCTACGTTGCCGAGCACGTGCTCGGCCTGCCCCGCTCCTACTGAGAACATCAGATGTTGCCGTTAGAGGGATTGATCGTCGTCTCCGTCGAACAGGCCGTTGCTGCGCCGTTCTGCAGCTCCAGGCTTGCCGATGCCGGCGCGCATGTCGTCAAGGTCGAACGCCCCGAGGGCGATTTCGCCCGCGGCTACGACGCCGCGGCGAAGGGCCAGAGCAGCTATTTCGTCTGGCTCAACCGCGGCAAGAATTCCGTGGTGATCGACCTCGCCACCAAGGAAGGCCGCGCCGCGCTCGAAGAGCTGATCGCGAGC
The DNA here is from genome assembly GCA_044772375.2 of Bradyrhizobium sp. RDT10. Lineage (GTDB taxonomy): Bacteria > Pseudomonadota > Alphaproteobacteria > Rhizobiales > Xanthobacteraceae > Bradyrhizobium. The sequence goes on from CP187939.1 coordinate 6,558,044, forward strand.
GCCGACGTGCTGCTGCAAAACCTCAAGCCGGGCTCGATGGACAAGCTCGGCTTTTCGCTGGATCGTCTGAAGAAGGATTATCCGGCGCTGATCTGCTGCACCATCTCGGGCTATGGCGACGAGGGCCCCTATGCCGACCGCAAGGCCTATGATCTGCTGATCCAGGCCGAGAGTGGGCTAGCTTCGATCACCGGCGGCCCCGAGGGGCCATCGCGCGTCGGCATATCCGTTGTCGATATCGCCACCGGCGCCACGGCGCACGCCGCCATCCTCGAGGCGCTGATCGCGCGGGGACGCACCGGCAAGGGCGCCGATATCAGGATCTCGATGTTCGACGTGATGGCCGACTGGATGGCGGTGCCGCTGATCAATTCGGAAGCCGGCAACCCGCCGAAGCGGATGGCGCTGGCGCATCCCTCGATCGCGCCCTATGGCGTGTTCAACTCAAAGGACGGCAAGGGCATCCTGATCTCGATCCAGAGCGAGCGCGAATGGAAGAAGCTCTGCGCGGAAGTGCTGGATCAGCCCGACCTGCCCAATGATCCCCGCTTTGCCAACATGGTCGAGCGCGTGCGCAACCGCTCACTCACTGACAAGACGGTGGCCGACAGTTTTGCGATCATGACGCGGGGCGATCTGCTGAAGCGCCTCGCGGTCGCCGATATCGCCTTCGCCGAGGTCAACACCATGGCCGATCTTGCCGTGCATCCGCATCTGCGCCGCATCGAGGTCGATACGCCGAACGGCAAGGTGAGCTACGCCGCCCCCGCTGCGATCTTTGTCGGCGAGGACAGGCACTATGGCGCCGTGCCCGCCATCGGCGACCATGTCGAACTTCCCAAGGCTCCCCGTGTCAGGAGCCGCCAGTCATGACCGAAAAACTCGATCTCGATCATCTGCGGCAATGGATCGGCCGCGACACGGAAGCAACGGACATCGTCACCGCACAACTGGTCAAGGGCCTGCGTGCAACGCTGTTCCAGGACATCGGCGAGCCCAAGGCCGGCGACGCCGCGCCGTGGACCACGCATTGGTGCCTGGCGCAGCCGGTGTTTCCGATGTCGCAGCTCGGCCCCGATGGCCATCCGACCCGCGGCGGCTTCCTGCCGCCGGTGCCGCTGCCGCGCCGGATGTGGGCCGGCGGCGAAATCGAATTCATCGAACCCTTGCGCGTCGGCGACGAATCGACGCGCACCTCGCGGATCTCGGATGTGACGATGAAGACCGGCTCGACCGGCGTGCTGTGCTTCGTCTCGGTGGAACACACCATCACGACGCCGCGCGGGGTGGCGATCCGCGAGCGGCAGGACATCGTCTATCGCGACATGGGAGGTGCGGCGCCCATCGCCAAGGCCCTCCGCCACCGCCTGTCGCAAAGCATCGCGAAAGCCATGTCAGCGATCCCGTGCTGCTGTTTCGATATTCGGCGCTGACCTTCAACGGCCACCGCATCCACTACGACCGCGACTACGTCACCAAGGTCGAGGGCTATCCGGGCCTGATCTTCCACGGCCCGCTGCAGGCCGCCCTGCTCGTCGAGTTCGCGGCCAAGCTGCACGGCGACTCGGCGCCGAAGAAGTTCAGCTATCGCGGCGTGCAGCCCTTGTTCGAAGGCAGCGAGTTCTCGATCAACGCCAACGAGACCCATGCCGGCATGGAACTGTGGATCGCGAATGCCGAGGGACAGCCGACCATGAAGGGCACGGCGACGTGGTGAGGCAGGTAGTCGACCAGTTTTCCGTCATGGCCGGGCTTGTCCAGGCTTGTCCCGGCCATCCACGTCTTTCGCGCTGCTAGGCTGCTGTTAAGACGTGGATGCCCGGGACAAGCACGGGCATGACGAGCTACCTTCTCGGGTATGACTCGTAAGGAATTAGCATTGTCCCGCAAACCAGCCAAAGCCGCCAGCACCTCTCACCGTCAAGGACGCCACCTTCGGCCTGCTCCGCGCGTTCGGCATCAAGCGGGTGTTCGGCAATCCCGGCTCGACCGAACTGCCGTTCCTCAGCGACTGGCCCGATGACATCGATTACGTGCTTGGCCTGCAGGAGGCTTCCGTCGTCGGCATGGCAGATGGTTACGCACAGGCCACCCGCAACGCCGGCTTCGTCAACCTTCATTCAGGCGCCGGCGTCGGCAATGCGCTCGGCAATATCTACACCGCCCACCGCAACCAGACGCCGCTGGTGATCACGGCCGGCCAGCAGGCCCGCTCGATCCTGCCGCTGCAGGCCTTTCTCTACGCCGAGCGTGCTTCCGAATTTCCGCGGCCCTACGTCAAATACAGCGTCGAGCCGGCGCGCGCCGAAGACGTGCCGGCGGCGATCGCGCGCGCCTATTACGTCGCGATGCAGCCGCCCTGCGGGCCGACCTTCGTCTCGATCCCGATCGACGACTGGACGCGTCCGACCCAGCCGATCGAAGCGCGCAAGGTCAGCCGCGAACTCGGTCCCGACGCGGACGCGATGAAGGCGCTGGTTGCCGCGCTCTTGGCAAGCAAGCGCCCTGCCCTCGTCGTCGGGCCTGGCGTCGACCGCGCCGGAGCCGTCGATCTGATGGTGCAGGTCGCGGAAAAGGCCAAGGCCGCCGTCTGGGTCAGCCCGTTCTCGGCGCGCTGCTCGTTCCCCGAACGGCATCCGCAATTTTGTGGCTTCCTGCACGCCTCGCCGGGCCAGCTATCGGATGCGCTGCGCGATCGATGACCTCGTGGTGGTGATCGGCGCGCCGGTGTTCACCTTCCATGTCGAAGGCCATGCCGAGATCTTCGACGGCGCGACCACGATCTTCCAGATCACCGACGATCCCGATGCCGCCGCCGTCACGCCGTCGGGCGCCAGCATCATCGCGACCATGAAGCCGGCGCTTTCGATGATGCTCGATCTGCTGCCGGAAACAGCGCGCGCCATGCCGCCCGCCCGCACGCTGCCGCCCGCGCCATCGGCTGCCGATCCGCTTCCGGTCGAATTCCTGCTGCATTCGCTGTCCGAAGCCATGCCCGCCAATGCAGTGCTGGTGGAGGAAGCGCCTCGCATCGCCCGGCGATGCAAAGTTCATGCCGATGTGCGGCCAGGACAGCTTTTACACCATGGCGAGCGGCGGCCTCGGCTACGGCCTGCCCGCCGCCGTCGGCATGGCGCTCGGACGACCGGCTACGCGCACGGTCTGCCTGATCGGCGATGGCTCGGCGATGTATTCGATCCAGGCGCTGTGGACCGCCGCGCAACGCAAGCTCCCGCTCACGGTCGTCATCATCAACAACGCCGGCTATGGCGCGATGCGCTCGTTCAGCCAGGTGATGCAGGTGCGCAACGTGCCGGGGCTGGAACTGCCCGGCATCGATTTCGTCAAGCTCGCCGAAGGCATGGGCTGCCACGCCGTGCGGGTGACGAAATCATTGGAACTCGCCGGCGCGCTCAGCTACGGGCTTTCGCATGACGGCACCAGCCTGATCGAGGTGATGGTGGATTCGGCCGTGCCGCAGCTCTACGCACAGAAGAGCTGAGCGAGACTCTCTCCACGTCATTGCGAGCGACAAACGCCGCTCGCAATGACGGAGAGGGCATTCCGCGCCCCTGCTCCCTCACTTCCCGTAAGCTTCCCGCATCTTCGCCTGGATCTTCGCCATCCCTGATATCCAGCGGTCGTAATTCTCGGTCTTCTTGCGCATGTAGCCGAGCACCTGCGGGTGCGGCAGGATCACGAAGGTTTCCGCTTCCAGTCCCTTCAGCACGTCCTGCGCCACCTGCTCCGGCGACAGGTCGCCGTCGCCGGATTGCGGGCCCTTCGGGATCGAGCGCAGCATGTTGGTGTCGACGCCCTGCGGGCACAGGATCGACACCTTGATGTTGTCGGCCTTGTGCGAGATCGCCAGGTTCTCGGCAAAGCCGACGGCGGCATGCTTGGTGGTCGAATAGGCCGGGCTGCCGACCTGCGACAGCAATCCGGCCGCCGAAATCGTGTTGAGGAAATAGCCGCCGCCGCGCGCCTTCATGCGCGGGATCAGGTGCCGCGCTGCATAGACATGGGCCATGACATGAACGGCCCAGCTTCGCTGCCACGGTTCGTCGGAGCTGCCGCCGGCATTCACTGATAGCGGATCGAAGCCGCCGCCGATGCCGGCATTGGAGCAGAACAAAGCGATCGGACCGAATTGATGCTCGGTCTCCTCGATGACGTGAAGGATGTCTTTCTCCTTTCCGACATCGCATTTGAAGGCCGCCCCGCCGATCGGAGTGGCGACGGCTCGCGCGCCGTCGGGATCGATATCGGCGACCACCACCTTGGCGGCGCCGGCGCGATGAAAGGCCTCGCACATCGCCTTCCCGATGCCGTTGCCGCCACCGGTGACAACCACGACTTTGCCGGTCACCTGCATGGCCGCTCTCCCTCGACTATCGTTACGCCAGGATCATCATGTCGAGAATAGCCGTATAATGGCACGCGGCGCCGAGCAAGACGAAGCCATGCCAGATCGCGTTCTGGAAACGCAGCCGCTGCCAGGCATGGAAGATCACGCCGAGGCTATAGAGCACGCCGCCCGCCACCACGAACCCCAGCGCCAGCGGTGGCACCGCCTTGACCACCGAGTCGTAAATCATGATGCCGCTCCAGCCCAACGCCAGATAGAGCCCCACCGCCAAACGATCGTATCGGCCCGGGAGCGCCAGCTTCAGCACCACACCGAGGATCGCGGCGCACCATACCCCGATCAGCAGCGCGATCGCGAGATAGCTCTCTTTCAGCGCCACGATGAAAGGGTGTAGGTGGCGGCGATCAAGAGATAGATCGCCGAATGATCGAAGCGGCGCAGCACCCATTTGGCGCGCGACACCGGCCAGAGATTATAGACCGCCGAGAACGTCAGCATCGCGAGCAGGCCCGCGACGTAAACCGATACCACGGCAATTTCGAACCCGCTGGCATAGACCGCGGTCAGCACGATCAGGGCGGTGGCGGCGACAAGTCCCAGACAGACGCCTACGATATGCACGACGCCATCGGCGATCAGCTCGGCGCGGTCGTAGTTCCAGTGCATGGCGTCGGCCGCCGCATGGAAGGATGTCGAAGCGAATTGTTTCAGTCTGAAGATGGTCATGCAGGCCCACAGAAGCTGGTGAGGGAGCGACTAAGACATGGGTGTTCCGAGGTCAACGAACCGTTCAAGGCCACCGGCCTGAAGGCGTTCATCATCCGCGAAAGCAGGTGGTCTAGTAGTCCACGGCCGTGGCATTTTCGTGCTGCCGTTAATGGCCGTATATCCCCGGGGGCCCGTCGTCAGCCTATCACGGACGCTTGATTTTGGTCCGCCAATCGCCACTTTCCGGTAATCGCACACCAACGCATTACATCGAGCCCTCCACGCCCGCATGGCCCCCAGTTTTTCAGACATCGTCGAGGAGCGCGCCTGTCGGCGCGGGCGCTTCTGGACTATGGCGACAGCTTCTTCAATCCGACGGTGCGGCTCGGCGTCACGGGCCTGTCGCGTGCCGGCAAGACCGTGTTCATCACCGCGCTGATCCACGGCCTGACCCGCGGCGGAAGGTTTCCGGTCTTCGAGCCCTATGCCACGGGCCGGATCGCCGGCGCCCGGCTCGAGCCGCAGCCGGACGATGCTGTGCCGCGCTTCGACTATGAGAACCACGTCCGTACCCTGATCGAGGAGCGGCGCTGGCCGAGCTCGACCACTGATATCAGCGAACTGCGCCTCGTCATCGACTACCAGCGGCAGAATGGCGCAGACCGCACGCTCACCATCGACATCGTCGATTACCCCGGCGAATGGCTGCTGGATCTCCCGCTGCTCAACAAGAGTTTCGAGCAATGGTCGGCTGAGAGTCTTGCGCTGTCGCGCGAGGGCCCGCGTGCAAGGCTCGCCGCGCCGTGGCACGAGCATCTGAAGGCGCTTCATCCCGAGGGCCGTGAGGACGAGCAGGCGACGCGCATGGCGGCAAAGCTATTCACGGACTATCTGCGCGCCTGCCGCGACGAACGTTTTGCGATGAGCCTGCTGCCGCCCGGGCGTTTCCTGATGCCGGGCAATCTCGCCGATACACCGGCGCTGACCTTTGCGCCGCTGGAAGTGGCTGCCGACGGCAGCGCACCCGACGGTTCGCTATGGGCGATGATGCGGCGGCGCTATGAGGCCTACAAGGACGTCGTGGTGCGCCCGTTCTTCCGCGATCATTTTGCGCGGCTCGACCGGCAGATCGTGCTGGTCGATGCGCTCGCCGCGTTCAATGCCGGGCCGGAAGCGCTGCACGATCTCGAAGCCGCGCTGTCAGGCATTCTCGATTGCTTTCGCATCGGACGCAGCACGATCCTGAGCAGCCTGTTTCGTCCCCGGATCGATCGCATTCTGTTTGCCGCCACCAAGGCCGATCATCTGCACCACCAGAGCCATGATCGGCTGGAAGCCGTGCTGCGGCGGGCGGTCGCCAAGGCGGCCGACCGTGCCGAATATGCCGGCGCCGCCATCGACGTGGTCGCGCTATCGGCGGTGCGCGCCACGCGCGAGGCGCAGGTCGCGCGCGGCCGCGAGAAGCTGCCGTCCATTATCGGCACGCCCGCGCCCGGCGAGACCGCCAATGGCGAGGCCTTCGATGGCGAGACCGAGGTCGCGACCTTTCCGGGCGACCTGCCTGCCGATCCCGAGGAACTGTTCAACGGCGGCTTTCGCGGCCTTTCCAGCACCGCTTCCGAACAGGCCGATTTCCGCTTCCTGCGCTTCCGGCCGCCGCTCCTGGAGCGCACCGCCAACGACGAGCCCGCGCTGCCTCACATCCGCCTTGACCGCGCCGTCCAGTTCCTGCTCGGAGACCGACTGCAATGAGCGAGAAAACGCCGCATCGGCGGCCGGCGACGTTCAAGCTCGGCGATCCCGGCGTCATCGTGATGGGTCCGGATGAAACCGGCCGCCCTCCCCGCGGCACCGTCCACATCACGCCCGAGGCGGATCCTGTGACCCTGCCTGTACCGATCGATACGCCGCTTGTCCCGGCGCGCCGCGGCTTTCGCTGGGGCACGCTGTTCTGGTCCGCCGTCGGCGGGCTGGTGCTGCTCGGCGCAGGGCTCGGCATCGTCAATCTGATCGAGGACCTGTTCGCGCGCAGCGAAACCCTGGGCTATGTCGCGCTGGCCTTCGCTGCCGGCGCAGCGCTGGCGCTGGCAGTCGTCATCGGCCGCGAAGCCTTCGGGCTGGCGCGGCTGGCGGCGATCGAGAAGCTGCATCGGCGCGCCATTGAAGTTCTGCGCAGCGACGACCGCGCCGAGAGCCGCGCCATCGTCAACGATTTGCTGAAGCTCGCACATCAGAACCCGCAACTGGCGCGCGCGCGCGCCACGCTGGTGAGCCATGCCGACGACATCATCGACGGCGCCGACATGATCAAGCTCGCCGAGCGCGAATTGATGGCGCCGCTGGATGAAGAAGCGCGCAGGCTCGTTTCCACGGCCGCGCAACGCGTCTCGGTGGTGACGGCCGTCAGTCCGCGCGCGCTGATCGACGTGCTGTTCGTGTTCGTCGCCGCGATGCGGCTGATCCGGCAATTGGCGCGGCTCTATGGCGGCCGGCCGGGCACGCTCGGCATGATCAGCCTGCTCCGCCACGTCATCGGCCACCTCGCCATCACCGGCGGCATGGCGGTGGGCGACAGCCTGGTGCAGCAGATGCTCGGCCACGGCATCGCCGCCAAACTTTCGCAGCGGCTCGGCGAAGGCGTGCTCAACGGCCTGCTCACCGCGCGGCTTGGGCTGGCAGCGATCGACGTGACGCGTCCGCTGCCGTTTACGGCACTGCCGCGGCCTGCGCTGGCCGATCTCGCCAAGGATTTGCTGCGCAAGCGCGACGGCGAGGAGTAAGGCTCGATTCCGCCAGAGGCGGCGCCACTGAATCGAACCGACGAACGATAGTACGAAATTACAGATAGTTATCCCGCAGGTTTTGATCGGTGTTGCACACTCCAAGCGCGGAAGTTTATGCGGTTCTTAAAGCACCCGGCCAAGCGGGCAACACCCTGCCGAATATCCCGCTCTTCAAGTGCAGCGTACCCAAAAACGAACCCGGCTCTCCTTTTCGCGGCTACTGCTCGCCAATGTTCATATAGTTCGGAGATAGGATAGATGCCGACGCCTGCGGATCTCGCTTTTTTCGCCAACTGCTCTTCCTGCGTCGAACTGTATTTTCCAAACCAGGCGACCACATGGAGCCCGGCCTCCGAACCTTGAACCGTGACCGTGTTGCCAAAATGTTCGCTGAGTGCATCGAGTAATGCGGCCCGGCGCTGCGCGTTTTTCCGCCGCAGCTTTCTGATATGCCGTTCATAGGCACCCGATTGGATAAATTCTGCGAGAGCGGCTTGCTCCAGCGTCGGCGAGTGCCGATCGGTGAGACGCTTCGCGGCACGGAAGGCGTCAACGAGTTCTGGCGGCAGTACGAGGTATCCTAGACGCAAAAGTGGAGAGAGCGTCTTTGAAATCGTCCCGAGATAGATTACGTGAGCGGCTTCATCGAACGCATGCAACGGTCGTATGGGCTGAATGTCGTATCGGTACTCGCCGTCGTAATCGTCCTCGACGATATAGGCCCCCGCATTGCTGGCCCAACGCAACAGTTGAGCCCGGCGCGATGCTGAAAGGACATGACCCGAAGGAAATTGATGCGATGGCGTCACATAGCAAAGGCGGGCTTTCTTGATACTCTCAAGGATCTCCGTCCGCAGCCCTTCGTCATCGACAGGCACGAATTGAGGTGAGGCGCCGACGCTCTCAAACACGTGCCGGGCAGCCCAGTAGCAGGGAGTTTCGATCACAAACCGGTCACCGGGGTCGAGCAACAATCTGGCACAAAGATCGAGCCCCTGCTGCGATCCATTGACGATGATGATCTGCTCATGGCTGCACCGCAAACTACGGGCGCGCCACAAGTACGCTTGTAGCGACGTTCGCAGCGCTATTGATCCTTGTGGCTCCTGATACCGAAGGCGGCGTGAACCCGACGTTGTCGCGGCCTTCGTTAAAGCACGCCGCCACGCCAGACTCGGAAAGTCGGCGGCGGCAATATCACCGTAGCGAAAGTCGATCGGCAGAGGCTCGCTCACCACTGGCGGTCCTCCTAGGTCGGCGACCTGTCTTGCGTAAGCCGATAGTCGGGCCGTTCTTGGCGTTCGTTTGCTGCTTTGCCGCAAGGAGCGTACCACTCGGAGCGTAGGCGTGACCCATGCCCGGCGTCCTTGTCCCGTCTCTATGAAGCCTTCCGCCAGAAGCTGCTCGTAGGCAGCAGTGATTGTCGTTCGGGAAGCTCCAAATTCGTTGGCGAGGGTGCGCGTCGAAGGTAGCTTGTCGCTCGGCCCATAAACGCCATCCTCGATTTGCGCTTTCAATGCTTGGTAGATTTCCCGTGCCCCATGTGGCCCAGGGGCCTCTTAACCGCATACTGGCCCACCATAAACACTCCAAACTGGCCCTTCTGGTGGTCCAGTGTGTCTGTTAAAGCAGCACGTATCAACACCTAAACTGACTTCATTAGTTCTCACTTGGCACCGAGGAGCCTTGCCAATGTACATTCCGCCAGCGTTTCGCGTTGACGACATCGCCGATGTTCATCGGACCATGCGTGAAGCACGCTCGGCAACGCTTGTTACCGCGACGCAAGAAGGGCTTGTTGGAACGCCGCTCCCCATGCTTCTCAACGAAAACGAAGGTCCGAACGGCACGCTTTATGCGCACGTGGCGAGAGCCAATCCTCAGTGGAAGCTGACGCCATCAGGCGAGGCGATGGCTATATTCGTTGGGCCGGAGGCTTATGTTTCTCCATCCTGGTACGCGACCAAGCAGGAGACGCATAAGGTCGTGCCGACGTGGAATTACGTTGCCGTTCACGCCTATGGACCTGTCGAGTTCTTCGACGATGCGGAGCGGCTACTCGACGTGATAACCCGACTGACGGATTTGCACGAGCAACCTCGAAAGGATCGCTGGGCGGTGACGGACGCCCCGACTGATTTCATCAAAGCGCAGCTCAGAGGAATTATCGGTTTGCGGATGCCGATTTCGAGGCTCGATGGCAAGCGGAAGATGAGTCAGAACCGCAACTTGGCGGATCGGGCTGGCGTCATCAATGGATTGTCTCAAAGCCATCGTCCAGAGGACCACGTTGTCGCGTCTCTGATACCCCAAGACTAGCAAGCGTCAAGACTAACAAGCGTCGCGATCGGCGCGATCAAGAGGTAGGCGAATGCTCGACTTCCAGACTTTCCCGCTATTCTTGGCAGCGGCGCTCCTGGTCGCGCTGACGCCGGGACCCGGGATATTCTACGTTGCGGCCCGAACCCTTGCGGGCGGCCGTTCGGAAGGGCTCGCATCGAGCTTTGGCACCGGTGTCGGCGGCTTTGTGCATGTTATCGCTGCGGCCGTCGGAGTGTCGGCGCTTGTCATGGCGAGCGCGGAGGCGTTCACCGGGCTCAAAATTGCAGGTGCGGTCTACCTGATCTGGCTTGGCGTCAAGACATGGCAGCAAGCAGGCATCGTGAACCCTATCGGAGTTGAGGCGACCGGAGTCCGTCGGGCATTTCGCGAAGGTATCGTTGTCGAGGCGCTGAACCCAAAGACGGCCGCATTTTTTCTCGCCTTCGTCCCGCAATTTGTGGACCCATCCACCAACATCGCCCTGCAGTTCATCGTCCTTGGGACCATTTCGGTTGGGCTCAATACTGGGGTTGACGTCGTCGTGACCTATTCTGCCGCGAATGCGCGAGCCAGTTTATCGACGCGACCTTCTCTCATAGTGAAGATGCGACGGACGTCGGGTGCAGTCATGTTCGGACTCGGGGCTTCACTGCTCCTTGCGCGGCGGGATAGTTGAGTACAGACAACTTCTGCTTGGGTCACTCTCTAACTTCGAACAGCGCAGCCATAAGGTCCGCTTTTGCCCTCTGGACCGAACATCGCCGACGCTCGACGCTCCGGTGTTGGCGGAATGACATCCCGCTCCGGTTGCACAGTTTGCTGCACACCAACTGCTGCAAGCAAGTCCAAGAAGACAATGAAATCCAAAGTGATATCGACTTTTCAAGCATCAAGCCGAAGTTGAAGTCGCTCCGCTAGCGGCGCGAGTCATCTATTTAGGTGGGGAGACCTGGCTCTTCCCACCTAAATTCGTCTCCCTGTCCGCCCTGGTTGCTCAGCTCGCCTCATCAACCTAAGGGATTAGATTTCTCGAGTTCCATAGCTTAGTACCGTCTCCAAGTTGTTTTTCAGTAATTGCTCTTTTTGGGGTCTCATTAGGGATGGGCACAGCGCATCAGCGCTCAGTTCTCTTGGCATCGGTTTCAGCCTGGGCACGATCGTGGTTCTGGCTCCTGTGCACAGACCTTTATCCCGCGCTGGCTGCGGCGGCCCTGCCTTGGTCTACCACCGCAGTGGTTGTATTTATGTCGGTCTGGATCGTCATCTTGCTACCGACGATAGACTACAACGCATTCGTCAAAGTCCTGGCTCATCCGGCTGCGCTTTTCCCTGTTGGGCTAGCCGGGTTGGCGATCCTTGGAATGCTGTGGGCGGACGATTCGTGGACCGCGAGGATTCAAGGGGTAAGCCCCGTTGCAAAGCTCCTGGTAATTCCATTGCTGCTTTATCACTTTCAGCGATCTGAGCGCGGATACTGGGTTTTCGTGGCCTTTCTCGCGTCCTGCTCGATGCTGGCAGTGACATCGTGGGTCCTGTATTTCTTCCCGGACTTAACTGTCGCAGCAGGCAAACCTCTCGGCGTTCCGGTTAGAAACTACATCGATCAAACTCAGGAATTTTCCCTTTGCATCTTTGGATTGGCGGCAGTCGTGGTCGCTCTCATGGCGAAAGGACGCCATGCAATGGCTCTGGCATGCACGGCACTGCTGCTCACCTTTTTCTTAACATGACGTTTGTCGTGCTGGCGCGAACCGCGGTGATATATATCCCGGTGCTGGCAGCGCTGTTTGCGATAAAATTCCTCAGCGCGAGAGCCGCGATTTCCCTACTTGTTCTCGGAGGACTGGCTGGCGGACTGATCTGGTCAACATCGCCGTACCTCCGCTGGCGCGTCGAACGGACCGTTCATGATTTCAAACTGGCCCGTGATACTGACATAGCTACCTCGAACGGGGAGCGTCTGGCATATTGGCGAACCTCGATCGATGTGATCGCCAAGTCGCCAATTGTCGGGCACGGCACTGGATCAACCAAGGAAATTTTCAAGGCGGCATCGGAGGGCAAGACCGGGGAATGGGCGAACTCCGTCCGCAATCCACACAATCAGATACTCTACGTATCGATACAATGGGGTCTAATCGGCAGCATTGTGCTCCTGGCAATGTGGTATTTCCACCTAACGCTATTCTCTGCGACCACGCTGATCGGGTGGATCGGACTAATAGTCGTGGTGCAGAATTTTCTGAGTTCAATGCTTAACTCGCACATATTCGACTTCCACGAAGGCTGGATTTATGTGCTTGGTGTTGGTGTCGCAGGCGGGTACGTGATTCGTCAGAAGGCCGAGAATTTCTATTCTCTATGGCAGCGATCGTCAGCTTGAGATGCAGGGAGCCGGAAAATGGAAACAGCGATCTGGATCGTTCTGGGAGCCGGGATCCTCTATTTGGTTGTTCGTTTCTCACTGTCCTTGCTCTTCAGGCGTGAGCGCTACAAGTAATTGCGCGGCGTTGGCCGCGAAGCAGGGAGGCGTGATATGATCCCGCCTTCTGATGGTGGGCGCGCTTCGGCTTTGCCTACCCCACGGACCAAGTGGCGATTGGGACAAGCGTTAAAGATCGCCGTGATCACAAACCATTGTCGCGCTGCAGGAACTCCGGCATGTGATGACGCAGCTCGCGCGGGGGCGGCCGCTCGGACGGGTCGCGACCAACCTTGGATTTCAATTCCATCAAATCGGTGAAGACGTCGGCCTGGCGCCGCAATTCGTCGGCAATCAACGGCGGTTGACACGAAATCGTCGAAACGACGGTCACCCGGACCCCGCGACGCTGCAACGCCTCGACCAGGCAGCGGAAATCGCCATCACCGGAGAACAGCACGATCTGGTCGACATGTTCTGCGAGCTCCAGGGCATCGACCGCGAGTTCGATATCCATGTTGCCCCTCACCTTGCGGCGGCCGCTGGCGTCGATGAATTCCTTGGTCGCCTTGGTGACCACGGTGTAGCCATTGTAATCGAGCCAGTCGATCAAGGGCCGGATCGACGAATATTCCTGATCCTCGATGATCGCGGTGTAGTAAATCGCACGAAGCAGCGTGCCTCTGCTCTGGAATTCCTTGAGCAGCCGCTTGTAATCGATATCGAACCCAAGCGTTTTGCTGGTCGAATAAAGATTGGCGCCGTCGATCAGCAGCGCGATCTTGCCGAGGGAGGATGACATTTTGGCAATGACCCCAAAATTGGATAGCACGGAAACAAGGACGTCACTTCAGGTTACTGGATGCGCGGCACAATAAATTCGCCTGCGGGCATCTCAGGCCGCACTCACAATTAACGCGTAGAAGGGTAGGACTCGTCGCCGTGGACAGCTCAAATATCGTTGCTGTACCCGATCGCTTTGGCCGTGAAATTTTTCTGCGACGGCCGAACCCGATTGCAGTGACGCTAAGGCGCGCGACATAAGCGCTCAATTGTCCGTAGGTAAGCGGCGCAGATACGAACGAATGCAGCTTCTATACGAAGGTTTATGGTCGTTGCCTTCACCTCCCCTCGGTGCCCGGACCGGGAAAGCATCCTCAACGCCCTGCGCGCGCGAAGCCCGCTCGCGCCGTGCCCACCATCTCACGTTCCACTCGGAAGGAACAACTCATCCTTCCCGATCTTCTCTATCAGCGACCGATGCGGGGAGGCTCGAAGATGCAAAGCACTGGCACGGCCCGGCAAGGGCGATATTCGCTGCGACAGCGTTCCCGATCCGAAAGGATGTCCCGGGACAGGAAGGACGGCTGCATCAAGGTCGTCTTGAAGCCGTGACCCCATGGCGCGGGTCCTGATCGGCACGTCGGGCTGGCACTACGATTCCTGGCGCGGGCCGTTCTTCCCCAAGGGCCTGCCCCTCAAGGAGCAGCTGCCATACTACAGTAGCCAGTTTCCGACGACTGAACTCAATGGCGTGTTTTACAGAACACCCACGCCGCAAGCGGTGACGGGCTGGCGGGATCAGACCGGGCGCGACTTCATTTTTGCCTGGAAGGCATCCAAATTCATCACCCATTGGAAGCGGCTTTCGGAAAATTCGGTCAACAGCCTCGAACTGCTGGAGGAGCGCCTGTCCCTGCTCGGCAGGAAAGCCGGGCCGATCCTGTTTCAGTTACCGCCGAACTTTAAGGTAGACGCCGACCGGCTCGCCTCCTTCATAAAGCTGCTGCCGAAGAAACGGCGCTACAGCTTCGAGTTCCGGCATCCGAGTTGGTACGCGCCGCAGATATTGCGTCTGCTTCGGGCGCAAAACATCTCGCTCTGCATATCCGACCATCACGATGCGCCCGCCCCTGGAAACGCACCGCCGACTTTGTCTATGTGCGCGGACACGGACCGACCGGCCGCTACAAAGGTCACTACAGCGCGCGGACCCTCTCGGAATGGGCCCGCCGTATCAGGTCCTGGAAAAAGCAAGGCTGCGACGTGTTCGTCTATTTCGACAACGACCAGAAAAGCGCGGCACCTGCCGATGCCAGATCCTTGCGTGAGCTGATAGGACGGGCCTGATGCCGCAGTACTTCCTGGAACGAGTCGCGTACGCCTCTTGATGGTGGGCACGCTGTCGCTTTGCCACCCTACCGAGTGCGAACTGATTTGCTTCGCGCGCAAGCGCAATTTCATGTAGCGACTGCGACCAATTGGCACGACGGGCAAATCAGTAAAAACCTGTCCAGCCCCTTCAGCAAAAATATTCCGCTTTCGTTCTCACCCAAATCATCGGCATAACTCCGCCCGTCTCACGGCAGATGAGGGGCGTTGGCCATCGTCACGAACGTGCGGTGAGATGCGATGGACGCGAGAGCTGCGACTGACGTGTGTGGCTCAAGCGTACGGCGAAGTCGTGTGGTCCGGACGCCGCGGTGCTGGCGTTAAGTTGTGTGGGGTTCATCCTCGTGCAGCGATGGTGGCAAGAAGGCCGTTCACCAGGGAGAGCACGAAGTAAGCCGTAAAGCCATTGCGCAGGGAAGGCCGGAATGCTCCCGCTGCCCTGTATGCTCGTGTGCAGTTTTGTTTGCGCAAATCGCACGCGAGACCGCGGGTGCAGCAAGCACCCGGTCTTCCTGCGCCCTCTGACAAGAGGGCAGGAAGTTCTCCAGCAAACCTCGGGCAATTCATGTCGCGAGATCGCGAAAGCGTGTTTTCGTAGGATGGGTGGAGCGAAGCGATACCCATCGCCACACGCACTGGCGTTGATGGGTATCGCTTCGCTCCACCCATCCTACAGGTGTCATGTCATTGCGAGCGCAGATGCTAGGCCGCATCGAACCCGACAACCCCCGCCAGCACGCGCCAGCGGAACAGCGGCGAATTCGGCGGTGGCGACAACTCGGGCGTCCAGCCGGTGAGTTTTTCCAGCGCGTAGGTATCCATCACCACTCCGCGCCAGACGCGCTTGACGCGCGCCAGCGGTTGCCGCTTTGCCGTCGTCAGATCCCACAGCGGAAGGCGGTTGTCCGGCTCGCGCGCGACATAGAGGCCGGGATGATCCTTGATCGCCTTCATGCCGGGATCGCCAAATCCCATGAATCTCCCGCGTTCGTTGATCTGGACCACCGGCACCTGGCCGTTGAAATGCCAGCGCAGCATCGCATACGTGCGATAGTCCGACGTCGCGATCCAGGTCGCGCCGGTCTCGCGCAACTGCTCGCGCGCGCGCGCCGCGACCTGTTCATAGCCGGCCTCGCCGCCGACGGGATCGGTCCTGCCGATCAAATTCCAGGGCGCGGCGACGTAATAGAAGAACACGCCGACCACGAAGGCGATGCCGGAGATCACGGCGACCCTCGCCCACCGGAATGTCGATTTGACGATCCGGTCCGGCCAGCCCTCGCGCGGCAACATCACGAGATTGATGGCGGTCGCGGCAAAGCCGGCGGGCCACAGGAACATCGGCCGAGTGTCGCCGACGCGGAGCGTCAGCGACTTCCAGAGGAAATAGAGGAACGGCACCAGCACCGCGGTGGACAGCAGGATCGCGACCGGCTCGCGGCTGCGATAGCCGCGCCAGGCCGAAAGCGTCACGCCGGACAGCACCACCGGCAGCAGCACGAAGCCGACGAGTCCGAACTGCAGGCCGATGAATTCGCCGACGGTGCGGAACGAAAATTGATGGGTCGCAACCGCGCGCACGAACTGGAAGCGGAACGACGCCCAATCATGCTGCGCGTTCCAGGTCAACACCGGCATGAACACGATCGTCGCGATCAGCACCGCCAACCACGGATACGGGCTGAACAGCCAGCGCCGCCGCCAGTCCGGCACCAGCGCAAACGCGATCACCGCCGGCAGCAGCATGATCGCGGTGAACTTCGACAGCAGCGCCAGCCCTGCGAACAGACCCGCGGCCAACCACCAGCGCGGATTGCCGCTCTCGTGCAGCCGCACCAGCGACCACAGCATCGCGACCGCACAGGGGATCATCGCGGTGTCGGGCGCGACCTTCGCCATCAACAGCCCGTAATACAGCGCCGCTTCCGGCAACAGCACCGCGAAGATGACAGCGCGAACGTCATGCGTCACGCGCCGGACGATGTCGGCGAGCAGAAGCTGCGTGACCAGCATCGCGACGATGCCGCCGAGCCGCACACCGAGACTGGTGTCGCCGAAGATCGCGGTGCCGAACCGGATCAGCCAGGCGATGCCGGGCGGATGGTCGAGAAAGGAAAGCGCGCTCTCCTTCGACCAGGTCCAGTAATAGGCCTCGTCGGTGCGCAGATCGAGCACGCCGGCATAGACCAGCCGCATCGCCGTCAGCGCGGCAATCAGCAGCGCAACGGCAAGCCATGGTACGTCAAACCATGGCGAGGTGGCGGAACTGGCTCGGCTTTTGTGGGGCTTGGCAATCGTCACGGCGCTTTCTCCTCGACTGCGCCGGGAGTGTCAACGAGCCGTAGCGGAAAAAGGTTTGTCATCGCCCCTGCGAACGCTGGGGCCCATAGCCACCGATGGTGATAAGGGAAGTAGCTTTTGGCCGCGCGGAGCTTATTGAGGGGCCGCGGCGTATGGGTCCCTGCTTTCGCAGGGACGACGGTAGATGGTATTCACCGAAGGAATTAAACGCTACCATCATCAATATTGACCCCATGGATCGCATGGCCACTCTTTCCCGAGAACAACTGACGACATACGTTCGCGGCATCAGCCTCCGGCAGGTACGCCTCGTCAGCGGCGTCGTGCTGTTCGCCTATCTGGTCAGCCATTTCCTCAACCATGCGCTCGGCAACGTCTCGCTGCAGGCGCTGGCGGGCGGCGTCTATCTGCACACCGCGTTCTGGCAATTCCTCCCGGTCACGATCCTGTTCTACACCGCGTGCCTGCTGCACACCGCACTCGGCATCTGGGCGCTCTACGAACGCCGGCAATTTCGCTGGAAGGCGATCGAGCCGCTGCAGCTTGCACTCGGCCTCAGCGTGCCGATGTTGATCATCGCCCATATCATCGGCGTCCGGCTCGGCCAGACCATGTTCGGACATGAAAAGCTCTATCCGCAGGTGCTGTTCCTGTATTGGGTCTGGGCGCCATACCGGATCTGGATGATGCTCGCGGTCATGATCATCGCCTGGGTCCATGGCTGCATCGGGCTGTATTTCTGGCTGCGGATGCGGGCGTTCTACAAGCGCGCCGCGCCGTTCCTGCTCGCCGGGGCGGTGCTGGTTCCGACGCTCGCCATGCTGGGCTTCTATCAGAGCGGGCGCATGGTCATCGACAATGACAGCGTGGAATGGCGCGCGGAGACCCAGTCGGTGCGCCAGATCGGCACCCGTGCCGAAGCGCAAGCGCTCGATCGCATCACGGACTATTTCCTGTTCGGATATTTCGGCCTGATCGGCGTCGCGCTGCTGGCCCGCGGCGTCCGCGCCGTCAACGAGCGCCGCCGCGGCATGATCAACCTCTCCTACGGCAATGGCCGGACGGTGCGCGTCCCCAAGGGCCTCAGCGTGCTCGAGGCGAGCCTGCGCAACAACGTTCCGCATGCCAGCGTCTGCGGCGGCCGGGCGCGCTGCTCGACCTGCCGT
Organism: Bradyrhizobium sp. RDT10; assembly: GCA_044772375.2. GTDB lineage: Bacteria > Pseudomonadota > Alphaproteobacteria > Rhizobiales > Xanthobacteraceae > Bradyrhizobium. Next base: position 6,576,287 of record CP187939.1, read on the forward strand.
ATCCGCATCATTGGCGACCACAGCGACCTGCCAGAGCCCTCACAGCGCGAGGCGTTCGTGCTTGGCCGGGTCGGCACGTCGGATCCGTCTATCCGCCTTGCCTGTCAGCTGAGGCCGGACTCCGATATCTCGTTCTTCCAGCTGTTCCTGCCGCACACGATGTCGGCCGACGGCCACGAGTCGAACCCGACGCGGATCGGTCAGGAGCGCTATCTCGTCAGCCTGTTCGTGGACATGCGCGGCTCGACCAAGCTGGCGGAAAAGCGGCTGCCGTTCGACACGGTGTTCATCGTCAACCGTTTCCTCGGCGCGGTGTCGCAGGCGGTGATCGAGAGCGGCGGCCGGCCGAACCAGTTCGTCGGCGACGGCATGCTGGCACTGTTCGGGCTCGCCTGCAGCCGCCAGGAGGCGTGCCGCCAGGTGTTGAGGGCAGCAGCCCTGATCGCCGTCAATGTCGACGAGCTGAACAAGTTTCTCGAACACGATCTGCGCGAGCCCATCCGCTTCGGCATCGGCATCAATGGCGGCGAAGTCATCGTCGGCGACATCGGCTACCGCGACCACATGGTGTTCACCGCGCTCGGCGATCCCGTCAATGTCGCGGCACGATTGCAGGACATGACCAAGATTCTTGCATGCGAGGTTGTCATCTCGGATGAAGTTCGCGCAACGGCAGGATTGGCAGAAGACGCGCTGCCGGCGCAGGAAGTCGAGATCCGCGGACGCAACGAGCCGATGATCGTGCGCACTGTTGCTGATGCCCGGACGCTGCCGGCGCTGGTTAACGAAGAGCAAAGCGCCGCAGCCTGAAACCGCTGCAGCGATAGCGTTTCGAAGCGTATGTGACGTCTTTCACACCTGAATAATCGTTCAGAAAATTGTCGGCGAACGAAGCGCAGATTCCTCGAACCCGCGCTGTGAGGGACGCGACAGATTGGCGATGGGTAAGACTGAAACTTAAACCCGCGCCGAGACAAAACGTCGAACGCGCACAGTTCAAGGAGAACGACCATGCTTCGCAAAGTGACTCTCGCTCTTGTTGCCGCAGCTTCGCTCAGCGTGATGGCGCTGGCGCCCACCTCCGCTTCGGCGGGCGGGTTCTGGCCGCACAAACATCATCATCACCACCACTGGGGTCATGGCCATGGCTTCAGGATCGGCTTCGTCGGTGGCGGCTATGACGGCTGCTACGTGACCCGCCGCGTGCTGACGCCGTATGGCTTCCGCTGGCGGACGGTGAACGTCTGCTACTGATCCGGCCGCAGACGGTCCGTTCGGAAGCCCCGGTCGCTCGCGCGGCCGGGGTTTTCCGTTCGCGGTTGCGCCACGCCGGAGACCCCCGCCTCCATGCAAGCGGAAGTATGATGTCAACCGGCAGCGGGTCGAACCAATTGCCCAATTTGGCATCGCTGCTCGCCCGGCCACGTCAAATGGGCGCAAAACCGGCAAAACGGCGGAAATCGGCGGCGAATGGGCGTTTTTGCCGAAACCGCCATTCCGTTTGCGCTACCCAGCCCGCCCCAACCCGCGTATCCTGATGCCTCGGGCATGCCGGTTAGTGCGGGGACCGACGGCTCGTTTACTTTTTTGATTCCGCGGAGACGACGTGAATGGCTAAAGGTACGGTGAAGTGGTTCAATCCAACCAAGGGTTACGGGTTCATCCAACCCTCGAATGGCGGCAAGGACGTGTTCGTTCATATTTCGGCAGTTGAGAAAGCTGGTCTTTCGACGCTCAATGAAGGGCAGTCCGTCGAGTACGAAGAGATCGCCAACCGGGGCAAGACTTCGGCCGAGAACCTCAAGGTTTAGCGCAAACGCGCGATCGGCAACGGCACGCTCTCGGACTAAAAATCCGGGAGTTGGGCTAAAAAATTTCTCAAAAACTGTGAGCGTTCGGCGGAGCGGGCACCGCTTCAGCACGTGCGATGGCTAAATCGTGCGCGAGAACCGGCCGCTCAATCTTCCGTGACCCATTTCTGGACCGTCATCACGTCGGGTGGCTGCAGATAGCCGCGCGGCCAGAGATCGACGACCCACTCGACCTTGGTGGCGCGATCGACCAGCACCGCGGTGTTGTGCGGCGTCTGCAATACCAGCGTATTGCCGCGATATTTCGGATCGCCGATCGCGTGATGCTTCAGCAGGCCCCATTCCTGCAGCACCAGTAGCAGGCTGGTGGTGTTCCGCGTCGTGTCCCAGCAATCGTAATTATGCTTGTCGTCGAAGTAGCGGAAATCCGCCTTCGCCACGCGCTTGTTGGTGCCGAGAATCGGCCCCATGCGGCGGTCGAACCACACCACCGCCTTCTGCACCGCGGCGCGTTCGGCCGCGGCCGAGACGCGCCCCGCCGCCATGATCTGGGTCAGCGCGCTGCGGTCGCTGGCCGTGAAATCGAGGATCTCGCGGCGCCGGCAGACGAAGCCGTAGCACACGGTCATGGATTTGGCCGACGGCGGATAGATCGAAACCGAGCTGTAGAGGTTGGCGACCTCAGCACTCATCTCGATGGCCTCCGCCGCGGGGGCGAAAAACGGCGACGCGAGGAGAATGCCAAGCACAGCCGCTACACCCGCGCGCGACTGGCGTCCAAGTATGAGCTGTCCGGCGTCTCTCATGATCCCTGCTGTTCCCATGCGACGAGCCTGACGATTAGCGCGGCTCCTTCACGCTGCCAACAGGCAAGCCGGCAATCTGTCGATCCCGCCGTGGAAATTCCGTCCGCTGTGTTTTCCGTGCGCCAGTTGGTTCCGCCCGCACACCATTCCGACCTTGGCGATCCCGCCATCCCCCTGAAAAATTGGGGAAATTTGTGCCCTGTTCTGTCAATCCCAGCCCCGGTAGACTGGCTGGAGCCAAGAGAATCCTATGCTGATTCCTCAGTCGTCCCTTCCGCCCTTCAGCGCGCCCTACGCGCCCGACGACCGTGCCATGGCCAATCGCCTGCTCCGGGCCGTGCCGCTTGAGCCGGCGCAGGAGGCGCGCGTCGATCGCACGGCGACCCGGCTGATCGAGGCCATCAGGGCCAACGACGATCCGCTCGGCGGCGTCGAGGACATGCTGCGCGAGTTCGCGCTGTCGACCAAAGAGGACTGGCGCTGATGGTGCTGGCGGAAGCGCTGCTGCGCGTGCCGGACGCCCGCACCGCTGACCAGTTCATCGAGGACAAGCTCGCCCAGGGCGACTTCATCCATCACGAAACCAGGTCGAGCGCCTTCCTCGTCAACGCCTCGGCGTGGGCGCTCGGCATGTCGGCCCGCGTGATCCAACCCGGCGAAACGCCTCAAGGGACCATTGGACGGCTGACCAAGCGGCTGGGCGCACCGGCCGTGCGGGCGGCGACGCGGCAGGCGATGCGGCTGATGGGCAATCATTTCGTGCTCGGCGAGACCATCGAAGCCGCGCTGTCGCGCGCGCAACCGCATTCATCGCGCCATGAACGCTACTCCTTCGACATGCTCGGCGAAGGCGCGCGGACGGCCGATGACGCCGCGCGTTATTTCAATTCCTATGCGAGCGCGATCGACGCGATCGGCCGCACGGCCGATGACCGTCCCCTGCCCGACCGACCCGGTATCTCGGTCAAGCTCTCGGCACTGCATCCGCGCTTCGAGGCGGTGAGCCGCGCCCGGGTGATGAGCGAACTGGTCCCGCGCCTGATCGATCTCGCCCGGCAAGCCAAATCCTATGACCTCAATTTCACTGTCGATGCCGAGGAAGCCGACCGGCTGGAATTGTCGCTCGACGTGATAGCGGCGGCGGTCGGCGATTCCACGCTTGCAGGCTGGGACGGCTTTGGCCTCGCGATCCAAGCCTATCAGAAGCGCGCCTCCGATGTGATCGATTACGTCGATCGTCTCGCACGCAGCCTCGACCGCAAAATGATGGTGCGGCTGGTGAAGGGCGCCTATTGGGACACCGAGATCAAGCGCGCGCAGGAACGCGGGCTCGATGGCTATCCGGTGTTCACCCGCAAGGCGATGACGGATTTAAACTACCTTGCCTGCGCGCAGCAATTGCTGGCGCTGCGGCCGGGTATCTTTCCGCAGTTCGCCACCCACAACGCGCTGACGGTCGCAACCATCCTCGAGCTGGCAACCGACCAGAGCGGATTCGAATTCCAGCGCCTGCACGGCATGGGCGAGGCGCTCTATGCGAAGCTCGGCGAAGACCACCCCGACATCGCCCATCGTACCTACGCGCCGGTCGGCAGCCACCGCGATCTGCTGGCCTATCTGGTGCGGCGATTGCTCGAGAATGGCGCCAATTCGTCGTTTGTCGCGCTCGCCGCCGACGAGACGGTGCCGGTGTCGCAATTGCTGCGGCGACCGGCCGATATTGTCGGCAGTGCCGACAACGCCGCACATCCCCAAATCCCGTTGCCGCGCGATCTGTACGGACCCAAAAGAAAAAATTCCCGCGGAATTGAATTCGGCGAACGCGCGGCGCTAGAGCAACTCGCCTCAGACATCGCCGCCGCACCATTGCCCGCGCCGGGAAGCATCGCCGATGCGACCGAGAGTGAAGCCAATGCGGCGATAGCGGCTGCGCGCGAGGGTTTCAAGCGCTGGGCCAGAACGCCGGCCGAGACGCGCGCGGCGGTGCTGGAGCAGGCCGCCGGTCTGCTGGAACGGCGCGGGGCGCATTTCATCGCGCTGCTGCAACGCGAAGGCGGCAAGACGCTGGACGATGCGGTTTCGGAAGTCCGCGAAGCCGTGGATTTCTGCCGTTACTATGCCGCGCAGGGCCGCGAACTGCTCGGCGAAGGCAGAGCGATGCCGGGGCCGACGGGCGAGAGCAACATGCTCTGCCTGCGCGGCCGTGGCGTCTTCGTCGCGATCTCGCCGTGGAATTTTCCGCTGGCGATCTTTCTGGGTCAGGTCACCGCGGCATTGATGGCGGGCAACGCAGTCGTTGCGAAGCCGGCCGAGCAGACGCCGCTGATTGCGGCTGAAGCCATCAGGCTGTTGCATGAAGCCGGCGTGCCGGCGACAGCGCTGCATCTGGTGGCGGGCGACGGGCGGATCGGCGGCACGCTGGTGGCGCATCCCGATATCGCCGGCGTCGTCTTCACGGGCTCGACGGAAGTGGCGCGGACGATCAATCGCGCGCTCGCGGCCAAGGATGGACCGATCGTGCCGCTGATCGCCGAGACCGGCGGCATCAATGCGATGATCGTCGATGCCACCGCGCTGCCCGAACAGGTCGCCGACGACGTTGTGACCTCTGCATTCCGCTCCGCCGGCCAGCGCTGCTCGGCGCTGCGGCTGTTGTTCCTGCAAGACGACGTCGCCGATCGCATGATCGAGATGATTGCGGGCGCGGCGCGCGAACTCGTCATCGGCGATCCCTCCGATCCCGCCACGCATATCGGCCCGGTGATCGACGCCGAAGCCAAGCAGCGGCTTGATGCGCATATCGAACGCATGAAGAAAGAAGCCCGGGTGCACTTTGCGGGTAACGCACCCGAAGGCAATTACGTCGCGCCACATATCTTCGAACTGTCCGACGCCGGCCGGCTCACGGAAGAAGTGTTCGGCCCGGTGCTGCATGTGGTGCGCTACCGCGCCGACCGGTTCGACCAGGTACTGCAATCGGTCGAACGCTCAGGCTACGGGCTGACGCTCGGCATCCATTCCCGGATCGACGATACGGTGGAGGACACGATCGAAAGGCTTCAGGTCGGCAACATCTATGTCAACCGCAACATGATCGGCGCCGTCGTCGGCGTGCAGCCTTTCGGCGGCCATGGGTTATCGGGCACCGGGCCCAAGGCCGGCGGGCCGCATTATCTCGCGCGTTTTGCAACCGAACAGACGGTGACGGTCAATACGGCGGCGGCCGGCGGAAATGCAGCGCTGATGTCCGATGGGGAGTAGTTGCATCACCTTTCGAGATGGGCCAAATGACGTTTTGAACCTGATCGCACAGCGATAATTCAACAGGAACGACAAACGTCACGGAGCGGCGCCACGATGGAAAAGGGTATTTTCGAAGGCCTCAAGGTTCTGGACTGCGCGAGTTTTATCGCAGCGCCTGCGGCCGCCACCGTGCTGTCGGATTTCGGCGCCGACGTGATCAAGATCGAGCCGCCCGGCACCGGCGATCCCTATCGCAATCTGCCGAATTTGCCGGGCTACCCGCATAGCGAGCATAATTTCGCGTGGATGCTGGAAGCCCGCAACAAGAAGAGCCTCGCACTCGATCTCTCGAAGCCCGAGGGCCAGGCGGTGCTGCACCGGCTGGCTGCCCAAGCCGACGTCTTCATCACCAATTATCCGCCGCAGGTGCGCGAGCGCCTCGGCATCACCCACAACCATCTGGCGCCACTCAACGAGCGCCTGATCTACGCCTCCTTCACCGGCTATGGCGAAAAAGGCGAGGAAGCCAACAAGCCCGGCTTCGACTCTAACGCCTATTGGGCGCGCTCGGGCCTGATGGACCTGGTGCGCGCGGATGAGCACACGACACCGGCGCGCTCGATCGCCGGCATGGGCGACCACCCTGCGCGATGGCATTTTACGGCGCGATCGTGACCGCGCTCTACAAGCGCGAGCGCACCGGCAAGGGATCGCATGTCAGCTCCAACCTTATGGCCAACGGCGTGTGGGCCGCTTCGGTGCTGGCGCAAGCAAAACTGGTCGGCGCAAAATTCGGCGAACGCCGCCCGCGCGAGTGCGCGCTGAACGCGGTCACCAATCACTATCAGTGCAAGGACGGACGCTGGCTGATCCTGTCGCTGCTCAATGAGGACCGGCAATGGCCGACGCTGGCGCGTTGTCTGGGCCGCGAGGACCTCGTCAGCGATCCGAGATTCGAGACCAAGAAAGACCGCCATGCGCGATCGCTCGAATTGATCAAGATCTTCGACGAGACCTTTGCGACCAGGGACCTTGCCGAATGGCGCAAGATCCTTGACGGCAACGGCCTGGTGTTCGGCGTCGTCGGCATCCTCGACGATATTCCGAACGACAAGCAGATGATCGAGAACGAGGTGCTGGTGCCGTTCGAGAACGACACCATGCTGACGATCTCCAGCCCGATCTGGGTGGATGGCAGCAAGAAGGTTCAGCCGCGCAAGCCGCCCGGCATCGGCGAGCACAGCGACGAAATCTTGCGCAATGCCGGCTACGACGAAGCCGCGATTGGCAAATTGCGCGCGTGCGGCGCGGTGGCGTGAGGCAGCAAGCCATGCCCGGCTATCGCCTGCATTACTTCCCGGAATCGGGAAACAGCTACAAGCTCGCACTGATGCTCACTCTGTGCGGCCAGCGCTTCGAGCCGGTCTGGACCGATTTCGGCGGCGGCGTGACCCGGACGGCGGAGTGGCGGCGCGACGTCAACGAGATGGGCGAAATTCCGGTGCTCGAGATGGACGACGAACGCCTCACCCAGACCGCGCCGATCCTGCTGAAGCTCGCAAAGCAATTCGGCCGATTCGGCGGCGAGACCGAGCAGGAGCAGTTCGAGTTGCTGCGCTGGCTGTTCTGGGACAACCACAAGCTCACCGGCTACATGGCAACCTACCGCTATTTTCGGACCTTCACGCCGTCGCCGGACGAGCATGTGCTGAAGCATTTCCGCAGGCGGCTCGATGATTTCCTGTCGATTCTCGAGCAGCACATGCAGAAGAATGCATTCGCCATCGGTGAACGGCCGACGGTGGCTGACATTTCCATGATGGCCTATCTACATTACCCTGCTGATGAAACCGGCTATGACCTGGCGGCGAGCCATCCCGCGATCAACGCCTGGCTCGGACGCATGGCGCAATTGCCGGGCTGGAAATCGGCCTATGATCTATTGCCCGGCAAGCGCCTGACGCACTACGCCAAGTAACCTTGCGCCAAGCGACCGTTCGTACCCTTAACGGCTTTTGACGAAGCACATGCCGATGCGCGAGATTTTTCCGGCGGCCTGACAGCTCAGCCCCTCGGCGCAGGTCCAGTCGCGAAAACTTCCGTCATTGTTTGCCGCTGGCTTGCCCTGCACATAGCAATGCGCGCCCCAGCCGTCGTAATAGTTGGTGCCGGCGAGTTCGGTGCTGCCGCGCAACTGCGGACGGCTGGCGAACCCGCGCGAGTAATCCGGTGGCCTGCCGTCGCGCAGGCTTACGAGAATATCGCGGCGGCGGATCTGGTCGCCGAAGAAATGCGGCGACGCCGGCACCACGGTCGAATTCGACGGCTTGTCCGCCATCCAGTCGACGCCGGGGAAGTGAAAACCGCCGATGCCCCGCGTCTGGTGGCAGCCGGAACAGGTCACGTCATTAAGCCGGCGTTCGAAGCCGGCAAGCGAGCGGATGTTCTGCAGCTTCACGCCACCTTCCACGACCCTCCTTAGCGCAGCCACGACGTCGGCCTCGCTGAACGCGGCACCCTCTCCCTGCACCAGCCCGAATTCAGGCTCCAGCTCCGATGGATCGAACCCTACCGGTGTTGGTGCAATCGCGCCGTTGGCGAGGAATTTTTCCGGGATCAGCACGGTGCCGCGATCGAACGCGACGAGATTGGCGGGATCGAGCAGCCATGCCCTGAACTCGCGCTTGAGGCCATCGTCCGCCAGAAGGCGCGCGCGGTCGATCTGGTTTTCCATCGGCGATTCCGCGAATACCCGCGCGTTGCGATCGTAGCGAAACACCTTCAACAGGTAGTCAGTGCGGAAATCGCGAGCCGAAGATTTCGGCGCGTGCGCGATCTGGAGATTGGTCTCGATGCGGTCTATATTTTCGCGGCCGATCAGATCGAGCGGACCATTCCCTGCCGACAGTGTCCCGCCGCGCAGTGCGGCGAGCCAGCGACCCGCGATTTCGGAGCAAGTGATCGCGGAGCCTTCGCCTTTCGCTTTCAGCACAAGGTTCAAGGTCATCGGCAGCCGCGGCGGCGAAGCGTCGTCGCCGGCCGACCTGTTCATCCGCGTCAGACGGTAGACCAGGCGGATCTCGCCGCAGCTTGCTTCGGCGGAATAAGTGCGGTCCATGCGGTTGACGATGCCGGCCAGCACGAACCGCGTCTCTGCCGAATAAAGCAGCGTGCGGTCGAGCAACTGGAAATCAAAACCCTCGCCAACGCCGATCGTCTCCTTTGGCAGGTTCGCGCCGTGCCGCGCGATGTAGCGATCGAACTCGCCATCGATCGCCTGCCGGATTGGGATCATCGACGGCACGGCGAACAACGCGCTGTTGGCGAGCGGGACGTCGGCCGACCGCTCCGGCAACAACATGCGGTCGAGACGAAATTTTCCGCCATCGAGTTCGCGCAGCGTCGCGGGATCGGTGATGGCCGTTCCGCGTTCCAGCGCCACATCTTGCGCCGCACGCGCCGGCAAAGCAGCGCACAGCAGAACAAATACGATGGCGAGAAATCAGGGCACGCGGCTCATGCCCCAACTAACACCGCGCGATGAGACCTATTCAAGAAAAAGGCGCCTCACGTCGCCGTGAAGCGCCTTCCTGTTCGCATATCGTCCCGTCAGCGTGCGACGATCAGGCCCTTGCTGGTCACGACCACCCAGCGGCCATCCTGCTTGCGGATGGCGTCGACACGGCCGAGACCGGGGATCGGATCGCCGGCATAGACCTCGTACATGCCGCGGCGGCTCTCGATCAGGGCGCTGCCATTGGCGACGTCGCGCAATACCCAGCCTTCGACGGTCGGCAGCCGGGCAACCTCAGGCTTGGGTGGAGCCGCGGGCGCCGCCGCAGCCTGCTGCGGTATCGTGCCCGTCACTTCCTTCGCAGGCGCCGGCGCGGCGGCAGCCGTCGTCGCCGACGCCTGGGCGGCGCGGAGCTTGTCGACGGTCTCGCTGAGCTTGGCGAGTTTCGCGGCGGGCTCGGCCTGCGCCTTCTCGATCTTGTCGAGGCGGTCGCTGGCCTTGTTGAACTGGATCACGCCGGCCTTGGCGTTTTGTTCGAGGCTCGCCTTCAGCGCGACGATGTCGGCATCGAGCCGCGCCACGGTGCCTTCGAGCGCGCTATCCTTCACTGATGCTTGGGCCGAATCTTGCGCCGAATCTCCGGCCATCAGCTTTCCAATGCCCGCGGTTGCCAGCGCGCCACCCAGCGCACCCGCCACCGTCGCCAGCGCCACCACGGCGGCCATCGCCCCGATCCTTCGTTTGCCGGACGATCCTTCCGCCGGCGCAGGCTTCGCCTCAGTGCCGACGCGGTCGCCGGGCGACATGATCATGACATTGCCGGGAAAGCGCGGTGCTTCCGGCTTTACGGCATCGATCTTGGGAGCATCGACCTTGGGAGCCTCAGCCCTTGACGCCTCGACCTTAGGATCTTCCATTTTGACGGCCTCCACCTTGGGCGCGTCAGGCTTCGGCGCGGTCTCTTCCTGCTCGGGCGCCAGTCTCGCCGCCTCGATCTCAGCCGCGGCCGTTACCGGCTCGCCCGGCGCAGGCATGTCGGGAGCTGTCGGCCCGGCGCCAAGAGCTCCAGTTTCACCGCTGGTCGGCTGGGGTTGCTGATCGCTCACGTTGGATTCTCCAGAATTGATTGACCATTTGGTAACTTTTATTACTTGCCAAATCCTTACCGGCCTCAGCCTTACCGAAATTTTAGGAACTCATCCGACCGGGATTTGGGGCCGACACCTGTCGGCGTCCCGGGTCTGGGCCCTATGCTGCCTTGCGGCATCCCTTTCGGTTCCGTTTGCGCCGGTCTGTTTCCCGATTAACATGGACCGACCGACCAGCCAGAAAGGCAGGGCCACCATGGCCATCGAAAAATGCATCAACGAGTTTGATGCAGATGACGTCATTTTTGAGGAAGGCTCGACCGGGCGGGAACTGTTCGTCGTGCTCGACGGCCAGGTCGAGATCGCCAAGATGAACGGCGCCAGCAAGACGGTGATCGTCACGCTCGGCAAGGGTGAGTTCTTCGGCGAGATGGCTGTCATCGACGGCTCGTCCCGCTCGGCAACCGCCATTGCGGCCGCCCGGAACACCCGCGTGATGCGGATCAATCACGCCCGCTTCGTCTACCTGGTCAGCCAGCAGCCGGCCTTTGCGCTGATGATCATGGATGCACTCAGCAAGCGCTTGCGGGCCTCCAACACGGTCGCCTTCAAAGCTGCGGCCGGTTCATGAGCGAGCGCCGACCGAGCCCGTTCAAGACGCTGCTCGACAGCGACGTCTGTACGCTGATCGAGGCGGCCGAGGACGTCTATCAGATCCGCTTCAAGAACCGCGCGGCGAACGCCTATCTGGTTCGCGGCAGTTCACGCACCATCCTGATCGATGTCGGGCTATCCTCGAACTATCCGCATCTACTGACATCTCTCAACTATATCGGCGTAAAGCCCGACGATATCTCGATGGTGGTGCTGAGCCACGAGCATCTCGACCATATCGGCGCGGCCTATCATTTCCACGGCCACGCCTTCATCGCCGCACATCGGCTGGCCGCCAACAAGATCATGCTGCGCGACGACTTCTCGATGCTGCGCAAGATGTTCAACGAGCCGAACGTGCCGATCAATATCGATCTCTGGCTGGAAGAAGGCAATCTGATCGATCTCGGTAATTTCCGCCTCAACGTGATGTACACACCCGGCCACACCTCGGCCTGCATCACGCTGTTCGACCAGGACAAGGGCCTGTTGTTCGCCTCCGACACGCTGATGCCGGGCGGCGTGATGGGTGGTGTGTTCGGCTCCGGCAGCATCGCCGACTACATCCAGTCGCTGGAGCGGCTGAAGGGCCTGAATTCGAAGATCCTGCTGTCCGGCCACGGCCGGCTATCCGACACACCGCAAGAGGACGTGCGGATCGCGATCCAGCGTTCGCACGGGCTACTGTCGGACACCGCGCAATTGTTCGACGCGCTCGATGCGCGGGCGAACTTCGAGCCGATCATGCAGTCGGTGCGCGACCTCAACAAGCTCGACGATAGCTAGGCTGAAAGACATGAGTGCGCCGGCGGGGCTACGGATAGTGGATATCCTGTAGAACAACTGGATCGCGCGGGATGACGTCACGAGAGAAATTCAGCTCGCCGGTCTCTCAAGAGAAAGGCCGGCGGGCGTTACGCCGCCGACCTTGTCTTGCAACTGCCGGCTCGTGGGTCCGGTTCCGCTGCTTTGCATTCCGTTGCTAGAACTATTTTTGATCGGTAGCACCCAGTGCCGGCTGACGCCATTGCGCGCAGGTATTGCCGAACCGTACCGAGGTAGGCTCACACCATGGAAACGGATGAGCCGACTAATCCATTGGTTTAGGGTGGTGGGCTACATCACCACCGGCGTATCCGGCAGCTCATTCGAGCCGCCGGCGGCCTTCGGAAAATGCGTGGCCAATTCGCGCGACACGGCTTCTATCCCCTTGATTACGCCGCGTTCGAAATTTCCAGCCCTGAAATCCGTTTCCATCTCCCGGCATATTCTTTCCCAACCCGCTGTTCCCACCTTCGCGTTGATGCCGCGGTCGGCAACGATTTCGACATCGCGATCGGCAAGCAGGAGGTAGATCAGCACGCCGTTATTGTGCGCAGTGTCCCAGATCCGCAACTGCGAAAAAATATCCAGCGCCCGCTCCCGCGCCGGCTGATTGCGAAACAGCGGCGCGCCATCGAGCGCGCCTTCGACTACGAAGCGGACTTGTCCCGAATGCGCGGTCTCGCCCGCTTCGATGGCGCGCTCGATTCGCGCCAACGCGTCCGGCGGGAACGCGATACGGCGCCGCCAGTGGTGCTGCAGAAGATGTCTGGTAATGCGTCGGATGCTCATGTCTACCAGCTCCCCGAGGCGCCGCCGCCGCCAAAGTTGCCGCCGCCACCGCTGAACCCGCCACTATCGCTACCACTGGAGCTGCTGCCGCCCGACCAGGACCCGCCGCTGCCGCCCGTGACCCATCCGCCATTGTCCCTACCGTATCGGCGGCGCCCCACGCTTGGGCCGGTCGAGCCCAGATTCTGGAAGAGGAAGGTGACGACGAAAGCGATAGAGCCCACCAGCATTGCGGCCGCGAGCGATCCCGCAACAAACCAGGCGACAACACCAACGATGCCGCCGGTCGCCAGCGCGCCGATGAACCGGCCGAGAAAACTGCGCAGCGCGGCTGCGAGGATGATCAGCCCAACGATGACAAACGGATTGCCCGGGTTGAGGTAGTTGAGGAGTTGAGACGTCTCCCAATGCGGCGGCGCCGGTTCCGGCAGCTTCTCGCCCTCGGCGACCCGGACCATTCGGTTAACGCCCGCTGAGATGCCACCGGCGAAATCGCCGGCCTTGAATTTGGGCGTGATGTCTTCGTCGATGATGCGCTTGGTGGTGACATCGGTGAGCGCGCCTTCGAGGCCGTAACCAACCTCGATCCGCAAGCGGCGATCGTTCTTGGCGATAACGAGCAGCGCGCCGTCGTCGACCTTCTTGCGACCGATTTTCCAGGCTTCCGCGACCCGGAGCGCGAACTGCTCGATCGCCTCGCCGTCCGTCGTCGGCACGATCAGCACAGCGATCTGGCTGCCCTTGCGCGTCTCCAGATCCTTCAATTGCTGCGTCAGCGAGGCGATGTCGCTGGCCGTGAGCGTGCCGGTCTGATCGACCACCCGACCGCTCAAAGCCGGCACCGCGACAAGCGCCAGCGCCGAAGCGGCCCAGCACAGCAGCAGCGCAAGAAGGGAGGCTCTTGCGGCGTTCATCGCAGGTCGTTTGTTCACCGCGTTACTTCGCGGGCGCCGGCATCGGGTTGAAATCCACCTTCGGCGCCGTCGAGATCGCCTTCTCGTTCTCGACCGTGAAACTCGGCTTCTCCTTGTAGCCGAACGCCATCGCCGTCAGATTGTTCGGGAAGGTGCGGATGCCGACGTTGTAGTCCTGCACAGCCTTGATGTAGCGGTTGCGCGCCACAGTGATGCGGTTCTCGGTGCCTTCGAGCTGTGACATCAGGTCGCGAAACAGTGCGTCCGATTTGAGCTGCGGATAGTTTTCGGTCACGACCAACAGCCGCGACAGCGCGCTCGTCAGTTCGCTCTGGGCAGCCTGGAATTTCTGGAACGCGGCGGGATCGTTCAGCACCTCCGGCGTTGCCTGGATGCTGCCGACCTTGGCACGCGCGTTGGTGACCCCGAGCAGCACGTCCTTTTCCTGCTGCGCAAAACCCTTCACCGAATTGACGAGATTGGGCACCAGATCGGCGCGGCGCTGGTATTGGTTGACGACCTCCGACCAGCCTGCCTTGACCTGCTCGTCGGTGGTCTGGATCGCGTTGTAGCCGCAATTGGTCAGGCTTAGTGTCGCCAGTGCCGCCAGCACGGTCCATAATCTGCGCATCGAACTCTCCCACAGCAAATCTGAACGCCAATCTACCAGATTGGTTGCGTCAGGTATGCAAGCGCAGGCCCCCGCCGCATCCGATTTGGCGGTCGATGGGCCCTTGCCTATCGCTCGCTGAAATAACAACATGACCGGATAATATCAAAGGGAGGGCGCATGACCGCGTTCGAGACCATCGTCGTGGAGCGGCCCGAGCCGCGCATCGCGCGGATCGTGATGAACCGACCCGAGGCGCGCAACGCGCAGAACCTGCAGATGACCTACGACCTCAACGCCGCCTTCGATCAGGCGGTGCAGGACGATGCAGTCAAGGTCATCATCCTCGCCGGCAACGGCCCGCATTTTTCGTCGGGGCATGATTTGCGCCCCGGGCCGAAGAACACGGCTGGCGTAGATTTTCCGCCGGTCGGAAATTGGGGCGGCTTCGCCGAGCCCAACGCCCACGGCCGCTTTGCACGCGAGCAGGAAATCTATCTGCAGATCACCCGGCGCTGGCGCAATCTGGCAAAACCTACGATCGCGGAAGTCCACGGCAAGTGCATCGCCGGCGGGTTGATGCTGGCGTGGGCCTGCGACCTCATCGTCGCGAGTCACGATGCGGAGTTCTGCGATCCCGTGGTCACCATGGGCGTCTGCGGCGTCGAATGGTTCGTGCATCCCTGGGAGCTCGGTCCGCGCAAGGCCAAGGAGTTGCTGTTCACATCAGACGTCTGGAGCGCGGAGGAGGCGCACCGGCTCGGCATGGTCAATCATGTAGTGCCGCGCGACGAACTATCCTCGTTCGTGATGAAGCTCGCTGAACGAGATCGCAGCCAAACCTTCGTTCGCGCTGAAACTGACAAAGGAAGCGGTCAATCGCTCGGTCGACGTGATGGGGCAGCCGGCGGCGATCGAGCAGGCGTTCGCGCTGCATCAGCTCTGCCACGCGCATAACCTTCAGGAATTCGGAATGATCGTGGATCCCGCAGGCCTGCACCCCTCCGTCCGAAAACCGGCACAAGCAAAATAGAACAAGCAAAGCAGATCAGATGGACCTTACCCCAAGCGACGAGCAGCGCTTGCTGCGCGAAAGTGCCGACCGCTTCGTCAGCGAGACCTATACCGCCGATCACCGTCGCAAGGTAGCCAGCGATCCGCTCGGCTTCAGCGCGGATATCTGGAAGCAGTTCGCCGATCTCGGCTGGCTGGCGCTGCCGATCGCCGAGGCACACGGGGACTCGGCGGCGGCGCGATCGAGATTGGCATCCTGATGGAAGCATTCGGGCGCGGACTGGTCTCCGAGCCGTATCTCTCGACCGTCGTGATCGGCGCATCGCTGATCGCGGAATGCGGCACGGAAACGCAAAAGCAGGCGTGGCTTTCGAAAATCGCCGACGGTTCGCTGTACCTGGCGCTCGCGCATTCGGAACGTCAGGCGCGCTTCGATCTGGCTAATGTTCGGACGATCGCGAAGAAGACGCCTGACGGCTGGGGCGTCGACGGACACAAAACTGCGGTGCTGGACGGCAACGCCGCCAGCCAGATCATCGTCTCGGCCCGCGTCGATGACGGCAATGGCAAGCCAGGCAAGCTCTGCCTGTTCCTGGTGCCGCAAGCTACGCGCGGCCTCGCCTTACGCGACTTTCCGCGGCTTGGCGGCGGGCGGGCCTGCAATCTCGAACTCCGGGATGTACGGCTTCCTGCTAACGCCCTGCTCGGCGACGGCGGCGACGCCCTACCCGCGATCGAAGCCGTGGTCGATCGTGCGATGGCAGCGCTCGGGGCGGAGGCTGTCGGCATCATGCAGACCCTGCTCGACCAAACGCTCGAATACACCAAAATTCGAAAACAGTTCGGACGACCACTGTCCGCCAATCAGGTGATCCGCCATCGCCTCGCCGACATGGCGATGCAATGTGATGAGGCGCGTTCGATGGCGTTGCGTGCCGCGCTGATGGCGGACGCCGAGCCAGTCGCGCGCAGCCGCGCGGCCTCGGGTGCGAAAGCCAAGATCGGCAAATGCGCGCGCTTTGTCGCCGAACAGTCGGTGCAGCTTCATGGTGCAATGGGCGTCACCGAAGAGCTCGACATCGGCGCCTACTTCAAGCGGCTGCTCGCCTTCGACACGCTGTTCGGCGGCAGCGCCTATCACTATCGCCGTCACGCCGCCCTCGGCGGCCGTGCCGTTCAGGCCTGAAAGGAGCGCACCATGGATCTCGCCTTCAATGCCGAAGAGCGCGCTTTCGAAAAAGAGGTCCGCGACTTCATCGCGGCCAACCTCACGCCGGAGATGAAACGCGCCACCGCGCTGACGCCCTCGGTATTCTCCGATCCTGACATCGGCATGGCCTGGCAGCGCGCGCTGCACAAGAAAGGCTGGGGCGCGCCGGGCTGGCCGGTCGACCATGGCGGGCCGGACTGGACGGCGGCGCAGCGCTGGATCTTCGAGGCCGAATGCGCCCGCGCCGGAGTGCCCAATGTGAATGTCATGGGCGTCAAGATGGTCGGCCCTGTCATCATCGGCTTCGGCTCGCCCGAGCACAAGAATTTTTACCTGCCGCGAATTCTCTCCGGCGAGGATTATTGGTGCCAAGGCTATTCCGAACCGGGCTCGGGCTCCGATCTCTCCTCGCTGAAAACCCGCGCGGTGCGCGACGGCGACGACTACGTCATCAATGGCACCAAGATCTGGACCACGCACGCCCATCACGCCAACCGCATGTTCGCATTGGTACGCACCAACGAGACCGAGCGGCAGCAGGACGGCATCTCCTTCATCCTGATCGACATGAAGAGCCCGGGCATCACGACGCGGCCGATCCTCACCATCGGCGGCGACCACGAGGTCAACCAGGTATTCTTCGACGACGTCCGCGTGCCCGTCGCCAATCGCGTCGGCGAGGAAGGCAAAGGCTGGACCTACGGCAAATATCTGCTCGAATTCGAACGCGGCGCCGGCATCGCCTCGGCCAAATTGCGCGACGCACTGAAGACGGTTTCGGACCTTGCCGAATCCGACGCCACCGGCCGCGCCATCGACGATCCCGATATCGCAATGCGGATGTCCGAGATCGAGATCGATATCGATACGCTGGAAATGACCGAACTGCGTGTGCTTTCGGCACTGCAGACCGGCCAGAATCCCGGCGCCGTGTCGTCGCTGCTAAAACTGCGCGTCAGCGAAATCCGCCAGGCGGTGACGCGGCTCGGCGTCGACGTGATCGGCAATGACGGGCTCTATGTCGAGCCAATGCGGCCGCTCTACCGGCTCAACGAGGCGCCGGGAATTCCGGAGGAGATGCTGCCGGTGGTGCCGGAATATCTCAACGGCCGGGCGTATACGATCTTCGGCGGCTCGTCGGAGATCCAGCGGGATATCGTGGCGAAGATGGTGTTGGGGCTTTAGCGGTCTTCGCGGCTGCGCCGCCCTCACCGTCATGGCCGGGCTTGTTCCGGCCATCCACGTCTTCATCGCCGCAGGTCTGCTAAGATGTGGATGCCCGGGACAAGCCCGGGCATGACGACGCTCTCGGCCCTACATCCCCGCCTTCGCATCCCTGATCGCCTGCCACACCTTGGCCGGCGTGAGCGGGGTGTTGAGCTGCGTGATGCCAAGCTCACTGAGCGCATCCATCACACCGTTGGTGACACAAGGCGGCCCGCCGATGGCGCCGGACTCGCCGCAGCCCTTGGCTCCCAGCGGATTGGTGCGGCAGGGCGCGGGATCATCCAGCGTCACGGCGATCGGCGGAATATCGTCGGCGCGCGGCACGCAGTAATCCTGGTAGCTCGCGGTCAGTAGCTGGCCTTCCTCGCTGTAGGCCACGCCCTCGTACAGCGCCTGCCCGATGCCTTGCGCTACGCCGCCATGCACCTGGCCGGTCACCAGCATGGGATTGACCGCGATGCCGACGTCGTCGACCGTGGTGTAGCGCACCACCTTGCTGACGCCGGTTTCCGGATCGATCTCGACTTCGCAGATATGCGTGCCGTTCGGCCAGCTCGGCCCGTCGACTTCACCTTCGGAATCGACCGATAGACGCGCGCCGTCTTCCTTCTTCGCGATCTCGAACAGGCTGATGCGCTTGTCGGTGCCGACCACCGTCAGCCAGCCGTCGCGATATTCGATGTCCTCGACGGAACTCTCCAGCACGTTCGAGGCTTTCTCGCGCGCTTTCTGGATCATGTCGTTGGTCGAGACGGCGACCGCCGTGCCGCCGACGAACAACGAGCGCGAACCGACGCTGCCGAAGCCGGTGGCAAGGTCGGTATCGCCCTGCACCACGTCGATCTTGTCCATGGGAATGCCGAGCGTATCGGATACCATTTGGGTGTAGGTGGTCTGCAGGCCCTGCCCCATCGCCATGGTGCCGGAATGCAGGATGACGCGGCCTTCCGCGGTCGCGTGCAGGCTGACCTTTTCGGTGTGCGCGCGCCCGCCGGTCCATTCGATGTAGCTGGTGAGGCCGCGGCCGTAGAGCAGGCCCTTCTTCTTCGCCGCTCTCTTGCGCGCGGCAAAGCCATCCCAGTCCGAAAGCTCCGAGGCGCGCGACAGCATGTGCGCAAAGGCGCCGGAGTCGTACACCTGGCCAACGGCATTGGTGTAAGGCAGTTGCGCGGGCTTGATGTAGTTGACTTTGCGGATGGTGCGCGGATCCATGCCGATCTGCCGCGCGGCGGCATCCATCAGCCGCTCGACGATGAACACAGCTTCCGGCCGTCCGGCACCACGATAAGCGCCGACCGGTGCGGTGTTCGTCATCACCGACTTCACTTCGAAATGCACCAGCGGCAGGTCGTAGACACCGGTCTGCACGAACGGGCCGAGCACCAGCGGGATGATGTTCGCGGTCCCCGACGAGTACGCTCCGGTGCCGCCGATCGAGCGCACGCGATAGGCGAGCACGCGGCCTTGGCGTCGAGCGCGAACTCGCCGGTCGAGGTGAGATCGCGGCCATGCGTGCCGCCGACGAATTCGTCGGTGCGGTCGCCGCGCCAGCGGATCTTCCTGTTCAGCTTGGTCGCGGCGTAAGCGACGATGCCGTCTTCGGGATAGAGGCTCGTCTTCTGGCCAAAGCCGCCGCCGATATCGCCGACCAGCACGCGCACGCTATCCTTTGGCCGCTTCAGAATGGATTCCGCGAGCAGGTCACGGGTCGAGCCGGGGTTTGCGACTGCACGTGCAGGATCAACCGGCCGGTCTTCTTCTCGATCTCGGCGATCGTCGAGCGCGGCTCCATCGCCGAGGGCACCAGCCGCTGGCTGACCAGATCGAGCGAGACCGTATGCGCAGCCTTGGCAAAGGCTTCCTCGACCTTGGCGGCGTCGCCATAGCTCATGGCGGCCACGATGTTGTCGGGCGCCTCGGGCCACACCGCGGGTGCGCCGGGCTTCACCGCCTCGACGGGATCGACCACCGAGGGCAGCACCTCGTAATCAACCGAGATGGCTTCGGCCGCGGTCTGCGCCAGCACGCGCGAAGTCGCCACCACGGCGGCCACAGCCTCGCCGGCATAGCGCACGACTTCATGGGCGAGCAGACGTCGCGGCGGCACTGTCATCGGCGAGCCGTCCGGCCGCTTGAAGATCGCAAGCGTGGGGATGGTGCCGATATCGTCCTTGATCAGGTCGGCCCCGGTATAGATCGCTTCGACACCGGGTATCCCGGCGGCGGCTTCGGTGTCGATCGCGACGATTTTGGCATGAGCATGGGGCGAGCGCAGCACGTAAAGCCACAGCGCGCCCTCCTCCGGCTTGTCGTCGATGAACTGTCCCTTCCCGGTGAGCAGTCTCTGGTCTTCCAAACGCTTGACCGGCTGGCCCGCACCAAAACGCATACTGCCGGGAAGAATATTCATCAGTTTGTCCTTCGAGCTTCCTGTCGGATTGGCCGGGGTTTTAGCGGTTTTTCCGCCCGACACAACTCATTCAATTCGCTGCAACAAATGCGCCAGCGCGCCGGGCGCGGAGACGCGAACGGGTATAATTCTGCCGCCAAGTGGGATTGTCAGCCGCGGCCGATATCCACGATGTTGACATCGACGTCGCGCGTATCCGAACCGCGTTTTAAGGTGATGCGGACGCTCTTGCCCGCGCCGACCTGCTCGATCTGGTCGGTCAGATCGGAAAGACGGTGAACCGGCTTGCCATCGACTTGAACGATGACGTCGCCCAGCGCGCCCGAGGCAAAATCGACGCCCCGGATACCGGCACGTTCTGCCGGACTGCCCGGCGCGGTGCGAACGACGATCACCCCTTCGACCCCCATGCGGGTCGCAACCGCTTCACCGGCAGCAACGATGCCGATCCCGGGCGTCGGCACGCGACCGTTCTTGATCAACTCGGGCACGATTCGGTTGACGATGTCGGCCGGGACCGCAGATCCGATACCGGCGCTGGAGCCCGACGGCGAGATGATGGCGGTGTTGACGCCGATCAACCGTCCCGCCAGATCCAGCAGCGGCCCGCCCGAGTTACCGGGATTGATCGCCGTATCGGTCTGGATCACATTGGTGATCTCGCGGCCACTGCTGGTCGGCAACCGGCGCTTGAGCGCGCTGATGATGCCGCTGGTCAGCGACTGGTCGAGGCCGAACGGGTTGCCGATCGCAAACGCAATTTGACCGACCTTGAGATCGCTCGAACTGCCAAGCGCCACCGGCGGTGGCAATTGGCGGGGATTTCTGATCCGCAGCACTGCGAGGTCGTAGTTCGGCGCCACGCCGACGATTGAAGCTTGGGCCACCTCGCCTGAGGCGAAGCGAACGGCAACCTCGCGGCCATTTTGGACGACGTGATTGTTGGTGACGACATGGCCGTTATTGTCCCAGACAAAACCGGTCCCCGAGGCTGCCGCGCCGGCTTCCGAGCCTTCGTCGTCGGCGAATGGATTGGTGACCGCGGATCGCGCCGCGACCTGCACCACCGACGGTGAGACGCGCTCGAAAAGCTCTATGTTGGCGCGCTCGGCCTCGGACAGCGGACCCCGCTGGTCGACGGTCCGAGCGGTCGAGTTGGTCCACGGGCCGTAGCGAATATTGATATTGGAGACGGTCAGCGCCACCAACACGGCTGCGACAGTGGCTGCGAAAAGCACGAAGCGACGGTTCATCTATCACTCACCTGGCAATGCCGCTCGCGTGCGAATGGCAAGCAACGGGCTGTTCAGCCGTTTGAAGTGTCAGCACACCAAACGCCCACACCGGCCGAAAGTTTCAGGTTTTCAGACACTTGCTGGCGCGCTGAAATCGGCCTTCCAGCAATGATTTAGGTAGCGCGATTTGTCCCGCAAGCCGTGTCCATTGAAACCAAACCTCCCCGTTCCCATTGTCATGGAGGCGCAATCCATGCTCGCCGCAGGTCCCTTTGGATCAGGCGAATGCCCCGACCCGGCTTCCCGTGAGGATCTGCGACCGGAGCTCGATCATGAACAACAAAACGCGGTTCAACCTCGGATATGCGATCGCTGCCATCTTTGCAGTCTTTGTGATCCAGTATTTCATCTCCACGGCGAGCCAGATCGCCATTATTCCGTACAGCGAATATCAGCAGTTACTGAAGCAGGGGAAGGTCGCGACCGTCGGCATCTCTGACCGCACCGTACAGGGCACCTTGAAGGAGCCTTTGTCCGGCGGGCAAAAGCAGTTCGTCACCACGCGCGTCGACCAGGAGACCGCGCAAGAGCTCGAGAAATATGGCGTAAAATTCACCGGCCAGATCGAGAGCACTTTTGCGCGACCTCTTGTCATGGGTCATGCCGGTGCTGCTGTTCGTCGGCCTGTGGTGGTACATCGGAAAACGCGCCGCGGAAGGTGGCGGCCTTGGCGGCGGCCTGATGGCGATCGGCAAGAGCAAAGCCAAGATCTATGTCGAAGCCGATACCGGCGTGAACTTTTCCGACGTCGCCGGCGTCGATGAAGCCAAGGACGAACTGCGCGAGGTCGTCGACTTTCTGAAAAACCCGACTGATTACGGACGGCTCGGCGGACGCATGCCCAAGGGCGTGTTGCTGGTCGGCCCGCCCGGTACCGGCAAGACCCTGCTGGCCAAGGCCGTCGCCGGCGAAGCCAAGGTGCCGTTCTTCTCGATCTCAGGTTCGGAATTCGTCGAGATGTTCGTTGGCGTCGGCGCGGCGCGGGTGCGCGACCTGTTTCAACAGGCGCACCAGAAGGCCCCGGCGATCATCTTCATCGACGAGCTCGACGCGCTCGGCCGCGCCCGCGGCATCGGGCCCTTGCCGGCGGGCACGACGAGAAGGAGCAGACGCTCAACCAGTTGCTGGTCGAACTCGACGGCTTCGACTCGCGTTCTGGCCTCGTCATTCTTGCCGCCACCAACCGGCCGGAAATCCTCGATCCGGCGCTGCTGCGTGCCGGCCGCTTCGACCGCCAGGTGCTGGTCGACCGCCCCGACAAGAAGGGGCGCATCGAGATCCTCAAGGTGCACATGAAAAAGGTGCAGCTTGATTCCGACGTTGAGCCCGAGGCTGTTGCAGCGCTCACACCGGGCTTCACCGGAGCGGATCTTGCGAACCTGGTCAATGAAGCCGCGCTGCTTGCGACACGCCGCGGCGCCAAGTCCGTCGCCATGACCGATTTCAACAATGCGGTCGAGCGCATGGTCGCGGGGCTGGAAAAGCGAAACCGGCTGCTCAATCCGAAGGAGCGCGAGATCGTCGCCTATCACGAAATGGGCCACGCATTGATCGCGCTTTCGCTGCCCGGCGTTGATCCCGTGCACAAGGTGTCGATCATTCCGAGAGGCGTCGGTGCACTCGGCTACACCATTCAGCGCCCGATCGAAGATCGCTTCCTGATGACCAAGGAAGAGCTGGAGAACAAGATGGCGGTGCTGCTCGGCGGGCGCGCGGCGGAATTGATCGTGTTCAATCATCTGTCCACCGGCGCCGCCGACGACCTGCGCCGCGTCACCGACATCGCCCGCAGCATGGTGACGCGCTACGGCATGTCCGAACGGCTCGGCGGCGTCGCCTACGAGCGCGATCCCGGCAATTTCCTGGCGGGCGCCGATCGGCCATTCCCGGTACGCGAGCGCGAATACGCCGACGAGACCGCCGCTGCCGTCGACGAAGAGGTCCGCGCGATCGTCGATCGTGTGTTCGAACGCGCGCAGGGCATCCTGAAGGCCCGCCGCGCGATATTGGACCGGGCGGCGCACAAGCTGCTGCAGAAGGAAACCCTGGAGCAGAGCGATCTCGAAGCGCTGATACGCGAAACGCCGAAAGAGTCGCTGCGGGCGGTGTAGGACTATCCGAGGTCGCGTAGCGCCGCCTCGACGACCTTGCGCTGATCTGCCGTCAGCGCAGCCTGCGGCGGGACCGGGTCGCCGACCGCGTAACCCTGAATGTCGAGGCCGGCCTTGATGCAAGCGGCCAGGTTGTACCGCGCGAAGGCTTCGTTGATGCGCCATAGCTTGCGTTGCAGCGCCATCGCCTCATCCCAGCGCGCCGCCTTGCAGAGATCATAGAGCTGGACGCTTTGCCGCGGGATGATGCAGGCCGGACCGGCCATCCATCCCAGCCCGCCGATCAGCATCACCGCTGCCGGGATGTGGGCGGAAGCCGAGAACACTTTGATGCTGTCGCCGCAGCAGTTCATGATCGACAACAGCCGACCGGTATTGGTCGAGGCATCCTTGATGTAGCCGATGCGCGGATGGGTTGCGAGCCGTGCGATGACATCGAGCGTGAGATCGGATCGCTGGAATTGCGGGTTGGTGTAGATCACGACGGGAATATCGACGGCGTCGGCAATGGCACGGAAATAGGATTCGACCTGCGCGTCGGCGACCGGGAAATACGCCTCCATGATCGCCAGGATGCCATCGGCGCCGAGTTTTTGATGCGCCCTTGCCTGCGCCACCGCGTCCGCCGTCGACGTCGAGGCGACGCCGGCGATCACGGGCACGCGGCCATCAGCGGCCTCGATGGTCGCTTGTACGACGGTCGCGCGCTGCGCCTGGTCGAGATAGGCGAACTCGCCGGTCGAACCGAGCGGCGTTAGCCCATGCACGCCCGCTTTGATGAGGTCGTCGCAGAGCCGGCCCAGCACATCGGTGCGAATTTCGCCCGAAGCGTCGACCGGTGACACCAAATATGGAAAGACGCCGTGGAAATCAGCCATGGAAAGAAAATGCCTCAAGCTTGCCCGGCGTCGCGTCGAAAGGGAAAACCGGCTCGGCGCGCACGGCGCCTGAAACAACAAACATCAGCGCGAGCATTGCGCCGACACATCGCGCCAAGGGTGCCATCTCGGTAGGCTTCACGCCAAGCTCCTATGCCAGCCGACACAACGAGATGCCGGACCATACAGCTGCATCGCTTGCCGGGAAACAGCCGAGAGGCGCCGCGCTGCGCAGCATCCGGCTGCCGCACATTGGCCCAAAGATGTCCACAGATGTTCACAGGTTCTAACGATTTAACTCACGATAATTTCACGACTTTCTTCGCAATCTCGCTGCCCCGACCAAGCGCAAGAGAAATTTTATGGCTCTGCAGAAAGTCGCTGACGCATCCTCTTTCCGAACTTCCGAGTTCGATGCACGCGACTCTGCTCAGGCGGCGGCAACTCCCGGCTTTCGTCATTTCCTCGGCACGCCGGCTTCATCGCAGCGCTTCCGCGCCTTCGGTGTCGATCCGCTCGGCTCGCCGTCACACCATGCGGAACTCCGCGGACTGATGCAGCGCCTGTCGCGGCGAATGGATGCTGCAATCAAATGGCCGCCACACCAGGCTCGATCGGCAGAATACTGGGAAAATCCCTTCATCCCCTCGGGCTATACCTATCTGCTGCAGTTCGTTGCGCACGACCTGGTGCATTCGGCGATCCCGCTTTCGGTCGCCGGCGGTCTCGGCGGAGGGACCACGAACGCGCGCCGCACGCCGCTTCGGCTGGAGACGCTGTACGGCAGCGGTCCTGTCGGATCGCCGCACATCTACGCGCTCGATGCGCCGAATGACGACCGCCGCACCAAGCTGCGGCTCGGGCGAATGCGCTGGAAGGGGAACGAGCCGGCGACCGGGTGCCCGTTCCGCGACATCGCGCGGACCCCGGCCGAGAACGTGACGGGGATCGACCGCAGCATTGCAGGTGTCCGCGTTGCCCTCACCGAGGCGTTGGTCGCCGATCCGCGCAATGACGATCACGCCGTGATGTCGCAGCTCACGGCGCTGTTCGCGCTGCTGCACAACGGGCTCATCGATATCATTCGCCGCCATGAAGGCAACGCGGGGCCAAACGGTCAGTTCGGCGCCGCATACAGGCGCTTCCTGTGCGCCCGCGGCGCACTGACGGCCATCTATCACAACATCATCCGCGACGACCTGATGCGGCGGGTGATCCATCCGGCGGTCTATGCGGTCTATCACGGACCGAACCCGGACTTTATCGATCGCCCCCATTCGACCGAAGGCTTTGCCACCGGCGACTGGGAAGTCCCCTTCGAGTTCTCGCACGGCGCGTTTCGCTTCGGCCATGCCATGGTGCGGCCAGAATACCAGATCAACGACCTGTCGCTACACGACCTCAACAACACGCTCGAAAAGAGCTCGGTAAACGATCCGGCCAACATGCCGCTCGACGAGACCTGGATGGTGCAATGGTCGCGCTTCTTCGAGATCAACGGATCGACGCCGAATTTGAGCCGCCGGATCGGACCACATCTCAGCGATGGGCTGGGCAACGACCAGATATTTCCGGCGTTCGACGAAACCGAACGAGTCGGCCTGCTCTATCGCGACCTGCTCGGCGCGGGGCTCGCCGGCATGTGGTCGGTGGATGCATTGATTGCCGAGATCGGCCGCAGGCGGCCACACTTCGTCGCCAAGTCGCGCCTGCTTTCCGACCGCGCCTATCGTGCCGATCAACTTCGCGAATGGCTGACCGCCGCCCTGCGTATGGCGCACTGACGGCCGACGACATCGATACGCTTTCGAACGAGCCGCCGCTGCCATTCTTCATCCTGTTCGAAGCGATGCGGCAACCGCATGCTGAGGGCCTGCACCTGGGTCCGCTCGGTTCGCTCATCGTTTCGGAAGTCATTTTTGGCGCGCTCGCCGGCGACCCGCGTTGCGCGGACGGCGGCTCGCTTGCCGAGCAATTGGCGGCCATTTCCCGCGAATTTTATCCGGCAAACGTACTTCAGGACATTCCCGATATCTCAAGCATGGCGCAGCCAGTGGAATTCACCACCGAAATTGCCGAGCTGCAGCAAGCCGTGCCGGCATTTTTGTGATGCGGAATCCACCGCTTCACGCAACTGGGAGAGCGAAGCTATGGCAATCGAAAGAATGCAAGTGACCAACCATGAGCGCTGGGGCAATCTGGTGAAGACCTGGTCCACCGGCAAGAACTATCTCGACGACGACAACGAATATCCGATCCCGACCACCGTCGACGAATTCAAGGAGCAGCTTGCCAAGGCCCAGGTGTTCATGACGGTGCCTGAACGCTTCAAGAAGGTAAAGTTCGTCGAGCAGGAGATGGACACGATCGTTGTGCGCCTGCCGCCCGCCGTGATGATCGCGGATTCCGAAGAAAGCCTCAAAAAGCCGGGCGCGACCTATCCGCTTCCGCCGTTCTACAAGCGTCTGTTCAACGGCCTGGATCCGGTAATTCCGGAGAGCGACAAGTTCCGCGTGCATGCCGAACGTGTCGGCGACTACACCATCAGCTACTGTGCATGACGATCTAGCTGCGCGTTAGGTGAGTGATGCCATCGACTGGGAGCCCTCCGCCACGTAAACTTTGGCGCAGGGCTTCCCAGCGCTCCTTCACGCTGATTGGATGCGCTTGCATGACCCAGCGCGCCGCCGCCTCGTCCGTCGGCGTGGACGATCCGACCCAGAATGAACGCAGACCGTTCACAAAGCGCTGGATTTCCTGCTGCGCCTGCACGCGTTCTCCGAGCTGGAACAGCGCAGCCGCGCGCCACGCCGGGAGGACCTTGTTGATGCCCTGCGCGCGATCGCACGCCTCGATGGTGCCTTCATAGTCTCCGCAAAAGAACCGCACAGTGCCGTGATACGCCCATTCGAGATAGGATGGCGCAGGTGAAAGCGCGAGCGACCGCTCGGCACGAACGCGGGCATCTTCGATCGATCCGCAGATCGCCGAGTAGTGAGCGCTGGACAGCAGCGTCCATGGGTCATTGTCGTTGAGCTCACATGCCAGCTCCATGTGCGGCGCTGCTTCCGCCTCGCGGAGCGCCATCACATAAGACCAGCCGCAGCACAGATGCGCCCTGGAATCGACCGGGTCCAGTTGAACGGCGGTCTTCGCCAGCTCGAGGGTCGCCTTGGCCTTGTCGAACTCGCGAAAGATCCCGGGATGCACCAGATGCTCGATGTTGTTCATCTGCACGAGGCTGCTGTAGCAAGGCGAGAAACCCGGATTGTCGCGGATCGCATCGCGGAAAATCGCCACCGCCCGCCGCCAGCTTTCCGGATCGAATTTCGACATCAGATTCTGTCCGCGCAGCCAACGGTCGTGCAGTTCGAGCGACACGTCAGGCTCGCCCGCCAGCCGCATCAGCCGCTCGGTCGACAATTGAACGTTGAGCGACGTCGCAATCCGGCGGATGATGCGCTGCTGCGTTTCGAACCAGTTGCCGAGGCCGAGCCGGAAGCTTTCGCTCCAGACGTAGATCCCGGAGGTATCGTCCCGCAGCACCATCACGATATTGATTTCGGCGCCCGCCTGGTAGGCGGTGGTTTCGATGCAATATTGCGACGCCGTGCCCGAGTCGGGAAGCACGACGGCCGCGGGAGGACGATCGACCACGCTCCATTCGCGGAAGCGGACCAGACAGGCAGCGAGATGTTGGGAGAACCCCTGCACCAGATGGCTGTGATCCTCGTCAACGCCATGCATCGCAAAGGGCCGCAGCACCAGGCGCGTCCTGGCAGATGTATTGACCGACGGCGACATCGGGGCCACCCGCTGGAGAGCAGTCCCCTTGACCATCCTGACGGCGAATTCGTCATTCGCTGCCGAGGCGGCCCGATCAGCCGGCGTGCGCTCCAGAATGCCGAGCTTGATGTTCGCGACGAGCTCTTCAGTGGCCGACGATGGCTCCATCGCGTAGTCGCGGTCCAAGAGATCCCACAGCGCCTTGTAAATGCGCAGCGCACCGGCGACGTCGCCGTCTTCCGCATGCGCCCGCATCAGATAGCGGCAGGCATATTCATGGGTCGGATCGAGATTGACGATCG
Organism: Bradyrhizobium sp. RDT10; assembly: GCA_044772375.2. Lineage (GTDB taxonomy): Bacteria > Pseudomonadota > Alphaproteobacteria > Rhizobiales > Xanthobacteraceae > Bradyrhizobium. The sequence continues at coordinate 6,604,774 of CP187939.1, forward strand.
CGGCCGCGATTCTCTTTTGGCGTCGGTGGGGACGCGCTCGGAGGTCAAGCCTTCGTCGAGATTCCGCATCAGCCGTTCATGGATGGTCTGCCGCTTGGCCAGCACCCAGACCCGGAACGACGGGTCGAGATCGTCCATTCCCTCGAGCAAACATCCGTCGAGTTGTGGGGTGTCGAGCAGCAGCGGGTGAACGCGTCCGGCCTCGGCAAGTTGGATCACGCTTTCGATGTCGACTTCGATTCGTCCGACGTCGATGCCGATCATCAGCCGCTCCGCGACGAAGCCATCATATCCGGCCTCCTCGAGCATCGACCGCAGTTCGCGAACGACCTGGCGCAGCGAGGCGCGTGCCTTTTCTTCGTCCGAACGACTCCAGAGCAGGCCAACCAGCCGCTCGCGGCTTTCCTGCTTCACCTCCGACAGCGCAAGGTAACTAAGGACCGCGCCGGCCTTGCGGGTTCGCAGTTCGATCGCCCGGCCGTTGAACCGCACGCCGAGCCGTCCGACCAGCGACACCGAAAGACGCGGAGCGCTTTCGGGCTCCGCCGTGGCCTTGTCTGCTGTCATGGCGTTTGTGCTGGCCGGCATGCAGGGTTTCCGGAACCGGTTGGTTAATTCCAGCCAGTCTATATCAGAGAGACGCCCCCGGTATAGGTTGCGCCGCCTCCGGTTCGCGCAATCGCATCCTGCAGCCTGGCCGTGACGATTTCGGATGGCTCGAGTTGCAGGCCTGGGGCAATCACGCGGACCACCGGAACGGCGAAGCGCTGGCGCGTGAGATCAAGGCAAAATGTCTCGATTCCCATTTTCTCCAAACGCTGTACGATCAATCCAAATATGACGCTCGCTTCAGTTGCGGGAAGAGGGAGATGGGCCGCGTGCTCCGCGACCGGCTGCAGCAGTCTGCACTGATCGGCATCAATCGCCGCGCGCTGCAGGTGGATGCGATCCTGCGCGTTGAGCGCCTCATCGCCGCGCTCAACGCGTTTGGTTGCGACGACGGCGTCGGCCAGTTCGAGCTGACACATTTCGAGAGTAGCCGAGCGGACCGCGGCCTCGAGCGCCGGCCGCGCGGCGAGGCCGAAGGCAAAACCGAAACCGTCCGCCCGGCAGGAGACGGCCGCGACGCAGGGCACGCCGATATCCGTCGTGATATCGAGCAGCCATGTCCGGCGCTGCACCGATGCGCCATGCCGGAGCTGCCGCAACAAACCTTCCACCGCGATGCCGGCTTCATGCTGCGGCGGAATCGATCGAGCCAGCTGACCGCCCCGCCACCACAGGCTGGCCGCATCGCGCTCGATCAATTCCAGCAGGCCGTGCAGTGCTGCGGCATCCCGTGACGGACCGGCGGCCGATCCGATACTCAAGGGGAATGGCGGCGCGAAGTCGCGCTGCGCCGGCGGACGCCGCAGGCAGATATCGGCCGGAAGCCGCACTTCGCCGCCGTCGGTCAGCCTCGTTGCACGGCACCAGGAAAGCGCTCGCTCTGGTTGCATGCAGCGTTCCGAAAGGGCAGCGACCAGCTCCAGCGCCTTCGGACCGAGTTTTCCGGCCCAGTCGTCGACGCCGGGTCTGAGCAACAAATCGGTCCCGGTCTGCAATTGGGAGAGATACTCGATTCCCTCGCCGATGCAGCCCTGAAATGCATCCCGCAACGTTAGACCGACGCCGGAAACGCCGACCATCGGGCTTCCGTCATGCAGGGGATCGGCAAGTGCTGGATCGAATTGCGCACCAAAGCTGAACAGACCGGGCGCATCCGGCGCGGCCAGTTCGAACACCCGCGCAAATCGGGAGGCCGCGATAAGCAGATGAGCGCGATTCGCGGTCTGCGGATCAATCCGGTTGCTGGATTCGAGGCATATTCCAGCGCCTGCAAGACAAGTCGGGCGTCGTGGTCGCCGGCGGCGTCCGCTTCGTTGCCAATAAGCAACGATGCCGCGCGTGCAAACAATTCCTGCATCGAATTTTCGGTACCGCTCACGGTGACCTCACGACTTGACGCGCAGACTCCGGACGAGAGGCCAGCCCGCCCTCGCCCTGGAGGAACTTATGCTCGCGAAAGCCTTAGTCATAGCCATGGCAGCAGATATTGCCCGTTCAGACTATGCCAAGCCGACCTTGATTCGTAGCCGCAGCCGCGAGTGGCTGATCGCCTGCCGTTGGGGACCGGAGGGCGAATATCTCTCGATTGCGACGGCTGGCCCGATCACGGAGCCTCTCGCACTGGTTGCACCGCAGGTGATCGCGCCGATCCACAGCCTGGTGGGCGTGCTGGTTTCCGAATCGGAATCGCAATCCACCAGCACGTTCCTGTTGGTGCGCCAGTTGCCTGGTGCGATCGAGCTTGCCGGCACGTTTTTCCGGCCGACGGTTACGTGCTGCTGCAGGACCACGGCGATATCCACCTCGTCTGCAAGGCGCGCTACTCGCACAGCTGCGGCTGGCTCGACGGCAAGGAGATCCGCAAAGACATTCCCGATCCGGCACCCTATTCGGCCGAGGCAATGTCCTGGCATATCGAAGCGACGCGCCGCGACTGGATCGGCGAGTTCATTCCCGGCAGCAGGCCGCCGGAGCGGCTTGCGATTCGCGCGACCGGCTGACCCTCCAACCGAATTGCGGGGCGGCACAAGATTGCCGCTTATCTTCCTGCGGAAAACTATCCTCGCGAAGGACACTTCCGCCGCTCACCACGATCGACAGCATTGAACAGCGCGACCGTGGCCTTCGCTCCGGGGGTCGACTGGCGATGCCTTCAACCAGCTTCGCGATGCAAAGCCGCACACGCGGACTGGTCGTTCGCGCGTAGGCCTTGAGAACGCGCAAGGCCCCCGGCTCGGCAAGCAAGCGAACCGGCGAATTCAAGCTGGGAGATCCAGCCCCGGAAGATTCGAACAGCTCGCCGACCGAAACACCCAGCACGGAAGCGATTAGCGACAACCGGCTCGCGCCAATCCGGTTGGCGCCCCGCTCGTATTTCTGCATCTGTTGGAAGGTAACGCCGATCCGTTCCGCGAGCATGGCTTGGCTCATGCTGCGGTCGACCCGCAATATACTAATCTTGGCACCCACCATCGCATCGAGCGGGCCAGACTTCCTCGTCGCCATGGGCAGGCTCCCAACCGTTCAAGCCGGAAGCTTAGCACAACCTCAGGGAGCACAGGATACTAATTTGCGATCACAGGAAGCATTTTTATGCGCTGCTCGACATCGCCGTGCTCAATCGTCAACCGGCCTTTCGGGTCGATCGACGCCTTCATGGCCGGCGGGTGGCCGGTTTCGAGAAAGTGCTGCAGGACAGCACGGCCCTCGTCCGAAAGTGCGAACAGCCCACGCATCAGTTCAAAGAATCCCGGCTCTTCCGCTACATAGAGCAGTTCACGCAGTTCCGCGCCGGTATATTGCCCCAATGCCGTCAAAAGCCATTCGGTTTGGTCATTCGGATCGCTCTCAGGCACGCGATTCAGATAGTAGACAACCGATTCCGCACTCATTTCATCCCCCGGTACCTCGTTATAGCTTACAGGCCCCCGCATCCGGACGGTTTTCTGGCAGCTAGCTCCCGAGTTTAACACTGCGTCGACCTTCGTGATTTCAGCGTGATTGCAAGCGCGGGCGGCGCCCGAAATTCGATTCCGCGGTTCCCGTCTGGGCAGGAGAGTACCGAGCTGGTGCACCTGGGCGCAGCCTGGCGGAACATTCTTCCCACTGCGCGACGATCGGTTGGCGATTTCCCGTTGCCCCAACCGCCTCACCGCGAAATCAGAAGGCCTTCGCGATGGCGCGCTGGGCGTCCTGCTGAATCGTCTTCAGATGGTTCAGGTCTCGGAAACTCTCGGCGTAGATCTTGTAGACGTCTTCAGTGCCCGATGGCCGCGCGGCAAACCATCCCGCCTGCGATTCGACCTTGATGCCACCGAAGGATTGATCGTTACCCGGCGCCCGGGTTCGGATCGCGCTGACCGGTTCACCGGCAAGCTGACGCATATCGAGCTGCTCCGGCCCGAGTGCCTTCAGTGCGCTCTTCTGCTTCGGCGTCGCCGGCACGTCGATCCGCTCGTAGTAGGGCACGCCGAGTTCGCCGGTCAGAGTGGCAAACAACTGGCTCGGGTCGCGGCCGGTTCGGCCGAGGATTTCGGCGGCGAGCAGCCCCATCACTATGCCGTCCTTGTCGGTCGTCCAGACTGAGCCGTCGCGCTTGAGGAACGATGCGCCGGCGCTTTCCTCGCCGGCGAATCCGAACGCACCGGTGCCGAGGCCTTCGACGAACCACTTGAAGCCGACCGGGGTTTCGACCAGCTTGCGGTTCAGCTTACCTGCGACACGGTCGATGATCGAGCTGGAGACAATAGTCTTGCCGATCGCAGCCTCGCTGCCCCATTGCGGCCGATGCTCGAACAGATAGGCAATTGCAGCCGCAAGAAAATGGTTCGGATTCATCAGGCCGCCCGTGCGCGTCACGATGCCGTGCCGGTCGGCGTCGGTGTCGTTGGCAAAGGCGACATCGAACCTGTCACGCATCGCAATCAGGCCCGCCATCGCGAACGGCGAAGAACAGTCCATCCGGATTTTTCCATCCCAGTCCGCCGTCATGAAGCGGAACGTCGGGTCGACGGCGGTGTTCACAACGGTTGCGCTGATTCCGTAATGCTCGATCAGCGGCTGCCAGTAATGAACGGCAGCGCCGCCCAGCGGATCGATCCCGATTTTCACGCCCGATGATTTGATCAGCGCCATGTCCACGGCATTGCCGAGATCGGCGACATACGGACGGATGTAGTCGTGCAGATGCGTCGAGGGCGCCTTGCGGGCGCGCTCATACGGCACCCGCGCAACGCCCTTCATGTCGGCTTCCATGTAGGCGTTGGCGGCCTTTTCGACCTTGGCGGTAACATCGGTGTCGGCCGGGCCGCCATGCGGCGGGTTATATTTGTACCCGCCATCTTCAGGCGGATTGTGCGATGGTGAGATGACGACGCCATCGGCAAGCCCGCTCGCTCGACCCTTGTTGTAACTCAAGATCGCATGCGAGATGACCGGCGTCGGCGTGTAGCCGCTGCGCTCGTCGATCATGATGTCGACGCCGTTGGCGGCAAACACTTCCACCGCGCTCGCCAGCGCCGGCTCGGCGAGCGCATGGGTATCGATACCAACGAACAGCGGACCGGTCAGCCCGGTTTCACGACGGTGATCGCAGATCGCCTGCGTCGTCGCCAGGATATGGTTTTCGTTGAAGGAGTTCTTCAGCGAGGTCCGCGATGACCCGAGGTTCCGAAGGCAACGCGCTGGGTGGGATCGGAGGGATCCGGTTTCGACGCGAAATAGGCCGTTACCAACTGCGGCACGTTGACAAGGGAGGCGGAATCGACCGGTTTGCCGGCAGCGGGATTGGGGGCAGTCACATGACCTCACGGAATGGGTGGTTCGCCGGATTATACGTAGAAGCGATGGCATGAGCAAAATTGGGCATGACGCCTCCGAAGCAAGCCGATGCGGCTACCTCTAGTAAACGCTGCGGCGCCGAGGCAGTTTCCTGTCGCCCTGCGCGAAATACGGATTGTTCAGGCACAGGGCCGCGCGCCCCGATGCGGACGCGGCGCACTGCGCCAGCGAAGTAAAGCTGCAGTCGATATGGCCGCCGCCAAGGGCGTAGGTCTGCAGGCAGACCGGGAAATTTGGATCATAGGTCTGGGCGCGCGCGGGCGCGGCGACCAACACCGTTGCGATCGTCAGAATCGTGCAAGCCAATGCGCGCATTGGGGGCTCCTTCGGCGGACAAGCCAATGTGGAAGTTGATTACTTCCTGTCCACAAACAGATAGGAAATGATACGGAAATCAGCCACCCCATATGAGGCATCATATGAGGCGATGGCCGGCTCGCCGCAACTCGCCTGGCAATTCTTCAAAGCAAGGCGCGTGTCGTCGGGCAATGCGATCGATTTGTGATCCGCCAGCGACGTCGTCACCGTCACGAACGTGGCGCGTACGCACTCGGTGCCATCCTTGAACGCATGGACCGCCAGCTTCACCGAGGTGCGTCCGATATCGCGCACGATGACCGCGACGTCGAGCATGTCACCCATGCGGCTGGGTTTCGCGAAATCCGCCGAGACGTGCGCATAGCCAAGGCTGGTTCTCCGTGTTCCGACCAACTCGTGATAGGGCAGTCCCAGCGCATCGCCGTACCAGTCCTCGATCACGCCGTTGAATAGGTTGAGATATTCCGGCGTGTAGACGATTCCGACTGGATCGCAGGAGCCGAAGCGCACCGGGAGGCGCGTACGCCAGACGCCGCTCGGGAGCTCGGAGAGTGTCATGGATTCAAAACGGGCCATGCAACGCGTGGATTGATGGCCGGCAAGGTGATCGTGCTGATCGACGACGAGAACATGACTGAGGAAGACGCTGATAACCGCGCCCAGGTCAGGGTATGGCTTCGCCTCATTGCCTGCACGTCGTTAATTGGCGCCGAGCTTCGGCGTCAGTTCCGAGAAGAGTTCGACTTCACGATGCCGCGGTTTGACGTGCTGGCGCAGCTCGATCGCGAGCCTGTCGGACTGGTGCTCGGTGAGCTGCCGAAGCGCCTGATGGTCACGGCCGGAAATCTGACCCCGATTGTGGATCGCCTGGTCGAAGATGGCTTCATCACACGGTCGCCGTCGCCGCTCGACCGTCGCGTGCAGATCGTCTGCATGACGGCCGAGGGCAGGAAGGCATTCCGGCGGATGGCGAAAAAGCACGGCCTCTGGCTGGCGTCGCTGCTTGCCGAGGTTCCGAAAGCGCGGCTCGACGGATTGGTCAGGGAGCTTGACGAGCTGAAGAACGCCGTGAAGCGCGCGACGGACGAAGCCCGCGCCTGATCCTAACGGCGCAGCTTGTAGCCTGCGGCATCGCGATCCCAGGTGTCAGGAGTCTTCCCGGCCTCGCGTAGCGCGACCTTTCGGATCTTGCCGTTCTCGGTCAACGGCATTTCGGTGACGATCCGGACAAAGCCCGGAATGGCGAAATAGGCCATCTTGCCCTCGCAATGCATGACGACATCGATCGGCTCCAGCGCATGGCCAGGCTCGAGCTGGACGGCCGCCGCAACTTCGTCCTCGCCGAGCTCGGACGGCAGCGGATAGACGGCGCAGGCAGCGATCGCCGGATGCCTCAGGAGCACCTGCTCCACCTCCCAGGATGAAACATTCTCGCCGCGCCGGCGGATTGAATCCTTCATCCGATCGACGAAGCGGTAGTGGCCGTCCGCATCGCGCACCACCCGATCGCCGGTGTGAAACCAGAGATTTCGCCACGCTTCGGCCGTCTTGTCCGGCATTCCGAAATAGCCGGTCGAGAATGCGAGCGGCTCGCATGATCGTAGCCGCAGCTCGCCGGCCTCACCGTCAGGGAGCGGCGCGTCGTCGGGATCGACGATGCAGGCCTCCACGCCCTCGACCAGATAGCCCATGGTGCCGGGGCGATCGGACGGGATCGTGCCCGCGAACACGAAGTTCGTTTCGGTCGAGCCGTAGCCGTCGAGCAGCGGCACGCCGAAGCGTTCGAGAAACGGACCGTGAAACTGGCCAGGCACGCCGCCGCCGAGCGCAACCCGCAGGAAGTGCGCGGTGTCGTCGGCGGTGTCGTCGGCGGATCTCGGCTGCGCCAGCAGCATCACGGCCATCGCGCCGAGGAGATAGCCGACGGTCGCCTGATGCCGTCGCGCTGCTGCCCAGAAACCGGAGGCGGAGAATTTCGGTTCGAGCGCATAGGTGCAGCCGTTCAGGAGCGCCTGATAAAAAGCGTTCAGCGCATTGGTGTGGAACAGCGGCAGCGTCGTGAACAGCACATCGCCCTCGCGGATCCTGAGCGCGCGCGCCGAATAGACGCCCCACCAGAACATCTGCGCCTGCGGGCAGCAGACGCCCTTGGCAGGACCCGTGGTGCCCGACGTATAGAGGATCGCGACCGTGTCATCCGCCCGCACGGGGGCGGGCGAGACCCCTCGCCGAGCGCAGGCAGCGGCGCGATCGATCCAGATACGGCCGAAGGCACGGCGCCTTCTCCGATCGTCCAGATAATATCCGGCGGCGCGACATCACGCTCCAGCGTTTCGATCGCCGACACAAAGCCAGACTCGATCACCAGCAGTTTCGGCGTGGAGTTGCGCAGGATGTGGCTGAGCTGGACGCCGCGCAGCGCGGTGTTGATCGGCACGGTCACGGCGCCCATCCAGGCGCAGCCGAGATAGACTTCCAGGAACTCCGGCCGGTTCGAGCACATCAGGGCGACGCGGTCGCCGGCCTGAATTCCGGCGCGTATCAGGCGGGCCGCGGATGCGGCGGCGATCGAAGCCGCTTCAGCATAGCTCCATCGTGTTTCGCCGAAGACAAACAGCGTGCGATCGCGGTACTGCGCGGCTTGCCGCGTCAAAATAGTCGAGAGAACCCGATCCGCCGGCGGAAAACGCTCGGCCGCTTGCGACCAGATCGGGGCACCCCGCCGCTGCCTGGCCGCGCTGCTCTCACCTAGCTGCATACACGCCTCCTGGGGTTTTGCTGGACTGATCTGCGATAGATCGCACTTGGCCGAGGAGATAGTTTAGGCTTAAAGTATTCACGAAAGCTGCCGCCGCAGCAAGGGCTGCGCGCGGGTTCCGGCCGGCATCCCTGGCAATGGCCGCAGCCCCACGAACAGGAGCAACGTCCGCAATGAGCCTCGACACTCCTTATCGATCACCGTCCGATGCCTTCGCGGCCACGGCCAAAAGACGTCCGGACGCGCCATTCCTGCTGGCGCCTGCAAGCGCAGGACTGCCCTACGCGCCGGAAGGATTCAAGATCGAATACGAGGCGTTCAAGACCGCGGTTGATCGGCTGCGCGCCGAATATGCGGCCGCCGGCTATGGACGCGGGGCGCGGGTTGCCTTGCTGCTCGAAAATCGCCCGGTCTTCTTTCTGCACTGGCTCGCGCTCAATGCGCTCGGTGTTTCGATCGTTCCGATCAACCCGGACGTCCGGCCCGACGAATTGTCCTTCCAGCTAGAGCTGTCGCAGGCCGATCTGCTGGTGGCAACATCAGATCGCATCCACGTGACGAAAGACGCAGCACTCGGGGGCGCCCGCCTGATCGATACCGATAGCTGCATCCCGCCGTGCCGGACGGATGTCGTCGCGCAGGAGGCCGAGTTCAATGGCGAATGCGCGCTGCTGTTCACCTCAGGCAGCACCGGCAAACCAAAAGGCTGCATGCTCTCGAACCGCTATTTCTTGCAGGTCGCTGACTGGTACCTTGCGCAGGGCGGCGTGGCCGAGCTACAGCCGGACCGCGAGATCAACCTGACGCCGTTGCCGATGTTTCACATGAACGCGCTCGGCTGCAGCGCGGTCGGCATGATGGTGCTCGGCGGCGCCGTGGTTCCGCTCGACCGCTTTCACGCCAATCGCTGGTGGCAGTGCGTGGCCGATAGCGGCGCGACCGTCGTGCATTGTCTCGGCGTTATCCCGGCCATTCTGCTCCAACTGCCCGTGACCGAGGTGGAACGGCAGCACCGCGTGCGCTTCGCCTTCGCGCCCGGCGTCGATGTCCGCCACCGCGCCACCTTCGAGGAGCGTTACCGTATCCCGATCGTCGAGGCCTGGGCGATGACCGAGACCGGCGGCGCGGCGGCCACCACCACCGCACGCGAACCGGCGGGGTTTGGCGCGCGCTGCGTCGGCCGGCCATCGGAAGGCACGGAATACCGCCTCGTTGACGATCTTGGCGCCGATGTCGCGCCTGGAAAACCCGGCGAATTGCTGGTCCGCGCCAAAGGCGACGACGCGCGCGCCGGCTTCTTCAGCGGCTATCTGAAAGATGAGGAAGCCACCGAAGCGGCATGGCAGAACGGCTGGTTCCACACCGGAGACCTCGTCTTCGCCGACGAAGACGGCTTGATGTACTTCTTCGATCGCAAGAAGACCATCGTGCGGCGTAGCGGCGAGAACATCGGCGTGCTCGAGGTCGAAAGCGCGCTGTACATGGACACACGCATCGGCGGCTGCGCGGTGACGCCCGTTCCAGACGACATCCGCGGCGAAGAGGTTTTTGCGTTCATCGTGCCTAACGCAGCGGTCGACGACGACGCTACGCTCGCGGCCTCGATCGTCAAGACCTGCGCCGAGCGCCTCGCCTATCACAAGGTGCCCGGCTACATCGCCATCGTCGACGAATTGCCGCTGTCGTCGACGCGCAAGCTTGCCCGGGGCGAGATCAAGACGCTCGCGGCCGCTTCCGTCAGCGACAAACGCGCGATCGACATGCGCGCGCTCAAAGCAAAGCTGCGCCACGCCTGAGCCGCACGCGCCAGCTTGCTGTCGTCACGGCAGCAGCTTGTACTTCCCGTTCTCGATCTGGACCAGGATCCGCGCGCGGCTGTCGACGCCGTGACGGTCGGCCGGCGTGTAAGTATAGATGCCGTGCGCGCCAACGATATCCTTGGTCGTGAACAAGGCCTCGCGCAGCGCGTTGCGGAACGCCGGCGTTCCCGATGTCGCGCCGGATGCCTTTGCGCGTTTGGCGGCATCCATGAACACCAGCCAGCCATCGAACGCATACGGTGAAAACGCGTCAGCCGGCGCCTCGCCATTGGCCTTCTCGTAGGCCGCGCGGAACGCCAGCGCGACCTTGCGGATTGGATTGCTCTCGGGAAGCTGCTCGGCTGCCGTCACCGGCCCGGTCGGGCAGATAATCCCCTCGGCGGATTTGCCGGCAAGCCGCAGGAAATCCGCGCTAATCATGCCGTGATTGCCGTAAAGCGGCCCCTTGTAGCCGCGCTCGGACAGCGCGATCACGGGCAGCGCGCCGGGCGTGCCGGTGCCGCCCAGCATGATCGCATCAGGGCGCCCGGAGACCGCACGCAACACCTGCGCGGTGACCGAGTTGTCGGAGCGCGCATAGCGTTCGTTCGCGATCACCTTGATGCCGGCCGCATCAGCGGCTTGCAGCAGCGAGTTGTACATCAGGTCGCCAAAGGCGTCGGAGAAGCCGATGAACGCCACCGTCTTCACGTTGCGGCTCTTCATGTGATCGACGATGCCCTGAACCAGAAGCGGCGTCGGCTGTGGCGTTTGCACCACCCATGGCCCGCCCTCCCCGGCCGGCACCGGTGCAATCGGCGAGACCGCCACCATCGGGACCTTCATCTCGATGGCCGCGGTGGCCATCGCCAGCGTCTGCGGCGCGCCTGACGTGCCGATCAGGAAGTCGACCTTTTCCTGCTCGACCAGCTTGCGGGCGTTGCGCGTCGACGCGGCCGGGTCCGAGCCGTCGTCGAGCTGGATGACGCGAACTTTCTCGCCATCGATCTCGCCGACATACGCCTGGCCCGCCGCCAATCCCTTGGCGTTCGGGACGCCGATCGAGGACACTGGCCCGCTCAGGCCAGTGACGAAACCGACGAGAATTTCGGCACGCGCCGGTGCGATCAAGCCGAGCAGCAGTGCGGCGCCGATCAGCAGAGTCTTCTTGTTTTTCATGATGTCACTCGATGTGGACGAATGGGCTCAACCTTGCCCAGGTACCAGCGCCAGCACGCGCAGCGGACTGCCGGAGCCGTTCTGGATCTTGAGCGGCGCGGCCACGATCACCGCGCCGGTTGGCGGAAGCTGATCGAGATTGCACAGGCATTGCAGGCCGTAGCGCCCGCCGCCGTGCAGGAAATGGTGCGCTGGATAGGGCGGGTCGAGATGACCGGCCTGGCCGGCATCCGTCCCGATCGTCTCGGTGCCGAAGCCGATGACGCCGCGCTCTTCGACGAGCCAGCGCATTACGGCGGCATCCGGCCCGGGCGTGTGCGCGCCGTCATCCTTCAAATTGGCGTAGTCGCGCCAGCCTTTCTTCGACCAGTCGGTGCGCAGCAGCACCCAATGCCGTTCCGGGATCCGGCCGTGGCTTTTTCCCAGGCCTCAATGACCGGTATCGTCAAAGAAAATCCGCATCCTGCGCGGCCTGCGCCGAACAATCGATCACGCAGGCCGGCGCGATCATGTCGCGCACCGGGAGCGTGTCGACCGAATTGTTCGGCAGATCCTTGCCGGTGAACCAGTGGATCGGCGCGTCGAAATGCGTGCCGGTGTGCTCACCGAAGGTCAGGTTGTTCCAGTACCAGGCAGGACCACTCGCGTCGTAGCGCGAAATCTGCTGGATGCGCACGGGCGCGGCCTGGCCGAACTCGGGCGGCAGCACGATGACCGGGAAATCCGGGCTAAGCGTGAAGGTCAGGTCGACGACGCGCACCGCGCCGGATGCCACCGCGCCGGCAAATTGCATGAGACCATTGCTGTCCATTGCGCTTCTCCCGTTTCTAGCAAACCCGCTCAAGCCCCGAGTTCACGCTCGACCGCCTTGGGGTTGGCCGCAAGGCGCTGGCGAATGTCCTCGGCGACATCGCCCACGAACACATCTTCAAGTCCGCGCTTGAGCGCCGATACGATCGCACTTGCGACCGCACGGGGCGCGACCTTCGGCGGCGGCACCGTCTGGAACCATTCGATATCGAGTGGCCCGGTGAACACGTTCACCACTTTGACGCCGCCGGGGCGAAGCTCCGCCCGCAGGCAGTGCGATAGTGACAGACAGGCGGCCTGCGAGGCCGAATACGCGCCGAACATCGGCCAGTTCGCGAGCGCATAGACCGACAGGATATTGACCCAGGCAGCCGCACTGTTGACGCCATCGGAGCCTCGCATCCGCATCGCCGGCCCGAACGCCTGTGCCAGATGCACGAAGCCGAGATAGCTCTGGTCGATCTCGTCGCGCACGACGCTGGTACCTTGCCGATCGAGCAGCCCGCCGGCACGAACATGTTCGGTGGTGTTCACGAGGATATCGACCTTGCCGCCAATATCAGCCGCCAAATCGGCGACCGACTTCTCATCGCCGATATCAAGCGGCACGATCTCGACGCCTTCCTGCGTCCGCAACGCATCCTCGCCGCGGAACGGTTTCCACGGTTCGGCAACGCCGACGAATACGATCGAGGCACCGGCCGCCTTCAGCGCGGCCACCGCCTCCTGACCGACGATGCTCCGCCCGTTCGTCACGAGAACGCGCCGGAATTTCGGATCGGCCGTCATCTCACGCCACTGCCTGTCGTCCGTCATGTTGGGGGTCTCACGTTCGGGGTGCGCGAAGGCTACCGCCTGCCCGCTCTTGTCCAGTTGAAACGACATCACGACCGGCCCGCCCTCTTCGCAATCGGCATGCAGGTGTGTCACCAGTTTGGGTCCACACTCCATCGCGACCAGGCCGACACGCCATGGCGCGCGCTCGCGGAAATGCACGTCGGCCGGGACGTGCAGCGTGGTTTCGGACAGGAGCGTGCCGCGCCGCGGCGCGTCCGCGAAGGCGAGATCGGCGGAAAGGCACGCAGGGCACGCATCGCGCGCCGGATAGCAGAACGTCCCGCAGGCGCCGCAGCGCTGCAGCATGAAGCGGCCTTCGGCGGCGGCCCGCGTAAAACCGTGCGAAGCGCGGCTGCGCGCGCGCGGCGGCGACGTCGGCAATCGTGTCCGTAGCAGCGGATTCTTCCGGCGCGGTTTTACGATCGGTTCGATCATGAGCCCGGTCCCGCGAGGATCGCCGCGCCCGAGGCGAGGCCGCGATCATAGTTGATCATTCCGAAGCCCGACGCCAACCCGATGCGCCCATCCCTAACCTGCGTCGGACCGGCCTGCCCAAGAACCTGGCGCAGCGCCTCGACCACCCCAAGATAGGCGCCGCCCGCGCCGGCCTGCCCGACCGAGAGCTGCCCGCCGGATGTGTTGTGCGGGAAGCTGCCATCGATCGTGAGATCATGCTGCCGCACGAACTCCGGCCCCTCGCCCTTCCGGCAGAAGCCGAGGTCCTCAAACTGCATCATCGAAATGACAGGGTAGTCATCGTAGGTCTCGACGAAGTCCAGATCATCAGGCTTGACGCCGGCCATCGCGTAGAGTTCGTCGACGTCCATCGCCCATCCGCCCCGTACCTGAACGGGATCGTCACCGAACGCATTGTGGCGCTCGATCGTTGAGAGAATTTTGGCGGCAGGCAGCTTCAGCGAAGCGGCGACATCCTCGGCCATGACAAGGAAGGCCTCCGCGCCGGCGCACGGCATCACGCAGTCGAACAGGTGAATCGGGTCGGCGATCGGCCGCGCCGACATGTACTGTTCGATGGTCAGCGGCGTTTTCATCAGGGCGTTGGGATTGCGAAGCGCGTTGCTGCGCTGGGCAACCGCGATCTTGCCGAAATCCTCGCGCTTCGCGCCAAACGTTCGCATATAATTGCGCGCGACCAGTGCAAAGCTCGCATTGGCGCCGCCGGCGCCATAGGGATAGACGGCATCCTGGTTGAAGCGCGAGAAATTTTCGAGCGTGGCGCGGAAGGAATCGACATGGTTGGTATCGCCCGCCACGCAGGCCACGATGCGGGCGTCCCCCGCCTGCACTGCCCGAGCGGCGCGGCGGAGCGCGGCAATCGCGCTCGCGCCCCGAGCGGAATGGTGTCGATCCATCGCACGCACAGTCCGAAATGCTGGGTAAGGCTGATCCCGCTATCGAGCCCCGCCGTGAAACTCGAAACACAGAATCCGTCGATGTCGCGCGGCGTGATCCCGGCGCCATCGACAAGCGCCTTCAGCGCGCGGCCGATCCACCACTGCGCGCTCTCGATCGAGTAGCGCACATAGGAATCGTCACCGGAACCGCCATCACGACCCGATCATAAGGTGTTCGGATGGAGCTCTGCATCGGACTGCCGGATTCCTGTAAGCGGCTCAGAGCACGGTCAGCTTGATGTCGATATTGCCGCGCGTTGCGTTGGAATAAGGGCAGCGTTCATGGGCGCCGGCAACGACTTCCTCGGCGACGGACTTCTCCAGCCCAGGCAGCAGCACCTTGAGCTCGACGGTGAGCGCGTAACCGACCGCGACCGGTCCCATGCCGACCTTGGCGGTGACAGTCGGTTCCGCCGACGGCGTGATCTTGCGGGTTCGCGCGACCAGCTTCACCGCGCCGAGGAAACAAGCCGCATAACCAGCGGCAAAAGCTGCTCCGGATTGGTTCCCGGTCCGCCCGGCCCGCCCAGCGATTTCGGCAGCGACAGCGACACCGACAACAGCCTGTCGTCGCTCGCGGCCTTGCCGTCGCGCCCGCCGGTCGCCGTCACTTCGGCTTCATACAGAATCTTGTCTGGCTGCAGCATGTCTTGTCCTCAAAGGCTCTTCGGTTTGTCGGCTTGTGCGCGCACCACGGCGGCGCGGAAATCCTGGCGGGCGCGGTCGTTGGCCAACGCGAAGCTCGGCCCGCGGCTCGGCTCAGTACCGTTGAGGCGCCGCAACTGCACCCACATCTCGGCGCTCTTCAACGCCACTGCCGCACAATTGACCACGGGCGCATGACCGATCTTGAAGCCGTGCTCGCTCGCAATGAGGAGACCGGGCAACACGCCGGCCGGGATGATGACGTCGGCACCACGATCGACGAGTGGCTGCGCGCAGGCCGCGAAGTCGGTCAGCATGCGCACCCTTGCCGCCGCGTCGCCCGCGAACGCGGCGCTGAAATCCTCCGGACGGCAGCCCATCCCCGTGACGTGCACCACGCGGCCGGAAAGCCCGTAACGATCGGCCTGCTCGTAATGCCAAACCTCGAAAGCTGAATCGAGCGTGACAAGGCCGAGCCGCCGCCCAAGCTGCGAGGCCGCGAGCAGCGTCGCCTCACCCGTCCCGACCACCGGAATCGTGAGCGCCGAACGCAGTTCGTACAATCCCGGATCTTGGAAGTGGCCCATGACATAGGCGTCGAAGCCGTTCTCCTGCGCCGCAAGCCCATTGTCGACCGCCTGGATCGCGCAACGAAGCTCGCTCAGACGACCGAAGTCGCGGTCGGCGGGCGTGATGCCCTCGACGTGGACGCTGGTGCCGGGCGCTGCGATTTCGTTCAGATAGGCCGCAAGCCGCGCCATGTAGGGCGCGCTCGTAGCCTGGTCAACGAAGCTCTGCCAGAAGATGCGCACGGCGGATATCCTGTTCACAGGCGGAGCATGCCGATCCTCGAACCTCCGCAGTGAGAAGGCCGACGACACGCACAGGCCGGTCGCTGCGAAAGCGCGCCGTAGCGTGGCGCCATTCCATCGACCGAAATATTTCAACCACAAAATAATTTTGGCGTCAATTGAACCGCATGCCGATGCGCTCAGCGCGCGACAAGATCAAGTGCTGAAAGGACAGGCAGGTAGCGCCTCACCCTTTTGCACAGGCGAATTCAGCCTTCGCGCCCGCACGCGCCGCCGCAAACTTTTTCCGCAGGGCACGAAGTTGCCGTATTGACCTTCCGCCGAGAAATACTTTAGGCTTTAAACAATTGGGCAGGCACCGGCGCCTGTACGGGCGCACATCGCATTGGTAGTTGCGTTGATAAAGGCTCATCAATCGTGGCTGAGATCATCAACCTCGGAACAGCAGGCGCTGCGGGCGAATTCGCCGCGGTTGGGCGGAACGTTTCATTTTCCGGACATCTGAGCGGCGATGAAATCACAGACGAGGCCGGCGAAAGCCTCCGGCATCTGATCGGGAAGCGGCACCATGCCTCCTGAGAGCTCGCGCAAGATGCTGCCCTCGATAGCTCCAGCGACTTTCGGAGCCACCGGATGAACGTGCGGATCGCCCGTCGGAGCAATGACCAGCGTGGGACAGTGGATCTGCCCCAGACGGTCCTCCATCCGATAGCGATTCACCACTCGGTGGCCTTCTGCCGCCATCTCGCCGGCCCGCAGCGCATCGATCATGAAGCGCTGCAGCAGATCGATATCATCAGCGGGATAGAACGGCTGCCGGCGCGCCCAGAGCTCAGCAAGATGGGCGCCGTCGGTACGCGCTTCCACATCGTCGATGACGCGCATGTCGTGGTGCTTCGCCCTGCGCGCCGCATCGACGAAAGGACAGGCCGAAAGTACCAGCGCGCTCACGCGCGCCGGCGCCGAAGCGGCCATTTCGACAGCGATTACCGCATCGGTATGATGGCCCACGATCGCGGCGCGCGGTTCTTCCAGCGCATCGAGCAGCGCCAACGCGCCTTCTGCCCACAGTTCAATCGAGGGATCGCCGGCGGGAAAATCGGAATCCCCGAAGCCGAGCGTATCCATCGCGATTGCTCGGAAATCGCGCCCGAGCAGCGGCAGCACATCGCGGTACTCGTCCCACGAGCGCGGCGTCTGATGCAACAGAAGGACAGGAAAACCGGTTCCCGCCACGGCGACGTGGATGCGGCCAAGACGCGTCGTGACGAAGCGGCGCTCGACGTTGGAACCGGTTCTGGTGGCGCACATTTCATAACTCCATCCGGACGCGGGGACCAGGCCCGCGCCGGCTTTCGGCAACAACTGCGGTATCGATCGCGCTGGTCCGACCTCGATCCATGCTGACATTTCGCTCAGGTCGCGGCTGTTTTCAACCAAGGGGAATGCAATGCGCAAGATGTTGAGTTTGACTGCCCTCATCGGCGGCCTCGTCGCGGCCTCGACCGCACAGGCCGACATCACGATCGGATTCGTGACGTCGCTCAGTGGACCCGGCTCCTCGATTGGCATCCCGTACGGTCGCGGCATCCAGGCCGCCATGGAGTACAAGAACGAGGTCAACGGCGAGAAGATCAAGCTGATCCAGCTCGACGACGGCTCCGATCCCTCCGCCGCGACCCGCAACGCGCGCAAGCTCATCGAGGAAGAGAAGGTCGATCTCCTGATCGGCACCGCGACGGCGCCTTCGACCATCGCGATGATGGCGGTCGCGACCGAACTGAAGGTGCCGATGATCGCTGTCTCCCCAGTGATCGGGCAGCCCAACCCCGCGGATCAATGGGGCATTTCCGTTCCGCAGCCCGCCTCGCTGCTGGTCAAGGTCGTCGCCGACCGCATGAAGCGCGATGCCATGAAGAACATCGGCTATATCGGCTTCTCCGACGCCTGGGGCGATCTCGTCTACAACGGCGCCAAGGCGGTGGAAACCGACGACGGCATCAAGGTGCTGACCAACGAGCGCTACGCGCGCGTCGATACGTCGGTCACCGGCCAGATCCTTAAAGTTCTCGCCGTGCGTCCGGATGCCGTGCTGATCGGCGGATCGGGCACGCAGGGTGCGCTGCCGCTGCTTGCACTCGGCGATCGTGGTTTCAAGGGCAAGACCTACGGCACAGTTGCACTGGTCAATCCCGATTTCGTACGCGTCGGCGGCAAGGCTGCGGAAGGCATTCAGGTCTCCGCCGGTCCGGTCATCGTGGCCGAGCAGCTTCCCGACAACCATTTCGCCAAAAAGCTCGCGCTCGACTTCCGCGCCGCCTTCCTGAAGGCCAACAATGTTCCGACCACGGACGGGTTCTCGGCCTACTCCTTCGACGGTTGGATGATCTTCACGTCCGCCGCGGCGCGCGCTGAAGACCGCGAAACCCGGCACCGTCGAATTCCGCAAGGCCCTGCGCGACGAGATCCTCAATACCAAGGAGCTCTCGGGCGTGCACGCGGTCTACAACTTCAAGCCCGGCGCCTACCACGGCGTGGACGAGCGCGCGCTGGTGATCGTCCGCCTGAACAACGGCGCCTGGACCTACCAACCCTGAGCGATACCTGCGGGTAATACGGAAGGACGGCCGACGGCATGACGGCAGATATCGCAGCGATCCTTGCGATCGACGGAATAGCCACCGGGGCGGTCTACGCCCTGGTGGCGATCGGCACCGTGCTGATCTTCACCGTGACGCGGGTGATCTTCATTCCGTTCGGCGACATCGCAGCCTTCACCGCGCTGACGCTGGCGGCGCTCGACGCTAGGCAGCTTCCCGGAACGGTCGGGCTTGTCGTCGTGCTGGCGTGCATGGCCTGCGCGATGGAGGTCGTCTCGCTGGCGCGCACAGGCGAATTCCGCGCGGTGCCGAAGGCCGTCCTCGGCTATCTCGTGTTGCCCTTGATTGTCGTCGGCATCGTCTGGCTGACGATGCGCTTCAATCCGCCGATGCCGGTCCGGATCGTACTGGCGCTGCTCCTGATCATGCCGATCTCGCCGCTGCTGGACCGGATCGTGTTCCGCCCGATCGCGGACGCCTCGGTTCTGTTGTTGCTGACGGTCTCGGTCGCGCTGCACTTCGCGCTGGTCGGACTTGGCTTGCTGTTCTTCGGCCCCGAAGGCGTCAGGACCGAGCCACTGACGTCGATGGCGATGGAGATCGCCGGCGTTCACGTTTCCGGACAGACGGTGCTGATCCTGGCGGCGGCGCTGGTGTTCAGCGGCCTGCTGTTTCTCTTTTCGACTTCACGCTGGTCGGCAAGGCGCTGCGCGCGACCGCCCTAAACCGCACGGGTGCCCGGCTGATGGGAATCAGGCCCGCGCGCGCCGGGACCATCGCCTACCTGCTGGGGTCGCTGATGGCGGGGGTCTCCGGCATCCTGATCGCGCCTGTGAACACCATCTTCTACGATTCCGGATTCCTGCTTGGCCTGAAAGCCTTTGTCGGCGCCATCGTCGGCGGCATGGCCAGCTATCCAGGCGCGGCGCTCGGCGCATTCGGCGTCGGCATTATCGAGAGCTTCGCCTCGTTCCAGAGCAGCACCTTGAAGGACGTCATCGTTTTCTCGCTGCTGATCCCCATCCTGCTCTGGCGCTCGCTCGCTTCGCAGCATTCCGAAGAGGAAGTCGAGGAATGACACTGCAGCAGATCCGCCTCATCATTGCCGCGGCGATCGCCTGCCTCGTCGCGGCGCCCTTCGTGCTCAATCCGTTCAGCATCACCTTGCTGAACTACATCGGCATCTACGCGCTTGCCGCCATCGGGCTGGCGCTATTGACCGGGGTCGGCGGCATCGTGTCGTTCGGCCAGGCGGCCTTCGTCGGCGTCGCCGCCTACTCAACCGCATGGGTCACGGCGGTGAACGGCTATTCGCCATGGCTCGGGCTGGTACTGGCGGTCGTGCTGACCTGCAGCATCGCCGCGATCCTGGGCTTCGTGACGCTGCGCCTCGGCGGTCACTTCCTGTCGCTGAGCACGGTTGCCTGGGGACTGGCGATCGCGTTCCTGTTCGGCAACATCGATGGCCTCGGTCAACATAACGGCATCTCGGGCATTCCGCCGATCTCGATCGGCCCAGTCGCCCTGGTCGAGAGCAGGCAGATCTATTTCCTGATCTGGGCGATCGTCGTGGCGGTTCTTTTCGTCTGCTACAATCTTCTCGACTCCCGAATCGGGCGGGCGATGCGCGCGCTCCGCGGCGGCAATACCCTCGTCGAAAGCCTGGGGATCAGCGCGTTCCAGATCAAGCTGGTGACATTCGTGATCGCCGCGTTCCTTGGCGCGCTGTCCGGATGGCTCTATGCCCATCTCGGCCGTTTCGTCAGCCCCGGACCGTTCGACGCAGCGATGGGCATCGAATATCTGATGATGGCGATGGTCGGTGGCGCGGGCAGCATCTTGGGCGGCGTGATGGGTGCAGCGATCGTCACGCTGTTGAAAAACAGCGTGCAGGACTACCTGCCGCTGATCGCCAAGGGCGCCTCCGGCCAGCTCGAGATCGTGGCGTTCTCGGCGCTGTTCATCCTGTTCCTGCAACGCGCCCGGCAGGGCATCGTCCCGTTCCTCGCAGGCTTTCTGCCGAAATTCAAGCAGTCTCGCCCGCAAGCGGCGACGGCGTTGCCGCGCCGGGAGCAGCCGGCGCCCGGCACTCTCCTTCTCAAGGTCAGCAACGCGCAGCGGCGATTTGGCGGCCTTGTCGCCGTCAACAATGTCAGCTTCGACGTGAAGTCCGGCGAGATCCTTGGGCTGATCGGACCGAACGGGGCCGGCAAGACCACGATGTTCAACCTGCTCACGGGCGCGCTGCGCGCCAACAGCGGCGAGATCGCGTTCGCGGGCCGCTCGATCAACCGCGACCAGCAATTCCACATCGCCCGCTCCGGATCTCTCGCACCTTCCAGCACGTCAAGCTGCGCCCGCGCATGACGCTGCTCGACAACGTGCTGCTCGGCACCTATTCGCGCACCCGGACCGGCCTGCTCGCAGGCGCCCTGCGCCTCAACCAGGCGGAAGAAGCCAGCGCACGCTACGAGGCGCTGCGGCAGCTCGAACGGGTCGGGCTCGGCGACAAGCCGTTCGAGCTCGCCGGCAATTTGCCGCTCGGCAATCAGCGCGTGCTCGAGATCGCCCGCGCGCTCGCCGCCGATCCGACGCTGCTCGTCCTCGACGAGCCGGCGGCCGGCCTGCGCCGCCAGGAAAAACTCAAGCTTGCCGATTTGCTGCGGTCGCTGCGCGCCGATCACCTCACTATCCTGCTGGTCGAGCACGACATGGAGTTCGTCATGTCGCTGGTCGACCGCATCGTCGTGCTCGATTTCGGCTCAAAGCTCTGCGAAGGCGAACCCGCGGCGATCCGCAGCGATGCCCGCGTCCAGGAAGCCTATCTCGGAGGTGTCGCGTGACACAGATGTTCTCGATCGAGAATGTGTCGGTCGCCTATGGCAAGGTGGAGGCGGTGCGGAACGTCTCGCTGTCCGTCGAGCAGGGGCAGATCGTGACCGTGATCGGCCCGAACGGCGCCGGCAAGACCACGCTCCTGATGGCGGCGATCGGGCTGCTGAAGTCCACGGGGCGGATGGTCTTTCAGGGAGCCGATCTCGCGCGCATCGACGTCGAGGGCCGCGTCGAGCGGGGCCTCTGCCTCGTTCCCGAAAAGCGCGAGCTGTTCGCCGACATGTCGGTCGCCGACAATCTGCTGCTCGGCACCTACAGCCTGCGCGACCGCTCGACGACGCGCAAAAGCCTCGATGACGTGTTCGACCGTTTCCCGCGGCTGAAGGAGCGCAGCAAGCAGGCTGCCGGCACGCTGTCGGGCGGCGAGCGGCAGATGCTGGCGCTCGGCCGCGCGCTGATGGCGAGGCCGAAACTCCTCGTCCTCGATGAACCCAGTCTCGGCCTCGCGCCGCTGATCGTCCGCGAAATCTTCCGCACCATCGCCTCGCTGCGAAGCCTCGGCGTATCGGTCCTGCTCGTCGAGCAGAACGCGCGCGCCGCGCTGGAAACCGCGGACTACGGCTATGTGCTGGAGACCGGCGAGATCATCCAGTCCGGTCCGGCGGACACGCTGATCCACGACCCAAAACTGATCGCGGCCTATCTCGGCGGTCACTGAAGGGACGGCGCACTAAGCGACGGGTTCGCGCGCCAGACCCATGGCCCGCAGCGCCGCGGCAAAGGCCGCAAGACGCTTCTCGCGATAGGCGGCCTGGTCGACGCCTTCGTAGTTCATGAATCCCTGCCCCGTCTTCATGCCGATGCGTCCCTCGCGCATATTCGCCGCGATGATGTCAGGTGCGGCGTAACGGCTGTCGCCGAGCGCCTCGACCAGATAACGGCTGGCATGATGCAGGATATCGCCGCCGCCCCAGTCGATGAACTCGAGCAGGCCGAGCACCGCGAAGCGGAATCCGAAGCCATAGATGACCGCCTTGTCGATATCCTCCGCTGAGGCGACACCCTCCTCCACCATGCGAGCGGCCTCGTTCATGGCGAGCGCCTGGATTCTCGGAACGATGAAGCCCGGCCGCGCCGCGCAGACCACCGGCACCTTGCCGATGCCTTCGAGCAACGTCTTCATCCGCTCCGTGACTTGCGGCGCGGTGAACTGTCCCGGAGACAATTCGATCAGCGGCACGAGATAGGCCGGATTGAGCCAGTGTGCATTGAGGAAGCGGCCGGGATGTTCGATCGATCCCGCGAGATCGTCGACCAATATTGTGGATGTGGTCGAGGCGATGATCGGGCCTTCGCCCGCCAGCCGCGACGCCTCGGCCAGCGCGGCCTGCTTCAAGCTGAGGATTTCCGGCATTCCTTCGAAGATGACATCGCAGCGCGGCAGCGCCGCACCCGCCTCCTGCCGAGGCATAATCGTGATCCGTTCGGCAATCGTGGGCACCAGCTCTGCCGGGAGCAGATCGATGCGCGAGAGAATCTCGAGCGTCGAGCGGATCTCACCCTGGCCTCGGCTGCCAGCGCCTCAAACGCCGAAGCTTCTCGTTCCTTGAAGTCGACGACGACGACCTGGTGACCGGCGAATGCGAACACGACCGCGATCCCGCGGCCCATGCGTCCAGCGCCGAGGCATCCGATGACCGGCTTCATTGAAAACCCTCCGTGAGAAGGCTTTGCAAGGCGGCCCGGTCGAGATCGCCGAGACCGAGCGAAGACAAGGTCCGGCCCGTTACCGTGAAATCTTCGCCCGTGATTGCGGAGCCGATCGCCAGGAATGCCTTGACGAGCGGTGTTTGCACGCCCGCGAGGCCAGCCACCGATGCAAGGAACGACAGGCCGAGACGCAGATCCTCCAGCATGTAGCGATGCTCGACAAGAATGAGGCGTTCCGACCAATCGCCGGAATCCGTGAGCTGGTCATGGGCGTCGCGGGCATACATCCAGGGTTCGCCGTCCTTCGAATAATGGTTGGCCAGCGGAAAATGCGGCCCTCTGTAGCCAAGCGCCTCGCGGATGGAGATGCGTTCGGTATCGAGCGCGTCGGTCACGCGGCGTATGGCTGGCTGCGTTCCCTCCTTGTGGATGTCCCATTTGTCGAAATGCTCGATCGGTCCGGCGTTCATGGTGATCAGCGGCGGATGAATGATCGGACCGGCATTCATCAGCGCGCCCGACAGCGCATCGCCGCATGGCTCGATGGCGTTTGGAAACGCGCGCTCGATCACGCCGAGCGCATGGCGGGCGAGACGCAACGGAAATACACCGGTCGGCAACCGCGCGCCCCTGCCCGAGATGCGCACCGCATAAGGCCCTGCTTGCGCGCCAGCCACGGCAGAGTCCCGGTCTCCGCGGTTGCGATCTCGGCGCGGTTGCCCGCGTCCCGCGCAGCGCGGGCGAAGATGTAGGAGCCGAACGTGCCGGGCGGCAGGAACACCACCTGGCCGTCGCGCAGATGCGGCGCAGCCAGATCGGCGATCGCGGGCTGCGCGAAGGCCGGCGCCGGACACAGGATGAGATCGGCCGCATCGATGGCTTCCGCGATCGATGACGTGACCATAGCCAGCCTGATAT
This sequence comes from Bradyrhizobium sp. RDT10, assembly GCA_044772375.2. Taxonomy (GTDB): domain Bacteria; phylum Pseudomonadota; class Alphaproteobacteria; order Rhizobiales; family Xanthobacteraceae; genus Bradyrhizobium. The sequence goes on from CP187939.1 coordinate 6,628,858, forward strand.
CACGGCGGCCCGATCGATCGATGACCGTTATCGTGCCGCCCTGCACGCGATGCGCCTCAACGTCTTTGGGATTTCGCCGCCACAGCCTGATATCGTGGCCGGCCGACGCCAGGTCGCCGGCAGCCGCGAACGAACCGTTCCCTCCACCCAACACCGCAATCCTCACGACGGCCTCCGCTTCAGATCCCGCTACACAGGTTTCGCCTTGACGTTCTTTTCCTGCCACGCAGCCCAAGTCGGCCGATCGATCTGGAACAGGTCGGTGGAGCGCGCATACCAGCCGCTGCCGTGCATACGGGCGATCAGACGCAGCGACTGGGTGTCGATGTGACAGCGCTCCTTGTCCAGGATCACCGCATCATCGACATGGGCGCGGACCACACGGCCAATGACAGCGGTCTGGCGCGGCCCCGTCACCAGCGAACTGAGGACCCGGCATTCGAACGATACCGGCGATTCCGCAATGCGCGGCGGGCGCACCGCGTTCGAGGCAACCGGCGTCAGTCCGGCCAGCGCCAGTTCGTCGATCTCGGGCGGCGCGTCGATACAGGTGATGTTCATGGCCTCGGCATTGTTCTCGGCCACAAGATTCACGACGAATTCCCCGGTATCAAGGATGTTCGCCGCCGTGTCCTTGAAGCGCTCCGAGCCTGCCAGAAGCCCGATCGCGACGGTGGGCGGCTCATGCCCCATCACGTTGAAGAAGCTGAACGGCGCGGCATTGATCACGCCGCTCGCGGAGAGCGTGGTGATCCAGGCGATCGGCCGCGGCGTCACCGTGGCCGTCAGGATCTTGTAGCGGTTCTGCGCTTCCAGCGTCTCCATGTCGAAGATCATGCCGGCCTCTCAGATCGCCACCACCGGGTGGCGCAGCCGACCGATACCCGTCACTTCGGCTTCCACCACGTCGCCCGGCCACAGCCATTCCTGCGGAGAGCGCCCGGCGCCGACGCCCTCGGGCGTACCCGTGGCGATGATGTCTCCCGGCTCGAGCGTCATCGCCGCCGAAATGTCCGCGATCAGGAGCGGCACCTTGAACAGCATGTGACGCGTGTTGGAGCGCTGCTTCTCGACGCCGTTCACCGTCAGCCAGAGATCGAGCGCGTGCGGATCGGTGATTTCGTCTGCAGTAACGATGCACGGCCCGAACGGCGCGTAGGTGTCCTGCCCCTTGGAGTAGATCCATTGTCCGGCGCGGCGATTGTCGCGGGCGCTGACGTCGATCATCACGCTGTAGCCGAACACGAAGCCGAGCGCTGCCGCCTCCGACACCCGCCGTGCGGTTCGTCCCATCACCACGGCAAGCTCGACTTCCCAATCGAGCTGCTGCGTGATCGCCTTGTTGTGATGGATGGCCTCGTCCGGCCCGATCACGCTGGTCGGCGGCTTCGAGAAGATGATGGGCTGCTTGGGCAGATCCTTTGCCGTGTCGAGCGCGCGCGACGATTCCGCGACGTGCTCGACATAGTTGAGACCGATGCCAAAGATGTTCTTGCGGGGACGCGGGATCGGCGCCAGCAGCCTGACATTCGCCAGCGGCAATGCCGCGCCTACGGGCCAACTATCCTTGCCCTCGTTCAATATCTTCTTGAGGGCCGCCAGTGCCGGCGGTCCCAGATCGATGAAATCGAGCATCGATGACGGAAGAGAAACCGCGGCATGCTGGCCGGCCTTCCCGACGTCCACAACGAGATCGTCGACAACCGCGCCAAGACGGGCGGCCGCCTCAATGGTGCTGCGATAGGTAACTAGACGCACTGCTGATCTCCTAGGCTACGAGCGGCTGCCGGCCGCCATTGTCGCCAAAGGCTTCCTCGCGGTAGAGCCCGAGCGCATGCATGACCGGCAGGTCGTTGAAGGTGAAGAGGCAGGCATCCTCGCTGGCGGAGGCGTTGACATGCTCATGCCAGGCCCAGGACGGAACACAAAAGATGTCGCGCTCCTTCCAGTCGAAACGCTTGCCGTCGATGATCGAGTGACCGCTTCCCTTTGCGACCTGATAGATGAAGCTGCCGGTGTGACGATGCGCGCACGTGCTCTCGCCCGGCCGCAGCATCTGCATCGATGCGCCGATCGTCTGCATCACCGGACCGCCGGTCACCGGATTGACGTAGTTCATGAGAACGCCGTCATACGGCGAACCATCGGCGGCCTTGGCGTAACGCTGCAGCGCCTCGTAGGTCGGCCCCCACTCATACTTCAATAGCGGCGAATAGCCCTTGGACCATTCGGCACCCGCCGGACGCAGGCCGGGATTACCCCAAGTATGCGTCATGTCGTCGACGGGATAGCCGACGCTCTGCTGCAGATCGGGATGAACCACATAGAAATTGGCTTCGAGCGTGTTGACCAGGGGAATGTCGAGCCCGTCCTGCCAGATGCAGGGCGTGCCGTCGCTGGAAACGCCGTGTTCGTGCCAGGTGCCGTTCGGCGTCAGCACGAAGTCGTTGGCGCCGAGCGTCATCTTGTGGCCATCGACGATGGTATAGGCGCCCTCGCCTTCCATGATGAAGCGAAGGGCGGAAGCCGAATGGGCGTGGGCGGATGCGACCTCGCCCGGATGCATGACCTGCAGGCCCGAATACAGCCAGCCGACCGCGGCGGCGTGCTCACGGCGGCCCGGATTGTTCAGATAGATGACGCGCCGCCCCGCCTTCTCGGGCGACACCAGTTCGACGGAGCGCAGCACATGCGCACGGAGGTCCTCGTAGCGCCACAAGACCGGAACGGAAGACGATTTGGGCTGCCAGGGCTCGATCTTGTTCGCGACCGTCCAGAGCGCGCCGGCCTCCAGCCGTTCGAGTTCGTCGTAATAGGCGAGCAGTTCCGGCGTATCCTCGACATTGGCCCGTCCGGCCACGTCTTCCCGGTGGTTTTCACGAGCTTTCGTTGCCATCTCGCCCTCCTGTAGTGGCGCCGTGTCCGACGTCGCGTTGTCAGTCCATCTGGTCAGGTATCATTGCGATCGCCTGGATTTCGACCTTGGCGCGATCCTCGATCAGCCCCGATACTTGCAGCGCCGTCATGGCCGGAAAGTGCCGGCCCATGACGCCGCGATAGGCTGCGCCGATTTCCTTCAGGCGCGCCGAATATTCCCTGCGGTCGAGCAGGAACCAGGTCATCGACACGATATGCTCGGGCCCGGCGCCTCCGGCACGCACCACAGCATCGACGTTCTTCAGGGTCTGGCCGATCTGATCCACCAGATCGTCGGACTCGAACCTGCATTGTTCGTCCCAGCCAATCTGGCCTGCGACGAAGATCATCTTGCCGCGGGCGGCGATGCCGTTCGCGTAGCCGCTCGGCTTGGCCCAACCGGGCGGCTGCAAGGACTCGAACATTTTCTCACTCCCGTAGCTGGACGCGACTGGACGCCCGCGCGGCTACGCCACCTTCAGGACGTCGCGTCCGATAATGAGTTTCTGAACTTCGGTTGCACCTTCGTAGATGCGCAACGCGCGTATTTCGCGGTAGAGCTGCTCGACGATTTCGCCCGAACGGACCCCTCGGCCGCCGAACATCTGCACGGCACGGTCGATCACTCCTTGCGCGGTTTCGGTGGCAACCATCTTCGCCATCGCGGCTTCGCGTGTCGTGGCAGCTTTCTGCACGTCGCGCCGCCAGGCCGCGCGGTAGGTGAGAAGCGCGCTGGCATCCACGCCCGCGGCCATGTCGCCAAGGGCTGCCTGCGTCAATTGCTGGTCGCCCAGCACGCCGCCGAACATCCGCCTGCTCCGCACATGCGCCACTGCCTCGTCGAGCGCGCGGCGGGCAAAACCGAACGCGGCGGCTGCGACCGACGCGCGGAAAATATCGAGCGTGCGCATCGCGATCTTGAAGCCTTCGCCCGGCGTGCCCAACAACCGCGCCGCAGGAATCCGGCAACCCTCGAAACGCAGCGTCGCCAGCGGATGCGGCGCCATCACGTCGATGCGGTCGGCAATCGAGAAACCAGTATCGTCCGGCAGCACCACAAAGGCCGAAATGCCCCGCGCGCCCGGCGCCTCGCCCGTTCGCACAAACAACGTATAGACGTCGGCGATGCCGCCGTTGGAAATCCACGTCTTCTCGCCATCCAGAATATAATGATCGCCCTCGCGCCGGGCGCTGCATGCCATGGCGGCAACGTCGGAACCGGCTTCCTTCTCAGACAGAGCAAAGGCCGCGACCCACTCGCCGCGCCGCGCTTTCGGCAGCACCATTGCGCGCATTTCGGGCGAACCGGCAATCGCCACCGCACCGGTGCCAAGCCCCTGCATCGCAAAAGCGAAATCGGCGAGCCCGCTGTGCCAGGCCAGCGTCTCGCGGGCGAGACAGATCAACCGGGAATCGATCACCGCATCGGAGGAATCGCCCGCGACCGATGCCTCCAGCAATCCCGCCTCGCCAAGCCTGCGAACCAGCGTGCGGCAGGTCTCGTCGACATCCCCGCTATGCGTATCGCCAAGTCCGGCTGCAAACGCATCGAGCGCCGCAGCGTAATCGCTGTGGCGGGAATCGAAGAACGGCCACGCGAGATGTTCGCGAGACGGCCCGCGCAATTGCGAAACCGGGGTCATGTCAGTCTCCCGCAAAGGCCGCCTTAGCGCACGCCGCCATGCGCGACGCGTCCCAAGAATGTTTCATGGCTAAAATATCCTGTCAAGCGAGCCGATCCGGCGCCGAAGCCGGCCGGCTGCGCATGAAGCCCACGAAATAGGCTGTAAAACTGCAGATGAATCCGCGCAGGGTGCTTTGCCATGCGTAACCCCGCAAGTCCGATTGACATCATTTTTGTTTGATGTCTAAAATTATATTCGGTCATCCGGAGTTCCCCGCAAGGCCGAGGAGGCGAGCATGGCAGAACGCTCTTTCGCGCGCGAGGTGGAAGACCTCAAGCTGGGCGCCGGCCAGGAATTTCGCGGCGAAGGCATCCTCGCGATCACCAAGGCATTGCTCGAATGCGGCGTCAGCTATGTCGCCGGCTACCAGGGCGCGCCGATCTCGCATCTGATGGACGTGCTGTCGGATGCGCAGGATATCCTTTCCGACCTCGGCGTGCATTTTGAATCGAGCGCCAGCGAGGCGACCGCGGCGGCGACGCTTGCTGCCTCGGTGATGTATCCGATCCGTGGCGCAGTCACCTTCAAGGCGCCGGTCGGCATCAACGTCGCGTCCGACGCGCTCGCCAACCTGTCCTCGGGCGGCGTGACCGGCGGCGCGCTGATCATCATCGGCGAAGATTACGGTGAAGGCTCCTCCATCATGCAGGAGAGATCGCACGCATTTGCGATGAAGTCGCAGCTCTGGCTGGTCGATCCGCGGCCCAACGTCGCGTCGATCGTCAAGGCCGTGCACGATTCCTTCGAACTATCCGAGGCGTCGAATACGCCCGTAATGCTGGAGGTGCGGATACGCGCCTGCCATGTGCATGGCCGCTTCGCCACCCGCGACAACGTCCGCCCCACCTTTCCGCTGGCCCGCGCGCTCGATGCGCCGTCGCGCGACACCAACCGCATCGTGCTGCCGCCGGCGTCGTTCCTGCACGAGAAGGAAAAGATCGAGCACCGCTGGCCGGCGGCGGTCGAATTCATCCATGCGCGCGGCATGAACGAGACGTTCGATGGCGACATCGACGATATCGGCATCATCATGCAAGGCGGCATGTATAACGGCGTCATCACCGCGCTGCGCGAGGCCGGCCTTGCCGATATCTGGGGCGAGACGCGGGTGCCACTCTATGTGATGAACGTGACCTACCCGATCGTCGACCGCGAGGTGATCGACTTCTGCCGCAGCAAGAAGGCGGTGCTGATGGTCGAGGAGGGTCAGCCTGAGTTCATCGAGCAGTCGCTGCACAAGATCCTGCGCAACGCGGACATTCCGGCCAAGCTGCACGGCAAGGACCTGTTCCCGATGGCGGGCGAATACACCGCCCAGGTCATGGGCGAAGCGATCGGCGCCTTTATCCGCCGCTGGCGAGCGGATGTGCTGCCGGCCTCCGCACGCGCGCCGAATATCGACCGCGTCGAGGTCGACGACAAGATCCGCGCATTGGCCGACGTGGTGCCGCCGCGCCCGCCGGGCTTCTGCACTGGCTGCCCGGAGCGGCCGATTTTTTCAGCGATGAAGCTGGTGGAGAAGGAGCTCGGCCCGCATCATATCGCCGCCGATATCGGCTGCCATCTGTTCTCCATTCTGCCGCCGTTCAACATCGGCGCCACCACCATGGGCTATGGGCTCGGCCCGGCGTCGGCCTCGGCCTTCAACGTTCCGGCTAGCAAACGTTCGATCTCGATGATGGGCGACGGCGGCTTCTGGCATAACGGGCTGACCAGCGGCGTCGGCAACGCCGTGTTCAACCAGCACGACGGCGTGATCGTCGTGGTCGACAATTATTATTCCGCCGCGACCGGCGGCCAGGACATTCCTCCTCGCGCGCCGATAATCGTTCGCGCTCGACCAAGCATCCGATTGTCGAGGCGGTGAAGGGCGTCGGCGCCAAATGGGTGCGCCAGATCGACCGCACCTACGACGTCACGCGGATGCGCGACACGCTGCGTGAGGCGCTGACGACGGACGAGAAGGGTCCGAAGATCATCGTCGCCTCGTCGGAATGCATGCTGAACAAGCAGCGGCGCGTGAAGCCGCTGGTGGCGGCCGCCGCCAAGCGCGGCGAACGCATCGTGCGCGAACGCTTCGGCGTCGACGAGGACGTCTGTTCCGGCGACCATGCCTGTATCCGCCTGTCAGGCTGCCCGTCGCTCTCGGTGAAGCCGACGGCCGATCCGCTGAAGGACAATCCGGTCGCCGCCGTCGACAATACTTGCGTCGGCTGCGGCCATTGCGGCGAGGTCGCGGACGCAGCCGTCTTGTGTCCTTCCTTCTATCGCGCCGACATCGTTTCCAATCCGAGCGCCTCCGAAGCTCGCCTCGACCGCATCTGGCGGGGTGTGATCGGCGCCTTGCAGCGCTGGCGGGCGGGGCGACGGGTCATGTTCCAACAGGAGGCAGCATGAACGTCTCCGTAGCTCCCTCCTCCATCGCGCTCAGCCAAGCCCGCCCCATCACGGTCGCGGTACTTGCGATGGGCGGCCAAGGCGGCGGCGTTCTGGTCGACTGGATAGTCGCGCTGGCCGAGCGCCGCGGCTGGTTCGCGCAATCGACCTCGGTGCCCGGCGTCGCCCAGCGCACCGGCGCCACGATCTATTACATCGAGATGATCGCGCCCGACGCCAGCAAGCCGGAGCGTTACCCCGTGCTGTCGCTGATGCCGGCGCCCGGCAAGGTCGATATCGTGATCGGTGCCGAACTGATGGAAGCCGGCCGCGCCATCCTGCGCGGGCTGGTCTCGCCCGACCGTACGCTGCTGATCGGCTCCTCGCACCGCTCGTTGGCCGTGGTCGAGAAGACCGCGCCCGGCGATGGCACCGCGGACGCATCGCAAGTCTACGAGGCGGCGAATGTCGCGGCCAACCGCTTCATCGCGTTCGACATGGCCGAAATCGCCGACGCCACCGGTAGCGTGGTCTCCTCCGTGCTGTTCGGTGCGCTCGCGGGCTCCGGCGCCCTGCCCTTCACGACAGAGGATTTTGAAGCCACGATCCGGGCGGCCGGCGTCGGCGTCGATGCCAGCCTGCGCGCCTTCACCGCCGGCCGCGAGCGGGCGGAGGCCACGCTCAAGCAGGACCCGAAGATCAAGCCTGCAGCAAAACCGCCGCTCGCCAAACGTTTTCCGCGGCTCGAACCGATCGGCCACGCTAGCTATGACGCGCTGGTCGCGCGGGCGCGGCAGTTGCCGGCAGAGCTGCACGGCATCGTAGCGGCCGGACTGCAACGCGTGGTCGATTATCAGGACGTCGCCTATGGCCGCGAATATCTCGACCGGCTGGAAGCAATGCCGCGCGATGCCATCGGCCTGATGTCGGCCTTTGCCAAATATCTCGCCGTTGCGATGGCCTATGACGACGTGATCCGCGTGGCGGATCTCAAGACCCGTGCGGGGCGATTCGACCGGGTGCGCCGCGAGGCGCGGGCCGGCGATGACCAGATTCTCGGGATCACCGAATTTTTTCATCCGCGGATCGAGGAATTGGCAGGGCTCTTGCCACCGCGGCTCGGCGAAAAAGTCGAGCGCAGCGAACGGCTCGCCCGGCTCATCGATCGTGGACGAAAACTGCGCACGACATCGCCGTCGGCGTTCCTGATGCTGTACTGCGTGGCGGGCCTGCGGCGCTTCCGCCGCCGCACTCTGCGGCATACCCACGAGATGCGCCATCTCGACGCATGGTCGCAACGCGTCCGGAAATTCGCCGCAAGCGACGTCGCGCTCGCCACCGCCGCATGCGAAGCCCGCCGTCTCGTCGCAGGCTACTCGGACACGCATTCGCGCGGCGAATCGAAATTCGACAAGGTCATGCAGGCGTCCGAGCGCCTGGTCGGCCGGCCCGATGCCGCCGAATGGGTGCAGCGGCTGATCAAGGTGGCGCTGAAGGATGCCGATGGCGCTGAGCTCGACGGCGCGCTGCGTACCGTCGAGACCCTGTTCGGGGACGCCTGAGGATGGATCAATTCGAGGTCGTGGTGTCGAAGGCCGAGGCGCTCACGCCGCGCATTCGCGAATTCGTGCTTGCGCGCGCCAACGGCGCGCCGATGCCGAGCTGGGCCGCCGGCGCCCACATCGACGTCCATTTGCCCGATGTCGGCCGGCGCTCCTATTCGCTGATCGAGACAGGTTCGCCGCGCGCAGCGGCCGAACATCCGACCGCCTATCGCATCGCCGTGCTGCAGGAAAGCAAGAGCCATGGCGGCTCAACCTATATGCACGGTCTCAAGACCGGCGATCGCCTGACGATCTCGCCGCCGGCAAACAATTTTCCCTCGGCGCGGGCCCCGGCGAAGTCGCACTCGTCGCAGGCGGCATCGGCGTGACACCTCTGCTCGCGATGGCCTGCGAATTGAGCGCGGCGAAGCGGCCGTTCTCGTTCTATTACGCCGGCCGCAGCCGCAGCGAACTCGCCTTTCTCGGTGACATCGAGCGGCTGGCCAGCGCAAGCGCGAGCATCCACGCCGACGACGAGGCCGGCCGCTTCTTCGACCTCGAGGGCCTGATGACGCGGCTCGCGCCGGACGTGCCGCTTTACCTCTGCGGGCCGCTACCGATGATCGAAGCCGCCATCGCGCTGGCGAAGCGGATGAATTGGCCGCAAGGGCGGCTGCATTTTGAAATCTTCACCGCGCCCGAAGAGAAATCCGGCGATGCCAGTTTCCAGGTCGAGCTCAAGGGCAGCGGGCGCGTCTATGAAATTCCCGCCGGCAAGACCATCCTCGACGTACTGCTCGAGGCCGGCGAAGACCCGATACATGACTGCAAACGTGGCGACTGCGGCATCTGCCAAACCACGGTGATCTCAGGCATTCCCGATCATCGCGACTACATCTTGAGCGAAAGCGAGAAGGCATCGAACAAGGTGATGCAGATCTGTATTTCGCGCGCGAAAACCAAACGACTCGTGCTCGATCTGTGATGGAGGAACGCATGACCCGATATGCCGGCAACGCCGCGGCGCTTCGCGCCCTGGTCCGCGACCAGGAGGTACACCGCGACGTCTATGTCAGCGAGGAGGTCTTCCAGCTCGAGATGGAGCATATGTTCCCGAATAGCTGGGTCTATGTCGGCCACGATAGCCAGGTCCCCAATCCCGGCGACTATTTCGGCACTACGATCGGCACGCAGCCGGTCCTGCTGGTCCGCCACACCGACGGCAAGGTGCACGTGTTGCACAACCGCTGCCCCCACAAGGGCACGCGCATCACGTCCGAGACCTGCGGCAACACCGGAAAATTCTTTCGCTGCCCATATCACGCCTGGAGTTTCAAGACCGACGGCTCGCTGCTCGCGATTCCCTAAAGAAGGGCTACGAGAACACCGGCTTCGAGCAGAGCCATGCCGCGCCTGGAATGGCACCGGTGCGCCATGTCCGCAACTATCGCGGCTTCGTGTTCGCCAAGATCAACGACGGCGGCCTCGACTTCGAGGCGTTCTTCGGCGAAAGCCTGTCGAGCTTCGACAACATGATCGACCGTTCGCCGGTCGGCCAGCTCAAGGTCGCCGGCGGCGTGCTCCGTTACATGCATAATTGCAATTGGAAGATGCTGGTCGAGAACCAGACCGACACCTGCCATCCGATGGTCGCGCACGAGTCCTCCGCCGGGACCGTCGTCGAGGTCTGGAAGAAGGCGCCGCCCGGCACCAGGAAACCGATGGCGGTCGAGATCATCGCCCCCTTCATGAGTCCCTACGAATTCTTCGAGAACATGGGCATCCGGATCTGGGACAACGGCCACGGCCACACCGGCGTGCACCACTCGATCCATTCCGACTATTCGGCGGTGCCTGGCTATTTCGACAAGATGAAAGCCGCCTATGGCGAGGAACGCGCCAAGGCGATCCTGGGCGAGAACCGGCACAACACGGTCTATTTCCCCAACATCATGATCAAGGGGCCGATCCAGTTGTTGCGGCACTTCAAGCCGATCGCGGCCAACAAGACGCTGGTCGAATCCTGGACGTTCCAGCTTGTCGACGCCCCCGACATGCTGCTCGAGCGCACGCTGATGTACAACCGGCTCATCAATGCGCCGACCTCCATCGTCGGCCATGACGACCTCGAAATGTATGAACGGGCGCAGGAAGGCCTGCACTCGAACGGCAACGAGTGGGTGAACCTGCAGCGCCTCTACAGCCCCGACGAAGCCGGGCAGACCAACGTGGCGGTTAACGGAACCAGCGAGTGGCCGATGCGCCACCAGTTCCGGGCCTGGACCAAGTTCATGACGATGGGGATGTGACATGTGCATGGTCACCGACGCTCCGCTGAAGAATGCAGTCCCCACCGACCAGGAACTGATCGACTTCGTCGTCCGCGAGGCGCGGCTGATCGATCAACAACGTTTCGATGAATGGCTCGAACTGTATGCCGATGATGCCTTCTACTGGATGCCGCTGGAATGGAATCAAACCGATCCGCGGCTGACCTGCTCGCTGATGTACGAGGACAAGCTGTTGCTCTCGATCCGGGTCGAACGGCTCAAGGGCGCGCGGACCTTCAGCCAGAAGCCGAAGAGCCGCTGCCACCACGTGCTGCAGACGCCGCAGGTCGACTCGCGCGACGCCGCCGCCAACAGCTACGTCACCTGGACGGCGATGCATTATGTCGAGACGCGCCTCGAAGAGCAGACGCTCTATGCGGCCTGGGCCACGCATCATCTGAGCGTCGAAAACGGCAAGCTCAAGATCAAGCTGAAGCGCGTCGACCTGATCAATTGCGATGCTGCCTTCGGCAACATCCAGCTCTTCATGTGAGGGAAGATGAGCGTGGTCCACCACACGGCGATTGTGAGCGGCGGCAATACCGGCATTGGCGCGGCGATCGCCCGCGGTCTCTTGGCTGAGGGTTATGACGTGATCTCGCTGTCGCGGCGCAAGCCCGACTGGAGCCATCCAAAGCTCTCCTCGCGAGAGGTCGACCTGCTCGATGCGACCGCGACGCGGCAGGCGGCAGCAGAAATTGCCGCGAAGGTCGCGATTACCCACGTCGTGCACAATGCCGGCGCCATCCGCGCTAAGCCGCTGGAAGAGGTCGCCGACGAAGATGTCGGCGCATTGGCCCAGCTGCATTTCGGCGCCGCGATCGCGCTGGTGCAGGCGGCGCTGCCGGGCATGAAGCAGGCCCGCTTCGGCCGCATCGTGCTGCTGTCCTCGCGCGCCGCGCTGGGAGCTGCCACACGCACGGTCTATTCGGCGACCAAGGCCGGCATCATCGGCATGGCGCGGACCTGGGCGCTGGAGCTTGCCCCTTTCGGAATTACCGTCAATGTCGTCGCACCCGGCCCGATCGGAGATACCGAGATGTTCGAGAGCGTGATGTCGCCGGAATCCGAACGCGCGAAAAAGCTGGCACGGTTGATTCCGCTCGGCCGCCTCGGCAAATCCGCCGACGTCGCGCGCGCGGTGGCGTTCTTCAGTTCACCGGATGCCGACTTCATCACCGGGCAGACGCTGTATGTCTGCGGCGGAGCCAGCATCGGATCGATTTCCATCTAGCCCGGTGAGATCACAGCCATGGATGCCACAGTCAAACGAAAGGCCAGATCCCCGAAGGGCGCGCGCGGACAAGCGTTGCGGCCGGCCGAGCTGGCGCACGAATCCGACGGCCCGCATCTGGAATTGCGCATCTGGCTGCGGCTGCTCTCCTGCGCTACCCGGATCGAGAAGGCGCTGAACGCAAAGCTGCGCAAGGAGTTCAACACCACGCTGGCCCGCTTCGACCTTCTGGCCCAACTCGCGCGCAAGCCTGATGGCGCGACCATGTCCGAAGTTTCCGAACTTCTGATGGTCTCGAACGGCGCGATCACCGCGCTGGTGCAGAAGCTGGAAGCCGATGGCTTCATCCACCGTGAGGTCGATTCCGAGGACCGCCGCACTTTTCGTCTGCGCCTGTCGCAGGAAGGCGCCAAGGAATTCGGCCGCATGGCGCGCCGGCATGAGGAGTGGGTGATTGCCCTGATCGGCGAACTATCACATGTCGCGCAGTCGGATCTGCTGCAACATTTGACCCTGCTCAAGCGCCGCCTCGACAAGCATTCCTGACGCGGATGCGGGATGGCAGCACCGCAGACAGGCCGCAATCAGTTCCGACTCATTTGAGCCTGTGTCTGAAGAACGCCAGTATCTCATCGCGGGCCGCGATCGTCGGCTGGCCAGCCTCGTCGATCAGGTGCGCGGTGACAACGCTATGCGGGGTCGTAACGTGGCGCTCGAAGAACGGCGCAAGATCGGTATTCGCCGCACTGTCCGGCAGCACTCGCCCGACGAAGCGGTCGCTGAGCGCTTCCGCATAGGCCGAGAAACGTTGCGCCATGCAAAACTTGTCGCCCGCGAAGCGATAGGCCAGCACGGTCAGATCCTCCCGCTCGAGCCGTTCGCGGACAGCCCTGACTTCGTCGGGAGCGATCTCGATGCCGGCCGGATTGTTCAGCGGCAGCGACGGCTGCGAGAGCACCGGCGCCAGCATCGACGGTTCGAGCATCATGGTCAGCGCGAAGTTTCCCGTAAAGCACATCCCGATGGCGCCGACGCCGGGACCGCCACACTCGCCATGCGCAAATCGCGCCAGTGAGCGGAGCCACTTCGTCACGGGACTGGATTCGTTTGAGGCCAGGGCGCGAAACTCGGCACTCACGCAGGCGCGCTGAAAGATCGCGGCGCCCTCCTCCACGCCCGGAACGGCGCCATCGCGGCCGAACAGCGACGGCATGTAGACGGTGAAGCCGGCGTCGCGGACCCAGCGGGCAAACCGTGCGACATGCGGGCTGATGCCCGGCATCTCCGTCATCACGAGGACGCCAGGCCCTGCGCCGGCCACGTAGACGACCTTGCTGACGCCATCGAGCGTAATGTCGCGGCGCGTGAAATCCTCGAGCGGATCGTCCTGCTTCATGGATCGTTTCGGCATCGGCGCAGTCCCTTGTTGGTCGATAAATACTCACAAAGCCGCGGCGCAGGGCCAAAGCAGCCCGCGGACGAGCCACGGGACGACGTTTTCAAGGATATCATTGCGATTTCGAGGCCTGTGGACTAGTGTCAAAATTGACATTAATCGGGTATTTTTTGACATGACCAAAGTCGCGGTTATCGAGATCGACGGATGCATGGCCTCAAGCGCAGCCATCACCCACGATGTATTGGCAACCGCCAACCGGATCAGCGCTGCGAAGCGCGTTCCGCCATTCAAGGTTACGACGGTGCGTTGCGGATCCCGCCGAAGCAACGTCGATCTGCGAGGAACCGAACTCGTCATCGTCCCCGGCCTTGGAACGGCGTCGGCAGGCGAACTGGACGCGAAGCTGAAGAGCCCAATGTGCCGGCGCGCCGGCGACATGTTGATGCGGGCGCACGCAACCGGTGCCATGCTCGCCGCGTCCTGCGCGAGCACCTTCCTGCTGGCGGAGGCGGGCTTGCTCGACGGCCGGCGGGCGACCACGACATGGTGGCTCGCGCCGCTGTTCCGTCAGCGCTATCCCGCGGTCGAACTGCTGACGGAGCAGATGGTCGTCGCCGATTGGCCAATCGCGACCGGTGGCGCGGCCATGGCGCAGATGGATCTGATGCTTGCCGTCGTCGGCCGGTTCGCTGGACCGAGCCTGGCGAAGGCCTGCGCCAACTATCTCCTGCTGGACGAGCGGCGCTCCCAGGCGCCATTCATGGCGATTACCTATCTGGCGAGCCAGGACCCCAGGATCGCCAAGGCCGAGAAATGGGTGCGCGACAACATCGCGCGCGACTTTGCGATCGAGGAGCTGGCCGAAGCCGTCGCGCTGGCGCCACGGACATTTGCCCGGCGCATCGCGGCGACCTGCGGCGTTTCACCGATTCAGTTCGTGCAAAGGATCAGGCTGGAGACCGCGCGATTCCTGCTCGAGACCACGCGGCTGTCGGTCGAGGAGATCGCGCGGAGAGTCGGATATGCGGAGCCTTCCACGCTGCGACGGCTGATCCGGCGCGATACGAAACATCCGCCCGGACATTTCCGTCCCGCCGCCTGAGCGTCCCCCTCGCCCGGGATACCGCCAGCCTCAGTAGCCGAGTATGGCCTTCACCTCGAGATACTCCTCAAATCCGAAAACCCCGAACTCACGCCCATTGCCGGACTGCTTGTAGCCACCAAAGGGCAGGCTGCGGTCGAAAGGAGCGCCGTTGAGATAGACACGCCCTGCGCGGACGCGGTTGGCGACAGCGCGAGCGCGGTCAAGATCCCTGGACTGCACGAAGCCCGCCAATCCGAACGGCGTGTCATTGGCGATTTCGATCGCCTCGTCCTCGGTGTCATAGCTCATGATCGACAGCACGGGGCCAAAAATCTCCTCGCGTGCAATCTTCATCTGCGGCGTCACGTCACCGAAGATGGTCGGGCGAACATAGTATCCACGGTTGATATCGGCCGGCCGCCCCGTTCCGCCAGCCACCAGCGTCGCCCCCTCATCAATGCCGGACTGGATGAGATCCTGCACTTTCTCGAACTGCGCCTGGCTCACCAGCGGCCCCATGGTGGATGCGGGATCGAGCGGATCGCCTAAGCGAATGGTGTCGACAGCCTCGCGCGCAGCCGCGAATGCCATCTCCCGCTGCGCGCGAGGGATCAGCATGCGCGTAGGAGACTGGCAGTTTTGGCCGGCGTTTGTGTAACAGGCGTGAACGCCCTGGATCACGGCGGCTTTCAGGTCGGCATCGGCAAGGATGATGTTGGCGGACTTGCCGCCCAGTTCCTGCGCGACGCGCTTGACCGTATCCGCCGCGAGCTTGGCCACCCTTACACCTGCCGTCGTCGATCCCGTGAACGACACCATGTCGATCTCCGGATGGGCGGCGATCGCCTCGCCCACCGTGGGTCCGTCGCCGTTTATGAGATTGAAGACGCCTGGCGGGACGCCTGCGGCATCGACGATCTCCGCCAACAACATCGCGCTGAGCGGCGCAATCTCACTGGGCTTCAGAACGACGGTGCAGCCGGTCGCAAGCGCCGGCGCGACCTTGGAGGCAACCTGGTTCAGCGGCCAGTTCCACGGCGTGATCAGTCCGCAGACACCGATCGGTTCGCGGCGGATGATCCCGTTCCCCATCCGCTCCTCGAACTTGTAGTTCGCAAGCACGCGCGCCGCTTCCTCGAAATGAAACAGCGCGACGGTTGCCTGACGCTCGGTCGCAAACGTGATCGGCGCGCCCATCTCCAGGGTCATCATCCGCGCCAGTTCCGGCAGGCGGGCCCTGAAACCCTCGATGATCTTATGAAGCCAGGACAGACGCGCTTCGACGCTCGTTGCGGAATACGTCGCGAAAGCGCGGCGCGCTGCCTTGGCGGCCCGATCCACGTCTAGCCGCGAGCCCAGGCTGATCTGCGCGAAGACCTCCTCCGTCGCGGGGTTGACTATTCCGAGGGTTGACGGCACGGCTGGATCCGCCCAGGCGCCGTCGATGTAGAATTTCAATTTTTCCATTGTTTCCCATCCACGACGTTACGCCGCGCTACCGTTTGCGGTGTGTTTCTAGAGGTGCCTGCCCTCATCCACCGGCACCACAATTCCCGTCGAACTGGTCAGGTTGACGATGCAGGCAACCACCGCCCTTGCGACATCATCGGGCGTGGTGACGTGGGCCAGCGGCAGTCTTTCGGCGGTTTTCTGCAGTGCTTCACGGGTCCGACCGGCGACAAAATCCGTATCCACGCCGGCTGGCGAAACCGAGAACACGCGGATTTTCGGCGCAAGTACTTTCGCGAGCGCGATCGTGAGCGCATCGACGCCGGCCTTTGCAGCCAGATAGGCCAGGCTGCTGCCCAGGCCGGTACGCGCTGCAATCGACGAAATGTTCACGATGGCTGCCCCGCTGCCGCGTTCCAGCAAGGGACGGAAGGCGCGAACCATGGCGAACGGCCCGCGCAGATTGAGCGAGACAGCCCGGTCGAAGATATCGTCCGTCAATCCCTGAAGATCGTTGGCGGGCACAGGGGTGGTGGCGCCTCCGCAATTGACCAGCACATCGAGCCGTCCGTACTGCTTGTCCACGGCAGCCGCGGCCTCGGAGATGGAAGCCGGATCGTCGATCGCGATCCGCATCGCGAGATGCCCGCCGCCTTGCATGCCCCCGATCACCTCTTCGGCCTGCGCGCGGCGACTGTTGTAGCCGACCACGACAGCAGAACCCATGGCGGCAAGCCGCGCTGCCGTCGCCCTGCCGACGCCGCTGTTGCCGCCGGTGACGAGCGCAACCTTCGGGACCGATAGCGCAGGAATTTCAATACCAGTCATTCTTACAACGGCCTCACATCGTGATCTTTGCAGCCTCGATCACGGGACGCCATTTGGCGCGTTCGCCGTCGATGAACGCCTTGAGGTCATCAGGAGAGCCTCCGACGCCTTGCAGCGAGTTTTGCTCGAGGATGGTCTTGCCCTTTGCACTCTTCAGGAAGGAGTTCACCGCATTGTTTACCTTGCTCACGATGTCAGGCGGCGTACCGATCGGAGCTACGATCGCGTACCACGCGGTCGCCTCGAATCGCCTAAATCCCGCTTCCTGCACCGTCGGCACATCGGGCAGTTGCGCGACGCGCTGGCTCGTCGTCACCGCCAGCGCACGGATCTTGCCGCTGGCCACCAGCGGCAGATAGGTCGGCATGAAATCCATGGCGACATTGACCTGTCCCCCAGCAGGTCCGTGATCAGCGGCGCTGAGCCGCGGTAAGGCACATGTGTCATCTCTACGCCGGCAAACTGCTGGATCAGCGCCGAGGTTATGTGTCCGAGCGTGCCGTTGCCGGGATGGCCGACATTGACCTTGCCCGGGTTCTGCTTGGCATAGGCGATCAGGTCGGGAAGCGTCTTCGCCGGAAAGTCGGATGTCGCTGCAATGATCATCGGAGACTTGGCGACGAGCACGACCGGCGTGAAGTCTCGCTCGGAGTCGTAAGCCAGGCCCTTGTACATGAACTTGTTGAGCGCGATCGGCGCCGGCGTCCCGAACAGCCACGTATGGCCGTCGGCCGCCGCCTTGGCGACCGCCGTCCCGCCGAGATTGCCGCCCGCTCCCGCACGGTTTTCGACGATGAACTGCTTGCCGAAGTCTTCGCTCAGCGCGTGGGCAACGGCGCGCGCAAGGGTGTCAACGGCGGCGCCGGCCGGGAACGGCACGACCATGGTGACCGGGCGGTTCGGCCACTCCTGCGCCACAGCGTGGTGACATGGCGCAATGGCAAGTGCGAGGCCGAAGAGGCCGAAAGAGAGCAGGCGCATGTTTCCTCCGAGTTGTGTGCGGGGCTCGCGTTCGGGCCAGCACTTATTCTGCAGCAAACTTGTCCAAGCCCTTGCGGTGCAACCATTTGGATAATTCGTCCGCAACGGCTTCGTTGTTGAGATCGGCAAAGGCGATGTGCGTGTTGCCGCGCAGACCCGCATCGGGGAGCAGCAAGACCTCGCAATCGCCTCCGTGACGATTGACGATACCGCAGAAGGTCCGCGCCACCTTGACCGAGGCGGCCCAGATGGGGCGTGTGTCGGTGTAGTCGCCGAACACCATCTGGATCGGAAACTTCGTCAGCTTCTTGAACTCGGCCGGCGGCACGGAATTGGGACCGTACGGCGCACCCGGCTTGGGCTCGGACCCTCCCCTCCGGAAAGACGAAGCCCGGGGTTTCGTAGGCAACGATGCCCTTCATGTTGTCGCTTTTCGCCTTGAGTGCCGACAACAGCGCCCGCCAGCCGCCCGCGGAATTGGTGACGGCAACGACAGGACCGATCTTGTCGATGGCCTGGCCGCCGGCCTCCGCCTGCAACAATGCATTCTCGAGCGTATCGAACTCGTCGTAACGGGCCCGCGTCGCCTGGTTCCAGGCTTCCTGATCGGCCGTCGGAAACTGCAGCCCCGGATGCCAGTTCAGATAGGTCAGGCCGAACCGCCAGGCGGCAAAGTTGCGTTGATCGAAATAGTCCGGCGTATAGGCGATCGGCTCGCAACTCCAGTTCGCGCGACCGACACGCGGGCCGTCCCACAGGTAAACCGGATATCCCTTGCGCAGGAAAATGCTCTTGTAGCCTTCACCGCCGTCCCAGCGGTTTTCCCAAACCTTCGTGCTGGAACTGTGCCACATGATCAGGCCGACGCTGCGCCTTTTTGCGGGGATGAAGTATTCGACGTAACCATGGTCGCAGGAGAGTGTCTGGCTGGGGTCGCCGGGCTTGGTGACAACCTTGCCGCCCACTTCATACGCGCCGGTTGATTCCAGGATGATCGGAGGCTTCGGTGGTTTGCGGACCTCTTCGGCGAACGCCGCGGTGCTTAGCCCGGCAAATAACAATGCCGCAGCAAACGGCTGCAACTGCTTCCAGCCTTTCAAATGGCCTCTACCGCAACCCATGATCTGCCTCCTCCCCAAATAGTACGCGCCGCCTTTCGCGGTCTTTGCGCTTGTCTTGCTATGCGGCGTTCTGCGCGGCCGACTGGCTCACCGGAAGATTCAGGAACCGTGCGGCGTTGTCGCTGATGAGCTTCCTGATGGCGGCGCGCGGCATCTGCAGATCGAGCAGGATCTGCGTGATGCTTCGGAAGCCATCGACCGGACGCTGCGAGCCCTGCAGCCCGAGGTCGGACGACAGGATCGTGTTGTCGATGCCGGCCACCTCGATCAGGTGAGCGAGATCGTCCGGGCTATACTTCAGGGATTTGCCTTCGATGAACATGCAGATCGAATGTTCCATCTTGACGCCGCACGCGACGAGCTGGCGGATATCGGTGTCGTTGCAGCCGACGATGTAGGTCGGATGATTGACCATCATCTTCTTGACGCCGCGCCGCGCCGCCTCGTCGAACAGGATGTGCAGCTCGCTGGCCGGCAGGTGACCGCCGGCCAGGATGATGTCCGCCTCGGCAATGAGGTCGATAACCTTCCTGGTGTCGTCCGTGAGCTTGCCGTTGGCGTCGAGCGCCGAAAGCGGGATCGGGTCGAGCATCTTCTGCGAGGTCTTCGGAAAGGTCGAATTTCCCGCCGCCATGGCCTTGATATGGTTCGCGGCCGACAACGTCGGCATCCAGACGATCTTGGCGCCGAGCTTGATGGCGTGGTCGACGGCGTGCGGGTTGATCCCGCCCGACGCATTGTTCAGCACAATACCCGAGAACAGCTTCACGTTGGTTTCGGGGAACAGCTTCTCCAGCAGGATCGCGTGCGCCATGCCGGCATAGAAGTGATCCTTGTAGAGCACGGCACGGAATTTCGCGGCCGCCGCATCGAGCAGTTCCTCGTGATGATCGAGGATGCGCGGCATGGCCGCCGGACCGCTATGGCAGTGCAGATCGATCGCGCCGACCAGAAGCTCGGCAACTTCTGCCGCCCGCGACAGCGGCGGCAGCGGTACGGTATTCGGATAGGACACTTGCTTGTCGGCCATGGTCAGGGCCCTTTCGGTTACTTTCCAGCAGGAGTTTGCGCGGGCATCGGATAGTCATCTTCGTTCAGCACCCAGCCTGGCTTGGCCGAAAAATCCATGCGCGGCGGGCAGAAGATGTCGACGAGAACATTGAGCTTGGGATCGACGGCCTGCGAGGTGTGAATGGAGGGCGGCGGGATCACGGCGACGGAAGGCGATCCGCAGCTCTCGTGATCGTCGTTGCGCCACTGGGCCATGTCGGTCGTCCATGGCCAGCGCAGGTGATGAATGAAGGTGCCGGCCAGCGCCAGCGAGCATTGCTCGAAATCGTCGTGGTGGTGCGGCGACATCTTGCTCGGATCGCGCGGGCCGTTTCTCGGCTCGAGGAAATTCACCATGAAGGTCGAGCAGCGGAAGATCCGCCCGAACCGAGCGGGCGTTGCCGCGACGTCGAGGCTGTAGGTTCGGATTTTAGGGCCACCGACAGCCTCGGGCCACGGCTCGAACGGCGGCAGATTGGGATGCGGCGTCGCGTAAGACGCTGCGTTTGAGCACAGCTTGGCCAGATCTTCCGATCGCGTCGTTACCATGCGCACCACCTTGGCGGCGCCGAGCAGCGTGACGGAGCTTGCGCCCGCCGGCACGAAACTGATGGAGTGACCGTTGACGACTTTGCGCTCGCTGCCCCAGACGATCTCGGCGCCCGCGCCCGGGTCAGGAAGCAGCACGACATATTCGTCGGGCTGGTCGGTCCGGCTCAGCACTGCGCCCTTGTCGGCATCGCTATAGGCGATGATGAAGTTCTGGCCGCGGGCGTACCAGGTGCGCGCGCCGTTCTGGTTTTCGGCCGGCGGCGTTTCGTAGAATTTCGCATACTCCGCGCCTGCGAAGTGGGTGGCGGCGGGTTTGGCGCCGACCGGAGTGGCGGCGAGCGCTGCGCGGGGATCAGTGCTGTGATACATGCGGGCCATCCGTGGTTTGCACGAGGGTTTTGAAATCGGTAAGGGTTTGCGCCGCGGCCCGGCGCATCTGGCCCTGGTCCGACGAGATGATGAAGGCGCTGGCGCCGAGGCCGGCGAAATCCTTGGCTTCCGCCGCGCTCGCCACCATCACACAGACCGGCTTGGCGACTTTTTCGCCGCCGCAATGATCCTGACAACCGCGTCCTTCACGGACGCCTCCGCCGACGATTTGGCGCCAAGCGCGACGGTGAGGTCACCGCGACCGATGAAGAGCCCGTGGATTCCGTCGACGGCGGCGATGGCATCGATGTGATCCAGCGCTTCGGGATCCTCGATCATTGCGATCGCGCATACTGATGCATCCTGCTCGTCAACGAGGGCCCACATCGGCGTGCCGCCATAGGCGCCGGCGCGGGCCGAACCGGAATAGCCGCGCCGTCCACCGCGGTATCGCGCGGCGGCGGCAATCGCGCGCGCCTTCTCGACGGTAGCGACATGGGGCACCAGCACACCGGCCGCGCCGCAGTCCAGGCAGGACAGAATCTTGGCAGGATCATCCGATGACACCCGCACGATGCCGGCGAGGTTGCTGGCGCGCGCGGCCAGCAGCATCACATCAGTCGTCGCGCGATCGATCGGCGCGTGCTCCTCGTCGATCACGACGAAATCAAAGCCGAGCGCGCCGAATATCTCGGTCGCGTGCGTAGTCGGCGTCTTGATGAACGAGCCAACGACGGTCTGCCGCGCGGAGAAGCGGCGGCGGAATGACGAAAAATGCGGCCTGACGACGTCTCCGGACACGGCTGTTCCTCCCCGCCATCTGCCCGGGGCCGTCCTCAGAAGACGGGCACCGGCGTGGCTTGGCGAAAACCATTGCAGGGCGGGCGCCGGTGGGCCATAGCTATTCCACTGTGTTCCACCAGGTGGAATTCCACTGTATGCCGCTCAAGTCCGACACCGTCGAAGCCGCCTCGCGCACGCTCCTGCTGCTGGAGGAGCTCAACCGCCACCGCGTCACCTCGATCGATCGCCTGCACAAGGCGACAGGGCTGCCAAAATCGACGGTGGTACGATTGATGAAGTCGCTATGCGCGATGGGCTATGCCGCCAACGACCGGCGGCAGGGCGGCTACGCGGTCGCCTCGCGGGTCAAATCGCTGAGCAACGGCTTTCACGGCGATCCGCTGGTGGTGGAAGCCGCGCGCCCCTGGGCGCTCGCCTTCACGCGACAATATCACTGGCCGATCGCCATCGCCGTCCTCGATGGAAGTTCCGTCGTGGTCCGCTTCAGCACCATTCCTGATAGCCCGGTCTCGCCGTTTCACGGCACCCTCAACACGCACCTCAGCCTGCTTGGGCGGGCGCTGGGGCGCGCCTATCTGGCCTTCTGTCCGGTGAGCGAACGCTCGATGCTGCTCGACATGCTGACACGGTCGCAGGAGGCGGAAGACAAACTCGCCACCGAGCGCAAACGCGCGCTGGCCTTGCTGGCCACGATCCGCAAGCAAGGTTTCGCCGAACGCGACCCGATGGTCGAGCCGCGCTCGTCCGGCACGATCGCCGTTCCCATCATCGTCAACCGGCGCGTGCTGGCCACCGTCGGCATGACCTATTTCACGTCGGCTCTCGACCGCACGGACGTGGTCCAGCGCTACCTGCCTCTTGTGAAGGCGCTGGCCGATAATATTGCCGCAAGCGTCTCATCATTGCAGCAGTAGAGGCTACGCTTGACCGTATCCGCCACGAGCTTGGCCTTGACGGCCCGGAGCAATTCCGAAACCCTGTCACTCTCTTCTGGGGAACGGATTTCGGTGGTTCGCTTTCGCCCACGGCCAGGATCGATAGACCCTGCCCGGAAGCGGACGGTTACCGGAAGCGGCACCACTATTGCTTGCGGGCAATAGGTGTGCGAGGGAAGGACACAGTATGATCCGCGTGTTTCTTGATCGAATCTACCTTCTCTCCGGCTATCTCGCCGGACTTTTCCTCATTGCGATTTTTGTGCTGATGCTGCTGCTGTCGGGCGGCCGGCCGCTTGGCGTCAATATTCCGGCGGGCGATGATTTCATCTCCTGGTGCATGGCGGCAACGGCCTTCCTCGGGCTCGCGCATACGTTCAAGCACGGCGAGATGATCCGCGTCGGCCTCTTGATCGACCGCCTCAACGACAACGTACGCCATTATGTCGAGATCGCAGCCCTCCTCATAGGCGTTGGCTTCATCGGCTTTTTCGCGTGGCATGCTTCGATCATGACCTGGCAATCGCTTAAATTTTCCGACATTTCGCAAGGCGTCATCGCGGTGCCGCTGTGGATTCCGCAACTCGGCTACAGCGGTGGCCTCGTGATTCTTTTCATCGCATTTGTGGATGAGCTGGTCCATGTCCTGCGCGGCTTCGCGCCGCGCTACGAATTGCCGAAGCCGCAGAGCGCCGGGGAAATCGTCGAGCGCGCCATGCAGAGCGGGGTCTGACATGGAGCTGCTCTCCATCGCCGCTATCCTGCTGGGATTTCTTGCGCTGCTGCTCGGTGCCGGCGTCTGGATCGGCGTCGCCTTGATGGCGACGGGATGGGCCGGCATGCAATTCGCCGGCGGCGGCATTCCGGCGGGCAGCGTGCTTGCGACAACAGTGTGGGGCAACAGCGCGTCCTGGTCGCTGGCGGCCTTGCCGCTCTTCATCTGGATGGGCGAAATTCTCTTCCGCACCCGCCTGTCGGAGGAAATGTTTCGTGGCTTTGCGCCCTGGCTGAACTGGCTGCCGGGCCGACTCATGCACGTCAACGTGCTCGCCTGCGGCGTATTCGGCTCGGTCTCGGGATCATCGGCTGCGACCTGCGCCACGGTTGCCAAGATTGCGCTGCCGGAATTGAGGAAGCGCGGCTATGACGAAAACTTGAGTCTCGGATCGCTGGCCGGTGCGGGCACGCTCGGCATTCTGATCCCGCCGTCGATCACCATGGTGGTCTACGCCGTGCAGGCGAACGTCTCCATCATTCAGGTTTTCCTCGCCGGATTTCTGCCCGGCCTGTTGATAATGGCGCTCTATTCCGGCTACATCGCCGTGTGGTCGCTCGCCAATCCGAACCGCACGCCGCCGGCCGATCCGCCCATGAGCCTTCGCAGGCGCATTGCAGAATCGCTCAATCTTATTCCTTGCCTGCTGCTGATCGTTTTCGTCTTTCTGTCGTTGCTGATGGGCTGGGCGACGGCGACGGAATGCGCGGCCTGGGGCGTGTTGGGCGCGCTCGCGATCGCATGGTGGCAAGGCGCGCTGACCTGGCAATCTTTCTGGGCGAGCGTCATGGGTGCGACGCGGGTCAATTGCATGATCCTGCTGATCCTGGCGGGTGCTTCCTACATGGGCACATCGATGGCCTATACCGGCATCCCATTGGCGCTCGCGAACTGGGTGAACAGCCTCCAGCTCAGCCCCTATGCGCTGATCGCGGCGCTGACCGTCATGTACATCGTGCTCGGCGCGGCACTCGACGGCATTTCCATGATCGTGCTGACCACCGCCATCGTGATTCCGATGGTGAGTCAGGCCGGCTTCGACCTCGTCTGGTTCGGCATTTTCCTCATATTGGTGGTGGAAATGGCGGAAGTCTCTCCGCCCGTCGGCTTCAACCTGTTCGTCCTGCAGACCATGAGCGGCAAGGATTCCAACACGGTCGCCAAGGCCGCCCTGCCGTTCTTCTTTTTGCTCGTTCTGGCGGTTGCCATCATCACGGTTTTTCCTGATATCGTGATGCTGCTGCCGCGGATAGCGTTCCCTGGCTAGAGAAAGGTATTGTCATGTTCAGGCTTATTAATACGTGCGCAATGGCCGCCTGCGTCGCGGCACTTGCCGCTCCCGCAATGGCGCAGACCAAATGGAATCTCCCGGCGGCCTATCCGGCGGACAATCCGCATTCGGTGAACCTGACCGCGTTTGCCAAGGATGTTGGCGATGCCACCGGCGGCAAGCTGCAAATCACCGTGCATGCCGCCGCATCTCTGTTCAAGGCGCCGGAAATCAAGCGTGCGGTCACCACCGGACAGGCGCAGGCGGGTGAGGTTCTGATCTCGCTGCACGAGAACGAAGATCCGATGTTCGGCATCGATGTAATCCCGTTCCTGTCGACGAGCTATCCGGCAGCCAAAAAGCTGTGGCTCGCCTCGAAACCCGCAATCGAAAAGAAGCTCGCATCGCAAGGTCTCATGCTCCTCTTCGCGGTGCCGTGGGGTCCGCAGGGCATTTATGCCAAGAAAGACCTCAACGCCGTCGAGGATATGAAAGGCTTGAAGTGGCGCGCCTATAATGTCGGCACGTCGCGCATCGCCGAACTTGTCGGCGCGCAGCCCGTCACCATCCAGGCGGCGGAACTGCCGCAGGCGCTGGCCACCGGCGTTGTAAACGCATTCATGACCTCAGGCTCGACTGGCTACGACAGCAAGGCGTGGGAAACCATGACGCATTTCTACGATACGCAGGCCTGGATTCCGAAGAACGTCACCTTCGTGAACAAGGCGGCCTTTGACGCGCTCGACAAGCCGACCCAGGAAGCGATCCTCAAGGCGGCGGCGGTCGCCGAAGAACGCGGCTGGAAGCTCGCGGAGGAAAAGGCGAAGTGGTATCTCGAACAGCTTCAGGCCAACAAGATGAAGGTGCTGCCGCCACCTCCGGCGCTGAAGTCCGGCCTTGAGAAGATCGGGGAGCAGTTGACGGCCGATTGGCTCAAAAGCCGGCCCCGATGGTGAAGCCGTGATCGCCGCCTACAAGAAGTAAGACGATCATTTATTGCGCTCCAGTAGAGTCCGGCATTCGATTGCCGGGCTCTATAATTTTGCGGGAACGAGAGACGTCCGGCCCCGCTCACTTCACCCGGCCTCGATGCACGCTTCCATGATCCCACTGATCTCGGCGATCGAGAGGACCCCGATCTCGGCAATGAATACGATCCGTGTCCGCGGTACCTCGGCCGGCAGCGCCCCGCCCGGCGCCAATGTCGCGCGCCCGCCGGCGAGTTGAAACACCGTCAACCGCCCGGGCTGCTCCACCGTCTCGAACAACCCCTTCGCCCGAGCGAGCTTCGGCGCCAGCCGACCGATCGCTTGCTGCAACCGGGGCAGCGACACCGGCCGTTCCGATGTCCAGCTCAGCGTCTCGAACCGGTCAGCCGCCGGCCGTCGTGGCCCCGGCGCGCGCGGCACCGGCACGCGGTCCACGTCCGCGGGGAACAGCAGCGCTGCGGGGACTTCGCCATGCAGGGCATCGACCGTCACCGCCGCCGGACGCAGCACCCGGACGGCATCGCGCAGCTGTGCGCTACGCGCCGCATCCACCAGGTCTACCTTGCTCAGCGCCACCACGTCGGCCGCCCGCAGCTGAGACCGCAGCAACGCGTCGTTCAACGTCTCCGCATTTGTCGTCGCGTCCACCACGCACAGCACCGTTTCCAGCGGCGCCTCCCGCCAGATCAGGGGATCCATCAGGTTGCGCACGATATCGGAAGGATCGGCAACGCCGCTGGTTTCGATCACGATGAACTCCGGCCGCGGATCGCGCCGCAGCAGGGCGGCGAGCGTGCGCAGGAGATCGCCTTCCAGCGAGCAACAGATGCAACCGTTGCTCAGGCTGACCACCCCATCGCTGGCGCCCGCGATCAGCTCCGCATCGATGTTAACAGCTCCGAAATCGTTGACCACGGCGGCGATCCGCCGCCCCTCCGCATGCGCCAGCAGATGGTTCACGACCGTGGTCTTGCCCGCCCCGAGGAAGCCGGTGACCAGCAGGATCGGGACCGGCACAATCAACTCTCGGCAACGGGCCGGCGCACCGGCCGGCCGGGCCTCGCTGCCACATCCAGCACGCCATCTGATATCAGCGGCTGGCCGCTGACCACCAGATGCCGTACGCCCTCTGACGGGCGGTTCATCGCCGAGAACGTCGCCCGGTCGGTCAGCGTGTCGAAATCGAACACGACAATGTCGGCATCCGCGCCCGGCTGCAGCTTGCCCTTGACGCGCATGGCGGGCGTGCTCGCGGCCAAAATCTCCGCCGGGATCAGCGCGCATTTGCGGACGCCTTCAAGCAGCGACAGCTTCTTGCGCTCACGCACCCACTCGCGGATGAAACAGGTGAAGCAACCCGCCGAACGCGGATGCGAGGTGGCGTCCTCCGGCAGCGGCCAGGCGTCGCCGGTGTAAACGCTACCGTCCGATAGCGTCCAGGGCATCGCGTCGGACGCGATCGCGCCGCCGGGATACAGCACCGAGATGTCCAGGAGGTCACGATGGTGCGGATTGTTCTCCGTATCCAGGATATGCCACAGCACCAGCGTGGAGGGCTCCTCCGCCTGTGCCGCCAATAGTTCCTGGCGGTCGCGGAAGCGCCGCCCGTCGGTCACGCGCTGCACCAGAATCGTAGCCGAGTCCATTGCGCGCCTCGAACTCCGGATCGCTGAAGAAGGCCGCCGCCAGCACCGTCGAACCGGTGCCGTACGGATAGGCCTCCACCGTGATCGGCAGACCCTGCGCCTGCGCCTTGGCCACCAGCACGGCGCAACGCTCCACGTCCGTCTTGCTTGATGAGTTGAAGTGGCAGATGTGCATGTGCGCGCCGGTGGCGCCGGCATAGCCGATCAGGCGGATATAGGCCTCGGCGGCGCTTTCCGGGTCGATGCGGGACATGTAGGCGACGTGGGTGAAGGTCGCCACGTCATGCGCCGCCGCCAGTTGGCATACCGCGGTTAGCTCCTGCACCCCGGCGCCCGGGGCATAGGCGTTGAGGATGCCGATGCCGATGCCGCCCTCGTTCAGTCCGATTGCGAGGCGGTCGAGGATGCCGGCCACCTCGGTTTCGCTGGCCACGTTGTCGATCCAGCGGCGATCGCGCATGGCATTGCCGAACGCCTCCAGCGAGCTTTCCGCGTTGGAGCCGGTCATCGCGCCGATGCGCGCAAAGGCCCAGTTGGCGGCGGCGCCGTAGTTCAGCACGCGTCCATGAGCGGCCTGGCGCCGATACCAGGATGCGACCGGCAATACGCCCGCCTCGAGGTCGAGCGTCGTCGTCACCCCGTCGAACGCCTGCATGCGGTCGGCCGGGATCGACTGGCCGTGGGCGTGCAGATCGATGAAGCCGGGAGCCACCACCAGCCCGGTCGCGTCGATCACCCGTTCGGCGCTGCCGAGCCCGATGCCGACAGCGGCGATCTGGCCATCCAGCACCGCCACGTCGCCCACCGCGTCCATCCCGCTGGCCGGATCCACCACCCGGCCGCCGCTGATCACCAAGCCACCCATATCGCCACTCCCCACGCGAAATTTTAGGTCCGGCAAGGCCGGCAACAGCTCCGCAAGCACGTCGACCGGCCACGTACCGGCTGTGTCGGCTCCAATAGAGGCAGATTTTCGGACAGACGACCACCTCCGCCGATGCTGAGGCATCATGCGTATTGCTCCATATCTTTGGCATTCGTCGCGAAGCCATCCTCTCCAGATCGATCGCCGATATTGCGGCATCGCTTCGCCAAGAAGAGGACGGGAAGATTGGGGGAAGCGGCCAACAGCGAGAACTGTAACTCCGTTACCACATTCGTGAGTTCAGTGTTGTTGTGTTCGCTGCGCTACAGACTCTGCGCAAAACATCAGTAAGTGTCCACGATGGGGACAACCAAAGCGGCGCGGTGGTTGCGGACTCGTCGAGGACCACGAGGTTTGACCCCTACGAGTCCGCACGCTCCTTTTTTCGAGCGCACGCGCGACGATCTGTGGGTTCTTGGAAAGAGCGGAGGGATTGAAATGGGCAAACGTCCCGCTACGGCCACTTCAGCAGATTTCAACTTCGTCAAAGCGTATGTCGAGCTAAAGAAATTACGAGAAGACATTGAGTGCATCGAAAGATCATCGGGGCCGGCCTCAAGCCAATCGACGGTAGCGGGTCGCGATACACCCAAGGGTGATGAAGGCATCCAAGGAAGTTTGCGGTCTTAGAGCACCCTTCCGCGTAGGCGCGGATCTGACCATCAAGCAGTCACATCGCCAATGGCATCCATCCCGCTTGCGGGTGCACCACCCGGCGCCGCTGATCACCAAGTCGCCCATATCGACACTCCCGCACCCAGGAACGCAAGCCGGCCCGCGAGCAGTTCCGCAAGGCACGTTGACGAAGCCTGATCCATCCTGCCCTACCAATCCATTTTTCTAGCATCCCATATTTTCGAACGCGGCCTGACTACCGATCGATCGTGCACCCTGCGGGAGCAGTAGGAATTTTCCGGTCGAGGTGTCATAGACATGCTCGATCACCAGCGCCATGACCCTGGCCGGGCAGATGCCCGAGAGGGGCGCGGCCACAATTACAAGCCCTCGCTTTTGCATGATGGTTGCGGCTGATGCGTCGTGTTTACCTTGTTCTCGGCTTTACCTTCATCGCCCTCGGTTTTGTCGGCGCATTCTTGCCGGTGCTTCCGACGACGCCATTCCTCATTCTCGCCACGACCTGCTTCGCACGATCGTCTCCGCGGCTCGAAAACTGGCTTCTCACCCATCCTCGCTTCGGGCCGAC
This sequence comes from Bradyrhizobium sp. RDT10, assembly GCA_044772375.2. Taxonomy (GTDB): domain Bacteria; phylum Pseudomonadota; class Alphaproteobacteria; order Rhizobiales; family Xanthobacteraceae; genus Bradyrhizobium. The sequence goes on from CP187939.1 coordinate 6,658,324, forward strand.
GCTGCGTGCGTGGCGGGAGCGCGGCGCGATCCCTCTGAGAGCGAAACTGCTGGCCCTTGCTGGCATAAGCACCGGATTCCTGCTGTTCTGGATCGGAAGCGCGCCTGGCCCGATCCTGATGGCAAGCGTCGGCACACTCACGCTTGTGGGTCTGGTCTACGTCTTCACCAGACCATCGCATTGACGGCGCCGTGCATCGAGCTGCTCGGCCATCGGAAGCACGCGATAGATCGATGATCGTCGAGCACGATCGCGAGCTGAGTATCATTGGTGCAAATAGCTAAGTCCTGTGCGAGCAGCACAGGGGCTGCACATACGACCCGGCGATATTGCTCGACTGCCGCCCGGTCATCCACACCGGCTGAAACACGCCCCAGACCAAACTCAGAGCTATTTCTCTGCCAACGGAATGGAACCCTCCGGGGCCATCGCGCAGGACGGCTGGCCTTGGAAAACGGAGAGGCCATCGTGCTTGCCGATCCACCGGACTTCCGCGAGAATGTGAAAGCGTTGGTCGGCAAACGAACCCGGAATTGGTCCTGGAAGCGATGAGAGGCGGACGAAGACATCCGCCCCACCACACCGAATCCCGACCATGAAGCTTTTCTATCTTCCCGGCACCAGTTCGCTTTTGCACGAGGCGACACCATGCCCTCACCTGTTTCGCAAACCTTGATCGACGCTGCGCGCACCTACGAGGCGCTGTTCGTTCCGGCACTCTTTCAGCAATGGGCGCCGATCGTAGCAGACGCCGCCAAGATCGAAAGCGGCGATCGCGTTCTGGACATTGCCTGCGGCACCGGAGTTCTGGCGCGCGAGGCGGCAAGGCGGACCGGACGATCCGACCGTGTCGCCGCGCTCGATCCAAACGCAGGAATGCTGACGGTGGCGCGAGGCCTCGCACCCGGCATCGACTGGCGGGACGGAGCGGCTGAGGCGCTGCCGTTTCCGGATCGTTCGTTTGATGTCGTTGTGTGCCAATTCGGCCTGATGTTCTTTTCGGATCGCGACAAGGCGGTCCGAGAGATGCTGCGCGTGATGGTCCCAGGCGGCAGGTGCGCGGTCGCGGTTTGGGATGCCATCGAGAACGCCCCCGCATTCGCTGCCCTGGTGGACCTGCTGGACCACGTCGCCGGGAGGCCCGCCGGTGACGCGCTTCGCGCGCCGTTTGCGCTCGGCGACAGGCAGCTGCTCGCCACGTTGTTCAGGAGCACCGGGGCCAGCTCAGTAAATCTCACGACCTGTAACGGCGCGGCGCGGTTCCCCAACATGCGCGAGTTTGTAGAGGCGGAACTCAGGGGATGGTTACCCGTCATGGGAGTTGTGCTGCCGGAGCCGCAGATCGATCGTATCCTGGCAGAGGCGGAAACAATCCTCGCTCGCTATGTCACTGCCGATGGACTTACGTTCGACATATCGGCGCATCTCGCAACCTGCACACGACGTTAGACACTATTCCTCGCGAAACGCGCGGTTGATCTGATCACGCAGCGGCTTGACCAGATAGGACATGACCGTTCGCTCTCCGGTCTGAATAAATGTTTCAGCCGGCATCCCCGGCACCAGCGCGAGCTTGCCGAGGCGCGCAAGCTCCGGTGGCGGCACCGCGATGCGAACGACATAGTAGGATAGTCCACTCTTTTGATCATGCGTCAGATCGGCGGCAATGCGACTGACCTCGCCGTTCAGCTCCGGTGTGGTTCGCTGATTGAAGGCCGACATGCGCAAGACCGTTCGCTGGCCCAACCGAATCTGGTCGATATCCTGCGGCTGTATCTGCGCTTCCAACGCCAGCCTGTCACTATCAGGTACGATCAACATGATCGTATCGGCCGGAGAAATTACGCCGCCCACCGTATGAACCGCAAGCTCGTGCACCAGACCGCTTTGCGGCGCAAGAAGATCGACGCGCTTCAGTTGATCCTCAGCCGAAACCTTGCGTTCGACGTATTCGGCCGTTTGCGCTTCAATCTCACGCAGGCTGTTGGCCACTTCGCTGCGAAGGTCCTGATCGATCTGGATGATCTGCAGCTGTGTCTCCGCGATCTTGCCGCCGGACTGGGCCTGCGCCGCCGCGAGCCGGCCACGCTCACCGTCGAGGTTGGTGCCTTCGCGCTCCAGCGCCATCATGCGCTGGATCGGCACGAGGCCCTGTTCCCAGAGTTCACGCACACCCTTGAGTTCGCGCTCGATCAGCGCGATGCCCCGCACCTTCGCGTCTTCCTGTGAGACCAGGCCGCCGACTTCTTTCTCATATTGACGGATGCGTTCGCGCAACTGCGCCTTCTGCCCTAGTCGTGCTTCGCGGCGAAGCTCGAACAGTTTGCGCTCCCCTGCCAGTAGTTGCGCGACGTCGCTGTCGCCTGCGCGCATCATCAGCGCCGCGGGAAATGAGATCGCTGGCGCTTCATCGCGCTCCGCTTCCAGCCGCGCACGCCGCACGGCGAATTCATCCAGCCGCTTGGTCACGATGGCGAGATTGGAACGCGTTTGGGTCGCGTCCAGCCGCATCACGACGTCACCCGCGGTGACGCGCTGGCCCTCGCGCACCAGAATTTCACCAACCACACCGCCGGTTGGATGCTGCACCTTCTTCACATTGGAATCGACGACGAAATGCCCGGTCGCGACCACGGCTCCGGCCAGATTTGTCGCCGCCGCCCATCCGCCGATGCCTGCCACGAGAAACAGACTTGCGAGGCCACTGACGAGGAGATGGCGTCGGATCGAGCGAGCGAGGGCCACGTGATCAGCGTTCGACATCGACTTCATCCGTATGCTGGTCGGGCGATCTGCCTGCAGCCGGTTCGGCGGCAGCCGTCGCGACAACGCGGAACGGGGCGGTAGCGCGGAAACCGGTCGAATAGCTTGCGGCCGTCGTCATGGTCGCCGGCGGTGGATTTGCACCTTTCAGGGTACGCGACAGCACTTCGTCGCGCGGTCCGAATGCCTTCATTCTTCCTGCCTCGATGACGGCCACCAGGTCCACCACGCCGAGCGCGCTGGGGCGATGCGCAATGACGACGACGATGCCCTTGCGTTCCCGCACCGACGTCATTGCCTGGACGACGGCCTTCTCGCCTTCCGCATCGAGGTTCGCGTTTGGCTCGTCGAGCACGACGAGAAACGGATCACCGTAAAGCGCGCGGGCGAGACCGATGCGCTGGCGTTGCCCCGCCGACAGGGCCGAGCCCGCCTCGCCAATCCGGGTCTCATAGCCGCTATCAAAGCGAAGAATGAGATCATGTGCGCCCGCCGCACGGGCTGCAGCGACGATGGCGCCGGCATCGGCATCCGTTTCAAAACGGCAGATGTTCTCGGCAATGGTGCCGTCGAACAGTTCGACACCCTGCGGCAAATAGCCGACGTAGCGCCCCAGTTCTTCCCGGTCCCATTGATCGAAACCCGCACCATCGATGCGCACCTTGCCGCTTGTCGGGGTCCAGACGCCGACCAGCCCGCGCGCAAGTGTTGATTTTCCACTGCCGCTCGGACCGATGATGCCAAGCGCACTTCCCGCCGGCACAACAAAATTGGCTCCCGTAAGGGTCGGCTTCTTCTCGCCGGGAGGCGTGATGCTCATCGCTTCCGCGCGCAATTCGCGCTCCGGCTTCGGCAGCGCCATGAGCGCACGCGTCTCGGGCATCAGCGCGAACAGCTCCACGAGCCGGCTCCAGCTCTGCCGCGCCATCAGGAACGGCTTCCAACTGGCGATCGCAAGATCAACCGGCGCCAGCGCGCGGCCCATCATGATTGAACTCGCGATCATGACGCCCGCGCTCGTCTCCTGCCTGATGACCAGATAGGCACCAACCGCCAGCATGCCCGATTGCAGAATCATACGCAGCGACCTGGACACGCCGCCGAGGCCGCCGGCGATATCGCCGGTGCGCCGGTTTGCCGCGAGATAGTCCGTATTCGCCTTCTGCCAGCGTTCCGCCACACGACCGCCAAGCCCCATGGCGCGGACCGCTTCAGCATTGCGCCGGCCGGCTTCCATCAGTGCATTGCGCGCCATGCCGTGCTGTATCGCCGCGCGCGTCGGCCCGCGCGACAGGGCATCTGTGATGACCGTGAGCGACACCAGCACGATCGCGCCCACCAGCGCGGTAACTCCGATCCAGAAATGAAACAGGAAGCAGATGCCGAGATAGAGCGGCATCCACGGCAGGTCGAACAGTGCCGTGGGTCCCTGCCCGGACAGGAAGCCACGAACATTGTCGAGGTCGCGCAGCGGCTGCAGGCCGTCGCCCGGCATCCGGGCCTCGAGTGGCAGAGAGATGATCGCCTCATGCACGCGACCGGACAGTTTGCGATCGAAGGTCTCTCCGATCCGCAGCAGCACACGACCGCGAATCACATCCAGCGTCGATTGAAATGCGAACAGAACTGCGGCCAGCACCGCGAGCCCGACCAGCGTCGACACACTGCGGCTCGCCAACACGCGATCATAGACCTGCAGCATGAACAGCGGCGACGTCAGCGCCAGGACGTTGACCACGCCGCTGACCACCGCAATTCCGGCAAGCGCCGGCGCCAGCGGCGACACGACCGCCGCAGCCAAGGGCTGCGACGGCTTGCGATGCGGGATTTTGAGCACGGACCGCTTTCAGACCAGAATATTGCCGCAGCGAATCAGACTGGCAATGTCGGTCCCGACGTAACCGTCCAGCTGGAGCGTGTTCGCGCCATCGGTGATGGTGAGAACGCCGGTATTGTCCCACCAGTTGCTGTGGTTGAAGAGCAAATCGACATAGTTCGAAATGCCCGTCACCGCCTGCAAATCGATGACATCGTCATTTCCGGTATCGGTGCCGAAATCGGCGATGACGTCGTTGGCCCAGCCGTCGGCAAAGGTGAAAGTATCGTCGCCGAGATTTCCGGTGAACGCGTCATCGCCGGCAAAACTCAGCATGACATCGTTGCCCACGGTGCCGTTCTGGATGGTCCCCTGCTCGGCGAAGTAGCCGTAGAGGGCATCCAGGCTGCCGTTCTGCGAGAGATCGGTAATCGCAGCATCGAAAGCCGGCGTCAGCGTCGCGCCGCCGAAATCGACCGACAGGCCTTCGTCCTGCACCCACTGATCGGTGGACGACACGTAAGCAAGATTGCTGCCGAGTGCGAGCGTGGAGACCGTGCCATCGACGACACCGGGCGTATAGCTGAAATCGGTTCCGTTGACGATCACGGACGATTTGCCATTGTCCACGCCACCCACGATGCGCGTTCCAGCATACCACTGGTCCGAAACGTTCTTGACGGCGTTAAAGCCGCCCGTGCCGCGATACTCGAAGTTGTCGATCCAGCTGTCCAGGAACGCGGGAAGGTTACTGCTCGCGCTTGAGTAGTCCAGTACCAATGCCATTCTTTAGCTCCTCAGATTTTCTTGATGTCGATAGTTGGAATTATTGCCGGCTTCCGCCGCGTTCACGGATGAACGCGGCGTTGCTTTCAAAGGTCGGGATATCGCTTACGCGAAGTCGAAGTTCGTGGCCGTCAGACCGGTTACGCCCGTAACTTTGATAATGTCCGTGAAATCCGAGCTGCTGACGTAGGTGTCGCTTCCGACCGTGGCGATCGTCACATCACCAAGTCCTGTCGCGCCCCAAGCCGAAACGTCGAGAACATCTGCTGCAAGATCGAAGCTGTTGACGGTGTCGAAGGCAGAGCCGTCCTGGAACACGAAGGTATCGTCCCCGCCGAAACCGAGCAGCGTGTCGTTGAGCCCGAGATTGCCAACCTGGATCGTTCCCTGCTCGGCAAAGTAGTCGGTCAGACCCGGGAAGGTCCCCAGACCGTCGACCGCTCCACCATGCGACAGGCTGTAGATCGCATAGGCGAACGTGGTCGTGTCCGGCATGTAGCCGCTCTCATTGGTGATGATGAGTTCTTGATCCTGCACCCAAAGATCCTGGCCGGCGTCATATTCGAGGTTTCGGCCTAGCGTGAGCGAAATGACATCGCCATTGAACAGGCCCGGCGAATAGCTGTAGTCGTCGATCTCCATGATCACTGAGGGAATGTTGTTGTCGACGCCTTCGGTATCGAAGCCGGCGGACCACTGATCCTGGCCGGAAGAGAATGACCGGGAGAACCAGCCATTGTCGTTGTAGGAGAAGTTCGTGTCATAGGCGGCCAGATAGGACGGAAGGTTGCTGCTCGCGGCGGTCAGCTCAATTAACAGTGTCATTTCTTGTTCCCTTTTGCCTGTTTCATCCGTTCGCCCCACGGCGAACCTCGCATCCACAGCCTGCGACCGTGGAATTCCCTAGAATTTGTAGTTGAGCGATACCGTGGCCGTTCGTCCGGGCGCGGCGTAGAAGTTCGCGCCGACGGCAGGAGCGTAAGCAACGTCGGTGAGGTTGGTGACCGCGAAGCGCAGCTTCGTCATCGGATCGAAGGCATAGGATCCGTAGATGTCGTAAACCCGGTAGCCGTCCATGAGGTACCCGGTCCGAAGGGAACCGAGCGCCGGCTCCGTCTTCGAGACGTCGGTGACACGACCGCCCAGCGTCAGCTTCTCGTCGAACATGCGCACACCCGCATCAAGCGTGACCCGCAGCTTGGGCTGCTCGAAGATGATTGCAGCTCCCTGTCCGCTATTGATCGGCATGCTTCGACCGGCAGGAGAAGTAAAACTGTCGGCGAAGTCGGTATCGATGCGCGTGATTGTCCCGCCAATGTAGATAAATCTGGCATCGTAGTTGGCCTCGACTTCGATCCCCTTCATGCGGGTGATGCCGTCAAGGTTCACATATGAAGTGTAAGATGGCAGGTTGCTTTGTGCGTAGCTAATTCTGCCAAAGCTGATGTAGTCGATGATTTCCCTGTAGAAGCCTACCGCCTTGAAGCGGAACGTGTCTGGCTCGGTCAGAATTCCGTTGCTCGAGACGTTTGCGCCCACCTCGTAGGTTTCGCCTCGTTCGGGCCGCAAAGCCGGGTTTGGCGCATATGCGTTGATGCTCTGTCCGTTGTGCCCGCCATTGAGAAAGGACTCCATGATCGTGGGCGGCCGGTAGCTCTTCGAGTACTTGACGAAGGGCTGCAACCAATCGAATGGCTTCACGGCAACGGTCACCGACGGCAGCAAGGCTCCGCCGGACTTATCGACTTTGGTGTCGTATCTAGGTGTGTAGTACGGACCGTATATCGGCTCGTACTTGGCTGGGCTTCCCCAGGGCAGGTACCGGGCGGAAAGGGTGGCGACGGCAAGAGGGTGCAAGGCACGGCAGGAATGACGGTGTAACCGATGATATCCCGCGTGTTCTCTCTGCCGTAGACCACCGCCGATCCCTCGGCATGATACCAATCGTAACGCAAGCCGCCCGAAACGGTCAGCCAATCGGTGGGCGTATATTTCGCGTTGCCGAAACCACTGACGATGTCGCGCTTGCCGCTTGGCGTGCCGCCCGAAAGTGTGCTCGAGTAATCCACGCCGTTGACTGTATAGCCAGTGGTCTTGCCGTCATCACTGAAAGCTTCCATGCCGTAGTTGAGAGCGAGAGCTCCCCACCCCGTGTCGAAGCGACTGGTGTTCTCGACGCTGCCGCCGAGTGTCCCCATGACGTAGTTCGACGGTCCCGTCGAAAGGATAGAGCCTTCCTCGACCTTGTTGTTCCTGATGTTGTTGTAATAGAAGCGGGCCTTCAGATCGATCAGCTCGCTGTCGGGCTTCCAATCGAGCGCAGAGGTGTAAGTGTTATTGACGACACCTTCCGTCGCCTTCTGCAGGTTGCCTTGGCTCCCGCGGAGTCGTAGTTTCCGGTGTTGAACCTGGAATCGTTCCGCACCCAGCCAAGCGTGACCTTGACGTCTTCCGTAACCTGGCCTTCGGCTTTCAGAATGCTGGAGCGAACCTCCTGGCCGGAGAACAGCAACACATCCCCGGCATAGGTTGCCGCGCTATTGATGGTGCCGTTCTTGCCGATGTCATAGGCGCCGATGTTCTTGTAGCTGATGCCGCCGAGAACGGAAAATCGGTCGGACAGGCGCACCGCGGCCGCCGTCGAGCCGTCGAAATTGAACTGGTTGGTCCCTGTGGTGAGGTTGACCTGACCGCCGTACTGCTTGCCCGGCGCTATGAGGTCCTCAGCCAGAAGGGTCCGGAAATTGACTGAGCCGCCCAGCGCGCCGGCGCTGCCGACGCCGGACGTCGTGCTTTTCTCGATGTCGATGGCACGAATAAAGGCCGTATCGACATAGGTGCGCTGCGTGGCGCCATGTGCACTGCGCTGAAAACTCTGCCGCGCACCGTCGATCATGGTGGCGATGCGATCCTGGTCCTGCAGGCCGCGGATATTGACGCTGATGCCCGGGTTCTGCGCTTCCGAGCGGTTGGCATAGACGCCGGCGACGTTGTCGAGCAGGTCGCGGGCGTTGCGGGTTGGACTGTTTTCGATGGCCTCGCGCGAAATCACGCTGACGGCCGCCGGCGCCTCATAGACCCAGTCCGGCGTGCCCTGGTAGCCGGACCCCGAGATGGCATTCCGGCCGGCCGATATAACCAGTGGATCGAGCTGGGTTGCGCCGGGGACATATACCTCCGCTGCCGACGAGGTCGTCGCCCCGATAACCGCCGTACGATCGGCCGTGACGCGAAACGTAATACCTGTGTTTCGCAACAAGAGCGCCAGCGCTTGCTCCGGTGTGAAGCTGCCGTTGACAGCATTGGATGTCAGCCCGCGTGATGTTGCGGCCGATAACGTCACCTGCAGGCCGGACTGACGGCCGAAGGCATTGAGCGCGAGACCGAGTGGCTGCGCTGGAATGTTGAAGTTGCGCGGCGCCGCCGCGTCACTACCCTGAACTTGAACTATTCCAGAACCGGGCGACGTCTGTGCGAATGCACACGAGGCGCTGTCCGCCGCAACTATCGCTGCAAGAAAGCACGCAATGTGTGCAACCTTCGCAGCTCTTTCATTGATTTCATTTGATATAGTCGCCTTCGAAACGCACATCACAGCCCGGTACCTAGTCTGCCGCCGCGCATTTTCTTTTCGAAATGCGCTTCCCGACTAAAGACGATCGGCTCGATACTTTTTTCAGGATTATCGCGCATTGGCGCGAGAAACGGCTTCGCCGTTTAGATTCGGCTTAAAGTCGCGAAACGATGCGAGCGAACCGGGAGACCTCGCGAACTTTGCCACCGTGCGGTTGCACCAGCGCACGCAGCGCGCGGTCGGGGTCGCGCAGGTCATACAGGCCGGTGACCGTCTGCTGCGCCAGCGCGATGTCGGGAACGGCGATCCATGCTGCGTGATAGCGCTGTATCTGTTCGACGACGGCGCCGATCGTTGCATCGTTGACGAACAATCTCCCTTCGCGCCAGGCGCCAATATCCTCAGGCGCGATATCGCTCTTTATCATCGCGCCCGACTTGCGATCGACGACCAGCATTTGGCCCGGCACCAGCACGGCGGGGGACGCGCGTTGGGCCGCATTGAAGGAGACACCAACTGCGCCCCGTGCGAGCTCCACTTGCGTCGCCGACGATGAGAGACGGACATCGAAGGCTGTTCCCGTCACCTCGACCTTCACACCGCTCGCATCGACGACGAACGGCCGCGCCGGATTGCCGATCACATCGAAGAACGCTTCCCCGGCCAGCAGACGGACCTGACGCCGGCTTGCCGAAAACTCCGTCTTGATGGCGCTGTCAGCGGCGAGATAGACGGTCGTGCCATCTTCGAGCGTCACCAGCCGGCTCTGTGCAGTCGTGGTGAGATGATCCGCCTCCAGCCGCACGATAAGCGAGGGGACGGCAACGACAAGCAGACAGGCAGCCAGACCAACGGCTGAAATAGGCGCCACCCACCGCCATCGCCGCGGGACGCGCGATCCCTTGCCGACGCCTGAGGATGAAGCCTGCAACGATTGAGGCCGCCAGACATGCTCGTACACCGGCTTCCCCTCACCCAGCAGATGCCAGCTTTCCCGGACCCGGTGCCACGCAGCACGGTGCTCGCTGGAGCGTGAAAGCCAGGCGCTGAAGTCATCCTGCGCGCGCTGGTCGCCCGCCGCTTCCCGAAGGCGCAATAGCCAGCTCGCCGCCTCGTCCAACAGGGCTTCGGGCTTGCCTCCATTCTCATTCAGCGACATCCCCGTAATCCTCGTCCCGAGCCCCATCCCCAGAGCATGCGATTCATGTCTCGCTCTGCTTTGAATAGACGAATAGGTCGGAATTCTTTTTCACACCGGGAGAATTATGTCACGTTTGCTCGCGACCGGTCCGCTTTGCGATATCCACCAGAGCCGTTTGGATCATCCGGTGCACCGTTGCGACCGAGAGACCGAGATGCACCGCAATGTCCTGGAGCTTGTGCCCTCCAAAACGGTGCATTTCGACGGCGATCCTGGTCTCTGTCGGCATTTCAGCGAGCATCGCAGCGATCTGGCGGATGTCGTCGCGCAACAACGCGCTCTGTTCCGGCGAAGCCTCGGGGCGCGGCACCACCCAATAGGACGTTTCGTCGAGGGATCCCGGCCTTCGAGCTTTTTGCGCCGCAAGAGATCGAGCGAGAGATTGCGGACGATGCGGTAGAGATAGGCTGCGGGCTGCTCGGGCGCGTCGGCTGCCGGCCGGGGCGGCACGAATTTCAGGAATGCTTCCTGCACGATGTCCTCAGCGGTCTCGCGCGAGCCGAGAATTGGTGTCGCATATTCGATCAGAGCTGCACGATGTGCGAGAAAAATTACGCTGCGGGCGTCGTTCCCCTTCACGTCAAGCGCTCCACCGGACGACTGGCGCGGGCCGATTGCAGGATTGCGAAAAGGTCGCGCAAATTACATTCCCCACTTGCGAATTTTCATCGCACGCGCGGTCGTCACAATAAGTGCTGGTCCCTCTCATCCCTGCCCGGACGTCAAAGCCTGGACTATTCGACAGGCAGCTACCACGAGGCCCCAACCCGCTTTCTCTCTAATAGTGCCTCAGGCGTTTCACAACTGCGGATGTTTAGATAGGCTCCAAGCAGCACAAGCCGTTTCATGCGCGTTGCCTCCCGGAAATCCTGAGATCGATCTGTTGACCTTATGGCATCGTCCCGTTTCACGGGTCGTATCGGATGAGAACGGTGAGCGTGAGGGCGCTTCCTCGACATCCGGCGGGGGAGCCGGCACCGGACTGGCGCTGCGGGGCGTCGAAACAGCCTTCGCGTCCATCACCGGATCTCCGGAGCTTCGGACGAGACGCGAACTCACCACGCCGCCCGAGCGGTTGACGACAAAAGCCACTACGACCGTGCCCACTGCCCCATTGGGGCCTCCACCTTTATGCCGATTGAGGTGAGCGCTGACGCTGCTCTTCCATGTGGCGGGCGATGTCGAGGGATTGAAGGCCGAACTCGACGACGGCGCGGCCGCCCGATCCGCCCGCGGATTTGACGTCGCCAAAGGCGCCGTGGTGCGATCTATCTTGCGGTCTTCCGGCTTGGTGCGCTCCGCCTTCTTTTTGGCGGTAGCTTCCTGGCGGCCTTCGGCTGCGGCGGTGGCGGCGTCAAGGTGACTTCCGCGTTCGCCACTTCCGGCAGCTTCGGCGTTTCGACTTCCGGCGGCGTCTGCGGCAACAGAACGTCCTCAACGGGATTCTTCACCTCCGCCACGACCGGCTCCGACTTCTCCTCCGGCCGTTCAGCAGGCTTGTCGTTCTTTTCTTCCACGGGGAAGGCTGCGCCTCGGTCATCCGTTCATCGGGTGGCAGTTGATCCGGCGGTGCTTCGGGCGCAACGGCCAGCGGCGCCAACTCCATCATCACAGCGGCTGGCGGCTCCCCCGCGGCCGAGGCTTCCTCGCGGCTGAGCACCAGCCATATGCCGCCCACATGCAGCCCTGCGACTGCGACGCCCGCCAGCGTCCATCGCAGCACGGAACGCCACGCGACACCGTCCGGCCGCGCGTCGGGATCACGCCAGCCGAATCTCATGGCTGCGTCGCCGGCGCGGCCTGTTGCGCCGCGGATGATGCGCCGGGCAACTGTCCGCTGATTGCGCTGCCCTGCCCGGTGTCTTCCAGCCCGACCAGCGCGACCTTGAGATAGCCCGCACCGCGTAGCAGATTCATCACGGCCATCAGATCGCGATAGGGAACCACGCCGTCAGCGCGCAGGAATATCCGCTGCTGGCGGTCGCTGTTCGTCTGCCTGTCGAGCGTCGCCTGCAGCGCTCCACGCGGCACATCATCGTTGCCGAGCGCCAGCGTAAGGTCTGGTTTGACGCTGAGAAAGATCGGCTTGTCCGGCCGTGCCTGCGGCGGCGCGCTGGAGACCGGCAAATCCACCGCGACATCGACGGTCGACAAGGGAGCGGCCACCATGAAGATGATGAGAAGGACAAGCATGACGTCGATAAAGGGCGTGACGTTGATCTCGGAGAGTTCGGCGAGGTCGCCGTCCTGCGGGTCCCTGAGCGAGACTGCCATGATCGCTCACTCCGCCGCCGATGCAACAGTGCTTATGTTCGAAACGGCACGGATGGTCCTTCCGGTCGTAATGCCTTTCTCCTGCCGCTCCAGATCGCGCGACATGTGCTGCAGGACTTCGCCCGAAGCGTCCGACAGCAATGCGCGGTAGCCGGCTATGGCGCGGGCAAATACATTGTAGATGATCACCGCCGGAATAGCCGCGACGAGGCCGATCGCGGTGGCGAGCAATGCCTCGGCGATGCCGGGCGCAACGACGGCAAGGTTGGTCGTTTTCGATTGCGAGATGCCAATGAACGAATTCATGATACCCCACACCGTGCCGAACAGGCCGACAAACGGCGCCGTCGCGCCGATCGTCGCGAGAAGCCCGGTGCCGCGCGTCATGTCGCGGCTCGCTTTCGCCTCGATGCGGGACAGCGCGATGGCGAGACGCTCCTTGATCCCCTCGGCGGACAGGTCGGTCGAGCGCTGCAACTCCTGAAGCGCAGCGTTGACGAGATCGGCGACGCAGCCATTCTTCGTCCATCCGGCATTGATCTGCCGTGACGCGTCCGCAAGGCTTTCAGCGCCACTCAGCTTGCGCGTGGCGCTACGCGCGTTGCGTTTGGCGCCGGTGAGTTCGACGCCCTTGGCCAGCCACACCGTCCAGGTCAATAGCGACGCGAAGGCAAGGCCTATCATCACCGCCTTCACGACCATGTCCGCCTGCATGAACATGCTCCATGGCGACAGATCGTGCGGAAGCGTCGCGGGCCCGGCCGCCCCTGAGCGGCAGGTGGTGCATTCGGAGACACCGGCGCAGCGGCCGGACGTTCGGCCATTGCCGACGACGCCTGCGGCATTGGCGCCGCGGAAACCGGAGCATCCGCGCCTACAGATGTGGCTGATGATGACGGTGCCGCCGGCTGCTCCGCGCCGGGCGCTGACGGTGCAGGAGACGAGGGCAGCGGCGATGCGGGTTGCGCCTGAGCCGATGGCTCTACCTGCTGGGCCGTCACTGGGCCGGCGACACCGGCCGACACGACAAGCGCCGTCAATGTCATCCAGCCAAACCGACGTCCCGTCGTCAGGGCTCGGACCAGTTTCGTTGTCACACACGCCATCGTTTCAATCTTTCTCCTCGGTCGCCAGCGCACGTCATGAGGCACGCAAAGCGCCTCTCGTCGTGCCTGGCCTGCTGTCGTATGAACGTTCCCGTCAAACCAGCCGCGGTACTACAACGCCTCCAGGTTAAGACGTTTAACGCTGATATTTTTCCCACCGTGAGCCGCACTATTTTTGAACGGCGGCCATATGATTACGTCGCGCTTGCGCCTGTTCTACGCGCTGCGACTGCGCTTATGCGTCTGCACCGGGCGAGATTAGAAACTCTCAAAATCGGCGAGGCGAATGATCCATCAGATTGCGATCTGGGTTCAACAATGGCTTATGCTTGCCTACCCTCCGAAGGCAAAGGCACGCGAGCACAAGCTCGAGGCCTGCGCTCAATCTACCCGTGTCGACGCCAGTGATCGCCGGCCGTGAACAGGATGAGATGCCCCAAGCAGCCGGCGGGATCAACGTAGAGGGCGGCGTCGAACCCACCCGCTATGCATCAGGCCGGCGGGGATCGCACGTCATGGTTCATGCACGTCCGACGGCCTGCATGACGCGCAAGTCCGCAGGCGGGATAGCTTTCGTTGTCGCTGCCAACGCGGCCTGTAGAGCCTCGACATCCCCACGCAGATTCGGTTTCCAGCCGCAGGGACAAGCGCCATCGGAGCGATGCTGATCGGCGACTTCCTTGTAGACCGTTCCGAGAGCGGACGCGGCGAGACTCATCACCGCCATGGGCGGAAGCCGGGTGGTCCGAAGGACATCGCAGAAGGCCGTCATGATGGACCGATGCATCTCCGCGCCGGCAGATCTCGCTGTCAGTATCTGGCTGCATGATTACTCGCGCCCTCTTCCTTGTTCGCGCCATGACGGGCGGCCGCCTGGGCAGCAATGCGCTCGGAGAAGTGAACTTCTGCGCGATCCGCCCATCAACGCCAAGGACCGATACGCCCTGATATGATCGCCATCAAGCTATCGCCAGCGTTTAAAAATTTGAATGGCTCGAAACTGGGAAAGAGCGACGAGCGCGTCGCCGTTACAGGTCAATCGCTTAAATAGCTTCTAATTTCGATCCAGATATGCTGGACAGACCACGCTTCCGCCGGCCTAGCCGCACGATCATGCGCCGGCGCCAGCGGCGAACGCGCGGAATGTCGATCGAGAGCAGCGTCAGCGCTGGCGGCAACAGAATGAACCCGGCCGGCGGGAGAATGCCCCGAACGACGAGAGCAATGCCGAGAGCAATCCGTACGCCGCGGCGCTTCGGGATACGAAGGCGTCTCTTGCCGATGCGAAGATAGGCGCGCGTCTCGCTACTCAATCTCGGTGGCATCGGGCACAGCCGCTCCTGCCAAGGCCAGGCTCGCAAGCCGCTCCGCTTCCTCCACGGTGGCCACGACGCGGAAGCGTATTCCGAAAGCTGCGGCGATCACCGCACCTTGAGCGCGTTTGAGAAGGCCCTTCGCCTTGTTCGGCTCGATGCTGAAGATGCCTTGGCATTTGGCGGCAAGCCGGGTCTTGTTGGCCTTGAGGAAGACCGTGCGAAGCTTTTGATCCTCGTGCGCCTCGTCCTCCACCGAGTCGGGAAAGATCATGACGAAAGGACGCTCCTGACCAAGCAGTGCATCAAGCTCATCCGCCCAGGTTGGCCCATAGCCCGGCGGCAAGCTGCGGCCGTGCAACACCACGACCGGAAAGCGCGAAACGTCGTGTAGCTTGAAATCCTCTGTTTTCATCATGGTCACCGTTTCCCTTCTCATCGCTAGAACTTCGCGGTTGCTCCGATGCCCACAACGCGGCCCTGCCCGACACGCACGGATTGCGTCGTGGGTCCGAAGCGTTGCCCGAACGCCTCGTAGCGCTCGTCAAGGAGATCGTTCGCGAAGACATAGGCATCGAAGCTCTGCCCCTTCCAGCCGAACTTGCCGTTGACGACGCTGTAGGAAGGAAGGTCGAAGCTGTTGACGACGTCCGCGGCGCGGGTGCCGACGAACTGGTAGTTGCCGCGAATGAAGAAGTCGCCGTTGAGCCCAAGGGACGCGGCCGAAACCTGATACTGAAGCCCGACATTGGCGGTCACGGGCGCCACGTTCGGGACGCGGCCGCCGTCTTTCGCGCCGGTCGCGCTGCTGAGCGGAACGTTGACGAGTTCGGCGTGGGTGATGCCAACGCCGCCGAACACCTCAAAGCCGGGCGTGATACGGACGGTACCTTCAAGTTCACCACCCCAGGATTGATAGTCGAGCGTTGCGACGGTGAATGAAGCCGCCGGGACATTGAAGACGAACAGATGTCCGTTCTTGACGTCGTTGAAGAACAGCGCGCCGGTCAGTTTGAGACGGCGGTCGAACAGCTCGGACTTGAAGCCGCCCTCATAGGTCCAGCTCGTGGATGCTACGAACGGGACCTCGGGCTTGCCGAGCGGATTGTTGATGGAGTTGGCCGGGAACCCTCCCGTCACATAACCCCGCGCAACGGTGGCATAGGTCATGAAGTCCAGCGTCCAATCGTAGCTCAGGCCAGCGCGGCCGGTAAGGAAATCATCCTTCAGGCCGAGATCCTGGACGTAGCTGGCAACGGTGCCGGGCGCGCCAACGCCACTGTAACGATAGGAGGCGGATTTCTCCTCATGCGTCGCGCGAAGCCCCAGCGTGCCTTTGAGCGCCCCGACCAGCGGCACCGTCGCCTCACCGAAGGCCGCGTAGCTGTTGGTCGCGAAGTCGTTGTTGCGGATTCCTGTCGCTGTCGCGAAAACCGGCGTGACCGAGCGGGCGTTGCCGTCGAGCGCAACTTCGGTGCGGAAAAGTTCAAGCCCGTCGTCCAGGCGATCGCGCTGTCCTTCGGCGCGGAGAGCCGCATCTCCTGCAGCCAGGTATTCTCGCCGATGCCGATATTCGCGATGTCCGCACCCGGCACGCTGAAGAATGCGAGCGGCAAGCCGGTAAGCTTCGAGAACACGAGCGAGTCAGTGAGATCGGTGACTTGAAACGAAGTGGTGCGCTGGAAGTTCGAGACGGAATCGAAGACAACCGGCCCGAAATCGTGTTTGACCTTCAGATTGTAGTTCTGGTTCTCGCGGTCCACGTCATTGCGCGGATTGACGGCACTTGCGGGGAAATCGGCCGCGCCGCGGAGTAGCCAGCGCGGCACGGTGTCGTCGTCCTTGTTGTAGGATCCGCTGAAGGTGACGGTGGTGCGATCGGTCGGCGTGTAGAGAAGCGAGCCGCGGAATGCGCCGATCTTTGTAGCGGCATCATTGCCGCCGAGCAGGATGTTCGGGACGTCACCGCCGAAGTTCGAATAGCGCAGCGCCACGCGCCCGGCGAGAACGTCCGGAATCAGCGGAGAGTTCGCGATCAGCTCGCCCAGGCCATAGCCCTTGGTCCCCCATTCGCCGGTCAGCGAGAAGGAGCGATCGAACGTCGGCAGGCGTGAGATGATATTCACCGCGCCGCCTTGCGCGTTACGGCCGAACAACGTTCCTTGCGGCCCGCGCAGCACCTCGACCCGCTCCGTATCAAGCAGGCTCGGTGCAATGCCATACACCGATTGTGGCGCCTCATCGACATAGAAGACAACGGAAGTATCGTCCGGAGACACCGGCGAGAACGATCCGACGCCGCGGATATTGGCAAGATTTGAAGATTGCCCCCGAGATCGACGAAGTTGAAGTTCGGCACGGAGCGTGCGAGGTCGGCGTTTGAGCGGGTCTTGGAAAGGTCCTCGAGCCGCGCGCCCTCAATCGTCGTCAGACTGATCGGGACATCCTTTTCGACCTCGGGCCGTTTGCGGGCCGTAACCGTAATCTCCTGGAGTTGGACGGCGGGCCGCGACACGGTCCGCTTCTTCGCATTCGGTTTTGGCGGCGTGACTGTAACGGGCGGAAGTTCCGTGGGCTGCTGGGCCAGGGCCGGGTCGGGCGCGAAGCCGCCAGCGAGCGCCGCCATTGCGCCGACTGCCGAGGCGGCACGACGTGTCCAATGCCTAAGGCCGGCCCCCATCCACTTTCCTGTCGCGACATTCCCCATTGCACGCCTCATTCGACTGACCGCTTGAGCAGTCACCATTGACTGGTTGACCTGTCAAGGCGAAATTCCTAAATGATTTAGAATGCTTAGAAGGTGATGGATGAAGCCACCGCAGTCAGCCAGCCAAGCGCAAGCCGGACGTGACGCCATCCTTCAGGCGGCGCGGACGGAATTTTCGAAGAGCGGATTCCACGGCACCAAAATGCGTGACATCGCGCAGCGGGCGGGTGTGTCCCAAGGACTGCTACACCATCATTTCCAGGGCAAGGAGGGACTCTGGAACGCGGTCGGGGAGCAAGCCTCTGCTGAATTCCTCGCCTACGTCTCGAATGTCGTCGCGCAAGACACGCTCGACGCGGAGTCGATTCCGACAGCCATCCGGACCTACCTGCGATATTGGCGCGAGCACCCCGATGCCTTCCGTATCAACTTATGGCGCCTGCTCGACGGGCCGACAGATGAGCGGAAATCGCGCTCGCGCAATCTGAGCGAACGGGCCGTTCCTCTTATGAAGCATGCGCAGCAAGCGGGGTTACTACGTACCGATATGCCCGCGGGCTTGGTCCTGTGCGTCGCCGGAAGCCTGGTGCAATTCTGGCTGCATAGCCGGATCGAAATGCAGGATGCGATCGAGATTGGTGGCGGAAAAATGCCCGACGATGAAGAATTTATCCGTCACATCATGCGATTGATCGAAACACCGGCGGTATCATCGGCCCTGCCAGCGCGATGATCGACCATGTTGCCAATTAGAACGCGAATTCGAATCTTGCTAACAGGGCAGACCGTCCCGGCGTTCCATGACAATTTTCTTGCATCACCGCGCATCTGCCAAGGCCTGCGGCTCGACCAGCAGACCTTGTCGTTCGTAACGGCGACGGGACTTGCTGAAGCGCACGACCACAGCATGTCGAGTGCTTTTCGCTTTCACGCGCCGCGTGAGCAGGGCATCGCCCGCCGGCAGAAACTCGAGATCGTCGAGGCCCACGCAGCGCAGGCACGCCGGGCCGGGATTCTCCATCATCAATAGATCGCCGGTGCCGCCGCACCGATGGCATCGCCACTCCGCGTTCAATGGCTGGACGACCACCAGTTCCGGGGCGCGGCTTGCCTTTTCCGCCAGGCGCTCACGCTTCTTCTCGGAAAGCTCCGGCGACACCCAATGTGTCCGGTATGACTCCTCGATCGCGGAATTTCCGCTCCGGCTGAAGCGCAGCGTCTGGCGCTGCGGCGTACGAGCGACATATGCTGTCTGGCTTGCGAACAGTCCTCCCGCAATCGCCCAAGACCGGAATAGCTGCATCGCTTCCGCGATCCGCGGCAGATTGGTCCGGACAACTTCCTCCAGGCAATCGATCTGGCCGCGGCGCCAACGCTCCACCGAGGGAGCGTCAAGCCACCCGATCCCGACGAGCACGTCGATAGCGCCCACAGATTGCCGGGCGGCAAGTGCCGCTTCAGCCGCTTTGGCAACACGATCAGCAAGTGGAACTCGATTCTTCCGGCTCATTTCTGTAGTCGAACTCGCAGTTCGGCGTGGTGCAAGGCCAACATCATCCGCCCAGCGCTGACACGTGCTCCAGATCCTCCCGTCGCTGCCTGGCGCGCCGTTCGTAGCTGGCCTGGTTCTTGGTGGCGACCAGCGTGTGGGGACTGCCGCGCCTTTCGGTCGTTAGGTTAAGGTCACACGACGCGCTCCGAACACTTTGCTCGACATGTGTCCTTCGATGCTGGACCGCCTTCAGGCGCCATTGCTGTTGATCCGGCGCAACCAGGAACGCGCCCAGTCCACGGCAGTCGCCACATGTGCATTTGAGCGGGTTGGTCCTGGTCCAGTCCCGTGGCGCCTCCAGCGGTAGGGCGATGCGCCTGCGCAGGTGGTCGAGAGACGCCTCTCGGAGCCGCTCCACCGCCGGCCAAGCTCTGCTCTCCGCCTGCTTAGCAAACGTGCGAGCGGCGGGGACTAGCACGTCGTCCGGCTTGTACGTCTTCGGCCAAGCCAGCACGTGCTCGATCGCACGGGCCGCGAGCCCCGCATCGATCTGGCTCGTCGCAGTCAGAAGATCGACGACGAAGCCCGGCTTCACCGGCGCTGACCGAGTCCAAGTGTCGACCTGCTCCTGCTTGATCGGGTTGCCCGGCAAGGCATCTATCAAGGCTACACCGATCTGCTCCAGGTCATCGGCCGCACCCGTCGGCGCCGCGACGCGGCGCAGCAGCAACGCCGCAGGCGCTGAGATGGGCCGGAGCGTTGCGGCTGATAATCCGGACCAGCAGCTCCATTGCACGTGTGGCCGGAAGAAGGGCGGCGGCGCGCACGATCGCCTCGTTGTCGGCTGAGGCGTAATGGCCTTCCGCGGACAGCTCGGCGAGAAACGCATCGATGCGCTCCACGTTCCCCAGCCGGATCTGCAAATCGAGCATCCGGCCGGCTTCGGAGTCGTCGTCCTCCCGCCAAAGCGAGCGGGACCAGGACCGCAGCATATGCTGTGAAAGCTCATCGGCCTCACGCCATAACGGTGACTGGATCGACGCGTTGCTCGTCTCCCAGCGCGCTGTCAGATCCTCGAGATACGGCAGCGTCGTGCGGAGGCCGGCCTGATTGAGCACCGCGAGCTTCCGCGCGGTCGGCCACAACACGAAGCCGGCACGGCTGTAGGTGCGCTCGAAGGACGCGCCTTCATTGCCCGTCGCCTCGTGAAAATGCTGCTCGTCCGGCAGCAGATCCTCAAAAGCGTCGGGCGGGCACAGCTCGTCCTCGGCAAATGGAAAATCGTCGAACCCCGCCTCGCCGCCATCCGGACGCCGCCACTCCGACAGGATCAAGGCTCGGTCAATGACCTCGACAACCTCGAATTCTTCGTCCTCCTCCTCGTCGCGACCCCGGTGGCGGCGGCCGTAATAGCCGGTATGTTCGGCGCTGCCGCTCTCCTCGATCGACACGAGAGCAAGATGGAGATCGCAATCCGCCTCTGCGGCTGCTTTGACCAGCACGGACGCCACACCCGCATCGGCACCCTTGAGTGCACTGAACGACAGCTCCGCCGGCGTATAGGCATGCTCCAACGGAAGGATCAGCTGATCAGGCTCGTTCTCCGCGCTTGCCCAGCTCCGCAGCAACTCCACCACCCGCCGGTGCTCTGCGCGATAATCGGGCGCCTTCAGCGGGTGCCCCTTGTCGACGAAACGCAAATTATAGACGAGGGTCAGGCGACATCCCGTCTTCACAGGACGCACTTCATGCACGCAATCGGCATAGAAGGCCGCGAAGCCGATCTCCGACGGTTCCTCTGGGCGCGGGTCGAGCACCATCTCCCGGCCGACATGCTTGATGACCAATTCGCCGCCGCTATTGGTCGAGGGCAACACGAGCACCATCGTCGCGAACATGCCTGGGGCCTTCTCGGTATCGCGGTGGCCGACAAAGAAGCTGCCGGTATCGTAGACAAGAAGCTTATAGAAGTCGGCCGCAACCGGCTCGCTCACACCGAGCCCGAGGGCTATGTCGGCGACGAGTCCGGCCAGGGTCTTTTCCCAGTGGCGCCCTCCGATTCGAACCTTGGCGGAATCGACCTGCCAGGTTCTCCGGACTTCGCGATCGATCACTGTCGCCTCGCCCCGCCCGTAGGGGGCTGCTTCGGCGATTGCGACAAGCCGCTCGGCCTGGACAGGCAGGATCGGAAAGGCGATCCTGCCCACGCCGTCGATATCGATCGTCGGCATGAAGATCTCCCGAATTCCGCCGACGCAAAAATCACCCGGACGCTCAACGGAACGAAGGCTGTTGAGCAAAGCGGTACCGATCGACGACATGGCAACTCCCGGCAAGCTGACAGCGTTTGGTGGATAATTGAAAAGTCGTGTTGGCCTGTCAAGAAATGGTGCGCAGCGAACGCAGGCATGACAAATCGCGATCATGCGTCACCCGGGGCGGCATCGCTTCGCTGAAACGGAGCAGCCAATTGACGAAAGCGGCGAGCTGGTGCGCCGCTCGGCAGCACAGGATCGGCCTCAGACCGCAGTTTCGAATCCGAAGCCGTCGTCGCCGAGACAGTTCTGCAGTTGCGCGATCCGCCGCCGAATGAGGGGAGCGGTATCGTTCGGGCCGGGAATATAGACGGCATGGTCCACTCCCTGAGCGTTTCAGAATTCCTGTATGATACAGCCCAAGATTCCGCTTGGTAGTATGGCAGCGTGTCAAATATTCTGGGGACAAGTTTCTGCTCGAAATTCGAGGGCGGGCGCTTCGCGAGTTCACCATCATCTTAACGAGCCTCAGAGGTGCCATGAGCCTTTCAGCCGACGCCTTGTACAAGATGTCCGACGTGGAATTACTGGCCGCCTATGTCGAAGCCCGGCGACAATTCGTGGAAAAGAAATTCACGCGCGATACACATCGGGCACGCCTGGAGTGGATCAAGGCCAAAATGTTCATCGGGAGCTCGGGCGGGGTCACAGAGCGCAACATGGCGGTCGACGTCTCGGAGGAGATTGCCCGCAAGGGCCAGGAATTGCGCGAGATGACGCGCGACCTCGATCTGCTCAAGATTGATGCCGACATCGTCGCGATCGTCATTCGATCCCGCAGCGCATCGGCGCCGATGGGCGTGCAAGTCGAAGACCCGAGTGAAGGCGATCGTCCCTGAGCGCGAAGGCCGTTCAGGCTTGTCCGAGTGACGGTAAGGGCACCAGACTGCGACTTGCAGTTAGCTAGTGGCCGGTGGAGCGTCGGTCCATTTCCTCCAGGAGCTCGCGCATTGCGTCGAACTGCGTGCCGAAACCTTTCCAATCTCCGGACTTCAATCGCTCCACGGCTTGATTGTAGCGATCAAGCGCCTCTCGTGCCTGACTTGCCGCCGGGCCTGTGGCGCGCCTCTCCTCTGTCGAGGTTGAAGCTGCCGGCGCAGCGCCGGGCTCTGTGAACAGTGCTGACAAGGCCTCCGCGAGCGTCTCCTTCATCACCACATGTTCGCCGTAGGCTGCGATCACGCGTTTCAGCTCCGGAAGGTGTCCGTGCTCCGCTCGCAGATAGAGCGGCGTTACATAAAGGATCGAGTTCTCGATCGGGATCACAAGCAAGTTCGCACCGCGGATCACCCGCGAACCCATCTGGTTCCACAGCGTGATTTGTTGCGATATCTCGGTACTCTGATTGATCCGTGCTTCGATCTGGAATGGTCCATAGACGAGCTTCTCCTTGGGAAACTCGTAGACGATCAGCTTGCCGTAATCGGGCGCGTCGCAGCGCGCGGCGAGCCACGCGATCATGTTGTCGCGGCGGCTGGGCACCATCGGGAGCATCAGGAAGAACTCGGCCTGCGGCTCGCCCGGCAGCCGCATGATGATGTAGTAAGGCGCCATCATTGCGGTGCCGCCGCCGCCCGGCTGGCGCGGAAACTGCCAGAGATCCTCGCGGTTATAGAAAACGTCGGCCGCCTCCATGTGGTAGGTCTGATACAGCCGCGCCTGAATCAGGAACAGGTCCTCCGGATAGCGAATGTGCTTCTGCAGGTCCGGCGGCATGACCGAGAACGGCTTGAACAAGCCCGGAAAGATGCGCTGGAAGGTTGCGGCGACCGGGTCGCCGGTGTCCATCAGATAAAAGTCGACGGTTCCGTTATAGGCGTCGACGATGACCTTCACCGAATTGCGAATGTAGTTGAGATCCAGCCCTTGCGCCGGCTGTGCATACGGGAAATAGGAACTCACCGTATAGGCATCCTGCATCCAGAACATCCGCCCATCGCTGATGACCAGATAAGGATCGTGATCGAGCCTGAGGAACGGAGCGATCGTCCTTACCCTTTCCCCGATATTGCGGCGGATCATGATCCGGCTGTCGGCCGTGATGTAGCTTGAAAGCACCAGGTTCGGGTCGTTGAAGTAATAAGCAAACAGGCCTCTCCACACCATCGCTCCGATCGGGACGCCACCGGTGCCGTCATAGGCCGCGTAGACATTGTCCTTTCCCTTCGGATAGTCGAACTCAGGTGTGCTCCCCTTGACGATGACGTAGCTGTCGCGCTCCTCGCCGTAGTAGATGCGCGGTTCGCGGATCGGGGGCCTCCGTCCGCAACAGGAGGTATGTCGCGCAAATAAAAGAATGGCAGCCCTTCGGCGCTCTTGCGAGTGACCGGGCTCATCACCGCGCCGGTGCCGTGAGTAAACAGCACGTGACGGTTGACCCAGGTCTGGGCATTCGGCGGCAGCAAGGAGGGCCGCAGTTCGCGGGCCGAGATCATGACGCTTTGGTAGGAGCCATCGAGCCAGTAGCGATCGACGTCAAGATGATGGAATTTGTAGTAGGTGCGGATCTCCTGCAGCTGCGCGTAGGTGTCCGACAAGGGCTGCCAGTCCCACAGCCTGATATTCTCGATTGTCGCCTTGTTGGCGTCGAGCGTCTTGAAGGTAAGCTTCTGTTCGGCAGCAAACGGCTTGGCTGCGATCTGATCGAGATTGTATGCCTGCCGGGTGAGCGCGATGTTGCGTTCGATGTAGGGCTTCTCCAGCTCCAACTCGCTTGGCTTGACGAAGAACTGCCGGAACAACACGGGAGCTACGCCGGACAGCACCAAAGAGCCGATCACGACAAGCATGACCGCGGCGACAGGAAGCCGGTAGGTCCTCACCCGGAGGTTTGCCAACGCAGCAAACGCCGCAATGATCGACAGCCCGATCATTAGCCACAGGCCCGGTAGCCCCACATACACATCGGTATAACTGGCGCCGACGACGACGCCGTTGTCGCCATAGAGCAGCAGATAACGGTCGAGAACGTATGACCAGGCCTTCACGACAAAGAGGAGAGCAAGCAACGCCGAGCCGTGAGCGATTGCTGTCGGCGACATCGATCGACGATGAATGTCGTATTCGATGTCGCCGTGCACCCAGTAGATCGCCGCGGCGAAAAGTGCGCTCAGAACGAGTGTGAGCAGCATCCAGTTCTTGACGAGGATATAGGCCGGCAGCACGAACAGATAGAAACTGATGTCCTTGTTGAAGAGCGGGTCGTCGGCCCCGTAGGGAACGTGATAGAAAAACTGCAGGATGACGCCCCAATTGCCGACTTCTAGCGCGGCAACCAGCAGAGCGAGCAAACCTGCACCGCCCGTGACAACCCTGGACCATCGCAGCCGATCGCGCACGACCGCCAACACGTCGGGCGGTGGCACATTGCCCGCAAGATTCCACACGAACGCCGCGACAGATTGCGGCGGCTGCCGTCGGGCAAAACGCACCGCGAGCCATCCGTTCAACCAAAGGACGACCGCAGTCCCGGTCCAGACTGCAAAAAGAACGACGGCCTTGGCGCCGATTGTCGTCCAAAAAACCTGCGGATAACCGATCGCGGAAAACCACAGCCAGTCAACCAGGAAGTCGCTCGTGAGCCAGAGCAGGATCAGGCAAATTCCGGCGAAGACGGCCGCAATGATGGACCCGACCACGGCGCTTTGCCTTGGTGCCTTCCGTTCGGGTCCGGTAATCCCGATCGTCATGACCCGATGATAGCAGAGATGAAGGACGTTTGCCGCCTGATTCATGACGGGATCGCGCGTCACAGCGGAACTCGCCGGCGACGGCAGTTGAGCATCCTCACCGCGCCTCATGGCGTTCAGGCGACGTCGCCACGACTGCAAATCACTTCAAGCGTAAAACTTCACTCATCCAATTTCTTGCTCAGTTCAGGATTGAGCTTATTCCGGTCGACAGACTGATAGAACGTGATGGGTCTGCATTTTCCCTCGAAATCCGCAAGGACGATGGCCGTCCACGGACTCGTGGTCTCGCCCGAGCCTTCGCGGAGGTCCGGCATGACCTTGCGAGCGGCGATCACATACCAAGCGCGACCAGCCGTTGCCGCCTTCGCAGCCGCAGCGAACTCATCCAATATTCCGCGCAGATTTTTGCGCATTTCTTCCTCAGTGTCCCCGCGGAGGTATTTTCGAGACGACTTTCCCGCCTCTCCGTACTCATGATGAATGTTCAGCTGCAGTCGGGCATCGTCCACTTCGATCTTGGTCACCTGTGTCACCGCTCCGCCTTCGCGAAGATAGTCTCGCACCCGGACGTCACAGGCCAAAAATCTGTCCGTGGGCGGCTGAGCGACGCTAGCTGCAGGGGGACCGCGGCAAGAACCCGGGTCTTCTTTTTCGAGGAGCAGCATCCGCAGGCATCGTGGCGATGGCGGCGCTGAGAAGCGCCGCGGCAAGCACGACTGGAAGCGGGGCATTCATGGGTGCACTGCCAATGCGGTGTTTCTAAAACGTACTGGCCGCAGCGTTAGTTCCGGCGCTTCGGGAACTTTTTCCTCAACACAGCCTTGTTTAATATCGTACTACAAACACGAGACCTTACGGGGGCGGCTTTTTGACCGTCGGCAGGTCATGGACTCGATTCTCATCAAGATCTTCGCCACGGCACTTGCCTTCAGCCAGGTCACCACCCGGCCGGATGGGGTCAAGACGGAGTTCGATGCGGTGCGCGACCGCTTCGAGGTGGCGCAGCTCTTGAATGCCGGCTGCGCCCACATGCGCAAGGCTTTCGACATCGAGGACATCAACCTGGACGATCTGATTGCCACTGCCATGGATGACAAGGAGGCGTTGAGCAGCGAGATCAAGGCGCTCAAAGGCCTGAATCTGGCCGACCTCCACATGGCCTACAGGCAGTTCTGCAAGGTCGAAAAAGTGGAAGAATCTCCGGTCGATCTTGGTCAGGTCATCGCTTTCTACAACAACGCGGTCAAGGATCTGCCCGACGCCGGGCAGCTTAAGCACCTCAGGCTTCCTGCCATGAGCGTAGTCCTCGACAACAAGAGCGAGCGCGTTGCCGAGATTTACGCGCCGAACAACCGCCGCGTCTGGGTCAAGCTTGCGGATATCCCGGAAGCGGTGCGCAACGCATTCATCGCCGCCGAGGACAAGCGTTTCTTCCAACACGCCGGCATTGACGAGCGCGGACTGGTCCGCGCCTTCATCGGCAACTTCACGCAGCCGAGCCGGCCGCAGGGTGGCTCGACCATCACGCAGCAGGTCGCCAAGAACCTGCTGGTGGGCAACGACATCACTTACGAAAGAAAATTACGCGAAATGATCGTTGCCTCGCGGATGGAGCGCGCCCTGACCAAGGCGGAAATCCTCGAGCTCTATCTCAACTCGATTTATCTCGGCCGCGGAGCCTGGGGCATCGAGATGGCGGCGCGCAGCTATTTCGGTAAACCGGCCAAGGCGCTTTCCGCAGTCGAGGGCGCGCTGCTCGCCGGGCTCGCCAAGGGACCGAACTACTTCAATCCCGACCACCACCCTGAGCGCGCGCGCGAGCGCCTCGCCTATGTGCTGGGCCGCATGCAGGACGACGCCATGATCGACGCCGCCGCGGCGCAAGCAGTATTGCCGCAGCTTGCCGAGTACCGGCCGACGCGACGGAACTTCGGCTTTCACTTCGTCGATCAAATCGGCCGCGAGGCAAAGGTGGTCGCGGGCCTCGATACACTCACCAGTTCCTCCTACACGGTGCACTCGACCGTCAATTCGGCCTTGCAGCGCGTAGTCGAAGCGACATTGCAGGAGGGCCTCGCGCGGTACGAGCTGAACACCAATCGTTACAAATTTGAGGGGCCCGAGGCGAACATTTCCGATGCTGTCCGTCTGAGTGCGGCTGACCCCAAGGCGACGGAACCGCCTTGGCTCGTGGCGTTGAAGACGACGCGGCTACCCCTCTATGACGTTCACTGGGAATCGGCGGTCGTCCTGGAGAATACGCGTGGCAAGAGCGGCCATGCGATCAACGTCGGTCTGACCGACGGAAGCATCCTGCCGCTGAACACCTGGAGCACCGCGATCCGGCGCGGTCTCAAGCCGTACGACGTGGTCTACGTGCAGGTGCGCAAAGCCAATGGTAAGCAAGCGGCGCGTGCCGATCTGCGCATTCGACCGACCGTGCAGGGAGCGGCGCTCGTACTCGAGAACGAAACCGGCCGCATTCTCGCGATGGCGGGCGGCTTTTCGTATCCGGCAAGCCAGCTCAACCGCGTCGTCCAGAGCCTGCGGCAACCCGGCTCCACCTTGAAGCCGCTGACCTACCTCGCCGCCCTTCGGAAGGGACTGCAGCCTAACACGCTGGTGATGGACGAACCTATTACGCTGGCACCGATCGGGGCGACGGTCCACGCGCGCCAGCGCGGTTTCTGGTCGCCGAAGAACTACGAGGGCGGCGCTTCGGGCGCCATTACACTGCGGCGTGCGCTGGAAAACTCCCGGAATCTCGCCACCGCGCAGCTGCTCGCGACCGGTCTCGACGACAGCGCCGAGCGAGGCCTCGACCGGGTGTGCGAGATCGCGATGGAAGCGCAGCTCTACAAGGAATGCATGCGCTACTACCCATTCGTGCTCGGTGCCCAAACTGTGCGGCTCATCGACCTTGCGGCGTTCTATGCCGCGATCGCCAACGAAGGCGCACGACCCCAGCCCCACGCGATCGAAACGATCGAACAGGACGGCCGCCCAATCTACCGGCACGATCCGCATGCGGTGTCCTGGATCGGCTTCGCCGACCGCGCATCGTTTTACCAGATGAAATCAATGCTGCAGGGCGTGCTCGCGCGCGGAACCGCGCGCGCGGTGAAGCATCTCTCGCCCTATGTCGGCGGCAAGACTGGCACCACCGATAATTCGGCCGATGCCTGGTTCGTCGGTTTCACAAATGACGTCACGATCGCTATCTGGGTCGGCTACGACAACAGCGACGGCGCGCGCCGCACCCTTGGGCGAGGCCAGACCGGAGGGAAAGTGGCGCTGCCGATGTTCGAGCCGATCGTGCAGGCAGCCTGGGAGCTGCACGCTCCCAAGACGGCGTTGAACGGCCCTTCGCGCGAAGCCATGCGTCAGCTCGTTGCTCTGTCGATCGATCCCTCTACCGGCGATCCTGCACCGGCCGGCTCCGGGCACGCTTTCACCGAGTACCTCAAGAGGGATCCGGCGGGCAGAATCAATGATACGCAATTTCGGATCGTCTCGCGTGCAGAAAGCTACGCCCGTCGTGGCGGTTATGGCGAAGATGACGGGCCATTCCAGCAGTGGTCCCACGATAACCGCCTTTACGGCGATAACCGGCCGCCCTTTCCATTCCCGAACTGGCGTCTTGGTCCGCGCGAATATCCCTCCTGGCGCGGATATCCCGATGACGAGGACCGCCTCCCGCGACCGCCGCTCCGAGTCGATCCCGATTATTTCTGGCGGCGGCTGAATTGAGCATTGACGCCATGAGACCGCACAGTGCCGCTGTCCTCATTGCCGCCTGCGTGGCCACTTGCACGGGCGCGGCCGCGCAGGAATTCCAGCTGGAGGACGTGCCCGCAGTCGCCAGCGTTCCGATCGCACAGATCAAACCGCGCACGGTCATCTTCGCCGACCAACGCAACGACAAGCTCGCCGATTCCTCGACCGGGCTCATTCCGTTCGACGATTGGGCCCGCTCACGTCCGGTTCAGCAGCGCTTCCTCTCGCTGTTCCCGAGCTTCGTTGAGCCCACGCTCAACCAACAAACCAAGCTGAAGCTCTCGGTCTACCAGGCGGAGGCGCGGTTTCGACTTCCAAGACCGGCAGCGGCATTGGATCTGTCGCGGTATGCGAATGTCGCGTTCCTCGAGCAGATCGATCCGGCAGTCAAGCACCGGCCGATCGCGGGGGGCGATGCTGTTCCCAACAAGGACACCGGCGCCGCGCTCAACCGTCCGCCGAATCGCCGCTGGTGCGAGGACGCGAAGGCGATCTGCGTGCAGTCCCGCTACATGTTCGAAGGGAAAATTCCGGCGGGCATTCAGCTTGCCAACAAGCTGCGCGAGGAGAGCAAAAAGCCCATTCCGGATTTCATCGAGTTCCAGAGTGAGATGATGTTGGTCGCGCAGCCGCACCTTGCCGAGCTGCCGAGCCTGACAGGGCTCGACTCCACCGTCACCAGCGGGCTCGAGCAGAACATCTTTTGGGTGAACCAGGTCATCCAGTTCGGCAAGCTGCTTGCGGTTCTGCAACAGCATCCGACCGAGCGGGAGGCCGCCATCGCGACGGTCTACATCGTGATTGCGGTCAGGAACGACGTGCTGAACAAGCAAAGGGAATACATCAAAACGCCCATTCTGCGAAACCTCGTGCCCGCTCAACTGCTCATGGGCCACAGCTCCTTCAACAGCGGCGATTCGCTGAGCGCCGGCCTGCCGAAATACGCCAGAAGCCGCATCAAGGCGATCGCCGACATGATGGAGCGGGAATGAGCGGAGCGTGTGCGGCCACGAATGACGCCTCGACACACGCGCTTCCAAAATATCGAAAACAACCCCATGCAAAGTAGCAGGCGGCCGCCGGCATTCGACAAAGCAACTTGACACGTCGGGCAAATCAGCGGCATTCCTTCATCATCCCGCAATCCTGCAAACGCCCGGCGCCCCGTAGTAGCGGGCGCGTCGGTACGATTGCGACTCAAATCCTCACCCACAATTGAAACTGCACCGGATCGCCGCGGCGAACGATCGCCTGCGCGTGGCCGAACCCGCGCGCTTACCGCGCGCCTGCCAGGGAATCTCGACATGAACCGCGCTCCGAACCTTGCTATGTCAACGGCGATCGCCGCAACCGACGAGGCCAAGGCTGCCGCAGCCCCGCGGATAAAGCTTCTGTCGCACGGCTTCTCCATCGACCATCCAGACCCTGAAATCGGCGAACAGCTCATGGCTGATACATTGGGGGTCGCCGACCGCGAAGCGATGCATGGCATTATCAGACAATTGGTAAAGGCCAGCGTGAGCGGCGAGAGTCCCGACGAGGTCAACCTCTCTTTCATGATTTCGATGGTGAAGAGCATTCGCCCGCGGGATTCCATCGAGGCCATGCTGGTGGCGCAGATGGTTTCCGTTCATGTGATGGCGATGCGATGCGCCCATCACCTCGCGAATGCGGACGATCTCGCTCAGCACGACAGCGCCGCGCGCGCATTGGGCAGGCTCGCCCGCACGTTTCCAGCCCAGATCGAGGCGCTCAACCGCTACCGGAGCCATGGCGAGCCCGCCATCACCGTGCAGAACGTGTCGGTCGGCGACGGAGGCAAAGCCATTGTCGGCAACGTCACGCAACATGCGAGCGTGATCGTCTCTGACAAAAAGCCGGCATCCGCGGCGCGGAAGGCCGCAGGCTCCAAGCGAGGGCCCGATTCCGCTGATGCCTAGCGGGAAGCACAGGCATGAGCGATCACATCAGAAATACCGCCCCGATGCTGGCGAGCCCGCGTTGTGGCGCCAAAATCCGTTCCGGCGGCGCGTGCCGCTCGCCGGCGGTGCGCGGCAAAAAGCGCTGTCGCATGCATGGCGGGGCACCGGGGTCCGGCGCGCCAAGGGCGAACCGTAACGCGCGCAAGCACGGCCTGTTCACCACGGATGCGATCGCCGAGCGAAGGCAGATACGGGCGGTGTTGGGTGAAGCGCGGAAGCTGCTGGAAGAGATGAAGTGATTGGCTTTCGCAAGGAGCAGCTGGCGCTCCCTAGGGAGACGCCTGCAAAGGTTAAGAGCTCTTGAAAACGCTGGTCTTTTTAGCCAGCCCGCGGTCTCGTTTGTAGCACCGCATGGCGTCGAGTGGTCCTGAAGCGGACAGCAAATGAGACCCACTCCGGCTGGCGCACAAGCTTGGGCGGCAGCCAGCGCGTCACAAGTTCACATCCAAATAGCTTGTTGAACGACGGCCCGAATGCGTTTGATCGTGGCAGAGCCAACATAGTCGATATCGTCGAGTGTGCGATCGTCGGCGACCGCGACCTGTCCTACCGTCTCGAGGTTTGCATCTCGCAGTTTGCCAATAAGGTCCTGAGTGAGACCGTACGGATAGGCCGGCGACTTGGCTAATGCAGTGACTGGTCGCTCTAGGATTGCCAAGCCTTGTTCTTCTGAAAGCGTGGGAAGGCGAATAGTTTGCAGAGTTGAGCCGCTGATATGGACCTCGGCCGGCTCGATTGAGCCCTCTAACAGCACATTGATCATGTCACTTGTAAGACGAGACGGGATGGCCCCGCCGTCAATCAGGTTGCATAGATTCAAAGAAAACACAGGTCCTCGTCCACCTGACTTCATTGCGCGGGACGCTTCTCGACGAGCAAGAAAGCCGAGATACTCTAAAATCTCAAAGAGCTTGGAGAAATTACCAATAAGCTGCCGATGAATGAGTACTCTATCCGGAGCTAAACCGCGGTGCTGTTGCTGCCGCTCCTTTAGAAAGGAAATTAGCGCTTCGAACGCCTCACGGGCCGGCTCGACGAGCGGTTCGTAGACACCAAGTTTGGGTGCCACTTCGTCCATCAGGGGCCAATAATAATCTGTGGCCATATCCAGCAAACATCTGTTGATCTCCGGAATACCCACTTTCGACGCTGAGTCGAACCGGTTGCAAGCAAGTATAAAACCGCGGAGGTTACCGACCACCGCTCGTCCTAGTAGATTGGCGAATTGATCTGGCGACAACCGATCCGAAAATCTTCTCGCTCGGCCAGCCGCGGGTACCTTGCACGAAGAACTTCGGGAAAAAATGCCGAGTCACTCGAAATTTCGGACCGCCCGACATCCAGGACCGTTGAATCGTTGAACACATCGAACCGGGTACCGAACTTCGTGACACCCGGATAGATGGATGCTTTGCATGAGGCGAGGTTGCTGGAAATAGTCCTGAACAAATCGAAGAAAACTTCTAGGGGCTTCTCGCGACCGATATGCGCAGCATCATCAAAAGAAGAACTAAGCGCCGATTCAGCACTTGCGAAAGCCGAGTCAAACCAAGCTGAATTGCCAGTTGGTCGCTTGTGCGGGGAAACTCAGCTTGAAACGAGCGGGCCATTAGCTCTTTCTGAATCTCAACAGACAAGAGATCGCAGAAATGCCCGATGTACTCATTCCCATCGGATTGCAGTAGCGGCAAATATCGTAAACTGACATAAATAGGAAAGATGTCAGGCGCATCCTTCATTCTACGATGTGCCTCGATCATCAGTGCGCTCTTGCCGCTCCCTCGCCCGCCGCGAATTAGAACCGGCCCGTGTGCGCTCAACTTCCTAATGATAAGATCATCATGCGCTGTGAAGCGATGAAGTGCTTGGAATTTGTCAGGTTCACACTCCTCCGCAGCTAGTATGAGAGCCGAATCTTGGTCGTCAATGTTCATGGGACATCTCGTCGAAATTCTAAGTACGCTTCAAGGGCCTCAGCGGGGGCAATACGAGCGTACGCTGTCGGCACAAAATGAGAGGCAAAACCAAGCTGAGCTACAAGCAGGCAAGTATCTCGTATTGCCGTTTTGACCGTGTCCTCTCCGAAAACTAGGGTGCTTGAAAAAACTCCCAATGCACCCCTTAGAAAGTGTCGAGTAGAGCTGCGAACTCTGACCTCTGATTGCATCAATGAAAGAGTCGGGATCGATTGCGAGTATTTCCGCAAGGGCTGCATCGGCGGGCATAGTCGACACAAAATCCAACATCTCACTGACGGCCGGTTTCCAGTAGATGTGATCTACGTGGTGGGAGAAAAGAGCGCGACTAACTTTATGGACATCGGATTCCGGACTCCACAAGTTCGCTGGTGGTTTCTCCGGCATGACGTCACCGGACCAAGAAAATGACGACCGCGCCCTTTCGCCAATCTTAAACGTGGGCTGGGCCTGAAATTCGCTCAGATACAAAATTCTGAAAGAGTCCAGTCGGCCGAGCAGAGCGGCGGACCCATTTTCCAATAGCACGCGGGCGCAGAACGGACCGAAAGTTCGAGAGTCTTCGCTAAAATCGCTCCGCAAAAAAGTTATCGCTCGTTCGGAAAACGATCTAATTGAAGTCGCCAGCTGGCCCAGAGCGGCTTTTGCAAGGCCTTCAGAATCGGCCCTACCGCACAGCAGCGTTTCTAGTCCCGGCATAGGTGAAAGGATCCGTCATCTTAGAGTCGCATGCTAGTGCTTCGCGGCTAAAGAGTCTATCCAACCTTCCGCCTACCGATGATGATCAACAGGCGGCATCACGGCCGCTCGGGCCGGCCCGCACTAAAATCATCTTGTGGCGGAGGCACGCCTTAGCGCCAACGCTAGTTCCTGCGGATTTTCTGCTAGGCTTTTTTGCTTTCTGGAAGGTTCCTTCGATGTCGCGGGCGATCTCTCCGCCCGATGATCGCGCTCTTTTTGAATTCGACGCGCCGCTTCCTCGCAGTAACTTTCCTTCATATCGATTCCGACGACCGAACGCCCTGAGCGAATGGCCGAGATCGCTGTCATGCCTGAGCCGAGAAATGGATCAAGAACGACGCCCTCTTCTGGACATCCGCAGGCTAGGCAGCGATCAACCAATTCCATCAGGTATGGAGCCGCGTGGCTAGATGGGTTCTCGGGCCGCGCCGCAATCCGCCAAACATCCTCTTCGCCATCAAGCGCAGACCGGCTGAAAAAATACTTGGGAATTACGGTGACAGTGCACTCAAACTCCGGGTAAGAATTTTATGCACTGTCACCGTAATTGGATTTCGTAAATTAGCCGATCTAAGAATGGCGAAGATCGACCCCTAAGTCTTCTCGATCAATTCCAAAACGAAATCGATTGGGATGACAACGGAATAACCGCTGTTTAGCACGGTAGGGTTGGCCGCAATTCCAAACCTGGAATTGTCGAACGGAACATACTCGCTGACTAGGCCAATTACGCGATAGTTTCGCTGAAACCCAGCATTCTCGACTTCTAGTACCAAGCCTCCGCTGTTACCGGGGTATACTTCGCAATCCAAAATAATTGTACGAAGCTTGCGATTGAGACCAGCGACGATGCCCTTTCGTATCAAGGGGCGCGTTTGATCGATCTGTGGGATTTGCTGTAGACCAATCGAATTTGGATAGCCGAAAACATAGACGTCATTACTTATCTGGACTCGATCAAACTTTTTAGCAGTGTCGCGCGCGCTGGCACCAACGATGCCTTCAGGGGCTAATTCCTTGAGCGTGATCCCCGGTCCAGCGTGAAATCTGCCACCTTCAATTTTACCGATCTTAATTATTGCGACGTCCGTTGTCGGGTGCGACTTCAAGGCTCCTGTCGCGGTTACGACGGCGAGATCAATTGCGATGACGTTGCTTCGAAGCTGGTTTACATCTGCTGGATAAGACTCGAGGGTCAAGTCATTGTCGAATAGCTTGCCGTCAGCTCTAACGTTATAAAGGACATGCTTTGCAGTAGCGAAATAAAGCGCTTCATCCGTGGCCATAAAGAAGCCGCTGCCCTGAGATCCCTTGAGATACACTCTTACGGGATACGCGAGGTTATCGTCCGGAACGGCTCGATGTGACGTCTGAACCGGCGGCGTTTGTCCTTCAGCATTCGTTGTCATGATCATCGCTATAAAAAATAGAGGGAGCAACAATGTGCGAAAGCAAACCATTGGTTGAACCTTGCAAGAACATTGAGTGCCCCACCCAAACAGAACGTGAGACAATTTTCGTAAAAAATTCAATGAAAACAATGTGCACTGAGGTGCATGGCGCTCCCTAGGGAATTGAACCCCTGTTTCAGCCTTGAGAGGGCCAAATAATGAGCCCTTCTCCGTTCGCCATCGTCCGCCGACGTTCAATAATTTCAATAGGTTGAATGCCCATAGTCCAGTATTGTTCGCCAATGTACATGGGTTTATATTCAACGGATATTCGACGTAAAACCGGCGAACGCTATGTCGAAGACACTCACCGAGGCTCAAGTTACGACGGCTAAAGCGCGCTCCAGGCTCGAGCTTGGCGTGCATTGGCGTCGCCTCGATGCGGAAGCGCATCTGGGCTATCGCAAAGGAAGACAGAGCGGCATTTGGCTTGTCCGTTGGCGTAATCACTACGAAGGCGGCAACTACAAGCAGGCGCAAGTCGGTGTCGCCAACGACATCAATGACAAGCCCGCCGACGGGCTTCTGACCTTCGAACAAGCCGTGGGAACGGCACGGGAGGCCGTAGCTCGAGCCAGAACAGAAGCCGCGTCGCACGCGGCGGGCCCGGCTCCTACCGTGCGATCGGCCGTTGAATCCTACGTCAAGGAACGCGACGCTCGAGAAAGACGCCGAACAGGTCGCGACGTCCGATCCGACGCCGGTACCAAGCTGCGGCGCTACGTTCTTGGTCAAGAAAAGCGCGGCAATCAGGAAGCTGCTGCTCCTCTCGCATCGGTGTATCTGCATGCCTTGAAAGAGGACGACTTGATAACGTGGCGTGAGGGTTTGCCGGAGGACTTAAAGGTCACGACCAAGCAGCGGTTCGTGAATGACCTCAAGGCCGCACTAAATGCCTCGTGGCCGCGGCTTTCCGCAGATCGGAAGAAACTAAACCCGACGTTCCTCGCCATTGTGAAGGCCGGCTTCAAAGCCGAGCGGATCGATGATGATGATGATGTGTCGGTTGCTCGGGATAACCAGATTCTCACGGATGAAGCGGTTGGCGCCATCCTTCAAGCTGCGTATGAAGTCGATCGGGAGCTTGGGTTTGATGGCGATCTATATCGGATCGTCGTATGTCTGGCCGCGACCGGCGCGCGGTATGCCCAGGTCAGGCGAATGCGCGTGGGCGACGTACAGATTTCTGCACGGCGTCTGATGGTGCCGGGTTCATACAAGGGGCGCGGGGGTAATAGCGGCTCAGACCCGGTCCCGGTGGGTGACGATGTAATTGCGGTGCTTTTACCCGCAATCACCGGCCGACCAAGCGATGCACCTCTTTTCGAGCGATGGATCCATGAACAGGAGCCGAGGGGTATCGCGTGGAAGAAGTCTGAACGCGGTCCATGGAAAAGAGCCGAACTTGCACGTCCCTGGAAGGCCATTCGCAAGCGCGCCGGTATGCCAGAGGTGATTCCCTATGCTTTGCGGCACTCGAGCATCGTCCGCGGTCTCCGAAAGGGCTTGCCCATTCAACAGGTGGCCAAACTGCACAACACCTCAGTCAAAATGATCGAGCGGCATTACGCGAAATACATTGCGACCGCCTTGGAAGACCTCGCAAGAGCTGCAGTCGTGTCGCTGGTGCCGCGGAGTGATGGAAACGTGGTGCGATGGGAAAACGCGCGTAGGCGCCCTTCCCGAGCCTGGTTCCAAAAGTGATGTGTCCTTATCGGTCGCGGGACGGCTGGTACGAACGGCGGCTTTGCGCCAGAAGCGGTCATTCGCGCAATTGCGCGAGCAGCGATCTCAAGATTCGCACTATCGCTCCTCAACCGCGTCAGAAGCATGATCACCCAGAACCTGAGAGAGCACGAGCCTCTAAACGGAGCGCTCGCTGCACACATGCGACAGGCCCACGCGCCTACGACAAGCATGGCGACGTCGCGCGGGCAAGCCGTCGGGAAAATTGGATAGGAGGAGAAGCCCATCTGGCTTCGCTTCGTCGGCGCCACATGTAGTGTTGCTTCCAGAGCGTGGCCCAAAAGCCGGTTGGCGACGGCCTCGCGTCAGATTGGACTATATATCGCGATGGGACTGGTCACGCCCCTCAATCGGTGCTCGCCCAGCATATCCATCTTGCCTTTTAGATGCTGCGCGGCAGCATCAGTGATGAGAATCTCGCGGCCAAGGCTTTTTTGTAGTGCCTCGACCCGGAACGCTTCGTTCACTGCGGGCCCAATGACCGTGAAGTCAATGCGTCCGGCGGATCCCACATTTTCCGAAAAAGACCTCCCCTTCATGGATCGCGATTCCCACCCGCAACGGCTTCCATCCGTGAATTGACGCGAGCTCGTGGGGGTCTCCGAATTTAGCCGGCTAAGCTGCGCGATCGCCTGATGCGCGGCCGAAAGGGCGGCTTCTGCGGCCGCCTTTGCCTGATCCTCGTTCGCCGTGGGAAAGACGGCAAGAACACCATCTCCAATGAATTTCAAGACCTCTCCGCCGTGCGCGATCACTGCGTCGGCCATCGCCTCAAAGTAGGCATTGAGCAATGTCAACATCTCGGATCCCGAGATCCGATCACTCATGTCGGTAAACCCTCTGAGGTCCGATACCCAGATCACCGCCCGGATGCTTTCCCCGGCACCGCGCTTGATCTTTCCTCCAAGCACTTTTTCTGCCGCGCCCGAGCCGAGATAGGCAGTGAGCGTATTACTGGCGATGCGCATTTCGCTGTGCCGCTGAACATGTAGCGCAAACAGACCGAGCAATCCGTACAACGTTTCCAACTCGGCCTTAGGAAACCCGCCTACCCGCTTGGTAGCGATCGTCATTGCATTGCGGTACCCCGGGCCGCTCAGCGGCAGAGCGACGTAGTCCGTCATTCCTTCTTGAGCAAGCTCGGCCATCAATGGGAATTCGGCAATCGCCTTGGGATCGTGAGGAGAGCGCCTGATCGTCACCCCCGACTCGAACAATTGCTGCAGGGGTTGCGCGTATAGCTGTCTGACGCAACTGCTGTTTCCGTAACCCGCACCTCGTCGCAGAATGCATCAGCGCTGTTCCAGTTCCAGGCGAACCCAACCAGTTGAGGGTGCAAGGTACCGACGTGCAAGGTCACCCTGTCGATCGAAGAGCCTGCGCCAATCAGCCGCCGGATGAATGACTCGAGAAGGTGAAGCATGTCCGTTTCGCCCACCGCCTCGCCCAAAAGCCACGACTCGATCTCCTCGAACGTGAGGTGCGCAGTGGATGGACGTCCGGCCAGCCTGCGGACAAGCACGATCGCCTTAGGGTATATGCGAGGCGACGGATCAAGCCCCTCAATCGCGCTGGACGACTGCACCATTACCCCTCCCGCTCCGGACCAATTACTTCTCCTGTCCGGCGAATACCGTCTGGCTCCTATCCAGAAAAATCGCTTTCTTTCACGCCGGCATGACCAATGCCGCCGACGAACAATGAGAGAAAATACACAGAAGACGGGCGCAAGACAGCGCATTCTCAAAAACAAGCTCATGTAGCGACGCCTTCGAAATCGCCTGTGCGATCAGCCTCGCTTCGCTGTGCGCTAGGCGCGACATGGGAGCTACACGGTTAGCACATCTTCAATTCGGATCGGCAGGGTGCGCACGCGTTTGCCGGTTGCGTGAAAGACGGCGTTGGCGATGGCTGGGGCCATGCCGACGAGCGCGATCTCGCCGAGGCCTTTGACGCCAAGCGCGTTGACGTGTGGATCCAGCTCCTCGACGAAGTGCGCTTCGAGTTGGGGAATGTCGAGATTCACGGGCAGGAGGTAATCGGCCATGTGGGCATTGACCGGGCGTCCGTCGCGCGGATCGAGGACAGTGCGCTCCATGAGCGCCATGCCCATACCGCCGATCATGCCGCCAACGCATTGGCTCCTCGCAAGTCGCGGATTAACGACGCGGCCGATGCCATAGGCGCCTACTGCACGGCGCAGCCGGATCGTGCCGACGTCCGGATCGACAGCTACCTCCGCAAATACGGCTCCAAAGGAGTGCATCGAAAATCGGGCCGCGACATCGGGATCGCGCTGAGACGAAGCCGTTGCCTCGATGGGTCGGCTGTCCTGAGGGCGCTTTGCGGCTTCCTCTTGCACCGCAAGGCAGGCGGCACGGACAGCAGAGCCGACCGAAGCCATCGTCCATGAGCCACCATGGGATGGAGCGGGCGGATAGTCAGAGCGGCCCAGGCTGAAGCGCACCCGTTCAATAGGCAGCCCTAGCGTCTCGGCGGCAACTTGCGTCATGGACGTGTAGGTGCCGGGGCCCATGTCGCTTGCCGCCACTTCAACTTCAGCCGTGCCGTCCGCGAGCAGCCGCGCCCGCGCACTCGCCGGCGCGTGGAAGGCAGGATAGCTCGCCGATGCGACACCCATGCCGACCAGCAGCCGGCCATCGCGCATCGAACGCGGCTCGGGTGACCGCCGCGACCAGCCGAAACGTTCGGCGGCGTGGTCATGGCATTTCATGAGGGATCGGCTGGAGAAGGGCTTGTTCTCGCCCTCATCGATCACCGGCTCGTTGCGGCGCCGCAGATCTATGGAATCGATCCCGAGCTTGTACGACAACTCATCCAGGGCACATTCGAGCGCAAAGACACCGCTGGCCTCGCCGGGACCACGCATATGGTTCGGGGTGCCGATATCGAGTGGCAGCAGCCGGTAGCGGGTCCGCACGTTCGGCGTGGAGTACAGGAAGTTCGTGACAGACGTCAGAGCCTCCATGAACTCTTCGTAGCGGCTCGTCTCTCCGGTGCCTTCGTGAACAATGCTGGTGAGCTTGCCGTCCGCCGTGGCGCCGAGAGCCATCCGCTGCAAGGTGCGGGGGCGATGGCCCGTCATGAAGAACATCTGCTTGCGCGTGAGCACGAGCTTGACGGGACGCCCCACTTGCCGCGCTGCCATGGCTGCAAGAGTCACGTGCGGCCACGTCCTGAGCGTCGTGCCGAAGGCGCCACCGATAAACGGACAGATCACCTGTACGTTCTCGGACGGCAGGCCGAAGACGGCCGCGACCTCGGCCTGTTCGTTGACGACGAACTGGCTCTTGCTCCACAGCGTCAGCCGATTGCCATTCCAGGCCGCAACAGTGGCATGCGGCTCCATTGGATTGTGGTTCTCGCGCGCGATTTCGTAGATCTCTTCGACCCTCACCGGCGCATCCGCGAGAGCGCTGTCGGCATTGCCGCGCGCGGTGTCGGCTGGCAGCCTCGCATCCGGCTGCTTCCCGGCTTCCGGGACGACAGGCCGGGCTTTTGCGTCGGCAGGATCAATAATCGGCCGCTCGGCCGTGTAGGAGATACGTAGCGCGGCAGCCGCACGCTCCGCCTGGTCGAGCGTATCGCCGACGACGATCGCGACCGGTTGTCCATAGAAGCGCACAAGGTCGTCCTGCAACACATGCAGCCGCTCGCCTGTGGCCGGATCGATGGAGCCCTTGTGGGGTGCATATGGCAGGCGTGGCGCATTGTGGTGCGTGATGACTGCAATGACGCCCGGCATCTTCTCAACCTGCCCGGTGTCGAAACCGGTCACGCGGCCGAGACCCACCGTGGCACCGACGACCACCGCGTAGGCCTGGCCGGGCTGGTTGAAGTCGGCGGCATATCGTGCGGCACCGGTGACCTTGGCGCGACCATCCACGCGCGGCAGCGGCTTTCCGATCACGTTCGTCGTCATGCGGCTTCTCCCGTCATCTCAAGGGCGCGGACGATCGTCCGGGGCAGGAGTTCGAGCTTGTAGTGATTGCCCGAGAGGGGACGGGCTCCTTCGACTGCCAACCGGGCGGCCGTCTCAAACATTTTTCGATCCGGCGCCTTGCCGATCAGCGCTTTCTCCACTGTGCGCAGGCGCCACGGCCGCGTGCCCACACCGCCGACAGCGAGCCGGGCCTGGCGGATCACACCGCTGCCGACGTCGAGTGCGGCGGCTGCGGATACCAGCGCGAACTCATACGAGGCGCGGTCGCGCACCTTGAGATAGCGCGCCCGCCGGGTGTACGGACCACCGGGGACCCGCACCGCGAGGATGAGTTCGTCGGGCAGTAGCGTGTGTTCGAGATGGGGCGTATCGCCCGGCAAGCGAAACAGTTCCTCGACCGGAAAGCTGCGCTCGCCGCTCGGCCCCCTCACGTGCATCGTGGCATCGAGGGCGACCAGCACGACGGCGAGGTCCGAAGGATGCGTCGCGACGCAATGGTTGCTGGTGCCGAGAATGGCGTGGCCGGCATTGAGGCCATCGATGGCGGCGCAGCCGGATTTCGGGGTACGCTTGTTGCAGGGTGCATCGTGCATCCGGAAATAGGGGCAGCGCACGCGCTGGAGAAGGTTGCCGCCGATGGAGGCCATGTTGCGCAATTGCGGCGAGGCGCCCTCGATCAGGCTTTCGGCGACGAGCGGGTGCAGGCGTTGCACGTCGGAATGGGCGGCGACATCGGCCATGCGGGCGAGCGCGCCGATCACGAGATCGGAGCCTTCGATGCGGATTTCGGAAAGCGGGAGCGAGTTGATGTCGACGAGGTGCTCCGGCTGCTCGACTTCCTCCCGCATGAGATCGATCAACGTCGTGCCGCCAGCGATGAAACGTCGGCCGGACGATGCGGCGGCGATAGCGCCTTGGACGGAGGTCGCCTTCTCGAGCGTGAATGGAAGCATGGTCAGGCCCTCTTGGCAGCGTCGGCGACCGCGGCTACGATCCCTAGATAGGCGCCGCAGCGGCAGATATTGCCGCTCATCCAGAACCTGATTTCATCTGGCGAACCCGCATGGCCTTCCGCGATGCAGCCTATTCCCGACATGATCTGTCCGGGGTGCAGAAGCCGCACTGCAAACCGTCGTGCTCGACGAATGCACTCTGGAGCGCATGAAGCTCGCCATTCGTTTCAAGACCCTCGATCGTCCTGATCTCAGCCCCGTCATGCATCGCGGCCAGCGTCAGGCAGGAGACGATCCGCCTGCCATTCAGAAGCACGGTGCAAGCGCCGCAGGCGCCCTGGTTGCAGCCCTTCTTCGTGCCGGTGAGATCGAGCGTTTCGCGCAGCACGTCGAGCAGTGAGCGGCGGGGGTCCAGGTCAAGCTCATGTTGCTTTCCGTTGACGACCAAGCGGACCCGTCCCGTGGATGCGGTGGGAGGCCGTTCAGATATGGGTTGCGCGGCAACTTCCGATGCGACCGCGAGAGTGGCCACTCCCCGACCGTAAGCAGGATCGAACGGCGCGATATTCCGCTACGCCTTCGTTCGGTCTCGACAGCATCGTCGGTGAACGGCTCATCGTTTTTCATGTCGTCTGCTCGCTTGCTTATGAGGTGATGATCATTCGCTGATTGCAACAAAATGGCCCATAGCTCCTCTTCGACGCTCGGAAGCGGATCAGATTGCGCTGCGCACCAGATATCAAGCGCAGCCAAGCCATCGCCTCAGATGAGAAGCGCGAACTAAGCATATACCGATGAGGCGTACCGTTCGGATTTTGCGGCGACTATCGCGGTGTTGCGATGAATTGCCACCCGGCACCTACAGAGAGCGTCGGAACACCGATGGAGTCACTCCGACAATCGTACGGAAAGCCGCGGTGAAGGCTGATGGCGTCTCGTAACCGACTGCAAGCGCGACGTGTGTGACACTCAGGCCTGAATTGGCGAGAAGCTCGCGGGCGCGGCGCATGCGTTGCAAGGTCAACCATGCATGCGGGGTATGGCCGGTCGAGTGCCGAAAAGCCGTGCAGAAGTGGAAGCGGCTCAGACCGACAAGGGCGGCGAGTTCATTGAGCCCGATATGCTGTTCGAGATTCTCGCGCATGAACGTCGTGACACGCCGCACCTGCCAGTCAGCGAGGCCGCCCTTTCTGGCGGGAGCAGGCAAGCTGCCAAATGATGAATGCTCCCGGACCAGCCGGGAGCAGAGAAGGTCGATCGCCTGCTCCACGAACAGACGGGACGATGCACTGTCCCGCGTCGCCTCATGACTTAGAATTTCAAGCAGCCCCGCTGCCGCCGGATCGGCGAAAGCCACGCGCGGAAGAATCTCGACACGTCTTCCACCCGCAATCTCGTCGGCGCATGCCTGGAGGCGTTCCTGAGTGAGGTAGACATGCGAAACGACCACCGGGCCAGCAATGTTCCAGTGGCCGTCAACGCCTTTCGGAATGAGGGTGAAGGCTTGCGAGTTGGTCCTGGAAGTCAGGCGCTTGTTCTCAATCCGCCAGGATATCTCGTGCTGTCCTTCGTAGCAGCCGACGGCGACGTGCCCGGCAACGCCCCGCATGTAATCCTCCTGCAACCCGCCATGCGCCCATTTCCGAGTCAGGCGCGTATCACCGTGCAAAACCTCAGGCACCAGTACGGGCGGCTCGTCCAGGATGCGGGCCATCTCAATGGCAGCATCAGGACTTGAGTGGTCCGCTGCAGATCGGCGCCGGCCGTGT
The DNA here is from genome assembly GCA_044772375.2 of Bradyrhizobium sp. RDT10. Classification (GTDB taxonomy): domain Bacteria; phylum Pseudomonadota; class Alphaproteobacteria; order Rhizobiales; family Xanthobacteraceae; genus Bradyrhizobium. The sequence goes on from CP187939.1 coordinate 6,701,722, forward strand.
GGATTCGGCGCAGCTCTGCTTCGGGAGCCGAACAGCCGCTGGTCCAAACTGTCGCCCTCCTCGAGCTGCTAAATTTGCAATACCAATATGCAAAAAGACCCGGCCATTGTGTAGAAAAACATCCGCGACACTCGTGGGTGCCGTCCGCCATCTGCCCACAAATTGGTCAGCGCATCGCTGATGGTAGCGCGGTCGGGGCGAGGCCCAGGTCTCGTGACGTGGTAGTTCCTGGGGTACCCCGAGCTTCGGCCGACCGCCGGTCGTGCTACGCACAGGACTTCGCCGGCCTGATCCGGTACCGCACCTTGATACCGCCGCGAACGTCGCGATCTGACGAAGATTCATACGGTCGAGCCCCTTTCACGTCCTGACCTAGATCCGGGCGTCTCGTTCATACCAGCAATAGCGAATTCGCCTCGGTGATCCGGCCCACGCGGACCAACGCCGTCCATCTCTCGCGCCGCACTTCGCTTGCGAATAGGAGTATTGCCCCACGACTATCTTGCGCGCCAATGCCGCCTCGATCGCCGCTTTCTCCGATCTGAAGGGAGGGCTCCCCGGCCGAAAGGAAGGGCGGGGAGCCAATCGGTCTAAGCTGCCTTGCGCTGCTCGACCGCGAGATAGTCCTGCGTCACCTTGCCGACATGGGCGTCGATCCACGCGGCCATTCGCTCTTCCTCTTCAAGATTTGCTTCCAGCAGTGCGCGCGCCTTTTCCTGGCCTGCCGAACCGCACAGGGTCAGCAAAGACTTGTAGGCAGCGATTTCGAAATGCTCGAAGGCGCTATTTGCGAAGGTATTCTTCAGGATTTCGTCGCCAGCCATCGCGTTGGCCATAGCCATCGTGTTGGCCATCGCGGACTGGACTGTATCCTTTAATGTGGAAGAGGTTTCGCCACACGCCTCAAGGCATTGTTCCAGTCGCTTGAGCTGCTCGTTCGTCTCAGCCAGATGTTCTTTTACCTTGGCTTGAACGTCGGGATAGTCACCCAGGCGCTCGGATTGTCGCTCCATAAGTTCTCGGGCCTGGACCTCCATCGCGTGGGCATTGCGGAGGCCTACCACGTATACATCGCGTGCCGTTGTCGTCATCGTCTGTCTCCCAGATTATTGTGAGACCAGCCAACCGGCGCGCGCGCTCAAGGTTCCTAAACTGTGATTGCGCCTCTGTTAAGAACCGCGGACGCAACGATGTGCACGGGAAGCAAACTAGCGCCAATGCTCGAGGAGGCAATTCACACCTACTAGGAACGAAGGTGGGTATCGCTCGTTCAATCTCCGCTGCAACAATTCCCTGTGTCTTCAGGATTTCGTGCACGCCCTACTGAGCGCAAAATGACCGCACCCCGTCGCAAGGCACGCACCTCCCGATCCGTCTTCAATCAAGGCCGCGCGTCGGCTCGCGCACGCCCTATCTTGCCACCGCAGCTGCAATAATTGGCGCCTTAGCTTTATCAGCCTTGGCGAACCGCCGCCTAGCCAAGAAGGCTGAAAGCGACAATCCCCCGTTGGTCAATTCTTGGAGGTAAATGGCGTCCGGCTCCACTACGTCGAACGAGGCTCGGGGAGCCGCTGGTCCTGTTGCATGGCAATGGCAGCATGATTCAGGATTTTCAATCCAGCGGGTTGATCGATTTAGCCTCGAAGAATTATCGCGTCATCGTTTTTGACCGTCCTGGCTTCGGCCATAGTGACCGGCCTCGCAACGTGATTTGGACGCCGACAGCGCAAGCCGACCTGATCAACAGAGCGCTTCAACGACTTGGCGTCTCACACGCCACGGTACTCGGACATTCCTGGGGCGCTTCGGTCGCAGTTGCCTTGGCCCTCAAGTATCCAAAACTAGTCCGCGGTCTGGTCCTAGCCTCAGGATACTACTATCCCACAGCCCGAGCAGACGTATTGGCGCTTTCGGTGCCAGCTGTGCCTTTAGCAGGCGACGTGATTTGCCAAACCCTGTCGCCGATTGCGGCCCGCATCATGTGGCCGGTCTTGATGGCAAAAATCTTCGGCCGCCAATCCGTGCCGAAGAAATTTGAAGGGTTTCCGAAGGAGATGGCGGTCCGTCCATCTCAAATTCGCGCAGCGGCCGCGGAATCCGCGCTCATGATTCCGGATGCCTTCGACTTCCAGGACCAATATGCCAACCTGGAGATGCCCGTTAGCATCATCGCAGGTGAGGAAGACCGGTTGATCGACATCGATGAACAGTCGCGCCGACTCCATGCCAACGTTGCCCAAAGTAAGTTTCACCGCGTTCCAGGCGGCGGCCACATGGTGCATCAGACGGCGACGAACTCAATAATGTCGGCAATAAACGAAGTTTCCAGGGATATGCCGTCAGAGCCCGCCAGAAATGCAAGGGTTAAGCAGTCCGCGGCTTTCCCGGCGTAGCGAGGAGCTGTGATAAGACAGCCTTTCAAAGCGCGAACACCAGAAGAACTGATTGCCCTGCTGAGCGCAGTGGCAACGGCGATCCTTGCTGCAATCATTGTAATGGTACTGTATTTCGGTCGTGAGATCATCATACCGATAGCCTTGGCTATTTTGCTCAGTTTCGTGTTGGCGCCTCTGGTTAGACTGCTCCACCGCGTGCGTATCCCGCGTGGGTTGGCCGCGCCAAGACACGGCGATCGGCGACATCCGCTCTACCCTCGACAGCGGACATACTTGCCGCCGTCCGACGCGTCCGCAGAAGTCATCGTGTGCAAGACCGGCGCTTGTTCTCCGAGGAACCACTGCGCAACTCTTTCGTTGTCCCGTATCCCAGACAGCAAAGGAACACGATCATGGATCGCGAACATGTAAAGGGCGCTGCCGACAAGACAAAAGGCGCCATCAAAGAAGGTGCCGGTAAGCTCAGTGGTGACAAGGATATGGAAACCGAAGGCAAGATCGATAAGGCCAAGGGGTCCGCCCACAACGCTGCGGGCGATGTGAAGGATGCAGCGCGGGATGCCGCTGACGCCATCAAAAAATAAGCAAGACGGATGACCAAGAACTAGCCGCCTCCGGGCGGCCTTTTCTTGCCATTAAGCGCTCTGGCTGAGCAGCCGCATCGCGAATTACCCTCCGCTGGTCGAAATAGTTTGCTTTACCCCTAAGAACGGACTTCAGCAGGACGTCCCGCTATGTTCGTTTGGTGCCATGAGCTGCCGCGCGTACCGATGGGTGGATCAAGACCGCTGGGCCCTCGGAATCGACACCGCCTGAGAGACCGCTGATCAGCCTGCCGTTACCCGGGCGGCGCGGATGCTCTCGATCGCTTCCTCCCGGAACGCGTGCATGTCCCGTCGTGCGTGAAGCCGACGATTTAATGCCCGTGCCAAGCTCACGACACGAAGGGAACTTGCTGGGTCCGTTCGCGTTTTGGTGTGAGGCGGAGCACAATGCATAATTTGCCTACAGCCTCAGGGCTCCCATCATCAAGCCAGGTCCGCGCGGACCCGGTCACGTCTCGCGAACTGGATATTGTAAGAGTTGCGGCCGCCCTGGTGTCGGGCGCGGTCATCCTTGCTGCCCTGTATTTCGGCCGTGAAATACTCATACCGCTCGCGATCGCGTTCCTGATCACATTTGCTCTGAACCCGCCGGTCACATGGCTTGCCCGGCTCGGCCTGCCCAGACTGCTCGCCACGTGCCTCGTCATGGTAACCGTCGGGTGCGCTCTGGTTGGACTAGGCGTCATTCTCGGCGCACAGGTCCGTTCGATCGCGGTCGAATTGCCGGCCTATCAATCGACGATACTGACGAAATTGGCGGATCTACGCCAGAATCTCAAAGCACCCGGATTGTTCGACGGCGTGCTGAAGACAGTCGAACGCGTACAAAAGGAGGTCGAGTCAAAGGACGAAAAACCCGCGGAAGGCCCGGTGCCACAGCGTGTCGAAATCGTTCCCACACCGCAAACGCCGCTCGAGCAGGCATTTGCCTGGCTTGTGCGGTCAGCGGAGCCCCTGGCCACCGCCGGCATCGTCTTGATCTTCGTGTTTCTGGGGCTGCTTGACATTGGCGACCTTCGCGACCGGTTTCTGCGCCTGTTGGGTGGCAACTTCCATCGTTCGACCGATGCGATTCAGGAGGCCGGCGCGCGTATCAGCCGATATCTTCTGATGCAACTACTCGTAAACGTCAGTTACGGCGTGCCACTGGCTCTCGGCCTCTGGATTATCGGTGTCCCAGGCGCCATGCTGTGGGGAGCCCTGGGCGCGGTCATGCGCTTCGTCCCCTATGTCGGCCCGCTGATTGCTGCGATCTTTCCAGTCTCGATCGCTTTTGCCGTCGACAGTGGCTGGAGCATGTTGCTCTGGACCGTTGCGCTGATCGTCATCCTCGAGTTGATAAGCAACAACATTGTCGAGCCCCTGCTATATGGTTCGAGCACCGGCCTGTCGGCCATATCGCTGATCGCCGCGGCGATATTGTGGACAGCGCTTTGGGGTCCCGTGGGGCTGATCCTCTCCACCCCTCACGGTTTGTCTACTAGTCCTCGGGCGCAATCTGCCGCAGCTGCGCTTCCTCGACACGATGCTCGGTTCGACGCCTGCACTGGATGTACCCGCTCGCATCTATCAGCGGCTAATTGCAAATGATGCCGACGAAGCTGTCGAGATCGCAAGCGCCGAAATCGAAGAGTCTTCGGTCATATCATTCTACGATGCAATCGGCATTGAGGTCCTTCGTCTGGCAAGCGAGGAGTATCTCCAGAACGCAAGCGCTGAGCACCGCTTGCGTCTGGCAAGCGGAATGGACACACTGCTCGACGATCTCAGAGATCAATACCCAGCCTCCCTGAGTCCGGAGGCAAAGCCAACGGTCCTGTGCATCGGAGGAAAATGGGAGATCGATGCCCTCGCCGGCGAGATGCTAGCCCACGCGCTTGGTTTCGAAGGGATCGCCGCAGCTTCCCAACCCGCTGCAAGCGTCAATGCCAACTATCTGGCCAAGCTCGACCTGAAGGGCGCGGACATTGTCTGCCTCAGTTACTTTACGCCGAATCCAGCCATCCCCGCCCGCCACGCCTGCCGGCGTCTGCAAAGGCGATGGCCGAATCTGCGCATCGTTCTGGCGCTATGGAGGGCGCCCCCGGAACTGTTGACCGACGAATCCCTCTCAGCGTTCAAAGCCAATGCTGTCGTGACTTCGGTCGAGGAGGCGGTCCGTCGTATTCACCGTATCGTCGACCCTGAAGAAGCCAAGGTGGCCCAACAAGCCCCCGTGCCTAACAACGACGCAGAGCGTGTCGATGCGCTGAAAGCGACAGGGGTCTTAGAGGGTGACAAACGAGAAGCATTGGATGCTCTCGCCAAACGTGCGGCCGACGTATTCAACACCAGCGTTGCCGTGATCACCACTATCGATAAGGACCGCGAATACTTCGTCGGACAGAGTGGAAAATTGCCGGATGCCATCACCGATGATGCGGGCGCGCTGCTGCCGATGGACCGCGAACACGCGATCTGCAACTACGTAGTAGCCAACGACGAGACGCTGGTGGTCTCGGATATCGAGCGCGATCCGCGCTTTGCCGATAACGAGACCATCGAGCAGTGGGACATGCGCTTCTACGCCGGGGCGCCGCTACGCGCAGCCGACGGTCTGGTACTCGGAGCGCTATGCATTCTCGATTCCGAACCACGCACCCTGGAAGGAGACGAGGTCGCATTGCTTGAAACGATGGCCGCCGATGTTGTAGCCACCATTACCACGAGTGATGCGGATGAAGAAGCGTCAGAGAAATCTGCAAGTGCTACCTCATCGGCAACGGTCGGGCAGGAGGTGCCTCAGTAGCCTGAGCAGCGCCAACTCCAGGGTTCTGAAGGCGGACGGCTGGCTTATGATGAAAGTGTCTTCGCAAAAACGATCTACTCCTGTCAGCTGATGCAGGCAGGTGACGTATAGCGGCTTGTGAGAGAAACTCGCATCGCAATCGATGAACTTCTCGAACTCATTGTCTGAACTCAGGACGGCTTCACCGCGCACCTGGTAGCCCTCGACCGGAGCGAGGAGCGTCACACAGCTGTTGTAGTGCTGGCGCTTGCTCGGCCACGATCCATCGTCCAGACCCATGAGTCGTGGCATATCCGCGTTGCGGAAGCTCTGCCAGCACTGGCATTTTACCACCACCGAAATTGCCTGGAATCATAACGAACTGTTTCATTTGACTGGTGTCTTGCAATTCGCCGGTAGTTCACACGCCAGAATCGGGAATGTCTCTTATGGGTCAACGATCGGGATAGGGGAGCCTTGCGGCTCCACCCTATCCCGATCTGTGACCCATAGCAGTCATTTGGTCCCACCTATGCGCTCCGAAGGTCACAGTACTAGTCTGTTTGGCTTTCCAGCTGGCGTTATTGCTCAAGCGAACACGACGCCGACGGTAGCGGCGACAGGACCACGTTGCAGGCATAGGACTCGTGGTCTGAACGGATTACGAGGATGAAGGGCTGAAACACCTCCTGTCGATGATGATTTTGGGGTAGCGCCTCCAAACGACGATGTCGAGCCAGAGGTCCTAGAGTTCATGCGGATCTCCCACGATCCTGCGTTTGGAACGTTCCAACGCAAAGCCTATTGTCTTTTGAGATGATCATTGTGGTCGACAGCGAGGGCATAAATGAAATTGCGCCGGTTCCGCAAGGTGCTACACTAACGTGATGCCGGCGGTCGAGCTTAGGCAAGTTTAGGTGTTCCGGCCGTGAGGGTGTGATGAGTAACGCCGAACAAGACGCCATTGATTCGTTGCTGGTTTCTCTGCAGAAGCCCAATGTACATCAAGGGGCGTGGAATCCGACGAACTCTTGCAGGTACTGCCGGCAGCGCTCTACATGACGGACGCCGCCGGCCGCATTACTTTCTACAATGAAGCGGCGGCGCAACTGTGGGGCTGCCGGCCGACGCTCGGGACCGCCGCGTTTTGCGGATCATGGAAGCTCTATTGGCCGGACGGCACTCCTTGCCGCACGCCGAATGTCCGATGGCGCTGGCTCTGAAAGAGCGGCGTCCGATCCGGGGCATGGAAGCGGTCGCCGAACGGCCGGACGGCACGCGCGTGCCGTTCATTCCGTATCCAACTCCCCTATTCGATGCTTCAGGTGCTTTGGTTGGCGCTGTCAACATGCTGGTGGACATCACCGAGCGCCGGGAGACTGAACAACGGCTTCGAGAAAGCGAGGCGCGCTGTCGAGCCATCGCTGCGATCGTCGAATCGTCCGACGACGCGATCGTTTCGAAAGACCTCAACAGCATCATCACAAGCTGGAATCCAGGCGCGGAGCGGCTGTTCGGCTATAGTGCTGAAGAGGCGATTGGGAAGTCGGTCACGATGCTAATCCCTCCCGATCGTCAGGATGAGGAGCCGGCCATTCTTGCCCGCATCCGGCGCGGCGAGCGCGTCGAGCACTACGAAAGCGTTCGTCAACGCAAGGATGGCAGCACTATCGACATTTCGCTGACGATCTCCCCGATCAGGGATAAGGACGGCAAGATCGTCGGCGCTTCGAAAATAGCCCGTGACATTTCATTTCGAAAGCGAGCAGAGGAGCAGCAGCGGCTAATCTTCCGAGAGATGGACCATCGCATCAAGAACCTCTTTGCTGTCGCTGGCGGCGTGGTCACGATGAGCGCCCGATCGGCGAAAACAGCGGAAGAACTCGCTTCTGTGGTGCGAGACCGCTTGGTGTCCCTCGCGAAAGCCAACGACCTGACGTTGAAGCTGACAGCCGATGGCACTCATCGAACGCAACAGTCAACGCTGCTTCATACGTTGATTAGGACGATTCTCTCCCCTTATGACGGCGGCACCGACAAAGGCGGCGCACGTGTCGCGATCAGTGGACCCGACATTCCAATCGCGGGCGATGGGGTGACCGGTTTTGCGTTGCTATTGCACGAGTTTGCAACCAATGCCGCAAAGTACGGGGCACTTTCGACCCAAAGTGGCTCCATCAATATCGCGTGCTCCGAAAACACTGACCAGTTTGCGGTAACCTGGACGGAACGCGGAGGACCACCGGTCGATCGTCAAGCAAAGGTAGAGGGCTTTGGTACGCTACTCGCCCGTGCGACGGTGCAGAGCCAATTCGGGGGCGTGATCGCGTGGGATTGGAACCCAGCGGGCCTGACAATAGACCTTTCTTTTCCAAAGGACCGCGTCGTGACGCATCCCTAGCGCTCAGTCATTCTGGTGAAATCAAGTTGTACAAGAAATCACCGGACGGCCTCGCAAAATCAATCTCGTCGCCTGTGAAGAATCCTGATCTCAAGTTTGATTGATCAACGGCTCCGGGAAGAGTGCCGTCAGGATTTGGCGCAACAAGAGTGTGAGCCAGCGGATCAGACGGCGGAAGTTGTAGCCGACGGCGGCGAGGACGGCGTTGGCGGCGTCGCCGCGGCGGAACCAGAGATAGTTGCGACCCATGCGGTGCTCGGCCTTGAGATGGCCGATGACGGGCCCGACGGCGGACCTGCGGCGCAATTCGCGCTTGATCTTGGGCGTCACCCCACGCTTCTGGCCAGAGATGAAGACTCTGAACCTGTAGTCGGGCGGCGCATTGTGGCCGCGGTATCCCTTGTCCGCGAGGATGCGCGCGATGGTGCTGCCGACGAGCGCCTCCATGTCCGGGATCACGCTTGCCAGCGTGTGACCGTCGTAAGGGTTGCCGGGCAGCGCCTTCACATGGGTGACGAACTGGCCGCCCTTGCAGTGCTTGAGGGTGGTGGCGACGCTCACCTTGACGCCATCGACTGAAGCGCCGGAACACGCTGTTCCAATCCCCAAACGCTTCCGGAAGGTCACGCCAGGGAGAGCCCGTACGCACGATCCACAGCACGCCTTCCACGAACATCCGGTTGTCACGCCCGGTCGAACCCTTCTGGTCCCAGGCCGGCCTATGATCAGGGCGCCATCCGCTCCCACGCCGCGTCGCTTAAAACCAACCGGTCCATCACACCCAAGACTGCCTCCCAAAAGCAGTCTTGAATCTGATTTGCTCCTAAAAGGAATCCTTAGAGTCCACGCCACCTAGCCCGACTAGTCGTGGATCCGGCTAGCCATGTTCGACGTCGACGTTCGCGAGCGGTAATGGCTGAGTTCAGGGCCCTTGCAGTCCGTGGCGAGCGCAAGCTTGCCCGCCGCCCTCCCTTAGTGCCTCGACACGTCCCGCACACCGGTGAACGCCCTAACGCTTCCTAGATATTTGGTTTCGTACATTTTTCCTTGGGCTTCCAGTACCTCCTGCCGCTCCCGCGCGTTCAGATCTGGGGCTACGAGCTGAAGGGTTTCGCCGTCCAGAGCGGAATAGACCGGTTGGGCTATCTTGGATCGCTCATGCTCCCGGCCCTGATCACGATCGCTCTACTTTTCATGTTCGGAATGCTGCGCTTCTGAACCCTGACGACCGAGTGTCTGATCTGCGCAGGGGAAATTGGTTTCGGTTAGGAACAACTCAACGGCAATCTTGTTTGGTACCAGCAATTTAACCTGGAGGGTCCTATGGCTAGAGAGAAAGAACTGAAAGATCTGTTTCTTGATACACTGAAGGATATCTACTTCGCCGAGAAGAAGATCCTGTCCGCCCTGCCGAAAATGGCCAAAGCCGCGCAGTCGCCGAAGCTTAAGGCTGCGTTTGAAAAGCACATGGCCGAAACCGACGGCCAGGTCGAGCGGTTGGAGCAGGTATTCGCATCGATCGACGAAACGCCGAAGGGCAAGACCTGCGATGCCATCATGGGAATCATCGAAGAAGGCAAGGAAGTTATGGACGAGTACAAGGGTATGCCGGCCCTTGACGCTGGACTGCTCGCTGCCGCACAGGCCGTCGAGCATTACGAGATTTCGCGTTATGGCACCCTCAAGACCTGGGCCAACGAATTGGGTTACGCCGATGCAGTGAAGTTGCTCGATGCAACCCTTAAGGAAGAGAAGGCAACGGACAGTGCCCTGAGTCAGCTCGCGGAATCCGAGGTCAACCAGCACGCCGAGACCGCGAAAGCCGCGTAACCAACCGACCAGATACGAACTACGAACGGCCCCAGCTACCGCGCTGGGGCCGTTCTACCGTTTGGCCCAGGCCGGTTAGCGAGGCGTTAGGTATGGAAAAACACGAACCAGACGAGGGCCATGACAATGACCGCGATGCTCAGACTAACGACGAGCAACAACAGCACCGACGGACCCGGTTCAGCCTGGCGAGCTTCCGTCGGCGTCTCAATGATTACGCCGTGCTTTTTGACAACCATCATCCTCCTCCCTTCACTCATTCCACCGTTGCATCAGCTTTTCGGCGCAAGATCGCCCGGTCTAATACCGGAGCGGCGTGAACATCCTCCACGAGGCACCGAACGGCGTTTCTTCGGCCGGTGATGCGAAGGCGGCGACGACAGAGTGTTCTTACGATCCTACTTTCTCTCGAGCCGCCTCCATCGCATCCCGGCCCGCCTGTTTGACTTGATCGACTATTCAGCGCCGGCATCTTCGAATTCGGCCTTCAGCGTGTCGGAGGCCTCGCTGACGCTTTGCGAAACGGCGCCGACACGTGCATTCAGATCCGCCTTCAGGCCGTCGCTGAATTCGCCGACCCACTCGTCTTCAAGACTCGACTTGGCCAATGCGCCGGCCACCGTGGCGCCGATCGCAAGGCCGACGGCCCCGAGAAACAGCGGCTGTCTATCAAGGAGGTCGGTAAGCGACGATTGCGCGTGCGTTAGGCCGTGCTTTCTGGGCAACGCCCTGCCCAGCCGGTCCCACATCTCCCCTGCTCCGGCAACAACCTCGTCGAACCGATCGCTCATCGTATCTGCTGCATCTGACATGGCGTCGGAAGCCGCGCTTCTGGCGTTGCGCACCGTTTCATTGAAGCCTCGCGAGGCTTCGTCCTGCATTCGGGAAGTGCGATCCCGGACGGAATTGTGACCGTCCTCGAATGTGGATGCTGCGGCACGTTGGGCGCGCGCGGCTGTATCAGCAGCGGCCGTGAGCGAACTTGCCGCGTTCTTCAGCTTGTCATTGCCGATAAGCAACCACAGCGCGCCGCCCCCGATCAAGGCCGCGGCAAGTGGGTTCTCGCGGGCGGCAGCGGTCAGGCTATCTATGAAATTCCCGTGTGTTCCGCTCATCTCACCATTCCCTTCACAGTGTCCTTGTCCTTTTCGAGCTGGCGTAGCGTTTCACGCGGCGCCAGATTGCGTGCGTCAAGGCGGTTCATGCCGACCGTAAACAACGCGGCCGCCAGTACCCCGGCAACAATCGCAGAGATCAGATAAGAGAGGGGCTGTGACCATCCTCCCGCGATCAAGGCCGCTGAAAGCGCAAACAGCGCCATGACAATCGCCGGAATCACGAGGATGGCGCCGGCCGCGAAAAGACCCACGGCGCCACCGATTTGCTGAACCTTCTCGCCGAGTTCGGCCTTGGCGAGATCGACCTCGTTCTGAAACAGCTTGGCGAATTGCGAAAGGGCATCGCCAAGCAGGTTCGAGATCGTCCGAAGATCGGTCTTGGTGCTCATGACGCTTCGCCGGTATGTGAAGTTGGTGAGGAAGAGGTCTGGTTTCCGGAAGCCTTCAGGAACCGAACGGCTGCGAAACCAGCGAGCACCGACAACCCGAGAAAAGCCGCAGGCTGCCGCTTGGCAAAATCCGACGCACCATCGACGAGATCACGGATGCTTCCGTTGCGGATCTTGTCGGCGGCCCCGTCGACGTATTCGGCCGCAGAATTGATGCTGCGGGCAGCAAACGGCGCGTCATTCTCGAATGCACAGGCCGCATCCCTGATGTTGCCGGCCAATCGGCCGACGAAATCCGCACCCGTGCGCTGTTGCTCGCTCGCCTGATCCTGCAGACGATCTGCGGCTCCCGCCGCCACGTCCTTGGCGGCGTCAGCCGCTTCCTTGAATTTGTCACGTGCGACATCCGTCGAGGCCCTCAGCGCATCGCCGGCACGCTGCTTCATCTCTGCACCGGCATCCGCAGCCTGGTTCTTCAAGCTCTGGGATGGGTTGGTATTCTGGTTCTGCGAAGAATTCAGATTCCGGGTGGAAGGGTCAAAATCGCTCATGGCGGTCTCTTTCAGCTGTGCGGGTTGCGGGAGGGATCGAAAGCCGTTGTTACGACGTCGTCGGCCACTTCCTTGAGCCTTTCCGTCACGCCCTCGGTGATCCGGCTGGCATGCTTGCCGAGGTCGGCGTCAGCAACGCTTTTTGCCGCAGCGTCCGCAGCCGAGAGCACCGTGCCCTTGGCCGCCTCAAATCCGGACTGAGTAGCCGTGCTGGCGGCACGCTTCACGCGGTCGCTGGCCTTGCCCATGACGCCCGCTTCGGCCCTGGTACTGGGAAGGGAAGCGGCAAGGATCGCGCCGATTGCTACTCCCAGACCGCCGATCAACGCGGCATTGTCTCGGATTACCTTGCTTGCAGCCGCAGGTGCTGCAGTTGCTGCGTTAGTGGCGCTGGAGCGAGCACGCTCCATCGTGTCTTTTGCCTTTTCCATGGTGTCCTTCGTCATCTCCGAAGCGGCATCCATGCCAGCTCTGACCTTGCCGCTGACGGCATCGGCGGTCTGAGCTGCACGATCCCTCATATCGCTCGCCATTCCGCCGGCGGCATCCTGTGCTTCGCTGACCATACCGACTGCCTGGCTCTCGGCGTACGACATCGCTTTCCGCATGCCGTCGCCGAGGGACTGCGCGCGTGCCGCTGTCTCACCCATCACTTCCTGGCCTTTTCAATTTCGGGCGCCGCCGCTTCCGCGGCACGGTCACGAACGGTCTTCGAACTCAGGGCCAGCCCTGCGCCGATCATCAACAGCGGCAGCGGGAAACCGCGCGCCAGCCGCAGCGCGGGCACGGCTATGGCGGTGCCCGCGGCGATCGCCTGCATCGGATTATCCATGGCCTGTTGCTTTAGCCCGTCCAGCCAGCCCTGGGTCTTGTGACTGATGAAGCCGGACACTTCCGCCTTGATGCCTTCCGGCGAAACCTTGTAGCGGATGTCTTCTGCGGTGTCGGTGATCTGGTCCCTCAACCGGTCAACGGTTGCCGCAAGCTGCGCGCGGCTTTGCTCGGAATCCCGTCTTAGCTCCTCAACGGATCGTGTCATGTCGTTTACCGCCCTGTGGGTTCGTGTTGGTTTTGAAGACGAACTCACGCGCTATTGAATCGTTCCTAGCGCTCTTGGCACGCCGCGGTCCTGCGCTCGTCGTCGATCGCCTTTGTCAGTTCGGCACCGAAGAGGAAAATCTGCGCGGAGTAATATGTCCAGAACATGAGGACGATCAGCGCGCCCGCTGCGCCGTAGGCTGAGCTCGGGGCGGCCTGACCGAGGTACCATCCGATCACCGATTTGCCGACGGTGAACAGCGCGGCTGTGACAAAAGCGCCTAGGAGGAGGTGACGCCAGTAAATCGTCGTGTCGGGCAGCACCTTGTAGATCGCTGCGAACAACAGCGTGAATATCGCCAGCGACACCACCGTATTGAGAGCGCTCAGCAGGGCCTTACCGGCAGACCAGTGTTCGAGGGCCGACAGCCCGGCGCTGGCGACCAATGACACGATCAGCATGAAGCCGAGCGCGGCCACGAGGCCAAGGCTGGCCGCGCGGCTCCTGATCAGGGAGAAGATCGGCTCGTCGACCGGCTTGGCTTTGAATGTCGCATTCAGCGCCGTCCGCATCTCACCAAAAACGCCGGATGCCGTTATCAGGACGGTGACGACGCCGACGACCGTCGCGGTCGCCCCCGAAGTCGGATCGCTCGATCGGGCCAGGATGGATTTGATGAATTCGCCGCCTGCTGGTCCGAGCAGCTTGCCGAGTTCCTCACTGATCGCGGCACGCGCGGCATCCTGCCCGAACGCCAGGCCCGCGATGGCAACGACGATGAGAAGCACGGGCGCCAGGGATGTGGCGGCGTAGAAGGCGATGGAAGCTCCCCGGCTTAAGGCATCGTTGGCCAGAAAGCCGGATACGGCCGCCTTCAAAACCCGCCACAAGAATCCCATTGGCCTTCCTCGCCTCCTCGAACGCGCCACCAAACGATCAGCAGGGCGCTGAGTTCGTATTGAACATCTCTGGGTTGCTGGCAACAAACTCTTCCCAAAGTTCCCGCATAATCCTCTGAACGTCCCCGGCGCGATATTCCCGCCCATTGGGCTGCTGGTTGACTAGGTGACCTAAGCGCATCGTTCCTGAAAATGGGTCGCCAGGACTGGGGATGAAGGCAGCCTCTGTCGGCTTATGCACCACGCCTTGCGGCGTGACATTGAATTGGTTGCGCGTGACCAGAGTCGCCATGGCGGTTGCATACTCGCGTCGAGCGTGATCCGGTGGACGACTCTCAACTTGGGAATACTAGGCAATGTTCCTAATGCGCTCGGGATAGCGCCGCCTTGCGACCGCGCCGAAATTGAATGACAACGCCACTCAAAGAGCCGGCCGAAGTTCTGGACACAGTGTGGTCTCGCCGTCTATCGGTCCTCGTCCGGATGCACCCGCGTGTAGAGCGTAATCTCGCGCGTCTCGGTGAGCTTGATCATGTGCACCGGGGCGCAGCGGCCCTTCAGGCAGGGCCGGTATGTCCGATACTGGATGGATCGAGGATTCCCGATGGTCGGTGGCCTTCCCTCCTAAGTCTGCTGCTCAATTCCGGCAGACCCAGGATCCGCGACGGTAGCCTGCTCGCTTGCATGTCGGCTGGATCGCTAGGAAAGCCTCGGTTGATAGGCTTTCAATACGACGCCCCGACGGCCCGATTGGTCAGTTCGGCAATCTTCGGTGCCGAGTAGTACTGCGCCATTCATTTTAGATCGTCGATATCCTGCTCCGTCCAGCGTCTGCCCATCGCTCCCTCCTCGTCAGAATCGAGTCTGCAAGTCCGGATAAAGCGGAAAGCTCCAAGGGCGGCCCGGCGCCGAAGCTGCCCGGACAAAGACGCCACGCCATACCACCACCTCAGAATGGCCTCTTGAGGCTGGATGTGCCGGCGACTGCTAGTGGGCTGAGATAGGCCCGGTCGTCACGGGATTAGTCCTGCGATATTTTCTCTCGCGTCAGGTAGCGAAAAACGTATCGAAGGGTCAGCTCGATGATTCAAAGAAATGACCTCAGTCCCACAAGGGACCGAGGTCATCAATGTTTCTGACTGAGGATGTATCTTCACTGATACGAGGAGCCAATCCCTTCATACACCCAACGTTCCAATATTTTGTGACTGCTGCGAACGAGGATCCGCGAGTAGCCTCCGGGAGATGTGCAGGAAACTCAAAGGAAAAAGGCCCCATCGAAATGGGGCCTTTGACATTCTATTATTACCGCTACCTTAGTTGTAGTCCGAGTATTTGAATTGCGGCATCGTCTTAAGCTGCTCCTTGGTGCCACTCATCACGGCATGATCGGGAGTCCAGTCACTCGCGTTGGCGCTGCGCGCGGTCGTGGTTGTCGTTGTGGTAGTGTTCGCTGGCGCCGTGGCAGTCCCCGTCGTCGTTTCGCGCGTCGTGGTCGCGGGCGCAGTTGAACTGGTGCGGGCCGGTTCCTCGATGAATTTAAGCTTGTCCATCGTAACGGCGATGTCGTGCTCACCCATACCCAGGAAGCCGCCGACACTAATAACCACGGCGTTTACCTTGCCGTCCTTGTCCAGGATCAGCTCATTAACGTCGCCGAGCTTTTCATTGGCTTCGTTATAGACGTCAAGGCCCATCAGCTTGGACGCGCGCCATTTGCCCTTGAGCATCATCTTGTCGGAACTTGTGGCAGGAGCGGTCGCGGCCGGCGCGGCGCGATCGGCAGGCTGAGCCTGCTGTGCATAGGCCGCGCCACTGACGATCGCAGTGCTCAGAAGCGCGATTGCAATGAGATTCTTCATCGTAATCCTCCGGAAAAAGTGAATCAGTTTTCCGAGAACGGATCAGCGTGATGAATGTTCCAAGCCGCTGACTCTTTCATCATGCTGCGGCTTCCAAGCTAGACTCACATCGGAAGAACGGGAACAAATAGCTGCGAACGCGTTGAATCAACAGCTCGCGCCGGGTTGGCAACCGGACATAATGGAGAACGATGGACGCAGTACTTTTTCCGGTTTCTTGCGGCGACACCAACGCATCGGTACGCGCTGACATCTAGCCCGTTTCCGGCGTGAGCGTTCTACTGCTCGCCAATCCCCCCGAGGGCCGATTTGAGTTCGAGGCCGTCTCGGCCCCGGTTCCTCGTGGCTTCGAGCATCATAGGGCACAGGGCATCCGAGAACACTGATGAACTGGGGACACGTCGTCCGAAACACCGCCATCGCGATTGGCATCACATTCGTCACGGCGGTTGGCGTCTATCTTGCGATACGGCTTGTCGTATCGGCCTTATGAGGCGCGAGCCGATTGGCGCTCTGCGCGATCCGCTCAGGCGGCCTGTCTTATTGGGGCGCAAGCGGTATGACGGATTTTTCCCGCCTTAGTGAATGTGAAGTGCGTACGCACAGGGGTCCCATCGTACGCGCGATAGTCGAGACACACGCCGCCCGTCTCGGGACACAATGCGTCGACTTCAAAAGCCCCGGCGGCCGGGTGCGCCAACTTCGAACGCCAATACCTCTCTACGCCGAGCCGTCCGCGGAAAGTGCCGCCTTGGCAACAGTCCAAGATTGCTCCGTCGTCGTATAGATCAATAAGCGCCGCGAGCCGCCCTTCTCGACAAGCATCAAGCCAATCAACGATTATTCCGATAGGATCGAAACCGCCTTGGGAACTAGTCATTGGTCCCTCCTAGGGTCGAAACAGGCGGACGGATACGGGAAGCATTGTGAACGGCTGCTGAACTGATCATTCAGCCAACGTTGTGTCGGCCCTAGCAATCTCGACCGGGAGGTTATTCATGGCTGACGAGCATCAAACCAACGCGATCATCGCAACAGCGGTACTCGATAGCTTCAGGGGTCATTCGGATCACAAGCTAGATCCGGAGGAAGCGAAAATAATTGCGAAACGCATCCTTGCCGCGCTCGAAGAGGCTGGGCTTCAGATCACGCTAGTCGATCATTCCTGATTTGTAAGGCGGGTTTGGTCCGCCATAACGGACGCGAACGTTCAAACGTGCTCCAATCCGCCAAATGGACGGGAGCTGCGCATGGAGAAGCGCCGCCATTTCGGCTACACGACCTTCCTTCGAAACGGATTCGTTGCATCCCCCTCATAGGGACGGGCTTTGGTGAAGATAGCGGTCGTCGAATTGCGCTAGTTCCGCAAGCCTAGTTTCGTTGAGCACCTGCACCCGCCCCCTGTTGATATCGACGACATTCTCATCGCGCAGTTGTTTGATGATCCGGTTGGCGTGCACTGGCGTTATGCCCAGCGCCTCGCCAATCTGCTCCTGCGTGAGAGGCATCTCGAACGCGCCTGATTCCGTGTAGCCCGTGATGGCGAGGCGTGTGCGCAATTCAACGACGATGTGTGCAAGCCGGCTCGCGGCCGGCCGTTGCCCGACATTGACAATCCATTCCCGGAACATCGCGGCATCGATCAGCGTGTCGCGCCAGAGCACCTCGGTGATATTCGGATTCCGCGCGTCATGGCCCGCAGCGCGGCGTGACTGATAAAGCCCAGTCTGGACGGGACTAGGCTGATGAGATCGTGGTCCATGCGATGCAGATATAGGCTCTGAAGGTCGGGAATGTCCCCGGGGATATGAATGGAAAGAATCTGCCGCTGGCCGTTCATTGTCGTTTTGGAGCGCACGCAGAATCCTTCGATCACCAGACAGCATTCCGTCGGGCGGTCGCCGTCGGAAACGATGCCTCGTCCGGCCTCCCACGAGCGAACGATAATCGGAAGCGCGCGGATGGCGGCAATGTCCGTCTCATCGAGTCCCGTGACCGCGTCAAGCCGCCGTAACAAGGTCGCGACGATCGATTCTTTGTCCAAACCCGATTCTCCTTCGGGGTTCACTTTCTTAAAAAACGGCCGCGCCGGGGCGCGGTTCCCAACAAAGGTTAAGGATGAGGCCGCTGCGATGTGGAAAGTTCAGATCTCTCAGGAGATCTGCCATGAAGAAAAACGCAACCGCAGCCGCCCGGTCCTTTCGCTTCAGGAGCGCTTGAAACAAGTCGCATCTCTCGCGCGCGCAAAGCCGACGGCTTGCCGCCGGGCCAGGAACGCGACCGTCTCATACAGACAGCGGTCTCCAACGACGCTGCAGCCGCGATCGACCGGTGGTTGGCATCCCCGGAATTGCGCAGCCCGAAGTAGCACTCCATTCAGCCTTCAGAATTCGCCCAAGCCATTACTTGGACTTGGGCTCTTCGGCGTACAGGTGGATGACGTACAGCCGGTTCGCGAATTCGTCGGTCACTTCCATTCGCCAATCCTTGCCGGGACGCAACCTGCCATCGAGGTCCTGAATGATCTGCCCTGCCGTCACCGTCGCCTCGTGCCACGCAGCTTGCGCATCCGGCAATTCTTCCCCTCCTCGTCTAGTTCGGGCCCGTCGTGGTACACATTAAAAAGTAACGCGGCATGCCGGCATTTCCCTAGCGGCTTCCGGCCTTTTTCTCGGCTCGGACGCCCTTGAGTTTTTTGGCCGACCTCTTACCTGCGGCCGGCTTTTTCACCACCATGAACTCGCCGGAGGCACGATCTTTCTTCGTCCATCGCGCCGCCCAGCTCCGTTTTCATCTGCCAACGCGCCTTCACCGCGCCCCTCCGCGCATTGTCGCCAACCGGTTTGTTCACCGCCATCCTGTGTCTCCAGTCATCGGGCCGTATTTCGGCCCGCCTGATTCAAGAATCCTGAAGGATGGCGAAAGGTTCCTCGGGGTCGGAACCAATTGTCACTCCGGGCTTGAATGCGCCGTTGCCGGCGTGATGTGGCGCACTTCAGCGCTAGAGCAAGTCAAGTAGTGATCGACGTTAAAGTCGCGAGTTCTACCCGGCCGATGCGAGTTCGGAGAGATAGGATAAGCCGCAGATCAATGTGGTGGCGGTACGCTTTGCTTATCAATCAGCGATACCCCACCTCCTTCCTCTCATTCAAACCAGGCCTCCTGGCCTGCCCCACCAGTTTCAGCGCAGGAACGAACTTGCCAAGCGGATGTTGGGGTGTGTTGAGATCAGCGAGAAGGTAGGCCGAGCCATGCTGCATTATCCCCGCCCTCCGTTTCCGAACCAGCACCAGCCGATGCCCGGCAAGACTGCCGCGATGAATCCGGCACCCGATCATGGCGAGACATCGTACAAGGGAAGCGGTCGCCTCAATGGCAAGAAGGCCGTAATAACCGGTGGCGATAGTGGCATCGGCCGCGCCGTTGCCATCGCCTACGCCCGAGAAGGCGCTGACGTTCTGATTTCCTACCTCGACGAGCATGACGACGCCCGGGAGACCGAGCGACTGGTGACGGAAGCCGGCAGAAAGGCTGTTCTACTTCCTGGCGACATACAGGACCCCGGTCAATGCCGCGCCGTCATCGCGAAGGCTGTGTCGGAGCTGGGCGGTATCGATATCCTCGTCAACAACGCGGCTCATCAGGCCAGCTTCCAGTCAATCGACGACATCAGCGACGAGGAATGGGAATTGACGTTCAAGGTGAACATCCACGCGATGTTCTATCTCACCAAGGCTGCGGTAAGCCACATGAAGCCGGGTAGCTGCATCATCAACACGGCGTCGATTAATTCGGATGTACCCAACCCGACGCTATTGGCCTATGCAACGACCAAGGGTGCGATCTACAATTTCACGGCGGGATTGGCGCAGATGCTGGCCGAGAAGGGCATTCGTGCTAATGCAGTCGCCCCGGGTCCGATCTGGACACCGCTCATTCCCTCTACATTGCCCGAGGACTCCGTGAAGAACTTCGGCAAACAGGTCCCGATGAAGCGCCCCGGTCAGCCCGTCGAGTTGGCCACCGCTTATGTCATGCTGGCCGATCCACTTTCGAGCTACGTGTCGGGCGCGACGATCGCCGTCACCGGCGGAAAGCCCTTTCTGTAGAAGCCAAACCTCACGCGCTACTCGCCCGATTGCCAAGGCCGGGCTTAACCGGTGTCTTGGCAATTGACGTTGGAGTCAGGCGGCGTTGGAGGCCTTGGCGTCACACCCTTTGGCAGCGCCACCGTGTTGAGCTTTGTGTGGCCGCTTTTTCTTCGTTGAGGTTAGTGGTCAGGAAGCGGACCACTTCGTCATGACCGAGTTTTTCGGGACGCCCTCACGCCTAAGGATGTAGCTCATTGAGAAAAATGAGAGATGGCTTTGAAGTCCAGGACGTGGCGCCACTGGTCCAGCCGATGTCGTTCGTCGCGGTTCAGTCTCGCTGCGAAGCCCGAGCGCGATCGCTTAAATACTGAATGAGAATGACGGTTTTTGCATCGACGATTTCACCGGCTGCAACCATGGAAGCCGCCTCCATGAGCGTGACCTCGACCACTTCGATATCCTCGCCCTCCTCCTTGAGCCCTCCACCCTCGGTGATCCGGTCTGCCGGCGAGTAGAAACACGTGAAGAAGGTGATTCTTTCCATGATCGCGGCCGGACTGACATAGAGGTCAAATAATCGCTGCACTTTCGCAATTTGATAACCGAGCTCCTCCTCCATCTCCTTCACGATGCGTCGTTCAGCCAGCGCACCGTCGAGCTTTCCGGCACATGCCTCCAGCGTTCTCTCGGTACCGTCTCGCAGGAATATCGGCAGCCGCAATTGCCGCGTCAGCAGCACGGTGTTGCGGTGGGGGTCGTGGGGCAGAATGACAGCGGAATCGCCGTTGTCGTACACTTCGCGCTCGCGTCGTTGTATCTCGCCGTTGAGCCTGCGTTGTTCGAAAGTCACGCGCAGCAGCTTGCCCTTGTGGCTGGCAACCGTCTCGATCTCCCGGATGTGCACCGTCTCGCTATCCATCTCCATGGCCTTTTAACGCGCGTGAACGGGTGTTGATCCAGAGTGATGTTTAAGGGGCCAGGCCGGGATGGATCCGTCGCGTTATTTCGGCTCCGGGTCAACGAGCCCTTGCCCGGATCCTCGAGCTTGCCGGCGCGAGACAGCTTCACGGCGTTGCCTAGCACCCGCGCGACGTTCATAACCTCGTGCTGAAACGCATCATCGCTGTCCAGCGCCTGATGCGACGCGGCATACGGCTCCACGTAGCCGATATAGCCCCCTCGGCTTCGGCCATGCGACCTGCCCAGGATAGGGCGAGCCTTTCAGTTCGAGCGCTTTTGCCTCGGCGCCTTGCAATTGGGGTTTTTGGCCGCTTGAGACTTTCTTTGCACGCACCCGTCTAAGTCAGCTCAGCCCCAACAGTGGACCTCTGAAGTCTGCCCTAGCAACTCCGAGAGCGGAACCAAGCTGTTTGATGAAGCTTGGCGTGATGTTCCATTTGGACCCTCTCTGCCGAAGGAGAACCTCCCGTGTCGCCAGCTCAATGGACCACGGCCGTCGGAAGCCTTACCGGCCATCCGGCGGCCTTTGTTATAGTTGTCCTCTACGGAATATTCTGGTTTTTGTCGGAGCCAAGCACATTCGACTGGCATGCGATTGCCACCTTGATTGTGTGGACCATGACCCTGTTCATCCAACGAGCGGATCGGCGGGATACGCTGGCGATCCACGCGAAACTTGACGAACTTCTGAAAGCGACTCACGAGGCCCGAACAGAATTGGCATCGATCGACGAACGAGAACCGGAGGTTATCGAGAAAATTCGTAACCGCGAGCGGCGTGAGGTCGACACTCGTATAGGCGGAGAGTCCGCTTCATGACCTGACCCGATTCCGGGCGAGCTTTTTCTGAGCAAATTTAGCAGACGCCGGCAAGCCCGCCTGGTGTCTGCTTTGCAGCCCGCAAGTGCTTTTCGTGCCCAACCAGCTTGGACATTTCGGCGGGTGCATCCGGCCTTGCGACCTCTTTGCCGATGGTTTCCTTTAGCCCAGCGAGGCTTGCGCCGTCGCCACTTCGTCGATGGCAGACATGACGACACCGGTCGCGGTCTGATGGATCATGTGACCGGTTCCGGGAACGCGGTGAAACGTGCTCTGGGGGACGTCGCGGTGCAGCCGTGCCGATTGCGCATCGATGTCAACCAACCGGTCTTCGTCACCTGCGACGATGACCAAGGGCATCTTCAAATTTGCGTATTCGTCGCGGTAGGAAAGTGCATCAGGAATCATAAGTGCCGACTCCGCGGCTGATGCTCGAATCTGCGAGGGACGAAGGGCCATTTCTTTCGGAAAGCCCTCAAATTTCTTCGGCACGGCCCGCGGACCAAAGATTTTGGTCATCAAGAGCGGCCACATAACTCGGCTTACAATCGGTGAGATGGTGTGCCTCAAGACGTCGCCCACTAAAGGAATCGCGGGAGCGGATAAGGCAACCACGTCAGGACGCAAAGTCGGATAGTAATATCCCGAGGCAAGAACCAGGCCTTGGACCAGCTTAGGATATTTGAGCGCCAGCGCGACTCCGACGGAAGCACCCCACGAATGCCCTAGGACTATTGCATGTGAGACGCCCAGTCGATGGAGCGCGCTGTTAATCAGTTCAGCCTGTGCTACCGGGGTCCAGACAACATTACGCGGCCGGTTACTATGGCCGAAGCCAGGACGATCGAAAACGATGACGCGATAATTCTTAGCGGCTAAATCGATCAAACCGCTGGTTTCGAAATCCTGGATCATGCTGCCGTTGCCGTGCAACAGGACCAGCGGCGGGCCTGAGCCACGTTCGACGTAGTGGAGCCGGACGCCGTTTACCTCCAGGAACTGACCAGCGGGCGGATTGTCGTTCTCAGCATTCCTGGCCAGGCGGCGGTTCACCAGGGCCGATATGGCCAGAGCTCCTGCAGTTGCGGCCGCAGCCACTGCATAAGGATGCGATTGGGCGATGGTACGGGCTTTATTGGCAAGGGGCCTTGGCGAGCGTGTCCTGAGATAGGCTGCGGTCATCATATGCACTCCATGGGGCGTGCACGAAAATCCCGGACAATCCAAGAAGTGTTGCAGCGAAGAGCGAACAACCTACTCTCAGGTTCGTTCCAATAGCACTGGCGCCCTTGAGGATTGCGTGAGACGGCAGAAGAAGCGCTGGGGCTGCCTGTGAAGAGAGGCCGCTAACTGAGGCGGCCTTAAGAGCCTTGTTCTACGTCCCTAACGGGACCAGCAACCAACCGATAGGTTGGCACCCATGTCGTGTTCCAGCTTTCCATGGTCACGCTGCATACGGAGCATCAAAGTTGCCAATCTGGCGGCCGGGGGCCATAGACTCGGTGCGGTTGTAAACCGCTCCGCACTGACAGGATCGGTGGTGTGATTCTGACATGCCACTTTGTGCGCCAGTAATCCAAAACAGGCCACTCACGTTTTTGAAACTAGGCCACTGAGGTCGGAAACAAGCCTGTACCGATCGTACGGTGAACCACGTCTATCACCCACTCGCCGAGAGCAACGGCAAACTACTAACGTAAAGGCGCTGAAGGCCAAGGACGGCGTTCAGCTGAGTCGTCGCCGGGTAGCCAAGCATATGAGCGCAAGCTCATTGAGCGCTTTGGAGGCCAAAAAAGAATTCGAGTTCATCATTCCGCCGGCTAATCCGCCGGAGGGGACAGAGTCTTCTCCTGCGCCCTTCAAGCCACTTCGCTGAACGAAAGAGGCCGCCGACTGAGGCGGCCTTACAACGTCTTACCTGGGCGACGTAAGCCCGGGCGACGTGAGCCAGTCGTTCATGTGGGAAGCGGCGTCAAGATGCCGGATCCTTCGCTCTAGTTTGGATCGGAGCAAACCAGGTGGCAAACGCGATCCAGCGACTTCAATGCGCTTCTTCGCGACCTCAATCTGCTCTTTCAACGTATGGGACTTGGAACGGTGTCGCTGCATGCGCCACTCGCTTTATGGCGGGAGCGCAATCGTCTCTCACTCACCGTTAGCTACCGTGGACGGAGCGGTGATGAAGAAAAGGTAAACGTTCTATCGGCGAATGTAAGTGCACTAGTCTACACAACGACGAATTAGGAGATGAAAAAGCCCGGCGATTACTGGCGCACTGTGCGTTTTCGAACCTAAGTTCACCCAACTAGAGACGGGACGCGCCATAAGTCACGTGCGAAGCGTCAGCTTCCCTGCCCAGATGAAAATCACTCAGCAGATTACACCGAAAGAGGCACGTCACACGAGGCTCATTATGGTTGATCGGCGGGAGTCACCCAACGAAGGCAGGGCGGCAGAAACAAATCTGGCGCCAAGCCGTTATGTTGTGATGCGCATTAGGGAGAAAAAATCTGTTGGTCCAATGAGCATTCAGCCAGGTCGGTACGTGACGATTTGTCCGGCGCTGCCTCTGATGCCCACAGCAGGGAGCCTTCCGAAACTCCAACAAGCCGAAAACGAGACACTAGAAGTGACGCTGTGCGCGTTGCGAAAGCGAAGATAAGTCGGCGCCGATCACTCAAGAAGCAGCGGGAAGCGCAAAAGGCTCATATCACCTAATTTCGAGAATCGATTTCCCGATAGAGAGTTCGCAGATATGATAGGCCTTCCACGGTCAGACGGTGCTGGTCTCGTTCCCCTTCGATATACCGTTTCATAAGATGTTTAGACAGTCGCTCTCGTACACCTTTCGGCTCGGAGCGGTCGGCGAGGGCACCATAGATAAGATACTTAGCGCGCGATCAACTGGCAGCATATTCATTGGGTTTCTCCAAGACGGCTGAGCCTTTAAGTAACAAAGATGCTCAATCGTTCCGAAAATGGATGCTCGCGGCGACGCGATTCCAGATGAAAAGGCTCCGACCTCAGCGCCGCCACCTCGCAATTTCCTAGTATGGAGAGGGTGACTGCAACTCAAAGCGTGATCATGTGGACCAACCACTGAATGCTTCGGGAGCTTAGCGCACAGCTCGGTGGCACTATTTGGCTGGTCGGAGGAAATTGCGCAGGGATGCCGATCGGGCTAATTACCTCGAGCGCCGCCCCAGTCTGGGACTGGTTACGTATGAGGCAGGCAATCGAGCGCCCGTCGAACTCAATGCTCCCCGCCTTCAAACGGCTTCTTCTATGTTAAGACGTGCGTCGGGCCGCCTTAGCTCGCGAGCTTAATTGCTGAAATAGGCATCCAGCGCGTGAGCGAAAAAGACACCCGCGCTAACGAGCACAAGAATGGTCGCTGAAGCCTCGATCATTGCGCGTCCTCTTGCTGCCTCACGCGCGCCACTGAGGCTTCAGACCGTTTGGAGCGCTCTTCGACCGCGCGAGTAGCAACGGCGCTAATCTTTCAAGGGTGGTGCGCGCGTTTGGGCTGCCTGCGCCGCCGCAGCAGCCCCAGCTCTCCTCCAGTACGGCTTGGCACTGATATCCGGTCCTAGCGACTGCATCAGATTTAGGAACAAAGCGCAGAGCGTGCCGTTCGGGATTCATCATCCCAACCTTCGAGGTCCTCCCATGTATCATCACGTCAAGAAACTGATGTTCACCGTTCGCGTCGATGAACCCGACCCGCGCTTTGGCAACATGCTCCTTGAGCAGTTTGGCGGCGCCAACGGCGAACTTGCGGCCGCGATGCAGTATTCGATACAGGGGCTCAATTGCGAGGATCCGGACCGCAAGGACCTGCTGATGGACATCGGCACCGAGGAACTGAGTCATCTTGAAATCGTCGGCACGCTGGCGCGCATGCACCTCAAGCCTATGAAATTCGATCGTCAGGCGGCTGAAGCCGATCCGCTGATCGCAATTGCCGGTGGCGGCGGGGTAAATCTGTTCAACTCGCAAGGCAACGCCTGGACGGCCGATTATCTGAAGATAACAGGCGAACTCGACGTCGACCTGCGGAGCAACATCGCGGCCGAAGCGCGAGCCAAGATCGTCTACGAGCGGCTGATCAATTTCTGCGACGATGTCGGAACCAAGGACGCCCTGCAGTTCCTGATGACCCGGGAAATCACCCATATGAAGGCGTTTTCGCTGGCGCTCGAAAGCATGAGCAAGCCCGCCTTCAGCATCGGCCGCATCGCACCAACGCCGGGGCTGGTCGACCAGTTCTTCAATGATTCAACAGGCACCGGCGAGCATGGTGAAATCGATACCCGCGGGCCTTGGAACGAGGGTAACGGCTGGGTATTCACGGAATCCCCGGCCATTCAGGCTGAGCCGGGCGCTGCGACCGCGATCGTCACGGAAAGTTCCCCGCCGTCGGACGAGGCCGGGCTGAACGATCTGTTGATCGATGAACTGCGTGACATTCTCCATGCGGAAAAACAGCTCACCAAGGCGCTGCCGAAAATGGCCCAGGCTGCGCGTTTCGACCAGCTGCGGGAGCTGTTCGAGCAGCACCTCGTCGAAACCGAAAACCAGGTCGAGCGCATCAACAAGTGCTTCGAACTACTTGGCAAGACAGCCCGGGCGAAACCTTGCAAAGGCATGATGGGGCTGGTCGAGGAAGGCCAAGAGGTCATGACTGAGGGCGAGGAAAAGGAAGATGCCGCGGCCGACCTCGCGCTGATCGGCGCCGCGCAACGCGTGGAACATTATGAGATGTCGGCCTACACAACGGCGAAAAACCTCGCTCAACAATTGCGCCACAGCGCGGTCGTCGCCCTGTTGTCGAAGTCGCTGGCCGAAGAAGAAAACTCGGATCAGCTTCTCAACCAGGTGGCGCGGTCGCTAATGTCGGTGGCAAGAATGCCGGCCGCGATCGAGCAGGTGGGATAGCGGGTATTCGCAAAGTGGCTCTTGCGGTCCGCCGGGCTGCAAGAGCCGCGCGATCTGAGTGGCCCATTTGGATCATTTGCGTCCCTGTTGCAGGCGGGGCTCACAACTGTTTCACTGATTGCCAAGGCCATCGCCCGCCGTTCGCCTGCTCGAGGTCGTCTGCCTTGGCAGTGTGCTAGGCGCGAGGGAAAGACAAATGGAACTTTTATATCGGTCCGTATCGGCGTCATAGGCCTTGAACCGCGGGCACGTCCGGTAGTTCAACTATCTAGCAAGAAGCACCACCGAGGACGGAGGACTCCTTGTCACACTCGTCTCACTCCCTCATGGCGTGCTATTCTTATCGTTGATACCTTCGCAAAAGGCTTGAAGCTCCGCTGGACCACCCGCTCGCTTGCAGTAACCACAACCGAATTCGTTATGAGCTGGGGAAATCATGATGAAATGCGACCGGCGCGCGCAATCCATGGCGAGCCGCATAGCAGGTTCGGATATCTTCTTCCAGAGCTGGAGATGAGATGCCTTATTTGAAGGCAGCAGCATGATGCAGTTCGCTCCAGCCTGAGCGAGCCCAACTCCTAACGCCGCGAAGTGAACATCAAAGGGCTTAAGCTTGATGTTGGGGAGTTGCCCAACAGTATCGCGGAAAATCCCAGGTTCGGTGCGCGCGTCGCCGAGCGACATCGCCGCTGCCGCGACGACCGTCCTGCATGTTCTCGTATTTGGTCAGCGCCTTGACCGGCGTCGCCAACCGATAGAGCAGTCGCGACGCCGTCCCGCATCGGACGACACCTTACGCAGCGCGCGGGCAAGAGCGGCCAACGTTTTGGAGTTTTGTAATCAATGCAACGTCCGCTCAAAGCGCCTGATCGGCCAACCCGCCTTGTCCATCGCCTCGCGGATGACGCGGTCGATCAAGGCATCGACCTCAGCCTTGGGGAGCACTTCCACCTCACCGCCTAGCCCAATGCGAAAGCCAGCGGGCTGATAAAGCAGCGTCGGGCGCATAGTTTTCGTCTTCACTGTCGTCGCTCCTGTGAGTTGTTTGAACGTCCTTGCTTTCGACGCCGGCGACAGCGGCACGGGCGGCAGTGCCAGCCGGATCGGCAAGCTCTTCCAACTTGGCGCAACGATGCTGTCCAGAATTTCAAAGCATTCTTCCTGCGACCGCATCGCCAGCGCATATGCGGCCTCGCCCGGCAGGTTAAGCGCCTGTCGGAACGATCTGAACGTCCGCCCCCAGATTCGTAGTTCAAAAATATCCCTTCGCTACACTTTTCAAGTGTACGCCGCAGTGCGACGAGAGTGCAAGTAACCCTTTATTTTAAGGCATTTCTCGCATATCTTCGCACTTCGTCGTATCCCAACCTCCGAACTCTCCGATTCACCAAAACCGTTTGAAAACCGTTTTAGTCCCTGGATAACCCCATGGCTGATGTCCGGATTCTGCTGACTGACAAGGCAATTGCTCGACTGCCCGCTCCGAAGGACGGCTGGTATCTGGCCAGAGATACCGAGCTGAAGGGCTTCTTTGTTGTCGTCGGAAAGCGGAAAAGGACGTTTACGGTCCAAGGCGACCTGCGGCAGGGAGGCAAGCGCGCTTCGTCGATCCGGGTGGCGATAGGCGACGCTAGCGAAATATCGACGCGCACGGCACGCGCTACCGCCAAGGACTATTTGGCTCAAATCAGCCGAGGACAGCACCCGAAAGCCAACAAGCTCGACTCGGCAACGGGTGAGCCAACAACCACTGAGGGAAATGCTACGGCTCCGTCGGGAGGGATCACCCTCCGGCAGGCCTGGGGGCGATACCGGGACGCCCACATGATCCGGAAGGGCCGGAGCGAACGCACCATCGAAAGCTATAGGGATCACGTTGAACGCATATTCGTGGAATGGCTCGATTCGCCGCTGCAAGAACTTGGTCTTGACCCAGCCAAAGTGGTGACGAAGCACGACGACATTACGAAGGAGAACGGGCCCTATATCGCCAACGGCAGCATGCGAACGCTGCGTGCCATCTACAACCACGCTCGCAAATCCAACAAGTCATTGCCCGCCGACAATCCCGTCAATGCGATTGATTGGAACGGGGAGAAGCGCCGCGACACGGGCATGGGGACAGGCGACCTGAAAGGATGGTTTGTCGAGTTAGCGACTCTCGACAATCCGATCTGTCGTGAGTTCCACCTGTTCACGTTGCTCTCCGGGTGTCGGCCTACTGCTCTGCAGGAGATCCAACCCAGCCACGTCAATTTTGGACGGCGCATGGTGCACATCCCCAAGCCCAAAGGCGGCGCCAAGCGGGCTTTCGATATCCCGCTCTCACGCGAAATGGTCCTGTGCCTGGTTCGGGCCATGCGTTTCGGGCGGCAGATGTACCCGTCGCAGGCTGCAGAATGGATATTCCCCGCCGACAGCGCATCAGGGCACCTCGTCGAGCAAAAGGAGGATCGAGGCACGCTCTCGAAGTGGGGCAACGATCTTCGCCAGAGCTTCCGAACTATTGCGACCGCCGCCGGCGTTTCGGAGTTCGATGCAAAGCTGCTGATGAACCATGCTATTCCCGGCGTGAATGCTGGCTACATTACCCGGCATAAACTCCTCGAAGACCATCTGCGCAGCCAACAGCAAGCAATCAGTGGGGCTGTATTTGCGGCTCTGGGGGAAACGCTTGTCCGAAAGACCACAGTTCGTAATTGGCTTGGTCGCAGAGCCTCACGCCGAACTCTTCAGATCGAACCCAACCGATGCGCCCTCGCTGATGGGGCATTCGGCCGCGAGGCCGCCTGAAGTTCGCGGTCTGAGTGAACTCCAGACTAGGCAAACGGAAATCGAGGATAGGATTTGAACCTATCTTTAGGTTGTGGCTTGACGAACGACCGCTTTGTGCTGCCGATTGTGTTGAAAAACTCGAAAATCGCAGGGCTCCGAAAATCTCGCAAATGTAGCGCATTGGCGATTTCAGACGCTGCAAGGCTTTGTAGAATCGATACGAGCGCCAGCGATCGTTTTTGCGGTAATTGATGTGGTCCCTCACTTCGCTGCGAGAGAGACGCACCAGCGGTCCTGAGAATTTTTAGTCATCAGCGAAAAAGGACTTTTTCAACACAATCCGCCAGAAGCGGCCATTCGCCGATCAAACGCTATCGAACTTCGATACCCAAGCTACTTAAGCTTGGTATAAAACGCTTATAAGTCGGGCGCCCCCACGCGCGTGGCCATCGCAAGATCTACACGCTGATCCGAATAGCCTAGTACCCGGAATCATAGCTGAGTGATACGGCGGCCTTTGAATCGGCGTTGACGGACCTTTTTCTTGGTCCAGACGAAGGGCTGAGCTTTGTCGTTGTAGGCTTCGATATAGGCATTGATGTGCTGCTCGAGCTGTTTGAGGCTTGTGAAGGAAGCGCCGCTGAGCGACTGTCCCTGCAAGATCGAGAACCAGACCTCGACCTGATTGAGCCAGGACGCGCTTGTCGGCGTGAAATGAAATTTCACATTGGGGTGGGCCTTGAGCCAGTGCTCGTTCTTCTTGTGGGTGTTGAGATTGTCGAGGATGACATGAAGCTGGCGGTCAGGAAAAGCCGCGGTGACGCTGTCCATGAAGTCGAGGAACTCGACGCGGCGCCGCCGTTTTGAATGCGTCGCGATGATCTTTCCGGTGGCAACCTCGAGTGCCGCAAATAGCGTTGTCGTGCCATGCCGCTTGTAGTCGTGGCTCTGACCGGTCAAGGCGCGACCATTGGGCAACTTCAGATAGCCCTGCGCTCGCTCCAAAGCCTGGATCGAAGGCTTTTCGTCCACGCATAGCACAATGGCCTTCTCCGGCGGGGCGACGTAGAGGCCGACAACGTCGGCGGCTTTGGCCGTGAAGTGCGGGTCATTGCTCTCGCACCAGGATTTGCGAACCACGAGGTCGATCTTGTGGTTGCGCAGGAACCGCCAGACATATTGGACGTCAACATCGCCCAGCGCCTCGGCCAGCAGCGGCCCGGTCCAGCGCGCAAACCCTTCCGGTGCCGGCTTGTCCAGCAGCCGCAGAAGCCGTTTGTCGGTGGCCTTCGTATAGATCGGCTGCTTGCCAGGCCGCGGCTTGTCTCGTAGCCCTTCAAGGCCATGGTCGGCATAGCGATGTCGCCAAAGGCTGACAATCCGCGGACCCCAACCTCCTTGGCAATCGACCGGGCGCTGCGCCCGGCCGCCGCCAACAGAACTATCCGCGCCCGCTTCAAATCGCGCTGCAATGTTACCGGTGAGCGACAACACGCCTCAAGCACCTTGCGATCTTTCTTCGAAAGCCTGACTTCTCTTGCTTCGGGTATCATCCCGATGTTGAATCACGACTCACGCTCTACGAAAAGTGGGTACTAGTTCATCAAAAGAAAACACCGCCACTGCCACAGGGGTTTTCGATTACGTCACGACGATGATCGGCGCGATGAGGAAGCCGCCGGAAAGGCGGGAACGCTGACACCGGAAATGTTCAAGGATCGGGGCGAGGCGTCGGTCCTTCAGGCCTTCTGGATCTCTTTCCTAGAAGCCGTCCACGTTCTCCTTCAGCGCACGCAGCGTGCGGCCGGCACGAATCATGACTGACGCGGGCCCTTCTCCGCCGAAACTTGGCGGCAACTACGGCGGCCCGATGTCCGCTCTCCGACTCCGCGCCGTCCGATAGATAGCGTGCGCGCACCGGTCATCCGTTCGATCGAGCAACCATTCGCTATCGATGAAGTCTTTCACAGGCAGTTCTGCGGCGGGCCGCTCGCCGTTAGCTATTGCTTCTTTGCTGGTGCGCCCGGAAGCACGGCTGCCACACCTTCTGGATTGATGTTGAAGGCCAAGAATATCAACGGCTCGTTGCCTGGGTTTCCCCATTGGTGCACGAGGGCGTACGGTTCATAGATCAAGGAACCCGGCCCCCTTGCTTCTGTCTTACCGTCGACCGTGTTGGCCCCGGTGCCGGAGATGATAAAGTATAGAGCCGCGCCTGACCTATGGTGCGGCGGGTTCGAGGGCATCTGTGCCGGAAATGTGATTCTGCGTGAGATTGAGATCATACCCACCTGGCTTGAGGTCGGGGATCGGATTTGCTGTGCGATACAATTCTCTCACGACGGCAGGCGCCGTCTCGGCAGGCTGACCCAAGTCCACAGCGGGAGCAAGGAAGAAGTGGAGGAAAGTCGACGGTCCTCCACTGCCCGCCGTTAGCGCCGCAGTCTTTCCGCCAGCGATGAACAGTCCCTCTCCGGCGTTGAGCATTTTGGCCTCGCCATCGAGCGCGACCTCGGTCGATCCTGACATCTGGTAGAGGATGCCGTTGGCCGCCGAGACGCTGCTCCGCTCGTCCGGCTGAAGAGTGATACTCACCGCTTTGAAATGGAGCGGCACGTCTGTAACGGTCGGCAGTTTGGTTGCGGCGATCACTGTTCGTGTAATTGCCGACGGAGCAGGAGTGGTTTGTGCGGTCCCGGAGGCGGGAAGCGCCATCGCGCCGAGCAACAGTAGTCCGGTTGTCCTGAACTGCATGATTGCCTCCCAGGTTCAGCGGATAATCGGAGCACCATACGCTCTCCCAACGCCTCTTGGAATGACAGGCCGCTTCGAGCTGCTATTGGCCGGAAGCCGGGAGCAAAGGTCGAGCGAAACTGAGTTCGTGGCCGTCGGGGTCAACCAGGTGGAAGAAGCGCTTACCCCATTCGGCATCGCGGGGCACAGTAGCCGGCTGGTATCCCGCTGCGAGCGCGCGTTCGTAAAGTGCGTCAACATCGGTGACGTAGAAGATGACCCGACCCCACCAGGACCAGCGTCGTTCGGCAGGTTGGACGATGAGGTTGAGGTAGCT
Organism: Bradyrhizobium sp. RDT10; assembly: GCA_044772375.2. Classification (GTDB taxonomy): domain Bacteria; phylum Pseudomonadota; class Alphaproteobacteria; order Rhizobiales; family Xanthobacteraceae; genus Bradyrhizobium. The sequence goes on from CP187939.1 coordinate 6,734,232, forward strand.
TGTCCCTGCTCGAAAGCTGGTGAATGGTGACCGTTCGCCGCCATGCAGGACCTCAAACCCCAGCGCACGGTAGAATCGGACAGCTTGTGGCATTTCATGGGTGCCCAGCGTGACCGCGCTGATCCCCTCGATCATGGACAGAACTCTCCCGTTTCATTTCCCCGCGCCGTTGCCACAGGCCCACACTGGCAACTGGCGGCGGACGCTCACCGCATCGGGCGGGAGCTTCCGGTTTCGCAATTTCCGCGGGGCGCTTACCTTCCTTCCAAATACCGCGAATTAACTCGCGTTTGAGATCCCTCAGGCGCATACTCAGACAATCACCGCTCCGCCTCCTAGGCATTACCGGTGACAGAGAGTGTTGCGCTCCCGCCTGTTCGAGGGAAGCATCATGCCCCAATCTCAACGCCTCTCGTCCGTCATTCCATTCGCTGCAATTGAGCGCCGCGTGTCCGAAGTGCAAGGCCCAGATGATGCTCGTTAGCATCGAGCCAGCACGCGCCCGGGGCGTCGACTTGCAAACGTTTGAATGCACTGTCTGCAATCAGGTACTTACGAGCTTTGCCGCGTTTGAAGACCCCATGAAGTCCAAGGGCCTGGACGCTGGCTTCAAGGCGATTTGCACTCACCGAAGTAAGGCCCGCCGGCGTGAACCGGCGGATCGGACGGCGCGGGACTAGCTCGCGCTCTCGTTGTCAGATCTCCTCGGTTTCAGCCTCCGGCTGGCTGCGGTAGGCGTCGCGGAGCCACAGGCGATTGAGGCGAGGTCCGTGCTAACGCGCGCGAGCCGCCGGGCTTCCCCAGCGGCTCAAGCGTTGCGTAGCGATGTGTTGCGACGCGCAGCGTCGCGTGGCGGAACGTTACGATGCGCCGAGGCGCGTCCGTTGCCTACCGTGATGTCGATAAGTCCTACGCGTCTCATCGACGACCCCAACATGGTGCAGTCGCGAGGCGACTTCAAGACAGCGCTGCTGCCATAAAACGTGCGCCATCTGTTTGTGATGCCATCGTGCTTAAGAAGGCCGCAACTGCCGTAACGAGATGTAACGGAACCATGCAATATAATAGACACGCGCGTCGTTTTTCGATTGCGGGCCTGCCTCGTCCGAGCCGGTCATCCTCATCAGCGCCGACCTATTCGAGGGGTGAAGAGCTTTCGCGGCCATTGAGTACGCAACTATCCTCGAACGAAGGAGAACAACCTGTTTGTCGCAGTCGCCTAATCGACCACAGAAAAATCGAAATCTTCAAAGCCTCGGCATTGTCCGGGGCATTTGCTTATAGCCATCTCAGTGGCGCTCTCCTCGTCGTAAGAAATGCAAGCGCGATGTCGCCTATTGGCACTCTTGCGACATGCCGACGGACACCGAGAATGTCCGCTCATTGGGGAAGGCCGGAAGTAGCCGGCGCCCAGTGAAATCGACGCGAATGGCAGATAGTGTTGCAAAAGTCCCAAAAGGCGCTGCTGCTATTTTTCCGTTGAAGGACGAAACAAGCGACAATCGCTGGTCAATGCAGCCTCAAACCCGTTACCGGAATCGCCAGTGAGTTTGTCCCATGGCGGTGTAGTCCCCCACATTATTATTCGATCGCCGCGCCTACGGCTCGAAGAATTTGTGTCCCATGCCCCAAAAGACTTTTGCAACACTATCGGCACTTTTGAGACTTGCCCGCCCGCACTGAAAGTGTCTGCTTTCAGGGGTAGACCGGAAGTGACTGCCGGATGGTCAGAATGACGAGGTTGACCCGCAACGACATCCGGCGGAACCCAACCCACGGATTGCGGCAGCTCTCGCCCTTTACGCTTAGGGGAACCCGCTCTCAGGAGCAGGGTTTCTAGATGTGCTACCTCCGCGCGCTTGATAATCTCCCACTCCAAGCTGGGTAATACGGGAGCCGAGCGGGCAACATCAGGCCGCCACGGCTGTTCTGGGGCGCTTGGCCGAAGGTGACGCCTTTCCAATCGGTCGAGGCGCGTCGTCCGGGATGGCAAAGACACATGTGGCATATCCGACATCGATGCCAATTGTGATCTCCTCTGGAGTGGTCGGCCGATCGATTGCAGCAGCAGCGCATACAAGAAAGCCATTCGAACTCTTGATGACCCGGTCCCGTGTCGGAGCGAGAGTGAGGGCGCCGCGTCCGAAGGCGGCGACGACGAGATCCGCAGCCCTCGCATGGCCTGATTTCGGAGGCAACCATGCCTACGGCGAAACTCCATGCATTAACAATCCTTGGCGCTCGATGAGGCCCGGTCTGAGCTTGTCGGCAAGGCCGTAGTTCTCACTGATGGAAAGGCCGGGACAGTAGAGAACGTTTGGCTTGACGAGTTGCACGGCCTACGAATTTCGATCAGGGGCCACGATGGAAAGTGGCCCGTCTCAACGATCAAATTCGCGCAGACCGGCTGAAACGGCTAAGGCCGAAAGACTGTCTCGAACAGGCTTCGCATCGGACCGACGGTTTCGTCATCAGCGATCCCGCGCGCGAGAGATGGCCGAGCTGTATCCCTCCATCAGCAAGCACTCGACACCAGGGGCTCAGGGAAGGGAAATAGCTCAGCGAGCGCGTGCATCCGCACGCGAGTTTTAAAATGGGTTTTCGGTATACCCGGAAGATGAGGCATGCGGGCGTGTATTGAGACCAACAGAACGACGGCAGTCGGCGGCGCTGGCCAGAGGTCACGAGAAATCCTGCCTCAAAGTGGCTGCGATCTGTTCCAGCGCCCAGTCGACCTGATCGCTGGAGATAACTAGCGGCGGGGCGATGCGAAGCGTGTGCCCATGTGTGTCCTTGGCGAGGATGCCTCGGGCCTGCAGGGCCTGACAGTAGCGACGTGCACCGCCTGCTTCCGGGTGAAGCTCGACGGCCAGCATCAGCCCGCGTCCGCGCACTTCCCGGATCGTGTTGCTGCGGATGCTGCTCAGGCCATCGAGAAAGCGGGTGCCCTGGGCGGCTGCGTTCTCGATCATCCCTTCCTCGACCAGCACGCGCAGCGCGGCCCGAGCCACCGCACAGGCCAGCGGATTGCCGCCGAAGGTCGAACCGTGCTGGCCAGGTTTCAGGGTGCCGAGCACCGCGTTGTTCGAAAGCACGGCCGACACTGGGTAAAAGCCGCCGGACAACGCCTTGCCGAGCAGAGTGACATCCGCCTCGATGCCCTCGTGCTGTTCCGCGAGCAGCTTGCCGGTGCGGCCGAGCCCGGTCTGGATCTCGTCCAGAATCAGCATCACGTCGTGCGCAGTGCAGAGTTCGCGCACTACTGAAAAGTAACCTGACGGTGGGATGACGACGCCCGCTTCTCCCTGGATCGGTTCGACCAAAAAGGCGACCGTGTTGGGCGTGATTGCCTCTTTCAGCGCCGTGGCATCGCCGAAGGCGATGATCTTGAAGCCCGCAGCGAACGGTCCGAAATGGTCACGTGCCGCCGGGTCGGTGCTGAAGCCGATGATGCCAAGGGTGCGGCCGTGAAAATTATCGGCGCAGACGATGATCTCGGCCTGCCCGTCCGGAACCCCTTCACCTCATAGCCCCATTTGCGCACCGACTTGATCGCACTCTCCACCGCTTCGGCGCCGCTGTTCATCGGCAGCACCTTGTGGGAGCCGGTCAGCGCCGCGATCTCTTCGTAGAAGAGGGCCAGCTGGTCGTTGTGAAAGGCGCGCGACGTCAGCGTCAGCCGGCCCGCCTGCTCCACCATCGCGGCCAAGATCTTCGGATGGCAGTGGCCCTGATTCACTGCGGAATAGGCGGAGAGGCAATCGAGGTAGCGATGGCCCTGCGTATCCCAAACAAAGACACCCTCGCCGCGCGACAGAACGACGCCGAGCGGTTCGTAGTTCCGGGCGCCAAAGCGCGCTTCCCTCGCAATAAAATCAGTGACCGATGGATCCATGTTTCGTCACTCCAGTTGGAGCGAACTGCAGGCATGGGCTATCGCCATTTTCCAGCCTGCGAATGCCCGATGATCATCAAGTTACCACAGACATTTTGCTTGCGGACGCATTGGGTGACGGCCATTTGGGGCCTGCCCAAGGGCGGTCGGCGCCCCAGTTCTCCTCGCGCTGCATGATCCCTCCGGCGAGACAGCCTGTCTAGGTGTATACCGACGACTTCCGCTCAACCCCCATAAACAGACATCGTTGCCGTCTGCCGGCATGTCTCAAAGGTGCCAATAGGCGACATCATTCGATCACCCCATCGGCATGGGCAAACGCCGAGGCGCCATCGGCCCTTTCAGGCACACAGCACGCGCCGACCCAGTACAGAGATCAAGACTGACGCAATGCGAACCATTCGATATAAGAGGCGTGACTAGGCCAGCTTGAGGGGCCGGGATGATAATAATTAGAGCTGCAAATACGACGCAGGATCTTGAAGCATGTTTTCGGATTCGAGATGAGGTCTTTGTAGTCGAACAGAAGGTTCCGGTCGATCTGGAGCGCGATGAGCACGATAGCGGAGCTCTTCATTTTATTGCACTGGTTGACGGCCAGTCTGTAGGAACAGCGCGTGTTGTGTTGAGAGATAACGGCACGTCGGCCAAAATTGGTCGCGTGGCCGTGCGCCGTTCGAACCGAGGTTATGGTATTGGCAAGATGCTGATCGCCGCTATTGAAGAAACCCCAGATCTAAAACACGTCCACAATTTCCTCCTGGACGCCCAGGCGCATGCGCTGCAATTCTATGCATATTTGGGATACGAGGCTTACGGGGAAGAATTCATAGACGCGGGAATTCCTCACCGCCACATGAAAAAGAGAAACCAGAAGGATCGTTGAATGTCTCTTGTGGCCTAGCGGCGGATTTGATGCGAGCTTGGGAGAAGACCAGATGGCGCACACCCACCTTCCTTGCGGAGCGGGAGCGCGTTCTCGAGGGCATCCGCCTCGCCGGATTGCTAGAAGCCTAAGTGGTCGTCGAATACCCAGCAAGCGAGGCGATGCGTCGGTCCTATGTATGATGGGTCATTTTCGGAAGTAACCTCGATCAACCGCGAGGTCTGCTTTCCTTCAATGGACCGACATCGTCAGCTTCATCGCTTTGGTCCGAAAAGTGCCGATAGTGTTGAAAAAGTCCTTTTGGGTGACGAACGAAATTTCTTAGGACCACTGATGCGTTTCGCACGCGGCGACGTGAGGGACCACATCGTTTCACACAAAAACGACCACCGACCTTCGTATCGGCGCTAAGGAGGGTTGCAGCCGTAGAGACAGCTCAGAATCAATTTTCGCGAGATTTTCAGCGTCGTCCGATTTTCGACTTTTGCAACAGTATCTGCCAGTAGCGGAAGCCCCATCGACGCAGGCATTCGCTCTCCCAACACCAGAAAATTGCATGCCTCTACCTCCCGTCACTGATCCAGGCGCCCGATGCACGCTGCTCCCGCCGGCAGCGCCGCCTCTGCGGGTAACACAACCTCGTTGATAAACTTCGCGGCCCCTCCGGGAAGGGAAGAGCCGGATGCCAGCGCCATCACGAGGTTGCGGTCCGGAAGGTTCAAAATGAGCTGGCTCTGCGAGCCGGAAGCAAAATAGGCCGGCGATCCGTCGCGTGTCGGCCTTGTCCACCACGGGTATCCGTAACCGGCGTGGACCGGCTCACCACCGTCGCTGTGCTTGCGTGTGGAATCGCGGACATAGGCCTCCGATACCACCTGCCGCTCCCGCCACCGGCCTTGCTGAAGATAAAGCAGGCCGATCTTCGCCATGTCCCTGCCGGTCAATAGTAGTCCGCTATCTCCGGGCAGGTTTCCGTCCCCATCGACAGCCCACTGGTAGCGATCGATCTGCAGCGGCGCGAAGAGTTCGTTTTTGGCAAACTCTGCAATGTTGCCGCCGACCGCACGCCTCAGGATGATCGCGATCAGATTGGTCCCCTGATCGTCATAGTAAAAATGAGTACCCGGCGTGTGCTTGACGGTGCGCCGGATCATCCAGACGCTGGAATTCCAGACACCCGGCACCTCGACCATCTCGTGCGGATCGAAGCCCGACGACATCGTCAAGAGATCGCGCAACGTGGTATCGGCCGCGCGCGGATCAATGGTCCTTTCTGTCGCTTCGGCAACCAGTTCGGGTAGCTTCTGATCCAGCCGCAAGAGGCCCTTGTCGATGGCAATGCCGACGAGAATGGACAACACGCTCTTCGTCACCGAATGCACCGGCCATTGCGCCTCGGGCGAATTGTAGGCGTAGTATTCATGAAGGATGCAGTTGCCGCGCGCCAGCACCAGCGCCCTGGCCGACGGGTATTGCCCGGCGATGGTCGCCGAGAGCTTGGCAAGTGTTTCCGCCGTCGATGGAGTGGCCTGCTGTGCCGTGGTCTGCCGAGCCGGGAACCCTGCGGCAATGAAAAGCGAGATGCCGATTGCCGCTATAAAAGGTCGCGCGCTGCCCATCGCCCTTCCCCGCCGTTCGGTTCGTACCGTCTCTTGATTGCCGAGTTGGGTCAATCCGGCAAGGTTTATTACTTCAGTGAGGTGGAAGGTAAGTCGTTGCATCTCGGATCGAACTAGTTTGGGGTTCCCGCGACGCGAACCGTCGGCAATGCACAATTGTCCGCTCTGGGTCAACAACGGAAGTGCCCGCCTCATTCGTTCACCTCGTCGGCCAGCGCAAACGGCACCGGCGGCGCGGTGATGTTCGGCTGTAATGCTTCCGAGCGCTGAGGTCGTTCGGGATTGTATTCAGCCGTCCACAATGGCCCGTTCACCGCGGATGTAGTGTTCGAGCTGATCAATCATGAACTTCTGATCACCGATTGTGCTTTTGACAAGATCGCCGATTGAAACAATGCCAATTGGCTTTTTTCCCTCAAACACCGGCAGATGGCGCACGCGCTTCTCACTCATGAGGGCCATACATTGGTCAACCGATTGTTCCGGCCGTGCAATGACGACGTGTCTTTCCATGATGTCCCGCACGTGCGTTGCGGGAGACGTTTTACCTTTGAGAATAACATTCCGCGCATAGTGCCTTTCGGTGATGATGCCAACGAACTCGTCGCCTTCCATCACTACCAACGATCCAATGTCTTTTTTAGCCATTTTCGCGATGGCGTCGAAGACGGTAGCATCTGGGTGAATAGACCAAATTTTCCTGCCCTTCTGATCAAGCAGCTGTCGCACCGTAGTCATTTGGATCCTCCCTCGGACACAAGCCCCGGCAAGATTCTATTTTGGTTTCATGGCGCTCCCTCGTTGCGGTCAAAGTAAGCATTTCGCGTGCCCGTGCGCACGACGAGTGCTCGGTGAGAGACCGGCACAAAAGGACTGTCGGTTCTTATTGAGAGTGCGATGCCCGCCGACGGCATTCCCCGCTGCCCCTTCGCCTCGAACGGAGACGTCGGCACGTCCCGTCTCGAAGAGCAGCTCTAAAGAAGACTACACGATCCAACGCCCATCCAAAAGACCTCATATTGGCCGGGGCGCGGCACAAACAATTCGGCCAAAACCAGTGACCCCAATGTCCGAGTCGGGTGTGCGCCGTGCAAAGGCGGCGCTTTCCAGTGGGTGCAAATCCCATCCGGCAACCGCTCCAACCGGAAGCAATCGGAGCAGTCATGGAGCTAACGAAGTGGCTGAAGCCTTCGATTAGCGTGTCACAAATTGGCGGTTCTCAAGGCTTTTGCTGCCCGGATTCAGGCGCCGATCGACGATGTGCATAGCCACCCCTGCATTAGCCTCAGCCGGCTTGCTTCACCCGCATGTACCATTCGACGAGGCGGCGAACCTGACGCTCGGTATAGCCGCGTCCCACCATGCGCGCGACAAACTCGCCGTGCTTCCTTTCGGTATCGCCGTCCTTTTTCGAGCCAAACGAGATAACCGGAAGAAGGTCTTCGACCTGCGAAAATAGCCGTTTCTCGATGACTTCTCGAATCCTTTCATAGCTGGTCCAGGACGGATTTTTGCCGCTGTTCTGTGCCCTCGACCGCAGCGAGAACTTGACGACCTCGTTGCGGAAGTCCTTCGGGGTGGTGATGCCCGCAGGCTTCTCGATCTTGGTCAGTTCCTGGTTGAGAAGGTTGCGATTGAGCATCTGGCCGGTATCGGGGTCCTTGAAGTCCTGATCTTCGATCCAGGCATCGGCATAATCCACGTAGCGATCGAACAGGTTTTGACCGTAATCCGAATAGGATTCCAGATAGGCTTTCTGGATCTCGTGGCCGATGAATTCCGCATAGCGCGGCACGAGCTCGGCCTTGATGAACTCGAGATAACGCTTTTCGACTTCCTCAGGAACCTGCTCACGGCGGATCGAATGCTCGAGCACATACATCAGATGGACGGGATCGGCGCCAAGTTCCGCGGTATCGTGATTGTAGGTCGCGGCTAGGACCTTGAATGCAAAGCGCGTCGAGACGCCGGCCATGCCTTCGTCGACGCCGGCAGCATCCTTGTATTCCTGGACGCTGCGGGCCTTCGGATCGGATTCCTTGAGGCTTTCACCGTCATAGACCCGCATTTTCGCGAACAGGGTCGAGTTTTCGTGCTTGCGAAGACGTGACATCACCGAGAAGCGCGCGAGCGTTTCCAGGGTTGCCGGCGCACACGGCGCGGAAGCGAGTTCCGATCCCTGGATAAGTTTCTCATAGATCTTCTGCTCCTCGGTCACCCGCAAGCAGTACGGCACCTTGATGACGCAGACGCGATCGATGAAGGCTTCGTTCTTTTTGTTGGCCTTGAAGCTTTGCCATTCGGCTTCGTTCGAATGCGCGAGAATGACACCGGTGAATGGAATGGCCCCGATATTCTCGGTACCGATGTAGTTGCCTTCCTGGGTCGCCGTTAACAGCGGGTGCAGCGTCTTGATCGGCGCCTTGAACATCTCGACGAATTCGAGGACGCCCTGGTTGGAGCGATTCAAGCCGCCGGAATAGCTATAGGCATCAGGGTCGTTCTGGGCGAAGGTCTCCAGCCTGCGAATGTCGACCTTGCCGACCAGCGAGGAGATGTCCTGATTGTTCTCGTCGCCAGGCTCGGTTTTCGCGACCGCGATCCGCCGCAAGCGCGAGGGCTGGATTTTGGCGACCCGGAATCGTGAAATGTCGCCGCCGAATGCTTCCAGCCGTTTGTAGCACCACGGACTCATCAGTCCATGGAGGCGACGGCGCGGAATGCCGTACTTTTCTTCAATCATCGGCCCCAGCGATTCCGGATCGAACAAACTCAGGGGCTCTCGAACACTGGACTGAGTTCGTCGCCGGCCTTCAGCACGTAGATGGGATGGACTTCCATCAACGATTTCAGCCGCTCCGCCAGCGACGATTTTCCACCGCCCACCGGCCCCAGCAGATAGAGAATCTGCTTGCGCTCTTCCAGACCTTGAGCTGCGTGCCGGAAGAAGCCGACGATGCGCTCGATGGTTTCTTCCATGCCATAGAATCCGGCGAAGGCCGGATAGGCGCGCATGGTCCTGTTCAAAGATACGGCCAAGGCGGGCGTCCTTGGCCGTATCAATCATTTGAGGCTCACCGATCGCAGCTAGCAGGCGCTTGGCCGCATTGGCATATCGCATCGGATCGCCTCGACACGATTCCAGATATTCCGCCATCGACATGTCGGTTTCGCTTCGAACCTCAAAGGACCGAGCGAAAGCATTGAACAGAGAATCGGCGCACATGATCCCTCTCCTCAAACTGCTGGAACGCGCGGCAAAGTCCGACGGCCGACCGAACAGATCGTCCGACTGCCGGAAGCAATTAGGATCGCGCGGCATCAACTAGTCAGCGACTTGCTGCTTGGCCGTGGACGCGCGAAATTCCCGGGTGGTTATCTTATGGCCCGAGCAAATCTAATCGACGTAGGCCGCCCTAGCCGCGATCATTTTTGGCCTTCGGGCGCTTCGACCCGTTCTCCGCGCTGGGCTGCGTGTTGCGGACGGCCTCGGTCAGCATCTGGCGCAGCTCAGCCTTCGTCTCGGCGGCTCCCGCGTAAAGCTAGATTTTTGCCATTGGGTCACGGTGACTATGTGGGGATGCCCGCGGGAGAAGTAAATGCCACTGGGGCCGCAAAAATCAGGGCAGCCGACATCAACTATTTTGAGGATAATCCACGTCCGCTCCGGAGCGCTTAACGGACTCAACTGAGACATCGCGCTACGTCCGAAATGTGCCCAGATTCGGACTCATGCACCGCAGCAAACAACTAAAATTATTCGATCACTTCGTCGGCCGGCGAACAGAAAATGCGAGATTGTGATCTCGCCGAATTGGCCCGCGTGAAGAGAGTAGATTTCCCGAAAGCGATTTGCGCATGAGCGACAGAGATCACCCCAAAGCTCTGCGCCCTCTCGTTGACGACGAAGGTCAATTAAGCGTCCTTTCAGCAGATCGCAGTGGTGAACTCATTCATGGTGTCCGTCCTTGCGGTGATCGTTCATTGGTTGAAAATGGACGCACAGAAGACCTACGTCCTCTGGCTGAATCGGAACACCGAGGAGCAGGCATTCAGCGGCCGAGGGGCCCGTGCTCGGCAGGTTGCCGCACATCTCTCTGCCGAAGTACGTGCAGTCCGGGCAGACACCGAAGCGCCGATGCGCCCCACTCGTAGCTAGAGTGGACAACACTTGGTGCAGGGCGCGACGCATCGCAGTTCGCTCTGTCGCGTCGAGCGAATCCACGGCGCGCACCAGAACTTCGAACGGATCGCGTGCAAGCGCTTTTTGCCCTTGCTCGTCAGTCGCAGACTTACGCTTCGCCCGTCCGTCTTGAATGGCTGTCGGACCAAGTATCCACCGGCTTCAAGCGCCTTAATGGCTTGTGTCGCGGTGCCGCGGGTTGTCGCTTGAAATTCCGCGAATGCCGACGGGGTCCGCGAGAACGGGTTGGCACGGGCGAAGAAGCGGAGCGCCATCCATTGGGCCGGACTGAGCTCGCCGTCATAGCCCTCAGCTTGTACGAGCCGTCCCGCCTGCAGCAGGAGCTCTGCCGTTTCGCGCGCTGACATGTTTGCCTCTTCGAGATATAATAGCGTTTCGAAATTACCTTGACAACCGATTGGATGCAGATAATTTTGTTTCGAAACTAGTTTGAGGGCTTGATCATGGCTCGCAACGCGGCCCTGCCGATCCTTACGGCCGAACCCGGCCTCACCCGTTATCTTGAGGAAATCCGGCGGTTCCCGATGTTGGAACGCCGGGAAGAATACATGCTAGCCAAGCGCTGGCGCGAGCACGGCGATCGCGACGCGGCGCACAAGCTGGTCACCAGCCATCTGCGGCTCGTGACCAAGATCGCCCGGGACCATCGCGGCTACGGCCTGCCGATCTCCGAGGCGATCTCCGAGGGCAATGTCGGCCTGATGCAGGCGGTCGAGCGCTTCGAGCCGGAGAAGGGCTTCCGGTTCGCCACCTACGCCGTGTGGTGGATCAAGGCGGCGATCCAGGAATACATCCTGCGCTCGTGGTCGCTGGTGAAGATGGGCACCACGGCCAACCAGAAGAAGGTGTTCTTCAACCTCCGCAAGGCCCAGAGCAAAATCTCCATCCTCGACGATGGCGATATGCGGCTAGACCAGGTGAAGATCATCGCCTGGCGGATCGGCGTCACCGAAACGGACGTGATTTGCATGAACCGGCGGCTCGGCGGCGACGCCTCGCTCAACGCCGCGATCCGCGAGGACGGCGATTCCGGCGAGTGGCAAGACTGGCTGGTGGACGAATCCCCGGACCAGGAGACGACGCTCGCCGCGGGCGAGGAGTTCGATAACCGCCGCAAGACGCTGTCCGATGCGCTCACCGTGCTCAACAAGCGCGAGCGGCGCATCTTCGAGACGCGCCGGCTCGCCGAGGAACAGATCACGCTTGTGGAGCTGGCCGAGGAATTCGGCGTCTCGCGCGAGCGCGTGCGCCAGATCGAGGTGAGCGCCTTCGAGAAGGTGCAGAACGCAGTGAAGCACCGCGTCGCGGCGATGGCGACCCCGGGGCCTCTGCAGCGTTAGCTTCCAACCCTCTCCCGTGGTGGGAGAAACTGACGATGGACGTGTCGCTCTGGGTACGTTTTACGGCAACCGAACGACGCGAGAGGGACGCCGCTCACCGGGTGCTGATCCAGCCCTCGACGATCCATGCACGGCACTTCGCATCATCGATCGGGCGCCTAAGCCGCGCACTGCAGATGGAAAGTTATCCGACGTTTCATAATGAAGTCGGGGTGCCGATCGTGCGCATTGGCTGCCGCGAGTTCAAGTGCATTGGGGATAAACCGCCGCAAGATCACCCACACATCTACCTCAAGATGGGCGATGCCAGTGAGATCGTCTGCCCCTATTGCTCTACGCTATTCCGCTTCGATCCGCGCTTGGGCGCACACGAATCTGATCCGGCAGATTGTGCTTACAGTGACAGGGACTGAGTTGAATTGCAGTAGCGCTGCTTCCTTCGTCATGGCGGCCGCAGCCAACCAGCGTCGGGCGCCATCGTCCCGCAGTCTCGGGGCGGTTCACGATGGCCACGAACGATCCGAATTCGGCAGGATGCAAGCGTCACGACGGCCGAACCAGCGATAGCGGTTGCGCGCGACCAAATCATAGATCGCGTCGCGGATCACCCGTGGGACGAATTGGAAGACCGATATCCACTGCCAACGCGGAAGCTCGCGCGCAATGCGCAGCACGGCTTCGGATTTTACATAGGCCTGGCCGTTCGCCAAGAAGGCAAAGGAATCCGGGTGATCAGGATCGATGCCGAGCTGCTCAGCGAGCGGACGTCCCTCGGCCAACTGGATCGGAACGAAGCGAAAATAGCCGCGGCGATCACGTTTGCTCACGAAGCGGCAGCCGCGCGAGCATAGGACGCATACGCCGTCGAACAGGATCAGGCCGTGCGGCGAGTTGATGCCGCCAGGACTTTCTGGGTCAACGACGATTGACTGCTCCGCCTGCATGGAACAAGCAAACACCCGCGGGACGGCCGGCGCAACAGGGGTGGTCGTCCCTTAGAGCCTGTCTCGAAATGGCTGCCGACATCACTGATGACCGGGTCCCAGCTTGAGCTTGAGCGGTAACAGCACCACGTCCGAGAGGTCGATATCTCCGAAGCCGGAGAACCTTGATGGAGGAGATGCCGCGTCAATCCGCAGCCGAACTTGAGGCCGAGTGCCTTCGGCTTCTGGCGATGGATCCGCACACGCGAGGCATTAAGCGCGTCGAGATAATTCGCATGTACCCTAAAGGAACGGGGCCGAATTGGACCTACGGCGCGCTTGATCCGATGCCGACGCGCGCGGGCGTGGCCATTGCCCAAACGCTTATCGCGTCGGTCTATGGAAGATGGGCGCTGGCAGATTAATGCGCTCATGCAGTCCTCGCTTGTAGGGGGCCGGAAAAACCACCATATGTTAGTCTCACCCCCGTCTGAGGACCATTCTCATGGTTGTTGCTGGCGGCGATTACGTCCATTTCGTTGTGGAGTACGGCGGCAAAATCGAAAAGTGCCGGGTAACGGAGACTGCCCTTCTGAACAGAGAGCGTATGAGCAGAAAGGACGCAGGCTATGCACAGCTCATCGCTATCTTTGTAAGGCACCGAGCCGAGATCGAACATCTCGCTCTCGCGAAGTTGCAGCGGGAGGGGCACTCTGACCGCGGTGTTGTAGTGACCACTGAGGATCTGAACCCTTAATGCAGGTTGGCTGTTCGACGCCCTCGCTTGCGCAAGCGACAACGTGGCCATTAGCTGTTGAGCGGCGATGACGTGAAAACGGAGAACCCGTATGAACGTTTGGGGTGCTTGTCGGTCATTTGCCTTCCGCAATCCTCAGCCTGCCAGTGTTCGTTAGTCGAAGTCCGCCCGACAATTCCTGTATGTACCCTAGTTGGATCAATCGGTCTTTGTGTTCGGCCGGGATTGTGTGGTGCATCAAACCCTTAGCGCAGTCCCGCAACGAGACGAATTCTTCGTGGGTCAAAGGCGCAGACAAATCGGGATTCATTTTCCAAATATGCGCCTCCGGCGCTGCCGTTCAAGCCAGTCATCCTGCCACAATCAAACTGACCTACTACCGGGCTTTCCGTCCGGACGTTTGACAAGTTCGAATGAGGGAACGTGGGTGCTTTTCCACCACGACTCTAGCGCAGCCCCGCAGGCCGTGCAGACCGCGTTACCCGTATGCGGTACCGATGGCAAACTGAGCAGCGTCGAGTTGGGGATCATTCCATTTCTTGGAACTCATTTAGTTTTCACCTGCCAGCCCTCGGAATGTTTGGCGATCCACTCGGCGGCCTGTTGTTCGGTGGCGAAACCCTTTACTACTTCCGTCTCGCCATCGGGCCAAAGAACATCGACCACCCAGCCAAATCCGGGATTACCTTTTCGCGCCACGAAAGCGGGTCGGTATTCGGACATCTCGGGAATATGCGCCTGCGGCGCGCCGGTTCAAGCCGGTCGTCCGACAACAATCAAACCGACCGACCGCAACCTGCGGTCGATGGCAATACTGCACCTGCGAAAGCCGCTCGTGAGGGCTTGGCTACTGCGCGTCCGGTGGTATTCGCGGCGTCAGCTTGCCGCTTCTGGATCTCGCAAGAGCGCCAGGGGTGATCTCATGGTTTGAATTTATCGTTTTCCGCCGCGATATCGTCGTCGGTAGCCTCTTCGGCGGCCACCAATTCCTGGGCAAGGCCGCGCCGAAAATCACGCTCCGCTGTTTCCATCAGCCCGGCCACCAAATCTTCCGGCACTCCGTCGATCGCAGCATCTTGATAGACTTCGGCGTCGACTGAATAAGTGAAGCCAGTTGCCGGGATGCCCTCGACGAAAATGCGAACCTTCCAACCGTTCAACGTCGGGATCGCGCGAACTTCGTAGACCTTGCCGCCGTGTTCGAAGGTCGTAGCCTTATGCATCGCACTCTCCAACTGCCATGGCGGGCGCCGCGCAAACGCACAAAACTACCCGGCGGGGAATTGTCAAATCAGCAAATCAGGCGGGCTTTTTGCCCAAGGATCTAACCCCGTCGGTCGACGGCAGTCCCAATTTCCTGCGTAGATCAGAGAGCGAGCCCTTTCCAAAATCCGGAAGGCTGATCAGTGTCTCGTCCGATATCTCGCGCACCTCGCCAACGGTTTTCAGGTCGGCTGCTCGGAGAGCGTTCTGGATCCTGGTGGAAAACAATACGCGTTCGATCGGTGTATCGTCCGGCAGTTCTGGAGTGGGAGCGAGCATCGGACCCTCGGTCGCCTCTCGAACCAGGCGTTCTTTGCGGAGGCGCTCCCGATTTTCATGGAATGCTGTCTGGGCTTCTTCATGGTCGGCGATCGCCTCTTGCGTCTCCCGCACTCTGAGAGCTTTTCGCTCAGCAGCAGACAGGCCAGGATCGGTGCTTTTCTCGTCGTCGGGCATTTCCCCTTTGTCTTTGGCATTCACTCCAAGCCCGCGGTTAAGCGATAGGTAACTCGGCAGCCAACCCCTGACGGTTTGATATGGGTTTGCGCTGTCGTTAGAGAATTTGTATTTGTCTTTTATCTGCATCGCGAACGCTTCGGCCTGCTTGTCCGTTTGTCGTTGTTCCTTCGGAAGTGAGCGCCACTCCCGAATGATCTCGTGTCTGGCACCGACCTGTTTCATCTCCCCTTCGCCTTCAGCCCTAACCCCTGATTACGCGACTTGGCCACCACTATCTTCAACCGGGCGTCGCGGTTGCGGACCGCTGCCATGCTGCGGTGCACTGCTTTGCCATCGCGGCGACACTTATGCCCGTCAACGCTAGCTTTCGAAGGCGCTCGTCTTCCTCCGGCGTCAATGGAGGGTTTCCGACCACCGGGGTCATTTCTTCGCCCGAGCTCGACAGCGAGGCCCATCATTTCGATTCCTGAGCAATCTTGTGCTCCAAGTGGTCCGTCTCGTGATCGCGGCGGAGTTAGCTTAACGAAGTCTCATTGAGATGAAACGTTACCTCACTCAGTTTCGCGGTTTCCGGATACCCGGCCGCAAAACCTGCCCGTAAACTTTACGCAGCGTGCGGACAAGGGTGTTGCCGTGCTTGCCGCTGATTTCGCCATCCTTGTTGCGGTGACGTCCGTCGAGACCTGGTTTGCTCATTCTGCTCTCCCGTCGTCGCGGCCCCCAATTGGGCAGACTGTCCCTGAGAGGCCGCGACAGCAATAGACAACGCGCTGCAACATCCAATCCTTGCCAGCTACCGGGCCTCAGGATTCGTTTCCCGCGGTGAAAAGACGCACCAGCGTTCCCGGAACATCCCGCTTGATGCAATCCGCTGCTCGCGCGATAGGCCGATCTGGAAACTCGTCAGCTTGATCATGTGGACCGGCGGCTTATAGCGACGTGTTCCGCAGGATCGGCATCGGAAACCAGTCCTCAACCCACATGACAAGTACGATCGGAAGGCCGAAGAGGTAGGCAAATGGCAGCCCAAACCTTTAGAGCTCGGGGCATGTCATTCCCCCTGATGATAGCTTCGGGTGGCTCGATGACCTTTATGCTGTCCCCTCCACTGGGGAATCCGATGATGGATGCCTTCTCTTTTTCGATCCAAAAAATGCTCGTCGCATTTTCTATGTTCACATAAATTGGCTGCTTGTTCATATCGGTACATTTGATCCAGTTCATATTGGCCTCCTGCTTTCCGCTAAGCTTACCACAGCTTGGACAGTTCAGTTCCATCTGCCGCTTCCTTGCCGTTGCAGAGGCCGCGCGACCGGTCGCCCGTGCGGCGATTCATGTTGGCAGCGCCGAAATACCCGGCAGATCGAAAGGCACTCAGCGGGCCGCCCACGCGGTCTCGCCCGCTCTCTCGCCGATGTCCGCTGTGAAGCGCATTCCGGACTCAAGTCAGACATCGCGCTGAGTCCGAAAGGTGCCAACAGCAGACGAATGCACGATGAGCGCAGCGGTGTCGCCAGCAGCGCTTGCGTGATTACCCCTATCCTCGTGCAAGATCGAGTAGCCGATCCCTCTCGGGAGTCTGCGGCCGCGCGCGCCCTGCGCCCCTTCGGCTTCTGTATGTGGCAATCGCAATCGCGATCCATGTTGCGTGGAATGCGAGTCCGGCCAGCAGGACGAATTGACCGGGAATGGGCCCAATCGCTGCTCGCAGCCAGAACTCCTGCACCGAGGCGACCGGCGCCGGATGGATCAGCAGTTTACCGACGTATGCGGTCACCTGGATCGCGAAAATCCAGCTGTAGTTATTGCGAAGCCTGCGGCCCACTGCCTCAGCGTAGGTAATATGAAGGTTAGGGGCTCGGTAGTCCTGGTAGAGAATTTCGTTCCAGCCATTCTCGACCTGAACGCCCTCGCCGCGGAGAATTGGCCCGAAGAATTGGACTTCGAGGACATGCGCGCGCATGCGCCAAAAATCAAAAAGCGGTAACGCCGCGCCTCGATGAATAAGAAGGTAACAACCAAGAGCCCGACAAGCACCAGCGGCAGAGGGGACGCGGTTTCGCTGCTGAACGTAAGTGACAGTGCGATACCAGTTGTAAGGACCGCCCAATTGGTCGTTGCATCGAGGCGTGTACGCCAGACCGTGCTACGGTACAGCTCGCCGCGATAGAGGTGCGACAACGCGGTGATATCAGCTGGGTCGAATGCAGATTGCTTACCTTCGATATGGCTTTCACTCATCGTTTTGATCCTTTGCGCGTTTATGTCATTCACGACCCCAACACATGATGCTGCTTGGCGATGTTCTATTATGTCCACCTGTTGTCACGGCCCCCAAGGAAAAACGCCCCGTTGGGTGTGTTGCTTACGACAAACGACAGAGGTCGAACACGGCGAAGCCAAAAGCGGACCCTCCGCTAATCTTGGTGCAGGCTCACACATTCCCACCATCGATAACGCGAACCTGACGGCTATTTGCGATCATGCTAAGCTGGCATCCATGAGAACATTCGTTGCAGAGAGAGGATCATGGCCGACAGCGTTCAAACAGCTGAATTGCGCCGTACTTGGGAATCCGCTGCACCAGGTTGGGCAAGGTGGGAGGAAACGTTTTCAGAGGGGCTGGTTGAAGTCACGGATGCGCTCCTCGATATGGCCGGGATCGAGCCAGGAATGCGCGTCATCGATCTCGCGTGTGGAGCAGGCAGCCAGAGCTTGCGTGCCGCATACCGCGTCGGACCAAGTGGCTGTGTCGTTGCCGCCGACATCTCCGGCGCCATGCTGGAATATTTGCGCGAAAATGCTCGGCGCGCCGGTTTGAACAATATCAGAACCCTCGAATGCGCAGCCGAGGACCTCGATGGTGCGGACGCTCCATATGATGCAGGGATTAGTCGACTGGGGCTGATGCTATTTCTATCCCCCTCCAGGGCACTGATCGCAGTACAACACGTGCTTAGACCGGGCGCTCGGTTTGCCGCGCTCGTCTTCACCACGCCAGCCGACAATCCGTTCATGGCGCTGCCGATGCAGATCCTCCTGCGCCGCGCAAGAAAGGAGCCGCCCGCTCCAGGTCAACCCGGAATCTTCGCACTGGGTCGGAAAGCGGCATTAGAGGATCTGATGGCCGACAGCGGCCTCGTCAACGTGCAAACAAGAATTGTTCGAGCGCCGCTACGCCTTTCATCGGCCACTGAAGCTCTACAGATGATCCAGCAGGCTTTCGGCGCCTATCGTGCTGTGGTGGCGGATCTTAGCGAAGAGAGTAAGGCTGAGGCGTGGGCCGAGGTCACGGATTGCCTCAAGGAATTCGAGACCAGCAGCGGTTTCGCAACGGAGCTTCAGTTCGCAATTTGCGCAGGAGCCAAAACTGGTTGAGTTCTGACGTTGATCGTGCTGCACGTCTCACGTTGTCGGACCTGGGGTGGTTCGCTACATCGCCGCTTTGGGGTCAAAAGCGTCGTTTTGACCGTCTGGCGATCACGTCCGATCTACCCCGATAAGCGGACTATTTCAGTGGCCGTCGGCATGTCTCAAAGGTGCCACGAACGGACATCCGGCACGCTTCCCAATCGCTCGAAAACGCGGTCATATGGCGTCCGGGGACACTTGGCGTTTTGGGGCGAGGGTGTCCGCTTGCACGGGGGAGAATGCGCGTGAAGGAACTCGCTGGAAAGACTGTGTTCGTGACCGGTGCAGCGTCAGGCATTGGACTGGGGATCGCGACCGCCTTCGCCCAAGCGGGGGCGAAAGTCATGCTTTGCGACATTGAAGAAGCGGCTCTGTCCGCAGCGCTCAAGCAACTGAGGCTCACCAACGTCGATGTCGACGGCGTGAAAGCGGACGTTTCACTCAAAGCCGAACTCGTGGCGGCCGCCGAAGCCACGACTGCCCGCTATGGCAAGGTGCATATCCTCGTCAACAACGCGGGCGTCGGCGGCGGTGGGCCTTATGGCAGCTGGACCGAGGCGTCGTGGAACTGGACCATGGGCGTCAACCTGATGGCGACCATTTGGGGGATCGAGATTTTCGGGCCGTTGATCGAGCAGCATGGCGAGGGTGGACACATCGTCTCCACAGCCTCGATCGCTGGCCTTATTTCAGGGGAGAGCAATGCATACAACGTCTCCAAGTATGGCGTTGTCGCGCTGTCCGAGGGCCTGCGGCGTGAACTCGCGCCCCGAGGGATTGGCGTATCGGTGCTGTGTCCAGGGGTCATCCGCACTCAAATCATGAACTCAAGACGCAATCTCCCCAAGCGCTTCGAGGGGGCGCTCCCTGCCTTGCCGACTTCGGGCCCACGTGCCGAGCGGATCAATATGCTCCGGGAACGCATCTCTCAGGGCATAGAACCCAACTATGTCGGTGAACTCGTCCGCGAAGGCGTCGAAAAGGACTTGCCATATATCTTCACCGACCTCGAATTTGAGCCGATGATCGAAGCGCGCTTCGCCGCAATCAAGCAAGGCTTTGACCACATCCGCGAGCGCAACCCGAAACGTTGAGCGCTCAGCCCTTCCACCAGCCTTAGCGGCTAAAACGAATATTCGGATAGGGCTGAAACCGGCTTCAAAACCGTTGCGCAGTGGACCGCCAATGTCTCAGTTGGGCCAAGAGCCGACTTAGCGCTGTTTGCTGCCGGTCGAGGAATGCCATCGCGAGATTTGGGCAGACATACTGCCTTGTAACGGACCCAAACCTGACGGAGGGTTAATCGGTTCCGATATGACTCGACGGTCTGCGCGTGATCGCGCGGCAGAGTGAAGGTAAATCGCCTGCACTTGCGGCCATATGGGCCGCGACTTCGCGAACGAACATCGACCGCCAAACTTCCCCGTTGTTGGAGGCTCAGAGCGATGTCTTACAGAGCACAAATCGTCACGTTGCTGACGGCCGCGGCGTTGACCACGTTCGCAGCGTTCTCATCTGGCAGAGCGGCCGATCAGACTCCGAAACTCTTGACCGAGCACCTCATGATCGACGCTGTCGATCCTGGGATAAAGCTGTACGTCAGAAACAAGCACCCGGAGGGCATGACGCAATTTGCAGCACAGAAAACGCTGCTGTTTGTCCATGGTGCGACCTCGCCGGGCGAGGCGACATTCGATTTTCCGCTCGAAGGACTATCCTGGATGGACCACATCGCCCAGCGCGGCTGGGATGTGTATCTGGTGGATGTGCGCGGCTACGGTCGATCGACGCGGCCGCCGGAAATGGATCAGCCGGCCGCCAGTAATCCTCCCATCGTCACGACCGATGTCGCGGTGAGGGATGTCGGCTCCGCCATCGCTTCCATCCTGCAGCGGCGAGGCGTCTCCAAGCTCAGTCTCGTGGGCTGGTCATGGGGGCAGTCATCGCCGGAGCTTACACGGCCGACCACAACGACAAGGTCGACAACCTCGTGCTCTATGCGCCTGTATGGCTGCAAGCCCCGCCGCCCGCGCAAACTGCGCCCCTCCGTTGGGCGCCTACGTTGCGGCCTCGCCCACGCGGGAGCGCCTGCAAGCCGGCGCACCCGATGATCGAAAGCGCGACTTGATACCGGAGTTCGAGGCGTGGGCGGCGGCCGCCATCGCCTCCGATCCCGTCGGCTCCAAACAGACCCCTCCGGTGCTGCGCAGCCCGGCCGGCGTATTTCAGGACAACAGGAAATACTGGCAGGCAGGCAAGCCATATTATGATCCGGCGCAGATCAAGGTCCCTACGCTGGTGATCGTCGCGGAGTGGGATGGGCTCGCCCCTCCCGAGGGCGCGCAAGCCGTTTTCCGCAAACTGCCGAGCGGCCCAGACAAGCGGCTTGTCATGCTTGGCGAGGGGACCCATTTGCTTATGCTGGAGAAGAATCGGATCCAACTTTTCCATGAGGTGCAACTCTTTCTCGATAGGGCGCGCCTGACAAACTGAAAGCTCTTCGCCCTCTTCGCGGAGCAGTGTCGCCATTTCGATCACGACGGTCGCGTCGCGTCGTTGGGTGCCGGCTACTTGGCAATGCGCCTTTAAAAAGTTGCGCTGAGAAGCGCCGAGAGTCCGGCTTGGGTCATTCGCGGAAGTCGAAGAACGCCCCGCCCTCGTCCGCCATTCCCTTAACAGCGAACATTGCGCACCTCGACGGCGACGTCCGAAAGGTGCCACAACCGGACTCGAGTACCCGCCAGGTTCGGACGTTCCGTGACCTGTTTCTGATCACCGAGCTTTTAGATTCCAAGGCCGAAAGCGACGATGTCGGTTTTTGAGCGGGTTGGCTCGGATGTCCTGTCAGATCGAGCGGGCTTTCCGGTTTGTTGAAGTCCTCAAAAAAGCCGCCGCTGATCCATCAAACCGAAGCTCGATTGATCCGCCGCTATTCCGGCTATCTAGGTCGGGGTCGAACTCATGATGCCAGAGCTCATTGAGCATCGTTTCATGAATCGTATTTTTTACACGCTGAGCTTCTTCTGCATTTCCTGATGCCGTAAAGTTAGCGATAGCAGAAATGAACCTGTTGATTTCGCCAAACGGCAGCAATCGAGCGTACCGCAACTCGATTTCGGTTCCCACCTGTGGATCAGCGGGGCCGTAGTGATGACTCGCAAAAATCTGCAGGTTTCCAACGCTATATTCGTTATAGAAAATCTCGTAGCGACGACCGTACTCTGGTTCCTCGCGGCCTGTGAGTTCAGCGTTGGGTCGTTCTTGCAACCGCCACGGCTCGTTTGGCTCGAACCTGTGGTTTAGAGCGTCAGCAAACATCTCGAAATCGGAGAAGAACCGTCGATCCTCGTCGGTGATTCGTAGCTCGGTGCCGTTTCGTAACGAAGACGGTGTATGATTGGGCGTGATGGGCTTGCCATTTAGCAGCTTACCTAGAAATTTCCGCTTAGGGCCACGCCTGACCGTTCGCCAGATGTAGCTGGTGAAGCCTAAATTTACCAGAACCAGCACTATCAGAACTTCGTACATATTCGCCCCCTAGTCGCTGTTGACGGCGCTTGAGCGATAGCTGGCCCGAGGAAAAACCGCAATCCCAAGCCGGTTAGCACTTTTGTGGTCGTTCACGTGGTACAATTTTTCAATGCGTGTCCAATGCGAGTGCTGATTATCGCAGGGAGTGCTCACGACGGTAACCTTGCCAGTGCAATGCTTGCGATAATGGATCCTTGTGCCGCTAAGGGAGAATAACAAGCCAGTTCGGAAAGTGATTTGATTGAAACTCAACACCACATTTGCAGCCGCTATGGCGGCCATTGCCGTGTGCCCGATCGGAGCCGTTGCCGAGGTCTATTCGTGTGAAATTAAGGAATGGGTGCGGGTAAATGACGAGGGACTTGTTCGGCCTGCGCCGAGTGCACCTTTTAAACGCCACGTATCGATCGACAAAGAAACCGGCAGTGCTGTCGGCGATGCGTTGTCCGTTGCAAATCGTTGGGAAATTGCTCAAAAGTTCGCAAGAAAACGCGTTCGTGACCCTTGGCTACGTTGGGTCGCGGCTCGTTTATGAAATTGCTGTCTACGAATTCAAAAATGGGACGCGAGAAACCCTGATCATTGCCGTTCGGTCGCGTCGCGGGCTTTTTTCAGCCCTCAGTGGAATCTGCCAATGATGTTTCGCATGTCGCAGGATGTGTAGGTGCCGCTTGATCGTCAGAAGCAACGTCGGCAGCGCGGATAGCCGTGCTGTCGGCAACGCTCATTGAGGCTCGAAAGCTCACGGATAAGCGGCACGGTTACCGAGGCCGGATTAGTTTAATTGACCTGGGAAACTGTTGACCCGCTGGACGAGGCCGATCATTTCCCCTTCGCCTTCAGCGCGATGATCCGCGCACGGAATTTCCTGATCTCCTTAAGGAGATCGTGGCGTACCGGCCCTGGAGGGAGCTTGCGGGCAGTCTTTAGCAGCTCCGCGGCCATCGCCTCCAGTTCTTGCATCTCGGTTAGCGTTCGACCGGTCGATTTGATCGGGATCATTTTCCCTGCGCCTTCAGCAGTCAGATTTGGCGAGATCTGCCTCTGCCGGGGAACAATCTGTCAGTGAATCGATCGAGCCGCTTCTCGGTGCCGTGCGCGCCGTTTAGATGCCCGACCAACTCGCCGGACAGTAGCTCGCCGTTTCACGCCGGCGGGCCTTACTTCGGTAGGTGCAAATCGCCTTGAAGCCAGCGTCCAAGACCCTTGGACTTCATGGGGTCTTCATACGCGGCAAAAGTCTTAAGTAGTTGATTGCAGACAGCGCATTCAAACGTATGCAAGTCGATGCCTCGGGCGCGTGCTGGCTCGATGCTGACGAGCATCATCTGGGCCTTGCACTTCGGACAGGCCGGGCGCCCAATTGTAGCGAATGGAATGACGGACGACAGGCGTTGAGATTGGGACATGATGCTTCCCTCGAACAGGCGGGAGCGCAACACTCTCTGTCACCGGTAATGCCTGGAAGGCGGAGCGGTGATTGTTCGATTATGCGCCGCCAGGGCCCAAACGCGAGTTAATTCGCCGGTATGTGGAAGGAAAGGTCGGCACCCGCCCGCCGGTTCGCGCCCGAAGATTTCTTAATTAGCCGCGCGGCCTGCACCGCCCGGCATCACCTGGACGATGGAAGGTGAGAGCTGGCGCCCAGCTCCGCCGCAGCCGGGTCCTTGCCCTGCTCTTCTGGCGTGGGATCGCGGTCCGGCTTCTGCCCCGTTGCGATATTTACGATGGATTTGGCGTCATTGGGCGTCCCAGCTGGACAGGCAATGAATCGATATCGAGGAACCCAAGCGGAGTTCCAGTTCTCGATAGTTGCACCGCACACGGCGCATTCAAAGCTGCTGATCTCGCGCTCCTCCACAATGTGCTCGCTGCGGTCGTAAACCGCGCCGCATTTACAAGTGCGATGATTGGATTCTGACATACCCCCAATATGCGCTTCGGACTGTCCGTTTTCGAGTTAACAATCCTGCCATAATCAAACTGACCCACCGCGCTCTGGCCCGACGCAATACACGATCACCACGTGAAGTCGGTCGAGCGGTTGAAGAGTTCCCCGCCTGCACTGCGCACGTTAGGAGCGGCCCGGCGCGCGACGCAAGCTGGTGCGGGATCATTAATTTGCGGCCAAGGGGCGATGACCATGACCGACGAACAGCTCGCAGCCATGCACAGATTACTTGCCGAGTTCCAGCGCAGGCTCGCCAAGGAAGTGGTGCTCGACGTCGTGCAACAGTATCACTCCGATCTTGCGGCCTTCGGATGAGGCCGTGTTGATACCAAGGCGAACGGCGATTGCGGAGCGCCTTCACGAACGCGAACAACAAAAAAGAACGATGGCGAGTGAACCGGATCCGCCACCGCACCTTCATGTGCATGCTGCTGATAGCGGCGCTCGCAATCATCTGGAATTTGCTCGGCCACTAAACGTTAAGGCATCTGCCGCACGTTCACATGTGTCGCATTCGTCCAGCCGGAGCTGGTGCGAAATCGATAAGCGAAGGTCGGCCACGATGTCCAGTTTGACGCGCATTCCGGACTCGCGCCAGACATCGCGCCATGTCCGAAAAGTGCCGATACTGTTGCAAAAGTCGAAAATCGGACGACGCTGAAAATCTCGCGAAAATTGATTCTGAGCTGTCTCTACGGCTGCAACCCTCCTTAGCGCCGATACGAAGGTCGGTGGTCGTTTTTGTGTGAAACGATGTGGTCCCCTCACGTCGCCGCGTGCGAAACGCATCAGTGGTCCTAAGAAATTTCGTTCGTCACCCAAAAGGACTTTTTCAACACTATCTGCCAACAACGGAAGTAGCCCTCTCACTCGATCACCCCGTCGGCGAGCGCGCGATCCGTCGGTGGGATCGTGAGGGTGAGCGTCGTTCTCTGGGAGTCCTCACGGGCTCGCTCCGGGGTTGATCCGCGGGTTCCAGCGCTTCACGGGCCAAAAAACGTGTTTCGCCCCACGGGGTGGGGTAAACTGGCTATCTTATTCTGGTGCGACGGCTTAGTCCCGCGAGCGGTTCGACCGACGGCGCACAGCTACCGTAGCTGCCGACGTGGCGGCGGCCAGAGCCAGTGGATGAGTGCCGCCAAGTGTGCGTGTGAATGCCATGGATATTTGTGCCTGGCTGCGCGGCCTCGGCCTGGAACGCTACGAGCAGGTATTCCGGGAAAACGCGATCGATGAGGCAACTCTACCCAAGCTGACGGCCGAGGACCTCAGAGACCTCGGCGTGACGGCGATCGGCCATCGCCGTATTCTCCTCGATGCGATCGCCGCGTTGCGAGCCGAAACTTTTCGCGACACGACCGAACATTCGATCGAGCCCGACCGCTCCAGCGGCACGGCTCCCGAAGCTGCGCGCCGCCAGCTCACGGTCATGTTCGTCGACCTCATCGGTTCCACGGCATTGTCGGCGCGGCTCGATCCGGAGGAGCTGCGCGACATCATCGGCGCCTATCACCGCCGTTGCGCCGAGGTAATCACCAGCTCCGGCGGCTTTGTTGCGAAGTACCTCGGTGACGGCGTGTTGGCTTATTTCGGTTACCCCCAGGCGCATGAGGAGGACGCAGAGCGGGCGGTGCGCGCGGGCCTCGCCTTGCTCGAAGCCTTGGCCAAGCTCGATGCGGGCCAGGCGACCTCATTGCAGGTGCGTGTCGGTATCGCCACGGGGCTCGTAGTCGTCGGTGATCTGCTCGGTGAGGGCACCGCCGAGGAACAAGCGGTCATTGGTGGGACCCCTAATCTTGCGGCACGGCTTCAGAGGCTTGCCGAACCGAACACGGTTGTCATCGCAGACAACACGCGCCGCATGCTTGGCGGCCTGTTTGATTATCGCGATCTCGGCACATTGCCGGTCGCGGGAATTGACTATCCGGTGCATGTCTGGCGGGTCCTGGGCGCGAGCCTGGTCGGCAGTCGGTTCGAGGCCATGGGCCATGGCCGCGAGCTTGCCGTCGAGCGCGAGATGGGCAAATCCAGGAACAGTGCCAGTAGCGGCATGGCGCGCAAGGGCCGCTTCAGTTCGGCGTCAACCACCTTGCCCATTTCCCTCATTCTTCCCGTTGGCAGAATCCGTGGAGTGGTTGTCATTGCTGACATGGGTCCGAGATGAGATGAGATAAGGAGGTTCCGGCGAGTATCCCGGAGACAGGAGGCGGCGATGGCTATGCCGCGTGTGGTAGTGGTCGCGATGCCCTGCAACGAGGTCGTTGACGTGGGTGGGATCCTCGACATCTTCTATGCCGTCAACGAGCATGCCAGCCATACCGGTGCATCCGATGCGGGCTACGCCGTCGAGGTGGTGTCGCCGGTCGAGACTGTCTGTGCCTGGCCGGGGCTGCGGATCGTCGTCGATCGGTCGTACCGCGCCGTCCGTGGTCCCGTCGACACTCTGATCGTCACCGGGGTCGACGGGCCCGACGACGCGAGGCGCGACCCGGAGCTCGTGCGCTGGCTGGCGCGCATGGCACCGCGGACCCGGCGAGTGGTCGGGCTCTGTACGGGATCGTTCGTCCTGGCTGAGGCGGGGCTCCTGGAGGGCCGCAGTGCGACGACGCACTGGGCCTTTGCGGCGAACTGGCGCGGCGCTTTCCTGGCGTCAGAGTCCAGCCGAATCCCATCTACGTTCGGGACGGCAGTGTCTACACATCAGCTGGCGCCACGGCGGGCATAGATCTCGTGCTGGCGCTAGTGGAGGAGGACTTTGGCCGTCGCGTGGCCCTGGCAGTGGCCCAGTGGATGGTCATCTTCCTCAAGCGGCCGGGAGGCCAGGCGCAGTTCAGCGTCCAGCTCTCCACGCAGATGGCTGATCGCCAGCCGCTCCGCGACATGCAGGCCTGGGTCCTCGACCATCCCGGCGCCGACCTCTCCGTGGAAGCGCTCGCGCGTCGGGTGAACATGAGCCCGCGCAACTTCTTCCGCGTGTTCGTGCGCGAGGTGGGCATGACGCCGGGGTGTTTCGTGGAGCGCGTGCGCGTGGAGGCGGCCCGGCGGCTCCTTGAGGAGACATCGCGCGGTGTTCCGGACGTCGCGACCACGTGCGGGTTCGGGAGCCAGGAAACGATGCGCGTGGCCTTTCGGCGAACGCTGGACGTGAGCCCGAAGGGCTACCGGAGCCGCTTCCGCACGACCGCCGTGTCGTAGGAGATTCTCAAAGGAAAACAAAGATGATCAAGCAATGCGCGCTCGACGACTTCCGCTCCACGCTTCGTGGCGATATCCTGCTTCCCCAGGACGCCGACTACGACGCTACCCGTCGGATCTTCAACGCCATGATCGACCGGCGGCCAGCCCTGATCGCCCGCTGCGCGAGCGCGGCCGATGTGGTCGCCTGCATCGGGTTCAAGCAGGCGGAGGCGCTCGAGATCTCCGTGCGGGGCGGTGGGCACAACGTGTCCGGCAAAGCGGTGTGCGACGGCGGGCTGATGATCGATCTGTCGCGGATGAAGGGCTGCCGCGTCGATCCCTTGAGGCGGAGGGTCCGCGCTGAGGCGGGCTTGACCCTCGCAGACCTCGACCGCGACTGTCAGGCTTTCGGCCTAGCCACGCCCACCGGCATTGTCTCCCCAACCGGGATCGCCGGTCTGACCCTGGGCGGCGGCATCGGGTGGCTCGGAGGCAAGCACGGTCTGTCGTGCGACAATCTTGAATCCGTCGACATCGTGACCGCCGACGGCCGCCTGCTGGTCGCCGCCCCCACCGAACATCCCGACCTCTTCTGGGCGGTGCGCGGCGGGGGTGCCAACCTCGGCGTGGTCACCTCCTTCGAGTACCGCCTGCACGAGGTTGGACCCGTGGTGGGCGGTGGAATCGCGTGGCCGCTTGCCCGCGCCAGGCACGTGCTGCCCTTCTACGACGAGTTCGCGCGCGCCTGCCCGGACGAGCTGAGCCTCAACGCCGGGTTCTTCACCGTGGAAGACGGTACCAAGGTGGTCGGCGTCAAGGTCGCGTGGATCGGTCCGCTAGACGTCGGTGAGCGGCTGCTCAAGCCGCTGCGGTCACTTGACAGTCCGGTCGCCGACGGCATCGCCCCCATGGGCTTCGTGGATCTGCAGCGGGGCGGTGATGGCGCGTTTCCACGCGGTCGCCGGCATTACTGGAAGGCGAGCTTCCTCCGCCGTCTCGAGCAGGGCGCGATCGACGTGCTGGTCGAGTTTACGGCCACCTGCCCCTCGCCGTACACACAGGTCGGTCTCCAGCAGATGCACGGGCAGGCGGCGCGGGTGTCCCCGACAGAGACGGCGTTCGCGCATCGTCACGACCAGTGGGACTGTCTCATTCTGACGCAGTGGGACGATTTCGCCGACGACGAGCGCAACATTCGCTGGACGCGCGAGCTGCACGCCGCACTGCGGCCGTGGGTGGAGGACGCGGTGTATGTGAACAACCTCGGTGACGACGAGGCCGACCGCGTTCGCTCCGCCTACGGCGCGAACTTCGACCGGCTCGTGGCCGTCAAGGCGAAGTACGACCCGGACAACTTCTTCAGAGGCAACCAGAACGTCGCGGAACATCGCATCTGATGCACGAGAAGCACGCATTGGCCTACAAGGCAGCAGTCCAGTCCTTCCTGGCAACGCACCGTCAGGCGACCCGAGGCACGACTCATGGCCAACGTCGAGCGCGTGCTGATTGTCGGTGGCGGACTGGCAGGCTTGGCGCTAATGATCGCCCTGCGTCAGCGGGGGCTGTCGGCCGCCATCGTCGAGCGGGGGAGCGACCGGGCAGCGCCCGGCACCGGTCTGTACCTCATCGGTAGCGCGACGCGCGCCCTGCAGGCCCTGGGAGTCGCCGACGACGCTGCACGCAACGGCTGCGTCATCCGCACGCAACGCTTGTTCAACCATCGAGGCACGCGCCTCGCCTCGATCGACGCCGGAGCATTCTGGGAGCCATGCGGCCCATGTTTCGGGATCGCGCGCAGCGATCTGCACAAGCTGCTCACGCAACAGGCGGCAGGCTCGCACATTCGGCTCGGCGTGACGGTGCAATCGCTTCGGCAGCATGAGGATCACGTCCGGGTTCAGCTGAGCGACGGCTCCTGCGAAACCTACGACCTCGTCGTGGGCGCGGACGGCATCCGGTCGTCCATTCGGCAATTGGAGTACGGAGACTTGGGCGTCGAGTTTCGCGGCCAGGTGGGATGGCGTTTCATTGTTCGTCGGCCGCCGGGTCTCGAAGGCTGGACGGTGTTTCTCGGCCCGCAGTCCGCATTCTTGATGCTGCCAATCGGCAATGAACTGGCATACTGCTACGCGGACAAGGCCAGTGCCCGGTCCATCCATGATCCTGCGCAAAGGAGCATCGAAAGACTCTGTAAAAATTTCGCCGCCTTCGCCAGTCCGATTCCCGAGGTTCTTGCCCGGCTCGAGCCAGCCGACCCGATCCATTTCTCGGCCATCGAGGAGGTCGCGCACCCATGCTATGGCCAAGGACGCGTCGTGCTGATCGGCGATGCAGCCCATGCGATGTCGCCCAACATGGCGTGCGGCGCGGCGATGGCCTTCGAGGATGCACTGGTCCTGGCTGAGATTGTTTCGCGCGCGGGCGCCGCATCGGAAGTCGTCCCCGAGTTCGTCCGCAGGCGATCGGCGCGTGTGGGCTGGGTGCACCAACAGACCGATCGCCGAGACCATCTGCGCAGTCTTCCTCCGATGATGCGCGACGTGTTCGTGCGCCTGCTGTCGGGCCGGCTTTACAGGGCCGACTATCGGCCGCTGCTGGCTCTTCCATAACCCATGAGATGCCTCCTCCCGCGAAGGAAGCGCAAGACCTCGCCCGGCGCCGTGCAGCCCAGCTACTTGATTGGTCCGAAGTCTTTGCACCTGGACACTTCGCCCCCTGATGGTTTTTCTTCTGATGCAGGTCACTATCACCCAGCGGCGGCGTATCTACGCCTGCCGAACACACGGAATGGAATCGTGGAGATTGCGGCAACGATCATGCGAAACCCCAAAGAAATCCTTATCGAGCCTGGCTAAGTCAGCGAGATTCCGTGGTCGGTCGTCCCGCAAATATTCGTGGTTAGGGCACTATGCTATTCAGATGGCAAGAATCGACTGGATTAGAGTGCTATAGCGTAGAGCCCATCATCGTCGGGCGTGGCCCGCCCGAAGAGATTCGAACTCCTGACCTCCGGATTCGTAGGCTGGTGCCCGTGTCAGAGGTTCGGACCGTCTTAGTCTGCGACTTCTGCTCCGGGTCAAATTCGGAAGTCCGGGCGCGCAAACTCGGCAGTCCGCTTTACCCCAAGAACAGACATCATCAGCCGGGCCTATCAGGTCCGGAAAGTGCCAGACGTCCCCGTCTTATTCCATCCCATGTACGCAAGCGGCGCTACCGCTTCATCCATTCGGCAATTCTGAGGGGTCTATTTATAAGCCATGCCCGGCCGCGCTCCGGCGCCTAAAGGTTCCCGAGGCAGCCCGGCCGCAGTCGCCGCCGTTGCTGGAGCGTTTCTTTTGGTCTTCATCTCTCCTACGGGTCCTTTAGGAGTTGGTTCCCGGATGGCCTGGCCGGCGTGAAACCGGCGAGCATTCCGCCATCTGTTTCGTAACGTAGCGGACCGCGCATCAGCCACATTGGTTTCACCGAATAGCCAAAAGAGAGCCAGACGCTAACCAAAGTTCGCGGATAGTTTTTTAGGTTCCCAAACTGAGAAAAGGAATGACCATGCGCATCGTTACTGCATCCGTCATTATTGCAGCACTCTCCCTTGGGACGCCCGCTTTCGTGCAGGCACAAGGGGCATCCCCGCAGTCCGGAGCACAGGAGTCGCCTGCTAAGTCCAGCGCGGTCATTCGGAGCATACAGGTAGTCGACGTTAAGCAACTGCAACCTGCGGTCCGCGCAAAGGTCGACGAACTCGTCGCGCAGACAAGCGAAGAAGACATACAGTCACTTCGGAAGTCCATTGACGCTACACCGGAGGCAGCATCTGCACTTAAAGCGAAGGGCTTGAGCTCGTCGCAAGTTGTTGCCATCAACATCGCCGACGGTGTGCTCACGATTTTCGCCAAGACGGCCTGAAGATAGGGATCACCAATACTCAGAAGCTCGCGTCCGTGAACCGGCGGGGCCTAACGCTCCTCTTCCGGGTGCACGCACTTGTAAGGCGTGATCTTCCCTGTGCGTTAGGCAAACTCATCGCCGTCCCCGACGCGCAGGGGGCCCGAACCCCACCCGCATGACGACTTGCCTACCGTTCCCCGCTGCACATTGATGTGGCATGGCCCGCTTGTTTTCCGTAAGCATACTTTGATCGCGCCGCTCTCATTGTACAGGGGTTCACGGCATCAAAAAGCCGCGTGTGAGGTCAGATAAGCGGACGGCCGAATTGGGTCATTCGCGTCGGTTTGGCCGGACCTCGGCGACTTCCGGTCTACCCCGGTGAACGGACATTCTCATGACAGGCGGGCACGTCTCAAAGGTGCCAATGGGCGACATCGCATGGTTTAGTCTGAATATGAAAGAGGCCGCCAACTGACGTACTCCAAACTAGTTCGGAACGATCAACCGAGTTGCGGTAATTTGGCTGACCGTTGGCCGCGTTGCCAGCGGTTGGAATGGGCGGCCCCAGCCCTGGCACTCCCTAACCCCGCTGGGGCCGCTTCTCCGCGGGGCTCGTGAAAATGAAAAGGCCACCAACTGAGGCTGCCTTACCTGTTCCTGTCGATCTCGAACGTAAATCTAGCCTGTAGGACCGGGCCGGCGTCATCGCGGACTTCAATTGCCATGCGACGGCCGTCAGCGTTGGTAGGGAGGCCCCGCACTGCATCCCTTGCGATGTCAGCTAGCGAACGTGCGGCCTCGTGCTGGACAGCTTCAATGTCCGGGAGTTCGATCCCCTCCTTATCAGAGGCGAGGTCGTCACCGTCCCGCAAGTCGAAATAGTAGCGCTTCATTGTCGCAATCCGCGTCAACCAAAACAGCCTAAGACCTAATCAGATTTCAAGTTGGTTCGTCTGTTCTGTTGCCGACGTTGCGAATTAGGACACTTCTAAAATCAACTTAGGACACCGAGGCTCAAATACGGACGGTACCAGCGGAACGGTACTGGCCGAAATAGGCCACTCGCGGTTCCAAAACGGGCCACTGTCAGGAACGTTGCCACCACTTCCCGAATTACGGCGTGCGTGCCTTTGATTCCCCAATTGCCCCTGAGGCACGCTCTTGACGGCCCCGGCCGCTCCTGCTGGGGCCGGTTTTCCTTTGGCCACTCGCAGATGGTAAGCATTCGCCGAGCACCGCGGCGCGATTGGTTGCGCGCGCAGCGGTGGTCGGGCAATGATTGGCTTTACGCAGCCTGCGCGGGTTCGGCGCTGCGCTGCTTCCACTCCCATGGAAGAAGCTCGTGCAGACGATTCTGCGGCAGGACTGCGATACGGGCGAACACGTCCGCCAGCCAGGCCAGCGGATCGACAGCGTTAAGCTTCGCCGGCGTGATGCGGGTCATCATTATGGCGGCACGATCGACGCCGCGATCAGAGCCCGCGAACAGCCAAGCCTTTCTGCCAAGAGCCAAACCGCGCAGAGCACGTTTGGCCGCATTATGGGTCAGGCAAATCCTACCGTCGTCAGCGAAGCGGGCGAAGTCGCCCCACCGTTTTCAGCGTGTAGTCGATCGGTTGTGCCACAAGTGATGAGCGCGACAATCTCGGGCGCTGCTCACGCAGCCACGCTTCCAGAGCCACCAGCAGAGGTGCTCTCTGCTCCTTGCGCACCTGCAACCGTTCTTCGGCGCTGAGACCATTGATTTCGCGCTCGATCTCGAACAGAGCGTCGATGCGCTTGACCGATTCCAAGGCGATCGGCGAGATCGCCGTCGCCGTTCGCCCTCGTCGGGCATTCTTCGCAATATCGGCGAGCTCGAAGAACTGCCTCCGCGCATGCGCCCAACGCCGAGCGAAACACGATCTTCGCTGCAGCTTTCGGCCGCGATCAGGATTTCTTCACCTTCAACCGCACGATCCAGGCCTACAAAAAGGGATTAGCCTCCGAGGACACGCGCATGCTGCTCAAGCCTAATTCAGACTTTTTTCAGTATTTCGGGAACAAAGCGGGGAAAGAATGCCATTCAGGAATCCGCATGTCTCGTTAGTCTCGTTCTCTGTCGAGATCAGCTCGCGAGGTATGGCCGATGTATTGGTCACAGAATGGTCTTGATGGGGTTTGAACCAGGGAAATCTAGACTATAGTCAGAGGCGACCCTTGCGCCTCTCCTTCGACGCCTCGCCCGTCTCTTCGCGTGCCTGTTCGGCGGGCCGCTCGAGCCGGTACACCTCCCCAGCAGGACCATCGGTAACAAGGTATACAAGGTCGTTGGAGTCGATGCGCACGTCACGAATGCGACCAAGTTCGCCACGGAGGAAACGCCGTTCGGAGGCGATCCGCCCCTCCTCCATGTCCAGTTTGACCAACGCTTCTCCAGCGAGCGCGCCAATCCAGAATCCGGTGATACGGTCGAGACCTTCGAGAGCCAATCCCGACGGAGCAATCGAGGGGTCCAATGATGAACGGGCTGCTCCATACCGTGCTTGGCAGTACCCTCGCCAATCGCCTCGTCCGCATATCCGACCCCGTGCGTGACGACGGGCCAACCGTAATTTCGGCCGGAGATGATCAAATTGAGCTCATCGCCGCCCTTCGGTCCGTGCTCATGCGACCACAACTGGCCGCTACGCGCATGAAAAGCGAGGCCTTGCGGGTTGCGATGACCATAGCTCCAGATCTCCGGCTTCGCCTCCGGCAGCGAAACAAACGGGTTGTCCCGCGGAACCGAACCGTCAGTGCCGATGCGAATGATTGACCCGGCGTGATCAGCAGGATCCTGCGCGCGCTCACCCTCCCAGCGGTCACCAAGCGTCAAAAACAGGTATCCATCGCCGGCAACAGCGATCCGGCCTCCGAGGAGGTTCGGGCTCGGCGCGGGCGGCGAG
Source organism: Bradyrhizobium sp. RDT10 (assembly GCA_044772375.2). Taxonomy (GTDB): domain Bacteria; phylum Pseudomonadota; class Alphaproteobacteria; order Rhizobiales; family Xanthobacteraceae; genus Bradyrhizobium. The sequence continues at coordinate 6,768,460 of CP187939.1, forward strand.
CTCTCAAAGATGACCTGCTTGTTCTTAAGCTTCGAGCGCGGCTCATCGAGCTTGGCCCGGAGCACGCGGATCGTGGAGGATGACACGGTTCCGTGCACATAAGACAGGTAGATAATGCCATTTTCGCCGAAACCTGGATCAACGGAAACGTCGAGAAGTCCGGAGTGCCCGCTGAACAGGACGGGAGGGACGCCGGTTATTTCGTGAGCACTTGACCCCGGCCGGATGAGTTGAAGGCGGCCAACACGTTCCGTGAGGAGAATGGAGCCGTTTGGCAGAAAAGCGATGGACCAAGGGAACTCGAACGGACCCGCAATTTGCACTGCCTCGAATTCCGCGGGCACTTCGAGAGCGCTGAGTTCTCCGTTTTCGGGAGCGCGAGCAAGGGCGCTGTCGAACGGAGAGCTAACACAGAGAGCGAGCGCCACCATAACGGTGGACGGCCAGTTCCGGCGCATGCCGCGATCATTCGCGTTCCGGATCATTCCCCTATTCCCCCAACCTTGATTTGGCGCAAGTTGACTCCTCGCACTGCTGATGGGTGCTCGGACAGATGCATGTTTGTCGCGCGGCGATTCGCGCAACCCAACGCTCAAGGAGCAGGTGGGTTGTTGCTGTCCGCGGGGTCATGATGTCGTTGATGATTGCGTGATGGCAAGTGCAGGCTGCGAGACTGTGGTCGAGGCGAACGGTCGCGCGCTATAGTGCGCGTTCATCCCTCAGCGGCCACCACATGCGCTACCCATCTTCGACGCACGCAACCGCCGAAGACTCGGATGCAACTAGCGCAACGTCCCTTGCGCGTAAGCACGGCGGTGCCAAGGAAGACCCAGAGACGAGCAGCGGTCGGGGCTCAGAGCTTCCTGATCCCTGGTGAGCCTGAGCATTTTGCTCGGAGAACCGACACTTCGGAGCAACCCCTCAGAAGGGTCGAAATCCACCTTCTTTCATTCCGACCCACTTCCCATAGGACTTCGTCTGAACGACGGAGTGACGTGCATAGCTACGCTGCTTGAGCGGAGGGCGCCGACGCACAAGGCGTCCAGTTCCACGGCAACAACTCGTGCAGCCGGCTTTGCGGCATGTCGGCGATGCGCGCGAAGACGTCGGCGAGCCACGCTTTCGGGTCGATGTTGTTGAGACGCGCCGTCATGATCAGCGTCGCCATCACGGCGGCCCGTTCGGCACCGCGATCGGAACCGGCGAACAACCATGCTTTTCTTCCCAGAGCAAAGCCGCGCAGTGCTCGCTCCGCCGCATTGTTCGTCAGGCAAATCCTTCCGTCATGGACAAAGCGGCCGAAGCCGGCCCACCGGTTGAGCATGTAGTCAATCGGCTTGATCACGTTGGACGAGCGCGAGAGCTGGGCGCGCTGCGCCCGCAGCCAGGTCTCAAAATCGCTCAGCAGCGGCGCGCTTCTCTCCTGGCGGATCTGCAGCCGCTCCTCGGCGCTCAGCCCATGGATCTCGCGCTCGATCTCGAACAACTGATCGATCCGACGCACCGCTTCCAGCGCAGCCGGTGAGATCGCCGTCGCCGACCGTCCGCGGCGCGCGTTCTTGGCGATATCGGCCAGTTCAAAGAACGCCCTCCGGCCGTGCGCCCAGCAGAAGACGGCCGTGACCGGCGCTGGCTTGCGCCCAGGGTCGAAGAGAGCGTTGAACCCGCTATAGGCGTCGGCCTGAAGGATGCCGGCGAAGTTCTGAAGATGCCTCGCCGGATGTTCACCGCGCCGATCACGTGAGGCGTAAAACAGCGCCGCCGGCGGACCTTGCCCGCCAAACGGCCGATCATCGCGGACATAGGTCAAAATCCGGCCGCTGTCCGTCTTCCCCTTCGCCAGAATCGGGATCTTGGTATCGTCGCCATGAAGCCTGGCGGCGGAGAGCACATAGGCTTTGATCAGCTCAAAGATCGGCCTGACCGCAAAGGCTCCGGCGCCCACCTGGTCCGCCAGCGTCGAGACCGACAGGTCGATCCCCTCGCATTTGAAGCGCTGGCTCTGCCGGTTTAACGGCTGGTGCTGACCAAATTTGTCGAACAAGATCGTCGCCAGAAGCCGTGGTCCGATATAGCCCCGTGGCGTGGCATAGAACGGCGCCGGCGGCTGCATGATGGCCTCGCAGTCCCGGCAACTGAACTTCTCCCGCACCGTGTCGATCACCTTGAACCGGCGCGGATCTCCTCCAGCGTCGAGGTCACGCTTTCGCCGAGCTTCGACAGCCGTGCCGACCCGCAGCAGGGACATTGCGTTGGAGCCGGCAGGACCACCCGCGCGCGCTCGATGTCGTCGGGAAAGGACTGGCGTACCGGCCGTTTGCGCTCAAACGAACGCACCCTCTCAGTCCTTTCGGCCGCCTTCTCGGCAGCAAGTTCATCCTCAGTTGCGGCCGCCTCGAACTCCTCAAGTTCCAGCTCCAACTGATCCAGCAGTCGCGCCGACCGCTCCGAACGTGCGCCATAAAGCGTCCGCCGCAGCTTCTCGATCTCGAGCTTGAGATAGGCAATCAGAGCTTCAGTGCTCGATTGCTTCGCCTGGGTATTGGCCGCTTCGGCGAGCCTGGCTTCCGCCGCAATCCTGGCCGCGCGCTCGGCCAGGATCATTGCATGCGCGGCGGCAAGATCGGGCGGCAGTCCGTCGGCGCTGGAGTCCATAACCAGATGGAATCACATTCGCCGCCAAATTCGAACGACAAACTCTCAGCCCACGCTCGTTGGACGCCGGGACTCTGGGGATTGCGCCAATCGATGCCGGACAAGAGATAACTCATCTGCGCCTGCGAGATCGACACAACGCCGTCCGCCAGCGACGGCCATATAAAACGACCTCTCTCCAGCTTCTTTGTAAACAGGCACGCTCCTTGGCCGTCATGCCAGATCACCTTCAAGAGATCGCCTCGGCGTCCACGAAAGCAGAACAAATGACCGTTCAGCGGATCGCGGCGCAGCACCTCTTGCACCTGCAACGACAATGAGGCGAAGCCTTTGCGCATGTCAGTGTGACCCGTCGCCAGCCACACCCGAACTCCCGTAGGGACCGGAATCATCGTCGATCCAGAGCCTCGATGATGCGGCCAAGCGCCTCGACGTCGATGCTCGCATCGACAATGACGCGCCGCCCGCCGGCCAGCTCGATCTCAATCCGTCGCTCGGTCGAATGCGCTGTCGCGCTCCGCGATGAAGCCGCCGATGACGCCACAGGCCCATCCTCGGCCACAACCGCTCTGACAAAGTTCGTCTCGGGTCTGGCTCGATCCGCCTCCAGCGCCTTCCGCCAGGTCAAAAGGAGAGAACGCGACAGCCCATATCGCCGTGCCGTCGCTGCAATCAAACGCGGCTCCGACATGCTCTCCAATACGATCCGAGCCTTCTCCTCCTCAGACCAACGCCGCCGTCGGCCCGTCTCCACCACTTCAAGTCGATTCAGCGCACTGATCGTATGGCTGTCCATACGTACAGTTCTCAACCATCAGACAGCCCGCCGCAAGGCGTCTCTCCTCGGACGCTTACCGCAGATGCGGCCACTAATAAACTGCTCCCTTGGGAGGCTTAATGTTGGGCCACCGCTCAGCGATGCTTTGGCAAGCCGCCTTTCATGTTGGCGAACATCGAGGCCGACGCACCCGGGGCCGGATAGAGGATGCCGGTATAAGCGGTCCAGGGTGACACAGATTAAGGCCGGGAAGCGTTACAAGCTAGGAGGGCTCAGGGTTGTGTCGCGGCCCTCACCGCCGCCACAAGAGGCCGCCAACTGAGGCGGCCTCACTAGGCTTTCAAGGTCCTGGGGGAGGGTTGAATTGTCAGACGGTAGGCGACTAGCTTGGTGCCGTCGAAAATCTCCAGCGCAGTATCGCAAACAGGGCAACGGTATTCGCCCCTTTGTCCGGGCTCTGACCAAAGCTCCATTCGACGGAAGCCAGCTCCGCACTCCGGACAGATCACGTCGTTCTTTTTCATGCGCCCACCCGTAGAATCCCGGACGAACCATTAGCACGGTGCGGGGCGGAACTTGGGGTATACGAAGGTTTATTCGGAAGAGCGGCGTCAACTGAGGCGGCCTTACTGCTCTTCCAGTTCTCGGATTTGCTGGCGGAGTTCTTCTTCCATTTCGCGGATCATCTGCGCCGTCGCGCCGTGCGGGAACTCCTTCGCCAGCTCACCGCATTTAGCAAGCTTGGCTTCTATTTCCTGTTTTTCACGGGTCCGATTCATAATTGGTATGGCGGCGGGATCGGGCGAAGGTTCAAAACAGGCCACCTCAAATTTCGAACTAGGCCACTGAGGTCGGAAACAGGCCAGTACCAGTGGAACTAATATCGTGACCATGGACCAATTCAGGAAATTGGCAGGGTCGTTTGGACGGAGGTCCGCTCAGGGTCAATCGCGTCATTTTGGTCGTCGGCCGACTACTTCCGGTCTTCCCCAGGAAACGGACATCGTCGGGGCCGGTCGCTATGTCTCAAAGGTGCCAAAAGCCGACATCCACCTCCTGGTGCCAATACCGGACGTCGAGCTCGCCTCCTGCTAATCCGGCAATCCCGCAGCTCGCAGGTCGGAGACGAATTTCGCCAGCACACCGGCCTCGCGATAAGGCTGGGCATGAGCAAATTGCGTGACAGAAAACGACGGATCGCTGCGCTTGATTTCGGCCACGGACTCTTCCGCCAGATCCTTTCGACCAAGTCCAACGTATGCACTCGTCAGAACGATGCGGCTCCCCAGATCGTTGGGGGTCAGTTCGAGCGCCTTTTTGGCGGTCGCGGCAGCCGACTTGAGTTCTCCCTTTGCCCGGTATGCCAGAGCGAGCATGTTGAGATAGAACGGCGGGTGAATCGGTTGGACACGCATGGCAAGCTCGATGTGGTGGATGGCGCCATCCTGATCGCCGCAATAATGCAGTACATTGCCGTAGAAACAGTTGGCGTAAGCACAACTCGGACGGTTCGCAATGGCCTGTCGGCCGGCCTCCAGCGCCTCGTCGAAACGCCGGTCGATCAGATAGAAGTAGCTTAGCGCTGAATGAGCTTGCCCGTCGGCGTCTGGCATCGCGGCGGCGACCTCAGCCCATTGTTGGGCAAGCGCTTTGGACTTTTCCGGCGCGTCACTCCAGCCGCGCTGGATGTCGAACCAGTGGCTCATCGCCACCCAGGTTGCGCCGACCGACTCCTCCGGGCGAATTTCGGCAACCCGTTCGAAATATTGCCGGGCACGCCGCATGGATTCGCGATCCATTTGATAGAACGCGTGCACGCCTTTGTAGAACGCCTCCAGCGCCTTCAGGTCCTTCAGCGTCTTGTGCCAGACCTTTGCCTGCTCGCCCGACACCAGCCTCACGTTGATCGCGCTGAGCACCCGGCCGGTAATCTCGTCCTGCAGATCGAAAGAGTCGTCGAGGATGCGGTCGAACGTTTCTACCAGGATGATCCGCCCGGAGGCCGCTTCCGACAGTTCCGCCGTCACCCGCACTTTCTTTCCAGCCGCCCGGACGCTGCCCGCCAGCGCATACGTTGCGCCGAGCGTGCAGGCAGCGTCCTGCGGCGGCGCTCCCGGAAAGCGTAGGCACTGCCGGATGCGATCAGGAACAGACCCGAGACCTTGACCAGCGCATTCTGGATATCCATGCGGAGGCCGTCCGTGAAATATTCCAAGTCCGGATCGCCCGTCAGGTTGCGGAACGCCATGATGACGACCGAAGGCCTGTCCATCGCCGGCAGCGTGACGTTCTGCAGACGGCGCGGAATCGCGGTCGGGCAGCGCCACTCCCAGACTCTCAGGGGACGTGGAATGTTTTTGATTTCGTGCTCGCCAAGGTCGTGGAACTCGACCTTGACGCGATCGCGCACCTGCCGGAAGGCATCTTCGGAGAGCGTGATGCAGCCCGGCTGGGACAGCGCTTCGAGCCGCGCGGCGATGTTGACGCCCTCTCCGTAGATATCTTCCCCTCGGCGATGACGTCGCCGAGATGCACGCCCATGCGGAACTTGAGCGGTCGATCGCTTCCCGTCGTATGGGCCTGCCAGCCAAGCGCGCATTCGACGGCATCGACCACGCTGGCGAATTCGGCCAGATAGCCGTCGCCCATACGCTTGACGATGCGGCCCTTGTACCTGGCGACGGTAGGGTCGATGACGCCAGTCTCAAACGCCTTCAGCAATTTCAGCGTGCCCGGCTCATCCGCGCTCATCAGACGCGAATAGCCCACCACGTCTGCATTGAGCACTGCGGCGAGACGACGTTCCATCGGACACTCCGGTCCGCTTGGAGACCCAGCGGGCTATGGGTAGGGTCGACGGGCGATCTGTGGCTGTGAGGTCGTAGTAGAGCAAGTTATATAGCCGGATACTATCGCGTGCTCGTGGAAATATCCAGTTTCGTTGCGCGGGTGCCTCTAGATAGATCGGGTCGCGAGGTTAGCCTTCCAGTAGTCGGAACCACGCTAGGCATCAAGTTTGGCTCCTCGATGATCCTTAAAGAGCTTGGTCTAGTGTTGGCGATCGCTGGTCTGAAGCTAATCGGGATCTATTGAAGTGGAGGTGACAACGGCATGCTCAATCCGATGTCCGCTTCGGGTCAGTCGCATCGTTCTGACCGTGGGCCGATGACTTCCAGTGTACCCCCATAAGCAGACCTTTTTAGGGTCCGGCGGCATGTCTCAAGCGTGCACAGAAGCGGTCATTCGATCGCCTCGTCCGTACTGCGCCCCGGGCTATTCGGGCAACCCCGCTTTCCGAAGACCCTCAATCACCAGCTTCGCGTTTGAGTACCCGCCACGGGCGATCAACGCAGATATTGTAAAGGCGGGATCAATCTCAAGCACACGCGCCGCCGCGTCGTGCGCCGCAACGTCACTTCCGAGATGGGCGAAGGCGGACGCGAGGCAGCGGTAGGTTCCCGGAAAGGAGGGGTTCTGACGAAGGGCTTTCTTCCCTGCGACGATCGCCTCGTCAAAGCGACGAAGCTCAATAAAGGCCCACCCCATCCCACCAAACGACCGGTGTAGCGCCGGATCTACCGGGCTCATGCGAATGGCACGTTCAAAGCTCCGGACCGCTTCCTCCGACAGCCCCGCAATATTGTGGACCCAGCCTCGGTTGGTCCATGCGAGATATGAATTGGGGTTAAGCGCGACCGCCCGGTCAGCCATTTCGATCTCGCCTTCATGATCGCCGACCATAAACGCCGAGGTTAGGGAAGCCCTTGCTAACGTGTCCGGATCGCCATCATCGATGCTCAATGCCAAACGAACAAGCCGAACTGCTTCCTTGCGGTCGAACTGAGGATCGTTGCTAAAACCCCAAACGACGTTGAGCATGTGACAGATACCTGCCAGAGCCGCGACAGCACCGAACCGAGGGTCGAGCTCCAAGGCGCGATGGAACAGTCGGAGTGCCTCGGCCAACCCCTCGCGGGTCGATAGGTAATACTGCGGCATAGCTCGGAGATAAAAATCATACGCGGTGAGGTTCTCCGGTCGCCGCCGCGTCGCCATTTCAATTTCTGTTTGAAGCATCTTTGGCTGAATAGCCGAGACAACGGCGATGGTTACTTCGTCCTGAAGAGCAAAAACGTCGGTCAGGTCACGCTCGAACCTGTCCGCCCATAGATGCGCGCCTGTAACCGCATCGATCAACTGCCCTGTGATGCGAACTTTCCCCGACGCCTTCCGCACAGACCCCTCAAGGACATAGCGCACGCCGAGCCTTCGCCCGACTTCCTTGATATCGACCGCTCGGCCCTTGAAGGTGAAGCTCGAATTGCGAGCGATCACGAACAGCGACTTGAAGCGCGACAGCGCGGTGATGATGTCTTCGACGATGCCGTCGGCAAAGTATTCCTGCTCCGGGTCGCCGCTCATGTTCTCAAACGGCAGCACCGCGATGGATGGCTTGTCGGGCAGCGCGAGGGGCTGCGCAGTCTCGGTCTGCGTTTTGTTGCCGGCGAAGAGCTTGGGCCGATGCGCACGCGCCAAGCCCGCATCGGTTCGGCGATATTCTTGAGAGTTTGAGCGCCCATATCCTCTAAGGTGCTCTCAACCTTGCCACGAACCTGCCGGTGAGCATCGTCGGAAATGCAAATCCCACCCGGCTCTGCGATCCCTTCGAGACGCACTGCAATATTGACACCATCACCAAAGATATCATCGTCTGCGATGATAATATCACCGAGGTGAATGCCGATGCGAAATTCGATCCGCTTGCCCTGCGGCACATCGGTATTTTGTTCTGCCATGCCGCGTTGGACGTCGTCGGCACATCGCACGGCGTCGACCACGCTGGCGAACTCAACGAGAGCGCCGTCCCCGGTGTTCTTGACGACACGTCCGTGATGCTGAGCGATCTTGGGATCGAAAAGCGTTTTTCTGAGAGCTTTCAGTTGCGCCAGCGTGCCTTCTTCGTCGATCCCTATTAAGCGGCAAGAGCCCACGACATCCGCCGCCAGAATAGCCGCCAATCGCCGCTCTACGTGCTCGCTGCTCAAGATGCACCCCGGGCTCGGGGAAAACTGAAGGTTCAATAGCACAATTGTGGGCCGATGTCCGGCTATGCCCACGTCCGAAACGGGTCACTTTAAGACATGCCCGCCTATCCTGAGAATGTCCGTTCACCGGGGTAGACCGGAAGTCGCAGTGGTCAGGCCAAACCGACGCGAATGATCCGTTCCGGAAGTCACGCCTACTGGATGTTATCGCCAATCGTCGATGATGTAGGCGCCGGGGCGGCAATAGCCAGGATCGTTCTGCCTGTGCATGGTCACGCCCTGAATTTCGCTGCGAAATCCGCGGGCGACAAGATGCCGATAGGCTTCGTGGCGTGCCATGTTCGCACCAGCCAACAAGTTCGACATGCCGGCAGCGACCGCCAAAGCTTCGCACGCGTCGAGCAGCCGAAGGTAATCGTGTTCGGCCGAACGCCCGTCGCGGACTGCACCGAATTTAACGAAGCAAGTGTTTGCGCCGGCTTCGCTGCGTGGCCCGTAGTGACACACCGCGAACGCCGCGATGCCACGGGCACCTTCAACCAAAACTATATCACCCAAACCTTGCGCATGCGTGGCCCCGATCTCGCCGGACAGGTCGAGACCCGGGTAAACTGTCTCAGCTACCTCCCGGCACGACTGGACAGCTTCCTCTCGCTGCACTTGGCTTAACTCGCTGAAACGCAACCATCCGGCTGCGGTTTGCCGCACCGCTTTTGCCGACATGATTGCTGTGAGGAAACGCGCGTAAAAGCCATATTTTTGATATAGGGCGATATGCTTCGCGCTATCTGAGAATGTGAATAGCCCGACATGCCGCGTGTCCCAGGTATCGAATTGCTCCATAGTCTTCGCAAGCAGTGCTCGGGCGATACCTCGCTTCTGGAGATCAGGACGCACAGTCAATGGACCGACGAAGCCGACGCTTCCCCAATTGGTGGCAAAGTTGGAGCCGACTAATTTTCCATCTAGCGTCGCGCCGAATGAGGCCACGTGAGCCGCGCGCTGGCGGCCATAGACGTAGTCCCGATCGGCCCAGAACGTCTCCGGGTCCGAAGCCCCCAGGAAGGTCCCAAAGGCAAGACGGACAATCCGCGCAGCTTCCGGCAAGTCTTTTTCATCGAGTTTGCCCACCACCGGGCGGCTCGCGTTCGGACCAGTGTTCTCGCTGGCATTATGATCTGACATGATCACCTCCTTTGAGAACTAACTTTGGAAGTGGCCACATTAGCGACGATAGCAGCTCAGGTACTCGCAATCCAAGCAAGCCTAGGTTGATCAAGCGGGCCGCTGCCGGTGGGTATTCGTCAGCTCATGGCACCTTCGAGACATGCGCGCCTATCCTGAGAATGTCCGTTTACCCGGGTTGACCGGAAGTCGCCGTGGTCCGGCCAAACCGACGCGAATGACCCAGGACGGACGTCATCATGCTCGCCGAGGTGCTTCTGCGAGGAACTCGTACCAGCGTCCGTCCATCGCCCTAATGCAGTGTTGACCGTTTCCATCGGGCCAAGTCATCAAGAGCCGCTTCGCGTGCTCCCGTAGGGTTGCCTCCGCTCAACGGAGGACTTACGTGCGACATCAAGTCCACGTCAGCTCCGCCGCGGTCTACGGCTCTACTTGGTGCTCAAAAACCCTAACGATACGCTTTGGCGACCGCGGCTGAGTCCATGTACTCGTGGAAGGCCACGATCTGACCGCCGCGGACGGTGAAGACGTGCGCGAAGTCGCCCTCGATAGTGCGCCCATTGGCTTTGACCTGCCAGACGTAGTGACCGAGCACGACGACCTTGTCGCCCTGTGCAATGAATTCACGCTCCTCGAATGAACGCGCATCCTGTAGGCTTGCGAGGGTCGAAAAGAACTCGCCGACCGCGCCGCGCCCCTGTCGCTTGCCGGCAAAAGGCACGTTCTCGATCTCTGGCAACTGCCACGTGACGTCCTCTGACAGGGATTGCAACAGCGTCGGGATGTCACCGGCCTTGAAGGTGGCGTAAGCCTGCTCGACAAGTCGTCGGTTCTCATGTTCGCTCATCTGCACCCTCCTAACGCATTTTGGGTGAAACGCTGTCATTTCATAACTGATATGCGAACCTGTCAATGCGCGGGCGGCGCATTCTCGGATTCCGATTTGCAGGAATCCCGCCGTAGCTTCCGTCGAAATCGGGAGATGGTGATGAAGGCGTAGGAGTTGGCAGTCATCTCCAGTTTGCTGCACGACGCAAGTCGTGCTCTCTCGCCACCCAGCTTCCGGTTTTGGCACTTTTGAGACATGCTGAGCGGTTCGCAAATTGTCCGCTTAAGGGGTTAGACCGGAAGTCGCAAGCGCACGTCAGAACGACGCGAATGACCCAAATAAGACACTCGGCGGCGGCGCCTTCTCGCATGTTTTAGGGCAGCCCGTGTGCTCAATGGCAACCCATTGGCGGTCTACATTCCGCGCGGATGGCGCCTCGTCGACTACGCCATCCGCACCAGCAATTGGTCTCTTACGATCAAACGAGCCTTAAGCCTTCAGGTCCGTGATCCGCATGATTGCGACCACGTTCCCATCGTTGTACACCTGCTCTTTTGTGTTCTTGTTGCAGGTCCAGACATAGTTCTTCTTGCCCGTAAAGGTCTTTGCCTCCTGCTCGATCCGCATCTCCCCTTCAGTGATATGGCAGACCATGGCATTCTCCATCGGAGGACCCATAGTCTTCGATCCCGGTTGCATAATGACATCGCGCATCGAGACGGTCTTAAAACCGGGAATGATGGATGGTGTCTCGCCATCATAAGCACGCACCACGACACCAGGCCACGGCGTCGCATCCTTGTAGCCCGTGGTTTGAGCAGCGGCGGGTTTCATCATAGCCGCCGAAGCCGCTGCCAACCCAATTCCCAATGCTGACCTTCGATCGATCTTGTTCATTGCTTTTCTCCTGAGATTACGCAACGAGCCGCCGCAGAAGCAGCGCGCGCATTTCGTGCAATGTGAATGGTGGTGCGAGACCGAAAAAGGGTCGGTCTCTTCAGAGAAGCGTGCCTGCCGATGGCACCAGTGCTGCTCGTTTGCCCCGAACGGTGATTTCGGCACATCCCGCTTCAAGGCAACCACATTCTACGCGACCTGATACGCCTGAGAATAGGTGGCGCTTCACTCCGGTGAACGGATAAAGCAAGTCAGCGTGATTGACCGACCTCGCTGCTCGGTCGCCTGTAAGTGCGCCGCCACGACCCCATTGGCGTCCCGTCCGGAGGCCGACGACTGCGGCTCCGAGGAATGTCCGGAGGTGGCACAAACCAGCGGTTTGAGGGAGGGCAGAGCATGTCTGCTCTGCCATCCTATTTCAGACATCAACTTGTTCCGCTATTGCCAAGGCGTCATCAACCTCGATGCCAAGATACCGGACCGTGCTTTCGATTTTCGTATGCCCGAGTAAGAGTTGGACCGCTCTCAGGTTGCCTGTTCGCCGATAGATCAGGGTCGCTTTGTACGTCGTAGTGAGTGCGTGCCAAACAGCCTTGGGTCGAGCCCGACGCTTCCGATCCATTCCGATACGAGCCGCGCATATTGGCGCGTTGTCATGCTGCGGTCGGGACCGCGACGACCCGTGAACAAGAAACTCTCCGAGCCTCTTGTTGGCGGTCTTTAGATAGTCATCGACTGCCTGACGGGTTTGCTCACTTAGTTCAAACCTGACAGGCCGCCTGGTTTTCTTTTGCCGGACAATAGCACGATCCGCCGTGTACCCACCGGCAGCGACATCCTCAACACGGATGGCCACCACATCACAGCCGCGGAGCTTGCTGTCGATTGCCAGGTTGAACAAGGCGAGGTCGCGAGTGCGAGCTTCGATCTGAAGTTTCGTCCGGATCGACCAGACGTGTTTGGGGCGCAGCAGTGGTTTTGCGCCAGTCAGCTTTCCCTTATTCCACGGCACTCGCTTGGACGCGGGCATGGTATTCATTTGATCCTGCATGGCCAAACTCCCTCGGCTGAGTTACAGAGCCCGAGAAGCATGCGTCAGCGGGTTGGGCATTGGAATCGGGTCCGGTCCGTTTTCGGGCCGAAGCGGCCATTCGGTCAATTGGCTTCCGTGGCCAATCGGCTTAACTTGGCGAGGCTCTGTCAGACTGAATTATTTCACCGGGATCGCTTGATAGTCAAAATTTCTATGTGCGCCGGAAATATATGACTCTCCATGTGTTCACAACGCGCCTGATCAGGGGACCGTCAAGGGGAAAGCACGATGGCAGTCGCCGACCTCGTCCTTCCTGTGTTTGCGATTATCGTCACGGGTTGGCTGGCCGGTTGGCTCGGCTACGTATCGCGGTCGTTGGCCGACGGGCTTGTGCATTTCGCCTATAACGTCGCGATGCCGGCGCTGCTATTCGTCACCATCGCGCAGGAGCCGGCACGTAATCTTCTCGAATGGCGCTTTCTGCTGGCGTTCGGCGGTGGCTCCACTCTGTGCTTCGCGGTGGTCTTTCTGACAGTCCGCGCCGGGTGGTGACGCGACCGCGCCAGCAGCACGCTCTATGGAATGGCAGCGGCGATGACCAATACCGGATTCGTAGCGCTGCCAATCCTGCACTCCATCTACGGACAGCCTGCCGTCCTGCCGGCCGCCATCGCAACCTTGTTCGTGGCGGGCGTGATGTTTCCCGCGACGGTTATTCTCCTGGAAAGCGAGGGACGCGGCGCGCACACGAGGACGGCAGGTTTGGTAATGCTGGTGAAGCAGATCGTGCTCAATCCGATGGTACTATCGACTCTGATCGGTCTTGCTTGGTCGACCACAGGCCTGCCAATGCCGGCCTCACTCGCGGCCTATATGAACATCTTGGCGGCTGCGCTCACGCCGTGCGCGCTCTTCGCCATTGGACTAAGCCTGTCGGTTGAAGCAATACGCTCGAACCTCATGGCATCCATCGCCCTCGCGGTCGTGAAGCTCGTAATCATGCCGCTTATCGTCTACGGGCTTTGTTTGGCGTCGGGCCTCAATCCGCTCTACACGATCGCCGCCGTCATCTGTGCCGCCGTGCCGACCGCCAAGACGGTGTATATCCTGGCAGGTGAGTACAAGGTGGAAGAACCTCTGGTCGCGGCCACAGTCTCGATCACAACGCTGGTGTCGGTAGCGACGCTGATGAGCTGGCTCTACGCCCTCGCGGCACAGGCGGGCTAAAAGCGAAGAGGACAAGCGAAGTTCCCACGACGGCGGCGAGCTCGGCAGCCCAGGTCGCAACAGTCGTCTGCGCTGGCGTCACCGCACCTTTGAGCTCGATCAGGTTCGCTAGGTCCCGGTCGACGGCGAAATGCTGCCGGCAAACGCCCGCGGGCCGCCGCTTTTCCTTGTGGGCGATCAGGTGACACGCGGCGAGCCGCGCCACCAGGCCGCCAGGCCGCGGGTGCCCGAGGCTGGGCCAGCCGGCGCACCTGGGTGTCGAGCCGCGACGCGACGGCGTGCACGTCTTTGAACTCGCGACGGACCAGGCCAAAAGATGCAGTGATGTTTTCGAGATCGGTCGACATGGCAACTCCCTCGGCGCAACGCCGGGTTTGAGGTTGTTGGCATGCCTTTGCTCGGGGTGCGGTCCGGTGTTCAGCCGGCGCATTATCGCGAGCGTTCGGAGTGTACGCCGACGCGGAGTGGACGCAAGGTCGGCTGGACCTGTTCAATTAGCGTAGGTTCACCCGCACAATGACTGCGCAAATAATACCATCACCCCTTAATCCCATTTGCGCTCGGGAATCGCGTTGGTTGGTGCTCGGGAACCGCGCGGCGCAGCGATCATTAAAGGTGAAAAAACCGTCGCACGGAGCCACGACCGCCAGTTCTGACAGCCGCCCAGAATGGTGAAAACGGCATGCCGCTTTCCGACCAACATCGCCACGCCGTGCTACTAGCCGGCCGCACCCAGGATGTCAGCGTTATCACCACCATTGTCGCAGAGGTGCTGGTGGCAAGCCCAGGAACGAACCTGTTCGAAATCGAACAAGCGTTTCGGGATAATGCTTCGGCGGCCTATTTGGTCGCCACAACCGAGGGGTTCGTGGTCGTGCTCGGTGCGATGGCAATGCTGGTGGCGGTCAGCAAAGAGGGCATGACGGTTGAGCAAAACCGGGCGGCGCTGGCGACGTGCCGACCATGGCCGGCACCACCCGCCGGATCTGCGAATTGATCCAGGTGCAACGTGGTAAAGGCCGCTATGCGCTGGTGTTTTTTCGGATCAATCAAGTCGCCGCGACATGTGAACTCGTTCACAGCCACTTGCGCTCTTCCCGGTACATAACGTGGCCGCGGAGGGCACACGCTATGACCCAACCTGCAAAGCGCATACCCAGATGGCTGACGATCGACCTGTTGGTGATCGTCATATCGCTGGCGATTATCGGGATCGGGATAGGGATCGGGATTGCTCCCTAGCCACGAACTTCAACCGGATCGGTTCTGACAGCTACCCTACTACCCAAATTGGTACATCCAGACTGCCGGCTTTCCGAACGGTTCGGTTCTCATAACATCGCAAACCAGAGGAGGTCTCTTGTGTGCGCGCTCCGGCGAGAAACCCTTGGCTCAATCCAGCCCCTGCACCAGCGCCAAGGGCATTTAATCTCGTCGGGGCGCGCAAGCAAGAATTGCCTGGCGCAAAGCTCCTCGGGACGCTGTGGATGTGACTTGCAAGCGGAACGGCGGTGAACATGCGTGGTCGTTTTTACGGATTAGTCGGGTGTTTAATATATCAAGCACCAAACGCGGCTGCCCGAATTGCATCGGCTGCGAACAGTCCGCTGCCAAACGCGACGGGCGGCCAAAAGGCCTCGACGGACGCGGGGCTTTCCGATGTGGGCATTTCTTACGATCAATTCTCGCGCTGGCAGAAACTCGCGGCCGTACCCGAGGAAATTTTCGAGCGCCAGATGCAAGACAAAACTCACGTGCCGACCACGGCCGGCCTGATCCGCGCCGCTGCCGAGCCCCGATAGTCACTCCGGCCGACGCCCAAGGCGTCAAGATGGCCCAAGGCGTCGATGTTCAGGTCGGGCGGGACCGCGACGACCGCTACGATAGGGTCCGTCGCCGGGGTACGACTCCGACACCACAGTTGGCGTCGGCCCAGGTGGTGTCACCGTCGGCCCACGACAGCGCTGCCGCATGGAGACTACCACGATTGAACGGGACGACGGCCGCAGGATCACGCGCAGGGAGCGTCGCTGCGACTAAACGGCGAGCAACAAAGAAATAGTTGAACCGCACAGGCCGGCGAAGCGCGCAAGCCGCGCTAAAAGGGTATTGCGCGCTTAAAGCGGTCGACGCCAGCCCGCGCGTGACTCACATGGGAAATTTTGATTAGCGTTTTCCTGATATGTTGCCGATCGCCGCGGCCACGGGATATCAACCTCTTTGATTGTTCGCCTTTCACGGTGGTCGGGATGCCATTGGACGAGAACTGCAGAGAGTAGTAATCGATCTGGGGCTTCACGATTATAGCGTACGACGGACTGTCTCACGCCTGCAAGGCGGCGTGGTTTTCAATGCTGGAGAATGGCAAGCCAAGCTCGGTGATGGCCAGCAGTTTCGCGGCTACTATTCGGCGCTTTTGGTTCGCGAAGGCGATGGTGTGAAAATCTTCGAAGAGACAGTCAACGTTGCAGTGCCCTAAATAGGAGCCGCCTCAATTGGTCCCCCGACGAGCACGTCATCTGTTGGCACAAATGCGAAGTGCGGCGATGTCCGCTATTTGGTCGCTATCAGGGAAAGACGGACGTCGCGTTTTTGTAGATGCGGAGGTCATACGAGGCAGGCCGCTGCAAGAAGTGGCGGGGCACGGCAGAGAAGCTTGGCGAGCCGCCCCAGAGGCTCCGCGCGGTTGCTGTGAGCAGCACTTCGTCGCCGCACACAATTCGCGGCCGTTACTGCGTCAGAAATCTATATGTGACAATCAGAGCCACCATGATCGCGAAAATCAGCAGTGCCGCCACGGATTTTCGGATCATTGGCCTCGTCGTTTAGGCCGTCTCTGGAACCGCACGACTTTGCCCTCTGTCGTTGATGTGCGAGCTTTTGGTTCCGGCGCCGTGCCCACGCCTCCCATTTCGCTGTAATAAGCGCTGTAGACCTCGCGAACGGCTAGGGCCGTGGACTCGGCCTCACTCATCGTCTCGAGTCGGGCTCGATAATTAGTCAGAAAGCTCTGTGCATTTGACGGAAGGTCATTGAAACCGCCGAGCTTGGCCATCATTAGCCAAGTGGCAAAATCCGCCTCGGCCTTTGTGCGAGCTTTCTTGGCGATACTGGTGTTGGAGGAGGACATGGTGGTCCGGTTGTTTCGCCCACCCAAACTCGCCGGTGTTCATGGCGATCGTTGGACAGTCCGCTTGGGTATCTCGGTTGCCGTCCCGTGCGCGATACCGATTAAATCACGGTTCTAGCCTGTACAACTGACATCCCTCCCCGACCAAACACATTTCGGCGGTGGCACCCTTTGAGACACGCCCGCCTATCCTGAGAATGTCCATTCACCGGGGTAGACCGGAAGTCGCCTGGTCCGGTCAAACGACGCGAATGACCCATAAGAGACATGGTGGAGACTACTATCGAAGGATGACGCACCCGCGGCTCATCTCCTGATACTTTGTCTCTCCATTCCTTGCTGCGAGACTTCCCCCAGCAGACCACAAGCTAAAGTACCTGAGCGCGAACCTGGGCCACGCCGCGGTCCGTAATTCCCAAACTGCGCGCAGCGCCGAGCGAAAGGTCAAGGACGCGGCCGCGAACCCATGGCCCCCGGTCGGTTACACGAACTACTACGGACTTGCTGCTCGCAAGATCCGTTACACGAACTCTTGTGCCGAACGGCAGGTTGCGGTGGGCAGCGGTCAGTGAATCCCGAATGAACGACGTACCACTCGCCGTTTTTCCTGTCGGATATGAATAGTAAGAGGCTTTTCCGGAAAAAACCCGGTTTGAAGATCGAGGAGCTGAGCGATCTTCCGGACGACGAGTGGTCTCTCCTCCAGTCGGAGGTTGCTCTAGCGGATTTTGCCTGGTCTAGAGTTCAAGGCCGAGCCTGCCGACGAGATCGAGCTGCGTTTCGAGGAAATCGATGTGGTGTTCCTCGTCCGCCATCAGCTTCTCGAACAGGTCGCGTGTCACATAGTCCTGCGCGGCGTGGCAGTACGTCGCGGCTTCCTGGTCGAGCGTGCGGGCGGAAATCTCCGCCGCCAGGTCGCAGTCAAGCACCTCTTTGACGTTCTGACCGATGCGCAGGGATCGAGCAGTTGCAGGTTCGGGAAACCTTCGAGGAAAATGATTCGCACGACCAGCTTGTCAGCGTGCTCCATTTCTTCGATCGATTCTTTACTTCACTGCTTGGCCAGATCCTTGTAACCCCAATTGTCGAGCAGCCGGTAGTGCAACCAATATTGGTTGACCGCGGTCAATTCATGCCGCAGCGCCTTATTTAGAAACTCGACGACCTTTGCATCACCATAACCACGCTCCTGTTTTGGCCATGGTTCAGACTCTAGAAAATTTAGTCTGAACTTCCCAGCAGCACCAGCGCGCGATGCCACTGGATGGCGGCACCATTGAAGCCTAGGTCTGCTTGTCCGCGGGCGCAGCGAGTACGGCGCCGCCATCCGCACGACCGACTTTCGCTCCGTCAAAAACCTCGTCCATGATTTCTCGGATGTTGCGGGCGCAGCGACCGCAGCGGGCTCTGCAGCCAAGGCAGCTATAGACATAGCTGGTGGTTCGGCGCGTCGCAGTGTTGGCGACAGTTCGCACCTCGGTGTCGCTTAGGACGTTGCAGGAACAAACGATCATCGGAAGCCCGCTAGCTCCATTCCTATGTCTGCTTTATCCCGAAGAACGGACATCGGCGACAGCCGATGCGATGTCCGTCTCGTGCCAACAACGGAAGTGCCCGCCTCATTCGTTCACCTCGTCGGCCAGCGCAAACGGCACCGGCGGCGCGGTGATGTTCGGCTGTAATGCTTCCGAGCGCTGAGGTCGTTCGGGATTGTATTCAGCCGTCCACAATGGCCCGTTCACCGCGGATGTAGTGTTCGAGCTGATCAATCATGAACTTCTGATCACCGATTGTGCTTTTGACAAGATCGCCGATTGAAACAATGCCAATTGGCTTTTTCCCTCAAACACCGGCAGATGGCGCACGCGCTTCTCACTCATGAGGGCCATACATTGGTCAACCGATTGTTCCGGCCGTGCAATGACGACGTGTCTTTCCATGATGTCCCGCACGTGCGTTGCGGGAGACGTTTTACCTTTGAGAATAACATTCCGCGCATAGTGCCTTTCGGTGATGATGCCAACGAACTCGTCGCCTTCCATCACTACCAACGATCCAATGTCTTTTTCAGCCATTTTCGCGATGGCATCGAAGACGGTAGCATCTGGGTGAATAGACCAAATGTTTCTGCCCTTCTGATCAAGCAGCTGTCGCACCGTTTGGATCCTCCCTCGGACACACGCCCCGGCAAGATTTTTTGGTTTCATGGCGCTCCCTCGTTGCGGTCAAAGTAAGCATTTCGCGTGCCGTGCGCACGACGAGTGCTCGGTGAGAGACCGGCACAAAAGGACTGTCGGGTTTTATTTGGAGCGCGATGCCCGCCGACGGCATTCCTCGCTGCCCCTTCGCCTCGAACGGAGACGTCGGCACGTCCCGTCTCGAAGAGCAGCTCTAAAGAAGGCTACACGATCCAACGCCCATCCAAAAGACCTCATATTGGCCGGGGCGCAGCACAAACAATTCGGCCAAACCCAGTGACCCCAATGTCCGAGTCGGGTCAATCGCTACAGAAATGCGTTGCCCGCGTGACGTCCGCTTTCGCCCTGAAGGGGACCGAAGGGCGGACCGCGGCATGTCTCAATTCTTTACACACGCTCATATTTGCACCGGCGGCCACAGGTACGTTGCCGCTCAAGCCCAGCCCAGTTCCTTTAGTGCCATACCAGAATGCCATATCTTCGTCATGTGGCTGATCTTGCCGTCAGTAAATTGCATCACGTAGACGTAGTCCGAAGTCGTCTTTTTTCCGGTCGGCTCACACGGACCACCGGGACCGGTATGAGTACCCGAAAAGACAGCATAGGCAGCGACGTTGTTTCGTTCGGCATCGGTCGCGAAGGATTTCACCTCGTAGCTGCCGTCCGGCATAATGGTCATTAGGCCCTTCATCCAATCCGCGTATTCCGCAAGAGTTCTAATACCTGCAAGCGGTTCGGCCTGAGCGGCGAAGGTCGCGTTTGGAGCACAGTAAGTCTTGCAGACTTCCCAACCCTTCCCAGTCTCGCAAGCGGCAAAGAAATCGTTGGCAGTTGCGGTGATCGACGCCATGATTGATTCCCTGGGTGTCTTATTGAATGCCTCTTTTAGCACTTCGGCTACGCTCAAGCCATCACGCTGCTTGTTGATCACGCTGGCGAGCGGCCCAACGCTCTTGACCGGGATTCCCCACCTAACGTCCGTTGCGGGTCATTCGTGTCGGTTTGGCCGGACCGGGGCGACTTCCGGTCTACCCCAGTGAACGGACATTCTCAGGATAGGCGGGCATGTCTCAAAGGTGCCAAAACCGGAAGTGGAATGGTTTTCGGTACGCCTAGGGCGATTGATCTTAGGCTTATACCAAGCGACAGTATGGACATGGAGATGCGGTGTCCGAACTGGAAAGGTCATTCTTGGCTTCCCTATTGTTGGGCCATCTTGATATTTTCTTGTTCGCGGGTGGTGGTCGCGCTCGGACTGGTATTCTCGCAAAAATATGTGCCCAGCTCGATCGAACGCTGGTCGGCGGGACCGCTCTGGTACCACCAATTGCTGCAATGGGATTCGGAATGGTATTTCAAGATCGTCACAGAAGGCTATCGGTATAACGGCGATCCGACTATTCAACAGAATATCGTGTTTTACCCGCTGTATCCGATGCTCGCACGGGGCCTGGTGACGATTAGCGGCCTCACGCCTGCGGATGCTTTGCTGTTGATATCGAGATCTCGCGGGATTGTTCGCCATCGTCGTTCTTTTCAAGCTAGTTCGCGAGGAATTTGGTGATCAACTCGCTCTCGCCACAACCGCGCTGCTCAGCTTTTTCCGGCTTCGGTTTTGCTATCGGCCGGGTATACCGAACCCTTGGCACTGCTTCTAATCGTTTCGTTTTTTCTTGCTTTGAAGCGAAAATGCTATTTGTTAGCAGCACTGCTTGCAGGCTTGGTAATTTCTGACCGATCAACGGGCATTGTCCTATTACCCGTCCTTCTCTGGGAGATGTGGCTCAATCGCGATCAGAGGCCGTTCCTTCCTGCTCTCTTGCCATGCATCCTTCTCGCGACATCGGGCATCTGGCTATTCATGATCTATCTCTGGAGCTCTTTCGGAACACCGTTTGCTTTTTCGGATGGGCAGGTGGCTTTCCATCAAGGAACGACCCTAGCTACAAGATTAGTTGCGGCACTCAAATTTGAGCCCTTCACCCGAATGATCCTCAATGATTGGAATCCATGGGGGCAAGCTAGCTGGTTTACATTATTGTTCGTTGTCCTGATTGTTGTGGGCTGGTCTCGACTGCCCTCAACTTGGACACTGTTTGCCATGGGTGTGCTGTTGTTGCCATATCTAACACTCAGCGGTGGGCCAGCAGGCTTCGTCTCAATGAGCCGATTTAATCTCCTTTCATTTCCTCTGTTTGTAGTGTTGGCTGAGTTGGGATTGCGAGCGAAGTGGCTTTTAGCAGGAGTGATAGGACTTTTCGGTGCGTCTTTGTTCATGAACACCGCCCTGTTTGCTCGGAGAATTTGGATTGGTTGATCGCTACAAAGCGCTCACGGCGACATTTCCCTAGCCGCAGCGACCCAGTTTCACACTGCATACCCCGCTATAGATCGTTCAGACCGAATGTCGGCTTCGGGTCATATCGCGTCATTTTGGTCGTCGAAGCAATTGTCGTCGCTATTCGATCACCTCGTCGGCGCGGCCGAGCAGCGTAATTGGAATGTCGAGGCCGAGAGCCTTAGCGGTCTTGGGGTTGATACCCAGGGTAATGTCCGTCGCCTGCTCGACGGGAAGCTCCGCCGGACGCGCCCTTTGAGGATGCGATCAACATAGCCCGCGGCGCGTTGCCATAGCTTGAAAAGGTTGGTCGAGTACGACATTAGTCCCCTCGCCGGACCGAGCCGGAAGCCGACGAGTTCAGACAAATGCAGAAGATGCGACTGTTATTCCGGCAGCCCAGCCTTGCGAGGAGCGTCTGTCAGATCTTTACGGTCACTCGAAAGCCTGTACGGCACCTTTGAGGCGCGTCGCCAAGGCATGTGAACTCGTTTATAGCCATTTGCGTCATCCGGTACATAACGTAGGCGCAGAGGGCACACGCTATGACCCAACCTGCGAAACGCGTACCCACATGGCTGACGATTGACGTGCTGGTGATCGTCATATCGCTTGCGATTAGCGGGATCGGGATAGGGATTGCTCCCTAGCCACGGGCCGACCGCCCGAACGCTAAAACAACGTATTCGGCTTGCAACCGCGTCAAGGATCGGTTCTGACAGCGGCCAATCGCTACTACCAAAATTGGTACATCCAGACTGCTGGCTTTCCGAACGGTTCAGTTTTCATAACATCGCAAACCAGAGGAGCTCTCTTGTGTGCGCGCTCCGGCGAGAAAACCGCGTTGGCTCAATCCAGCCCCTGTACCGCAGCCAAGGGCATGTATCTCGTCGGGGCGCGCAAGCAAGAATTGCCTGGCGCAACGCTTCTCGGGAACGCTGTGGATGTGACCTGGAAGCGGAACGGCGGTGAACATGCGTGGTCGTTTTTATGGATTAGTCGAGTGTTTGATATATCAAGTACCAAACGCCGCTGCCCGGGTTGCATCGGCTGCGACCAAACCGCTGCCAAACGCGACGGGCGGCCAAAAAACGCCTCGACGGACACGAGGCTTTCCGATGTGGGCATTTCTTACGATCAATCCTCGCGCTGGCAGAAACTCGCGGCCGTACCCGAGGAAATTTTCGAGCGGCAGGTGCAAGACAAAACCCACATGCCGACCACGGCCGGCCTGATCCGCGCTGCTGCCGAGCGAGGCCACCTGGTGCACCTGACCACATAGCTCCGGCTTTGGCGCAACCCTGCGCCGCCCAGTCGCCTCCGGTTGGATACCCCCGGGGCGAGGAGATGCCAGAGTGTTCATCAGGCTGGGGCCGTAAGTTCGACGAGCCGATCGCGCTGCCGGGCGGCGGCAGGCTCGCCCTCGTCCGCCGCCACGATCTTGACGCGCTTCAAAGAGGCCGGCTGATCGCAATCCGACCAGGCAATCCAACCGACACAAGCGGTTAAGATTTCGTTAACCTTATGGAGCAAGACTTTGCCTGCCGGGGCTGGGCGCATCATGAAAGGAGAATCCCATGCCAAATCTGGAAGAGGCCGTTCGCGAACGCGCCTACCACCTCTGGATCGCCGATGGTCAACCCGAGGGCCAGGCGGACATCTATTGGCTCAATGCTCAACGCGAAATTCTCACGACATCAGTTGAAAGCTCAGGCAGCAACGCTGCCGCCGCAGCGCCCACCGACACGAGATTGGTTGCGACGAAATCCACTAAAAGGCAAAGGTCGCCCGATCGGGAAAAAACAAAACCCGCGCCGCCTAGTTCCATGCGAGCATCGTCACGCGGACCCGTAACGACGACCGTCATCAGCGGAGCGGGTAGCCCCGCTCCTGTTCATCAAAATGAATCGAGGCCGATTTTCAGGAGAAGTACCGGCGCTTCCGCGGCCGTTTCGTGGGAGCGCTCATCAACTGCCGCCCGTTCCAAGATCGCGCAGCGCCTGGGTGAGGTTCGACGTGGACAAGCCGTTGGCTAAGCGGGAAGCGATGATGCGCCGAGAGTGAGCGACTCGGCAGTCAATTGCCTGGACGTGTTGATAGCAGTAGCCCTCGCGCGTGGCGCGCTGACGCAATTCAGCAAGCGCTTTGATCCAAGGCGCGTTGTCCGCGTTCTCGTCGTACCATTGGAGCGGCTGAGCCATCACCAGCTCCGGCCGCCAAGCACGCGCCCTTTCGTTGGGCCGCCCTGCTCTCTCTTGAGACGGTCCCGCTCGTCACAAAGGCCCTCGATCTTCGCCAGCATCCTCAGCAGCAAAAGCTCAGCCGATGCTGTCCCTATGCCGGCGCGCTGAAGCTGCAGGATCTCTTTGCGCTGTCTTCCGACCTAGACGCACACGTGCTCGATTTCGGAACCTACGTGCTCTATCCCCATAGCGCTCCTTCAATTCTCTCTGGATTGTTCGGATGAGCCCCTCGGCGCGGCGGCCGAGCTGGTCGTAAAGACGAAGCCGCCTGAAAAAGGTCTCGATTTCGCGGGCTCTTTTTCATGCGCTCGATAGTACAGATCGTGAACGAATTTGCAGGCCGCTAGGTATTGGGGATTCAATTGCCTCGAGCACCAATTCCGCAGGACGCCGATGTGTTGAATGCCGGCGGGCCGAGCCCGGATGTCACGCCAAGGATGAAGAAAGCCAAGGCATACAGGATCCAGCGATGACCGTTTTTGTCTACGTCAGCACCAGCAAGCAGGTTGGCGATGCCGAGCACGTCAAGGTCTTCGCCACCACGGACGCCGCGGAAACGTGGTTCGAGGAAAACGATCCCGAAGGCGAGTATGAGGTTCTGGAATGAACCGGATCGGCCGCAGGACCGCCGCCAACTAAAATACGGCCCCAGCGGGCTTGGGGGCTGGGGCCGCAAGTAAGAATATGCGTCAGTGCCGAGAAACAAACTAAGTTCGGCACATCCACTTGATAGCAAATGGCAGAGTACCTCGTACCTGTTCTATTGGGTGTCCAATCGGATCTTTTGGGGTGCCCCATCAGGCCGTTGTTCGAGCCGGCGCGAATGGGAACGGGAGGCAGCGAGGCGCCGTTGAAGCTGGCGCCAGAAGCTTTCCAGCATGGCGCATTGGAATGACGGCCCCAGCTATTGAGAGGGCTGGGGCCGTTTCACTCCGAAATCGGGATAGGGGGAGCCTCGCAGCTCCTCCCTCCCACACCACCGTACGTACGGGTCCGTATAGGGCGGTTCGCTGGATTAAGCGGCAAGAGTTGTTCTGTTGCCGCCGTTGTTTGGATGTCAGCAATCGTCGCGCCAGCTTCGACTCCTCTGATCAGCGTCAGTCAGGGTTTCACCCCTTTTCCGCCGTTCCGAGGCCGGTTGCCCGGAATTCAGTCGCATGGCCGATGCGATATCGTTGCATCTACTCGTCACTTCCAGCGTTCAGGCCTTCAGCGAAACTCGTTCCGCCTACTATGCCCTCTGCTGACTTCTGCACTGCGGTCAGATCGCCTTACGACGACCTCAGTCTCGTTAGCGAGACGCAGCGCAGATCTCCCGAGGTAAGATCGACCGCCTTCACCGCACGCCCGCCGAATTTACCACCCCGGTCGTTGATGACCATGGACTTCGCGATCAGTTGCTCGCTCGTCCGGCCGGGTAGGCCTCGTTATCCGGTTTTTGTCCATCGGGCCGCGGCTTTGCTCCACGCTTCCTTCAGACCCCACCTCGCGGTGACGCCCTTGCGCTTCGCTAATCCTTCGCCGCCATCAGGCTGGATAGAAGACTTCACCTCCAAGCTGTCGATCATGCTCGGCACACAACGAAAAGCCCGGCTTTTGGCCGGGCAGAATCGAAAACATTCCGAACGTAATGAAACGCGAACATCTTAGATCAGCATAGACACCAGTGTCGGTTCGCTTTGTAACCTAGAAAGTTAAATTCATCCGATTCTCAGATTTTCAGCGGACGTCTTGCCACGGTTGCTCATTTCTTCGTAGCTCACCTTGGCACCCTCATTGAGGCTGCTCAGTCCCGCCTTTTCTACGGCCGAGATGTGAACGAAGACATCCTTGCCGCCGCTGTCGGGTTGAATGAATCCATATCCCTTCGTCGGATTAAACCACTTCACAGCACCTGTCGCCACTGACGATCTCCCTTTGAGCTAATGGTGACAGCCTAAATCGATAGCGCAGTGCCCCGCAACCCTCCCTAAGGCCAATAAAACTCTCGCAGCCGTCGGCCTAAGCTAAGCGATGAGCCGCGATATCGACCTCATGCCAACGCTGGTTTGGTCGCGGCCTTCTTCTTTGTGCTGCTCAGCTGAGGTAGCTTCGCCCGATGGCTGACAAGGGCTGGCAGCGCAAGTTCGAGGATCCACTGCTTCCCGAAGGGCGGAAGCTCGTCACGTTACGGGACGCCACCGACTGCATAACCGGCCTCCCAAAGAAGGAAACCGCTTTGCCGGAATGGCAAGCCGCGATCGAGGCGCTGATCTTGGTGGGCGAACAGAATGGACCAACCATGTTCGCCCGTATCGGCGTCATGCAAGCGTTGAACCGCGGCCACGTCCGCGAGTTCAACCCGACGCGACCCGCACTGGGGCCGGAGGAAGCTCAAGAGAGCAATAATCCGGTCTCGGAGAGCGCGCCACCAGAGAAGAATGGAATGCCGGATGGGCCGATTTCTCGCGGTTTTGGTTCTTGGCCTAGTCTTCGCGCCGGAAGTGCAGGCAAAGTGTGCCTGTCAGTGCATCAACGGACGGATGCAGCCTCGCTGCACCAATCCGGGCGAACTTCTTCCGCCAAATTGTCCTATGACCGCGTGCCCGATGACAGGACCAACAATTGTGCCAATCCAACCGCCCCGGCCGCCGCCGCCCGGAACCTCGGTGTGTTCGCAACAGGGCGCCGTGTCTGTCGTTGAGCGCGGCTGGCGCGACGCCAATTTGGCGAGCTCCTCCCCGCACAAGCTCCGCGGAGACCAATGACCATTTCTTATCTACGTCGATACGAGCAAGCAGGTCGGAGACCCTGACCATCTCAAGATGTTCGCGAATGCGGACGCGGCTGAAACCTGGTTGAGCAGAACGACCCGGACGGCGTGGCGTTTGAGTATGATGTCTTGGAGTGAATGCCGAAGGAGGCTCTGATGCGCATCCTGGCTTTGGCGATTTTGGCGATCGGGATCATCTCAATAGGGCCGGCGGCCGGCCAGACGTACGATCCGGCTTATCCGGTTTGCCTGCACGTGTACGGCCCGATCAGCTATTACGAATGCAGCTACACGTCGCTGCCTCAGTGCAACGCGTCGGCATCGGGCCGCTCGGCACAGTGCGTCATCAACCCATATTTCGCGGGCGTGCAAGGGCCCGCGGGTTACCGGCGGCATCGCCGGGTCTACTAGAGCGAGGCTCTGGAATGAACCGGCTCGGCCTGTGTTCCAGAATTAACCCGCAACGCGTACATCAAGCTTAACACGCGAGTTTCATTGCGGCCGATCTGAACAGGTCTAGCGTGGCTGCAAGTCGCGCAGATTGGCCGCCCCCACAGTTTGGCCTGCGTACTGCGTGACCAGGGGTCTCTTCGAGCCCTCGAGGCGGCCCCGCCCCAAGAACCAGCCAAGACGTTCCCATAACCAAAGAAACCCGGCTTCCTAGCGGTTACTAAATCCCGCGGGCCTTGGGTGCAATCCGCGATTGCCACGAAGATACAGAGCTGCGGTTAACAAAATGCCGAGGCCCCGCGCCACTCCGTTCACCGGCCGGCAGCGTCTCAGCCCATTCCGGCTTCTCGCGAACCCAGCGCCGGTTCGGGTCCCATTGGATGTAGGAGTGCGTCACGCCGAGCACGTACTTGCTCGACGCTAGCGGCACCGCGAACCAGACCATCTTGATCCATGGCAGCTTGCGATATAGGAACAGACATGAAGGCCGCGAGTTGATCGCTGAACGGCAGAAGTCGATCCTGACAGGGCCATTCGGCTATGAGAAACATCGTGAACGAGACCGGCGAGATCATCGCCAAGGCGACGCATGACGGCACGTTGGTCGGCGGGCACCACCGCATCGCGGTGGCGGCTAGCCTCGATCAAAAGCTGCTCTGGCAAGACAGCGGCGAACCTGTGAGCCTTGAGGCCTTCTTCAGGCATCCGGGAAGTTCTCAGCGACGTATAGCTTGAGGCGCTCGCCGAGCGTATCGTTGTTCGGATACATCTGCTTCAAGCTGCGGACGAACTTAAACCAAGCGTCTTGCTGCCCGGCATCATCAAACACGATGTTGAACTGGATCACGGCTTCACCGAGGCCGTCCCGCTGCCGCTCCTCGCGCTCGACCGGCTCACCAACATCAAAGAGCTTGGCAAGCTGGTCGGTGTCGAAACCGATCTTGCCTATCTCGAAGTTCAGCGCCTCGATCTCGCGGATTTCCATGCGCAGCAGGTCCTGATCCCAGCCGGCATTCATGGGCAACTTATTGTCGGCGAGGACATAGGCCTTCTTCTGCGCCTGACCGCACTGGTGGCGTTCATTCTGGTCGAGCTAGGCGTCGTAATCGCGGTTGCCGCCCTACTTTTCAATGTCGCTGTCGGTATCGATTGGTCGGCTTCGAATGAATAGAAAAATAACTCGCGAAATCCGCGATCTTCTGGTCACGATGGCAGGGCGATGAGGTGGGGATGCCACCGCCGCCGAAGCTCGGCGGTCCGCCGGTCACCAACATCAGGAACGTCTCGCAGCCCTTGCGATCTGCGTGCAGCCGGAACCATCACCAAAAAGAGTAACTTGAGGCCCGCCACGGGTGGGAATAGGCTTCCTGTATTGGCGAAGTGAAGAAGAAATGGCCCGATAACCCGTCAGAATTGGCGGTGGTTTACATGCGCCATACGATTGAGACCGCACCGAACGTCGTCATCCTCGAGGCGTCACACGCGCGGCGGGGATTTGCAATTTCCTGGATCGCCCGAACCCTCATCACGGCGGCGCTCATCGGAATCTGTCTCCACGCCGGAGTCGTCGCCTATGTGACGCGATACGCCAGTCAGCAGGAGATATCTAAGCTCATCACGATCGTCTCGCCGGTCATGGCGCAACAGACGCCATTGCCAAAGGACGACGAGACGGCGCAGCTCAAGCAGACAGTCGACAGCGCGACGGCGGAACTGCGGCAGGCTCTGCAGCAGGAGCACGATCGGGCCGAGGCGCTCGAAGCCGAACTGGTGAAGGCGTGGCGGTACGTCGGCAAGCTGTTGTCGATGCGCGACGGCGAGGCGGACCAGTTCAGCCATGCAGTCGACAATGCGACGGCGGTACTGCGGCAGGCTCTGCAGCAGGAGCACGACAGGGCCGAAGCGCTGGCAACCGAATTGGCGAACGCGCGGCGCGCCATGGAACCCGCTGCCGTGGACGGGAGGCCCGGTGTCTCCTTGCCCGCCTGGGCAAACAGCTACGCCCTCGTGAAGCCCGCCCAGACCGCAGTGCAACCGGACGTGGCCAGGGAGAACGGCAAATCGGCAATTAAACCGGGTGAACCAGCTCGCGTTGAGCACAAACCGCGCGGAGGCTACGGCTGCCAGCACTTCCGGACGTATGATCCGGCATCCGGAACCTACAAGGGCTATGACGGACGACGGCATTCCTGCCCATAAGTTCAGGCGGCGTTTTTGGAGACAAGCCTAGCTGACCTGCCGCTATGGGCAACAAAATGCACCCGCCCTCACCTCGGCTGCTGCGGCTTCCCGACGACGTCGCCGAACGCGGTGGTCGAGCCGATCCACCCTAAGGCGATGCCGGTGATCCTGACGACCGATGAGGAGCGCGATGTCTGGATGCGCGTGCCTTGGGATGAGGCGAAGGCGTTGCAGCGGCCGTTGCCGGATGACGCGCTGAGGATCGTGGCGCGGGGTGAGGATAAGGAAGACAAGGCAACCACACTATGAAGTTCACAGCCGAACGCCCCCAACTTCCGCTTTCGGCGGCACAGCGGACACAACCGAGCTTGCTCGTAGCCCGACCCGGTCGCGAATGACCCTGAGCGGACCGAGCGCCAGATCCGCGCCTCCCCGTACGGCGCGATGAAGCTGGGCAACCCCACGATGCTCGCTGGTGCTTAATCGACGCTTCGACCTTGTCGTCATCACATGATTGGGCGTACCATGTCCGCCGCGCGGTACTGCACGCATTCGAGATCATTCGCAGCGATCCACGAATATGCGGAGGACCCGATGAAGCAGGGTTTTGGGTGTTGGCTCGCTGCGCTAAGCATTGCATTCGCCAGCCTCGTAGCCGCGCAACCCGTGGCGGGGCAGCAGGCGGAAAAGACCTATCGCGTCGGCATCCTATGCGGTGGGTGCAGTGATCAGGAGGCCCCGTCGAGGCACGCACCAATTCGCGAGGCTCTGCGCGAACGCGGCTATGTCGAAGGCAGGAACATCGCCTTCGTGTACCGCTCGGCAGAAGGAAGATATGAGAAGTTACCCGACCTTGCCGCCGATCTGGTCCGGGCCAAGGTCGACGTCATCATGGCCGGTGGGGGTTGCCCGGAGCCTTGGCTGCAAAAACGCGACCACGACGATTCCGATCATATTCGTAGGCATTGGCGAAGACCCGGTTCAGCATGGCCTCGTTTCAAGCCTCTCTCGGCCTGGCGGCAACGTCACCGGATTAGTTGATCGCTATGCTGATCTGATTCCGAAACAGCTGGCCTTGCTGAAAGAGGCGGTGCCGAGCGTATCGCGCGTGGGCGTATTGTGGGATGCGCGCCTAAGGCAAGCGCTCGAACCAAGCTTCCAGGCGATGCAGACGGCGCTGCCATCACTCGGGTTGCAGCATTACGCTATTGCGGTGAATGGGCCTGACGATCTCCCCGACGCACTCCGGGCGGCGAGTCGCGCGCGGGTCGAGGCGCTCATCCTGTTCCCGTCGCCCAAATTCTTTGTCCATCTTGCGGAATTCGCACTTATGACGGCAGAGCAAAAAATTCCTGCGATTTCCGGTTTTGCCGACTTCGCTCGGGCTGGTGGTTTTTTGTCGTACGGTCCGGACAGCAAGAAAACTTGGCGGTATGCCGCGATATCCGTCGACAAGATTTTCAAGGGAACGAGTCCGGCCGATATTCCCGTCGAGCAATCAGACAATATAGATCTCGTCGTCAACCTTCAGACCGCGAGGGCGCTGGGGCTGATCGTGCCGCAAGCACTTTTGGTGTCGGCGAACGAGGTCATCGATTAAGGCAGGGACGACCTGTCGACGACAGAAGGCGGCAGAGAAGGCGGGCGTAGTAGTCCTTGGGCCCTCCTATCTCGAGGATGCAAGCGAAGCGGAATATCAGCGTGTCTTCGCCTTCATGTCGCAGGAAGGTGCCGACGCGCTCTTCGTCGATGGGAGTCCGGAACCCATTACGAAGGCACAATTGATCGGCGAGTTGGCTAAGAAATACCGGTTGCCGGCCATTTATCCATTTCGGTCGTATATAGAAGACGGCGGGGGGCTCATGGCCTATGGCGTCGATTTTGTGGAGCTTTTTCACCAGGTCGCTCGTTCCATCGACAAAATCCTCAAGGGTGCGAAGCCCGGTGATATTCCCTACTATCGGCCGACGAAATTCGAACTCGTCATCAATCAGAAGGCTGCCAAGGACCTCGGACTAGTAATTCCCGAGTCGTTGCTCGCCCGCGCTGACGAGGTGATCGAATGATGTCCTTTGGCACTTAGCAGACCTCGGCGTTCCGGCGAATGTCCGCTTTGCCGATTTTGTTGAAGAAGTCAGCGAATGAGCCGTCAGGGATGGTGCGAAGAACGAGGCGCGCGTGGACTCCGCTAGTGCTCAGGCGGGCTGCAGCGTAGGCAGTGGGATCAGTTTTGCCAGTTTTCGGAAGTTGGGCGATGGCAGCGAGGAGGAACTCGTCTCGGGCACCAGAGGGACCTCTTAGCCTGAGCCGGTCGAGGCGCAGGATGCGTTTGAGATGCGCGAACAGCATCTCGATCTTCGTCCATTCGCGCCGCGACTGCTCAAAGTCCTTGGTGCCGACGAACGATCGGGCGACGTCGCGGGCATGCTCATGGATATCGCGCGGGATCTTGCGTGATGGCTCCTTTGGGCAGCACTGGGATTTGAGCGGGCATACGTCACAGTCGAGCTCGCTGGCGCGATACAGAGAGCATCAAACAGATCACTCGGTCCGGCCCGGCCCGACGACCGATCGTTTTAGCCGGCATCATGCTGGCCATAAGCGTCGAATAGTTACGGTCTGTCAGTGAGGCTGCCCTGCTGAAAGCCGATCGGGGCGCGGGCAACCGGGCACCGATGCGGACGAAGGCGAGCGGCACAAACACCTTCAAGAACAGTTTGAAACCTCCCGCTGGAGGTGTACCTTTGGGATTGAATGGCATTGCATCAAGAGCCACGGAGGCTCGACGCAGAGGGTTTCGCGGACGCCATCAATCCCGGTTAGAAAATAGCGCTCCAAGAGTTGCGCTCCAAAATCAGGCAGACAATAGCGTCTGCGGTTAGACGGCGCGGCCACAAACGGAGGACGTTATGGCGTGGCGTGACGACAAGGCTCGGGCAACCCTGATCCGTGAGGCAGCCGGAAGCATGCAGCGGGGCAAGACGCCCCCGGCCTTTGCCCAGCTTCTGTTCGGCCATACGAATTTCGAGGACCTCGCCAACTACGATGCCGCCGCGCTGGCCTTTCTGACAGAACAGGCTTGGGAGCATGTGCAGCGACGCACGACGGGCAGTGCCGATATCCGCGTCACCAATCCGATGATGCCGGACGGGCGCGAGATTTCCGTGCTCGAGGTTCTCAACGACAACATGCCGTTCCTGTTCGATTCCACCATGGCAGAGCTCGCCGAGCAAGGCATCGAAGTCACGCTGGTCACCCACCCGATCATCGCCGTGGAGCGCGATGAGCAAGGCAAGCTCCTGCGTTTCTACGGCGAAACGCTGGCAGAGGGGGCAAAGGGCGAGCGCGAAAGCCTGATCCATTTCCACATCGCCCGCCTCGACGCCGATGCCGATCGCCAGAGGCTGATCGAGGGCCTTGCCAAGACGCTCAACGACGTGCGCGCCTGCGTCGCCGACTGGCAAGCCATGCGCGCCCGTGTCGAACAAGCGATCAAGACCTTCAACTCCAATCCGCCGCCGCTGCCGATCGACGAGATCGCCGAAGCCAACCAGTTCCTGCAATGGCTGTGCGCCGACAATTTCACCTTCTTGGGCCTGCGCGAATATCGCTTGTCGCCCGACTCCGACGCGTCCGACGACATCAGCACGAGCGATGGCCTCGGCATCCTGCGCGATCCGGATGTGAAGGTCCTGCGCCGCGGCACCGAAATGGTGGTGATGACGCCGGAAATTCGCGAATTCATGCGCGAGCCGACCGTCCTCATGGTGGTCAAGGCCAATGCAAGCAGCCGCGTTCATCGCCGCGTCCAGATGGACTACGTGGGCATCAAGCTCTATACGCCCGACGGCCGGCTCGAGGGCGAGTTGCGCCTCGTCGGTCTGTTCACCTCGGGCGCCTATACCCGCTCGGCGCGGCAGATCCCTTTGTCCGCCACAAGGTGGCGCAGGTGCTCGAGCGCGCCGGCTTCGACCCGAACAGCCATTCGGGCAAGGCCGTCCTGCATATCCTCGAAGAATATCCGCGCGATGAACTGTTCCAGGTCGATGCCGAGACGCTTTACAATTTCGTCATGGAGATCCTGACGCTCTATGAGCGTCCCCGCGTGCGGGTGCTGGCACGGGCCGACAAGTTCGACCGGTTCGTCTCCATCCTCGTCTTCATTCCGCGCGAGAAATACGACACCGATGTGCGCGCGCGCGTCGCGGCCTTCCTGGCACAGGTCTACAAGGGGACCTTGGCGGCCTCCTATGTTTCCTTCCCCGAAGGGGCTCTTGTGCGCGTCCACTACATCATCGGGCGTTATGAAGGCAAAACGCCCATCGCCGAGCGCGCCACGCTGGAAGCCGAGATCACCGCCATCGCCGCGAGTTGGGGCGACAAGCTGAGAGCCGCGCTCGCCACCTCCACCGACGGCATGCGGGCCCATGCTCGCCAATCGGTATGCTCAGGCCTTCACCGGCGGCTATATTGAAGCCTTCGGCACCTCACAGGCGATTGCCGATATTGCCACCATCGAAAAGCTCACCCCGGCTCGTCCGGTGGCGATTTCGGTCCACCGCGCAGAGGGCGAGGACGATCCGACGCGCTTCAACCTCAAGGTTTTCTCGCGTGGCGCGCCCCTGTCGCTGTCGTACCGGGTGCCGGTGATCGAACATCACGGTCTGCGCGTCGTCAACGAACGCACCTATCAGATCGTGCCCAGCGCGACGCCGGCACCTGCGCCGGCATGGCTGCACGATATGACGATCGAGGCCAACGATGGCAAGCCGATCCTGATCAGCACAGAATTCAACCATCGCCTGGAAGCCTCGATCATGGCGGTGGTGGGCGATCACGCCGAATCCGACGGGTACAACGCCCTGATTCTGAGGACAACCCTGAGCTGGCGCGAAATTTCGGCCATCCGGGCCCTCTCCCGCTACCTGCACCAGATCCGCGCGCCGTTCAGCCAGGACTATATGTGGGAGACCCTGCGCAACAACGCCGCGATCACCACCAGCATTGTCTCCCTGTTCCAGGCCCGCTTCGACCCTAACCTCGCCGCCACCGATACCGCGCGCTCCGCGCGCGAGACCGCCATCCTCGCCGAGATCGAGGAACAGCTCAAATCCGTCGCCTCGCTCGACGAAGACCGCATCCTGCGCCTTTTCACCAACCTCGTGCTGGCCACCATCCGCACCAATCTGTGGCAGATCGGCCAGGACGGGCATCCGCGTCCGGTCATCTCCTTCAAATTCGAAGCGCGCAAGATCGAGGGCCTGCCGGCGCCGCGACCGCTTTACGAGATTTTCGTCTATTCACCGCGTGTCGAAGGCATTCATCTGCGCTTCGGCAAGGTGGCGCGCGGCGGCCTGCGCTGGTCCGACCGGCCGCAGGATTTCCGCACCGAGATCCTCGGCCTGGTCAAGGCGCAGCAGGTCAAGAACGCCGTCATCGTGCCGGTCGGCGCCAAAGGCGGCTTCGTGCCCAAACGCCTGCCGCCGCCCTCCAATCGTGATGCCTGGATAGCGGAAGGCACCGAAAGCTATCGCATCTTCATTCGCTCGCTGCTCGAACTCACCGACAATCTTGATGGCGACACGATCGTGCCGCCCGACAATACCGTGCGGCACGATGGCGATGACCCTATCTCGTCGTCGCCGCCGACAAGGGCACCGCCACCTTTTCCGACATCGCCAACGCGATCTCGGCTGAGAAAGGCCATTGGCTCGGCGATGCCTTCGCATCCGGCGGCAGCCAGGGCTATGACCACAAGAAGATGGGCATCACCGCGCGCGGAGCGTGGGAAGCCGTCAAACGCCATTTCCGCGAGCTAGGCACCGATATCCAGACCGTGCCCTTCACCGCGGCCGGTGTGGGCGACATGTCCGGCGACGTCTTCGGTAATGGCATGCTGCTCTCGCCGGCGACCAGGCTCGTCGCGGCTTTCGATCACCGCGACATCTTCATCGATCCCTCACCGGACCCCGCCATCAGCCATGCCGAGCGCCTGCGCATGTTCAGCCTGCCGCGGTCGAGCTGGCAGGACTACGACAAGTCGCTGATCTCGCAGGGCGGCGGCGTGTTCTCGCGTTCGCTGAAGGCAATACCGCTCGCGCCGGAAGTGCGGGTCTTCCTCGATCTCGACAAGCCGCAAGCCACGCCCTTTGAGGTTATGCCGGCGATCCTGAAGGCACGCATCGACCTGCTCTGGTTTGGCGGCATCGGCACTTATATCCGCGCTTCGGGGAAAGCGACGATCAGGTTGGCGATCGCACCAATGATCCGATCCGTATCTCGGGCACGGATGTCCGCGCCCGTGTGATCGGCGAAGGCGCCAATCTCGGCGTGACCCAGCGCGGGCGGATCGAGGCGGCGCAGAAAGGCATCAAGCTCAACACCGACGCCATCGACAATTCGGCCGGGGTCAACACCTCCGACGTCGAGGTCAATCTCAAGATCGCGCTGGCGCGCCCCGAACGCGATGGACGCCTCAGCGAGAGCGACCGCAATAACTTGCTTGTCGCGATGACCAACGAGGTCGGGACCCTGGTGCTGCGCAACAATTATCTGCAGACGCTGGCGCTCTCGCTCGCCGAACGCAGGGGCGTGACCGACAACGGTTTCCTCGCCCGCCTGATGCAATCGCTCGAGCGGCGGAGCCTGCTCGATCGCGGCGTGGAGTTCTTGCCGGACGATGTCGCGATCGCCGAGCGCACCCTGCGGGGCCAGTCCTTTACGCGGCCGGAACTTGCCGTGCTGCTCGCTTACGCCAAGCTGACGCTCTACGATGATTTGCTCGCCAGCGACGTGCCCGACGACCCCTATCTCGCCCGCGAATTGTCCCAATACTTTCCACGCGAGGTTCGGGACAAATTCTCCGATCTCGGTGGAATCCCATCGCCTTCGGCGGGAGATCATCTCCACCAATCTCGCCAATACTGTGATCAATCGCGGCGGCCCGGCTTGCGTGGTGCGCCTGATCGACGAGACCGATGCCGACGTGCCCACCATCGCCATGGCCTTCGTGGCGGTAGATGAATCCTACGGCCTCAGTCGGCTGAACGACGCGATTGATGCGCTCGACAACAGGATCAACGGTCAATTGCAACTCGGCCTCTACGCCGCGGTTCAGGATCTCTTGCACTCGCGCGTGGTCTGGTACGTGCGCAATGTCGATTTCAGCGCCGGTCTGGAAGCCGTGATCTCGCGCTTCGGCCCGAGCATCCGTGAGATCACCGCTGGCCTCGACAATGCCTTGCCGCAGGGCATGCAGACCGCGCGCAGCAAGCACCGGCAAGACCTGAGTGATGGCGGCGTCCCGGTGGAACTTGCCGGCGAACTCGCCGACCTCGACGTTTTGGCCTCGGCACCCGATATCGTGACGGTCGCAGGGCGTACCAACCGCGCCATCGGCGATACGGCCGCGACCTTCTTCGCCGCCGAGACCAATTTCCGTCTCGACAGCATCATCGCCGCCGCACGCGGCGTGCCGGCGAACGATTATTTCGACCGTCTCGCCATCGACCGCGCCGTTGACCAGATCGCAGCCGCCGAAAGAAGACTGGTCGCCGATATGCTTTCAAACGGCCAGTCCGGCCAGCAGGCTACCGAGAACTGGCTCGCGGCCCATCCCAAGGCTGCGCGCATCCGCCGTTCGGTCGACGAGATCGCTACCAGCGGCCTGACGCTCGCCAAGCTGACGGTGGCTGCGAATTTGCTGGGGGATTTGGTGAAAGGCGGAGGGGCAAGCTCACTACAATAAGGATTCTCGATCATGGATGCCTCGCACCCTGTAGACGCGAAACAGGTTCGGACCGAACGAAGCCGGTTTGAACAGACCGTTCTATTGCTGCAGGGCGGCGGCGCGCTCGGCTCCTATCAGGCCGGCGTCTACCAGGCGCTCGCTGAAGCCAACCTTCATCCGGATTGGGTTGCCGGCATCTCGATCGGCGCCGTCAACGCGGCATTGATCGCCGGCAATCCACCGGAAGCGCGTGCCGAGAAATTGCGGGACTTCTGGGAAGTTGTCAGCACGCCGCCTTTGGGTATCCCATATCTCAAGTCGATCGACATCAAGCACGATGCCATTCATCGTGCCATCAACCAGACGCGCGCATTAGGCATCATGATACGAAGGCATCGCCAAGGATTACGAGTTCTCCCGCCGAACCATGGAAGAGCACTGGGCCGCCGGCTATGAGGATGTCGTTCGCGCCATTTCCCACCCAGAGGTCATGCAACGCCCCGACAAGATGGAAGGCGTTCGCACCTTCGACTGGGCCCACTACAGGCAGAAATAGTTCGGCTACAGCGTTCGGTTTCGGCCAACAGCGGCGAGGTCCGTGATGAAATAAAAGTGACGTGCGAAGCACGGGCATACGCCATGCCGTTGACCAGTCCAGCCTATCCGGTCGACCCCTATCGCTTTTGCAATCGCGAGTACATGATCATCACCTACCGTACCGACCCAAGAAAACTTCGCGAGCGTGTGCCGGAACCGCTCCAGATCGAAGGCGACGTGGTGAAGTTGGCGCAGCTAACGCATGCGACGGGAGGTGGAGCGCTGTCAGTGTCTCAAAATTACGAAGCGTCCGGGCCGAGTTTGGCTCCGAGATGATTGCTGCCGCATTCGCCGCGGGCAAGCGCGTCGCCGCGCTGCCAAGGAATGAGATGAATTCCATTCGTCGCATGCGCCCTCCCCTCAGAGGACCACGCCTGTGGCATAGAGGGCTTAGCAGCTTGGGGGTTGGCCGCCAGGGATTGTAGCTTTCGGTAACTCTTAGCTGGGCGAGCAACCTCGGGTTCCCGTTACCGCCTGCCGGCTCCCGGTCCGCAGGCTGAGACAAGCTGCAGCATTGCTGCTAGATTTGAGCAATGAGCATCTCCCTCCACCCGGATACGCCACGGGGTCGGACGCTAGCGGGATCGCCGGTAGCGAGCGCGGGGTTGGGAGCGGTTTCACCCGGCGCGAGGAACCGCAGCGGGCTCTTCATCAAGTACGTTGCGCTGTTTGTCGCCGTCGTTGGCGTCGCGCTGCTCGCCAACGGAAGTTTCGAGGTTTTCTTCTATTACCGCGAGCACAAGGCCTCGCTGATCCGGATTCAGCAGGAACAGGCGGTGGCTGCGGCGGCCAAGATCAGCCGGTTCATCAAGGAAATCGAGAGCCAGCTCGGATGGACCACCCAATTACCGTGGTCGGCGGGTTCAATCGAACAGCGCCGCTTTGACGCGCTGCGATTGCAGCGTCAGGTGCCGGCGATCACCGAACTCGCGCAGGTAGATTCTGCCGGCAAGGAGCGGCTGCGCGTCTCGCGCTTGGCCATGGACGTGATCGACAGCGGCCTTGACCTTTCAAAGGAGCCGAAATTCACCGAGCCCGTCGCCCACAAGGTCTACTACGGGCCGATCTACTTCCGCAGGGAATCCGAGCCATATATGACATTGGCGGTGGCCGGCACCCGTAAGGACGCTGGCGTCAGCATCGCCGAGGTCAACTTGAAGCTGATCTGGGACGTGGTGTCCCAGATCAAGGTTGGCGAGCACGGCCGCGCTTATGTCGTCGACGCTCAGGGCCGGCTGATTGCGCATCCCGACATCAGCCTTGTGCTGCGCAACACCGACATGTCCAAGCTCGCGCAGGTGCAGGCGGCGCAAGCTGGGCAGGCGGGCGGCACAGCCGACGAACTGCAGGGCGCTCGCAACATCCAGGGGCAAGAGGTGTTGACCGCATCCGCGCCGATCTTACCGCTCGGTTGGACCATGTTTGTCGAACTGCCGGTCGAGGAAGCCTATGCCCCACTCTACACCGCCTTGCAGCGGCTAGCGTTCGTGCTGCTTGCGGCATCAGTGTTTGCTGTGCTTGCGGGAATCCTGCTAGCGCGACGCATGGTCGGCCCGATCCAGGCGCTGCGCGCGGGCGCCGCACGCATCGGCGCCGGCGATCTCGGCCAGCGCATCTCAATCAAGACCGGCGACGAACTGGAAAGCCTCGCTGACCAGTTCAACGAAATGGGCGCGCGGTTGCAGGAATCTTATGCCGACCTGGAAAACAAGGTCGAGCAGCGGACCGCAGAATGCGGGAGTCCCTGCAGCAGCAGACGGCGACCGCGGAAGTTCTCAAGGTAATCAGCCGGTCGGCCTTTGACCTGCAGACGGTGCTCGATACGCTGGTTGAATCTGCCGTACGGCTGTGCGAAGCCGATTCCGCGCTTATCTCCAACCTCGAGGGAGAAGTTTATCGGGTGGTAGCAACCTTTTCCTTTGCGCCCGAATACGACGCGCTCATTCGAGGTCGCGTTTTGCCCGTTGGGCGTGGGAGCATGACCGGACGGGTCGCATCTGAGGGACAGGTCGTCCACATCGCCGACATCGCTTCCGACGAGGAATACTCCATAGCCGAGACGGTGACGCTGGAAAAACTCACACCATGCTCGGCGTGCCTCTACTGCGCGAGGGGGTCGTGGTCGGTACGATCAATCTCGGACGCCAGCGGGTGCAAGCCTTTACTGACAGGCAGATCGAGCTGGTTCGGACTTTCGCCGACCAGGCCGTGATCGCGATCGAGAATGTTCGGCTGCTTGATGAGCTTCAGGCGCGAACGGAGGAGCTCGGGCGCTCGGTCCAGGAGCTGAAAGCGCTCGGCGACGTCACGCAGGCGGTGAACTCGACGCTTGATCTCGAAACCGTGCTTGCGACCATCGTCGCCAACGCGGTGCAGCTCTCGGGTACCGATGCCGGCGCTATCTACGTGTTCGATGAAGCGCAACAGCAGTTCCGGCTGAGCGCCACCTACGGAATGGACGAGGCGCTGATTGCAGCGATCCGCGACCAACGGATCGGCGCCGGTGAGAGGCTGATGCAGCAGGCCGTTTCGGTTCGCGGACCCTGCAGGTCCCCGACCTGCGTCAGGAGCCCTCCTCGCCGACGCTGGAGCTCATCCTACGCGCCGGCTATCGATCGCTGCTGGCTGTGCCGTTGCTCAGCCGCGACACCATCGTCGGCGCCCTGGTGGTACGGCGGCGTGACACCGGTACGTTCGCGGCTGGCAAGATCGACCTCCTGCGGACCTTCGCGGCCCAATCGGTGCTGGCGATCCAGAACGCCAGGCTGTTCCATGAGATCGGGGACAAGAGCCGGCAGCTCGAGATTGCGAGCAAGCACAAATCGCAGTTCCTCGCCAACATGAGTCACGAGCTGCGCACGCCACTCAACGCCATCCTCGGCTACACCGAGCTGATCCTGGACAACATCTATGGTGACATGCCCGACAAGATGCGAGCGGTGCTCGAGCGCGTTCAGAGCAACGGCAAGCACCTTCTTGGTCTGATCAACGACGTCCTTGATCTGTCCAAGATCGAGGCGGGTCAGCTCACCCTGTCGCTGACCGACTACTCACTTAGAGACATCGTACACGCCGTGGTCGTCGCGGTCGAATCGCTCGCGACCGGAAAGGATCTGGCGCTCAATGCTGAAGTCGCCCCGGATCTGCCCATTGGCCGCGGCGATGAGCGTCGCCTCGCGCAGGTGCTGCTCAACCTTGTCGGCAATGCCATCAAGTTTACGGACCGGGGCTCGGTGTCGATCAAGGCTTCGGCAGCGGATGGCACGTTTACGGTCGCCGTTCGTGATACCGGGCCCGGAATTTCGGCAGACCATCAGGTGACCATCTTCGAGGAGTTTGCGCAGGCCGACACATCCTCGACCCGCAAGAAAGGCGGAACGGGGCTCGGCCTGTCGATCGCCAAGCGGATCATCGAACTGCACCACGGGCGGATTTGGGTGGAATCGGTCCCTGGCGAGGGCGCGACATTTTCCTTTACGGTTCCGGTGCGAGTCGAGCAACAGGCGAGGCAACCATGACCAAGCGCATCCTGGTGATCGAAGATCAGGAGGACAACCGGAGAATCCTGCGGGATTTGCTTTCGAGCGTCGGATACGAGCTGATCGAAGCCGAAAATGGCGAGGACGGCGTTGCGGCCGCCGCCGCGGATCGGCCCGATCTTATCCTAATGGATATACAGCTGCCGCTTCTGGACGGCTACGAGGCGACACGCCGGATCAAGGCTCAATCGGCACTCTCCGCAATCCCCATTATCGCGGTGACCTCCTACGCCCTGAGCGGAGACGAGGACAAGGCGCGGGCTGCGGGCTGCGAGGGCTATGTCACCAAGCCCTTTAGTCCGCGTGAGCTGCTCGCCAAGATCCGGGAATATCTACCCTAACGAGCCGGGCTCCGATGCACCATCCTCCCCGCATTCTAATCGTCGACGACAGCGAGGCGAACCGCGACATTCTCAGCGCACGGCTTGCGCCACACGGCTATGAGCTCATGCAAGCGGCCGACGGAGAGGAAGCGCTCGCTGCCGCGAGAGAAGGGCCCCGGATCTGATCCTGCTCGACGTCATGATGCCCAAGATCGACGGCATCGAGGTCTGCCGCCGGCTCAAGCAGGATGCCGAGCTGCCGTTCATGCCCATCATTCTGGTGACGGCCAGGTCCGATACCAGGGATGTCGTCACAGGGCTCGAGGCCGGGGCCGACGAATATCTGACCAAGCCGATCGATCAATCCGCGCTGGTAGCGCGTGTGAAGTCGGTCCTGCGCCTCAAGGAACTTCATGACAAGGTGCAGGGGCAGGCGCACGAACTCGCCGACTGGAACCGCACGCTCGAGCAGCGCGTCACGGAGCAAGTCGCCGAGATCGAACGCATGGGCCGGCTCAAGAGCTTCCTGGCGCCGCAGATTGCCGAGATCGTTCTGTCCTCGGGCGAAGAGCTCTTGGACAGCCACCGCCGAGATGTGACCGTGTTGTTCTGTGATCTGCGGGGTTCACGGCCTTTGCGGAGACGGCCGAGCCGGAGGAGGTAATAGCGGTTCTGCGCGAGTACCACGCGGACCTCGGTGGGCTCATCCACGAGTTCGAAGGCACGCTGCACCGCTTTGCCGGCGATGGCATCATGGTCTTGTTCAACGATCCGCTGCCATGTGTCGATCCTGCGCTGCGCGCCGTTCGGCTCGCCGTCGCGATGCGCGACCACGCTGCCGCGCTTGCGACCAACTGGCGCAAGTTGGGTCACGAGCTCGGGTTCGGGGTCGGCATCGCCCACGGCTACGCCACGCTCGGCCG
The DNA here is from genome assembly GCA_044772375.2 of Bradyrhizobium sp. RDT10. GTDB lineage: Bacteria > Pseudomonadota > Alphaproteobacteria > Rhizobiales > Xanthobacteraceae > Bradyrhizobium. Next base: position 6,810,512 of record CP187939.1, read on the forward strand.
CATCGGTTGCGAGGGCCGGTACGACTATTCGGCCACCGGCTCGGTCGTCAATCTCGCCGCGCGACTGTGCGCCGAGGCGAAAAACGGACAGATCCTGATCGACAGCAAGGTGTTCGCGGCGATCGAGGAGCTTGCAGAGACCGAGCCTGTCGGCGGGCTCGTGCTCAAGGGCTTTCACCGTCCGATCCAAGCCTTCAATGTGAATGTGTGCGCACTTCACCCGTAAACGAAATTCAAGACTTGGTCGACTGAATCTCCAGACCGGTCGCAATTGTGTCGCTACGCCGATCTGAATCCCCATGGCCCACGCCACGCCGGGCCACTTACATGCCCCTCCCGCGGTTCCCTTGAAGGTTTGCGGACGCCGGCGCCGTGTGCGGCACCACCATCATGGGGCCGGCATCCGAAAACCTTCACAAACCCGGAACTGCCGATCTTATTCGATCACCTCGTCGGCGCGGGCGAGTAACGAGGGCGGCACAATGAGGCCTAGCGCTTTGGCCGTCTTCATGTTGATCAGTAGCTCGAATTTGGTCGGCTGCTGTACCGGGAGATCGGCAGGCTTGGCGCCTTTGAGGATCTTATCGACGTAGCCGCCTGCACGGCGGAACAGATCGGCTATATCGGGGCCGTATACCGACAATCCGTCATTGGCGTAGTGTCGGAAGAAATAGTTTGCGGGCAGATGATGCCTCGCCGCGAGCGCAATAATTCGCGGAGCTTGGACAAAGGTCAGAGCATCGCCAACATCAACTATGGCATCGGCGTGCTGGGCCGCGGCCGAGGCAAAGGCGACGTCGAGTTCCTCGGCCGTGGTCGCCTCAACTATCGGCAGAGCCACGCCCAGCCTGACGGCTATGCGCGGCACTTCCTCAGCTAATATCAGCCTGTGAGTTGGGCTGCCCGGATTAACCAGCAGCGCAATTTTCGAGGTGCCAGGAACCAGTTCCCGGAGGATTTCTAAACGTTTACCGAGGAAATCTCCAGGTACGGTGGTCGCAAGCCCGGTTACGTTGCCACCTGGTCGCGATAGGCTTTGGACGAGGCCAACTCCCACGGGATCGCCCACAGCCACGAATACAATCGGAATGGTGGCGGTTGCCGATTTCAGGGCTACGGCCGCTTGCGGTCCGGCGACGAGGAGCACATCGGGACTGCGAGCAATCAGGTCAGTGACTGAAGCCGGCAGTCGATCCGGGGGTTGGGAAAAACGATACTCGATAATCAGGTTTCTTCCGTCTATCCCAGCCGTGGCTTCGCAGCCCATCAAACAACGCACGCTCGGTTTGATTGAGGGCCTGCCCGCTCCCATCACCTACAGCAAGAAAGCCAAGCCGACGGCGTGTCCCCTGCGCCCACGAACGCCGTGGCGAAACGAGCAGCGCCGCAGCAGATGCTATGAACTCCCGCCGCTTCATTCAATCCTCATCGCAGCTTGAGGAGACGCGGGTGAGAGTATCAGATTTCGATGGTCGTCGCACTCAGTGCGCGTATAGATGCTGCGTCGCAAACGCGACGCGTAGCGCACAACTGCTGTGGGTCAAACGCGTCGTTCTGATCGTGCGACGACCACTTCCGGTCTACCCCCGACAAGCAGACACTTCCGCGTCGGTCGGCATGTCTCAAAGTGTACCGGCAACGGACATGAATCGCTATTCGATCACCTCGTCGGCGCGGACAAGTAACAAGGGTGGCACGTTGAGGCCGAGCGCTTTGGCAGTCTTCATGTTGATCACAAGCTCGAACTTGGTCGGCTGCTCTACCGGCAGATCGGAGGGCTTGGTGCCTTTGAGGATTTTATCGACGTATCCGCCTGCGCGGCGGAATAGATCGGGTAAATCGGGGCCGTAGACGATCAATCCGCCAGGGACAAATTGTCGGAAGAAATAGATCGCGGGCAGATGATGTTCCGCTGCGAGCGCGACAACCCGGGGACCCTGGAAAACGGTCAGATAGTCGCCAAGAATGACGATTGCATCGGCGTGTTGGTCGGCGGCCGATGCGAAGGCAAGGTCCAGTTCTTCAGCCTTGGTCGCCTCGACTGTCGGCAGAGCGATGCCCAGCTTCCGGGCTGTGCGAGGTAACTCCTCGGCTAATGCCAGTCTGTGCATTTGGTTGTCCGGATTGACCAAGAGCGCAATTTTCGAGGCTCCAGGCACCAGTTCCCGGAGGATTTCTATTTGTTTCCCGAAGAAATTTCCTGGCACCACGGTCGTAAGACCGGTGATGTTGCCGCCTGGACGCGATAGGCTTTCGACAAGGCCGAGCCCCACGGGATCGGCCACAGCCACGAACACGATCGGAATGGTAGTCGTTGTCGATTTCAGGGCTACGGCTGCTTGCGGCCCGGAGGCAACTATCAAGTCGGGAGCTAATGCCACTAACTCGACGGTTAAAGCCGGCAGACGATCAGGGGAAAACGATATTCGACAAGCAGGTTCTTGCCCTCGATCCAGCCCTTCTCGCGCAAGCCGCTGCGCCACGCGTCGTGAACTGTGTTGGGACCCCGCTCACCTGCGAAAGCGCCCAAGAACCCGATCCGGCGAAGCGGCCCTTGCGCCGGCAAAGGCCGTGGCGAAACGAGCAGCGCCGCTGTAGCCGCTATGAACTCCCGCCGCCTCATTCGATCCTCATCGCAGCTTGAGGAGACGGGTGCAGAGTATCAGGTTTCGATGGTCGTCGCACTCAGTGGGTAGAGATGCTGCGTCGCAAATGCGGCGCTTGGCGCAGAACGGCTATGGGTCCATTTCCGGACCTTGACGGATGGGTAGGCGACGTCCGCTTAACACCGACGAACAGACATCATTGAGCGCGAACATCAGGTCTGAAAAGTGCCGCCGGATGCGGACTCATGCGTTGCAGTAATCACCCGCTTCATTCAATCACCTCGTCGGCGCGGCCGAGTAATGAAGGCGGTACCGTGAGCCCGAGGACCTTGGCGGTTTTGAGATTGATAACAAGTTCGAATTTCACAGGTTGCTCGATAGGCAAATCTGCCGGCTTCTCCCCGTTTAAGACCTTTTGCACATAGCCCGCCAAACGTTTCGCCTCAAAAATCCGACTCGGCCCGTAGGACAGCAAAGCACCGCTGTCTGCGAATTCCCGCCACGACGCAATCACTGGAAGATGACGCTCTTGGCCGTGTTGTGCGATTTTAGCGGCAACAATGCCAGTAAGGCGTGACGAGATGACGAGCAGGCCATCGGCGCCACTTGCACCCACCTCCTGCAGCGCGGCATCGAGATCGGCGATCTTGTTTATCGGGTGGGTCGTTAGCTCAAGGCCGAGCGATTCGGCTCCGCGCCGTGCAAACGTCACTTCGTCATCGAAATGCTGCGGATTGAATATCACCGCAACCTTCCTGACGTTGGGCGCCACTTCCTTGAGCAGTTCCATCCGCTTCGCTGCCATTTCATCCGTAAGAAACGTGATCCCAGTGAAGTTCTTGCTTGGTCGAGCAAGAGACACGGCAATTCCCGATCGGATAGGGCTATCGCTAACGCCACCGACGATGGGTATGCTACCTTTACTTGCTTCAAACAGTGGCTTGATAACATCACCGCCGACAGCGAGCAGAACGTTGGGCCTTTGCGCGACGAGTTCGGTGGCCAATTCCGCAAGTCGATCCGGCATACCGTGGGCATAGCGGAAGACGATTTCGATGTTGCGGCCATCGAGGAGTCCGGCCTGTGCGAGTGCGTCCTTCAACGACTGATCGACTGGTCCCAATTTTTGGCGTCGCCAAATACTAACCACCCAATCCGGGGCAGCGATTTCTGCGCACGCACGGCGAGCGGCCAAGCTGCCACCATGCCGCCAAGAACTGCTATGAACTCGCGCCGCTGCATCCGGACACGCTCATTTAGTTCATCCCAAAATCTAATCTAACACTTTGCGAATGGGCGGTGAATGAAAATGGCAAGCAAACGGCATCAAGCGGTATCAGGGCCTGATGTCTCAGATGGGTCAAAAGGCCGTTTTGACGCTCTGCCAGCCACTTCCGGTCGGCCCCTAACAGCGGACCTCGTCAGACTGGCCCGGCTGGTCCGTTTGGTGCCAGATTCAGACTCATGCACCGCAGCAAACAACTTAAATTAATCGATCACGTCGTTGGCGCCGGCGAACAGAAAATGCGGGCTGATCTCGCTGAATTGGCCCGCGTGAATAAAGTAAATTTCCCGAAAGCATTTTGCGCATGAGCGACAGAGATCACCCCAAAGCTCTGCGCCCCCTTCGCGCTAATGCAGCCGGAAGACTCCGTCCACGGTGCGTAGTTCGGCAGGCTTGATCAGTTTGGAGTGCGCGACGGTGACCGCAAACAGCGGGCCTTCGAGCTTCGTTTCCCAGAACGCGAGGAAATCCTTTAGCGCCGGGAAATCCGGAAACATATCGTAGTCCTGCCAGACGTAAGTTTGCAGCAGCCAGCGCCGATCCGGACGGCGATAAACGATTTCCGCTGTTGTCAGTCCGTAGCCTAAGACCTGCTTCCTGAAATCCTTGGAAATCGCATCTTTCTCGACCATGCAAACCTCCAGCCCAACTGAAGAGTGGTGCGTGATTATCAATTCGCCAAAAAAGGGAAACGTTCAATAGGTCATAGCAATCAACGCGCTAGCAGCATGTGACTTCACCTGCTAGCAGTCGCCCCTCCTCCAGAAACTCAAGTCGCAGTCAAACATCGTGGGCCGAAGCCCTTGTGCCCCAGTGTCACAGGCTTATGTGAAGAGCGGCTAGCACTCGCTCATTGCGACTGCCAATCCAGAAATAATCACAAAAGCCATGGAGGATCGCATGAAGTTCCGTCCGCTCCACGACCGCGTCGTGGTCAAACGCATCGATGCCGAAGACAAAACCGCAGGCGGCATCCTCATTCCGGACAGTGCCAAGGAAAAGCCCTCGCAGGGCGAGATCATCGCCGTTGGTCCGGGCGGCCGTGACGAAGCCGGCAAGCTGATCCCGATCGACCTCAAGGTCGGCGACCGCGTACTGTTCGGCAAATGGTCGGGCACCGAGGTCAAGATCGATGGCGAAGAGCTCCTGATCATGAAGGAGTCCGACATCATGGGCGTTCTCACTGACGTTCCTGCCGCCAAGAAGAAGGCCGCTTAAGCGCCTTTAGCCCGTTCCCTCATCCTGAGGAGCCGGCGCAGCCGGCGTCTCGAAGGAAGAGGCCTGCAATCCAAATCTCATCCCTCAGGAATCCGCCCAGTCGCGCGGACATTGGGATCTGGGAATACGGAGATCATTATGTCAGCCAAGGAAGTCAAATTCGGCGTAGATGCCCGCGACAGGATGCTGCGCGGCGTCGAAATTCTCAACAACGCGGTGAAAGTCACGCTCGGTCCGAAGGGCCGCAACGTCGTGCTCGACAAGTCGTTCGGCGCACCCCGCATCACCAAGGACGGCGTCACCGTCGCCAAGGAGATCGAACTTGACGACAAGTTCGAGAATATGGGCGCGCAGATGGTGCGCGAAGTCGCCTCCAAGGCGGCGGATGCGGCCGGCGACGGCACCACCACCGCGACCGTGCTGGCCGCGGCGATCGTGCGCGAAGGCGCCAAGTCGGTTGCCGCCGGCATGAACCCGATGGATCTGAAGCGCGGTATCGACCTGGCCGTGGACGCCGTGGTCGCCGACCTCGTCAAGAACTCCAAGAAGGTCACCTCGAACGAGGAGATCGCCCAGGTCGGCACCATCTCGTCCAACGGCGATGTCGAAATCGGCAAGTTCCTCGCCGATGCCATGAAGAAGGTCGGCAATGAGGGCGTCATCACGGTTGAAGAAGCCAAGTCGCTCGAGACCGAACTCGAAGTCGTCGAAGGCATGCAGTTCGACCGCGGCTATATCTCGCCCTACTTCGTCACCAACGCCGACAAGATGCGCGTTGAAATGGATGATGTCTATATTCTCGTCTACGAGAAGAAGCTCTCCAGCCTGAACGAACTGCTTCCGCTTCTGGAAGCTATCGTGCAGACCGGCAAGCCGCTCGTCATCATCGCGGAAGACGTCGAAGGCGAAGCGCTCGCCACCCTCGTCGTCAATCGTCTGCGTGGCGGCCTCAAGGTCGCAGCGGTCAAGGCTCCGGGCTTCGGCGATCGCCGCAAGGCCATGCTGCAGGACATCGCCGTTCTGACCGGTGGTCAGGCGATCTCGGAAGATCTCGGCATCAAGCTCGAGAACGTGACCCTGCAGATGCTGGGCCGCGCCAAGAAGGTGATGATCGACAAGGAGAACACCACGATCGTCAACGGCGCCGGCAAGAAGGCCGACATCGAGGCCCGCGTTACCCAGATCAAGGCCCAGATCGAGGAAACCACCTCGGACTACGACCGTGAGAAGTTGCAGGAGCGTCTGGCCAAGCTCGCGGGCGGCGTCGCGGTGATCCGCGTCGGCGGCGCGACCGAAGTCGAGGTAAGGAGCGCAAGGATCGCGTGGATGACGCGATGCATGCGACCCGTGCGGCGGTTGAGGAAGGCATCGTGCCGGGCGGCGGCGTCGCCTTGCTCCGTGCCTCCCTGCATCTCAAGGGGCTGCGCACCAAGAACGATGACCAGAAGACCGGCGTCGAGATCGTGCGCAAGGCGCTATCCGCGCCAGCACGCCAGATCGCGGTCAACGCGGGCGAAGACGGCTCCGTGATCGTCGGCAAGATCCTGGAGAAGGAGCAGTACTCCTACGGTTTCGACTCGCAGACCGGCGAATACGTCAACCTGATCTCCAAGGGCATCATCGACCCGACCAAGGTGGTTCGCGTGGCGATCCAGAACGCGGCTTCCGTTGCGGCGCTGCTGATCACCACCGAAGCCATGGTGGCCGAAGTGCCGAAGAAGAACGCAGGCGCCGGCATGCCTGCGGGTGGCGGCGGCATGGGCGGCATGGGTGGTATGGACTTCTAAGTCCAACCATTCAGAGCACAACAATAAGAAAGGCCCGGCAGCGATGCCGGGTCTTCATTAGCTACACGTCCATCTCGACGACGATAACTGCATGGAGGTGACCGCTCTCAAGGGATCGAGCGAAGACGTGCAGCACTTCGCCGATCGTATTATCGCCGAGCGTGGCGTCCGCTATCGCCGCGTGGCAATGATCCAACCTCGGCTAAGACGAAGCGCCGCCCGAACGCACACTTGACGAGCGAGACGCCGGTGGTCGCATGTCCGTTCGGGGTCAAAAGCGCCGTTTTGATCGGGTGCCGGTAACTTCCGGTCCACGCCCAACTTCGGACGTGGCGCTGCACCGCACTACCTGACGCAATGTGCCAATAGCTCGACCCGAGCTACTACGCAGCGGGATGCCCAACGGCTGGCTCAATTCACCAAGAGCCTGCTTCGCAACCCCTTAGGCGGTTTGGCTACGGCCTCAACGTTCAGCATTCCCAGAGGTCAGTTTCCACACCTATTCAGTGCGGTTCGTAGTCAATACCATCCGCTTCGATGGCTACGAAAGCCACCGGTCCATCCGCGTAACCCACTTGTAAGGCGTGAACTTGCGCGTGGCGGCTGTTTGATCAAATGCATTGCACGAATGCGCGCCGGCTGGAGGGCCGCCCGCGGCAGGGAGTAATCCTTAAAGGGTAGGAACGTTTTAGAAATTCCGCGTTGATCAGATACGGCGGTGAAAACCCGCCGCAGGGTCCCCGTCCCTTGCGCGCTCCGCAACCCCTCGGGGACCGACCCTCAACCGCACGACGCCGCGCGAGCGGAGCGGAGTGGCAGGACGGCAATGCGATATCTCAAACTGGCAATCCTAGTTTTGACATATGCGCTGATATCATCGCCCGCGTTTGCGCAAACCTGTTGCCCGGCCGGCTGCGCGCCGGAGGCCGATCGGTGCGTGACCAAGGGTCCGCTGTGGACCAGATGCATTCCCATCGCCTGTGCCGAGGGTTCTCGAACGCCGTCCGCCCGGGCTTCTGGCCCTACGGCCGAGCACCGAAAGAGCGCGATGCTCGCCCGCCCGCTGCGCACAACGCGTACTTACGTGGCCCCACGTCAGATCCCCTCGCATTGCCCATTGATAAATCCAACCAAAGCACAGGTCGACGAGGCGACCAATCAATGCGTGAACGCATTGACCCGAAGTGCGCAGTTGCGGGAATGCGTTTTCGAGGACGATGCCGGTCGGGCTGAAGACAAAAGAACTGGCCTGAGCTGCCCTGATCGTCAAGCTGCGCTGGCTAGGCAGTGTCTAAAACGCTGCGCTAACTACGCATCCGATACGACCCACTTAGTGTGCACCGGCAGCTATCCGAACACCGTCTGGCATATCTCCTTTGGAGATATCCCCGGCGACACCGGCAATTCCGCGCGTGTGGACCTCTGCGGGCCTCCGCTAAGAAGCATCTTCGCGAAAAAGCCGCCACCGGGTTGAGCGTGATGTCAGAAGGTGCAAGGGCAACGACCTAGTCTATGCCGGCAAGGTCTACCATGGCTTGGACAAGAAGTCCGCCGCCTACTTGCGCGAGCGCCTGACGCCGCTGATCGGCAAAACCGCTACAATGGGCAGATTAGCTAGAGAGTTGGGCCCTACGCGATCTGACTGACCCACCGAGGCCGTCCGTTTACTGACGGCTCATGTCTGCTCAGGGTCATTCGCGTCGGTTTGGCCGCGTTCCGACTACTTCCGCTCTACGCCGATGAACGGACATCGTTACCGTGCGTCGGCATGTCTGAAATGTGCCAATAACAGAGGTCACCTCACCATTGATAATGCACGGTCCCTGTGCTGGCGTAGGTCTGCGAGCGCGACGCGAACTCGCCGTCGAACTTGTCGTAAATCCCCTGCGACGCGAGCCCAGTTGACGCGACGTCCGCCGTGCCGCCCCGCCAGGCGCCGGACGTCAAGGCTGAGCCAGCGGACCAGCAGCAGGTAAGCCAGCCGGACCGACGCTATCGACCACGCAGCTCGTAGAGAATCATCGACTCGATGTAGAACGAGCGCTCGTAGACGAGGCGTGCGCGGAAGCCGGCCTCATCAATCAGCCGGCCGAACAGGTCGAGATCGGAGTCCGATGATACCATGACGTAGAGGCAGCCGTCGGGCTTCAGCCGCTCGCTGGCCTGCTTGAACAAGGCCGCCACGTCCCGATATTGAGGGCCGGCGTGCCAGCCGCGATCGGCGAGATCGCGCGGCTCGCCAGCATGCTTGGGTGGGCTCGATAGGATCACATCGAAAAGCGGGCGCACTGGAAGCGCGGCGAGGAGGTTCATACAGGCGACGCTCACACGGTCGCCAAAGCCATTCGCCTGCGCATTCTCCAGCGCCGAAAGAGCCGCATGGGGGTTGATGTCGAGCGCCAAAACCTCCGCCGCACCGGCGCGCGCGGCCGCCAGAGCCAAGATGCCGGACCCGGTGCCAATATCAGCCACGGACTTGCCGCTCAGGTCGAGCCCGTCGAGGAACTTCGCGAAATACTCGCTACTCAGAAAGAAGCGGGGGTGGAAGACCGTCGGCCGTACGCGCAGGCGGAAGCCCGCCGCCCGGGTCGTTCGGATGCTCTGGCGGCTGAGGATGAGGTGAAACGAGAAGAAATGAATGAAGTGGCGCAAAAGACGGCGGAACGGCCCGTGCGGCGTTCCGCGCCGATCGAGAACGGTGAAGTCACTGTCGACTGAGCGGGAGATTTGGTCCATCAGGGAAGGCGTCCTACCGGGGAGCGACGAAAGCGCGCCGCAGTCAGCGATGCAACAGAGTCAGTCGGCGGAAAAATCCTTGGCGGCGGGGCACCTCGGCGGCCGCTTGGGCGACTTGGGCGACGCCGCCGAAGCAGCCGCGGAACGTGATGATTCTCCAGATCATCGGGTGCCAATCCCGCCACACCGCTTCCGCTTCCTCGCGCATCACCGCGCCAGCGATCTCGGGGACGCGGCCGAAAACTTCCGGGATGACGCCAGAGATCTCCTTGTCCTGTAAAACCTTCCATTTCGAGTGTCCGCCCATGATGGGCGAGCGAATTGCATAGACGACCTTGCGCATCCGGGTCTCGCGAATGCAGTAGCAGCACATCGCGCAGGGCTCGACATTGGTATAAAGCGTGCAGCGCGACAACCGCTTGGTTCCGAGAACGCGTTGCGCTTCCGACATCGCAACCATTTCGGCGTGACGGGTCACGTCGCCGTCGCGTACCACGCGGTTAGTGGCTTCCGTCACGACCTCCTCGTCGTGACAGATCACGCAGCCGAAAGGAAGTTCGCCCGCCGCGATGGAGTCGCGTGAGAGCTCGATGCACCGCGCCATCATGCGCAAATCCAGATCGTTCGGCACTTGAGCCCGCCTCGTTGCCGCGGATGGGCACCACTCCATCTTACACGAATGACCCGTCCGGCCAACCCATGTATGAGTGATAATCGCCGCGCACTCTAGCGCATACTCGGTCGCGCGGCTTTGTGCAGGCGAGCGTGTTACGTGTCGGGAGACCGCTGCCGCTCGCGTCATGTCGGCAACCAAATATCCTTGAAGGTCACTGATGTCTCTTGTGGGTCAACAACGGAAGTCCCTCTTTCGATCACCTCGTCGCCACGGGCGAACACTGGCTGCGATCGTCATTCGGGCAGCCCGGCTCGCCGCAATGCTTCTTCGTATCGCGAGAGGTCTTCGGCACGCCGCATAGGGGGAGCAGGTCTTTGAGATTGGAAATACGTAGCGCGGGATTGAGTTGCCGCAGCCGAGCCATTGCCTTGTGTGCTTGCTCCGGCCGTCCGGCCATTGCATTACTTGCGGCAGCGATCCGTAATCCAGGTTGATAGTCCGGACTGTCCTGCAATGCCATTGCCGCCCACGGTGCCGCCTCGTCATAGCGGCCCAGGAAGAAATGTGCATGCGCGGTCCCGCTTCGCATTCTTAACAGCGACGGATCAAGTGGGCTCAGGCGCATGGCACGCGCGAAGCGCTCGATCCCCGCTTCCGGCTCGCCGAGCCAGTTTTTTACCCAGCCGCCGAAAGCCCATGCCTCGGCCAAATTGGAATTGAGCACAAGCGCGCGATCGATCAAGCCGGCGCCTACCCCGAGATCGCGAACGACATACGTTAACGCCCACCCGCTGGCGGCGAGCGCGATTGCGTCATCCTTGCCCAACTCAACCGCCCGCTGAGCCAGCCTCGTCACTTCGGCAATCTCGTTCGCTGTGCCTGAAATCCAGCCGTTGGTCTTGGCAATGGCGTAGCAATGGGCGGCACGACCGTAGGCCGAGGCAAAATCAGGGTCGAGCTCGATCGCGCTGTTGAACAGGCGTAATGCCTCTTCGTTCGCTTGCCGACTAGTAACCTGATAAAGCTTTGCCAAACCACGTAAATAGAGGGAATAGGCATCGAGGCTCTCGGTCGGCCTGCGCTTTGCACGCTCGATCTCGGCCTTCTCCACTGCCGGCGCGATCGCCCCGACAACGCTCTCGGTCACCTGGTCCTGCAGATCGAAGACGTCGCTGAGCCCACCATCAAACCGGTCTGCCCAAAGATGTGCCCCGGTGGCGGTATCGACGAGCTGTCCCGTGATACGCACCCGGTTTGCCGCCTTGCGAACGCTCCCTTCCAGCACGTAGCGCACCCCAAGCTCGCGCCCGATCTGCTTCACGTCCACGGCGCGCCCCTTGTATGTAAAGCTCGAGTTGCGGGCGATGACGAACAGCGCCTTGAAATGAGACAGCGCCGTGATGATGTCCTCCACTATCCCGTCGGCAAAATATTCCTGCTCTGGGTCGCCGCTCATGTTGATAAAGGGCAGAACAGCAATAGAGGGCTTATCGGGGAGCGTAAGGGCGGCGTCATCAACACGCAGGCGGGTCGGTACAGCTGGCACGGCGCGACCGTTTGGAACGCGCCAGACCCGCATCGGTTCGGCGATATTCTTCAAGGATTGCGAACCCAAATCCTCAAACGTTACATCTACCTTGCCACGAATTTGCCGACGCGCGTCGTCCGAGATGCTGATACCGCCCGGCTCTGCGATCCCTTCGAGGCGCACCGCAATATTGACCCCGTCACCAAAGATATCGTTCTCTTCGATAATAATATCACCGACATGAATGCCGATGCGGAGTTCGATCCGCTTGTCCTGCGGCACATCGATGTTTTGTTCGGCCATGCCGCGTTGAATTTCGTCGGCACATCGGACGGCGTCGACCACGCTGGCGAACTCAGCGATAGCGCCGTCCCCGGTATTCTTGACGACACGACCGTGATGCTGCGCGATTTTGGGATCGAAAAGCGTCCTTCTAAGCGCTTTCAGTCGCGCCAGCGTGCCTTCTTCGTCGATCCCTATTAAGCGGCAAGAGCCCGCGACATCCGCCGCCAGAATAGCTGCTAGTCGTCGCTCTACGTGCTCGCTGCTCAAGATGGTCCCCCGTACTGGGGAAATCGAATGGTTATATAGCACGATTGTGGGTCGATGTCCGGCTACGCCCAAGGTCCGAAATGGGTCATTCGCGTCGGTTTGGCCGGACCACCGCGACTTCCGGTCTACCCCGGTGAACGGACATTCTCAGGATAGGCGGAGGCAATGTTCCGCCACGGAGGCTTGGCCCACGGGACGTTCGTCGTCGCTCAAGGGCTGGCGCAACACAACAAATGTTAGGACTTGGTCAGCCCCTTAAACGAACTCGCCCGCAGCAAGCCTTCCGACGTGATGTCCCGGTACTCAACGTCGGCGAAGAATTTGGGTTCAACCCAAGCGGCATTTGGCTTTCTGATTGCTTTGGTTAGCTTTGACTTGGGACTGACGACAGTGTCGAGCTGCTTCCTGATTTGACTTGAGACCGTGCGAGACCAACCGGTCCCAACCTTGCCGATGTAAACCAGTTCCTTTCCTTCCTGCTTGCCTAGGTAGAGCGCCGCGACGCCGCTTGGGTCTTTGACAAATCCGACGACCGGAAACTTGCCCTTCTGCACGGCCTTGATTTTCAGCCACGCATCATTTCGCTCCGATCGATATGGCGCATCTGCCCGCTTTGAAATGATGCCCTCCCAGCCCAACTTGGCGGCATGCTCAAACATCTTCTGCCCGTCGCCGACTAGATGTTCGGAAAACAGCACCGGCAGTCGATGTCGTTTTCGCCGAGCAGGTCCAGAAGGAGTTGCTTGCGTTCGATCTGCGGTCGCTTGCGAAGGTCTCCGTCGCGCCAGAGGAGGTCGAATGCATAGTAGACCATCCGATCCTGTCTGCCCGCGGCAAGTTCGGCTTGAAGTTCGGAAAAGTTGGTACGGCCTTCATGGACGACCACTACTTCCCCATCGATGATGGCTTACCCGGAATATCGAGAGCGCCAGCAATAACCGAAAATCGTTTGGTCCAGCCCGTTGCGCGTGTAGACTTTCTTGCGACCACTGTTGACATGGACTTGGACGCGATAGCCGTCGAACTTGATCTCGTGAAGCCACTGGTCACCCTTCGGTGCCTTCGACCTCAACGTCGCAAGCTGGGGCTTAATGAAGCCCGGCATCTGAATTGAAAGACATGACGAGGTTGTTAGCGAGCTTATGGGAAGCCGCGCAATGCCTTCCTGAGGGATCAGAGCGGCGGGATGCGTTCAGACAGATCGGTAGCTTCCAGAGGCGGGTGATCCGCGCGCGCGCCTCTGCCGCGCGCACTTGCTGGTGGTAAATCGCGAGCGCACAATAGGGCTCGGTGTTGCACTTTGGTAACCCATTATTTTGCTTGCAAGCGATAAGTTCATCGCTTTGGGAGAGAGGCATATGGACGTGTATTTGAACACCAAACGTGATCTGCTCGTTGTGAAGACCGGATATCCGATGCCGCCCGCTGCGGCGCAGGGAAAATGGCGTAAAAGCAAAAAGAGGGTCATCAAAGTCAGCGACGAGATCAGCTCCGCGCTCCAGAGGCAGGGCTACTACATACGCAAGCTAAGGGACCTGCATAGTAATAGAGACTAGCGCAAGAACGATCCTTCGCGGCAGCCTTCGATGTGCAATCTCTACAGCATCACCACCAATCAAGAAGCCATCCGCGCGCTCTTCCGAGTGATGAACCGTTATATCGGCAACCTGCCGCCGATGCCGGGCGTCTTCCCCGACTATCACGCGCCGGTCGTTCGCAATGCGGGTACCGAACGCGAGTTAGTCATGATGCGCTGGGGCATGCCGCCACCGCCGCGTACTGGCGGTCCGCCGGTCACAAATATCCGCAACACGTCATCGCCGCACTGGCGCGGATGGCTCAAGCCTGAGAACCGCTGCTTGGTCCCAGCAAACAGCTTCGCGGAATACGCACCGGCGCCCAATCCTGAGACCAAGAAGAAAGACGTGGTCTGGTTCGCGCGCAATGACGCCCGCCCGCTGTTCGCCTTCGCGGCCATGTGGACGACCTACAACGGGGATCGCGGCACCAAGTCGAAGCCAATACCGGGCCCGCACGACGTCTACGGCTTCCTGACCACTGCGCCGAACGTGGTCGTCGAGCCCATCCATCCGAAGGCGATGCCGGTGATCCTAACGATCGATGAAGAGCGCGACGTTTGGATGCGCGCGCCTTGGGATGAGGCGAAGGCGCTGCAGCGGCCGTTCGGGATGATGCGCTGAAGATCGTCATGCGGGGAGCGGACAAGGAAGATCAGTCAGCGGCGTAAAAGCAATACCTCACTGAGAAAGGGTGATACTATGGGCTTTCCCCGCCACTGCCGAGGGGAGTACATCGATGAGCATCAGTACTACTGCCGCCGGAGCGGCTTTGGTGTTCGTTATAACCATAGTTTCTGGCACCGCGTTCGCCCAAGGTGCCGTCCCAGCGAAGCGACCAACCGTTGGCGGCAAACCGATTGTTCAAGTAAAGCCGACCGCGCCGATGGGCTGCAAGCTCGTCGGAACGGTCAAGGGCACCAAGCTCTGGGCCGGTGAGTGCATGGCGGCGCCTGAACTGAGAACAACCACCCCGCCGGAAGATAAGGCGCCAACGCCGTCGCCGGAGAAAGAGACTGTTCCGAAGGGTCAGGAATAGGAGCACGAGGAAACAAGCGCGGCCTAGTGCACCGTTCCGTAATGCGGGGGATAGATCGCAGTCTGGCCGGAGCTGAACTGTGAACTATTTCACAAATCTGACGCGTCAAGTGAGATAGAGATCGATCTTTCGCCAAGCGACAAAGATCAATTTGTTGGGGCGCAAGTGAAACGCGAGCTGTCAGCATTGGAGCAGCAAGCGGCCGACGCGCTGCGTCGGGCGAGAAGGCTCCCTGTTGGCGCCGATCGGAACGACTTACGGCAACTTGCCACGGGGCTTCTCTGGCTGCACCGCAACGGCATGGATGCCTTGACGAGACAGCGCCTCGAAGACGATTTTGACGGTGGCTCAATCGATCCTGGCGGCGATAGCCAAGCTACATTTGCACAAGAACCGGTTGCTAACTATCGGGCTGATTGATCGCCGATTGATCGCACTGGGCATCACGGGCTTAGCGCATCTCAACGCAACGTCGAACCTGCAGTGCCCATACTACCCTAATGACCCAACCACGAGCTCGATGGATCGATTGGGACCGGCTAAGCGCTCCAGTGGCCGGAACGAACCGGCCGGTGTAAGCTTGATCTCCTTTCGGGTACCTGTTGCGTCGGAGTATTGCCATGCCCAGAACGGGCTGGTCGCCGAGTACCGTTCCTTACGGCGCGGATCAGACGGTCTATCTCGTGATCGACCGCTTTAAAAATGGCACCGTTTACCGCGAAACCGAGATCGAGCGCACCGACCTCGAAGCCATCATCAACGATTTTATGACCGGACAATTCAATGACCCGGTTCGCGTCGTCGCCTTCAACACGTTGGAGCATTGGGCGGACGACGTTTCCAAAGGTGTTGCTCAAGAAATACAGACCCGGTGCGACATTGCTGGTGAGCCCGTGCCCGGGCATATCGAAGACTTCGTTGATACTTATACTGGTCCGACGCGGCAGCTATCGTTGCGACTTTGAGCGGCGGGAGAATGCAGGGCATTTCAGCGCAGAAAAGCCCGCGCGGGGAAGCGGCCCCAGCAGCGGGGGCTGGGAGGCTGGCTGGGACCGCCCATTCCAACCGCCAGCAACGCGGAAACAAGCGGCCAACGGTCAGTCAAATTACCGCAACTCTGCCGATCGTTCCGAACTAGTTTGGAGTACCTCAGTTGGCGGCCTCTTACATTTCAGGAGTCAGGTTCTTGTTGGTAACAGCAGCACCCCTCTCGGTATGACCCGGCTATGGCAGAGGTCGGCGTTAACGAAGAATTAAGCTCCGGCAACCATCATCCTTTCTCTTATGAGAGTTGCAATGACTTCCATAGTTGCTCTCCTGCTTCTCAATTTGATGGATAAGCGATTTAACAACGCCCGCTACAGCCGGGCGACAGTCAACATGCATGGTTGAAAAGATTATCAGATCATTCGGCTAAGTTTTCCGCGAGGCCACCATGGTTTCGGTCGATCATTTTGGTTACGAATTGCGCCGCCAACTGAATGAAGCCGCTGCGAGCGGAAGCAATCAACTCCTAGTAACTTCCCACGATCTATGTCGAGCCGTCAGATCGGGCACGGCATGGCTGAACGCGTGCTGCGAAGCGATGGAACAGGAAGCTCGTGATGACGATATCGTTGTTCAGGACAGGAGCGGGCACGGAATGGCGGTTCGGTATCAGCTACCGCGTTAGCCGACTGGCGATCTAAGGGGTGCGTTACGTTGCGCGGGCTAAGACGTAAAAATGTCAAACGCGAAGTGCGGCGGCGGCGCTGCCAATCGGTATGGATCACAGCCCATGGTCTGACGAACCACGAATGCCGCCTGAGCAATCTGTCGCGATCCGGCGCAGAACTTGTTGTCGAAGTTGTAGACTTTTTGCCAAGCCGGTTCGAGATCACGTTGGTTCCCAACTCTGGTAGAACTGAACTTTGCGAAGTGGTCTGGCGGCAGGGCAAGACAATCGGCGTTAAGTTCGTTCACTAACGACCTCTTGGCGCTCTGCGGAGTGATGTCCGCGTACCTCGACGAGCCGACATTGAGGAGGCGCACGTCAGGTCCGCTACGTTCCAAGAAGCGACATAGGCCACCGACGCGGTGGCGCGTAGGGTCAGGTTTCGGGGGCGCAGATTGGAGGCAACCGTGAAGCAGTCTGAAATATACTGGCAAAACGCGGAGAACTGCGCCTACCTTGCGGAAGGTGCACCCAACGAACCGACACGCCAGCGGTTCAAACGAATGGAAGCGGCTTGGAGATCATTAGCCGACGAACAGGACTGGCTTGATGGAGAGCCGTCGCCTGTACGCAAAGGCGACGGCTGAATGAACGGTTCTAGCTGCGCAACTGATCACTGCACTGCGTAATCTCCGTAGAAACATCGCACCGATCACTCGCCTTAAGAAAGCGGGTCGTCTTAATCCGAGAGGACGGCCTACACGGTCCTTGCCCCACCCCAAAACCCCTAACAAAGGCGGGACCGTGCTTTGGCTCTCCGTACCGCAGTCTTTGCGAACTGCGACGCGGCCGACGCATGGCTTGCCAAGAACGATCCCGAGGAGAATTTACCCCAGCTTCGTCTGGGCGTCGGAAGTTCGCTAAAGAAAACTGAACAGCTGTTAATGGAACCGGAACGAAAGTCCTCAGCGCGGAATTGTTATTGCGAAACCGTCGCCCGCCGTTACGAAACGGCGCATGTCGCGGATAGCCAAAGGTCCTTAGACCCGCTGTTCAAGAACGAGCGCTCGCGCACGTTAGCCAAAGGCGGCGGTCTTCAATCCTGTAAGGTTGCTAAACTACCTTAGTGTCGGAGAACTGTCGTGCGAAACCCTGTTGACATTGACACCCGGCATAGTCGCGCGATCGTTCGAGAGATTGGCGAGAGACTAAGGTCATCACTAGAGGAAGATCGAGAGCTGCCCGCGAATTTCAAAATGCAAATCGAACGATTGCGCCAATCAGAACAAGAGGCGTTAGCGGCACTCGATCCTGCTCAATCAGCGACACGGCAGCATCGCAAGAGCCAGTTCGGGCGAACGCAAGAGGGATGACCAAGAACTCACCGCCTCCGGGCGGCTTTTTCTTTACCACTTAGCGCTCTGGCCGAGCAGCCACATCGCGAATTACCCTCCGCGGGACGGAAGCGAGCCCAACGCGTCGCCTGATCAGTCGCTCAGTTTGCCAAGAACCCACGTTCGGTTGAAGAACGGCTCGGCTCGGCCCGTACAGGATAGGCGAACCGGGATTTGCCCGGGATCATGAGCACCAAATCGCGCGAGGTTGGCCGCAGCCTCGCGGCCAGCGCTACAGGTCAACGCTAACTGATCCGCAGGGCTTGAAGGTTTGGAGCGAGCGCCCGTGCAAGCACCCTCATGTTTCTGCGCGTAGGCAAGCACGCCCATGATAATCAAAGCCACTACGACCAATCCGGCTACTAGGTTCTGCACCATGGCTGCCACTCCAGGTGAACTCATGAACAAGGCGACCGGCGCGAATCGTGGGGATCAACGCCGGGGCAGCGCCCCTCTCGAGCCGACCATGGGGCTGGGGCTGAAAAGATCAGCGAGAGGTAGCGCAGCCAAAGAGAGCACAATTGTCGACCTGATGGCAGTGCAAACTCGTTGCCGCGCTGCGCAAATTCGATGCGCGATCAGAAGCCGCGTCTTCGAAAATTCGCCTGTTCGGCCGCCATTGCCGCGATGCTGGCGCTTTCGAGGCGAGCGGCCGAAAGGGACCTTGATGATCTGCTGCTCGTGCGCCTGCCGGCGCCGCCCGAAGGACGCCGTGCCCCGCTCCAGGTGATGGACGGCAATTACCCGCGGCTAAGCGGCGGCGTTTGTCCGTGATGGAACGCCATGGTCGCCCGGCAATGACCTGAATTCGATTCCCGCGAAAACCAACAACGGCCGATTTCTGCTCCGGGTCAATCGCGTCGGTTTGGCCGGACCACGGCGACTTCCGGTCTACCCCGGTGAACGGACATTCTCAGGATAGGCGGGCATGTCTCAAAGGTGCCAACTGCGGACGTGCCGTCACACACGTCCGGGGCAGCTATGTGCCAACTTCGAACTCATGCACCGCAGCAAACTACGCCCTCATTCGATCACCTCGTCGGCGCGGGCGAGCAGCGATGGCGGCATGGTCAGCCCGAGCGCCTTGGCAGCGCTGAGATTGACAATAAACTCGAACTTGGTTGGCTGTTGAACTGGAAGATCCGCAGGCTTGGTGCCCTTCAGGATCTTGTCTACGTAGGTCGCAGCGCGCCGGGACAAATCCGATAGGCTCGCGCCATAAGCGATGAGGCCTCCAGCCTCCACAAATTCCCGAACGCCGTGGATGGCAGGCAAGCGATTTCTCGCTGCGAAGTCGACAATCTGTTTTCGATAACCAACGGTGAGTGGGTCTTCGACCGTAATCAGGCCCTCTGGACGTTGGACTTTGGCAGCCTCGAACGCTGTATCAAAATCATCGGGACTGCGCACCTCAAGCGATTGCAGCGTAATTCGCAATGTCCGGGCGGCACGGTCCGTCTCTCTGAACACATCCGCCGCATAGGGATTGGCAGCATTCCACAGGATGGCCGCTCTGGAGACGTCGGGCAGAAGCTCCTTGAGTAGCTCCAACCGCTTCCCGCCCAAATCCGGAGCCATTAGGCTCAAACCTGTGACATTCCCGCCTGGGTGCGCCAAACTCGGAACCAGCCCGCTCCCGAGTGGATCGCCAGCAGGCGCCGTGACAATGGGGATCGTCGAGGTGGCTTGCTTGGCGGCGAGTGACGCCAATGTTCCGTTTGCAACGATGACATCGACCTTGAGGTGCACCAACTCTGTGGCCATGCCGGGTAGCCGATCCGAATGACCTTGTGCGAATCGGTACTCGAAGGCAATATTCTTCCCTTCCATCCAGCCCAACTCACGGAGGGCTTCAACGAAATCTCGTTCGAGTCCGACGCCACCCTGCGCAGCTGCGGCGCCCGCGTTGAAATAACCAATACGGTATAACTTGCCCGCCGGCTGTGCTCCTGCATTGAGCGGCCAAGCAAGTGCCACGCCGCCAATGAATTTAACAAATTGCCGCCGCCGCATGGCTGTCTCCCGGATCAGGAGAACGTTAGTCCCAATTCAAATTATCGCACTGAACGGGGTTCGGGGATAGCGTCAGCCGCGGTCGGCGGGAGGTGGCTGATGTCTCAAACGGGTCATTCGCGTCGGTTTGACCGGGCCACGGCGACTTCCGGTCTCCCCGGTGAACGGACATTCTCAGGATAGGAGGGCATGTCTCAAAGGTGCCAATACCGGAAGTGGGGCCAGAGCCATCGTCGTCGCCATTGACATCGCGCCTTGACAAGCGCGGGGTCCATTTCGGAACCAACACATGGCCGACATCTCTAAGTTTTCAATAGTGACTTATGAGCGCAAACCGGGGCAATGGCGCGCGGCAATAACCCCTATTCGGCGTTCTGTTTCGTCCACCCAAACCGGAACGGTACTTAGCATCGTAACGCCGGAGGATCTTGCTTCCGATGTAGACGCCCAGTCGACGGCCGAAAAGATCATCAAAAAACTTTGAGCAGCCTATTCCCGACGACGAATGCTCTCATCGCGCGCTTCACCGAGATCGACGTCACCGTCTATCGTCGCCATCCGGACGCACCCACAGGGCGTGATCTCCTGCGTCTCGGTCAGCTTGATCATGCGCACCGCGCGGCAAAAGCCAAAGAAAAACCCGCCGACTCAACCCGGCGGGCTCGAAGTTTGCCTTTAGCGGTGTGAGTTTATGTCTACCGCATCGCTGCTTCCCATCGAACGGCCTCGCTGTCCTAGGCAGTCTCATACCGAGCTGCAGGTTGGGACGCCTGAGGCTTTTCCTCGATTGGGCTTGCAGGCAATTGCAGTACGGTAGCCCTCTGCCCCGCAGCGAGGTCAGTGACAAGAACGATTGTACCGTTTGAGAATTCCAGCGCGTCGTGATGTTGGTATGGCTTATTGAGGTTTATTTGGCGATAGCGCGCGAGTCGATCGCCGATGTTCTTGCAAAACATCATGCCATCAGTCTGAACGTCATTCTCGAATGCTATCTCGGTCCCAGGACGAAGGCAGACCGCGACTTTCGGATCGTCCGGGCTCGCAAAGCCGTGAGTCCCAGTAGAAAAGTTGGTCGAGACCAACGTTTCCGCGACCTCAGCTGGACGGGTCGCGACCGCATGTAAGCTGTAATCGCACATGGATGCGCCTCCTATAAACCGTCACCCCCAAATCACGAACCTTCGCAAACCGATTTGGTTGCGAGGTGCGGTGATGGGGATCAGTAGATTCCCCATCCGTCCGGGAGTCGACTTAAGAAACATTAATTCGGCGAGCCCCAGAGGGTCTAACCGCCCGGGCCGCGCTTTGATGGGCAATGCTTCAATGGCGTGTGCGTGCTATGCTTAGCGCAAAGCAAGGAGAAAAGCATATGCCCGTTGGGCTGTTTCGGAGCGAGGATGGATGGGCGCAGGTCGATTACGGAACCGGTGCTACTATTCCGATCCTGCGCTCAAGGTACGAGGCAAACGGATATTAAGCCGGATTTCGACAAACTTCCTTCGGAAGCTGAGTACCGGGCCGCAGAGGAAAAGAAGGACGATGATGCCCCGAGGCCCTAAAGGCGAGAAACGTCCAGCCGACGCTATCGGCAACGCCGTCATGATCGCCAAGATTGCCACAGGCTTGAGGATATCAAACCCGCCGGCGTGAACCGGCGGGCTATGGTTCTTAGTTCGCGGTAGAAGGCGCCAATGCAATCAGCTCTGGAGCAATGCCGTCCCGATCGGGACCCGCCCGTCACCCGTCCCGAGGCAATTCGCGGCATGATCGATGCGATGCTGCACATCCTCGCAAAACAACCGGGAGAGAAGCCGACGAAGAAGGCCAAAGGGAAATGAGCGGATATCTCAAGCAAAAGCTTTTTCAGGCTCTGCATGATTTGGTCGGCGCCGGCGACTTAGATCAGCGTCTGACGCACGCAGGTAACTATTTGGCCCATCTTCAAGAACATGAGGTTCCTGAAGAGCATCGAAAGGAACTCGGGGAAATCAAGGCGATCATGTTTGCAACGCCGCTGTCCTCCGAGCGAGGCTATACCCCTCGCCAGATTTCAACGGAGGACGGCACGAAGCTGGCACATCGGATCCTCGAGCTCTACACCAAGGTCATGGGCGGGCTCTAAGCATGTGCCGCCTGGTCGCGCCGGCTTTAAGGTGTAGAAATGAGCGCAGCGAGATTGAAAGAACTGGAAGAAATGGCGGCGAAGCTATTAGAGACCGCTAGCAAGCTTCCATCGGGGCAGGACCGCCACAACGCGCTTCAGGAGATCGAGAGATTTCGGGCGCGGATAACTGCTCTGCAATTGTCGGGTATGGCTCAGTCGCCGCAGCCTTATGACCTTGTAACCCGGCCCTGCACGATTCACGCGGGTCGCTTTCGCTGGGACATCAGAGAGAACGGAAGACCTATTCAGTCTTCCATAGAATCGTTCGCCACCGAGCAGGAAGCTCACGCGGACGGTCGCCATGAGCTCGAAAAATTAATCCTAGTCTCGAGGTTGTGACTGCCTGATTTGGTGATTTTTCAATTAACAATTCCCCGCCCGGGGCGGTCGCTCGCGCGCGCCGAAACGTTTTAGCCCGTAGCGAGTCGTAGAGGCGATCGATCCCGGTTTTGCTGTTGATCGAACATGGAAAAGGCGGCCGCCTATGCGATCTCGGCCTTCATCGTCGGCTTCGGTCTTTGGATCCTTATTGCCGGCCTAAGCTCCAGTGTGCCCGCTTTATGGATTTGCGCTGCTCTCATCCCCATAGCGGTCGGGCTCCTGAGCGCTTTCGGCCACACTTAAAAATCCATCCCCTTCCTGGGCGCCTCTGCTTGCTTGCAAGCAGACTCTTTACTTTCCCCAGCGTTTTTCCGCAGCCTTCTTGGCGATCTCTTTCCGCTTCTTCGCCGACATGCCCGCGGCCCGCGCCTTGCCGCCCATGCGCCCCAGCGCCACGGCGGCCGCGTTCTTGCCGTCCTCGGTGGTGATGTCCTCGATCTCGCCGGTTGCGATCTTGGCGATCATGATGGCGTTGCCGATGGCGTCGGCCGGCCGCTTCTCGCCCTTAGGACCCCTTGGCATCTCTATCCTCGAACATGCGGTCGATTAGCAACTGGATGGCTTTACCCACTGCACCGTTTCTATCCTTGGCAATAAACTCGTTGATAGGTGTGCGCGTCCTGCCGTCCTCAGGGGAGACGTCATTCTCATAATCGATGAACAGCGCGCCATTGTCGTCTTGTACCAAATACCACCAAGAATCGCGCTGGCTCGACATGTGGCTGTGCAATACCCTGCTTTGACCCATGTCCACTTCCTGCATTGCGATAAGCCCAGCTATAGGTAATGCTTAGCGGTAAGCTTCGCAAGGGAGGGGCAAATGCGGTAGTGGGCTCTTTCAGCGATGGCCGCGAATGTTACCAAGCGGCCTTGGGAAATCGGTGATATCGTTGGGGTGTTGGAAGCGTGGGAGGTCGCCCAAGTGAGGCGGTCTATCTGGGAGGAAGGCCATGGAATGGTTTAGCCGGAAGACATCGATAGCGGGTAGTCAAATTCCCAATTGGATACTTGTTCTAGCGGCTCTCGTCGTAATCTGGATTATCTACTCATTCGTCGCGCGGTGAGTGAATGGAGACGAATGAGCAGATAATTGTGGCAACGGGAAGCGACGATAGCGCGGATTGAAAAGCTTGATCCTGAATTGGCCGCCAAGTTCAGACGGGAAGGCAAGTTCTAAATTTCAAACTGAGACACTACCCGCTAGTCACCGGGTTGGATGCAGCGCAGAAGAAATGCACCGTAGAAGTACCGATGCGGCGTCCCACTATTGCCCTCGCCCTCCGGTTGCGGTTGGATGGAAAGGGTCTGGGGAAAAGGCAGGCGATGCGACAATTTAACACCGCGCACTTTGCAGTGATTATTTCGGCGATCGCTTTGCTGGTTTCTGGCGGCAGCCTTTACATCTCCAAACGCTCTCTTGACCTTAGCGCCGCGAAGGACGAGCGCGAACTGAGGGACAAAGAGCCTGCGATCGATGTGCAGGTGCGCCCAGCCGGAGTGTCGACTGCCTCCATAACAATTTCGGTGCTCAATCGCGCTGACGTCAACATTACGCCGCTGGACATCACGGTCGAGCATTCGTTTGAAATCGGAGATCTATACCTTTCCTCTGCTAAGCAGAGCATTGATCTGCTGAAATCCGCATTGAGCTTGTCACCAATGGGACCGGTAGTACCAAAAGGCGTTGGCACTTTGAAGGCAACATTGTCCGGGGTTACTGACGGCAAAGACGACACGTTCACGCCTGGGCTTGAATTCCGATTTGCTGTTCGGATTAGGTTTGCTGACGCGGAAGATACTGTCAAAACCTTCCCGGTTGCTCGGCGGATCTTACCGCCGTCGGCTGTAGAGCCGTGCCCGCCTTCGTGGACACTCGCGCCACGGCCGCCCGGCTGTTGAAGCGATTGCCGGGGTCCTGAGCGGCATCCCCTTGCTGGCCTCGTCGCTACGTGGGCGGGGCGCTTCTCACCTTTAGGGCCTCTTGGCATGATCTTCCTTCTTATTCTCTGCGGCCTGGTACTCGGCTTCCGAGGAAGCTTGTCGAAATCGGGCTTATATCCATTTGCCTCGTATTTTGAGCGCGTGACCGGGATGGTAGTTCCGGTCCCGTAATCGACCTGCACCCATCCGCCGTCACTCCGAAACAGCCCAACGGGCATGGCTTTTTTCTCCCTGCTTTCCGCTAAGCATATCACGGGAGCTAGGGCGCGTCGCCCTATGGTCAAGGGCAATTATTTTCAAACTGAGACACTACCGGACTTCACGGGCGACCTGGCTTTGTAGCTTCTTGGCGCCCCAACGATATCAACAGGCCAGTAAGCAGGTCGGCGACAAGGAACACCTAAAGATCTTTGCGAGCGAGAAAGCCGCCGAGACATGGCTTCAGGAGAATGACCCGGAAGGCGTGTCGTTCCAGTATGAGGTGGAGTGAAGACAGGCGCCTATGCACCACCTTTTCGCGCGTGGCGTTCTGACGTTCTCACTTATGGAGCGAACTGAGATAGGCGAAGTAAGCCGAGCAGGCCGAAGCGGCGGCCGCGAGCGCTGCGATCACCACGGAAGCGAACATGATCCAGCTCCGCCACTGGTCCTGTACGGCGGCTCTTCGTGCCATTTCGGCCTTTGCGGTGAGGTGGATGAGACTGTCAGGCCGTGTGGACAAATCCTGCGCGAGTTCGGCGTTGGTCTTTTGGTGCGGTTCTTTTGCCATGCGTAAACCTCCCAATGGTCACGCATCATATTCCTAAAGTTCTGGCCCGGCGCAGGGCATGAGCCGATTGGTTTGTGTTCCACAATTAACCCGCAACGCGGACATCAAGCTTAACACGCGAGTTTCATTGCGGCCGATCTAAACAGGTCTAGCGTGACAGCAGGTCGCGCAGATGGCGACTAGTCCCCGCCTGCGTACTGCGCGATTAGGGGCCGCTTCGTGCCCAAGAGGCGGCCCCACCCCCATTTTAGAATAGCTTTTGCCGTGCCCTGGTCGACCCCGTTTGAGGATCCCATCATTTTGCCCGACGGCCGGCAGCTGCTGACGCTGAAGGACGCGGCCGACTACATCAACAAGCTGCCCAAACAGGAATCCGACCTGCCAGAATGGCAAACGGCGATCGAAGCGCTGATGCTGTGCAGCCGCGGCGGTCCGACGATGATGGCGCGGATCGGGGTCATGAAGGCGTTGAACCGTCATGTCGAGCGGGTGTGTTCAATCCGGATCGAAAAGAGACATTGGGGGAAGCGGAAGCTCAAGAGGGACCAATGACCGTGCTTATCTACGTGGATACGAGCAAGCAGATCGGAGACCCCGATCACCTCAGGGTCTTCGCGAATGCCGACGCCGCGGACATCGTTGCCGTGTGCCGACATGTCTCAAAGTTAATTGTGCGCTGATAAGTCGGGTATCCGACAGTCTGGCGGATTCTATTTGCCCTCTTGAAGAAGTGCGGGACACATATCCGCCAATTGAGGCGGCCTTACTTCTTCAGCGGATCTGGCAAAACAGCGGCAAACGGGACGGTCTCAATAGCTCGCCCCTGTTCGTCCGTAATCACGAACGCCTGAGGAACCCGGTTCTTGCCGCCCCGAATAGCGTCAGCCAAAATCTCCCGTGCCGAACGTAATGCCACCTGCCTGGCTTCTAAAGCGTCCCTTAGGTCCAGCCCTTCCACATCATTTAGTAACTCCGCACCTTCAACAACATGGAAGTAAAAGCGACCCATCGCGGCTCCTTGTGTCTCCAATCTAGATCGGAGCCGTTCGTTCCGTCTGTCGGGCCGCGGATAGAAAATCAAGATAGGCCACGCGCTATTTCAACTTAGGCCACTGAGGCCGGAAACAGGCCAATACCCGGCCGCGCGTGGAACAACTTGGCAACCCCAGAACCTTCCTGAATTCAGCACATGCCGATCGAATGTCCGTTCCGGGTCATTCGCGTCGTTTTGACCGCGTGCAGCTTACTTCGGGTTTAGCACCACAAGCAGACCTAATCGCGGACCGTCGGCATGTCTCAAAAGTGCCGATATCGTTGCAAAAGTCGAAAATCGAACGACGTCAAAAATCTCGCAAAAGTTGATTTTTGGCCGACGTGGCCACTGCAATACTCCGTAACGCCGATACGAAGCTCCCTGGTCGTTTTGGTGCGAAACGATGTGGTCCCTCATATCGCCTCGAGCGAAACGCATCAGTGGTCCTGAAAAATTTCGATCGCCACCCCAAATAGCCTTTTGCAACAATATCTGCCAGCAGCGGACGTCTGATGCATCGACTACAACACCTGAAAAACATCTAGCGTTCGTGCATTCGTAGAAAGCGAGCCGCTGGCGATCGAGCAGATGCAGTTCATCCAACTGTACTTTTCTGAACTCGTCTCGAAGTATGGCGTGGTGCGGAAATAGTAGGCTCCCGGGTCGACAATCTCGCCTTGATAAAGGCGATCCATGACCTCTTTCGGACCATGGCGAAGTCCCTTCCAGGCCGCGTAGATTTGATGGTTGTCGTTGGTTTCGAGGATCAACCGCGCGTCCACCTCCATCACGTCGTCGCGGCGGATCAGCGACCAACCCCGCCGCCTGGCAACACCTTGCCCTTAAGCTTCGGCCCGTCGAAGCTGCCGCCATCAAAATAAAACATGCGTCGGCGGCCGTTGGAGTATCGCCGAGACTGGATACTTGAATTTCGCGAGCGAGCGTGAACAGAAACCTGGTGTTGATCTCCGGCATGGAGGCCTCCTGATGACTGGCATCCGCCATGTGCTGCGAAGTGAATCAGCGCGCCGACGACGTTGCGGCGTAGGCTGAAGCAGCGGAACTATTCTCGCGTTCAATCCGACAGACGAGGAACGGACGTATGGATGCGAGCGCCATGGGATGTGAGGCAAAGGCGTTACAGCGTTCCTTGCCGGACGGGGCGCTAAGTATCGTCGCGCGCGGGCGTCGGCCGACCGGACCGAAGCAAAAACGGATCCACGGACTCAGCCAACAGGGTCGCCAATTGGGCGGCGGCAGGCGTGGACTGCTTTTCGGGCGGCAGCGAGCCGACAGAATGGACCGCCAGTCCAGTACCAGCGGCAACGGCAGCTATCGCGATTGCAGCAAGATATTCGATCCTCATGGCGATGGTTCCTCCATCGGCCCCACGGGACTAACCGGACATTCTCTGAAATGGTTCCAGAGCGCGCGGCAAGTTCCTCAATGCGTCGGCTCGGCGCTCCAATTGCTTCCCCTTCCGTTCCGAACGGCGTCACGATCAGAAGTCAGGGAACGAAAGCTCCGGTTCAAGACTTAGAAGCACGAGACCGTCGCTCGCCGTTTAACTACATGGCGCATGTCGCGGATAGCCAAAGGTTCCTACTGCGGGGCCCGCTGTTCTCAAAGCGCTCGCGCAGATAGCCAAAAGCGGCGGTCTCCGGTTCCGTTCAGAATTGCCAGCCGTGTTCGCAAGCGGGAAAGCTGCGGGAGGGGTAGGTGGTGGCGCAGGCGCTGGGTCGCCGATGCTGGCGCCTTCTTCCCCGAACGAGGCTTCGTTATGCGCAACCGCATTGACATAGACCCCAAACACAGCCGAGCAATCGTTCAAGAGATCGGGGTGAGGCTACGCGCGTTCCTGAAAGAAGAGCCGGAATTGCCGGGAAGCCTTAGAACGCAAATCGACCGGCTGCGCGAATTGGACGAGCAGTCACCATCAATCGTTCCCAGTGCTGAGCGCTGGGACAAACTTCGGCGTTGAGCCGCTTTGGACAGCACAGACGGCTCGGCCGAACATGGACGAGCAATGCCGTCGGTGAAGCGCCGCGCGTCAATGATTTTGAATGAGTACGGTGCGGCCCAATCCGAATTGATCGGCAAAGCCGTCGTGCTTACCGACGGAAAGGCAGGCAGGGTCGAGAACGTTTGGCTGGATGAATTGCACGGGCTTCGGATTTCCATCGAAGGTCATGATGGAAGGTGGCCAGTCTCAACGATTAAGCTTGCGGAGTCCTAGACCTCGCATCAGCTACGCGTTGCCCAGATCGAGCGCTCCTTTCAAAGCATTCCAATCAAAATGAAAAGCCCGACCTCGGTCAGGAAAGTGGCGCTCATGATCGCGACCGTAAGGAACACGTCGCTCGCCGAGAGAGGGTTCATGAATGCCTCGCATCTTGCGAAGCCCCGGGAGTAAATCATCCAGGCTAGAAAATGTTTCCAAACGCAGACGACGCGAGATGCGAGCGGTGCCGCATCCGAGGCGGCCTAAGGCGAAGTCCGCGTAGGGTCAACAACGGACTCATGCACCGCAGCAAGACGCGTCCTTATTCGATCACCTCCTCTCATCGGAAAGGATGCGCCCATCGGATGATTTCCGGCACGACCCCGATCGGCACGTTTTTTGATCCTGATTTGGTTTGGCGACAGTCACCGAGGTAACAGCGCAGCGCCGCTCTCACCGCGTGGTTACGACGCCATGCGGCGCTGTTGCGTTCCCGACCGAGGAAATTTCCTCGGTGCCCGCAGGGCTGACGTCGCCCGCGTTCCCCGAACATCCGCCTCCTGGCGCGATCCCCGTCTTGGATCAGCGGGCGAGTTTCGGTTCATCGACCGACTTGCTCCGTCTTATTTGATCAAACGAACACCGATCCCGTGAAAGTCGCTCTTTTCATTCCCCTCCGCGGGCTGAACCAGCTTGATCATTTTACGTTCCGGGATGCTGACCACGGCGAAGCCCGGCGTCTTGCCCTTGGCCATATGAGGCATCGTTACCGGATTCGGACCACGGAGGGTGACGAAGGCGAATTGCGAGTCCGGCGACATGGCGATGATGTCGGGTGTCGGCCCGATCTGCAATTCCGCGACGATTTCGAAAGTCTTGGCATCGATCACGATGCCGTTGCTGGTCCCACGGTTCACCATCCAGATTTCGCGCCCGTCCGGCGTCGCCCACACACCATGCGCATCGAACCCACGACTTTCGCCCCGATGGACGACCTTATGGGTTGTGCTATCCAGCACGTACCAAACGCCGACCTCTCGGTCGCCACCGTTGACGATGATGTGCTTGCGGTCCCGCGTCGCCACTGTGCCGCAGTTCACCTGCATCTCACTCGGCGGATAGGCGGCGAACAAGGCAAATTTCTGGGTATCCAGGATGACCAGGCCCCCGTCCTTCAGGGCCGGTCCTAGGGTGACATAGGCGTACCTGCCGTCTGCCGAATATTCGTGGCAAACCGCCCGCGCGTCATTGAACTTGTCGGCTACCTTCTTGAATTCGGGATCCTCGCTGATCACCAGGCTGCGCCCAATGGCGAAGCTGCCCTTTTGTTTGTCGATGGTGATCTCGACGAGCTTGCCCGAGCGCGGAGCCTTGGGGTCGCCGATCACGTCGACGATGGCGGCGCTATCGTCCGGCTTTACCACCGCCATGTGCGTGGCCGGCCCGGTCTTGAGCAGCGAAACCAGCACCCGATCCGCCGTGCGGATCACCGACACGTCCCCTGAAGCAGTGCTCGCGATGAACGCATAGGCATAATCGGAGGTGAAATGGATCATGTGCGGTACGCGCACCTCATGCGCGCCCATGTCGATGCGGCCGACCTCCTCTAGCTTCGTGTTGTAGACGTGGACGATGTTGGTGCCCTGATCGATCGCCCAAATTTCGTAGTCCTGGGCATTCGCGGCAGCAGGGACAAAGACGCTGCCTGCAACTAGCGGCGCGATTAACAAGGCTCCAGGCCTGCCGAGGTATCCCCAAAATGTGTGCAGGAAATGCGAGAGCGTGCGCATGGCTGTTCTCCCTCACAATGCGACAGTTCCCAGATGATTGCGATCTCAAGCCTCAGGGTAGGCCCCTGGCTCGATTTTCGATCGTCGAAAACTGCGGCTCTTGCGCGCACATGCCGAGGCCGGCTATGCGCAGCAGACATTGGGCGGGTTGCTCGGCAGGTCTCAAAGGTGCCAAGACCGGACACTGGCGTGTTTGGCGTTGCCCATTGAAAACAGCGACGGGCAACAGCGTTTAGCCGCGCAGCAGCGGCGCGAGATCGGTAATTGCCTTGACGACTGCGCTCGCCTGGAAGCCGAGCTCTTCGGGCACTTCGGCGG
This sequence comes from Bradyrhizobium sp. RDT10, assembly GCA_044772375.2. Taxonomy (GTDB): domain Bacteria; phylum Pseudomonadota; class Alphaproteobacteria; order Rhizobiales; family Xanthobacteraceae; genus Bradyrhizobium. The sequence continues at coordinate 6,841,134 of CP187939.1, forward strand.
CGCTGCGTTGAATCCAGAATGTGTTCAATCCAGCGGAGGCGGCGCCGTTGATGTCCCAGGAATTCGCTGAGATGAACCCGAGCTCCGGGTTCGTAACCTTCATGCGCTCGGGGCCGAGATTGTAGACGCGCGGGCTGACTTTGAAGATCTTGACTTCCTCAACACTGATGACTTCGTCGAGAAGATTGCGGATCCCCGCACTCTTCGCCGCTGCTTCCAACATCTTGGGCTCACCGTTAGATAGGATCGCGAGCTTGACGCCTTGCGTCTTCAGCGTCTCAAGGCCAGGCTTCACGTCGGGGAAGGCGGCGAGGCTTAGGTAGGCCTCCATCAGCTGCTTCTTCTTGTCAGCCGTCAGGTCGAGCTGGAGATTCTTGGTCGCCCAGATCAACCCATCCTCGGTCAAGCCCCAGAAATCGCGGTGGCGGCCCATGAGGCTGCGCATCAGGCTATATTGCAATTGTTTCACACGCCATATCTGCGCGAGCTGATTGCCTTTTCCGGGATAAAGCTGTTCGCACAACGCCGTGACTGAGAAGACGTCGAATAGCGTCCCGTATGCATCAAACGCCAATGCCTTGATCGCCCTGAACTGCCCCGCCATCTGGGCCGCGGCCGGTGTCGCAGCCCAGGCTGTGCCAGCGACTGTTGCCGCAGTGCCCGCGAGTTTCATGAACTCTCTACGATCGTGCGACATTTCTTTCCTCCCTGGGGCAATTGCCGTCACCATCCTCTCTTACGAGCGGTGGGCGGTAACTTTAGCGCGATAAGCCCGGCTTGTCCGTAGTCAAGCGGGGCCAGCTAATAGGCGGAAGTGCAACGGCGCCTACCACTTTTACCGGGCACGGGCGCCTATGCGAACGCTACGGGCAGTTTCGAAAGCTTGCCGGGCGCGTTCAAGGGCGCCACCCTCTTCAACGGGAAATTCGTCGTCAAAACACCTTGAGTGCGCCCCGCGAGTCACGCTCGCGAGTCCCCACCAGTGGCAACGGGCTGCCACAAGCGAGTTCTTGCAGTTTTTGGCTTCCGATTCTTCTAAGGCCGTGCTGCGGTCCAAAGGCATCGACATTGATTGATACCGCTCTTCCGGTACCTCGCGCGCGCTCAAAGTCGGTTCGCATGATGTCCAGGTCCGCTTCGGGGGCTGTCGCGTTCTCTGCCTCCGAGACCGATAGCTGAGGTACCGAATACGGCGATTTGTCGCAAGCACGGTTGGCGCACGTCCGATCACAAACGCGATCCTGCTCGATGTCTGAGTTGGGTCATTCGCGTCGTTCTGACCGTGCTCCGTTCACTTCCGGTCCTCCCCGACTAGCGGACATTCTCAGGGTCGGTCGGCATGTCTCAAAGGTACCATAGGCGGACGTCGCAAGCCGTCGAGGCAGATTATCCAGCAGGGCGCTCCGGTCGGTGCCGACTGCACGGCGAATCAGGCGTGCCGACAATGTGCATCGGCCGCGAGGGCATACAGACGAGCGCGTTATTGCGACTTTCGCGGATCATCCTTCGGGTTGACGTAGTTGATGCCCCACGGCCCGGAGGTGTTGACTTGCACGACGGTATCCTCGTCAACGAAGACATAGTGCGCCATGCCCGGAGGAAGCGCGAAGAAGCTGCCGGCGGGCAACGGCTGAGCCTTGCTGTGATCCGCAGTCTCTCCCATTCCCAGACGGACCGTCCCCGAGATCACCGTGTTGATTTCCGGCTTCGGATGCGTATGCGGAGGAATGTAATAACCCTTCGCCGCCTTGAGCCGCGTGGCAAACACGCCTTCCTTGCTCGGGTCGCCGTACAGCACAGCAAGTTCCGCGCCGGGCGGAAAGGCGGGCGCGGGCCCCCACTTGATCTCTTGCGGCGAGACGATCTTGTGCGCATCGGCCGTTTGGGCCGTGGCCGCGGAAGCGGCACTCGCGAGCACAACGATTCCAATCAGCAGGCTCTGCGATACGATTTTCATTGGCGAACCTCCCGTGTAGCCGAGCTATTCCCCGGCCCCGAGCGGGGAAGCTCAGTCGCGTTACTTTAGCGCCCGCATCCGATGGCGTCCAATGCGATTAGACGATCTGGCTGCCTATTTCCGGTCTGCTTCACCACACCCGAGAATGTCGGAATCGGGTCAATCGCTCCAGGTCGTTTGCCGCTGGGCCGGACGCTAAGTCTGCTTTGGCCAGAAAACCGACCTGATTCCGATGTCCAATCCGGTGGCACATTCTTCTCGCCCTCTGTAACCGAGCCGAGGAGCATGACCATGCAGGATCAAGTGAATGCGACCCCCACGACTAAGCGAGCGGCGTGGAACAAGGGAAAGCTGACCGGGCAAAGCCACCGTTGCGGCCCAAGCACGTCTGGTCGATCCGGACGAAACTCCAGATCGAAGGTCGCGCTCGCGACCTTGCCATGTTCAATCTGGCGATTGATAGCAAGCTTCGTGGCTGTGACGTTGTTGCAATCCGGGTCGAGGATGTCGCTGCGGGCGGGTACACAGCGGATCGTGCAACGGTACGACAGAAGAAAACCGGTCGGCCCGTCAGATCTGAATTGAGCGAGCAGACCCGCCAGGCGGTCGATGACTATCTAAAAGCCACCGGCAAACGGCCCGGCGAGTTCTTGTTCACCGGCCGTCGTGGTCCCAACCGCAACATGACGACGCGCCAATATGCGCGGCTCGTATCGGAGTGGATCGGAAGCGTTGGGCTGGACCCCAGGCTTTTGGCACGCATTCGTTGCGACGCACAAAAGCTACCCTGATTTATTGGCGCACAGGCAATCTCAGAGCCGTCCAGCTCTTGCTCGGGCATACCAAGATCGAAAGCACGGTCCGGTATCTCGGCATCGAGGTCGATGACGCCTTGGCGATAGCGGAACAAGTTGATGTCTGAAATACCCGGGCAGAGCGGACATGCTCTGCCCGTCCCTATATCACCGGGTCACGTCCCACGTCCCATCTGGAGGTAATCGGTCGGCAATCTTGACAGGCAACCACGCAGGAACTTTGTCCTCTGAGTGCCAGCACGAAAGTGATAGCCGAGAGCTGCTTACCTACCTAGCTAACACGATCAAAAGCTCAATTTTCGCGTTTCAGCAATCGTATAGACGCACGCCGACAACGGAATGACCCTGAATTTTGTCCAGTATCTGTACCGTAGCGCGTTCGAATGCAGCTTCACGCAACTTCGAAGGAAGGTTTCCAGTATTTTGTTCTTGAATGCGACGCCCCGCGATCAGCGAACTGATGCCAACTATTCCCGCCTTGCTTGCTTTCATATCGGCGCTATCAGCTTGCAACGCCCGTTTCGCGGGAGTCAGGTCGAGCGGGGCGAGTGTGCCATTGGGCAGCACCTCTTGAACCGAGAACGCTGAGTTTTTTATCCAGCCAACAATTGTGTCCCCTTCAACAACTGCGGAGAGGTATGCGGAAATCACCGCACCGCCCGGTGAACAACGATCTTTGGCTCCAAGCACTTTGTTCACGCTTATAGGCATCCAGCGGTTACCTCGCAGCAATAAGTGGCAACCGGCAATGCGCCGGCCCTGACTGGTCATGAGACTCCTCGCACTGAGTTTCGACGTAGGTTTGTTCGAGCTAACGGGTTACACTGTTCGCACAGCGTGATTGGAAACCTAGCACGAAAGTTATTTCCCGTTGACGCTCGGACGGTTGCGGCGCTGGTGGCCTTGGGGCAAACTCTCAAGGGCTGCGTGAATGCCGACTTGCGTACTGGGTCAAAAGCCCCGATTTGACGCCACCGCTTCCGGTCTACCCCAATCAACGGACATTACCAGACCGGCCCAGTGGTCCGTTTGGTGCCAACAGGCGACATCGCGCGTGCACTCCTCTGGACAGTTTTCTGAGCGAAGACCTAGCGTTCACGCGCAAAGGTCAAAGTGAACACGACTTTTCTCGTTGGCGAACGCTACGGCCGCCTCTCGACGCCGTGCTTGCGCCCGTAGCGGATGAGTAGCCTTTACGAACAATTACGCATCAGATTCTATATTCACCAAAACTTCCCCGGCGATGATTTCGGGATCTCCAAGATTAAGATCAGGCAGGCTTGCTTGAACAAACTCCAGTACTTTATCGTTCGCTGCATTGGCGCTTTCGCGGTCCTCGAATATCATCACAGCGACACCGACGCCTTCGCCTCCATCCAGTACATGATAAGATCTGAATCCGTGCGATTCCCTTAGGATCTGACCGATGCCGCTTTTGGCGCGGCGAGCGGCATCCGCAACCGAACGAACCTTTGTGTACTTTCGAATGACTATGTACATGAGGCCACCATGCGTCTCAGTTCCAGCCCCAAGCATCAAAGCATATCGGGCCGCTGCGGGACTAGGCCTACTTCATGGGTCATTCGCGTCGATTTTGACATATCCGCCACATGTCCGGTTATTGGCAAATCTCGGACATGGTTCGCACCGAGGTTGTCCACGCAATGGGATGTGAGCTGTGATCACGGGATCAGCGGTTCTTCGATCCAATCATGGTGCCGGGCCGGAAGCCGCTGGTCACGCTCCGCGACGCCGCGCAGTACGACATCAAATTGCCGAAGGCCGGGCGCGAATTTCCCGCATACTGTGAGCGAGATATCCCGAAAGGGCGCTGAACGCCCTTACTTGTTAAACGGCGCGGGCAGAACCGCTGCGAGCGATATGGTGTCGAGCGCTCGACCTTCATCATCTGCGATAACGAAAGCCTCCGGAACCGTTTGCTTACCGCTCTTGATTGCTTCGACCAAAAGTTCACGGGCAGTTAGCATAGCCTCGCGCTTAGCCGCAGAAAGATCCGGTAAATCCATTCCTTCGTCATCGGATGTTAGTTCGTCGCCCGCACGGAGGTGAAAATAAAATCGTCCCATGGCGAGCCTCACATTGATCACGCAAAAGACTAATCAATGTCGTCCGGTTCGTCTGTCTGGCCGCCGACAAGCCTGCCAAATTTGTGAGAACCACGGACATCGGCGGGCGCGGCGCTAAGGTCGCCGCCGCGCGGCGCGCGATGTCCGCATACATCAACGCGGGCCGTGGCTTGCCCCAGATCAATACGCGCCCCGCCGATCTATGCTCTAGCGTTCATTCGAGCATCGACCGAGCGGCACGGAGGGTGCTGTTGAGGTTCTTGCCAGAGGCCCGGATACCCTCATCCGGGCCTCGCGCGCTTTGAGGTCGCGGCAGGAACGACAGCCAACAGCGCCGCGTTATCAGATCGGGCCGCCAACCCCGAGCGGCCTGGCACGGTTCCGTCCCAAGCCCCCAGCCCCACTACCCGAGGCGGGACCGTGCACGCAGCGGGCCTTGCTCATTTGGCCTCGGAAGCCGAGGGTGGGGCCATGCTTTGATTTTGGCTTGCGCTATTTAGAAGCTGGGAAGCGGCGGTGACAAGCTGCGCGGGCGCAAACGGCTTTTGCAGCAGGATGCTGCTGGGGACGCCTTGCGACGCCCAATCGTCCGCAGCCGCGCCCGTCATGTAGACGACCGGAAAGGCAGGGTCTTTTCCCTGATCTGTCTCGCCACCTCCCAACCGCTCAATCTGCCCTTCAAGCTAACGTCGGTGACGAGCGCCTTGTAGTTCTTGCTCCCGCTCTTGAACAAGGTCAGGGCTTCTTCCGCTGAGGAGAGAATATCGGTTTCAAAACCGCCTTCGGTTAGCGCATCTTCGACAATGTCTTGCACCGGATACTCGTCCTCGATGACGAGGATTAGGGGCTTGGACACGTTTCGCTCGGGTGCTGGAGGGATCGCTTGACACGGGGTTACCAGCGCCAGCCCCTTTGGTTTCATAGAAATGTTGAACAAAACGGGCACGCTAACGATTGCGTGCCCCGCGTTGCGAGCCAGTGCGCCCTAGATCAGTCCTATGACGATGAACGCAGCGATCTCGATCAGGACTGCGGTTCCTAGAGTGACAACGGCAAGAAAAGCATCAATTGGCCGTAGTCGCAGTTTTGCGAAGCCCCGAGACCCATGAACTAAATTCACCTAGGCAAAAAAGGTTGCGGTTCCAAACGCGGGAGGCGTCAGGCAGCGGCAAAATCGATCTCATTGCCAATTCGGGAACGGCTACGATGCAACGCGCAGGGGAAGCGCCCTTTTGGCAAACGGCGTCCACCCTCAACGCCAAACGAGTGCCTGATCTGTCGCAGCATCGACATGGCCGGCGTCGGTATACCGACCATGGGTGAGATACTGATCTAGCTGCGATGCACCAAGCAGCACCAAGGCTGCAATCACGAAGCCCCTGAGCAAAGTGGGCCTCCTATGAGAGACGCTGGTCGGGTTAAAGCATTTCGGAATTCGCTGTCGCTCGTCGCGCTCTATCTGCAATGGCGGTATGCTGACAAACAACCAGTAACAATCCCTTAAGGAGCGGCTCGCAGCGGCATTCGGGGATCATCTATCTCGCCCGCCGCAAGGGCAACGACCTGATCTATGCGGGTAAGGTCGATCACGGCTTCGACAAGGCATCCGCTGCCGATCTGCGCAAACGACTGACGCCGCTGATCCGCAAGACACAGCCCTACGCAAAGAGGATTGCACACAAGGGCATCTGGGTGGAGCCGGAGTTGTTGGCCGAAATCGAGTACCGGGCGAAGTCCGCAGAAGGCACGGTGCGGCATCCGTTCTTCAAGGGCCTAAGGGACGATCTATGAACTGGGGCCGGACAATTAGACGCACAGCCGCTACGATAGGCGGGGCATGCGCCCCAGCCGCGGTATTTTATTTGGCGGCCCGGCTCGTCGTTTTCGAGACGTAAGAACCTCTGGCATTGGCTGACGTCCGCTTTGAGCGCACACTACATAAGTCGGCGCATCGCCTAGCGAGAAGGGGATGAACATATGGCCAAACTAGCAATCGTGGCAACCATCAAGACCACCCCGGGCAAGCGGAACGAATACCTGAAACACCTAAAGGCTCACGCTCAGCGTTGCTTGGCGACTGAACCCGGCACCTTGAAGTTCGAAATCCTCGTGCCGCAGAAGGAAGCCGACACGATCATGCTGTACGAGGTCTATGCCAGCCCGGAAGCATTTGAGATGCACTGGAAGGGCCTGTCCATGCAGCAGGCCAAGCAGGACACGACCGACCTGCAGGTTAGCCTCAGCGGCGTGCCTTGCGATTTCGTCGAATGAGCGACAATTCCTAGACTAGGAGGCTGAGTATCACATCGATACTTTGGCAAAGAACATCGTAACGGCACCGCTACCGCATTTCCGCTTTACCCCGATGGCGGACATCGACCATCGCCGGATCGATGTCCGTTTTGTGCCGATAGTGTTGCAAAAGTCTTTTTGGGGTGACGAACGAAAATTCTTAGAGCCGTCGATGCATTTTACGAGCGGCGACGTGAGGGACCATATCTTTTCATCCAAAATCGATCACGGACCTCCGTAGTGGCGCCTGAACCCCAAGGCTCCGGGCCGTTCGGCCATCACGGGTCGGCAGGGAGACGCCGTCTGGGACTTTCTGTCACTTTCGAACTCGTCGAAGGCGGAAAACTTCACCAAATCTCCGCATCTGACGCTCGGGATCATCGCGAGCGCGGTCGAGGACCCAGATCGAACGGAGCAGGTCCCGATGGGGCGCCTCGTCCTCGATTTCGTCGACACCGACGGAATATTCGAACACCATTCCGTCCGGTCCCTTGAAATAGAGGAAGCGCGCGCCGGAGGTCGGATGACGGCCGGGACCGAAAACGATCGGAACGCGGCGCTCGTTCAGGAAATAATACGACCGCAGCACGTCGTCGCTGGACTCCACCTGATGGTTGACGTGCTGGATGCCGGCCTTTGGCGCCCGCACCAGCGCGATGGTGTGATGGATCGCATTGACGCGCATCAGGGGAATATCGCCGATCCTGTCGCTGACGCGCGCGTTGCAGACCTCGGTCCAAAACCGCTCGTCGCGGGCGGGATCGGTCGAATTGAGGCCGATATGGCTGAAGCCGGTAATTCCTGCATCGCGTGACGCGAAATAGCGGCGGCCGCTTCGCTCCGGACGCACCACGAGTTCGATATGGTTGCCGCTCGGATCGTCGAAGCCGATGAAGGCCCTCACCTTCCGTCGCTCCGCCTCATCCGCGGAGCCGCCGTGCACGCGATGGCCAAGCCGCTCCAGCGTGGCGGCCGCCTGCTGCAGACAGTCCTCGTCTTCGACCTCAAACCCGACCGCCTGATCCGCGGCGTCGCCTTCGGTGTAGCACAGCGTATGCGACCGGTCGTCCGACCTCAGATAGAGCGCCTTCTTGGCCCGCTCGGCGACCTGCAGCCCGAGGCAGCTGGTCGCAAAGGTCTCCGCCGATTCCATATCCGGGGTTCGCAGGCGCACATAGCTTACGTCCATCAGATTGATCATGCTTGTTCTCCCGGGGTTCGCGACCTAATTTACGCCGGCGCTCAACTCCGGCACGTCCTTTGCCTCGCTGCCCCAATCGCAAAGCGATTCCGGCAGCAGCGGAAACTGACGTGCCGGGCGACGCACCGGACCGATCTCCTTCATCCCGTTCACATATGAAAAGATGATGCCGTCGGGACCTTCGACATGAAGGAATATCTGCTTCGAGCAGGGCTCCCGGCCGGGCCCTTGCACGATCTTGATCTGGCGTTCCTGCATGAAGTAACCGTTCTGCATGATGTTATCGAGCGTCTCGACCTCGAACGCCGCATAGAGCAGGCCGCACCGCTTCGCCGGATAGAGCGCGATGCGGTGGTGCAGACCGTCGATAGACGACAAAGTCATTGAATTTGTAAACGGTATGCCTCTATGCGATTTGCTTATTAATCAATGCGCGAACCGCGACGCCCAACAATGAACACAACCGGCGGATGAAATTACCCAATTCAAAATGTCTTGTCGATGCTCCAACCTGTTCAAAGCATCCGATGGTCGCGAATGGCCGACGAACAAGACCACAGATATTTGTCTCTCCGCAATCAGTCTTCAACCATCCCCTTCAGCACCTCCGATATGCGGTTGTTTCCGCGGAATATGGAAGCTTCCGGAGGGCCGCAGAAGCGTTGTTGACGCAGCAGTCGACGCTGAGCCGCTGCATTCGCCAACTCGAGGAATCGATGGGCGTGATTGTGTTCGAGCGATCGAGCGGCGGCGTCTGCGCCACGTCGGCTGGCCGGGATTTTCTCCGAACCGCGCGGTCGATTCTCGAACAAATGGATGCGCTGGTTACGTCAGCCAAGTCTAACGGACGCGGCGAGGCTGGCCGGCTGTCTGTGGGATTCTATACGTCGCTGTCGGCCGGCAATTTACGGGCGACGTTGGTAGATTTCAGGCAGCGCTGCCCGCTGGTCGCACTTGGCATGGTCGAAAGGTCGCGAATGCGCCTCGTCACCGCCCTGCGCAATGGCGCAATCGACGTTGTCATCGCCACCGACGGGGGACACGTCTTTGACAGCAACGCCTTGCCGCTGTGGAGCGAGCGTATCCTTTGGCCCTGCCTGAGGGGCATCCGCTGGCGTCGAAGAAAGCGATCTACTGGACCGACCTGCGGAATGAAACAGTCCTTCTCAGTCAATACGATCCGGGAAGAGAGCTTGAAGACCTCTTGTTGGCGAAGCTCATCTCGACAGCAGACCGCCCCAAGATCGAACGCCATGACGTTAGCAGAGGTATCATCAAGACCCTCATCACCATAGGCTTCGGTGTCAGCCTGGTGGCTGAATCCGACATCGGCGTCACTTTCGCCGGCCTGACCTATCGAGAGGTACGTGACGGCACGGGTCCAAGCCAGGTCAATTATTCAGCACATTGGCGCAAGGACAATGACAATCCGGCGCTGGCGAACTTCCTCAAACTCCTGAGCGAACGCTATCCCTTGCCTTGCGCTGGCTGACCCTTGCGCCGTGCCTTCGCAAAGGCTCGATCGGTTGCCATGAACCGCACCAGCATTGGCGCTATCAGCTTTGCCGGGTCCGAGATCGATTGCCCGGTTTCACGGGCAAGCACGTCGGAATAGGCGACGAGATCACGATGGACATTTGCCGGCAGTTCCACAGTAACCTTGACGGGCTTGTCATCGGTGATGGCGCCGAGCTTCAGCTTCGCCATTTTTCAGCCTCTGTATGGTTCGAGCACGAGGTCGCGATTGATGATTACCCGCACCGGAAATCCCGGCCGGATCGTCAGGGTCGGCTGGATGTTGAGAATGCGCCGAACCGTCTGTTGACCGGTTTGGTTCAGGGAATCCCCTGCCCCACGGCGAAGTGCCCCAATGATGGCGCTGTTTCCGTTGCCCGCATCCGAGCCGGATCCAAGTTCGGCTCCGACACCCAGCAGGGTCGACAGCAGCGCCGCCCTGAAGAGCTCACCCGAGTGATGATCAACCTCGTCCTGAAGCCCAGCGTAGCCTGCGGTATCGGCACCCGGCTGGCGCTCAAGGACGATCGATCGGCCGTTCGGCATGATCAGGCGTGTCCAGACCAGGAGCACGCGTGACTGTCCATGTGTAACGTGGCTATCGTAGATTCCTGTCAGCCGCGCGCCCTGGGGCACCAACAAAGTTTGACCGGACAGCGTATCAAATAGCGGTTCGGTCACATGCGCCATGATCTGCCCGGGCAGATCGGAGCGGATGCCCGTAATAAGGGCGGCCGAAATCACAGATCCTGCCTGGACGACATAACGCGAGGCTGGCTTCGCCACACGGTCAGGGCTCGTGGTCCGCCGATCAACGGCAGCGCTAACAAAAGCGAGCTTGCGGTCCTGTCCATTCTGGGCAAACGCCTCATCGGACGGTGATGCGGCATTTGAGGTCGTCTCGGCAGGAGTCGCTGCAGCCGGTAGCCGAACATTCGTCGACGCAAATACTTTGCTGGTGCGCGCGGCCTCGCTTTCCTGGCTCATCCGCTGTTGCTCGGGATCGACCGCAAGCGGCCCGGACTGGGCCTGGGCCGCAACAATGGGGCGACCGAGATCACCCGGCAATGGCGGCCCGAGGCGCGACACCTCGCGCGGAATGCCCGCATAGTCGCGCGGCAGCCCGGCAAGGCCGTCGGCCATATTGTGGTGATCGGTGCTGTACAGCTCTTCGGAAGCTGGACCACGCGTGCGATTCTGCTGCAGGGCCCACAGCACGGCTCCGGAAATGAGAACGAGCGCGAGTGCCGTGCCCCCGGCCAATACCTTACGCGACAGGCGAGTCACGCGCGGACGTTCTGGACGCAGGCGCAGTGAGCTGGCTATCTCCGCAGCACTCTTCGGCGAGGTAGAACCAGGACCACCGGCGCCAGTCGTTTGCTTATCAGTCACGACGGCCTCCCGTCGCTTCTGATGACTCGGACCTTTTGCTGAGGGTCGCCACCAAGTCGCAACTCGGCCGCGGCAAACAGCCGATCGACGATCAGCACGTTACGATAGGTTCGGTAGTTGACGATCTCGGAATTGCCGTCCGGACCGATGACAAACAGCGGAGGCATTTCTCCCTGAACGATGCCGGGTGAGAACTCGATATAGACCTTGCGGCCATCGTCATAGACGCCGACCGGCCGCCAAGGCGGATTGTCGCCCTCGAGGGTGTAGCGATAGCGCCGCTGAGAAGAGTCAGGAAGAACTGGCGTCGGGGAAACAGCTCGGGCACGGCCGGGCCTGTCCTCGGGATAGAACCAGGCGACTGATGGCATGTAGGGTTTTTCACGCGAGCGCAGCTCGATGAGATAGGTGCGCCGGTCGGTGTTGACCACGAGGTTGGTCTCAATCGAAGGCCGCGTCGGCTTGACCATGATGTGGACACGTCTGGTATCGCCGCTTCCGCTTTCGGTGTCGCCAACGACCCAGCGCACGGTGTCGCCAGCCGATACCGGCCCCGAACCCGCGAGCTGCTCGCCGGGCTCGAGTGCGATATCGGTGATCTGTCCGGGGCTCGCGTAGATCTGATAGAGAGCGCCGGGACTAAAGGGAAGACCTGCACAGCATTGAAGTAGCCGGCGCTACGCGGCTCGACGCGCGCAGCGTCATTGGCGGTCTCAATCCGCGCAATAGGCTCCTTTGCCTCAACCTTTCCCTTTTGCCTCCCTTCGCCGGCGTCCAGGACGGCGGAACGTGAAGGATCGCGGACGATCCTCCGCCAGCGACGGCGGACTGGGAAGTGGCGGGATATCGTCGTCGTAGCTGATCTGCGGCGGTTTGGAGGTGGCACAGCCGCTGAGTGCAAACATGCAAGCAACCAGAAACGGGCGCATGACCGTGCGCACACTCGGGCTAGCGACTCCAGGAATCTGCATATTCACTGCCCAAGCTCCTTCGACCAGTTGATGGCGTTGACATAGATCCCGAGCGGGTTCTTGCGCAGACGATCGGCATCGCGCGGAGTTTCGATCACGATGGTGAGGATGGCGGTCCAGCGCTCGGTGGCGGTAAGCTGCCCATTGTCGTAGCGGCGCTCGATCCAGGCGACCCGAAAGCTTTCCGGCGAGGCGCGGATGACGCTGGATATTTCCACTGCGATCTGCAGCTTGCCGAGTTTGGCAAAGGGATCGTTGACGCGGGCGTGGTCATTGAGGGCAGCGGCGCCGCGATCGGTCGTAAAGTCGTAGGCGCGCAGCCAGTCCTGACGCAGCACGATGGCATCAGCCGACAGCCCGCGCACATTCTCGATGAAGCGTGCCAAATGAAAGGCAATCTGCGGATCGGTTGGCTGATAGAAGGGATTGGCTGGGCTAACCGCCTCTGCCTGGCCGAGACGATCGACCTCAATGATCCAGGGCGTAATGCTTCCCTGGGTGGATTGCCAGACGAGACCTGATGCAAGTCCTGCCGACAGGATCAGAGAACCGAAGGCTATCAGTCGCCAGTTTTTGGCCTGCACCCGCGCCGAGCCGATGCGCTCGTCCCACATTTGCGCCGCTTTCTGATAGGGCGTTACGGGCGCAGGCGTGCGGCCATAGTGAACGGATGGTCGTTTGAACATCACTTCCCTCCTTCGGAGAGATCGACGGAGGCGCCTCCTCCACCATGGTCGGCAGTGCGAACGACGTTGGTAGCGGCCGACGCCCCTGACTCATGGTCTGCATCCGCTTCATGCGTCTGGCCGAGCTGGACTGACTGTCCGGAGGTGCGGAACTTGCCGGCGGCTGAGCTGCGCCGGTTTCACCGGCTGCAGTGCCACCAGTTGAAGCCGAGCCGCTTGCAGCCGCGGCGCGACGAAGCGGGCTCATCATCGCGGATGCGGCGGCATCCGCGACGCCGGACAAACCACCAGCCCTAAACGCCCCGCTCGCGCTACCCGCTAGCGCCGCAGTCCCGCGCGCCGCGCCGGCGAGTGCACCGACGCTTCCGGCAGCGAGGCCCGCTCCGGCTACCACGACCCCGCCGGCAGCTAACCCCGTGCCCGCGGCGGCTCCGGCGCCAAGTTGCGGACCGCCGGACACGATGCCATTGGCGATGCCGGGCCCAAAGATTCCCAGGCCCAGCAGCGCTAACGCGGCGAGCACCAGGGCCATGGCATCTTCAATGCCGACCTGTGCGCCGGCCGAGGTAACGGTAAACTGCGAGAACAACGACGAGCCGATGCCGACGATCACGGCGAGCACCATGACTTTGACGCCTGACGAGATGACGTTACCGAGCACGCGTTCGGCGGCGAAGGCCGTCTTGCCGAACAGCCCAAACGGGATCAGGATGAAGCCCGCGAGGGTCATCAGCTTGAATTCAACCAGGGTGACAAAAAGCTGGATTGCCAAAATGAAGAAGGCGAGCAGCACGATCACCCAGGCGAACAGCAGAACCACGATCTGGATGAAATTCTCGAAGAAGCTGACATAGCCCATCAATCCCGAGATCGACTCCAGGATCGGCCGCCCCGCATCGATACCGACCTGCGCGATCCGCCCCGGGCGCAGGAAATCCGCCGAGGACAGTCCAGTTCCTGAGGCTCTCAAACCGAGACCGGCAAAGCTCTCAAAAACGATACGGGCGAGGTTGTTCCAGTTGCCGATCAGGTAAGCGAACACGCCGACAAAGAGCGTCTTCCTCACGAGGCGAGCGATGATGTCCTCGTCGGTACCCCAGGCCCAGAACAGAGCGGCCAGCGTGACATCGATCGCGGCAAGCGTGGTTGCGAGGAAGGCGACTTCGTTGCCCATTAACCCGAAGCCAGAGTCGATATAGCGAGTAAACGTTTCCAGGAATCGGTCGATGACGCCGGTGCCACCCATGGAATCACTCGCGTTCGCGTGTTGCAACGGGCGGCCAGCCGTGGGGAGACGATCGGGATGCTTGGGCAGCGCCAACGACGGTGTCGGGCTGCCTGGTTTAGCATCGGCGGAAGTAACGCCCGGTGTTTTCTTTGGTCCCAGGAACCGACGGCGGCTTTCCGCCCAAATCAAACGGCACTCTTGGAGTTCTGCAACCTGCTCGGAGGTGACCTTCCGGCAGCGTTCGAGTTCGCCGCCAAGCGGACTGGTTGCCCGGGATGCCGACGATCTAGCCGGTGGACCGTCGCTGTCGTCGCGGAGCTGGATTGTGCACGCTGCGACAAGGATGGGGACGGCAGCCGCTGTCGTCACAAGCATCACCCGCTTAAGTCCACCACGTCCGCTCATTGGTGAAACATCCGAACTATCGAAGGCTGATAGCCGCGACCGGGTGCGAGAAAGCGGCGGAGCTGCTCCCTGCCCTGGTCCTGAGCGACGGTACGCTGGGCTGCTTCTAGATTTTGCGCCCGTCCCTGCGCGGAAACTGCGGCGGTTAGGTCGGCGAGTTGCTGTGCCTGCAGGCCAAGGAGCTGATTCCCGGCCTGATTGGCTTGCAGCGCGCCGGTCGCGCCCTGGCTCGAGCTAACGAGGGCCGACATCTCCTTGCGGTGGGTCTCGAGATTACCGACCACGGTCGCCTGGACGCGTAAAGCGTCCTGCAAGCCCGCCACAGAATTCTGCCAGCGTGTTTGCGCATTCGCGATCAGCACTTGATCTGACTCCTTCGTCGAGACCGGCGCATAGGTCGTCGAGAACGCTCGATCGATCTGCTTGATATCGTAGGCAACGCGCTGTGCCTGCGCGAGAAGTTGCTGCGTTCGCTGGATCGACTGCTCGAGCTGCTGCAACGAGGAATACGGCAGGCTGGCGAGATTTTTGGCCTGGTTGATCAACATCTGCGCCTGATTCTGCAGCGAGGTGATCTGGTTGTTGATCTGCTGCAGCTCACGTGCAGCCGTGAGCACATTCTGCGCATAGTTGTTGGGATCGAACACGATCAGTTGGGCCGACGCGGGCGAAACTGCGCATGCGACGGCAATGGTGATGGCGCTCGCGGCGGCGACGTACGGGAGGCGCTTCATGACAAGCCTTCCTGCTTGATGAGACCAGGAATGAGATCGGCGGCCCAACCTAACCCGCGCGCGGCGAGCCAACCGGTGACAAAATCATCACGGCCGTGTTCGGCGAGCACGCGCTCGATCATCGCCTGATCGGACGTTGATGAAGCTGCTGTGAAGGCGAGTGCGAATTCTTCTAGACCCAGCTCGAACAGGCGATTGCCGCGCCGTGACTGGCAGTAGTAGTCGCGCTTGGGCGTGGCGCGCGAGGATCTCGATCTGGCGGTCGTTGAGACCGAAGCGCCGATAGATCGCCGAGATCTGCGGCTCGATCGCGCGCTCGTTCGGCAGGAACAGCCGAGTCGGGCAGCTCTCGATAATCGCAGGCGCAATCGCGGACCCGTCTATATCCGAGAGCGATTGGGTGGCAAAGATGACGGAAGCGTTCTTCTTCCGCAATGTCTTCAGCCATTCGCGTATCTGCCCCGCAAACCCTGCGTCATCGAGCGCAAGCCAACCTTCATCGATGATGAGCAGCGTCGGCCTTCCGTCGAGCTTGCCTTCGATCCGATGGAAGAGATAGGCGAGCACGGCCGGTGCGGCTCCGGTGCCGATCAGCCCCTCGGTTTCGAACACCTGGACCGGAGCAGAGCCCAACCGCTCGGCTTCAGCATCGAGCAACCGGCCAAAGGGGCCGCCGAGGCAATAGGGTTGAAGCGCCCTTTTCAGGCCCTGGGACTGCAGCAGCACGGACAGACCAGTCAGCGTCCGTTCGCCGATAGGTGCCGACGCCAACGAAGACAGCGCCGACCAAAGATGCTCCTTGGCTTCCGGCGTCATGTCGATCTTTTCGTGGGCGAGAAGGGCTGCGGTCCATTCCGCCGCCCAGCCGCGCTCGGCCGCATCGTCAATCATGGCTAGCGGCTGCAGGGCGACCGGCTCGGAGGCGCTATCGGACAGCGCACCGCCAAGATCGTGCCAATCGCCCTTCATGGCGAGCGCCGCGGCTCTGATCGACCCCCGAAATCGAAGGCAAATATCTGGGAGCTTGGATACCGACGGAACTGCAGCGCCATCAGCGCAAGCAGCACGGATTTGCCCGCTCCTGTCGGACCGACCACCAGCGTGTGCCCGACGTCCCCGACGTGGAGGGAAAACCGAAACGGCGTGGATCCTTCCGTGCGTGCAAAGAACAGCGGCGGCGCGCTGAGATGCGCGTCCCTCGTCGGCCCTGCCCAAACCGCGGACAACGGAATCATATGGGCGATGTTCAGGGTCGAGACCGGCGGCTGGCGGACGTTGGCATAGACGTGGCCGGGCAACGAGCCCAGCCAGGCATCGACGGCATTGATGGTCTCCACCATGCAAGTGAAGTCGCGTCCCTGAATGACCTTCTCGACCAGGCGCAACCGTTCGTCCGCGATGCGCGGATTGTCGTCCCAGACCGTGATCGTGGTCGTGACAAAAGCCTCTCCGATCAGATCGGAGCCGAGCTCCTGCAACGCAGCGTCGGCGTCGATAGCCTTGTTGCTAGCGTCGGTATCGATGAAGACGAAGTCTCGTTGGTCATCACCTCCTTCAGGATTGCGGCAACCGATTTCCGTTTGGCGAACCATTGCCGCCGGATCCTGGTCAGGAGCTTCGTTGCGTCTGCCTTGTCGAGCATGATCGCCCGGGTCGACCAACGATAAGGGAAGGCAAGCCGATTGAGATCGTCCAGGATCCCCGGCGTGGTTGCTGTCGGGAACCCAACAATCGTGAGCACGCGTAGGTGTTGCCCGCCCAGCATCGGCTCGAGCCCGCCTGTCAGGGGCTCGTCCGCCAACATCGCATCGAGATACATGGGAATCTCGGGAACGCGGACGCGATGTATCTTGGTCGAGACGCAAGCATGCAGGTACGTCAGGGTCTCGCCGTCATCGAGCCATCGGCACTCCGGCATAAACCCTTCGACCAGTTGCAGCACGCGGTCGGTCCGATCGACAAAGCCGCGCAATACCTGGTGGGCGCCGGCAGCCTCCCCGCGCTCAGGTCCCTCATAAAGGAGGCGCTCGGCGCGCGCCTCATCCTCAGCCGGCGGCAGATACAGGAAGGTGAGGAAATAGGCTGACTCGTAGTGAGCTCCCTCTTCCTCGAATTGAGCCCGGCGCTCGGCATCGACCAAGGCCGATGCCACGTCCGGACAACTGCTCGGTGGATAGGCGTTCGATGAATACCTCTGCGCTTCAACAAACACCGCCCAGCCGGATCCGAGGCGCCTCAAGGCGTTATTGAGGCGGCCGGCAACCGCAACAAGTTCTGCTGGAACAGAGGAATCAAGATCGGGCCCGCGAAAGCGCGCGGTCCTCTGAAACGATCCGTCCTTGTTGAGGACGATGCCTTCGTCGACCAGTGCGGCCCATGGCAGGAAATCCGCAAGACGTGTAGTGGAGCGGCGGTATTCGGCAAGGTTCATCATTGGTTGCTCACACATTGAGATGGGTTGGGATGCGCAGATGGCGTCTTGCAGTGTCGACAAAGAGCGGATCGCGCTTCGCGGCCCAGACGGCAGCGGCATGACCGATTGCCCAGATCAGGAGGCCCGCGATCCACAGCCGCAGGCCGAGGCCGAGCGCAGCGGCAACGGTGCCGTTGACGATGGCGATCGCACGCGGCGCGCCGCCGAGCAGGATCGGTTCGGTCAGCGCGCGGTGTACCGGAATTGCAAAACCTTCAACCGGCCCGTCCATCAGATCACCACTCCGCCGCCGAATGAGAAAAATGCCAGGAAGAAGCTCGAGGCTGCGAACGCGATCGACAGACCGAAAACGATCTGGATCAGGCGCCGAAAACCGCCCGAAGTGTCGCCGAAGGCGAGCGTAAGGCCCGTGACGATGATGATGATCACGGCCAGAATCTTGGCGACGGGCCCCTCGACCGACTGCAGGATCTGGTTAAGCGGCTGCTCCCACGGCATGTTGGAGCCAGCGGCCTCTGCAGTGGGCGAGATCGCCCCGGAGCTGAGAGCTACCGCAACAGCTATCATCCCGCTTCTCAATGTGACGCCGTTCATGATGGGTCTCCTGCGGGTGAAATGAGGTAGTCGCCCTCGGTCGTCAGGCCATCGACACGCGCGAGTTCTGTCAGCCGACGGTCTGCGCCGCGGCCGGAGAGAACCGTAATCACGTCGATGGTCTCCGCGATCAGCGCGCGCGGCACAGTGATCACGGCTTCCTGGATAAGCTGTTCGAGGCGGCGAAGGGCGCCAAGCGCCGTGCCGGCGTGAATGGTGCCGACGCCACCGGGATGGCCGGTGCCCCAGGCCTTGAGAAGGTCGAGCGCCTCGGCCCTCGCACCTCGCCGATCGGGATTCGGTCGGGGCGTAGCCGGAGCGAGGAGCGCACAAGGTCGGACAGCGAGGCGACACCATCCTTGGTGCGCAGCGCCACGAGGTTAGCCGACTTGCATTGGAGTTCGCGCGTATCCTCGATCAGCACGACGCGATCTGCAGTATTTGCAATCTCGGCCAGCAGCGCATTAGCCAGCGTGGTCTTGCCGGTCGAAGTACCGCCGGCCACGAGGATGTTTTGACGGTCCCGGACAGCGTTCCGCAGCCCTTCAGCCTGAGCAGCTGTCAGGATGCCGGCGGCGACATAGTCGTCGAGCGTGAAGACGGCCACCGCCGGCTTGCGAATGGCAAAGGCTGGAGCGGTCACCACGGGCGGCAGCAGCCCCTCAAAACGCTCTCCCGTCTCGGGCAACTCGGCCGAGACGCGGGGACTTGCCGGATGAACCTCAGCGCCGACGTGATGGGCAACGAGCCGCACGATGCGCTCGCCGTCGGCTGCGGCGAGACGCTCGCCGGTATCTGTCATGCCCCCGACAACCGATCGACCCAGAGCCGGCCATCGGGATTGAGCATGACCTCGACGATCCCAGCGTCTTCGAGCCAGGCCGCTATCGTCGGTCCGAGCGCGGTGCGCAACATGCGTGCACCACGCGAGGCCGCCTCGGACTGAAAGGAATGAACTGCCACGCTTGCCCTCAAGGTCGCCGAGATATGAGCTCGGCGGTGGGGATCAGTAGAAAAGGCAGGTTACGCGCTCGTGCAACAAGCTCAAATCAGGCGGCGTGCCGTGGCGTAGCAAAAGAAAAGATGGCGGGATCACTCACGAGGAACGGTTGGCGACGTTTGCGCCGGATCGATGTCGAGCGAGATCTCCTGGGCCAGGGTCTGGCCCCTGGCCAGCCGGCGCCCGAGGGCTTCGACAAACCCCTCATACCGCTCCCGGCCCTTGGCCTGCGCAGCGGGCTGCGCCGTATCAGGCAGCGGCGGCGTTGCCGCCAGCCAGAACCGCACGAACAAGGCCAGCGCTTCATTTGAAATGGTGATATGACGCTCCAGCCGCTCGACGTGCCGGGTCAGCCGGTCCAGACGACGGCCGAGCGCCGCTTCCATCCGCTCCGAATTATCCGGCGACAGGAATGAGGCCAGCGCAGTTTCGACGATGAGCGCCTGCGGCACCCGCTTGCGGCTGGCATGATCGGCGAGCTTGCCCGCAAGGTCCGGAGGCAGGCGAAACGTATGTTTAGTCCGCATTATCTCACCCTAGAGGTCGAGGCCATCGTCTGGATCCATCGCGGCCTGGCGTGCGAGGCTGGAGACGTTCATGCGCAGCACACGCGCCCGTATGGCGTCACCGTCGCCCACATCTTCGGTGAAGTCGAACTCCGGTGGACGCTTCAAGGCCGCTGGCGCGATATTTTCATGCTCGGGAAGCTCCGGCTCGCGGCGAATGCCGGAATTTGCGGTAGATTGCCGAGCACCCGACAAGCTTACCAGCTCGGCAACATTTGAATTCGGCGGAGCTGGCAGTTGGCTCCAATCGTCTGTCACTGCCCTACAGTCGCGATCGAGGGAGCTTGAATTTGGCGGTGGTAGCACGCGCTCGGTCAAACGTGGATCCTCAAAATACCTCGCCTTCCTGGCGCGGATCGGTGGCACGCCGGAAACCAGCACCAGCTCATCCTCGGGCGGAAGCTGCATCACCTCGCCGGGCGTTAGCAATGGCCGCGCGGTCTCCTGGCGCGAAACCATGAGATGGCCGAGCCACGGGCTAAGCCTGTGACCGGCATAGTTCTTCATCGCCCTTAATTCCGTGGCAGTCCCAAGCGCATCCGAAACCCGCCTGGCCGTACGCTCGTCATTGGTCGCAAAGGAAACGCGCACATGACAATTATCGAGGATCGCGTTATTCGGCCCGTATGCTCTTTCGATCTGATTGAGCGACTGCGCAATAAGGAAACTCTTGAGCCCATAGCCCGCCATGAAGGCGAGCGCCGACTCAAAGAAATCAAGCCTTCCCAGCGCCGGAAATTCGTCGAGCATGAGCAGCAATCGATGCCGGCGGCCCTTGGCCTGGAGTTCCTCGGTGAGACGGCGACCGATCTGGTTGAGGATCAACCGCACCAGCGGCTTGGTGCGGCTGATGTCGGATGGAGGTACAACGAGATAGAGCGTCGTCGGCCGATCGTCTTCAACGAGATCGCGGATGCACCAATCACAGCGGCGCGTCACCTCGGCAACAACAGGGTCGCGGTAGAGGCCGAGGAAAGACATCGCGGTCGAAAGCACGCCGGACCGTTCGTTCTCGCTCTTGTTCAATAGCTCTCTTGCCGCGGACGCGATCACTGGATGGGTCCCGGCTTCACCGAGATGCCGCGTGGTCATCATTGCGCGCAGCGTGGTTTCGATTGGCCGTTTCGGATCGGACAGGAAACTCGCAACACCGGCGAGCGTCTTGTCCTGCTCCGCATAGAGGACGTGGAGAATGGCTCCGACCAGCAGTGCGTGGCTGGTCTTCTCCCAGTGATTGCGCCGTTCCAGCGAGCCTTCGGGATCGACCAACACGTCGGCCACATTTTGCACGTCACGAACTTCCCACTCCCCTCGCCTCACTTCCAAGAGAGGGTTGTACGCTGCACTCCTTGAGTTGGTTGGATCAAACAACAGCACCCGGCCGTGCCGGGCCCGAAAGCCGGACGTCAGGGTCCAGTTTTCACCCTTGATGTCATGGACGATGCAACTTCCCGGCCAGGTCAGAAGGGTCGGGACAACAAGTCCGACGCCCTTGCCGGATCTGGTGGGGGCGAAGCACAGCACATGCTCAGGTCCATCGTGCCGCAGATAAAGTCCCTCGAACCGCCCGAGGATCACGCCGTCTACCCCGGCGAGGCCGGCACCTCGAATGTCAGTCAGGTCCGCCCAACGCGCAGAGCCGTATGTGGCCGCCGTCTCCGCCTCCCGAGCCCGCCAGACCGACATCGCAAAAGCAACGACGATCGACATGATTCCGCCGGAGGCCGCGACGCATGCCCCTTCGACGAACACTCCAGGTGCATAGGCATCATAGGCGTACCACCACCAGAAGAAGGCTGGAGGCAGATAGATGGGAACGCCCGGCGCGAGCTCAAACCAAGGCTGTCCGAGTTGGAGTTGAAAGCCGAGCCGCCATGCTGTCCACTGCGTCGCGGCCCGCATCGTGATCAGCACGATAGTCAAGACCAGGGCAACCTGGCCCCAAAGTATTCTGGTTGCGGACATGGGATGGAATATCAAATGAGTCCGTAATCCTCAGACAAGCCATCCTGCCGTTTTGCGAGTATTTTCGGATATCTAGGCGAGCAGATTGGTGCGTCAGTCGCCGAGGGTCGTAGAAATTAATCGCAGCCCGCACGTATCGCGAAAGGTGTGAAAGCGGCCTTAGCCCTGGCATCGGACGAGATAGTTGTCCCCCTGTCGCCTGCCGGTGGCCTGGGACGCAGCGCTTAGCTTCCTTGTCGGCAGGTTGATCGGGCGGCTCCAACAGACTGGCGGCCTGAAGCGAAGCTCGCCGATAATCGAAGAGCTGATGTCGGCTTTACTTCCAGTAGCGGACAGTCCAACAGGGTGTTGGAATGTCCGCTTCGTGCCATTGGACTAAGCCGCTCGCGCGGTAGGGCACTGCGGCGAGCGGCATGGCCATGGATGGACGATGGGAGGGCCTCAAATTCAACTACACTGGCATAGTGCGCCGCGCCCCTATAAATAACCAATAGAAATAGCAGAACCTCCTATCAGAAAAAGGCATAGCGGTGGTCTCGGTCAATTTCATGAGCCGGCGCCTCAAACTGAGGGATTTACACATGCTCGAGGCCGTATCGGCCGCTGGCAGCATGGCCCGCGCCGCGGAGCAGCTGGCAATCTCTCAACCGACCATTTCGAAGGCGATCGCGGATCTCGAGCGTGATCTCGGCGTGGCGTTGTTCGACCGCAGCTCGCGCGGCGCCGAGCTGACGCCGAGCGGACATATTTTGCTGCAGCGCGGCCGCGCGATGCTCGATGAACTGCAACAGGGCTTGCAGGAGATCGAGAACCTTTCCGATCCGACCGTCGGCGAGGTCCGCATCGGTGCCGTCGATGCTTGGTCGGCGTATATCTCTATGGTCGTGGAGCGAACATCACGCCGTTATCCGAAGATTATCTACAAAGTCATGTTCGGCGACAGCGACACCCTTTTCACGGCGCTACGTAACCGGACACTTGACGTGGTGATTTCGCGCGCCGTGCTTGCGCGATCCCAACCGGACCTCGACGCGGAGGTCCTTTTTCACGATCGGATCGCGGTGGTAACCTCGGCTGCACACCCGCTGGCCCGCCGGCGAAACATAGCTCTTCGTAATTTGCTGGACGAACGCTGGGTGATCGGCCCCCTGGCTCATTCCTCCACCAACTGATGCTGGAGGCCTTTCAGGCCAAAGGGCTGCCGATGCCCAAAGCGATGGTAACGACTCTTTCGATCCAGTTGCGACTCGACCTGCTGCAGAGCGGGCACTTCGTGACCGTCGATACCAGCGCCATGATGGACCACCCCGGCCGGAAGGGCCGCATCAAGGCGTTGCCAGTCGACCTAGGGGATATCGCAGGACCGATGGCTGCGGTGACGCTGAAGGGCAGGCAGCCGTCCGGGGCCCTAAAACTGGTCCTGAATGAAGCAAGAGCAATCGGAAGATCGATTTCCGTAGGGAAATAAGCTACCCACAAAAGATACACCGCAGTTCAACCGACTGGCATACTACCCAATCAAAAATCAACTTTTGCTTCGTTCTTTCGGGTCACAACTATTGTCCAAGGTTAGTCGTCAGAATCCCGAACTCATCGGTCATGCAATATAGGCGACGACAACATAGGCGACGCCGTGATGTGTGAATTCGGCAGCTTCCCGCATTCCAAGCTTTGCATGCGCCGAAAGCGACGCGGCATTGTCGCGTCGGACAAACGCGATGCCTTCTCGACCCGTCAATCGCTTCCGTAACGCCTGGAACATTGCAAAAATCAGTCCGCGGTTTCGTTCGTCCTCGGCGATGCATACCGGACCATGATTGTAAGGATTGCTCGACCCCGGATAAGCTCGGAGCTTCGCCTGGATAATCGGCATGTTCGTTGCCGCTGACAGTGGACTTGAGACGAGATACCCGACGATACGCCCGTCCCGCCGGGCGACGATGATCGGCATCTCGGAAAGCACGCGTTCGAACCAATCGCTGGAAAATTCGATTGAAAGTGCCCCGCCATTGCTGCGCAGATTGAGGTTCTGAAGGGCTACGATTCCGGGAATATCATCAGTCGTGGCGAGGGCAATTTCGCAATCCGAAACGGTCATCATGGTGTCCTTCGGCGACTTACCGCCGACCGATATGCCGCAACAAGCGCCGTTGCGAACAAGCGCACTGATCAGTGAGCATATGAACCCGCAAGTATCCAGCCAGTCCAGTTTAGGATAAAAATCGACTTTTCGGGAGTGTCGGCTCTGGGTCAATCGCGTCGCTTTGACGTTCGGCCAGCCACTTCCGGTCTACCCCGAGCAACGGACATTGTCAGCGCCGGTCGGCAGGTCTGTTTCGTGCCAACAGCCGACATTATTCGATCAGTTCAAAAACGCGCATATCGCCGCCGCGGTCCCCTTCCACCAGGCATTCCAGCAAACTGTCGGGCTTCACGCGCATCCGCTGCACGTAGCTCTCTAAAAAGCGTTAGGATCTCCTGAACGGGAAGCAACTGAGGACGGCTTGGAGCCACCTTCACAAATTGCTCGCGTGACATTCCAACAACCACAGCACTTCCTTCCACACGTCCTGGAAGCAGGCACCAAAGCGTGTCTCTAAACTCATCCGGTGGTTGGCCCTTATCCACACCTCGGAAATCAAAAATGACGGGTACTGAACTATCAAGCCACATCGCGGGAAAGCACTCATCAGGGAATGCGAGGAGGAAGTGTCCCTGGATATTCGTGCGCCTGAGATCATCCTTTCCCCTATTAAACCGCGGATAGTCTCGTAGTAGGCGGGTGCCATCAACGACCCACACCATATTTCCGTGAAAGCGCTCGCGTGCAACCCGTTCTAGCGGATCGAGATGCGAATGCTGAAACTCAATCACAAGGCCACGAGGCGTACGAACATCAGCGATGTGCTTTTCCCCGGATTGCCCATCGTGCTGGATAAACTCTTGGCATTCGACCGGAAAGTTGTTTTTCCACGCGCGGTGCCAGTCGGTTTCCTTTTCGGCCCAGGTATCACAATCCCGCATTCCCCGGTGCGCCCAGTGGGCGACTCTGTGCGTGCCGCATTTGGCAATAACTTCGCCATTACAACGGCGACACATCCCCTCCCTCCGGCGTAGGCTTCAACACGTTGACCGCCTGCAAGTGCATATCTCATGTCGCAAGACCCCATCTGGGAAGCGAAGAAATAGGCTGAGCTTATCTACATCGTGCACACCGGCAACATGATTCAGTGAATGCAACATCATCAATCGTCATAGTCGCGATAGTGATGATGGTGGTGGTGCTGATGATTCCAGCTATCGTGGTGATCGTGATCGCGGTACGAGCTGTGATGATGATGATGCCGCCAACTGTGATGGTGATGGTTATCATAGCGGTCATCTGTGCCGGATCGCCTCGCATGTCGGCAATGGGTCATTCGCGTCGGTTTGGCCTGACCACGGCGACTTCCGGTCTACCCCGGTGAGCGGACATTCTCAGGATAGGCGGCCATGTCTCAAAGGTCACATTGGACTAAACCGCTCGCGCGGTAGGGCTCCGCCGCCAGGTGCGCGGGGTGGGGAGAGATAAGAGGCGCGTCCTGTCTGAAGATGAGGAGTTGCAACCCTCCCTCCAGACAGGAGCCTCCCCATGACCGACCAGGCAATGAGCCCATTACGCCGGCGCATGATCGAAGACATGACGATCCGGAAGTTCGCACCGAAGACCCAACATGACTACCTGCAGAGGGTCAAGAACTTCGCGGCGTTCCTCAGCCGCTCGCCCGATACTGCGAGTTCCGAAGACGTACGGCGCTACCAACTTCACCTGACAGCGAGCGGTGTTGGCGTCCCCACCGTCAACCAGACGGTCTCGACGCTACGGTTCTTCTTCAAAGTCACGCTCGGTCGACCCGACCTTGTGGAACGCACGACATTCGTCCGTGAACCGCGCAAGCTGCCGGTGGTGCTCAGCCCGGAGGAAGTGGTGCGGCTGCTCGATGCGGCGCCGGGGCTCAAGTACAAGGCGGCGCTGAGCGTGGCTTACGGGGCGGGATTGCGCGTCTCCGAGGTGGTGGCGCTGAAGGTGTCCGACATCGACAGCAAGCGCATGATCATCCGCGTCGAGCAAGGCAAAGGCCGCAAAGACCGCTACGTGATGCTGTCGCCGCATCTGCTTGAGCTGTTGCGTGCCTGGTACAAGGCGGCACGCCCACAGGGCTGGCTGTTTCCAGGGCGCGACCGCGTGCAGCCGATGACGACGCGCCAGCTCAATCGCGCCTGCCATGCCGCAGCCGAGATCGCCGAGATCAGCAAGCCGGTGTCCATGCATACGCTGCGGCACAGCTTCGCCACTCACTTGCTCGAGCAGAACATCGATATTCGGGTGATCCAGGTCCTGCTCGGCCATGCCAAGCTCGACACCACGGCACTCTACACCCGCGTCGCCACCAAGACGATCCAGCAGGTCATGAGCCCGCTCGATCGTATCACCCTGACCCAGGCCGAACCGCCCGCCTGAAGCGCGGCGCGTGTCGCGTCCATCGCTGGAGGTCGCAGACATCTTCCGCGGCCACGGCCCGGCATGGCGCCGGGCCAATGCCGGCCATGTCAGCCTCGGCCAACTCAAGGTGATGTCGGCGATCGAGAACTGCCGCACCGCGGCGCTCGGCGGCCATGTCGCGCGCTGTGAGGAGTGCGCCCACAGCCAGATCTCGTACAATAGTTGCCGCAACCGGCACTGCCCGAAGTGCCAGGGCGCGGCGGCAAAGGACTGGCTGGCCGCGCGCGAAGCCGATCTGCTGCCGGTGCCGTACTTCCATGTCGTGTTCACGCTACCGGCGCCGATCGGCGATATCGCCTATCACAACAAGGCGGTCGTCTACGATCTGCTGTTCAAGGCATCGGCCGAGACCCTGGCCACGATCGCGGCCGACCCAAAACACCTCGGCGCCCGCGTCGGCATCACCTCGGTTCTCCATACCTGGGGCTCGGCGCTCACCCATCATCCGCACGTCCACATGATCATGCCGGGCGGCGGCATCTCGCTCGACGGCAAAAGCTGGATATCTTGCCGACCCGGCTTCTTCCTCCCCGTCCGCGTGCTCTCACGCCTGTTCCGACGGTTGTTCCTGGAGAAGCTGATCGCGGCCCACAACGCCGGCCACCTGAAGTTCTTCGGCGATCATGCAGCTCTCGCCGACCCGCAGGCGTTCGCGGCGTATCTGGCACCGCTACGCCGAGCCGAATGGGTGGTCTATGCCAAGCGCCCGTTCGGCGGGCCACAGGCCGTGCTGGCCTATCTGTCGCGCTATACGCATCGCGTCGCCATCGCCAACAGCCGGCTGATCGCCTGTGACCGCACCGGTGTCACCTTCCGGTGGAAAGACTATCGTGCCGATGGCCGTGATCGCCAGAAGCTCATGACACTCTCAACCGGCGAGTTCATCCGCCGCTTCCTCATCCACGTCCTGCCGCAGGGCTTCCATCGCATCCGCCACTACGGTCTGTTTGCCAGCGGCACGCGCGCCGACAATATTGCGCGGGCGCGTGAGTTGCTCGCCGTTGCAAAACCTGAAGGCCAGCCCACCGCTGCCGCCGCCGATCAAACCAAGCCGAGCTGTCCATGCTGCGGCGGTCGCATGGTCGTCATCGAGGTCTTCGCGCGCGGTGCAACGCCACAGCATCGGCCGACAGCTCCAACGAGCGTCATCAGGATCGACACCTCATGACCGCGTCACAATCCCGCAAATCTGCTCGTCGCGCTCGCTGCTTCTCGATCGGCCACGGCAGAGCGCGCTTGGATATCCAGCCGTCGTCGCAAACCGTCCGCCAATTCACCGCGTTCAACGCCACCCGCCGCTCTTTCGTGAGCCGTTCCGCCCTCGGCCGACTCGCTGAACCGCCACAACTCCAATCACACACCTCATCCGCGGCACTCAAATCCCCATAGCTCTCGCCGCGCTACCCTCGTGCCCCTCCCGCGGTTTCCTCCCTGGAGGTTTGCGGACGCCGGCCCCGCGCCCGCGGCACCACCGTCATGGGGCCGGCATCCGAAAACCTTCACACAAACGGACCTGGTACCCATTTCGTCGATTACCTTGTTGGCGCTAGTAAGTATTGAAGCCAACGCTTGCGAAACCGCGAAACCACGGGGCGGCAGAGGATGTGCTGGCCGACAGGGCCAACTGCAACTAGCCTCTGGACGTCGATCCCAATTCAGGAGCTAGGCATGCCAAAAATCCAGCGCATCATCGTTCCCGACATCCCACAGCCAGTCAGCCACTATTGCCACGTGACCCGCGCAGGCCCCCACGTCTGGGTTGCTGGCGTCGTTGGCCAGGCGCAGGACGGCAGCATACCGTCCGACGTTGTTGCCCAATTCGACATCGCCATCGCCGTGATGGACAAGTGCCTGAAGGCGGCTGGTGCCGGGCCCGAGCATGTCGTCAAGGTGCAAGTTTTCATGACAGACGTCACGGAACGACCGAAAATCAACCCGCGCCGCATAGCGTATTTCGGCGAAAATCTGCCGGCCTCCACGCTCGTCGAGGTGAAGGGATTGGTCGATTCGCGAATGAAGGTCGAGATCGAGTGCCAGGCTTACGTTGACTAGGAACGACGCGTGCCGCCGGCGCGCCGATTCCCGCTCTGGGTCTTGGCAGGGTCAAAAGGCGACTTCGCGGACCTATCGGCGCGTGGTCAGCTCTACCTTTGAAAGCCGACATGGGCGACAAAAAGGGGCACGGCGGCTATGGGGCCAGAAGCGGACGTCGCTATGAGTTGGCGCCGGTGGCTTCATGCGTTCACACTCGACCAGAGGCGCCGGGCGCCCGCGCCCTCGAACTGCTGAGCCGCGGTCTTCTGGCGGCCATCGGCGCATGGCTGCTCTTTCGCGCAATCCGCGGTGAGCCACACCGTCACGATGCTTGTCCGTGGGACTTGTGGCGGGTCTCGTACCGTGCCCGCCTCACGTTGTTCGCGATGGTCTACGTCCTGGCAAACGGTGTCCCACCGGCCGGCGTTGCTTTCGCCGCCGCGATGCTGCTGGGCGTCGCCCTGACGCCCTGCGTTGTTGCGTTGCTGACAATCTTCGCACGCGAATGGCGCGTGCGCAGCTGAACCCGGCATGGCAACCCTAGCCCATCTGTCCCGTCTCCTGGAAGGTGCCACGGGCGTCGCCCTGTTGCTGATCGGTCTCGCGCCGTTCGTTTCGGTGATCTGACCGCGAAGGATATGTCCGTCGTATCAGCGCCGACACTGAAAACGCTGCACTTTGAGGACAAGGAAATGCTGGACCGACAAGAACGCCATGGCGGTGAAGAGGCCGTTGTTTTTCCGCCCTTTCGACCCATGGTGGTTGGCACTTACCCCAAAGGGGAGTAGCTTCGCCGGACGGTCGTCAGGACGAGATCTTGATCTCCTCATCGTGCCGCCGGGCGCCCAAGGCGTTGCCGATCGTCGTCCCGACCAGAATAGGGCCACGATTCTGCTGAGGGAGGAGCGAATGATGCAATCTGGGCAATTCTGGATCATCACTGCGGCCGCGACATTGCTGCTCAGCGCAACCGCAGCGCATGCGGATACGACGTCCGTTAAGGCGTGGCAGATTGTGCGCGTCGCGAAGACCGGCGCGCACTGCGTCGACGACAAGAACTGCATGAATCGCATGCACCCGGCCATCAAGCCGGTGAGTCGCGCCAACCCCAGTCAGCATATCGTCTTTGAAACGCGCGACGCCTTCGACTCCGATTTCAACCTCGGCTCCAAGCCCGAGGATGTGTCGGCGGCCGATCTCAATCTCGTCCATCCGCTGACCGGCCCGGTCTTCATCGAGGGTGCCCAGCGCGGCGACGTACTGGCGGTGACACTCCTCGACGTACAGCCGGACGACTACGGTTACACCGTGATCGTCCCGGGCTTCGGTTTCCTGCGCGATCGCTTCACCAAGCCTTTCATCGCCAATTGGAAACTCAACCGCAAGGAGGCGGTCTCCGACCAGATCCCGGGCGTCGTCATCCCCTTTAACGGATTTATGGGCACGGTCGGGGTGCTGCCGGGCCAGCCCGAGGTGGCCACGATCCTCACGCGCGAGGCGGCGCTGCAGAGCGCGGGCGGCGTCGTGCTGACTCCGCAGCCGCTCGGTGCGCTGCCGAGCGATGTCTGCGGTCAGAACGGAAGCAGCAAGAATGAGTGCCTGCGCACCATTCCGCCGCGCGAGAACGGTGGCAACATGGATATCAAGCAGATGGTGGTAGGCACGACGCTGCTGCTGCCCTGCTTCGTAGACGGGTGCGGGTTGTTCGTCGGCGACGTCCATTTCGCGCAAGGCGATGGCGAGGTCTCCGGCACGGCGATCGAGATGGGGGCGACGGTCACGCTGGTCACCGAGATCCGCAAAGCGCAAGCCGCGAAGGTCAAAGTCCCGCACTTCGAAGGCGGCGATCAGCTCATCCGGTTGGCGCCGACCGAGTTCTACGCCACCACCGGCTTCCCGCTGAAAGCCAAGGGCCAGATCCCGCCTTACCATACCTACCTCGACAGCCAGAAAATCGGCCCGCTCGAGAACCTCTCGGAGGATCTGATGCTGGCGGCGCGCAACGCCCTGATCGAGCTGATCGACTGGATGGTTGGCGAGAAGGGCCTCACGCCGGAGCAGGCATATGTCGTGGCGAGCGTGGCCGCCGACCTGCGTATCGGCAATGTCGTCGACGTGCCGAACTACGCAGTCTCCGCCATCCTGCCGACCACCATATTCCGCAAGTAGTAGCGTGTGGCATAAGACCGAAGGTCCTGAGGTTGGCGGGAGGTCGAGCCGCCGGGAATTCCTCCGAACGGCGGGGGCCGGCGCCGCAGCCATGTTCCTTTGTGGCCACGCACCCTATGGCCAGTGGGGCGTCTACCGCCGGCGTCACCTGCTGATCCTGACTTCGCGCGCCGATCCTCCCTCGTTCGAGCTCGGCAAGCGGGTAGCTGAGGTCCTCGCGGATCGCTTGCCGAGCAGCAAGGCTCAGGTGAGCAGGGCGCCGCACAAGGAGCGCATCGCCAGTCTGATCAGCTCGCAGCAGTTGGACGTCGCGCTGATGCGGCGCGACGATGCGGCAGCCCTTCGACAAGGAGGCCCCCTTCGCCGACCACGGACCAGTCAAGCTGTTCACCGTCGTCGGCATCGGAGAGTATTTGTTCGTCTGCCGCGACGACTTTGCAGCACGCCATGCCTGGTTGATCGCCGAAGCGTTGGACAAGAGCCGCAGCGTCCTTCCCGAATTGCTGCTGCCGAGCGGTTCGTCCTCCGAGCCACCCGACTCGCGCATCCCGCTGCATCCTGGCGCTCTAGGTTATTTCACGGGCGCGCCCATGCCGGGCCTCGAGCCACATGCCCATGAAGATCACACCCACGAGGTTGATGTCCCGCAATGAGCCGCGGCCCTAAGCTGGAGGCCGCCCAGACCTCTGCTTCTTCATCAATTGCGAGCCTCGTCGCGCCCTCGCAGCACTTCAGAAAAGGGTCATTCGCGTCGATTCCGCGATGCAGCCAAAGGGTCCGTTTCACCCCTGATCGCGGACATGCGGCGACTACTGCGGCATGTACGTTTCGTGCCATAACCTGACTCATGCACCGCACCAAATGACGTGCACGGTTGCAATGATTTACTCGATCACCTCGTCGGTGATGGTCACCAGTGACGGCTAATGGCACCGGAAAGCCGCGCTTCGCATTTTTTTATTCGCCCCTGTGAATAATGGTCTCTCCGTATGCGACGGCCTTGCCTACCTCGCAAAGAGAGACGTATGGGTTAGTTATATAAGCATGCTTGGCTGCATTCAGGACTACGAAGGCTTCGTCGAATTTTCTGTGCTGCAAAGACGGCCCTAATGTGGTGTTGAGCCCACCAAAAAGCGTGGCTAGCAACGCTGCTCCGGTTTTCCACTTATGGTACCAAAGGTCACCATCTGTGAGAACGGTGGCAAGTGCGCCGAAAAGGATGATGCCGAAAGTCAGCGTGTAGTACGAATATCGCCAACTCTTCGAAAAACGTAGCCATGCTTCCAGCAACTGTTGGATCGGAATGGGGAACTCATTTTCCCTCTTCCGTGAATCGAAGCTTGCGATATCCTCTTGGCTGACGAGAGGGCATTCCTTAGACACGATATCTCTCAGGATGTCCTCGATCTGGGTTTTGGTCTGCATCCTTTGCTCGTTGAGAGCTGCAGTTGTCCCCCGCTGGTTATCTGTTGTGGTCATAGTCACCTCTCCAAGACTGAGACCTAGTTCGAGACCAAACGTGCAGGATGAAATATGCGTCAAAGCCGACAGGCAATTAGTAGCAATTTCTGGGCTTCTCGAAAACCGATCCGTAGAATGCTGGCGAGCCGCTGCTACGGAGATGGCGGCTTCCTTCCCCGCTGCCGCACGCCCATGGCTGCCACAGAGAGTGGCCGAGCGAGCCCTGAATCGTTCTGAATCGAGGTGCCTTTTGGCACCTCCTATGGTGCGCGCGCCCGCTTGGGCCGATGTCCGAAATGGGTCCAGGCTGTGTAAAAACGCAGGTGCTTGGGGTTGGCGCGGCCAGGTGCCTGGGAAGCCGATCCTATGCCCGGATCGCTTCCATCAAACCGCCAACGCCCAATATGCTCATTGCCCTTTTCATGTTGTAGGCGAGGACGTGCAACGCCATTTCGGTACCGACGTGCTTGAGTGTTTTCATCTGGAAGTGCGTCGATCCCATCCAGGACTTTATCGTACCGAAGGGATGCTCGACCGTCTGGCGACGCAGACGCATCTTGTCCGGGTTGCGATCAAGCCGCGCTTGCACGGCTTCAAGTACTGCTTCGTGCTCCCAGCGTGATATCCGCCGCTCTTTGCCTGTTGTGCACTGGTCCTTCAGTGCGCAGCCTTGGCAGGCGGTAGTCCAATAGCCCAACTTTCTCAACCCGAGAGAAAAGGCGAGCAAAATCAATAGGGGTCTATCGAAAGTCTCCACTACAAAACTGGGACTTGGGGGCGAGCGGACCTCTGCGAGGACGTGATGCGCGGCGGTGGCTGCGGAGGCAAATCGAGCTTGAGTTGCTTGAGCAGCAGCTTCTGGTCGGCGTTGAGCTCAGTATAGCGGCTGAGGATCAGCATGCGTCCGTCGGTTGTCGGGAAGTGCACGTCGAGCATCTGCACCGCGGCCATCTTGTCGAGCACCGCCCTTGATGTGAGGCCCGGCGCCAGCGGCTTCAGTCGCGCCCGCAACGTGACGTGCAGGCAATAAGCGAGGAAGGCGACGAAGATATGCGCCTCGACCCGATGCTCGACCTGATGATAGATCGGCCGCAACTGGAGATCGTCTTTCAGGTTTTTGAACGCAGCCTCGACCTCGGTCAGTTGAATGTAGAACTGCCAGAGATCGGCGGGATCGCGATCTCCGAGATTGGTGCGCAGCAAATAGCGCCCTTCACGTCGGCGCACCTGGCGCAACTTCTCGCGGTTGAGCGTGAAGCTGAACGCAGTCCCGCTGGAGGCGATATCGATGTCGATCAGCCGCCACGCCGCGCGAGCCTTGGAACGCGCGGCGCCGAGCTTCATCAGGAATTCCTTGCGCGTGAGCTTCATGCTCGCGATTTGCTTCAATCGTGACCAAAGCCATTTGAGCTTGCGCCGGCGCATGGCGCGTTCCTTGTGGATGCGGGCGCGGCTTTGCGCGAAGACGTAGGTCTCCTGGTCCTGCGGCAGCACCTTGACGTCGACACCCTCGCGCACCGCCTGCCAGGGTTTGTCGAGCAGCGCCTTCTCCAGTTTCGACAGCCGTCCCTTCGGCGTTCCGACCAGATAGGAGACCGGCGGATCGGCCTGCCGCATCTCCGCCAGCACCGCATCGGTGGGAATGCCGCGATCCATCACCCAGATCCGCTGGGCCTTGCCGTACTGAGTTTCGATCTTGTGCAAAAATCCCCGCAAGGTCGTGCTGTCCGCCGTGTTGCCCGGCAGCACTTCATAGGCGAGCGGGAAGCCATCCGGCGTGACGATCAGTGCGATGACCACCTGCACGCAATCGCTGCGTTTGTCACGGCTGTAGCCGAAGCGGCGCTTGTCGTTGTCGTCGTCCGAGGGCGCGGATTCGAAATAGGTGCTGGTCAGGTCGTAGAGCAACACCTCGTACTTGGCGCCGAACAAATCCGCCCAGCGTTGACGCAAATGGGAAAACAGCGCTTGTTTGTGCGGCAAGAGCTTGTCGAGGCAGCGGTAGAGAGCATTCTTCTCCGCCAGCATGAAATCCGCGCCCAGCAAGTCCGCCATCGCGCTCTGTTCAAACCATTGCCGGTGCAGACGCCACTCGCTACCGGGATCGATCAACCGGTAGCACACCAGCGTCTGCAGGATATCGCACCAGTTCGTTCCCTCGCGCGAGGGCCGCAGGCGGCGCGCCCAGAACTGGTCAAGCCCAAGCTGTTCATAGAGTTCACACGAAAGCCAGCACGCGCCCCACTGCCGCGGCCGATGCAACTCCATCGCATCGAGCCGCACCTGTACGCCGTACCCTTCGGCCTGTCTGGGAAGTTCACGATCGGCAGAAAAAGCGACAGCTGGGTGTGGCGTTGCGCATCCTCGTCAAACGCTTCGATTGCACGGCTCCAATCGTCATGTTGGCCGTCGCCGATCTCACCCAAATACAGCACCTGCCGCTGCACCACCTTGCCACTGGCACAGCGCCGGTTCTCGACGATATTCCAGTAGTGGTGCTCCTTGCCGTCCTGAAGCGCCGATTCGATCGCAAAAACATGGCCCGACGAAGCTACGCCGATCGCAACAGGCCCAAAAGATACTTGGTCTACACTACACGCGATTCCTGAGACCCACACATTGATCCGACTCACCTTTTCGCCTCAAAACTCCCGAAAATTGTCGTTTTGGCACGCGAGTTGAGAAAGTTGGGATAGCGCCGCAGCGTCTTGCCGTCCTCTTCGTTGGTGTAGTGATAGGTCAGCCGCTCACCGGCGGGACAAAGATAGACGTCATCCGCGGCGACATAGACGAAGTCCTGCTTGCCGAAGCGCCCTTTGGCATTGATGCCCGAGGTCATCGGCTTCGGCAGATAGACCGTGATGCCGGCTTCCTCGCAGGCCAGAATTTCCTCTCCGCTATAGTACCCGCGATCGGCAACAGCCTCGATGGCCTCAGAACCAATCGCTGCGCGCGCCTGTTCGGACATGCGAGATAGCTCGCCCCGGTCAGACCCAACGTTGGTCACCTCATGGGCAACAATGAGGTGATGCTTGGTGTCTACGGCGCTTTGAACGTTGTAACCGACCATCCCGCTGCCTCGGCCACTTGTGGCCATCGATCGAGCATCGGGATCAGTCAGCGATATCTGCTTGTCCTCGGCCTGCATCATCTGAGTGTTCAGAGCGTTCAGGCGCTGTATCTCCTGGCGCAGCGCTGCAATCTTCTCGTTGAGCCGGGTGATCTTGGCCTCCGGTACGGCTTCCCCTGGCGATCGGCGCTGTCGAGCTGTGAGAGGTAGCGGGCTATGCTCTCGTCGATCTGCGCCAGCCGCCGCTGCATCTTGGCCTGGGTGAAGTTCCGGTCCCGCGTGTTGACGGCCTTGAACTTGCTGCCGTCGATCGCAACGCTCGCCTCGCTGAACAGCTCAAGGCGTCGGCACAGCACCACGAACTCACGGCAGACCTTGCGGATGGCCTCGCCGTTGTCCTTCCGGAAGTCGGCTATCGTCTTGAAGTCCGGCATCAGGCGGCCGGTTAGCCAAACCAACTCGATGTTGCGCTGGCACTCCCGCTCCAGCCGCCGGCTCGACTGCACCCGATTGAGGTATCCGTAGACGTAAATCTTCAACAGCGTCGCAGGATGATAGGCCGGCCTTCCCGTCGCCTCTGGCTCGACGCCGCCAAAGCCCAAGCCAGCTAGATCAAGCTCATCGACAAAAACATCGATCGCCCGGACCGGATTGTCCTCGCTCAAATAGTCATCTAACCGCTCGGGAAACAATGTGCTCTGACTGCGGTCATCACCAACGACAAAGCGAGTCATCGAATCCTCCGGCCAAATCGCCGGAGAATCATATCATTGACAGCGTTTTCACACAGCCTGGGTCAGACTCGGACATCGTGACCTAGCTGGGCGTTGTCCGTACTGTATCCATCCGGCGGAGGCCGCCTTGCCGAGTGAGGCGCGGTGTTGAGAACTGTCCATATGGACAGTGATAAGCGCAGTGCCCAAGTCGAGCGTCTCGAAGTGGTGGATACGGGTCGACGGCGTCGCTGGTCCGAGGACGAGAAGCTCAAGATCGTCCTGGAGAGCTTACAGACGCCGCGCCAGGTCGCGGCGACGGCGCGGCGATATGGCGTTTCGCGCTCGTTGCTGCTTCGACGGCGACGACTATTTCGCCCCGAGCCGAAGGATTCCCCCGTACAACAAATGGGCTTCATACCGGCGATGGTGGTGCCGGAAGCGAAGACGACGCCCGGCGGCGGAGCCATCGAGATCGAGTTTGCGGCTGGGGCTCGGATGCGGATCACGGCGGTCGACGCGGCGACGCTGAAGGCAGCGGTCGCGGCGCTGACTGATGGACGGCATCGATGATTCCTGTTCCGTCGGGTGTGCGGGTGTGGATTGCGACCGGCCACACCGATATGCGCCGCGGCATGAACTCGCTGGCCTTGCTGGTGCAGGAAGCCTTCAAGCGCGACCCGCACGGCGGAGACCTCTACGTCTTCCGTGGCAAGAGCGGCAAGCTGATCAAGGTCCTCTGGCACGATGGGTTGGGCATGTCGCTCTACGCCAAGCGGCTGGAGCGCGGCCGTTTCCTCTGGCCGTCGGCGACCGATGGCGTGGTGACAATCACCCCGGCCCAGCTCGGCTATCTGCTGGAGGGCATTGACTGGCGGATGCCGCAACATACGTGGCGACCGCAGGCGGCCGGCTGATCGCTGGGATTTGAATCGATGACACGATCAGCAGTTCGGACAGAGACGGCATCTTGTGATTCTCTGGTCGGCGATGGGCGCCGATGATTCTCTCCCCGACGATGTGGCCACGCTGAAGGCGATGCTGCGCGCCGAGCGAGCGGCCCGGTTGGCCGCGGAAGCGGAGGCGAAGGCGCGGACATTGCTGATCGAGAAGCTCAAACTCACGATCAGGAAGCTGCGGCACGAGCAGTTCGGACAGTCCTCGGAGCGCGGAGCATTACTGGATCAGCTCGAGTTCCAGCTCGCCGATCTGGAGGAGAACGCCGCGCAAGCCGAGACCGCGGCGCAGATGGCTGCAGCCGACAAGATTGCGGTGGCACCATTCGAGCGCCGCAAACCGGCGCGGCGCCCTCTGCCGGAGCATTTGCCGCGGGAGCGCCTTGTCTATCCGACACCTGCGACCTGCCCATGCTGTGGCGACAACCGATTGCGCAAGCTCGGCGAGGACGTGACCGAGACGCTGGAGCTCGTCCCGCGCCAGTGGAAAGTGATCCAGCACGTGCGCGAGAGCTCGTCTGCCGGGCCTGCGAAGCGATCACCCAGCCGCCGGCCCCTCGCACCCGATCGCGCGCGGGCGCGCAGGGCCGAAGCTGCTGGCCCATATCCTGTTCGCCAAATACGGCCTGCACCTGCCGCTCAATCGTCAGAGCGATGTCTACCAGCGCGAAGGCATCGACCTCGATGTATCGACGCTCGCAGACTGGGTGGGCGCCTCCGCGGCAACCCTGATGCCGCTGGTCGATGCGATCCGAAGCCATGTCTTTGCTGCCGAACGCATCCACGCCGACGACACCACGGTGCCGGTCCTGGCCAAGGGTAAGACCCGCACCGGCCGGCTCTGGACCTATGTGCGCGACGACCGCCCGTTTGGCGGCCCCGATCCACCGGCGGCCGTGTTCTTCTACTCGCCGGATCGTGGCGGTGCGCATCCGGAGCAGCATCTGGCAGACTATGCCGGACTGATGCAGGCCGATGCCTACGCCGGCTTCAACAAGCTCTACGACGCCAATCGCCAGGGAGGCCCGATCGTCGAGGCCGCGTGCTGGGCACACGGCAGGCGCAAGTTCTTTGATCTCGCGCGGTTGAGCAAGGCGCCGATCGCATCAAGGAAGCGGGTGAATGCGTCCCAGCGGCTGAGACAGTAATTGATCGCCTTGGTCGTGTCGCTGCTCCTGGAGAGCTTGGCGCGCTGCTCGCGCAACCACGCTTCCAGCTCGACAATCAGAGGACGGCTACGCTCCTGGCGCACACGCAGGCGCTCTTGCGGCGCGAGACCGTTGATCTCACGCTCGATGGCGAACAAGACATCGATGCGCTTGACTGCTTCGGCTGACGGGCGGCTTTGCATGTCGAACAATGCCGCCGAGCGCGAGCTACGGGCCGTTGCCGTCGGAAGAAGAAACTGGACCTTCGCCGGCTCCGATGAGGGCGGCCGGCGGGCGGCTGCGATCTACAGCCTCATCGCCAGCGCCAAACTCAACGATATCGATCCGCAGGCTTGGCTCGCCGACATGCTGGCTCGCCTGCCGGATCACCCCGCCAAGCGCATCCACGAACTCCTGCCTTGGAATTGGCGTCCTCAGAGCGTCGCTCACGCTGCTTGAGCGACCAGCCATGCGCCCGAGGCGACCCAACCAGGGGCCGTCGCCGGATGCGTACTCCGTACTGCCCTCCAAGAACGGACATCGTCAGGCCGCATAATCTGCGATAAGCTGGACCCGATGAAGACACCGGCGCTAACGGAATGGGCGGATAGCCCGCTCGCCCAGCCTATTTGCGAGACAGCCCCTTAAAGGAGCTTGCTCGGAGCAAGCCTTCCGACGTGATGTCTCTGTATTCAATGTCGGCAAAGAACTTCGGCTCAACCCATGTGACCTTTGGCTTCTTAATAGGGTTGGTTAGTTTTGATTTCGGACTGACCACAGCATCGAGCTGTTTGCGAATTTTGCTAGAAACCGTGCGGGACCATCCCGTCCCGACCTTCCCCATGTAGACCAGCTCCTCGCCCTGCTGCTTGCCGAGGTACAGAGCAGCGACACCCGTGGGGTCTTTCACAAAACCGACCACGGGGAATTTCTCGCGCTGAGTGGTTTTGATTTTCAGCCAGCTCTCACTTCGCTCCGACCGATAGGGCGCGTCCGCCCGCTTGGAAATGATACCCTCCCAGTTCAGCTTGACGGCATGCTGAAACATCTCCTGTCCGTCGCCGACGAGATGTTCGCTGTAAACCACAGGAGCCTCGATGTCGTTTTCACCGAGCAAGTCCAACAGCGCCTGCTTGCGTGCTCAAGAAGCCATGATTGCGACTTCTCCCTAATCCACTGCAATGCGTCGGCCTCTTTCTCGAACCCAAAAGGGCATCATCGTCCGGGTCGGCCAGCCCCGTCGCAATGTCGATAATCGACTTGGCGAGTTGGTTGGGGTCCCTAGGGCGTTTGGGGTGGCTTGTCATCGGAACATTCCATGCGAGCCTTTTGATAGGCGCAGATTTGTATCTTGCCGGTCCATCGGTCGAATCGGTGCGCCACGGTGGTGCTGACGGGCGTCACCTCATACCGGAAAACAGCCGCCATAGTCGCTGCGACGATGATGGCTCCCGCGACGACGGCCACTGCCACGGAGTTGTTCATCCCGCCGAATATGCGCTCCGGAGCACCCGTTTTCCAGCCCGGAACTCTGCCACATTCAAACTGACCCACTACCCGGGTCGCGGGGGCGCTTGGGGTGGCTAGTCATGCAGGCTTTCCATCTGGACGCTTGACCAGTTCGAATGTGGCAACGTGAGTGTCTTCCGCCCAAGACTCTAATACCGCCCCGCAGACTTCACAGGATACGTGGCCGCTATGCGGCATTAAGCACATTGGTTCGACGCGCTTATATTCAGCGCCGCACCGGCACTGGACAACTGTTGTTTCCATTCTCGAAATATGCGCCCGTAACCACCCGTTTTCCAGTGCATAAGCCCGCCACAATCAAACTGACCCACTACCGAAAATTCGGCAAA
Organism: Bradyrhizobium sp. RDT10; assembly: GCA_044772375.2. Lineage (GTDB taxonomy): Bacteria > Pseudomonadota > Alphaproteobacteria > Rhizobiales > Xanthobacteraceae > Bradyrhizobium. The sequence goes on from CP187939.1 coordinate 6,880,929, forward strand.
CTTTCGAGAGACCTATCATACCCTGCTGGCCCGCGTTTCCCCCGATGGTGGGGTGCCTCGTTCGCCCAAGGGATGGACCCAATGCTGAGCCTGCCAATTCCTTCCTTACTGATACACAGAGCCCTCTCAACAAGACGTGTATCGAGGCGCGGCTGATCAGCTTCGTCGCGCCTCGCCAAAGTGAACAGCGGGCCGTCTCGCCCCCGGATGCGACCCCTGACCCAATCCCTCCCTCACCTACCGCAATCAAGATCGACACCTCATGACCGCGTCACACTCCCGAAAATCTGATCGTCGCACTCGCTGCCTCTCGACCGGCCACGGTAGAACGCGCTCAGATATCCAGCCGTCGTCGCAAATCGTCCGACACTTCACTGCGGTCGACGCGACCCGCCGCTCATCCAGCAGTTGTTTCACCGTCCACCGGCTTGCTGAAGCGCCTCGACTCCATTCACACACCTCATCCGCGGCACTCAAATCCCCATAGCTCTCGCCGCGCTACCCACGTGCCCCCTCCCGCGGTTTCCTCCCTTGGAGGTTTGCGGACGCCGGCCCCGCGCCCGCGGCACCACCGTCATGGGGCCGGCATCCGAAAACCTTCACAAACTCAGACATCGGTCACGCCCTCGATCCGCATGGTAGTCGGCGCGGGCGTCTTGCTAGGCCACTGTTGATTATTATTGTTTTCCGAGTGCAATCGAGTTCACCCGTGTTGAGGTCGCTGTAGCCGACCTTCAACATCGCGCACCTCAAATCGTTCGGCGCCGAGCGCCGCACAAGAAGTCGTTCGTTCCGTCCTCCGGGATGCGTGACAGAAATCGTGAAACGGACGGGAACATCTGCCGTGGTAGGCTAGTTCCATCCTCTGGGGGCAATCACGAGGAGGCTCCTATGAGGACACCTCAGCTCTCCGCGCTAGTGTTTGCTGTGCTTACCTTCAGTGCCGTCGCCGCGGAACCTCAGAAGCTGTGGGAGGCGAGTGGCTTCAAGCAGCCCGAATCGGTCGTCTTTGACCGAGCCGCGGGGGCTATTTATGTGTCGAACGTCAACGGCGATGCGATGAAAAAGGATGGCAACGGCTTCATTTCAAAGCTCGGGCCGGATGGAAAGGTCGTGACAATCGAGTGGGTCAAAAGCCTCGACAGTCCGACCGGGCTCGCGCTTGCCAACGGCAAGCTGTACGCCGCGGACGTGGATCGAATTGCGGAAATCGACATCGCCAAGGGCGAAATCATCCAGCGATACGAGGCACCCGGATCCAAGTTCTTGAACGACCTCACGGCTGACAAGACGGGACGGGTCTACGCATCCGACATGGTGTCAAACAGCATTTGGGTGCTCGACGGCGGCAAGCTGTCTCTCCTGATTCAGGATGACGCGCTCGACAACCCGAACGGGCTCCTCGCCGAGGACGGGAGGCTTGTGGTCGCGTCGTGGGGCAAGATGGCCCCGGACTTCTCGACCAAGGTGCCCGGCCACATGAAGGCGGTCGACCTCGCGACGAAGAAAGTGTCTGCTCTTGGTGACTCGACACCGGTCGGCAATTTCGATGGCGTCGAGCCCGATGGCAAGGGCGGCTATCTTGTCACCGACTGGGTAAGCGGCGGCCTGTTCCAGGTTGCGAACAATGGCAAGCCGACGCGCCTCCTTCCGCTCACAAAGGGGAGCGCCGATCTCGGCGTGGGGCCTGACGGTATCATCATGATCCCGATGATGATGGGCGGCACTGTTGTGGCTTACAAAGTCGATACGCACTGACCGGGGTGCCAGCAATGGTTTCGCAACGAAGCTTTACGTCGCAATTTGCGCAGGGACTGGAGCCAAGTTCTGACGTGGATCGTGCTGCACGTCTCACGTTGTCGAAAGTGAGGTGGTTCGCTGCATGACCGCTAATGGGATGGTCCGGCCGTGCTCCTGCCCCGCCAGCGATTGAAGCTGGCAAGGGGGCCAAAGACGAGGAGCACGTCATGTCTCAGCAGATCAACGCCCGGATTGCCGTTGTCGGCATCGATATCGGTAAGAACTCGTTCCACATTGTTGGTCAGGACGGCCGCGGAGAAATTGTTCTGCGGCAAAAGTGGTCGCGCAGCCAGGTTGAGGCCCGGTTCGCCAATATGTCACTGCGTGGATGTTGCCACCGCCCTGTCGGCTAAAACGCCGATAACTGGAACCACCCAGGCTAGCGTCAGTTGGCTGTGTGGGGCCATCCAGGCCCTGGCATACTCAGGAGAATGCATCATGAGCTGGCGGGTCGCGGCCTGTACGGTCGCCTCTGTCCTCGTCCTCACGTTACCGGCGCTGGCGCAGCCAAGCACAACGCCGTCGACGCGCCCACCCCCAGACCCAAGCACCACTGACTTCCGTCGCTCTGTAGCCGAGCAGGAGTTGATCAGGACGCTGGAGAAGGCGGGTTACACGCAGGTGCGGGACGTCAAGTCAACCGCCGAAGGGATCGCCGCGAAGGCGCTGAAAGACGGAAAAGAGGTATCCCTTGTCGTCGATAGCAGCGGTAAATTCCGGGAGCGGTAGGTCGGGAACATTTTCGGACCTTAGGGCGCGAAGTCCCGAGGTCCGCTTTGCCTAGCTTGACCAGCCACGTCCGCGAAGTGCCCATTTCCGGACCTTTGCGGGCGCAAGCACGAAGGTCTCGTCCCGACCACGCAAAGCGGACGTTCCCCTTGGCACGTTAGACGCCGACGGGGGACAAGGCGACGGTGAAGGTCGAGCCGTATCCCTCGTCCGGCGAGGTCGCCCGCAGGCGCCCGTAGTGCGCCTCGACGATAACGCGCAGAGACAACTACGCTGCCGGTTCGCGCTTGCAGCAGGGATAGGTGAGCTGTTCCTGCCAATCGGCGCCACGCCCCTCGGGAACCAAATCGAAGACGTTCCAGAGCGGTTCGATGGTGCCGACGTGACGTGGATCCTGGCCCGCGTCCGTGGGCGCGTAGAGCATTTCCGAGCCCCAAAAGTGCCGGATGACGGCGCCTTCGCGATGAAACACGTTCAGCATCGGCTGCTGGTAACCGGCGTCGGTCTCGCCACCATAGTCGCGGTTGAAGCTGTTTTCTGCCGAGGAAAGCAAGCGAAGGTAGCGCCAGCTTCGCTCCTCAGCGAAGACCAGAAGGCGCGGTAGCGGCGCCTTGGCGACAATGACCATGTTCACCCGTGGCTCCACATGCGGCGCTGTGCCATCAAGCTGATCCACCAGCGCCACACAGGACGGGCACGGCCCTTCGGAGAGCGGCAGTCGAGCTGTCAGGCCTTTCGTGGGCCCGGGCCGATCGTCCGTCGGGTAGCGCGGGAACATCATGTTGTAGACGACGAGTGAATCCCTGCCAGGCGCGAACAGCTCTGACAGCCGCACGTCGCCGAGCGCGCCGTCAGGCCGCAGCCCGTGGAAAATATAGTCCTCCGGAACCTCACCGCCAGGCGGCAGCGCACGGCGCGCCGCGGCCGACGCCTCGATCGTGCGGCGCAGCTCGACCTCCTGGGCAAGCAGCCGATCACGGGCGGCGCGGTAGGCCTTGGATCTCGTTCGGGAAGGTGAAAGTCGCTTGGCTGGTCATGAGATCCTCCTCCCCAGCGCTTGGGGTTTCAGGTCGACGGCGGCCAGGTAGCTGCCGTCCATGTAGAAGGACGGATAGCGGGCGCGCAATCCGACAGACAATCCAAATTCTTGGTCAGATTCTTGGTCATATGCATCCGCGTCCCTCAACCGGGTGCCCGCAAACGACCATGTCCGACATGGCTCAAGACCACCAGTTCCGACGAATGTCCGCTATCGGGCGCCGAAGCTGGCGTGGAGAGTCCGGAACGGGTCAATCGCTACCTAAATGGGATGTCCGCGCTACGTCCGCTTTTCCCCTGACAGGGACCACATCGCGGACATTGCGGCATTTCGCATTTGTGCCAACAGCGGTCATGCGGCGTTGCTCAGAAACTTGCACGGTACCGCACTGCATCGTCATCTAGTGTAGCGCTTGATGGCGCGTCGGCAGCCGGGAAGGGTCTGGAATCCTCAATCGCGCACTCCAAGTTCCGCGGCGCTGTATCGCTTGACATATCGTGCATTCGCCACTGCAATGTCCTTGCTTCCCGAGTTTTCAAAAAGAAGAATCAAATTCTGCGGAAGCCACCGATGAACCGCGTGACGATCGTCATCCCAGCGTTCGCATCGAGATCGCGGACCATCGATCAGAGAGGAAACTGATCCGTGTTCGCGGCTTCGACATTGATTCAGAATCAACATTGCATCGCAACTTTTGCAGGCGCTGCCGTCGTGCTTCAACTGGGAGCTACGATCACTCCTGCCCATAGCGCCGGAGGCGAAGCCGTCAAGATCTCCAATGCGTGGGTGCATGCGGCCGAGCAGGTGGGCAGCAATGTCGCGTTATCGATGACGATCAAGAATGAAGCCGACGTCGCAGACGCGCTGCTGCGCGTGCGATGCCCTGTCGCGAACTTCTCCGAGAAACATACGGTCGATCGCGGCGAAGGATCTCCTGCCATGCGCGCGATCCCTTCGATACCGATCGCAGCGAGCAGCACAACCGTCCTCAAACCTGACGCTTATCACGTCATGCTGCTGCAGACACGGCAGATGCTCGCCGCAGGCGAGGCATTCAACTGCTCCATCGTTTTTCAGAAGGCCGGTACGAGAGAGACGGAGGTGAAAGTCCACGGATTACCCTGAGTGCGTGCGTCAGCAAGCGACTTGGTTTGCTGAATCAAGACTTCTCAACCGTGAGCCCCGGGCGTGTCGGGTGTTCACTGCAATACGAAGTCATCAACGAGGAGGTAAACGACCATGACACGTTTCACGAACCATAGATCCCTCATGCGGGCATCCGTGCTGGCCACTGTGGTCGCGGCTGTCGGTTTGGCCAGCGCCCTGCCCGCCCGCGCGGCGGATGAGGTCACTCACGACCGGCTGCTCAACGCAGACAAGGAGCCGGCCAACTGGCTCCATCATCACAAGAACTTCTCGGCGACCCGGTTTTCCAGTCTCAAGGATATCAACAGGGACAATGTGAAGAACCTCAAGGTCGCATGGACGATGCACCTTGGCGGCGTCGAAGGCGGCGGCATCTGGACCTATGGCGGCCTGGAAGGCACGCCGATCGTCGAAAACGGTTTCATGTATGTCACCGACGGATGGGGCTCGGTGTACAAGATCGACACCCATGGCGGGCAAGGCATCCTGCTCTGGAAGATGGATCCCAAGACCGACCATGACTGGGCCGGCGCCGTCGCGTGCTGCGGCGTCAACAACCGCGGCGTCGCGCTGTGGGGCAACCTGGTCATCTCGCACACGCTTGATGGCAGGCTGATCGCGACCAACAAGGAGAACGGCCAGGTCGCCTGGCAACGCCAGGTCGCCGATCCCGATAAGGGCGAAGTCATTACCGGGGCGCCGCTCATCGTGAAGAACATGGCGATCACCGGCGTTGCCGGCGCAGAGTACGGAATCCGCGGGTGGCTCGCGGCGACCGATCTCCCGACCCAGAAAGAAGCATGGCGCACCTTCACGATTCCTGGGCAAGGGCGAGCCGGGTCACGACACCTGGAAGGACGACAACAACGCCGCGGCCAGCGGCGGCGGTTCGACATGGGTCACCGGCACCTACGATCCCGCGACCGATACCATCATCTGGGGCACCGGCAATCCAGGTCCGGACTGGGACAACCAGTATCGGCCCGGCGACAATCTCTATACCGACAGTTCGCTCGCGCTCGATGCCAACACTGGAAAGATCAAATGGCACTACCAACACACGCCGAATGATCCCTACGACTACGACAGCGTCGCGGAACGTGTCCTGGTCGATGTGCCCGGACCAGGCGGCGCAACGTTGAAGCTCGCGCTGGAGGCAGATCGGAACGGCTTTGCCTATGCGATCGACCGCACCACCGGCAAGTTCGTGTGGGGACTGCCTTTCGTGAAGAAAGTGACCTGGACGAAGGGCCTCGATCCGGAAACCGGCAAGCCGATCGAGTATGATCCGAATAAGCAGGTGCAGCGTTACATTGCGTCCGTGACGCCGCATCGTGAGAACAAGGTGGCGGATATTTGTCCCGGCAATATGGGCGGAAGAATTGGCCGCCCACGGCGTACAATCCCGATCTCAAGCTTTGGTACATTCCCGTAATTGAAAGCTGCAACCGGATCACCGTCGAGGAGATGACCTCGAGAAGCTCAAGCCGCGTGAATTCTGGACCGGCGGCGGGCCGAGCCAGCCGTTCCGGATCACCGGCAGCGTGACCGCGATCGACGTGACCACCGGCAAAATCGCGGGCAAGTTGGAAACGCCATTCCCGAATCTGGGCGGCATTCTCGCGACACCCGATCTGGTCTTCTCCGGCCAACCCTCCGGCGAGGTGATGGCGCTCGACGCCAAAACACTGGAGAAGCGCTGGGAATTCAACACCGGCGGCGGCGTCAATGCACCACCGATGACCTTCTCGGTCGACGGCAAGCAGTACATCGCGATCCTGGTCGGCTTGGGCGGCGCCTGGGACAAGTGGTTCATCGATTCCACCCCGGAGCTGAAGCGGATTCAGCCCGGCTCGATGCTCTACGTGTTTGCACTTTGACATCACACGGCATGGGCGGATGAAGCCACGGCCCGATCCGCCTGCTTTTCTCAGGCAAGAAAATCCAATGACAAACGGCAAAATGTCTTCGATCGTCGCGTTGATTGCTGCAGCCGCCGTCGCAGCGGCCCTGTCGGCGCCGTGTGCGGCTCTCGGCCAATCGGCAACGACCTCGGATCCAACCGATGCCGGCAAGGCGGTGTTCAAGCGCGCCAACTGCTTTGGCTGCCATAAGTGGCACGGAAACGGCGGTGGCGGTTACGGCGGCGATGCGTTGTCGTTGCGCAAGTCCGAACTGACGCGCGAGCAGATCACTGAAACGGTCGGCTGTGGGCGGCCCGGCACGGGCATGCCGTTCTTCACTCGCGGCGCTTACGACACGATCAAATGCTATGACATGAACCGCCAGGATGCTGGCAGCCAGATGCCACCCGAGGCCAACACCTTCCTTCGCCCGAACGATATCGAAGCCGTCGCGGACTATGTGATCGCGCATATCAAGGGCAAGGGCGAGCCGAACTACGCCGAATGCATCAGCTTTTTCGGTGACACTTCGCGCGTCTGCGATATCTACAAGACGCAGGCCGCGCCGACCGCAAATTCCGCCGCAGGCGCAGGAAAAGCACAATGATACATCGACCGCAACGATCGATCGCGACGTCGGTTTTCGTCTTGTCGCTGCTGGTCACGGCTGCGATGACGACGCCAGCCGCGGCCCAGGACTCGGGCGGCAACGACCTGCGCGACATCCGGCTCGGGAAGCCGGTGACGGATTTGCCTGACGCGGGCTATGTCAACCTCGCCTGCGCAAACGATCTCGCGGAAAGCGCTGACGACCTGGTTAGACTGGCGCGACTGTCCCGCTGATGCCTCGGGATTTTACGCGATCAAATTCGGCTATGACCCCGTCACCAGCCGGGATGGTACGATCGTGGCGGGCCACCCGGCGGTTCTCACGCTGCTCGTCGACAATGCCGGCACCATCAGCGGCCTTCGAATTGAGACCGATCCGAAGGCGCGGCTGTATCTCCGCAAGAAGGCCTTTCTGTTCGGCATCCAGGTGAAATCGCGATACGGGCTCGACGGTTGGTCCTGCACGCAAGCTCAGCCCAACGCTGGCGAACAGCCCGTCGGCGGCGTTTATGTCAGGGAACGCTGTACGAAGACCACCCATAACCGTTCGATCACCGTCGAACGCAGTCTGTTTCGCAAGCCAGATCAAGACATGAAGAACTTCGTCGACGAAACGCGAATGACCATCCTGCGAACAAAAGATTAGATTGTGATCGAACAACACCGAATTCGATGACTTACAATGTGTTCATTCGCCGCGTCCAGGCGCGCATGCTCGGCCTCCGCCACAAGCTGAGCGAAGCACCTTCCTCGATCAATATTTTGAAGTGTCGACGCCTGAACAGGGTGATCTCGGTTTAAGCGCAGCGGCGGCCACAGCCTAGTGTCTGCTTTCCTGCGTGAAGTTTCAATTCAGAACGAACGTCCGCTAGGGGTGGCGGGTCCTCGGTGGGGCAGTCAGATCGCATTGGGCCCACCCTCTAGCAAATCTGCCAATGTAGGGCTGGGTTTTGCGGATCAGCGGCGTCCGACGCTTGCGGACTTATTGTCGAAGCCATGGTCGACCTTGCCGGCATAGACTAGGTCGTTGCCCTTGCGCCTTCCGACATCACTCTCAACCCGGTGGCGGCTTTTCGCGAAGATGCTTCTTAGCGGAGGCCCGCACAGGTCTACACGCGCGGAATTGCCGGTGTCGCCCGAGATATCTCCAAAGGAGACATGCCAGATGGTTTTCGGATAGCTGCCGGTGCACACCAAATGGGTCGTATCGTATGCGTAGTTGGCGCAGCGTAGCCAGCGCAGCTTGACGATCAGGGCAGCTCAGACCAGTTCTCTTGTCTTCGGCCCTGCCGGCATCGTTCTCGAAAAGCAATCCCGCAACTGCGCACTTCGGGTCAGCGCGTTCACGCATTGATTGGTCGCCTCGTCGACCTGTGCTTTGGTTGGATTCATCAATGGGCAATGCGGGGGATCTGACGTGGGGCCACGTAAGTGCGCGCTGTGCGCAGCGGGCTGGCGAGTACCGCGCGCTTTCGGTGCTCGCGCGTAGGGCCAGAGGACCCGGCGGACGGCCTTCGAGAATCCTCGGCGCAGGCGATGGGAATGCATCTGGTCCACAGCGGACCCGTGGTCACGCATCGATTGGCCTCTGGCGCGCAGCCGGCGGGGCAACAGGCTTGTGCAAACGCCGGCGATGATATCAGCGCATATGCCAAAACTAGGATAGCCAGCTTGAGATATCGCATTGCCACCCTGCCACTCCGCTCCGCTCGCGCGGCGTTGTGCGGTTGAGGGTCGGTCCCCGAAGGGTTGCGGAGCGCGCAAGGGACGGGGACCTGCGGCGGGTGTTAGCTACCGGACCGATGCAAAAACGGATCCACGGACTCAGCTAACAGGGTCGCCAATTGGGCGGCGGCAGGCGTGGACTGCTTTTCGGGCGGCAGCGAGCCGACAGAATGGACCGCCAGTCCAGCACCAGCGGCAACTATCGCAATTGCAGCAAGATATTCGATCCTCATGGCGATGGTTCCTCCATCGGCCCCACGGACTAACCGGACACTCTCTGAAATGGTTCCAGAGCGCATCTGATCTTGTCTACAGATTCTCTCGCTGTGCCTCTGGGGGCGGCCTGGCGATCTCAAAACTGCTCGCACACACCGATCCGAACGCCGCCTGTATCTCTTCATCGCAACCTCTTTTGCCAGAGTGTTGCGACGACCGATGAATCCGCCCACTATGCCGCGGTCGTACTCACCATCGACCGAGCGTCACGCTGCCGGTGCAGTCTTGGCGCTCCGATTGCTTCCCTTCCGTCCGGCGTCACGATCAGAAGTCAAGGAACGAAAGCTCCGGTCAAGACTTTAGAAGCACGAGACCGTCGCTCGCCGTTAACTACATGGCGCATCTCGCGGATAGCCAAAGGTTCCTACTGCAGGGCCCGCTGTTCTCAAAAGAAGCGCTCGCGCAGATAGCCAAAAGCGGCGATCTCCGGTTCCGTTCAGAATTGCCAACCGTGCTCGCAAGCGGGAGAGCTGCGAGGGGTGGACGCCAATGCTGGCGCTTTCTTACCCGAACGAGGCTTCGTTATGCGCAACCGCATTGACATAGACTCAAAACACAGCCGAGCAATCGTTCAAGAGATCGGGGAGAGACTACGCGCGTTCCTGCAAGAAGAGCCGGAACCCCCGGAGAGCCTTAGAACGCAAATCGACCGGCTCCGCGAAAAGAGCAGTCACCATCAATCAGCGGCTGAGCGTTAGGACAAGCGTCGCCATTGAGCCGCTTTGGACAGCACAGACGGCTCGGCTGACATGGACGAGCAATGCCATCGGTGAACCGCCGTGCGTCAAAAATTCTAGATGAGTACGGTGCGGCGCAATCCGAATTGATCGGCAAAGCCGTCGTGCTTACCGACGGAAAGGCAGGCACGGTCGAGAACGTTTGGCTGGATGAATTGCACGGGCTTCGGATTTCCATCAAAGGTCATGAGGGAAGATGGCCGGTCTCAACCATCAAGCTTGCGGAGTCCTAGACCTCGCATCGGCTGCGCGTTGCCCAACTATATGTGTGCCCTAGATTGATACCGCGACCACCGCCGAAGCAACCTTCACGGTATCAATCGAAGGCACCGTGAGACTCGTTACGCCGGATTTATGCCGCGCGCTGGCTCTGATTTGATACCGGGATATTTTGATACCGCATTTTGTTTCTGCCACGGACTTGCTCGTGCTAGAGCTGCTGCCCATCGCGCAAGGTATGCAGGGTTATCTCCGGTGGGCAGTTTAAGCGCACGGGCAGAAGGCTCGTGCCAGCGCCCACCGAGGTATATCCGACCATGGCGCCATGGCGCCATGGTCCAGCGCCCATGACTCTGGGTAATGCGGCCTCCAGCTTGATCGGAATTCCACCGGGTAGGCAAAGCTGACCTCCGTGGGTGTGTCCGCATAACATGAGATCGAATTTGGCGTTCATCGCTCGATCGTAAACTTCCGGCGTGTGCGCCAACAAAATCGAAAAGGCATCTGAAGGAATTTGCGACGCGGCTTTCTCAATGTCGTCTGCCCGATAGAAATGCGGATCGTCAACGCCGGCCAGGAAAATACGTTGTCCATCACGAACAATCGGTTCGCACTCGTTGAATAGCATGCAGATTCCCATGGCTTCCATTGAAGGGGCCATACGGATGCTGTCGTGGTTACCAAGCACCCCATAAACTGGCCCCTTCAAATGGGCCTGCAGTTCATTGATGATTTCTAGACTTTTTTCGAATGGACCAGATGTCTTGCCGCGATAGTCGCCGGTTAAGACGCAAATGTCGTATTGAAGGCCGCCGACCACGCTAACCAGATGCCGCATCGCGCCTACACTTATGTCGGCATGCAGATCGCTGATGTGAAGGATAGTGAAATTGTCAAATGCCGGGGAAGATTGGCGAAAGCCACGCTATGTTTTCTGACAACGACGTGGTCAGCGTTGCGACGCGCACGGCCATAAAGTCCAGTCAGCTTCAGCGCAGTTCTGACGATCCACGGTGCTAAGTACCAGTTTTCGAGATTGAAAAAGATCAGTCCCTGGCCGAACAGCTGGGCCTCACGCTCGACTTCGATTTTCAGTCGCCGCTCAACATGTTCTGAGCCAATTCGCTCGATCAGGTCTTGCAGAGATGTTCCGGCCACAACGTTCGAAGTAGGATCCAAATTCTAGTCTCTCCAATTGGGAGGCCGTTGCAAACAAAAGCATGAATGGCGTGATACGTCCATTGTAGTCGGCCCCGGACGGCGCGCCATTTCAGGCCATGGCTTAGATTGAGGCAGGCCGTCGGCCAGCGCAAACGGCGCCGGCGGCGCGGTGATGTTCGGCGCTTCCGAGCGCTGAGGTCTTTCGGGATTGTATTCAGCCGTCCACAATGGCCCGTTCACCGCGGATGTAGTGTTCGAGCTGATCAATCATGAACTTCTGATCACCGATTGTGCTTTTGACAAGATCGCCGATTGAAACAATGCCAATTGGCTTTTTCCCTCAAACACCGGCAGATGGCGCACGCGCTTCTCACTCATGAGGGCCATACATTGGTCAACGGATTGTTCCGGCCGTGCAATGACGACGTGTCTTTCCATGATGTCCCGCACGTGCGTTGCGGGAGACGTTTTACCTTTGAGAATAACATCCCGCGCATAGTGCCTTTCGGTGATGATGCCAACGAACTCGTCGCCTTCCATCACTACCAACGATCCAATGTCTTTTTCAGCCATTTTCGCGATGGCATCGAAGACGGTAGCATCTGGGTGAATAGACCAAATGTTTCTGCCCTTCTGATCAAGCAGCTGTCGCACCGTAGTCATTTGGATCCTCCCTCGGACACAAGCCCCGGCAAGATTTTATTTTGGTTTCATGGCGCCCCCTCGTTGCGGTCAAAGTAAGCATTTCGCGTGCCCGTGCGCACGACGAGTGCTCGGTGAGAGACCGGCACAAAAGGACTGTCGGTTTTTATTGAGAGTGCGATGCCCGCCGACGGCATTCCCCGCTGCCCCTTCGCCTCGAACGGAGACGTCGGCACGTCCCGTCTCGAAGAGCAGCTCTAAAGAAGACTACACGATCCAACGCCCATCCAAAAGACCTCATATTGGCCGGGGCGCGGCACAAACAATTCGGCCAAAACCAGTGACCCCAATGTCCGAGTCGGATCATTCGCGTCGGCTTGACCGGACCACGGCGACTTCCGGTCTACCCCGGCGAACGGACATTCTCAGGATAGGCGGGCATGTCTCAAAGGTGCCAACAGCGGACCAAGGTCCGGCCCCGAAGCTACTTCGGATTGCGCGGGAACGGGATGAACCCGTCTCGGTTCGGCATTCTCACCTTGGGCAGCGAGTGCGCATCGATCACATCGGTCGGCCCAATGATCCCGTTGAGATTGAGGATATAGGCCGACACTGCGTAAACTTCGTCCGCGGTGAGCGATTTTGACTCTTGGAATGGCATTGCACGACGGACATAGTCGAACAGGGTTGTTGCATAGGGCCAGAAACTTCCCACAGTCTTTATCGGTGTCTTGTTTGGTGCCAGCGTGCCCATGCCGCCGACGAGCGCGCCAGCGAGCGCGTCACTGGGCTTGGTTCCCTTTTCGCCATGGCAGGCCTGACACTTCGCGACATAGATGGCCTCACCCTCAATTGCGGTGCCACGACCAGGCGGCAGACCTACGCCATCCGGTCCGATGCTGATGTCCCATGCTGCGATGTCGGCCGGCGCGATCGGTTGCCCGAACTGAGGGGCTTGGGCAAGGGCTGCCGACGCGATCGTCAGCATAGATGTGCCGACTGCAATGCATTTAAGCGTAAACATTGCTGGCCTCCCCTTTTCGTCGATGCGCCAGCTTGCGATCGCGTTGTAGTGGTAGACGCCACGCAAGCCGCGCTCGGCCGCGAACTGCTCACGCGTCGGCTGCACCATGCCGGTGTCGTCGGTGGCGCGACTCTGCAGCACGGCGGGACCGCCGTTCCATTGCCACGCTGCGCGGAAGCGCACGGGCGCCTTTGGCAGGATCGGGCCCTGCAAAGCCGCCGGCGCCCAGCTTTGTCCGCCGTCGGCCGACACTTCGACCTGCCGTATGCTGCCGTTGCCCGACCAGGCCAGGCCGGAGATTTCGTAGAACCCGGGTCCCGTTAGCGCGAGTCCTGGCGACGGACGTGCGATGAAAGACTTCACCTCCATCGGGAACACGAACTGCCAGGCCTTCTCATCCTTGAGTAGGATCGTGTATTTCGAGGTTTCATCTTTTGTCATGGCAGGGCCGCCAGTCAGCTTGAGCCGGCGCAGCCACTTCACGTTCATGTTGCCCTCGAAGCCAGGCAGCAGCAGCCGCACCGGATAGCCGTTCGAGGGCCTCACTCGTTCGCCGTTTTGATAGAGACAGACGAGCGCATCATCCATCGCCTTGGCGATCGGGATGCTGCGGCTCATGGCGGCGGCATCGGCGCCTTCGGCGATCACCCAGCGCGCCGCGGGTTCGACGCCGGCTTCGTCGAGCAGTGTGGAGAGCGGCACGCCGGTCCATTCCGAGCAACCCACCAAGCCGTGAATAGCCGTCACATTGAGCGGCTGCGCCTGCGGCGCGTTGAGCGCCTGGCTGTTGCCGCCACACTCGATGAAGGCGATACGCGATTGCATCGGGTAGCGCGACAGCGCTTCGATCGTGAACACGAGCGGGCGCTTCACCAGTCCATGGATCACCAGCCGGTGTTGATCTGGATCGATCTCCGGGACGCCGGAATGGCTACGCTCGAAATGCAGCCCGGATGGCGTGATGATTCCCTCGAGCAGGTGCAGCGGCGTCCGTGACGCGCCGACGCCCGGCGTGGCCGGGGGCGGCAGAAAGACCTTGACGACTTTACTCTCGAAGGGTGAGGGCTGGCCATAGCCCGCAAATCCCGGACCCGGCACCTTCATCCATGGCTGCATCGTAAGCGGTTCTGCCGATCCGTAGGACAGGCCCGCGCCGGTCGCACCGACAACGAGCGCGCCTTCAAGAAAGATACGGCGGCTTAGAATTCCATTGCCCGCCGCCGGATCGCCTAGTTCGGGATGTGTTTTTCTAACCATGAGCGGCACTCCCTCGTTGCAGTCAAATTAAGCATTTCGCGTGCCCGTGCGCACGGCGAGTGCTCGGTGAGAGACCGGCACAAAAGGACGTCGGGATTTATTGAGAGTGCAATGCCCGCCGACGGCATTCCCCGGCGCCATTACTCGAACGAAGACGTCGGCACGTCTCGAAAGCAGCTCTAAAGAAGCCTACAAGATCCCACGCCCTTTCAGAAGACGGTCATGTTGGCCAGGATGTCGCACAAACAATCCGGTCAAAACCAGCGAATCCGATGTCCGAGTTGGGTCTTGGCCGTGTATCGGAAATTGGGCCTCGTGACAGAGATGTCCATTCTACCACAGGAGCAGACATTGTCAGGCCATAACGGCAAGCCAGGAGCGGGCATTCAGTTCGCTCTCGCGGATGGGCTAGCTCCGCTCGCGGGGCCCTGCGGCGGCTGAGGATTGTTGGCGGGATTGGTATCGTACTTGGATATTCGCGTGATGAGCCCGCTAGTGGCGAACGGCTGCAAGTCCGCCTCCAGCGCGTCAGCAATCTCCTTGGCATAGACCTCCCGGTCGTCCACGTAGACTGTAAAGGATCTCAAATACTTTTCCTTCTTCGCCGGATTTTCGATCGTCGCCTTCGTCCACTGGTAGAGCGGATAGTTTTCGACGCCGTGCTCTTCTGCTGCGGCGACATACTCCGCAAAGGCGTCGAACTGGCATTTCAGCGCAGCGCGACGCTCGGCGAGGATATCGAACAGCGGCGCCAGTGCCGGAACACGGAGTTTTCGGCGTACCGATTCCGCCGTGGCAGAATCGTTCAGATCGAACCTAACCTGGTACTGCCACTGAGAAGTCACGCTAGTCTCGCATTCTGTCGCACCCGATTTGTCCCTTTCCGATCGCAAGGCGCTACCGCTTCGAGCAGGTCCGGCACGCGTGTGTCAAGAGCTGGCCGCAATGTCAGGCCGACCGTTTCGTTAGTAGCTCCTCTTTGGCGAGGCGCTCGTTGAACGAACGAAGATCGATCACGATTCGTTGGCGGGTTCCGCTGCGCGATGCCTTATTGAAGTCCGGTTCGCCCTCAATTGCGGTCATTGGCGTGCAGCGCAGCGAACGACGCGAAGGGCCACGACCGGACTTGTCTCAAACCGCGCGTCGCTTCGCGATTCTGGCAAATGCTGCGGCCCTGGACAAGCCACGATCATGGCTGGCAGCCAAGATCGCGGGAGCGTTCTCTTTGCCCGCCGTCGGTGTTTGGTCGTGACCGGCGGGAGGACGGGCGATGAGGGGATCCCTCGGGGAGAAGATCAACCAGGGCGGCACGGCGGACATCCACGCCCGGGCGCCAGGTCAGGTCGTAAAACTGTTCAAGGAAGGTTTCCCGCCGCAGCTCGGCCAGCAAGAGGCGCGGATGACCCAAGCAGTCTTCGCCGCTGGCGTGCCTGCACCGGAGGTGTTCGGCGAGGTGACGCTCGACGGACGCTTCGGCATCGTGCTCGGCCGCCTCGACGGACCGACACTGCTGCAGGTCACGCGCAGCGGCGCCGTGACGTTCGCCCAGGCGGGTGCGATCCTTGCGTCCCTCGGCCTGTCCGTTCACAGGATGTCGCCGCCGCCGGAGGCCTTCCATCTGCGCGGCTGGATGGACACCGCCTTCAGGCTCTCGGGCGACATCGTGCCCAAGCACATCGCCTCCGGCATCCTCGCGCTGATCGACCGCCTGCAGCAGCCGGGGGACGGGCTGTGCCATGGCGACATCCACCCTGAAAACGTGATCATGACGGCGGACGGTCCGCGGCTGATCGACTGGACCTTTTCGATCCGCGCGCCTGCGGCCCTCGATCATGGGTTCACTCACATCAGCCTGACCGAGTTTGCCCTCGACGTCACCGACAATCCGCAGCGGCCGCTTGCGGTCAATGCGGCCGCGCAATCCGAATACGCGCGGCTGTCCGGCAAGCCGGTAGCGGCGCTGAGGCAAGCGATGAAGACCTGGCTGCCGATCGCGATCGTCCGCTACTTCCTGCTTATGGGCGGGCCGACAAGCGAGCGATGGCGGCGAATGATGCAGCGCGCCGAAGCGGCCCTGCGCCCGCAGGACTGAATCCTTCCTCGCGCGCGCGTGGCCGTCGATGCGGCTGCTCAGTGTCGGCTTTGGGTCCAGGCTGTGTAAAAACGCAGGTGCTTGGGGTTGGCGCGGCCAGGTGCCTGGGAAGCCGATCCTATGCCCGGATCGCTTCCATCAAACCGCCAACGCCCAATATGCTCATTGCCCTTTTCATGTTGTAGGCGAGGACGTGCAACGCCATTTCGGTACCGACGTGCTTGAGTGTTTTCATCTGGAAGTGCGTCGATCCCATCCAGGACTTTATCGTACCGAAGGGATGCTCGACCGTCTGGCGACGCAGACGCATCTTGTCCGGGTTGCGATCAAGCCGCGCTTGCACGGCTTCAAGTACTGCTTCGTGCTCCCAGCGTGATATCCGCCGCTCTTTGCCTGTTGTGCACTGGTCCTTCAGTGCGCAGCCTTGGCAGGCGGTAGTCCAATAGCGCCGCAGCGTCTTGCCGTCCTCTTCGTTGGTGTAGTGATAGGTCAGCCGCTCACCGGCGGGACAAAGATAGACGTCATCCGCGGCGACATAGACGAAGTCCTGCTTGCCGAAGCGCCCTTTGGCATTGATGCCCGAGGTCATCGGCTTCGGCAGATAGACCGTGATGCCGGCTTCCTCGCAGGCCAGAATTTCCTCTCCGCTATAGTACCCGCGATCGGCAACAGCCTCGATGGCCTCAGAACCAATCGCTGCGCGCGCCTGTTCGGACATGCGAGATAGCTCGCCCCGGTCAGACCCAACGTTGGTCACCTCATGGGCAACAATGAGGTGATGCTTGGTGTCTACGGCGCTTTGAACGTTGTAACCGACCATCCCGCTGCCTCGGCCACTTGTGGCCATCGATCGAGCATCGGGATCAGTCAGCGATATCTGCTTGTCCTCGGCCTGCATCATCTGAGTGTTCAGAGCGTTCAGGCGCTGTATCTCCTGGCGCAGCGCTGCAATCTTCTCGTTGAGCCGGGTGATCTTGGCCTCCGGTACGGCTTCCCCTGGCGATCGGCGCTGTCGAGCTGTGAGAGGTAGCGGGCTATGCTCTCGTCGATCTGCGCCAGCCGCCGCTGCATCTTGGCCTGGGTGAAGTTCCGGTCCCGCGTGTTGACGGCCTTGAACTTGCTGCCGTCGATCGCAACGCTCGCCTCGCTGAACAGCTCAAGGCGTCGGCACAGCACCACGAACTCACGGCAGACCTTGCGGATGGCCTCGCCGTTGTCCTTCCGGAAGTCGGCTATCGTCTTGAAGTCCGGCATCAGGCGGCCGGTTAGCCAAACCAACTCGATGTTGCGCTGGCACTCCCGCTCCAGCCGCCGGCTCGACTGCACCCGATTGAGGTATCCGTAGACGTAAATCTTCAACAGCGTCGCAGGATGATAGGCCGGCCTTCCCGTCGCCTCTGGCTCGACGCCGCCAAAGCCCAAGCCAGCTAGATCAAGCTCATCGACAAAAACATCGATCGCCCGGACCGGATTGTCCTCGCTCAAATAGTCATCTAACCGCTCGGGAAACAATGTGCTCTGACTGCGGTCATCACCAACGACAAAGCGAGTCATCGAATCCTCCGGCCAAATCGCCGGAGAATCATATCATTGACAGCGTTTTCACACAGCCTGGGTCATTCGCGTCGGTTTGACCGGACCACGGCGACTTCCGGTCTCCCCGGTGAACGGACATTCTCAGGATAGGAGGGCATGTCTCAAAGGTGCCAGAAGGCAACATCGACGGCCAGATAGGCGGAATCTGCTTTACCCTTAGGAACGGACCTGCTCAAGATGCCCCGTCATGTCTTAAGCGCATCGGTCCTAGCATTCCCGTCGTTCCTGGCACGTCATACCGCTACGTTTTATGCGGCTCAGACTGATCGGCGGCGCCGTTCTCTTATCGCGTGCTCTCGCGCCTACCCCAAGTTCGAATGCGTGCAGCGGCTTGAGGGAGAATGCATCAAGTTCATTCCCCTCGCCTCGTCGCGTCAGAATCCAAGTTAGCGCAAACCAAACCCCAGCTACGATCTGAAGCCCTACGTTGAAAGCAAACGCAGTCTGGTAAGCTATCTCAGGATAGTGCCCATTTGTGGGAGCCCAGAGCTGAACCAATAACCCCGTCATATATTGCACGACAAACGCGCCGCCGATGTGGAAGACGTTCAGCGCTGCATTGGCCCTGCCCGCCAGCTCCTTTGGGAAATACTCGGCCAGGATCGCGTAACTGAGGACAGTTCCAGCACCGACCGCCGCCACGACGATCCACGGGACATACGAGGGGAGCGGCCATCGCAGGATCAATGCCAACTGAGCCGCGATGAACATCACGGCGACAAGACCCAACAGCGGCCGCGGTCCAATCCCACGTCGGCGCACCCGATCGACCGCAATGCCCCACAGAAGCCCGCCCAAACTCAATGCGATAGCCATGATGAGCAAATGCCAGAGTAGTCCCGACCGGTCGAGGCCCTCGACATCGCTGAGCCATGGCGCCGCCCACAGTCCCTGCAACGCCCATGCCGTCCCGATACAGGTGGCCGAAAGTGGAGCCAAGCGCCAGAAGCGTGGGTCGGCATAAATCGTCCTTAAACGGTTAGGCGTTGGTCCGCCCGCCACCGACATAGCTGCCGACACCTCTGGGACGACAAAATAGATGATAAGAGCGCATCCGGCCGAGGCAATCGCGAGCAGCACAAACAATGCTCGCCAGCCCATCGAGACCAGCAGAAATTCCGCAGGCAAAGTTGCCGTCAGCGCGCCCAGGGCTCCCAGCATAATCATCAGGCCGTTGAGCAGTGGGATACGTTCGCTGGGAAACCAGAGCACGAGGGCCTTCAAGCCGGCCGTCAATGATGCGGCCACACCAAGGCCGATCAGTGCTCGGCCGCCGAGGAGCAGCCAAAAATTGTCCGAGACGGCAAATAGCGCTGCACCCACAGCCGCGGCAACCATCACGGCACCCTGGATCAAGCCCGGACTATATCGGTCCAACAGGATGCCGATCGGAATCTGAGCAGCCGCGAAGGTCAGGTAGTACACAGACGTAAGTAGACCTAGATCGCCAGCGCCGAGGCCAAATTCCGCAGTCAAGGAGCCGGCGACCGTCGCGTTGATAGTCCGGAACAAAAATGAGAGATAGTAAGCGGCAACGAACGGCAGGAACACCCGCAGAATCAGGCGCCAGTTTTCTGTCAAGTCGCCGGCAAGTCGGCGTCGAGTCGCATGGCTGGGCGGTCGAGACCGTAGTTGCTGTTCGACCGATCCTTGGTGAGCAGCTGTCTGCCTTGCAACAGGTCTAGTGCAGAGGCAGTCCTGCCTTCCCTGGAAAGTTGAACAGGCTGCCGCCCTCCCGGACGGCAGTGGAGTGCTCTAATTCGATGCCAACCGTGTTTGATGCGCGGAAATCTGGCTCATGGGTTGAGGAGCACTTTTCCGACGTTCCCTCGCAGGGGCCACGCGAATGAGCCTCGCGTTTCGGTGTGCTGAGCCGATCCATCGTCTCCTGCATGAGCGATGTTCCCAACCGAACGCGTCGCCCGACCTGCGCGGCAAATTCGTCGAAACGCTCGGACCCAAGTACGCAGGCAGCACGTTGGTCCGCTGCGGGAAGCACTGGCGTTACGGCGAGATGGAAGCGCGCCTGAAGGGCCACAGTCTCATTAACGATTCTAAGACCGCGATCGAGCTCTTCAAGTTGGCGGCTCATAAGGGAAAGGCGACGGTCTACCGGGATGTTGTCGGTTTCATCATCCGAGCCGAGGAACTGAGCGAGGGCGGCCTCAACGAGCGCTGATTTGGTGGCGCCGGGACGCTTGGCAGCTGCCGCTAGCCGCGCGGCCATCTGCTCGGAGAGGTAGACGCCAATTCTGGGCTTCATCGTTGGACCTTCTAACGTTGCTTCCAGCAGTGCGGCTCTGAAGCAGACCCGACGCGCTGAACGTTGGCCATCAAAGGGTTCCTCGCGACCCTGAGCAACCGCTCAATCGCAACCATCGTGTGTTCGGATAGATTGTCGTACAAAAGCCGATCGAGATTGCATGGTATCTGACCGGCAGCGCGAAGTGCGATTGCGTTCAACCGATTTCACATCAAGCGCCTCGTCCGCTGGACGCGGAAGTGCCGGGCAGCCCACCAATCAGATTCCCAGGCCAATTTTCCTTCCAAAGCTCCAGGTCACTCCGCCTCTACCTGCCGCGACACCGGATACCTGTCGATCGAGATGCTGCTCCAATGCTGGCCGCCAGGGCACGAGTTGGAATCCAAGCCCGTCGTCAATCATGGCAAACCGGCCTGACGCCAGTGTTACGCGCCGACGATAGACGCCCACGATGCGTTCGCCTTCCGATGAAGGATTGTGGAGCAACCCTGTCTCGGCCGAGAGCCTCGCGACCGTCGCATCGAGTTCCCGCTGCCTTAGCGTATTGAGGAGATCGCGGGCAAAGATGACCCTTGATCCCTGCCGGCGCGCGAGGCCTTCGCCCGCGAGATAGTCAACCCGACGCTCCATGGCTTCGCGGACTTCGGCTCCGTAACCACTGCTCGCCACGATCGAGATCACGCGCGAGTAATTGCCGGTCAATCCAGGTCGCTCCCGGTGCCGTAACCTGGGCTTCGACGTTTAGATCCGACCTCGTGGCGAGCGAAAGCCGCTTGCGCCCTTGCGCATCGTCGTAAGACCGCGCCTCCACGATCGCGCCGGGCGCGCCATCGCCGGTCATTTCAATATCGGTGAACCTGATGTGATGCGTTCGTCCATCGATCCCCTCGACGATCGCATAGGCCGAGCCTTTCAGTTCGTCATGCAGTCCGCGCTCGACCAGGCGGCCGAGCACGGGATCTGTCGGTTCCTCCCCGTGCAAAGCAAAATTGGAGATATTCGGTTCGCGGCCACGAGCGGTCATCGCCCGATGCATGGTCTTGATGACATCGCCGCGAGATCGAGAGATCGCGCAGCCTGTCCTCGATACCAGGCTTCAGCGTCCAGCAGCCGGGTGCAATCTGCTCGGCAAGACCGAGAAGTTCGAGCCTAGCGGCCCGCCCGACCATCAGGCGGCGAAGCCTCAAGTCTTCGCCTGACGCATTTGGCCGAAGGTCCGCCACGCCGGCGCCCTCGTCGGCGGCGACACGCAGTGCCCGATCGAGGCTGGTCCAGCGTTCGGCCTCAACCTCCTTTCCAGGGCGGACTGGATGTCCCGCTCACTGCGCGGCCCGAGCTCGAGCGTGACGCGCTCGGCCGCGCGATCCCGAAACCCGCGGCTGATGTAATCCCGGCCGATGACCAGATCCTGGCCGTCCTCCGCGCGGCCGCGGATCAGGACATGAATATGTGGGTTATCGGTGTTCCAGTGATCGACCGCGATCCAGTCCAGTTTGGTTCCGAGATCCCGGGCGACATCGCTCATCAACTCGCGGGTGAAGATGCGGAGATCGCCGAGCTCGGCGGCATCCTCTGGAGAGATGATGAAGCGGAAATGATGGCGGTCGTCCTTGCAGCGCTCGGCGAAAGCGCGTTCGTCCACCGTATCCGACGTCGCGTCGAACATCCGGGCTTCCGCTCCGTCCCGCGTCACGCCCTCTCGCTTCAAATAGGTGATGTGCTTGGACAGCGGCGCCGAGCGAAAGCGCGCGCCGTGATGACGGACCACGCGCGCCTTCATCACCACACGTCGTGAGGTCGAGCGCAGCGACAGGGAGAGCGCAGCACACCGGCCCCGACCAAAGCGGGACCGGCTGGCACCGCCCTTGCCGCGTCCAAAACCGTGGCCGACATGTCCTGCCTTCTTTGCGGCCCGCATGACCTGGCCGACAAAGCTCTTCGATCGCGAGAGGCCACGCCCGCTGTCGCGAATGCGGCCGGGGCGGACGCGAACCTCATTATCGCGCTGAGTCATGATACCTCACCGCCAACTTTCGAAGACCGCCGGCGCTCGATGCGTTGATTTGTCTGAGGTTTCGGAGTGCAGCGACGGCATGACCATTCTCATCGCCTCGAAGAAACTCAACGTCATCAACCACATGCGCCGGACCGAAGGCGGCGCTTTTCCTTGCCGTCCGTGGCTCGTATGTAAGCGTCCGAGATCTTGCACGACTTTCTGAGAGTGCGGTGTCGTTCCAAATCGGGTTCTCTCGTACATGGGAGGATCTCCGGTGGCATCTCGGTCCTGGGTAAAAGCGCACAGCCCTTATTGGTCGCTGCACGTCGAGGCATGGCGTCAAAGCGGAATGGCGCGCGCGGATTATTGCCGCCAGCACGGGCTGTCGACCAAGACGTTCGAACGCTGGATGAAGCATCTGATCAGCAAGGAAGAGGCCCGCGAACATGCGAAATCCCTGCAGGATTCGCGTCGGCAAGAGCACCGCCGGCAGCAGGGGAAGAGTGGCAAGCGACATCTGAGACCGCGCTATTCCGTACGCACGGACACCCGCTCGCGTGCGCTTCAGGCGTTCTGGGCGATGCATGTGGAAGCCATGAATTGGAGCGGGATGGGTGTTCGCGAATATGCCTCCGGCCTGCGGCTTTCGCCTCACGCGTTGCGCAAATGGCGGGACCGTATCGAGAACGCCGAGGTGGAGATCGACTGGCGGGCGCATCTTCATCCGAGTGCCTGCCCGCAAATAAGCACTGGTGCTAGCAGCGCTGCTAAGGATAGCTCGCGGGAAAACGACTTGACAGCGGCACGCGAAGCGGGACCGCCGCACGACGGACGCTCGAACCGGCGCAGCTTCACGGACGAAGAGAAGCTAGCCGTCGTGTTGGAATCGGAACAGCCCGGCATGAGTGTGGCGGAGGTCTGCCGCCGCCATCGCATCGTCACGAGCATGGTGTTCCGCTGGCGCGTCCAGTTCGGCTTTACGGGCAAGAAGGCAGCGAAGCTGGCAACGGTTACGCTCCCGGGAGGTAGCTCTGGAGGATCGTCCGGACCAGCGGTGCTGCACGATCTGTTGCATCCACCGGACGGGATGATGCCGGTGCAACTGCCCGACGGGCGACGCGTCTTTGCGCCCGAAGGCAGCGATCCGGAAGCGGTTCGCCAGCATGTTCTCGACCGGGAGGCTGCACGATGATGATCGTTCCTGCAGGCGTGAAGGTGCACCTGGCGCTGGGTTACACCGACATGAGGAAGGGCATCGATGGACTGGCCATGTTGGTCCAGGAGACGCTGAAGAAGGATCCGTTCTGCGGCCATCTGTTCGCCTTCCGGGGCAAACGAGCGCAGATCGTCAAGATCCTGTTCTGGGACGGCAATGGGCTGTGCCTGTTCACCAAGCGGCTCGATCGGGGCGGGTTCGTGTGGCCGCGGCTGACGGGGTACGAAGGCTCCATCACGCTGTCTCCAGCGCAGCTCGCGATGCTGATCGAGGGCATCGACTGGCGCGTGCCCGAACGCATATGGAGGCCCGCGCTTGCCGGCTAAGATATTGCAGAAACCCGCATAGAATATAGCGAACTTGCTTCTTCGAATCAGCATATTCGAATAGAATCGAACATGCGATTTGACCTCGAAAATCTGCCATCCGATACGGCTCTGTTGCACCGTCTGGTGCGTGAGATGGCTGATGTTGTCGAGAGCCGCGACGGCGAGATCGAGCGTCTCCAGATCATCATCAAGAAGCTGCAGCGGGCGCAGTTCGGGCGTCGCTCCGAACGCCTCGATGCCGATCAATTGGCGCTCGCACTTGAAGATCTCGACGGCGATATTGCCCGCATCCGGGAGAGCCGCCCTGCGATCGCAACAGAGGCAGCCGAGGCGCCATCCCGGCGCAAGCCGCTGCCCGATCATTTGCCGCGCGAGGACGTTCTGCTCGATGTTGATAGCGAGATCTGCGGTTGTTGCGGCGGCGCGCTCCATGCGATCGGGGAGAGCGTCAGCGAGATGCTCGACTGGGTTCCGGCCCAGCTTCGTGTTGTTCGTATCTCCCGCCCGAAATACGCCTGCCGCGCCTGTAACAAGGTCGTGCAAGCGCCGGCGCCCGAACGGCTGATCGCCGGCGGCCTGGCGACGCCGGCACTGCTCGCACAGGTGCTGGTCAGCAGGTATTGCGATCATACGCCGCTTTATCGGCAGTCGCAGATCTTTGCGCGGCATAGCGTCGATCTCAGTCGCTCGACGCTCGTCGGATGGGTTGGTGGAGCGTGCTGGTGGCTGGAAGCGCTGCATGAACGGCTGCGCAAGAACGTGTTCGCCTCCAACCATCTGTTCGTCGATGACACACCGATTCCGGTACTTGATCCCGGCAGAGGCAGAACGAAGACGGGGCGATTGTGGGTATATGCTCGCGAGCAACGACCGTGGAGCGGACCCGAACCGCCGGCTGCGGTCTATTTGTATGCGCCGGATCGCAAAGCAGAACGGCCCGCTTCGCATCTCGAGGACTTTAAAGGCGTGCTGCACGTCGACGGCTATGCCGGCTTCGAACAACTGGCCAACAACAGCGACGTCGTGCTTGCCGCCTGTTGGGCGCATACCAGGCGCAAGTTCTACGAAGTGGCCGAGGCCACCGGCTCGCCGGTGGCGGCCGAAGCACTGCGCCGGATCGCAGAACTCTATGTCGTCGAAGCACGCGTACGTGGGCAATCGTCGGCTCATCGTCTTGCTGAACGGCGCTCCTTCTCCAGGCCCATCGTGCAAGCTCTGCATGGCTGGTTGGAAGTCCAGCTTCCGCGCGTAGCGGGCCGGAGCACCCTGGCCGAGGCGATCCGCTATGCGCTCTCGCGCTGGGAAGGTCTGACCCGCTTCCTTCATGACGGCCGCATTGAACTCGATACCAACCCGGTCGAACGCGCGATCCGCCCGGTGGCACTTGGCCGCAAGAACCACCTGTTCGCAGGCAGCGATGGCGGCGGACATCGCTGGGCCGTCGCCTGCTCGCTCATCGAGACCTGCAAGCTCAACGACGTCGAACCTTATGCCTATCTGCGTGACGTGCTGCAGCGGATGGTCAATGGACAACCCGTCAATCGTCTCGATGAACTGCTGCCGTGGAACTGGAGTTCGCCAGGACCTGCCACCGCCTGAGCAAAGCCAGACTCTAGCCAAACGGCAAACATGAGACCGCGGGCAATTGCAGTAGTTGTCCTTTGTAACGATACTGCTTGACGGTCCATAATTGCGATGTGATGGGGAAAAAGAGGTGCAGTCTTCCCGAAACGGAGCGGATGCCAAGCTGCTCTCCGAAGCCGTTGCCGCGCTTCGTGAGTTGGTCTCACGCTCGCGAGAAGCCAACGATCGGTCGTTCGACGACGGCCATTCGGTTGATGCCTGGAAGAGCGATGAACTCAGTGCCGCGATAGAGCGTGCTGAAGCGGTCATCGCGAAGGCGGAAGCCGCCATAGCTGAGCCCGGTACAGAGTAGGAGCTCGCCCAATCGGCACATTGCCACGCGAGACCCCTAGGCTCGTCAAGACCCAACGTCATGTGCAGCCCCCGGACGCATACGCTCGTATGATCGTGCTCCCTTCTCCTCACAGTCCTCCTTGCGAAAAGTCCCGACAGCATGCGATTGAATACGACTCCACCAATTTGCCGACAGCCGACTCTTGGCGACTTGCTTGCGACTTGGTCAAGTGGTCCACTTCGACGGCCGCGCGATGACGCGGCCCTGCTAGCTCTGGCCGGGAAGGAGGAATGCGGCTGTATCCGATGGGTTAGAGGCGCGGCTATTTGAGAGCGTGAGCAACACACGGTTAATTCTCTCCATCCGTCCAGATCGGCAGCGCGCGGGCGATGATTGCAGGGGCCGAGATGGGTCCGAAGTAGCGGCCGTCCAGCGAATCCGACGACTGCCAATTCATGAGGAAGACGTCATCTCGCGCGACGACGCGGCAGCCCTGCCAGATCGGGAGCGGACGGCCACGCCTGTCGCGATCGAGCGCCTCGCCAAGTCCAATTCCATCAACGGTAATGGTGAGGCCATTCCTGCAAACCGTTTGCCCGGGGAGTGCGAGGACGCGCTTCAGCATTGGCACGCCGCGCGGCAGATAGCTGCCCTCAGCAAGGAACGCAGCAAGCGGCTCCGGCGGCAGGACTGCAACCAGTTCGGTGACAAACAGCGTGTCGACGGGCTGCAGGCGATAGAGCCCAGGCGGGGCACTCTCTGAGGCATTCCAGACGTACAGGGGAGCGGGCTTCGTGCCGATCACAGACACCAGCAGGCCGACCGAGCCGAACATCGTCAGGAGCGTCGTCATCCGGTGCTTCATGGCGCGATCTTCCGGCGTTGAAGCCAGATCTGATGCCGCGACCGCGTGTAGGGCCTCGGCGCCTCTCCGACGGACAGGCGGTTGTGTGCGTGATGCCAGTAGTCAGGCGCTGCGTCGGCAGCATTGATGCCGAGCGCCTCGACGGCGTCAATCAATTGCAGCACCCGCTCAACTTTCGGCCAACCGGAGAGCCGCAGCAAACTTTCGCCGCCTGGGCGTACATAGGGCACGGTCGTGCAGCGCTGGCCCGGCGTAACGGCACGCAAGATATCGATCTTTGAAACGATGGTTCCGTAGTCGCTGGACGTCCAGCGCACGAACGCAAAGATGCTGCCAGGTGCAAATGAGACGACACGACGCCGTCGGTCCAGTATCTGTTCGGCTGCCACCCGGCCGAACCGAATCCAGTTCTCGATCCGCTTCTCAAGCCAAAGCAGTTCAACATGCGTGAGGTCGCTCATGCAGTTCCTCCGTCGTCATGGAGGATTTCGATCGTGAACAAGTCGCCATGCCTGATGGCAATGCCTATTCCGCGTCCAAAGGATTCGATCTTCGAATGGTCGCGCAGGCCGGACGCAATCGATGACGAATTTGCTCTGCCGAATCGAAACACAGGCAGGGTGCGCCTTGCGTCCAGCTCCGCCGACCGCAGCAATCCCCTTGGAGCGCTAAACCACTGCGAAGCACGATCGGCGCCTAACTCAGCGGCGATCCAATTCCGAGGTCGCGAACCGTGTTTGCTGAAGAGAGGGCCGGTTCGCGCCCTTTGGTGTGAGCTCACGAACGCCCGCCTACCAACAGGCTGGAAAACGCGCGGCCTCGTTAGAAAGAATCCGAAGGATTCCAGGTTAGTAAAGTTACGGCCGTGGCAAGTCGTTGAGTGCCAAGACGTTTCATCCGATTTTGGTCCCCGATAACACGAGGATCGGGTCCCCGTTGGCACGTCGGTTGTCGTCCCCAATAGCACGAACTGATTCACAGGTTTTCCCCCGGGCGAACATTCAAACCGCGCTTGCGCAGACGCGCCGCAATGGGATCGGCGGCAATCGGCGTAAAGGCCAGACGCTCGTCGCCGCGCAAGCCGCGCTCGATGACGAGTTGGTAGCCCGGCAATGTCTGGCGGCGGACGATCTCGCGCAGGTCATAGGCAAAATGTTTGAGCGGCGAGAGGCTGCCGGATTTGGCGTGGAGATGAACAAAGTCGAAGCTCCAGCCACCCTTCTGGCTGCCGCCGTGCTTGCGAACAACGCGATAAAGCCAGCGTTCGAGGCCTCCCGTCAGGTCGAAATACGCCCGGTCGATGGTGAGCACGAGCGCGTCATCCAGCACACCAGCATAGAACCAGTCCGGCAGGATCAGCTCCAATCCGCGGGGCCGACCGTGCACGTCGGCGGTCTCTTTCCATTCATTGATCCAGGAGAATCGGTGCCGCCGCCGATCGGTCGATTGACGGATCGACGTCATGACAGTGGTCGATTGCAGCCGGTCGAGCGCGGCCTTGAGACGGTCGTAGTCCCGAACGCTAGTGCCGCGACCAACGAAGGTCAGAATCTCATACGGCGTTGCCGCCATCAGGCGGGAGGTCTTCAATCCGCCGTCGCGGGCCTCGACAATCTGCGACGCCGCCCAGATCAAGACGTCAGCGTCCCAGATGGTAGCCATGCCATGCTCCGGCACGGCTTCGACGCGAATGGCAACTTTGCCGGCGCGGAAGTCGATGGGAACGACTCGCCTGGATTTAGCGAGGGAGAAGAACGGATAGGCCATCAAATCCTGCGCATCGCGTGGCGCGAGCTCGCCAGACAGCGCCCGGAACAGACTTAGCTGTTCCCGTTCAGAGATGTGTCTGCGTCGCATCGAGATAATCCCTAGCGACGTTCAGCGACGCGGCCGGCCGGCATACGGTATGGGCGCATGCCGCTTAGCCGGCAGCACGGTGCCTGCACCGGGATCAGAGGTCGAAGTCTTGGCGCCGCGATCGGCCCAGGCTTTCAGGTCTTCCAGCGCATAGACGACGCGTCCCCCGAGCTTCCGATAGGCGGGACCCGTACCGTAGGTTCGGTGCTTTTCCAGGGTCCGCCCGGACAGGCTAAGAAATCGAGCAGCTTCTGGCGTCCGCAGATATCGCTGCGGCAAGCCGGCGTTCGGATCGGGCATTTGCGTGGCTCCGTGATCGTTTCGAGCGCGACCGCGTTGGGTCGTGCGTTGACGGTCACGATGGCGGAGTAGAAAGGCCTAGGGGATGCCGAAGATGCGGGGGCGATTTTCGGCACCCCTGCGCTATTCCTTGCGGGATGGCGGACGAAGCAAGGCGCGATAGCCGCCACGCATCAAGGCTAAGCCAGCCTGCACCAGGCGGATGGTGCGGCTCCGCAACTCGTGGGTCTTCCAGGCGCGTTCCGGGATGCGTTTTCGGCCGAACAGCACCTCGGCGATCACGCGATAGGAGGCGCCATCTATGTGACCATCTAGCGCTCGCAGCGCCAAGGCCAGTCGTTCGCGCCGCTGTACCGAAAGCTGATGAAACGGTGGTCCCGGCGGACGACCGTTGATGGCGCGCCACAGCCGATGTGAGGCATGCGCGCGGATCTCAAAATCCGGATCGAGCGGCAGTTCGGCTGCATAAGAGACACCTAGCTGTGGCGCCTCTTTCAGCCAGAGGTGATGTTGCGCTCCACGAATGCGCAACACGGCATGCCAGCCGTCCGATGCCTGCTTGATTCTGCTCGATGCAAGCTCGGCAAGCGGTAGCATCGCCCCGACACCTTGCGAGGCAGACAC
Source organism: Bradyrhizobium sp. RDT10 (assembly GCA_044772375.2). GTDB lineage: Bacteria > Pseudomonadota > Alphaproteobacteria > Rhizobiales > Xanthobacteraceae > Bradyrhizobium. Next base: position 6,910,253 of record CP187939.1, read on the forward strand.
GTTCCGGACGATCGGGAGCACCGTGGGCAAGGCCTCGGGTGCCCAGAAGATCGTTTGTTCGTAGAAGGACCCCTGCGGGTCATGAGCGAAAGCAGACGCCCCATCTCCTTCGGAATTCGGACGTCACCTGACCGCCTTTCGATCGAGCGTTCCGGTAAGCCATTCGATAATTCGTACTCCGCCGGAGTGACTCTCAAGCGAAATCTGCCATCTCCCTGATTTGATGGCATTCTGATATGTCTCCGGTGAGCGCCAGTCGATGTCAGACACTGCTCTGATCCCCTGCCGTACAACGATCACGGCCGATCTTTATGAATCCTAGAGTTGTTGGGGAAGTCAGCAATTGTGCATTGCGTGATGCATGCAGGCGATCACGCGTTAGCGGGAGAAATCTGTTCTTGATTGCAAATTACTGGTGGCAAATTCTTGCTATTTAATCGCTCCGCCGCGAAGCAAATCGCGATAGCCGTGGTCTGCCATCCACTTTGCACGCGCCAAGTGACTATCAAATACACTGCGAGCGCGCGACGGTTCGCGATCCGGGTCGATATGCAACACGATCCGGGCAACTTCCTTCCACCCGGCGCCGTCGGCCTCGGCATCAAGAAGACGCCAATACGTCACCAGATGCTGTTCATCGTAGCTCGTGAGCACCGGATCATCCGGAGCTGCGTCGGCGACATCAGGATCGAGGGGTGGTTTCTGCATCATACCCACGTTAGAACGCCAAGAAGATTACGCCACGGTTCGGTCGCAATCCAGACCTCCGTTTTGGGATGCTGGATCTTCCTTCAGATCTCGTTCGTTAAGTCGGCGACCAAATCGGCCGCTCTCATTGCGTTGCCGCAGATGATAGCATGTCAGGAGACGAATAGGAACGATCGTTCCTAGAACGATCATTCCGGTTCGGGTTCCCATACCGCCATGGATCTCAAAGAGATCATGGCTGTAAACCTGCGTCGGAAACGCCACGATCTACAAATGACGCAAGAGGAGTTGGCCGAGCGCGCAGGCTTAAGCGCCCGTTACGTCGGTGCCATCGAACGCGGCGATGTATCAGCAAGCGTCACCGTGCTCGGACAAATTGCTGAAGCATTAGGGACCGAACCGGGAGAACTGCTCAAGAGGGCGGCGCGGCTTAGCAAATCCTAAGCCGCCTCAAGCCAGCCGCGAAGCGCCCCGCCGGATGAACGGGGCGCGGGTACTCGGCTCGACTCACTCCCCGTTCTTCCGCGGCCGCGACCAGAGCAGGGTGTATCCTTCGCCGCCTTCATCGTCGAACAGGTTCGCGTAGATCGGTGCGGTGAAGGAGGGATCGTCGAGCTTGAGCGAGAGGTAGTCGCGGCCTTCCTCGGAGCGCTTCGACCATGCTGCGCCGATCTCGGCTCGGCCCACGTAGATGCGGTGGCTGGGAGCGTTTTCGTTGGAGCGGTTGGCTTCTGCGACGATACGGACGCCCTTGGCCTGCAAGCTCAGGGTGACGATCTCGCCCTGAAAATCGTTGCCGACCTTTTTGAAAGAACCGATGGTAGCCATGTCACTTCTCCTGTTGTGTTTCGAGCCCGCGACCACCGCGGCCTCGATGGCGATCTAGAGGCCGAGGACGATCGGCGACGCACCCGCTTGCGGGCCGTAGCGCAGCGGAGGACGCCGTTGTGGCGACTTTCTTGCCTCGCGAGGAATGGGCGCAGCCCAGGGAAGAAAGTCGCATCAACGGCGTTGCGGCTCAGACGATCGAGGCGAAGCCGGTCTTCGGCCAGATCAAGCCATCAACGAGGCCACGTGCGTCCGCGCGCTGAACCGCAATCTCGGGAGAAGATACGTGGCGCAACTTGGTTGCGCTAAACAAGAGGTCGGACGATCTGGCGCAGAAAGAGAAACAATCTGCTGCAAAGGGCGGTGTCGTCTCCGAAGAATGGTCCAGACAACGCCGCTTCGCCGCAACTGAGTGGGCCCGGTCGAATGCCAGCGGCTTGATCGAAGCACTCCGACGAGGACTGCCCCTTCTCGCTCAAGCTCGACGATCCGTCGTTCAACGCACCAATCTACGCGAACCTGCTCGATGAGGAAGGCGATGTGCGGTCATCCCTCGCGCGTAGCGGCGGTAAGAATTGGCTAAGACGGTTTCTCGACCACCCCAGCCGACTCACACAGGCGGGGTCTCCGCAAAAGTGGTCAAGCGCGTCCACGCCGTGCCGCCGACGCAGAGCGCACCCACGCAAGCGAAGACCTCGCACCAAGCTGGCGAAGGGGCCCCGACCTGGGATAGGGCGAACACGACATGGTAGCCAGCAACGGTGGCGGGAACGGCGAAGGCCGTCGCGATCACGATGCGCAAGATGGAGGACCGAGTGATAGCGGCACCGAGTTGACCGACAACCAGCGTGAGCGCGCCGCCGGCTGTTCCGATGAGCAACGCACCGACGACGCCAGAGCCGCTCTGTCATGCTGTCATCCCGATACTCAGTGCGACGAAAAACGGCAGGGCATACGTTGCGAGCGCGAAGATCGCCCAACAGAACAAACCAATGCCGAGTGTATTGAGAACAAGCCCAAGGGCAAGCATGGTGGTGGCTCCATGTGCATAGATCTACCAGTCGCGCCTTCCACCACCACCACGGCGCAATCTCAGACATAAAATCGAAACGAGGCGGAGTTGCGGCGCGTGCAACTCCGCTTTGATGATCTGGAGGCGAGAAGACGGCGCTCACGCGCCGCCGAACTTCCAGACGGGAATGCCAAGGCGCTTCGCCTTGTCGGCGAGGTTGTCCTGGATTCCCGTGCCCGGGAAATGCATGACGCCGATCGGTAACAGTTCGAGCATGGCATCGTTGCGCTTGAATGGCGCCGCCTTGGCGTGCTTCGTCCAGTCGGGCTTGAAGGCGATCTGAGGTACCTTGCGATTGGTCGCCCATTTGGAAGCGATCAGTTCGGCACCTTTCGGGGAGCCGCCGTGGAGCAGGACCATGTCGGGATGCTTGACATGAACCTTATCAAGGCGATCCCAGATGAGATGGTGGTCGTTGAAGTCGAGCCCGCCGGTCAGTGCGATCTTCGGTCCCGACGGCAACATGACCTCGGTCTCGGCGCGACGCTTGGCCGCGATGAAGTCGCGGAGTCGATCATCGCTGCGGTTAGCGAGCGGTGATTCACCAGTGATCCCGATCGGGGGCGCCAGGACGAGCCGGTGTAGTCTCGAAGCGCTCGATGGCCTGGTCGCGGAAGAGCTCCAGGCAGGTGCGGCGCTCGATCAGCGTGATGCCTTCGGCCGTCAGACGCTCGAGTTCGACCGATCGCACTTCGGAGCCGTTCTGCTCGCGCTGGCTCTTCTGTTGCGCCTGCTCGTTATCGTCGAGTTGGCGTTCGATGCGGTCGACGGCACGATGGAACAGGTTGACGGTCGACCAGAGCAGATCGTCAAGGTCCGGCTCGAGCCGTGTGTCGCTCAATGTTGCGACCAGGGCATCGAAGATATCGGCGACGGCTACGGCGACGACCTTGCCCTCGGGAAGCGGCCGTGGATCGGGCTGGTCGTCGAATGCGCGGTAGCCGAAGAGCTGCAATTCGGTGAGAACGTGATCGGTCGGAGATGCGCCGTGCGGCGGTTCGATATCATCATGGTCGTTCATGAAGGAGGTCCTTTGCCGGATCGGCCGCGCCCATCGTGGCCTTCGTGGCGATCACTCACACGGCGGGCGGAATGGGCCAGAACCCGAAGGGCCGAAGCGGCAGCGGAGGATGGCGGAGGCCGGCTATTTTGCTTCGCGATGCAAAGCGCGCCGGTCAGGGGCTAATGAGGCTTCTCGTCGCCGGCGCGCGGCGGAAAATAGCCGGACGTAGCCATTGCCGGCCCAGGCCGCTTGCCGTCCGATCGCCCTCTAGAAGGCCGTGGTCGCGTCCTCTTCCGGCATTGGCCTCGCGATAACCGACCTATGAACGTCAATCGAACACCGCGGGCTATTCCGCAGGTACCGTCGACGAATGCAGGAAGCGGACGACGTCCTCTGGTACGAGTTGAAGCCGCAACGCTGCTCGGAGGGCCCCGAAGCCGAAGATGTGCAGATCTTCGTTGAAATCACCTAGCCGGGGCGACAGAGCGATCGCTTCAACGCCGGCGGCTTTCGCGTGCTCGGTGAGAATCATCTGTACGGCATCTCCAGCAGCGTCGGCGTCACGGACGATATAGAGCCGGCGCAGGCCAGATGGCAGCAACATGGCTGAGAGGTGATTGGCCGAAAGCGCAGCGGCCATGGGCATACTCGGCAGCGCGTAACGCAGCGACAGCATGGTCTCTATACCCTCGCCAGCAGCGAGCACGTCGTCCACCACGCCGAAGCGAACAGCGTTGCCAAGCAGGTCCCCCATGGCCCGCCGTGGCGTATCGATCGGAGCCTTGCCGAGCCGGACGCGATCAAAGCCGTGTGGATCGAGCCAGGTGCGGTGCGCGCCGGTGATCCGTCCATCGAGGTCGGTGACACAAGCTATCATCGCCGGCCAGGTTTCGGTCGGCAAATGGTCGTCCGGGCGATAGTAGCAACGTGGGTGGAAGCGGAGGCTGCCACCATGGTGGATGTGGGCTATTCTGCGACGCTGTAAATACGTCTCGACAACCGTCCCTTCAATCGAGCTGGACATCGCAAAGAGCCGACGAGCCGCCTCTTGCGGTCCGGCCGGCGCAAGCGAACGATTGGGCTTCGGCGCAAGTTGCTGCTCAAGACGAGGCAGCATCAGAAAGCGCCTCGCCTCCTCGGCGACCTCGCGGAAGTCTCGAAGGCCCAGGCTCTGGCGAATAATGTCGAGGAGATCGCCATGTTCCCCAGTCGCAGCATCAGTCCACTTGCCGGCGGGTCCCTTCGGCGACTCCTGGAGTCGTACGAACAGCGAGCGGCCCGGGGAGTTATTTATGTCGCCGACCACCCAGTACCGCCCCGCCCGCCTGCCATTGGAGAGATAGTGTCGGCACACCGCCTCGGCCTCGCGCGCGAGGCGGCGCGCCAGCTCGGAAGCATCGCGGGACATCACACGGCCTCCCGTTCACCGATGCGCGCCACGGGATAGCTGTCGAGCACCTTCGACAGGATCTCGGCGCCGCTTGCGTCCGTGGGCACGAACATGCGCAGCTTCCAGGAGATGATCTCCCCAAAAAGGCCGTAAGCCCGCAGTCGATCGCGCATCGTGTCGTTGAATCCCGAGAGTTCGATGCGGTATGCGCCCATCACTCGGACACGGCGAAGCTGGAGCCCCTCTGCGAGGTCGAGGACGGTGCGTCCTTCCATCAGCGCTGCAAAGGCGGCGTCCGGCGTCAGCGCGGGCGCGTCCGCCGCAAGGACATTTGCGACCCAGGCAGCAGAAACCTTGCGGCCGATGACGCGCTCGCCCGAATCGGTCTGAAGGCGATAGACGCGGGTCGATCTGTTCGGCAGCCGCTTCCAGATGGGTAGCAACAGGCCCGCCACGACGTGGATCGTGCTTTCCGTGAACTCGGGGACCTCGGCAAGCTCCGTGACCCAGGCTGCAGCAAAACGTTCACGATCCGCTTCGATCCAATGGCTCTCCGCCATCATGGTCAGGGGGATCTTGTGCTGCTCCATTGGTCGGATCAGGCGGACGCGCAGCTCGATCTCGCCGTCGTCGAGCATGACGCTCGGCGCCGGGAGCTGCACGGCGGCGCGTCCGGCGCGCTCATTGATCAGCAGGACAGCGCGACGATCGGAAAGATGGTCAAGAGCGTCATCCAGACTCACGGGATGATTGCGCTGGCGCTGGGTGCTCGTGAGGAGCCGGGTCTCGGCGCCAGTGCCGGGATGGACATAGATCGTCCGCCGGTCGGTGACGACAAAGCTTTCGGCGCGGAGCGTTTCCAGCCCGACGTCATAGGTACCCGATGCGACCGCGCCCTCGATCCGAGCGGTCAAGAGCTGCTCGAAGGCGGTGAACAAGACGTTCTGCAGGTCGATGGTGAGCGCGAGCAACCTGTTCAGGAAGGTCGTGATCGGCGGCAAGTCATCCCTGAGCCCGTTGGCATCCGTAAGTTTCAGGCCGGTCGCATCCTCGAATCTCCCAAGCGAGCATCCCTCGACCTTGCCTCGCACAAGCAACGTGTAGAGTTGACGCAAGGCATCACGACCGTACTGGCTTTCGAGATTGTCCTCGGGCCGGAACAGGCCCTGTCCTCCGGTCTGGCGCTGGCCGCGCGTGATGGCTCCCAGTGTGTCAAGCCGGCGGGCAATTGTGCTGAGAAAGCGCTTCTCCGCCTTCACGTCCGTCGCAATAGGACGAAACAGCGGCGGCTGTGCCTGGTTGGTCCGGTTGGTCCGGCCGAGACCCTGGATCGCGGCGTCGGCCTTCCAGCCGGGCTCGAGCAGGTAATGGACCCGCAGGCGGCGATTCCGGGCCGACAGTTCGGCATGATAGCTCCTCCCCGTGCCACCCGCGTCGGAGAACACGAGGATGCGCTTGACGTCATCCATGAAGGCCGAGGTCTCGGCGAGATTGGCCGACCCGGCTCGATTCTCAACCACCAGCCGGTCGCCCTTGCGGATGACGCGGCGCGAACGCCCAGTCACCTCGGCGACCATTTCGGTACCGAAGCGCTGCACGACCTGATCCAGTGCGCCAGGCACCGGCGGCAGCGAGGCGAGCCTCTCGATGAGGCGGTCGCGGCGGGCGACGGCTTCCCGGCTCTCGACTGGCTGACCATCGCGATAGACAGGACGGGAGCAGAGATTGCCCTCCGAGTCGGTGAAGGGCTCGTAGAGCTGGACCGGGAAGGAATGGGCGAGATAGTCGAGCACATATTCCCGCGGCGTGATGTCGACCTGGACGTCGCCCCATTCCTCGGTCGGAATCTCGGCGAGCCGGCGCTCCATCAGCGCTTCGCCCGTCGACACGATCTGGATCACCGCGGCATGGCCAGCGTCGAGATCGCGCTCGATTGATCGGATCAGCGACGGCGTCTTCATCGAAGTCAGGAGATGACCGAAGAAGCGCTGCTTGGCGCTTTCGAAGGCGGATCGCGCCGCGGATTTTGCCTGCCCGTTCAGCGTTCCGGTTTCGCCGGTGATGTTGGCGGCTCGCATCGCCGCGTCGAGATTGTTATGGATGATGCCAAACGCATCGGCATACGCGTCGTAGATGCGAACCTGCTCCGGCGTAAGCTGGTGCTCGACGAGATCGTACTCGATGCCTTCGTAAGAAAGCGAACGGGCGGCATAAAGGCCGAGCGCCTTGAGATCGCGCGCCAGCACCTCCATGGCCGCGACGCCACCCTCCTCGATCGCTTCGACGAACTCGGCGCGTGTGGCGAACGGGAAGTCGGTGCCGCCCCAAAGGCCGAGGCGTTGGGCATAAGCAAGATTGTGGACCTTAGTGGCGCCGGTCGCCGACACATAAACCACGCGAGCATTCGGCAAGGCGTGCTGGAGCCTCAGGCCGGCGCGCCCCTGCTGAGAGGCCGCTTGGTCGCCGCGCTCGCCCTTGCCCCCGACCGCATTCTGCATGGCGTGGCTCTCGTCGAAGACGATCACTCCGTCGAAGTCGGAGCCCAACCATTCAACGATCTGCCTAACACGCGAAAGCTTTTCGCCACGCTCGTCGGTGCGCAGCGTGGCATAGGTGGTAAATAGGATACCTTCCGAAAGCCGGATCGGAGTGCCCTGGCGAAACCGAGACAGCGGCGTAACAAGCAGTCGTTCCATGCCGAGCGCGGACCAGTCGCGCTGCGCATCTTCGATCAGCTTGTCGGATTTGCTGATCCAGACCGCACGGCGGCGGCCCTTGAGCCAGTTGTCGAGCAGGATGCCTGCGACCTGCCGGCCCTTGCCCGCGCCAGTGCCATCGCCCAAGAACCAGCCGCGGCGAAAGCGGACGGCATTCTCGACATCGTCGCGCGCGGCGGCCAGGACGTCAAAAGTCGCATCGACTGTCCAGGAACCCGCAAGAAACTCAGAATGAGCTTCTCCAGCATAGATGATACTCTCAAGCTGAGCGTCCGACAGAAGTGCATCTGCCACCAGACTCGAAGGCAGGCGCGGACGATAGGACGGCTTCGGTGGCGCAACGGACGCCATCGCTGCGGACTGCACGAGCTTGGTCGGATGTGCGCACGATCCGGCAATACGGATCGACTGCAATCCGTATTCCTCATAAAGCGCATCGGTCAGTCGGACGCCTTCCGGTGGCAACCATTCGACCGTCTCGTAGATCAGTTCTACGCCTTCTGGCGCTACGCCGCTCGAAGTAGACGAGGGGCGTGGCGCAGAGGCGCCGACTGGTCGCGATATCGAAGGGCGGCTGATGACGTCGACCACGACCGGCGTGGCGACGGGCAGCCTTGGAGGCACATGCTGGGTCACCCAGTCAAGTAAGGTGGCGACATCGCTCGCCATGCCCAGCGAAGCGGGAAAGACCTTCGGATCTGCGGCGGGCAGTTTGTCGATCACAAGCAGCCGGGTGTTGGTCTGCGTTCCGTGCTTCGCGTAGACAGCGCCGTCAATGGCGGCAGAAAACGCCACCCGCCCGCGTTCCTGGAGGCGAACAAAGGCATCGGTCCATGCGGGGTTATCTGGCGCGAAGCTTGCGCCGGTGATGGCGATGAGACGTCCGCCGTCGCAAAGGCGTGCCAGGGCTGAAGCGATGTGCCTGAAAGCCGCGTCCGCCATTCGTCGATCGACGTTCGCAACTACCGAGAACGGCGGGTTCATCAGGACAACGCTCGGTGCGACACTCGCATCGAGGTAGTCATCGATCTGGGCGGCGTCGAACCGCGTGACTTTGACGTTGGCGAACAGGTAATCGAGCAGCGCCGCGCGGGCCTCGACCAACTCGTTCAGGATCACAGCGCCGCCCGCGAGCTCGGCAAAAATGGCGAGCAAGCCGGTACCCGCGGAGGGCTCCAGAACCCGGTCGGATGGCGTAATGCCGGCCGCGGTGCCTGCGGCCAGCCCGAGCGGGATCGGCGTCGAGAATTGCTGAAATGCCTGACTGTCCTCGGAACGCCGTGTATGGGTCGGCAGACAGCTCGCGATTCTCGCAAGCATCGGCAGCATGGCGGCGGTCGAGCCAGCCTTGGCGCGGATGGCCGGGCCGAACTTGCGCAGGAACAGAACGGTTGCCGCCTCACAGACGTCATAGGCGGTCTTCCAGTTCCAGACGCCGGCCGCGTCCGAGGCGCCGAAGGCCGCCTCCATGGCGCTACGCAGAACGGCGGCATCGATGCGACGGCCGCGTTCGAGATCGATCAGGAGCTGTCGGGCGGCCCTGACGGCGGCAGAGGTGAGACTTGCAGCGGCACGCATCGAGAGCGGCACGGCGGCGGCGCCGCCGGCGAGAGATTCGGTCATGGCAGGATTTCTCGGGAGAGCAGGAAAGGGGCGAATCGCCCGGCGCTCTCAACCGCTGCGATTCAAACCCTTCCCGGCCCGCCTCTACCTCTCAGCCGTCGCCAATAAAGGGGACCGGCGCCGTGCACCGGTCCCCAAAACTGCGCGACGGCCGGAGCCATCCCGCTCGGTGAGTCACTCAGCCGCGTCGAGCTGTTGCGGATCATCGTCGCTGGCATTCTCCCGATCCTCGTCGGCGAGAAATTCGGGCAGTGGGCCCGCCTCACCCTCCTCTTCCGCTGGCGACGCGGTGCCTTCGGCGAGACGTAGCGGCTCCGGCAACCAGGGCGAACCATCGAGCAGGCGCTCGGCCTCCTTGGCCATGTCCGCCTTCTTCAGGTGGTCGATCAGTTGTGCCGACGACTCGCCCTTGGCTTCCCGGACTGCCTCCAGAATGCGAGGTTTGGTGACCCGGCCGAGATAGTTGTCGACGGTCGGTCTCCAGCCAGCCTGGACCATGTCGAGGCCGACAGCGCGGGCCAGCACGTCGGCCTGATCGAGTCGTGTGCGGACGCCATGAGCGGAGACGCGGCCCTGATTGTAGCGGTTGGCCGGCTCATAGAGGGCGTTGACCGCAAATGACGCACAGTGAGCGAACAGGGACGCCTGTGCGCCACCATCGAGGGCTGTGAGCGCATCCCACAGATCTCGCTCGCTCTTCGGAAGCCGTGCCTTCCAGGACTCATGCCGCGCCTCGACAGCCTTCGCAGACGCGCTTTCCCTCAGCCCAGGGGCTTGCGCCGGAAAAGTCGGCGTGTGAAGTCCGATCTCAAGGCAGCTTCCGGACGACGCGAACCGGTAAAAGGCCGTCAGCACGAAGTTGTGCAACACCGCCTGAAACGCGATCGCAGGATTTTCTGCCAGGGCATCCCGCAATGCCAGCGTACGATGCGCCGTCAGCTCTGTGATCAGCCGATCCGGCAATGGCCTTGTCGCATCGTCATCCTCTTCTTCGGCATCAGGAGCACTACGTGCGGCCGCCATCACCGTGCGCTGGACGGAAGTTCCCTCTACTTGACCTTCGGTCGACGACGGATCAGCGCTCTGCCCGACATCAGGATCGGTCGGCGGCACGTCGTCCTCTGACCGGACGTAACCCCGGTTCACCGAAAGGCGTCCTTCGGAATCGATGCTGATGAAGACACCGGCTCGGGCGATCTCGGTCGGATCGTAGAGCATCGGCCGGTCTTCGAACGCCATCAGTGCCGCCTCGATTTCGCCGAGACGCTGATCGATCTCGTCGGGCGTTTCGTCGGCATCCTGGTAATCGGATTCAAGCTTGGCCTGCTCGGCATTGAGGGCGTCGATGGTGGCCTGCTCCTCAGGCGAGAGATCGACAGGTTTGCCCTCGAGTTCTCGCAAGCCGTTGGTATGGCCGTAGGGGAAATCGACCGCTATCGAAATCCACTTCCAGCCTTCGATGGCGATCTTTTCCGCTTCCAGTTTCAGCTTGTCGGTGACAAGACGGTCCAACAAGGCAACGTCCTGCAAATATCCGCCATCGTCATGCTCGAATAGGTCTCGCATGACGCTGCCGCCTGCCTGTCCGTAAGTCTCGAGTCCAACAAACCGCACACGGCGATCCGATGCGCGGACCGTCTCTTCGGTCAACATGCGCCTGATCTGGTATGGCTCGTCGTAGCCTGAACGGCTGATCTGCTCCCAGATTTGCTCCTGGCGAGCATGATCGGCAGTCACCGAGAACGCCATGAGTTGCTCGAGCGTCATGCCATCCTCGGCATAGATCTTGTGCAACTTATTGGAAACCGAGGCCAGCCGAAGTCGCTGCTTCACGATGGTCGGCGTCACAAAGTGCCGGGCGGCGATTTCTTCCTCGCTCATGCCTCCGTCGTGGAGACGCTGGAAGGCGCGGAACTGATCGAGGGGTGCAGGCCGACCCGCTCGTCGTTCTCTGCGAGCGAGTCATCCTCGGCAATACCCCGGTCGCGAACGACGCACGGAACCGCTTGCGTCTTCGCCATACGCTTTTGCTTCACAAGCAATTCGAGGGCGCGATAGCGCCTCCCGCCCGCCGGCACTTCGAGCATGCCGGTCTCATTGCCCTCGGCGTCAACGACGGCCCGAACGTTGAGGCTCTGCAGGAGCGTACGCGCCGCGATGCTTTCGGCGAGTTGCTCGATCGAAATGCCCGCCTTCACATGACGGACGTTGGATTGGCTCAGCACCAGCTTGTTGAACGGAATGTCGCGTGAGGGCGACAGGGTGATCTTCTGGACAGCCTTCGTCATGTCGATTCTCCACGACGGGCGGCCGAGAGCCTCTCTCGGCCTCCAACCCGTCGCGGAAAACGACCCCGCCCTCTTACTCTTTTACCTGCGATGGCCGAGAACAGGCTCACGCCGCTTCCTGCTCCGCTCTCTCCGTTGTCATGTCGACAACGGGATCCGGCAAGAATCCAAGGAGATAATCCGCAACCTTGCTGGCCTGTGAAGCCGCTCGCACAATCGCGCGATTGTCCTCTCGCAGCACTTCCAGCCAGGAGCCGATGTAATCGGCGTGCCGCACCGTCGGCACAATACCGAGCGAGGCGCAACTGAACGCAGACGATATCTCCGCGATCAACTCCTCAAAGGCATACTTCTTGCTGCCATGGCTGCCCGACAAGTCGCGGTTGAGACGTGATTCATGGCCGCTGGCATGCGCCAATTCATGCAGGGCCGTCCGATGCCAATTGATGGGCTCGAAATAGGCTTGCGGTGGCGGCACCTGCACATAATCTTCTGCCGGTACATAGAAGGCGCGATTGCCGCCAATGCGGAAGTCGATCCCGGTGGCCTTGATCAGGTATTCCACTTTTGGTTCGATCAGGCCTGGTGGCGGAGGCGGCGCCGTCGTTGCGATCTCCGCAGGCAAGTCGTCGCACTGATCCGTGTTGAATACAGTGAAGCGCTTGAGGAATGGAATGGCCTGGGCTTCCTCACCGTTCTCGCTCGCGCGCCGCTTTTCATCGACTGGCACAAAGCGGTCGGCATAGACGACAGTGGTACCGCGCTCACCCTTGCGGACGTGACCACCGAGCGACAGCGCCTGGCGGAACGTGAGCCAGCTCTGGCCAGCGAACCCGCACTCAACAACCGCACCCCACAGGATCAGGATATTGATGCCGCTGTATTGCCGGTTAGTCGCGGCGTTCTTCGGCATGGCCAAAGATGCCTTCGCTGCCGCAGTGCCCCAAGGCTGCACCCACGGCACGCGGCCGGCCTCCAGCTCGGCGATGATCTTGTTGGTGATTTCGTCATAAAGGCTTGTCCGGTCCTCACCGGCGCGCGCCCGAAGATAGTGTCTGGACATCGCGGGTCTCCGCGACGAGCGCCGCGAGCCTCTCTCGCAGCCTGTAACCCGTCACGAAAATCCCAGCTCTCCTCTTGCTCTTGACGGCTTCGCAGACGGCCTAGCACGCACTACGTACAAGCCCCCGGAGAGACTCTTCGGCCGAAGCGCAGCGGAGGCAAGAGAGAAGGCAGCCGACGAAGGGGCAGTGATAGCGACGCGGGCATGAAATGCCCGCGGGCACCGAGGCGACTGCAGTCGCGAGACCGGTTAAAAAGGCACCCGCGTTCGGGGCAGTGATAGCGGCGCCGGCATGCAATGCCGGCGGCCCCTAACGCGAGAGCCTCCGGCGAGCGACACCGTATCGCGCAAGGGATCGAAGCCGCACGGCAGAGACGCCACGCGGCTCGGTTCACGAGAGCCCGGTGCGGCGGTCGCCGCATGCGCACAAGCGGAAAATCCGCTTAGACTTGAGTGAGAAGATCTAAATTTCCTCGCGCGCGTTCGTTTGCGCGCCATAGATCCTGACCTGAAGCATGGGAAAGCGTTTCTTTAGCTCTTCTCCACCTGCCCTTGCGCCGTCTTTGGTTGCAAATTCGGCTTTGAGTCGGTCGTCCACTTCAAGCGCGTAACCAGAGGTCGGCAAATCACGGGTGGCTGCGACCATTTCATTCCCATTGTGCAGTGAGGTGGTTGGGATCGATGGGTTAGCGTGAGTCGCCCAAAGCCGCTAGAGCCACCTCCACGACTGTGGGAATCGACCATCGCACGTTGTGGATCGACGCCTCACGAGTTCCATCAAGGATGGGCATTTGCGTCATCCGAACAGTCGGAGGGCTTTCCGCTCGCGCGGATGCAGGCGCGATAGAGCCACGGCTCGACGTAGCTGCCCTTCCAGATACCTCGACCGGCACGCTCGGCATCGCGCTGAGCGCTATTGTATCTGCCTTTCGAGTATTGAAGCCAATCCAGAGCAAGGCCATTGCGCACAAGCCATTCGCCGAGATCGGCGCCGTCGACAGAACAGGTCGCAATGGTGCGGCCATATGAGTCGAGGCTGAGCGGGACACAGTTGACGGGGCGCCGCGCAATGTAAGCGCTGAGGTCGTTTGCCGCCTGGGCGCCACAGCGATATTGAGAGCTGTCCTCGCCACGGCAGAGCTGGCTGCTCTCCGGCGCGTCGACGCCCCACAGTCGGATGTGTGTTCCATGAATTTCCAGCGTGTCGCCGTCAATAACGCTGGCCTGACCGACAAGATTGTCGGCCAGAGCCCCGCTCGATAACAGCAGGAGCATCGATACAAGGGCTCGGCGTTTGCTCATGATGTTGGCTACCATCGATTAGCGCAGATCGCGGGGATTGGATTTCGGCCAGTTCTCAAGCGGCTTCAGTGCAGGCAGGTTCTCTGGCCGCTCGGGATAGTGAAATTCGGTGCCGCGCAACCAGCGGCCCTCGAATCGATCCCAGAACAGGATCGCATCCATCTGCCAAGTGAACTCATAGACTCTCCAAACACCGTCGCTCTCTATGACTTCACCAGTCGCGTTGAAGGGCAGGCTGTTGAGCTTGCAGAGAGCGTAGATCTCGTCCCAGTGCTCACGGATGTAGCAGTCCTCGAGCGCTACGTGATAGGGCCGGTCGGCGCGCCAGCGCGGCCCGCCCCCGCGCGGATAGAAGCCTTGGCGCGGCATGAGGAATTCGGGAATGCGTGCGATTGCCTTGCCGATCCGGCGCGCCTCATCCGATGAAAGCTTACTGGCGCCGAAGCTGTAGCGCTGCGTGTCGTCGCGGCAATAAAGCCACGCGAGGGTCACGCCGTTGGCGTCCCTGACCACATAACACTCGGAATTTTCCCGGACCAACGTCCACCGAGGCTTGAAACGGCGGCTTGACTCCATGAGAACAAAATAAGAACATGACCCATCGACGGTCAACTGGAACGGGCCATGTCCTCGGTCTCTCAGCCGAACGAACAGGACGATGGGCTCGAAGCCGCCGTCGACCAGACGATCGCCGTTTGCGGCGGCGATCCGCGTGCGGCTGTTCGCGCGCTGATCGTCGCGAACAACCTTTGGAATCGGAAATAGCGGAGTTGAAGAAGGCGGTATCGCATGCCTACACGCGCGGACGCTTTCGGACCTACACGGGATAGACGTCAGGGGTGGTGAGTATCGATGAAGCATCAGGACAAGCTTTCTTTCATTACGGATGACCAGGCCGAGCAGATGGGAGCTGACATGGCGATCCAGTTCATGCTCGCGACGCTATTTCAGCTCGTGTCGGAAATGGCGGATAATCCGCGCGGCTTGCGTTCGGAGGTTCATAGGGAACTTACCGATCTCATGGCGACCTATAAGCTGCCACCGATGCCTGAGGATGCCGAGCGAAAGGTTCGAGCCGCCGCTGGCAAGATTCTCGACGGCATCATGATGCGATCATTTGAACAAGACGGGGCGAGGAAGGCATCGTGACGGCCGGGCATGCAGACCAAGATTTCAGAGGCGCGGAGTACGTTCGCCAAGCGAAGTCGTTGTCCATGATCGTCGAGAGCGAACGCTGAAATGTGCAACCTGTACTCGATCACCACCAACCAGGCGGCGATTGCCGGCCTGTTCAGACGCATGAACCGGTACGTCGGCAACCTGCCGCCGATGCCCGGTGTTTTTCCAGATTATCCGGCGCCAGTGATCCGCAATGTCGGTGATGCCGCAGAGATGGTGTTGATGCGCTGGGGTATGCCGCCGCCACCGAGGAACGGTGGTCCGCCAGTAACTAACATTCGCAACACGTCCTCTCCCCACTGGCGTGGCTGGCTGAAGCCGGAGAACCGCTGTCTGGTGCCCGCCAACAGCTTTGCTGAATACGCTCCGGAGCCGAATCCGGAGACCAGGAAGAAGGACGTCGTCTGGTTTGCACTCAGCGACAGCCGGCCGCTGTTCTGCTTTGCCGGCATCTGGACCGAATTCAAAGGAGAGCGCGGCACGAAGTCGAAGCCGATTCCCGGGCCTCATCTCGTCTATGGTTTCTTGACGACATCACCGAACGCCATCGTCGCGCCGATCCACTCGAAGGCAATGCCGGTGATCCTGACGACCGAGGAAGAACGCGACGTCTGGATGCGCGCTCCATGGGACGAGGCGAAGGCATTGCAGCGTCCGCTGCCCGATAACGCGCTGCAGATCGTCATGCGCGGAGCCGACAAGGAAGACAAGGCGGCGGCGTAGGCCCGTATGCATGGAGCGCCGGAACGCACGGAGGAACTGAAGGACGTCCTCTACTGGGGTCGCAGCGTAGATGATCTGATTGCGATTTGAGCGAGAATCATCGAGCGTGCAGTTCTGACAGGGGACAATCGTGCTCGCGTCCACGGCCGCATCATATCTTCAGACGCTCAACCCGGAACAGCGTCGAGCCGTCGAGCATGGGGTCACCGCCGACAGTCATGTCGGAGCTCCCTGCTGGTCATCGCCGGCGCCGGGTCCGGCAAGACGAATACCCTAGCCCATCGTGTCGCCCACCTGATCGTCAGCGGCGCTGACCCGCGTCGGATCTTGCTGATGACGTTCTCGCGGCGCGCTGCGTCCGAGATGTCGAGGCGCGTCGAGCGGATCGCTCGCAAGGTCCTTGGCGCTGATGCCAGGATCATGACCGACGCGCTCAGTTGGGCCGGCACCTTCCACGGTATTGGTGCCCGACTGCTTCGTGAATATGCCGACCAGATCGGCCTCAATCCCGCTTTTACCATTCACGATCGCGAGGATTCGGCGGACCTGATGAATCTGGTCCGACACGAGCGCGGGCTCTCCAAGACCGAAAGCCGTTTTCCCGCCAAGGGCACGTGCCTTTCGATCTACTCCCGCTGCGTGAACGCCGAGACCCAGCTTGAAGAGGTGCTCGGCGCTTCATACCCGTGGTGCTCGGGCTGGGCTGCCGAACTCAAAGATCTCTTTACGGCATATGTCGAGGCCAAGCAGAAGCAGAACGTCCTCGATTACGATGACCTTCTTCTGTACTGGGCGCAGATGATGAACGACGCCGGCATCGCCGATGATCTCGGTGGCCGCTTCGACCACGTGCTCGTCGACGAATACCAGGACACGAATCGTCTGCAGTCGTCAGTTCTGCTGGCGTTGAAGCCTGGAGGGCGCGGCCTCACAGTGGTCGGCGACGACGCGCAATCGATCTATTCCTTCCGGGCCGCCACCGTTCGTAACATTCTCGATTTTCCCGACCAATTCAGTCCGAGAGCGGAGCTCGTCACCCTCGACCGCAACTATCGTTCGACGCAGCCGATCCTTTCCGCGGCAAACGGCGTCATTGATCTCGCCAAGGAGCGCTTCGCGAAGAACCTTTGGACGGAGCGCACGTCATCCGCAAAACCTCGCCTGGTCGCCGTGCGAGACGAGGCGGACCAGGCGCGCTACCTCGTCGAGCGCATTCTCGAAACCCGCGAGGAAGGGGCCCTTCTCAAACAACAGGCGGTGCTCTTCCGCACCTCCTCGCACAGCGGGCCGCTGGAGGTCGAACTCACCCGTCGCAACATCCCGTTCGTGAAGTTCGGCGGTCTGAAGTTTCTTGACGCCGCGCACGTCAAGGACTTGCTCGCACTACTGCGGTTCGTGGAAAACCCGCGCGATCGCGTCGCCGGTTTCCGCGTACTGCACTTGTTGCAGGGCATCGGTCCCGCTTCAGCCCAGCGCATCCTCGATCACATGGCGGAGGCCCCGACCCACTCGGCGCACTTTGTATCCTCCCCTGTCCGCCCCGCGCCGGCGACGATTGGACCACCTTCGTCCGGACAGTCGGAAATCTCCGATACACGGAATGGCCATCGGACCTTGAGCGTGCCCGGCTCTGGTACGAACCGCATCTCGAGCGCATCCACGAGGACGCCGAGGTCCGGCGCGCCGACCTCGTTCAACTTGAACAGATAGCCGGCGGATATCCTTCGCGTGAACGCTTCCTGACGGAACTCACCCTGGATCCGCCGGACGCGACCAGCGACCAGGCCGGTGTGCCGTTGCTGGACGAGGATTATCTGATCTTATCGACCATCCACTCGGCCAAGGGCCAGGAATGGAAGTCGGTGTACGTCCTCAATGTAGTCGACGGCTGCATGCCGTCCGACTTGGGAGCCGGCACCTTGGCCGAGCTCGAGGAGGAGCGCCGCCTTCTCTACGTCGCGATGACGCGGGCGAAGGACGATCTCCATCTGGTAGTGCCGCAGCGCTTCTTCACACACGGTCAGCATTCCCAAGGCGACTGGCACGTTTATGCATCGCGAACCCGCTTCATTCCCGAGAAGCTGCTCGGCTTGTTCGAGCGTACGAATTGGCCGACGGCTCCTGCAGACGCCGCTGCACGGGGCCCAAGCCAAGGGCCTCGCGTCGACATCGGAGCTCGCGTGCGAGGGATGTGGCGCTGAAGCTTTGCGGAAGCACTGCGATTTCGAATCCCTGCTCTGTGACGGGATCAGGAACGAATGGCCGGCCGCAGGGATTCCTCCCCGGCAGGAGAACTCCCAATGCTTACGACGAATGAGCGCCGATCTGCGATCTCGGACGCTGCGTGGCTGGGCCATCTTGGTGCTGCAGGAAACGGAGAGCGGATGGGAAGGGTTCGGCGACAATTGCCGAAGCTGGAACGTGGCCTAGGTCTGACAGATTGAGACTAATGCCTCGCGGAGAGTGAATAATGACCCTCAACGGACATTCGGTCGGCATGTGGCTTTCTCCCAGGTAAGACCAACGACCTCTGCCACCTCTGCCTTAGGACCACACACGCTCCGAGCAATCTTACCATCACAATCGAATTGCAATGTCGCCTGAACCGGCCCGTCAGGCACTTTATAAGAAACAAGGATGCCATCGCCGTCCGGCTGTAACTCTATCAGTTCTCCGGCGGGCTTGTCCGCAAAGCGTTGAAGCCAATATCCAGTGATGGCGGCACGGCCATAGACCACCTTCATACCGCCGCAACCGCATTCAATGGCAGCATCCGACGCGTAAAAATCCACTATGGAAAGTGAGGCTGCGCGATAGGTATCAAGCCAATCAATCGCGGCGGCCATGGGGTCAAAGGTGCTCACACCCTACCTACCTGCCGTTGGAAAGAGCGCCGTTTTAATCGTCCTTCATAAACAGCATCTGAACGGAGGATTAAGCAAAACGAACCATTGGGCAAGCTATGCATTACCTCCCAAACTAGGATGGAGGTGGTAATGCGATACGCTCTGATTGCTATTTGTGCAGCGACTATGCTGAGTGGTCCGACGCTCGCTGATCCTTGGAAAGATGAAAGCGGCAAAGGCCGTTGGGGTGAAGGTCGCGGCGGTTACCGAGCCTACAATATGGACCGCGAGTACAAGCAGGAATACCGCCAAGGCAACTGCAAGATCGAACGTAAGTGGGAGCGCGATGGCGGTTACAAGGAAGAGACGAAGTGCAAAGGCTACCGCTAGTGCAGTGAAAAGGCTGCCTCTTTGGCGGCCTTCTCGCATGTCGCCAATTGGCACCTTTGAGACATGCCCGCCTATCCTGAGAATGTCTGTTCACCAGGCTAGACCGGAAGTCGCAGTGGTCAGGCCAAACCGACGCGATTGACCCATCTCGGACATCGCTGGACGGCCCACTGCGAAACAGGTCTTGAGCATGCTCAGTCGCGGGTCATCGCGATCACCTTGAAGTCCTTGTCGAGCTTGATGTCGTACTGCCCGTCCTTGCATTTTGCGTCATCGACTTCAAAGTAGCCGCTGGCCTCGGTCTCCTTTTCCATCTTGCCGCCCGTGCAGCCAAAGACTTCCAAGGCAGCCCTGATCTTCTCGGCCTCTGCCGGTGTCACTGGGGTGTCAGCAAGCGCGAAAGTGCTGCTTACAAGTGCAGTAGCGAACGCCATCAAGAAGGGCTTCATCTGTGCATTCTCCAATTCAGCAAAGGAAACCAGCTTAAGCCAAGTCTGTTCCAACCGAAAGGCGTCAGGAGGAAACCCCGACCTTAAGTGCGGGGGTATGGACTAAACCGCTGCGGCGTTCGTCGAAGCTGCGCTCTTCGACCGCCCGCGATAAGATGCCGTTGGCGCGTGTGCACTTAATCTGGCACGACATGACGCGCCCCAAGGATCGAGGTTAAACCCCATGCTGTCGTTCGACGAGCCTTTCGCCACAATCATTAATGTGCTGTTGGTGTTCTTCCTCGTTCTCGCCAACGGCTTCTTCGTTGCCGCCGAGTTCTCACTCGTTGCCGTGCGCCGCAGCCGTGTCGCCGAGCTTGTTGCTCAGCGGAGCACGAACGCCAGAGCCTTGCAACGCGCCGTCGATCACCTCGATGTCAATCTCGCTGCGACGCAGCTCGGGATCACGATCTCCTCGCTCGCGCTCGGATGGATCGGCGAACCGGCGATCGCTCACCTCATCGAACCCGTGTTAGTCTGGTTACCAGGCGATCTTGCAGCAACATGGTCACATGTCGTCGCGATCACGATTGCCTTCATGATCATCACCATGCTGCACATCGTCCTCGGTGAACTTGCGCCCAAGAGTCTCGCCCTGCAGCGCAGCGAGAAAACCGCCCTGCTGATAGTGCGGCCGCTCGCAGCCTTTCTGTTCGTGTTCAAGCCCGCAATTATATTCCTGAATGGGCTAGGCAACAGCGTCCTTCGGATTGCCGGGTTAAGGCCAGCCAGTGAACAGGAATTGCTCCACTCCCTGACGAGATCAGGATGCTCGTCGCCGCAAGCCAGGAGGCCGGAATACTGCGGGAGGCCCAACAGCAAGTCGTTGAGCGTGTCTTGAGCATCAGCGACCGTCAGGTCAGCGACGTCATGACCCCGCGGACGGACGTTGAGTGGGCCGACGCCAACGATAGTCCACAAGAAATCCTGCGCACGTTCCGCGACTGTCGTCATGAACAGATCATCTTGGGCCGCGGCAGCGTGGACGACATTCTCGGCGTCGTCCACAAGCAGGATTTGCTCGATCAGGCACTCGATGGCAAAACGCTAAACCCCTCGAGATCCTCCAGCAACCATTGTTCCTTCCCGAAACAATGTCGATCCTTGAGATCTTCGAGCGTTTCAGGGTACAGCCTTTTCGAATGAGCGTCGTCGTCGACGAGTATGGATCGCTCAAGGGTATCGTCACGCGGACTGATCTTCTTGAGGCGATCGCGGGCGAACTTGCTGACGTGGGAGAGGAACCCGAGATCGTTGAGCAAAACGACGGCACGCTCCTCATCGACGGCATGATGGCGGTGAACGAAGCTTTCATTTCCCTCCACATCACCCGTAGCCCCGAGGGCGGCGACTACCACACCATTGCAGGCTTCGCGGTCTTTCTACTCGGCAGAATACCCGTCGTTGGCGATCAGTTCGTCTGGGAGGGATGGCGCTTCGAGATCGCCGACATGGACCGCCAACGGATCAACAAGCTACGTGTCTCAAGAGCATCGGAGTGATCCTTGTCGCGCTCGCCTGCCAAGGTGATTGATCAAACCGGTCTGCGACACCTACACTGATCGCCAGTGGGATGACTTCCGAGTTTGGCACCTTGCAGACATGCCCAGGCGATCCGACGATGTCCGCTTATCGGGGTACAGCGGGCATCGAACCGACCGGCCGACACTCCCCTTCTGACCCACCGCAGACGCTCCCGTGGACAAAAGTCACATTTGAGACCGAAAGCGGAGCCAAGTTAATACCGGCTGTCGACTACAAGCGGTCCAGCCTGTCGGAAGCTAACCACCTTTCGTTAGAAGCGTTCGGTCTGCTGAAGTACACTTCGTCGTAAACAGAGCCTAGCCGCGCCCTCTGGTCGCCGATGGATCGAAGTCGCGAAAGGCCGACTACGCCGGTCACGCGCGAGAAGCGGCAAGGTCCTGGGCCACACGGACGAGCTGGGCCGAGTAGTCCCACTCGTTGTCGTACCAGCTGAAGAGCTTGACGAGATCGCCGTCGACGACCTGGGTGAGCGTCAGGTCGACGATCGCTGCTCGAGGATCGCCGATCACGTCGCTCGATACCAACTCGTCATCCGAGACGCCGAGCACGCCGTGGTAGCGCTCGCTCACCGCTTCTTCGCGGAAAACGGCGTTGATGGCCTCAACTGTCGTGGGAGCCGCCACGAGGCAGGTAATGTCGGCGATCGAACCGACGGGCACCGGCGCGCGGATGGCGATGCCATCGAACCGGCCCGCAAGCTCCGGCAGCGCCTTCGTCGTTGCGCGCGCTGCGCCCGTGGTCGAAGGCACGAGGTTCGCGGCCGCCGCACGTCCGCGGCGGCGATCGGCGAGCGGACCGTCGACGAGTGCCTGGCCAGCGGTGTAGGCGTGAACGGTCGTAATCGTCGCCTTGCGCACCCCGACGCGCCGGTTCAGGATTTCCATCACGGGCGTGATCGCGTTCGTCGTGCAGCTAGCGCAGCTGACGATCTGCTTGCCGGCGGCGGTATTGACGCCGTGCGCGAGCGTCGGTACGTCGCCGTCGCGCACTGGAGCCGAGAGGATGACGAAGCCTGCTCCCGCCGCGAGGTGCCGCTCAAGATCGACAGCATTCGTGAACCGGCCGGTGCACTCGAAAACCAACTCGACACCGAGCTCGCCCCACGGCAGCTGCTGGGGATCCCGCTCTCCAAGTATCCGCGACGCGCGGCCGTCGACCATCAGGCGGTCGCCCGCGACCTCCACGTCTCGGCTGTAACGGCCGCGGACCGTGTCGAACTTGAGGGCGTACGCGAGATCGTCAGCGGACGCGATGTCATTGACGGCGACTACATCAAAGCCTCCGGCGTCGACGAGCTGCTTGAACAGCGTCCTTCCGATACGGCCGAAGCCGTTGATCGCGACCTTCATGACATTCTCCTCTTCATCCTGCTGCAAGCACCAAGCGCGCAGCTGAGATCGGTCGAGGCGGTTACTGGAGTCGGGGCGGGCTGCCGCTGTCGGTTGCGCGCACTGCCGTCGATCATCGACCCCTCTTCGCCCGGGCGGTTGCAATGCTCCCAGACCTGCCTTTCGGCGTACGTCGCCGCGATTATGGGCGTCGTAAAGCCAAGCAGCATCGCGATCGAGAGCATCATACGCAAGGCCGCGGCTCGGCTCCCGTCTGAGCGAGGCTGCTTGTCACAAGAAGGGTCCGCATTCCAGCCCAACCAGACCTCGGCGGCACGTCCAAGTCAATCGCATATCGGCTTGTGACTATCTCGTCTTCCTACAATAACTGCAGATAGTCATTCGAGCCCAACATCACCATCTGCGCCCGACCGAGAGAGTGCCGATGGTGCGCGGAAGGTGACCAGCGATCGCGAAGACTCTATAGCGCTGCTCCTTCCGCAGGCGGCTTGCGGCTGTGCTGGATTGGCGCTGGCAGTGGCACAGCCAGTCGGAACGTTAGCTTCGGCTGCCCTGATCGACTTGGCCGCTGGCAAAGAGCTCTTCGCTTCGTCCGCAATCCGGTCCTTCACCGATGTCGCGCCCGCGTCATCAGCGGACGTCCCGTCACCGTTCGGTGGGAGCACTTCGGCAACCGAGTAAGCCGTGACCAGATTAGTCAGCTGCAATTCTGCAGGCGACAATTCGTAAAGGTCCGTCCAGGGCGGCACGCTCAGCGAGAGCGACAAGAGATCGCCTCCGCCACCCATCTCGAATGTGTATTTAGCGAGGCGTCCAATGTCGCGCTCCAAGATCATGATATCGTGCGCGCTGTAACTCGCAGCCATGGCGTCATGGGCTCGATCGCCGAACCAGATCTGGTGCACCCGCACATGGGCGCCATCCGGCACGTAACGCACCTTGCCCGAAAGGAGCAGAAACACACATGGATCTCGCAATATGCCTCGGGCGCGATGTAGGCATGACGCCCATTCGCTTTGATGCTGGCGCCAACTGTCGTCAGCATTCCAAGACTGCGCCAGCGCCGCCCCAGCGCGATGGCATCATTCACCGATCCGCCGCTGGAATTAAGCACGATGGTCGCGCCGACGAGCTGATGCTCGCGCGCAAATACATCGAACTCATTCGGTGTGTCCGCCGTGACGACGCCGACGGCGGCGACCCAGCCGCGGCAATTCGGTTGACATGCGACCCAAGTGAATCGCATCGGCAATTTGCGTTCCTCAAGGGTCGAAACTGTGTGCGCTTCAGCGCCGGACGCGATGGGGAGGTAAAACGAACTCGATGCCCGTTCTGACGTTAGATTAGTTAGCATCAAGTAGACCGCGGCAATCCCAAGAAACAGGACAAGCGCGGTCGCTACGTACAGTGCACGCATAATCGTCAATGCAAGTCGAGCGGTTTCCATGTTCAGAGCTGCCAATACTACTTTCGCAAGCCAATCACTTTGCTGGCGGATGATGATGTCGGTGTAACAAAGCGTGCGATCGGCATCATCGATCGTGAAGGACGCGAAGCGGTGTCTTTTGGACAGCATGACCGCGGCTGCTAACGGGCAACGCTGCCTGCGCCCACGCGAGATCTTGCGTTCGCGATCAATAGACGTGCGATGGTCGCAATAAGCATCAAGTTCGTCATTATAGAATTCCTCTCCGTGAATGCGTCGTGTCGTTTGTGGGCTATCCCGCAAATGGCAGATGGGCCTTGAGCATCCCATTATGCCCAGACGCCGGCGTCACCAATCGGCAAGCCGTCGATGCCTGCGCCTGCGCGCGATACGACCGGTACGGACTTGGCCTTCTTCGCGAGATAACAGGCGTGGTCGCAGTAGAACTGTTGAGAAAATACTTCGTGCAGATAACCGAAGCCGATTGACGTGGAGCAGTTCGCACACGTCGATGCCCGAGTGGCCCTATCATTCACCAGTACGAATTTCATGGCTGTCCTCCGCTGTTCTCTATGCAAGTCACAAAAAGTCTCAGCAGCCGCACTCTGCACCCAAGCCGTGGTGTTGGCTCGTTAGGCGTTGTTAGACTTTGCGAGCAACTAACCGTTACGCCAGTTCGCCTCTCGATAAAGTGATGATATGATGTACATCATTGTATTGATCGGCGAAGCGTCTCGACTATTTCAGAGGGCGGATCAATTCGAACTAGCGAGATTTCAGTGACGAAACCCGTCGAAGATTCAATCAGGTACCATCGCTACGAATTCGTGCACGGCGACGATGCCGACTTCATCGCCTATCAACGGCACCTAGGCGATGGTGCCTGGCAGACGTTTTCAACATGGATGATCCCGCGCGTGGACTCTGACTAGTTGGATCTTGCGCCGACAAGCCGCTAGCACCGGTGCGTCTGAACGATTGCACCAAAGCAATAGTAGCCCAACTTGCAATCATCGGCGCAGTTAAAGTCACGCCGGGACGCAGAGGTCAGCTCTTACTCTTGGATCGACCGCAGCAGTTCGCGTGGCGAACGGCCAGTCGGACAGTTCGTCCTCGTCAGCGCTGATCGTGAGGGCGTAGGAGCGCGTTGTGTCGAGCAGTCGATAGCGCATTACGGCGCCGATCGGACGGGTCGCGACCATCGACTTGGCGACCAGACTGTCAATTGCGCCAAAAACTACCGATTCATCCATCGTCGCGCTGGTCGCAGCCGCGAGAGCGGCGTCAAGCGTAAAGTGCCCAACGAGTACGGCGAGCCGACGAAGCACCGTGCGCTCCGATTCGGAAAGCAACGCGTAGCTCCAATCCAGCGTGGCCTGCAGGGTCTTCTGGCGCGGCGTCGCGCTGCGCGGGCCGGGCCACAGCAGCGGCGGGCGGAGGTCGAGCAGGGCGGCAGTCTGCGCCAGGCCGTAAGATGCGACGTGCCTGGCTGCAAGCTCGATCGCCAACGCCATCCCGTCGAGCTTCCGGCAGATTCCCACCACAATAGCCGCTTCCGCGTCGCTAAAGTCCGGGTGCGCGCCGCTCGCCATCGCCCGCTCTACGAATAATCGGGTCGCAGGAAATGTAAGAAGGGCAGCGGCCGTCAGCCCCTGATCCTCGGGTGGACAGGCAAGCGAGTCCAGTCGGTAGACATGTTCATCCTTGACCTGAAGAACCTCTCGGCTTGTCGCGAGGAGGTGTACTTGCGGCGCTGCTGTGAAGATTAGTGACGTCAGTTCCGCGACCGTCTCGATGAGATGTTCGCAGGTGTCGAGAATCAGCAAAAGTCGCTTGTCCCGCAGATAAGCGAGCAGGGTCGGCGTCGCGTCCTCGGATTGGACAGACAGGCCCAGCATCGACGATATGGCCGGGGCGACAAGCTTGGGATCGCTTAGCATGCCAAGATCGGCGAAGATCACGGCGCCCGCGAATTCATCGAGCAGCTCGTGCCCAACCGCGACCGCGACCGTCGTCTTGCCGACGCCACCGGCGCCAACGATGGTGACAAAGCGCGTTGCATTCAGCCGGTCTGATAGATTGACAACATCTTCATCGCGTCCGATCATCCGGATCAATCGGCTCGCCAGATTGGCCTGCGGGAATCCGGCTGCGACCTCTGCGACTGCCTGCGTTCGTTTGCTCGACCGCGAGACCGGAGCCACGAAGCAGTAGCCTCGCCCAGACGATGTCGAAATGTATCTGGCACCGTCCCTTCCATCGCCGAGCGCCTTGCGGATACTCGCGACGTGAAACCGCAGGCTGCCTTCTTCTACCGTGATGCCAGGCCAGACCTCAGCCATCAAATCGCTTTTACTGATGACTTCGTTAGGACGCGACAGCAGTGTCACCAAGAGATCATAGGGACGCCCGCTGAGTTCCACGGGCGCGCCATCCTTTGTCAGCAGTCGCTCGCTCGTGACCAAGCAAAAAGGACCGAACGATATGACCCCTTTGGTCTGCGCTGTCCGTGTTGTCATCGGCGTTGCTCCAATTCATTAACCGTCACTGCCGCTCATGGGTCTCCAACAAGTCTGCCGCGCGGCTCACTCTTTTATTCAAGAATGGACCGGAGAAGGGCGTTGGTCTGGGCAATAGCGCCCCGGGCCGCAGGAGTATCGGCCAATGCGTTGAGCATGACGAAGTCATGAATGGTGCCGTTGTATCTCGTGGAGGTGACACGTACCCCCGCGCAAGCCAGCTTGCGCGCGTAGCACTCGCCTTCATCACGGAGCACGTCGTTCTCGGCGACAATGATGAGCGCATCCGGAAGTCCCGCCAGTTGATCAATCGATGCGTTGAGCGGTGCTGCGGTGATCTGCCTACGCGCGGCGATATCTGGAAGATAGGCGCTCCAGAACGATTCCATGGCTTGCTTGGTCAACCACGGACCATTTGCGAACAAGGCGTAGGATTCGGTGTCGAAGATTGAGCTGACAGCGGGATAGAACAGCACCTGCACGTCTATCTTGGGACCGCGCCGCTCCTTCGCCATCAGAGTGACAGCGGCGGCCATGTTGCCGCCGACGCCATCGCCAACGATGGCGAGGCGCGTGGGATCAATCCCAAAATATCCGGCATGATCTACCAGATGTTTGGTGACGGCATAGACTTGTTCGATGGCTACGGGATATTTGGCCTCGGGCGAGCGATCGTAATCTACGAAAAACAACGCAACGTGCGCACCGACCGCGATTTCGCGGATCAAGCGGTCGTGCGTTTCCTTGTCGCCGAAAATCCAGCCGCCGCCATGGACATATATCAATGCGGGTAGCGTTTCACTTGCTCTCTCCGGTCGAACGATGCGAACTGGCACCGGTCCGGTGGGGCCGGTAGGCACAACAATATCCTCCAAATGCGCGGCTGGCTTGCCGATAATGCCTGATTGGGTATCCGTCAGAATGCGTCGTGCTTCTTTTGGAGACAGTTCGCGCATCATCGGGCCGTCAGCGATCGCCTCGACAAACTGCTGTGTCAGGGGCTCAAGCAACGGTTCGTTGGGGATATTTGTTGGTGCGGCTTTCTCTGGCATCGATATCCATCCGAAAAGTAGCGCTCGCCAGTCATCATGAGCGCTCCGCCAAGAAAATCCCAACCAAACGTTGTGAATTCTCGCAAAATCCCGGAGGGAGGCGTGAATTCGCCCCACGAAGCATTGTGAATTTTCGTGAAATTTCCACGGGGACGTGAAACGGTCTGCTTTGGACCAAGTCCGAGCTAACGTTGTCCCGAGAGTTCATCCAGTAGAACCTTCGCAACCCTAAGATCGTTGGTTTCGTACCCTTCGGTGAAGCGGCTATAGATCGGCGCGAGCAGCTCGTACGCTTCGCCGATCCTCCCTGATCCTGCCGCAGTCGCGCCAGGCTAGTTGTGGTGCGTAGCTCCCACGCGAGGGCCTCCTGCGTTCGGGCTAGCTCGATCGACTCTAGAAAGTCTTCCTCGGCCTTGCCCGCGGCGTGACTAGCATCCCGCTGCAAAACGACTACACCCCTTATCCGCAACAGCTCCGGGCTACACCAGCGCTCCGCGCTCTGCTCACTTCGTACGATCGCTTCATCGATCGTGGCCTTTGCCAAAAGGGCGTCTCCGGTGACCGCCAGCCCCTCGGCCAGCGCGCCCAGGAACGTCGTGAGATACTGGACAAATCTGGCTCGGCGCAGCTCGTCGATACCAGCTTTAAGCTGCTGCAATCCGGCAGCGCCGCGCTTGACGTGCAGTTCTCCTTCGAAACAGCGGCCGTAAGCGCGCCAAATATCGAGCTCATCGCTGGCAGTTTGATTGAGCAGCATCTTTGTGTAGCGCTCCGCGGCCAACAGATCGCCAGCCATGAGCGCAACCGGACACGCTGCTTGAGCAAGCGCGTTGCAGAGCGAAAGCCTGTGATTGATCGAAAGAGCCTCGCCGACATTAATCTCGACACAGCGTAAAGCCTGATCTCGCAAACCCTTGCAGCCATAGTACTCGCGCGAGCGTGATGCGTGCTGTCACCCGTTGGTCGAATTGGAAGCGCACCGCATGTGAGCGACGGACCGGGGTAACGTAGCTCGCAAGCATCCGCTCAATGTGCTGTCGCGCACTCGATTGTCTGCCCAGGAAATGCAGCGTCGCACCTGTCAATCGGTCACCGAGCAATCGATCATTCACATCCGCGGTCTTGTCGGCAACGGAAGAAAAACGCTTCGCGATGGTCAGAGCTTCGCCAAACTCTCCCCGATTAACTCGCGAAGCCCACATTCCCCAGAGCGCTCGTAAACGGTAGTCAGTATCGTCCAGCCCCTCCGCGATTTTGGAAGCAGTCGTCCACGCCACTTCCGTGTCTCGGGCCGATGCCGTTGTGTACATCTGCGACCAGGCAACCGCAGCATAGAGTTGCATCCGGCGGCGGTCATCCTTCGTCGTACCTTCCCCGAGTGTGGCTAGCGCACGTTCGGCGCGCGCGCGGCATTCCTCCATCAGCGACATCTCGAACCAAAGGGGCGACGCGGCGACCGTCAGCTCTACACCTACGCCAACATCACCGCTTGGCGAAAAGGCCCAGTCTAGCGCGTTGCGAAGATCGTCGATCTGCGGAGCATAGGCGGACAACCATTCGGTCGTGGGCCATGTATCCCACTCTGCATGGGCACGCTCGAACCGATCGAGTTGGTAAAGCGCGTGTCGCCTTCTTACTGCTTGCGTTTCTTCCTCAGTCAACCTATTCAGCGCGTAGGCTCGTGCTGTATCTGTTAGGCGATAGAATACGTTCGCGCCTCCCACGTCCGCTATGACCAGTGACTTCTCGACAAGATCGGCAATGACATCGTCTACCTCGGACGCGATAGTTGTGCCGTCTCCAGCAATGGCGGTTGCAGCGTCCATCGTAAAGCGTCCAGCAAATACTCCCAGCCGGCGCATGACGACGCGTTCGATTTCGGAGAGCAGTTCATAGCTCCAATCGAACGCCGCACGAAGCGTCTGATGCCGTGGCAGGGCGGTCCGCCGGCCGCGTGACAACAGATGAAATCGATCATCCAGCCGACTGGCCACTCCGCGAACGCCAAAGGCGTCAACGCGACACGCGGCAAGTTCGATTGCTAGCGCGATTCCGTCGAGCCGACGGCAAATCTGCGCGACAACTGGGATATCTTCGTCCTTGAGTTCGTATCCGCCGGCGCTTGCTGCCGCCCGCTCGACAAAGAGTTGTACCGCCGGGTAGCTAAGCGCTTCCGTGACTGTTAATCCTGGCTCGGTAGGGGCGGTTTCCAGTGGCGGGAGGCGCTGCACGCGCTCATCTTCGGCACGCAAAGGTTCTCGACTGGTGGCAAGGACGTGAATACCCGGTGCTCCTTTCAAGAGTTCTTCCGCCAACGCTGCGGCTGCCAGCAGGACATGCTCGCAGTTGTCGAACAGGAGCAGCATCTGCTTGTCTTTCAGAAAGGAGGTCAGTGCGGGGTATGGATTCTCTGAGCGGACGGCGACACCAAGCACTGCGGCGAGTGCGCTCGGCACAAGCTGGGGATCGCTGAGGGGAGCAAGGTCAACAAGCCGTCCACCGTCTTTGTAAGTGGCAATCAGCTTGTCGGCGACCGCCAGAGCAACTGTGGTCTTGCCGATTCCGCCTGGTCCGACAATCGTGACGAAGCGGCCTCGCTGCAATCGACTGCTTACCATTGCAACGATATCGTCGCGGCCGATCGGCCGGGTGAGGCGGTCAGGAAAGTTGTGCCCCTTAAGGCCGGCGGCGGTGAATGGTTGGGCCGCATCGCTCGTGGACCGTGCTACCGCCGCAACGAAGCGATACCCCCGACCGGGCACCGTGACGATGTAGTTTTCGCCCGTGCCAGCCTCCGCGAGTGCGCGCCGCACGGCATTGATTTGAGCTCGAAGATCTCGATTCTTCGACGGTGAGGCCAGACCACACGCGAGCAATGAGTGCATCTTTGTCGACTACTTCGCCGGCGCGCTCAACCAACGCAACGAGAATTTCAAAGGCTCGACTTCCGAGCGGAACTGGATTGTCGCCTTGAAGCAGTAGTTGCTGCCGTCGGGAAAGGCGGAACGGGCCAAATGAGAACGTAAGCGCGCTCACGTGATTGCGTCCGTCACTTTCCGTGTCGGATGCAGAAGGATGATCACGGTCGCCTCTGCTAGGTGCCATCGTTGGCTCGCCCCTTTGAGGCCAAGGACGAGCAACTTACCACCTCAGTAATGGGTTGAAAAGCACTGCAGTCAATCCGTCATTGACAGTGAAATACTTTGTAGGCCGGAAAAGTCCGGCTCGGGAAACAAGTTGATTGAGCGCAGTTAAGCGCCGCTGTCGGGTAAACGAAAGCGTCGACGCGTACGGTGAGAAGACGAGACTTCATGTTCCATAGGCTTTTGGTAAAGCGCTCCTTGGCAAGTTCGATCACGCCCTGGGCGTCGGCCAAAATCGCTCTCCGGCAATCTAGGTGTCCCGACGCCGTCACGTAGCTTGGCGGATATCTCTAGCCCGTTCCACACTGATGATGATTTTTCCTTTCGGTTGCGGTCGCCGGCCATCCAACATCAGGTGGGCATCTCGCGCATCGGCTAGAGGAACGACCACACCGATTCGTGTCTTGAGCTCACCATGATCAACAAGTTCAGCAATTCTGCCCAGCCGTTCGGTCGTCACTTCCACTAGAAAGAAGCCTGCAGTTACGCCGTGGCGCTTTGCGCGGTCTTGATCAGGCTGGGACACGGCGGAAACAAGTCTGCCGCCCGGGCGAAGTACTTGGAAGGAACGTGCTTGCGTGTCACTACCAACGAGATCGAGCACCGCGTCGGCATCCTCGACTTCATCTTCGAAGCGCTGCGTTCGAAAGTCCACCACTGTCTCTGCACCGAGGGACCGCACGTAATCGATGTCTTCCGTTCCAGCCGTCGCGACGCAGCGTAGGCGAGCGCGACGAGCGAGCTGAACAGCATATGCTCCGACGTTTCCCGCGGCTCCATGGATGACTACCGTCTGGCCAGCTTTGAGGCCACCGTGTTCGAACAAACCCTGCCAAGCCGTGACGGCGATGACGGGAACGGAGGCCGCTTCGATAAAGCTAAGCGAGGTGGGCTTCTTCGCGAGCATCCCAGCGGATGCCACCGCGTACTCAGCGTAAGCGCCAATGAACCGGGGGTTGGTCACTCCAAAGACCTGATCCCTGACGGCCATGTTGGATACGTCTGTACCCAGTGCCTCAACCTCACCGGACAGATCAGAGCCCAACGTGAGCGGAAGAGGTTGCGGTAACGCGCTCTTTCCGGCCCTTATCCACCCATCCCACGGGCCCACCCTGCTGCGCGAACTTTGACAAGGACTTCGCCTGGGCCGGGGACCGGCCGGGGAATGACCTCGAGAACCATCACCTCCGGCGGGCCAAACTCGTGCACACGCCAAGCCTTCATCGTCGCTTCCCGGATCACGGTATCTGGCATAGCGGCGTCCTCGCGCCTCCGAAGTTAATTGTACGCGCGCGATGTGACTTGTGACGATCCTACTCGATGTTCGTGCGGGGTGCCATCGCGACAGCCCGCGTCTGGCGCGCGGCCGCCGCTGTGCGTTAGGTGCGGGCGAAACCGGAGAATCCCACTAGCACAGCCCAGGTCGCGGCCGAATCCTCTAAATTGTACTTGCTATCCGGACGTAGGGCCTGTCGCCGGTCTGACGAAGTGTTTGAAAGCCCGCCAAGAAAACCCCCAGCTCCAGGGAATTGTGCTCGACCAAGGGCAATAGCGACCGATAGCCCTGAGCAGTTCATGCGCGCGCAGAGAACGCCCAATTATGCGAGTGTCTTGGCGCTGCGCCTGTCGCTGATGGCAACAGCTAACAGCGTCTAACAATACCTAACGAGCGGTTTGCCGGCTTCTGTACCAATGTCGGCTCGGCCTTACCGACTCGTCACGCTGCGTGGTGGCACAAGTGGTATCGCCGGTGACGTCGTCAGAAGGAGACAGACCATGCAGAACGCCAACGTCGTGATCAATTGGATTGCAGGAGCCGCCGTAGTGGCGACCGTCGCGGCTTGGGGGTGATCGGTGGGAGTGCAGAAAGTAACGAGAAGGTCATAGCGGATACCAATGGAAATTTGCATGTGCCGCAGGGTTATCGATCTAGCTACCAAATGCTAGGGAGCTGGGCGGTGGCTGCCGATCAAGGACAGGGCTCAAAGGAGATCCATGCTGTCTATGCGTCACCTGGAGTAATCGCCTCTTATCTAAAGAATGGACGATTTCCGGATGGTGCCGTTCTTGTCAAAGAAGTCTTTGAAGCCGCCACTCAACAAATGACGACTGGTACGGTGAGTCACGCTGGGAACTTTAAGGGTTGGTTTGTCATGTTGAAGGACAGCAGTAATCGCTATCCGGCCAATAAGCTGTGGGGAGACGGTTGGGGCTGGTCATGGTTCGAAGCCGACAACCCATCGAGAACAACTTCCACCGATTACAAAACCGATTGCCAGTCGTGTCATACGCCAGCTCAAGCAACTGATTGGATTTATGTAGAGGGATATCCCCCACTTAAGCGATAGACGCAACAAATTCTCAGATGGGGGCGCAGCTTGTATCGTGCTCAGAACCGCAAGCGCGATCAGCTAAAATCAAGGAGCATTATTATGGTGACACGTGGATTCACCGGCAAGCCGCCCGCATCAGATCAATCAGGTCGAATCCCTCCCGGGCAACACCTTGTCGGGGATTTCCCCGTCCTCTCCGCCGGCCCGACTCCGCGAGTCTCGGTTGAGAACTGGTCGTTCGCACTCAAGATCGGTCCACGCCCGGTGAAGCGCTGGACATGGGCGGAGTTCAATGCTCTGCCGCAGACCAAGATGACCCGCGACATCCACTGCGTCACCAAGTGGTCGAAACTGAATACACCGTGGACCGGTGTCCTGATCGATGATCTCCTCGCCGATGTCGGTCTTGAGCCGCCAACCTCCCATGCACTGGCGCATTCACATGATGGCTACTCGACCAACGTGCCAGTGGGCGACCTCGTTGGTGGCAAAGCCATGATCGCAACCCACTACGACGGCAAGCCTTTGACCCCAGACCATGGCGGTCCGGCAAGGCTACTCGTCCCGCATCTCTACTTCTGGAAATCGGCGAAGTGGATCAATGGGCTTCAGTTCACCGAGCGCGAGGAGGCCGGTTTCTGGGAGCTGCGTGGTTATCATATCTATGGCGATCCGTGGCGCGAGCAGCGCTACTCAGGCGATTGACCGTGACGGGCGCGGTCATTCAGGCAGCTCACGTTCCATGGCAGGAGGCCGTGATCGAACGTATCCGGCGCCAAACGAAGAGTGTGACGAGCTTCTTCCTTCGCCCCCAAAACTGGCGTTCCTTTCAGGCTGGCCAGCATCTCGACGTCCGGCTTACCGCGCAGGATGGATATGTGGCACAGCGGAGCTACTCGGTCGCATCTGCGCCAGGGCTCGAGGGGCTTTACGAGCTCGTCGTCGAGCGCCTTGAGGGCGGCGAGGTGTCCCCTTTCTCCACGACGTTGCCGAGGTAGGCGATACGATTGAGATCCGCGGCCCGTTCGGCGGTCACTTTGCGTGGAATCCCGAGGACGGCGGACCCCTCCTTCTCATCGGCGGTGGTTCCGGGATCGCGCCGCTCATGTCAATCCTGCGCCACCGCGCTACGGTCGGCGCCGCTGTCCCAACGAGTCTTCTTTATGCCGCGCGCACCTGGGAGGACGTGATCTACCGTGAGGAATTGATCGCGCGCGATGCAGCCGAGCTCGATTTCACTCTTCTGTTCAGTCTGTCCAGGGACGTCGCGCGTCGGCCTCAGGACGCTGGCCGCAGGATCGATGCGCCACTGCTCACAGTAGCGTTGGCGAGGCTTGGCACTGCGCCCGGATTAACCTTTGTGTGTGGCTCAGATGGTTTCGTGGAAGCTGTGACCGGTCGTCTTCTAGATTTAGGTCTGATTCCAGAGACGATCCGCACCGAGCGATTTGGCGGTTAGCAGCACCGCGCTGCTTTGAATCATAACGTCCAATTTTTCGATTGGAGAGGGATCATGGGACACATCGGCGTCACCGCTCGAGGCGCGCGTTGCGCCTGCTTCGATTGTGGTGGAGTATGCTCCGCCTGTTTCGATGCTTGCCTTGGCGAGGCTCACGTGGCACTTCGTCTGCGGCATCCGAACTGCCCTGATTGCTCGGATGTATGCCTCACCACCGCGCATATCGCTTCTCGCCTTACGGAGCCGAGTCACATGGTGGTGGAAGTGCAGTTGACGGCCTGCACCGAGGCCGGCCTCAGCTGCGCGGCAGAATGCGAACGCTTCACTTGTTAGTCCAGCAACGAGGGCGAAGAGTATGGAAAACTTGCTGTCCGTCATCGGCTATATTGGAACTGGGCTTGTCATCGGCGCCTACGCCCCTCAGATCTGGCATCTCTGGACTGAGGGTTGCTCAGCCGGAATCAGCGAGCGCGCCTACGCGCTATGGGTGTTGTCGTCAGCGCTCTTTTTCGGTCATTCGATCACCATCGGCGATACCGTATTCATGGTTACACAGCTCGTGAACATGATCGCCCTCGCGATCATCCTGGTCCTCGTGCGGCGGTTCCGTAACCAGATCTGCACCGCGCATGCGAGCCAGCTTCACGTACGAGAGTAGTTCCGTTAAAGGGCAGGCCAAAGGGGCTCTGACGCAAATTTGGTGCAGCTGAGGTTCAGATTGCGCCGATGAGGTGCGCCTAAAGCAGATCGATTTTTCGCGCGTCCGTACATCTGACGTTTCACAAGCTTGAGCTTGGTGATCTGGCCTTCAGACCACGGAAGTTCGGCGTGTTTAGAGACACGTCTGGTTTTCCCCAATGAACGGACATCGTCGGCTTGACCCGTTGCCTTTCGAAATGTGCGACGAGCGGCCGTGAGATAACGGCTGGGCAGAATCGCCGAGCTTATTGATCATGGTGAGCTTAAGACACGACTAGGTGTCGTCCTTCCTCTTCTCACTGCGCGAGGCGCCCCCATCTGATTTTGAAGGGCCGACAACTACAACCGAAAGGAAAGATCATCATCAACGTGGAGCAGGTTGGCGACCTCGCCCACCAAACCACGTGACCGCATCTGAACGCGACTAGGGCATCGGACGGGCCGCAATCCGCCGAATAACTGTCCCATAGGGCAAAAGCCGTTCGCGCTCAGGCTTGTGATGAACGCCCATGGTAATGGGCGCCTCTGGGCTGAGCGGCCTCATCGCTCATATTACGGGCGATGAGGCTTTGCAGCGCCGCCTCAGGCGGTCGCCCCTACTCGCCGGGGCAGTTTCCAGCCCGGGCGCGGGAAGTGGCACGTATAGCCGGACGGATAGCGCTCGAGATAGTCTTGGTGTTCCGGCTCGGCCTCCCAGAATTCGCCGGCGGGCGTGACATTCGTCACAACGCGGCCTGGCCACAGGCCCGAGGCGTTGACGTCGTCGATTGTTCGGAGCGCCTCGTCGAGCTGCGCCTCGGAGACATAGAAAATCTCCGAGCGGTACGAGGTTCCGACATCGTTCCCTTGGCGATCCACTGTGGTGGGATCGTGAATCTGGAAGAACAACTCCAGAAGGTCGCGATAGCTGATGCGGTTCGGATCGAACTCGATCTCGATGGCCTCGGCGTGAGATCCATGGTTGCGGTAGGTCGCGTTGGGCACATCGCCGCCGGTGTATCCGACACGTGTATTGACCACGCCGGGCAGCTTGCGGATCAGGTCCTGCATGCCCCAGAAGCAACCGCCGGCAAGGACGGCACGTTCAAACTTGCTTGTCATCATAGTCCTCCGTCTGTCCTTCACTGAAGATTGGCAGCAGGTCACCATGGTCCTCGGCTGCCATGTCCTCCAGCGCGATGAACCGCAGCGACGCGGAATTGATGCAATAGCGCATGCCGGTTGAGTCCGATGGCCCATCCGTGAAGACATGTCCGAGATGGCTGTCGCCGTGCGTGGAGCGCACCTCTACCCTGCGCATGCCGTGGCTGTCGTCGACCTGCTCGATGACATTCCCATCCACTATCGGTCGGGTAAAGCTCGGCCAGCCGGAACCAGAGTCATACTTGTGGGTCGAGGCGAACAATGGTTCTCCTGAGACCACGTCGACGTAGATCCCGGCGGCCTTGTTGTCGACATACTCACCGGAGAACGGCGCTTCGGTGCCGTCCTGCTGTGTGACCCGGTACTCCTCTGGAGTCAGCCGGCTGAGGGCTTGGTCCGTCTTCGCGTATTTTCCCCGCGCGCGTTCGATCGCGGCGATCAGCGAGGACCGGGTTTGGAGGCCGACCAGCGTTTCGACCGGATTGCCGTCCTTGAACAGCACCAAGGTCGGAATGGAACGGACGCCGAACTGCGCGGCCTTTCGCTGATTGTCGTCGACGTTGATCTTCGCGACGGTAAGGGCCCCGCCGTAGTCGCCGGCGAGTTCTTCCAGAACCAGGGCGATGGGGCGACAAGGGCCACACCCGGGCGCCCAGAAGTCGACCAGCACGAGGTTGTCTCTATCGACGACCACGTCGAAGTCATCGTCGTTGATATGGATCGGTTCGTTGGTAACAAGGGTTGTCATGTCACTACTCCTTTTTCATGCTGCATGTTTCAGACTTGGCGCATCAGTGCCGATCGCAAGACCGGCCAAGTAGCGCTCGGCGTCGAGCGCGGCCATGGCACCGGTGCCGGCGGAGGTGACCGCCTGGCGATAGACCGGATCGGCGACATCACCCGCGGCGAAGACGCCAGGGACACTGGTTTCGGTGGCGTTGCCGCCCAGGCCGCCATTGGTCCGGAGGTAACCACCGTCGCGGTCGAGTTGCCCGGCGAAAAGCGCCGTGTTGGGGTCGTGACCGATGGCGATAAAGACGCCATCGACGGCAAGATCCCAGGTTTTTCCGGTGCCGACATGGCGAACGCGCAGGCCGGTCACACCGGCTTGCTCGCCCAAAACCTCGGCCACCTCATGGTCCCACAGGATCGACACCTTGCCCTCCGCGACCTTGGCGAACAGCCGGTCCTGGAGAATCCTCTCGGCCTTGAGGGCATCGCGGCGATGCACGAGCGTCACATGGCTGGCGATATTCGTCAGGTACAGCGCTTCCTCGACGGCGGTGTTGCCGCCGCCAACTACGGCGACCGGCTTGGCCCGGAAAAAGAACCCATCACAGGTGGCGCACGACGAGACACCCTGGCTCCTGAATGCCGTCTCCGACGCCAGACCGAGGTAGCGAGCCGTAGCCCCGGTCGCCACGATGAGGCTGTCGGCCGTGTAGGCTCCGCCATCGCCGGTGAGACGAAATGGCCCGCTGGACAGATCGACGGCCTGGATGTGATCGCGGATCAGCGTCACGTCGAAGCGCTCGACATGTTCGCGAAAGCGCTCCATGAGCTCCGGACCCTGCAGGGTGAGGTCGCCGCCTGGCCAGTTCTCGACCGTTGTCGTGGTTGTCAGCTGGCCGCCAATCTCCAGCCCGGTGATGAGTGCTGGCTTGAGACCCGCACGGGCGGCATAGATGGCGGCAGTATAGCCCGCCGGTCCACTGCCGAGAATGACGACACGATAATGCCGCCCTTTCTCAGCAGCATTCTTGCCACGGCCGAGCAGCGGATCGAGCCCCCGGCAGCGTCGAGCGCCGCAAGATCGTCGAAGCCGCCGACATGCCGCCTGTTAATGAAAATCTGGGGTACAGTCTGCCGCCCCGATCGTTCGATCATCTCCGCTTGAAGGCCGGCATCATGTGTCACGTCGATCTCGGTGAACTCGGCGCCTTTTGACTTCAGCCGCTCTTTGGCTCGCGCGCAAAAACTGCAGTAATCCTTGGTATAGAGCACAACTTTGGGCATTCGTATCTCTTTCGTCATCTGAGATCGGCCCTTGCTTCTTAACCGATCGGTCATTATTTGTTTGCACGAAAGCGGCTCAAGGCCGCCTGCAAGTGCAAATGGCTATTCATGACCGATCGGTCAAGAACCGGAAGATGTCACAAATGGGTGAAATGAAGGTGATCGGCCGACCGCGCGAGTTCGACGAGGACGAGGCCTTAAAGACGATTTTGGATGTCTTTTGGGTTAACGGCTTCGAAGGCACGTCCATGAGCGATCTCGAGATCGCCACTGGGCTGAGAAAAGGAAGCCTCTACGCGGCCTTCGGTGACAAGCGCGCCATGTATCTGAAAGCACTTGCGCTCTATGGTAGAACCTCCATCGATGACGCCGTGCGTGTGCTCACTGGCATGGACGCGCCGGAGCGGCGCATTGGCAAATTCCTCCAGTCGGCGATCGATGCCGTGGCAGTCGAGAATGATCGACGAGGCTGCTTCTTATGCAACGCGTCAATTGATCAAGCGGCCGTGGATCCGGAAACACAACGCTCGGTTAACGCGAGCTTCGAGCGTCTTGGACGCGTGCTGGAAAAGGTGCTCTCGGAGTTGAGCGCGATCGACAACAACCGGCGTCGCGCCGCCGCCCAACATCTCTTGTCAGTCTATTTCGGACTGCACGTTCTGGCCAGGGCCGGTCAGCCCGTTAGGATGCTGAAGGCTGCCAGGGAAGCAGCGCTTCGCAGCGTTTTGCCGATCAAATGAATCAAGTACACGTCAGGATGAACCTCCGATCCAGCGCGAGCCGTCCGTAGGCGCGCCCCGCCTGAAGCAATGTCACGGCAAGCTGCCCCTACATCTGGCGGCATAACAGCAGCGCGGATCACACCGCGACTCTGCGCGGAGCAACAAGTTTGGCCTTGAGAACCTGAACGACCTCGCCGCGTTGATTTATCGTCCGGCTGAGAAGGACTATCGTGCCGCGATCGGATCGCGAGCGCGATGGCGTAATTTCAACGACTTCGCTCTCAACATGGAGTACATCTCCGGGGCGGGTCGGCGCTGGCCAGCTCAACTCTCCTCCGGCCCCGACAATGCCGCCAGCGAGTGGCGGGCCACTCTCAACATTGAGACGCATCGTGATCGCGGCGGTGTGCCAGCCGCTCGCCGCCAAGCCCTTGAAGAACGTGCGTTCCGCCGCTTGCTTGTCCGTGTGAAAAGGCTGCGGATCGAATTGAACCGCAAACGCCTTGATCTGGGCTTCGTCAAGCGTGTGTGTTGCGCTGGTAAAGCGCTGTCCGACATGCAGATCGTCAAGATAGAGGCGGTCTGACGGGGTCGACTCGTCCATGTTCAACCTCTTTCGTTACGGCTAGTTGCAAAAGGCCCTTGTCGCCACGGTGGAGAAAGCGTTCAGCCGCGGCGCCCCGCGGTTCGACCCCCGTTACACGCGGCATCCACTGCGTCACCAAGTGGTCGATGCCGTCGTGCCAGCCTGCTCCTCAGGTGAAGCGAAAGTCTGAGAGGTCAATGGTCACCAATGGCGCATCGAGAACCGGCATCAAGTTGTCGTCGCGCAGATAGGCTCGCCGCTTTGTCGGAATCTTGATCCCTTCTACGCTGGCTGGATCGGAGATGTACTGGGCAGCCGGGAAGCTTCCAGCGATCTCCACCCTGTAATCGTGCCGACGGATAAGCATATCCGGTCCGAAATAGAAATCCTGCTCGGTGCTGTGACTTGCGATTTCCGGAGGGAAGGTCGCCCTCAATCCGCGCCACGTCTCCGCACCCTCGCGCCATGGCTCAATTTCGCGGACCTTGAAGCCGTCCATTGTAAGCAGGAATGGCGTGGTCAGGTATGTCCAGAGGGCATACCCATTAAAATAAGCGCGCTGCAGCGGATCCCAACTGGTCCTCATGTCGTGTCCCGCGAACGACGTGCGCGGATTTAGTCGCTCTGCGACGGTTCCCCTTCCTCAGCTTCGATCGCAATACGCTCCGGAGTAAAATCTGTACGTTGTCCGGCCTTCCCGTATGGCTCAACGGAAGCCCATTCTCGATGGAGATCGACTCGCATGGTTCGCGGGCTTGGATCCTGATTGACGGACTTCAATGCCCAAAGCTCGCCACCGGTCACGATCGTTGCTGTGAGGCGACGGTGGCCTTTCCACCGATCCAGACCGCCATGTGCTTGGATAGCGTCAGCCAAAAGTTCAATCATCATGTCCTCCCAACGCTCACGTGGGCTGTTTGAGCGATCGAATATCGATCGGCATTTTTCGCAGACGCTTGCCGGTTGCCGCGAAGATGGCGTTGCTGATAGCCGGCACGATCGCTGACGTGCCCGTCTCTCCCATGCCGCCCGGCGGCTCCAAGCTTTTGACGATGTGAACTTCGATGGCTGGGGCTTCGTTCATGCGCAGTATTCGATAGGTGTCGAAGTTCGTCTGTTCGACACGGCCGTCCTTGAGCGTAATCTCGCCATAGAGCGCGGCGGTGGTGCCGAAGATGATCCCGCTCTGTATCTGCGCCTGGACCGTGTCAGGATTGACCACGGTGCCACAATCAACGGCGCACACCACGCGATGAACGCGGACGGCTCCGTCCTTTGACACCTCAACCTCGGCAATTTGTGCGAGGTAGCTGCCGAAGGCGAACTGCAGTGAGACGCCGTGACCCCTTCCTTTCGGCAGAGGCTGTCCCCAGCCTGCCTTTTCGGCGGCAAGCTCAAGCACCGCCCTGGCACGTGGCGACTTGTCAAGCAGAGCCCGCCGATAGCCGACCGCATCCTGCTTCGCTGCGGCCGCCAGTTCGTCCATAAAGCTTTCGACGACAAAAACATTGTGCGACGGTCCGACGGACCGCCAGAAGGCCGTCGGAATACCGGGCGGCTCGACCCGAACATACTCAACGTGAAAATTCGGAAGGCCGTAAACGAGATCAATCGCGCCTTCGATCGAGTCCGGATCGAGCCCGTTCTTGAAAGCCGGAGGTAGATACCGCGCAATCACGGATGAGCCCGCGAAGCGATGACGCCAGGCCACCGGCTTGCCCGTTTCATCGAGACCGGCGGTGAACCGGTCGAACCAATAGGGCCGGTACATGTCGTGCTGGATGTCTTCTTCGCGAGTCCAGACGACCTTCACGGGGCCATCCACATGTTGTGCGATCTGAACGGCACGGATCACACCGTCGGCCTCGAGCCGCCGGCCGAAGCCGCCGCCGATCAGATGGTTGTGAACGATGACCTTCTCGGGCGGCAGGCCGACAGCCTTTGCCGCTGCAGCTTGGGCACGCGCCACTGCCTGACTGCCGACCCAGATCTCGCACGCGTCCTTGCGAAGATGAACTGTGCAATTCATCGGCTCCATCGTCGCGTGCGCCAGGAACGGAACCTGGTAGGTTGCCTCAACTCTGGTGGCGGCGCCTGCCATCGCCTTGTCTGCGTCACCGATACTCTGCGCCACAGCGCCAGGACC
The DNA here is from genome assembly GCA_044772375.2 of Bradyrhizobium sp. RDT10. Lineage (GTDB taxonomy): Bacteria > Pseudomonadota > Alphaproteobacteria > Rhizobiales > Xanthobacteraceae > Bradyrhizobium. The sequence goes on from CP187939.1 coordinate 6,952,011, forward strand.
AAGCGTCGCTTGCTCAAGCTCTTTGCAACCGCTTCAGTGGTGAGCCGAGCATGCGGGCCGTCGTCCCATTCGACCTTGAGCGCTGCTAGCCTTCTTGGCAGCTCCCATGTGGTCGGCGATCACCGCAACAGCATCGTCGAGCCGCACAATCTGACGCACGCCTGTGACGGCCCTAGCCGCGGCATCGTCCAGACTCTTCACGCGGCCCCCGAATACGGGTGACTGCGCGAGCGTCGCAAACTTCACGCCTTGCGGACTCGCGTCGATGCCGTAGACGGCCGTCCCATTGACCTTCGCCGGTGCGTCGAGGCGCTTAGCTGGCGTGCCGATCAGCTTGAAAGCCCCGGCTTCCTTCAGCGTGACACTGGCTGGAACAGGTATCTTCGCTGCGTCGGCGGCGAGCGCACCGTACGTCAGGCGGCGCCCGGTCGCCGCGTGGATCACCTCACCGTCCTGTGCGCTGCAGACCTTCGGATCGACGCCCCAGCCCTTGGCCGCTGCGGCGACAAGCATGGTCCGTGCGGTTGCTCCCGCCTCGCGCAGCGGTTTCCATGCCCCGCGCATCGCGTTCGAGTTACCGGTCACCTGCACTCCCAGCAGTGGATTGGCGTAGAGCTTTTCGTTCGGTGGCGCATGCTCCAGGCGCACCTGCTTGAGGCTGACCTCAAGCTCTTCCGCGATTAGCATCGGAATCGAGGTGTAGGTGCCTTGGCCCATCTCCACGTAGGGCATGGTTAGCACGACCTGCCCGTCACGCCCGATGCGAATGAAAGCGTTCGGCGCGAAACTGTCGGAAGCGGCGTCGCTGCGGCCGAAAGGCAAGCTCAAGCTCAGCATCAAGCCGCCGCCGGCGGCTGCGGCCGTGGCCAAGAAGCCGCGACGCGAAAGGCTGGTGTCGGAAGCGCGTGGTTCGGTGCGATCCAGCGTCATGGTCAGCCTCCTTAACGTTGGATTGCGCCGCGAGCTTGATGGCTTCGCGGATGCGGACGTAGGTGCCGCAACGGCAGATATTGCCGCTCATGGCGTCATCGATGTCGGCGTCGGTCGGGCGCGGGTTGCTCGCCAGCAGCGCCGCGGCTGACATAATCTGACCGGACTGACAGTAGCCGCATTGGACGACCTCATGCTCGAGCCATGCCTTCTGAATTTTCGCACCGGCATCCGTCTTGCCCACCGCTTCAATCGTCGTGACTAGGGCTTTTCCGATACTGTCAACCGGTGTGATGCAAGACCGCGTGGCGACGCCGTCAATATGCACGGTGCAAGCGCCGCACAGTGCCGCGCCGCAACCGAATTTCGTGCCTGTCATGCCGAGTACGTCGCGCAGGACCCAGAGCAATGGCGTGTCGCCATCAACATCGGCACTACGCGTGGTTCCGTTGACTTCGATTGTGAAGGCCATGATGTCGTCTCCCTCCTGATTGCCAGATGAGCCGCACATTCCCGGCATGCTCGCGTGTTCGCCCAGATTGGGCTAAGTGAAACGTTTCAACTGCCAAGCAGGCCGACGTGGTACCCAAGGCGGTTCTCCACATCGCCAGCGCGATGGAAGCCACGCGCCATCAGCGCCTTAATTTTGGCCTGAGTGGCAGGACGTCCAAGGGAGGCGATGAAGGCGTCCCACTCCGGTGCGATGTCCGCGTCGGATGGCAGGCTTGCTGCATTAACTAAGCGCTTGGTGTCCGCAATCGCTTGTTTATCGAAAGACGCGATCCGCATCGCTAGTGCATCGACAAAGCTGTCGAGCTCCGCGTCAGGAAAAGAGCGGTTCACGTAGCCGTAGCGCTCGGCGAGATCGCCGCGAACATCATCCGCGCCTAAAAGAATCTCCAGGGCACGTCCACGGCCAACGAGGCGAGGCAACCGCGCCATCGGCCCGCCGCCAGGCACCAGACCGGCGCCGACTTCCCATTGCGACAGGATGGCTTTTTCCCGACTTGCAAAACGCATGTCACTCGCCAGCGCAAGCTCGCTACCGACCCCGTCGCTCGGCCGCGGATCGAAACAATGGATACGACCGCCGCACGGCTGAGCCTTACCAACATATCGGGGAGGGCCTGCAGGCCAGTCGGTCCGGGTGGAATGCTCGTCGAGTTTTCAAGGGGGCGAGGAAATCGTAATGGGTCAGGAAGAATCCTTCTACTGCGCTATCGAATACGACGACCTTCACATGATCGTCCGTTTCCAGAGCCGTGATGATCGCATTCAATTGCGGGATAGTCTCTGGTCCGAAGACGTTCAGTGGAGGATGGTCAAACGTGACCCGCCAATATGAGGGCAGGCGTCGCTCAAGTAAGACGCGTGTTGTCGCATTTGGCTTTTCCGGAAAGTTCATGACGTACTCCCCCAGACCGCAGGGGAGTGAGCACACCGCTCTTTTTCCCTCAACGTCTGTCGCTTTGGCTCGGGAATATTCGCGCACAAGCCGGCAGATTGCTTGTTATGTGTTGTTAGAGAATGTTATCGCATGGACGCGAGAGTGCAGCGGAGGAGCCTCCGGCCGGCAACAAACAACATTGGGTCGTTTGCTGCTTCAAAACCCGGCCGGAAACGATCAGATTGAGCGCGTACTTTGTTCGCGCCAGAATAGCTCGAGATAGCAGCACGAACTACGGTGCGGAAGCGCGACTTTCCTTTACTACTTTCCGAGGGCGGCCTGCGGCGGGTTCCGAAAGCTGATTGCCATGCGGTTATAGGCGTTCATCACGCCGATCGCGATCGTGAGGTCCACGAGTTCTCGCTCCTCGAACACGGCCCGGGCGGCCTGATACGCTTCATCCGGCACGCCGGTATCTGCGACGCGCGTAACCGTTTCGGCCCATGCAAGGGCGGCACGTTCGCGCTCGTCGAAGAGATTGCCGGCTTCCGCCCACGCCTGCACCAGCGCGAGTTTCTCAATCTTCTGTCCCTTCTTGAGCAGGTCGCGCGTGTGCATGTCGAGGCAGTAGGCGCAGTTGTTTATCTGGGAAATTCGCAGGTACACCAGCTCGACCAGCGCAGGGGAAGGCTGCTCTGCATGACGTAGCCGTAGGCGCCGCCCAGCGCTTTCACGCCTGCCGGCGCAATCTGGTTGTAGTCGAGGCGCTTGCTCATTTTTTGCTCCTGAATGACGAGTCTCGCTCAACGGGGGTAGTCAGTTGTTTTTCGTCGGTATCGACGACGAACACTGCGAGCAGCCTTGCCGGCTTGGCCTTGCTCGCATTGCGACTGACGGGATGACGGGCGCCCGGCGTCTCGTAGAAGCTTTCGCCGGCGCGGTAGACCCGCTTGGGTTCGTCGTTCACCTGGGACTCGATTTCTCCCGACAAGACGTAGCCGAAGATGAAAGCCGATTCAGCATGGATGTGCGAAGGCGACGCCCCGCCCGGCGCATAGTCGACAACCAGGGCGACCAGTGACTTGCCTGGGATGTTGGGTATTGTCTGCTGAAAGTGCGGCGTGACCGTTTCGCCAACGCCATGGGCGGCGGCAGGCACCGCAGTGGCGATGGCAATCGCAGCATAGGCCGCGCCGAAGATCGATTGTATTTTCATGGTGGTGTTCTCCTTTGCGCTCATGGGTGCTGTTGTACTGGCCCGAAAAAAGCCGCGAGACCGGTCGGCTGCTCACCTGCGAATCACGTCCAGTCGACGAACACCCACCGTGTATGACTGATGGGATCTCGTTTCTCCGATCCTCAAAACCTTACAGCGAAGTCAGCGCGAGACCGGCTCGGCCAGCTTGATCGCTACGTCGATGTTGCCCCGTGTCGCTTTTGAGTACGGACAAATCTCGTGTGCTTCGTCGACCAGGGCTTGGGCAAGGTCGCGCTCGACGCCCCGAATGCTGACGTTGAGGCCAGCGCTTAGGAAGTCGCCACTGGCCGCAACGTTCAGATTTACTTCTGCGTCGATTGTGATGCCGGCCGACAGAGTAATTTTCCTCCTTTGGGCGGCCAATCTGACCGCATGCTCAAAGCAGGCCGACCAGGCTGCAGCGAACAGGTGCTCCGGGTTGGTGCCGATGCGGCCTGGAGCCGCCAGCCTGATGTCCAAATACCCGTCCGAGCTGCGCGAGACGCCATGCTCGCGGCCACCTGTGGTGTGGGTTCTGGCAGTGTACACGACCTTTGAACTCTCGATCATGGGCCCATCCTTCGTATCTGCGTCACGCCTGGGCGACATCGATGATCGCATCGACGAAAGACTTTGGGGCCTCCTGAGGCAGGTTGTGCCCGATGCCGCCCTCGATATGGCGGTGCTCATACTTGCCAACGAATTTCTTCGCGTAAGTTTTAGGGTCCGGGTGTGGCGCGCCATTCGCGTCACTTTCCAGGGTAATGGTGGACACCGTAATGATCGGGAACTCGGCAAGCCGCCTTTCGAGGCCGGCGTATTTCGGCTCACCTTCGGCCAGACCGAGCCGCCAGCGGTAGTTATGGATCACGATATCGACGTGATCGGGGTTGTCGAATGCCGCTGCACTGCGGGCGAATGTCGTGTCGTCGAAGCTCCATTTCGGAGAAGCAAGCTGCCAGATCAGCTTGTTAAAGTTGTTCCGGTTTTTCTCGTAGCCCAGCCGTCCGCGCTCTGTGGCAAAATAGAACTGGTACCACCACTCGAGTTCGGCCTTCGGCAGCAGCGGCATCCTGCCGGCGTCCTGGCTGCCGATCAGATATCCGCTGACGGCGACGAGCGCTTTGACGCGCTCCGGCCAGAGTGCGGCGACGATGCCCGCCGTTCGCGCGCCCCAGTCGAAGCCGGCGAGGACTGCCTTCTCGATCTTAAGCGCATCCATGAAGGCGATGACGTCAACCGCCAGAGCCGACGGCTGGCCATTGCGGAAGGTCTCGCTGGAAAGAAAGCGCGTCGGGCCGTAACCGCGCAGATACGGAACCAGCACGCGGTAACCGGCCGACGCCAGCATCGGCGTCACATCAATGAAGCTGTGAATGTCGTAGGGCCAGCCATGCAGGAGAATCACCGGTGGACCATCGCCCGGGCCCGCCTTTGCGTAGGCGACATTCAGGACCCCGGCGTTGATGTGCTTCAGCGGCCCAAGCGAGTCGTTCGTGCCCGGTTTGATGAGTGGTAACGTCGCTTTTTCTGGCCGTGCCTCCACTGAAGGCACGATGCCGAACGAAGTGGCTGCCGCGATCGCGGCCGCTCCGCTCACGAAGGTTCGGCGACGCCGGTCGATGTTTTCTGGGGTTTTGGGTGTGTCCATTGTCTGACTCCTTTGCGCGCAACCGTCTTCGCTACGCCGCATCGGCGGTTCGGTATCGCGTCGGCACGGAACTGAGAGAAAGGTTCGGCATGAGCGTTTGACGCGCCCCTTCGTAGGCGGCCCAATCCCCTGCGTCGGGAAGCGAGGGGATGGTGACGAGTTCGTCCTGATCGAAGCCGGCAAGCGCAGCATCGACTAGGTCGTGCGACCGCATGACGATATTGCTCGGCAGATTTTCGTGTGCGCCGCCCGCCGCGTTCCAGAAGTTGGTTGCGGTCGCACCGGGCAAGACGGCTTGGACGCGCACGTTCTTGTCAACCAATTCCTTGTGAAGCGACTGGCTCAACGCGAGCACGAATGCTTTCGTCCCGCCATAGACGCCATTCAGGACTTCCGGCGCGATGGCCACCACTGAGCTGATGTTAATGATCGCGCCACCCCCGCGGCCGACAAACGCCGGAGCAGCGGCATAGGTGAGCCGCGTCAGCGCCGTGACATTGAGGTCAATCATCGCCTCCATGGCGTCAACGTCGGACTGCAGAAGCGCTTGGAGCGCGCCGACACCCGCATTGTTGACCAGCATCGTGATCCTGGGATCGGTGGCGAGGATCGTCTCGATCCGTTTCAGATCCGCCCTGTTGTTGAGATCGGCGGCGACCGTTTCCACGGCACGTCCCGTCGCGCCGGCGACGCGCTTCGCCAGGTCGTCGAGCCGGGCTTGGTTGCGTGCGACGAGGATAAGGTCGTAGCCACGGCGGGCCAGCCGGTCGGCATAGATCGCGCCGATTCCGGCGGAGGCTCCTGTCACGACTGCGACGCCTTTAGGGGAGGTCGACATGGCACTTTATCCTTTTGGGTTGCGCCGCTGGCGCGTGGCTTTTGTTCGGGTTTTCTGATGCTCTTGAGTTGCTCAACACGTACGCCCGGAAAGCAGGAAACGCTCGTTATGCGTTGTGAGATGCTGTTAGCCGTTGTCCGGGGAGTCAGCCGAACGTGAAGGCGAAGACCTCCGCGCCGGAGCCGAAGAACTCGATTTCGAACTGGCGATCGGCGATTGGGCCCGGTTGCCGGATCAGCGTGTACATCCGCTGTTCGGTCACCGTGCCGTAGCCTTGCTCGTCGACGTCGACCCCACGGGCGGAGCCTGGCGGCTGTCCGTCGATCAGCACACGGAATTTTACGGGCGATCCATGCACTGCCGGACCCATAACGAGGTGAAGGTCGCGGGCGTGAAAGCGGTAGGTGACGCTTCCTCCGGCTTTGTTCAGAGCGGCGGCATCCCGCTTCACCGTCCACTCGCCGGAGAGAGCCCATTCATTCAGGCTCAGCTGCGCGGGTGGTCGATACAGGCGCGGTTTGTCCCGCAATACGCCGTCTGGTGACGCAAAGTTCTCGGTGCGCTCGAACCCGACATAGTTTTCGGGAGATTTGAGATTGGCCCAGTCGGGGGCAGCCTCGTGGGCGCGGGCATCCACCGTAATCGGCTTGTCACTGACGCTAGTGTCTCCGGCCTCTCGCAGCAGCGCCTGGATGACCATCTCCGACTGCTCATAGGACCCTTCTCCAAAAAGAAATGGCGGACACGTCCCTGCGCATCGATAAAGTAGAGGGCCGGCCAGGCTTGGTTCTCGAATGCGCGCCAAATGGTATGATTGTTGTCGACCGCAACTGGGTAGTGGACCTTCATGTCTTCTGCGGCCCAGCGAACATTTGCCGTGTTCGTTTCGAATTCAAACTCTGGGGCGTGAATGCCAATCACCACCAGTCCCTGGTCCTTATATTTCTCATGCCAGGCACGGACATACGGAAGCTGACGACGCCAGTTGATGCAGGTGTAAGTCCAGAAGTTGACCAGGACGACCTTTCCGCGCAGAGATTCCGAGGTCAGAGCCGGCGAATTTAGCCATTCGTTCGCGTGGTCAAGCGATGCCAGCGCATTTTGACCAGCAGACGGGCCGATAGGGAATCCGTGAAGGAACGGAACGCGCACTCCGGTGGACGTCATCGGCTGACCTTTCATTTCGCTGACAAAGCCGGCGATCGGCGCCCCGATCGCCGCGGCAAGGATTGCTGCCACCAAGAGTTTGTTTATGTTCATCGGTAAATCACTCCAGGTTTTGAAAGAGATTGTCGTGGCCTCGCGACGGAGCGATCAGGCAATTAGGGTGGCTGCTGGTTCAGACCTCGATCGAGGTCTCATGGTGCATTGCGCACTCATCGGAATGAGGCACGCACCTCATCAATGGCCTGCTTCGGGGTGTGGAGATGAGGGTAATGCCCGATGCCAGTAAGAAGCGTGAGTTCGGCGTTCACCCTTGCGGCGAACTCGATTCCCATTTCTTTCTTGATGTAGAAGTCTTTCTCGCCCCAAACCACCTTCACCGGAGTTTTGAGCCGGGCCAGTTGCGATTCGAAGTGATCTTGGTCCCGAGTAAAATGCGCGTAGTAGTGGGAGAACGCGTCTGCCGTCGTCATCGCGCCCTGGCTCCATCCGCGGGACATGTCGTCCTTGAATTCCCGCGAAACCTCGAATTGCGTTTCCTTGGGCAAGCCTCTTCTGAAGGCGTTTTCGAGGATATCGTCGCGATTCTTGTTCAGGTTGGCGCGGGCCTGGTCCATCGAAGGTCCCGCCTTCAGACTTTGCAGGCTCTCATGCATGTAATGGGGTCGGTTGAACGGGGCGAAGTCGCCGACGATAAGAGTCTTCGCGATGTCGGGTTTTTCCATGGCCAGGAGAAGCGCTGGCAGGGCTCCGATATCCGTGGCGTAGATCGTGAGCTTCGACGTGTCGATGCCTGCTTTCCCTATGTATTCATTCAGAACACGCGCGTAGTCCTTGGGCGCGTAGGAGAACTTGTCGACCGTCGGCCGCGATGAAAGGCCGTAGCCCGGCCAGTCGAAAGCATGGACCTCGTAGTCATCGGCGAGGGCGAGGGAAATGTCCTTCCAGGCGTACAGGGTCTCCGGAAACCCGTGCAGGAAGAGAACGGTCCCTTTCGGTCTCGGGTTGTGCACAACCATCCTTCTGAGCGTGATGTCCTCGTCGATTTCGAAGAACCCGATGTCGGTTTTCCGTGCTTGCTCAGAAGGATCTGCGTATCCAGGCGCGATCAACGAGCAGAGCACTGCAACGCCTGCGAACAAGTTCCGGAATAGTAGCTTTGGCATATCAGTTGCCCTCCATATATGACCGGCTCACTTAACGAGACGATCGACTTGGGCTTGCAGTCGTGGGCCGAGCAGCAGGATCGCGGGAATGACAATAGCGTAGCCAGTAGCCCAGGAACGCAACCATGCGAGGGCAAATTCGTTCGAGAAGCCCAGATTGAGGGCAAGAAGGACGAAGGAAATGATCCCGGTCGTCACGACCCCCATCGAAAGTGAGAAAGCGATTTTCCGTTTCAATTGCGTGTTCATGGTTAGTCTCCTTGGTTCGGATGTCATCTGCGTCGCAGGTTCAATGTCTCCGCCACGCTTGCCTTTTGCTCTCGCGGTCAATACGGCGGCGCCTTGCGCTGTCGCTGCGACTTGGCCGCTTCCACCCACCACATGAGATCGTCGGTAAATCGCGGGAACGCCTGCTCCAGCGCCTGACCACTCTCGCCCATGGGTTCGCCGTCAGCCGACAGGGTCTGTCCGATTGGACCGACCCCAATCGTGCTGGAGATCACCACCATTCCCATCTCGGACAGCGTGCCGTGCCAGGCGGTCGCCGCGCGCGCACCGGACAAACGACCGGCGGAATAGCTGACGATCGCGGCGGGTCGCCAGAACCATTCCTCCAGGAAATGATCCGTGAGGTTCTTCAGACCGGGCTGGACGCCCCAATTGTATTCTCCGGTGATGAATACGAAGCCGTCGGCATTGCGGATCTTGCCCGCGAGCTGTTCAAGGCGTTCGGGGCTTTGCCCTTCGGATATTCCTTGTACATGCGATCAAGTATCGGGAGATCGATCGCCTTGGCATCGATCAATTCCACGTCGTCGCCCCGGCGCCGCAGCCGCTCGATCACAAATTGGGCGAGCCGGATACCCATCCGATCCGAACGATAGGAGCCGTAAAAGACGAGGATGCGATTGCCCACGGCAAACCTCCGTTGTGATGTTGACGCCGAAGCTGTAGCTATTGCGGCAGCTCCCTGCCGGCCTGCTCCGCAGCCAGATACTCGGCGTACCAGTCAGGCCAAGTCTCATCATGCCGCCCGCCGGTCCGCTTCTCGTGCTCGCCGTGTGCTGCTGCCGCACGGCGGAGCGCACTTGCCAGGTCGGCAACCGAAGAAAACGTCGTTTGATTCGCGTCTACGCGTCCGGGAAAGCGCGCAGTGACCTCCTGCAGTAGCCAGGAGTTGCCGTCCGGGTCGCTGAACGGGGCGTACGAGAAATAGCTGCGGCGCTCCGGATCCGGGCCGGGCATCGGCGGATGTCCGGGAGCGGCAATATGGAAGATTTCGCCCACATCGACGCCGCGCCCGACGAACTCGGCGCGCGCCGCCTCGATATCGGACACCACGAGGAACAACCCTTGTGCCGTGCCGGGTGCGGCCGATGTGACGCCCATCCCGAAGTGGATCGAAGTCGGCGAGCCTGGAGGCGTGAATTGCACGCCCCGAAAATGGTTGCCGTCGATAAAGTCGGCGTCGAGTCTCCAGCCCAGGCGGCTGTAAAACTGCTTGGCGCGATCAACGTCCGAGACGGGAATCGCGACAACCTCGAGTTTGAGGTCAATGCCCCTCGCCCTCGAAGGATCGATTTCCGAGTTGTTGCGTACTTGTATGTTCATTTTCAGCTCCTGTGGTTCGCGTGACTTGAGATGGTGACGAGTTTCACTTGCCCAGCGCGGAAAGCGGCTTGCCTTTTTCGACGATGTAAGTGGCGAGCTCTGCGGCATTGCCGCCGCCGACATTCTTCACCGCGTGATGCGTTCCGTACGGGATGAGCAGCACATCGCCGGCCTTGAGTGTCACCGGCGATTTGCCGTCGAGCTGGTACTCGAGCTCGCCTTCGATGATATAGACGAGCTCTTCACCCGGATGGTTGTGCCTGACGGCGGCCACGCCCGGCGGGAAATCGACGCGCACCTGAACGACCTCGCGTCCGGGGATGCTCAGATCTTCCTTCATGAGATTTGTGCGTTTGATATCGCCCAGACGCACTTCTTGAGATTGCGCTGCGTGCGGAGCCAGACTGACAGTGGCGATCAGCGCCGCGATGACGGCCATCATTCGAGTCGATTTCATGTAAATCTCCGTTTCGATCTGTGTGTGAGAACCGGTTTCGGTCAGGGTTGTCGGAGCGGCCGGAACGCTGCGCGGATCTCCTGGGAGAAGAGCCCAGGCTGCTCCCACGCAGCGAAGTGGCCGCCTTTGTCGACTTCGTTGAAGTAAACGAGGTTTCGATAGGCGCGACGGGCCCAGGTCTCCGGGGCGCGATAGACCTCTTCCGGAAACACGGTGATGGCGACCGGGAGCGAGATCTCGCTGGTCTTCTGGGCGGCCGCGAGAACGACACTTTGGCCGGCGGTTTCCCAGTAAATTCGCGCCGCCGATGTCGCCGTATTGGTCAGCCAGTACAGCGTAATGTCGTCCAGAACATCATCTCGGTGAAGCCTACGCGCGGGCTCGCCGTTGTTGTAGTCATAGATCCAGGCCGCAAGCCCAATCGGAGAGTCGGCCAGGGCGTAGCCGATTGTCTGCGGCCGCGTGCCCATCACCACGCCATAGGCACGGTACTTCTTGAAGAACGTGTTGAGCGAGTCGAATGCTGCGCGTTCCTTGTCAGAGAGCCCCGCAGGCGCGGGACCGCCGGTGGCGAGCACCGTGGCCACGTCGGAGGGTACCGTCGCCGGGAGGTTGATATGGATGCCGAGCAATCCGGGAACGGCCTGGCGTGCCATGGCGCTCGAGACGGGTGAACCCCAGTCGCCGCCCTGGGCGACATAACGGGTGTAGCCAAGGCGCTTCATCAATTCCGCCCAGGCGCGAGCGATACGATCCGGATTCCAGCCCCTATCCTTTGGCTGGCCGGAAAAGCCGTAACCGGGCATCGATGGAATCACGAGATGGAAAGCATCCAATGCGTTTCCGCCATGCGCCGTGGGATTGGTGAGAGGATCGATGATCTTTAGCTGCTCGATGATCGAGCCCGGCCAACCGTGCGTGACGATCAGCGGGAACGCATTTTCATGCTTTGAGCGGACATGAATAAAGTGAATGTCGACGCCGTCGATTTCGGTCAGGAACATTGGAAGCGCATTCAGTCGCGCTTCTACCTTGCGCCAGTCGTAGTCCGTGCCCCAGTAGCGGATCACCTCCTGGAATTTTGCGAGCTGTGGGCCCTGCGACCCGTCATTGACAGTTTCCCGATCCGGCCAGCGCGTGGCAGCGATACGCCGGCGCAGATCGGCGAGCTGCTCTTCCGATACGTGGACGCGGAATGGCCGGATGGCGTCCGCGGCAGGAGCGGCGGCGAGCTGTGACGGGAAGAGGCTTGCGGCACCCGCTACGGTGATGCCCATCGCAGCCATGCCCAAAAGCTGGCGACGATTGTGGTCGATTGCTTCGATGGTCTTGCTGGTGTTCATCGGGCGCTCCGTCAGCTCAGCGGTGGTCCTCGGTTGCCCAAGGACTACGTCCAAGACGCAGGAAACGCCCGTTATGCGTTGTGAGAGGTTGTTAGACGCTGCCAGCGCTGCCACCGTCTGGGTGGTATTCGAGCGGCAGGTCGGAACCGCCGCGCCGAATTCACCGGGAGATGGAGATGGCTGATAAGTCAGCGAAAATCAGGACGTAGGCGGTACATCCGTCGGATGTGCTAACCTAGCGTCGTCAAGAGGCGCTCGACGGCTTTGAGGTCCGGCGCGTTCACGCCTTCGGTGAATTTCTCGAAGACCGGAAGCAGGAGCCCGCGCGCATCCTTGACACGCCCTTGGTCGGCCCACAGCGCTGCAAGATCAGTGGCGGTTCGCAGCTCCCACACGTGAGAACCGTGATTGCGGCTCAGTTGAAGCGATTGCTTGAAGCACGTCTCGGCCTCTTTGGTCCGAGGCTTCGGCATCATCAGTAGGATGCTTCCTTTGAGGCGCAAGAGCTCGGGGTGTAGGGATGCCACCCTTCGCTTCAACCAATTGTATGGTTTCGTCGATTAGGGTGACGCCTTCCATGAATCGACCCGTGGCGGCGTATCCGCGAGCGAGCATAATGCCGAATCGCGCGGTGAAGCGCTCGTAATGCGCTGCGTGGAGTTTCTCCAAGCAATCTTTTAACGTCTTGACCCCGGCCTCGACATCGCCGCGGCGGATAGCGAGCTCGGCTTGGAGGCCGCGCCCCACATCGACATAAGGCCCGAAGTATTGCGTCTCCGCGCGGGAAACAAACCAGTCCAAGTGCTGCTCGGCGGCGTCAAGCTCGTCGGTCCACAGCAGTACAGTGATTGCAGTCAGCGCAATGACGAGCGATATCGGATGGTTCATGCGCTCGGCGTCATTGACCGCTTTAAGCGCTCTTGCCGATGCCTGCTCCGAATAGCCCTGCAACCAAAGGGTCGTGGCAAGTGACGCTCCGGCCAAACTGAGATGATCAAACCCAAAATAGGCCGCACGGCCCGCTGCCGCGCTTGCTTCACGTTCAAGTGCTGCCTCCAACTCCACCCGCGCGCCATTGAGATCGCCCGCGAGATGGCGCGAAATCCCCAACAGCGAATGTGCCAGTGTAGTCAGCGTGACGTCGTCGAGTTTGCTGGCGATGATGGAGCAGTGCTCGGCGCACCGCAAGGCGAGACGATAATCGCTGCCGCGCAGGTGGAATAACTGCAGCATGCCCAGCATCGCGGCCGTATGGAAGGCGTCGCTGCATTGTTGGGCAATCTCAAGGCTTCTGTTTAGAGCCGCGTGGACCCGATCGCTGTTGCCGCGCGTGAACATCAGCGAAATTCCAAAACCGGCCGTAAGCTGCATTTCTTCACGGCCGCCCCTGCGTGAATCATCGAGGGCGAGGAGGCCGCGCTCCGACCAGCGCTGGCATTCGATCAACAACGACATCGCCAAGAAGACCGGCGCAGCGGCGGCTGCTAGCTCAATACCGATTGATACGTTGCCGTTTTCGCCAAGGCACCACTCCAAAGCCGCGCGGACGTTGTTGAGACCGGCAAAGAAAGGTGCCCGTTCCGTGCCGGTCGTCAGTGTCTCCCATTCGTTTCCGGTCTGCTCCAGCCAGCGCCGATAATAGGTCGCATGACGCACGGCCAGATCGGCTGCGTCGGTGGGGTCTAAGCTGATGTCGAGGGCGTAAGCGCGGGTGGTGTCGAGCAAACGGTAACGCATCATCGCCCCGATCGGGCGGGTGGCGACCATCGACTTGGCGACGAGGCTGTCGATCGCGCCAAACACAATCGATCGATCGAGGGGCGCGCTGGTAGCGACGTCCAGCGCCGCATCGAGCGTGAAATGTCCAACGAAAACGGCGAGCCGGCGAAGCACCACCCGTTCCTGCTCGGACAGGAGCCCGTAGCTCCAGTCAAGCGTGGCCTGCAATGTCTTCTGGCGCGGCGGTGCCGTGCGCGACCCGTGCCACAGCCGTGCCAGACGTTGATCCAAAAGCGTGGCGGTCTGCTGCAACCCGTGGGATTCAACGCGTCTGGCCGCGAGCTCGATCGCAAGCGTCACACCGTCAAGCTTCCGGCAGATGTCTGCGATAAGGGAGCTTCCGCATCGCTGAGATCCAGGCGCGCGCCGCTCGCAATCGCGCGCTCTACGAACAGCTGGCATGCCGGAAACTGCTGGACAGCCGCCGCCGTAAGCCCCCGGGGCGTCCGGGGACACGCAAGCGCATCCAGCCGGTAAACGTGCTCGCCCTCGATCCGTAGGGCCTCGCGGCTCGTAGCCAGGATGTGCACTTGCGGCGCAGCCTCTATGATCCTTGCAGCCAGCGGAGCAACCGTTTCCACCAAATGTTCGCAGGTATCGAGAATCAAAAGAATCCGTCGGCTCTTCAGAAATGCAATGAGACCCGGCGTTGCATCGTCCGACTGAACCGACTGCCCCAGCATGGAGGCGACGGCCGTCGATGCGAGCTTAGGATCAGTCAGCATCCCGAGATCGACGAAGAGGACAGAACCCGCGAAGGCGTCCACCAGGTGATGTGCAACGGCGATCGCGACCGTCGTCTTGCCGACGCCACCGGCGCCGACGATGGTGACAAATCGCGAAGCGGTCAGGTCAGCAGACAGCTTCAGGACATCATCATCCCGTCCGACGATTCGGCTCAGGCGGCCGGGAAGGTTGGCGTACGGAAAACTGGCAGCGGCGGCAGGCGCCACCTCTGGCGCACTGCTTCCACGCGAGACAGGCGCGACGAAGCAATAGCCCTGTCCGGCGAGGGTCGTAATATATCGCGCGCCGTCCCTTCCGTCGCCGAGCGCCTTGCGTAGGCTCGCCATATGAAACCGCAAGCTGCCTTCTTCGACGGTGACGTCCGGCCAAACCCGCGACATCAGATCCTTCTTGCTGACAACTTCATTCGGCCTGGAAATCAGCGCGATCAGCATGTCGAGCGCTCTCGCACCCAAATCGACGGGGACGCCGTCTTTGGTGAGAAGCCTTTCGCGCGCCACTAAATTGAAGGGGCCAAACGACAACTCATCGTTGGCCTGATCTGCCACCCTCGCCATGGCGTTAATTCCGTTTCGCGCTTTTCCGGGCGGTACTTTATTCCATGTGTGACCTCCGCGCCACCAAGAGAGTGTGGAATCGGCTCCCGTCGGCCCCACACCTCCAGCTCTGGCTGGAAGGTGGGCAGCGCTGGTAGCGTCTAACAACTTCTCATGACGCATAACGGGCGTTCGCGTATCGGCGGATGTATCTCGGCTCCATCCGAAACCGTCCTTACAAGCACTGCAACATCGCCTTGAACCCAGAGGGAATTCATCGATGAAGACCAACAAATTAATGGTCGCGGCGGTACTCGTCGCGACGATCGGGGTACCGATTGGGCTGCTCGCGGCGACCGGAGCGCTGACCGGCTACGGAGACGCTGTTGCTATGGACAAGGCTCCTCCAGTGCAAGTCGACGTGGCGCCGGTGCTGGTCAAGCAAATACGGCACTGGGATGAATTCAACGGCCGAATTAGCGCTGTCGAGTCAGTCGAAATCCGATCCAGGATCAGCGGATATGTGACGCGGGTGGCCTATAAGGAAGGAGACGAGGTTCGCCGGGGCGATCTTCTGTTTGCCATCGATCGGCGACCGTATGAGGCGGCCCTGAACAGCGCGACGGCGCAATTGGAGCGCGCCCGGGCAACAGCCGTGTTGGCAAAGGGTCGCGACGAACGCGCGCAAAAACTCCTGCCATCTAGTGCTGTGTCGCAGGACGAGGCTGATGCGCGCCATGCATCCCACGCGCAGAGTGAGGCCGACGTACTGAACGCCGAAGCCGCCGTTGACCTCGCGCAACTTAATCTCGAGTTCACAGAAGTACGTGCGCCGATCGACGGTCGTGCTGGTCGCGCGATGCTTACCGTAGGCAACCTTGCCGTAGCGGATCAAACCCCGTTGACGACGATGGTTTCACAGGACCCGGTGTACGTCGATTTTGACCCAGACGAGCAAAGCTATCTTCGTTACAGCGCAGAAGCGCGCCGCAATCACAGCAACACGCTGACAGTACGGGTTGCCTTGGCCGGCGAGGAGCGATTTGCGCACCTGGGAATGGTAGATTTTCAAGACAATCAGATCGACCCGGCTACGGGAAGTATTCGCATGCGAGCCAAGCTGCGCAACCGCGATCGAGCATTTACGCCTGGCCTATACGCGCGCGTGCAGGTCTCCAGTGGCAATGAGGTCGAGGCGATCTTGATCGACGACAAGGCAGTGCTGACCGACCAAGACCGCAAGTACGTGTACGTCCTCGGCCCTGACAAGACGGCGCAACGGAAGGACATTCAACCCGGCCGCAAGAGCGATGGTCTTCGTGTGGTCGAGTCCGGCTTGATGCCGGGGACAAGATCATCATCGGCGGATTGCAGCGAATTTACTATTCCGGCGCGCCGGTGAAGCCATCTGAAGCCTCAATGCTGGCTGCGGCAAACTGAGGGAGGCGACGATGAATATCTCACGGTTCTTCATTGAGCGGCCGATCTTCGCAATCGTGCTGTCGATCATCATCTTTCTAGTGGGCTTGATCGCGCTTCCTTTGCTTCCTGTCGGGGAGTATCCCGAAGTGGTCCCTCCGAGCGTGGTGGTGCGCGCCACCTATCCGGGCGCCAACCCGAAGGAGACGGCCGAGTCGGTGGCTACGCCCTTGGAGGAAGCGATCAACGGCGTCGAAGGCATCATGTACATGAAGTCGGTGGCCGGCTCGGACGGCAGCTTGCAGATAGTCGTCACGTTCTTGCCCGACGTCGATCCCGATACTGCGGCTGTCCGCGTGCAGAACCGGGTGAGCCAGGCGCTCAGCAGACTGCCGGACCAGGTACGCCAGTATGGCGTGACTACACAAAAGCAGTCTCCTACGCCGCTGATGTATGTGAGTCTGTATTCGGCGGACAGCCGCTATGACACTCTTTACTTGCGCAACTATCTGACCCTGAACGTCAAGGACGAGCTGTCGCGTTTGAACGGAATCGGCAATGTTGGCCTTTACGGCGCGGGTGACTATGCCATGCGCGTCTGGCTCGATCCGAACAAGCTGGCTTCGCGCAACCTGACCGCCGCCGACGTGCTCAACGCGATACGTGAGCAGAACGTGCAGGTTTCAGCGGGGCAGCTCGGTGCCGAGCCATCACCCAAAACCACAGACCTCCTGGTCTCGATCAACGTCCGTGGCCGTCTCGGTACCGAGGAGGAGTTTGGCGCGATCGTCCTCAAGAGCGGCGCCGATGGCCAGGTGGTTCGTCTTTCCGACGTGGCACGGATAGAGCTTGGCGCTGGTGATTACACGATGCGGGTATTCGAGGGCAATCAGACTGCGGCAACTGCCGGCGTCTTCTTGTCACCCGGCGCCAACGCGCTTGGTGTTGCCGAGGCGGTCTACGGCAAATTGAAGAAGCTGTCCGAGAGTTTTCCCCCGGGTATTACCTATAAAGTGGTCTGGGATCCGACTGTCTTCGTGCGCGATTCTATACGCGCGGTGATGCACACGCTTCTTGAGGCGGTGGTGCTGGTCGTTCTCGTCGTTATCTTGTTCCTGCAGAGTTGGCGAGCCTCGGTTATTCCGTTGCTTGCGGTGCCCGTGTCCGTGGTTGGCACCTTCGCCTTTCTGTATTTGCTGGGGTTCTCGATCAACACGCTGACACTGTTTGGCCTGGTGTTGGCGATCGGTATCGTCGTGGACGATGCGATCGTCGTGGTCGAGAACGTCGAGCGATACATCGAACGGGGACTAAGCCCCCGTGATGCCGCCCACCAGGCAATGCGTGAGGTTTCGGGCCCCATCATTGCCATCGCCCTGGTGCTGTGTGCGACGTTCGTGCCGATGGCGTTTCTCTCTGGCGTCACCGGCCAGTTCTACAAGCAGTTCGCTGTGACGATAGCGATTTCCACGGTGATATCGGCGATCAACTCGCTGACCCTGTCCCCAGCGTTGGCTGCGAAGCTGCTGAGGCCACACGGGGCGCCGAAGGATCGACTGGCGCGGGTCATTGAGGCGACATTTGGTTGGCTGTTCCGCCCTTTCAACCGCCTCTTTGAACTCAGCGCACAAGGGTATCAAGGAATGGTGCGGCGATCGCTCGGCCGGCGCGGTGTTGCGCTCGCAGTCTATGCAGGTCTTCTGGCGGTCACCGTTGCGCTGTTTCAGTCGGTGCCAGGCGGCTTTATCCCGGCGCAAGACAAGCTCTACCTGTTCTCCGGTTCAAAACTGCCCGAGGGTGCTTCTCTCGCCCGTACAGAGGCGGTCACGCGAAGAATGGGCGAAATCGCGCGCACCGTCGAGGGTGTGGATTTCGTCAACGCCTATGCCGGGTTCAATGCATTGCAGTCCGTGAATACGCCTAACATCACGACAGCCTATATCCTGCTCAAGCCGTTCGACGAGCGTCGCCGCAGCGCCGCGGAGATCACTGCCGAGCTCAATGCCAAGTTTGCGGGCATCAAAGATGGATTTTCGTACGCGCTGCTTCCACCACCCATTCAAGGGCTTGGGAATGGGTCGGGCTATTCGTTGTACCTCAAGGATAAGGCGGGCCTCGGTTATGGCGCATTGCAGGACGCGCTGAATGTATTCATGGCCGAGATCGCTCGAACGCCGGGCGTGACGCACCCTGTCAGCTCCTATCAGGCCAACATTCCTCAGCTCGAGGTTAAGATCGATCGGGTCAAAGCAAAGGCCCAGGGCGTCGCGTTGTCTGACTTGTTCGAAACGCTACAGATCTATCTTGGCTCGACCTACATCAACGACTTCAACAAATTCGGCCGCGTCTACAGGGTTATGGCCCAGGCTGACACCCCATACCGCCAGCAGGTCGAAGATATCGGCAACCTGCGGGCGCGTAACGCGCGCGGCGACATGGTGCCGATCAGTTCGATGGTGACGATCGTACCGACTTACGGCCCCGATCCGGTGGTCCGCTACAACGGCTACCCGGCGGCCGATGTAATCGGTGACTCCGACCCCAGAGTGCTTTCCTCAGCACAAGTCATTGTCAAGCTCACCGAGATCGCAGATCGAGTATTGCCCCGCGGCATCGAACTGGAGTGGACGGACCTGAGCTATCAGCAGGTGACCCAAGGCAATGCGGCGCCCATCGTCTTTCTGCTGGCGGTGATACTCGTCTTCCTGGTGCTCGCTTCGTTGTACGAGAGCTGGACGCTGCCCCTGGCGGTGATTCTCATTGTGCCGGTGTGCATGTTCTCGGCACTGTTTGGCGTTTGGCTCACGGGAGGCGACAACAATATCTTCGTGCAAGTTGGACTGGTCGTGCTCATGGGGCTCGCCTGCAAGAACGCCATCCTCATCGTCGAGTTCGCTCGGGAACTGGAAATTCAGGGCAAAGGGATCGTCGAAGCAGCGCTAGAAGCCTGCCATCTGCGGCTGCGTCCCATTGTGATGACGTCAGTTGCATTTATCGCAGGTTGCGTGCCGCTGCTGCTGGGCCACGGGGCCGGTAGCGAAGTTCGAGAGGCGATCGGTGTCACGGTTCTGGCTGGCATGCTGGGCGTCACCCTGTTCGGCCTGTTCCTGACTCCAGTGTTCTATGTAGCGTTGCGCAAATTGTCCGCCGCGCGTGCGGTGACCGAGCCATCGCTGACGCAAGCCTCGCTCATCCTGAAATGAGCACGTCGCCGAAGGTGCACTTCACGTTCCCCGTAGAGATCGGGAAGGAGTATTGAGATGATCACTCGCAGCATTGCAGGCAGGCTGGACAATTCCGATCTGTTGATACAGCTTCCGCCGATGCAACACGTCGTCGCCAATTTCCCGATCTTGTCGGCAGGGCCGACGCACCGGATCAGCACTGACGCAAGATGTTTGCTGTATGGTATCGGGTCTATCTGCTTGGAGGCAGCAGCTCACTTGCCATGACGTGTAGGAGGTGTGGTTCGGTACTGGATGCGATTAAGGCGCGAGGCGAGAACGATGGAATGGATGCGCAGAACTCTCGTCGTACCAGGACTGGTCGTACTAAGAGGAATATCGGAGCATAGGATTGCGATCGGGCTTGGCAAGCTGGCTGCTTTTGGCTTG
Source organism: Bradyrhizobium sp. RDT10 (assembly GCA_044772375.2). Taxonomy (GTDB): domain Bacteria; phylum Pseudomonadota; class Alphaproteobacteria; order Rhizobiales; family Xanthobacteraceae; genus Bradyrhizobium. The sequence continues at coordinate 6,971,890 of CP187939.1, forward strand.
GCCGGCATGCTTTGGCTCGGATGCTTTGTCTGTGACAACAGAAAGGTGATAGCGCAGGAGGCAACGAAGCAGGGTGCCCTTGCTTTTGAACCGAGAGCGCTCACGGACGAGCAGGAGAAGGCCAAAGCGGCAATGCCCGGCTCGGAGTTTCAGGAGTGCGCGCGAGTCTGCCCGGTGATGATTGTGGTCCCCGCAGGCCGCTTTGTTATGGGTTCGTCCGAGCATGAATTGGGCCGCACCGCCCGTGAGGGGCCACAACATGAGGTCACTATTGCCGAACCGTTCGCGGTGTCCAAATTCGAGGTGACCTTCGAGCAATGGGATGCTTGCGTTGCGGCCGCTGTTTGCCCGCGAGTCAGCGACGCATGGGGGCGAGGCGCGATGCCGCTCGTTAACGTGAGCTGGGATGAGGCCAAGCAGTATGTGGCATGGCTCTCGCAATTGAGCGGTAAGGAGTATCGACTTCCTACAGAGGCTGAATGGGAATTTGCTGCGCGGGCTGGCTCCCACACGCGTTACTCTTGGGGGATGAGTCCGGCACGAACAATGCCAACTGCGTCGACTGTGGCGCCAAGTGGTCCCTACAAACCGCTCCCGCCGGATCCTTTAAGCCAAACGCGTTTGGGCTCTACGATGTGCACGGCAACGTCTGGGAGTGGATGGAAGATAGTTGGCACGAGAACTATGAAGGTGCACCAGCCGACGGGTCAGCATGGCTTCAGGACGCCGATCCAACCTATCGTGTTATACGAGGGGGCTCGTGGCACAATGAGACCGAGCTCGTCCGCTCAGCCATCCGCTTCAAGCGTCACCACAAGGTTCAGTTCGACACTCTAGGTTTCAGAGTGGCCAGGACCATGAGATATTAGATCCCTGCAAGGCAACTTTTCATTCTTCTGAGTGCGGCTTAGCCCGGATCAACACACGGGCTGGGTCTTGTGTACAACGCGCCGGAACAAATTGGACAAGCCGCACGATCTTCAATTTCGAATCCGTGCTCTGTGTTAGCAGCCGGAACCGGGACGGGCCATCAGGATTCGTCCCGAGCAGGAGAGCGACCTCAAATGCTGATGTTCAAGGAAAGGCGGCCAGCGATCCGGATGCTACGAAGCTTGGCCGGTCTATCGGCTGTCCAGTCTGCCGCGATAACGCTTCCGCATAAGCTATTAGATCCCGATGTACCGGCGCAGTCAGTTCGGTCATCACCTTCGCGACTTTATCGTCTGGAATTGCTTCAACTTTAAGCTTGGCATGCCGCTATTGTGCTCCATACGGCTGAAGAACCAGATCGCGATTGACAATTACACGAACTGGGAAGCCCGGCCGAATTGTGAGTGTTGGTTGGATGTTGAGGCTGCGTCGAACCACCTGCCGGCCAGTTTGATTCAACGAGTCGGCGGCACCACGGCGCAATGCTCGAATGATTGCACCGTTGCTGCTATTTGTGTCGGAGCCCTCGCCCAGCTCGGTACCGACTGCCAAGAACGTCGATAGCGCGGCGGCTTTGAAAAGTTCACCCCAGTGATTGTCGACTTGGTCCTCAAGGCCTGCGTAACCTGCGGCGTCCGCGCCAGGCTGTCGCTCGAGGGCGATCGAACGTCCATTCGGCATGATCAGCCGCGTCCAGACGAGGAGTACACGTGACTGGCCAGAGGTTATCTGACTGTCGTAGATGCCGATGAGACGTGCTCCCTGCGGAAATCAGGAGACAGCGTCCAGTTGGTGTGTCGTATACATTCTCGGTCACCTGCGCCGTGAAGTGCCAGGGCGACCCGGGCGGAGGGGGATCGCCCGCCCTAACAGGGCCGCTCGAAGAGCGGGTCTGCACAAGCGCGTGCCAGGATTTCGAGCGTTACAGATCTGGGAAAGCGCGGAAGACCGGGGAGACCGTCCGGGTCGGCGCCGGCGTTTGCCGGCGCTTTACCCTGGCGCGCGCGAGGGGCTGCGCCCCTTAGTCTCACAGTGAAGGAGTCGCGCAGTGCGAGAAATTCGCCTGAGGGCGACAAAACTAAGAGAGGCAGCCGCAGGAGCGTCAGCATAGCGCCGACGCGGGGAACCGCGGCGGGACGCGGGACCGACTGCAGTCGCGAGACCGGTTAAGAAGGCACCCGCAGAGGGGCAGTGATAGCGACGCCGGAATGAAATGACGGCGGGCCCCGAAGGCGAGTGCCTCCGGCGAGCGACTCATGATGGCGCGAGGGATCGAAGCCGGATGGCCGAGACGCTGTGCGGCTCGGTTCACAAGAGCCCGGTGCGGCACTTGCCGCTCGCGCAAAGGCACGTGCTCCCCGTCGCCAATATCATATTTGTGAAGGACTGGCTGGGAGTTGCCCGGTAGTCAGGTGAGTGCTTTCTGCACCGGCCCTCAGGGAACTGGTTTGCTGATTCGTGCTTTAGCTCCTTACAAGGAGGATCAAATGGCACAACAGCATGGAAGCGCCCCGGCTCGCCAATCGGCAAGAAGGGCGCGCGAAAGACAAACCCGAAGTACAAGCGCCGCTCGCGCCAGCCGTGGAGCGACAAGGAAGTCAAGCAGCTTCGCTCGCTTGCGAAGGCGAACACGCCGACGGGCGTCATCAGCCTCAAGATGGAACGGCCGCCAGCGTCAATCGCCAGCAAGGCACAACGTGAGGGCATCTCGCTAAGACCAGCCAATCGCTCGCCCTATAATCGTCGCAAGTCAGCAAAGAAAGCGCGGCGCTAATTGCGGGCTGGCGGCCTCTCTTCAAGGACGACTTGCGTCAGGTTCTTTGAGGCCGTCAGCAACTGGAACTGATCGGCAGCGGGCCACTTCTCAACTTCGGAAAATCCGAAATTTAGATTGACTGGTCACGCAAATCAGTGTTCTATGGGGCACCTGGGATGTCTCCAGGAGAATGCAATGTCCGACCAGTGTTCCGAGCTCGTCGAAATTTCGAAGCTCAATGGCGATTTTAGGAGAAACTACGGCAAGGTATTGGGCGCAATTCTCTATCTTCGCTCCATCAGTGCCGCGCGCGGACGTTCTTGGTTTTGGGCCGGCTTGTTTTCCTTCGCTTGTTCCGTCGCGTTGGCTTGGCTGGTGCGGCATGGCTGGACGAAGTGAGCCTCGCTTTGATCTCGGCAATCACCTCGTCCACGGTGTCGACGCGAACCGCCCCGTGACGGGCCAAAGAGGCATCTGAAAGCGTCAGATATGGCTTGTCACCCTCTGGCTTGGGCACGATCACATAGTCTTGGATCAGCTTGTTGGCATCGTTCAGTCGCGGCAGGATAAACAGCTCGGATCGCATCTTCCTCACGTGGGCGCGCCATTGTGAAGTGCGGCTTGCGCCCTTCTTTGGCGGTTGGCGGGCTAAGCGGAATGAAACGATGTTGCCCGTTCCGTTCAGCGCCAGACTTGGACCCTCCTCTCTGAGGTGCACTTGAAGCCCAAGGTCGGCCCTTAACGCCTCCGCAACCCGCGCCGTCAGTTTTGACAATACATCGGACCAATGCTGTCGCGCATCATACCAAGCGCAGTCCCGCGATGCTTTATAGCCAATGAGCGCGTATGCTTTTCTTATCGAGCCAAAATGCTTGACGTAACATTGGGTAGAGGAAGTCCGGCCGTATTGCGGATGATACTATCACTAAGCTTTCCCTTGCGAGCGAGCGTGAGCCGCAGCCGGCGCAACATCTCGTCTTCGGGGATGGAGATATACCGCTCGGCCATGATTTTCTGGGCACGTGCGAAGAGGTCTTTGTCCACCATCGGGTCCATCGCCGCCACGCTCCGAACCCACAGGTGATGAGGATTGTTTACCAGCTTCTGTCCAAGGCGGCGGGACGTGCGGTTATAGACGAGATTGCCGACATAGTTCTCGTTCTTGAGAATAGCCTCAATCATGATGTCGCTCCAAGGACGCCCATGGTGATTGGCGACCTTCACTCGATTGAGCTGTCGTGCAATTTCAACGTACGTTCTTCGCACGACAACGAATTGCTGAAATATCCATCTCACGACCGCGATCTCTTTGTCAGGCCCTAGCCGAAGCTGCACACGGTCCGTTTTCAGGGCCTTGCACTCCCCCTTCGCCAATCTGCCTTTCGAACGCTGCTTCTCATCGACCATCTCCCTGTAGAGCCCGAAGGTAAGTGGGCCGCCAACGCGATAGCCGAGGCCCGCTATCCGGCAGTGACCGGCGTGCACCTTTACGCCGAGCTCCCGGCTATATTCGGCCGCCATCACACGCTTGATATTCTTGACGATGCTCGACAGAAGGCTTCCGTCATTGTCGAATTGCTCAGCGCAATAGGCGACCTTGATGCCGTTTCGCTTGCAGACAAACTCGTAATGGGCGCTCTCGTCGACATCCTGGAAGCGTCCCCATCGACTGACGTCGTAAACCAGGATGTGATCAAAGTCCGCGTTTCCCGATTGAACATCCTCGATCAATTCGATCAGACCCGGCCGACCGTTGATCCTCAGACCGCTGCGTCCTTCGTCGGCATAAGTCCGAACGATAGTGAGGTTGCGTTGCCGAGCGTATGCTGCGATGGCAGCGGCTTGGTTCTGTATCGAATAGCGCTGAAGTTCGGTCGACATGCGAACGTACTGTGCCGCGCGAAGAGCCTTCTGGGCTTTTGCCAGTTGCGTATTGCGGCGGACGACGAGCGCATTGACCATGGACTTACCTCGATCACTCGGCTCGCGGGTAATCCAATCCTCGAATCGGCTTCAGTGCAAGGGCCGCCGGTTCACGCTGGCGGGGTCGTAGGCATTGGAAATCCCGCTGAGTTGGCCGCTTCTGCCGCGGCAAGGGCGAACGAGCCCGAACGATAAACGCTTGAAGAGGACCGCTGACCTTCGCTCGTGGGTGCCGCCACAGAGACTAACCCCGCGCGCGCCGCAGCGCGGCTTCCAATCGCTCCTTCTCCTTATCCCAGCGGGCTTCTTCGGTTTGCGATCTCTTCTCAAGAGCCTCGACCTCGGCCTGGATGGCGGCAGCCCGCTTCGTATGCCCCTGTTCGGCCTTGTCCAAGGCAGCCTGCGCCGTGTCGACCGCCTGCTGATGGCGTTCACGCTCCTTCTGCCTGGCGTCCTCTTCCTTCGTCCGTTCAATCTCGCGGTGCCTCTGCTCCCGTTCGTAGGCGAAGCGGCCTTCCGCTCCGCAGCCTTGTCGACGGGGCGAGAGGAAAGCTTCTTCGCCTTTGGGCCTTTCGACTTGCGGCCGGCTTTCGTTGGTCCGCCGCCGCCAAGATCGGTGGGCAGCTCGGCATGTTCGCTGAAAGGTCGGTCGGTTCCAACCGGGCGCCTGAGAACGACGCCGGGCTTTGCCATGGTCGCTGCGATGACATCCGGATCGTGGCTCTCCATCGCCGCGCCCTGATGGAAGAGATTGCTGTCTGCGCCCCACGCTTCCAGAGCCGCTTTCATGGAGGGAGCGGCCATCGCCAGATCGAAGAAGCCCAGCGAAGTTTGGTAGGTCTTCAGTTTTCTCGCCATGAGACGCTTCCCCGCACCGCCCACTGACCGCTGCCATGCGATCAGCCGTGCTGTCTACCTCGCGAGCAGGAAATTTTCAAAGCGGGCGAACAGAGCGGCCGGCCCGGGAAATATCTCGACGACCGGCGTGTCGGAGCGAGCTTTCCGTGAACCCACCGCAAAGATGCCTTAAGCCGACTTCCGCTGCGGTTTGGCCGCCGGCTTCTTCGCCGCGGCCTCCTTGGCTGGTTTCTTGCCGGCGATCGGCATCAGCATTTCCTTCTGACCGCTTGCGACTTTGCGTGGCTTCTTGGCCGGCGTGGAGTCCTTTGCCGCCTTTGCGCCGCCAATGCTCTTGCGTAGCGCGTCCATCAAGTCGACGACGTTCTCGCCACGCGGTCGCTCTTTCGCGGTGATGGGTTTGCCGGCGCGCTTCTGGTTGATGAGATCGATGAGGGCGGTTTCGTACTGGTCTTCGAACTTGTCCGGCTCGAAGCGGCCCGCCTTTTGATTGACGATGTGCCTGGCGAGATCGAGCATGTCCTTGGTGACTTTGACATCCTGGATGTCGTCGAAATACTCGTCCGCTGAACGCACTTCGTACGGATAGCGCAGCAGCGTTCCCATCAGCCCCTTGTCGAGCGGATCGAGCGCGATGATGTGCTCCCGGTTGGTCAGCACCACGCGCCCGATCGCGACCTTGTTCATCTCTCGGATGGTCTCGCGGATGACGGCGAAGGCGTCATGGCCGACCTTGCCGTCCGGCACCAGGTAGTAGGGGCGGATCAGATATCGCGGATCGATCTCACTGCGGTCGACGAACTCGTCGATCTCGATGGTCCGCGTCGATTCCAGCGCGACGTTATCGAGCTCCTCCTTGGTCACCTCGATGAAGGTGTCGGTGTCGACCTTGTAGCCCTTGACGATGTCCTCGTTGGCGACCTCCTCGCCGGTGTCGGCGTCCACCTTGGCGTATTTGATGCGGTGGCCGGTCTTCCGGTTGAGCTGGTTGAACGAGACCTTTTCGGATTCCGAGGTGGCCGGATAGAGCGCGACCGGACAGGTGACGAGCGAAAGGCGCAGGAAGCCTTTCCAGTTAGCGCGGGGGCCATCGCGGGGGAACTCCATTACTAATGCCGGATTCAAGACGAATGGCCCGGCTTGGTTCCGACACCGCGACCCTTCTAACAGGAGGATTTTTTCTCAGCGACCAGTTGGAGGACTCGACTTTTGTTCACTTTATGTTCTAGTTCGGAATGACCGATCGACCCGCGAGCTGGCGCATGCCGACCCCGAAGCAGATGGAAAAGCTGGCGGCTGAAGCCGCCCGTAGGCGGGGCGGCTCTGCGCTGGCTTCAGATGCGCCCCTTCCGGCGGAATATTGGGAATCGGTCCTCAAGGACCCTCGCGCCAATGCGACCGGGGCCCAGATACGGCTGAAACGTCTTTCGGAAATTCAGCGTCACGTGCTGCGCGTTTCCTGCCGCCGCTGCGAGCGTACCGTCGAAATCCAGACCGCCGATGCAGTCCGATTGTATGGCGGCAACGCGGTCTGGAAGGACGTCGCGCAGCGACTGCTCGACAACACCTGCCAACAGCGCACCGGAAGACACGAAGAAGACGGGTGCTGGCCAGGATTTGACATGACCTAGCCTGCACCCCGAGTTTGGTCTGCGCTTGGATGTCCGGATGGCGCCAAAACACCACCCCACGCCGCTGTCAGGCGGAGACCGAAAGGCTCTGACGAAGGAATTGGGGAAAGCACGCGCGATGACCGGCATTCTGGCTGCGCAATCAGCAGAGATGCGAGCCAAGAGCGCTGAACTGATCCAGCAGGCCGACAGGTTGCTCTGTGAAAGCTGGAACGAGCGGATGTGGAGCGATGGCGAGCCGATCGACCCCTCGCCAACAATTGACCAGGCGATCAACGGCGGCTTTCCATGGCTGGAAATCCAGTGTTCACGCTGCAAGACCCCGAACGACGTCGATCTGGTGGCCCTCAAGCACCCGCCCACCACCTTCGTGCACGATCTTGCAATCCGTCTGCGCTGCCGCAAGTGCGCCAAGGCCGGGCGGCGCCCGTCCGCGACCTTGCTCCAACTTGGTTGGCAGCCGCGTCACCCACGAGGGAGGTCTGGGTTGCGATCGAAGCAGGAATCATCGACCGTCGTTGATTCCAACCATGAACGGACGCCCAAGGTGCAGACGGCAACCGCCTACCTCGAAACCCTTAATCCTCAGCAACGGCGGGCCGTGGAGCACGGCGCCGAGGAGGATTGGCGGCACCACCCTGCTCGTCATCGCCGGCGCAGGCTCCGGGAAGACCAACACCCTCGCCCATCGGGTCGCCCATCTGATCGTCCAGGGTGCCGACCCCCGCCGGATCCTGCTGATGACGTTTTCACGGCGTGCCGCCTCAGAGATGACCAAGCGAGTCGAACGCATCGCGCGCAAAGTGATGGGCGACAACGCCGGCATCATGACGGACGCACTGACCTGGGCTGGAACCTACCACGGCATCGGCGCCCGGCTATTGCGCGAATACGCTGAACAGATCGGCCTGGACCCAGCCTTTACGATTCACGACCGCGAAGATCCCGCCGACCTCATGAACCTGGTCAGGCATGAAAAGGGATTCTCCAAGACGGAAAGCCGCTTCCCGACCAAAGGCACCTGTCTCTCGATCTATTCGCGCTGCGTCAACGCCGAGATGCCGATCGAGCAGGTTATCGGCACCCGTACCCATGGTGCGCCGGCTGGGCGGCGGAGCTTAAGGAACTGTTCGCGGCCTACGTCGAAGCCAAGCAGAAGCAGAACGTTCTCGATTACGACGACCTCCTGCTCTACTGGGCGCAGATGGTCGGCGACGCCGGCTTGGCCGATGACATCGGCGGGCGCTTCGACCACGTTCTGGTCGACGAGTATCAGGACACCAACCGCCTGCAGTCCTCCATCCTGCTGGCTCTCAAGCCCGGAGGGCGTGGCCTGACCGTCGTCGGCGACGACGCCCAATCGATCTACTCGTTCCGCGCCGCGACCGTCCGCAACATCCTCGACTTTCCCGACCAGTTCTCGCCGCCTGCGAACATCATCACGCTCGACCGCAATTATCGCTCGACGCAGACAATTCTGGCCGCTGCCAACGGCGTTATCGGTCTCGCCAAGGAGCGGTTTACCAAGAACCTCTGGACGGAACGGACGTCCGGAGCCAAGCCGCAACTCGTCACCGTCCGCGACGAGGCCGACCAGGCGCGTTTTATCGTCGAGCGCATCCTGGAGAACCGCGAATCCGGCATGCTCCTCAAAGAACAGGCCGTTCTGTTCCGGACATCCAGCCACAGCGGTCCGCTTGAAATCGAGCTGACGCGCCGGAACATCCCGTTCGTGAAATTTGGTGGACTAAAGTTTCTCGACGCCGCCCACATCAAGGACATGCTGGCGTTGCTGCGGTTCGTCGAAAATCCGCGCGATCGTGTCGCGGGGTTTCGTCTGCTGCATCTGCTGCCGGGCATCGGCTCCGCCACCGCGCAGCGCGTGCTCGACCGCATGGCGGAGGCCGCCGATCCAATCGCAGCGCTCGCGGGCATCCCAACGCCACCGCGCGCCGGCGACGACTGGAAGGGCTTCGTCGAGACCTTGGGCAATCTCCGATATTCGGAATGGCCCGCCGATCTGGAGCGAGCTCGCTTGTGGTATGAACCACATCTCGATCGCATCCATGAAGACGCCGAGACCCGGCGCGCTGACTTGCTCCAGCTCGAGCAGATCGCCTCCGGGTATTCTTCGCGCGAACGCTTCCTGACCGAACTCACGCTGGACCCGCCCGACGCGACCAGCGACCAGGCCGGCGTTCCGCTGCTCGACGAGGACTACCTGATCCTGTCCACGATCCACTCCGCAAAGGGCCAGGAGTGGAAGTCGGTCTATCTGCTCAACGTCGTCGATGGCTGCATGCCTTCTGACCTCGGCGTCGGCACCTCGGCCGAGATCGAGGAGGAACGTCGACTGCTCTATGTTGCGATGACCCGCGCAAGGACGACCTCCATCTGGTCGTGCCGCAGCGGTTCTTCGTCCACGGCCAGCACGCGCAGGGCGATCGCCATCTCTATGCCTCCAGGACGCGCTTCATTCCCGAAAAGCTGCTGGGTCTGTTCGAGCGGACATCCTGGCCGATTGTGCCTGCAGGTACTGCGGCACGCACCCCGGCCACGGGCCGAAGGTAGATATTGGCGCCCGCATGCGGGGAATGTGGCGGTAGCCGGGAGATACCGAAATGAGATTACTCACCGCAATGGCCGCCGCATTTGTTTGTTCGCCAGCGATAGCGGCGGACTACCTGGGAAAGGTTCTAGCCGTGTCGGACGGCGACACCTTCACCATGGAAGCCGATGGCGCCAAGGTGCGCGTGAGGATCTGCGGAATCGACGCACCCGAACGCCGGCAAGCTGGTTACGGACAGGCCGCCGGCGCGTTGTCGAACGTGATCGAGGGCAAGACGGTCCATTGCCTTCAAGTGGGTGAAGGCACGGTCTGCGACGGGCGGTCCCGACCTATCAGCCGGGACCGCATCGTGGCACAGTGCTTCCTCGACAAGGTCGACATCGCGGAACAGATGACGAGGTCCGGCACCGCGTGCGACTGGCCCAAATTCTCCGGCGGCAGGTACAAGACCAACGATACCACCTGCTCGCGCAAATAGGATTCGACACCGATCAAGGGCCGCTCGTGCGGCCGGGTTACGCGCTGGCCGGTGGCCGCGGTCGCACCCCGCTGTATATCGGCAAAGCCAACGCAAAATTGCCGGACTGGCTGGCGTTGCCGCGACCGCGGATCAAGCCATCGGCGCCAGCCAAGCCGCATCACCGGTCGCTTCCTCCACAGGATCCGAACCGTGATCTGCTGCAGGATGATTATAACTACGGCCCGCAAACCGAGGAGGAGCGCTGGCAATGGAGCGCGGCCAATCCGTTCGGTGATGTGATCGCGGCGCCGGCCTACTGGCGGCGGGAATTTGGCGACTGGCAAAAGTTCTCCGTCTCCGCGGAGCTGATGGCGTTACGCGATCAGGCCGCGCGCACCATGAAGCGGCAGCTGAGTTTGGAGAAGCCGTTGGCCAGTCAGGTCGCTCAGGTCAACGCCTTCCACGGTGAGCTGGTCGGCTTCCTCACTGACATTTCCGAGCGCTTGCCCCAATGGCGTAAAGCCAATCCCATGCTCGATGACGACGGCAAGGCGGCGCTGATGCAGGCGCTGTATCTGTGCAGCAGCGATGGTCTCGCGCACCTCGCGCAGGAACTCGACGGCCGCTGAGCCATCCAATCCAGTCTAGCACGTTCGCCAGGGCAGCGAACTTCGTAGATTAGTCAGAGTAATTTCCGTCGGGACTGAAACTGACGCCGGCCCCACCTTCGTCATCGAAGGTGATCTGGAAGCGGTACGAGGTCGTCCGGAGTTTTCCGAAGGCATCTTCATACGTAACTTTGCCGAAGATATAGCCTGTGCCGGTCTTCATCATTGGTTTCAAAAGGTCGTGCCACATTGCTCGTCGCACGATCATGGTCTTAACGATATGCTGATCAGGACCAAGGTCTGCGACGTGCAAACCTTGCTTCAAGGTGAAATCGCCTGGTCCTTTGATCGTGACGTTATGGCCAATGTCATGCCTTAAGCGTCTCGCGGGCGTCTTGCCGAAGTTCTTGATCGTGACCCGGATATTCGGTGACCACTCATCGTTATCGTGGAGGATAACGACGTCAGTCACATGCACATAGGCGCGAAGCTGTCGCTCCGAAGTTCGATCAGCCCCTCTAACAAGAAGCCCGGTTGCCCACCAAAGTCCCATTGTTGCTGCAAACAACAGCCACTCGCCACGCTTTACTCCGAGTATTTCTTCGCCGCCGTGGCCTGACTTGAATATGACGGAGAAAACCGCAAAGACGGCAACTGTCAGCAATCCTCCGAAGACAATTTCATAGCCACGTAGCCCCTGAACATGCCACTCTCCTGTCATGTTGGGATAGACAATCGCAACCGGAGAGCGAGCGCAAGAGCGGCGAGCAAAATGACCGCTCGAAGGAGGCCATTTTGTTGTCTGACAAGGGACAGTTGAGGCCGGGATCAGGGAGAGAGTGTCGATGGAGAAGGCTGACCTTGGACGCTATGTCTTCGAACTCAATGAGACGGCCGCTGTCCTCGTCGAGTAGATACAGGACGAGATCACTATCGTGATCGCGAGTACAGTTAACGTTCACTTTGAGGTAACCGCAGATCAGGCGCTCGAACTCTCCCTGCGCAGTGGCCGCCGCCGCGGCGAATGCCCTGAAGGAAACCGTCACGCCCTCCAGTGCCTCGTGAATGCGCGGCCGGTCATGGCGTGCCAGTTCGGGCACGATGTTCACAGCGCCGACCGTGCCGCATTGCTTGCAGACAAGGCGCCGGCCGACTGTCGTCCAGGGCCGATCGCGGGGGACTATCTCATTCGGTCAGGGCGGGATGGATTCTTCAAAGTGTATCCCCGGGCTGTCCATTGCTCGCCCGGCTCCAAGTCGTCTTCAGGAATCTCTGCTTCTGAACTCGCGATTATTTCGCCGCCCATCAGCCTGGCGCCCTCAATGGTCGCAAGCCGTCTTGAGGTGATAAATCCGTCAGACTGCATGTCGTATGATCTGACTTTGTATACTGTCACCATGACCATGCGCCGTTCTTTTCGCGACAATCCAATCGCATTCGAAGGGCGAGGGCTATCTAGGAGCCGCACGCAGCGATCTATCGAGGTCTCTTAGATTCAAAATCGATTACTTGCGTGAAGAAATCCGTCAACATCGCTTCGTAGAATTTAACCGAAGCGGTAGCTAACTGAAAACTGTGCGGGCTCTTCCCAGAGTGCGGGAGCAGGAAAACGGGCTTCACATCCCCCACATCGCTAACGTTCAGGTGAATGTATCGATCCTTTTTGCTCGCCGGTTTCAAGTGAATTGAAAAACCGCCGTACTTATTTTCATCGCCTGCGCGCTCAAACTTTCCGACCTCGAAGGCCATGTCACTGTCTTCGATCTCTGCGTTTACCGAGTCTATTGCAGTCTTCATCCGCAGAACGGCGTTGGGCCACTCGGCATCGGTCGCCGCTCTATCAATTTCCCTTTGAGCAGATCTCTGGGTTTCGGCTAGCTCCGCTTGCGCGCGCTCGTTATCCGCTTCATGTCTTTTGTTCAGTGCGGCTTGTAGCTTTGCTTTGATCTTCTCGTCCATTCATCCCCCAGCTGTCTGATAGACGCCCGGTTTTGGATTCTAATAGTCGATATCGTCATCTGCATTGAACGAGTCAGTCATGCCTTGTGTTTCGATCGGGCCGCTCCCTGCGATCGTTAGAGCTTTCCAGACGTCTTCATTGAATCTGCGATCTAGAAACGCTGCTCTGCAGACAAAATAGATGTCCATCCGACCGATGTGTTTACCGCCAAGCTCGCTCTCAAGATCGTAAAACGAAACGAGCTTTTGTTTCGCCATCCATCGTCGATCATTTCGAGGATTGCTTCGACATCCTCCGCTCTTATTTTGAAATCGTCCTTGAAGACATCCTCCAAGTCTCGGCCGTTAAGCGGATGGATGCGATGGGACCACGCCAGACCACGGGCAGGATCGACCTCGCCGGCCTTCGCCGCGCGAACCATCGCCAGCCGCGCAAGCTCGAATTCTTTGGTCATCGAAATCTCCGATAAGCTACGAGTCATCCAAGCGCAACCGGAGGATGATAGCAAGGGCTACTGATCGCGCTTGAGCTTGCGTTTACCCCATTGATGCTTTTTGGCATCGGTACCGAACACCCGCTCGACATTGCGGGTTAGCGCCCGCACGCCGATCCGCGCAACATCGCGTGGCCGCCGCGGCTGCAAAGCATGAGCGCTTCCATGGCGGCCTGCCATTCCGGCAACGCGGCTTCTTTCTCTGGCAGTTGGTACCGCGCGCCATTGGACACTAGTTCAGCGTAACTTGACGCCAAGGCAAACGCGATGGATGAACACCACTAAGCCACTTGACGATATCTTGTCGACCGTACGATTTGAACCGCCGCTCGCCCATCAACGCCACGGGCCGGCCAAGTTCGAAAGCCCATCCGTTGACGAGTTTTTCCCGCTCTCCTGGTGTGTCGACTACGCTATCTTTTACTAGGACAACGCCGAACTCCAAACCTTGCTCTCTAATCAAAGCGACTTGCCAAGTTGCCATGGTGATCGCTCCTACCGGCCGGATTTATGCTTGGTCGGATCCACGAGCTTGTAACCCATGCCCGGTTTCGGGGTAGGGGGTAGCGGCTCGCGGCGTGTCACAGTCCGCTCTTCGCCGGTTCGCCCGCCGCGAGGGCCGATTTGCTCGTATTGCCCGGACCGGGGCGCTTCTTCGCCAGGTCGTAATATTTTAGACATAGGACAGCTCTCTTTCGCTTTTCACGTTGAGAGCCATTGACCGCGGGCCGCGGATTGATTCAAAATCAATCCGCCTTACCAGGCCTGTCCCATGACGGCTCTCGACCACATGGGGCGGTTTTAGAAGCCGTCAGGTCTGAACCACCTGGCGGCTTCATTCATTTTGAAACTCTGATCGGCGAACCCTTCTTTCGAGAAAAGCCCCCAACCTCAAACCTATAAATATTATAGGTCCGGAGACATTTCAAGGCCGTGGAATGAACAAAAGTTCAAGGCGTCGGAAAAGCGGCGCTGAACGCGGCGAGTTGACGCAAAATGGGCCCCGACTTAGGGGCCCAGCCGCGATAAGCGATTTCTAGTGAGTGGAACTTACGCCTGCATTAGATCGAGTTGCGGCCCCTGTAGCGGTTTCCAGCTGCTGTTGCTTTTCTTGAAGCAGGTTGGACCGTTTTCAAGTCGATCAAGGTCAGCCAATCGCTCCAGCATCTTGCGGATTTGGACGTCGCCGCCGGCAAATTCTGAATAGAGAGCGCGCAGCAGTCGATCGGCAGTGCCTGGGACGAACTTGCCTCGGTTCTTTTCCCATAGCCGAAGGGTCTGCTCGGTCGCGCCGATGATGCCGGCGAGATCTCGCTGAGTTAGCTCCATTTCGGTGCGCAGGAAGCGAAGCTCGGCCCCGTTAAGCGGGATCGGGCGCGCGATCAGGTGCTTGCCGATCGCCTTGTGCAGGGCGGCAGTGTTCTGGATCGACACGCCCTCGCCGTACGGCGTCTTGTGGTTGGTGAAGCCGTCCAGCAGGTAGATGTTGTCGAGGCCGCTTTCTGTATAATGATATTTGTTCTTCGACATGGACCTCTCCCTCAGAAGGTGGTGACGACGATCAACTTCGCCGGCCAGTCAATTGCGATCACGCAGGTAATGTTTTCGCCTGCGGTGAACCTCGTCAAATTGACCTGCCAGTTGCCATGCGTGTTGACGAACGGGCCTTCCGAAATAATTCCTTTCTGTATGCACCGCTCGATCTGAGGGCGCGTAATATTCCGCTGTGCCTTTCGGCGTTGCGCATGCTTGATGACGACGATATTGTTGCTGTCGGCAGCGAGCATGCGGACGAGTTTAAGGGCATCCGCATCGTTGAGGCGGTCCGGCTGCTCGCGAGGCGGGAACGGCCGCTTAATCGGAACGACCGTCGCGGAGGGCTGACCTTCGGCAGGTGCAGCCTCCCGTTTAGCCTTCGTTGACCGTTTCGCCTCGTCGTCCGGTTCATGCATCCACCTATAAATATTATAGGTTACCAACCTGTCAACAGTTGCTTTACTGAAAGGTTCCTAAGGCGACTGATTTCGCGGGATTGTGACAGTCCGTGTACGGCGGTTGACGGCTGGTGCCCAAAATCGGAGGCATTTTACCGGGATTTCTGCGTCTCGACTGTGACCTGGGCCACTGGCCGACGCCAGGACGCATGTCCTCCCAACGTGATTCCCGGCGCCTCAGAACTGAATGCGGGCCGTTTTTCGCCGTCACCCAGTCGCAGGTCCGGGACCGGTCGCGCCGCGCCTGGTGCTTGGAGACGATGCCTTCGAGCCGCATCCGGCACGCCGCGGTGAATGGGCTTGGGCCCGATCTAGGCACTCGCGTAGGCGGCGAGATTCTTTCTTGGGGCCGGTGATGTAATCGGCGTCGTCACTTAAGTTGACGAGCTTCTGCCCCGTCTGGGGCGTTATCCGGGCGTCGAATTCGCGCTACCAGCCGCGTTCACTCAGGCTGCCGACTTGTCTTCCTTGTCGGCTCCGCGCCCCACTATTTTTAACGCGTTATCCGGCAACGGCCGCTGCAACGCCTTCGCTTCATCCGACGGTGCGCGCATCCAGACATCGCGCTCCTCATCGGTCGTCCGGCATCGCCTTTGGATGAATCGGCTCCACGACCGCGTTCGGTGACGTGGTGAGGAAGCCATAGACATTGTGCGGCCCCGGTACAGGCTTCGACTTTGTGCCGCGATCACCATTGAACGTCGTCCAGAGGCCGCCGAAGGCGAACAACGGGCGGTTCTCATTCAGTGCGAACCACGCCACATCCTTTTTCTTCGTCTCCGGGTTCGGCTCCGGTGCGTACTCGGCGAAGCTGTTGGCCGGGACCAGGCATCGGTTCTCCGGCTTCAGCCAGCCGCGCCAGTGCGGTGATGACGTGTTGCGGATGTTGGTGACTGGCGGCCCAGCCGTGCGCGGTGGCGGCGGCATTCACCGCCGCATCAGCGTCATCTCGGTGTCCATGTCGGTGTTGCGGATCACCGGAGCCGGATAATCCGGAAACACGCCGGTCATCGGCGCGAGGTTGCGGACATAGCGGTTGACGACGCGGAACAGCGCAGCGATGGCAGCTTGGTTCGTCGTGATGCTGTAGAGATTGCACATACGGACAACTTATTCGTCCAAGTCGTCGTTCGGCTCCTCGCGGTCAGGAAACTCCGCAACCCACCCTTTCTTCTGACCTGAGAGTAACAGACGCATTCCATCTCCCGTTATCGTGTTTCGCTTGGCGGAGTTCGTTTCAAACCTGTGTGGTGGTACAATCGGGCCATTCTGTTCGTACGCCAATCGAAGCATCTCTAATCCTATTCTCGCGTTTTGAAATTCCTCATCAACGTGGACGTTCTCGGCATAGACAACGCATCTGCCGCCCTCGAACTCTTCGTCCCTGAGCGCCAGCTCTCCGATGCACTTTCCTTCGAAGTAGGCTCTGATGCTTCCAGTAGTATCGAACGTAATCCAGCGCTTTCGTTTGTCGTTGAACTCATGATCCCACGTCATCAAGGCGTTCCCTTACTATCTGTAGCTCCCGCGGACTTTATCATCACCCTCAGACTTGGTCTATTTTTCCCAGCGCAGCTTCGTGCCGGCAAAGACATTGGGTACTTCGACGAAGCCGAAACGTGCAAAACGCCCAGCCATCGAACTTTTGTTGTCTGGCCGGACGTCCGTGACAATCGGCGCGCCGCTTTCTTTTAGCTTCGAGACAAGAGCTGTCGAGATGTGCCGATTCCGCGCCGTTTTGGAAACGCCCAAATAGTTTAGGTAGATCGTGTTGTCATGACTGTAAGCGAGCGCGTATCCAACGACCTTGTCATCGGCGTCTACCGCTACCCACGACAAACCCGTCGCAACTGAACCTTCTATCCTTCCCAAGGTGTCGGGATAAACTCTTGTTGGGACCTCAGGTGCTACCTCCGCGAAAACCAAGAGAATGCCGACCTCATCGCCGGGAACAGCAACTCGATAAGCCACATTTCCAGTCGCCATGGTGGCGACGGGACCGAATTCTGTGAAGCCGTCGAGTCGTTCAGCTATGATTAAGTCTAAAACCGCACCGATTGCCGCGCGCTCACCTTCAACAATTAGGTGGGCGATCACGCCGCCTCCTGTTCGCGAATCCTGACGATGGTAGACAATGGTGCCACCCAGGTCTTTGATAGTTGCCTTAACTGTATCGAGACCTTCCAGCGTGATTTTAGCCGCATGCAACATTACTCGCATTGGTTATCGCTCCCCCGGCCACCACGTTGACGCCGGTTGGTTGGCCGAAATCTTCGACGGCCGCAACGCCACCAGATGGCTCCGCTTGTACGGTCGCCCTTGCAGCCGCGAGCATTCCTTACACCGCATGTATCGCTCCAGTTCATGAACTGGCGTCGCTTTGGGACGCCGAACAATGCTGAGGGCGACTGTTTGGTGGGTGGAGCATTCGAGGCATTTGACTTCAAGGTAATGATAGCCGGCATTGATCGCGTCGCCCAGCGCGGGCGATGGCTGTGCCGGTCCCTGAAAGCCGAGCATGCGCTTGTGTGATTTGGTGGTAATTGCCTATCAAAGCGGGTCGCCGTGCCGAGTGCAAATCTCCCATTACTGGCGTTGGGTCGCCGCCCTAGACCACAATATGACCGCCGGCAGAACGGCAAGCCCGGATGTCCGATCTTAATGCTGCGACGCCAAGGGTAAAAGTTTTTGGAATTTTCTGCTGTCCCCTAGAACGGGAGCGACCGTTCGCAGGCGCGAAAGGGCTTTTGCAAGCGCATAGACACTTCCCGGGGCGCATCGCCAACCACAGCAATCATCATATCTAAAATCTTGGACGGAGCGGCTTGAAAGAGCGTCTCGTCGGCCTCGGCTATGGAAAACATGGTCGATTGCGAACGCGGATCCTCGGGCTGAATGAATGGAATTATAACGTCAGCAGCTTCCGGAAAAGCTTCGCCGGTCGCGAGCAAAATTCGTACAAGTGTGAAGGTCGCCGCTGGCGTCTGCAACTCCACATCGAGCGGCCAGATTCCTCGAAAGACGGGTCCAACCACATTCTGCCAATGCTTGATCTTTTCTTCCGACTTGGCACTCTGCATTTCGACAGCCAAGCGGTGACCCACGCTGGACAGCGATCTCCCGCCGGCCTTGCGTAAAGCGGACCTCGCTTCGGTATCAAGTAATGGATAGCCCGCCGCCTTAGCGTGGTTGACGATCAATATCGTCGTCAGCCATTCCGCGAACTTTTCGAGATCTTGCGCGTCCATGTCGCTACGGCCAAACATTTGCAAAAATGGTTGTTTGATGAGACCGAACAGCTTCGGGGACCCGATGTAACTTGAGTATTTGCGCGCCGACCAAACGCTGGCTGCGTCGGGGGACGCCCAATCAAAAAGCGGGACAATCCGCGATGTCGTCCAATTCGGCGCATGTTCGAATAGAAAAGGAACATCACGGGCAAGACGGACGCGCGCAAGCAATCCAGCTTTACCAGGAGCATCGATAAGCCGATCAAGCCGTGAGCGAACGTCGTCCGATAGTTCACTTCCACGCCCCTTGGTGATCTTGCCGAGCACCAATTCCGCAAGCCGTCCGGGCGGAGAGTTTATAGCGTCGGTAAATGCGTCACGCATCATCGTCCTCCGGCGTCTCGATTAACGTCGCGTCGGCGATGTGGTCCCAGAGCTGCCACAACAAAACTTCGGAGAGCGTCTTGGCATGGCCTTCCAGCCATGAGGAAGCTGCGGCCGCAATCGTGCTGAAACTATCAGCTGGCCATCGCAACAGCCGCTCTGCAATTTTCTGTTCGGTCTCGGCATCCCGGTAATCTTTGCGAGACCAGAGCAATTGTTCCCAATAGTCCTTCGGCCAGTCTCCATCGCTGGCAGCGGCTTCGAGCCCCCGCAAAGCGCGGTCCGGATCGCTGAGACAAAGGCTGTGCCAACTATCTCCCTCCATGAACCCCGCCGTCGCGGCAATTCTTCTTGCCTCGGCAACGAGTTCGCCGTCGGCAATAGCCTTAAGCTTATCGGTGTCATCGCTGATTTCGCTATCGCCACTTTCATGCCAAACGTGAAATCCGGCTTGCTGCGCCGGCTGTGGCTCCCACTGCGGCCAGCGTTCACGTATTTCCGCCAACAGTCTCCCCGATTCGGGTCCAATATCGACGCCGTCCCGAACCATATCAGAAAGAAGTTCGTAGCGGCTCCGATCGATATGACGATCAACGTCTGCGCCCTCCCGGAACCAACTCCGTGGCGGGCCTTCGCAAATTCGCAGAAGAATTTGTCGCTGCTTTTCTGGCGAGAAATCACTCCAGCGCGCCCGGACCAAGCGATACGCCTCAACGCTGGAGTTCGTAAGGAAGAGTTCTCCAAGGGGCAAGTCGATCAGAAAGTCCGCCGCGACGTCAGCCGGGACGGCCGGATCTGCAAAGGCAAACATCGCCAGTCGTCGTACAAGGCGGAACGGGCTATCCCGCCAACGCTCTGCGACTGCGAGCGCTTTGCCGCTGGATTTTTCTGCAAGCCACGTCCAGATTTCGGCCATCACTCGGACGATTGTTTGAAAGCCGGAGCGATACTCGTTCTGACCATGCCGCGCGACCGAAGGAACATCGGTGTCCGATGTGCTGTAGCCTTCGTTGGACTCGACGCCAGCGTCTGTTGCATCCGCCAACGCCCCACTGAGCGCAGTAGTTAGCTGTGCAAGAAAACTTTCGTCGATTTCAGGCTTGGTGATCTTGGGCCAGGCCGCGAGAACGTCATCCGACTGCACGCCATCGTCAACTTCATAGTCAATCGCCATTAGATCAGAGGGACGTTCCGGCACCTCATCTTCAGCGATATCGCCCAGTGAAAAACGTTTCCCAACCTTCAGCTTCGGTCGCAGTGCGCTGGCGAGCCGCTCAAGCAAAGGAGCTGAATAATCCTCCCGCTTCAGCTGCGGTGCGATTTCGAACCACTCGTTTTGAGCAAAGCCCGCCTTAGCTGTGCGCATGTGACGGATAATCAGAGCCCAGCTCTTAACCAACAGCGGGGGCAGATCAGCACTCTGAGCGTTCAAGCGAAATTCAAGGAAGTCCGCTGTATCTCGCCCAAAAAATGGATGTTGGCGACGACATCGCGCACCGCGTCCACATCAGCGAAATTGCGCTCGATCCAAGCTATTAGCTGCCTTTCGTTTTGGATGAGCTTCATCTCCGAGAGATAGGGCAGCCATGCCAACGAAGGATTGAATTCGGAGAGCGTCGCGGCAAGGTCACCGCCCGAGAGAAAAAGCGCAACTGTTCACGCTCGAACGGAGTAGCGTCGGCAGGTGTTTTTTATTGGGCGGTTTCGGTTTCACGTTCTCGGTCATGAGCCAGTCACCGGTGCTTTTCCCAAAATATCCCCAACGCGCGCACGCCTATAATCGACCGGCTGCATGGCATAACGCGCCCATTCCGAGAGCGTACTGTAGATGGCATCGTAACTGGTAAACTCAATTGGCTTGATACCCTTTGCCTTCCATATCGACGCTGATGCTGTCGTGCCAAGCTCGATTGCATAAATATTATGTAGATCGCGAAAGCGGTCGCGGTCAGCGTCGAGCGTTTCAAGCAGCAAACGCATCGCGGCGTCTTCCGCGGCGTAGCCGACCAGCACCAACGTGCCGAGGCGCATGCGGTCCTCAATATAGCGCGATGCCCAACCGCTTCGCAGATACGCCTCGCCGAAGTCGGCGCTGGTCAAGATCAAGTCGGTCGGTTCTAAATTCAACGTGTCGTCCGCGATCCTCCCATGAAGATGCAGAATGCCGTGGTCGCCTTCACCGCCGGCGCGTGGCATCGATACGCCTGCATAACTGGGCACGTTGAGCATACCGGCGTCCTGCGCCGCCCGTTCAAAAAGCGTATCAAAATTCGTGGTAAGCAATCGTGGACGGCCATCGCCGTCCCTTGAAAGCTGGAGCAGCGCAAGGTGGTCAGGAAACGCGCCGGCAGGCGGGGCTAAAAGCCTGGCAACTGCATCACGCACGCGCGATGGCATTCTTGGTCGATGGGTGCGCTTTTCAAGCGAACGCAATGCTCGGTCAAATTGCTGGCTCTCGATGGCGATGCGCTCGGCCGGTTCGTCGTGCGGCGCTTCGCCCAACAGAGCGTAGACGCGATCGGTCAGTAATTTAAACGATGGCAGGTTGACACGGAACGAAACACCAGCACCGCAGAGGAACGTTGCGCTACCATCGATGACAGCCCGGATTAGTTCATCGGGAATGTCCGCCCCTTGTTCGACGAAACGCAATGATTTTCCCCGTGACCCCTGTGCGTCTACCGCAACGACCTTAAAGTTTGACGGCTGACGGCGCGCATCCGCCTCGACGCAGGCCCCTGTCATATGAGCCGGGAGACACCGATGCCCATACACAACCACAGAGGAGGTTCAGAGAACAGTTGCAACCATATCAAAGGACCGGCTTTGCACAGTTAATAATCGCTTCGTCGGATCGCGACACAAATGTGAACACATCAGTCGCACGCTGCTGATTTATCTCAGCTTTTCAGTCCAGTTGACTCCCTGCGCAATGAAAAGGCACGTAACACCACATTCTTGTCGGCTCGGTTCTTGTTTCACAGTCCTTGTTTTGCGGAGAAAACCCGCAAGACGGAGTGCGCCGCAAAGCGCACAAACCTGACTCTCTGGCGGCGTTGTGTTCAGGTCCTAGCTACCAAGGAGGCTTTCCTTTTTCTCCTGCTCCCGTTGGGCATTGCTGCATTTGTTTGGACGTTGATTGCGATGGTCTCGGAAGGCTACTTTGCGGACCAGCAGTATCGGCGGCGTCCCGACGACGAGTCTCTTTGGGTAAAAAACCGACGGTGATCCGACCTTGCGACGTAGCCTGCTTCCTCAAACGCGAGCTCGATCTTGTCTCGTCTCAGGCAGATCTCGCTGGTTCACGCAACCTGAGAGAACTCAGTCTGCGGTACTATGGAGACGCCAAGTACCGGCCATTGATCGTATGGGCGAACGCTTCCGCATTTCCTCAGCAGCCAACGGAGGATACAGTCCTGCCGTCCGGCCGGAGCTTGCAGGTCGTCCACTTCCTGGGATGGCCGCGCTGATGTTTCCGTACATCATTCCGTCGTCAGAGCCAGGCACCTAAGCCTCTGGCCTGGAGAATCATATCGTGTCCTTTGCCGGTCCACGTCTTAGAGACCTTCGCGATACAACGCTCTTGGTCGGAAGCGGGCTATCCGGCGCGGAAGTCAACGGTCTTCCGGCAGGCGGCGTGCTTTCCAAGGAAATTTTCTCGCGGCTTTTCTCCTATGCGAACAGGTTCGATCGAGATCTCTTTTGGGATTGGGGCTGGACCACGCCCTTTGAGCAATCCTAAACGAACATCCAAACCCGAAATATCTGGAGAACATTTTCCGGTTATATTATTCAGCGGACCGCCTCAACCCTTGGCAGGCGAGTCTGGCTGAATGCGCGCGTGCCGGACATGTAGGGGCAATAATCACGACAAACTACGATTGTTGCTTGGAGCGCGCTCTTGGCGGCGCTAACGTTCCATTCAGTCCCATCGTCGGGCCGTGCGACAGTATCAAGCCCGGTTCTATCCCGCTCTTCAAGGTGCACGGCTCCGTTGACCGCCGCGACGAACCGCTCATCCTGAGCCTCCGGCAGGAGGGATACTTCATGAGTGGAAGGAAGCCACGTTTCGGAGATTATGCAGCGGAAAGCATATCTATGTCGTGGGTTACTCGGGTCGGGATTTCGATATTTGCCCGGTGTTGTTCGACACGGATTATGCGCGGATTCACTGGCTCGAACTGCCTCCCGAGAACGGTACGATCGATACGCACTCGATAAGCGCCCATCTGCGCTTTGCCATAGAAAACCCCGACCGAATTCCAAGGTTTGCCTTGGTGCATGGCTCTTTCAACGATCTCCTTGATGTACGGGAGACGATCGATAGGGCGACCGATGCGAGCGAGATCGTCAACACAATATTCGAAGGTGAGAAAACCGATCTGGAAGCCTTTAAGCTTTGGGCCGCAGACATGTTCCAGGCGATTTCCTGTCGTACAGCGGCGGAGAAGATTTTGGAGCACGTGCACGGCCGAACTCCCGCCTACGCTGCCCGTAAGCTGCAACTGCGCTCCGACATGGAGGAACGGCGGGGCGCGTACCGGACGTCTGCAAAAACGCTGCAGGCAGTGACCGCCGCCTGGGAAACACAGAACGAATGGGATGGGGCGGTGAGGTCAACCATATTGACCGCTTGGCGCCTGATTACAGGCGCCCATCTTACAGGCTTTCTGATCGCGAAGGTAAAGGCAAGCCGGTACGTCGCACGCGTCAAGCGTGACCACGCGTCGTCGCTTGACGCGCCGCTGGCTGACGCCCGGATTGCCTATCTCAACATACTTACTTGGTCGCTCATGCTCTTCCTTCCCAGGGGCGAAAGCAATTCGAACGCCGCTTTGTCCGTGATCGCATTTTGGCTGCCGCGCTTCCTGCCCTGAAGACGTTTCGAGAACGCGGCCTTTGGCAGGAGCACTATTTGATTTTGAAGCAGCTGCAGGATTCGGCTTCGCCGCTGAAGGAGCGGGCTCCCACAAGCTGTTACCGGCGACTTTGGGCTTCGGTCAGCTCGGCAACTTAGTCGGCGACACCTCCGTCTACCGTCAAACTCGTCAGCGGAATGCGCAGCGTTCGAAATTCTTGCTCGACGGTCTGCGTCTCTATGGTCTGCATCCCGAGTATTGGAAGTTTTATTATGACTTTCGCAAAGAACTGGTCACGTTGCCTAGAACCGATCACACCGCCTGGGATGCCCTGCGATCCTACCGACAATGCCAGCTCAGCATCCTGGGTCATTTGGTAAACTCATTCAGAGTGCTCCGGCTTCTATGCGAGCTGAGATGGCCTGATCGCTGCCGCCGCTAAGCGTTCTGCCTTAGTCTGATGTTTGCACCCGCTCGGGGAAGGTGAATGTATCGCGCGAGCGCACCCACCCAGGCAATTTGCTGCTGGGGGCCCCTTACTCCTCGTTAGTGAGGATGGCCTAGGTGTTGAATGGGAGGCGTACTTCTTCGGCGGTCATCCACGCCTCCGGGCCCCGGCAGTTCTCTGCCGGAGCTCCCGGCAGAGAATTGCCGGGGGCCCGACCTTGTGCCATCGATATCCAGGGCGTATCTCGCAGGTCGACGCAAGAGGATTACTTCCGATGACCGATCAAATTCAACACCCGCCGACAGCCCAAATAATTCCGCTGAACAGCGCGAAAGCTCAGCGAAGTTCGGAGCGCAAGTGGGGCAAGAAAGTCATGGACCTTGGCTTTTGTATCGTCCCGTCGCTGCTGCTTCGCGGGCAGCAGCGCCTTGGCCTCAACGCGACCCAGCTCGCGCTTCTGATGCATCTTGCGGATTACTGGTGGGATCTTGAGCGTAAGCCCTACCCGACCAAGAAGACGCTCGGTGAGCGACTTAACTTGAAGCCGAGGCGCGTGCAGCAGGTCATGGCCGAGCTTGAACAGGCGGGTTTTGTAAATCGCGAAAAGCGGGTGAGCCACCGTGGCCAGCTCAGCAACTTCTATGACCTTTCGGGCCTGGCCGCGAAACTCCGGGCTCTGGAGCCGGATTTCCGCAGGGCGGAGGAAGCGGCGCGGGAGGGTCGCCGTCAGGCAGCCCGTCCGCGGGCCAGAATGCGTCAGGCCACTCAAGGTCCTGCGGCTTAGGTTTACACGGTGTAGCTCAGCCGGATAGAGCGCCCTGCTGTCTGCATACAATAGATGTGGCAATCTGATTGTATGGGCGGGGAGGTCGCAGGTTCAAGTCCTGCCACCGTGCCAGCCTTGTGTTTCTTGCCTGCGATGCTCGCGAATGGGGAGACGATGGAAGTTCAGGCAGAGGAGGCGTTTGAGTTTCTGATTCAGCACCTCGCGAAGATTCCGGCAAATATTTCGCGGCCCGCTTTAGTGGGAATGAGATACGCTCATCTCTATCTTCCGGACGTGGTTGCCGCCTTTTGGCGAACGAGAACTCCCAACGTCGGTACGGTCGATCTTACCGACGCGCAGTTCACGGTTTTCTACGATGCCGCCTGGGAGCTTGCCCGCATCGGAGTCCTCCGTCCCGGACGGGTTGCTCCACGCAATCAGGAGGTGGCCAACGATTTCGGGGACCACTGGTCTATCACGGCGTTTGGCTTCAGGTGGCTGGAAAAGGCTTCAGCGCGTCCTTTCATTGATATGAGCCGGATGTCGGAAGTATTGGCTGGTTTCGTACCGCTGTTCGGCGCGGGGTTCGGGCAACGCGCGGTAGAGGCGGTCGGCACCTACCGGACCGCAAATTACCTGGCGTCATGTTCCATGGCCGGTGCTGCAGCGGAATCCATACTGCTCGCCACGGCGATCGCCAAAACCGGTGATGAGGCGAAAATGCTGAAGATCTACGAGGCCGCCGCCGGGCGCACCCGTGTAACCGGCTGCGTGACCGGACAGGCCACTGATTCGGTAAAGCGCCAGTTTGAGGCGGCGCTTCATATCCTTCACTATTTGCGCGACGATGCCTCACATGGTCAGCAAACAACCATCACGGAAGTCGAGGCACATTCGGCGCTGAGCGAGCTATTGCGGCTCGCTCAGTTCGCTTCAGATCGCTGGAGCGCGCTGACAGCTTGAAATTCGTCGCCACCAACGCGCGCCCTCAATCGCGGGAGCCAAGGTTTGAGCCACCCAGGAGCCGAAGCTCTCTTCAGAAAGGCCGGTATTCCTTTCGAGCACGAGCCCGGCTGGATTACCGAAGGACGAAAGCCGGACTTCTACTGCAGCGGCAGGCGGCCCTTCTGGTGCGAGGTCAAGGACCTCGAACAGCTGGAAGACTCGCAGCTTCTCGGTGAGGCCTTAAATGAGCTCAGCGCCCGAACCGGCAATCTCGATCTGACCGGCCGGGGCTTCGCCTATATTCATGAAACCTTTTCACACCGCGACGCAAAGAATGTTGTCCATCTCCTCAAAAGGGCACTGAAGCGTTTTGCCGACTGCGACGCGCCGGATACGGTCATCGCCCTCGTTCCGATGAATCCTGACCGCCAGGAATTTGTCAGGTTCGCAATCTCAACGAAGACGCATGGCACCGCCGAATTCCATAGCTGCACCTCACGGACCGGAACTTACGGCAGCCCGGACGGTATCTCTGCCGAGCCATACGGGCAGCGAACGACGCTGCGGTTTTCAACGGGCGCAGAGAAACCGTTCATTGCCGGGAGCGTTGTCGCGCCCAGTCAGACCTTTCTCGTCGCGATCGTTGCTCAGAAACATCCTGAAAAATTCACGCTGATGGCCGCTGCCCGCGCAGGGCCGGTCAAGCGGCTTCGCAATCCGGAACGGATCAGGGACGTACTCAATGATGCCAACGGCCAGTTCAAGAACGGGCTCAAATACAAGAAGGCTCCTTGCCTGCTGGCGATCTTTCACGAAGGCCTGGACGTTCCGGAAGAGGCCATCATCAAAAGCGCGCTTTACGGCAGTCTGAAATTCTCCTTCCCCGAGGGAAATCCTGGAGAAGGCAAGCTCATCTTGGATAAAGACGGTGCGTGGAATCCGGAGAAGAACCGGACGACCAGCGCCGTGCTGTACGTCCGCAACGGCGGCGATCCGCTCATCGTTCACAATTACTGGGCCGAGCGACCGTTTCCGCGCGGGCTATTCGCTTGCAAGGAGATCCTAGCGCAGCCTGACGGGACATTCCGCGAAGAGGATTTCGCAAGCAGGCCGATATCGTTGAAGGCCCTGGGGCAAAAGCTGATGCGCGTCATTTTGAGTTTGTTCAAGCGATAGATGTCATTCCGGTCTGATTTCACGTCTAAATGTAAACCGGTTGCCTTCGGCCACCCCAAACAGAGCAAGCAGGAATTCTCTATCGTCCGTCCTTCTTGTGAGCAGACGGACGTCGTTCTTGGCGTCGCCCAAAATGGCAAAATGCACCTTCTCCGGATCAAGGGCATCGAACGCAGCCAGTAGCTCCGTCTCGTCCTGTTTGATGTCCGTGACGATCCACGCACCCTGCAGGGTCGATTGGGGATCGGCAGGCAGGAACTTGCCCTCGACACTGCGGAACAGGAGCCCGACGTCGTGCTCCGGCGGCAACTTGCCCTCCGCCGCCATCTGCGAGACAAAATCGGCGAACCGCCGCTTAACGTCCAGGAGAACTCGCCGGTTCTCGGCAGGGCCGATGACCCAATCGACCGTGCGGTTGCCAACGCCAAGCCCTGCGACCTCATGATCGGCAGGGACCGCGCCGTCCACCCTCAACATTGGAAACATCTCGGCAAGAAATTCCTGATGCTTGTGGGGATCGACGAGCACGCCGAAATAGGCAGCTCTCTTCTCTTCGGTCAACCGCCGCAATGCGCAGTCAAGCACGTCGAATAGAACCTGGACGGACGGCCACATATGGATTCCCCAGACCAGCGACTGTCCGACCTGGTGCGGCTCCCCGAATTCATATCGCCACAGCGATGTCAGCTTATCGAGAAAACACTCGCAAGCTGCGAGCTGCGGCGGAAGCGCAGCGATCAGGACGCTGCATTCCGCCTCGCTCCAGCCTCGCGAGAGCCCTTCCTCGCGCAGGCAGGCTGGCAGGGTGCTTTTGGCGGCTATGAACTCCGGCATGACCTGTTCGATGCGCAAAACTCTAACTCCGGATCGACACGTCTTCCTCTCGCGGTCATGAATCGACGGCTGTCGCATCAGTATACCTTGGGTCAATCCCCGATTTCCAACGTTCATCCACGCATCACTGCCTTCATCCGGCCATTTCGCACCTGGCGCTGCTGTCGCCAGCAGGTGGCTGCTGCGCTGCACTCCTCCTCTGACGTTGCGGTCGCAAGCGATGCAGGCCGCACCGCCCGGCGGCAAAGCCTCCGCATGAAGGCCGCGACGGTCGCGGCTGAAAGCAAGGAGGAAAAACATGCGTATCCTGACTCAAGGCGAACTGACCCGCTTCACCCGGATAGAACTCGTGGCTCTGCTCCGCCGCATCGCGGGAGAGCTTCCTGGGCTGCCGGAGGGCTCGATCGAGCTTCGCAACGCCCGCATAACGTTAGCGCGGCCGGAATTCCGGCCCCGGTAACGACTGTGGGCCATCCAAACCGGAAGGCCCACATGAACGCGGATTAAATTTTGGGATCATGCCGCGACGAGGAAGCCGTTCGTCACATCGACGGCTCTGCAACATGGCGTCCAGGTTGTTCCGGCTTCGATAAATGAATAAGAATTACTGCGCGACAGGTCTAGCATCTGCGGCTTCCGGAGCTTGGGAGTAAGCAATGACTCACATCCGTGCACAGCGGGAATCCTCTCCCCAGCCGACTTTGATCGACGTGATGATCGTTCTGGTCATCTGTTCCGCGATCACCATCTTTGTTTTCTGGATCGCCTCCCGCACCATGCGGCTTCCGCTGTTCGACCAACTCCCCGATTGGGTGGTCGGCACATATGGGTACTTCACGGCGCTGGGTACGGGTTCGGCGGGTCTCGGCGCGGCTGTCATTCATTCGCTGGTGCGGCGCGATCCTGGTCCTGATTACCTGCGCCTTATTGGCATCTGCCTGACGGCGATATTCGTGATGATCGTGGCGGTCATCCTGATCGACAAATATCTGGTCTCCAAGCCGTCGCAGGCTCAGGCTCCTGCCTCCGCTCCCGCATCCCCTCCTGCGATCCTCGTTAAACCGGTCGTGAAAGCCTTCAACCATCCCAACGTAACCCTGAACGGGACGATGATGGAGATCAACGTGACGGTTGTCGATAATGGCAACGGCAAGGGCACGTACGATATCCGATTCAAATGGACGGGATCAGGCGGAACCCAGAAGGGCAGCCAAAGTACGACCGTGACGTTTAAGGGAGCGGGTAACGCGTCACTCCAATCGGTCGTCATCCCGATTGACCGCGGGGGTTGCTACTATGGCGGCGGCAATCTTCAGACAAAAATGGAGACCTTATAACCGATCCCGGTATAATAACCGGGATCGAGGTGACGCTTTCCGAAGTCAGTGGCCGGATGGGGGTTTGCTGATGCTTTAGATTGCGGATTCGGGGATTGCGGCCAGGGATTCCGATTGAACGCGACCATGCATTCCGATCGAAGGCGGCCACCTGTTCCGACGAAGGCGGCCGGGGTATGGTTGCCGGCATGAGGAATTGGGTCAGGTTTTCTTGGTTGTGTCAAGAATGGCGCGCTGCGCAGTGATCTTTCGCATGCTGTCTCCCTTGAGTGCGAGGCGGTGGGCGTTGTGGACGAGCCGATCGAGGACGGCGTCGGCGATGGTCGGGTCGGCGATGACCTCGTGCCAATTTTCGATCGGCACCTGGCTGGTGATGATGGTCGATCCGCGCTGGTGGCGATCATCGACGACTTCGAGGAGATCGCGACGCTGCTCGCCGGTAAGCGGAGCGAGGCCCCAATCATCGAGGATGAGCAAATCGACCCTCGATAGCGTCTTGAGGAGCCGCATAGCGTCCGTCGCCGCGAGCGAGCGCAAGAGCTTCGAACAGCCTTGGCAGGCGATGGTATAAGACGGATCGATTATCGCGGCATGCCTTGTGGCCGAGCGCGCAGGCGATCCAGCTCTTGCCGACGCCGGTCGGCCCGGTGATGAGCAATTTTGCTTGCGGCCGATCCAATCGCCATCGACGAGCTTGGCAAAGAAGGCGCGGTCGATGCCGCGCGGAGCGCGCAGATCGACATCTTCGACGATTGCGGTCTGCCGTAGCGAGGCGAACTTCAGGCGCACGATGAGCCTTTTGTTCTCCCGCTCGGTTGCTTCGCGATCAATCATCAGGCCGAGGCGCTGCTCAAAGGTCAGCGCGGTGACGTCGGGTTGGCGTTGCTGATCATCGAAGGCCTTGGCCATACCGGCGAGCCCGAGAGCGGCGAGACGTTCGTGGGTGTGGTTGCTCAGCATAAGGTCTCCTTCTTGCTGGTCAGTGGTAGTAGCTGCGGCCACGGATGTTGCCGTGCTGGATGGGATCGCCGTCGGGGGTGGTGTCGGGAAGGAAGGCCTTGTCGAGACCGGTCTTGAGGATGGAGGCGATCGACCGATAGCTCGCTGCGCCGATGCTGATCCCACGGTGGCAAGCGGCCTCGAGACGCCGCGCCCCATAGGTCTTCTCCATCCGCAGGATGCCGAGACAGGATCGGAAGCCCTGCTCAGGATGCGGCTTTGTCCGCATAATCGCTTCGCACAGCGCGACCGTGGATGGACCGATCTGCTCGGCGGCGGCCAGAAAACGCGTCGGCGTCCAGAAGGCGTATCGGCGATGCGCGCTCGGCATGTGCTCCGGGATCGTGGTGTGCCGGCGCTTCACGCCCGAGCGTGCGTGGCTGGCGATGCGGGTGCCGCGATGGAACACCTCGATGGTCGCCTCGGTGGCTCGCACCTCGACGACCTGGCGGATCATGCGGGATGGAACCGAGTAGAAGTGCCCCTGAACTTCGACGTGGTAATCCGGCGCCACGCGGGCGCGACGCCATTCAGCGTACTGATAGGGCTCGGCCGGCAGCGGCATCAGGGCCGGACGATCGATGGTGTCGAAGAACTCGCGGCGGCTGGCACCGACCTTGCGCATCAGGCGGGCGTTGAGGTCCTCGACCAGGATACGGATCGCGACGTTCAGCTCGGCGAGCGAGAAGAAGCGCCGATTGCGCAGCCGCGCCAAAATCCAGCGCTGAACGATGAGAACCGCCACCTCGACCTTGGCCTTATCGCGCGGCTTGCGTGGCCGCGCCGGCATGATGGTGGTGCCGTAATGGGCCGCCAGATCCTGGTAGGTCCGGTTGACCCCCGGCTCGTAGCGGCTCGCCACCGTAACCCCGGCCTTCAGATTGTCGCAGACGAGCGCCTTCGGCACCCCGCCCAGGAAGGTAAGCGCATCCACATGGGCACCGATCCAGTCGGGCAGCGCCTCGCTGAACCGAGCTTGGACGAACGTGTAATTCGACGCTCCCATGACCGCGACGAGACGCGCGACCATACGTTCGGTTTGCTGAGCGGCCAAATCGCCGTCATCAAGGACTTTAATCCGCCCAAGGAGCTCGACCACATCATCCGGATGCTCACTTCGGTGGCTGCCGACAGTTATGGTCAAGAACCCTTGGACTTCATCTGCGACATGAACGAGAAGCAGCGTCATGCCGCCGTCGTCATTCTCAGGGACGCCGAGGACAGCATCGCCAAGCTGCGGGCTCGACTGAAGGACTTGGCTTCGTTCTACACGCGCGAGAACGCGGAGTGCTTGAACAAGTTCTACACCCACCAGCTCAACAGCCTGTACTTCAGGGTGGAGCTGGCCAGCGTCCGCGGCCAGCCGACAATGCGGTTCAAGCGGGGTAACGGGGTTTACGACCTCATCCGGGGCTCTTGGGCGACCAAGCTAGACTTCGACTGGCCGACGATCGGCGCTGAAAAGTAAAGGCCCCGGGTTACCAGGGCCTCGTAAATGGTGGGGCGGCATCTTTCAGCTAAGCAATCTTCATTCATTCACAAGTGGAAGCTGGCGCGGACACGCTCAACCTTTTAAGGGGTCCCCAGTGCCGTGAGTGTGACTAACCTTTTTAGGATGCCTGCGCGCATCTTTTGAGGGACGAGAGTGGGCATCTTTTTGGCGGGCTTTTTCATCGTTTGATGCTCCGGTTGGGCCTAGGTTTAGAGATACTTTGACTTTCGCGGAGATCCCTCGGTGAGCGTTCCACGCCACTTCGGCATCTATGTGAACTACGAGCACCATCACTGAACTCGGAATTCACCTTGATTATACCGCACCCCGCGCGACTGCGGCAACCAGCCGGTTGCACGGATTTATCCGACGCCCGTCCGCTGCGCGGACCCTAGTCTAGACCCCACGCCGCCCGCCCGAGCGGCGTCACAAGAGGCTTGGGGAAACGACCAAAATTAACGACGTTGAATGGTTGCGTATTCGAATGCCCAATGCCGGATAGATATGCATACGTTCAAAAATCTCGTCTGAAACTCGTCGAGGATTTGCTCGGAGGGCTATCTCTGCCGACACATAAGGGCCGGTTCTTTAGAAGAAAACTACCGTTTGAAAAACCGTTTTAGTTTCGTCTTCTCAAACGGTGGAAAGCGGTAAGTGTTTGATTTGAATGGCGCGCCCGAAGAGATTCGAACTCCTGACCCCCAGATTCGTAGTTTAACGGTGAGGCAGCGTAGCCGGCGCAGCAAAGATCGTGAGCGGCCCCGCGAGCAGCGATCTGACGTGAGTTGCGGCGCTCGCCATCGATATGCGATCACAATTGAGTCATCGCGCCCCTCCGCCCTCGCCGATTTTACGCTGCGACTTTCCTCCTGCCGCTTCCACGGCGCTTCCACGAGCGAAATTTCAAGCCAGATTGGGAACGGCAAAAAACCGCGAGTACCGACAGGACCTTGTCTGAGTCGATGACAATCGGGTGGTCGATCAGCTTTTGACCAAGTTCTGGGCGCTGTTGCTGACGCTCTACCCTCTCTCCAAGCCTGCAGTCAATCGTCTTTTAGAACCCATAATGACGAGCATCAGATTGCCGATCCATATCGAGGCGATCAGGCCCCAGAAGAGATCGGGATTGCGGGTAATTACGTGGGGGCCGGGCTGAATATTGTGGGTGGTGCATCTGCTCCGCACTGCTCCCTGCGACCGAAATACCCCTTTACAGAGCATTCTGCAAATGAACATCTTTGGCGTGCATAAAAGCAATTGCGGGGAGAATATTCGCCAAGGCGGGTTTGCAAGAAGCCAACTGTTCAAAGGATAGAGGAGTCCAATGGAGAATTTCGAAGCCGAACTCCAGCGCCGCGTCGATGAAGCGGTTGCAGCAAACGATCTGGCGACACTGGATAGGCTGCTACGCACGCTTTACGAGAAGGCGGACGAGGCGGACAGGCCTCTCGATGCCGCCATCCAGCTCCGGCCCGAATTCAGTGAAAAGATCGGCAAGGAGGGGCTCGAAAGCAACGTCGCCTTCACCTGGGCCAATCGGATCGCTCGCGCAAAGCGGCGCGTCATCTATCGGCTGAAGACAGCCGGCGCTTTCAACGGCCTGAAGATCGTTTCGGAGGGCGACAGCTGGTGGCAATATCCGCTGCTCCTGGAGGATGTCATCGATCATCTGAGCGGCGATCCGGACAAGGCGATCTATTCACTTTGCGCCGCCGGCGACCTCATCGAGCGCATGGCCAACGAAAAGGAGTATGTCCTGGCGCTCGAGGAGACGGGTGCCGAGCTGCTGTTGCTGTCCGGCGGCGGCAACGACCTCCTGGGCGATGGCGCGCTCGAGAAGGTCTTGGTGAAATACACGAAGGGGAAGAAGCCGAGCGACCTCCTCGACGCCGCAAAATTGAAGGCCGCCGTCGAAGCCATCCTCGGGCACTATTCGGTCATCCTCAACGACCTGGTGACCCGCTTCCCGAAGGTCCATGTCTTCGGCCATGCCTACGACCTTCCCTATCCCATCAGTGGCGGCAAATGGCTCGGTGGGCCGCTCAAGAAGGCCGGTATCCCGGCAGCCCTTTGGCGGCCGGTCATTGAAGTCCTGCTCAACCATTTCAGCGACGAGCTGAAAGGGCTGCAGTCGACCTTCTCCAACTTCACTTTTGTCGATCTCCGCGGCAAGGTCGGCGACGAGCTGAGCTGGCACGACGAGCTCCATCCGACCAATTCCGGATTCGGCCGCGCCGCACACGAACTTCGCGCCGCGATCGTTGAATGGATCGGCGCCGGCGGCGTCGAAGGGTCGTTCTCTCTGCGCGGGATTGCGCGCGGAGGCGGCCTGCCGGTCCGCGCGACCCATGAAGCCGGACCGGGGTTCGAGGCGGCAGGAGCCCTCATCGTGCTCGATCCGGGCCATGGCGGATCCCCTCCGCCGAACAAGATCGACGGATCGAGCTGGAACAATGCCGTTGGCCCGGACGGCACGCTCGAGAAGAACCTCACCATTGACGTCGCGCGCCGCGCCCGCGCCGTGCTCGAGAGCCGCGGCCATACGGTCAAGCTGACGCGCGATCACGATCGCAATCTTGGGCTGACGGCCCGCGCCACCGTGGCGAAGAACAGCAATGCCCCGGTCTTCGTCTCAATTCACTTCAACGCATCCGAGACGCACACAGCTCAGGGCACGGAAACCTTCGTTCACACGAGCCATAGCGATGCCTCGAGAAGGCTGTGTCTTGCGGTCCAGGCGAAGTTGGTCGCGGCTCTTGGCCTGAGGGACCGCAATGCCAGCCATCCAGGTGGCATAAAGAAAGCGGGCTTCGGCGTCCTTTCGCGGGCCGAACACGCGGCGGCAACGGCCTGCGTGCTGCTCGAGGTCAGCTTCCTGGACCGGGCGGACGAGGAAGTGAAGCTCAAGACGGACGCCTATCGCGACAAGATCGCGGCAGCCTTGGCCGATGGCATCGAAGCCTATCTCGGAACGGGCTTGGAGGGCGCGTTTGGGATCGCCGAGGACGGCCATATTGGCGACGCCGTCGAATTGGCGATGGCGAGCACCGTTCACTCGACGCAGGGTCTCGCGCAGGAGGACGGCGCGAGGATCGGAGATGGAGGTGAGCGCCATGTCGGCGGCTATGCTCTCGCCGAAGAAACCGACTATGCCGAGCCGGGTTGGGGAACGTCCAACGACTTCATTCGCGAGATTCTTGCGAGCGAGAAGAAATATAGCGCGGAAAAAGCGGCCGCAGCAGGATCTGACGAGAGCGGCAACGACCGCGGTGAATTCGCCTATGTCGACATCGGGTCGGCGCTCGATTTTGACTCTCTAGGCGTTTCCTTCGAGTCCGGCGCCACGATACTGCGGCCCATATTTGCCAATGTGGAGAGCAGCGGATTCGACATGGCTGCCTATGTAGCATTCATCGATCAGCTCGAACTCGAACATTTCTCGCCGGCCGAATTTCTCGTGATGGGCGCCAGCAATCAGTCCGGCGCATCGTGCGCCGGCAAGAACACACTCCCGCCCAGAGAGCTGTGGCCCAGGATCGCCAACACGGCAAAGATGCTGGACGAGATCCGGCGCCGTCTCGGCGCTCCGGTCCGGATTCTCTCGTGTTACCGCAGCCCAGCCTACAACAGTTGCATCGGCGGCGAGTCCGCAAGCCTCCACATGAAGTTCAATGCGATCGACTGGCGCTGCGATAGCGGCACCGTCCAGGAATGGCATCGCGCGGCGAAGGAGGTGCGGCGTTCGAAGCCGGCATTCCTAGGCGGCGTCGGCCTCTACGTTAACAGCCGCTTCATCCATATCGACACGCGCGGGCACGAGGCCAACTGGCAGGGTTAGCCCCACGCCAAAAACGACGACATCCGTTAGAAGGGGGACCCCGTGAGGCAAAAATACAAGCAGCCGCAGAATGCTCGGCAGGATGAGCGGGCGCCCTTCGTTGCCAAGTGGACAAGCGCTGATCCTTTCGCAGACCTCGAGGGAAAAATGCCGGTCGACGATCCGGCACAGATGCTGTTTGGCTGGCATGATCGACGCAAGGAAAACGCGATCTTCGAGGCGCGTGTCGGCCATTGGAATACGGTGCCGGCCGCGTTGCTGCATCTCCTCAGCAAGCACCGCAGGGCGGTCGCCCGGATTGTCGTCCGGGCCGGAGACCATCTGGACTTCCGGGGAAGGCGGGTGCCCGGCGGATGGACGGGCACGGGCTTCCTCGTCGCACCGAATCTTCTTCTTACCAATCACCACGTCCTGAATAGCCCGGAAGTTGCGGCGGCGGCGGAAATCGAGTTCGACTATGAAGTCCCCGAGGAACAGCTCCTCGTCGAGCTAGCGACACCCGAACCTCCGGCCGTCCGGTTCAGCCTCGATCCGAGTCGACTGTTTCTCACGAGCCCGGTCTCGGGCGGGGTCTCGATTTCACTTTCGTCTGGACATCGGAGGATCCGTCAAAGCAGTTCGGCACGATTAAGCTAGAGCGCGGCTCCTTCATGATCCGCCCCGGCGAGCCGGTCTTTGTGATCCATCACCCGCTCGGTCGCTTGAAGGAAGCCTCGCTCGATGACACCGAACTGCTCGGCATCAATTCAACCTGCCTTCTCTATGCCGCCGACACGGATTTCGGATCGTCCGGCGCCTGCGTTTTCAACAGCCGCGGCAAGCTGGTCGCGTTGCATCATGCCTTCCGGGAAGGTGCCGATCTGAAGGCCAATTTTCCCGACGTTTCCCCAGAGCTGACGGAGGGACGCGAGATTAACATCGCCAATGAAGGCATCAAGATCGCGGCGATCGCGCTCGAGCTGGAACACCGGATATCGCAAGGCGGCGCCGACGCAAGGAGCGCGGCCGAGGTTCTGCGCCATGTCGAGGGGTCCGACACGCTGACCGGAGTCTTCGGCGGGCTCGGACGCGCCGTCGAGGCGACGTCCGACCAAGAGCGAATCGTCGAGCTCTATCGCGCGAGCGACCAGGACATCGATATCGGCTTTTGGGATCTGCAATGGCTGAAGGGCGCGAAAGATCCCGACAAGCTCTACGACGTCGCGACGGCGATCACCGATCTCAACCTCGACGCCTGGTGCCTCATTCAGATCCCGGCCGACGCGGTGGACGGGATCCTTGCGAAGCTTGATGAGAAGTTCGGCGAGAAATTCCTTTGCAAGTTCGCCGAGGAGGATGGCCAACGACTCCAGCTCGCCACCGCCGTCATCTGGCGGCCGTCCTCGGTATCGCTCGAGCGCGGCAACTGGGATGCCTCGATGAAAGGCGCCTGGACGCGGCCGGTCAAGGCAACCGGTTCGCCCGATCCGGCAAAGCCGGTCTTCGAGGTCGAGCCGACGCTCTTTCATCTGCGTGCCCTGAAATATCCCACCGAAGCGGCCGTCAATCTCGTCGCCGTCAACTCCAAGGCCCTCGGCCAGGACGAACTCCGCCGGCTGCTCATGTCCAAATTCCTTACGCATGCGATCAGGAAAGCGGTCGCGGCAGGGAACGGCAAGGACTGGATCGTCGGCACTAATTCCGAGCCGCCACTCGAACCCCGGGATCTGACGGCTCTCGGCAACGGATATTCGCCTTTCGCGGCCAATGACGAGCTGCGCGGCGGCGCCTTCTCATACCTGCGCTCGGAGCATTCCCCGATCGACCGGATCTTCGTCACGGGCGATCTCTCGCCGTCGGAGGAGCGGTATCGCTTCTTGCACGTGGCGAAGGACCGCACGGTCGACAAGTTCATACGGAAGATCGCCGACAACCGGCCCGTCGTCATGCGGCTGTCGCTCGGCGGCTCCAAGGCCGCGACGAGCGAGCGCGCGGTCGAGCAAAGCCTCCAAACCGTTTTCGGCGTACCCGAATTCCAGTTGGAGAGCGGCGACGGCTGGGCGACCGGCCTCACGAGCGCTGGCCTCACCAAGCCCGCCTTCCTGAGCACCAACCGCGAGCAGTTCACGCGGCTCCGCGCCGAGATCAATGCCCGGCTCACGAACCAGTATGGCGCCGGCATGCTTCCGCTCACCGCGGTCGATTTCTGGGTCATCATCTTCGCCGAGGCGGGGATCAAGAGCGGCGGCTTCGTCAATCCGGAAGCTCAGCATTCGCTCGGCGAGCGCGGTCTGTTGCCGCTCCCGGCCAACGTCACCTTCTGGAACGGCGCGGACGCTCCACGATGGGATCGGCTGATGCCGCTCGCGACGAATCTCTTCCACTACGCGCTCTATCTCGGCCAGCTGAAGAACAAACCTGTCACGACCGTCGGCGACCGCACGCTTTATCGCGACCTGTTCCGCGTAGCCGGAATCGTCGATACCGCCCAGCGCCAAGCCAAACTGCTCGCGGGCATCGTGCACGGCTATTTCGTCCGGACGAATTACGGCGGGCTTCCGGTGCCCTTCGATCATATCCTCGACGGCTACAGCCGGGATATTCCGGTCGACGAGATCCTGCGCGGCACGCGCTATGTCCACGCCCAGACGTCGATACCGGCCAATCGCGAGCGCAACATCAAGGCTGCCCTCGACGCCTTCCAGGCCTCGCAACCGTGAGTAACGTGCCGACCCTGGCTTCACTTCCTATAGTCGGGGCTCACGACGACCTTGCAGCGGCCCCATTCGGGACAGGAGCGGGTCGCAACGGGCCCTCGGTGCCCATCATTGTTCTGGAGTGGTGGAAAAATGGCGCGCCCCCTCCGCCCTCGCCGATCTTACGCTGCGACTTTCCTCCTGCCGCTTCCACTGCGCTTCCACGAGCGAAATTTCCAGGCAGATTGGGAACAGCAAAAAGCCCTTGAAAACGATGCGTTCTCAAGGGCTTAAAACTTGGTTGCGGGGATAGGATTTGAACCTATGACCTTCAGTTATGAGACGGATGGCATCTCTTTTAACATGCTGAATTCTCTATTGAAAAATCATCATAGAATATTTTTGTGCTAGCATCTGTGCTAAATTTGTAAAAAATTCGCCGTTTCCATAGGCATGCCATCCTATGGCCGGAAGCGCGCCGTTTCGTTCAGCGCAGTGGCGAACCTTGGAAATGCGCCCGAAATCTCAGATTCCATCCTCCTCAAAACGAAAACCCCTCCACCGAAGCAGAGGGGCTCTACCTACCGAAGTAGGACCGTGTCGATGACTATGAAGACACGTCAGACCCGAAGATAGTCGGACGGTCGCGTTCGCGCGGAATAACTGCGGGCTGGGCCAGCCGTGTCGAGAAGCATGCAGCCGTTGAGCGGATCGAATGCCCAAGGGCAGGATCTCGGAAGATCGCAACGTGCCAGATAGTGGCGCTTATTCGTCTGGTGTAACCTCGTTGCTCATCGCTTAAGTTAAAGCAGAACGAGCGAATTGAACTGAATGGCCAGTCAGGCAAAGTGCCTTGGCCTGTATAACGGCGCTTCGGCCAGCTTAATCGTGTAAGCCGGCGTCTCGGGCATTAAAACAGAGGGCCGCGCCCTCCGGTCAATATGTCTAGGATCTCCTTTACAATTCTGAGGCCAAGAAGGACGAGTCGGAGCCATTCTGGTTTTATCATTGCAGCTTCTCCTTGCGGAGCTTCCTGACCCAAATACCTGGCCAGGACTGTGGGCGTTGCCGCCACAGATCGCGGCCGCGAATGGCTGCGGCCAAAATCCTGAAGTGCTGATAGGTCGTTTCAAACAGCAGGCGAAAAATTTTCTCGCCACTACGATAAGTGAAGATGGTCGAAGATTGTTTCAAGGGCAGCGCGCCCACAATTCCTTTACTTCTAATTCGAAGTCGCAAGCGCTTCTCTTACGAGGTATTTAGGTACGCCGTCGCGTGGCTAATTTGAGTCAGCGCTTCGATTTTCTTTCGAGGTGCGTTTCGACCAAGAATGTCGCGATAGCACCGGCTGTGTTAACGGCGAGGCTTGCGTGCCGCGGCGAGGGCTTGACGGGCTTTCCCCGCGCCCATGAGAATCACTGAGACGATTTCGCAATGTTCCTAAGCCGTTGACCAGCGTCATGGCTCCTCCAAGGATCGCCTTGATGGGCTCCTCAGTGTGTTGGTCTGGGGCAAGTTTTAGCGCCTTCGCAGCCATCGTATACAGCTTGGGTAAATCCTCCTTGTCAGAGTAGGTCACGGGAATATCGTCGAGGATGCGCTTGCACACTGTTTCTAGGAGCGTTCGGGCAACGGTAATTGCACCCTCCGGGTCTTGAGCCCTGCGATTCAACGCTTTGCTCCACACTGCGTGGACACCATCTGCATCGAAGGACTGGAGCGCATCAGAAACGACTGCATCCCCGGGCACGCGGTTGCGGCCCTCAAGATGCTCCACGAGCGGGGTGAAAGCCTCGCCTATGATTTGGCGCCGCTCAGCATAGGTCCCAGCCTGATTCTTGATGAAGGGCCAGAATACATCGAGGGTCCGGCAGGTCCGGACAAAGGGGGCAGAAGCGCCTTGAGTTCAGGATCGTCGATGAAATCTCGACGCAACTGTTCGTAATCGTGGTTGCTCGCGTTCATGTCGCCAGTCGCTCGCGCGACGAGCAGGTTCTCAAGCATTGCCGCGCGCTCAAGCGGGCTGGTGGGAAGTTCGAAGCCGAATGGCATGCTTGCAGCATACCATAGGGCACTGTGCCTCTCGCCTCTCCTATTTCCGGGACAGTCCCTTAAACGAGCTTGCCCTCAACAGCCCTTCGGAAGTGATGTCGCGGTATTCGACGTCGGCGACGAAGGTTGGCTCCACCCAAGTGGCCTTGGGTTTCCTGATCGGCTTGGTAAGTTTGGATTTAGGGCTAACGACCGTATCGAGCTGCTTACGTATTCGGCTGGAGACGGTTCGAGACCAGCCCGTACCCACCTTGCCCATGTAAACTAGGTCTTTTCCTTCCCTCTTCCCGAGGTAGAGCGCTGCGACGCCCGTAGGGTCTTTAACGAACCCGATGACCGGGAATTTCCCCTTCTGCACGGTCTTTATTTTCAGCCAAGCTTCAGTCCGCTCCGATCGATACGGAGCATCCGCGCGCTTGGAGATGATGCCTTCCCAGTTCAGTTTGGCGGCATGCTCAAACATTTCCTGCCCATCGCCAGTAAGGTGTTCACTGTAGAGTATGGGCAGCTCAATGGCGTTCTCGCCGAGCAGCTCCAGTAGCGTCTGCTTGCGCTCGATCTGTGGGAGTTTGCGCATATCCCCGTTACGCCAGAGAAGATCGAAGGCGTAGAAGACGAGCCGGTCCTGTCGGCCAGCCGAGAGTTCGGCCTGCAGTTCAGAGAAGTTGGTGCGGCCTTCATGCACGACCACCACTTCCCCGTCGATGATGGCTTGGCCAGGAATATCGAGAGCGCCAGCGATCGAAGAGAAGCGCTTGGTCCAGTCCAGCCCGTTACGGGTGAAGACGTTCTTCCTTCCGGAGTTCAGATGAACCTGGACGCGGTAGCCATCGTACTTGATTTCGTGAAGCCACTGCTCGCCCTTGGGAGCCTTGGACCTCAACGTTGCAAGCTGGGGCTTAATGAACCCCGGCATCTCAATACGCTTTGGCAATTACTCAACTCACAAAAATACCCGCCGAAGCGGGCATTTTTGCTCAGTTTTCCCGAATCTCGAACAATCAGGGGACGTGATCCTTGCTGCTACCACCAATGCTGTAGGGCTAGTTGAGGAAGTACTCACGGTTGCCTAGCGCCTTCTCCGCATACTGGTCGATCGCGACTGCGATGGCCTGGACGTGCTGGTAACAGTACCCTCCCGCGGCGCTAACTGGCGAAGTTCTGCCAGCGCCTCGATGAACGGCGGCGGGTTTGGGTCGTCCTGGAAGTGCCTCACCAACTTCGTCCTCCCAGCACCTTGCTCTTCCGGGGAAGTTCAGCCCTGAGCCGGTCACGCTCGGCGCAGAGGCTTTCGACTTTGTCGTGCATACTTTGCAGCAACGCTTCGGCCGAGGCAGTTGGAATACCCGCGCGCTGGAGTTGGAGGATTTCCCTGCGCTGGCGCCCGACCTGGACGCGCATGTGCTCGATTTCGGAACGAACGTGATCTAGCCCCATAGCGCTCCTTCAGTTCCCTCTGGATGGTTCGGATGAGCCCTTCGGCACGCCAACCGAGTTGGTCGCAAAGCCGGCCAAGAGTCACGCGATGGTCGGGTTCGCTACACTGTGCGGACTTTGCGGCACATGTGATTGTTGCAACGACGCCAGTGTTTTTGATCGCGAATAACTAAGAAGTTCTTGGGAGTGTGAAATGGATCACCGATGAGCAAATGAATTAGACGGATAGTACCAGCATCCCGGCAAGATCGAACGGGATAGAAGCCACCTCGACTATATACCGGGATCTATGCCCTCTATCGGGTGGATCCACAAATCTAGACGTGACTTGATGCAACCATGCGGAGGTGATTTCATCATCTTGCAGTGCTGCAAATTGCGCATGTAGTCCGATCGGAACGTTGCCATAGAGTTTTATAGATTTTCCGGGGGTTCAAATGCCTCACCCGCGTGATCTTAGAGGAAGGCAGCTTGTACGTTCACTCGGCACGTGCTTGCTCGTGGCCATGGGCGTGGCTGCGTCATGCTTCCTGGCGGCGTCCCCAGCTTACTCGGGCGGAATATCTATTCAAGCTCCATCAATCGAGTTCAATGAGGGGCGGACCCGAACGGCTGAACCTGGGAGCCGGGTTACCGCTACGTTCACAGCTGACGCGTACACGTTCGGATCCGACGGAATAGCGAACATAGTTTTTTCGGTCGTACGAGAGGGCGAACCAGTCAGCTCCCTTGATCGATCTCAAGTGCGTACCTGGCCCGTCTACCTGCTTAGAATGGGCGGGGACGATGAGCTACGGAGGTCTGACTTTCCTAACCCAAGGATGAGGCTCGACTTTCCCGCGCCACTTGAGGAGGGCGATTACAAGATAATCTACAGCGTAATTCCTTTCTTTACCCGACGTCTCGAGCCGTTGGAAGCTCAAGGCCGGCGTGTAGGACTTACTACAGTCGAAGTGCTTGGCGACCGGAGATATCCTGTCCTAGAGCACATTATCAAGGAGCGGCACGTCGAGCTGCTAGGTCGCTTTGAAGTGGTAAGGCGCGTTCCACAGCAGCTTACCTCACCTCCAACAGTCTACTTGCAGGTTAACGGGGAGACGCCTGGCCTCAAGCCCGTAACTGGGGGTGGTAGAAAAGCCGCTGACGTTGAGCTGGTTTATCGGTCCTGAGTTCAATCTTCCAAAGTCCCGGGTCAAGTTTCGCTTTTCGTCGCTGGAGAACGATGATTGGAGCGAGTGGGAGGACACGACCTCCGTTCCCTATTTCTACCTTCCAAAGGGCACGTATGAGTTTCGCGTTCAGGCGCAGTATGACGGACCGGAGGGACAGCTCACCTCGGGCATTGCGAGGTTTAATTTTAGAGTGCCGGAGCCGCTTGTGGCACGGCCCACGAAGGAGTCCCTGCAGAAGGGCACGACCTTGGGTCCACGCGTACCAGTCCCCCGTGTTGATCTCTCAACTGTTTACTCCGGCAGCA
Source organism: Bradyrhizobium sp. RDT10 (assembly GCA_044772375.2). Lineage (GTDB taxonomy): Bacteria > Pseudomonadota > Alphaproteobacteria > Rhizobiales > Xanthobacteraceae > Bradyrhizobium. Next base: position 7,015,021 of record CP187939.1, read on the forward strand.
AGGCGCTTCTGGTCGGCATCTGGAACTTCGATGACGCAAACTTCCCGAAGTTTCCGCACGACCGGATCAAGAAAGATATATCAACACTGCGCGACGCGCTGCTGAGGAACGGGTTCAAGGTAGAAGTACTTGCGGAAGACAGGGTACTCAAACAACACGTGATGGACGCCATCACCAAGTTTGTGAACGACGCGGACGAAAACGACCGACTGTTCATTTACTTCTCATCGCATGGGTTCCCTGATCCCGTCGTGCCCTCGAATGGCTATATCGCGACGTCGGACTGCAAAGCCAACGAGGCCAGCGCGCGCTGCATTCAGCTCCAAGAACTCCGCAGCCACGTCGACAGGGCTAAGGCTCGCAAAGTCAAACAGTTCCTGATCGCAGTCGACAGCTGCTTTTCCGGGCTTGGCGTCGTTGTCAAATCGCCCTCTGAGAGCGTCCTTACAAAGCTCACGCACTCTCAGGGCGCATATATGTTGACAGCGGGGATGGAGAGCCAAGCAGCGGCGATCGACCCGGAGCTGAAGATGAGCACCTTCACTTACTTCCTAGCCGAGGGGCTCCTTGGGAAAGCAAACGTAATCCAGGATGACGTGATCACGCTCTCTGAATTGTATGTTTACGTCCAGTACGAGGTGGCGAAGAGAACCAATGCGGCTCAGATCCCAATGCTCGGCCGCATGGTCGGCTCGGGAGAAATGCTCTTCAGACCCCCATCCCTGCAGCAGGCAGGGCCTTAACGTCGGAGGTTGCTATGAGCAGCCAAACGCGCCGGGAACTTATTCGAAGAGTGCTCGGATTGTCGGTCGTCGCCGCGTCGCAATTCAAGGCGGTCCTTGCAAGCGAGCAACACGACGGGCCTGAGGCGTGGATGAATGAATGGGTCCGCCGCGAGGTCGAGGACAAGAAGACTCCGGTCGGAACGCTCCATGTCTCACGCTTTGTGGAGCCGGTTTGGTTTCTCACCCGCTCGATCGCGTGGTCGCCCGGGTCGCCAGACGCCATTCGATTTCAGCCGGTTACCGTTCCGGTCGGCTTCATTACCGACTTGGCAAGCATCCCTCGCTTGTTCTGGTCGCTGCTCTCGCCAGTCGGAGAGTACACTTATCCCGCGATCATTCACGACTACCTTTATTGGGTCCAGGATCGCCCCCGTGAGGATGTCGATGCAATCCTCCGAATCGGAATGCAGGAGTTTGCGATCGATGGGACAACCGTCGCAACTATCTACAATGCCGTCAGAGCGGCCGGTGGGTTGGCATGGAACTCGAACGCGGAACTCAAGGGTCAGGGCGAGCGTCGCATCCTGCGCGTGTTTCCGGCAGATCCGCGAACGCGGTGGGAGGATTGGAAGAAGAGAACGGATGTGTTTGAACCGCAGTGACCGATAGCGCGGGTCGTAATCGTCGGTCGTCCATGATCAAAGCTATTTGTCGGCGTGACGGAGGAGAGCAATGGACAAGCAAAGTAAAACGGACACTCTTCTGGGCTTTGCATTGATAGGCGCCGCGATTGGTGGTGTAGCTCTCCTTCGTTCGCAGCTGAAGTCTACAACGGCCCCAGCGCAGCCGGTACCGCCGCGGCCTTTACCGCCGCAGCCTGTAACCGTCCGTCCGCCATCGCAGCCTGTGCGTCAGACGTCGCACAATGCCGCTTGGGACGCATATATCAAGGGCAGCATTGTGTCTGTGCGAAGTGCGCTTAATGCCGGTCATGGTTTTGCTTCGGGGCAAGACGACCCTAATGAGACTTACGCTCCAATAAGAAATATCAACGGCGGCCCATTGTTCCGGAACTGACTCAGCTTCGATTGAGCCGCCAGACGGCGATCCACTCAATTGCGCGGCCGGCGTTTAGCCTGCATTAGGTTGGTTGTGTAAACATTTGAAAAGAATCTAAAAACTAAACGCAGCAAGCAGCCCGCAGCGTTTTTAGTCGAATGTTCTCACGCGGCGAAGCGATCCTCTTTTTCGACGCCTCGCGCGACGATCTTCAATGCGTCATCGGGTAGGGGCCGTTGCAATGCCTTGGCTTCGTCCCATGGTGCACGCATCCAGACATCGCGCTCCTCGTCCGTGGCCAGGATGACAGGCATGGCTTTGGAGTGAATGGGCTCTACAACCGCATTGGGAGAGGTTGTTAGAAAACCATAGACGAGATGTGGACCTGGAATGGGTTTGGACTTGGTGCCGCGGTCGCCCTTGAACTCCGTCCAGATTCCCGCGAACGCAAACAAGGGACGGTCATCACTCAACGCGAACCAGACGACGTCTTTCTTGCCAGTGTCGGGGTTTGGCTCAGGAGCGTATTCCGCGAAGCTGTTTAGAGCTATCGCTGAAAGTTGGTGACGGCGGGAATCGGGAAGGCGGCATATCATGGGGGTGCTTGACGCCTCCACTTCTCCACCGAAGGAGCGATATGCCGTGTCCAAGGATAACATCATCAAGCTGATTCAGCCAGGAAACGTCGACGATCAACTCACCGAGATCTTGCGCAATGGGGCGCGTGCGCTGTTGGCCCAGGCGGTCGAGGCCGATGTCGCGGACTTTCTCGGCAAGCATGCCGATTTGAAGACTGCGGATGGCTACCAGCGCGTCGTGCGCCACGGTCACCTGCCGGAACGCGAGGTTCGGCGATCTGCTCAATGCTGAGATCAACGAGAAGCAGGCCCGCTCGATCAAATACCAGCTTACCATCGCCAAGCTGCCGCTCGCCAAGGATCTCGATGACTTCCACTTCGAGGGCACGCCAATCAACCAGACCCTCGTCAACGATCTCGCCGGCGGGGGCTTCATCGCCCAGCAGCGCAATGCCGTGCTCGTCGGCGGGACCGGCACCGGCAAAACCCACCTTGCCATCGCCATTGCCCGCAGTTGCATTAGGTCAGGCGCTCGCGGCCGGTTCTACAACGTCGTCGACCTCGTCAACCGGCTTGAGACCGAGACCCGCAACGGCCACCAGGGCCGGCTTGCCGAGCACCTGACGCGGATGGACCTCATCGTCCTCGACGAACTCGGCTATCTGCCCTTCGCCCAGGCCGGCGGCCAGCTCCTGTTCCACCTCGTCAGCAGGTTGTACGAGCGGACCTCTATCATCGTCACCACCAACCTCGCCTTCGGCGAATGGCCCAGCGTCTTCGGCGACGCCAAGATGACAACCGCGCTGCTCGACCGCCTGACCCATCACTGCGACATCGTCGAAACCGGGAACGAGAGCTGGCGGTTCAAGAGCCGCGACGATGATCAAACAACCCGCGCTCGCCCCGTCTCCGCAACCCCGACCAGCTCCGACGGCGCGAGCGCTACCGCCAAAGCCCGCCGCTCAAGGGGGTCAATTTTGGACGCCGATTGACACTTGGCGGCATCACGCCGCCAAGCTTGTGCCGAGAACGGCTCGCCGCAGACTACGCGGTCAGGCGCAGGGGCGCGGCAACCGCATCTCGCGGCCCGCCTTGGCGTTCGGCTTGCTGGTCTTGGTCATTGTCGTTCTCCTTGCACTCGAAGTTGAGGGTTCAGCGCAGACTACGCGCTGAAACCTCATGGCCAGCCCGCGAAGCGCGGGGGTGGCAAGTGCAAGGGAGAATGCGACGAGGGGCCCCGGTCTGCACAAGCGAAGCGCGGAAGATCGGGGAGACGGCGCGTTCAGCGCAGCGGCCCTTGCGCGCGCCAGGGGCAGCGCCCTTAGCAATCAGGCTGGCCCAAGCTTTGAAAAGACATGCGGCCGCAGGAGCGCCACTTGAGGGCGCGGGGCCCGTCGCAGCGACGAGACGGTTAGAAGGACAACCGGGGTCAGCATAGCGCCGATGCGCGGCGGGACCCGGGACCGACTGTCCCGGCGAGGAGCGCAATGTGCCAGGCGCGAGGGATTGTCACCCGAAGGGCCGAGACAGAGCGAAGCGTGGCTCGGGGAGGACCGCCGCGGGCGGGCCGAGTAAAGCCCGGCAGCGTCAGCTAACGCGCCCATTTTCGGGGAGTTTATGCACAGGGTTGCGGTTTTCGCATCTTTCAATCTCATCGCGTACTCGGTGGCGTTGACGATTCCTATCGGAGGCATTTGCATGAAGCGCCTCGTTTTCTGCTTTGATGGCACTTGGAACACGCTCAGCGCACCACTGCCCACAAATGTTGTCGTCACTGCTGAAAGCGTCGTTCCTATTGCCTCCGATGGCACTGCGCAGGTCATCCACTACGATGAAGGGGTTGGCACCGCGAAGTGGGAGCAAATTCGCGGCGGCGTGTTTGGCTTTGGCCTCGTCGATAACATTGCCGACGCTTACCGTTTTCTTATCTTCAACTACACGCCCGGCGATGAAATCTACGTCTTCGGCTTCTCGCGCGGGGCTTACACCGCGCGTTCATTCGCCGGCCTGATGAGCAATTGCGGCATCCTACACCGCTCGCAGGCAGCGAAAGCGACCGAAGCCATCGAACGCTACCGCGCGCGCGAGGACAGCGATGCATACCGGGAAGCCATGATGAAGTTTCGTGCCGCCTGCGCTCCGGATGTCTGTCTATCGCAAGCCGAAGAGATGTGGCGCGTCAACAACTTGGCGGGCTACGCCAAGGACAGCGCTCATCGGTTGCGCGTAACGTATGTCGGGGTCTGGGATACGGTCGGCGCGCTTGGAATCCCGGCACGCTTTACCTTGCTGAGTGCGTTCAACCGCAAGCACCGATTTCACGATGCGAGCCTTTCCGCCTTCGTGCGAAGCGCGCGCCACGCGGTGGCTATCGACGAACGACGCAAGGACTTCGTGCCAACACTGTGGGACAATCTCGAAAAGCTAACCGCCGACGCAGGTGCTAGTTACGATTCTGAGGATGCTCCGTATCAGCAGAAGTGGTTTCCGGGCACGCACTCGTCCGTGGGCGGTGGTGGCGACCGGCGAGGTCTCTCAGATCAGGCGCTGGAATGGGTGCTCGATGGCGCGCGGCATATCGGGCTTCAACTCGACAAGAGCCCGCATTCGCCGATATTCCGGCTGCGGCCCGATGCGAATGACTATCTTGAGGACAGCGAAAAGCCTGGCCTCATGTACAGGGCGATGAATGCGGTGGCATCCGCCGACCGCACACCAGGACCTTCGCGTCTGTTCGAGGTTAGCATGAGCGCGCGCAAACGCTGGAAAGAAAAGCCGGACAAGCTCAAGGACAAGGTCCCCTATCGCCCGGCGACGCTCAATCGCGTGGCCGACGCACTGAACGCACTCAGCGATACCGACGTAGGCCTGCATGCGGCAGCCCTGAAGCCAGAGGATTTTGACCCCTATGATGTCCAGCGCGGCGACAATCTCACCAAGATAGCCATCGCGAAGTATGGCGACGGCTCACTGTGGCCGGTCATCTACGAGGCCAACCGCGATAAGCTTGAGAATCCGAATCGCATCTATATCGGCCAGGTGCTGCGGATACCGCGCAGACCGCAAGCCGCCAACGAGCTGGAGGAGGAAAAGTGATGTCAGAGGTCTTCGGCTAGAAGCCTCGCCGTGCTTAAGGCGGCTTCTTGCATGTACATTTGACGGCTGTCTCCGCCTATTGCGCTAAGCGTAATCGCCATCATGATCCTCGTGCGATTCACCCTGTCAGTTCGAGCATGATCGTGCTCACTCAGTCCTGGTTCATAAAGGCTTCGCGGCGGAGCTTCTTGGGACCGTCCTTGAAATGACCCGGCACCCACTTCGTCCAGTCTTCCTTCAAGAATCCCGCCTCGGGATTGTGATTACCCTGCTCCTTGATCCTCTTCACGACGTAGCGCGAATAGAAATGATCGAAGACACGCATAAATTCGCCAAAATAGATATCCGCGACGCGCTGGTTGCCACGGATGACGAGCATGTTCTCATCGTTCGTGTGCTGTGAAGGTCTGCTGAAATTCGCGGTGCCCGTCACCACGATGGGGTCATCGCCAAGCGGATCTATCAGAATAAATTTATCATGGACGTAGAGATTACGGTTGAACCCACTGAGGCGCTCGCCAAGAAAGAACTCCAGATCCCCTTTCTTTAGCTTGGCCCCAGGTGCAATCACAGTATTCCCGGTGACCCTGATCTCTTCCGCGAATTCGTCGCCCGGATCCTTGTCGAACAGGGCGTAGCGCAGCGTATCATCGTCCCTCACCAGGACGTCATGGAAGTACTGGTCAAGATTGAAAGCAAAAGTGACGCACGCGATGCGTTTCGCATCCGCGATGAGACCCGCATACCACTCCAGCGTCACCTCGCTCCCCTTGTCATCCCGTGGCGAATAGAGCTTAAGCATGCGATCGGACGGCGGCTTGGTATGCAGCGCGGGCGTCGGCTCAGCGGCGAGATTGGCTTTCTTCAAGGGAGATAAAGTTACGTCAGGCTCCGCGAGTCGCTCCCAATACTCAAGAAAGCTTTGAGCCAGGTCACGATCCCAGATCACATGACCGACATTGGAGTGGCCAAATATGCCCCCGGCCGAAAGGTTGGTCGAACCGGTCCACACAGCTACCGGTTCATCCTTGTGAACCAGAACGATGAACTTGTTGTGCCGAATGCCCTGCCGGGACTTTTGCGGTTTGCAAATGCTCTTGATGCGTGCCGCAGCAATCATCTCCTCGTTTTCTTGCTCGTATGACTGCGCCTCGTAGCGAATATCGACATCGGCACCCGCATTTTTCGCTGCCTTGAAAGCCAGACCGACGGGCTTGTAGCGAAACTCATAAAGCATGGCGCGGAGCTTATAGTCCGTCGCATCCGGTCCGGCCGCGAGACCAATGAATTTGATCAATGCCTCGAAGAGGCCGCGAGAGAGCCAGACCATTGGCTCGGAAGCGGGTTCGTTCTCGTCCAGTTCGGTCTTGCCAAACTTGCGGGCAAAGGCCTGCGAGCCCGCAACACCGCGATTGAAGTAGATGTCGTGCGTTGTCTTGCCTGCGTCGGTGCCACCTTGCTCGGCTTCAGTGGTTATCTCTACTGCTGTCGCTGAGTCCTCATCGAGCTTGAGCAACTTGGGCTTGCCGTAGACCGGGATAACCTTGAACAGGTAGGTGGTATCTGGCTTGGCGGTGTAGTCGCCCCACTGGAAGGTCTGGATGGGATGCTCGGACGTTGGCACTGGCGTTCCCGGAGCAAGTCCCTCATCCTTGTGCTTGAAGCGCTTGATGCCGCGAAGGAAATATCGCTCGACGACCTCGCCATCCTTCAGCTCCGATCGTTCAATGGCGAACCCGAGCAGGCCCTCCTGTTTGGACTCCTGTCCCGGCGCGAAATCCCACGCCAGCGTCACAACATGCAGTCCTCCGACCGCACGGACGTGCAGCACGTCGCCTTCCACGAGCTTGCGCACGGATGCCCCCTGCCTGCCTTGCCCCCGGCGCATGCACGCAGGAGCCACTTCTTCTACCTAGACGATTGCATCTTTTCACGATATCAATTGGAAGTCGAGCCAAGTTGAATTGTACTCTTATACCTTTTGAGTGTTCATACGCTTGTCACGTTCGGAGACGCCCTGATGCGCCGCATCGGACTAATCCTCATTTTCACGGTATGCATGGCGGGCCCCGCTGCGGCCTGGGGTGACCTCGGGCATCGGATCGTTTGCGAGATTGCCTTCCGGCTCGCGCAGCCAGAAGTTCGCGCGGAGATACGGCGGCTTATTCAACAGGATCGGCAATTCGATTTCTTTCGGGACTCCTGCACGTTTCCGGACCACCCACGCACCCGGGATACGGAGCACTACGTCAATCTCTCTCGCGATGCCAAAGGCATTCCGAGTGGAACATGTCCGCTGGCGCCCAAATGCGTGATTTCCGCCATTAAGAACGACATGGATGTTTTGTCATCGACGGCGAGCGATGAGAAGAAACTCGCTGCGCTCAAATACCTTGGGCATTGGGTGGGCGACCTTCATCAGCCGCTCCACGTTTCGTTTGAAGATGATCGCGGCGGAAACCAAATTGACGTCTCCGGCGTATGCTCTGCGAACCTCCACGCGACGTGGGACACATGCTTGGTCATCAAATCCGCTGGCGATGATCCAATGGCAGCGGCTACTGAGCTGGTCCGCGGAATAACTCCGGTTCTGCAGGAGCTGTGGACCCAGGCGTCCGACCCGCGTGACTGGGCCAACGAATCGTTTGCCATTACGACTGCCGCTGCGACCCGCTATTGCATACGGCAGGGCACAAGCTGTGCCTTGCCCAATGGAGAAGTCACCGTCGACGAAGCGTATGTGCAATCGAACCGCGCCATCATCCGGGAGCAGCTTGCGAAGGCCGGTGTACGCCTTGCCCATTTGCTGAACAAGGCCTTGCAGCCCTGATTGGTGCCGTCTTTCGGATGAACACGGGAGGCTATCTTTGCGCGGTCGCCTTTTGAGCTTTGCGATAGCTGTCTGCCTGGCAATTGCTGTTGCATCGACGGGTGCGCTCGCAAAATCAGGCATCTTCGTTGATTCACGTGAGTACAAGCTACTGTTGGATCCGAACCAGTTCACTGGAGACGCGGCGACGCGCGCCGCGGCGTTCTGGGAATCTAGACTTAAGCCTATCATCGCTTCTCGCTTGGACACGCGTGACAATGGCCAGTCGCGGGCCAAGAAGTCATTCGCGCTCGATCACCAGCGGCGAATTGTCTTCAGAGACACCGCCACGTGCGCGCTGAGCGACGTTGGCCTCTCCTATCGTGAGCGGACAAAATGGACGCCTGCGTCCGGCCCAGATGCCACCTCTGAAGTGACGCTCAAACTCCGCGGTCCAGATCTTTTCCTTGCCAACGCCTCCCGCTTTGAAGGAATTGGCGGTGGAAAATCCAAGTTTGAGGAAGATGTTTCTTTCGCAGGCGATGCCGCTGGATCGAAGCATCGTTTTTCATACTCGGTTTCTCAAAAGGACCAGCCGCAACCGTTGCATCAACACTGCACGGAGTCATCGAAGCCTTTCCCGGCATAGACAACGTTCTGAAGACCCTTTCTTCGTCGGCACCGGGAGCAGATGCCACGCTCGTGGCGGGGACCGCCTTTCTCGAACTTGTTTTCAGTGGCGCCAAGGTTGATCTTGGGCAAGATACGGACGCCGAATTCGACCTCACCTTCTGGTACCCGGCGGACGCGGCAACTCTGGATCGTCCCGTCGTTGTTGAAATATCCTACTCCTACGACACTGATGACGGCGCGGTGAATCGTGGTGTCGCGCAGAGGGGTGCGAAGCTCTTCACCGGCCTCGTAGCCGCACTTAATTCTATCATCGCAACAGGCAGCCAGAGCAAAACGTCGCGGGCTCTGCCAAACGCCTGTCGGGAGGACTGAGACCGATTTGTTGTGCTCAGAGTCGATAAGGCTGCGCCCATGCAGCGTAGAGCAAGAAGAGCGCAATGAAAGCAGCAACCAAGAAGGCGACACCATGAGGATAATCGAAGTTCCGACCGCACCTCCCTTCGGGACGATCCCCGTCAACACCGCGCGAATTTACGCCGTTCGGCCGCACGCCGCAGCCCCGACCAAGGCAGCTGACCTGCTGATCGAAAGCGCAGGAGCACGTTCGATACTAGCCGAGGTAGCATTTGACACCGTGGCGAGCCTGCTCGGTCCTGAATTCGTTGAGTTTAGAATGGCGGATCTTGCTCGCACGCCCTGCCGGCTCAATCGGACCCTGTGGGTCAGTATCAACCCGCATCCGCAGGTATCGAACGTTACACAGGTGAATTTTGGGGACCACATGGTCAGCGTGGAAGGAACAGTCGGCACCGTGCTCCCGCGTCTGAGACAAACGGACCAGCCAACGGTGAGCAGTTGAATAAAGCAACGATTACGCAAATGAGCGAGAGACTGACGGCGATCTGGAAATCCGTGCGCGGCTGGGTTTGGCCAGGGCTCGTAGCCATCCTAGTTGCGCTCTTCATCTGGTTCGAGGTGAAACCCTTCCAGGGGCTGGGCGATCCGTCGCCGGAGGACATCTCGCGTGCCTGGAACAGAAGTATCGGTCGGCTGGGCATCATTCCGCTCTATCCCCCGGCGGAGGATTTCCACGTGGGCGATGTTTGGGCTGTTGTTGTTGACGGCGTGGAACCAACGTTACTTGGAAAAGGCGTTCGGATTGGCCACATAGATATGCGAGGCAAACTGTTGGCGGACGATGGCTTTCCGACTTTCACGGAAACGCCCGAACCCAAGGATGGCTCGAAATACCGGAGCCTTGACCGCAAGGAAGCGGCCAAGTCTGCGGCAGATGGCCGAATATCCCTGTCGCTCGCGGCCTTCCCGGGAATCACAATCACACACACAGTCGGGTCGGAAGGCGCCGCCGGAAGCACGCTAAGCTGGATCGGCGCGAGGCGGCAAGATGAGAGCACTGAAGAGATACGAATTCCGGTCGCCGAGACGTACGGTATTTCGTCAGTGGATAGCGTGATCGCCTATACCAACTGGTGCGAAGCTCCCCAGACTAAGATCTTCTGCAGCGATGCGTTCGTAAGGCGCATGGTCGCCTACGCGGTAGATGACAAGGTACTGACCACAAAGGAAGGAAAATTCACGACGCGTATTGATGTACGGTTGATCACGCGTGTGTTCTTGATGCGGGAGATCGAGCATCGAAAGGGAACGACATCGAGCCGGTCTGCCGCGCTGCAGGTCGCCTCCGATCCTGTAAAGGGGCCAACGAAGGAAGGCACGGACAAGAACGATGGATCTGCAGCAGCACAGCCGATAGCTGCTGCTGAAACTCCTGGAGCCAAAGCATCCAGCACGCAGAAGGACGGCGTCAATCTGGAAATAAAGGAAGTTTTCCAGCGCCCTCTCGTATTCGGGTTTAGGGCGGTGTCGTTTCGTCTGAAACCCTCTGATCCGCAGCCGGAGGCCATACGATGAATTTCTTGGCACGGGTAACAGTTGCCAGTCTCGCCTTGCTTTGGTGTTTCAATGCATTTGCGCAAGAAAGTCCGAAAAAGGAAAGTGAGAAGCAAGAAAGTAAGAAAGAGGAGTGTCCCTCCGATCATCCTTGTCGCGTGATGGCCGCACCCGACCCGGGAAACTCCGGAAGCAAGGACGGGTTAGATACAAAAGGCGTAATCAGGGGGCCAGAAGGGATCATCAGCAAAGGTGTGCAGGACGTGCAACGAACGCTCCGTCTGCCCAAATTCTGAAGGAGCAGTGGCAACCGGACGTCGCCACTGCTCCTTTCATATCAGGTTTCCTTACGCTCCCGGACGACCAATCGTCCGCCGACCGGCAGCGCAATCAGATCGATGTTGTAGCCCTTTCCGTCATCGTGCGGCCAAGCCGCGCCGACCTTGGTCCAGAACGCATTCGCGCCCTCGCCGGTTACGACAAAGGCCTCGTGCGTAGGCTTCTTGGCTTTGCTTGCGGTCTTACCCGCCATGGTTTTCTCCTGCTATTGAATGCCGTCACAGTCGGCGCGCGGCAGGATCTAAAAGTGACCTGCCACCGAATTTTCATCCAGTGGCAATTAGAGTCTCGGGGTTTTGTACGCCGAGTGGCGCAGGTGGAGCAACGGGCGATCGGCGGAGCTGGTCGGGGTTGCGCAGCCGATCGCCCGTTGCGGTGAATGTGGCAGCGTAGGCCGCTGGGGTGAGGTATTTCAGCGAAGAGTGCGGGCGGTCGCCGTTGTAGTCCGCGATCCACGCCGTAATCTTTGCCCTGGCGTCGTCGAGATCGAAGAATAGAGTCTCGTTGAGTAGTTCATCGCGCATACGCCCGTTGAAGCTCTCGACGAAAGCGTTCTGGATCGGCTTGCCGGGTGCGATGAAGTGCCAGTCAATTCCGATGTCCTTGCACCAGGCCAGCATGGCGTTGCAGGTGAACTCGGTGCCGTTGTCGGAGACAATCGAGCCCGGCTTGCCGCGCCGCTCGACGACGCCGTCAGTTCCCGAGCCACCCGCCGTCCGGAGATCGACGTGTCCGGGATCGCGCCCAGGCATTCCTTGGTGACGTCATCGACGATGTTGAGGACGCGGAAGCGCCGTCCGTTGGCGAACTGATCATAGACGAAGTCGAGGGACCAGCGTGCGTTCGGCTTCGCTTCCACCAGGATCGGCGCCCGGGTGCCTGTCGCTTTGCGGCGGGCCCGACGCTTGCGGACAGTGAGCCCTTCCTCCCGATAAAGCCGGTGGATCCGTTGATCCCGGACGGCTCGCCCTCCCGCCGCAGCAGGACGAACAGCCGGCGATAGCCGAAGCGGCGGCGTTCATTGGCCAGCTCGCGCAGCCGGGCGCGCAGCTCGATGTCCGGTGGCCGGCGAGAGCAGTAGCGGATCATCTTCCGGTCCGCTCCCACGATCGAACAGGCCCGCCGCTCCGACAGGCCCATCTCGGCCTCCAGATGCGCCACCGCGGCGCGTTTGGCGGCGGGCCCTACCATTTTTTGACAGAAGCTCGCGTAGCGCAGCCGCATCGAGCATCTGCTCGGCCAGCAGCTTCTTCAGCTTCGCGTTCTCGTCCTCCAGCGCTTTCAACCGCCTGGCCTCGGAGACATCCATGCCACCGAATTTGCCCTTCCAGTTGTAGATCGTCGCCTCGGATATCCCGTGCTTGCGAGGCAGGTCGGCCGTCTTCGCCCCGGCCTCATGCTCCTTCAACACAGCAGTAATCTGCTCTTCCGTGAACCTTGCTCGCTTCATCTGTCCGTCCTTCTTCAGGCCGGACTCTAACTCCATCTGGAGGAAATACTCAGTGGCAGGGTCAAAGGAATCCGCCGGCATCACCGGCGAGCGGTCGCGCAAGCATGCGCACAAGCATCGCGGCGCGTGGAGTGCCGTGATGAAAATCACGTCAGAATTTCGCGAATTGTCAGACATGACGGGCGCGCTAGGCGCGCCCGTCGGAAAGGAACGCCGCTGCCTCGCCAGCCATTGTGCTTTGCGCTAGCACCAGACCGTCGTCTGTGCCGCTAATGTCGAGCCAGAGTAAACCAGCAACCGGCGGCCTCCACATCTCTTAGAACGCTTACAATTCGATCAAAGTAAGCCTGATAGTATTTCTCATCGCCCGGCCGCTGTGCTGGCGGCTGCTGTCGGCCGAGATATCCGAACAATGTGACCTCGGGCAGATATAGGTTCTGCTTATCACGTCTCAGGGTTATATCGACGCCAAGCGTTTCCCAATACGTATCGTCATAGAGAGACTTCCGCTGAGGTATCTCACCAGATACTCTTATTGAGCTTTCCTCTACCGTCAGTCTGAAATGGTTTCGAGGCAGCAAGATTTTTGGGTTGGTTACCAACGTGTTGAATAAGGTATCAGCGAACTTGCGGAAGCAGGTGCGTTCAATAGTCAGGCGGCTGATCGGCGGGCTCGACCATGAGGGCGTGCTGGTTAGCCGATCAAGCTCGTTCGACACGTCGTAGTTGGGGACCCCGCTGTCCCGGTCGCGTTCATCTTCAGGACCCTTGGGATTTCTTTTTGCTATCAGTACACGGTACAGGGGCGCTCCTTCATTGAAGATCGCAACTAACGAACAGTTGGCCGGGATCTTGGAGACTCCACTTGTTGCGCGTGATCGGCAGATGGCTAAGCCATCTGCAACATGAGGCAGTATGCGGACTTTCCACGTACTATAGAGGTAGTTACCTCTCCGAAAGTGGAAATTGGCGTACGACTTGTCATTGAATCCCCGCACCTGGTTGGCAGGGAGAAACGCATGGATATACCTGTTTTTGCCATTCCTCCCAGATGTGTTGCGATCCAGCTCAGGGATAACTTGCTGAGGCGGCAAACTGACAAGGGACGGATATGGGCCTTCGAAGAATTTGTGGCGCACGCTTGGATCTTGCGTACCACTTTTCGTTACGTGGGCATCAACACAGCTCTTTGAGATGCATAGATGGCTAAAAGGTGCAATTAGCCAATTGTCATCCCGGCGTTTGCGCCAAGCGGCAGTGAAGGCCGCGCCCTCCCCAAATGGACGATCTTTCGCGCTGAAATGGTCCGACATGTCGAATTCCAGAAGCGGAGCACTTGCTTCTCCGAACGCCGGTGGATTGCAAGCGAACACCGCCAAAACCGCAAAAAGACTGCGAGAAAGCAAATTTTTCACTCGCGCTGCTCGACCCACTCTAGGCCTTCTCCGCCTTGCCGTTTCCCCACGCCCCTGCGTTGGCATTGTTCTGAGATGCGAGAGCTTCACGGATTTCCTTTTTCTCCTGTCCAAACAGGTAAGCAACTAGTGCACTCGTTACGGCTGTATGAATCCCGATGATGAGGGCAAAGGCACTGGTGAAGGTGTCGAAGCTGAATCGCACCATTCGCTCGGCATTGATGTCCGTGCTGTGCGCGAGCCAAAAGGCCAAAAATAGAGCCAGGCTGAGGACAAAGGTGACTAGGAACGGCCCCCTTGTGAGCATCGAGAGGAGCTTCGTTTGCCTGTTGCGGTCAGTGCCCTCCTCTCCTTCGAAAACAAACACAGTTGCCGAAGCGAGATAGCCCAGAAACACTGGAAAAAGCATCTGGAGCAACTGAATGCTTTGAGTGAACTCCAACGGGTATCTCAGAGCCGGCGCGAGCAATAGCGCCGCCCCGTAAACTGCAAGGATCACCAGACTCCACTTTACGATCCAAATACGTGCGGCTTGGTATGTCATTTTCGTTCCAAGAATCGACTATCCCGAGAATCGACTAACGCCTAGCTGATGTTCGGACTAAGCGCCCCTCAATCTGAGCCCTGAAAGGATCGGAGTAAAGCGGAGCATGTGCTACCCAGGGTTTTTACTGGGTTGCAGGGCTATGGAAGTAGCGCACAATGGGTGCGGGGAAATCCTTGCAGGGCCAGCCAGTTTCCGGCCGTTTGCAATGCAGGATCGGGGAATGGCAATGGATGCCTTGGAAGCGCGCGTGCTCGTGTACAACGTAGTTGTCAACTGGGTGGGCCGAGCAGTTAACCTGCCCCCCACACGGGTGAATGTCTCTCGCTACTTCGGTGGCTCGCCCCCTGCCGGATACGGCTTCAACGAGGGCATGTATATCCGAATGTGCAACGAAATGGCTCCGGCTATTGCCCAATCTTCGGGGCGAGCATTCACGCTGCCAGGTCAATGGCGCCTCGCGCACGCTCAGTCCACACTCGCTGTCTTCATAAATGACGCGGCAAACAGGCTACTGGCATCGCGAGAGGCAGCATACGCCAGATACGCTCGCGAATTCGCGGAGAGCCAATCAACATGAGCTGCACGCGATTCATACTGACTTTTCTGGTTTGCACGGGACTTGGCTCTGGGCAATTGGAGGCGGCGAGCTTTGAGCCCAAGATCGGAGAAGTCTGCTCGGCACGGGCTGGAACGCGTCAGAGCGCGCTCGATCCGCGAAAGGTGGTTTCCCGTCTTCTGGAGAAAAACGCCGGCATTTCATCCATCGATCTCGATAGCAGCGGCGCAGGGGTTGTCTTCCCGGATACTGCGCGCGCACTGATTGACCCCGCTTCGTTCTGCGCGACCGGCCGCTGCAGCAAGGACGCGCAAGCGTCACTAGGGCTTGCTTTCATTGAACTTAAGAACTTTGTTGATCGCAACGCTTCCGGCCCGCGCGCCCCGCCTTACATCGATACGACCCCGTTGAGCTCGAACACCGGTGAACTACGACTGTTCTTGCTGGGACGAGGCAGCCGCCAGATCGCCTGCGTTCCGGCACCAGTCCCCTCACCTCCCGCAGTGGCGACACCTGCCATACAGGGGCCCGTGATCGCAGGCGTGGAGTGGAAGGACATACCGCACTACTTTGCGCTCAGGCAGAACATCGAAGACCTTGCAATTCCGCAGGACGATGAGCGCTTCAGAGGTCTGAAGCGAGCGAGTATCTCGTGGATGCAAGACCGGGTCGCAGACCGCTCTTCTTTGCCGTCAATCTCGCTGCCGGATACACTGTCGGCCGGCTTTCACTTGATGAGGAAGGTCGCTGGTTCGGTCAAGTGACACCATTCCTGACCTATGATCACCAGTTGGTTCAGTCATCGGCCAGGACGACCAAAGCCGAAAACATAGGTGTGGGCTTCATGGGAGACCTGACGTTTCCGGCGCTCGGAAATGGATCACATAACCTTGCAGCCTTTCCGAAGTACGTGAGGTCCCTGAGCACAGACGCCGAGGTCTTCTCGGGCAATCTTGTCTACACACCAATGTACGGCATTCCTGGAATCGACGGCATTTTCTATGTAGTACCGGAAGTACTTTCGTTCCAAGTCACACCCAAGTTCAAGTTCGTCTACAACGATGTAACGGATGCCGGAACAGGTATGATCTTCGGATCGCGGAAGAGATATTACTGGTATGGCCCCCAGCTCAACCTAGCTGTCTACGGTGAAGGCGCCCTTGCCGGCTTCGTCTATACGGCAGGTTATGAATGGTATGACGTCGTCAACGGCCCGGTATCAAACGTCTCTCTTTTCAAACGGCATTGAACTACGAGATCGGAAAGTCGAAACTCGTTTCGGTTCAGCTGAAGTATCAGAAGGGACGCAACCTCGATACTTTGGAGCCGATAGATCAAATCACACTCGGTTTGGGTGTGAAATACTGATAGAGCTACGCAAGCTTCTATTGACCCCCTCGTAACCGGGTGGCACTATTCGAAGCAATCATAGATTGTTTAGGGGCTGGCAGGTTGCTGGTGGTCCCAAGATGTATATTGCGGCACTCAGTTCAGCGAGTGGACAGTTTCTGATGGCCACATCCCTCTTTGATTCCCGGCAATCTTCTAGAGATGCGCCGCCCGTGCGCGCCCCCGGCCTCTTCAGTCTTACGCGCCAGGAGAGGCGATGCCTTCAGTGGTGCAAAGAGGGGAAGACGAATTGGGAGATTAGCGAGATTCTCTCCATCTCCGAGAAAACAGTCGAATTCCACCTTGCCAACGCCATGAAGAAGCTGGGCGCTCCCAACCGCATTACCGCTGTGGTCTCCGGCATAAAACTGGGCTTGATCTCGCTTTAGGATCGCGCTCATTGGCTGACGCGCGCGGGATGGAACGCGCCTTTGGGGAGTGGACCGTAAGCGATGTTTTGCGGCCACCTTCCGGATGATGTGCTGATCTGCGAGTCTTCGGTTTGGTTTTGACCGTAAGGCTTAGAATGGACACAGTGCGTAGTGCTACCACGGAGCCGGTCCGGCGGCTGGAAGTCTTCACCGGAGCCGGTCGTCGGCGGAAGTGGAGCGACGAGGACAAGGCCCGGATTGTCGCGGAGACCGTAGCGGGCGGGGAGTCGGTCTGTGCCGTGGCCCGGCGCCATGGTCTGTCACCGCAGCAGTTGTTTGGCTGGCGCCGCCAACTGAGAGAAGCCGCGGCCGGGGATTCTGAAGCAGAAGAATTGCAGTTTGTGCCGGCGGTGGTGGATGCGGTCGCCCAGGCGCCTGTTGTTCGCCGGCAGCGCCAAGCGTCGCGGTACAAGTCGCAGCCCGATATCGGGACAGTCGAGATTGAGGTCGACGGCGTTACGATCCGGGTCGGTCGCGGCGCGGACGCCAACATGATCGCGGCCCTCGTCCAGGCGCTGAAGGCGAGCCGGTGATCGGTCCAACGGGTGCGGTTCGGGTGATGGTGGCAACCAAGCCAGTCGACTTCCGCAAGGGCGCCGAAGGACTGGCGACGTTGGTACGTGAGGCGATGATGGCCGATCCGTTCTCGGGTACGGTCTACGTGTTCCGGGCCAAGCGGGCGGACCGGATCAAGCTGGTCTTCTGGGATGGAACGGGTCTGTGCCTGTTTGCGAAGCGTCTGGAAGACGGCGTCTTCCGCTGGCCGAAGATCGAAGACGGCGTGATGCGTCTGTCGGCGGCGCAATTGTCGGCGCTGCTGGAAGGGCTCGACTGGCGGCGGGTGCATGAGGCACGGGAGACGGTAACGCCGACACAGCCCGGATAGTTGTTGGCAGCGCTGTGGCGAAGTGAATCAGGGCTATCGGGATCGGCGCAAAGCCCCGCCGAATATGATCTGATTTGATCATTCCGAGCGACGCATTGCCTGATGATCTCGATACGCTGAAAGCGATGCTGCTTGCCGAGCGGTACGAGAGCGAGCGGCTGCGCCAGATCATCAAGGAGCTGCAGCGACATCGCTTTGGCCGCCGGGCGGAGACGCTGCCCGAGGAGCAGATGCTGCTGGGTCTTGAAGACGTCGAGCAGGTCGAAGCCTCCAGCGAAGCCAGGGAAGACACAAACGCACCGAGCTAATCATCCATCGGCGATGCGAGCATCTCGTGCGGGCAGATCAGAGACGTGGCGCTCCAACATTGAGCGCCGCAAAGCGCCGATCCATCCTTGGGCATTATTTTGCGGAGAAGATCAAGTTTCTAGAAAAAGCCTCTGCCCTGTCGGCTGATGAGCGGCATTTCATTGGCGAACTGCACAACCATCGCAACACGCTGTATCATGTGGGCTTGGAGAATGATGATATCATCCGCGCCTTGGCTACGGCCTATTTCCAGTTAACCTGCGACTTGCTGGTCCGGCTTGACAACAGGACCCTCGGTTGGCCCAAAAACTTGGTCATCGCCGCTTCACTTCATCAGTATTTCCCCGAGGCGGCCAAGGGGCTCCGCTTCCCCGGCTTCGATACGGGGCATGTTGCGAAAGAGCTTATCGGCCGTGTCCCAACGGATGCACCGGCGCTTCCGGCGGCGCTCAGCCAACACAGCATGGCCGCTGTCGATCGATTGGAAGCCATGTTTGAAAGCATCAAGCTCGGTCTCGATCGAAAGAACGATCCGGATGATACGTTCCGGCAGCTTCAACACGATATGGACTTCCAGGTCATCGTGCGGGAGCGGATGCGCGAGGCTAACAGGGAGGATGATTTTGTCCCGTTCGGCCATCCCGCGTTGCGGGAGCTTGCCGAAAAGCTCATGCCGGACTGGAAGCCCCGTTATCGTTCGCGGCCCTTCGCCAAATGGCGGACCAGGGCCAAGGCCATCGCAAGCTGCGCTGATGCGCTCTCGGCCGTCCGTAAGTTCACAGATTTGCGTGGCGCGATGTCATATCTGACCGAGGCGGTGGACGACGCTCATGAGACCTTCTGGGGCTGGGTTCAGCAGCAGGAAGACGCTGCCCAGGACGCGCGGGGGCGCTAGTCCGCCGATGGGCGCAGAGGAGCGGAGCCATTTCTGCGGTCGGGAATACTGCCAACGGTCCATTTGAAAGATGCCGGCGACTCAGCAATAATGGATGCTGCAAGGGTTCGGGCACCTTCGACCTGTCGCCGGGTCAAACGCTCTCATATGTCAATTTGCACAAATCCTGCATCTCACCTTCGTGGGCTGCTGCGTAATCGGCGAACAGCATAGCCCCTAAGAGGAGGATGCACATGTTCGTGCTTCGCATATCTATGACCTTGCCTGTCATTGACCGGATCAAGGTTTTGCTCACGCAAAGCCTTCCGGACGTCAAATCATCACACCGTGTGGAAGCGCTCGGGCGCGGTCTTGGTTTTCGCACCTATGCGGCGCTGCGCACTGCCGTTCAAGAATCCACGCCGTCGCTTGCCACTGTGACCGGAAGCCATTTTTCGGATTATCTCAAGGGGCATGGCTTCGAGGTGGACCCGGCACATCTCTACCGGGCGGCCGCGAAGGTGGCCATTCAAGCCGTGCTCGATGCGATGCCGAGATTGCATATCTATGGCATTGGTTTCGGGCGGCCGCAGCGCAATCGAGATGGTTCACGGCAAACGCCGCAGGAGCAGTACGCGGAATTTCAGGAGCGCCGAGAGGAGTGTCTCGGTAAGCACTCAGCCGAAGCTTTCCTTCGGTCTCTGGCATTGCTGGAGCGGGTCACGGTAACCAAGACGATCCGATCTGGCGCAGGCAGTTATCGCCTGAAACACATCGCCGAGAATTACGTTTGCACTTATCCCGAAGGAGGAAAGCTCGGACCGGCTTACGTGCCGAATGGCATGCTGATTGCGGCCGCAGTGCATATGGGTTTTGCATACAAGACTTATGTGGACGATTTTGGCTACGACACGTTGAATGCGAGCTTCAACATGTCAAAAGCAGTTGTCGATGATCTTGACGCCGAGATACGCCCTCATACCGGCTTTGCATCGGATCGGGCACGTCGGAGGGAGGCAAGGAGGGATCTTGCAGAAGCGCGCGAGCGCTTTGCGGCGATAAAGGCGTCTTTCGTGGCTCAGCGATAGTTTCGATTCCTGACGGTGCAAGCGCTGGCATCGTCGGAGGATTGCTCCAAGCATCCCTCGATCGTACCGAATGGCGCAAGGAGTTACCCATGTCTTCGAATTCTGACAGGGGCGCCGTGATGATGCCGTGGCGGGCGGACGAAAATGTGGTTGGCCCCTTACGTCGCGGGTCCATTAGTTCGAAATGTTGGTGTCAAGGAGTGCCAGAAGAGAGCGAACCACTACTAGTCGCCGACGTCCGATCGTTGTCGTGACGATACGCCCAGCTCCTATCAACTCGTAAAGCTTCGTGCGTCCCAAGCCGGTCACTTCGCATGCATCGCCAATCGTGCAGGTGAGCCGCTGGGCGAACGGCATTGTGCTGGGCTCTGCCGCTTTCGGAGCGGATAGACTGACTTGTGACTGTTGTCCGCCAGTTTTCTCTCGTCGATTGTATCTCACGTGGCCCTCCTATCGCGCAAAGCTCAACAGAAGGGTTGATTGTGCGCTGGGCAACGTCAATGCGAGCATCCGAGGGCGCTCGCGTACGACAGCGCACGTTAGCGGCGGTTTGAATATTCCCGGACACAAAGGGGCGATGAGGATATTTTTCGCGAATGAGCGCGCCACGGCGAGGCATTGCGCCGAGGGCAGTCTGCTAAATGTCGGAAAGCAAATTTCCCAAGCGTTCGCCTCTGTTCACCAGCGTCTTATTCAACCATTATTCAACGAACGTGGCTGATGGTGACCTAAGTGCTTGAGTTTGCTGGCGCTCCCTAGGGAATCGAACCCCTGTTTCAGCCTTGAGAGGGCCGCGTCCTAACCGCTAGACGAAGGAGCGTGTATCGGAGGGAATAGCCTCGAAATGCGCAGTCGGCAAGGCAAGTCTGACGGTCAGGTCGCGGTTGGGTTAAACCTGTTGCCTGGCGTCCCCGGGGCCGGACCTGGGGCATTTTGGCCGACTGCACGGGCCTCACGGCTCATTGACGAATTTGAGCTTTCCGGCCGGTTTCAGCGTCTTGGCGTCGAAGGTGCGGATTTCGGTCACCCCGGCTATATCCAGCGTCAGCACCAGCCGCTCGCCGGCTACCGCCGTCGCGACGATGCGGGCGCCCTTGGGCAGGGTTGCGATAATGTCCGTCGCGGCGGCCGCGGGGCTTCCCTCGCCGCGGTAAAGACGGTACCCGACGGCGATCAGAACCACGGCCACTGCCAGCGCCGAGGTCAGGCCCGCGATCAGCATCATCCGCCGCACCCGCGCGATCAGCGCGGCCTGCTCGGGGGTCGGTTCGGGCGCAACGGTATCGGTCATGCAAGGCTCTGCTTTGGAACAAGTCTCATCTAACGGCGCTCAAAGGCTGGAGGTCACCGTCGGCGGCGACGAGGGGTCGCCCCGTCTCGACCGCGTGCTTGCGGTGCTCCGCCCGGAACTGTCGCGTTCGCGACTGAAAGCGCTGATTCTGGCCGGTTCCGTTACCGCGAAGGGCGCCCCCATCCGCGACCCCGCTTATCATGTCGCGGCCGGCGATACGATCACAATCGACGTGCCTGAGGCGGTCGCGCCGGAGCCGCAGGGCGAGGATATCGCGCTCGATATCGTCTATGAGGACGACGACATCATCGTCATCGACAAGCCCAAGGGTCTCGTCGTGCATCCGGCCGCGGGCCATGAGAACGGCACGCTGGTCAACGCGCTGATTGCCCATTGCGGCGCAAGCCTTTCCGGCATCGGCGGCGTCCGCCGGCCGGGCATCGTGCACCGGCTCGACAAGGACACGACAGGGCTGATGGTGGTCGCCAAGAACGACCGGGCGCATCAATCGCTGACCGCGCAATTCGCCGATCACGGCCGCACCGGTCCGATGCAGCGGGGCTACATGGCCTTCATCTGGGGCGTGCCCAACCGCCAGCGTGGCACGGTCGACGCGCCGATCGACCGGCATCCTTTGCCCGCGAGAAAATGGCGGTCCGCCAAAGCGGCCGCGAGGCGATCACCCATTGGGAATTACAGGCGGCCTATCAGGGGCGCGACGGCAAGCCGGTCGCCTCGTTTCTCGCCTGTCAGCTGGAGACCGGGCGGACCCATCAGATCCGGGTGCACCTTGCCCATATCGGCCATCCCCTGATGGGCGATGCCGTCTATGGCCCACACTTCAAGACCAAGGCCGGACAGCTCGGTCCGCAAGGTAAGGATGCGCTCACCGCGCTCGGCCGGCAGGCCCTGCACGCCTATCTGCTCGCCCTGGAACACCCCGAACCGGGGAACTTTTGCATTGGGAGGCGGCCCTGCCGGAGGATTTGCTACTCCTGCAGCGCGCGCTGGAAGCGGCCCTATGACGCAGCCTCTTCAGAAAAGATAAGCTATACCAATAGGTTATAGCTGCCACACGGGGACGTGACGTCAGCATTCCTTCCCTATTTGTTCGTTTTCCGCTATGTTGCATCTGCGTTGAATATCCAACGCGGAACATCGCAGCCTGATCGGCTTTAACACAGCGATCACCTGCCGGGCCTGCCGCTATCGGGGGCCTGAACCACTGGAGGGCGCTCAAATGGCCCGTACAGCTACATTGCCGGTTCTCAATGGAGAATCCGGCCTGTCAAGATACCTCGCCGAGATCCGCAAATTTCCGATGCTGGAACCCCAGCAGGAATACATGTTCGCCAAGCGTTGGCGCGAACATGACGATCGCGACGCGGCACATCACCTTGTCACCAGCCATCTCCGGCTCGTGGCCAAGATCGCCATGGGCTATCGCGGCTACGGCTTGCCGATTTCCGAGGTCGTCTCGGAAGGCAATGTCGGCCTGATGCAGGCGGTCAAGCGGTTCGAGCCCGAGAAGGGTTTTCGTCTCGCCACCTACGCCATGTGGTGGATCAAGGCGTCGATACAAGAGTACATTCTGCGTTCCTGGTCGCTCGTGAAAATGGGAACCACCGCGAACCAGAAGAAGCTGTTCTTCAACCTGCGCAAGGCGAAGAGCAAGATCTCCGCGCTGGACGAAGGCGATCTCCGCCCCGACCAGGTGAAGCTGATTGCCAAGCGCCTCGGCGTAACGGATCAGGACGTGGTCGACATGAACCGCCGCCTCGGCGGCGACGCGTCGCTCAACGCGCCGATCCGCGACGACGGTGAAGCCGGCGAATGGCAGGACTGGCTGGTCGACAACTCGCCCAACCAGGAAGCCGTCATGGCCGAGCACGAGGAGTTCGATCATCGCCGGCAGGCGCTGAACGGCGCCATCGGCGTGCTCAACCCGCGCGAACGCCGCATCTTCGAGGCGCGGCGCCTGGCGGAAGAGCCGATGACGCTGGAAGATCTCGCCGCCGAATTCGGCGTGTCGCGCGAACGCGTGCGGCAGATCGAAGTCCGCGCTTTCGAAAAGGTGCAGTCGGCCGTCAAGAGCACGATTGCCCGGCAGGAAGCGGAAGCGCTCGAAGCCGCATACTGATTGCGTGATCGCGGTAACAGTTGACGAAAGCCGGCGGCAACGCCGGCTTTTTGTTTTTTGGCTTTTGTTTCTGCGGGAAGCGTCTCACCATCTCCGCTGTCGTCCTCCGCGAAAGCGGGGACCCAGTACGCCGAGGCTTCTCGATTCAATCATTGACGTCTCTGGAATGCTGGATCGCCCGGTCAAGCCGGGCGACGACGACTGAGTGCCAGGCTGAGCGTTCCCATCCAAGCATCGCCGCCCCTACTCCCCCACTCCCGCGCCATCTTTGCCAGCGCGCAGCCTTCGCAATAGCGGGCGTCCTTGTAGTCGATCCAGTTATGCGCATAGACGCGATCGAGCGGGATACCGTAACGCGCGCGCAGCACCTTCACCAGGATCCGCCACGCCGCGACCTGCGCTTCGGTCGGGCCACGCGTCACGTCGGGATAGTTGCCGGCGAATTCGACACCGACCGAATTGTCGCCGACCACCTTCCGATAGGTCGGACCGTTGTCGATATACTTGTTGTCGTTGCGGTTGGCGCCGTCGCCGTGGGTCGGAACGAGATGTTCGGCGACCGCCCAGTACACCGTGCCGTCGGTCTCGACCCAGACCATGACGCCGCGCCGGGTCGGGTTCTTCGACTGCGCCTGCGCGCCGCCGCGCGCCGAGCCAGCCGGTCCTTCGGTCTGGTGAACGATGATGTTGCGCCAGGGATGGGCTTTCGCAACGTCGCCCCACGGCGCGAGCCAGACCATCTTCAACCCGGGAATATCCGGTGTACCCGACGAGCGCGCGATCGCGGCGAGGTCGGACGTTTGCGCGGAGGCGGATACGGAAACTGCGAGGGCGCAAACCGCCATAGCAAGCAATCGAGGATTCATGTCGAAGGCCCCGGTGACGGCCCTGAGTAACACGCTTACGCACGCTTGCGCAGGGCCATGTCGGAGATTGGCGGGCTTGCGAGTTCGGGCGCCAGCGGCGGTGCCGGGTCGTAGGTCGCAAAGCCGTTGCGGCCGGCCTTCTTGGCGTCGTAGAGCGCATGGTCGGCGGCGGCAATCAGGCGGTCGGGATGCGCGCCCATCTCAGGGGCCCATTGCGCGACGCCGATCGAGACCGCGATCGGAATGTCGCTGCCGGTGCATTGTTCGGCGTCCGCACGACAGACCTCCAGCACGCGGCGCGCGATCATGGCGCCTTCGCGCAGCGTCGAGGACGGCAGCACGATGCAGAATTCGTCGCCGCCGGTCCGTGCCAGCATGTCGCCGGGCCGCAGGCGGGTCTGCGCCATCAGCGTGAAATGCTGCAGGCAGGCGTCGCCGGCGGCGTGGCCATGGGTATCGTTGATGGCCTTGAAGCCGTCGAGATCGATCACCAGCAGCGCGAAGGGCCGACCGCTGCGTTCGGAGCGCGCGCATTCTTCCGTGAGGCGCTGCAGCAGATAGCGACGGTTGCCGACGCCGGTGAGATCGTCGAGCAGCGCGAGAGCCGCGACCTCGTTGCGCAGGCGGTCCATCGCCATCAGCAGGAAACCGAAATTCAACGACATTGACAGGAACACCAGCACCAGGATGACAACCGATTGCGCCGGGCTGAAATGCATATAGGAGAACCCGCCGCCCATGGTGGTTACCGCGCCGATCCACCTGGCGACGAAAATGGCCATGATGAGAATGGTGACGACGCCGGCCAGCCGCGCGCCCGGATTGACGCGCCCCTCATGCCGGCTCAGCAACAGTTTCAGGCTCAGCACCATCGGCAGCGCCTGGGCGATCGTGAAGACGGTCATGCGCGCGGGCACGCTGTCGTAGACGAAAGTGAAAAAACACAATCCGGCTGCGGCAAGCCCGGTGATCAGCAAGGTGTGGCGCCAGGAAACGGGCTGATGGAAGAACTTCCGGATGCCCATCGCAGCCAGGCAGATCGCCAGGACCAATGCGGTGCCGGCAAACAGCAGCGGTACCAGCGTATCCGGGAAAACCACGCGCAGCATCGCCATCGTCGCCCCGGCCGCCGCAACGAATGCCGAACCGGTCCAGAACCGCGCGGCTTCGAACGACGGATAGCTGCGCATGACGTAGGCCCAGATCAGGCCCAGCGCGAGAAAATTGATGACGAACACCGTCCAAAGCGTCGGAACGCTCAGCATCGCGAACCCGGGACACGCACGTCCCGTCTCCCCTGTTGTCTAACGACCGCTCAGGACTTCCGCCTCGAGCCTTCTCCCACGACGATCCCCGTCATCTTGCGGGACAAGGTGCATCCGCGCCGCTTAATGGACTCTGACTGCCGCCGGCCAATCCAAACCGTGGTTTTGAATTGATGAAGATCGTCGACGTTGGGACATCGTTAAGCATGATGCGCGCGCATGCGAACGGAGGTGACGAGGCTCGTTTCGGCAAAAAATCGCATCAAAATGCATAACAACTGTGGATAACGCGATGACAACGCCATGACAGCACGCGGCAGCGGCCTCCGAATCTGCTGGGATTGTCATCGAGGATGTTGCGAGGCTGGCCCTCCGCCAAGCATGCCTCGGTGTCGCGTTTCAATCCATGAAAACCTTGAGAGGATACTATGGCTAAGAAAGCGAAGAAGGCGAAAAAGGCCAAGGCGAAGAAGGCCAAGAAGTCGAAGAAGAAGT
This sequence comes from Bradyrhizobium sp. RDT10, assembly GCA_044772375.2. GTDB lineage: Bacteria > Pseudomonadota > Alphaproteobacteria > Rhizobiales > Xanthobacteraceae > Bradyrhizobium. The sequence goes on from CP187939.1 coordinate 7,041,173, forward strand.
GAATTTTGGCCCGGGTGGAGTGCTCAGCTCCGCCCGGGCTCCCAACTCCGGGTGCAATTTGGAGAATGGCGGGCCTCAGGGTCCGCCTTTTGATTCCGGCGGCGCGCCCTCCGATGCGCCTATGTGTGGATTGCTTCCGCCTTCGCCAGCTTCGGGGACAAGTCGGTCCGCCCGCAATGACGGCGGACCGCCTAGCGCTCCGCCAGCGCCAGCTTGGCGCCGAGCGCGGCAAATCCCGCCGCAAAACTCCGGCGCAGCCAGGCCATCGCCTTCGGGCGGGTGATGACGCGGTCGCGCAGCGAGGCTGCGAACAGGCCATAGGCCGCGAACACCGCAAACGTCATCGCCATGAAGGCTGTGCTCAATTCCAGCATCCGCGCCAGCGGGTACGGCTCATCGACGGCGACGAACTGCGGCAGGAAGGCCAGGAAGAAGATCGACAGTTTCGGATTGAGGATGTTGATCAGGATCGCGGTCACGATGACGCGCCGGCTCGAGCGGTGGCGGCGGCCGGCCCTGTATCGATCGAAAGCGCACCCGTCTCGCGTAACGCCTGCCAGGCCATGTAGAGCAGATACACGACGCCGCACCATTTCAGCGCGGCGAACGCCAAAGCACTGGTATGCAGCACGGCGGCCAATCCCAGCATGGCGGCGAGCATATGCGGCACGATGCCAAGGGTGCAGCCAAAGGCCGCCGCAACACTCGGCCGCGCGCCCAGCGTCAGCGCCACCGCGAGCGTGTAGAGCACGCCGGTGCCGGGGGAAGCGACCACGATCAACGAGGTCAACAAGAACGACAGCGTCATGGTCAGCCATTACCACGCCAATCTCGGACGTGGAAGCATGGCGCCGCCCTTCACGAACGCGCGCGGTCAGCCTTCGCCGTGATGCCGCCTTTCATATATCATCCGTTCCGCCTCGCGGATCACGTCGAGCGGCACCCACGGCTTGGCCCAGAACTGGACGCCCTCGGGCAATTCCTGATGCAGCGGTTTGCCCGAAGTGACGATCACGCCCATGTCGGGATTGTACTTCCTGGCGATATGCGCGAGCTCGACGCCGTCCATGTTTCCGGCGAGCTGCACGTCGGTCATCATCAGGACCAGACTACCGGCGGCGCGCTCCAGCACCAGCTCCGCGGCCTCCGCACTTTCGCATTCGATGACATCGACCTCGCTCTCTTCCAGCAGCAAGCAAATCATGTCGCGCTGCATCGGATCGTCTTCGACGATGAGGGCGGTCGCCCGAAATGGTTTTGATTGTCCCATGGTGGCCTCCTCGGAAGGCTCGTGCCGTTTGAGGGCGTCTTTAGTGTCGGGTAGTCGACGTTAAGGCGCGAAGCGCTTTATTGTTCAGTTCCAATTTTGCGAAAGTTGCGGAACCCGCCTGCTTTCTCGACCTGCATGGAGTCGACCCCAATGACTGCGATATCCGGAAGTGCGGCCGCCGTGACCGGCGCCGGGGGTGCTGACCAACATCGTGCGCAACTCCCGCACCGGCGCCGGCATCACCGACAATGCGCGCCGCGCGCAATCGATCGACCGCTTCGATGCGATCGCCAAGACGACGCCGCCGATCGCGGCACAGCGCATCGTTCTCGGCATCGAGAAAAACCGGCCACCTACGCAGCTACAACCCATCGTCATTCCGGGCGTGCGAAGCACGAGCTGAGACTGTGGCTATCGTCCCACCAGCCGGTCGGCAAAATACCCGATCGTCTTGCGGTAGATCGTCGCCCTGTTCCACTCGCGCATCGCTTCGAAATTCGCCGTGCCCTCGCCGTACGGCGCGCCGCCCTTGAAGCCGCTCGTGTGCAGCAAATTCGCGGTGGAGGCGAGCACGTCGGGCACGCTGTGGCGGAGATCGACATGGCCGTTGCCGTCGAAGTCGACGCCGTACTTGATGTAGGACGACGGCAGAAATTGCGTCTGGCCGATTTCGCCGGCGAAGGCGCCGATCAGGTCGCGCAAGGGCAGATCGCCGCGCTGCACGATCTTCAGCGCCGCCAGCAGCTCGCCCTGGAACAGTTCGGTGCGGCGGCAATCATGCGCCATGGTGGCGAGCGTGCGGATCACCGGCATCTTGCCGATGTCGCCCTTGCCGTAATCGGACTCAATCCCCAGATCGCAACGATAATTTCCGGCGGCACGCCGAACTTCTGCTCGATGCGCGACAGCAACGATGCGTGCCGCTGCAGCATCTGCCGGCCGATGTTGATGCGCCCGGGGCCGACGCGGGTCGAGACATATTGCTCGAATGTCTTGTTGAAGGTGCCGCGCTGGCGGCGGTCGAAGGCGAGCACCGCCGGATCCTGCGTCACGCCCGAAAGCGCCTGACCGATCACCGCCTGCGAGACGCCTGCGGCTGCCGCCTCCTGCGACATCGCCGCCACGAAGGTGTTGAAATCGCCGCCGCAGCGGGCGGCGTAAGTGGGGAGGAGCAGATGACGGCACTGAGGAAAATGGCCCAACGAAGTATGCGCATGCGAATCCCTTGTTACGTCTAACGTCGATCATGCCGTGGGAAGATGCCGCGCGGCAGATGCTTCCTGGTTTCGGCACTTCGTCGTCCCTGCGAAAGCAGGGACCCACGCCGCGGCCGATGTTGTTAAAGCGGACTGTTTGACGTCCTTCGCTTCAACCATTGGCGCCCCGGGTTATGGGTCCCTGCGTTCGCAGGGACGACGACCTGTTGGCTTGATGATAGCTGTCGGACGGCAAAGCGCGCCGCAGCCCCCTACTCGCCGCCGTCGATCTGACGCCCCATCAGCGCGATCGCCTTCTGATAGACGCCCGCGGCATTCCAGGCCTGGATGGCGGCGAAGTTCGGTTCGCCCGGCTGGTAGCCTGCGCCCGCGCGCCAGCCATGCGCCTTCAGAAAGTTCGCGGTCGAGGTCAGCGCGTTGGCCGCGCTTTCGAGATTGCCGGTGCCGTAGGCCAGAATGGCTTTCGGCATGAACTGGGTCTGGCCGACTTCGCCATGCATGGAGCCGCGCTGACTGGGAGAGAGCGCGCCGCGATCGATCAACTGCAGCGCTGCGTAAAGGTGCTCGGTGAAATAGGCCGAGCGCCGGCAGTCATAGGCGAGCGTCGCGATCGAGGCGAGCATGTTCTGATTGCCGCGCTGGCTGCCGAACCCCGTCTCCATTCCCCAGATGGCAAGCAGCGGCCCCGGCGGCACGCCGTAGCGGCTCTGAATGGAAGCGAACAGCGCTGCTTGCGATTGCTTCAACTGCCGCCCCTTCGCGACGATGGTCGCAGCTCCGCGCTTGGCGAGAAACTGGTCGAGCGAGAGATTGAAGCTGCGCTGGCCACGGTCGGCATTGATGGTCGCCTGCGCGTAGTTCGTCGCCATCAGGGCCTGGATGGTCGAGGCACTGACGCCCTTGGCCCGCGCCTCGCCAGCGAACTCGTGCTTCCAGGCAGCGTAGCCGGCGGACGAGCTGCCGCATTGCGCGGCGTGGGATTGGGAGTTGAAGCATGCGAACATTGCCAGGGTGGCGCTGAAAGCAAATGCGATGCGGAGCATGGAAAAGCCATTCCTGAGAGAGCACTGCAAATAAGCATCGGCTTCTAGCACGTCCTTGGCCGCGCTTCGAGGGTTGCGGCAAACGCATGGACAGAATCTCCCCGAAAATGGCCATGATTGCGACTAATTTGAACCGGCTGATCTGCCGGCGCGACCTTTACAAGTCATACTTCGTTCCACCGCTCCCCTCGATCGTTTCTCGAACAAATGGATTTCCCATGGGCTTACCGCGCACAACGTTCAGGCCGATCCTCCTGCTGCTCGCCTTGTCGCTTGGCACGATGACGAACGCTTCCGCGCAGACGCGCGACGTGGCCGGCGCCAGGGATTATCCCGGCATCGGGCGGTTCGGCGGCAGCGTCATCACGGGATATCAGGTGAAGGATTTTGATGCGGCGCGGATGCAAGGGGCCGCCTTCAAGGACGGTCAGCCCACCAACGCGCGGCGACTGGAAGGCCGCATCACCCGCATCGCCTATCGCACCAACCCCGGTCCCTCGATCCTGGAAGTGTCGCGCAATTTCGAAACGCAACTGGCGAAGGCCGGCTTCGAGACGCTGCTTGCCTGCGACGTCGACGCCTGCGGCGGAATACCCTTCTCGGAAGCCGTCGACGCGCTGCCGATCCCGCAGATGTGGGTGGACGGCTTCAACTATCGCTACTATGCGGGGCGCAAGATGGACGGCGGCCGCGAGACTTTTGCCAGCCTCATCGTCAGCGAGAACAACCGCGATATCTATGCGCAGCTCGTCGTCGCCGTAACAGGCGCGATCGAGAACAAGATGGTGGATGCCGCTGTCATGGCCAAGGGCCTCCGCGAGACCGGCCGCATCGCGCTCTACGGGATCTATTTCGATACCGACCGGGCCGAAGTAAAGCCAGAAAGCCGCCCCACCCTCGAGCAGATCGCGAAGCTGCTGACCTCCCAGGTCGGACTCAGCGTCTTCATCGTCGGCCACACCGACAACCAGGGGCCATTCGCCTACAATTTTGATCTGTCACGACGCCGCGCCGAGGCGATCGCCGCCGAGCTGGTAAAGAACTACGGCATCAGCGCGCCGCGGCTACGCACCGCGGGTGTCGGACTGCTGGCGCCGGCCGGCTCCAATGCCACCGAGGCCGGCCGTGCGCTGAATCGCCGGGTGGAGCTGGTGGCGCCGTAAGGCGGGCTGGAACCGGCGCTGGCCGGGACCTATTGCTCGAGCGGCTTGGGAAGGTGCCGCCTAGGGAGTTAGCTTACCGCCAAACGTCATAAAGCCAATTGGCCAACTCATTCCGCAAACGAATGAAATTGCAGAGACACTAACCGCCACATTTCTGGCTAATCGCCAACGTCGATGAAGAATCCACCCACGCTCCGCTGCCCCATGTGCTTTCTTGGATTCTTCAATCAACTTATTTCGTCCAGAATTTGCTTCCTCTGCAAGCTTCTTCGGTGAAGAAAACATTTCTGGCATTTCGCTAATGGCTTGATTGAGCTCTTGACGATTATGCGCCGCGGCAAAATGTTCGCCGCGCCAGCTAATGCTGATCGATTCAAACAGGACGCTGAGTCCAGCGGCCGCAACTCCGACTAAGAACACCCAAAGAGAAGGAAGAAAAATGTGGAATGCATGATTGCGATCGGGAAGGTTAGCAGCTATCGAAAAAAGACCCATACCACCTGCACCGGACGCGACGCCGAGCCAAACGACCCACTGCCTAAAGTAGGCGACGCTCTCAGCCCGCAAAGAGTGAACCAAGGCCTTGATATCTGAATTGTCAACCTGAACCATTGGCGGGCCCCATACGCTGTAATCCTGACTGAATATCTTCGCGGCACCGGAATCGATATCAGTTTGCGGCATCTCGTTCTATTTCGCGATGCATCCCAATCGACCACACAATGCTCGTCTTATTCAGTCACGGATTCTGTTGAAGAGTTGCCCAAATGCAAAACCTCCCCCAAAAATAGATACGTATTTAAGAACAATGAGAACGCCTCCTCTCCCGTGACTTCCCGTGGACACCCGTGGAAACACGATCAAAGAGGTTTGAGAGGTTTTGTCGCAAACGCTGCTTTCGCGAGGAGCTGTTTGTCTTTTGTGCTATATAGGCGTTGATCCGATTTAGATGCTTCGATGCATCTAGCTTTAGAGTATTTCCCCTAGCTCCATTACTTTGTCAGTAGGAGGAAAAATCGCGTCGGCAAACGCCTCAATTATTCGGCGGCAGGTCGTAAGCGCTTGACTGACACCCTCCTCATCCCCCTCCGACAAACGATTGATTGCCGAAGGTATTTTGTTCAACACACCTCCTGCGTGAACTGCAATTAGAGTATCAATGTCCTTCTTGTATCGCTCAAATACTCCTTCGGCGAGAGCAGCAAACTCGCGCTCGTAATAGACTTGCGAAACAAAATCGTGCAACAATGCTAGGATGCGGGATCTAACGCCGCTAAGAGTAGAGATTGAATTTCTAGTAGCTGCAATTGATCCGAGAATATTATTCATAGTGATAGCAGCATATTCGCCGCTGACGTCAGGAAGCTTGAGCGCCGCTAACGTCGCATTTAGGGCCTCTATACTTGCCTCTTGCTGAGCGAGAGGCCCCCAATAGCCTTCCTTCTCTTTATAGTTAGTCCAGCGACCGGTCAGCCCCATGTACTTAAGAGAAATTGTGTCCGTCGAATTATATCCACGCATCTCGAAGCCGATCCACTCTTGAATCTCGTCGGAGCCCGCCAAACGAGCAAGCCGTGAACATTTGAGAAGGAGCTTATCGGAGTTGAGGCGACCAAGCTCAATGTCGTCCAACAGTTCGCGACAAAGCTCAAGCGTATGCTGGGATTGGCTCTTCATCGAACTGCGCTGCCACTCTGCAAAATTTCTTGGATTAATCGGCCGGCAAAACACTCGTACCAAAGTTGGGTTTTTCCTTATTTGAAATAATAGCCAGACTTCTACCGACGGTGGTAGACATATCTTTGCAATCTGCAAGGAGCCGCACAAAAACGGCGGGCTTTCAGCCGCCGTTCTTCGATGGATTGCCGCATTAAGTTCGGGAATGGCAGCTGCGATGCTTCAGCTTTCTCGCATCTTCGCCTCGATCTCAAGGGGACAATGGCTATGACCAGGTCCAGTGGTTTCAAAGTCGGAATGGGAATTGCGATCGCCGCGCTGGCGGGAAGCCAGAAGGCCGCCGCGCAGGGGCCAACGCTTTCCGTGGATCCTTCACGACTGCCCCGTCTCGGTACCATCGACGAGCGTTTTCAGTCGTATAACGTTGAAATGGTCGAGGTTACCGGCGGACGGTTCTGGAAGCCTTACAGGGCGAGTGCCGCAGCGCCGCCAGCACACGGCACGGCAAATGCTGGGAATGTCCCAGCCGGCGGGAATCCCAATCTCTACGAATATCGGAAGCCTATCGACCTATCGAGCCCCCGACTGCGCATATTGGCTGCCGCTCTGGCGCCTGCCTACATGCGCGTCAGCGGCACCTGGGCCAACACCACCTACTTTGCTGAAAACGATGAGACGCCCTCCACACCGCCCGATGGCTTCCGCGCGGTGCTAAGCCGCGAACGCTGGAAAGCTGTCGTCGACTTTGCCCGCGCGGTTAACGCAGAGATCGTGACCTCGATGGCAACGAGCCCCGGTGTCCGGGACGCAGCAGGCCGATGGCAGAGCGATCAGGCGCGTCGCTTCTTCGCCTATACCAGATCGGTCGGCGGCAGAATTGCCGCCGCCGAGTTCATGAATGAGCCGACGCTGGCCGCGATGGGCGGCGCACCTGATGGCTACGACGCAGCAGCTTACGGGCGGGACTTCAAAGCCTTTGTTGCGTTCATCAGGGCGAGCGAACCGGATGTGATGGTTCTAGGCCCCGGCTCGATCGGCGAGACGGCAGCGCCGCAATCATCCAGGCAATCCAGCTCCGGATTCATCTCTACGCGGGACTTGCTTGCAGCATCCGGATCCGGCATCGACGTTTTTCCTATCATCACTACGGTGCGGTCTCGCAACGATGCGCTCCGGGTCGAACCACACCCGAGGCTGCGCTTTCGGAAGTGTGGCTGGCGAGCACGGACCAGACGCTCGCGTTCTACCGATCGCTCCGAGACGAATTTGCGCCTGATAAGCCGATGTGGCTTACCGAAACCGCCGAGGCAGCTTGCGGCGGCAACCCCTGGGCTTCCACTTTCCTCGATACGTTCCGATATCTCGATCAACTTGGCCGACTTGCCAGGGCCGGCGTCCAGATGGTTGCGCACAACACGCTGGCCGCAAGCGATTACGGCCTGCTTGACGAGACGACGTTGCGGCCGCGGCCGAACTATTGGGCGGCGCTGCTGTGGCGCAGGCTGATGGGCACAATTGTTCTCGACGCCGGCGTGCACAACGGGATGCACCTCTATGCGCATTGCCGACGCGGCGCGCGTGGGGCCGTCACACTGCTGGCCATCAATACGGACCGGACGAACGCCACGACCTTGCGATTGCCCGTGACCAGCGAGCGCTACACGCTGTCGGCGGATCATCTGCAAAGCGGCGGCGTGAAGCTGAATGGAACGGCCTTGGATCTCGGTCCCAATGACGACCTTCCGCGGCTTGCCGCGGTGACATCGCCACCAGGTTCGGTGGAGATCGGACCTGCCACGATCACTTTCCTCACGGTCGGGGATACCAAAATCCGGCATGCGATTGAAGTTTTCCCGGACGCCGGCCGCATGCTCGTCTCTGCGCCGCTCCCGGGGCGCATTGACCAGGCTCACCAGCGTGTAGCTGATGATCAGCAGCAGAAACCAGGAGCCGAGCTTGTCGACGGAAACCATCGACCACCCCTGCCGCTGCGACGGATAGAGCCAGATTCTGGTGAACGTGCCGATGTTTTCCGAGAACCAGATGAAGAGCGACACCAGCACGAGCCCGAGCAACAGCGGCATCGAACGATAGTGATGCCAAACCCTGAAATAGACGCGCGTGCGCAAGAACAGCCAGCCGGCCCATGCGAACAAGAGCCAGCGCAGGTCCATCATGTAGTGGTGGCTGAAGAAGTTGACGTAGATCGCAACGCTGAGCACGACCATGGCGCGGCGCCGCGGATGATTGGAGAACTCGAAATCGAACAGCCGCCACGCGCGGCAGAGATAGCTGCCGATGCAGGCATACATGAAGCCGGAGAACAGCGGCACGCCGCCGATCCGGAAGAAATTCGGCTCCGGGTAGATCCAGGACCCGACCTGCGTCTTGAATATCTCCATCGCCGTTCCGACGAAATGATAGATCAGGATCACCTTCGCCTCGTCCGGTGTCTCCAGCCTGCCCGCAAGCAGCGCGATCTGAACCGCGATCATGCAGAGAAACAGAAAGTCGTAGCGCGGAAGCCACGCGGTCGCCGGATAGAACCACCAGGTTGCGATCATCAGGAAGATGGCGATGCCGCCGAACAGGCAGGCCCATGCCTGCTTCACGCCGAAGCGGAGGAATTCGTAAAGCGCTGAGGTCCAGCGGCGCCTCGCCATGAAGCGGCCGAGCCGATGTTCGCCCGCGATGAAGGGCGCAGCGGCGGCCAGATGGCGGCGGCGCTCGGATTGGGAGGCTGGGGAGCGGCGGGCTGGTTCGGGGCGTGATGCACGAAGCGGAACGTGGCGGGGGATCGCGGTCGAAGGTGGGCGGAGATTTGCAGATTTCGCTTAGGCCTGAGAGTCCTGCCTCAAAAGCGATCAATGGATCTCGGACATTTTGTATCTCGCTCGTCATGCCCGGGCAGAAGCGCGAAGCGCGTCTTCGCGCTAGATGTCCCGGGCATCCACGCCCTAGCGATCCTGAAGCGAAAAAGGACGTGGATGGCCGGGACAAGCCCGGCCATGACGGAAGAGCTTAGAGCTGCATCGGCGAGGCAAAGTTTTCGCGCGAAACCGGCAGTGAAAGACCTCTGTTTTTCTTTGACAGTGGCGCCCTGATCGAAGAAAAGGCCGCCATGGCCAAGAAACCCGGGACCAATCCCAAAGGCGAGTTCGCCTTCTTCAATGTCGTTTATGAGGACGACTCGCAACGCTCCAACCGGCGCGTGCCTTCCGAGTTGCTCGGCGGGCTCGACGGTGACGAGCCGGCGCGCGGATACATCATGGAGCAGGACCGAGAAATCGCCGAAAAATCCGGCCGCACGCCGCTGGCGATCAAGAGCATCAGCCGGGTCGGGGCGAAGAAGAAATAGGGCGCTGAGGCTGATCTACAAAAGCAAAACGGCGGGCTTTCGCCCGCCGCTTTGTTTTTGGATGGATTGCCGCGTCAGGCTCGGCAATGACAGTCAATGCTGACTTACAATCTCAGTTATCGAGGAACGACCGCAGCTTCCGCGACCGCGACGGATGCTTCAGCTTGCGCAGCGCCTTCGCTTCGATCTGACGAATACGTTCGCGCGTCACGCTGAACTGTTGGCCGACTTCTTCCAGCGTGTGGTCGGTGTTCATGCCGATGCCGAAGCGCATGCGGAGCACGCGTTCTTCGCGGGGGTGAGCGAGGCCAGCACCCGCGTGGTGGTTTCGCGCAGGTTGGACTGGATCGCCGCATCGATGGGGAGGATCGCGTTCTTGTCCTCGATGAAATCGCCGAGATGTGAATCTTCCTCGTCACCGACAGGCGTTTCCAGCGACAGCGGCTCTTTCGCGATCTTGAGGACCTTGCGGACCTTCTCAAGCGGCATACCGAGCTTCTCGGCGAGTTCCTCTGGCGTCGGCTCGCGGCCGATCTCGTTGAGCATCTGGCGGCTCGTGCGCACGATCTTGTTGATAGTTTCGATCATGTGCACGGGAATGCGGATGGTGCGGGCCTGGTCGGCGATCGAGCGCGTGATCGCCTGCCGGATCCACCACGTGGCATAGGTCGAGAACTTGTAGCCGCGGCGATACTCGAACTTGTCGACCGCCTTCATCAACCCGATGTTGCCTTCCTGGATCAGGTCGAGGAACTGCAGGCCGCGGTTGGTGTATTTCTTGGCGATCGAAATCACGAGACGCAGGTTGGCCTCGACCATTTCCTTCTTGGCCTGGCGCGCCTCGCGCTCGCCCTTCTGCACGCCGTGCACGATCTTGCGGAATTCGCCGATCTCCAGACCGGTGAGGGCTGCCAGCGACTGGATCTCGTGGCGCAGCTCCTTGATGCGGTCCTTCTCGTGATGGACGAAATTCTTCCAGCCTTTGGCTGACAGTTTCGAGACACGGTTGAGCCAGCGCGGATCGAGCTCCGAGCCCTGGTAGTTGCGCAAAAAGTCTTCGCGGGCGACGCCGTGGCTGTCACCCAAACGAAGCAGTCGGCCTTCGAACGAGACCAGCCTCTTGTTGATGTCGTAGAGCTGCTCGACGAGGGAATCGATACGGGCCTGGTTCAGGCGCAGCGACTTCACCTCGACGATGATCTCGTCCTTCAGCTTCTTGTACTTGCGCTCCTGCGAGGGCGACAGCGACTCGCTCTGCAGCTGGTTGGCGATGTCCTGCTCCTGCAGGCGGCGCAGCTTCTTGTATTCGGAAGCGATCTTGTCGAAGGTTTCGACCACCTTCGGCTTCAGCTCGGCCTCGATGGCGGCGAGCGACATCTGGTTTTCGAACTCGTCGTCGTCCATGTCGCCTTCGGCGGCGGCTTCGGCCGGGTCCTTCTCTTCGGTGTCCGCACCGCCCGCGGGCGCGGCACGGAACGGCGTCGCAGACGGCGGAGCGGCGGGCGGCGCGACGTGCGCAGGCGCGGCCGCGCCATTGGCGTCAGCAGCGGGAGCTGCGTCAGCACCGGCGCCGGCGATCAACGCCGGGTTCATGTTGTTCTTGGCGTCGGGGCCGGCGTAAGTGGCTTCGAGATCGATGATGTCGCGGAGGAAGATCTTTCCTTCGTTGAGTTCATCGCGCCAGATGATGATGGCCTGGAAGGTCAGCGGGCTTTCGCAGAGGCCTGCGATCATCGCCTCGCGGCCGGCCTCGATGCGTTTCGCGATGGCGATTTCGCCTTCGCGCGACAGCAATTCCACCGTGCCCATCTCGCGCAGATACATGCGGACGGGATCGTCGGTGCGCTCGCCGGGCTCGGACTTCTTGACTTCCGTGACGGCCTTCTGCGTGACCTCGACAAGCTCGTTGTCGGTGTCGTCGTCGGCCTCTTCCTTCTCGGCCTCCTCGTCGGCCTCTTCGGCCTCGGACACGTTGATGCCCATGTCGGAGAGCATCGACATGATGTCCTCGATCTGTTCGGGCGAGGTGGTGTCGGAGGGCAGCACTTCGTTAAGCTGATCGAAGGTCACGAAGCCGCGCTTCTTGGCCTGCTTGATCATCTTCTTGACCGCGGCGTCCGAGAGGTCGAGCAACGGCGACGGCGCGTCGGCAGAATCCTTCTCAGGGCGTCCGCTGCCTTGTCGTCTTTTTCCTTGTCTTTAACCTGCAGCGTCTTTGCCTTGGTGGCCATTCATCAAGCTCCCGAAACGCGCTCGTGCGGGATGGCGTGCAACGCCACCCGCCTCTGAATTACTGAAGTCGTCGGCAGGATGTCTTTTGTTTGAAAAGCCAACCCGCTAGATCCTTGCTCTTAGCGCGTGATCGTTTAGGAAAACCGGATATCCACTTTTCCGGATCACGCCCGTGCCCCTGAGTATTCCGCATGCTCACGACGCGGAAAGGGCGGCGCAGACTGTCGCCACCCCTCTAACCCGCCATCGCCGGTGTTATGCCAATAGCCCTTCGGCGCCGTTAAAGTAACCTTCGGACTATTAAGCTTCGCTTAACCCTGTTTTTGCCGCCAAACCATGGATTTGGCGAGTCTTTTGCGGGCACGGCCGCCGCCGTCCGCATCATTTTTTATCACACGCTCTTCAGGAACCGGCCCGAAAGCTCGCCAAAACCCTCGATCAGGGCCTCCGTGCCGTCGAGCGATTCCAGCCGGGCGCTCACGTCCTTCAGCCATGCCAGATTGGACTCACTGGGCTCATCGCCCAACGCCAGTTCGGCATCTTTCTTCTCCCTAAGTAGGGCGTGCGTTTTCTGATGCAAGACAACGAGTTGCTGCCAGGTGGCCAAAACATCTTCCCGTGCCGCGCCGGGCTTGGTGCCCCACACCGCCGAGGTCGTGATCGCCCGCTCAACCCGTTGAAGAACCTCGCTTAATCCGCGAGCCTCGAGATCGGCCCGCATTTTCTCGGCCTGCTCCTCGACGTCAGGAGAATGGTGATGGTCGTTGGCGAAGGCCGCGATAACGCCGGCGCGCAGCCTGTTGGCCTCGGGATGGGCCAGTTCCAGGGCGGCCACCTCCTCCAGATGGTCGTGCAGGAGCCAGGGGTGATTGATCAGGGACTGCAAAATCAGCGCCTCGCGGCGGGACATGGCGCTGCGCTGGCCGCGCATGATCGGGCTGGTCGCGAGCTGCGGGCTGGCCGCCTGGTAGGGGCCGGACGCGATCACGGGGCTTGTGCCCGCACCCGGCCCGCGCCCGCCCCGGGCGGCGAATCGGCCGGCCGGGCCCTGGTTGAAGCTACTACGGGGGCAAAACGGCGGGGTGATCTGCTTCCCCTCCCCGCGGAAATTGCCCTGGCGTAGCCTCCGCGGCCGCCGTCCGGCGCAAACATGCGCTGCAGGCGATCGGCCAAATCCTGGCGATAGTAGCGGCGCAGGACCTCGTCGCGGATGCCGTTGGCCAGTTCGTTGATGCGTGCCTCCAGCGCCGCGCGCCGCTCCGGGGTGGCAAAGCTGCCGCCCTCGATTTCGCGCGACCAGAGCATGTCGACGAGCGGCCGCGCGGCACCAATCACTTCCTCGATCGCGCCGCGTCCGCCGGAGCGCGCGAGATCGTCAGGATCCTGGCCTTCCGGCAGCAGCGCAAAGCGCAGGCTTTTACCAGGAAGCAGAGCAGGCAGCGCCAGGTCGGCCGCGCGATAGGCCGCCTTTGCCCGGCGCGGTCGCCGTCGAAACAGAGGATTGGCTCGTCCGCCATCTTCCAGAGCAGCGCGAGCTGGTTCTCGGTGAGCGCCGTGCCAAGCGGCGCCACCGCGCCGCCAAAGCCCGCAGTGACCATGGCGATGACGTCGACATAGCCTTCGACCACGATCAGCGGCGAGCCGTTATGCGTCGCCTGCCGCGCGGTTGGCAGGTTGTAGAGATTGTCGCCCTTGTGAAACAGCGGCGTTTCCGGCGAGTTTAGGTATTTTGCCGCAACGTCCTTTTCCAGCGCGCGGCCGCCGAAGGCGATGACGCGGCCCCTCGCATCGGTGATCGGAAACATCACGCGGTCGCGGAAGCGGTCGTAAGGAACGGGAATGTCATCGCCGCCGATCAAGAGTCCCGCTTCCACCATATCCTCGGTCGAAATGCCCTGCGCGCCGAGATGCTCCTTCAGCGCAAAACGATCCGGTGGCGCATAGCCGAGGCGAAACTGCAGCTGCGTCGCCGGCGTGATCGCGCGGTCGCCGAGATAGCCGCGCGCCTTGGCGCCGTTGCGCGACGCCAGCGTGTCGGCAAAGAATTTTGCCGCGAGTTCCATTACGTCATGGAGCGTCTTGCGGCGCTGCTCGTGCCGCGCGGCGTCAGGGGTCGCCGCCGGCAGCGCCATGCCGGCCATGGAAGCCAGCCGCTCGACGGCCTCGGTGAAGCCGACGCCCTCGGTCTCCATCAGGAACGAGATGATGTCGCCGTGCTTGCCGGAGGAGAAGTCGTGGTAAAAGCCCTTCTGGTCGTTGACCGTGAAGGAGGGCGACTTCTCCTGCTGGAACGGCGACAGCCCCTTGAACTCCCGCCCCGCCTTCTTCAGCTTGACGCGGCGGCCCACGACTTCCGAGACCGGAAGCCGGGCGCGCAGTTCGTCGAGGAATTGGGGCGTGAAGCGCATGAGTCAGTTGGGCCTTTGATTCGGCGGGCGGCTGTCAACCGATCATGGATATAGGGAGGCTTGTCTCGAAAACGAAGTTTATTGGGCTTCTCGCCGCTATTCACAGGGGCCGTCAGTCCGGGGCGATGCGCGGCATCGAACTATGGTGCGCCATTGCGCACCGGGAATGACGGAGACAGCTTGTATCGTTTGCCGTTCCGGGCTTCCATACCTCCATGTTCACGGTGTTCCGGGGCGGCCATAGCGGGGCGTGGCGGGTGACGCGGTTCGGGCCGGTCAGGGCGCGTCGCTTTCGCCGACGCCGGCCCTGTCGGTCGTGCATTCGCTGTCGATCGCGCTGCCGATCCTGCCCTCGCCGACTTCCTGGCGCCTGGCCGGCGTCGCCAGCCACCTGCGCTATACCGAGCGCGACGAAAAGAAACGGCTTGATGCCGTTCGAGCCGAGATCGGCCGCGCGGAGGCAACCTACGCCGCGCTGATCCCGATCAAGAAATCGGCGGCGTGGTGGGAGCTGACGCAGGAGGAACGGCGGCAGATTTTTGAGGACAGATCGCACCACATTGCGGCGAGCCTGAAATATCTGCCGACGGTCGCCCGCCAGCTCTATCACTGCCGCGATCTCGGCGAGCCCTTCGATTTCCTGACCTGGTTCGAATACGCGCCCGCCGATGCCGATAGGTTCGAGGAGCTGGTCCGCACGCTGCGCGCCACCGAGGAATGGCGCTATGTCGAGCGCGAAGTGGATATTCGCATGGAGCGCGAGCGGCTGGATGCTGGTGTTTGATTCTCGTGCCCCGGATGCTGCGCAGCGCGAAAGCGATGCGCTGCTACGCCGGGGCCCATGGTTGCGACATAACCCCTGTGGCGCGGGTCCCGGCTCTGCGGAGCAGCGCTACGCGCGGCACCGCGTCCGGGACAAGGGAGCTACTGCTCCAGAAACTTGCCCGAGGCGATCTGCGGCAGGCCGGTGACCGGCCAGTTATAGACATAGGTCCACGCTTCGCCGGCCGCGCCGTCGGCGTGCGTTACGGCCAGCATGCGGCGGATATATTCGGTCGGCTCCGGAAAGCCGGCGCCGCAGGCTTCATACATGTCGAGCTCGCCGAGCAGCGCATCGCGGTCGCGCAGGCGATACAGTTCGCCGAACACGATGTCGCCGGCGTCATCCGAGAGCACCAGTCCCGGATAATGCTTGATGAGGTAGAGCCGGCCGCGGCAGGTGGCTGCACCCAGAAAATCCGCGCTGCGCGACAACAGCTGCGCCATCGGATGGTCGAAGCCACGCATCAGCGTGCCGTAGACGAACAGACGATCTGAAATCATGCGCGCAGTTATCCCGTCAATGCGCCCGGGATCAAGCCGGCACGACCTCATCGCTGATGACGAAAAACTTCACCAGATCCATCAGCCCGAAACGCGTGGTCAGCGCGACGTCGGCGGCATCTCTCCATGGGTCAGACTGCTTCTGCGTGCTGTTCCCCGTGTTGCGCTGCTGCCTCCTCGCCGGCCGAGACGACGCTGATATCGACCTCCATGCCGGCGAACGCATCGGTTGGGCCGAGATACGTCCCGTGCAGCGGGACCGCCTGGCGCGGATCGCGCGCCACCGCCACCCGGATGAGATCGCGGGTGCCGACGATGCCATTGGTCGGATCGAACTCGATCCACCCCGCACTCGGCAGATAGACCTGCACCCAGGCATGCGTCGAGCCGCCGCCGACATGACCATGCGCGCCGTCGCCGGGAATGAAGATGTAGCCGGACACAAATCGCGCGGCGATGCCTAGCCGGCGCAGCGCCTCGATCATGAACAGCGCATAGTCGCGGCAGGTGCCGGATCCGGTCTGCAGCGTGTCGAGCGGATGCTGGGTGCCCTGCTCGTGGCGCTTGCGATAATTGAAGGCCTCGCGGATGCCATGCGTCATGCCGCTCAGGATCTTGAAGGTCGGCGTCGGCCCCTCGGCGTCGAGAAATTTCCGCGCCCAGCCCGACAACTCGCCATTGGGATCGCCATATTGCGGCGTGACGAACTGCAACAGGTCGGGAAATTCCTCGTCGTCGTAGAGGAACGGATAGAAATGGGCGGGATCGTCCGCGGTCAGCGCGAACTCTTCCGCCGGATTGTGCTCGACGGTGGCGGTCGTCGTGAACGACAAGGTGTCGGCGCGCTCGTCGAAGGTCGCGATCGCCACGGTGTTGCCGAACACGTCGTGGATCCAGCGCAGCTGCATCGGCTTCGGTTCGATCTCGAGGTGGCTTGCGCGTATCCGCAAATCATGGCCCGGCAGCGGCCGCAGCATGATGCGGTGCTCGCCGAACGCGACCGGACGGGTGTAGCGATAAACGGTCTTGTGGTTGATGGTCAGGAGCGGCATCGTCAAACAATCGTCGATTCTGGTACATCTGATCTAGATCGAATCCTGCTCAATTGTAGATCGGGGTGCCGCTTCGATAGGCACCGCCTTAAGGAAAACGCTTTGGACGCCGCCGCCAGCACAACCCTGCTCCTCAGCTCCGAAGATGTTCCTCCGGTCCGTGAGTTTAACGCCGGCGGACACTCGCCGTTCCTGTTGACCTGCGACCATTACGGAAGGCTGATCCCGCACGTGCTCGGCGACCTCGGCCTGCCGGAGAGCGAATTGACGCGCCATATCGCCTGGGACATCGGGATTGCCGGCGTCGCGGAGGCGCTGTCGGCGCATCTCGACGCCCATCTGATCGTGCAGCGCTACTCGCGGCTCGTCATCGACTGCAACCGCCCGCCCGATGTCGCAAGCTCGATCCCGCGCATCAGCGAGGCCACGACGATATCAGGCAATGAAGGCATTTCGCGCGAGGCCGCGGCGATGCGGCGCGCGCAAATATTCGATCCCTACCACCGGCGTATCGACGAGATCATCGGCCAGCGCGGCAGCGCCGATATGCCGACGGTACTGGTGTCGCTGCACAGTTTTACGCCCGTCTATGCCGGGATCGCGCGACCCTGGCATATCGGCACGCTCTATCACCGCGACACGCATTTGCCGCCGCTGCTGCTAAACCTGTTGCGCGCCGAGGGCGATCTTGTGGTCGGCGACAACGAACCCTATGCAGTCAGCGACGAGACCGACTACACCATCCCCGTGCACGGCGAGGCACGCGGGCTGATGAACACGGGAATCGAGATCCGCCAGGATCTGATCTCGATCAGGCGGGCGAGCAGGCATGGGCCGACCGGCTGGCGCGGATCCTTGGTGAGGTCGAAACCATGATGCGGACGCAGCAACTGCTGTTCGCTTAGCCGTGACGGCGGCGCAGCGCTTTGTGGAGCTATTTCGCCCGTGTCAGCGCCAGCCAGATGCCGCCGCCGATCATGAAGCCGCCGGAGACGCGCGACAGCAGCCGTGTCCGCTGCTTGGAGAAGAACAATCGCGCCCGGCCGGCTAACAGCGCGTAGACCGCGTCGGTCGAGGCGGCGATCACCATGAAGGTGACGCCGAGCAGCGCCACCTGCGGGAGGTGGTCCTTCTCCATGTCCATGAACTGCGGAATGAACGCGCCAAAGAACACCAGCACTTTGGGGTTAGAGAGCAGCACCAGAAAGCCCTGCAGGAAAAACCGCCGCGCGGCGGAGGCGGCGGCTCGTCGGCGTTGACGCCTTCGACCGGCGAACGGATCAGCTTGATGCCGAGCCAGATCAGGTAGGCCGCTCCTGCAAAGCGCACCCAGTCGAACCAGTAGCCCATGGTCGCCATCAGCGAGGTCAGCCCGACCGCGACGATGCCGATCACAATGGCGAGGCCGGTTTGCGCGCCGGCGCAATTGATCAGCGCCGCGCGGGTGCCGTGCCGCAGACCGTTGGCGATCAACAGCGTCACCACCGGACCCGGCAACAGCGCCAGCGCGATGCAGGCAGCGACAAAGGCGAGATAGGCTTGAAGGGACATGGGGGAACCCCGGCTGGGAGAAACGTCATGGCCGGGCTTGTCCCGGCCATCCACGTCTTATCGCAAAGCGCGACCGATAAAAAGACGTGGATGCCCGGGACATCTGGCGCGAAGACGCGCTTCGCGCTTTTGCCCGGGCGTGACGGAGATATTTCATCGCCCTTCCATCGCAGCCGTCACCCAGCGCGTCATTTCGCCGGTCGCCAGAAAGTCCAGCGCCGCGCGCCGCACCTCAGGCGCGTCACCCTTGCCGTGCGCGACCGCGACGAGGAGATCGCAGCGGCGCGAGACCGCAACGCCGATCGCGGTGTGCCGCAAACCATCGGGCATTTTGAGATCATAGGTCCTGATCCGCCCGGGCATATCGGCGAGCCGAACAATATCGCCCGGCGCGAGCGGCGCAAAATGCTGGCTCATCAGGTCGAGGTCGGCGACGCGATCGACCTCGTCGTCGTCGGTGACGCCGCGATCGCAGTTGCAGAAACCCATCTTCGGCCGCAGGTAAAGCTCCACCTCGCCGCCGCACGTAGCCGCGCCGCAGCGAAAGGCCTTGCCTGCGGGCCAACCATCGCGGGGAAACGGCCAGGCGATCTCCTGCCAGTCGCCTTTCCGTTCGCCTTGCTTCTGTTCGTCTTGGCCCGGCGCGACATGTTGATAGGCCGCAGCGCCCGACAGCGCACCGAGCGCCACGACGGCTGACACAATGACCGGCCAGCGGCGCATCGCAGCGTCCTTAGCGAAGGCCGGCGACGGCACGCGCCGGCCCGGTCAATTCCAGAACGTGCAGGCCGGTGTTGGCGCGGTCGACGATATAGATGTAGCCGCGCGCGTCGGTCTCGACATTGTTGGTCTGGATCGCGACCTTGCAGCGATCCTTGCCGTCGATCTTGACGCAGCGCTTGTCGGTCGCCGCCGTGATCGCCGGAATGAAATAGCCGACCTCGGTGGGATGATAGGGATCGCGAATGTCGAGCGCGCGCACGCCCGCATTGAAGAAGGATATGAACGCCATCTTCTTGTAGAAGACCGACGCCATGCTCTCGTTGGAGGAATGCGCGCCGAACCGCCCTCCCCGCTCGCAGAACGCCCCGCTCGCTTCCGGCACCGTATAGCTCGAGATCATCATCGGCCGGTTCTCGACCGTGATATCGGCGAACCACACCATCTGCCGCGGCTCGTTGCATTCGTTCAAAATCGCCTCATTGACGATCATCACGATGTCGCGGGTCTTGCCGTCCTTGTCGCGCGTGAATTCCGCAATCGGCATGCCAAGCATCGGAAACGTCGTGCGCGCCGTTGAAAGCCGACATCGCCAGCCGTGCAATTTCCGGCGAACGCAGATTGTCCGCGGTCGGCTCCCTCGGCCCGTTGAGCAATTTCTCGCGATCGACGATCTGCAGGATTCCGCCCTTGTTGGTGCCGTAACCGAAATAGACTCGGTTGCCGGAAGGGCCCGTCGAGATCGGTCCGTGCAGTTCGGTCGGCACCGCACCCGTCGAGCCCGGCTCCTGGCCGGGAAGACCGAAATCGCGGATCTTCTGCGGATGCGTGGGATCGGAGAGATCATAGACTTGCGTCATGCGGCGCGTGCGCCAGTCGGGCGCGCCTGATGCCAGGAAGGCAATGCCGGTGTCGCACTCCCACCAATTCTTGTGCGTGTCCTTTAATCCGGCAATCCGCGTGACCAGCGCGGGATTGGCGGGATCGGCGACGTTCCAGATCTCATGCGCCGCGCCGCCGAACGTCCGCAGCATATAGACCGCATTGCGATCGCCCCTCGGCAAAGCCTTGCCGTCACAGATCCGCACCATCTGCGCGCCGCCCGCTTCATACTTGCCTTCCTGGCCCGGGAGGTGGCGCAAATATTTCGGCTGCGAGGGATCGGTGACATCGATGATCGACGTGCCGTTCGGCTCGGCCTTGCCGGTCTGCGGATTGACCGGCGCCGGAATATCGTCGCTGCCGCCGTGATGGCCGATATAAGCGATCCAGCGGTCGCCCTGATGATGGATGGTGGGCTGATAGGCGCTGCGCGCCTGCAGGTCGCTGGTTCCAACCAGCTTCATGTTGAGGGCTTCAGGCGGAGCGCCGATCACTTGAGGCTGCGCACAAGCGATGCCTGGGTATGCGAGGAAAAGAATCGAGAACGAGGTTGCGAGTTTAAGATGACCGCTCATGTTCCACCCCGACTGTTCAAGGCCAATCTGCGCTGGCTGAGCGCACGATAGCACAGCGCTCGGTTGCGCCCAAAACACGCCCTTGACATGCAACCTTTGGTTGCCTATTATTCGCGCCATGGATGAGGTCTTCAAAGCGCTTGCCGATGCATCGCGGCGCTCGCTGCTGGACAGGCTTCACGCCAGAAACGGACAGACACTGAACGAACTCTGCGACGGCCTCGCCATGACGCGGCAGGCGGTCACAAAACACCTTGGGATTCTCGAGGCGGCCAACCTCGTCAGCACGCTCCGGCATGGCCGCGAGAAGCTGCACTATCTCAATCCCGTCCCGATCCATCAGATCGGCGAACGCTGGATCAAGAAATTCGAGCGCGGGAAACTTGCCGCGCTCAGCGAGTTGAAACGACAGTTGGAGAAGCGTGATGAGTAAGCCGGAATATGTCTACGTCATCTATATTCAGGCCGCCTGCGAGAAGGTTTGGGATGCCCTGATCGATCCGGAAATGACGAAGGATTATTGGAGCCGGCATCGCAACAGATCGAACTGGAGCAAGGGCGCGAGCTGGCGGCATGAGGACTACGACGACCCGTCGCAGGTTCACGTCGTGGGCACGGTGCTCGAAAGCGAGCGGCCGCATCGGCTGGTGCTGAGCTGGGCGTCCCCGGAGCATGCCGATGATCCCGACAAGGTGTCGCGGGTGACGTTCACGATCGAGGATCAATTCGGCTCAACCAAACTGACGGTCATGCACGGCGACCTCGATTCGGAGTCCTTGCGCGACATCAGCACCGGCTGGCCGATGGTCCTGTCGAGCCTGAAAACCATGCTGGAAACCGGCGCATCGTTGCCGATGACGCGCCGGCGGTGGAAAAGCGGAAACTGAAGAGGGCGTGCCATGAACATCAAGAATTTCAAGCCGGCGATCGTCTACACCATCTACATCGCAACCACGCCCGAGAAGGTGTGGGAGGCGCTGACACGCGCGGAATTTTCCAGGAAGTATTTCTCCGGCCATGCGGTCGAGGTCGATCTCAGGGTGGGCGGCGCCTTCATCATGCGCACGCCCGACGGCGCCTTGCATATTTCGGGCGAGGTGATCGAATGCGAACCCGCAAAGAAGCTCACCGTCACCTTCAATGTCAACTGGCCGGCGCTGGTGGAAAAGCTCGGACCGACGCTCGTCACCTACGAGATCGAGCAGGCGGGCGACGCAGTGAAGCTGACGATGCTGCAGTCGCACGATCGCGAGATCAGCGACGATATCCTGTCAGGCGGCCGCACCGGCTGGCCAGCGATCCTGTCGAGCCTGAAGAGCCTGCTGGAAACCGGCAACGCGCTGACGATCCAGATGCAGCCGCCGGAGCGGATGCTGGCCGCACTGAAACAAATGGGGATCGGCACGCCCTAACAAGCCCCAACAATAAGTGTTCCCGCGAACGCGAGGACCATATTCCGTGACATTTGCTATGGAAAAGAAAGAACGGCTGGCAACCCGCAAGACAATGGACACCGGTGGCGATGGGTTCCCGCGTCGGAGGGCGGGGATTGTGCCAAGCCCGAATGCCACCGCGACAAGTCAAGCCCACGTAAACCAGTCTGAGCTCATCGGCTCTCGCGCGAATGAACGCCACAGATTGGCCCAACCGCTGGACTGAGACTGTCCTCACTTTGCAACATAATGCTCGTGAGGCCCGCCATGATTGCTCCGAAGACCGTCCGCTTTCTCCTGAAGTACGCATCGAGCGATCCCTTGGGGTTTGCCGATATCGTGCGCCGCCGCGCGATCGAGCAGTTCAGAACGCCGCCTACGGGCCTCGCGACGAGGCGCTTCAACGGCGTGCATTACGAGATCGACATGTCATTGCATCGCATGATGAGGAAGTATCTCTTCCATACCCACGAAATGTTTCTTGAACGCGTCTTCAAGCGCTGCCTCGCTGCCGGCAACACCTTCATCGATATCGGCGCCAACTGCGGCTACTGGTCGGCCTATTCCCTGTCGCTCGTGGGCCAGAGCGGAGAGGTGCACGCCTTCGAGCCGGTGCCGCAATACTTTCCTTTGTCCAACGGCTCGCCGAACTCAATCCCGACTATCGGATCATCGCCAACCAGGTTGCCTGCGGCGCGCGGGCTGGCGCCTTCACAATGGCCGTTGTCGCACCACGCGCCGAGAACTTCGACAATTACAATACCAATATTGGGTCGAGTTCGCTTGTCGCCGGTTTCCTCGACCATGCCCACGAACTCACGGAAAATATCACCGTTGAGGTTATCGCCTTCGATAGTTATGCGCGAGCGGAAAATCGATCTCGATCGCGTCGGCCTGATCAAGATCGACGTCGAAGGTTTCGAAGCTGAGGTATTCGACGGCATGCAAGACGTGCTGGCAAAAGGCGGCCGCAAAGTCCCGATCCTGTGCGAAGTCCTCACCGATCCGGACCGCCCTGAGCCGCTCGACGGCAGACGGATCATCGAACGCCTTGAGGATTGCGGTTATCGTTGCCTCGATGCCACGCATTTGCGACCGATCAATCGTTATGCGCTTGGTTTTGAGGAGAACATTCTCTGCCTCTGACGAGCCCGCGTAATCAGACGTAGGCATCAGTAACGGCGGCGGTGGTTATGGATCCCCTGAGTTCACAGGGACAGTATTGCAGAGGGCCCCCTCATCCCGCCGGCGCGATGATCCGGCGGTAGAGGTGCCAGGTGGTGTGACCGAGCACCGGCAGCGTCACGACGAGACCGAGGAAGTACGGCATCGCCGAGACAGCGAGCAGAACCACGATGAGCGCTGCCCAGCCGATCATTGGCAGCGAGCTCGTCACCACCGCACGCACGCTGGTGATCATCGCGGTGACGAAATCGACGTCGCGGTCGAGCAACAGCGGAAACGACACCACGGTCAGCGAGAATAGGATCAGCGATAGCGCGGCGCCGACGGCGTTGCCGATGGCGAGGAACAACAGCCCCTCATTGGTCGTGAGCACCACCGTGATGAACTCGTGCAGGCTGGAGAACGAGGCGTTGAGGCCGAGCAGCAGCGCGATCAGCAGCCGCACCTGGTACATCCAGACCACGAACACGAACAGCGTGACGAACGCCATCCAGCCGATCTCGCTTCGCGTCCGCACCGTGGCCCAGATCGCGCCAACCGAGATCGGCAACCCCACCTCGCGCCGGCGGCTCACCTCGTAAAGGCCTGTGGCGACGAACGGGCCGATCATGGCAAAACCAGCGGCGAGCGGATAGGCAAGATAGACCATGCCGAACGCGGTCAGGCAGAGCAGGATCGCAATGCCCCCGGCGGCGTAGAATGCGCCGAAGGCGAGGCCATAGAGCGGCACCGCCTGAAAGTCCCGCAACCCCTGGCCCAGCGCCTCCGCGATATCCGCCGCCGCAATGCGCCGCACCACCGGATCGGTCTTGCCGGAAACCGACATCGCGCTCCTCCTCCCTGATCGGGGGTATTGGAGCCGGTCCATGCGGACAGCGTATTGATCTTCGTCAAGCCCATTCGGGCGCCGGATTTGCTGGCTGAGGGCTCCCTCACCGCGTCGCCCGCCGGCCGGCAACGGGAACAACGCTGTCAGGAACGAGACACGAGCAGGAGCGCCACAACAAGATCTCGCAACGAAGAGCGCCGCGTCGATGACGAATATCCTGAGCATCGGGCCCTTCAAGACAGGCCAATACGCCACTCCTACGCGCCCGCCGCGCATCAGGATCGGAAGGTTGTAGGCGAACTGGCTGAAGTGACACGCGGCAAAGAACAGGAACAACGCGAACTGCGCGTCGTGCGCCTGAAAGAAGAGCGGCCGGAACGCCAGGAGATACAGGGACAGGAGGCCGATGGGCAGATTGATCCCGCCCAGAAATGCCACGCTGGCCGACAAGGTGGGGGCGATGGGATTTCCACGCTCCTCCCGGGGTACAAGTATCTTCAGCGTATTGCCCTGCGCAATGCTGAACTGGATGAATGCGCCGCCGAACCAGAGCGTGTTGAGGAGCAGGACGAAATCCGAAAATCGCATGTCTGCTTTCCGTAATGCTACTTTCCGTAGAAGGCTTCGCTGCGCACCACACGGCCGGCACCGTCGAAGTCCATGAACTCGCTGGCGCGCGTGTCGCCGAGTTGCCACCACACCGTCAGGCGCGCGATCGTTTCGTCCCAGCTCCAGCTCAGGATTTTCAGGTCGGCGCTCTCGATGCCTCCGTAAGCCCTCTGCCAGTAGGCGCGGATGTTCTCGGCGCCCGCGACCACCGGCGACTCCGTCAGTTTGAGCGCCAAAGGGCTGCGCATCTCGGCGTTTTCGGCAAAGTGCGAAACGACGGCGTCGATATCGACCTTGCACCAGTTCGCGCACCACGCCTCGACGAAGCGTGCCGCGCCCGCCCGGTCCATCATCTGTTCGCTCATGCCTCGCGCCCTCCCGGTGCACCTACCGGGAAGAGATGCCACAGGGTGATTGTAACGTCAACCATGTTGACTTGAGAGGGCGGTCAGTTGTTATCGGCAATGACCCCCATGACGGCCATCCAGGCGGCCGCGCCGGGTGGGCCGACACGATCGAACGCCTCGCGCAGAACCTTGCGCTCATAGTCCGATGCCCGTTGCTCAGTGCGTTTTCCTGCTTCCGTCAGCCGCAGCAATTTGGAGCGATGCTGCTCGGGCGACCGCTTCGATGTCAGAAGTTTACGTTGCTGCAACAAATTGAGCGGCCGGTTCACGGCTTGCTTGGATATGCCGAGGATCTCGATCAGCGACCCGATCGAGATGTCGGGCTGCCGCGCAACCACGTAGAGAATGCGATGGTGCGGACGCGACAGGCCGAGCGTGGCGAGATACTGGTCGGCCGAGAGCGTCATCCCGCGCCAACCGTAATACATGAGCTCCAGCGCCGCGTCCAAATCGTGGAGCTTCCTGAGCGAGGCGCGGTGCAGGCCCACGGCGCGACAAGCATTTTTTTCATGTACCTACCGTGTCGGATTGACCGAAGAGTCTACCCCAGCGCGCGCAGCTCGCGCCGCAGCACCTTCCCCGTCGCGGTCATCGGCAGCGTGTCGGCGAACTGCACGAAGCGCGGATATTCGTGGGCGGCGAGTTGCACCTTGACGAACTCCTGGATCTCGCGCGCCAGTTCGTCGCTCGCCGCAAAGCCCGGGCGCAGCACGATCCACGCCTTGATGGATTCGGTGCGGATCGGATCGGGAATGCCGACCACCGCCGACATCGCCACCGCCGGATGCTTCATCAGCGTGTGCTCGATCTCCGACGGGCCGACGCGATAGCCGGCGGTCGTGATGACGTCGTCCTCGCGGCTGACGTACCAGAAATAACCGTCCTCATCCTGCACGCCGAGATCGCCGGTGAGCAGGAATTCGCCGGCGTATTTTTTGGCGGTTGCTTCCGGGTTCTTCCAGTATTCGATCATGGTGCAGGGACACGGCTGGCGCACCCCGACGATGCCGCGCTGTCCTCGCGGCAATTCCTCGCCCTTGTCGTTGACGATGCGCACATCGAAGCCGGGCGTCGCCTTGCCCATCGAGCCGGGCCGAAGCGGAAACAGGTTCGAGTTGCTGCCGATCACAAGGTTGCATTCGGTCTGGCCGAACACTTCATGCGCATCGATGCCGAAAGTTTCGCGCACCCACCCCAGCAACTCACCGCCGAGCGATTCACCGCCGGTAAAGATGCTGCGCAGCTTGACGCCGGGATTTTTCACGCCGGCCTGCCGCATCAGTTTCAGCGCGGTCGGTGGCAGGAACGTGTTGCGGATGCCGAGCTCGGCCATCATCGCCATCGCCGCCTGCGGCTCGAATTTGCGCGCGCGATGGCCGACCAGCGGAATGCCGTGATACCAGAACGCCAACAGGGCGTTGATCAGCCCGCCGATCCAGGTCCAGTCGGCCGGCGTCCACATCAGGTCGCCGGGGCGCGGCAGGAAATTGTGGCACATCTCGACATTCGGCAGATGGCCGAGCACGACGCGATGGGCGTGCAACGCGCCCTTTGGATTACCTGTGGTGCCCGAGGTATAGATGATCAATGCGGGATCGTCGGCCGAGGTATCGACGGTCGTAAAATCCGGCGAGGCCGCCTTGAGCTCCGTCCAGAACGATTTTGTACCGGCGGGCGCGCGATCGCCGATTACGTAGATGTTCGATAGCGCAGGAAGACGGGCGCGGATTTTTTAAGCTTCTCCCAGCCGCTCTCGTCGGTGATCACAGCCTTGGCCTCGGAGTTCGACAGGCGAAATTCCAGCGCGTCCTCGCCGAACAGCGCGAACAGCGGGATCGAGATCATGCCCGAGCGAAACGCCGCGAGATGGGCGATCGGCAATTCGAGGGACTGCGACAAGAACACCGCGACGCGGTCGCCGCGCACCAGGCCGTCGGCTTTCAGGACGTTGGCAAAACGGCGCGACGCTTCCGCGACCTCGTCGAAAGAGGTGCGCGCGGTGGCGCCGTCCTCATCGACATAAACAAGCGCCAGCCGCTTGGTGCCATCCGCGTGACGGTCGCAGCACGCGATCGCCATGTTGAAGCGCGCGGGAATGTCCCAACGGAAATTGCGGTAGAGCTCGTCGTAGGTTGAGGCTTCGGTGAGCATGGCGGCGGCCCGTCCCTAACGTTTGTCATGGCCGGGCTTGTCCCGGCCATCCACGTCTTTGCTTACGGTCAATCTTAAAGACGTGGATGCCCGGCACAAGCCCGGGCATGACGTGGAGAGACGATTTTGTCGCCCTGACTTAAAGTAACATCGCCTTCTCCATCGCAACCTCTGCCTTCAGGCTTGCAACGTCGCGATAGATCGAGGCGACGGCGAGGACGCGGCCGTTGCGCTTGTACTGCAGCAGGCAATCCCTGCCGGCGATGTCGCCGTCGACAACGATTTCATCCCATTTCTCGGCGTGGCCGACATGATTGATCGGCACATCGTAGTGCTGGCTCCAGAAGAACGGCACGGCATCGAACGGCTCGCATTGCCCGAGCATGTTTCGCGCCGCGGTCTGGCCCTGACGCTCCGCCACCACCCAATGCTCGACGCGGATGTTCTCACGGGAATGAGGATCGGGCCAGCGTGCGATATCGCCCGCGGCATAGATGCCGGGCACGCTGGTTTCGAGATAGGCATCGACGGCGACGCCGCGATCGATCGCCAGCCCCGCCTTTTCGGCCAATCCAAGACGGGGACGCACGCCGACGCCGACCACCACGATATCGGCCTCGATCGCGCCGCCACTCTTCAGCATCGCGCGCTTGCCGTCGATCGCGGTGACGGTGTCGCCGAGATGAAAGATGACGCCGTGTTCTTCATGCAGGGCGCGGACGAAGTCGCCCAACTCCGGCCCGAGCACGCGCTCCATCGGCCGCTGCTCCAGCCCGACGACATGGACCTCGACATTTCTGGCGCGCAACGATGCTGCGGCTTCGAGCCCGATAAAGCTCGCGCCGATCACAACCGCGCGCCGCGCGCCATCAACCAAGGCAATGATTGCGCGGGAATCCGCCAGCGAGCGCAGCACGTGGACATGGGGCTGGTCGGCGCCCGGTATCGGCAGGCGCACCGGCTCAGCGCCGGTCGCCAGCAGCAAGCGGTCGTAGGAGATGGTCTCGCCGCCGGCCGTGACGACATGGCGTGCGTTGATGTCGATAGACGTGACCTCGGTGTTGAGCCGCAGGTCGATCTTCGCCCCGGTGTAGAAATCATCCGGCCGCAACGGCAGCCAATCCTCCGGCGCGCTGCCGGCGAGATAGTCTTTTGACAGGTTCGGCCGGTCTACCGGCGCCGCCGCCTCGCTGCTCAGCATCACGATGCTGCCGCGATAATCCTGCCGCCGCAGCATCTCGGCTGCGGCAAAGCCCGCCGCGCCGCCGCCGATAATCACGATCTTGCCGGGCGCATCGATGGCGCCCTTCACCCGTGGCTCGGTTCGTTCACGCTTTTCCCGAACGAAGACGCGGTCACCCTCCAGTTCGACCTTCCAGACCGCGACCGGACTGAGCGCCGGCGCCCGGGTGGCTTCGCCGGTGCGCAAGTCGAAACAGGCGTGATGCCAGGGACAGCGGATGCCCTCGCCGGTCACGAGGCCTTCGGCGAGCGGCCCGTGATAATGGCTGCAATGGGCGCCGATCGCGAAGATCTCCGAGCCCGAACGCACCAGCACCACTTCATCGTCGCCGACATGGCCGAGCAAGGTCTCGCCCACGAATTCGGACGGGGCTATGCCCTTTGAAAGATCGGGACCGGCGGGTGGCGCTTGCTGATCAGCCATGCCTTCCTCCGCTCTCGTTGCGCTATGTCGCCATTTCCAAGAATTCCTGACGGGTCAGGCGCGTTGTCGCGAAAGCAGCCCAGCATGCGGCTGGTCACGAGATCGGTGTCCGGCTTGTGCACGCCGCGCGTCGTCATGCAGTGATGCGACGCCCTGACAATGACGCCGACGCCTTGCGGTTCCAGGATGTCATTGATGTATGCGGAGGTCAGCCGCTGATCGAGCAGCTTAAAGTGGGTGGTCGGCTCGTCATGCCGGTGGGAGCCGAGTACGGCACTCAGCACCTCACGGTCGTCGAAAAAATCACCCCTGACAAGACGACAACTCGCGCCGTAGTCCCCGTGCGCTTCACGCGTCCACAGAGCCGGTAACGGTCCAGTTCTTCGCGGAACAGGCCAGACTTGTCGCCCATGGAACCCACGGTGTTCGTGCCCGTTGAACCTCCAAATCAAGCCAGGGAGGACCCCAGATGATGAAGATCGCTCTTGCCGTGGCGGCAGCCGCAGCTGTGCTGACGACTGCCCCACTTGTTACCCCGGCCAAGGCCCAAGACGTCAAGCAAGGCGTCAAGATGGCCCAAGTCGGCGTCGATGTTCAGGTCGGGCGGGACCGCGACGACCGCTATTATAGGGACCGTCGCCGCCGCTACGACTCCGACACTACAGTTGGCATCGGCCCAGGTGGTGTCACCGTCGGCCCGCGACAACGCTGCCGCATGGAGACTACCACGATTGAACGGGACGACGGCCGCAGGATCACGCGCAGGGAGCGCGTCTGCGACTAAAACTGCGAGCAACAAAGAGATAGTTGTTCAAGGGCGTCAATGACCCGGAACCGCCACTGATCCGGCGCCTCGCGTTCTTCATGGGCACATTTCGGATCTCGCGCAACGTCTGCTTTCAGTCCGGTGTGTGCTTTCAGTCCGGTGTGCGGACCCAAAGCGGACGCGGGCAAGCATTGCCCGCGGAAACACTAAATTCGCAACCTAATTTTAGAGCGCTATTCTTTTTCTCGTATGCGAGTAGTTTGTTCTCCCATCCCTGATCTTAATCACGGGGTTCGGGTCCCTCCGGGCTCAAACTCAGAAGCCGAGCGGGCGATCGACCGGGCCATGGCGCCGCCGGGCCGGATATCAAGCCTGTTCTTTGAGCATCACTCCGATCGCTTCAGTGCTGCTGGATGGCTCCGATGGAGCGGGTTCCTCCCGCAGCGTTAGCGTTACCTTGGCCTGATCTCAAAGAGATAGCGTGCGCGGCTCCTCGACGCCGAAGGCGCGGATGCCGATGCGATCGTCATAGACCTCGACGATCGAATAGGCCGTCGTGTCGGCGGTCTCGACCATACCCTTGAGGTTGACGAAGTACTTGCAACCGATGGCGCCGAAATTGCCCGCGTGGTTGTGGCCGTTGATGTAGAGGAGGAAGTTATCGTAGCTGGTCAAAAGGTCGACCAGCCGGGCGTCGTCCCAGAGATTGAGGTCGTGGACCGGGTAGATGGGGTAGTGGCCCATCACGATGACGCGCTCGCCGGCGGCTTTCGCTCTGTTCATCACCTGCTGGACCCAGGCGAACTGCACGTCCGAAATGCCGCCATTCACGGAGTGGGCGTTACCAATGCCGGCGGCTTTCATGTCGGAAAGGCGCTTGTTGGCCGCCGCATGGTTCTCCGTGCCCTTCGCATTGGCGAAGAGGCTGATTTCATTGCCGTCGATAACGATGAAGCGATGCCCACCGCCGACGAAGTCGTAATACGCGCGCCGCAACCCGAGCGTGTTCAGGACCAGGTTCAGGCGGTCGCTTGCTACATAGAAATCGTGATTTCCGAGGATAAAGAAGTTCGGGCGCTCGAGCGCTTTGTAGATCGCCAGCACGTGAGCATAGCTGCCCCAGTCCCGGTCGATAATGTCGCCGAGATTGACGACGAACTCGACATTTTCCCTGTTGAAGACCTTGATCGCCTCGCTGAGCTTCCAGAGCGTGTTCGAGAAGTAGCGCGTGCCGCTCGGCGCGATGGGAGCGTATTGCGGGTCGGCAACAACGCCGAAGCGGAAGATCGGACTCCCCGCTGCCCGCTGGATCGTCGCGGCAAAGCCTGGGAAAGGGGTCACGAGGGCAGCAGCACCCCTGCCCAGAGAATCTGGCGCCGCGTCAGCATCGGTTTCCAGAATCGCTCGCTGCCCCTGCGCAGCAAATGGAACATTGAATTTCAGAGATATCGGGTAACGCGCTGTGCAATAGGCTTTTTCACGCTACGCTCAAATTTTCGTTACGAACGGAATATGGCAGTTTTGCGGCGTGCCAGTCTACGAAGCTGCGCCTTCCTGCTTGGAGTGGCGTGCGAGAATGTTCTTGCCAAGGTTGCGCGCCATTTTCCGCTGGGCCGGTCGCTCCTCGACTCGCCCGAGGCGCGCCTGCTTTCGTGTGTTGCCCCTCAGGGGACTAGTCTCGGGCCAAACCGGGATGATCCCGGTTCAATCGGCGTTGCGCAGGACGTCGGTTATTTCATAGAAGTCGTAGATGTTGGATACGTCCGGAAACGCGTAAATCCGATCCGGAAGGCGTTCGAGTCCTGTGCCGAAATACTTGTTGAACAAGACCCTGAACGTATTCACTGACGTGACCTGCGGGTCCAGATCGCGGTAGTCGCCGTCGGGAAAATAGAACGCGTTCAGAATCCCCATCTTGGCCCTGAGCTCGTCGACCGTTGCGTCGCGCCAGGAGCGGTCTTCGCTCTGATATCGCGGCGGGAAAGGTCCTTCGTCGGACTGGATAATGATGATCGGCTTGGGCCCGTCCGTGACGAGCAGCGCCGAGACGAAGTCCTTGATCAGCGAGTTGGCATACCGGACCTGGTCGATGTACTTTTCCGTCTCGGTGCGCTCCATCCCGTCGGACAACGGGCAGCGTCCGTCTGCGCCGAACACGTAAGGATCGTGCGGCACGAGGATGTGAGCGAACACGAAGGCCTTCACTCCGCGTCCCGATCTCCTTGACCTTCTCGATCTGGCGCGGCACTCGCTGGCACTGGCCGAGGTCCCATTGCAGCCGCCTGGCAAGTGCGCTGCCCGGCGCCACCGCGTCGAGGGCCGGCGCGACAATCGTCCCTCGAAGGTACCAGTAGTTGAATTCGGAGAACCCGAAGCTGTGATTCTCGTCGGCGTAAGGGTTGTATTGGGTCGGCCCCCACCAGCTGCCGATCTGGGTGAAATTGTATCCACGGGATTTCAGGAAGCGCCCCACGCGGTGGTCTCTGAGCCCATCGTAGAGTGGATGCCAGTCCGCGCCTTTGCTTCGCGGGTCGTCCGCCAGAAAATCGAGATAGTCCATATGGAACGTCGAAGCGAGCGAGTGCGCCGTCTTTAGATAATTGGCGCGGCTGTTCGAAGCGACGTAGAATCTTCTCTTCGAGAAAGCCCGCAAGATCGCTGTTATCGAACCTGTAATAGTCGGCAAGAACCGACTGCGAGCCGTATCGGTCAAAAATCAGATAGAATATCTGGCGCGGCGCAGCTTTCGTGGCTGTTGGATCGCCGACCGCCGATACCCTGGCCGCGGACGACGCCTCGTCGAAAGCCACGGCGGCCGGAAGCGACGTGCCGCCGGCCTGCCAAGAATGCGAGGCGATCTGCCAAGCCGGAACGATGACAATCGAAAAGGCGATGCCGTTCAAGATGGCGTTCGCCGGAGTGAGGTCGACGCGCGGCAATGCCACCGCGACAAAAACGGCGGCCAAAGCCGCTAGCATGATCGGCAGGGCCGAAACGGGCGAAAGACCAGCTCCGGCATAGTGGTTCACCGCATCGACGATCTCACCGTAGAAGAGGCCTGCCACGAGGGTGGCGCTGGCGAGAACGGCCGCCTTCGCCCCCAGGCTCCGAAACACCACACCGAAAGCGAGGAGCAGGAGGAGGGCTGCCGCAAGTGCCGCGCCGAGCGCAGCGAGTCCATCGGTAAAATAAACCCCAGGTAGATTCGAGGCATAGGGCCTGGCAATGGATGCACTCGCGAAAAGGAAGGGATGCAGCGCCAGAGCGCCAACGCCCCAAACGACGGGGTTGATCCGAGCTTTGCTTTGCATCGCGCTCGTTTGCACCATCGCTCCACCGCCAGCGATCCGTTCGCCGCAGAGCAGCCGCGCCCCGAGGAAACCTTACTCGCGGCTGGGTCATACAAGTCTCGCGACGATTCGCCACGGAACGTTCGTGACAATTCAATGAACTGTCCGCCGCGCTATGCGTTCCCTCCTCCGCGTCAAGAATCAGCCGCACCCTTTTCATCAGGAGCAGGTTCCAGAATGCACAGTTTCGGCGCTCTGAGCTTCCGACTCGCGATGGCCATGATGGCCGTCTGCGTATCGACATCCTCCGCGCACGCCTATCTGGATCCGGGCTCCGGCAGCATCATCCTGCAAGTCCTGTTGGGTGGCATCGCGGGGCTTGTCGTCGCCATCAAGCTCTACTGGCACAAATTTCTTTTGCTGAGCGGCTTGGGCAGGCGGGTGCAGGAGAGCAATCAACTCTCTCGCGAGCAGAGCGCCGGGCCGGATGAGCGCGGCCGGCAGTAAGAATAACGCGGCGCGTGCGGACGGCGCACCCAGCGCGACGACTGACGTCGCGACGGCTGCCCTCGAAGCGCCGTCGAACCCGCCCGCCCAGCCCGCCTTCCGGGAGCCCGGCTCCTACCGCGATCGGCACGGTGCCGTCTTTTACTACAATGGTGAGATCTTCCGCGGCATCAGCGCGAAGGCTCTTGCGAACTGGCAGCGTCTGGGCGCCACCCGGTTCTTCGGGGACTTCACGACGCGTGGAAGCATCGTGCCGACCAAAATGGTCAGCGAGCCGAACTGGGGAGATCCCGGCCAGCCATGGACGGCCGTGCTCAAGCACGAATCCATTCCCTTTGTTTCCTACCCCTACGAATGGACCTTCGGGATGCTGAAGGATGCGGCTCTGCTGCATCTCGAGCTGATGCTGGCGGCGCTCGAGGAGGATTTCATTCTGAAGGACTCTTCGCCCTACAACGTGCAATGGGACGGAGCGCGGCCGGTCTTCATCGATATCCCCTCCTTCGAGGTGCTGGAGCCGGGACAGCCCTGGGTCGGATACCGCCAGTTCTGTGAACTGTTCCTGTATCCGCTGATGCTGCATGCCTACAAAGGAGTCGACTTCCGGCCATGGTTGCGCGGCAGCATCGGCGGCATCTCGGCCGCATCGCTGCAACCGCTGCTGTCGCTCCGCGATCTGATGCGGCCGGGCGTCGCGATGCACGTCGTGGCGCACAACGCGCTTCAGCGGCGCTATTCCGGCAAGGAGAGGAACGTCAGAAGCGAGCTTGCCGAAGCAGATTTTGACAAGAGGCTGATCGTCCGCAACGTGCTCAATCTGAGGAAGATCATCTACAGGATGGCGCCCGGGAGCGGAAAACCGCGTGGTCGCACTATACGGAGACGCACAGCTATGGTGAGGCGGATTTCGCAGCGAAGCGCGCCTTCGTTCGAAGCGCTGCCAGTTTCCGCCGATGGCAGCGCGTCTGGGACCTCGGCTGCAACACCGGCACCTTCTCGCGGATCGCCGCCGAACAGGCGGACTATGTGGTCGCGATGGATGGCGACTGGATGGCTGTGGAGCATCTCTACCAGAGCCAGAAGGGGCATCGCGACGGCGGCTCGATCCTGCCTCTTGTCATCGACCTCGCGGATCCCTCACCCGGCCAAGGCTGGCGGGGCATGGAGCGCAAATCCTTGCCGGACCGGGGCAGGCCGGACCTCACGCTCTGCCTTGCGTTGATCCATCACATCGTGATCGGCGAGAATATTCCGATGGCGGACTTCATGCGCTGGCTGGCGGATCTCGGTACGGCGCTCGTCATCGAATTCGTCGGTCGCGACGACGAGATGGTCGAGACGCTGCTGCGAAATAAGGACGACCAATACGACGATTACCGGCCCGAGGTCTTCGAGGCCCTGCTATCCGAGCATTTCGAAATTCGCGAGAGCCAGACGCTGAAGGGCGGAAAAAGGTCGATCTATTTCGCGCTGCCTAGCAACGGAGGCGGTGCATAGGAGGTGATGGCTCATATCGGATGTGGTGGAGAAGATTGGATCCAGGTTCCTCTCTCGGCCAGTTCGCGTTGGAAACAGTTTCTCCACGCAATAAATGGCGCTTAATGCCGCTGTTTCGGCGGTCTTTTTGCAGCAGGGCGCGGAAGTCGGAATAGTCGCGGCTCATGCCGACGATGTCTCCGCAGGCCGCCTCGAACGCAACCAGAACCGGGCTGCCATCGTACGAACGGCAACAAAAACAAGGAATTGGCGGGTGCGGCGCCCCGTCCTCACGGCATCCCACGATGAGCGGACTGCTAGGCCTCACTATCCCGATTTATCAAGGCGGCGCCGAATATGCATCCATTCGGCAGGCCAAGGAAGTCGTAAGCGAGCGTGAACTGAGGCTTGGCGGTCATTCAATCGTCGAGCCAGGTCGGGGCGACATGACCTAAATGGGCCCAGGCGAAGATCTGAGAGCTCGTGCGGAAAAGAACTCATCCGGTCAGCGCCGCCTTCACCATGCCGCTCGCCTTGCCGAAATCCATCTGGCCGGCGAACTTTGCGCGCAGCACGCCGATCACCTTGCCCATGTCCTTCATGCCGGCGGCGCCGGTCTCGGCGATGGCGGCCGAGATAGCGGCCTTCATTTCGTCGTCCGACATCTGCTTCGGCAGGTAGGCCTGGATGATCGCGATCTCCTCGCGCTCCTGCGCAGCCAATTCGGCACGGCCGCCCTTGTCGTAGAGCTCGACCGATTCCCGGCGCTGTTTTATCATTTTCTGAAACACGCCAAGCAGATCGGCGTCTGACAGCGGCGGCTTGCCCTCCCGCGCGCGGCGATGTCAGCGTTCTTGATGGTCGAGTTGACCATGCGCAGCGTGGAGAGCTTTCGCTCGTCCTTGGCCTTCATGGCCTCCTTGACCGCGTTGTTGATGTCGTCGCGCAGCATGGTTGCCTCACTAAAATGGTGCCGCCGGAAGGCCTTTGGTCTATCGGAAGATTCCGCGTCTATATAGGGGCTGCGCGCGCCACGCCACCGGCATCACGGGGGTGATCCGCAGGTGGGCGGGCAAGGCAGGAAATGGGGGCATCCGCCTCGCGATTGATTAAGCCGAGCCGCCCGATTCGGGCCGATTTGGCCAAAAAACGCTGACGCAGCGGAACCGGCTGTCAAATATGCAGCAAACGCATGTGAATCCACGTCTTCCGGCTTTGACGCGCGGGGGCGCTTGCGACTATGAAGTGCGCTCATGACAACATCTGAAAACGCCTTGGCCTGGCCGGACCACAAACCGACCGCGCTCCTCGTGCTTGCCGACGGTACCGTGCTGGAGGGTTTTGGCCTCGGCGCGGAAGGCCACGCCGTCGGCGAGGTTTGCTTCAACACCGCGATGACCGGCTACGAGGAGATCCTCACCGATCCGTCCTATGCCGGGCAGCTCATCACCTTCACCTTCCCGCATATCGGCAATGTCGGCACCAATGAGGAAGACATCGAGACGGTGAACATGGCGGCCACGCCCGGCGCGCGCGGCGTGATCCTGCGCTCGGCCATCACTGATCCCTCGAACTACCGCGCCACCAAACATCTCGACCGGTGGCTCCGCGCCCGCGGCATCATCGGCCTTTCCGGCATCGACACCCGCGCGCTCACCGCGCTGATCCGCACCAAGGGCATGCCCAACGCCGTAATCGCCCACGCCAAGAACGGCGAGTTCGATCTGCACGGGATGAAGGAAGAGGCGCGCGAATGGCCGGGTCTCGAAGGCATGGACCTGGTGCCGATGGTAACCTCCGGCCAGCGCTTCACCTGGGACGAGACGCCATGGGCCTGGGAAAAGGGTTTTGGTCGGCAGAGCGAGCCGGAGTTCAACGTGGTCGCGATCGACTACGGCATCAAGCGCAACATTTTGCGGCTGCTCGCCGGTGAAGGCTGCAAGGTCACGGTGGTGCCGGCGACGACCTCGGCCGAAGACATTCTGGCGATGAAGCCGGACGGCGTTTTCCTGAGCAACGGCCCGGGCGACCCGGCTGCGACAGGCAAATACGCGGTGCCGGTCATTCAGCAGGTGATCAATTCGGGCACGCCGACCTTCGGCATCTGCCTCGGCCACCAGATGCTGGGCTTGGCCGTCGGCGCCAAGACGAAAAAGATGCACCAGGGCCATCACGGCGCCAATCATCCGGTCAAGGACGAGACCACCGGCAAGGTGGAGATCACCTCGATGAACCACGGCTTTGCCGTGGACCAGGCGACGCTGCCGGAGGGCGCGACGCAGACCCACATCTCGCTGTTCGATGGCTCCAATTGCGGCATCGAGCTCAAGGGCAAGCCGGTGTTCTCGGTGCAGTACCACCCCGAGGCCTCGCCGGGCCCGCGCGACTCGCACTATCTGTTCAAGCGGTTTGCCGATCTCATGCGGGCAAACAAGCGGGCGTAAGGCGCGACCGTCATTGCGAGCGCAGCGAAGCAATGACGCAGGGGCGACCACCAGTTCCAACTCGTCATGCCCGGGCAGAAGCGCGCATCACCGACGCAAAGGGCCGGCTGCGCGCGTGCGACGACGACGTGCCTGGTTTTCGAGATTCCGAAGGGAACGTGAGCGGCGGACATCGGTTTGAATCCTGCAGGGTTGGCAAAGCGAAGCGTGCCCACCATCTTGCGCACAGCAAGACAATGGTGGGCACGTCGCTAACGCTCCTTTGCCCACCCCACGATCTCTACGACTCGCGGAGGAAGCCCATGTCAGTCGTCAGCGCCGATATCGAGCCCCTCACCTTCGTATTCGTCGATGACGGCCTCGTGCCCAACAATCCCATGCCGTTTCTGGTCTACAAGGGCGCGGTTGACGTTGCGAACGATCACCCCGAAAAGACCGTCGAGGGACTGTTCGGCGCCAATGGCTGGGGAGCGATGTGGCGCAACGGCGTCTACGACTATCTGCACTACCATTCGACCGTGCATGAGGCGCTCGGCGTCGCCCGTGGCCGTGCGCGTGTGCAGTTCGGCGGTGACCGCGGCAAGGCACTCGATATCGCTGCCGGCGACGTTGCGATCCTGCCCGCGGGGACCGGCCACCAGTTGATATCGGCCAGCGAGGATTTCTGCGTGGTCGGCGCCTATCCGCCGGGACCCGCGATGCAGATCACGCGGCCGACGCCGGAGAACCATGCGAAGGCGCTGAAGACCATTCCGCAAGTGAAGCTGCCGAGGACCGACCCGGTGCGCGGCGAAGACGGCCCGCTGGTCAGGCTCTGGAAGCACGGCAGAGCATAGGCGACTCCACCATCATTTAGGGGCGCAATTCGCTTTCGATCCAGCCAACGGCGTTGGATTCCAGCGGATCGTACACCACCGTCCTGGTTTCGGTGTGGCCGCATTTTGGACATTCAAACGTACGTTGCTCCAGGCCTTCCGACCCATCCGAGACGGCAGAGGTGATCATCCGCGCCTCACAATCGGGGCAACGCGGGCGCATCGGCAAAAGCTCTGGAGGGGTTTTTCCGGGGCTAGCATGACATTCACCAGCGTTGGGTTGACCTGTCGGCGGTTTTGCACTCCGCGTGCCGACAGCCATTCACAAAGCCCTTAGTTAACTGGTGAAAACGCCATTCGATCCGTCCAATACCCGACACTTGGCATAGCAGCTGCAAATATATCCGCTGAAGTGTCCGATACCCGACTATCAGTCCCGAATTAATTAGCTATTGGCGTTACTTGCGCCCATTGTGGGTCTATCGCCGGACTAATCCCAGGGCATCGGTGACAGAGAGAGTTGAAGCTCCCGCCTAACTCGCGTTGGAGCTCCTCGTGGCCGCTGAAAATCACCTCCTGAGTTTACTGGATGCTTCAGCGCTGGCCCTGCTGAAACCGCACATGCGAACGATTGCTGTCGAACATGGCGAACTGCTTCACAGCTCATCGTCGGAAATCGAGTTCGCCTTTTTCCCGCGCTCCTGCATCATTTCCGTTCTCGCCACCACCGAGCAGGGCGCGACCGCCGAGACCTCCATCGTCGGCCGCGAGGGTATGATTGGATCGTCCACCATCCACGGCATCACCACGTCGTTTGCAGACTCGATCGTGCAGGTCGCCGGCGAAGCCGTCCGCGTCCCTGCTGCGGAAGTTCATCGCGCCGGACGGGACAGCGAAAGCTTTCGAAAGACCGTTGCGCTATTCGATCTCTCCTGCTCGCGCAGTCGCAGCAATCGACCGCATGCCAGGCATTGCACCAGGTCGAAAACCGGGCGGCGCGCTGGCTCCTGCAGTGCCGGAAGCGGCTGGGCAGCAACGACATCCGCCTGACCCAGGAGTTCTTCGGGCAAATGCTCGGGGTTCAACGCACCACCATCAATCTGGTCGAGCGCACCCTGCAGAATGCCGGCCTCATTCAGATCGGCCGCGGCCGCATCTCCATTCTCGACGCCGAGGGACTGCACACCGTCTCATGCGACTGTTACGAGCGCATCGAACGGCGGTATGAGGAACTGCTCGGCCCGCTTGACTAGACGCGGGCGCGGGCTCGCCGGAAGACAGCCGCATCGCGGCGACACGGGCGACAAACAGCCCGATGACGAGATTTGCCCGTTCGGTCTCCAGCCTGTCGCGGATCGGCCCGATCGGCTCTCTCGCGCACATGGTCTTGATGCAATCGAGAGTACGGGCCAACGACTCGACCACCGCCAATATCGGTTCGATGGATGGCGGCGCCGCCGGCGGCTCCGACACGGCTTCAGACTTCGGGCCACGAAATTCAATTACTTTCTGCATCGCTCGATTTCCAAACCTGAACAGCCACGGCACACGACCAGATTGTACCCGCATCGTTCTGTTCGGGACCATTGGCCGCCACCGATCATACCGGCGCCTCGCGCAGGCTCGCTTAAATTGGTTATCGGAATCTTGCAGCACAGCATTTATGCGCACCATTTATGGAAGTGGGCCTGGTCCTTTTCTGGCTGGCTAGAGATATGCCGTGTAGGAACTCACCCACACCAGAATCGACGCCAGAAGACCGATCACGCCCGCGTTGCCGGCAAACGCGGTGGCGCTGCCGGACATCCCCAGCCGAAGCTGGTCGCGGTTCATCCCGTCAGGTATCGAGATCACCGCCGGAAACGCCGTCGCACCGCCAAGCGCAGTGGTGCGCGCCAGGGTCCCCGACACCGCGACCTGTCCCTGGCCGATGCCCTTCGGAATGGCCGTGATCTTGGCGTGATAGATGCGCCCCGGGGCGTTGTCGAAAACGATATCGACGGCCGTGCCCTCCTTGATGGTCTGAAAGCCGTTCTGTGAAAACATTCCAACCAGCGTGATCTCGTTCTCGACGATGAACGACATCGCCGAGCGCGCCTGCAGCGCCCGATCGCCGACGGTCAATGCGACGACGGTGACATAGCCGTCGGCGGGCGCACGAACGGTCGCCTGCGACAACTCCCAGTTGGCGTTATCGAGCTGCGCCTGAAGCTGCGCGACCGTGGTGTTGACGCCGCCGATCTCGGAATCCAGCGCCAGTTTGGCGCTTTGCTGCGCAGCCTTGGCTGCGACAAGCTGCGCCGACACGGTTTCGTACTGGACCTGCTTGTCCTGCGCTTGAAATTCCGTGTTTGCCATATCCGCTGCCAGCGTCTCGATGTCGGCAAGACGCTTTTTGTTGTAGGCGGCCTGTGCAGTGAGCCCCGCAACATTCGCGGTCGCCTGCTCGTAATTCGATTTCAGGATCTCGACCTGCTGCTTGGCGCCAGCAAGCGAGGCTTGCAACTGCGCGACCTTGTATTGAAACGGCGCCGGGTCGATTTGAAACAACACATCGTTAGCTTTCACCGGCACGTTCGGCTTGACCGGGATCGCCACAACTTGTCCTGTCACATTCGGCGTCACTTCCACCACGCGGCCGGTCACCGTCACGCCCCCGACGGCGTGAGATAATTAAAAAGCGCGAGAAATGTCGCGAGGATAAATCCGCCAATGAGCAGCGAGACGGTCCCCGACAACCAGCCCCACCGCACCAGTTTGAATTTCGAGAACACGAGCCACAGCGCGATGACATAGAGGCACAGGATAATGATCATGGCGGGGCCCCATCATTCGCTGATGCCAAATCTCATTAGTAGGACGTTCGCGGGCCCGCGCTATGCAAAATCGGCACGGCGAATGTATTCGCCTTCCGTGCCATTATTTTTCGTCCTGCCGGTTTTTGCATAGCCGCTGCCACTAAGCCTTTCCATAGTTGCTGCCAAGCGTGACCTGCCACGCAGATCATTCGATCGGCAGTCACCTGGGTTGCAACAGGAGACGCAAGCATTTCGCGGCGCCATGTATGCCGGCGCCGCTGTCGCCGCCGCATATGGAGCGGCTGCGTACTACCACTCGTACGCCCGTCCGGCCGGCGGTTATTTCCTTATCCGCCCTGTTATTGAGACGAAACGCGGGAATCGCGCGACGCCGGTCGGCCAAGGCCCGGCGATATGGTGCCGATCAGCTAGCCGAAAGAAACGTCGCGCCGGCCATCAAGAGATGGCGGGAAGATTCCGACCGCGGACAAGGAGAATTGAACGAGGTCGTAAAACAAAATTGAACAATTCAGAAGAGGAGGTTCGACATGTTTCGAGGAATCCTGCCACTTACATTGTCTCTCTGCCTTGGTGCGGCGACAGCACCCGCGCTGGCCCAATCAGCGGGGCCGATCTCCGAACAGGAGGCACACGCCATCGCGGTCGACGCCTACGTCTACTTCTACTCCATCATGTCGATGGATGTGTCCCGCAAGCAATTCACCAACGGCATAGGCGATTTCAAGGGGCCGATGAACACGTTCGTCAATGTGGGCGAGTATCCCCCGGCCGATTTCAAGGGCGTGGTGCGCTCCAACTTCGACACGCTGTATTCCGCCTCATGGCTGGACATGACCAAGGAGCCCGTCGTCATATCGGCGCCGGATACCAATGGACGGTACTATTTGTTGCCGATGCTGGACATGTGGACCGATGTTTTTGCATCGCCGGGCTGGCGCACGACGGGCACCAAGGCCGGGACGTTCCTGGTGACGCCCCTGGCTGGCGGCCGGATCTGCGCGAAAGATTTGCCGAGGAGTTCAGACTTCCAAGGACACCCAACGGATCGACGCGCCGACGCCCTACGTCTGGCTGATCGGCCGGACCAAGACCGACGGCCCGCCGGATTATGACGCGGTTCACAAGATCCAGGCCGGCTACAAGGTCAGCCTGCTTTCCGAGTATGGCAAAAGCGCCCAAACCGGTCGAATTCAAGCCGGACCCAAGCATCGACATGAAGACGCCGCCGAAGACCCAGGTCGATACCATGACGGCGGGCGTATACTTCG
This sequence comes from Bradyrhizobium sp. RDT10, assembly GCA_044772375.2. Classification (GTDB taxonomy): domain Bacteria; phylum Pseudomonadota; class Alphaproteobacteria; order Rhizobiales; family Xanthobacteraceae; genus Bradyrhizobium. The sequence continues at coordinate 7,083,309 of CP187939.1, forward strand.
CCTACGCGGCCGAGCTGCTTAAGGTTCATCCGCCTCATGATACCGATCAACCGATCATCGCGCAGATGAAGAAAATCGGCATCGAGCCCGGCAAGAGCTTTGACATCGGCAAGCTCGATCCAGTCTTGCAGAGGGCGCTGGAGACCGCACCGCAGGACGCGCAGAAGTTGATGGCCTGGAAGCTGCCGACGCTGGCGCGGGTTGCCAACGGCTGGTCGATGAACACCGACACGGTGGGCGTATATGGCAACTATTACCTGAAGCGGGCCATTCTCGCGCAGCAGGGACTCGGTGCGAATGTGGTCGAGGATGCCATCTACCCGCTCAATCTCGCCGACGAATCCGGCAAGCCGCTCGATGGCGCGAACAAATACACCATCACCTTCGAAAAGGGCGCCACGCCGCCGGTCAATGCGTTCTGGTCGATCACGCTCTACGATCAGGACGGCTTCCAGGTCGGCAACACGCTGAACCGTTTTGCCGTCTCTAGCTGGATGCCGTTCAAGTACAATGCGGATGGTTCGCTCGATCTCTATTTCCAGAACGCGAGCCCCGGCAAGGAGCTCGAAGCCAACTGGCTTCCTGCGCCGAAGGCGCCATTCAACCTGACGATGCGCCTGTACGCGCCGAAGTCCGAGGCGCTGACCGGCAAATGGAATCCTCCGCCGGTTGTGAAGTCGCAAACGACAGTGGGTCTGTCGGCTCAGTAAGACGGACCAGCGGTCCGATGACGAACTCCGGAGCGATCCAGAGCGCAACAGTTCTGGATCGCTTCCTCAGCGCACGCCCCACAATGCGGCCGCGCTGGCAAACCTACGCCGCGTTGGCGCCTTCCTGGCGGCTGGCCTCGAACAGGAACCAGGTGCGGCGCTCGGTCTCGTCGATGAAGACTTCGAGCAGGCTTGCGCTGCCGGAATCCTCATGATCGTCGCAAAGCTTGTGGGCTTTGCGCATCGCGGCGGCCATCTTCTTGTTGTCTTCCATCAACTCGCGCAGCATTCGCGCGGCGGCACATAGACGTCGTTGTTGTCCTGGATGGTCTGCAGCTTCGCGATCTGTCCGATCGAGCGGAGCGTCGTGCCGCCGAGCTTGCGCACCCGTTCGGCGAGTTGGTCGGTGGTGGCGAAGATCGCCTCCGACTGCTGGTCCAGCATCAGATGATAGTCGTTGAAATGCCGGCCGCTGACGTGCCAGTGGAAATTCTTGGTCTTCAGATAGAGGGCGAATGCATCCGCCAGCAACGTATTGAGCGACGCCGATATCTTGTCCACCGCGGCCAGCGGCAGGTCGGTCGGCGTATCGAGGTCGCGGGATACCTTGTCGGATTTGTTGTTGGTTTTGCTCACGTTGCACCTTCCTGTTAGGAACCGGATAGCGGCGGCGGTGGACATTGGCCGTCGGACGACCTAACGCATCACCTTCAGGCTGGTTCCGGTGCCGGAACCCGCTGATCTTACCGGACGCGCGCGCATGGATGAATGGATCGACTATTACGATTCCACGCATACGATTTATGCGAGCAAGCTGCATCGCGACCTGCATTTCCAGATCATCGCGCGCGACATCATCGGCTACATCGCCTCGCCCGATTCCGTCGTGCTGGACTATGCCTGCGGCGAGGCGCTGTCGGCTGCCAAGGTGGCGGACGCCTGCGGCAAGCTCTATCTGGCCGAGCCCGCCCCGGTGTCCGCGGCCGGCTGATCGCGCGCTTTGCGCCGAACACCAAGATCCGCGTCCGCTCGCTGGAGGATCTCACGCGAATGGCGGAAAGCTCGGTCGATCTCGTCGTCATGAACTCGGTGGCGCAATACATGACGCCGCAGGAACTGGATTCCGCTTTTGCCGTCATCCGCCGGCTGTTGAAGCCCAACGGCCGCCTGGTGCTGGGCGACATTTTGCGGCCCGAAGTCGGCATGACCAGAGACGTGCTGGCGCTGTTGAAATTCGCAAGCGCCCACGGCTTCCTGAAAGACGCCCTGTACGGCCTCGCGAGTACGGCGCTGTCGGACTACCGGCAGTTGCGCACCCGCGTCGGGCTGCAACGCTACCGCGAAGACGAGATGATCGAGAAGCTCGCCGCTGCCGGCCTTTCAGCCTCGCGCGCCCCGTTCAATATCGGCCACAACCCATGGCGGATGACCTTCGTGGCGCGGCACGCTTTCCAACACAATTGAGTCCTACCGCCCGCTGAGGTTGTTAACCCTAAAGCGCGGTAAGGGTGGTTCACCGCGCCGTGATGAGCAATTATTGCCTCGGCCCGGTGGCGGAAGCGACGACGCAAGAGCAGTGCAATGCTCTTTATCCTGGTTCAAATCCAGGCCGGGCCTCCAGCCTTCGCTGGCTCCGCCAGCTACGGCTCGGCAAGCCCTATCGTGGCGAAGGCTGCCGCGGCGCAGCCCGAAGGGCGAAGCCGGGCCTCGGCAAAAAACACCTCTGATTGTCCCGAAAATCGCGGTTGATGGCCCGCTTTTGGGGGTTTCGCGGGTGCGGAATCTGGTCTAAAGACCACCCGCGCGCGAGGGTGACCCGCGCTCTTGGCTTAGGGGACGCGCGGTATGCGCGCCCTTTTTTGTGCCCAATTTCCAGTCTGAGAGCTGATGCCCAAAAGAACAGATATCTCCACCATCCTGATCATCGGCGCCGGTCCCATCGTGATCGGCCAGGCCTGCGAATTCGACTATTCCGGCACCCAGGCGGTGAAGACGCTGAAGGAAGAGGGCTATCGCATCGTCCTCGTCAATTCCAATCCGGCCACCATCATGACCGACCCGGAACTGGCGGATGCGACCTATATCGAGCCGATCACGCCCGAAATCGTTGCCAAGATCATCGAGAAAGAACGCTACGTCATCCCGGGCGGCTTTGCGCTGCTGCCGACCATGGGCGGCCAGACCGCGCTGAACTGCGCGCTGTCGCTGCGCCGCCAGGGCACGCTCGACAAGTTCGACGTCGAGATGATCGGCGCCACCGCCGACGCCATCGACAAGGCCGAGGATCGCCAGCTCTTCCGCAACGCCATGGAGAAGATCGGCCTGCAGACGCCGAAATCGCGGCTCGCCAACGCCTCGGCTTTGAAGAAATCCTATCGCGACAAGCACCACGCCGAGCGCGAGAAGCTGTCGGGCGAGGCGCTGGAAGAGTGCGAGCGGCAATGGACGCTCGGCGAGAACGAGCGCCGCAAGCGCTACCAGGAGCACGCGCTCGGCGAAGCGCTGATGGCGCTGTCCGAAATCGGGCTGCCCGCCATCATCCGCCCCTCCTTCACCATGGGTGGCACCGGCGGCGGCATCGCCTACAACAAGGAAGAGTTTCTCGACATCATCGAACGCGGCCTCGACGCCTCCCCGACCAACGAAGTGCTGATCGAGGAATCCGTGCTCGGCTGGAAAGAGTTCGAGATGGAGGTGGTGCGCGACAAAAGGACAATTGCATCATCGTCTGCTCGATCGAGAACCTCGATCCGATGGGTGTGCACACCGGCGATTCCATCACGGTGGCGCCGGCGCTGACGCTGACCGACAAGGAATACCAGATCATGCGCGACGCCTCGATCGCGGTGCTGCGCGAGATCGGGGTGGAGACCGGCGGATCCAACGTGCAGTTCGGCGTCAATCCCGACGACGGCCGCATGGTGGTGATCGAGATGAACCCGCGCGTGTCGCGCTCCTCGGCGCTGGCTTCCAAGGCCACCGGCTTTCCGATCGCCAAGGTCGCCGCCAAGCTCGCGGTCGGCTACACGCTGGATGAAATCGCCAACGACATCACCGGCGGCGCCACGCCCGCCTCGTTCGAGCCGACGATCGACTATGTCGTCACCAAGGTTCCCCGCTTCGCATTCGAGAAATTTCCGGCGCCTCCACCACGCTGACGACGTCGATGAAGTCGGTCGGCGAAGTCATGGCGATCGGCCGCACCTTCCAGGAGAGCCTGCAGAAGGCGTTGCGCGGGCTCGAAACCGGCCTGACCGGGCTCGACGAGATCGAGATCGAGGGACTGGGGCGCGGCGACGACAAGAACGCGATCCGCGCCGCACTGGGCACGCCGACGCCGAACCGTCTCCTGCAGGTGGCGCAGGCGATGCGGCTCGGCTGGTCGAACGAGGAGATCTTCAATTCCTGCAAGATCGATCCCTGGTTCCTCAGCGAGATGCGCGGCATCGTCGACATGGAAGCAAAGATCAAGGCGAACGGCCTACCGCCGAACGGCTACGGCATGCGCATGCTGAAGGCGATGGGTTTTTCGGACGCGCGGCTGGCCGTGCTGTCTGAGTCCACCGAGGCCGAGATCACCGCAAAACGGCACGCGCTCGGCGTCCGCCCCGTTTTCAAGCGCATCGACACCTGCGCGGCGGAATTCGCCTCCCCACCGCCTACATGTATTCGACCTATGAGGCGCCGTTCGCGGGCGCGCTCGCGGATGAGGCGCGCCGTCGGACAGGAAGAAGGTCGTCATCCTCGGCGGCGGCCCGAACCGAATCGGCCAGGGCATCGAATTCGACTATTGCTGCTGCCACGCCTGCTTCGCGCTCGCCGACGCCGGCTATGAGACCATCATGGTCAACTGCAATCCGGAGACGGTGTCGACCGACTACGACACCGCCGACCGGCTCTATTTCGAGCCGCTCACCGCCGAGGACGTGCTGGAAATCATCGCCACCGAACGGCAGAACGGCACGCTGCACGGCGTGATCGTGCAGTTCGGCGGCCAGACCCCGCTCAAACTCGCGCGCGCGCTGGAAGCCGCCGACGTGCCGATCCTCGGCACCTCGCCCGACGCCATCGACCTCGCCGAGGACCGCGACCGCTTCAAGCGCGTGCTCGACAAGCTGCGCCTCAAGCAGCCGAAAAACGGTATCGCTTACTCCGTCGAGCAGGCGCGGCTGGTGGCCGCCGATCTCGGCCTGCCGCTGGTGGTGCGTCCGTCCTATGTGCTCGGCGGCCGCGCGATGCAGATCATCCGCGAGGACACCCAGCTCAGCGATTACCTGCTCGGCACCTTGCCCGAACTGGTGCCGGGTGACGTCAAGGCGCGCTATCCCAACGACAAGACCGGCCAGATCAACACCGTGCTCGGCACCAATCCGCTGCTGTTCGACCGCTACCTGTCCGACGCCACCGAGATCGACGTCGACTGCCTGTGCGACGGCAAGGACACCTTCATCGTCGGCATCATGGAGCATATCGAGGAAGCCGGCATTCATTCCGGCGATTCCGCCTGCTCGCTGCCGCCGCATTCGCTGGATGCGAAGATGATCGAGGAGCTCGAGCGGCAGACCCGCGAGCTGGCGCTCGGCCTCGACGTCGTCGGCCTGATGAACGTGCAGTACGCGATCAAGGACGGCGATATCTACGTGCTCGAGGTCAATCCGCGGGCGTCGCGCACCGTGCCGTTCGTCGCCAAGGTGGTCGGCACGCCGGTGGCGAAGATCGCGGCACGGATAATGGCCGGCGAGAAGCTCGCCGACTTCAAGCTGAAGAAGAAGCAGCTCGGCCATGTCGGCGTGAAAGAGTCTGTCTTCCCGTTCGCGCGCTTCCCCGGCGTCGACACCGTGCTCGGTCCGGAGATGCGCTCGACCGGCGAGGTCATGGGCATCGACCGCTCCTTCGAGATCGCCTTTGCCAAGAGCCAGCTCGGCGGCGGCACCCGCGTGCCGCGCAAGGGCACCGTATTCGTCTCGGTGCGCGAGATCGACAAGAACCGCATTGCGGAAGCGGTGCGCTTGCTGCACTCGCTCGGCTTCAAGGTGATGGGCACATCAGGCACCCAGCGCTTCCTGACCGACAGCGGCATTCCGACCGAGAGGGTCAACAAGGTGCTGGAGGGACGGCCGCATATCGTCGACGCCATCACCAATGGCGACATCCAGCTCGTCTTCAACACCACCGAGGGGCCGCAGGCGCTGGCCGACAGCCGTTCGTTGCGGCGGGCTGCCCTCTTGCATAAAGTGCCATATTACACCACTCTTTCAGGTGCTGTGGCGGCCGCGCAGGGCATCCGCGCCTATCTGGGCGGGGACCTTGAGGTCCGCACCCTGCAGAGCTACTTTTCCGAAAACTGATCGTCAGCCGGCCGCAAATGGCCGCTAGACGATTGGAACAAAGCCGGTAGGCTGGAACCCGCCGTTCGTTGGGTATTGCATCGGCCCCTTGACGGGGCCGAAAATCATAGGTTGGCGGGCTCGCGGGTCGGGCCGAAAGCCTGATCGAAATCGAAAGCGTGGCTCGTGCGCGCGGCCTTTTGGCGGTTCGCACGATCGAAGGACAGAAGAGATGATGATGGAAAAGGTTCCGATGACCGCGAGCGGCTATGCCGCCCTGGAGGTTGAGTTGAAGCAGCGCCAGTCGGTGGAGCGTCCGCGCATCATCGAGCATATCGCCGAGGCGCGCTCGCATGGGGACCTCTCCGAGAATGCGGAGTATCACGCCGCGAAGGAAGAGCAGTCGCATAATGAAGGCCGCATCGCCGAGCTCGAAGACAAGCTGGCGCGCGCCGACATTATCGACATCAGCAAGCTCTCGGGCGACACCGTCAAGTTCGGCGCCACCGTCACGCTGGTCGACGAGGACACCGAGAAGAAAGCCGTGTGGCAGATCGTGGGTGAGCCGGAAGCCGACGCCAAGAAGGGTCGCATCTCCATCACCTCGCCGCTGGCCCGCGCCCTGATCGGCAAGAAGAAGGGCTCGACCGTGGAAGTCGTGGCTCCCGGCGGCGCCAAGGCCTACGAGATCACCAAGGTCGAGTTTCGCTAGTCACCTGCAAGTTACTGTTGCGACAAAGCCGCGTTTCGACGCGGCTTTTTTGTTGGCTGCGTACTGACAGGATTGTGAGTGGCGAAGCGGCGGGATTGCAGCGTACTGATTTCGACAATGGTTATATATTATAATCAATCGGAGAAGGTCGCTGCTCGGGATTGAGCTGTCTTGCTGCGTTGCACCGTCAGCAGGCGACATGCAACCGGAATGATTCAGTTTCACCTGTGTTGTGTCGGCATCACACGCAATCGACCAACACGGTGTAATGTTGTGACGCTAAGTTCTAGCGTGCCAAACAAGGGGACGATGACATGGACCAAATCGACAAAATGCTCGCGAAATGGCAGCCGACGGCGCTGAGCCTGTTTCGCTTCATGACCGGACTGCTGCTGTTTCAATTCGGCGTAGCGAAGATTCTGAAGTTTCCGACAATTCCGGAGGGTAACGCTGCCGCCTTCCTCAACAAGGTGCAATTGATGTCGCTACCGGGAATCGCCGGTGCGCTTGAGTTGATTCTGGGCGCGCTTTTGCTGCTCGGACTGTTCACACGGCCCGTCGCCTTCATTCTTGCCGGCGAGATGGCCTTTGCTTATTTCATCGGTCATGCGCCGAGGAATTTCTTTCCGATCATCAACGGCGGCACGCTCGCGATCCTGTTCTGCTTCGCCTGCCTCTACCTGTCGACCGCGGGCGGCGGGCCGTACAGCGTGGACGAGATGCGGAAGAAGTAAGTTGACCAACCAACTCCGTCATTCCGGGATGGCGCGTAAGCACCAGACCCGGAATGACGGTCAGCCCGCCACCTTCACATCGAGCGGCACCGCCGCTTCATATTTCGAATTGTGCAGCACCAGCGACGTCCTGACATTGCGCACGTGGGGTGCTGCCGTCAGGTGCGTGACGAAATCCTGAAACGTCGCCATATCGGGCGCGACGCATTTGAGGATGAAATCGACCTCGCCCGACAGCATCCAGCATTCCCGCACCAACGGCTCGGCGCGGACGAAATCCTCGAACGCGCGCAAATCCGCATCCGCCTGGCTGGACAGATGAACTGAAGCAAACACCGTAACATCGAAGCCGAGCCGCCGCGGATCCAACAGGCCCCGATAGCCCAGGATGTAGCCTTCTTCCTCCAGTGTGCGGACCCGGCGCAGGCAGGGTGGCGGCGAAATACCGACGCGTTTGGCCAGTTCGACGTTGGTGATTCGGCCGTCGGCCTGGATCTCGGCAAGGATTCTGAGGTCGATTTCGTCAAGATTCTTCGACACGCGCGTCGGGTTCCCTGATTTCTGGCTGCGCTTGGCAGGTCTACTGGTAACTCTCTTAGCGCAGGCCGCGCGGCTTGCGCAATTTTATTGCGCGTGCATCGCCACATTTCGCGATTGTTACTTCAGTTCCGGGGAAAATTCGCTGGGATGAATTGCAATTCTTGCATAGCTACCCAGATATCTTAGACTTGGAGTTGGCACTTTCAGCGCCCCGCGACCTCCTTCCGGGCGTTTTCTGCTTAAGTCACTAACAAACCCCTGAATAGAGAGGGATCCGCCGATGCCCGCGCCTATCCATGCCAAGGTCGTCATTATCGGTTCCGGCCCCGCCGGCTACACCGCGGCGATCTACGCGGCGCGCGCGATGCTTGAGCCGGTGCTGATCCAGGGCATCCAGCCCGGCGGACAACTCACCATTACGACTGACGTGGAAAACTACCCGGCTTCGCCGACGTCATCCAGGGCCCGTGGCTGATGGAGCAGATGGAGAAGCAGGCGGCGCATGTCGGCACCAGGATCGTCACCGATCTCGTCAACAAGCTCGAGCTGGCGCAGCGGCCGTTCCGGCTGACCTGCGATAGCGGCGACGTCTATCTGGCGGAAACCGTGGTCCTCGCCACCGGCGCGCAGGCGCGCTGGCTCGGCATCCCCTCGGAAGAAAAGTTCAAGGGCTTTGGCGTCTCGGCCTGCGCGACCTGCGACGGCTTCTTCTACCGCGGCAAGGAAGTCATGGTCGTCGGCGGCGGCAACACCGCGGTCGAGGAAGCGATGTTCCTCACCAATTTCGCCTCGCAGGTGACGATCGTGCATCGCCGCGATCATTTCCGCGCCGAGCGCATCCTGCAGGACCGGCTGTTCAAGAACCCCAAGATCAAGGTGGTCTGGGACTCGGCGATCGACGAAATCTGCGGCACCGAAAATCCCGGCAAGGTCACCCATGTGCGCCTGAAGAACGTCAGGACTGGCACGCTGACCGATGTGCCGGCCGACGGCGTCTTCATCGCCATCGGCCACGCGCCCGCAACCGAGTTGGTCAAGGGCCAAGTCAAGCTCAAACCGTCCGGCTATGTCGAGGTGGCGCCCAACTCGACCGCCACCTCGATTCCCGGCCTGTTCGCCGCCGGCGACGTGGCCGACGAAACCTACCGGCAGGCGGTCACGGCGGCCGGCCTCGGCTGCATGGCGGCCCTCGAGGCCGAACGTTTCCTGGCTTTGCGCGCGAGCGACCGCGCGGCGGCAGAATAGTCATGGTTAGAACGCGGAACGGATCTACGGACATGGATTGGGACAAGCTGAAGGTGTTTCACGCGGCTGCGGAAGCGGGAAGCTTCACCCATGCCGGCGAGCAGCTCGGGCTTTCGCAATCGGCGGTGTCGCGGCAGGTCAGCGCGCTGGAGCAGGAGCTCGCGGTGTCGCTGTTCCATCGCCACGCGCGCGGGCTCATCCTCACCGAACAGGGCGACTTGCTGTTCCGCACCGCGCATGACGTGTTCATGCAGCTGCAGGCGGCGCGCGCCAAGCTGACCGACAGCCGCGAGCGGCCGAGCGGCGACCTCAAGATCACCACGCCGCCGGCGCTCGGCATCAACTGGCTGATCCCGCGGCTCGACGAGTTCACCGCGCTCTATCCGGATATCCGCATCTCGCTGATCGTCACCGACGAGGATCTCGATCTGTCGATGCGCGAGGCCGACGTGGCGATCCGGACCCGCAAGCCGACCCAGCCGGACCTGATCCAGCGCAAGTTGTTCTCGATCGGCTTCCATGCCTATTGCTCGCCCGAATACATCAAGCGCTTCGGCACGCCGCGGACGCTCGACGACCTCGACTCACACCGCATCATCATGCTCGGCGATGCGCAGGTTCCGCCGCATCTGCAGAACCGGAGCTGGCTGATCGACGCCGGCCGCAACGGCTCTGGGCCGCGCGAAGCCTACTTCAAGGTCAACAACATCCTGGGGCTGGTCCGCGCCTGCCAGCAGGGGCTCGGCATCGCCGCGCTGCCCGACTACCTGGTCGAGGAGAACAACCGCCTGGTGCAGCTGTTCGGCGAAACCGACTCGATCGCGATCGACACCTACTTCGTCTATCCCGAAGAGTTGAAGACGGTCGCACGCGTGCAGGTGTTCCGCGATTTCGTGGTGAGCAAGGCGCAGCGCTGGCCCTCCTAGAGCAGGACCCGAAGGCGCGTTAGCGCAAAAGTGGAGACCGGTTTTCCTCGGAAAAAACGCGAAGCGTTTGCCCGGAGATCCCGAATTAGCCTACTTTATAGAGGGCCCGCTCACCGCATGACTGACATGCGGCTCGGACGGTTGCCGCACAGCACTGATGAGGATCATAGTGCTCAAACGCTGAGCGGTCGCGTCGCGCATATGTCCCCTCCTCCAGTGGCGCGGCAGTTCAGTAATCCCTCTTGGAAGGTGATTGTGTCGGCCTCACGTGGCCAATACCTCAAGCCGGGCTCTCTTGGGCCCGGCTTTTTTTGCGCCCAGCTCTTCGTCGGCAGGTCTTTTCATCGACAAGTCTTTTCAGGCCCAAGTCTTTTTTCAGGCCCAAGTCTTTTTCAGGCCCAAGTCTTTTTCAGGCCCAAGTCTTTTTCATCGACAAGTCTTTTTCATCGACAGGCCTTTTTCATCGACAGGCCTTTTTCATCGGCGGGCCATGGCGCCGCGCGGATTGACATTAAGGTCCCGTGCCACCATCATCCGCACATGATCACGCGTTCGTGCGCAGCTTTGTCGTCGAAAAAGGTCCCCACCCGGGGACCCGAGATCGACGCGCGCGCTAGACTGCCGCAACCCGCGATCCGAAGCCCCGCCGTCTGGACGGGGTTTTTATTGGTCCCGTCTCCGGCTCACCCCATGAGGAGATGGAACGATGACTGACCCTTCGACTGACGATCTCACAAGCCGCTTGCAGGGCCTGTGGCTGCCGCTCATCACGCCGTTTCGCGACGGCGAACTCGACGAGGCGTCGTTACGCCGGCTCGTCGGGCACTACGCGGCCGGCCCGGTCGACGGCTTCATTCTCGCGGCGACGTCGGGCGAAGGCATGTCGCTCCGTGCGGACGAACTCGAGCGACTGGTGACGGTAACGCGCAGCGAGCTGTCCGGCAGCGGTCGCCACCTGCCGATCCTGTTGGGCCTGTCCGGCGCCTCTACCGCGAAGCTGCTGGATGCACTGGACGAGACGGCGGCCTGGCCGATCGACGGCTATCTGATCGCGAGCCCCTATTACATCCGCCCCTCGCAGCGCGGCCTGTTGCAGCACTTCACCGCGCTCGCCGATCACGCCTCGTGGCCGATCGTGCTCTACAACATCCCCTACCGGACCGGGGTCAGCCTCACCAACGAGACGCTGCTGCAGCTCGCCTTGCATCCGAACATCGTCGGCATGAAGGATTGCGGCGCCGACCGCGCGCAATCGATCGACCTCCTGGGCCGGCGGCCGCCCGGCTTTCGCGTGCTGACCGGCGAAGACGCGCTGTATCACGAAGCGCTCGCCGACGGCGCCGACGGGGCGATCCTGCTGTCGGCGCATCTGGAGACCGAAGCGTTCGCCTCGGTGCAGACGCTCATGAAGCAGGGTGACCGCAACGGCGCGCTGGCGTGCTGGAAGGCCATTTCCGCTCTGACCAGGCTGCTGTTCGCCGAGCCGAGCCCTGCGCCCGCAAAATACTGGCTTAAGCGCAGCGGGCTGATCGACAGCGCCGAGGTTCGCCTGCCGATGGTGGAGGTGAGCGCGGAGCTCGCCGCGTTGCTTGACGAGGAAATCGAGCGACGCAGGCCGCAGCTGTTGCGGCGGGCGTAGCATGCGATCGACTCCCTCTCGCCTCGATGGTGAGAGGGAGAAATCGGACCATAGCGTTTTCGAGCGAAGTGGCTACCGGTTCGCGTGAAGAAAACGCGTCAAAACAGAATCTAGAGCTTCGGGTCTGATTCAATCAGAACCGAAGCTCTAGCTGACCAGCAGGCGATAGGTCAGTACCGGCGCGAAGCCGAGCACCATCGCCCAGATAGCAAACGACGACACCAGCAGAACGTCATGCGCTCGCTGCGCGAGTTCGCTGATCGGATATCTTTTGTCGTGCGTGATCATTGTCATTCCCCCGGTGATGTTCTTTGAGGAGAAGTACCTACAGTTAGAATTTTAATGTCGCGGTCGGGCCTTCGCTCGAAGTTGCGGCTTCGCACTCACCAGCCATTAACCAGGATACCGCGGTGGTTAACCGGCGGTAGCAGGCGCGGTCAAATGCAAGCGAAATCGCAACCAGGTTTTTAAAACCGGTCGCGTATCAAGATATCTGGAGCAACAAAAACGCGGGGGCGCGCCGTGCATTTCGAAAACAACAACACCATCCCTCAACAGGGATTTTCCACTGAGGACATTCTGTGGGGCGTCGGCATCTGGTCGGTGATCCTGACGCTGTCGCCGGTCGTGGTGTTCTACGTGCTGATGGTGGCGTAAGCCACATCTCGCCACGCGTCATTGCGAGCGCAAGCGGAGCAATGGATTGCTTCGTCGCGGAGGCAATGACGGCGATACTGTTTGCCCCACCCAAAGAAAAACGCGCGGAGCGCCGCGCGTCTTTGTCAATCCGGGAAAAGAAAGCGGCGTTGTTACGCCGCCTGCTTGTGCATGGCGCCCGATGCCGACGCCGTTCCGCGGATCGCCTTGATCGAACGTTCGATCGCGCCCCACAGCCTGGTGATCTCCGCCGCCGCGCGGCCTTCGGCGTAATATTCGCGGGCGCCTTCGCCCTGGCTCAGCGCCATCAACAGATCGGCGCGGTTGGTGATCTGGCCGCTCCACACCGGCGCACGGAATTTCGCCAGCGCTTCGCGCGCGATGGTGACGATGCGGCTCTCGACGCTGTCGCGTTCGGCAGGCGCGCCGTTGATCACGACCGCGTAGGGCTTGCGCGCCGAGCGGCAGGTCTGAATCGTTTCCTGCACCGCGTTGACGTCGAACACGCCGGGCCGCGCCGGAATGATCACCATCGTGGCGTTGCGGATCGCGTCGTCGACGACGGCCGACAGGTTAGGCGGCGTGTCGATGAATACCCATTCGATGCCGTCGCGCTTGGCGGCAGCGACGATGCCGCTGACGGAATTCACCGCGGCCTTGATCGGCGGTTCGTTGGTGCCGCGCAATTTGTGCCAGAGCGTAAGCGATCCCTGCGGGTCGGCATCGACCAGAAGGATGGGCTTCGTTGCCTTGTGAACATGGGCAGCGAGGTGAGCAGCCAGGGTACTCTTTCCCGAGCCCCCTTACGCGAAGCGAAAACTATGACGTTCATACCTTGGCCTCCAGTTGACCCCAGAAGCTGAAAATGAATCAGCGGGCTGATTCGCGAAAGAAAAATTTATGGGATGCCGCGATGAAGCCACGTAATTGCCAACAAGGCTGGTTTTTGAGTCACACACCGTGCAACCCCGGTGACCGAACGGAAATCGGCAAGGCCGCCTTGCAGGACCGCTTTGCAAGACCGCTTGCTTGGCTCATTGCGCGCTTTTTGCGCGCTCGCGTTCGAGTTTTGCACGCTCGCGCTCAAGCCATTTGCGCTCGATCCATCCGAGCCCTTGCGCCATCGGCTTCTGCAGCGGGGGCACGTCCTGCGCGAACAAAGGAGTCCAAGCGGCAGCATCCAGAGTCCGAGCACCGGCAAGAAGCTGAGAAAGCCGCCGGCAATCAGGAGTATGGCGAGCGGAATTCGGACGTAGATCGATGACGGCTTGCGTACCCAGCCGACGAACTTCGACGGCCCCGACGGCAGCTTCTTCTGAAACCAGGCAAAGTGCCGGTCCAGTTCTTTTGATGTGCGCTCAATGACCCTCTCCTCTTGCCCGAAGGAGATGTTCATTACAGGCGCCGCAAACAAGGCGTCAGTCTGCCGCGCGAGGAAACCTTAAAATGGCGTAATGTCGTCAGGTCGCCGGCGCCGTCAGGTCGCCCGCGCCGTCAGGTCGCGCGTTTCGCCGGCTTTTTGGCCTTGCGCGGCTTGGCGCTCAGGGCCTTGCGCGGCGTTGCGGGCCGGATGACGGTCGGCCGGCCGGCCGACCTGGCAGCGGCCGCGCTCGGCTCGGGATCCGGCCTGAAATGCGCCCGGCAGGCCGGCGAGAGCTGGGACTTCTTGGCGACCATGCAGGCGGTCACGCGGCTGATATCGGGGATCTCGGAACTGCAGAGCCGGAACGCGTCGCCCGTGCAGGCCTGTTCCTGTTCGGGCGTGTAGCCTTGGCCGGCGGCGGGCGAGATCGAAACCGACAGCGCCACGGCCAGCAGCCATCCAAACCAAAAATGCCCTGCTCGAAAAAACCTCATCCATCCCCCAGCGCAAAGTTGGCGGAATTGTGGGTGAACAGATGAGGATCTCGCAAGCACGGGTGGCCGACACGCCACAGCACAAGTGTCGCGGCATAGCGGGCGTGGCAGTCCAGCGAAGGGAAGATTGGTACAGTTGGGTGGGCTCGAACCACCGACCTCCTGTTCCACAGACAGGCGCTCTAACCAACTGAGCTACAACTGCATCCCTCACGCGAGGCCTCGAAAGGGGCCTGCGAATGGGCCGGAAACTAGGTGCAACGCCTCGCTTTGGCAAGGCCGGGAAGCGCCTGATTATATAGTCGTCCGGAAGGCATTTTGCGTTCATCTCCGGGCGTCGCGGACGGCGTCAAAAGCATTGCCCGACAGCAAAAGGCCCGGGCCGATCGCCCGGGCCTTTCTCGATGAGGGACGAAAGCGATCAGGCGGCCGGCTTGTAGAGCTTCGAGGCCGAGGCCTTGATCGGCTCGACGGTCTCGGTCGCGACCTTCTGGCCGAGCTCGGCGAGCTCCTTGGCTTGCACCGTTAAGGTCTCGTACTGCTTGCGGGCATGCGAGGTCCACAGCTCCATCGCCGCCGCCGGCGTCTTCACGCCGAACAGCTCCTGCGCGAAATCGAGCGAGGACGAGGTGTTGGCCTTGAAGAACTCGATCAGCTTGGCGTTGTACTCACTGGCGCCCTTGCTGGCCGAGGTGAACACGGCCTCGATGGTGCCGTTATGGGTTTCGGCCGCATCCTTGAACTTGGCGTAGCTGTCGCGGGCCTGCGAAACGCCCTTTTCGGCAAGCGCGCGCATCTGCTCGGGGACTTCGAAGGGGATGATGGAGGCAGAGAAGGGATCGGTGGGGCTGGTCACGGCTTGCATCCTTCACAATGGGGTTAAAACGGCATTTCCCCTGCGGACCGCCGGGCAGGCAAGGCGGGCCGAAAGGTCACGCACACACTCACGGAAAGTGCCCATCCACGGGCTCGCCCAATTAGAACCAATATCATGTCAAATTTGTGCAGCGCACTGCAATTTCTGGTGCATCGCCGCGTATTTAACCCGGCATGCGAGTTCCATCAGGCCGGCGGTAGCTTCTCGTCGATGGCGGCAGCTCACGCTTTCGGCTTGGTCGCGTCGATGGCGGCCTTGGTGACGGTCTGTCCCATCTCGCTGGCCTGCTCCGCCAGCGAGCGCATCAGGCTCTGCACATATTCGCTGTGCAGCCGCGTTACTTCGGTCACGTCCTTGGCTTTCAGCAGCGACTCCGCGTGATCGAGCGAGGCCTGCACGTTCTTCTCGGCATAGCCGATGGCCTTGCTGCTGACATCCTTGGCGCCGGCGCGAACCGTGGCGTTGCGCTCCTCGATGGAGCCGGCGGCGGCCTGCGCGGAGGCGACGAATTTCTCGAAGGCCTTGCGGGCCTGATCGACGCTTGCTTCTGCCATCGATCGCATTTCCTTGGGTATCTCGAAACGGTCTCGCACATCGTCGCTCATGGTGTGCTCCTTTGCGTTGGCAGGGATTGCGTCCGGATACCGTCAGGGGCCGCTCCGGGGACGGATGCGGCGCCGGGAAGGTTCCTCTTTGAACCCTTGACGGCCGGTTGCAACCACCCAACGCGGCGGCCGGCCAAAGGGTCCAGCCGGGTTAAGGTTATCCGCCGCTTAGATTACCGCCAGCCCGCCGGGCCGTGGACCTGCCGCTGCCGGCTTGCGATAGTAACGTTCCCTTAACTCTGTCGGCGTTTGGGCTGCCGATTTTGAAGCCGGACGGTCATGTAATTGCGATGAAGGATGCGGAATTTCAGTGGCTGGCGCCCAGCGATCCGCGATTGGCGGCCTATGCGGCGAGCCGCCTGCCCGCCTGGCTGTGGACCGCCGACGGCAGGCGGATCCTGTGGGCCAATCCGGCCGGCGCCCGCGTGTTCGGCGCGGCCAGTGCCGCAGCCCTTGCCGAAAAAGCCTTCGGGCTGGCCGACCGGCACCGGCGGCAGATCGCGCGGCTCGCAGGCCGGTTGCTCGCCAACGGCGCCATCCGGCTGGAGCGCTTGCAGGGATTTGGCGCGGCGCCCGGCATGCTCGACCTGCGGCGCTTCGCGGTTCGACTTTCCCAATGGCAGCCACGGCGTCCTGATCGCCGCCGGCAACCTCGCGCTGATCGCGCCGCGCCCGGCGCAGGCGCAGTCCGATAACGAGATGCAGCCGGCCACCGCATCATCAGAGCCAACCTTGTCAGAGCCGGTCTTGTCAGAGTCAGGCTTGCAGCCGAGCGCGCCCGCCATGCCCGTCACGGAGCAGCCGGTCGCGCCGCAACCGGCTCCCGATTACCAGCAGCCGGCACAATCGGGCGAAGCGCCCGCCGAGTTTGCGTTGTTCGATGCGTTTGCCGAGCCTGCCGCCGCAGACGAGCCGCCCGCCGCCGAAACCATTGCGCGCGCGCCACCGCCTGCGATCGAAGCATTTGGGCTCGAAGCATTTGCCGGCCAGCCGGCACCGCGGGCGCGCCGCCTGCCGCTGCGCTTCACCTGGCAGATGGATCGGGAAGGCCGCTTCACGCTCGGCGCCGACGAATTTTTGGGCCTGATCGGCCCGCGCACCACGGCCGCTTTCGGCCGGCCATGGCGCGAGATCGCCGAGAGCTTCGGGCTAGATCCCACCGGCCGGATGATGCAGGCCTTTGCGACAGGCGCGACCTGGAGCGGCATCGCGCTGAACTGGCCGGTGGACGGCGGCACCTTGCCCGTCGAACTGTCCGGCCTGCCGATCTTCGACGGGGCGCGGAATTTCATCGGCTATCGCGGCTTCGGCGTCTGCCGCGATTTCGATGCGCTGGCGCGGCTCGCCGCCCTGCGCCTGGCGGAATTGTCCGGTGAGATGGCGACGCCGCAAGAACCGTCCGCTGCGCCATCTGCCGAGCCGACCAGCGTTGCATCGCCTTCATCAGACGAATTGCCTGAACCGATTGCTGCCAAAACTTTTGCTGCAGAACCTTCACATCAAGAAGATTTGGAAACGCCCGTGGAACCTCCCAAGGAAGCCGTAGAGGAAAGCGTCCAAGAAATCGCCAAAGAAATCGCCAAGGAAGTCGTCAACGACACGCTGACGGAAACCGCAACGGCGTTGCCGGCAGACGCTGCCGCAAACGTGCTGCCGTTCCGCGTCCCCGGCGAAGCGAAGCAGCCAGCGCTGACGCCGGTTGAAAACAGCGCCTTCGACGAACTCGCGCGGCAATTGTCAGCGCGGCTCGAAACCGAGAACGGCAACGAGGCGGCGTCCGACGCCGCCGGCAAAACCATCTTCGAACCGCTGGCCGCGCCGCCCGAATGGCTGGCGCCGCCGGAGCCCCCGCGCGCGGCGAAGCGGCGCGCGACAAGGCGCTGCTCGATCTCTTGCCGGTCGGCATCCTGATCTACCGGCTCGACCGGCTGCTCTATGCCAACCCCGCCTTCCTGACGCAGATGGGCTATCCGAGCCTGCACGCGCTGGAGGATGCCGGCGGCCTCGACGCGCTCTATGTCGAACCCGGCACGTCCAACGCCTCCTCGACATCGGACACCGGCAGACCGGTGACGATTTCCGCAAGCGGACCTGCGGACGCCGATGCGCCGTCGTCGGCAGCCGACGCCCGCCTCTACACGATTTCATGGGACGGCGATTCGGCGCTGGCCTTGATCTTCTCGGGCACGCGCCACGAGGGCGCGGCGATCGCGGCCGCCAGCGCGCGCGCCGAGCCGGTATCGGAGCCCGAACCGTCGGTATCGGAGTCTGACGTCTTCGAACTTGACGCTTCCGAATCGTCTGATGTCGGCCATGCCAACGCCGAAGACCTCGCCGCCATCCTCGACACCACGGCCGAAGGCATCGTGATGTTCGACGCCGAGGGCAACATCCATGCGGCCAACCGCAGCGCCGAGGCGCTGTTCGGCCATGACGCCGACGAACTCGCGCGACGCAATCTCGCGGAACTGTTCGCGCCCGAAAGCCGGCACGGCGTGTTCGAATATCTCGCCGGCGTCAAGGCTTCCGGCGTCGCCAGCCTGCTCGATCACGGCCGCGAGGTGCTGGCGCGCGAAAGCAAGGGCGGCATCATCCCGTTGTCGATGACCATGGGCCGCACCCGCCCTGACGGCCCGAATTTCTTCGCGGTGTTCCGCGATCTCTCGCAAGCCAAGCAGACCGAGAGCGAATTGCGCGAGGCGCGGCGGCTGGCCGAACGCGCCGCCAATGCCAAGGCCGACGTGCTGGCCCGGATCAGCCACGAGGTGCGGACGCCGCTGAACGCCATCATCGGCTTTTCCGAGGTGATGATCGGCGAGCGTTTCGGCGCGCTCGGCAACGAGCGCTACCTCGAATACATGAAGGACATCCGCGCCTCCGGCGAACGCGTGATCGCCATCATCAACGACCTGCTCGACCTGTCCCGGATCGAAACCGGCAAGCTCGATCTGGCTTTCACCAACCAGAACCTCAACGAACTGATCGAGAGCTGCGTTGCGGTGTTGCAGCCGCAGGCCAATCGCGAGCGCATCATCATCCGCACGTCGCTCGCGCACATGTTGCCGCCTGTGATCGCGGACGCGCGGGCCTTGCGTCAGATCGCGCTGAACCTGATCGGCAACTCGATCCATCTCGCCAATGCCGGCGGCCAGGTCATCGTCTCGACCGCGTTGTCCGATTTCGGCGAGGTGATGCTGCGGGTCCGCGACACCGGCCACGGCCTCAACGACAATGAGGTTGCCGCCGCGCTCCAGCCGTTCCGCACCGCGGCGCCGTCGGATCGGGCCGAGAGTTCGGCCGTCAGCCTGTCGCTGACCAAAGCGCTTGTCGAAGCCAACCGCGCCAAATTCCAGATCAAGACCGGCGGCCGTTCCGGCACGCTGATCGAGATCGTGTTTCCGCACGCGGTGGCGAGGGTGTGACGTCACCGGCACCGGATGAAACGCCACCGCTGTTGCTTTCGGTGCAATTGCCCCGATCCGCAACGCGCGCGCGGTTTTGCGCGCGCTCCAAGCAGCCAGCGCGCTTGCGGCAAAACAAGCACGTTTGCCGCAAAAGATGACGTCGCATCGACAGTCCTTCTGGACAGCGGCGCCTTTTCCGGGTGATATGCGACCAATTGACACACAGTCCCTCTGTGTGAGCCTGGAGGAAATCCCATGATGCCGTTTCATACGCGCCTGTTCGGCGCGGCCGTTGCGTTGACGCTTGCAGCCCATAGCCCTGCCGTCGCGCAGCAGCTCGAGCTCAAGATCATGGCGCCTGCGGCGCCTGGCGGCGGATGGGATCAGACCGCCCGGTCGATGCAGCAGGCGCTGGTCGCTGCCAAGATCGCCCGCAGCGTCCAGGTCACCAACGTGGCAGGCGCCGGCGGCAGCGTCGGCATCGCGCAGTTCGTCAACGGCGCCAAGGGCGACGGCAACCAGTTGATGGTGAATGGTTTCGTCATGATGGGCGCGCTCGCCATGAACAAGTCGCCGGTGACGCTCGATCAGGTAACGCCGATTGCGCGCCTCACCGAGGAGATCCAGGTGATCGTGGTGCCGGCGAATTCACCGCTCAAGACAGCGCAGGACCTTGCCGCTGCCGTGAAGGCCGACATCGCCAAGGTGACCTTTGCGGGCGGCTCGGCCGGTGGCGTCGACCATGTGATGGCGGCGCTGTTTGCAGGCGCGATTGGCGCCGACGCCAAGAAGGTCAACTACATCCCATTTTCCGGAGGCGGCGAGTCGCTGGCGGCCATTCTTGGCGGCAAAGTTACCGCAGGCATTTCAGGAATGAGCGAATATGAAGGCCAGATCAAGTCCGGCAAGCTGCGTGCGCTCGGCGTGACGTCGGAGAAGCGCATCGCAGGCAGCGATATTCCGACCTTCAAGGAACAAGGCATCGACCTCGTGCTGGCCAACTGGCGCTCGGTGGTGGCACCTCCCGGCATCACGCCGGAACAGCGCAAGACCCTGAGCGAGGCGGTGGAAAAGATGGTCAAGTCGGACGCCTGGAAGGACATCCTCAAGCAGAAGGGCTGGGATGACGCCTATCTCGCCGGCGACGCGTTCACCGATTTCCTGAAAAAGGAAAATGCGCGCGTCACCGACGTGCTGAAATCGGTTGGTCTTGTGAAATCATGACGGACCTTCCGCAGGGTCCGGCGGCGCGGCGCGTCGATGGTGCCGGTGTCGTCATTGCGCTGGCGCTCGCAGCCCTTGCCGCGGTGCTGGTGTGGGACTCGCGCCAGCTGCCGTCGACCACGATGTACGGCATGGGGCCCGAGGTGATGCCGGTCGTCGTCGCCATCGGGCTCGGCCTTCTCGCGATCGGCAATCTGATCGACGCGCTGCGCGGCAACCTGCCGCCGCGCGAGAGCGCCGATCCCAGGGCGGTACTTTTGATTCTCGGCGGGCTGGTGCTGCTGATCGCCATCATCGGCCTCGGCGGCGGCTTCATCCTTGCGACCTCAGTGTTGTTCGTCACCACCTCGGCAGCCTTCGGACGGCGCGCCATTCTCGCCGACTCCGTCATCGCCGTCGTGATGACCACCCTGATCTACCTCGCTTTCGATCGGCTGCTGACGTTGAGCCTCCCCGCCGGGCCCCTGGAAAGACTGCTGTAATGGAAACTTTCGCCGCGCTCGCGCATGGCATGGCCGTCGCCGTGCAGCCCATGAACCTGCTCTACGCGCTGGTCGGCGTGTTCCTCGGCACTGCGGTGGGCGTGCTGCCCGGCATCGGCCCGGCGCTCACAGTCGCGCTGCTATTGCCGGTCACCTACAAGCTCGATCCCGCCGGCTCGCTGATCATGTTCGCCGGAATCTACTACGGCGGCATGTATGGCGGCTCGACCACCGCCATCCTCATCAATACGCCCGGCGAGAGCGCATCGATGGCGACCGCGCTTGAGGGCAACAAGATGGCCAAGGCCGGCCGCGGCGGCCCGGCGCTGGCCACCGCTGCGATCGGCTCGTTCGTTGCGGGCACCATCGCCACCATCGGCCTCGCCTTTCTGGCACCATGGCTGGTCGATTTCGCAGTACGCTTCGGGCCTGAAGATTATTTCGCGCTCATGTGCGTGGCCTTTATCACGGTGTCCGCAACCTTCGGAGCTTCGCCGATCCGCGGACTGACCAGCCTGTTCATCGGGCTGACGCTCGGGCTTGTTGGCATCGACAAGCTCACCGGACAGGCCCGGCTTGCTTTCGGCATCCCCGAACTGCTCGACGGCGTCGAGGTGACGACGCTCGCGGTCGGCCTGTTCGCCCTCGGCGAAGCGCTCCACGTCGCATCGCGCCGCCATCACGCCGAGGAGAAGATC
Source organism: Bradyrhizobium sp. RDT10 (assembly GCA_044772375.2). Classification (GTDB taxonomy): domain Bacteria; phylum Pseudomonadota; class Alphaproteobacteria; order Rhizobiales; family Xanthobacteraceae; genus Bradyrhizobium. The sequence continues at coordinate 7,104,946 of CP187939.1, forward strand.
GAGCCGGTGCGCGGCTCGCTGTGGATGACGAAACTTGACTGGAAGCGGTCGTGGAAACCGTGGCTGCGCGGCACGATGTTCGGCTTTCCGATCGGCGCGCTGCCTGCCGGCGGCGCGGAAATTCCGACCTTCCTGTCCTACTCGACCGAGAAGCGGCTGTCGAAACATCCGGAAGAATTCGGCAAAGGCGCGATCGAGGGCGTCGCGGGGCCGGAAGCCGCCAACAACGCCTCGGCTGCCGGCACCCTTGTGCCTTTGCTGACGCTCGGCCTGCCGACCTCGGCAACGGCTGCGATGATGCTGGCGGGCTTCCAGCAATACGGCCTCAACCCGGGACCGCTGCTGTTTGCCGAGCGCCCAGATCTGGTGTGGGGCCTGATTGCGAGTCTCTTCATCGCTAACGTCATGCTGCTGGTTCTCAACCTGCCGCTGGTCGGCCTGTGGGTGAAACTGCTCGCGATCCCGCAGCCGTGGCTCTACGCCGGCATTCTCGTGTTCGCGACCATGGGCACCATCGCGGCAAAACCATCGGTGGTCGAGCTGTCGATGCTGGCGGCTTTTGGCGTGTTGGGCTTTCTGATGCGCCGGTTCGATTTTCCGATCGCCCCTGTCGTCGTCGGTCTCATCCTGGGCCCCATCGCCGAAAGCCAGTTGCGCCGCGCGCTCGCCATCAGCCTCGGCGATCCCCTGGTACTGCTGCAGAGTCCGATGTCGGCAACACTACTCGGTATCGCGCTAATCGCGCTACTGGCGCCGTTCGTGCTGAAGGGACTCGGCCGGTTCAGGGCGAGCGAGGATTAGGGCGTGGACTCATTAGCGCGCAGCCAAATTCGGATTGAGGCGAGTTTGAATTGACTTCCGCCTTCGGCGTCACAGCGAACATGGCTGGACTTGCCGCTGGGTCGCACCTGTAGCGAATGACCCTTAGCGGAAATCATAAGACGGATTAGATAAGTTGCGACTATGGCTCCTCTGAAAGAACAAGTATGCGCCCCATCTCTTCCATTCTTTCTCGACTTGTCGTCGCCGGAATGTTGGTATTCAACTCGGCAGCAGCGGTGCTTGCACAGGATCGCACGGAGACCCGTCGCGAGTGGGGCATGCTAGCCAATGGACGAACCGAGTTTGAAGTTTCGGACCCCGCTTTGGTGCCCAGCACCCTCGCCGTTGCGGCCGAACAATCAGGCTGTCGCTACAAAGATTACATCAAAGAGTATCCCGCTCGTTTCATACGCCCGGAAGGCCGCCGTCTTGCTATCATGTTCTGCGCCGCAATCGTTGGCTCACATCAGGTGTTCGACGTTTCGAACGTGCTGAGGCCAACGCCGGTGGAATTCCCGATTATCGTGCAGCCGGACGGCTTTGGTACAACAGCCAGGCCGGGTGTAATTACATGGGACAAGGAAGCCAAAGTTTTTCAGGCTGAATCTGGCTCGGACACCTCGTTTGCGAGGCTCCGCTACATCTATCGACTAGACCGCGGGGCCGGAAGCTTCGTGGTCGTTCGCGTTGAATTCACGCCGCACTTCGGCACCAAGGACGGATGGACGACGATTTGGGACGCGCCCATCTGGTCTTTCCCCGGAATGCCGAACTAAGCGGCATCCACAAACAATCGGGCGGGGCCTGCTGTTTGCACTTAGCGTCGTTTGCTGCGATGCGGAGTTTGGTCCAGTATCGCGCGCATATCGGACATCGAGTAGCCATCAATCTCGATTGATGGGTATGCGCCTTGGTCCTTCCAGGGGGCGATGAATCCCGTTTGAGGTCATGACCGGCACAATTCTTGCTCGAATCCAGTCTGCCTGAATGCATCCGCCTGCGGATCGCCTGTTTCCTGGGCATTTTTGGATTTGAATCATTATGCGCTGCCTTGTCGTTGCCGATTTGCATTATTCATTGCCGCAGTTCGACTGGTTGCTCGCGGCAGCTCCTGAATTCGACGTCGTCATTTTCGCCGGCGACGCGCTCGACGTCGGATCGTTCGTCGATTTCCGCGCACAGATCCTGGTCGTGAAAAAGTACCTGTCGCTGCTGTCAGGCATGACGCGGGTGATTTTCTGCTCGGGCAATCACGACCTCGACGAACGTAGCGCGGAAGGTGAAAAGATCGCGCGCTGGGTCGGCGACATCCGCGAACTCGGCATCGCCTGCGACGGCGACAGCCTGACCATCGGCAGTACGCGCTTTACGGTATGTCCGTGGTGGGACGGGCCGCTGGTCAAGGAGCGGATTGAAGCCCAGCTTCGCGACGCCGCGGCGGAACGGGCGCAACGCTGGATCTGGGTCCATCACGCGCCGCCGGCGAATTCGCCGACAAGCTGGGGCGGCAAGCGGTTCTTCGGCGACGTCGAACTGGTGCAATGGATCGCGCAGTATCAGCCGTCGATGGTGATCTCGGGCCACGTGCATCAGTCGCCTTTCATCCCCGACGGCTCGTGGTTCGACCGTCTCGGCACGACCTGGGTATTCAACACCGGCCTGCAGCACGGCCGTCCGCCGGTCTGTATCGTGCTCGACCTCGATGAGGGCTCAGCGTTCTGGCTGGCGGCCGGCGAAGCACAGTACATCGACCTGCGCGCGCCGTTGCGGCGGCCGGCGACGGCAATCGAGAACCCGCCGGCCTGGCTTACATCCTTGGGTCGGATTGCCGATCCGCTTTTGTTGTCGCCGGCAAGCCCCCGCGCTCTGCGGGCGGGCTCGGCAAATGATGCACGCTCAAACAAAACTCCAGGTCCGGCCATTGCTCGCGCGGAAGCTGGACTTCCTTGCGGCGATCAGTTCCTTGGCGATTCCTTGGCGATCTCATTCCACGCCTGCACGAAGCCGCAATGCTTCGTACAGCGAAGCGGCGAAACTAACTTCCGTGTCAGAAACTGTCGCATTATTCATTTCAAAGCACTGGATCATCTGGCTCTCTTGATCGTCTTCCTCTGGCGACGGTATCCGTCGCTGCGATTGAACCAGGAGGACTGGCATGGGCAACAAGCTCCTTAAATGTATCATCGCGGGTGCGCTTAGCACGACGCTTGCCTTTGCGGCACCGGCGCTCGCACAGCGTGGCGGCGGCGGCATGGGAGGTGGAGGCGGCGGGCACGCCGGCGGCATGGGCGGCGGCGCGGCAGGTGGAGGTGGCATGCACGCCGGCGGCATGGGTGGCGGCGCGATAGGTGGAGGCGGCATGCGCGGCGGCAGCATGGGTGGCGGCAGCATGGGTGGCGGCGCGGCAGGTGGCGTGCGAGCCGGCGGCATGGCAGGAAGCCATTTTGGCGGCATAAGCGGAGGCACGCGTTTTGGCGGCCCCGGTGGGGGCACGCATTTCAGCGGCGGCCGTTTCGCCGGTGCACCTCTTCATTCCGGGCCCCGGTCTTCGCGATTTGCATTCCGAGATGGGCACCACTTCCATCGCCATGGGCACCGCTTCCATCACCGCTTCCATCGCTTTGCGTTTGTCGGCGCGCCGTTCGCCTACGCCGCCTATGATAGCTGCTGGCGCAGGGTATGGACGCCATACGGACTGCGGCGGGTCAACGTCTGCGACGCCTACGGCTACTACTAACGCGTGCGATCGATGTAACGCCAGGCATCGATGGTCGTCGCCAGGCTTCCGGCCAGCGACGGCCATCACACCCGCTTTTTGCGAGCGCTTACTCGCGCAACGCTGAGATTAATGGGTTTCTCATATATCAGCTTTCATGGAGGTCAGCCTTGCGCCCCCGATTTTGCCAAGGTAGATTCAATTTGGGCCAGGCGTCCGGAGACGGAAAACCATGACGGGAGGTCATCGCCGTATCCTGGTCGTTGAGGACGACCCCGAAACCGCCGATCAACTTGTCGAGTCGCTCACGACCAGCGGATATCAGGTGGATGTGGCCGTTAGCGGCAGCGAGGCGCTGAGCCGCGGCGTCGCCAACGACTATGCCGTGATCACGATGGACCGCATGCTTCCGGACATCGACGGCATCGCGGTCATGCGTCAATTGCGCGACGACGGCATTGCCGCCCCGGTCCTGATCATAAGCGCGCTGGGAGAGGTTGACGATCGGGTACGTGGCCTGCGCGCCGGCGGCGATGACTATCTGGTCAAGCCTTTCTCTTCGTCGAATTGCTGGCGCGCGTCGAGGCGCTTGGCCGGCGGAGCGAAACGATCGTCAAGGAAACCATCTTGCGCGTTGGCGATCTCGCGATCGACCTGGTGTCTCGGACAGCAAGCCGGGGCGGCACGGACATTTCGCTGTTGCCCCGCGAATTCCAGCTTCTCGAGTATCTGGTTCGCAACGAAGGCCGCGTCGTATCCCGGGCCATGCTGCTGCAGCACGTCTGGGATCTTCACTTCGATCCCTCAACGAACATCATCGATGTCTATGTCGGGCGGGTGCGTCGCAAGGTCGACGGCCAGCAGGCCTATCCGCTGATCCACACGGTTCGCGGTATCGGGTACTGTCTCCGTGCTCCTGGCTAAGACCTTAACGTCATCGACGTTCAAGCAAGCGCTGATCGCGATCGGGGCCTTCGGCGTGATCGTGTCGGCGCTTTCAGCTACGTCTACCTGTCCACCTCCTCCTATGTGCGCAGCCGATCGGACCGAGCAATCGTGACCGAATATTCGAGCTTGCAGAGCGCTTACGAGCGATCGGGGCGCGATGGGCTGATCGCCTTGATTCAACAGCGCATCGGCGACAAAAGTTTTGCGGACAACGTCTATATCCTGGCCGATCCTTCGTTGGCCCCCTCGCCGGCAACCTCAATGCGTGGCCATCGACGGCTACGGCAGCGCAGGGATGGACAGAGTTTCGCGCGCCGGAATCCTCGCCCAGCGCGACCAACCGGCCGCTGCTGCGGGCAATGCTCGGAACGTTTCCCAGCGGCGATCGCCTGCTGGTGGGCAGGGATATCGGCGACCTCGACAGCTTTACCGATCGGATCAAGACGGCTGTGATCTCGGTCGCCGCATTGCTGGTGGTGGTTGCGGGGTTTGCAAGCATTCTGGTGACGCGGCGGACGGTGGGGCGGATTGAATCGATCAACGCCACCAGTCGAGCCATCATGCAACGCGGCCTGGATCAGCGTATCCGCTCCGCGGCACCAATGACGAATGGGATCGTGTCGCGGAAAACCTCAACCAGATGCTGGACCGCATCGAAACGTTGATGGGAGAAATCAAGCAGGTGAGCGACAATGTTGCGCACGACCTGCGGACGCCGCTGACGCGAATGCGCGGACGGCTGGAGAGGGCATATCACAGTCAGCGCATCGGCGAGCATGATCAAGTGCTGATCGGCGACACGATCGCCGACCTCGATGCTGTGCTGCGAATGTTCGCATCAATCACACGGATTGCCCAAATTGAGACCCAGGCACGAAAGGGGCGTTCCGCACCGTGAATCTGGCCGAAATCGCCGGCGAAGTTGTCGAGTTGTACGATGCCGCGGCCGAACAGGACGGCACCCGCCTGACCGTTGCCGGCGACCGCGAGGTGCTGGTGACCGGTGATCGCGATCTGATCTTTGATGCCATCGCCAACCTCGTGGACAATGCACTCAAGCATGGTCGCGCCGGGGGCACGTCGTCGTTACGAACGAAAATCTCGATGGCAGGCCGGTCATCTCGATCGCCGATGATGGGCCCGGAATTCCCGTTGGCGAACGCGAACAGGTCTTCAAGCGCTTTTACCGTCTCGAGCAAAGTCGCTACGCGTCGGGAAACGGCCTCGGGCTCAGCCTGGTTGCTGCCGTCGCCCATCTTCACGACGCGCGGATCGAAATGCTCGATAACGCGCCGGGTCTCAAGCTCAAACTCTGGTTTTCCGCGCCAATCCATTAGCCACGGGCAAGTGGCGCGCGGACGCCTCCCGAAATCGAAGAAGCGGAGAGAAGCTGCTCAGGCATAAGCAAATCTAGAGTCGAGAGTCGGATTGCCGATCCGAGCCTGGCGAAACCTGCGTCGGCGGCAGGTTGATCATGCTCTGCAAGAGTTCGCCGACCATCGAGAGATGGTTACCCTGACCGGCATATTGATGCATCAGGTCGGCGAGATAGGTGTTGGCGACGTTGAGACGTTGCGCCAGCAGGCGCGCGATCAATAGCGCCATCGCCGGCTGGTCGCGCAGGAACGCCGCGGCGTCGTCGAACTCGTAGACGACGGAATCGGCGGCGGCGCGCACAGTTGCCGTATGGGGCTGATCGAGCAGCACCGACATTTCCCCAAGCATCGCCCCCGGCTCGCTGAGGACGGCAACGACGCTGTCGCCCTTGAAGACTTCAAGCCGCCCCCGGATCAGGACAAAGAGATGCCCGGTCTTGCCGCCCTCGTGAATGAGGACCGTACCGGCCGGCACCTCTCGTTCCACCCTCCGGTGCAATAGTCCAGTACCGCGCGCATTGGCTTCATCTCCGCTCCAGGCAAGACTAGGCACTGATGATGCCACGGTCGAACGGATAACGTGCGCGTCGCTGCTCAAAATTTCAGCACCGAAAGTCCGGCGTCAGCACCCGCAGGCGCGGCCGAAGACCGAGCATCAGATCTTTTCGAGCATGGCGGCTTTCAGCCTGGCGATGCGCGCTTCATCGCGCTTGTAGAACGTCCACTGCTTGACGCGCTTGGCGCTCACCAGGCCCGCCTGCGACAATATCTTCAGATGCTCGCTCACGGTGGGCTGGCTGACGCCGAGCTTCTCGGCAATCAACACGCCGCAGACCCCGTCCTTGACGAGGTCGCCGTCGACCTGCGGGCGAAAATGCGCCCGGGGGCGCTTCAGCCATTCCAGGATCAACAGCCGCCGATCGCTGGCGAGCGCGCGAAAAGCAGACTCGACGTCATCCTCGAAAGAAGCCATATTGCTAATTAGCTAAATGACTAATTCCTGTCAATAATGGCTTGATGAATCAATAATGGCTTGATGAACAAGGCTTTGGGAGTGCGTCTCAATGGGTGCGTCAGCGGATGCCGTAACGTCGGAAATGATCGCCCAATGCGAGCGGCTGATCCGGCCCTTTATCCGGCGGACGCCGGTGGTCCAGATCGATGGCGCCGAGTTCGGCCTTGCCGGCCATCCCCTCACGCTCAAGCTTGAGCTTCTTCAGCATTCCGGCTCGTTCAAGGCGCGCGGCGCTTTCGCCAATTTGCTGACCCGCGACGTGCCGCAGGCCGGCGTGGTGGCGGCGTCCGGCGGCAATCACGGCGCAGCCGTCGCCTATGCGGCGATGAAGCTCGGCAAGCCGGCCAAGATCTTCGTGCCGAGCGTCTCTTCGCTGGCAAAGGTGCAGCGTATCAGGGACTACGGCGCCGACCTCACGATCGAGGGCGACCGCTATGCCGATGCGCTCGCCGCCAGCGAGGTATGGGCGCAACAAACCGGCGCATTGCCGGTGCCGGCCTTCGATCAGAACGAAACTATCATGGGACAGGGAACGCTGGGCCTCGAGTTCGCCGACCAGGCGCCGGATATCGATACGCTGCTGGTATCGGTGGGCGGCGGCGGACTGATCGCGGGACTTGCCGCCTGGTACGCCGGCCGTATCAAGGTGATCGGCGTCGAGCCGCTGGCATCGCCCACGCTGACCAAGGCTTTTGAGGCCGGGCATCCGGTCGATGCGGAAGCCGGCGGTCTGGCGGCGGACTCACTGGCACCGAGACGCGTGGGTGAACGGGTCTTTCCGATCGTCCGGAAATACGCACGGCAGACGGTGCTGGTTTCCGACGCCGCGATTGCCGAGGCACAGGCGACGCTTTGGCGCGCCTTGCGCATCGTGGCAGAGCCGGGTGGCGCCGCAGCGTTCGCGGCGATCCTGTCGGGCGCCTACCGCCCCGGCGCGGGCGAACGAATTGCGGTCATCGTCAGCGGGGGCAACACAGCTGCTGTCGATTTCGACCGCACCCGTTGATTGCCGACAGGTCGCGACTGCGCTCCAACTGGGCTCACGCGCATGCCTGGGGCTCCCGGATGCCACGATTGTCCGTCGTATTTGGAATTGCTCTAAATTAGGACACTGGAATCGCTCTAAATGAAGCCGTTCGCGACATCCAGTCGCTGACGGCATGGCAGCCGCTGCGCTACTGAAATCGGCATCTCCACCACTCTTGCCGGGCAGCTCTCATGATCAACCTTCGCGCTACCGCCGCAACCGCAGCGTTGCTTTGTTTTACCGCTTTCGGAGCCTCGCCGGCGTCCGCCGACGGCGAGGTCAACGTCTACACCTATCGCGAGACCAAGCTGATCCAGCCGCTGTTCGACGCCTTCACCAAGGACACTGGCATCAAGGTCAACGTCGTCTCGGCGAGTTCGGGGCTCGAGCAGCGCATGAAAGCCGAAGGGGCCAACAGCCCGGCCGACGTGCTGCTGACGGTCGATATCGGCCGCATGGACGAGGCCGTGAAGGCCGGCGTTACGCAACCGATCAAGTCGGTGGTGATCGATGAGATCGTGCCGGCGCAGTATCGCGATCCGGACGGCCACTGGGCCGGCATCTCGATGCGCGCGCGCGTGATCTACGCCTCGAAGGACCGCGTCAAGCAGGACAAGATCACCTACGAAGAGCTCGCCGACCCCAAGTGGAAGGGCAAGATTTGCATCCGCTCCGGCCAGCACATCTACAACAACGGCCTGTTCGCGGCCTATGTAGCCAAGTACGGCGAGGCCAAGGCCGAGGAATGGCTGAAGGGCGTGAAGGCCAATCTGGCGCAAAAGCCCTCGGGCGGCGACCGGGAAGCCGCACGCGACGTCGCGGCCGGCAAGTGCGACATCGGCATCGGCAACACCTATTACTGGGCGCTGATGATGAACAACGATCCCGAGAAGAAGCCGTGGGCGGAAGCCACCAAGGTGATCCTGCCGACCTTCGAGGGCAGCGGTACCCACGTCAATCTCTCCGGCGTCCTGTTGGCGAAGAACGCGCCCAACAAGGCCAACGGCGTCAAGCTGATCGAGTGGCTCGTCGGCGACAAGGCGCAGCAGATCTACGCCGATTCCAACTACGAATATCCGGTTCGCGCTGGCGTCGCCGTCAATGCGACGATTGCGGGCTACGGCAAGCTCACCGCCGATCCGCTGCCGATCGCCAAGATCGCCACCAACCGCAAGGCGGCCTCGACGCTGGTGGACAAGGTCGGGTTCGATAATTGATCGCACCAAGTCGCGAAAGCACTTCCGCCAACATGCCCTCTCCTCCCCGGAGAGGGCAAAATGCTGCATGGGCTTGCCGCTTCTTGCCGATGTGAGCTGGCGTGACCCGGACCACGCGCTCGGGCCGGATCGCCGCGTCGATCGCGATCGCGACCGCCATTCTTGTCGCCGCTCCCGTCATCTCGATCATCGCGCTGGCGCTGCAGCCGGCGCCTGACGTCTGGCAGACCCTCATCGAATACGTGCTGCCGCGGAGCCTTCTCGACACCGCGCTGCTGCTCTTCGGCGTCGGCGCCTTGTCGCTCGCGATCGGCACCGGCGCGGCGTGGATGATCTCGCTGCATGAATTCCGCGGCCGGCAAATGCTGCTCTGGCTGCTGCCGCTGCCGCTCGCGATCCCGACCTACCTCGCGGCGTACGTCTATGTCGATTTGTTCGAGCCGCTCGGCCTGGTCCACCGGACGCTCGCGCTCTGGCTGCCGCTGCAGGACGCGGTGCGCGTGCTTCCCAATTTGCGCTCGCTGCCCGGCGCCATCATCGTGATCGCGCTGGTGCTGTATCCTTACGTCTATCTTTCCGCGCGCACGATGTTCCAGTTCCAGAGCGCGGAGTTCGCTGAAGCCGCGAAGACGCTCGGCGCCGCTCGCTGGACCATCTTCTGGCGCATCTCGCTGCCGATGGCACGGCCGGCGCTCGCCGTTGGTGTCGCGCTGGTGTCGTTGGAAACACTGAACGATATCGGCGCCAGCGAATATCTCGGCGTCCGCACGCTGACGGTGTCGGTGTTCACGACCTGGCTCAACCGCGGCAGTCTTGCCGGTGCCGCGCAATTGTCCTGCTTCATGCTGGCGATCGTGGCCGGCCTAATCGCGATCGAGCGTTATGGACGGCGCAATGTCACGACGGAGTTTTCCGCCGAAAGTCCGCGGCTGACGCAACGGACGACGCTCACCGGCGTCAAGGGCGGTTTGGCATTCGCAGCCTGCCTGCTGCCGGTCTGTCTCGGATTTCTGGTGCCGCTGCTGTTTCTCGCGCATCAGAGTTTCAAGCGCGGGCTGTTTGCGAATTTCGACATGGCGTTGTGGCGCGATGCCTTCAACTCGATAGCGTTCGCGAGCCTTGCCACGCTGACCGCGCTGCTGCTCGGCTTTGCGACCATTCTGGCCTGGCGCTGGCGGCCGAGCAGGCTGCGCTTCGTCGCGATGAACATCGCGCAATTGGGCTACACGCTGCCCGGCCTCGTGCTGGCGCTCGGGCTGCTCGCGCCGCTGCTCGCCATCGACAACGCGCTGAACGCGCTCGCTGCATCGCTCGGACAATCGCTGCCCGGATTGATCGTGATCGGCTCCGGCGCCGCCGTTGTCATCGCCTATGTGATCCGCTTTCTGGCGGTGCCGACCGGATTCATCAAGGCAGGGTTCGAGCGGATCCCGCGCGATTACGACGACAGCGCGCGCGCCGTCGGCGCCGGCCAGGCCACGACGATGCGGCTGATCCATCTGCCGCTGCTGCGCCCCGCCATGCTCGGCGCGGTTATCGTGGTGTTCGTGGATTGCCTGAAAGAGTTGCCGGCGACGCTGCTCTTGCGGCCGCTCAACGTCGAAACGCTGGCGACCTCGATCTACCAATACGCCAGCCGCGGCAGCTTCGAGGAAGGCGCGCTGGCAGCGCTGTTGATCGTTGCCGCCAGCATCGGCCCGGTAGCGTGGCTGACGCGGTTTTCGGACATACCGTCAGGGCCGGCGTGACTCCGACGCTGTAGGGTGTGGGCAAAGCGCAGCGTGCCCACCATTCAGGATGATGATCGAGGATAGATGGTGGGCACGCTTCGCTTTGCCCACCCTACGCGATTGCGCGCACAAACCGCCGGAAGCCCGGCGAACCTGTGATCGCTTCGAATGCGGGATCGCGTTTTTCTTCGGCGAAGGAAAAGCCTGCTTTCGCATAGCATCGCTCCGCCGCCTCGTTGCCGATCAGGAACGAGATCGACGCCCGCGCAAATCCCGCGGCTCTTCCAGCCGCCAGTGCGTGCCCAATCAGCGCCTGCACCAGCCCACGCCCGCGATATTCCGGCAGCGTCGCGACATGCTCGATCAGCCATTCGCCCTCGCCGCCCTGCACCCAGCAATTCGCTCCATAGGCGCCACGCCGCAAGATCGCCATCAGATCGGTGGCGCTCAGCCCTATCGCGGTCGCCACCTCCCGGATCGCCGCCCGCGCGGCGGCCTCGGTGCCTTCAGCGGGCAGCGCGCACAGCGATGCCGCCGGCTCAGCCTCGACCTCAGCGACGATGAATTGGGTGATGTGCCACCACGATTGCGTTGGCGTGATCGCGATGCATTCGACGAACGCAAGGCATTGCGGCTCGTCCCAGCCAAGCGCGATGTCGAACCAGCCGCGCGGGAACGGGCCGCGCTGCGACGACAGGATGTTGCGGGCAATGAAGCCTGCGTCTTCAGGACGCGCGGGACGGATCGCAGGACGCGACCGCCCCGCCCCCATCATTTCAGGCGTTCTTCAGCGCGACGCGGAATTCAGCTTCGGTCTTGGCCTTCACCTCGTCGAGCGTGACGCCGTCGGCGAGCTCGATCAGCGCCATGCCGTCCTTGCCGTGCTTGTCGATGGTGAAGACGGCGAGATCCGTCACCACCATGTCGACGACCTTCTCGCCGGTCAGCGGCAGGTTGCACTTCTTCAACAGCTTCGGGCCGTCCTTGGCGGAATGCTCCATGACGACGACGACGCGCTTGACGCCGGCGACGAGGTCCATCGCGCCGCCCATGCCCTTCACCATCTTGCCGGGGATCATCCAGTTGGCGAGGTCGCCGTTCTGCGCCACCTGCATTGCGCCGAGGATCGACAGATCGATATGGCCGCCGCGCACCATGCCGAAGGAATCGGCCGAGGAGAAATAGCTGGTCGAGGGCAGTTCGCTGACCGTCTGCTTGCCGGCGTTGATCAGGTCGGCGTCCACCTCATCCTCATAAGGGAACGGGCCCATGCCGAGCATGCCGTTCTCGCTCTGCAGGTTCACGTCCATGCCTTCGGGGATGTAGTTCGAGACCAGCGTCGGAATGCCGATGCCGAGATTGACGTAATAGCCGTCGCGCAACTCTTTCGCGGCACGCGCGGCCATCTGTTCACGGGTCCAGGCCATCAGACTTCACTCCCCGTTGCCGCCGCAGGCGCACTTGATGGGCGCGGGCGGGTGTTGCGGAACTCGATGCGCTTCTTGCCGGTTCCCACTTCGATAATGCGTTTGACGAAAATGCCGGGCGTATGGATGTGGTCGGGATTGAGTTCGCCGGCCGGCACCAGGTGCTCGACCTCGGCCACGGTGATCTTCGCAGCGGTGGCCATCATCGGGTTAAAGTTGCGCGCGGTCTTGCGGTAGATCAGGTTACCGGCCGTATCGCCCTTCCAGGCATGGACGATGGCGAGATCGGCGAACAGGCCGCGCTCCATGATGTATTTCTCGCCGTCGAATTCCTTCACTTCCTTGCCCTCGGCGATCAGCGTGCCGACGCCGGTCTTGGTGTAGAAGGCCGGGATACCCGCGCCGCCGGCGCGAATGCGCTCGGCCAGCGTGCCCTGCGGGTTGAATTCGAGTTCCAGCTCACCGGCGAGGTATTGCTGCGCGAACAGCTTGTTCTCGCCGACATAGGACGAGATCATCTTTTTGATCTGCCGCGTCTCCAGCAGACGGCTGAGGCCGATGCCGTCGACGCCCGCATTGTTGGAGATAACCGTCAAACCCTTGACGCCGGAATCGCGGATCGCGTCCGACAGGGTTTCGGCGATACCGCACAGACCAAAACCGCCGGACATGATCATCATGCCGTCCTTGAGAACGCCATCGAGTGCCGATTTGGCGTCGGGGTAAACCTTGTTCATGGAATATGACCTGATGGAGGGAACGGCCGTAAGCCGGCATTATGTCCGGATTATTAGGCGAATTCTTCGCGGTGCGTCAATGATGCGGGGATTATGCCGCCGAACCGCCCACCGGGCGCCACCTCGGCCTTGAAAGCGTCAAGAAAACCCTTCAAGTTGCGTGGGTTGGCACGGGCTTAACCTTTGCGCCGCCTGCCCTAATCAACATAGACCCTTAATCAGCAAGTCCCCGTAGCAGCAACCGAGTTCGGTTTAGCCAGATCCGGATATGTCATTGACGATGGCCCAAGCGAATCAAGCGCCTCGGGATGCCGATTGCGGCGCTGTTCGGCGTGGCCGTGCTCGCCCTGATCGGAACCTCCTGGTTCCTCAACCGCGACGCGCTGCGGCAGGCCGTCGAGGCGCAGATCCGCGAGGTCACCGGGCTCGATCTGATCGTGTCAGGCGCGATCGACGTCTCGGTGTTTCCGGGCAGCTACGTCTCCTTCCACAATGTCGGGCTGAAGGGCGGCGGCACCATGGATCCCGCGCTGCAGGTCGATGTGCTGACCGCGAACCTGCGCCTGCTGCCGCTGCTGCTGCGCCGCTTTGAAATCGCTGATGTCATGATGTTGCGGCCGCATATCCGCGTCGTCAGGGAAGCCGGCGGCGAGAGCAACTGGACGCCGTTCGTCGAACGGATCGCGCGCACGATGAAGCCCGGCGCCGAAAACCAGGTGTCGTTTTCCGAGATCAGGATCCAGGACGGCGTGCTCAAATACGAGGACGCCGCCAACAACATCAAGGAACAGCTCGGCGACATCGATCTCTCGCTGGCTTGGCCGTCGATCTCGCGCTCGTTCGCGGCGACCGGGCAATTCGACTGGCGCAATGAACGCGTCGACGGCTCGATCTCGGCCAGCGACTTCGTCGCGATGCTGTCGGGCGACCGCTCGGGCCTGAAGGCGCGCCTCGTGAGCGCGCCGCTGAAACTGGCCTTCGACGGCTCGGTCGCCAATCGCACCAGCCTGATGATGGAAGGCACCGTGACCGTCGACAGCCTGTCGCTGCGCAACGCGATGCGCTGGATGGGACAGCCGGTGCCCGGCAGCGGCGGCTTCGGCCGCTTCGCGCTGAAAGCCCGCGCCAATGTCGTCGGCGCCTCGGTCGCGCTGACCAATGTGAATGTCGAACTCGACGGCAACGTCGCCGAGGGCGTGATGACGGTGGCCAATAACGGCCGCCAGACGCTGCAGGCCACGCTGGCGGCCGGCGCGCTGGATTTCACGCCATATATTTCGACCTTCCGCCTGCTGGCGAGCGGCGCACGCGACTGGAACCGGCAATTGTTCGACCTGACGTCGCTTTCCGCCACCGACCTCGACATGCGCCTGTCGGCGGCGCGGGTGACGGTCGGCGGGACCAAGCTCGGCCGCACCGCCTTGGGCGCCAACCTGCGCGGCGGCGCGCTGGCGCTCTCGGTCGGCGAGGCGCAGATGTATGGCGGCATTGCCAAGGGCTCGTTTGGGATCGCGCGCTCGGACACGGTGGCCGACGTCAAGGCGCAGTTGCAGTTCACCGACGTCGATCTGCAGGCCTGCGCCAATGAATTGTTCGGCATCACCAAACTGTCCGGCCGCGGCAATCTCGGCCTTTCGCTGGTGGCGTCCGGCGCAAGTCCGTTCGGGCTGGCCTCCTCGCTCGATGGCACCGCCACGCTCAACGGCCACGACGGCGCGATTGCAGGCTTCAATGTCGAACAACTCCTAAAGCGGCTGGAGCGCCGGCCGCTATCCGGCGGCGGCAATCTGCGCAGCGGTTCGACGCCCTACGACAATCTCACGGTCTCGGTGCGCTTCAACGACGGCATCGCCACCGTCGAGGACGTCCGCGTCGACGGACCGACGACGCGCCTGACCCTGACCGGCACAGCTTCCGTGCCGACCCGCGAATACGACCTCAAGGGCGTCGCCAGCCTGACATCAGCCGCGGCCGGCGGCGACAAGGGATTTGAGCTGCCCTTCGTGGTGCAGGGCCCGTGGGACGATCCCTTGGTATTCCCCGACCCCGAAAGCCTGATCCGCCGCTCGCCTGGTGCCGCCCCGCTGCTCGATGCGGTGAAGGATCGCAAGACGCGCGATGCGGTGCGCTCGGTGATCGAGCGGTTTACCGGTGGCGGGCCGAGGCCTGCAGCGCCAGAGACGGCAGAGGGGGCGAAGGCGAATTAGCCCTGGGCGAAAACCCGCTCAGGCGGCAACCGCACGCGAAGAGGCTCGGCGCGGCCTGGGGCGCACAACGACGTCTACTTTGTAATCCAGCCGACCCAAGCAACGAACCAAACGGTCGATTGAGAATTTATCGACGCGGCCGGTTACAAGAGCAGAAACGTCCGGTTGCTTAAGTCCAAGCATAGCGGCAGCCTTGGTTTGAGTAAGTTTTCGACGTTTGATGATCGCCCTAAGCTCACGGACGAGCTTCGCCTTAAGAAGTTCTTCTTCAGGATTAGCACAGCCAAGGTCAGCAAAAACGTTGCCGCTGCCTACCGTCACCTTTTTCGCTGCTCATTTCTTGGCTCCTTTCCCATAGTGTTCTTGGTAATGGGCCTCGGCCACCTTGAGCCGCGCCTTGATTACCTCGATGTCGCGCTTCGGCGTCTGGCTCCCCTTCTTCGACGCGTGGCACCAGCCTTCCCGCGTCGCCCGGATGCGAACCTCCGCCAGGGCTTTTATCCATGGCGGGTTGTCCGCGTTGTGGTCGTACCATCTGAGCGGTGCCGACATCGCTGGTCCCTGTTGATGAAGTCTTCCAGCTCCGCCCGCTTGCGCGCGAGCAGGAGCTGCGCCCGCGCATTGTCCAGGCCGGATTGATCGAGCTGACGCGCAAGCTGGTCCAGTTCGCCAATCCGCCGGC
This sequence comes from Bradyrhizobium sp. RDT10, assembly GCA_044772375.2. Taxonomy (GTDB): domain Bacteria; phylum Pseudomonadota; class Alphaproteobacteria; order Rhizobiales; family Xanthobacteraceae; genus Bradyrhizobium. Next base: position 7,120,850 of record CP187939.1, read on the forward strand.
GCAGGGCTTGAATCCTCATCGCTCACGGCGGCCTCGGGCCTTTTGTGCTTCGATTGAATCGGAACGGGGCTCCAGATTTTTGAGTTGACGCGTCTTCTTGACGCCAACCGGCCCCCACCCCGGATCAAGTCCGGGGCAGGCTTTCGCTGGCAACCGCGCTGGTACCCCGTTTGAGGGTTTTCTGCTGGCGGCGCGGACATCGAACTTCAGCCGCTCATCGACATTGAGCAGCCGCTCCTCGCCGCCGAGCCGGTTCCGCTCGCCGATGAGACCGAGCATGGCGACCCGCATGGCCATCAGGTGAACGGCGGCTTCCGAACAGTCCTCATCCCGGTTGACCCGTTTGCGGATGTTATCCTCCGCGCTCAGCATCTCCGCACGTAAGAACCTGATTTTCCTGCGAATTTCGTTAAGCTTGTTGTCCATGGGTCACCTCGCTGCGGTAGAACCCTATAAGAACAAATAAAGAACAAATTTCAAGTTAAGAGTCGGCCCCAGATCAAAGATTCTTTGGAGCTCCCCGATGTCCCGCCTCCCCGACCAGGTCGATGCGCCGATGACGCCGCGCCAACTGGCGACGCTCCGCACCCTCAGCGCCGAGGCGTATCAGCCGAAATTGTTCGAGAAGGATTTGACGGCCAGGGAAGCCGAGCGGCGGATTGCGGCGCTGAAGGCGGAGATCGAGCTGGCGAATTCGTTTTGAACGGTCGGCTGTTGCCTTCCAAGATAAGCCAGCCCTTGAAAGGATATCATGGACATCCATATACCATCCATGCAGATGGTGCACGGAGGGTATAATTATGGAAACTAATGTCCGGGAACTTCGACCCAAGCCGCCTGAAACAGAGAAAATCACGATCAATCTTGGTTATGTCGACCTTGGTCACGTCGATCTAATGGTTCAGGAAGGGTTCTACTCGAACCGTACCGACTTCATCCGAACAGCGATCCGGAACCAGCTCGAACGTCATGCCGACGTCGTCAAGCAGTCAACGGCCCGAAAAAGTCTGGACCTCGGTCTGCGGAACTACAGCCGCGAGGACCTCGAAGCGGTGCAGCGCGCGGGTGAGATGCTGCACATCAATGTTCTGGGCCTTGCCAGCATCGCCCAAGACGTCACGCCTGAGCTTGCTCGCGCCACCATTGCGTCAGTCTCCGTGCTGGGCGCATTGCATGCCAGTCCGGCGGTGAAGGCCGCCCTCGCCGACAGGACACGGTGAAGGCGATGCTGAACCAAAACATAATTCGGGAGGCGACACGCCTCACGCGCGCGGGCCAACTCGTTGAGGCCACCGCGCTTCTTCAGCGCATGCTTCGCGGCGAGAGTGCGCCAGACACGCCATCGCGCACCGGCGGTCGCATCGCTCTTACGGGACGCGAACCGCTAATCATTGATGCGAAGGCCACTGTTATTGAGGAGACGGATAGAGCGTTTTCCAGCGAAGTGGCGACCGGTTCGCGTCAAGAAAACGCGTCAAATCAAAATCTAGAGCCCCGTTCCGATTCAATCGGAACGGAAAAGGCTCTAGTCATCCGCAATTGAAGCCAGCCACCTCCGCACCACCGCGCGTGCTCCGGACGTTGCTGGATCGCAAAGAGAAGCGCTCTGGGATCGGACTGCGAGGTGTGATCAGGCGCGCCCCGCTGTCCACACCGGACATCGTGCCAGAGGGCGCCCGCTTCATCGAAAGCACGTACAGCAGTCCCGCGGGAAGCCGTGCCTACAGGCTTTTCATCCCGAGCCGCTATCAAGAGCGACCGCTTCCTTTGGTCGTCATGCTTCACGGCTGTACCCAGTCGCCGGATGATTTCGCCGCCGGCACGAGGATGAACTTTATCGCTGAGGAACAAAATTGCTTCGTGGTCTATCCTGCTCAGCCCAGCCAGGCAAACCAGGCGAAATGCTGGAACTGGTTTCGCACAGCCGACCAGCAGCGAGGCAGAGGTGAACCCTCGCTTATCGCGGGCATCACTCGCCAAATCATGGATGACTATTTGGTTGATCGAAAGCGCGTCTACGTTGGCGGGCTGTCGGCCGGAGCGGCCGCCGCGGCTATCATGGGAGCAACATACAACGATCTGTACGCGGCAATCGGTATACATTCTGGCCTCGCGTGCGGGGTTGCCACGGACCTTCCTCTGCGCTTGTCGCGATGCGACAAGGCGGGTCCGATCCCAGGGCAATCTCAGGTGACCGGGCACCTGTCCCGACCATTGTTTTCCACGGCGATCGCGACGCTACCGTGCACCCAAACAACGGCAGTCAAATTCTTGAACAATCTGTGAGAGCGATGAGCACACAAAAGAAGGTGCATCGCGGGCAAGTACCCGGAGGGCATGCCTATACCCGAACCATCCTGAGCGACGCGAGCGGACGCGGAATGTTGGAGCACTGGAATATCCACGGAGCAGGACACGCATGGTCCGGAGGCAGCCCCGCGGGCTCCTACACCGATCCGCGAGGACCGGACGCAACAAGGGAAATGCTTCGTTTTTTCCTAGAGCATTCGCTCCCAGAGGAGTAAGGCCGCCTCAGTCGGCGGCCGATCTCGCGATGTCGCCTGTTGGGCACTGAGACGACATCGCCCGGCCGCCAAATGTCCGCGTCGCGCCGGAAGCAGCAAGCGTAGCCCGGATGAGCGTAGCGACATCTGGGGACCTTGACCTTATCTTTATCTTTGATCCCGCATATCGCTGCGCTCATGCGGGCTACGCTTGCTCAGATCCAGCGACGGGCGGTTGGTCAGAACCGCCCGTTCGCACATTCTGGCAGATTTTGCGGACACAAGAGCGCGGCATAAGCCGTCAAACCATTGCGCAGGGAAGGCCGGATGCTCTCCGCTGGACCTGTATGCTCGTGTGCGCACTTCTTTGTGCACATTGCACACGAGACCGCGGGTGCAGCGCGCACCCGGTCTTCCCTGCGCCCTCGTTGGGCGAGAGCTTCGGTCAAACCTCGGGCGCATCGCGCCGCGAGATCGCGAATGCATATTCAGTTGTCATCGTCCGGCTTGACCGGGCGAGCCCAGTATTCCAGAGACAGCAGTGATTGAATCGATAGGCCGCGGCGTACTGGATGCCCCGCTTTCGCGGCGCATGACAGCTTTGTGTGGCGCGACGGTCTGGACTACTTCCATCGAGCCGCTGCGGTATGGATTGCCCCCGCCTTCGCTAGAACTTCGGCGGACAAGTCGCTTCGCCCGCAATGACGCCACAAACATCCGCTCCCCTACGCAAGTCTGGCATTTGCCATCTGGATCAGGCCGCGTGCATGCGCTAAGTCTTTTATCCAACCGGTTAACAAGCCGGCGTTTTCAGGGAGAACAACGTGATATCCAAGAAACTAGGTGGGCTTTCACTCGCGGTCGCAGCCGTCGGGCTGTTTTACGCCACGGCACCCGCGCTGGCCCAGCAAAAAACCATCACCGTCTGGTTCGGCAAGGGCTTTTACAAGTCCGAGGACGACGCGCTGCTCGAGGCGATCAAGAAATTCGAGGCCAAGACCGGCATCAAGGTTGAACTGTCGCAATACGCCATTCAGGACATGATCCCGAAGACGGTGGCGGCGCTGGATTCCGGCACCGTGCCCGATGTCGCCTATTCCGACAGCTACGACGTGCAGGCGCAGGGCAAATGGGCGTTCGAGGGCAAGCTCGAAGATCTCGGCGACATCCTGACACCGATGAAATCGGCGTTCGCGCCGAACACGCTGGAAACCGCGCTGCTCTATAACGACGTCGCCAAGAAGAAGGCCTATTACGGCTTCCCGCTGAAGCAGCAGAGCATGCACGTCCAGATCTGGCAGGACATGCTGGAGCAGGCCGGCTTCAAGCAAAGCGACATCCCGACCAAGTGGGAAGATTACTGGTCGTTCTGGTGCAACAAGGTGCAGCCGGCGATCCGCAAGGCCACCGGCCAGCGCGTCTACGCCGTCGGCCAGCCGATGGGCGTGGAATCCACCGACTCGTTCCAGTCGTTCTACACCTTCATGGACGCCTACAACGTCAAGCTGGTCGACGACGACGGCAAGCTTTTGGTCGACGATCCCAAGGTGCGGGAAAACCTGATCAAGGCGATGAAGGATTACACCGACACCTACATCAAGGGCTGCACGCCGCCTTCCTCCACCACCTGGAAGGATCCGGACAACAACGTCGCGTTCCACAACAAGACGATCGTGATGACGCACAATTTCACGATCTCGATCGCGGCGAAATGGCTCGACGACGCCAACAACCCGGCGCTGACGCCGGAACAGCGCGCGCTCGGCAAGAAGAACTATGACGAGACCATCATCACCGCCTCGTTCCCGAACAAGCCGGACGGCACCCCGATCAAGTACCGCTCGGACGTCAAGACCGGCCTGATGTTCACGGTCGCCAAGAACAAGGCCGAGGGCAAGGAGTTCATCAAGTTCCTGCTGCAGGAAGAGAACGTGCGGCCCTACATTGAAGGCGCGCTCGGCCGCTGGTTCCCGGTAACGACGGCCAGCCAGCAGAGCCCGTTCTGGCAGGCTGACCGCCATCGCAAGGCGGTGTACAATCAGTTCACCGGCGGCACCACTCCGTTCGACTTCACCAAGAACTGGAAGTTCACGATCCTCAACAACGAGAACGTCTGGGCCAAGGCGATGAACCGCGTGGTGAGCGAGAAGGTGCCGGTCGAAAAGGCCGTCGACGAACTGATCGCGCGTATCAAGCAGGTCGCGGGTTGATGTAACCGATACCGGCCGCCGCGAAAGTATGACCTCTGTCGTCCCTGCGAACGAGCCTGTGAGGGAATAGGATTGAGCGGCGGGTTGGGCTGTGATTCACTTGCATCGAACGAGGTTATTCGATGGCAAGTGACGCACGGTTTATTCAGGCTGATCGGACGCAAGCGCAGTGGGACTTTGTGGATTTGGAAGCTCTGGTTCCGAGCGACCATCGCGCCCGCATCGTGATGAGTTTTGTGGAGAGCTTGGACCTTTCGCGGCTTTACGAGGCGATCAAGGCCCGTGAAGGGGAACCTGGACGGCCGCCGCCCGATCCGGCGGTTCTGTTGGGGCTTTGGCTCTATGCGACGATCGAAGGCGTAGGTTCGGCTCGGCAACTTGAACGGCTTGCACGGCACGATCCGGCGTACCGCTGGATCGCCGGTGGGGTACCGCTCAACTATCACGGGCTTGCGGACTTCCGGGTTGCGCATGTGGAGGTTCTCGATCGGCTTCTGACGGAGAGCGTGACGGCGTTGATTGCCGAAGGGGTGGTGTCGCTTGCCGAGATTGCGGTGGACGGCACCAAGGTTCGAGCGAATGCCAGCCGTGAATCGTTCAAGAGCGGCAGCAAGCTTGATCGTATTGAGGCTGCCGTGGAACAACGGCTTGCGGCGCTCAAGGCGGAAACCGAAAGCGATCCGGAGGCGTCTTCGCGCCGCAAGCGGGCGGCGCAGGAGCGAGGGGCTCGGGAAGTGAAGGAACGCGCCGAACGCGCGCGGGCCGCGCTTGAGCGGATGCGGGCGGAGAAGGCGAAACGAGAAAAGACCCATGCCAAGGACGAGGCGAAGAAGTCTGGGCCGAAAGTCTCGCTGAGTGATCCGCAGGCGCGCTCGATGCGCTTTCCGGACGGGGCGATCTCGTCCGGCCTATAATGCACAGATCGCGGTGGCGCCCCGGCCAGGCATCATTGTCGCAGTAGAGATGACGGATCGGCGCAACGATGCCGGCTTGGCGATGCCGATGGTGGATCAGTTGGTGAAGCGCTACGGCAAAGCACCACAGACGCTCCTCATCGACACCCGTTACGCGACTGCCGAGGACATCGCCGCCCTGTCGGAGCACGCGGCCGGACCGGTGAAGGTCTATACGCCGCCACCTTCAGACCGTCAGGACGTCAAACCCGAGACGCTTGTCAGGCGGGCCAGAGCGCGGGCCCGCGAGCCTGACAGTGTCAAAGAGTGGCGCAGCCGGATGGCGACGCAGGCGGGCACCGACGTGTACGAACGGCGCAAGCTCATCGAGCGGATCAACGCCAACCTCAAAAACCACGGCTTCGGCTTCATTCCGGTGCGTGGCCTGATCAAGGCCGCGGCAGTGGCGCTCTGGCATGCGCTCGCCAATAACCTAATGGCAGCGCACCGGCTGCGAAGCAGACCCACGTGACCAGAGTTCGACGGAGAGAGCCAGTGAGGTAACCGCATCAACCGACCGGCCCGCCAAACGCCGCTCCGACATCGCTAGCGGCAACCATCCCCTACTAAGCTCAATTCCCTCACAGGCTCGAACGCAGGGACCCATACGCCGCGGCGGCCGTTGTGAAGGATGCTGGTGGACGATCTTGCGCAACAAGGCGGCCTGTGGTTATGGGTCCCTGCGCCCCGTGCGCAATTGCGCACTAGGCAGGGACGACGGCGTAGCAACGACCGGCATCTCCCTTAAGAGTAAACGTATGGCAATCACGCTTTCGGGCGATCAAGCACTACCCGGCCCGCCATTGTCAGCGCGGCTGACCACCCCGCAAGTCTGGGGCATCGTGCTGCTTGCGCCCTACATCCTCGTGTTCCTGGCCTTCGTGGTCTATCCCGTCGGCTACGGGCTGTGGCTGGCGCGGCATCCGGCGAGCTATGTCGCGCTCTGGCACGACCCGATCTTCGCGCGCGCCGCCGTCAACACGCTGATCTTCCTCCTGGTCGGCATCAACATCAAAATGGCGATCGCGCTGTTCCTGTCCGGCTTCTTCGCGCAGCAGCGCACCTGGATCAAATGGCTGTCGGTGCTGTTCATCCTGCCCTGGGCGGTGCCGTCGATCCCGACCATTCTCTCCGTGCGCTTCATGTTCAATCCGGAATGGGGCGTGATCAATCAGCTGATCTTCAAGTTCACCGGCGAGGACGGCCCGAACTGGCTGAACGACCCGACGGTGGCGCTGAGCATGGCGATCGGCGTGCACATCTGGAAATCGCTGCCGTTCTGGACGCTGATTCTGATGACCGGGCGGCTTGCGATCTCGCATGACCTCTATGAGGCCGCCGAGGTCGACGGCGCGAGCTGGTCGCAGAAATTCCGCTACATCACCTGGCCGTCGATGCAGACGCTCTACATCACCTGCACGCTGCTCTCGATGATCTGGACGCTCGGCGACTTCAACAGCGTCTATCTGCTCACCGGCGGCGGCCCCGCCGACCTCACCCATGTGCTGGCCACGCTCGGCATCCGCTATCTCCGGCTCGATCAGCTCTCGCTCGCGATGGCCTCGATCGTCTGCGCGCTGCCCTTCGTGCTGCCGCTGGTCTATTTCATGATGAAACGGCTGTCGCGATGAAGCTGCCAACACTCCGCGAAATCGGCACCGAAGCAAAGCTGCTGCTGATCGGCATCCCCGTGTTCATCTGGACCATGGTGCCGATCTACCACATGTTCCTGTTCGCGATCTCGCCGAAGGAGGACGCGTTCGCGGGAAAACTCTGGCCCACGCATCCGACGCTGAATAATTTCAGCATCGTGTTCCACCAGCAGCATTACTTCCTGCGCGATTTCTGGATCCAGTTCCTCAATTCGGTGGTGATCGCGCTTTCGGCGGGCGCGCTGACCTTGATGATCGCGACAGCGGCGGCCTTCTCGATCTCGCGGCTGCGCGTCCCCGGCGGGCGCTGGGTGATGAATCTGGCGCTGTTCACCTATTTCATCCCGGCGGCCTTCCTGGCCGTGCCGATGTACCGCACCATGGGCAATTACGGCCTCTTGAACAATCACTGGTCGCTGATTCTCGCGATGGTGACGATCGCCTCGCCTTACGCGATCTGGGTCTTGAAGCAGGCCTCCGACAAGCTGCCGGTCGAGCTCGACGAGGCCGCCACCATGGACGGCGCTACCACGCTGCAATTGTTCCGGCTGGTCTATGTGCCCTTGATGATGCCGTCGCTGGTGGCGATCGGCACCTACGCGATCCTGCTCGCCTGGAACGAATATCTCTACGCCTTCCTGCTGCTCTCCAAGGATACCGAGATCACGCTCCCCGTCGCGCTCGGCAACTTCCTGGCCGCCGACGACTCGCCGTGGGAATTGCTGATGACCACCGGCTTCATCTACGCGCTGCCGCCGGCCGCGATCTATTACGCGTTCAAGCGCTACATGGTGGGAGGACTGACCGCGGGCGCCGTGAAGTCGTGAGGTGATTACAGCGGCGCCGCGCTCTCGGCCTTCGCGCTCGACAGTTTCGAGGCGAGCGAAGCGATCACGATAACCACCGCGATCAGCGCGATCACCATGGTGCAGATCGCGTTGATCTCGGGCTTCACCCCCAGCCGCACCTCGGAATAGATCCGGATCGGCAGCGTCGCCGAGCCCGGACCGGTGGTGAAGCTTGCGATCACGACATCGTCGAGTGAGAGCGTGAAGGCCAGCATCCACCCCGCTGCAATCGCCCGAATGATCAGCGGCAAGGTCACCGAGAGAAAGGCCTGCACCGGATCGCAGCCGAGATCCATCGCCGCCTCCTCGAGGCTGCGGTCGAGCGAGGCGAGGCGCGACTGCACCACCACGGTAACGAAGCACATGGTCAGCGTGGTGTGGGCGACCGTCACGGTCCAGAAGCCGCGTTCGGCGTTCAGCGCCACGAACAGCAACAGCAGCGAAAGTCCGGAGATCACCTCCGGCATGACCAGCGGCGCATACAGCATGCCGGAAAACAGCGAGCGTCCCCTGAAGCGCTCGCCGCGGACCAGCCCCACTGCCGCCAGCGTGCCGAGCAGCGTTGCGAGCGTGGCCGATACCGCGGCGACACGAAGGCTCATCCAGGCCGCATCCAGCATGGCGCGATCGTTGAAGAATTCATGGTACCAGCGCAGCGACCAGCCGCCCCACACCGTGACCAGCCGCGAGGCGTTGAAGGAATAGATGACGAGGATCACGATCGGCAGGTACAGAAACGCCATCCCGACCGCGAGCGCGGTGATGTTGAACGGCGAGATTTGGTTGACCTTGCGAGCCATCAATTCGCCCCTCCGAGCTGACGGCGTTGCATCCGGTCGTAGAGCAACAATGGTGGCACCAGCAGCAGCAGCAACGCGACCGCGGCCGCAGCGGCGACCGGCCAGTCCTTGTTGGTGAAGAATTCCAGCCACAGCGTCTGGCCGATCATCATCGAACCGGAGCCGGCGAGCAGATCGGGGATCACGAACTCGCCAACGATCGGGATGAAGCACAACAGCGCGCCGGCGCCGACGCCCTGCAAGGACAGCGGAAACGTCACCAGCCAGAACGCTCTCCCCGGCGACGCGCCGAGGTCGCTTGCGGCTTCCAGCAGCGAGGGATCCATCCTGGCGAGCGTCGCATAGAGCGGCAGGATCATGAACGGCAGATAAGAATAGACGATGCCGATATACATCGCGGTGTCGGTCGAGAGCCACACCACCGGCGACGAGACCAGATGCAATGCGAGCAGCACCTTGTTGAGCAGGCCGTCGTGCTGCAGGATGTTGATCCAGGCATAGATACGGATCAGGAACGAGGTCCAGAACGGAACGATCACCAGCATCATCGCAATCGCCTGCCAGCGTTGCGGCAGCCGCGCCATGCCATAGGCGATGGGGTAGCCGATCATCAGCAGCATCAATGTCGAGGTCATCGCGACGATGAGGCTGCGAAGATAGGAGCTGATGTAGAGATTGTCCGAGACCAGCAGCCTGAAATTATCCAGCGAGAGCTGCGCGAACGCCGCCTTGATCGCCGCCCATCCTTCGGTGAGATCGAACAAGGGCACATAGGGCGGCTGCGCGATTGCGGTCTGCGACAGACTGATCTTCAGCACGAAGCCGAACGGCACCAGGAAGAACAGCACCATCCAAACATAGGGCGCGATCGCGGCATAGCGCGCCGGCTGCGCGAAGATGCGGCGCGCGCTCATTGCTCCAGCACCACGCAATCGTCGGGCGTGAACCACGCCACCACGCGCTGGCCCGCGCTAAGGGTATCGATATCGAGCCGCGCGGTATTGGCCATTGACGAGCGCACCACCGCGCCGGAATCGAGCTTGACCTTGTAGGCGGTCGAGCCGCCGAGATAGCCGACATCGGTGACGACGCCTTCGAGCCGGTTGTTCGCCTGCGAATTGACCGTGCCCGATGCGGGCCGCGGCGCGACAGCTTCACCTTCTCGGGGCGGACCGCGACCGTGACGACGGGCTTGGTGACGGGCTGGCGCGGCTCCGCGACCACGATGGCGCCGCCGTCGCGGGTCGCAACCGTCAGGCGATGATGCTCGTGCGACGTGACTTCGCCCTCGAACAGGTTGACGTCGCCGACGAACTCGGCGACCCAGCGCGAGGCGGGCGCCTCGTAAAGGTCGCGCGGGGTCGCCACCTGTTGAAGCCGGCCGGCATCCATCACGCCGATCTGGTTGGCCATCGTCATCGCCTCTTCCTGGTCGTGGGTGACGATGATGAAGGTCATGCCAAGCCGACGCTGCAGCTCCATCAATTCCAGCTGCGTGCTCTCGCGCAGCTTCTTGTCGAGCGCGGCCAGCGGCTCGTCGAGCAACAGAACCTTGGGCCGCCGCGCCAGCGAGCGCGCCAGCGCCACGCGCTGCCGCTGGCCGCCGGAAAGCTGATCCGGCTTGCGCTTCTCCATGCCATCAAGCTTGACCAGCGCGATCATCTCGGCGACGCGGGTGTCGATGGCGGCACGCGGCATCCCGGCGCGCTTCAGCCCGAACGCGATATTGTCCCGCACGGAGAGATGCGGAAACAGCGCGTAGTTCTGGAACATCATGTTGACGGGCCGCTCATGCGGCAGCACCGGCGCGATGTCGCGGCCGCCGAGCAGGATGCGGCCCTCGTCCGGCGTCTCAAAGCCCGCAAGCATCCGCAGCAGCGTGGTCTTGCCGCAGCCACTCGGGCCCAACAGCGCAAAGAATTCACCCGCCCGGATGTCGAGCGAGAGCCGATCCACCGCGCGGAAATTGCCGAAATTCTTGCAGACCCCTCGATCCGGAGCAGCGGCATGTTACCGGCCGCCGCGGCCGGCGGCGCGGGACTGGCCGGCGGCGCAGGCACGTCGGTTTTCGGCGTGTCGATCTCAGGCGATTCCTCGGTCATGCCACCTGCCAGCTTGTGATGGCTCGCACGCTAGCGGCGGATCGACATCCGCTCAACCGGCCCGGAACAAGCAGCCACAATATTATGGATGCGGGTCACGGCTCTGGTAAGGTTCGGAGCTCACCGAAAGCCCGCGCTTGCTCGCGGTACGACAGAGATCGCGGAGAAATATGATGACCGCTCGGATTCTGCTGGCTGCGGCCGCGATTTCTACCCTGCTTGCCGGTATCGCCGCCGCCCAGGAAGCCGTCGTGAGCTACAAATCGCTGAGTCCCGAACTGGCGCAGGATCTGGCACGCGCGGTGCTGGCGGATTGCCGAAAGCGCGGCTTTCAGGTGACGGTCGCCATCGTCGACCGCTTCGGCGTCGCGCAAGTGCTGCTGCGCGACCGCTTTGCAGGTCCCCACACGGTGCCGACCGCTTCAGGCAAGGCATGGACCGCGGTCAGTTTTCGCACCAGTACGACCGAACTCAACGCCATCAGCCAGCCCGGGATGATGCAGGCCGGAATCCGCAACCTGCCCGGTGCCGTCATCATCGGCGGCGGCTTGACGGTTGAGGCGGCAGGCTCGCTGCTGGGCGCCGTTGGCGTCTCCGGGGCTCCCGGCGGCGACGCAGACGAAGCCTGCGCCAAGGCAGGCATCGACGCCGTGCGCGATAAGCTCGATTTCTAGGCTCGTGTCGCCCGATCAGCCCTCGCGGCTGAGCCGGTCGTACAGCTTCGCTGCGTTATCCCAATTGATGGCCTCCATGAAGGCGTCAACATAAGCTCCAGCCTTGGCGCCATAGTCCATGTGATAGGCGTGTTCGTACATGTCGAGCGCAATCACCGGCCGGCCGCCGGCGACGGCATTGGTGTGATCGGCCGCCCATTGATTGACCAGCCGCCTATCGTGAGGCGAATAAGACAGCAGCACCCAACCGGAACCGCCACCTTCCGCCTTGCCCATCGCAGAGAATTCCGCGCGCCAGCGATCGACGCTGCCGAAATCGCGCGCAATTGCGTCTCCCAGCGACCCTCGCGCTGCACCGCCGCCACCGAGACTGTCAAAATAGGCCTCGTGTAAAATCATTGAGTTCATCGCGACCAGCTCCTCGCGCTTGAGGCCGTTAATCAGAAAATTCGGCGCCTTGGCGAAGTCGAGTTCGGCCAGTTGGACCGCGATGGCGTTCAAACGCTTCACCGCGCCTACATAGTTGTTTTCATAGTGGCTTATGAGAATTTTCTCGGAAATTCCCTTCACCGACTTCGGATCGAGCGAGAACGGCTTGATCTCATAGGCCATGCGCTTTGCTCCCGGTTGCTGCGCGGTCTCTGCGTTCGCGGATCGTTGACCGAGCGTCGAAGCCGCCGCTATACCGGCGACCAGCCCGGCGCTCTTGATGAACTCCCGACGTTCCATGTTTTCTGCCATCGTTCCCTCTCCGGGTTTGCCCTGCCCCAGATTCGTCGCGGCGCCCATCGCGGCTCCGATGCGTCAAGGGCGCATCGTCGTCGCGACGGCACGAGAAAAGCGTGAAATGTGATCGGAATGGCGGCTGACACACTGCGTCCTTATGGCTTTCAAAACCGGACGCGATTTCAGGCGACGGAACCCTAGTACCTCGGCCGATGATCGACCACCCATTGGCGGGCGTGTTCGACCGGCTTTCCAACGTGAGGCATCACCATCGCGCGCACGGCAATAACGCTCGGTAGCGTCTCCATGGCTGCCCGCCAGGCGGCGATGCGTGGTTTGCCGCTGAGCATTTCAGACGTTCATGGCTGAGATGAAAGGCAATGTAGGGATAGTAGTAATTGTTCAATGAACTGATCCACCGGTTCATCCGGGTCCACTCTCGCGGGTCGTCGGGCTGAAGCTTCGGACCGTCGAACGCCTGATCGACATAGGCTGCAATTGCGGAGGTCTCGTAGAGCAAGAACCCGTCGTGATCGAGAATCGGGACGCGGTTGAACGGATGCAGCGCGAGATGGCGCGGGCTGCCCATCTCCGATTCCAGATCGCAGAACGTAAACGGCACCTCTTTCTCGGTCAGCACGAGCCGGACGATATTCACGAAGGTGCTAACTGGAAAACCGTAGACAACGACTTTGGCCATGGGATGCCACCTCAACGCCAGAACGGCTTTTCCGCTTCGCGCATTGCCTCCTCTCGGGACACACCGATGTCCTTTGGAAGATAGTCGTTCAACTCGGCCAATTCGCCCAGTTGTTTTCGTTGGCGGCTCCGGTCGATCCAGAGTCCCAGCGTGCGCAACCAACCGCCAGCCGAACTTGATGAGACAAATTGTTGACGAAAGGTCCGCATGCCTGCGGGTTCGCGCGGCAAGGCCAATCCCTGCCGAGAGTAATTTGACATGACAAAAGGCTCCAGAATGCGCCGGAGATTTTGGCTCCGGCGAGAAGCCAGATAAATAGAACCAGGCAAGGCTTGCGCGCAAAGCATCGTTTCTCTAGCCTGACTGAGTTTTTCTCATGAGGTCCGGTCATGCTTCGCCGCTTGCCGCCGCTGAACGCGCTCAAGGCCTTCGAGTCCGCCGCGCGCCATGAGAGCTTCACCCGGGCCGCAGAAGAATTATGCGTCACGCAGGGAGCGGTCAGCCATCAGGTCAAGGCTCTCGAAGTCGAGCTTGGAATCAAGCTGTTTAACCGCGAGCGCCAGCGCCTGGCCATCACCGGAGCCGGCCGCGACTACCTCACTGTCGTGCGCGATGCACTGGACCGTATCGCCGTTGGCACGGAGCGCTTGATACAGCGCCAGAGTTCGGGTGTTCTGACGGTCAGCACTTCGCCGGACTTTGCCGCCAAGTGGCTGGTGCACAGGCTCGGCCGTTTCTCCGAATCCCATCCCGAGATCGACCTGCGAATTTCGGCGACCATGCACCATGTCGACTTCGCGCGAGAGGATGTCGATCTTGCAGTCCGGCACGGCGACGGCAACTGGCCGGGACATGACGTGATACGGTTGTCTCCCGAGCAACTCTTCGCCGTCTGCAGTCCCAAGCTCCTTGCAGGCCGCCAGCGTCTGGCCCGGCCCATAGATGTCCTGAAGTTTCCGCTGCTTCACCTCGACGATCGCAAGGCCTGGACCAGGTGGCTTGAAGCTGCCGGTGTTGCGGACTCGGAGCCTTCCCAAGGGCCCGTATTGAATCGGGCCAGCATGGTTATCGATGCTGCGGTCGACGGCCAAGGAATAGCACTCGCTCGCACGACACTTGCAGCGTGGGATCTCATCTGCGGGCGCCTCGTTCGGCCGTTCAAAGATTCAAGCCGACTTTCCAGGACCTACTGGATCGTCTGTCCGAAGGCCACGTCTGACCTTCCCAAGATCAGGCTGTTTCAGAATTGGTTGCTGGCCGAGGCGGCGCAAGATCATCGGCATCTACAGAAGCTGGGACCGAAAGCGGCCTAGCTGCCGTACCAAATGGCTGCCCTCGCACAACGGAATAAGAACAATGAACCGGGACAGATACGATCTTCCGCTGACCACCGCCTCGGACCGCGCCGCGGCGCATTACCGCGACGGCGTGGACTGCATGCTGTCGGCCTGGCACGGCGCCGAGGATGCCTTCGACAAGGCGATCGCGGAAGATCCCGGCTTCGCGCTGGCGCATATCGGGCGCGCGCGGCTGCATCAGCTCAACATGGAGGGCGGCAAGGCGCGCGCCATGGCCGCGCAGGCGCGCGAGCTTGCCGCCGGCGCGACGCCACGAGAAAAGAACCATGTCGAAATCCTGGCCGCCGTGATCGAGAGCAAGCCGAAAATCGCCGTGACCGGAGCCGAGGCGCATCTCGAAGAATATCCGCGCGACGCGCAGGTGCTGTCGATCCTGCTCGGCGCGTTCGGCCTCTACGCGTTCTCGGGCCGCCCCGACCACGATGCCGCCAAGCTCGCGATCTGCGAACGCCACGCGCGGCATTATGGCGAGGACTGGTGGTTCCTCTCCTACCTCGGCTGGTCGCACACCGAGGCGGGTAATCTCTCCACCGGCCGGACATTATCCGAGCGCGCGATGGCGCTGCGTTCCGAAAACGCCAACGCCGCGCATGGCCTCTCGCATGCGATGTTCGAGCAAGGCGACATCGCGATGGGCCGCGAATTTCTCTCGCAATGGATGCCTGCGCATGATCGCAAGAGCTTCCTGCATGGGCACCTTGCCTGGCACGTCGCGCTGACCAACCTCGACGAAGGCGATCTTGATGGTGCGCTTGCGATCTACGAACAGCATATCAAGCCGGCAGGCCGGCCCTATCCGCCGCTGAACATCTTCACCGATGGCGCCTCGCTGTTGTGGCGGTTGTCGCTGGCCGGCCAAACCGGACTGGAGCCGCATTGGCGGGACGTTGCGGCCTACGGCGAGAAATACTTCCCGCAGGCGGGCGCGCATTTTGCCGACGTTCATTTTGCACTGGCCGCGGCAATGACAGGCGGTGATGCGCTGGACACGCGGCTGGCCCAACTGGAAGCGCGCGCGGCCGACGGCAAGCTGGCGCCGGGCAGTTGCGCGATCGACCTCTGTCGCGGCATTCGGGCGTTCGCCGAAGGCGACAATGAAGGCGCGGTCCGCCTGCTCGAACCTGCGATTTCCGAACTGACGCGGATCGGCGGCAGCCACGCCCAACGCCAGTTATGGGAAGACACGCTGATCGTCGCCCATATGCGCGCCGGCCACGGCGACAGGGCCGCCCGACGCATCTCGGCACGGCTCGACCGCAGGCCTTCGGCGCGCGACGAGGCCTGGTCGCGGCAGGCGCAGCGAAAAAACTGAAAGCGGAGGGGCAGCCGACGCCTTCCATGAGATCAGACCCGGCGATCGACGGCAAATACCTCGATGGCGGCCGCGCGACCCCGCAAGCGCACCTCGCCCAGCGCTTCGACAGTGAAGGCCGGCTTCAGCTTCATGAGGCGCAACAGCTCGGCCGACACCAATAAATTCCGGCCAACCTCCTTGCAGTGCTCCTGCAGCCGCGCCGTCACGTTCACGGTATCGCCGAAATAGGCAAGCTGGCGGCGTGAGCTACCGCACTCGCTGATCACCATGTGACCGGCATGCAGGCCAGCCCGGAAGTTCGGCACCATGCCGAACTCCTGGCGGTAAGAGTCCGCTCGTTCCGCGATGATGTCGGCAATCGCGAAGAAGCAGTCGATGCAGCGTCCGCCCGAGATCCGCTCATCGAGCGGCCACGTCACGATGACCTCGTCGCCGACATAGGCGTGAACCTCGCCGCCATGCGCGACGATCGCGCCGTCGATGTCGAAGAAGAACCGGGTGAGCAGGCTTTGCACGCGCAATTCTCCCATCGACTCGGCGAGCGAGGTCGAGCCTGCCAGGTCGAGAAACATCAGCACGCGCGCTTCCCGCACCGGGCTTCGGTATCGCCCGAGCGCTATATTGAAAAGCACGCGGCTGCCGACCAGCCGTGTCAATTCGAAGGCTGACAGGACGAGCAGGGACGCGAAGAAGCCAAACGCAATGACATTGGGAAACTGCTCAATCAGCCACTTCGTCTCGATCCATTCCCAGTACAGCGCCGCCTGCAAGACCAGCGCCGCGCTTGCGACGACGATGACCATGGTCGCGGAGCGCACCGCCAAATCCATCAGCAGCGGCCATTTGCTGACCCACGCACTACGTCGCGACGTGAAGTAGAGATGAACGCCCCAGGCGGCCAGCGTTATGCCCATCCCGTGCAAGCTGCTCCGGAGATAGTACGGCGGCGTCGCTTCGATCGGATCGTCAATGAAGTAGCGATAAACTATTCCCCGAGCAGGCCGATAATCGCCAGGAAAACAGTTGGCCTGATCACGCGCCGCATGTCCGATCCATTCTTCACACGGGCGCCGCCATGAACGCCGCCAGCGCCTCGCGATCCGAAGGCGGCATGGTCAGACCGAGCTTGGTGCGCCGCCACAAAATGTCGTCCGGAAAACGCGCCCATTCCTTTTGCATGAGATAGCGCACTTCTGCGCCCGTCAATTCCTGACCGAAAGCGGGGCCGAGGTCGCCGCGCTCCCTGGCGTCTCCAAGGACCGTCTTGGCGTTAGACCCGTAGGCCGCGACCAGACGCCTCGCCTGGTCCTCGCCGAGAAACCGC
Organism: Bradyrhizobium sp. RDT10; assembly: GCA_044772375.2. Classification (GTDB taxonomy): domain Bacteria; phylum Pseudomonadota; class Alphaproteobacteria; order Rhizobiales; family Xanthobacteraceae; genus Bradyrhizobium. Next base: position 7,138,016 of record CP187939.1, read on the forward strand.
CAGTGTTCGCGAACTTCGTCGACCTCGTTATCGAAGCGGTCCCACGCAAAATCGCCGCCGGGCAGCGGCGCCTTCGCGGTCCAGCGCGCCGACATCGGATAGAACGGCGTCAGCTTGGAGACCGCCCGTTCCGCGCGCAGCCGCGAGGTGGTGACGTCGCCACCGAAAACCGTGATCAGCGGCGCCTTGCCGCGTCCGTAGTCGAGCGTCATCGCCCCGTCGCGCGGCGAAAGCCTGCTTGCCGGCTTCATCACCATGTTGGCGGCGGAAAGCGTGCGCACCACGTCGACCGTCTCGATCCGCTCGCGGAAATAGCGGTTCGCCGCATCGCAGAGATAGGCCACGTCGTTCGCCGCCATCGCAACGATGGCAGGATCGCCCTTGAAGGCATGGCTGGCGGTGCCGATCAGGGTAAAATCGCGCTCATAAGGGCTTGCGAAGATCAGCCGTCCGTCGCTGTTCTGAAACACATAGATGTTGTCGCTGTCGAACAGACGGCGGACGACGATCTGGTCCATCTGTACGGCGGCAACCTTCGGCGGCGGCACGCGCAACACCGTCTCGGCGACGGACGGCGTCCAGGCGCCGGTGGCGTTGGCGACCGCCCTGGCCGTGATCACATGGCGATAGCCGCGATCGATCGTCACCAGCCGCCACTCCTTGCCACGTTCGGCCCGGGTGCAGCGTGCGCCGGTGCGAATCACCGCGCCGCGCGCCGCGGCATCGACGGCAGTCAGAACCACCAGCCGGGAATCGTCCACGACGCAGTCGGAATACTCAAAGGCGGTGCCGAACGGCCGCTTCAGCGCGTTGCCGACGGGATGATGGGTGACGTCGACGGTCGCCGAGGCCGGCAGACCGCTGCGCGAGGCGAGCCGGTCGTACAACAGCAGCCATGAGCGCAACTGCCAGGCCGGGCGCTCGTCCGAATGGGCAGGGATAGCAAGCGCATCGGACGCACCAGGTGCGGCGCGATCCTGAGCCAGACGTCGCGCTCGGCAAGCGCCGAACGGACGCGAAGGAAATGCCGGCGCTCCAAATCAGCGAGATCGCCATGGATCAACCGCGGCGAGGCCGAGGAGGCGCCCGCGCCGAGATCGCCCTGCTCCAGCAGGATGACGCGCAGGCCGCGTCCGGCGGCGTCGCGCGCGATGCTGACGCCGTTCAATCCGCCGCCAATGATCGCGAGATCGTAGTCCGCCATACGCAGGGGTGACTTGTAGAGAAGCTGACTTCACTACACTAGGTCATGATGGCCAAGTGGATGCCGCGCCCGGAAATGAATCAAGTCCGGGCAACGGCAGCCGCTTCTGGCCGGCTGCCCGATCGATGCGAAAAAGCGCTCCGGTCCTTCCAGTTCCACCAGCTTCTTTTTTCGATCAGCCAGAATCGGTTTCCTACCGTTCGCACGAAGTTGCGATCGTGTGAAACCAGCAGGCAGCTTGCCTGGTGCTCCAGCAATTCGTCTTCCAGCGCTTCCTGCCCCTCGATATCCAGATGGTTGGTAGGCTCATCGAGCAGATAGAAGTTTGGCTGGGCAAGCCGCAGCAGAAGCATGCCGAGACGCGCCTTCTGTCCGCCGGAAAGCCGGCCGATCGGACGGCTCTGCATTGCAACCGACAGGCCGCAACTGGCGAGCAATGCGCACGCACGCTGATCGCCGACCACGAAACGGCTGACGATGGTGTGCATCGGCGTGTCGGCATCGGAAAGATCGGCAAGATCTCTGTTCACAATAGCCGAGAGCGAGCGACTGCGCGACCCTGATGCCGGCTTGCGTGGCTTCCGGATTTTCGATCGCTTGACGCAGCATCGCCACGAACCGGGTCTTGCCTGCCCCGTTCGGCCCCAGCAGCACGATCCGGTCTTCCTTGCAGATGAACTGCTTTCCGGTCTTGAACAGCAACCTGCCGTCGGGGGTAGCGACGGCGGCATCGTCCAGCGCAACCAGAACTTTGGCATGCGTTCCGCGGTTGGCCAGCTTGATCGTCCCTGCGGATCGTTCCAGGTATGCAGGTTTTGCCGCATCTTCCAGCTTCCCGGCTCGCTGCTTCAATTGCTTCGTCTTCTGCAACAGAAGGTCGCTGCCGGAATTGACGCCGATGTTGTTGAGCTTCGCAGCGTGCTGACGAAGCTGCTCGGCAGCCTTCAGGTCACGTCGGTAGCGCCGTTCATCCGATGCATCCGCCTCGCTGAGCGCGGCGCGGGCCTGCGTATAGGGCAACGAAAATATCTGCGACCGCTCGGGTCGCAAAAATACCGTGCGGTTCGTGGTTGCGTCGAGAAAGGCGCGGTCATGGCTCGATATCACCGCCGGCATATCCCGTGGCAGCGCGTTCAGCCACGCTTCCAGCTGACAAATCCTGGCAAGGTCCAGGTGGTTGGTCGGCTCGTCGAGCAGCAACACATCGTCCTCGGCCACCACAATGCGGGCAAGCATGGCAAACCGCTGCCAGCCGCCGCTCAGTTGCTTCAGCGGCCTCTCCCGCAGCGCCCCGGGCACCTCCAGCGATTCCAGCGCAACATCGACCCTCCAGCTTTCACTTGCCCGTCGTTCATTGGGAAGCATATCGAGCACCGCCGCATAGAACGGCGTATCCGCGAGCGCGGACGGTACATCTTGCTCGACATAGCCGATGATCAGCCCTCGCGACCTGGTGATCTCGCCATCGCTCGGCTCAGCCATGCCTGCAATGCAGCGCAGCAACGTGGACTTGCCGCGCCCATTGGCGGCAACGAGCCCGATGCGGTCACCGGCATTGACGGATAGGTCCAGTCGGGAAAACAGCGGAGCGTTCAGCGTCACGCCAAGATTACGAATATTGATAAGGGTCATGATCGTTCCCTGGTCTTGCCGGCCAACAGGACGTCCGGGGCATGCAGCCATCATCGGATGTTCGTGCTGGAGCGCGGCGAGCTACTGAAATGCGGGCGCGAACGATCAGACGTTCGACGCCGCATTGCCACGGGGGCAGACCAGGAAGAGATTTGCGAAGAAGTCTCTGGTCAGCCCTGCAAACGCATTTGCAGGGCGTTGACGGGGCCACGCTGGCGATAGTGCCGGAAAAATGTCGTCACCGCGCAGCCCTCCCTATCTCGATCAGGTATCGTGCAAAAATAGCCGGGCCATCAGGGAAGGCAAGCCAAGGTCTCGTCGAAAAATCGCATGATCAAATCGCATGCAATGCGCATTCTCTGGGTCTTGCGCCCCGCGGCGCGATTTCGCGAAATCAGGCGCTGGCGAGCTTGCGCGCGGTTTCGACGTCGTTTGCGGCGCTGCGGCCGACCAGCGCGTCGTAGTGCCCGATCGGCTGGGGCTTGCCGAGGAAATAGCCTTGCACCGCGTCGCAGCCCTCGTCGCTAAGGAAGCTGAGCTGCTCCTGGGTCTCGACGCCTTCGGCAACGATCGACATTTCGAGGCCGTGGCCGAGATCGATGACGGCGCGAACGATCGCCGCCGATTGCGGGTTGCGCCCGAGGTTCATGACAAAGGCGCGGTCGATCTTGATCTTGTCGAACGGGAACGCCTGCAGATAACTCAGCGAGGAGTAACCGGAACCGAAATCGTCCATCGAGATCCGCACGCCGAGCGACTTCAGCCGCCTCAATAGGGCAAGGCCGCGGTCGAAATCCTCGATCAGCACGCCTTCGGTGATTTCGAGTTCGAGCCGGCCGGGCGCCAGGCCCGTCTCGAGCAGGATCGAATGCACCAGGCTGACCACGTCGCCGTGCATGAACTGCGCCGGCGACAGGTTGACGGCGATCTGCATCGGCACCGGCCAGGAGGCGGCCTCCCGGCAGGCTTCGCGCAGGATCCAGACACCCATTTCGACGATCAGGCCGCTTTCTTCCGCCAGCGGGATGAACTCGCCCGGCGACACGAAGCCGCGCACCGGATGCATCCAGCGCGCCAGCGCCTCGAAGCCGATCACCTTGCTGGCGGCGACCGTTGCTCCCGATGCGGCCTGCGGCTGGTAGTACAACGATAATTCGCCATTCCTGATCGCCATCGAGAGGTCCTGGTGCAGCACGCGGCGGTCGCGGATCTGCTGGTCCATCTCGGGCGCGAAAATGCTGATCGAGCCGCGCGACTTCGCCTTGGCGCGGAACAGCGCCGCGCCGGAATTGGCAAGCAGCGAAGCCGCGTCCGAGCCGTGATGCGGAAATACCGAGATGCCGGTGGTGACGCCGGTGCGTACCGACTTGCCATCGATCACGAATTCGTCCGATAGCGTTTGCGCGAGTTTTTCGGCGAGTGCCTGGCCCGCCTCGGGCTGCTTGCCGTCGATGATCATGCCGAACTCGTCGCCGGAGAGCCGGGCCACCACACCGCCACGGGCGGAAGCCTGGATGCGGCCGGCCACCTCGATCAGAAGCTTATCCCCGTCGCGTGGCCGAACACGTCGTTGATTTCCTTCAAACCATCGAGGTCGACGCACAGCACCGCGAATTCCTCTTCCGTGCCGGCGCAAGCCTCGATCATCTGTGCCAGCGCCTGCAGGAAGGCGGCGCGGTTCGGCAGGTCCGTCAGGCCGTCATGATAGGCCATGTGCGCCATCCGCGACTCGGTCTGGCGGCGGTCGGTGACGTCCTCGTGGGTCTTGATCAGATATTGCGGCTCGCCGGCCTCGTCGAGAACAGTCATGCGGCGCGTCAGGAACAGCCGCAGCCCGTCCTTGGTGGAGATCGGGTGCTCTTCGGTGAGCAGGCCGCGCTTCTTGATCGCGGCCTCGTCGCGCGCGATGATCAGCTTGGCTTCACGCGGATTGAAGATGTCGGCGGCGGTCAGGCCGGTGGCATCCTCGCGGCGGCGATTGAGAATGGTCTCGGCGCTGCGGTTGGCGAGCAGATACCGCCCGTCGCTGACGCGCTCCACGATCAGCGACACCGGGATGTTGTCGACCACCAGTTCGAGGAACTTCTTGGTGTTTTCGAGCTCGCGCGACAGCGACCGCCGATCGGTGACGTCGTCGAACAGCGCGATCAGGAATTCCGGCTTGTTGTTCTCGTTGCGCGCGACCACGCGGTTGGAGGAGAGAACGCGCTTGTCGTCGCCCCGTTCGACGACGTATTCGCCACGGTGATAGCCTTCCGGCGCGCTCAGCGCCGCCTGGTCCGCCATCTCGATGCTCTTCGCGGTTTCGGGCCGGAAGATTTCGTCGGCGCGCTTGCCGATGATGTGATCGCGGGAGAACCGCGAGAATCGCTCGAACGCGCGGTTGGCGAAGATATAGCGGCCGTCCTCGATGTTCTTGGCGGCGACGCAGACCGGAACGTTGTCGAGCACCGATTCCAGAAATTTGGTGGTCGATGCCAGTTTGCGCGACAGCTGGCGCTGCTCCGTGCAATCCTCATGCGTTCCGATCGTCCCGCCATTGGGCAAGCGGAAGATCTTCGAAAGCACCGATCGCCCGCCCGGCAGTTCGGTGACGACACCTTCCGGGCGGCGGGCAAGCTTGCTGAATTCCTCGACGGTGAGATTGAGCAGGCCCCGTCCGCGGCGCAGTTCGAGCAGTTCGCGGCCGGTCATGGAGCTCGAAATCTCGGCGCGGCTGAGCCCGTACATTTCGAGAAAGCGGTCGTTGCAGAAGACCACGCGGTTTTGCGCGTTGGTCATCATCACGCCCTGGTTGAGCGTGTTGAGCGCCGAGCTGATGAATGCGCTGCGCTGCAATTGCGCGCGCTTGGCCCCGCGCAATGCGGTCAGTATCCAGATCCCGATCGCAACCAGGAAGGAAACGACGGCGATCCCCCGAGCAGCAGCTCCCACACAAGATTGGGATCGAGTTCGCCGATATAGCTCGCCGGGGCAAAGCCTGCGGAAGGCGCGGCGGCCCACGCAGGTCCGCACGGCGCAGCAATGGCGAGCAGCCAGACGAGGACCTGCGCCGGAATCGAATTTTTCCGTCCTGCCTGCCGGTTCCTGTCAGCCATTACCCACCCGAGGTTTGCGGGCGGAGTGTCTGGCTTGACGGGTTTGGATCGGGTAAATGACTACCCGCACAATTCTAAAATGTGACCCAAATTACGGCAATTGGCCTGACATGATTAATGTTTCACTAACAGGACTGCGCTCGCGGCGTATTTCAAGGCAAACCAACGGGTTGTTTGACTGCTCCGGCGGACCAAACGATGATTGCCGAGCGTGGCAAGCGCCAATTTCCGCGCCAGAATGCCGGGCCTGAAGCTGACATGGACAAGGTCGATTGCGTCGTCGTCGGAGCAGGGGTGATCGGGCTCGCGATCGCACGGCGGCTGGCCCAGGCGGGCCGCGAAGTGATCGTGCTCGAGGCCACCGAGGGCATCGGCACCATCACCTCCTCCCGCAACAGCGAGGTGATCCACGCCGGCATCTATTACCGCGCCGGCAGCCTGATGGCGCAGATGTGTAAGCGGCAAGCGCGCGCTCTACCAGTATTGCCGCGAGCACGGCATTCCCCATCGCAATTGCGGCAAGCTGATCGTGGCGACGACACCAAGCGAAACCGAAAACTGCAGTCGATCCGGGCGCATGCCGAAGCCAATGGCGTCGACGATCTGCAGTTGCTGACGGGCGAGGCGGCGCGGGCGCTGGAGCCGGCGCTCAACTGCGATGCGGCCCTGCTCTCGCCGTCCACCGGCATCATCGACAGCCACGCCTACATGCTGGCGCTGCGGGGCGATGCGGAGGAAGCCGGCGCGGCTTACGCATTCCACACGCCGCTGTTGCGCGCCCGGGCCGATGGCGGCCGGATCGAAATCGAGGCCGGCGGCGACGCGCCGACGACGCTTGCATGCAACCTGCTCGTCAACGCGGCGGGCTTGAGCGCGCCCGCAGTGGCGCGCAGCATCGAAGGCATGCCGGTCGGGATGATCCCCTGCGCCTATCTGGCCAAAGGCAATTATTTCAGCTGCAGCGCGCAGGCCCCGTTTTCACACCTGATCTATCCCGTGCCAGAGCCCGGCGGGTTGGGCGTGCACCTGACGCTGGACATGGCGGGACAGGCTCGTTTCGGCCCCGACGTCGAATGGGTCGAGAGCATCGACTATGCAGTGGATCCTGTCCGCGCCGAGCGCTTCTATCCCGCGATCCGGCGCTACTGGCCGACGCTGCCGGACGGCGCACTGATGCCGAGCTATTCCGGAATCCGGCCGAAGATCGTGCCGCCGGCCGTCGCCACGCAGGATTTTCTGATCCAGGGCCAAGCCGATCACGGCGTCGCCGGACTGATCAATTTGTTCGGTATCGAATCGCCGGGACTGACGTCGTCGCTCGCGATCGCCAATCATGTCGGCGCCCTTGCGGAGCTTTGACGGAGGCCGCGGCGCTGCCTACGGGCGGACGAGCGCATCAGCGCCCATCCGGCCACGTGGGGATTTCGATACTCTGCTGGACTGGTTAGTGGAGGGTTTCTTCGGCGGTATGCTTCAACCGCTCGATCTGATCCTTGACCATCAACTTGCGGCGCTTCAACTCGACAATTTGCAGGTCGTCTGTGGAAAGGTGCACGAGCGCTTCGTGCAATTCATTCTCGAGAATCTTGTGTTTACGTTCAAGTTCAACAAGATGCGCCTGTAGTGCCATACGAAATCTCCTCGGTGGGTGAACCTCAGATTCGATCCGGACGCGGGAGTGTACACCAGACGTCGAATCTGTCGATGGGTATCCAGAATCGCGCTTCTCATATTTTCGGATTTATCTGTAACCAATCGTGAGTATGGGAACCCGGTCAGCTTGCGGACCGGCCTCGCAGGGACGATATTCACTGCCAGCCTAGGACAATCCGTTCACAACCTCATCGCGCTTTCAGCTAACGTACACCATGACCGACGATGATGAGCGCGAGCTTGAGAATGAGCTCGCCCGCCTGCAGCAGGAGCATCGCGATCTCGATGCGGCGATCGACGCGCTGCATCAGTCGCCAGCGCCGGACCTGCTGCGGCTGCAGCGGCTGAAGAAACGCAAATTGCAATTGCGCGACCGCATCGCCTTTATCGAAGACCAGATCACGCCTGACATCATCGCCTGATCGGTGCGCTTGCCGCGTTCGGTCCACCAAACCGCAGGCCTTCCGGCAGACCTTTTCCCCGACATCCACACAGCCCGGCGCCGCGAAGCCGGAAAAATAGGTTTCCGGTTAGCGGATGCGACTTGACTCTGTTAGAACAAAAAGAGAACATATCTCCCTGCCGCCAGCCCCGGGAGTTCCGCCATGTCTGTCACATCATCCATGACCGTCAAATCATCCCTGTCCGACAACAGCTGCTACGAGCAGGCCTGCGATCAGGCCATCGCGATGTGCGACGGCAATCTGCGCTCGACCATCAAGGCGCTGATCATGGCGAACGAGTATCTGGAAACCGAGCTGGAGGAATTGCAGGCGGCAATCGCCGCCGGCTGTGTGCCGGCGCGAACCTCCCATACGGAGAGCGACGCTGCCTGATCAATCGAACCCGGAGCGAACCAATGGCCGATGTCACCTATTACGTCGCAATGCCATTCCTGCAGGACGATAGCGGCTCGCCGGTGGCGGGCACCGCGGAAGAATGCCAGAGCCCGACGATCGCGTTGCGGCGCGCCGAGACGATGTCGCGGATGGCGGGCAGCATCGGCGCCATAGCCTTCAGCCGCAGCGGCGATCCCATGATGGGTGAATTCGGCGACGCGAAACTGCTGCACAAGTTCGGCAATGTGCCGGATGATCTCAGCGGGCTTTAAGGATCGTCGGGATTTGTTGTGGGCAAAGCGCAAGCGCACGCGCAGATCTCCAGCACTTCACGATACCTCGTGCCGCCGCAGCGCCTTGCGCACATACATGGCGCTGTCGGCAGCTTCCAGCGCGCGGCCGGCTTCGGAGTGGGTATCGAGAACGAAGACGCCTGCGGAGGCGCCCGCGGTAATGGTGCGGCCATCGAACACGAAACTCAGGCGATCGATCGCTTCCTCCAGCGCGGCCGCCTTGGCCCTGGCATCGGTCTCGCTGAGATTCCACAACAGCAGCGCGAACTCGTCGCCACCGAGCCGGCCGACCACGTCGGAAGCGCGCACCTGCGCGAGCAGCGTCGTGACGATGGCCTTGAGCACCTGATCGCCTGCGGCATGTCCGAAGGCGTCGTTGATCGGTTTCAAGCGATCGACGTCGAGCACGACCAGGGCGCCGCCGGCGCGATAGCGTTTGATGTAGGCAATCGCACGATTGAGTTCGCGCTCGAAGCCGCGCCGGTTCGGAATGCCCAGCAGGAAATCGGTATCGGCGGAGGCCTGAAGTTCCTCGATCTGCGCCTGCGTCCGGGCCAGTTGCGCCTTCAGCCGGCGAATCGTCGCCTTGGTGCCGTTGGGCACCGCTGGCGGCCGGGAACCCGGTGCGGATGCCCGCCGCGGTGCGACTTTTCGTCCGGAAACCGCGCTTTTGGGGCGTTTTCCGGCCCTGGAGGCGGTCGCCCTGGTTTTCTTCTTCATGGCCTTCCCTGTGCAGGCTCGCTTATGAAGGCTTGCCGGGATTCACCAAGACAGGATAGTCCATTCCTGACTCCTTGCCACGCCTTGGATGAGCCGCGGGCCGACCCTATAATCGGCCTATGTTTCTGGATTCCCGAACAGAATTGACGAGATGACCGCACCCGTCGCCATCATCATGGGCAGCCAGTCCGACTGGGAGACCATGCGCCACGCCGCCGAGACGCTGGCTGTGCTCGGGATCGATTGCGAAAAGCGCATCGTCTCGGCCCACCGGACCCCGGACCGGCTGTTTGCCTTCGCCAAGGGCGCCAAGGCCGCAGGCTTCAAAGTCATCATTGCCGGCGCCGGTGGCGCAGCCCATCTCCCGGGCATGGCGGCGGCGCTGACGGAACTGCCGGTGTTCGGTGTTCCCGTCGAATCCAAGGCGCTGTCGGGCGTCGATCTCGCTTTACTCGATCGTCCAGATGCCGGCCGGTGTTCCCGTCGGCACGCTGGCGATCGGAAAGGCCGGTGCGATCAATGCCGCGCTGCTGGCGGCAAGCGTGCTCGCGCTGAACGATCCGGCGCTGGCGACGCGGCTTGCCGTCTGGCGCAAGCAGCAGACCGACGCGGTTAAAGAGCGCCCGGAGGGATCGGCGTGACGCCTTCAGGCGAGGTGAAGCTGAAGCCGGGCGACACCATCGGAATTCTCGGCGGAGGACAATTGGGCCGGATGCTGGCGATGGCGGCAGCGCGCCTTGGCCTCAAATGCCAGGTGTTCTCGCCGGATCCGGACTCGCCCGCCTTCGACGTGGTGCTGAACGCGACCTGTGCAGAATATGCCGATGTCGAGGCGCTCGAGCTGTTCGCCAACGATGTCGACGTCATCACCTATGAATTCGAGAACGTGCCGGCCGCCACCGCCATGGTGCTGGCCGCGCGCCGTCCGGTATTGCCCGCGCAGAAGATCCTGGAGACCACGCAGGACCGGCTGGTCGAGAAGGATTTCATCAAGCGGCTCGGCATCGGCACCGCCGACTATGCCGACGTGTCGTCGATTGAAACCCTGCAGAGCGCCATTGCGCGCATCGGCCTTCCCGCCGTGATCAAGACCCGCCGCTTCGGCTATGACGGCAAGGGCCAGGCGATCATCCGCGAGGGCGACGATCCCGCTCAAGTCTGGGCAGAGCTCGGCACCAAATCCGCGATCCTCGAAGCCTTCGTTCCCTTCGAGCGCGAGATCTCCGTGATCGCCGCGCGCTCGGCGGACGGCGAGGTCGAATGCTACGACGTCACCGAAAACGAACACCGCGATCACATCCTGAAGATCTCGCGCGCCCCGGCCGCGATATCGGATGCGCTGGCCGCAGATGCGCGTGCCGTCGCCGAGAAGATCGCCAATGCCCTGAACTATGTCGGCGTGCTCGCAGTCGAACTGTTCGTGGTCGCCGGAAACGGCGGACCGCATGTGCTGGTCAACGAGATTGCGCCGCGGGTGCATAATTCCGGCCACTGGACGCTGGACGGCGCCTCGGTCTCCCAGTTCGAGCAGCACATCCGGGCGATCGCCGGCTGGCCGCTCGGCAAGCCGGTTCGTCACGGCGAGGTCACCATGACCAACCTGATCGGCGACGATATCCTCGACTACGAGCAGTGGCTGACGGTGCCCGGCGCCACGGTTCATCTCTACGGCAAGGGCGCACCGCGGCCGGGCCGCAAGATGGGCCATGTCACCGAAGTGGCTCCAGCAAGCAAGAAATAGCGCGTTTGCAGATCAGGCCGTTTTCAAGCCTTCCACGACGCCGGCCGGCTCCTCGCTGAGCCAGCGATAGATCGCGCCGCCGAGCGCACCCCCGATCAGCGGCGCAACCCAGAACAGCCAGAGCTGTGCCAGCGCCCAGCCGCCGACGAACAGCGCGGGCCCGGTGCTACGCGCGGGATTTACCGACGTGTTGGTAACGGGAATGCTGACGAGATGGATCATCACCAGCGCCAACCCGATGGCGAGCGGCGCAAAGCCCGCAGGCGCCTTGCCGTGCGTGGCGCCCATGATGATGAACAGGAACATCATGGTCATCACCACTTCGGTGATGAAACAGACCATCATGTTGTACTGCCCGGGCGAATGCGCATCATAGCCGTTGGAGGCAAAGCCCTTGGCCAGATCGAAGCCGGGCGCGCCGCTTGCGATCACATAGAGCAGCGCCGCGGCAACGACAGCGCCGATCACCTGCGCGATCACGTAAGGAACGATCTGCTGCGCCGGAAACCGTCCGCCGGCCGCTAGGCCGATCGTGACGGCGGGATTGAGATGGCAGCCGGAAATGTGGCCGATCGCATAGGCCATGGTCACGACGCTCAGGCCGAACGCCAGCGACACGCCGACCAGGCCGATACCAACCTGCGGAAAACCCGCAGCGATGACCGCGCTGCCGCATCCCGCAAAAGTGAGCCAAAACGTGCCGATCGCTTCAGCTGTATATTTTTTGGTATTCATACTCGCCTCCCGCATGTATTTGCGTCGCTGAATGCTAGGGAGGCGCCGTGAAGGGCCCGTTATTTTTGAGGAAACCGCGGCCCTACCGGCCGAATCCCGCCGATTTTCGTGGCTTTCCCGGGCCGGAAGCCGCCTTCTCAGGTGGACATCAGCGGTTTTGTCTGCTACATGCCCGCGCTCAGGGTTAAGGGCCAGGCCTTTCGCCGGCCCTTCACTTTATCAGAATTCCTATCCGATCAATTGAAAGAGGATGCCGCGTGCAGGTTCTCGTCCGCGATAACAATGTCGATCAAGCCCTCAAGGCGCTGAAGAAGAAGATGCAGCGCGAGGGTATTTTCCGCGAGATGAAGCTCCGCGGGCACTACGAAAAGCCCTCCGAGAAGAAGGCCCGTGAAAAGGCCGAAGCCGTGCGCCGCGCACGCAAGCTGGCCCGCAAGAAGCTGCAGCGCGAAGGCCTGCTGCCGATGAAGCCGAAGCCGGTATTCGGCGCCGGTCCCGGTGGTGACCGAGGTGGCGCTGGCGGTCGTGGTGGCCCGGGCGCAGGTCCGCGCGGACCGCGCTGAGCGCCTACAGAGATTTGAATTGAAAACGCGGGCCTCGGGTCCGCGTTTTTGTTTTTGCCGTCGCAGATCCGGCAGTATCGGATAATCGGCGCTGGTGCGCGCGGCTGCTCGGTCACGCGCATCTCCTTCGCCGGCCGTTGCGGCTATTTTGACCGATGCATTTTTCGGCCCATCGGGTTACCTATGCCGTATTCGACAAGCGAGAGTATTCCGCTGCATGGCCGTTACGGATTGCAATGCCCTTCCCCGCGCTTCGCGCTTGACGGCCGTACCTGTCGCGCTGCTCGCCACCGTTCTGGCCCTCCCCTTCGGCGGCTGTTCGTTCGACCTGGGATCATGGGGATCGGATAAGGAGAAGCCACAGGCCGTCGAGCAGAAACCGACGGGCACGATCAGCGGACAAAGCGTCAGCGCCGCCCAAGGCTACACAACGCGCGGCCAAACTCTCGCCAAATCCGGCAAGACCGCAGAAGCGCTGGCGGAATTCGATCGCGCGCTCGCACTCGATCCCTATAACGTGCAGGCGCTGTACGGCCGCGGCCTGATCTATCAGGCCGACAGACAGCATGAGCAGGCGATCGCGGATTTCACCGCAGCCAATGGCCTGACGCCGCAACGGGTCGAGCCGCTGCTGGCGCGTGCAACCAGCTACCTCGCCATCGACAAGACGAAGGAAGCCGCTTCCGATCTCGACGAGGCGGTGCAGGCCGATCCCAACAGCGCACAAGCCTGGTCGGCTCGCGGCGTCACCTATGAACGTCTAGGCGACAAGGGCAAAGCGTTCACTTCCTACGGCCGTGCGCTCGCGCTCCGCCCAAAGGACGAAGCCGCGCGAAGCGGCCTCGCGCGCACCGGCGGCTAGCTTCTCCAGAATTATTTCGGCAGCACCGCGTGGAAGATCGACTTGGCGGTCGACAGCGCGTCCTCGGCAGCCGCCGTGGCGCGCTCGCGCACGGAAGGCTCCGCAACTTCGGCACGCAGATCGAGCGGACGCGAGACCGGAATTTCGGCAGGCGGGGTTGGACGGTTCGGATCGCTGGCCCCAGCATAAGGCGGCCGTGGCTGCGACGGAGCATGACCAGAGGAAGCCTGACCAAAGGGTTCGCCGGCGGGCGAACCCGAGACCATGATCGGGGGCGGCAGCGGGCGAAGCGCGGGCGCATTGGCGACCACCGGTGCATTCGCGACCACGGGCGCATTCGCGACCTTGGGTGCCTCGGGAACGCGGGCCGTCTCAGCGGCGCGCGGAGAGGTTTCGCGCAAGCGCTCGATCGCGGCGCGCGCCAGATCGTTGGCATCGCGGCGTTCATCCGGCGCAACCGCAGTCTCGACCGGAGCGGCCGGCGGAGCCGCCGCAACCGCAGCCGCCGAGGAATTGGGCTGTATCGGTGATGGCAGCACGACCCGGATTTTTCTTTTTCCCGCGGCAGTGCTGCATGACGGCGCTGGTCAGCGGAGCTGCTCGCAGCCTCGGCCGGGCTTTCGGCCGACTTCACATCAGACTTGGAATCGGCGGACTTGGAATCGGCGGACTTGATGTCCGAGGATTTGGAATCGGACTTAGCGTCAGCCTTCGCTTCGGTCTTCGCTTCAGTCTTTTCCTGAGCCTTTTCGACCACCGCCGACCGTTCGGCAGCAGTCTTCTCCATGATGGCTTTCTCGGAGATTCCCCTCGCCTTGACACCGGCGGCCGGGAGATTGCTGACACTGGCCGTGGTCTCAGCCGGCTTGGCGTCGGATTTGGCTTCCGCCTTACCATCCCCCTTGGGATTGGCAGTCGACGCCGCAGCGGCAGGAGCGTCCGCGCTGGGCTTGGTCACAATGTAGTGGTTGACGATGTACGCCCCGATGACCGTCGCGGCCACCGAGGGGAAGATGTCCACCGCAAATTTCTTCAGGTAATTCAGCATTCCGGCCACTCCCCGCGGCCCCTCAATTGCCGGAACTTTGAGGCACATTGAGGGATCAACTGCGACGGATCGGTGGCAATTCAGCAGTTCCCGTGCAGGCCGGGAGACAGTGGCTTGGGTCGAGCCGGAAAATCCAGGTTTCGTTTCCAGGAAGTTAATGCGCCCGCCGCCGCCACCCGGCACCTTGGGCCACGGCTCCGGGGCCGAGGTCAGGGCTTCAGTTCGACCTCCAGAAACACGATCTCGGCTGCCGTCTCGTTGAGCACGTCGTGCTGGACGCCGGCTTTCCGGAAATAGGATTTGCCGGCCCCGAGCTGCGCCTTGGTGCGCTCGCCGTTCGGCGCGACGATGGTCATCTCGCCCGAGGTCACCGGCACGATCACGTAGTCCATCTCGTGGGTGTGATGGCCGGTAGCGCTGCCCGGCGCCAGCCGCCATTCGGTGACGCGGACTTCTGATGTGTCGACCTGAACGTCGGATTTGGCGGCAAGCATATCGGGTTCACTCCAGTGGAATTTACGGCACGAATACCATGAACAGGAACACGGCGAACACCAGCATATGCACCAGCCCGAACAGGATGTTGGTGCGTCCGGTGCCGAAGGTGAGCATGCTGATGACGAAGGTCAGCACCAGGAGCACCATCTCCGGCGCATTGAGCCCGAGCACCAACTGCTTGTCGAGCGCATAGGCGACCACCGCGACCGCCGGCACCGTCAACCCGATCGTGGCGAGCGAAGAGCCGAGCGCCAGATTGATGCTCTTCTGCAGGTCGTTCCTGCGCGCGGCGCCGACCGCCGCGACGCTCTCCGGCAGCAGGATCAACAGCGCCACGATCACGCCCGCGAAGGCCGGCGGCGCGCCGATCATCGCGGTCACGGTATCGACGGTCGCCGAAAATTTCTTGGCCAGCAGCACCACCGCCACCAGGGACACAAGCAATAGCGCGATGCTGAGCGCCAGCATCCGGTTGGACAGCCGGGATCTCGCCGGCCGCCTCGCCTTCGGCCTGGTTGATGAAATAATCGCGATGCCGGATGGTCTGTGTGTAGAGAAACACGGCATAGAGAACGAGCGTAACGACGCTGACGAAGCCGAGCTGCGCCGCCGAATAGATCGGCCCCGGCGCCGTCAGCGTATAGTTCGGCATGATCAGCGTGATGGTCGCCAGCACGAACAGCACGCTGAGATAAAGGTTCGAACCCGAGACCTGAAAATCCTGCTCGCGGTAGCGCAGGCCGCCGATGAAGATGCAGAGGCCGACAAGGCCGTTGCACACGATCATCACCACCGCAAACACGGTGTCGCGCGCCAGCGCGGGCTGCGGCTTGTCGCCGAGCATGATGGTGGCGATCAGCGCGACCTCGATGATGGTGACCGCAAGCGTCAACAGCAGCGTGCCGTAGGGTTCGCCGATCTCGTTCCGCGATCACCTCGGCATGATGCACGGCTGCGAACACGGTGCCGAACAGGATCGCCAGCAGCACCACCGCGAACAAAAGCCCGCCGACTGACGGAGTAAAGTTGAGCCCGAGGCTGGTCGCCACGGCAAACAGCAGCATCGCCAGCGCGGGGAATATCCACGCCGATCGCGGCATCGATCCGTGTGCGCTCATGCGATCAAGTCCCAACAGGTTCGTGGACGCAAGATGCGCCCAAAGTAGCCATCACCCCCTTGCAAGGTTGATGAAATTTCGCGCGATTTCAATCGCGCCGAAATTGTCCAGATCGTTATGACCGCCTCGGGCAAGGCGGACAAACCGTTTCGGCTCGTTCGCCAGCGCAAACAGCCGTTCACCAAACGCAACGGGTATCGTGGCATCGAGCGCGCCATGCATGACGAGCAGCGGCACCCTGATCCGCGCGATGCGCTGATCGGAGCGGAACTGATCCCGCATCAGCAGCCGCACCGGTGCGAACCAGAACGCCGACGCGGCGACGTCCGCGATCGAGGTATAGGACGATTCCAGGATCAGCTTTCCGACCGGCTGTTCAGCCGCCAGCGCAATTGCAACACCGGTGCCGAGGGAGAATCCCCATGCGACAATCTTGTCCGCGCGATATCGCGCTGCTGTGAAAGCATAGGCCGCCGCAGCATCCTGCAGCAAACCCTGCTCGCTTGGTTGCCCGCTCGATCCGGCATAGCCGCGATAGGACAGCGCGACGATCCCCGTCCCGTCGGCGATCAGGTCGCGAAAGCGGCCGAAAAAGCCGGCGAGATAATCACCATTGCCGTGGAAATAAAGCACGACCGGACGGCCCGGCCTGGCCGGAACGTGCCAGACGATGACGCGTTCGCCGTCAGCCGTGGTCAGGACATGCTCTTCGGCTTCCGGAAAGCCTGCCGCTGGCGGCGCCGTGCGCGCGCTCGTCGGAGCGGGAAACAGGACGGCGCGCTGCGCGAAAAACAGCACGATAAGTCCGCAGACATAACCGGCTGAAACGACGATCAGCAGCCATTTCAGGGTGGTCATGGTTTCCTTCGCGCGACCTACATCCCCTTGACGATGTTCTCGGTGACCTTCTTGGCGTCGCCGAGCAGCATCATGGTGTTGTCGCGGTAGAACAGTGGATTGTCGATGCCGGCATAGCCCGAGGCCAGCGAGCGCTTGATGAACATCACGGTGCCGGCCTTCCAAACCTGCAGCACCGGCATGCCGTAGATCGGCGAGGTCTTGTCTTCTTCCGCAGCCGGGTTAGTGACGTCGTTGGCGCCGATCACGAAGGCGATATCGGCCTGCGCGAATTCGGAGTTGATGTCCTCAAGCTCGAACACCTCGTCATAGGGCACGTTGGCTTCCGCGAGCAGCACGTTCATGTGGCCGGGCATGCGGCCGGCGACCGGGTGAATGGCGTACTTCACCTCGACGCCTTCCTTCTTCAAGAGGTCGCCCATTTCGCGCAGCGCATGCTGGGCCTGCGCCACCGCCATGCCATAGCCCGGCACGATGATCACCTTCTGCGCGTTCTTCATGATGAAGGCCGCGTCGTCGGCCGAACCGAGCTTGGCGGGCTTCTGCTCACCGCCGCCACCGCCCGCCGCGGCAGTTTCGCCGCCGAAGCCGCCGAGGATGACCGAGATGAAGGAACGGTTCATCGCGTGGCACATGATATAGGACAGGATCGCGCCCGAGGAGCCGACCAGCGCGCCGGTGATGATCAGCGCGGAGTTGCCGAGCGTGAAGCCGATGCCGGCGGCGGCCCAACCCGAATAGGAATTCAGCATCGAGATCACGACCGGCATGTCGGCGCCGCCGATCGGGATGATCATGAGCACGCCGAGCACCAGCGCGATGATGGTGATGAGCCAGAAGTCGAGCGCGCTGCCGGACCGCACCAGGCCGAAAATGAAGAACACCAGCGCCAGCGCCAGCGCGATGTTGATGATGTGCCGGCCGGGCAGGATGATCGGCGCACCGCTCATGCGCGCGGAAAGCTTCAGGAACGCGATCACGGAGCCGGTGAAGGTCAGCGCACCAATGGCGACGCCGAGCGACATTTCGACAAGGCTGGATGCATGAATGGCGCCGGGCTTGCCGATGTCGAATGCCTCGGGCGCATAGAACGCGCCGGCGGCGACCAGCACCGCGGCCATGCCGACCAGCGAGTGGAAAGCCGCGACCAGTTCCGGCATCGACGTCATCGGCACCCGCCGCGCGATGACAGCGCCGATGCCGCCCCCGATGGCGATGCCGAGCACAACCAGTAGCCAGGCCACGCCGTCAGCCGGCGGATGGCTCGCGAGCGTCGTGCCGATCGCGATCGCCATGCCGATCATGCCGAACAGATTGCCCTGGCGTGACGTCGCGGGGCTGGACAGTCCGCGCAGCGACAGGATGAACAGCACACCCGCCACGAGATAAAGAACTGCTGCCAGATTGGCGTTCATCTCAGGTCCCCATTTGCCTTTGTCACCACGAGGTGCACGCCGTTCACTTCACCTTCTTCTTGTACATCGCCAGCATGCGCTGGGTGACAAGGAAGCCGCCGAAAATGTTTACGCAGGCGAAGATCAGCGCGATGAAGCCGAAGCCGCGCGCCCAGCCGCTGCCGCTCGAGATCATCGGCACGCCGACCGCGAGCAGCGCGCCGACCACGATCACCGAGGAGATCGCATTCGTCACAGACATCAGCGGCGTATGCAGCGCCGGGGTCACCGACCAGACCACGAAGTAGCCGACGAAGACGGCGAGGACGAAAATCGACAGTCGAAATACGAAGGGATCGACGACTTGGGCGATGTGCTCCATGGCTTCTCTCCTCAGGCTTTCGGCTGGAAGTTCGGATGGACGACGGCGCCGTCCCTGGTCAGCGCGGTGGCTTTCACCAGCTCGTCGTCCCAGTTGACCGCGAGCGCCTTGTTCGCCTTGTCCACCATCGTCTCGATGAAGTTGAATAAATTGCGGGCATAAAGGCTCGAGGCCGACTGCGCGACGCGGCCGGCGACGTTGGTGTAGCCGACGATCTTGATGCCATCGACATCGACGACTTCGCCCGCTTTCGCGCCCTCGACATTGCCGCCGCGCTCGATGGCAAGGTCGACCAGCACCGAGCCCGGTTTCATCGACTTCACCATCTCGGCGCTGACGAGCTTTGGCGCCGGCCGGCCCGGGATCAGGGCCGTCGTGATGACGATGTCCTGTTTCTTGACGTGCTCGGCGGTCAGCGCAGCTTGCTTGGCCTGATACTCTTGACATTTCCTTGGCGTAGCCGCCGGCGGTCTGCGCGTTCTTGAATTCCTCGTCCTCGACCGCGAGGAACTTTGCGCCGAGCGATTCGACCTGTTCTTTCGTGGCCGGCCGCACGTCGGTCGCAGTGACGACGGCGCCGAGCCGGCGCGCGGTTGCGATCGCCTGCAGGCCGGCAACGCCGACGCCCATCACGAACACTTTCGCCGCCGGAACGGTGCCGGCAGCGGTCATCATCATCGGGAACGCGCGGCCGAAGGACTCGGCCGCCTCGATCACCGCGCGATAGCCGGCGAGGTTCGCCTGGCTGGACAGCACGTCCATCACTTGTGCGCGCGTAATGCGCGGCATCAATTCCATTGCAAACGCCGAAACGCCGGCATCTGCGATCGTTTTCAGCGCCGCTTCGTTGCCGTAGGGGTCCATGATCGCGATGACCAGCGCGCCGCGCTTGTATTGCGAAAGCTCGGAGGCCTCCGGCCGTTTCACCTTGATGATGATGTCGGCGTCCTTCAGCGCATCCGCGCTGACGGTGGCGCCGACGGCGGTGAATTCGGAATCCGGCAGTCCCGACTTGATGCCCGCACCCGGCTCGATTGCGACTTCGGCGCCGATCGCCCTGTATTTCTTCACGGTGTCCGGGGAAGCGGCAACCCGCGGTTCGGACGGATCGATTTCCTTGGCAACGGCAATCTTCATGAGGCCCCCGGCGCGGCAGGCGCGCGCGCAAGCAAACTAGCGTCTTTTTCGCTTAGTTGGATACCGGTTTCGCAACCGGCATGCGTGCAAATGTTGGCCACCGCCGGCGTGGGCGGTGCAGGCAGCGATGCATCAGGTCAGGAAGTAGCCCATCAGGGCGACGATGATCACGACGGCGACCGTGCCGTATTTGACCAGCATGATGAAACCTTCATAGGTCTGCTCATGGGCCGCATAGTCGTTGCCGTCAGCGGTCGTGTAGGCCACTTCGTTATGGTCAGCCATCGGAATCCCCAATCAAAATCAGCGTTTCTCGCGTGCAAATACCGCAAAGCGTTTGGCAGGGCAACGGCCAACGCGCCGCACTTCCCTGCCTATCGGGTCATTCGGAAGGCCAATTATCCCGGATCCAGCGGGTCAGGCTTTCCTCGCTGACCTCGCCTGCGGCGAGGAGAGGATGATGGACGTCGCGTGCGCCGGGTCGGGCGCAAAGGGTATGTCGTTGCCGCGCAAGAAAACCATCATGGCATGGAACGCGATACGCTTGTTGCCGTCCACGAAAGCATGGTTGCGCGCAAGACCGAACGCATAGGCTGCGGCGAGTGCAGCCATATCCGTCCGTCCGCAATTCCATTGGTTGACCGGCCGCAAATCCGCCGACTCGAGAAGGCCACGATCCCGAATGCCCTCCGGTCCGCCGAATATTGCCAGTTGCTCGGCATGCATGTCGATGACTTCATCGACATCGAGCCAAATTGGCTCACTCATTTTGCAAGCGCTGCAAACGTATCGCGATATTCGTGCATGACCTGGCGGGCGATTTCCATGGTCCGCGCGTGCTTGGGGTTGAACGGCGAAAGCCGCAGACTGCCATCCGGTTGCTCGACCGGATAGAACTTGTCCCCTCCTTGAGATTAAGCCGGGCAAGAAGCTCCTTCGGCAGGATCACACCAACCGAATTGCCAATCTTCCGAATTTGAAGGGCGGTGTCCTCCAGCTTGTAATCGCGAGAGGCCTCTTCCTTGCCGCGAGGGGTTTGTTCATGGCATTTAACTCCGTTATACGATATGTATAACACGCTCGCCGGGGCTGTTCAACAAATGTATTACGTTACGCCCCTCCGTCCGCCAGATCCCTTTCAGCAGGATTTCCAGGCCGGCCTCGAATGTCGCCTCGGAAATGCGAACCGGTACCCGCTTCGCTTGAAAACGCTCTATCCGAGCACGAAGTCGAAACGCCCGGCGAGCCACCCCGCGTTCTTGGCCGTGCGCATCTGCAAGTCCTTGCGGAACAGGCTGTCGGAGCGGTTTTGTGACTCGCCGGGGAAATAGAGCTGGGTCGTCAACACGCGGCCGCCGCGCGGCTGCACTTTCACATGGATGTGGCGCGTCCGGCCAACGTAAATGCCGGGCACTATGGTGCGCAATCGATAGCGCCCTTCCGAATCAGCGAACTGATGGCCGCGCAGGCGGAAACCGGAATTGTCATAGCGGCCCTTGTCGTCGGCCTGCCAGAAATCCAGCAAAGCTCCGGCGACAGGTTTGCAGGCGCGGGAGAGTACGAAGCCAACCAGTTCGATCGGCTGCCCAGCCATGCCTTCTTCGAGCAGTTCGATCCGCTCGGGCGACGACGGCTTGAAAAATGGCCCTTCGGTTTGCGGCACCGTGGCGTCGTCGCCATCGTGGCATTCCGGCGTGGGCGCAAGCGGGGCCTGAGCCATGCTGCCATCGGCCATGAGCAGTGAACCGGCTGCGAAGACCCGCTCCAAGTACTCCCGCTTCCAGTACAACGCGCCGCGTCGGGGTGTCGATCATGGGGCACTCCCCTTCTGTCGTCACCGTCATTATGCGGCTGAAATTGTGTCCGCGCCCATCACAAATCCGTTTCGTGGCCGCGGGCACCCCCGTCAGCTCATCGTCTCCAATTCGTCGATCATGCCCGCGATGACCGACAGCCCGCCGTCCCAGAATTTGGGATCCTTGGCATCGAGCCCGAACGGCTTGAGCAGTTCGGAATAGTGCTTGGTTCCGCCGGCTGCGAGCATGGCGAGATAGCGCTCGGCAAATCCTTCGGAGGCGTTCTCGTAGACCGCGTAGAGCGAGTTCACCAGGCAGTCGCCGAACGCATAGGCGTAAACGTAGAACGGCGAATGGATGAAATGCGGGATGTACATCCAGAAATTCTCGTAGCCCGGGCGGATGTCGATGGCCGGCCCTAGGCTTTCACCTTGCACGCTGAGCCAGATCTGCCCGATGCGTTCGGCAGTCAACTCACCATTCTTGCGCTCGGTATGAATGGCGCGCTCGAACGAATAGAACGCGATCTGCCGCACCACGGTGTTGATCATGTCCTCGACCTTGCCGGCGAGCAGCGCCTGGCGCTGCTTGGCGTTCTTGGTCTGCGACAATAGCCGCTTGAAGGTCAGCATCTCGCCGAACACGCTCGCGGTCTCCGCAAGCGTCAGCGGCGTCGGCGCCATCAGCGCTCCATTTTTAGCCGCCAGCACCTGATGCACACCATGGCCGAGCTCGTGCGCCAGCGTCATCACGTCGCGCGGCTTGCCCTGATAGTTCATCAGCACATAGGGATGCGCCGAGGGCGTGGTCGGGTGCGAGAACGCGCCCGGCGCCTTGCCCGGCCGCACCGGCGCATCGATCCAGCGATCGGTAAAGAAACGTTCGGCGATCGCGGCCATCTCGGTGGAAAAGCCGCGATACGCCGTCAGCACCATCTTCTGCGCCTCCGGCCAGGCGATCGTGCCGGTCGCCGCAAACGGCAGCGGTGCATTGCGGTCCCAATGCGCGAGCTTCTTCTTTTGAACCAGCCGGCCTTCAGATTGTAATAGCGGTGCGAGAGCCGCGGATAGGCCGCGCGAACCGAGCCGACCAGGGCATCGACCACCTCGCGCTCGACGCGGTTGTTCAGGTGGCGCGAATCCGCAACATCCTGAAAGCCGCGCCAGCGATCGGAAATCTCCTTGTCCTTGGCGAGCGTGTTGGTGATGAGCGCAAAGGTCCGCTCATTGTCCTTGAAGGTCTTTGCCAACGCCTGCCCCGCAGCCTTGCGCTTTTCCGGCGCGCGGTCCTGCAACAGATTGAGCGTCGGCTCGATCGCCAGCTCCTTGGCGCCGACCTTGAAGCGCAGGCCGGAGATGGTCTGGTCGAACAGCCGATTCCAGGCGGCATAGCCGCTCTGCGATTTTTCGTGAAACAACTGCTCGACGCGATCCTCGAGCTGATACGGCTTGTCCTTGCGCAGATCCTCGATCCACGGCCGGTAATGGGCGAGCTCGGGCGCCTGCATCGCGCGCTCGATCACGGCATCGTCGATGCGGTTGAGTTCGAGCGCGAAGAACAGCAGATGCAGCGAGGCCGCCGTCAGCCGCTCGGAAACGTCGCCATAAAATTTGGAGATCGCGGGATCGACGCTGTCGCCGGCATGAACGAGGCCGGCATAGGAGCCGAGCCGGCCGGCGAGATCGTCGATCGCCTCGTAACGCCTGACGGCTTCGGCGAGCCAGCGGCCGCCATCGTCCTCCGCGAGGCCCCCGCCAATTTGCCCTTGTAGTCCGTCTCAAACGCAACGCAGTCGGCATCCATCTTTTGCAGATCGCGGGCGATCTCGGACGCGGCGATACCGGAATAGAGATCGGCGAGGTTCCATTCCGGCAGTTTGCCGGTTTTGGATTTAGCTGCGGTCACCTTGCTGCTGGTAGCGGGCTTGCGGGACGACTTGCCGGCTCGGGAGGTCGCAGGTTTTGCGCGCATGACACTTTCAAAATTGGGAGGTGATCAGGAAATCGGCGGGGAGATCAGGCGAAGGCCACGAGTTGCGGTACAAACTGGACGACCAGCTCTTCGCCCTCAACGAGCCACGACTCTAGCTTGTCGTCGGTCGCACTGCGAATTGCACACCACAACGTGATCACGCGGACCATGAGCCACGATGTCGATGGGACGGCGGCTTTGGCGTGCAGCGCAACAAGATCGAGGTTTCGATGTTCGAACAGCAGGCGGCCGAATCCGTCTTCCAGGATGTAGCGGCCGCCGATTCGGGACACGCACAACTCGCAGGCCTGATCCGGACGCGGGCCCAGGAGATAGAATTGGGGGTCACCCTTTTCCGTCGCTCCGGTTTCCCATTCGCGGCCGGTCACCGGCGCGAGCGCGGCGCTGAACGCTGCGACGATGATGTCGAGTTCGCTTTCGCTCCACACCCCGGTGACCGGTTTGCGCTCGAACGCAACTACGCTCATTTGCTCTCCGCTCCGAACAGCAGCCGGTGCAATTCCGGCTCGTAGTACATTAACAGATGCCTCGCGAACGACGCCTGTTCAAGACCTAACTCGCTGGCCCACGCCCCCATAATTTCAGTTGGAACACGACTGAACCCGTTCTCGACCTGTGAGATGAACGTGTAATACTTCAGGCCAAGACGTGCAGCGAGATCCGCCTGCGACAATTCGGCATCCGCCCTTCGCTGCTTGAGCCAATCCCCCGCCAGTTTCCGCAATTGTTTGGCTTCCGGCACAGCCTTGCCCGGCAGCCGTTCAGCGAAACCGTCTTGATGTTTTCCTCGTTTCATGATTACTAAACTAGCCAAACTGAATACCAGGATCGGTGAAGTTCCCTACCACAATCTCAGCTCGCGAATAAGATTCCGATGGCCTTTTTGGACCGCAGTCAGATTGCCCGAACGAATGACCGAGCACCTGCGGCTCGCGGCAAGGAGTTGTTTGCCGGCATTCTAATCGTGGCGCTGATCGCGACCTTCGGTATCCGGAACGTAGTGCCGGCGGATGCCCTGGCCCCCGCAATCGTCACCCTGCTGTTTGCGGTTGCCGCTGTGACGGCGGGCTTCGCGTTGCTTTGCCGACGCGACCGCTTCCGCACCATGTGGTTCGACCTCGCCGGAAGTCTGACGTTCATCGGCGTCGTCCTGTCGGTTTTGATCGAGCCGGACCAGATGGTCAGGCTTTTGACCCTCTCGAACCAAGCTGAGTAACCGGAACAACATTTCCGCAGTCTGACTGCGTCTTTTGTCTACGCACGTCCAAGCCCGGGCCCTCTGGCAGTTCAAGCGAACTGCGATGTCGGATTGGACCTTCAACGGAGTGGCCCGCATGCTGGAACTAATCTCCTCAGAACACCTGACAGCGCTTTTCCAGGTCATCATGATCGACCTGGTGCTTGCCGGCGACAATGCGATCGTCATCGGGCTTGCAGCCGCCGGGCTGCCCGAGGTCCAGCGCAGGAAGGCGATTGTGATCGGCATATTGGCCGCCACGGCGCTGCGGATCGGCTTCGCCAGCATCACGGTCCAGTTGCTGCAGATCATCGGACTGCTGCTTGCCGGCGGAATTCTCCTGCTTTGGGTGTGCTGGAAGATGTGGCGCGAGCTGCGTGCGTCGCATCATGAACCGACAATGCAGAGTCTCTCGGCCGCAAGCACGGCCGATGCGTCAGCCACTACGGGTCCTCGAAAGACGCTTGGCCAGGCCGTCTGGCAGATCACGCTCGCCGACGTGTCGATGTCGCTCGACAACGTGCTCGCCGTCGCGGGCGCAGCGCGCGAGCATCCGATGATTCTGGTATTCGGCCTGGCGCTTTCCATCGCGCTGATGGGGCTCGCCGCCAACTTCATCGCGCGCCTCCTGGAGAAGCACCGCTGGATCGCCTATGTCGGCCTTGCGATCATCCTCTATGTGGCCGTCGACATGTGCTATCGCGGCGCGCTGGAGGTGTGGCCCCACCTCAACGTCTAGCTGCTCCTCAACTTCGCCGTTCTCAACGATTAAGGGTGCGTTAATCGGCATCGGCGAAAGTGCCCCGATTCGATACATTTCAGTAGCGTGCGGGGAGAGCCATGGCTGCCACCATTTTGATTGCCGACGACGACGCGGTGCAGCGCCGTTTGGTTGAAAACATGGTGCAGAAGTGCGGCTATGAGCCCTCGTCGTCGACAGCGGCGATGCCGCCGTGGCCTTGCTGACCGCCCCGGATGCGCCAGCGATCGACGCGGTCGTGCTCGACCTCGTGATGCCCGGCCTCGACGGGCTCGGCGTGCTCGCAAAAATGCGTGACGCAGGGGTGAGCGTTCCCGTCATCGTGCAGACTGCGCATGGCGGCATCGACAATGTGGTTTCGGCGATGCGCGCCGGCGCGCAGGATTTCGTGGTCAAGCCGGTCGGCTTCGAACGGCTGCAGGTGTCGCTGCGCAACGCGCTCAACACTTCTGCACTCAAGGGCGAGTTGCAGCGCATCCGCCATAGCCGCGAGGGACGGCTGACCTTTGCCGATATCATCACCCGGAGCGAAACCATGGCAGCCGTGCTGCGCACCGCGCAGAAGGCGGCAGCTTCCAGCATTCCGGTGCTGATCGAGGGCGAGTCCGGCGTCGGCAAGGAATTGTTCGCCCGCGCCATCCACGGCTCCAGCGAACGCAAGTCGAAACCCTTCGTCGCGGTCAATTGCGGCGCCATCCCCGACAATCTCGTGGAATCGATCCTGTTCGGTCATGAGAAGGGCGCCTTCACCGGCGCCACCGAACGCCACATGGGCAAATTCGTCGAAGCTTCCGGCGGCACGCTGTTTCTCGACGAGGTCGGCGAGTTGCCGCTGGCAGCGCAAGTAACGCTGCTGCGCGCTGCAGGAAGGTACCGTCGAGGCGGTCGGCGGCCGCAAGCCGGTGAAGGTCGACGTCCGCATCATTTCCGCGACCAATCGCAAACTGCTCGACCTCGTGAAGAACGGCGCGTTCCGCGAGGACCTGTTCTACCGGCTGCACGTGCTGCCGCTGACGATTCCGCCCTTGCGGATGCGCCGCGAGGACATCCCGCATCTGCTGCGGCATTTCCTGGCGCGGTTTTCCGCCGAGGAAAACCGCACCATCAGCGGCATCAGCGGCGAGGCCGTGGCACATCTCGCGCTGCTCGACTGGCCCGGCAACATCCGCCAGCTCGAGAACACGGTGTATCGCGCCGTCGTCATGAGCGAGAGCGACCAGCTCGGCCTGTCTCGATTTCCCGCAGACCATCGGCCAGACCGTGACAGACGGCCAGCTGGCGCATAGCGAACCGTTGGTCATCGCGCCGTCGACGGCACCCGCCATGGTTTCGGGTAGTGAAATACCGATCGCCCCGCTCGCCAATGCCGGCAGTCTCGCGATGCTGACCGCCGCTGGCGAAGTGCGGCCGCTCGAAGACATGGAGAACGAGATCATCCGTTTTGCGATCTCGCATTATCGCGGCCAGATGTCGGAAGTCGCGCGCCGGCTCAAGATCGGCCGCTCGACGCTCTACCGCAAACTCGATGAAGCTGCCGCCAACGACCCGGCCGAAGGCGGTGCGCAGGACGCTAATTGAGACGCGAACTGAGCGGACGACCCGCCAAGCGATTATGGCGCCCGCGCGGCAAAGATCGTGGCAAACCAACGACATCGACCGTTCGGAAGCTTTTGAACCGTGGCTTGGCGGTGACAGACAAACGGCGGGGAGCGTGGCAAAACCGCACGACCCGCGTGCAAGGGTAGTTTGAGGTCAGTTTGTCGTGAGTTGTCCCGCATGGCGCTGGCTGCATGAAAGGGGCACATGTATCGTCTGCGTTTGAACCGTGGCGTGCAGGCGTACGACGGAACCGATCGAGGCCGGCGCTTTCCCGCGCAAGCTATGACGAGTAATGCCAACGACTGTTCCATGCCGGAACAGTTTCGCCCAAGGGGGTGTGACGATGCGTGACTGTTCGACGAATCGTGCAGGATTTGACCGCGTGCTGATGGCCGTCGCGGCAACTTTCCTCACGGTGTCAGCGACCTCAGCACTGGCGGCTCAGTCGACGACGCCGCGCGCCAGCGCCGCCGAGCTCGCGATCGACGCAGCAATTCCCCGTCCCGAACCGGCCAACGTTCCGCCTCCCACCGTCGGCGACTTCAAGATGGACACCACCGCCACGGTGCCTGACGCATCCAAAGTAACTGACAAGCCGGCGGAGCAGGCCCCGGCCGCAAAGGCAGCCGAGCCCAAGCCGGCCGAGATCGTCACCACGCCTGCGGCCAACGACGCCGCAACCGCCGCGCCGCCGGCTGCGACAGCCACTGCGCCCGCGGCCGAACCCGCCAAGGAGCCGGTGAAGGTCAGCACCGTCGCACCGGCCGACCAGCCAGTCGCCGACCGCCTGCGCGACATGGTCGGCGCCAAGTCGCTGCGCTATTTCGACCGCAAGAACGAGCGCGCTGCCGTCGAGAAGTTCTACTCCGCGCGCGACTATGCGCCGCAATGGACGCAAGCAGGCAAATTGACCGACAGCGGCAAGGGCGTGATCGCCCGTTTGAAGGACGCCGCCGCGGAGGGCCTCAATCCGGCCGACTATCCGGCGCCGGATTTTGCGGCCGCCGCTTCGCCCGACCAGCTCGCCGAAGCCGAGCTGAAGTTGACCGCGAGCATGCTCGACTATGCGCGACAGGCCCAGAGCGGCCGGATGCACTGGTCGCAGGTTGCCGGCGACATTCAGTATCCCGAGCACCCGACCGATCCGGCGGAAGTGCTCGCCAATATTTCGACCGCCAAGGACGCGTCCGCCGCGCTCGACGGCTACAACCCGCCGCACCAGCTCTACAAGGAACTGAAGGCCAAGCTCGCCGAACTGCGCGGCCAGGGCGACGGACCGATGATCCACATATCGGAAGGTCCCGCGCTGGCGTTCAAGGCCGCCACCAAGAAGCAGCCGGCGGTCACGCCGGAAGATCCGCGCGTGCCGCAACTGCGCGCCAAGCTCGGCATAACCGAAAACGCCGACGATACGAGATACGACGCCAAGGTCGCCGCAGCCGTGCGCAAATTCCAGGAAGGCGCCGATCTCAAGCCGACAGGCGTGCTTGACGACCGTACCGTCAAGGCCATCAACAGCCCGAAGCGCGACCGGCAGATCGACATCGTCCTCGTCAATCTGGAGCGCCTGCGCTGGCTGCCGCGCCAGCTCGGCGCGGGCCTCGCTCGGCAACGCCTATGTCATTCTCAACGTCCCCGACTTCACGCTGAAGGTGATGCAGAACGGGGCCCCGGTCTGGACCACGCGGGTGGTGACCGGAAAGCCGGGCAAGCATGCTACGCCGATGCTGACGGAGACGATGAAGTTCATCACGGTCAACCCGACCTGGAACGTACCGCCATCGATCATCTACAACGAATATCTGCCGGCCCTGCAGCAGGATCCGACCGTGCTGGATCGCATGGGTCTGAGGCTCGAGCGCCGCCGAGACGGCAGCATCCACATTTCGCAGCCGCCAGGCGAGGCCAATGCGCTCGGCCGCATCCGCTTCAACTTCCCGAACAAGTTCCTGGTCTATCAGCACGACACGCCGGACAAGCATCTGTTCGCCAAGGAAGAGCGTGCGTTCAGCCATGGCTGCATGCGGGTGCAGAACCCCGATCAGTACGCCTCGACCCTGCTGAACATCGTGATGCCGAACGAGCGTTACTCGCCGGAAAAGATCCGCAGCATGTACGGCCGCAGCGAGATCGATCTGAAATTCCCGACACCGATACCGGTCAACATCACCTACCAGACCGCGTTCGTGGATGATGCCGGCAAGCTGCAGATCTCGCAAGGACATCTATGGCCGCGACGCCGCGATGATCGCCCTGCTCAAGAACGGCCGTAGCAAGGACCTGGAGGCCATGGTCGCCCATGCGCAGCCGAACTATTCGCGGCCGAAGGACGGTCTGCCGGCCGGCGTCAACTTCGCCAGCGACAACACCTTTTCTTCCGGACCATCGTTCTTTGAGCGTCTGTTCGGCGGCCCATCGACAATGACGCCGCCCGCCCCGGTCGGCCGTCGGCCGCAACAGCGGTTCACCCGTTAGTTAGTCCGGCTCAGCAAGATTTGCGAACGAAATCAACGACCTCGTCACTCCGGCGAGATCGTTTTCGTTAACCATTATCCACCTCTAAATTGACCGAGCACTTTTTCGCCACAGTCGACGGGTTAGGTTAAGCCTAACTGGGGAGCGGGACGGTAAACTTCGGTTAACCCTACCGCTTTAAGAAAGTGTTCACCCTCTTTGCCGGGGTCTGCAAAAGAACACCGTGAACACTCGTCGACTGGGTGGGCTCATACGTGCTGGCTGGTTTCGCGCGCCTATTCAATCCGCTTGCTCTGCCAAAGGCCGGATATCGGATCGGCCTGACTTCGCTATTGCTGCTGGCTGGTGCAGGCTCGGTGCATGACGCGACCGCCCGGAACGAGACCCGCACCCTTTCTTTCCACCACACCCATTCCGGCGAAGACCTCACCGTCACCTTCAAGCGCGACGGCCGTTACGACGAAGAGGCGCTGAAGAAGCTCAATCATTTCCTCCGCGACTGGCGCAGCCAGGACCAGACCACGATGGATCGTCACCTGTTCGACATCCTCTGGGAAGTCTACCGCGACGTCGATGGCAGGAAGCCGATCCAGATCATCTCCGCCTACCGCTCCCCCGCCACCAACTCCATGCTCCGCCGCCGCTCCTCGGGCGTGGCGCGCTTCAGCCAGCACACGCTCGGCCACGCCATGGATTTCTACATTCCGGACGTGCCACTCGAGCAGATCCGTGCTGCCGGGCTCCGGTTGCAGCGTGGCGGCGTCGGCTTCTATCCGACCTCAGGCTCGCCGTTCGTCCATCTCGATACCGGCAGCGTCCGTCACTGGCCGCGCATGACCCACGATCAGCTGGCCAGGGTGTTCCCGGATGGACGCACCGTCCACCTGCCCTCCAATGGCGGTCCGCTGAAGGGCTATGAGCTTGCCCGCGCCGACATCGACCGCCGCGGCAACGGCGATGACGCCACAACCGTCGGAAAGATGCCGAACCTGTTCGCGGCTCTGTTCAGGGGCGGCAAGTCGACAGAAGAGGATGACGAGGGCGCCAGCGCGCCGCTCAAGAACGAGAAGCCTGCACCGGTCAGCATTGCTGCCGCGAAATCCACCGACCCGGTGCCGACCCCGCGCGCAAAGCCGGTCGGCGCGACCATTCAGCTGGCCTCGGCCGACGCACAGATCGTAGCGGCGCCTAAAGCCAAACCTGAGGCGAAACCGGCTGCGCAGGCTTCCGCCGAGCCGAAACCACAGACGCCGGCCGATATCATCAATTCCCGTGGCTTCTGGGATGACGTGCCGTCCGCGGCTAACCAGGCCACCCCCGCCCAGGTCGCAGCCCTCCGGGCACGCCAAGTGCTCGCCGCCACCACCGATCCGCAGCCGACCGCCAGCGTCACCGAAGCGTTCAACAAGGCAATGGCCTATGCGCCGGCCGCTTCGTCGCCGGTCGACCGCACGAACATCGTCGCGGCCTCCGCGGCGATCCCGCGCCCCGCCCGTCCGGCACGCAATTCCGGTGCCGCCTCGACCGAAATCAATACCGTGGTCGCCAAAGGCGCGCAGGGTCAGGACGCCGTGGTTGCGACCTCGACCCGTCTCGCCGCCGCCAGTGGCAACAGTATCTGGATGCGGGTGGTGATGCTGGCGCCGAGCGCAAGCAGTGCGATGTCGACGACCGTGCTCGGCGATACCGAGATGACCCAGATGCGCAGCCACTTCGTCAAGCCGCAGGCCGCGATCGCCATGACCTTCTCGGAAGATCCGATGATGGGCATGACCTGCGACCGCTTCACGGGATCGGCGACCGCGCAACTGCCGACGCAGTCGTTCGTGCTGCGCACCGCCGCGCTGCGCTAGGCGCACCGGTCGTCATTGCCGGGCTTGACCCGGCAATCCATTCCCTCGCAATCCATCCCCCACGAATGAGTCTTTCGGAAGTTTGATGGATAAGCGGGTCACGTGGCGCGAAAGACGCGCTTCGCGCTTTTGCCCGCGTATGACATCTTGAGACGCCTCACAGCATCCCGAGCGCCTGCATGTAGGTCTCCAAAATGGTTTCCTGCTCGGCGCGCTCATTGGCGTCCTGCTTACGCATCCGCACGATGGTGCGCAGCGCCTTGACGTCGAAACCATTGCCCTTGGCTTCGGCGTAGACGTCGCGGATATCTTCGGAGATCGTCTTCTTTTCTTCTTCCAGACGCTCGATGCGCTCGATGATGGCCTTGAGCTGGTCTTTGGCGAATTTTGTCGCTGGCTCGTCCTGGACGGCGGCGGCGGCGGAGGTGGCCATCGGGTACTCCTGAGTGGAACTGACGGTGAGGCTGAAAGATCAAGCGCCGCACGCGTTACCGCACGGCGCTTTTTGCAGGATGACCCTCAAGATCGGGGGCCTTGCGTCAAGGAAACATCGCGCTCATCCACAGCGCGCCCACAGGAGAAACAATATTCTATTTCCTTGTCATGGCCGGGCTTGTCCCGGCCATCCACGTCTTTCCTTCTGTGGCCGTCTAAGACGTGGATGCGCGGGACATCTAGCGCGAAGACGCGCTTCGCGCTTCTGCCCGGGCATGACGAAGAAATACAATGCGTTGTCTCAAACGGTTTTGAAAAATCAATGCCCGGGATGAACCTTCTTCATCGCGGCCAACTGCTCCGGCGTGGCGGTGCCCTGATGTTTCGCCTTCCACTCCTCATAGGGCATGCCGTAGACCGCCTCGCGGCTTTCGTCCTTGCTGACGGCGACACCCTTGGCGTCGGCCTCTTCCTTCATCCAGTTGGAGAGGCAGTTGCGGCAGAAGCCGGCCAGATTCATCAAATCGATGTTCTGGACGTCGGTACGGGCGCGCAGGTGGCTGACCAGGCGCCGGAAAACGGCGGCTTCCAGCTCCGTTCTGGTTTTGTCGTCGATTGTCATGGCGTTGGGTCCTGCGTCATCTGGAGGCGAGCATATTGATATCAGGTGGGAATTGTCACAGATTTTGCCATATCTGCGCGCAAAAGTGGGGTATCGCACGTGGAGTCCCGGTTTCCCATAGCGCGGGAAAGGCGTCCCCGGCCGTTGACAGGTCCGGCCGGGTCACGCGAAATCGTCAATGATTTGATATAGCTTCGCTGCATGACCGCAAAAGATTCTCGCCGCTTGTCCCCCTCTCCGCACGCATGACCGCCGGCCTGATGCCGATGCTCGCGTTGGCGGCGACGTGTCTATGGAGCAGTCCGGCGGCGGCCGATTTCCGGCTCTGCAACAATACTTCCAGCCGGGTCGGCATCGCGCTGGGCTACAAGGACGCCGAGGGCTGGACCACCGAAGGCTGGTGGAACGTGTCATCGCGCAGTTGCGAGACGCTGCTGCGCGGAACTCTTGTCGCCCGCTACTATTACATCTACGCACTCGACTATGATCGCGGCGGCGAATGGTCGGGACAGGCCTTCATGTGTTCGCGTGACAAGGAATTCACCATCAAGGGTACCGAGAATTGCCTGGCGCGCGGCTACGACCGCACCGGGTTCTTCGAGGTCGACACAGGCGAACAGCGAGCGTGGACCGTGCAACTGACCGAAGCCAACGAACAACCCGCGCAGCGCGTGCCGGGAATACCGGGCACCATGGGACCGGGCGGCCCCGGCGGGGTTCCCGGCCTGTCCAATCCGCCAAGCGGACCGGGTCTGCCGCCAGCCGCGGCGCCGAAGCAATGAGACGGCTCCGTCGTATCAAGATACTCGCGACCCTCGGCCCGGCATCGTCAGACAGCGCGATGATCCGGAAGCTGTTCGAGGCCGGTGCGGACGTGTTCCGCATCAACATGAGCCACACGCCGCACGACAAGATGCGCGAGCTGGTCAACACCATCCGCAATGTCGAGAGCAGCTATGGCCGCCCGATCGGCATCCTCGTCGACCTGCAGGGACCGAAGCTGCGGCTCGGCGCTTTCGCCGAAGGCTCGACCCAGCTCAAGAACGGCCAGAGTTTTGTGCTCGATTCCGACAAGACGCCGGGCGACAACAATCGCGTGCAGTTGCCGCATCCGGAAATCCTCGCAGCGCTTCGGCCGGGCCATGCGCTGCTGCTCGACGACGGCAAGGTGCGCCTGATCGCCGAGGAGACCTCGCCCGAGCGTGCAGTGACGCGGGTGGTGATCGGCGGCAAGATGTCGGACCGCAAGGGCGTCAGCCTGCCCGATACCGACCTGCCGGTGTCGGCGATGACGCCGAAGGACCGCGCCGATCTGGAAGCCGCACTTGTGACCGGGGTCGACTGGATCGCGCTCTCCTTCGTGCAGCGCGCCGAGGACGTCAACGAAGCCAAGCGGATGATCCGCGGCCGCGCCGCTGTGATGGCCAAGATCGAGAAGCCGCAGGCGATCGACCGGCTCGGTGAGATCATCGACGCCTCCGACGCACTGATGGTGGCGCGCGGCGACCTCGGCGTCGAACTGCCGCTGGAGCGGGTGCCGAGCCTGCAGAAGCAAATGACGCGGATGGCGCGCCGCGCCGGCAAGCCGGTGGTGATCGCAACGCAGATGCTGGAATCGAT
Organism: Bradyrhizobium sp. RDT10; assembly: GCA_044772375.2. GTDB lineage: Bacteria > Pseudomonadota > Alphaproteobacteria > Rhizobiales > Xanthobacteraceae > Bradyrhizobium. The sequence continues at coordinate 7,172,180 of CP187939.1, forward strand.
GATCCAGGCGCCGGTGCCGACGCGCGCCGAAGTCTCCGACGTCGCGACCGCCGTCTATGAAGGCGCCGACGCAATCATGCTGTCGGCTGAATCGGCCGCCGGAAAATTCCCGGTCGAGGCTGTCTCGACCATGAACCGCATCGGCGAGGAAGTGGAGCGCGACCCGACCTACCGCTCGGTGCTGACGGCGCAGCGGTCTGAGCCTGAGAACACGGTCGGCGACGCCATTGCCGACGCCGCGCGGCAGATCGCCGAGACGCTGGAATTGTCGGCGATTATCTGCTGGACCTCGTCGGGTTCGACAGCGATCCGCGTAGCGCGCGAGCGACCGAAGCTGCCGGTGGTGGCGATCACGCCCAACCTTGCCACGGGGCGCAAATTGTCCGTCGTCTGGGGCGTCCATTGCGTCGTGGCGGAAGACGCCCACGACCAGGACGACATGGTCGATCGCGCCGGCTCGATCGCGTTCCGTGACGGTTTTGCCAAGGCCGGCCAGCGCGTGATCATCGTCGCCGGTGTGCCGCTCGGCATTCCCGGCACCACCAACATGGTGCGCATCGCCAATGTCGAGCCGGAGGGCGAAGCGAAGAAGTGACGGCGCCGATTACTGCAGCGTCGCGTCCAGCGTGATCTCGGTGTTCAGAAGTTTCGACACCGGGCAGCCGGCCTTGGCCTTACCGGCCAATTCCTCGAACGTCGCCTTGTCCGCGCCCGGGATCTTCGCGTTCAGCGTCAGATGAACCGAGGTGATGGCAAAACCATCGCCCTGTTTTTCCAGCGCGACGTCGGCCTTGGTTTCCATGTGTTCGGCGGTGAGCTTGGCTTCTCCCAAAATCAGCGACAGCGCCATGGTGAAGCAGGCGGCGTGCGCCGCGCCAATCAATTCTTCCGGGTTGGAGCCGGGCTTGCCCTCGAAGCGGCTGGCAAAGCCGTAAGGGTAATCGTTCAGCGCGCCGCTTTTGGTCGAGATCGCGCCCTTGCCGTCCTTGATGCCGCCCTGCCATTTGGCGGATCCTGATGTCGTCGTCATCGCATGCTCCTGATCACGGTTGAACCCGTCGATAAGCCGCAGCGTGGCAAATGGTTGCGACAGAGGCGTGTCGAGCAGCGGTGAGTTCAGGCCCCGACCAGCGCCTTCGCCGGCAGCACCGCCTGCACCACCAGGCCGCGGGCGCGGGCATCCATCACGCCGACGGCACGCAGCGCCAACAATGTGACGGTTTGCACGGCGTCGCGCAGCCTCGCAGGATCATCCAGGTTCTCGGGCGCCAGCGGGCCGACCAGCGATTCATGCAGCGCGCCGAGCAGCGCGGTAGCGGCGAGCGCCGTGTCCTGAGCGGGGAGGTGTCCGGCGCGCACCGCGGCATCGATTCTGGCAGCAATCTCGCCGGAGATTTCGCGGCGGCTGGCGAGCCGCGACGCCGAGACATCGACATCAACAGGTTCGGCCAGAATGCCCCAGGCGAGCTTGCGCTGCGACAGCACATGCACGGCAACCGTGGTGACGGCGCCGGCCAGCGCCGAGGACGGCCCCGGAGCGGCATCCGCCGCGCGACGGATCGCAGCGAGTTCGTCGCGCGAGACCTCGGCGATCAGTTCGGAAATCAGCTCGGCCTTGGAGGGGAAGTAGCGGTAGACGGTGCCGGCCGCGACATTGGCGCGAACCGCAACGGGGGCGATCTGCACCGCCGCCATGCCGCCCTCGGCCGCAGCGTCCCGCGCCGCCGCCAGGATGGCGCTACGCCGCGCCGCCAACCGCTTTACGACCTGATGGGTTCGCCGATACACCATGGCGCGTCTTCCGTCCCCGGCGCGCCGTCGAGCCCCGTGGAGCCTGCCAGAACGCGCACACCTTCAATGTCTTGAGCGATAAGCGCACTCATCGCATTGAAGAAGTGAACAACTATTCACGCCTGATGACAAGACGGTTTCAAGACTTTCCGAACCGTTAACAGGATCGCAATGCCGACCCACTAGCCTGTACCGAATGGGCAGCCTCCGATTGTTGTGCGCTCTGCCTCTGCATGGAGCCATCTCGGGACGTCGCCCGGCTTCGACGAGAATCGAGCTATCCGGAGACCATTCCATTGCGGCGTAAAGTGACATTCCTGGTTGGTGGCGTGCTGATTGGCGCGATCGGCTACAAGCTCGTGACCCCGGCCACCCCCACATCGATTTGACGGCAATCGCGCGGGACGAGCGACCGTGCGCCGCGTCCGCGAGAACGGCAATCATCATCGTGCACGGCCAGAGCAACGCGGCCAACTACGGAACCACCCGACACGCGGCGCGCGAAGCCGTCGACAATTTCGATCCCGCGACCGGCAAATGCTTTGCCGCAGCCGATCCCCTGCTCGGTACCGATGGCATAGGCGGGAGCTTTGCAACGCGTCTCGGTGACATTCTGGTCCAGGCCGGGCGCTACGACCGCGTGATCCTCGTCCCCTCGCCAGGGGCGGGGCATCGCTCGCCTTCCTGAACAACGAGGGCGCCGAGTTGACCACCAATGGCATCGCGAAGCTGAAGGCTGCGGGGCTGACGCCGACGCACATTCTGTTTCAGCAAGGGGAAGCAGATGCGACATCGACGACGTCAGCCGAACAATATGTTTCGCTGTTGCATCAACTGGTGAAACGGTTTCGCACGGCCGGTTTCGATGCGCCCTTCTATCTGTCACGTAGCGCAAAATGCGACTACGTCGGGCCAAAGAACATGGCGGCGGTACGTGCCGGTCAATTATCTGCGGTCGATGAAGCTCTGAACATCCGCCCGGGGCCCGACACCGATACGATCGGAAATGAAGGACGCAACCCTGACGGCTGCCACATGAACGAGGCCGGCACGCTTGCGAATGCCGCGTTGTGGGCGGCGTTCATCAAATAGCAAACGGTAATTTTACGCGCCTGCCGCGACGAGTTTTGGCGCCGGCTCATGCCGCCACCACGATCCGGCGCGGCGCAGGATCAGCGCGGACACGACCAGCGTAGCGCCAAGGCCGGTCGGAATGCCGGTGAACATGTAGCAACCGATGAGGGCGACGACGGCGCCGAGCGCCGGAAGCTCGTAGGCGCGAAAACCGATCTTCAATCCAATGCGGACCAGGAAGGCGATCGGGATCGCCAGCACCATCATGTCGTACATGAAGAGATAGGGCGTGGTCAGCAGCGTACCGGCGGCAAGCGCTGCGGCCTTCAGGGTGTAGGGCATGCGGCTTCGCCACATCAGCGCCAGCACCACGGCCACGGAGGCAGTGAGAACCCACTGGAATGCCCAGCCAAGCGGTTCGCTGCCGCCGAAGTAACGTACCAGCGAGAAGATGCTTTGCAGCTTCCACCATGGGGCCTTGCCTTCGGTCAGGAACGCCTGCGAGAATTTCGGCATCCAGTGGAAGAACGCCAGCCAGCTTTCGATGCCAAAGGCGAGCCAGGAAGCGACGGCCAGCACGATGGCGGTAACGCCGGCACTGATGAAGACGCGCCAATGCCCGGCTGCGATCAGCACGATCGGAAACAGCAGCCCGTATTGCGGCTTGTACGTCAAAAGCCCGAGGCAGATGCCTGCCAGTACCGGCCGTATCGGGATCAGATAGAGCGTCCCGCCGATCAACGCCGCGGTGAGGAATCCGTTCTGCCCGACCAGCGCATTGATGAACGCAATCGGAATGGCGAACGCGAGCAGATAGCCGAAGGTGCGGCCGACGATTGCGCGCATCGCGACAAGAAAGGGCAGAAAGCTGACCACGACCCAGCCGATATACGCGACCTGATACGGAAGCTGCGCCAGCAAGGATGCGACGAACAGGAATGGCGGCGGATAGTGCCAGGCGAAGTAACCGACAAAATCCTGGCCGAGCTTTGCGACCTCGACCTGCTTCTGGACGTCCCAGTCATAGGCCTGTGCCGGGAGGCCATCGAGTACCAGGCGGCCGGCAGCCCAGACGTTGATGAAATCGGTCGGGATGCCGAGGCCGTTCGGATCGTAAACCCACCAGTGGGAGAAATACGCCGATAGGCAAAGGGTCACATTCGCAATCGCCAGCACAAGGCACACTTTCACGAGCCACGCCGGAATCGGGGCTGGTTCGTGTGCGGTCTTGAGGGTGGAAAGAGAGGCGGTCATGCGCGGTCCTTGCCTGGGCGCGCCCTGTCCGCAAGCGCACGCCCTTAAAGCAATAGGCCGGACTGAATTGAGGAAATCTTAAGTTTTAGCGCGGCAACGGCGGTTTGCCGTCCCCGCGAACGCATGCGTTCGCAGGGACGACATTGCCACCCCTACTCCCAGCTCAGCGCGCCGCCGTTCTGATACTCGATCACCCGCGTCTCGAAAAATTCTTCTCCTTCTTCAGGTCCATCGCCTCCGACATCCAGGGAAACGGATTCTCGGTGTCGTCGAACACCCGCGCCAGACCCAGTTGCGCGCAGCGGCGGTTGGCGATGAAATGCATGTAGGTTTCACACAGCCCCGCATTTAGCCCAAGAAATCCGCGTGGCATGGTATCCCGCCCGTAGGCCGCTTCCAGTTCGGCGGCCTCGCGCACCATGGCGCGGACTTCGTCCTGAAAGGCTTTCGTCCACAGATGCGGATTCTCGATCTTGATCTGATTGATGACGTCGATGCCGAAATTCAGGTGAATCGATTCATCGCGCAGGATGTACTGGTACTGCTCCGCGATGCCGACCATCTTGTTGCGGCGGCCGAGCGAGAGGATCTGGGCGAACCCGGTATAAAACCACATGCCCTCGAAGATGACGTAGAAGGCGACGAGATCGCGCAGAAACGCCTGGTCGGCTTCCGGCGTCCCGGTGCTGAAATCGGGATCGTCGAGGTGCTGGGTATGCTTCAGCGCCCACGCCGCCTTGTCTGATATCGACGGCACCTCGCGGTACATGTTGAACAGCTCGCCCTCGTCGAGGCCGAGGCTCTCGACGATGTACTGGAAGGTGTGGGTGTGAACGGCCTCCTCGAAGGACTGCCGGAGCAGATACTGCCGGCACTCCGGATTGGTGAGGTGGCGGTAGATCGCCAGCACGATGTTGTTGGCGACGAGGCTTTCGGAAGCCGCGAAGAAGCCGAGGTTGCGCTTGATGGCGCGGCGCTCGTCCTCGGTGAGGCCGTCGCGCGACTTCCACAGCGCGATGTCGGCCTGCATCGAGACTTCGGTCGGCATCCAGTGATTGTTGCAGCCGGCGAGATACTTCTCCCATGCCCATTTGTATTTCAGCGGCAGCAGTTGATTGACGTCGGCGCGGCAGTTGATCATCCGCTTGTCGTCCACGGACACCCGTCCGCCGCTTCGGTCGATGGTGCCGAGGCCGGTTTGATCGGCCGCGACGGCGGTTTGCGCCACCAAGGAGGCGGCATCCGGCGCGAGGGCATAGCGGATCTCGGACCAGTCGAGCATTGTCATTTCCTTGCTTCTTGTCTGCTTACTGGCAGGCTTCGCATTCGGGATTGTCGATGGAACACGCCACCGCGCCGGACAGGTCAGGCGCCGTTATCGCAGACGGGACGATGATCGGCGCGGCCGCCGACATCACTGGTGCGGCAGCAACGCTGTTGAGCTTGCCGTCGGTGCCCCGGAGCGTGGATTTTTCGACATGCGTCGCGCTGCGCGAGCGCAGGTAATAAGTCGTCTTCAGCCCGCGCGCCCAGGCCAGCCGATAGAGCGCATCGAGCTTCTTGCCGGAAGGGTTGGCGATATAGAGGTTAAGCGACTGCGACTGGTCGATCCATTTCTGCCGCCGCGAGGCCGCCTCGATCAGCCAGGCGCTGTCGATCTCGAAGGCGGTGGCATAGAGCGCCTTGAGGTCGTCGGGAATGCGGTCGATGGCGCCGACGCTGCCGTCGAAATATTTGAGATCGTTGACCATCACCTCGTCCCACAGCCCGCGCGCCTTGAGGTCGCGCACCAAAAACTCGTTCACCACGGTGAAGTCGCCGGACATGTTGGATTTGACGTAGAGGTTTTGGTAGGCGGGCTCGATCGACTGCGCCACGCCGCAGATGTTGGAGATCGTCGCTGTCGGTGCGATCGCCATCACGTTCGAATTGCGCATGCCGGTCGATTTGACGCGCTCACGCAAGCGATCCCAATCAAGCGCCATGCCGCGGTCCATCGCGAGGCCGCCGCGGGCTTTCGCCAGCAGCTCGATCGAATCGATCGGCAAAATGCCCCGGCTCCACAGCGAACCGTCGAACGACGGATAGCGCCCGCGCTCGGCGGCGAGATCGACCGAGGCCGAGATCGCATAATACGAAATCAACTCCATGCTGGTATCGGCGAACGCAACAGCCGCGTCGGAAGCCATCGCAATCCGCAACGCCTGCAGAGCGTCCTGGAATCCCATCAGCCCGAGACCGACCGGGCGGTGCCGCAGGTTCGAGCGGCGCGCTTCCGGGATGGTGTAGAAATTTATGTCGATGACGTTGTCGAGCATCCGCATCGCAATCGTCACGCTGCGCTGCAGCCGCGCCTCATCCAGCCGCCCTTCCCGCACATGGTTGAGCAGATTGATCGAACCGAGATTGCAGACGGCGGTTTCGTCGTCGGAGGTATTGAGCGTGATCTCGGTGCAGAGGTTCGAGGAATGAATCACACCGGCATGGCGCTGCGGCGAACGCAGATTGCAGGGATCCTTGAACGTGATCCAGGGATGCCCGGTCTCGAACAGCATGGTCAGCATCTTGCGCCAGAGATCCGTGGCGCGGACCTGCTTGAACACGCGGATTTCACCCCGCGCCGCCTTCGCCTCACAGGCTGCGTAACGCTCGGCGAACGGCTGGCCGTAGAGGTCATGCAGGTCGGGCGTCTCGTCGGGCGAGAACAAGGTCCATTCGCCGTCGGCCTCGACGCGCTGCATGAACAGGTCAGGCACCCAGTTCGCGGTGTTCATGTCATGGGTGCGGCGGCGGTCGTCGCCGGTGTTCTTGCGCAGGTCCAAAATTCCTCGATGTCGATGTGCCAGGTTTCGAGATAGGCGCAGACCGCACCCTTGCGTTTTCCCCCTGGTTGACGGCGATCGCGGTGTCGTTGGCGACTTTGAGGAACGGCACCACGCCCTGGCTCTCGCCATTGGTGCCCTTGATGTGGGCGCCGAGCCCGCGGACGCGGGTCCAGTCGTTGCCGAGCCCGCCGGAGTATTTCGCCAGCAGCGCGTTGTCCTTGACCGACTTGAAGATGCCGTCGAGATCGTCGGCAACCGTGGTGAGGAAGCAGGACGACAATTGCGGCCGCAGCGTTCCCGAATTGAACAGCGTCGGCGTCGAGGCCATGAAATCGAATGACGACAACAGATCGTAGAACTCGATGGCGCGCGCCTCGCGGTCGATCTCGCGCAGCGCAAGGCCCATAGCGACGCGCATGAAGAACGCCTGCGGCAGTTCGATGCGGTTGCCGCGCTCATGCAGGAAATAGCGGTCGTACAGCGTTTGCAGCCCGAGAAACTGGAACGCTAGATCGCGCTCCGGCTTCAGCGCCGCGGCGAGCTTCTTCAGGTCGAACCGCGCCAGATCGGGATCGAGCAGTTCGGCCTTGATGCCGGTCTTGATGTAGGCGGGGAAGTATTCGCCGTAGCGTACCGCCATGTCGGCCTGCGACGCGCTGGTCGGCGCACCAAGCACGAACGACAGCACCTCGGTGCGCAGCTTGTCGAGCAATAGCCGCGCGCTGACATAGGCGTAGTTCGGTTCCTGCTGCACCAGCGTGCGCGCAGCCATCACCGACGCCAGCGCTAGTTCGCCCTCGCCGATGCCGTCGTAGAGATTGCGTTGGGTTTCGGCGAGCACGGCAGCGGCGCTGACGCCGTCGAGAGCGGCGCAAGCCTCTTCGACGATCAGCGTCAGGCGCGCGGCATCGAGCGGGACCTGCACGCCGCTCGCCAGCGTGACCCGCAGCGAAGGCTCGCTCGACGCGTGAAGCGCATTCGCCGCTTCCTGCCCGGCGCGCTGCCGCGCGCGCTCCTCACGATACAGCACATAAGCGCGCGCGACCTTGTGATGCTCGCTGCGCATCAAGGCCAGTTCGACCTGGTCCTGCACGTCCTCGATATGAAAGGTGCGGCCTTCGCTCATCCGGCGCGACAGCGCGCCGACGACTTCCGAGGTCAGCTGCTCGACGATTTCATGCACGCGGCGGGAGGCGGCCGCGCCATGCCCTTCGACCGCAAGGAACGCCTTGGTCATCGCGACCGAAATCTTGCTGGCGTCGAATTTCGAAACCGTGCCGTTGCGGCGGATCACCTGCATTGGCAGCGCACCTCCCGGCAAAGCTGACGATTCAGTGCGCAATGCGAGAAACGGAGCGGCTTTGGCTTCGGGAGAAACGAGTTGAGAAGATTGCGACATCGGCAGACCCCGTAGTGTTGTTGGAGGCTGGATGTCTTGAGGCGACGCCGCATTGGATGCCCGGCGCAAGGCACCGGCATGAATCTGCGAGCGACCGCCGGGACACCCCGCCCGTGGACGTTTTTTCGGTGTCGCGGCAGGTCTCCTGGCTTGCAGGTCACCGTCGCACCCGGTCTTCCCAATGCGTGACCGCATCAGTGACGTGAAATCGGGAGCAACTCACTGCTTACAGTTGCGGGGGCAGCGTCGGACTCCTCGCAAAACATGCGATACACCGACTTCCCTCTTAGCCACCAAATCTTGCGATCCAGCGGACCGTGACGTCTATATCTGGTACTATTCACGACGAAATGTCAATGGGGCGCGGGAGATCGATGCCCGCAATCTCCAAAAAACTCCGCAGAGGGATAGGAAACAAATTCCGCAGAGGGATGGGTAAGCCGATTCTTTCTCCGCGTGAAAGCCGTTTTCCCCGATATTCCGACTACGTCAGATCATGACGTGGCATAGGGCGCGAATCGGGATCGCGTCTCATCGATTCGAAGGGCCCGGCCGACCGGTGGAAACGCGCGCTGCGGGCAATCCGGCCGTTCGCACACCTTGCAGCCCATGCCGATCGGCGTCGCCAGTGACGGATCGATCTTGAGGCCCTGCGAATAGACGATTCGCTCCGCATGGCGAACATCGCATCCGAGGGCGACCGCAAACGTCTTGGCGGGCGCTCCGTATCCCCCGCTGCCGTGCGACACCGTCCGGGCAACCCACAGATAGGTTCGCTCATCAGGCATCTGCGCCAGCTGCGTCAGGATGCGCCCCGGGCTGGCGAAGGCCTCATAGACGTTCCACAGCGGACACGTCCCGCCGACCCGCGAAAAATGGAAATCGGTCGCCGATTGGCGTTTCGATATGTTTCCGGCGCGATCGACGCGGATGAAGAAGAACGGCACGCCCCGCGCATTGGGGCGCTGCAGGGTGCTCAGCCGGTGACAGATCGTTTCAAAGCCGACGCCGAACCGGTGACTGAGCAACTCGATGTCGTAACGGCACCGCTCCGCCTCGTTGAGGAAAATGGAGTAAGGCAAAATCAGCGCACCGGCGAAATAGTTCGCGAGCCCGATGCGGGCGAGGCCGCGCGCTTCGTCGCTGGTGAACTTTGCCTTGTCGACGATCGCATTGATCGCCTCGTCCAGTTCCAGAATGGCAATCTGCGTCGCGAGCTGAAACGCCTGCTGCCCCGGATCAAGGCTCGGCGACAGCCGCAGCGTTCGTGTGCGGCCATCGAACATGCGCTGCGTTCCCGATCCCAGTTCGTCGATCGCCTCGATCAGGACAGTCACGCCATGCCGGCTTTCGAGATACGACACCAGGCCCGGCGTCATCCGCCCGATCGGTAATTCCATGCGGCCGGCGATCGCCTCCGCCGCATCGTCGAGTTCGGCAATGTAGTTGTGCTGCAGATAGAAGAAGTCGCGGACTTCCTCGAACGGCGTGGATGGCAGTACCGCCGCCGTGGCTTGACGGTCCTCGCCGAGCCGCGCGGAGATGGCCGCATATTGCTCGGCGGCGTGGCGATATTTGCGGTTGAGATTGACCAGCACACGCCCGACCGCGGGCATGTTCTGCGCGAGTTCGCGAAGTTCGGCGACAGCGATCGTTTCGCCCAATGAAGGATCCGCCAGCGCTTCGCGGAGATCCGCGATCAGGCGGGCTTCATCGCCCTCGGCAAACGCCTGCACGTCGAGGCCGAACACCGAATTGAGCGCCAGCAGCACCGGCACGGTGAGCGGACGCTGATTGTTCTCCAGTTGGTTGAGGTAGCTCAGGGAGATCCCGAGTTTGCCGGCAAGCGCCGCCTGCGTCAGGTGCTGCTCCTCACGCAGTCTTTTCAACCGCACGCCCATGAAGGTCTTTTTCATCATGTCACCTTCGCAAACTTTGTAGATCAGCTGGCTTTTCTTCGCAAGACTATGCTTTTTCAGCCATTTCGATGGTGCACGTTTGTAGATATTGCGAAGTCGTGAGGGAATGACAAGTCGTCCGGAGCAGGAAAAATGCATTTTGCGGCGTCGCCGAACCTTCCTCCCGACGAAACCCGGTTCGTGGAGATGGTGTTTCCGGAGCAGGCCAATCACTACGGCACGCTGTTCGGCGGCCATGCGCTGAGCCTGATGGGCAAGGCGGCATTTGTCACGGCCACGCGGCATGCACGGCAGAGCGTCGTCATGGCGACCTCGGACAAGATCGAATTTCACGAGCCGATCCATGTCGGCGAACTCGTCGAGCTAGTTGCCCAGGTCGTACGTGTCGGCCGCAGTTCCATGACGGTCGCGGTCGACATGATTCGCGAAGACCTGATCAGCGGCCAGCGGAAATCCGCGGTGCGCGGAACATTCGAGATGGTCGCGGTGAACGAATTCGGCCGTCCGGTCCCGATCGCGCAACCAGCCATGACCGATCCAATCCAGAAGGAAGCGGCGTCTTGAAACAGCATAGCGTTCGTACGTTCAAATCGGCCGATCGTCTCCGCGCGCGAGCCAACTGGCCTGGAAGATCGCCGAGGTCGCCGCCGACCCGGTCGCGGTCGAGAGCGATGTGGTGGAGATGCTGGGCAACCGCATCATCGACAACGCCGCCGTTGCCGCGGCCGCGGTGGCGCGGCGCCCTGTTGTCAGCGCGCGATCGCAAGCCGAGGCGCATCCTCACCACGCGGGAGCCACCGTGTTCGGGCTGGCGCGGTCGCAGCGGATCTCGCCGGAATGGGCCGCGTGGGCCAACGGCGTGGCTGTCCGCGAGCTCGATTTCCACGACACGTTTCTTGCTGCGGACTATTCGCATCCCGGCGACAACATTCCGCCGGTGCTGGCTGTCGCCCAGCACTGCGGGCTGACGGGTGCGAACCTCGTGCGCGGACTGGCCGCCGCTTACGAAATTCAGGTCGATCTCGTGAAGGGCATCTGCCTGCACGAACACAAGATCGATCACATCGCCCATCTCGGGCCGTCTGCCGCCGCCGGGATCGGCGCGCTGCTCGGCTTACCTGCCGAGACGATCTATCAGGCCGTTCAGCAGGCGCTCCATGTCACCACGACCACGCGGCAATCACGCAAGGGCGAGATCTCGAGCTGGAAGGCCTATGCGCCAGCCTTCGCCGGCAAGATGGCGGTTGAAGCTGTCGATCGCGCGATGCGCGGCGAAGGCGCGCCGTCTCCCGCCTATGAGGGCGAAGACGGCTTCATCGCCTGGCTGCTCGGCGGCCCCAGCGCGGAATACACCGTGCCGCTGCCGGAAAAGGGCGAACCCAAACGCGCCATTCTCGAAACCTACACCAAGGAGCACTCGGCCGAATATCAGAGCCAGGCCCTGATCGATCTCGCACGCCGGCTGGGACCGAAAATCGGCGATCTCTCGAAGATCGAAAGCATCGTCATCCACACCAGCCATCACACCCACTACGTCATCGGCACCGGCGCCAACGATCCGCAGAAGATGGACCCGAAGGCGAGCCGCGAAACGCTTGACCATTCGATCATGTATATCTTCGCGGTCGCACTCGAAGACGGCGGCTGGCATCACGAACGGTCCTATGCCCCCGAGCGCGCGGGCCGCGAAGCGACGCTCGCGCTATGGCGCAAGATCTCGACGGTCGAGGACCCCACATGGACCCGCCGCTACCACAGCCACGATCCAAGGGAAAAGCGTTCGGCGGCCGCGTCATCGTGAAGCTGAAGGACGGCTCCGTCATCAGCGACGAAATTGCGCTGGCGGATGCGCATCCGCTGGGCGCCCGCCTGTTCAAGCGGCCGGACTACATCCGGAAATTCCGCAACCTGGCGGAAGGCGTGATCACCGCGGCTGAGCAGGATCGCTTCATCGCAACGGTGGAAAAACTGGTCTCGCTCAAAGCAGGCGAACTGACCGACCTCACCTTCACGGTCGATCCAAAATTTCTCGGCGCGACGTCGGCGCACGGCATCTTCGACTGGCAGGACACTGCTCCGGTCGCAATCCAGCGCGCCGCCGGCAATCGATAAGGGAGATTGAGATGACGGACATCAAGCCTCCGCCTAAGAAGTCGGTCGCGCTGTCAGGCGTGATCGCCGGCGACACCGCGCTGTGCACGGTCGGCCGCACCGGAAATGATCTGCATTATCGCGGCTACGACATTCTCGATGTCGCGGAAAGCTGCGAATTCGAGGAGATCGCGCATCTTCTCGTTCACGGCAGCCTGCCTACTTTGTCGGAGCTCAGAAACTACAAGGCCAAGCTGAAGGCGCTACGCGCCTTGCCGCTCGCGGTGTTGCAGACGCTGGAATTGCTGCCCGCCGCCGCGCATCCGATGGATGTCTTAAGAAGCGGCGTCTCCGCGCTCGGCTGCATCCTTCCCGAGACCCACGATCACAACCAGCCCGGCGCCCGCGATATTGCCGACCGGCTGATGGCCTCGCTTGGATCGATGCTGCTCTACTGGCACCACTACGCCCACCACGGTCGCCGGATCGACGTCGAAACCGACGACGATCTGATCGGCTCGCACTTCCTGCATTTGCTCCATGGCAGGGAGCCGCCGCCATCGCACGAGCGCGCGATGCATACCTCGCTGATCCTCTACGCCGAGCACGAGTACAACGCCTCGACGTTCACGGCGCGCTCGATTGCGGGTACGGGCTCGGACCTCTATTCCGCGATCACAGGCGCGATCGGCGCGCTGCGCGGGCCGAAACATGGCGGCGCCAACGAGATCGCCTTCGAAGTACAGAAGCGTTACGGCGGTACGGAAGAGGCGGAGGCCGATATCCGCAGGCGCGTCGCGGCCAAGGAAGTCGTGATCGGCTTCGGTCATCCGGTCTACACCATTGCCGATCCACGCAACAAAGTGATCAAGGAAGTCGCGCGCCGGCTCAGCATTGAAAGCGAGAACACCCGTATGTTCGAAATTGCCGACCGGATCGAGGTGGTCATGGCGGACGCCAAGAAGATGTTCGCCAATCTCGACTGGTTCAGCGCGGTCTCCTACCACGCGATGGGGGTGCCGACCGCGATGTTCACGCCGCTGTTCGTGATTTCCCGGACGTCCGGATGGGCGGCGCATGTGATGGAGCAGCGCATCAACAACAAGATCATCCGCCCGGCCGCGAATTATATCGGCCCGGAGAACCTGAAGTTCGTGCCGCTGCATGAGCGTGGCAAAGCCGCCATCGCCCCACGCGCCGCATAGGGAAGCAACAATGGTATATCTCCTGGGTGCTGATCTGGCCGACAAGCCGGCCGGGGCTCGCTTCCGCGACCTCCTGGGCAGACCGGGCATTCTCCAGATGCCGGGCGCGCATAACGGAATGGCCGCGCTGCAGGCCCGCGACGCCGGCTTTTCCGCGCTCTATCTGTCGGGCGCGGCGATGACGGCTTCGATGGGCCTGCCCGATCTCGGCATCATAACCATCGAGGAAGTCGCCTTCTTCATCCGCCAGGTGGCGCGCGCCAGCGGCCTACCGGTGCTGGTCGATGGCGACACCGGCTATGGCGAAGCGCTCAATGTCATGAACATGGTACGCGCCTTCGAGGACGCCGGCGCTGCGGCCGTTCACATCGAGGACCAACTGCTTCCGAAAAATGCGGCCATCTCAACGACAAGAAGCTGGCGGATGCGCGCGACATGGCGGCCAAGATCGCCGCCGCCGCAAAGGCGCGGCGTCATCTCTATCTGATCGCGAGAACCGATGCTGCGGCGAGCGAAGGCATGGACGGCGCGGTAGCGCGCGCCAAACTTTATCTGGAAGCGGGAGCGGAGGCGATATTTCCCGAAGCGATGATTTCGCGCGAGATGTTCGAGGAATTCGCCAGGCGCGTTCCCGGTGTTCCGTTGCTGGCGAACATGACGGAGTTCGGCAAGACGCCGTTCTTCACGGCGTCAGAGTTCGAGGCGATGGGCTATCGGATGGTGATCTGGCCGGTGTCGTCGCTTCGCGTCGCCAACAAGGCCCAGCAGGATCTGTTCGCCGCCCTCAAACGCGACGGCAGCGCCCGCAAGATGCTCGACGAGATGCAGACGCGCGCTGAGCTCTACGCAACGATCGGGCTGCACGATTACGAGGCGCTCGACGCCTCCATCGTCAAAACTATCGTCCCCGCGGGCATGCCGCAGAGGTGAATTATGTCGCTATCGCGCTTCGATCGAAATGGAATACATCGAATGGTGATGACAGAGAGCACCAACGCGGGATTACCAGATCTCATATTGACTGAGATCGCCGTTGACCTTAACTGAATCCGTCGTGGTTCTTCGGGCTCGTTCGGCCCGAAGCTAAGAGGGAAGCCGGTGCGGCCGAAAAAGCCAAAGCCGGAGCTGCCCCCGCAACTGTAAGCGGCGAGCCGCTGTCCAACAAAGTCACTGAGACCTTGCGTGGTTTCGGGAAGGCCGGACAGCAGCACTGACCCGCGAGCCAGGAGACCTGCCTCGACAACATACACGTCCTCGGGCGGGGTGTCCCGGTGGTGCGGTTGCGATTCCGCGCGCGCTGCCGTACGTGGAATCCAGACGTGTCACTACGGCCTTTGCCCCCAACTTTTGGGGTTAAGCCATGTCTCTTTCCTCTACGATCTCCACTTCCTCGCTTCCTGTTGCCTCGCTCGGCACGCCACGGATCGGCCCGCACCGCGAGCTGAAATTTGCGTTGGAAAATTTCTGGTCTGGCGCTTCAGACGAAAAGGCCCTGATCGAAGCCGGCGCCGGTCTTCGCGCGGCCAACTGGGCGCGCCAGAAGAAACTCGGCGTCAGCGTGATCCCGTCGAACGATTTCTCGTTCTACGACCAGATGCTCGACACGTCAGTGATGGTCGGCGCGATTCCGGGCATCTATCGCTGGAACGGCGGCCCGGTCCCGCTCGCGACTTACTTCGCGATGGCCCGCGGCGCGCAAGGCAAAACGCATGAGGCGGCTTGCGGCCATATCAATCACGGGCACGACGCCGCGCACGGCGTGCCGGCGCTTGAGATGACAAAATGGTTCGACACCAACTACCACTACATGGTTCCCGAACTGGCAAGGGATCAGAAATTCACCTTGGCCTCGCGCAAGCCGATCGAGGAGTACGAGGAAGCCAAAGCGCTCGGCTATCAGACCCGTCCTGTCCTCGTTGGCCCGGTCACGTTTCTCAAGCTCTCCAAGAGCAAGGATACAGGATTCAATCCGCTGTCGCTGCTCGACCGGTTGCTGCCGATCTACATCGACGTGCTGCGGGAACTGGCCGACCGGGGCGCCGAATGGGTGCAGATCGACGAACCATGCCTCGTGCTCGACCTCGATATCGTCGGACAGCAGGCGCTGCATTACACCTATGGTGAGATCGCCCGCGCGGTGCCGCAGCTCAAGATCATGCTCGCGACCTATTTCGGCGGGCTCGGCGGCAATCGCGATACCGCACTGGCGCTGCCCGTCGCCGGCCTGCATTTCGATCTGGTCCGCGCGCCCGATCAAATCGACGGCCTCGCCGATTTTCCAAAAGACCGCGTGCTGTCGCTTGGAATCATCGACGGCCGGAACATCTGGCGCGCGGATTTGAGCCGGATCCTGGACCGGATCGAACCCGTGATCGAAAAACTCGGCAAGGCGCGAGTGCAGATCGCCCCTCCTGCTCGCTGTTGCATGTCCCGATCGATCTGGCGCTGGAAACGGCGCTCGATTCCGAAATCAAAAGCTGGTTGGCGTTCTCGGTGCAGAAGCTCGAGGAGCTGACCACGCTCGGGACCGTACTCGCCGGTGGGCGCGGCAGCGTCGAAGCTGCCCTGCGTGTCTCGGACGAGGCGGCCGCCGCGCGCAAGGCTTCGCCGCGAATTCACGATGCGAAGGTCGCGGCGCGCATCGCCGGCATCGACGACGCCATGCGTCGCCGCACCAGCGCATTCGCCGAGCGCGCCGGCGTTCAGCACGAGCGCTTCAACCTGCCCGCCTTCCCGACCACGACCATCGGCTCGTTTCCACAGACGGCCGAAGTCAGGAAAGCCCGGGCCGCGCACGCCAGCGGAGCCCTGACGGATGAAGTCTACAAGATCTATTTGCAGGACCAGACGGCCCGCGCGGTGCAGTGGCAGGAAACCATCGGTCTCGACGTACTCGTGCATGGCGAGTTCGAGCGCAACGACATGGTGCAGTATTTCGGCGAGCAACTCGCGGGCTTCGCCTTCACCACCCACGGCTGGGTGCAATCCTACGGATCGCGTTACGTCCGTCCACCGGTGCTGTTCGGCGACGTCTCGCGCCCCCGGCCGATGACGGTCGAGTGGTGGCAGTACGCCCAGTCGCTGACGAAAAAGCCGATGAAGGCGATGCTGACCGGTCCCGTCACCATCCTGAACTGGTCGTTCGTCCGCGACGACATTCCGCGGAGCCGGACCTGCCAGCAGATCGCGCTCGCGATCCGCGACGAGGTCGCCGATCTCGAGGCCGCCGGCGCCGGCATGATCCAGATCGACGAGGCGGCGCTGCGGGAGGGTCTGCCGCTGCGCAAATCCGAATGGAAGGCCTATCTGGACTGGGCCGTCGACGCCTTCCGCCTCTGCTCGTCCGGCGTACGCGACGAAACCCAGATCCATACCCACATGTGCTACTCGGAGTTCAACGACATCATTGGCGCGATCGGTGCGATGGACGCCGACGTGATCTCGATCGAGACCTCGCGCTCGAAAATGGAGTTGCTCGACGCGTTCAGGGACTATCGCTATCCGAACGAAATCGGCCCCGGCGTCTACGACATCCATTCGCCGCGCGTCCCCGAGATCGCAGAGATGACCGGCCTGCTCAGGCTGGCACGAGAGCGGCTTGCCGACGCCCAGATCTGGATCAATCCGGATTGCGGATTAAAGACCCGCAAATGGGAAGAGGTGCGGCCCGCGCTCGTCAACATGGTGGCGGCGGCTCGCGAACTGCGGGCATCCGCCTAGCGCGAGACGGCCCCCTTCTCTAGTCTTGCCGCAGATGATCGAAGGAGACTGCGATGCGCTTCTGGATTCAATGCACGAGGTTCGAGACGGGGCAGCCCATCCACATCAATATCGGGCTCGTCGGCAGCATGTCGCGCGACGGCGAGCGCACCGTACTCGCCTTCGTCGGCGGCGACGGGGAGACGATCGAGGTGGTGGAGACGCCGGAGCATATCCTGGCGGTGCATCTCGGCGCCCCGGCGAAGGCATAACTCACCCGTGGCTGCAACCGCGTCATGCGAGCCATCGGGCGCGCATTCGCCCGACCCGGTGGCTCGCAATGACGACAGCGCAGACAAAAAACGCGGCGTCTCCGCCGCGTTTCTTGTTCGAGAAGAGATCCGCTTACGCCTGCGGTTGCGGCTCCAGGCCAGGGTCCGGATCGGGACGCGGGCGCGGCTTGCCGGCGGGTGGCACCGCGGAGGCACGTGGCGTGCTCGGCTCCAGCACCGACTCGCGGTTGGGCTTCTTGCCCTTCAGCAGGTCGATGATTTCGTCGCCGCTCAGCGTCTCGAATTCGAGCAGGCCCTTGGCCAGCGCCTCGAGGTCCTCGCGCTTCTCGGTGAGGATTTTCGTGGCCTCGTTGTAGCCTTCCTCGACCAAACGCCGGATCTCCGAGTCGATCTTCTGGACGGTCGCTTCGGATGCGTTCTGCGTGCGCGAAACCGACATGCCCAGAAACACCTCGTCCTGGTTTTCGCCATAGGACACGGTTCCGAGTTCTTCCGACAGGCCCCAGCGCGTCACCATCATGCGCGCCAGCCTTGTCGCCTGCTCGATGTCGGAAGCCGCACCCGAGGTGACCTTTTCGCGGCCGAAGATCAACTCTTCCGCGACGCGGCCGCCCATCATGATCGCCAGCCGTGACGTCATCTGCTCAAGCGACATCGACAGCTTGTCGCGCTCGGGCAGCTGCATCACCATGCCGAGTGCGCGGCCGCGCGGGATGATCGTGGCCTTGTGGATCGGATCGGTCGCGACGACATTGAGGCCGACGATGGCATGGCCGCCCTCGTGATAGGCCGTCAGCAGTTTCTCTTCCTCGGTCATGACGAGCGACTTGCGCTCGGCGCCCATCATCACCTTGTCTTTTGCCTCTTCGAACTCGGCCTGCGTCACCATGCGCTTGTTGCGCCGTGCCGCGGTCAGCGCCGCTTCATTGACGAGATTCATCAGGTCGGCGCCCGAGAAGCCTGGCGTACCGCGCGCGATGGTCTTGAGATTGATATCCGGCGCCAGCGGAACTTTCCGGACGTGAACTTTCAGGATCTGCTCGCGGCCGACGACATCAGGATTCGGCACCACCACCTGACGGTCGAAGCGGCCGGGACGCAGCAGCGCGGGATCCAGCACGTCGGGACGGTTGGTCGCGGCGATCAGGATCACGCCTTCATTGGCCTCGAACCCGTCCATCTCGACCAGCAACTGGTTGAGCGTCTGTTCGCGCTCGTCGTTGCCGCCGCCCAAGCCGGCGCCGCGATGACGGCCGACCGCATCGATTTCGTCGATGAAGATGATGCAGGGCGCGTTCTTCTTGGCCTGCTCGAACATGTCGCGGACACGAGAGGCGCCGACGCCGACGAACATTTCGACGAAGTCGGAACCCGAGATCGTGAAGAACGGCACGTTGGCTTCGCCCGCGACCGCACGCGCGATCAGGGTCTTGCCGGTGCCGGGCGGGCCGACCAAGAGCACGCCGCGCGGAATCCGTCCGCCGAGGCGCTGGAATTTTCCGGGGTCGCGCAGGAACTCGACGATCTCCTGCAAGTCCTGCTTGGCTTCGTCGACACCTGCGACGTCCTCGAAGGTGACGCGGCCATGGGCCTCCGTCAGCATCTTGGCGCGCGACTTGCCGAAGCCCATCGCCTTGCCGGCGCCGCCCTGCATCTGCCGCGACAGGAAGATCCACACGCCGATCAGTGCGATGAAGGGCAGCCAGGAAACGAGCAGCGACACGAACCACGGCACGTTGTCGCCGGGGGCTTCGCGGTGATCGAGACCTTGCCGTCATAGAGGCGCTTCACCAGCGTCGGGTCGTTCGGCGCGTAGGTCTGGAAAGAGGAGCCGTTGGTAAAGGTGCCGTGGATATCCGGCCCCTGGATCACGACGTCGCGAACGCGGCCCTGGTCAACCTCGCTCAAGAGCTGCGAGAACGAGATGTCCTGCGAGGACGTGCGCTGACCCGGATTCTGGAAAAGCGTGAACAATGCCAACAGCAGCAAGACGATAATGACCCAGAGGGCGAAGTTGCGCAGATTGGCGTTCATTGATCTTCCTTCGTGGTCGCGCGGATCGCGGCCCAATGTCCTTGGCAATAACCCTAGAGTATTCCTTGGGTAGTGAGGCGAGAATCCCCGGTCCACTACACCCAATCTAGGTGGCGCCAGGGTCAATGCCAAGGGAACCACACGGGACTATTTAACGCATCTTAACGCGATTCCCGGTCAAAAATGACGTTAGATCCGGGGTTTTTCCGGGGTGGTTAAGGCTCTTCGTCCCGATATCACGGATATCTGGATATGGGGATGTTTCTCACGCGCGGCTACCCCTCCGCGGCGGCGCTGGATCGACATGAATTCGCCCCTTCGTCAGGCTGATCGCCGCCCCGGCCAGCGTCTGTTTCAGCCTTGTCTGCCTCGCGCCATTCGCAATGGCCCGGTCCAGCACCGCCAGCAGCGCTTCCACCTTGCCGAGTTCCGCAGGCCCTTCGTGACCGGCCCGGTCAATCGCGCGCTTGAGCAGCCGAAGCCGGATTTCCTCCGGCAGACCGGCAAACGCCCCGGCATCGAATCCGAAGCGCGAGGCATCATCGCGATCTCTCAAGGCGAGATAGCGCTCGGCGCCGTCAGCCAGCACCTCGATCGCGGCATTCGCCCGCGCCAGCCTTGTTGCCAGCCGCGCCAGGTTTCGGCTATCGCCGCCTTCCTCGATCAGCGCAGGCATTAGCGCGCGCAGCCGCGGCCGCGTGAAGCTCATGTCCCGATTGGTGGGATCGTCGGCAAAGGCGATCTTCGCCTTGCCGAGCGTCGCAACGAGCCGGGATTTCGGAATGTTCAGCAACGGCCGCGACAGCCAAACGCCTTCACGCTCGGTCTCGCGCGCCATTGCGGCGAGACCGGCGATGCCGCTGCCGCGCAGCATCCGCATCAATAGCGTCTCGGCCTGGTCGTCACGGGTATGCGCGGTCAGGACGTGCGTGGCGCCGCTCGCCCGTGCGGCTTTGGCCAACAGCCGGTAGCGCGCCGCGCGGGCTGCGGCCGGCAAGCCGGTCTTCGGCTTGGACCCGGTCCAGCGCAGCGTGCGATGGGGCAAATCGAGCGTGCGTGCGAGGCGCTTGACGTCGCGCGCCTCGCGCGCGGCTTCCGGTCGCAAACCGTGGTCGATGGTGACGGCGATCAATCGCGGCCCACGCATCAAGGCGCGGCGCCAGCGGGCGGCAAGCCACATCAGGGCAAGGGAATCCGGGCCACCGGATACCGCCAGCACGAGCGCGGGCGCGGCCTTCCAATGTGCGAACAGATCTTTCGCTTGCTGTACCGAGATCGGCGCGTGGTCGTCGTCAGCCATGGCATCGCCAGCCTATTCGAGGCCGATGGCGGCCTCGACCGGCTTCTGCTTTAGCACTTAACCCGCTTTTGCTCACGGTCCACGGCAGCCTTCACGCCGGCAGATGCGCGCGGATATTTCCGCGTGACTTCGCCGAGCGCGGCGCAGGCGGCTTCCTTTTCCTTCAGCGCCGCCAGCGACTGGCCGAGCCGCAGCAGCGCGTCGGGCGCCTTGCCCGACTTGTCGAACTTGGTGGTCACGCCGAGAAACGCTTCCGCGGCGTCGCGATATTGCTGGCGCTGGAAATGGCTCTCGCCAAGCCAGTATTGCGAATCCGCGACCAGCGGATCGCTCGGATATTTCTGCGCAAAATTCTTCATCGTCTCTTCGGCTAGCGCATAGTCCTTGCGCTGCATGTAGCCGATGCCGAGATCGAATTCGTCCTTCGGCGTGGCCGAGGGCGGCAGCGTGGTCAGCGCGGCGCTGGCGCCGGGCCCGGGGCCGCGGGGTGGCGGTGCGGCTGCGACGGGCGGCGGCAAGGCGCCGCCGGGATCGCGCGGACCGCCGAGATTGAGGGGTTCGCCCGGACCGCGTCCGCCAGACGCGCCGATCGACGCCTCGTTTCCGATCGGCATCTGGCCGCCGCCAAGCGCACGCGGCGCGCCGGGGGCGTTGGGATTCTGGCTGGGATCGAAGGCATCACCGCGACGGCGGCCACCGGCCTGCGGGGCTGCCGGGTCCTGCACGATCGGCGCGGGCGCCGCGATCTGCGGCTGCTGGTCGTAGCCGGGTTGGGCCTGCGGATAGCCCTGCTGCTGGCGAGGCCCCTGCTGCGGATAACCCTGTTGCCCCTGCGGCGGACCGGGCTGAACCGCGGGCGGTGCCGCTGCCATGCCGGGCTGCGTAACCGGGGGCTGGCCACCCGGCGCGGGCGGCGCGGCGCCGAGCTGACGCAGCCGATCCTCAAGCTGGCGGTTACGGTACTGCAGTTCCTCGTTCTGGCCGGTCAGTTGCCGGAGCTGGTTTTCCAGCCGCTGGATCCGCATTTCCAGGTCGGCGTCATCGGACTGCGCCTGGACTTGCGGGGAGCCTTGCGGCGGACGCTCCCACGGGAACGTGATCTGTGCGGACGCGGTCTGCACAGACAAGCCCAGCATCGCGGCGATCGCCGCGGCACCGGCAGTATTGAGGAATCTGGATGACATTTTGCCCTGACGACGAAAATCACGTGTCAAACGAAAGCAGAACACATTGAGAGAGGGAGTACGCCAGAATTGTGACTGGCATTTCCGATTCGGTTCGCGGAATTCCGGTATGGTTTAGTATCCGCTTCAAGACAAGCCGCCCGGTGCGGCGAGCCGTTCACAAATCGAGGGAGATCCGCTCATGCACGTGTCTGTGAACGGCGTGCGGCTGTTCTTCGATGTCGAGGGCGCGAAATTCGTCCCCGACGGCCCGGTGATGCGGGAAAAGCCGGTGCTGCTGATGCTGCACGGCGGCCCCGGCTTCGACCACTCCATCTATCGGCCTGCCTACTCCGCCCTGGCCGACATTGCCCAAGTCGTCTATCTCGACCATCGCGGCAACGGCCGCAGCGAGGACGGCCCGCGCGAGGGCTGGAATCTGGCGCAATGGGGCGACGACGTGCGCGCGTTTTGCGACGCGCTCGGCATCGTCGATCCGATCGTGCTTGGCGCGTCGTTCGGCGGCATGGTTGCGCTGGCCTACGCCACCAGCCATCCGGCGCACCCTTCGAAACTGATCCTGATCAGCACCGCGGCCGCCGGCGACGAATATCTGGAGCGGCGGGTCGAGTTGTTCGAACGCTTTGGCGGGCCGGAGGTCGGCGCGCTGGCGCGGCGTCGCCTGCTGGAGGAACAGGGCCATCCCGATCAGGCTTCGGTTGACGCCTGGGTGCGGCTGGCCATGCCACACTACACGCGCGTCCCACGCGACCCGGACATGGCACGCCGCGCCATCAATCGGACGGAAGTGCTGCAATGGTTCACGCGGCCCGGCGGCGAGAGCCACAGCTACAACTTCTTCCCCGACCTGGATCGCATCCAGTGCCCGACGCTGGTACTCGGCGGCGAAGACGACCCCATTCACCCAATCGAGAGCCAGGCCGACATCGCGGCCGCGCTGCCGCCGCATCTGGTGCGATTCTGAACGATTCGCCGACTGCCGGCACGCCTGCATACAAGACGCCCCCGAGCGCACGCTGGCCGCGATCCGCCGCTTCATCACGAGCCCGGAACAAAACCGGCGCCCAAAGGCGCCGGTTCTGAATTTCTGCGAAAGGCCGAAGGCTTTAAACGCCGGCGTTCAACACCGTGACGGCGCGGCGGTTCTGCGACCAGCAGGAGATGTCGTTACAGACCGCCACCGGGCGCTCCTTGCCGTAGGAGATGGTGCGCATGCGGTTCGGATCGATGCCACGCGAGGCGAGATAGCTGCGCACCGACTGGGCGCGGCGTGCACCGAGCGCGATGTTGTATTCGCGAGTGCCGCGCTCGTCCGCATGGCCTTCGATGGTGAAGGAGTAGCGGTTGTAGGTCTGCAGCCACTGTGCCTGCTTCTCCAGCGTGGCGATCGCCTGCGGGCTCAGCTCGGTCTGGTCGCTCTCGAAGAACACGCGGTCGCCGACATTGACCACGAAATCCTGCTGGCTCCCCGGGGATGCCGCGCTCGCCATCGCGCCATCGGCGCCGACGTTGTTCTTGGCGCAGGCGCCCATCGACAGCGCCACCGCGACCACAGCCGCCAGCTTCCATCCCTGGAGGATGCGCATCTGATATTTCATTCCGGAGCCTCCACGCTCACGTTTTTCAACTGTTATCCGGTCTACAGGTCGATGGTTAAGCGAACGTTCCGTCAACCTTGATGGAACCTTGCCAGACCCGATCAAATGCCGACAAACCGTGAAAAGCGACCGCGATAGTTAATGGTTTGTAAATGTGGCGCAACGGTGAAGGCAAGCGCCAATCGGCCCGAAAACCGCAGTGAGGCTAGCTTTCAGCCAAAAATCCCCGTGGCACGCGGGTTCAGACGTTCGGCACGATCGAGGGCCGTTCGAAGGGTGTAACGACCGCGTTGGAAAAAACTGCGCTCGGCCCGGCGCTCGAACAGCATCCGTCGCTCAAAGGCGCTCGAGCGCATGATTGGAAAGCGCGTCAAGACCTTTTCTCGGAGGGTCCGGAAATCCGACGCCATCAATGCCACATTTATGATCAGGTTTGGAGCCGAACGCGGCTCGGCCATGGTCTCATGCAGAAAGACCCGGCGGTAAAACGCCTGGTGCTCGGCACGAACGAGCGCAAGCCCGGTATCGGCGTTGAAATGCTCGCATGCGAGATAGGCCAGGCGCAGTGTCAGATATGGAAGCTCAGGAAACCGCTTGGCTTTTTCGGGGTCTGCAACAAAACGCGACGGGTCGATGAAGACTTCGCCCTGATCGAGGCGAGGGTGAAGGACATCGCCGAAAACATCCGTTGTATAGGACATCCGCCATTCTGGCGTCAGGACGTGGAGCCGAAGCGAGCTGCAGAGTTCGCCGTCAACGTAGATGCCAAAGGTCCAGGCGTTCGGCGCATCGTCATAACGATCGCTGACGCGCTGTGATGCCGACGGCGAGATTAGTCCTCCGTGCAGATAACCTCTGTAGCGCAGCGCACAG
This sequence comes from Bradyrhizobium sp. RDT10, assembly GCA_044772375.2. Lineage (GTDB taxonomy): Bacteria > Pseudomonadota > Alphaproteobacteria > Rhizobiales > Xanthobacteraceae > Bradyrhizobium. The sequence goes on from CP187939.1 coordinate 7,196,719, forward strand.
ATGCGATCTTTGTCCTCGGAGGTTTCGATGAGCCGGTAGTCGACGCGATCGAACAGCCCTGATCCCCGCACAGACCGCGGAGCTCGCGGTTCGACTATGGGCTTCATCTGATAACCTCACAACTTCAGGGCATTTCTAAGCAACTTCTGCGTGTGAAAAAGATTAACGGTTCCTTAATTAAATTGCAAAGGCTTAGCGGGGTTAGGGTTAACCTTTTTACCGCAAAAACCCGGTTTACCCGCAAAAACCCGGTGATTTCGAGTCGAAAGACAGTGCGACTGGCGGCTTAAGGTTAGGCGATAGATCGCGAGGGCACCGCGACGATCTGATCGTCGCGCATGCTGCGTCCGTGCGAGGCGTTCAGCAATTGACGAACCCGCACCGCGGGTACCGGCGGACTGAACAGGTAGCCTTGCGCCTCGGTTATCGCGCCGTCGGCACTGATCAGTTCGAGCTGCTCATTGGTCTCGATGCCCTCCACCACCACGGACATGCCGAGATCAGCCGACAGCCGCGCCACGCCGCGCAGCAGCGTCAGCGGACGGTCGCTGTCGATTCCTCGAGGAACGAGCGGTCGATCTTGACCTTCTGCAATGGGAAGTTGTGCAGGTAGCTGAGGCTGGAATAGCCGGTGCCGAAGTCGTCGAGCGAGATCCGCACGCCGAGCGAATGCAATTGCGACAGCACGTCGTGCGTGAGCTGCGTGTTCCGCAGCAGCGAGGATTCGGTGATCTCGATCTCGAGCCGGTTAGCCGGCAGGCCGGAGACCTCGAGCGCGTAGCGGACTTCGCTCAGCACGTCGCGCTGATGGAATTGCTGCGGCGAGAAGTTGACCGCGACGCTGACGCCTTCGGGCCATTTCATGCATTCCATGCAGGCCTTGCGCAAAATCCAGCGGCCGAGATCGACGATCAGGCCCATGTCCTCGGCGACCGGAATGATATCGGTCGGCGAAACCGTGCCGCGAACCGGATGATTCCAGCGCAACAGCGCCTCGCAGGTGGATATCCGTCCCGATTTGAGATTGACCAGCGGCTGGAAGAAAAGCTCGAACTCCTCGTTGGCCAGCGCCTTGCGCAGGTCCAGTTCGAGGATGCGGCGGGATTCGACGACTTGCGCCATCTCGTCGCGGAAGAAGCAGAAGGTGCCGCGGCCGTCGGCCTTGGCGCGGTACAGCGCCATGTCGGCATTCTTCAACAGCGTGTCGGCGCTGACGCCGCGCGAGGTCATGGCGATACCGACGCTGGCGCCGATCTCGACCAGATGATTATCGATCTTGTAGCGCTCGCTCAGGCGATCGACGATGCGCCGGGCGAGACCGGCGGCGTCGTCGGCCGAATGGATGTTCTGCTGGAACACCACGAACTCGTCGCCGCCGAACCGTGCCACGAAGTCTTCGGGCCGCAGCATCTCGCGCAACCGTTCGGACACCGCGCACAGCAACTGGTCGCCGCAGGGATGGCCGAGCGTGTCGTTCACCTGCTTGAACTGGTCGAGGTCGATGAACAGCAGCGCCGACAACTGTTCGGCGCCTTGCTGGACGGCCAGAAGCCGCCCGATCTCGTCGCGAAAATTGACCCGGTTCGGCAGCGCTGTCAGTTCATCGTAGCGCGCCAGATGGCTGATTCGGGCCTCCGCATTGCGGCGCTCGGTGATATCTTCCACCAGCACGACTGCGCCGCCCCCCGCCATCGGCTGGAAGGTCCATGACAACGAGCGGCCCCGCGTGGCGTCGGTGTCGGTCGTAACCATGTCGCCGGCCTGCGCGTTGACGATCTCCGACAGGATCATGTTGCCGCTCGCCGCCGAGATCGAATGCGAAGCGATGCAGGCCGCGATGATGTCGGGCGCGCTGGCGCCGCGGTGACTCAGGTCGTCGGACAGGCCCATCATTTCGCTGAAGCGATGATTCACCACTGCAAGCTGCCCGTCGGCGCGGAACATGCACAGGCCGTGCGGCATGTTGTTCAACGCAGTATCGAACTGGCCGGCGAGCGCCGCTTCGCGCTCGCGCGCCACAATCGCCCCCATAAATATTCTATGCAGGGTGGCCGAGATCCGCATGAGAGTCACAAGAAAAACGGCGCTCACGATCGACATCGCGACGTAGTAGGGCGTGCCGCGCAACGCCAGCGCGATCACCGTTGGACCGAAGATAAGCGTGACCTGGAGCTGGAAGATCCACTGCCGTCCGTAGGCCCTGCCCGCACCACCCGCCGCAAGGCCCGTCGTGACGGATAAGGCAATCATGTGGGCTACGGCGTCGTCAGTGCTCAACAAGGTGATGGAGCACCATAGGCCGATGGCTGCGGCCTGAACCATCGCTCCAACCTGATAGCGCTTCTGCCACCGCGCAGCTTCATCGGCGGTCACAGTCGATTTGCGAGCCTGGTAGCGCTGCAAATCGAATGCCCGGACAGCGCCAGTGACGATGAGAAGCGCAACACAGCCCCAGATGAGATCGCTTCCGGTCTTCAGCGCGGTCAAGGCCGCCGCAATGGCCGCGAAGACGAGACCCGCAAGCAGCGGGCCGGACGCTTCGAACAACGAATCGATCAACGCCGTGTGAATGGGCGGTGATTTCTCCTCGTCAGGTACTTCCCGCTGATTGGCAAGCTGCATTTCGGGCGCGCGTCCTCTCCGGGTCGTAGTTCTACCCGGTGCAGATGAAGTCTTTCTGAGGGAACATCGTTACCGAGAGGTTGCTTTTTGCTTCGCACAGCAAAAATTTGCCCGGAAAATCAGCAGGCTGGGCAATATTTACCTATTAACAACGGCCCGCACGCCAGGCCGGGTTCCATTATGACAACAGCGGCGACCATGCCGGATCGGAGGCGAAACCAGGCGTTGGCACCCGCAATTCGTTACGACCTGAAATATCGACCGTGTACAGCGAGGGCCCGCCGCTGCCGCCGGGCTCGCGGAAGAACATCACGACCCGGCCGTTCGGCGCAAAGGTCGGCCCCTCATTGTGGAAGCCCGAGGTAAGGATCCGTTCGCCCGAGCCGTCGGTCTTCATGATGCCGATCGCGAACTGGCCGCCGCCCTGCTTGGTGAAGGCGATGTAATCGCCGCGCGGCGACCACACCGGCGTCGAATAGCTGCCCTCGCCGAACGAGATGCGCTGCGCCCCTCCGCCTGTGGCCGCCATCGTGTAGATCTGCGGCTTGCCGCCGCGATCGGATCTCGAAACAGATCCGGCTGCCGTCGGGCGAATAGGACGGCGAGGTGTCGATTGCCGGCGTGTCGGTCAGCCGCGTCGTCGATTTCGAGCGCAAATCCATCACGAACAGGTTCGAGTTGCCGCCCTGCTGCAGGCTCATGATGATGCGCTGGCCGTCCGGCGAGAACCGCGGCGAGAACGACATGCCGGGAAAATTGCCGACGATCTCGCGCTGCCCGGTCTCGATGTTGAACAGGTAGACGCGCGGGTCGCCTTGGCCGAACTCCATATAGGTGATTTCCTGGGTCGACGGCGAGAACCGCGGCGTCAGCACCAGATCGCTTCCTTGGTCAGATATCTGACATTGGCGCCGTCCTGATCCATCAGCGCCAGCCGCTTGACGCGGCGCTCCTTCGATCCCGTTTCGTCGACGAACACGACGCGGCTGTCGAAATAGCCCTTCTCGCCGGTCAGCCGCTCATAGATCTGGTCGGAGATGATATGAGCGATACGCCGCCAGTATTCCGGCGAGGTGAAGTATTGCTGTCCGGTGAGCTGCTGGGCGGTGTTGACGTCCCAGAGGCGGAATTCCGCTTTCAGGCGGCCGTCGCCCTGCCGCGTCATGCGGCCGGTCACCAGCGCCTGCGCGTTGATCTGTTTCCAGCTATTGAACTGCGGCGCGGTATCGATGTTGGTGATGCGCTCGATGTGGGCGGCCTGATCGATCGGCGCGAACAACCCGCTGCGCTTGAGATTGTTGGTGATGACCTGGGACACGCCGACGCCGACCTCGGCATCGCCGGGCGTACCCGCCACGAAATTCGGGATCGCGATCGGGAGCGGCGTGAACTCGCCCTCGGGAACAATGATGCGCTTGGGCGCTTGGGCGAACGCACCGCCGATATGACCGCCCATCAAGAGGCCGGTCGAGGCGGCAATCAACTGCCGGCGGCTCAGGCGGAACGGCATATCAGGCAATTCATCTTTGTCAGTCATCGCTTCAACTCATGATCGGAGCGCCCTCAGGTCGCTCGCTCCTGGAACACCGGCTCAAAATTTTTCCATTCATCGAAAGCGCCGCCGGCAGTTTGTAAGGCTGGCATTCGATGATCGCGCGCAACGCGCTCTCCTGATAGACGCGCAGATACGGTGTCGCCGGCGTTCCTATCGGAACCGGCGTGCCTTCGAGGCTGCCATCGCGCTTCAGGCGAATAGCGAAGATGGCCTCGGGCTTCTGCGACTCGAGGGCGCCATAGGGCTTTTTCCAGCAGCGCGCGACCTGCTGCTTGAACATCGCGCCCCAGGTCGCGGAATTGTCCGCAGCCGTGCCCTTGGAAAGGCCGAGCGCGGCGTTGGAATTCAGCGTGTCGCCGGTCGTGGCCTGACGCGACGGGTCACGCTTGTCGAGCAGAGCGGCGATCTGATTCTGATCGAAGTGCCGTTCGACAATCCGCTTCTGCGGCTCCGGCGGCTTCGCCGCCTGCACCGGCTTCGGCGGCGGCTTCTTCTCTTCCTTCTTGATCGCTTCCGCGATCGGATCGGGCTTGACCGGATCCGGCTTCTTCTCGATCGGCTTCGGCTCTTGCTTCGGCTCTTCCTTCGGCTTCTCGACGACCTTCGGCGGGTCGGGCTTCTTCTCGACCGGCTTCTCCTCGACCTTCGGCTGCGGCGGCGGCGCGGTCTCGGTCACGACCGGCGCCTTCTCGGTGATCTTGCCGACGGCATCGTCGACCGGCTTGGCTTCGGCGATTTTCTCGACCAGCGGCTTCGGGTTTTCCTTCTTGCCGGTCTTCATGCCCGCCATGACCTTGGCAAGCTCGTTGGGAGAAATCACATCGACTGCAACCGAATCTTCCGGCTGCATTTCGAGGGCCTTGGTCGAGAACGACAGCATCACCCACCCCAGCACGAGGACGTGCAGGGCAACCGATGCCAGAACCGTCTTGTCGACCTTGACGTTCACTTGAGCTTTCCCGCTCCGTCCTCAGCCGTCGCGCGCCGCTGCATGGCTCAGGAGCCCTGCTCCGGCACGATGACGATATTCGCCTTGAATCCCGCCGTCCGAATATACCCCAATAATTTCATCATATCCGTGTAACAGACGTCTTTGTCGCCGCGGAGGTATACCACGCTCTCGGCATCCGACCGGGTCTCCCGGATCGCCTTGATCTTGGGCAGCAGGTCATTGGCCGAAATCAGCGTATCACCCAGATAGAGTTCGACATTCGAATTGCAGGCCCCGCCGGTGCGCTTGACCGACAGCGTCAGCGGCGGTGCATTGGCCGCGAGCGACTTGCCGCCGCTGGCGACCGGCAGATCGATATCGATGGTCGACGTCATCAGCGGCGCCGCCACCATGAAGATGATGAGCAGCACGAGCATCACGTCGACCATCGGCGTGACGTTGATCTCCGCCATCACGGCGGCGCGACGCCGACCGCGGCGTCCACCGCCGCCGCCGCCGGCCGAACCTGCCATGTTCATCGCCATGATCTTGATCTCACGATGCGCCCGTCATTTGCCGTCCTCACGCCCGCTCGTCGATCTGGCGCGACAGGATGGCTGAAAACTCGTCGGCAAAACCTTCCAGCCGCTGCGCCTGTCGGTTCACTTCGGACGTGAACTTATTGTAGAAAATGGTCGCCGGGATGGCGGCGATGAGACCGATAGCGGTCGCAAACAGCGCCTCGGCAATGCCGGGCGCCACCACCGCGAGCGAGGTGTTCTTCGAGGCCGCGATCGACTGGAAGCTCGACATGATGCCCCAGACGGTTCCGAACAGGCCCACGAACGGCCCGGCCGAGCCGACCGTCGCCAGCACCAGCAGCCGCCGTTCCAACCGCTCGACCTCGCGGGCGATAGAGACGTTCATCACCTTCTCGATCCGCATCTGCAGGCCGGCAAAGGAGCGTGACTGGCTCTCGAACGAGCGCTTCCACTCGCGCATGGCCGCGACGAAACACGCCGCCATCGATTGCGTCGGCTTGGCTGACAGCGCGCGGTAGAGTTCCTCGATCGACTGACCGGACCAGAACGCCTGTTCGAAGCGGTCCATGGCGCGCTTGGTGCGCGAATAGAGGAAAATCTTGTCGATCGCGATCGCCCAGACCCAGACCGAGCAGGCCAGGAGTCCCATCATGACCGTCTTCACGACCCAGTGGGCCTGCATGAACAGCGCAATCAGCGACACGTCGGCGGAGACCAACGGCAGGGCTGCCGGAGCCACGTCGGCGGGATTCATGAGCGGTATCCTCTCAACGCAAGTGTCCCTATTTTCCTCCGGGAGCAAATGGCTGCCGGTACCACAGCCGCGCGTCGGGCGCGGCGATTTGCGCCAGCGCGAGAGCCTCTCTTGGTGTCGCATGGGGGCCCGCCGAAAGCCGGGTCCTGCTTCCCCTGCCAACATGTCAAAACGAGGGCTATCAGCGCGTCATTCCGTCCCTAACCAGACGCTAAGCATAGTTAACACTTGGTTACCAAAGGATAATCCGACTGCCGGAAATCGAGGCAGGCCGGGCGGCTACGGGGCCCGGGGTCCGGGTTCCATGCCCGGGGAAGCGGTGCCCGGCTGGTTGCCTCGCGCTTCGGGACGGCCGCTTCGCGGGCTTCTCGGGACGTGGGGGTAAAGCGAGGCCAGCTCTCACACGTGCGATTTGCGCAAACAAAACTGCACACGAGCATACAGGGCAGCGGGAGCATTCCGGCCTTCCCTGCGCAATGGCTTTACGGCTTACTTCGTGCTCTTCCCGGAGAACGGCTTTCTTGCCTCCGTCGCCTGCGCTTCTTATCGCGCGCTTAACGCCAGCACCGCGGCGCCCGAACCACACGACTTCGCCGTACGCTTGAGCCACACACGTCAGTCGCAGCTCTCGCGTCCATCGCATCTCACCGCACGTTCGTGACGATGGCCAACGCCCCTCATCTGCCGTGAGACAAGCGGAGTTATGCGAGTGATTTAGCCTGCATGTTAAGCGGAATATTTTTGCGCGCCAATCTGGACGACCCAAATCGCGTTGAAATGGCTGCTGGAATTCGCCTTTGCGCGCAGCGTCTTTGGTAACCATTGAACGCGCGACGGCGCAGTCGGTGCTTGCTGTTTTGCCCGTCGGGCAGCGCGGAACAAATTTTGCGACGGTCGGACAACCGCCCTGCATCCACGCTCGCCTTGTCGCTCGGACGGGCGTGATCTAAACATGACGCCAACCATAATAAGCGTGCGCGCCTGATCCGCATTCGAGGGAGAAGACAATGAAGGCATTCATGATGGCCGCGGCGGTTGTTGCCGGCATCGCTGCCAATGCGGCGAATGCCGCGCCGCTGCCCGAGGCAAAGCCGGATGATGTGGGATTTTCGCAGCAAGGACTGGCCCGCCTGGACGATTTTTTCGCCCGCGAGATCGCCGCGAAACGTGTGCCCGGCGCCGTGGTTGCAATAGCTCGCGACGGAAAGCTGGTTCAGTACAAGGCGTACGGCCAGCTTGATCCGACCAAAGGCACGCCGATGCCGCTGGATGCCGTGTTCGCGCTTGCCTCCATGACCAAGCCGATGGCCGCCGTCGCGGGCCTGACACTTATGGAACAGGGCCGCCTGGCTCTTCAGGCAAAGCTTGCCGACTACTATCCCGCGTTCGCCGAGATGAAGGTCGGCGTCCCGCAGGCGGACGGTTCGCTGAAGCTCGAAGCGCAGGTTTCACCGATCTTCATCCACGACCTTTATCGACACACATCCGGCCTGATGTACGGAGGACGCCCGGACAGCTCGAGCCCGGTAGCGCGTCAGTACCCGGACGGAACGGCGCCGGCGATCGAGGGCGATACGCAGGCGTTCATCGATCGCATCACCAAGCTGCCGCTGGCGCACCAACCGGCGACGGTTTTCGAGTACGGCTTCTCGATCGATGTGCTCGGCGCGGTTGTTGAAAAGGTGAGCGAGCAGCGGCTTGGCGACTACCTGGCCGGCAATGTGTGGCGACCGCTCGGCATGAAAGACGCTACGTTCCAGCCCACGGAGGCGCAGCGCGCTCGTCTTGCCCGGCCATTTCCCGATGACCCGCTGACGGGCAAACCGCAGGCGATCAAACTTCTCGATACACCAACGAAGTTCGACTGCGGCGGCGCCTGCGCGTTTGCAACCGTGGGCGACTACGTACGCTTTGGGCAAATGCTGCTCAATGGCGGCGAGCTCGACGGTCAGCGCATTCTCGGGCCCAAGACCGTGCATCACATGGTCTCCAACCACCTTGGGCCTGATATCAAGAACAACGTGGCCAAAGTGGAGCCGCATCGCGGTGGCTTTGGCTTCGGCCTTGGAGTCGCCGTGCGCACGAGTGAGGGTCTGTCCTCGGTTCCGGGCAATCCCGGCGAGTTCACCTGGAATGGCGCCTATGGCACGCAGTTCTTCTGCGACCCGAAGGAGCGCCTTGTCGTCGTCGTGGGAACGGCGGCGCCCGGCGAACTTCGGAAGTACTATCGCGAGCAGGTCCAGGACATCGTCTACGGCGCCATGGTGCGGTAAGCTTTCTTGCAGACTTTGGCGTGCACGGCCCCGGCGTCAGGCTGGGACCTCTGTCCCCGGGCAATTGGTCAAGCGCGCGGGAACACCGACCGCGGTGCAGCCGGGCGGCACATCATGTTCGACGACGGCGCCCGCGCCGATCCTGGCGAAATCGCCAATCCTGACGCCGCCGATAATGGTCGATCCGGCGCTGAGCAAAACGCCCCTGCCGATATCAGGCGCGCGATCCGGCTCCGATTGTTTGCGGCCGATGGTGACGTTCTGCAGGATCGTCACCTCGTCGCCGATCACAGCGAAGGCGCCGATGATGATGCCGGTGGCGTGATCGAGAAACACCGATGTGCCGATCGATGCTGTGGGGTGAATGCTGACCTGAAGCTGATCGGACGACAGGCTTTGCAGCAGCAGCGCGAGATCGCGGCGATTCTGATGCCAGAGCCAATGGGAGACGCGCCAGGCCTGCAGCGCGACAAATCCCTTGAAGTTCAACAGCGGCGGCAGAAGCGCCGTCGTCGCGGGATCGTGAACGGCGATGCTCTGCAGATCGCGGCTCGCCGCATCGATCAGATCGGGCGAGCTACCGAAGGCGTCACGGGCGATCTGGGTAAACTGCGCGCGATCCGCCGGACTTTTGCCGAGCCGCTCGCCGATCTGGTGCGCCAACGCATGAGCGAAGTCAGGATGATCGAGAATGGCCGTTGATAGCGCCGCGCCGAATACCGGATCACGCGCCACAGCGCCTTCAGCTTCACGCCGGATCGAGTGCCAGAGCCGATCGACAGGCATTTCATTCTGGATCATGGCGGCCGCCCCGGATTAGTGCTGGCCGTAACATATGTCGGCTGTCGAACAACGCCAATCGTCTGCTTCGGGTCCAAGGACTAAACCGCTCGCGCGGTAGGGCACTGGGGCGGGCGTCAGGGCCAACGGGATGGCGCAACGGGGCGTCCTGTCTTGAGATCGAGGGGTTTCGACAACCTCACTCAAGACAGGAGCACCCCCATGACCGACGAGGCCATGAGCCCATTGCGGCGCATGATCGAAGAAACGACGTTTCCTTCATCAGACAACACACAACCAGAGAGTTATATCGGTCAGCTTTTGCACCTGGTTTTACCGTTCATTAATGCGACCCGCCTTAAAATCGCGAAGAAACAACATTACAACTTTAGATTCTAACGCAGTTTATCGCCGTCATCTCGCTAGCTCTACAGCAGGAGCGACGCTTTTCGCGATGATGATGGTTGCGGGCGCGGGGTCTCGGAGCTGCACATATGAACATACCCGCCGCAATCATCTCCGCCGCCATCGGCGCAGCATTATTCGCGGGGATGAACGCCTTTCAGTATCGGCCTTCCTTAATCACACCCGACTACTCGCTGGGCATGATCTTCGCAACGAAGCACTCGAAAGCGCGTACTGCAGTCACTCGTTTGCTGATTGATCCTGCGTCGGCCGATTTTAGTGCGTTGCGATCGGTTGAGGACGACGGGACGGAGTACGTTTGCGGCATTGTCAGGGCGAAAGATAAATCCGGCCATTATGCCGAGTACCGCGACTTCGTTTACACGGTGGCGGTCGACCTTGCCCGTATCGACGACGACGGTCGGATTGCACATCGGCATGCTGCATACAGGAAGTGCCCGGTTTCGGAGGAAGAAGACGTAGCCTTGCGGAAGATGCCGATAACGCCCGGCACAGCCTCGATGGCGAAAGCCATTCAAACGATCATGCCAACAGCGGGTCCCTCGATTCTGTCCACCTTGACGCCGGATATGTCGGCGGGCGGCGCAAAGTCGTCCGGTGGGACCTTGGAACAACAGGTTGGTCAGATGGCAAGCCAGCTCGGTTCGGCAGGCCAGCCCGGGCGAGTAGGACAAGGAGCGAATTCGACATTCAAGGCCGCGCCAGGGAAAGAGAGCGAGTGGCGCAGCGAACAGCCACCCGCCGCATGGCCGACGTTTCCGTTGGACCACCCGCTGGCGAGACCGGCGCAAAAACGGACCACGGCGCAAGCCATGGCCATGGCCAAAGATGTCGAGGACCGTTGGGAGCAATCGAATTCCGGGGCCTCCAAGTCGCGTCCTTCATCTGATGAGATCAAAGAAGCCTGCCGCGCGCTGCTCGCAATCGATCCGAAAGACGAGGCATATCCGAAAGCGTGGGCAGCCTTCGTGCGGTTGCGAAAAATCGATCGTGACAGGGCCTCTTGATGCTAGATTTCGCAGTCGAATGTCCGTTGTGGGTCACGAAGCCGAAATGCGGGCGATTAGGCTAGCTTTACCTCGAGAACGGACGTCCTCAGCATGTTCCGCAATGTCCGTTTCGCGCTAGTGGACATCGGCGTCTCATGGCCGTGATGCGGACCGGCTTGGTAAACGCCTCCGAACACCTGACTACCGCTGTCCCCACGCCCGGCGCATGTTCGCCATGGCGGCGGCTCCTTTGCGGTTCCAGAATTAACCTGGATCGCGGACGTAAAGCTTAACCAGCAAGCTTACCAAAGAGATCTCTGTTGCTCGCTTCCGCAGAGCAACTAACCACTTCGGCTACATTGCGAAAGATTTTTGCCCGCTCACAAGGAGCATTGCCATGGTGCAATCAACAAAACAGCCGATTTTGGACGTGATCGATATTGAGCGCGAAATCGAGGAAGAATTTCGAAAGCTGCCACCGGTTCGCGAACCCCAGCCGACCGATTTCGCGCCGCCTTCCGTAAGCGCACCGGATCTGGCGATGCCGGATTATGTCGAGCATCGCGACGGGGCCACCGAGATCGGCAAGCTGTCGGCGGAAGCGGTTGTCCGCGAATATGAAGCTGCGGCGAAAGACATCGAGGAACTAGGCGTTGAGTTGATCGGGCAGGTCAAGCGATGCGAGGCCATGAGCCAGGAGGCGCTCGCCGTGATCGAGGAGCTGAAGGAAACCGCAGGGCAGTACCGCGAGGAGGCCAAGCGCGTCTTCCTTCAGATTGAGAACTGTTCGCTGGTGACAGCGGAGGTACGCAAGACCTGCGCTGCAATGAAGGAAAAGATCGCAGCTCCGGGCAAAGTTGAATCTCAAGCCAAAGAGAAGTGAACCCCGCCCCTGCGGATGGCGAGTCCCGGCGCCGACGTTTGGATCGTGCTCGCCCTCGCCCATCTCAAGCATCGGATGGGGGTGACGGCAGGTCGCGCTGCTACTTTGTGACGCGACCGCTTGCGCGGGCAGCAAGGCGAGCGCCGCGACCAGTCCGGCTACCGATGCAATCGCAGCTACCGAAAACAGCCGGACATAACTGATCGCCGATCCCTCGGCATGGAGCACCGCGCCGAGAACGGCGATACCGACCGCGAAGCCGGCCTGGCGCATGACGACTGTCACGGCAGATGCCATGCCGGCCTGATCGGGAGGCACCAGCGCGACGACTGCGCCGGACAGTTGCGGGTGCGCGAGCGCGACACCAATCCCAATGGCCACCATGCCGCAGAAGATCGGAATCATCGGCGGTGCCGCGCCACCCGACATCAGCGCGATCGCAATGGCGACATTGCCGGCTGCCACGAATGTCAGAGCCAAGGCGAAATGCAGCCGCCATCCCACCCGGCCGACAAGCCAGCCGCCCAATGGCGGCAGGAACAGCATCGGCAGCGTGGCCGCCAGGAGCGCGAGCCCGGCCACTTCCGAAGACCAGTCGAAGGCGGTGGCGAAGAACAACGGCAAATAGACGAGCACGGCCCAATAGCCAATCGACACAGCGAACAGCAGTATCGCAATCCCGATCATGGCCCGCTGAACGAACACGCCGGGATCGAGGATCGGCTTGTCGAGGCGCCTCTGCTGGATCGCGAATGCAGCAAGCAGCAGCGCGCTCAGCGCGAGCCCGCCGGCCAAATGCGCGGTTGAGGTGCGGCCAAGCAGCAGCGCCTCCACCAACACAGCCAGCGCGGCGGTGAGCAACATGACACCCAGGACATCGAGCGGCCGGGGCACCGTCTCGCGCGCTTCCGCGACCAGCCGCGGCACGCCCCACGCGACCAAAGCGCAGGCCGGCAAGTTGATGAGGAAGATCCAGCGCCAACCTATCCAGGATGAGATAAGGCCGCCGATGGTCGGACCGAGAGACATGGCAATGCCGGACATGACGCCGAGCCAGGCGAATGCGCGCGTGCGCGCCTGCGCCTGCGCATAGACGGTTGCGACCAGCGCGATCCCGCCGGTCATGATGAACGCAGCTCCGACGCCCTGCAGGGCGCGGGCAGCCCATAACGTCGGCCCGTCCCAGGCCATCCCGCATGCCAGAGACGCGAGAGCGAAAATGCCGTTGCCAACCAGCATCGCCCGCCGCCGCCCATAGCGATCCGCCAACGCCCCCGCAAAGAGCAAAGCGCCCGAGAACGCCAAACTGTAGGCGTCCATGACCCAGGCATATCCAGCCACGCCGAACCCGAGCTGAAGCGCGACCGCCGGCAGGGCGATGACCACCGCCGTCACGTCGAAGTTGGTGAGGAAAGCCGCCATCCCCAGCAGCAGCGCCGGCGCCATGGATGGCGCAGGCTGACCATTGTGGCTGTCGGGCATGTTCGTCGGCTGTGTCATCGGGCGGTCTCGGAGCTGTGCGGTAACTACTGGTGTCTTGAGCCGCCGCCATGCGCCAACGCCAATTGTTCACATCGGCATGAAGCTCCTTCATAGTCTCGCCATGCGTGCCCTTCCCCTTTTGATGGCCTGATAGCGTTCGATGCGGCCTTGCGTCATCGCAGCATGACGCTCGCGGCCGGTGAGTTGGGGCTCACGCAGAGCGCGATCAGCCACCGGCTGAAACGGCTCGAGGCCTTTGTCGGCGCGCCGTTGTTGAACCGCACCGGGACCGGTCTGTTGCCGACGCCGGCCGGCGTGACCTTGGCCGAGGGGTTGGGGCGGATGCTCGACGAGATGGCGGAGCTGCGCGCCCGCTCGCGTGCGACGGTGCAGCCGGCGACGCTAAAAATCGGGCTCGGCTCAGCCCTTGCGGACTACTGGCTGGTCAGGCGTCTGCCGGCGTTTGCGTCCACCCATCCGGATGTGGCGATCGAACTCTTCATCATCGAAAGCGATGTTCAGGCGCGTGCCCTTGATCTCGACGTGCAGATCCGGTGGCTGCCGAAGGCCAGCGCGCGCGCTACCTCGACCCAACGCCTGCTCTTCGATGAGATGGTTTTCCCGGTTGCCACTCCCTCGCTTCTGTCACGCGGGCGGGCCTTGAAAGATCCGGGCGTGCTCGGCACCTTGCCGATCCTGCACAAGGGTTACGTTGGCCGGAACGACGGGGCGGAGTGGTCGTGGCCCGTCTGGTTCGAGCGGCTCGGGATTACGGCTCCCGTTCCGGCCGGGCTTCGCTTCGACAATCTCGGTACGGCAATCGCTGCTGCCTTGCAGGGCAGCGGTGTCGTTCTGGGCCGGTCACTGCTGGTTCACGATGCCCTCGCCGAGCGACGGCTTTGCCGCGTGGCGTCGTCAAGTTGGGATATGGCATCCAGCAAGGCGCATATTATCCGTTGGCCCGCAGCGCTCGCCAACGACAAGCGAGTCGCACGATCTCGTCGCCTGGATTGCAAAAGAGGCGGCGAAAACATCTTTTCGATGAAGCATCACCGCCGACTTCAGGTCTGCAAAACAAACCGCCCATCTGCTTTCGCAGATGGGCGGCTGTATCGCCATCAGGCATCATGGGGGCATCACGCCTGAGGCTGAACTCTCACTCGCGACGCGCGCTTTACTTTTGACGCGTTTTCTTCACGCGAACCGGTATCCACTTCGCTTGAAAACGCTATGTACGCTTTAGCCCTGCTGCGGCTGGTCGTTCGGCGGGGTCGGACGCGTCTTGTGCTGCGCCATGAACTGATCGAACTCTTCCTTGTCCTTGGCGTGGCGCAGGCGGTCGAGGAAATTCTTGAACTCGACCTGCTCTTCCTCGAGCCGGCGCAGGGTTTCCATGCGGTACTCGTCGAAGGCGCGGTTGCCGCTCGTGGGCGGACCGAAGCCGAAGCCGCCAAAGCCACGGCCTTCCATGCGATTGCGCATCCGGTCCATCTTGTACTGCATCCGCTCCATCTTGTTCTGCCAGCGGTCTCCGTTGCTCCAGCAACCCATCTTTCTGCTCCCTAGTGTGAAAAAGAGGAGGGCAAGCCCGATCGGCCACCAGATGATGAAGCCGAGGATGGTCACCGCGATCCAGCCGGGGTGCCAGGGGCTCTCAAGCATATGCGGACGATAGTTCTCTTCCTCGGGCCGCGCCATCGATTGACATCTGCGGTGTAGGCCATTTCCCTCTCCATGACGGCGATCACGCCGTTGTGAATGTAAATAACATTTACATACCTAAACCATCCAGGATTTTTGTCAAGCGGGCGGCTCGCCGCACCGTCGAAAATTTTATTTGGGAGTTCCCCAAGGGCCTGAAGGTCCACCGCCGGCAGGCGGCACCGGCGGCGGGCCCGGCGGCTTCTGGTCCGTTGGCCGGCGGTCGGTCGGGAAGCCGAGGCCGCGCAGGTAAATCAGCACTTCGGCTTCCAGCAGTTCCTCCGGCGACATCGGCAATTTTCGCCGCGCGGCGTCGCCGCGGCCGAACAGCGATGCGACCCCGTGCGACATCGACCAGATATGCAGCGCCATCATCATCGCCGGCGGCCGCGGCATGCCGGGCGGTGCCAGCGCAGCAAGCCGCTCGGCGGCAGCGCGAATGATCGCGAAAGCGCGCTCGCTGGCCGCCATCAATGTAGGATTTAGATCGACCGGAATGCCGGATCTCGAACATCGCCGAATAGAACGCGGGCTCGTTGCGCGCGAAGGCGAGATAGGCCTTGCCGACCCGTTCGAACGCCGTGACCGTATCCGGGCGGCCGTCGTCCCAGGCCTGCGTCAGCAGCGCTTCGAACTGCTCGAAGCCGCGCTGGGCGATCGAGGACAGCAGTTCGTCGCGGTCGCGGAAATGCCGGTAGGGCGCGGCAGGGCTGACGCCGGCCATCCGCGCGGCGTCGGCGAAGGTGAAACCGGCCGCGCTTTTTCGGCAATCAGGCCGAGTGCCGCCTGCAGCAGCGCCTCTTTCAGATTGCCGTGGTGGTAGCCGCGCTCGCTGCGGCCTTGGTCCTTTCGCCAGCTCATGTGAAAGGCTTTTACATGAGCCGGGTGAAAAGGTCACTTATTTTGAGGCCGTTAACCGGCGTTCATCGAGATTAACGGCGTCCGGGCCGGCGCAAAACCCTGTCGATTTTAGGCGCCCGGGATCGGGAGGACCGGCATGATCTCCACGCGCTCGCCGGGAAAGATCGCAAAGTGCGGGTGGTTCTCGAACAGTTTCGCGGCGGCCTCATGCGAGCCGGCGCGCACCACCGTGAAGGCGCCCATCTCGTTGGCGATGTCAGCAATACCGTTTGAATCGACCTTCTTGGTCTTGCCGAGCGGGCCCCCATGGCGACGAGCGCCGCCTGGTGCTTTTCGACCCAGGCCTTCCACGCCGCAATTCCCTGCTGCTCCCTGGCGCGCCGCTCAGCTTCAGGCAGCGCATTCCAGGCCGCCATTTTCGCACTGGTCTTGCTGCCGAGGAAGACGGCGAGGAACGTATCGTTGGTGCTCATGAGGTTCTCCTCCCTTGCGGTTGACGGATTGCGATAGACTCTCGACCTAACGGCGTGCGGAGCCTTGCAGCGCCTTACGGACTCACCGCGCCTTGTGCGCATTTCCCTTCTGCAGCTCGTCGAAGCCTTTGGCCGCCTGCTGCACTTCCTCGGAGAAATCTTCGATCTCCTGCACCTGACGGATCTCGATGATCTCGTTCTCGGAGGCCGGGCACTTCTTCGCCCAGGCGATTGCCTCCTCGCGCGACTTCACATTGATCATCCAGTAGCCGCCGAGCACTTCCTTGGCCTCGGTGAAGGGGCCGTCGGTGACGACAGGCTTGCCGGTGGCAAACGAGACCCGCGCGCCCATCGACGGCGGATGCAGCCCGTCGAGCGCGATCAGCACGCCGGCTTCCTTGAGCGCCTCGTTGTACTTCATCATCGCCTTGACCCGCTCGGGGTCGAGCTGGACGTCCGGCGGTGCGGTCTCATAGCCCAGGGGGATCATCAGCATCATGAATCGCATGGTGGGTGTTCCTTGTTCTTTGGATGGCGATCGTCACTTCTTCGCGGTCTGCGTCCGCAGCCGCTCTTCCTGCTCGCGCAGTTCGGGGTGAGCGCTTCGCCGAAATCCTCTGTCGTGAACACCTGGCGGATTTCGATCTCGTCGCCATCGAGGAACGGGGCGCGCTTCATCCACTCGATCGCTTCATCCAGCGATTTGGTGTTGATCAGCCAGAAACCCGCGACGAGATCGCCAGAGAGAGCGAACGGCCCGCGGCTGACGCTGCCCTGCCCGCTTCCATACGTGATCCGGGCGCCCTTCGAGGTCGGATGCAGGCCCTCGCCGGCTTCCATGATTCCGGCCTTGGCCAGTTCCTCGTTGAACTTGCCCATCGCGGTCAGCAGTTCCGTGCTCGGCATTACGCCGGCTTCCGAATCCTTGCTGGCCTTCACAATCACCATGAATCGCATCGCGGTTCTCCGTTTTGACCTTTTGGGCCGGCTACCGTCGCGCCGGCCTTCGTCAACAAGACGAGCGGGCTTTTACGCCCCCGACATGTCAGTGGAAATTATTTTTGGGGAATCGTGCTCCGGGCGCGGCGCAGCAAGCTGCTCAGCTTGATGCGCCGCAGAACCGAGGCCCATCGGTGTGAAAACCACTGGGCCCGGCTCTGCGAAGCAGCACTTCGTGCTGCTTCGCAGAGCCGGGGAACGAAAGAAATAGCTCTATCCAAGCTGCCTGACGAACGTGCCGTTCTCATAGGTCGCGCCGAAATAGACGTCGATGCGCTTCACCTTGTCGCCCTCGAAGACGAAGAACTCGGTATTGCGAAACGTCCTGCCGCCTTTGGCGACGCAACGGTAGGTGACAAAGGCTTCATCGCCCTCGACGAAAATCCGCTCCAGTTCATGCCGTTCGATCCAGTCGCTGCCGTTCCAGCACCGCTCGAAATAGGTCGGCTTGTCGATATTGTCGTCGTAGGGACTGGTGAAGCGAAAGCCCTCACTGAACGCGTTCTCGACGAAGGTGCGATCGTTGGCCAGATAGGCCGCAAAAATGGCACGGATCGTATCCGCCCTGCTTGCATAAGCCATTCAACGCTCCTTGGGCACCATCTGGAAATAGGGCTCGGCCTCCTTCAGCACGCGCGCGAATGACGGACGCGCTTTCAACCGCTCCAGATAGGCCGCAAGATTCGTGTGCGCGCCGCCGAACGGCTCGGCCATGTTGCCGTAGAACAGCGACGGCGCCGCGGCGCAATCGGCAAGGGTAAAATCGTCGCCCATCCCCCAGCCGCCGCTTGCCATCTGCTGATCGATCATGGCGTAGGACGTCCGCAGTTGCGACCTCGCCTCTTCGACGCCGTGCGGGTCCGCTTTCCCTTCAGGCCGCAGCCGGTCAAGCATGATCTTCTGCATCGGCAGATGCACATAGAGATCGTAGAAGCGGTCGCGCAGCCGCGTCTGCAAGGCGCGGCCGGAATCGCCGGGGATGAACCGCGTCCGGCCGCCATAGTTCCTGTCGAAATATTCGATGATGATGCTGGACTCCGGCACGGTCTCGTTCCGCGCGTCGTCGCGCAGCACCGGAAATTTGCCTATTCCCCACAGCTTCACCAGCGCGGCGCGTTCGGCGGGATTGCCGAGATCGACCAGGTTCGGCGTGAACGGAATCTCGTTCTCATACAGCGCAATCAACGCCTTCCAGCAGTACGAGGCCAGCGGGTGAAAATGCAGCGTAAGCGACATGGAAAAACTCCCGGTGTAACAAGACGGCCCGCATTCACGCGCGCCGGCATTTGAGCCCAAGATTATTTTGCCGCCGCCGGCACGTAACGCAGGATTACGACGCCGTTCGTGAGCGGCCGGCTGTCGATCAGCTTCAGCCTGACCTTCTCGCCTTGCTTGAACAGCGGCGTTCCGCCACCGAGAATGATCGGATTCACCGCGATGCGGAACTCGTCGATCAATCCGTGCGGGATCAGGCTATCGGCGAGATCGGCGCTGCCGAACAGAAAAATATCCTTGGCGCTGTCGCGCTTCAGCCTGGCGACGGTCTCGGCGACGTCAGCGCTGAACATCTGCGTGTTGTTCCAATCGGATTTTTTCACCGTGCGCGAGAAGACGTATTTCGGCGCGGCATTCATGAAATCGGCGACTTCGCCGGTCGCGCTCGGCCAGTGATTGGCCATCAGTTCGTAGGTGACACGGCCGAACAGCAATCCGCCGGCGGCGTTCAACTGCTCGATCGACAATTGCTCGAGTTCCTCGCCCCAGACGTCGGAATGCCAGGAAATATCCCGGTTCGGACCTTCGACGAAGCCATCCAGCGTCATCAGGTTCCACATGATCAACTTGGCCATCGCGGCACCTCCCTTAAAAACCGATTGCAATTTGCAACCGGTTGTATCCTGAGACAACTGGTGCAATATTGCAAGCAGTTTTTGAGGGCGCCATGACCGCCCGTCTGGAACCGAACATGACCGACATCAGCCGCTCCGGCTGCCCGATCAATCTCTCGCTGGAAGTGCTCGGCGATAAATGGAGCCTGCTCATCATCCGCGACATGATGTTCGGCAACCGGCGGCACTTTCGCGAGCTGCTGACAAAGTCCGAGGAAGGCATCTCCTCCAACATTCTCGCCGACCGGCTGAAGACCCTGCTCGACGAGGGGATCATCACCCGCGAGGACGATCCCACGCACAAGCAAAAGGGAATCTATTCGCTGACGGAACAGGGCGTCGAGCTGCTCCCCGTGCTCGCGCAGATGGCGGCCTGGGGTTACAAATATCTTCCCGTCAGCGAGGAGCTCGGCATCCGCGCGCGGCTGCTCAGCGAGGGCGGGCCGAAAATGTGGGCCGAGTTCATGGATGAATTGCGCGAGAGCCATCTCGGCGTGAAGCGGCGCAGGCGACCGGGCCCGTCAGTCGGCGAGCGACTGCAGGCGGCTTACGAAAGCGTCGTGAACGGAAGGTAGCCCGAATCGTGCCCGCCATGCTCGCGCAGCGGGCGGGACGCGCCGATGTATCCTTAAGGTCCGCGTTATCTTGCGATGCTATCCGTCATATTACGGAGAACAGCGTTAACGCATTCTTTCTTCCTTTGGTCAAACGTGAAACCCGGCAACGAGGCTCGAAAACGTTTGGTCGACAGCCTCATTATTTCACCTCGATCCGGATGAGGCTTTCCGTGTTTCAGTTTCTCAAGAACTCCTCTGCAGACAAGGCGCTGGCTGATGCGCTCAGCCGCTCGCAGGCCGTGATCGAGTTCGGCATGGACGGCACCATCCTCACCGCCAACGACAATTTCCTCAAGGCCCTCGGCTACTCGCTCGGCGAAATCCGGGGCAAGCATCACAGCATGTTCGTCGATCCGTCGGAGCGCGACAGCGCGTCGTATCGTGATTTCTGGGCGGCGCTCAAGCGCGGCGACTACCAGGCCGCCGAATACAAGCGGATCGGCAAGGGGGCCAAGGAGGTCTGGATCCAGGCGACCTACAACCCGGTTCTCGACGGCAACGGCAAGCCTTTCAAGGTCGTGAAGTTTGCGACCGACATTACCGCGCGCAAGATCAAGAGCATGGAGGACGCCGGCCAGATCGCCGCGATCAACCGGGCGCAGGCGGTCATTGCGTTCGAAATGAACGGCACCATCGTCACCGCCAATGACAATTTCCTCAAAGCGCTCGGCTACACGCTTGCCGAAATCCAGGGCAAGCACCACAGCATGTTCGTCGAACAGGCGATGCGCGACAGCGCAGCCTACCGGGAGCTCTGGGCAAAGCTCAACCGCGGCGAAAACCAGTCGGCCGAATACAAGCGGATCGGCAAGGGCGGCCGGGAAGTCTGGATCCTCGCCTCCTATAACCCGGTGCTCGACGAGAAGGGCAAGCCGTTCCGGGTGGTGAAATTCGCCACCGACATCACCAGCCAGAAACTGGCGACTGCCGACCTCGCCGGCCAGATCGCAGCCATCGGCAAGGCGCAGGCCGTGATCGAATTCAACATGGACGGCACCATCATCGGCGCCAACCAGAACTTCCTCAAGACGCTCGGTTACGCGCTGGACGAGATCCGCGGCCGGCACCACAGCATGTTCGTCGATCCGTCCGAGCGCGACAGCGCGGCCTACCGCGACTTCTGGGCGGCGCTTAACCGCGGTGAATATCAGGCCGCCGAGTACAAGCGGATCGGCAAGGGGGCCAAGGAGGTCTGGATCCAGGCGTCCTACAATCCGATCCTCGATCTCAACGGCAAGCCGTTCAAGGTCGTCAAATATGCCACCGACACCACCGCGCAGGTGCTGGTGCGCATGGGCAACGAACGCGTGCGCGGCATGATGGAAACGGTGGCCGCCGGCGCGGAGGAATTGAACGCCTCGGTTCGGGAAATCTCCGAAGCCATGACCAAGTCGCGCGAGACCGCGGCGACCGCGGTCGGGCGGGTCGAGGCGGCCGACGCCCAGGCCAAGCGCCTGAACGAAGCGGCGCAAGCCATGAGCGGCATCGTGGAACTAATCGGCAACATCACCGGCCAGATCAACCTGCTGGCACTCAATGCGACGATCGAATCGGCGCGTGCCGGCGAGGCCGGGCGCGGCTTTGCCGTGGTGGCTTCCGAGGTCAAGAACCTCGCCACCCAGGCCAAGCAGGCGACCGACAAGATCGGGCAGGAGATCGGAAATCTCAACGGCATCTCCGGCGACGTCGTCGGCGCGCTCGACAGCATCAAGCAGGCGATCCAGGGCGTCAGCGAATATGTCACGGCCACCGCGGCCGCGGTCGAGGAACAAAGCACCGTCACCAGCGAGATGTCCTCCAGCATGCAGCGCGCTGCCGCGGAAGCGAAGGCGATCTCGCAGCGGTAACGCTTCGTCATCGGCCGACGCATTGACCCGATACGGGACTCCTCCCGTATCGCATCGGGCCTGCCCGAATCTGCATTGAATATCACTGCACCGCAGCCGGGACACGGAACGGAGCATGGGTTATACGAGCGGGAAATTCATCGCTCGCCAACGGACCCGCCCATGCCCCCTCCCCGCAAGAAGTTGCTCTCGTCACCGGCGCCGCGCGCGGCATCGGGCTTGCGACGGCCAAACGGTTTCTCGCCGAGGGCTGGCGGGTGGCGCTGCTCGACATCGAGGGCGAGTTGCTCGGCCACGCGGTCGCTGACCTCGCCGACCCCGACAACACGCTGGCGCTGCATTGCGACGTCTCCGATGCCAAGGCGGTGGCGAATGCGATGGAGTCGGTGAACGAGCGCTTCGGCCGGCTCGATGCGCTGGTCAACAATGCCGGCATCGTGGTGTTCGCCCCGCTGCTCGAAACTTCGGATGAAGACTGGAGCCGCATCCTGCAGGTCAACCTCACCGGGCCGTTTATCTGCACCAAGGCGGCGGCGCCCTTGATGCGCGAACATGGCGGCGGCGCGATCGTCAACATCACGTCGATCTCGGCGGTGCGCGCCTCCACGCTGCGCTCGGCCTACGGCACCAGCAAAGCCGGGCTGGCGCATTTGACCAAACAGCTCGCAGTCGAACTGGCCTCGCTCGGCATTCGCGTCAACGCCGTGGCACCCGGCCCGGTCGAGACCGCGATGGCGAAGCAGGTCCATACGCCTGAAATCCGCGCCGACTATCACGACGCCATTCCGCTGAATCGTTACGGCCTCGAGGAGGAGCTGGCGGAAGCGATCTTCTTCCTGTGCAGCGATCGCTCGAGCTACATCACCGGCCAGATCCTCGCCGTCGACGGCGGCTTTGATGCCGCCGGTATCGGCCTGCCGACGCTGCGCGGCGCACGGCGGAACGGGTGACGGGTCCTTCTCCCCGTCCTTGACTGGGAGAGGGCTGGTGTGAGGGGTTCCCACAAGGCAAGAGCCGTGAAGGCATACCTTCGCCGAGGCCGGCGTTTCCGGCGCGGCGGATTGACGAAACCTTGCCACATATCTCAGCGTAACTGGGCCGGAGGCAGGTTATCTGACGAAGGAGCCGCGCATGCGAATGGCGGTCATCAAGGTAGTCGTTGCCACAGCCGCGCTGTTCGCGGCGATCCTGCCCGCGCGGGCTGAGATCTGCATTCTTGCGAGCCCCGGCGGGGCCGTCGGACCGTTTCTCGAACTGTTCGATCGGGTGCGCCAATCCGGCGAGCGGGTGGTGATCGACGGGCCATGCCTGTCGGCCTGCACGCTGTTGCTGATGACGATACCGGAGGAGCGGATCTGCGTGACCCGCCGCGCGGTGCTGGGATTTCATGCCGCGCGCTCGATCGACGGCCGCGGCCGGATCTATGCCGAACCGGAAGCCTCGCGCGCGGTGCAGGAAGCCTATCCGGCGCCGGTGCGGGACTGGATCAGCCGCCGCGGTGGATTGACATCGCGGCTGCTGCTGCTGCGCGGGCGCGAACTCGCCGCGATCTATCCACGGTGCAGATAGGATCTCGTCGCTGCGTAAGGTGGGCAAAGGCGCCACTTGGCGCCGTGCCCACCACCTTCCGTGAGGTACCAATGGTGGGCACGCTTCGCTTTGCCCACCCTACGGCGGCTCGCCGCGCCGCTGTCACATATCTTCCTTCGGGCAATTGACCATCCAGGGAATGCCGAACTTGTCGACGCACATGCCGAATCCGTTGGAGAAGAAGGTCTTGCCGAACGGCATCCGCACCGTGCCGCCCTCGGCGAGCGCGTTGAAGCGGCGCTCGGCATCCGCGGGATCCTCGACCTGCAACGAGACGGCAAAGCCCTGCGGCTGATGGTAATCGCCGGGCATGGCATCGGCGGCCATCAGCACCTCGCCGTCGATCGTGATGCTCGCATGCATGAGCTTGTTCTTCCAGTCGGGCGGCGTCGGCATGTCGGGCGGCGCGCCCTCATAAGGAAACGTCGCCCCGATCTGGGCGCCGAGCACCTTTTCATAATACTTCAGCGCTTCCTGGCAGTTGCCGTTGTAGAACAGATAGGGATTGAGTTGCATCGCCGGCTCCTTGGGGTTGTTAATCAGTTACGGCATTCCCCGGATGCAGCGCAGCACAAAGTGATGCGCTGCTATCCCGGGTCCCGGCTCCGCGTCGCATCACTGGCCGGACGATGCTTCGCATCGCCCAGGCTGCGCCGCGTCCGGGACACGATAGTAGTCATGCTCATTTCTCGGTGAGCGTCTTCAGGTTGGCGAGACCGGCCTCGAAATCCTTTCCGATCATGCTGTCCAGATTCATGAAGACCTGGATCAGTCTGGTCACGAAGCGTGCGGGACCCTGCATCAGCCATGTGACATGGGTGCCATCGCCCTGCGGCAGCATTGTGAACTCGGCGGTGTTGTGGCCTTCGAACGGCTTGAAGAAATCGAGCTTGATGACGATCTTTTGCGGCGCGGAAGCTTCGAGAATCTCCATGCGGCCGGAACCGACATTCTTGTCGCCATCCCAGGCATAGACCGCGCCCTTGCCACGCTCCGCACCGCTATAGGTGCGCTTCATCGCCGGATCCTTCTGCTCGTAGGGCGACCAGGTCAGCCACTGGTGAAAGTCGGAGATTAGCGGAAATATCCGTTCCGGCGCCGCCTTGATGCTGACCGAGCGCTGCACCCGCAGCGTGTCCGGCTTGGTCGCGGCAAGAACAAGGACTGCGGCAATGGCAATCGCCAGTATGACAGCGATGGTGACAAGGACTTCAAACATGACGGGCTCCCACAAGAGGTTGCCGCCGATCAGCGGCGAAACGGAATCAAGGTTTGCAAATTCCGGTCGCGCAGCCACAGCCCGCCCCACACCATCAGGCCGAGATAAAGCCCGAACAGGGTGTGCGTGAACAAGGGGCTGCCGATCCGCACATGCGAGGCCATGGCGCCGCCGAGATAGCCCGTGAGCAGGATCGCGCCGAGGATCGAGGTCGGCGGGATCGAATAGAGCACGGTGCAGGCGATGGTGATGATGCCGAGACTCCGCGCCAGTGTTTCGCTCGATCCATAGCCCATCCTGTCCATGGTTTCGGTGACGACCGGCCATGGTACCAGCTTGGTGGCGCCGTCGATCAACAGGAACACGATGACCAGGCCGGAGAGGATGCGGCCGGTCCAGCGCGCGGGTTTTGAGGCCGGAAGGGTCTCGGCGATGACGGTCATGATTGATCCCCGTGGTCTTGAATGGCTGCTCGGATTCAAGACGAACGACGGGGAGGAATCCGACAGGGGAATGAAAAATTTCGATGTGTGCTCCGTCATGCCCGGGCTTGTCCCGGGCATCCACGTCTTCAGCGGCCTCTGGCAAGAAAGACGTGGATCGCCGGGACATCCAGCGCGAAGACGCGCTTCGCGCTTTAGCCCGGCCATGACGGAGAGTGATGGGAATTACTACTTCCCCGCCTTTTTGCCGCGGGGCTGGCTGTCGCGCTGCAGGCGGTCGAGATGCATGCGGATGTGGGCGGCTTCGGCCGAGGTGTTCGCCAGCGCAATGGCGCGGTCGAAAGCGGTGCGGGCCTCCTCGTTGCGGCCGAGCTGCATCAGGAACGCGCCGCGCACGCCGAAGAAATGAAAATAGTTCGACAGCCGCGGCGCCAACGGCTCGATCATGTCGAGCCCGGCCTGCGGTCCCTTCACCTTGGATACGGCAACCGCACGGTTCAGCGTCACCACCGGCGACGGCTGCATGACCTCGAGCGCGCCATAGAGCAGGTCGATCTGGGTCCAGTCGGTATCTTCAGGCTTTTCGGCGCGGGCGTGCAGCGCCGCGATCGCGGCCTGTACCTGGTAGGGCCCGCTGCGGCGATGGCGCATCGCCTTGTCGATCAGCGCCAGCCCCTCGGCGATGAGAGACTTGTTCCACTTGGAACGGTCCTGATCGTCGAGCAGGATCACCGCGCCATCGGCGTCGAACCGGGCCGCAGCGCGCGCATGCTGTATCAGGAGCAACGCGGTCAGCCCCATGATCTCGGGCTCGCTCTGGAACAGCCGCAGCAACAGCCGGGCCAGGCGAATGGCCTCCTCGCACAGGGGCGCGCGAATCTCGGCGGTATCGCCTGAGGCCGAATAGCCCTCATTGAAGATCAAGTAGATCATGGCAGCGACCGAGGCGAGGCGTTCCGAGCGCTCCACCGCATCAGGCGTTTCGAACGGCACGTTGGCGTCGGCGACCCGTGCCTTCGCCCGCGTGATGCGCTGCTCCATCGCGGCTTCCGAAACCAGGAAGGCGCGCGCGATCTGCTTCACCGTTAGCCCTGAGACGATGCGCAGCGCGAGCGCGATCTGTTGCGTTGCCGGCAGGTCCGGATGGCAGCAGATGAACAGGAGCCGCAGGATGTCGTCCCGGTAATGCGAACCATCGAGCCGCTCGGCAAGCTGTTCCTCGGCGTCATCGAGATCGGAAATCGCCTCGTCCTCGGGCAACGCCTCCTGCTTCTTGCTCCGCCTGATATCGTCGATCGCGACATTGCGCCCGACCATGATCAGCCAGGCTGCGGGATCGCGCGGCGGGCCGTTCTGCGGCCAGCTCTTCAGCGCACGGAGGCAGGCGTTCTGAAACGCTTCCTCGGCGGTGTCGAGATTGCGGAAATAGCGCAGCAACGCGCCGACCGCCTGGGGGCGAGCCGAGGTCAGCGCGGCATCGATCCAGGCGGCGTCGGTCACGGCTGCACGCTCCCCGGCGCAAACTGGCCGACGGGACGGATCTCGTAGGCGCCGCCGGGATTGGCCGCGCCGAGATCGCGGGCGACGTCGAGTGCCGCGTCGAGGTCCTTGCAGTCGACCAGATAGAAGCCGAGCAATTGTTCCTTGGTTTCGGCATAGGGGCCGTCGAGCACCAGCGGCGGATCGTCCTTGCGCAGCGTGGTCGCCGCCGTCGTCGGCAGCAGCCGCGCAACCGGACCGAGACGGCCTTGCCTGGCGAGGTTGTCCTGCACGACGGCAAGCTTCTTCATGACCGCGGCGTCCTGTTCCTTGGTCCAGGAACCGACGGTGTCTTCGTCGTGATAGCAAAGGATGGCGTAAAGCATGAGGGCTGACATCTCCGTTGTCATGATGACGAACGATTATGCCCGCTGCCGACAGGTGCGTCGAAGAAATTTTCAGATGTTCCGTCGCCGGTCAGGGACCGACGATCGGCGGCGGCGGCGGATTGAAGTGCCTGTAGGTGTGGACGACCGCCTTGGAACACAGGCCGCACACGCAGAGAATGAGAATGATACACCTGACCGTTTTCATCTGACGGCCTCAACCTTCGTCCTGCCCAAGTCGACGTGACTGTCCTGGGAGGCGAGCGCCGCCCAGGACATCACCGCTACGATGACAATTTTACGCATTACCAATAGACGCCATGCTTGGCGGCGATCCGGCGCGCCTTTTGCTCGTGGGCAATTTGCGCACGTGAAGGGCCTCCCTTGTTGGACGAAAGGAGGCTACAGAAGCGGTTCGATCGATTATGTGATGGGAGTCACGCCGGGTGGCGATGCGAAAGGGACGGCCGAAAGAATGACAGTGAATAAAGGTGCGCTCGCGCTGCTGGTGCATGGCGGCACGGAAAACTGGTCGCCGCAGCGCTGGAAGAGCCGGTTCGACGACGTCTGCAAGGGGCGGTCCGTGCTGCTGCTGCCGGATGCCTCGTTCGATCCGGCGAAGGTGCATTACGCCGCGGTGTGGAAGCCGCATCCGGGCGAGCTTGCCTCCTTTCCCAATCTGCGCGTCATCTTCAATCTGGGCGCCGGCGTCGATGCGTTGATGGCGGACCGCTCATTGCCTGACGTGCCGCTGGTGCGCGTGGCCGTCACCGACCTCACCGCGCGGATGACCGAGTACGTCGTGCTGCATGTGCTGATGCACCACCGGCAGGAGCCTTACTTGCGGGAATCGCAGCGCGCAAAGCGCTGGGCGCCGAAATCGCAATGGGTGGCGGGGGCTGTTACGGTCGGCATCATGGGACTGGGCACGCTCGGGTCTAACGCGGCCGGCGCGCTCAAGCGCCTGGGCTTTCGCGTCGCGGGCTGGAGCCGCAGCCCGAAGACGATCGACGGCATCGATTGCTTTCACGGCGAGCAGCAGTTCGAAGCGTTCCTGCGGCGGACCGACATCCTGGTCTGCCTGTTGCCGTTGACGCCGGAGACGCGGCACATTCTCAACCGCGCGCTGTTTGAGAAGCTGAATCGCAAAAGTCCGCTCGGCGCGCCGGTGCTGATCAATGCCGGTCGCGGGGCCTTGCAGAACGAACCCGATATCCTGCAATGCCTGGACGACGGCACGCTCGGTGGCGCCTCGCTCGACGTCTACGCCACCGAGCCGCTGCCCGTGGACAGCCCGTTCTGGACCCATCCAAAGGTGGTGCTGACGCCGCACAATGCCGCCGACACCGATCCGGACGAGATATCGAAATATGTCGCGCAGCAGATCGCGCGCTTCGAGGCCGGCGGCGCGCTGGAGAATGTGGTGGACCGCAACCAGGGGTATTAGTTTCACCGCCATTGCCTGCGACGAACGAGAAGCGTTTGCGCATGGGAGCGCAGTGAGGAAGCAATCCGCCCATCGTTGTGCTGTATGGCGACGGGAACGCAGCCTCATTCAGGTTTGATGTTGCCAGCCGTGACGACATGGCGCCATTTCTCGATCGAAGTATCGATATGGGCCATGTATTGCTGCGGTGTGGAACCGACCGGTTCGTAACCGATCTCGTCGAGACGCCGGCGCAGGTCGTCGGATTTCAGCGCGGCCTGTGCCACCTCGCCGAGTTGGGTGAGGATGGCTTCCGGCAGATTGGCAGGTGCGACGATGCCAAAATCAGGCGCGGCGTCTACCATTGGCAGACCGGCCTCCGCCATGCTGGGCACGTCGGGCAGTTGCGCGATCCGCCCCGTCGTGCCTCCCAACGCGCGCAGCTTGCCGTTGCGAACATGCTCGAGAACGGTCGGGATCGTACTGAAAGTGAAATCGACCTTCCCGCCGAGCAGATCAATAATAGATGGCCCGCCGCCGCGATAAGGCACCGGGACAACGTCGATGCCGGTTTCCTGCCGGAATTGCTCACAGCCGAGATGAACCGCCGTGCCGAGGCCGGCGGTCGCCATGCTCAGCGTTCCCGGCTTCGACTTGGCGAGTGCGATCAACTCCTTTACGTTGCTGACCGGAAGAGATTCCGAAACGACCAGCAGCAAAGAGGTGCGGGCCAGCAGGGATACCGGTGTGAAATTCTTTTTCGTGTCGTATGGCAGTTTGCTCCCGAACAGGCTGGGATTGATCGTGAACGCGCTGTCGACGACGCCGATCGTGTAGCCGTCGGGCGCGGCAGTCGCAATCGCCTGGGTACCGATGATACTCGCACCACCTCCCCGGTTGTCGATAAAGAGTGATTGGCCGAGCTTCTCGCCCATTGCACCGGCGACGAGGCGTGCGACGATGTCCGATGCGCCGCCGGCGGCGTAAGGGACGACGACACGGATCGGACGCTGCGGATATTGTTGCGCCTGGGCGCGTCGTCCAGCGAGCGATGTGGCCGCGACGGATGTCAGGCCGGTCAAAAGCGAGCGTCGATCTATGCGGATCATGATGTTGTGTCCCGGTTTCTGGTCGGTCGTTAGGCGCGATATCGATCGATGAGGTCCATATCCGGATCACCGCCGAGACCCGGCCCCTCGGGAATATCGATAAAGCCGCCCGCAATCGGCGCGAAGCGGCCGCAGGGATCGAAGGCAAGATCGCAATAAAATCGTTCCAGGGCGCTCGCTCGCTCCTTGGCTGCCAGCACCTGGATCGTCGCGAGATAGCCCGGGCCGAAGAATGGCGAGTGGGGAACGCAGGTTGTTCCGGCCGCTTCCGACTCGGTGCAGATCCGCCAAAGCGGCGTCAGGCCGCCGATCTTGATCACGCTGGGTTGAACATAGTCGACGCACTCATCTGCGAGCATTTTTTGAAATCGAGAGCATTGCTGGCGTTCTCTCCGATGGCGGTCGCGACGCCAGTTGCATGCCTCAGCGCGGCAAGCGATGCGAAATCCTCCGGCGGCCAGATCGGTTCTTCGATCCACAAAAGATCGGATGGCGCCATTTCGGCAACGGCATCGACGGCATCCGCGGACAGCCACGCGCAATTGGTATCGACCATCAACGGCACGCCGGGGCCCGCCACGTCGCGGGCCGCTGCGACCGCGTCGGCCGTGCGCTCGTGCAATTTGATCTGTTGAAAACCCTCACCGAGTGCGCGGTCGACGATGCGTCGAACCCGTTCCTGCTCGCCATTGTACTGCAGCAGGGACGCATAAACCGCGATGCGATCGCGCCTGCGGCCGCCAAGCAAAGTCGAAACCGGCACGCCGGCAAGTTTGCCCCGGATGTCCCATAGCGCGATGTCGAGACCGCTGATGGCGTGAATGGTGGCGCCCGCGCGACCCAGATTATGCAGAGTTCGCTCAATCCGCGCCGGCAACTCCACATCGTCGACTTTCTGGCCAATCGCCAATGGGGCGACCCATTGGTTGATCGCCGGAACCACCGCCGACCAAAAGCCGCCATAAGCTTCGCCCCAGCCCACCGTGCCACGATCGGTCGTGACCCGTACCAGAACGGTATCGAGCGTGGTGCGTGGCCGGCCTGCGAAGGCCGGTGAAGGCCCCCAATGGTCGAATGGAATTCGCAGCGCGAATGCCGTGATTGCCGCGATCCTTGGTGCGCTCATGGAAAGGAGCCTTCGACGATCCGGCGTGCCCTTTGATGACCGGGGGCCGCCAATACGGGCCTGTTGGGCCGTCCGAAGCCATTGTCGCCGCAAGATGCATGTGTTCAAAATACCAAAAGCTGCATCAATCATGTTTTGAGGGTATGATGTTGAGCGTTCGGGAGTTGGAGGTCTTTCGCCGCGTGATGGAGTTGGGCACCGTTACCGCGGCCGCCGAGGCACTTCATATTTCCCAGCCGGCCGTCAGCCGGACCCTCCAGCAGGCGGAACGACGGCTCGGATTCCCGCTATTCTTGCGCCGGAAGAAGCGATTGCTGGCAACGCCGGAGGCCCAGTCGTTGTTTTCGGAGACAGTCAGGGCGTTCGCCGCCTTCGATCTCGTCCAGAAGCGCGCGGCCGACCTCGGCGCAGGACGGGCGGGCGGGCTCAATATCGCGGCGATTTCGGCGTTCGCAAATGCGTTGCTTCCGAAGGCCGTCGCAACATTCTGCAAATCGCGGCCTGATGTCGTTGTCACGC
Organism: Bradyrhizobium sp. RDT10; assembly: GCA_044772375.2. Taxonomy (GTDB): domain Bacteria; phylum Pseudomonadota; class Alphaproteobacteria; order Rhizobiales; family Xanthobacteraceae; genus Bradyrhizobium. The sequence goes on from CP187939.1 coordinate 7,227,640, forward strand.
TTCAGTCGATGAGCGCGCTGCAAGTCGCCACGCACGTCGCCAATCACCAGGCAGATCTGGGGTTCGTCATCGATTCCATCGCGACGCCGGGCGTGTCGGTGAGCGATCTCTGGGCCACCGACTTCGGATGCGTCATGCCGCGCACGCATCCGTTGGCGTCGAGGCTTCATGTCGTGCCCGCTGATCTCGAGCATGAAAGGTTGATATGTCTGAGCAGGCAGCTCCCTTTGGGGATTCTCGCGGTACGCGTTTTTGCCGATGCAGACGTCCCGTTGAAGACGGCAATCGAGGTCTCACAGTCCACCGTGGCATGCGCGCTGGTGCGCGCCGGTGCAGGTCTGGCGTTATTGGACGGGCTCGGAACGATGGGGATGCCGGCAGCAGATCTGGTGATGCGGCCGTTCCATCCTTGCCTCAAGGTAATGGGCAGGCTCGTCCGGCCGCGCCACATGCTGCAGTCCCGTCTGACCCGCGATTTTATCGACACTCTGAGCGAGGTCATAAAAACCCAGGATAGTTGCGCCGATAGCGTCGCGATATCCCGGGCCGTCAGCGAGAAGAATTCGTAAGGTTGGCGCTTGCCAGCCTCACCCCTTGGCGGGCAGCGCGTGCGCAAAGCTCCAGGAATGGCCGAACGGGTCCATGATGCGGGCGTAGCGCGCGCCCCAGAACGAATCCCACGGCTCCAGCGTGACGGTGGCGCCGGCTTCCCTGGCGCGTTTCACCGCGGCGTCGCAGTTCTCGACTTCGAGATGCATGGTCACCGACGTGCCCTTGATCTGGTCCGGCGGAAACACCGCGTCGACACCGTGGGAGCCGCGGTGCTCGGGAAAGTCGTCCATGACGAAGATCCGCGCGCCGTTGACCTGAATTTCCGAATGCATCAGCCGCTTGCCGTCCTCGGCCGGCATCCGGACCGTTTCGGTGGCGCCGAGCGCCTTCTTGTAGAATTCGAGCGCGGCGCTGGCGTCGCGGACGACGAGATGGGGGTGACGATCTGGACGGCTTCGGTCATGGCGGACTCCTGAGTTGGACACGTCATGAAGACGAGCGAGGAAGCTGGAAACCGACAGCTACTCAAAGAAAGATCGTCGTCCGTGCGAAAGCAGAACCCATAACCACCGGCGTTTGTCGTATGGGGAGGTCCCCACCACCGCGTTCTACCGATGGATCACGCGGTATGGATCCCAGCGTTCGCAGCGACGACGCTGAAGTTATTTCGCCGCCCCGCACATCACATCGATTGCGCCGTTGACGATAGCCTCGAGTTCGGTGCGCGGCGTCCGCGCGCGGGCGCGGATGGCGATGGTGTGAATGGTGGCGGAGGCGAGCTGCGCCAGCGCGATCACGTCGGCGCTTTCGGATAGCTCGCCCTTCTCCCTGGCAAGGCGGAAACAGGCCGCAAAGGCCTTGTCCATTTCAGCCAAGCCTTCCAGCACCATGGCGCGGATATCGGGATCGTGCACGGCCTCGGAGGCCGCCGTCATCACCGTGAAGCAGCCGCGCGGACCTGCTTCACCGGACAAATAGATGTCGAGCGCCACCGCATAGATCCGCTCCAGGCGCTTTCGGATCGGCAGCTCGCCGCGGAAGATGTCGGCCATCGCGGCGCGTGCGTCGTCGCGATAGCGCCGGTAGCTCTTGATGAACAGCTCGCGCTTGTCGCCGAAAGCACCATAGAGGCTCGGCCGGTTCATGCCGGTAGCGGCGGAGAGATCGTCGAGCGACGTCGCCGCGAAACCATCCTTGCGAAACAGATCGAGCGCCCTGCCGAGCGCGACATCCGGCTGATAGGCGCGCGGCCGGCCGCGGCGCTTGGGCGGCACGGGAGCATCGACCTTCACCACGGGCGGCCTTTTACTTTTTGTACCATTTCGCAATAAATTCCTTGACCTGCAATATATTATGCGAAACAGTATGAAAATCAATCCCGCCCGCCCTAAGCGCCGGCCCCGATTGATCAACCGCCAAGGAGGCAAACCATGGATCTCTATTTTTCGCCGCTCGCCTGCTCGCTGGCGACACGGATCGCGCTGTACGAAGCCGGCGCTGAGGCCAGCTATCTCGAGGTTGATCCCAAGACCAAAATTGTGCAGAGGGACGGCTCGGACTTTCGCGCCGTCAATCCGCTCGGGCTGGTGCCGACGCTGCGCACCGACGACGGGACGGTGCTGACGGAGAACGCGGCGATCCTGCAATATGTCGCCGACCGTTTTCCAAATGCCGGCATCTCGGCGGCATCTGCAGAGGAGCGCAGCCGCCTGCATCAATGGCTCTGCTTCATCGGCACCGAACTGCACAAGGCGCTGTTCGTGCCGCTGCTCGACAAGACGGCGCCGCCGGACGCGAAGACCTATGCGCTAAACAAGAACCTGTCGCGGCTCGACTACCTCGAGAGCTATCTGAAGGGCCGCGAGTTCCTGCTCGATCATTTCAGCGTGGCGGACGCCTATCTCGTCACCATCATCAACTGGACGATGGCAACGCCGCCGATCGAGCTGGCGAAATGGCCGAACGTGAAAGCCTATTACGAGCGGCTGCGCACCCGCCCCAGCATCGCGAAGGCCGTCGCCGAGGAGTTCGAGATGTACAAGGCCGAACTCGCGCGGCACAAGGCGGCGGCGTAAGACGTTGTCTCTCAGCACGTCGTCCCCGCGAACGCGGGGACCCATACCGCGTGATTTCTCTATTTGGCAAAGTGGCGGATACCTTCCGTAGCAACAACGGCCGGTGGTTATGGGTCCCTGCTTTCGCAGGGACGACGTCGTTCTAACAGCCGTCACTCCGGCGGCGCCAGCAGCCGCGCCGTCAGATCGCTCAACGCCCGGCGAAAGATTCCGGCATCGTTGCGCGCCCGCGCCAGCACCAAGGCGCCCTGGATCGTCAACAGCGCATCCTCGGCGCGCCGCTGCGCCTGGCTCCTGCTCAATCCGGATCGCCGCAGGAGCCGCGCCAACGCGACCTGCCAGCGCGCAAAATAATCGTCGACGCTGGCGGCAAAGGTGTCGCGCGCCGCGCCGAGCGCGACCATGCCGACCAGACAGACGCGATCGCCGGAATGAAAATACTGGTCGACGCCCGCGATCATCGCGGCGATCGCCCGCGCGGGATCGGAGGCCTCGCGCAACGGCGCATAAATATTGAGTTCGAACCAGTTGTCGATGTCGGCCAGCACCTCGGCCGCCATCTGTTCCTTGCCGCCGGGGAACAGGTGATACAGGCTGCCCTTGCCGAGCCCGGTGGCCTCGGTGATCAGCGTCAGCGAGGCCCCTCATAGCCATGCGCGCGAAACACCTCGCCGAGCGCGCGCAACACCTCCCTGCGCTCGACGCCCTTCTTCAGCATCGCGTCACAGCGGGTTCTCGCTTAAGCCCGCGACATCGGCCGGCCGCGGCCCAGGCGCCGGCCAATGGAAGCGCCGCTCGCTCTCCTTGATAGCGATATCGTTGATGCTGGCCTCGCGCCGCCGCATCAGGCCGTGTTCGTCGAATTCCCATTGCTCGTTGCCGTAGGAGCGATGCCACTGCCCGGCATCGTCGTGCCATTCATACTGGAAGCGCACGGCGATGCGGTTCTGGTCGAACGCCCAGAGATCCTTGATCAGGCGATAGTCGTGCTCCCTGGTCCATTTGCGGGTGAGAAAGGCTACGATCGCATCGCGTCCCTGGAAGAACTCGGAGCGGTTGCGCCAGCGGCTGTCCTCCGTATAGGCCAGCGACACCCGTACCGGATCGCGCGAATTCCAGGCGTCTTCCGCCATGCGCGCCTTCTGGGCGGCGGTTTCGCGGGTAAAGGGCGGCAGCGGCGGACGCGACATGAGGTTTCTCCGGATTGGCGATCCCGAGATGTTGTACCGATCGGTACAGATAGTCAATGCGGAGATTTAATCAGGGGCCAGATCGGCCTTCATCAACTGCCGCAGCGATTTCGGGATCGGCTTCGCCCGTCCCTCGCTGATGAAGGCGACGCGCACCTCGGCCTTGACCAGCACCTCGTCGGCGCGCCGCACTTCCTGCGCCAGGGTGATGGAAGCGCCCTTCACCGCGACCGGCCATGTCACGACGTCGAGCACGTCGTCCATTCGCGCCGGCCGAAAAAATCGAGCTGCATCGAGCGCACCACGAAGGCGAAGCCCGGCGTCTCCTCCTGCGCCTGCTCGAACAGCGCCTGTTGCGAGGCGCCCATCAGCCGCAGATGGTTGGTGCGCCCGCGCTCCATGAAGCGCAGATAGTTGGCGTGGTAGACGATGCCGGAGAAATCGGTGTCCTCGTAGTAGACACGGACCTGCATGTGATGGCGGCCGTCACGGATCTCGCCGTCGAGATTGGGTAGTGCCACTTGCGGTTCCTGATCGCGCTGGAAAGCCCTGCTTTTGCGCAAAATCGGCGCGGCGCGCAAGCGCTGCGGCTAACGGCTACGCCACCGCCGGCCGCGCCGCGCCCACCGTCACCAGCACGATTTCCGGGGGCACACCGAGCCGGAACGGCATGATGCTGCAGCCGAGGCCGCCGGAGACGACGACGTCGCAGTTCATGCGGATATGGCCATAGGCGAGCTGCTGTCCGGACGGCGGGATCGGCGACCAGCCCAGCATCCGCACCTGGCCGCCATGGGTATGCCCGGAGAGCTGCAGCGCAACTCGCGAGGGCACACGCTTGGCGACGTCGGGCTCATGCGCCATCAGAACCACCGGCGCGTCGTCGGTGACCTTCGCCAGCGTCGCGCCGAGGTCATCGACGCCGATGCGTTTGAGCGGCCTGAAGCGGCGTGCCGGCATATAGGCCAGCTGGTCGCCGAGACCGGCCAGCCAGAACGAATGGCCGTTCTTATAGAGTTTCCTCGCATCGTTTTCGTAAACCGGAATCCCGGCGGCCTCCAATGCGCGACCTGCGGACGGCAATCCCTGACCTTCCCGCTGTACGGTCTTGTCTTCCCACCAGTCATGATTGCCGAGCACCGCATGGACGCCGAGCGGTGCTTTCAGGCCGGCCAGCACGGCGGCCCATTCGGCATCGGGAATGAAGCGGGTCACCTTGCGGTGTCCGGCCACATAGTCGCCGAGCATGACGACGATGTCCGGTTTGAGCGCATTGGTGCGTTCGACGATCTCCTGGACATGATCGAGCGACATCCAGGGATCGCAGGCGTGGAGATCGGCGATGGCGGCGATCCTGAGCTTGAGCCCTGCCGGCCACTGCGGCGGTGAGATGTTGTACCGCACGACGCGAAGCCGGACGACCGGCGCGCTGAATCCGTAAGCGGTGGTCGAGACGCCCAGCGCGCCCAATCCACCCATGGCTTTCAGAAAATGACGGCGAGTTAACATGTGATCCAATCGTGATGCATCGCAAACATGGTGGCGGATTGAGCCCGAATTGCGGTGCGATTGTGCAGAACGTCAGCAGGGCTCCAGCAGCTTCTCACCAGCGGTTCTATCGGTCGATCGCACGTTCGCTCACGCCGCGGCAAGCGGGCCCCGACGCTCATGTGCGGCGGCCATTTTACCGCTAGTGCATCGCCGGAATGATCCGGTTCGAAGCGATCAATCGTCGCTGTCGCCGTTGCCGAACAACCCGAACTGCGCAGGATCGCGGGCGGGCTCGGCGAGGCCGAGATGCCGGAAGGCGTGCGAGGTCAAGAGCCTGCCGCGCGGCGTACGCTGCAAATAGCCGCACTGGATCAGGAACGGCTCGATGATGTCCTCGATGGCGTCGCGCGGCTCCGACAGTGCCGCCGCCATGGTCTCGACGCCGACCGGCCCGCCGCCGTAGTTCAGCGCAATCGTCGTGAGATAGCGCCGGTCCATGGCGTCCAGGCCTGCGGCATCGACCTCCAGCGCGCTCAGCGCGTGGTCGGCGATGGCGCGGTCGATGGAGCTTGCGTCCGCGGCGGAAGCAAAGTCCCGCACGCGGCGCAGCAGGCGGCCAGCGATGCGCGGCGTGCCGCGGGCGCGGCGCGCGATCTCGTTGGCGCCATCAGGCGTCATGCCGATATTGAGCACGCGGGCGCCGCGGGTGACGATCCTTTCCAGCTCTTCCTCGGTGTAGAAATTCAAGCGAACCGGAATTCCGAAGCGGTCGCGCAGCGGATTGGTCAAGAGGCCGGCGCGCGTGGTGGCGCCGACCAGGGTGAACTTTGCCAGATCGATCTTGACCGAGCGCGCCGCCGGTCCCTCACCGATGATCAGGTCGAGCTGGAAATCCTCCATCGCAGGGTACAGCACTTCCTCAACCGCCGGGCTCAAGCGATGGATCTCGTCGATAAACAGGACGTCGCGCTCCTCGAGATTGGTCAACAGTGCGGCGAGATCGCCGGCCTTGGCGATGACGGGACCGGAGGTAGCGCGAAAGCCGACGCCGAGCTCGCGCGCCACGATCTGCGCCAGCGTGGTCTTGCCGAGGCCGGGAGGACCTACGAACAGCACGTGATCCAGCGCCTCGCCCCGCTTGCGCGCGGCCTCGATGAAGATCGAGAGATTCTTGCGCGCCTGCGCCTGTCCGACGAACTCCGACAGCAGTTGCGGGCGCAGCGCGGTGTCGCCGACGTCGTCGGAACGTCGCTCGGGCGTGACGATGCGGGAGGGCGTGTTCACTCGGTGCCCCGCCTGTACTTGTTGGGCAGCAGTTCGCCGATGGTCACCACTTTCGGCCCACGGCCGCTGTCGGGGACGATCACCCGCGCGTTGGCGTCATAGTCGTGGATTAGTTCGCGACAGATGCCGCAGGGTGAGACCACCGCGATCTTGCCGGGCTCACCGGGCTTGGGATGACGCACGGCGACGATGGTTTCAATACCGCGGTCGCCGTTCTCGGTGATGGCTCGGCCGATGGCGATCGCTTCGGCGCAGACCGCGATCCGGCCGATATAGGCGTCGATGTTCACGCCGGTGACAACACGGCCGTCGCGCGTGCGCATGGCAGCGCCGACCTCCTGCCAGTCGTCGCGATAGCGCTGGCTGATGGCTTCGGTGGCGATGGCGATCAGTTCCTCGTCCTTGTTGCTCAGCATGATGGAGAATGCGTTCCTTTGTCAGTCGGCGGCCAGCCGACGGCAGTCTATTTCGACAATTCCTTCAGGCCCAGCCGAATAAGCTGCGCCGTCTCTGCCTTCTCGCCGGCGCTGCGCGAGGCGGCGGCGATGGCGGCTGCCGCCTGCGGCTGGCCGTAGCCAAGGTTGACCAGCGCGGAAATCGCGTCGGTGACCGGGCGCGGCGCGCGGTGATCGTCGATCGCGCCGGCAAGATGCACCACCGCGGGATCGACGTTGGCGAACGCCGGCGCCTTGTCCTTCAACTCGCTGACGATGCGCTCGGCGACTTTCGGGCCGACGCCGGGCGTGCGCGATACCGCGGCCTTGTCGCGCAGCGCGATCGCGTTGGCGAGTTCGGCCGGCGGCAGCGTCGAGAGCACTGCGAGCGCTACCTTGGCGCCGACGCCCTGCACGGTCTGCAGCAGGCGAAACCATTCGCGCTCGACGTCGCTGCGGAAGCCGAACAGCTTGATCTGGTCCTCGCGGACATAGGTTTCGATCGAGAGCACCGCCGCGTCACCCGGCGACGGCAGCGCCTGCAGCGTGCGCGAGGAGCAATGCACCTGATAGCCGACACCGCTGACGTCGAGGATCACGTAGTCCTCGCCGTAGGAATCGATCAGGCCTTTCAGTTTACCGATCATAGGCTGGCCACCTTCAGCCGCAGCGCCGTACTCTGGCGGTGATGGGCGTGCGTAATCGCGATCGCGAGCGCGTCCGCGGCGTCCGCCGATTTCGCCTCGGCCTTCGGCAGCAATATTTTCAGCATCACCGCGATCTGGTTCTTGTCGGCATGTCCAGCGCCGACCACGGTCTTCTTGACCTGGTTGGGCGCATATTCCGCGACCGATATGCCGAACATCGCGGGCGCCAGCATGGCGACGCCACGCGCCTGGCCGAGCTTCAGCGTCGCGACGCCGTCCTTGTTGACAAAAGTCTTCTCCACCGCAGCCTCCACGGGCCTGAAATCGCCGAGCACCGCGGCGAGCCCCTCATGGATCGCCAGGAGGCGGCTGGCCAGCGGCAGATCGTCCGGCGGCTCCACCGAACCGCAGCCGATGAAGACAAGCCGGTTGCCCTCGGTCTCGATCACGCCCCAGCCGGTGCGGCGCAGGCCAGGGTCGATTCCGATGATCCGGACGGGTTGGCGAATCGGTGGGGATGTCATGGCGTAGTGATAACGCCAGAGCCGGGTGAACGAAACATAAAGAGAACGGAAATCCCAGCGAAAGCGGCCTTGGTCGTGCCCCGGACGCTGCGCAGCACGAAGTGATGCGCTGCAGGGCCGGGACCCATCTATCGCTCAGTGTTTGGTGACATGGGTCCCGGCTCTTCGGAGCAGCGTTGCCGGACGATGCTACGCATCGCCTGGGCTGCACCGCGTCCGGGACACGAACAGCCCTACCCGCCCATCTTCGCGACCAGCGCGTCGGAAATCTCGAAATTGGCGTAGACGTTCTGGACGTCGTCGTGCTCGTTCAAGAGGTCCATCAGTTTCAACAGCTTCTCGCCGGTCTCGTCGTCGACGGCGACCGTGTTCTGCGGCTTCCAGGTCAGCGCGGCCTTGCGGGCCTCGCCGAATTTCGCTTCCAGCGCCTTCGCAACCTCGCGAAAGGTTTCCTGCGAGGCGTAGATCTCGTGGCCGCTTTCGCTGGACACCACGTCGTCGGCGCCGGCCTCGATGGCGGCATCCAGCATGGCGTCGTCGGAGGCAACGCTGGCGTCGTATTCGATGATGCCGGTGCGGTCGAACATGAAGGCAACCGAGCCGGTTTCACCGAGATTGCCGCCGGACTTGGCGAAGAAGGAGCGGATGTCGGAGGCGGCGCGGTTGCGGTTATCCGTCAGCGCCTCGACGATCACGGCGACGCCGCCGGGGCCGTACCCCTCGTAGCGGATTTCGTCGTAGCTCTCGCTGTCGCCGCCGGTCGCCTTCTTGATGGCGCGCTCGATATTGTCCTTCGGCATGTTCTCCTGGCGCGCCGCGATCACGGCCGCGCGCAGCCGCGGATTCATGGCCGGGTCCGGGGTTCCGAGCTTGGCCGCCACCGTGATTTCCCGCGCCAGCTTGCCGAACAATTTCGACCTCTGGGCATCCTGCTTGCCCTTGCGGTGCATGATGTTCTTGAACTGGGAATGGCCGGCCATGCAGGGTCTCTTGGATTCGTCCGGAAGGGATGTGGAGTGAAAGCGCGGCCTTATAGGCCGGCAATCGGGCAAAATCAAAGATTTGCGGTCGATTCGGGTATGCGAGTAGTGCCGCATGCCGGAATATCAGGCAGTTGTTAACCATGACTTCATGCTCGGATGAGAGGATTTCGCACCCGTCCTCAACTTTCAAGAGCCCCCATGGCGTTCGGTTTGTTCAAAAAGCAGGTGCCGGAAGCGGTTGCGCCTGCCGCTGAAGCCAAGGTTCCGCAGGCCCCGGCCGTCAGCACCGAGGGCGATTCGGCCAAGGCAATCCTTGAACTGCTGGAACTCGAACTTGGCGCGATGATCCGCCAGCTCGAGCGCGCGGCCAATTCGGTCGCCGGCGGCGCCGAGGCCACCGCGGCGACCCTTTCCACCATCCGCCAGCGTACCGACGCGCTGACCAGCCGGACCACCGCCGCGCAGAGCACGGCGACGACCTTTTCGCATGCCGCCGACAAGTTCACCCAGTCGGCGCAGGGGATCGGCTCGCAGGTGCGCGACGCCGGCAAGCTCGCCGATCAGGCCAGCGAGGCTGCCCGCGAAGCCAGCGCCAATGTCGACCGCCTGAGGGAATCATCGGCGGCAATCGGCAATGTCGTCAACCTGATCGCGCAGATCGCACGGCAGACCACGCTGCTGGCGCTCAATTCCACCATCGAGGCCGCACGCGCCGGCGAGGCCGGACGTGGTTTCGCCGTGGTCGCCACCGAGGTGAAGGCGCTCGCGGTGCAGACCCAGAACGCCACCGAGGAAATCACCAAGAAGATCGAGGCGCTGCAGCGCGACGCCGCGGGCTCGGTCGACGCCGTGCATCGGATCTCGCAGGCGATCGAAGCGATCCGCCCGGTGTTCGACAACGTCAACGGCGCGGTTGCCGAGCAGAACGCGACGACCGGCGAAATGGCCGACAACGCGGCGTCCGCCTCCAGCTTCATCGGTTCGGTCGGCGACAGCGCCATCGAGATCGATCACGCGACCAAGGAAGCCGAGATGCATGGCGAAAGCGTCGCCAGGGCCGGGCGAGCCGTCACCACATTCGCGCAGAAGCTCAAGGCGCGCTGCGCGGTGCTGCTGCGCCAGGGTGACCGCGCGGAGCGCCGCGAACAGCAGAAGCTGCCCTGCAGCCTCAAGATCGAAATCCAGACGCCGCGCGGCGCGATCACAGCGCCGGTCTATGAAATTTCGATGGATGGCATTCTGGTCTGCGGGACTGAGGCCGAAAAGCTGGCGCAAGGTCAGAGTTTCGATGCGACGCTGCAGGATATCGGCGCCTGCCGCATTCGCATCGGCGAGCGCTCGAAGGCCGGTACGCAGGCCCGGTTCGAGCGGGCGAACGCCGCGCTGACCGAGAAGATCGAAGACAAGCTGTGGTCGATCCAGGACGACAACACCGAGGCCGTCACCCGCGCGATGGAAGCCGGCGCCGCGCTGACGAAGATTTTCGAGAATGGCGTCAGGAGCGGCGCGATTTCGATCGAGGACATGTTCGACACCAACTATGTCGAGATCGCAGGCAGCAATCCGGTGCAGTACCGCACCAAGATCCTGGACTGGGCCGATCGCGCGCTGCCGCCATTCCAGGAAGCCTTCCTGGCCAAGGACAAGCGGATGGCGTTCTGCGCCATGATCGACACCAACGGCTACCTGCCGGTGCACAACAAGATCTATTCGCACCCGCAGCGGCCGGGCGACGTCACCTGGAACACCGCCAACAGCCGCAACCGCCGCATCTTCAACGATGCGGCAGGCCTTGCCGCCGGGCGCAACCAGCGCGCCTACCTGATCCAGAGCTACGCCCGCGACATGGGCAACGGCAACACCGTGATGATGCGCGAGATCGACGTGCCGATCCGCGTCAACGGCCGCCACTGGGGCGGCTTCCGCACGGCCTACAGGCTGTAGCCTCACTCACCTGACGGACACACTCGCATTCAGTCGCGCGCGATTTCGTGCGCGATTGCGCCGAAGCCTGACCAAAAACGGCACAGCAAAGCACATCGCATATCGCGCTTTTCGCTTTGAACCTTCCTTGTTCGAACTGGTTGATAGGCAGGCTTGGAACCGCGGCTGACAGGCTCCCTCAGCGCGAAAGGTCAAGCAGGCTGAATCATCCTGCGCCCATCATCTGGCGCACCAGCCCAGGCAGGCGGAGATCAACATGGCCCGATCTGGCACAGCAAAGCGGGCAACGCGGACTGCCACGGTGCCGGAGAAAATTCCGATCAGGTTGACCGTCAATGGCAACCAGATGGAACTCACGGTCGCGCCATGGACGACGCTACTGGATGCGCTACGCGACCATCTCGACCTGACCGGCACCAAGAAGGGCTGCGACCACGGACAATGCGGCGCGTGCACCGTTCTCGTCGACGGGCGGCGGATCAATTCCTGCCTGACGCTGGCGGTGATGAAGGAAGGCGCCGAGATCATCACCATCGAGGGCCTTGCGCGCGACGGTGTGCTGCATCCGCTGCAGCAGGCCTTCATCGACCAGGATGCGTTTCAGTGCGGCTATTGCACGTCGGGACAGATCTGCTCGGCCGCCGGGCTGATCGCCGAGGGCAAGGCAAGAACGCCTAACGAGATCCGCGAACTGATGAGCGGCAACATCTGCCGCTGCGGCGCCTATCCGAACATTGTGGCGGCAATCCTGCAGGCGATGGAGCGACCATGATCCCGTTTCAATACGCACGCGCCAACGACGTTACCGACGCCATCAAGCAAATCGCCACAGATCCTTCCGCAAAATTCATTGCGGGCGGCACCAACCTGATCGACCTGATCAAATACGATGTCGAGGGCCCGGCCCGGCTGGTCGATATTTCGCACCTGCCGCTCAGGAGCGTCGAGCGGACCGCCGCCGGCGGCGTTCTGATCGGGGCGATGGTGCCGAATACCGATCTCGCCTACCATCCGATGATCGAACAGCGCTATCCGCTGCTGGCGCGCGCGATACTATCAGGCGCGTCGCAGCAGTTGCGCAACATGGCCACGACCGGCGGCAACCTCTTGCAACGGACGCGCTGCTTCTATTTCTACGACACCGCGACACCATGCAACAAACGCGAGCCGGGCAGCGGCTGCTCGGCGATTGACGGGGTCAACCGCATCAATGCGATCCTCGGCACCAGCGCAGCCTGCATCGCCACGCATCCTTCCGACATGTGCGTGGCGCTCGCAGCGCTCGAAGCCACGGTGCATGTCGCAGGCCCGGCCGGGGCACGCACCATCGCGTTTGCGGATTTCCATCGGCTGCCCGGCAACACGCCGCAGCGCGACACCAATCTGGAGCCCGACGAGATCATCACGGCCATCGAGCTTCCGCCAAAAGGTTTTAGCGCGAACTATTCCTACCTGAAGATCCGCGATCGTCTGTCCTATGCGTTCGCACTGGTATCGGTGGCGGCAGCGCTCGAACTTGATGGCGACACGATCAAGGAAGCTCGCCTGGCGCTCGGCGGCGTCGCGCATAAGCCATGGCGCAGCTCCGCGGCCGAAGCGGCCCTGCTCGGACAACGCGCCGACGCGACGGCATTTGCGAAAGCCGCGGATTGGCTGCTGCACGGCGCCATAGGCTACGGACACAACAACTTCAAGATTGGCCTTGCGCGGCGCGCCGTCGTGCGGACGCTCGGTCAGGCCGCACGGGGGACGCCGCAGTCTTTATCCGACAAGAAAATACGGTGAACGCCATGGCCAGCTATATCGGATCAGCGACATCCCGCGTCGACGGCAGAGCCAAGGTCACCGGCGAAGCCAGATACGCCGGCGAGTTCAACGTCCCCGGCCTCGTTCATGGCTATGTCGTCGAGTCGGCTATCCCCAAGGGGCGGATCGTGCGCATCGACACCAGCGGAGCGCTGGAGGTTGACGGCGTGATCGACGTGCTCACTCATCGAAACCGGCCGCCCATGGCCGATAAGGACGACGCCTACAAGGACGAAGTCGCGCCGGAGAAAGGTTCGCCCTATCGCCCGCTCTACGACGACAGGATCCTTTTCACCGGACAGCCGGTCGCGCTGGTGCTGGCGGAAGATTGGGAAGCCGCGCGCGTCGCCGCCTCAATGGTGAAAGTCGAGCACCAGAAGGAGCCGCACGCCACTGACTTGCACGCAGAGCGCAGCAGGGCGTTTGCCATCGACGCGCCGGAGAAGCCGCGCGGCGATGCCGAAAAGGCATTCGCGTCCGCCGCCGTGCGTCACGCGGCCGAATATTTCGTTCCGACCGAGCATCACAATCCGATGGAATTGTTCGCCTCGACCGCGATCTGGGAAGACGGCCGGCTCACCGTCTACGACAAGACGCAAGGCGTGCAGAACGTGCAAAAATATCTTTGCGGCGTGTTCAAGATGAAGCCGGACGAGGTGCGCGTGATGTCGCCCTATATGGGCGGCGGCTTCGGCGCCGGCCTGCGCCCGCAATACCAGGTCGTGCTGGCGGTGCTCGGGGCACGCGCGCTGAAGCGCCCGGTGCGCGTCATGCTGACGAGAGCACAGATGTATGCGCTCGGTTACCGGCCGGCGAGCATCGAACGGCTTGCACTCGGCGCGAGCAGCGGCGGCACGCTGGACTCGATGATGCATGAAGCCATCGCCGTGACCTCGCAGTTCGAGGAATTCGCGCGCAACGATGCCGGCTGGGGCAACCTGCTTTACAAAAGTCCCAACGCGAAATTCGAGCAAAGGCTCGTGAAGCTCGACCTGCCGACCTCCTGCGACATGCGAGCGCCGGGCGCTGCGACCGGCGTCTATGCGCTGGAATGCGCGATGGACGAACTCGCCGTCGCCCTCAAGATCGATCCGGTGCAGTTGCGGCTGCAATGCTATTCCGAGCGCCATCAAGGCGAGGATGTCCCCTATACCAGCAAGCAGTTGCGCGAATGCTACCGGCAGGGCGCCGCGGAGTTCGGTTGGAACAAGCGCAATCCCGAGCCGCGCGCGATGCGCGAGGGTAGCGAACTGGTCGGCTGGGGCATGGCCTCAGGCGTATGGGAAGCGCTGCAGATGCCTGCCACGGTCCGCATCGTGCTGACGGCCAACGGTCATGCGGAAGTGGCAACCGCGGCCTCCGATATCGGCACGGGGACTTACACGATCATGGCGCAGGTCGCAGCCGACATGCTCGGCCTGCCGATCGACAATATCAGCGTCAAGCTCGGCGATTCGACGCTGCCGCAGTGTCCGCTGGAGGGCGGATCGTGGATCGCATCCTCGGTGTGCAACGCGATTGCGAACACGGCCCGCGCAGTTCGCGAGGGGTTGCTGGAGCTGACAAACCGCATGAAAGACTCGCCGCTGGCCGGCGCTGATGTGGACGAGGTCGCGCTGGTGGACGGCAAGATCGTCCACAAGCGGGACTCGGGCCGCGCGGTTCCGATCGCAAGCGCGATGCAGTCCGGCAAGACCGATCGCATCACGCGCGAGGAAGCCAACAATGTTGCCGAAGACAAGTCTCATGCCCGCAATGTCCACTCGGCCATCTTCGCGGAGGTCAAGGTGGATGAAGAGCTTGGCGTCATTCGCGTGACCCGCGTGGTCGATGCCGTTGCCGCCGGCCGCATTCTCAATCTCAAGACCGCGCACAGCCAGGTCATGGGCGGTGTGGTCTGGGGCATCGGCATGGCACTGCACGAGGAAACACTGTTCGACCATCGCTTCGGGCGCGTCATGAACGCCAATATCGCCGAATACCACGTGCCCGTGAACGCCGACATACACGACATCAAGGTCATCTTCGTCGAGGAGCCGGACGAAATCGTCAACCCGCTCGGGATCAAGGGCCTCGGCGAAATCGGCATCGTCGGCGTGGCGGCGGCGATCGCCAACGCGGTCTATCATGCGACAGGAAAACGCGTGCGCGACCTGCCGATCACGCTCGACAAGGTGGTTCAGTTCAATTGAAGGACTTGCTCAGCCCCAAAAGCCCGGCACGGCCGGCTCGAGCCTGCCGCCGGCCCGCACCGGCGCGACGCGCAACGCGAGGCCGGTGGAATCATCGGTCTCGACCGCAACGCCACTGAGTGTCGCCACCCCCGCCGCCGGTTCGAAGCGCCCCGAGGGAATGCCGGTCGTGAAGCGCCGCAGCGGTTCTTCCTTCTGCATGCCGATGATGGAATCATAATCGCCGGTCATGCCGGCGTCGGTCATGTAAGCGGTACCGCCGGCAAGTATCTGATGGTCGGCGGTGGGCACGTGGGTATGGGTGCCGACGACGAGGCTGGCGCGACCGTCGCAGAAAAAGCCGATGCCTTGCTTTTCGCTCGACGCCTCGCCGTGGAAATCGACCACGATCGCATCCGCCGCCTCGCGCAGCGGACAGGCTTCGAGTTCGCGGTTGAGCGTCGCGAAGGGATCGTCGAACGGTGTCATGAAGACGCGGCCAATGGCGTTGACGACCAGCGCACGCCTGCCGTTCTTGGTATCGACCAGGGCCGCGCCGCGGCCGGGCGTTCCCTTGGGAAAATTCGCCGGGCGGATCAGCTTCGGGGCGCGCTCGATGAATACCAGCGCCTCGCGCTGATCCCAGGCGTGATTGCCGAGCGTGATGGCGTCCGCGCCGGCGTCGAGCAGTTCCTGATAGATTGTCTCGGTGATGCCGAAGCCGCCGGCGGAATTCTCGCCATTGACGACGACGAGGTCGAGCGCCCAGTCCCTGATCATACCAGGCAGATATTCCGCGATCGCGGTGCGACCCGCCCGGCCGACCACGTCACCAACGAAGAGAATACGCAAAGTTCAGCTCCGGAAATCGAACACTTTCTTTTCCGTTAGCACATAATCCAGCGCCACGTCGTGCGGCAGCGCAGGAACCGCTCTAATTTCCTGCACGGCAAATGCGGTGCCGACAGCGGTAATGACCTTCGCCTTGCGCAAGTGAGCGAGCGTAAAATCGTAATGTCCGGCACCATAGCCGATGCGATGGCCTTCGCGGTCGAACGCCGCCAGCGGAATCAACATGACATCGGGAATGAGTTCGGCGGCGGCCGGCGACGGCTCGAGGATACCGAGCGGCCCCATCATCAGCCGGTCGTCGGGCGACCAGGCGCGAAACGCCAGCGATTTTCCACGCGCCATCACCGCCGGCAGCGCCAGCTTCGCGCCTTGCTCGGCGAGCTTGCGCATCAAGGGCGCAGGATCGATCTCGCTGCGGATCGGCGAATAGCCTGACACGACCATGCCCGGCAGAATCGCGAACGGAACGGCGTGCTTGGACATCGCCTGCGCGGCAGCCGCGCGCTGCTCGTCGCTCAACGCATCGCGTTTCGCCAGCGCGGCGGTGCGGAGGTCGGCTTTCGACAGGGTTGCGGTCATGCAGGATCTCGTTCCGCTGTCATCACCTGTTGCGCTGTCATCACCCGCGAAAGCGGGCGATCCAGTATTCCAGATCACTCGGGATAGATCCGCCAGGCCGCGGCGCATTGAGACTTGATTGGCCGGCAGATCGAGGACGCAAATAGACGGAAGAAAATCAAAGTGCGAAGCCGCGTACGCCGTTGAAGCACTCGATCCCGGAGTTCCCTACGAAAGTAGGTGGGCACCATATGTCCGGATCCACGGACCCGGCCAGGGACAGTTCCCTAAAGGATCGATAAGGCCCCGGGGATATATGGCTCCTGACGCACGACGCAGCTTCGCAATCCCAATGTAAGCACTACCGGCTCGATCCGCCAGCGCTAACGCACACTTCACCCGATCGCGACGCCGCTGCCGATGGTGCGGTTCAGCATTTGCGTGGTCTTTTCGATGCGATCGGCCGCGGCGTTGAGCGCGTTGGCGACCGCGACCTGCGTGGCCTTGGCGCGGTCGGCGGCGGCGACGCGCACGTTGCGCAGGGTTTCGAGCTCGCCCTCGAGCGCGCGGATGCGCGCGTTGGCATCGAGCAGTTCATCGCACACGGTGAGCGCGGCCATCACCGTAAGGCGCGCATCGCCGATCTCGCCGAACTTGCCGCGCAACTCGCCCACCCGCGTTTCCAGGTTCTCGGCGAGCTTCAGGAGCCGTACTTCCTGCCCTTCCTCGCAGGCCATGCGGTACTGCCGGCCGTTGATGGTGACGTTGATGTGGCTCATTCGCCCTCTCCGGCATCGAGCACCGCACGGATGGTGCCGATCGCGACATCCAGTTTTTCCGCGATCTCGCGGTTGGTGCGCTCCAGCCGCCGCGTCTTCACCAACGAACCGTCAAGTTCGTCAGCAAGCCGCGAGCGATCGGCGCCAAGCGCCTGGATCCGGCTCGCCAGTTCGTTCTCGTCGCGATCAGCGTCGCGCCGCCGCTCGGCCGCGGCCTCGAGCGCATCGAGCGCCATCATCAGGCGCCGCGTGGCGGCGTCGATGTCGGCATAGACCGGCTCGGCATTGCCGGCCCCGTTGGTGTGACGATCGCTCATGGGAGGCAGCGCGCACCTTCGCGTAGGCCCGCCGCACGGCAGCAAAATCCGCGGTTCGGCAAGCGGTTAGAGCACGAAATTTACGTGGCAAGCGAGCCGAGTGCAACGCCGACGCGAAGCTATGCACTGCTAAGCAACTTTTCGGACCGGAAGGGCGTTTCCTCGCCTTGGACTCACGGGTATTGAGGTGCTATCCAGCCCCGACTTTCCCTTATGCCACGCCCGTATTGCGGCCTCGCCCGGTACGCCCCACAACCAAGCACCTCATTTCAGGCGGATTTTCATCATGACGCAGGTCGATCATACCCGTATGGCCAATGCGATTCGCGGGCTTGCCATGGATGCCGTCGAAAAGGCGAAATCCGGCCATCCCGGCTTGCCGATGGGCGCCGCCGACATTGCGACCGTGCTGTTCACCCAGTTCCTCAAATTCGATGCGACGGCTCCGACCTGGCCCGACCGCGACCGCTTCGTGCTCTCGGCCGGACACGGCTCGATGCTGCTCTATGCCTTGCTGTACCTCACCGGCAACAAGGACATGACGCTCGACCAGATCAGGAATTTCCGTCAGCTCGGCTCCAGGACGCCGGGGCACCCGGAAAACTTCGAGACCAGCGGCGTCGAGACCACCACCGGCCCGCTCGGCCAGGGCATCGCCACCGCGGTCGGCATGGCGCTGGCGGAGAAGATGCTGGTCGCGGAGTTCGGCAAGAAGGTGGTCGGGCATCACACCTACGTGCTCGCCTCCGATGGCGACCTGATGGAAGGCGTATCGCAGGAAGCGATCGCGATGGCCGGACACTGGAAGCTGAACAAGCTGATCGTGCTGTATGACGACAACGGCATCTCGATCGACGGCCCGACCTCGCTCGCCGACTCGGTCGACCAGGTGAAGCGATTCAAGTCCGCCGGCTGGGCGGCAGAGCTGATCGACGGCCATGACCCGAAGGCGATCGCAGCGGCCCTCACCCGCGCGCAAAATCCAGCAAGCCGTCGCTGATCGCCTGCAAGACCACCATCGGCTACGGCGCGCCGACGCGCGCCGGCACGGCGAAAGCCCATGGCGAGGCGCTCGGCGCCGACGAACTCAAGGGCGCCAAGGAAAAACTCGGCATTTCGCTCGAAGCCTTTTCGGTGCCGGACGACGTGCTGAAGGCCTGGCGTGAGGCCGGCAGCCGCGGCGCTGCCGCGCGCGAGGAATGGGAAGGCCGCTTCGCTGAACTCGGCAGCCGCAAGCGCGCCGAGTTCGAGCGACGGATGCGGCACGAGCGGCCGGCTTCGCTGGCGAAGGCGCTGCGCGCGCACAAGAAGGCGCTGCTGGAAGCGCCGCAGAACGTCGCCACGCGGAAATCGTCCGAATCCGCTATCGAGGCGATTGCCGCCGCGATGCCGATGGAGTTCCTCGCCGGCTCCGCCGATCTCACCGGCTCCAACAACAACAAGGCGAAGTCGGCAGTGGCGTTCTCCGCCAAGACGCCGAAGGGCCGCTTCATCCATTACGGCATCCGCGAGCACGGCATGGCGGCGGCGATGAACGGCATCTTCCTGCATGGCGGCTTTGCGCCGAACGGCGCGACCTTCCTGGTGTTCACCGACTATGCGCGCCCGGCGATGCGGCTGGCCGCACTGATGGGCAACGGCGTCGTCTACGTGATGACCCATGATCTGATCGGGCTCGGTGAGGACGGCCCGACGCATCAGCCGGTCGAACACCTCGCCGCGCTGCGTGCGATCCCGAACATGCGCGTGTTCCGGCCCTGCGACGCCGTCGAGGTAACGGAATGCTGGGAGCTGGCGCTGAACCGGGTCGACGGCCCAACGGTGCTGGCCCTGACCCGCCAGAACCTGCCGCAGCTCCGCACGTCAGCGCCGAACGACAATCCTTGCGCGCATGGCGCCTATGAGCTGGTCGCGGCACAGGGCGACGCCAAGGTGTCGCTGTTCGCCTCGGGCTCGGAGGTCGAGATCGCGGTGGCCGCCCAGAAGCAACTGACCGAGCGCGGCATCGCGTCGCGGGTGGTCTCGGTGCCCTCGCTCGAACTGCTGCTGGCGCAGCCGGCGGAGCGGCGGAAGGCCATCATCGGCAACGCCCCGGTCAAGATCGCCATCGAGGCCGCGGTGCGCTGGGGCTGGGACGCCGTGATCGGCCCGGATGGTGAATTCGTGGGCATGCACGGTTTCGGTGCCAGCGCGCCCGCCAAGGACCTTTTCAAGCACTTCGGAATTACCGCCGAGGCCGTCGTTAACGCTGCCCTGAAGCGCTTGGGCTGACGGTTGAGATTACTGGGAAAAAGGACTACCTAGACCCCATCTTGACCGTTCCCGCCCGGCCGAACCGGGCGTTCCGCCGTAAGCACCTCCGTGGAACGTCTCCGCGGGGCCGGCACCGGCTATCAGAGGAGAAACGAGCATGGCAATCCGCGTCGGGATCAACGGATTTGGCCGCATCGGCCGCAATATCTTGCGAGCCATCGCGGAATCCGGCCGCAAGGATATCGAGGTGGTCGGCATCAACGATCTCGGCCCGGTCGAGACCAACGCCCACCTGCTGCGCTTCGATTCCGTGCATGGCCGCTTCCCCGGCACCGTGACCGTCGACGGCGACTCGCTCAGCCTCGGCAACGGCAAGATCAAGGTTTCCGCGGAGCGCGACCCCTCGAAGCTGCCGTGGAAGGCGCTCGGCGTCGACATCGCGCTGGAATGCACCGGCATTTTCACCGCCAAGGACAAGGCCTCAGCCCATCTCACGGCCGGCGCCAAGCGCGTACTGATATCGGCGCCCGGCGAGAACGCCGATGCGACCATCGTGTTCGGCGTCAACCATGACACCCTGACCAGGGATCACCTGGTCGTCTCCAATGGCTCCTGCACCACCAACTGCCTCGCGCCGGTCGCCAAGGTGCTGAACGACACCGTGGGCATCGAGACCGGCTTCATGACCACGATCCACGCCTATACCGGCGATCAGCCGACGCTCGACACCCTGCACAAGGACCTTTATCGCGGCCGCGCGGCGGCGATGTCGATGATCCCGACCTCCACGGGCGCCGCGAAGGCGATCGGCCTGGTGCTGCCTGAACTGAAGGGCAAGCTCGACGGCGTCGCGATCCGCGTGCCGACCCCGAACGTCTCGGTGGTCGACCTCAAGATCGTCGCCAAGCGCGCCACCGACGTCAAGGAAATCAACGCGGCGATGAAGCGCGCCTCCGAGCAGCAGCTCAAGGGCATCCTCGGCTACACCACTGCGCCGAACGTCTCGATCGACTTCAACCACGACCCCCACTCGTCGACGTTCCACGAGGACCAGACCAAGGTGCAGAACGGCACGCTGGTGCGAGTGATGTCCTGGTACGACAATGAATGGGGTTTCTCCAACCGCATGGCCGACACCGCCGTGGCGATGGGGAAGCTGCTTTAACCGTCTCGTGTCCCGGACGCGGTGCAGCGTGTCTTCACGCTGCTCCGCAGAGCCGGGACCCATGCAAGCGTAGGTCCCGGTTCTGCAGCGCAACGCTTCGCGCTGCGCAGCGCCCGGGACAAGAGACCCGCCAATGACAAAATCATTCCGCACCCTCGATGACGTCGATGTGAAGGGCAAGCGCGTGCTGCTGCGCGTCGACCTCAATGTGCCCATGGAAAACGGCCGCGTTTCCGACGCGACGCGGCTCGAGCGCGTCGCACCGACCATCACCGAAATCTCCGACAAGGGCGGCAAGGTCATCCTGCTCGCCCATTTCGGCCGGCCGAAAGGACGCGACGCCAAGGATCTGCTGAAGCCGGTCGCGGCGGCGCTGGGGCAGGTCATCAAGAAGCCGGTCGCCTTCGCCGACGACTGCATCGGCGAGGCCGCAGCCAAGGCCGTGGCTGCGATGAAGGACGGCGACATCATCTGCCTGGAGAACACGCGCTTCCACAAAGAGGAAGAGAAGAACGATCCGGCGTTCGTGGCCGAACTGGCAAAGCTCGGCGACATCTGGGTCAACGATGCATTCTCGGCCGCGCACCGCGCGCACGCTTCTACCGAGGGCCTCGGTCACAAGCTGCCGGCCTATGCCGGCCGCACCATGCAGGCCGAACTCGACGCGCTTTCCAAGGCGCTGGAAGCGCCGACCAAGCCGGTCATCGCGATCATCGGAGGCGCAAAAGTCTCGACCAAGATCGATCTACTCGAAAACCTCGTGACAAAAGTCGATGCGCTGGTGATCGGCGGCGGCATGGCCAACACCTTCCTGCACGCACAGGGGGTCGGCGTCGGCAAGTCACTGGCGGAGAAAGATCTCGCCGCGACCGCGCTGCGCATCGTGGAAAAGGCTAACGCGGCGAACTGCGCCATCATCCTGCCCGTCGATGCCGTGGTCGCCTATCACTTTGCGGCCAACTCGCCGTCGCATGCCTACGGGCTCGACGCGATCCCGGCCGACGGCATGATCCTCGATGTCGGCCCGCAATCGACTGCGCGGATTCACGCCGCGATCGATGACGCCAAGACACTGGTCTGGAACGGCCCGCTCGGCGCGTTCGAAATGACGCCGTTCGACCGTGGCACCATGGTAGCGGCGAAGCATGCCGCAGAGCGCACCAAGGCCAAGAAACTGATTTCGGTCGCCGGCGGCGGCGACACCGTCGCGGCGCTGAACCAGGCCGGCGTATCAGGCGATTTTTCCTATGTTTCGACGGCCGGCGGCGCGTTTCTCGAATGGATGGAAGGCAAACCGCTGCCCGGCGTGCAAGTTCTGAAACTGCGTTAGACCCAGACTTAATGGAGCGCCAAAGGCGCCGCAAATACAGGAGAATTTGAATGGCTCGCATTACCTTGCGTCAACTGCTCGATCACGCGGCAGAGCACGAGTATGGGGTGCCGGCTTTCAACATCAACAACATGGAGCAGGCGCTCGCCATCATGGAGGCCGCCTCCTCGCTCGATGCGCCCGTCATCATCCAGGCCTCGCGCGGCGCGCGCTCCTACGCCAATGACGTGATGCTCCGCCACATGATGGACGCCGTCACCGAAATCTATCCGCAGATTCCGGTCTGCGTGCATCTCGATCACGGCAACGAGCCCGCCACCTGCATGACCGCGATCCAGGCCGGCTTCACCTCCGTCATGATGGACGGCTCGCTGAAGGCCGACGGCAAGACGCCCGGCGATTGGGACTACAATGTCGGCGTGACCAAGACCGTCACCGACATGGCCCATCTCGGCGGCATCTCGGTGGAAGGCGAACTCGGCGTGCTCGGTTCGCTGGAGACCGGCATGGGCGACAAGGAAGACGGCCACGGCGCCGAAGGCAAGCTGTCGCACGACCAGCTGCTCACCAACCCCGACGAAGCCGTGAAGTTCGTCAAGGAAACCAGGGTTGACGCGCTGGCGATCGCGATGGGTACCTCGCACGGCGCCTACAAGTTCACCCGCAAGCCGGACGGCGACATCCTCGCCATGAACGTGATCGAGGAGATCCATCGCAAGCTGCCGAACACGCATCTGGTAATGCATGGTTCGTCCTCGGTGCCGCAGGACCTGCAGGAGATCATCAACGCCAATGGCGGCAAGATGAAGCCGACCTGGGGCGTGCCGGTTTCCGAAATTCAGCGCGGCATCAAGAACGGTGTGCGCAAGATCAACATCGACACCGACAACCGCATGGCGATGACCGGCCAGATCCGGAAAGTCCTGAAAGATAATCCCGAAGAGTTCGATCCGCGCAAGTATCTGAAGCCGGCAATGGAAGCGATGGCCAAGCTGTGCAAGCAGCGGCTGCAGGAATTCAATACCGCAGGCCAGGCCAGCAAGATCAAGAAGGTGCTGACGACGGCCGAAATGGCCAAACGGTACAGCAAGGGTGAGCTCGACCCGCGGGTCGCGTGAGCGGGCCGCCCGCGCCTCGCAAACACCCCCGGTGCGACGAACGTTTTCTAGGCAATTGCCCGAGAACCGCCTATTTTGGTGCGCAAGGGCATGATGTTTCTGGAGAGCTTCGATGAATCTCGCTGACCTCAACAAGGTTGCCCTCGCCATGGTCACCCCCGGCAAGGGCATTCTCGCCGCCGACGAATCCTCGGGCACGATCAAGAAGCGTTTCGACGCCATCAAGGTCGAATCGACCGAGGAGAACCGCCGCGACTATCGCGAAATGCTGTTTCGCTCCACCGAGGCGATGAGCAAGTATGTCTCGGGTGTGATCCTCTACGACGAGACGATCTGGCAAAATGCCAAGGACGGCACGCCGCTGGTCAAGCTGATCGAGCAGTCCGGCGCGATCCCCGGCATCAAGGTCGATGAGGGCACGCAGGCGCTGCCGCAATGTCCGGGTGAACTGGTGACTGTTGGCCTCGACAAGCTCGCCGAGCGCCTGAAGAAATATTACGAGCGCGGCGCGCGCTTTGCCAAATGGCGCGCGGTGATCGATATCGGCAAGGGCACTGACGGCCCGGGTATTCCCACGATGACCGCGATCAACGTCAACGCGCACGCGCTGGCGCGCTATGCGGCGCTGTGCCAGGCAGCGCAGATCGTGCCCATCGTCGAGCCGGAAGTGCTGATGGACGGCGATCACGACATCGACCGCTGCTATGACGTGACCCAGCGTGTGCTGAACGAGACGTTCGAGGAATTGCGGGTGCAGCGCGTCGAACTCGAAGGCATGGTGCTGAAGCCCAACATGGCTATTTCAGGCAAGAAGTGCGCAACGCAGGCTTCCGTCGAGGAAGTCGCCGAAAAACTGTGCGGCTGTTGAAGGCATGTGTTCCCGCCGCTGTCCCCGGCATCGCCTTCCTCTCCGGCGGGCAATCCGACGAAGAGGCGACCGCACATCTGAACGCCATGAACCGGATCGGCGGGCTTCCCTGGCGGTTGACCTTCTCCTATGGCCGGGCGCTGCAGGCGGCGCCGCAAAGGCCTGGTCGGGTAAGGCCGAGAACATCGCCGCGGGCCAGCGCGCCTTCACGCACCGTGCGCGGATGAATGCGCTGGCGAGCAAGGGCGAGTGGGAAACCGGCCTTGAAAAGAAGGTCGCCTAGACTTGGCTAACAAACACTTGGCCAATAAACCCGTTCCGCCGCGCCCGGCGCCGCGCCTCTATCTCGCGACATCAGAGGTGGACGACCCGGCGCAGCTCGCAGGCCTCCTTCCGGAGCTATTGGCAGCCATCGACGTCGCGGCGGTGCTGCTGCGGCTGAAACAGACCGACCAGCGCACCATGATTTCCCGCGTGAAGACACTGGCGCCCGCGATCCAGAATGCCGGCGCGGCGCTCCTGCTCGACGGCCATGTCGAACTGGTGGCGCGCGCGGGCGCCGACGGCGCGCATCTGAACGGCCTCGCCGCGCTGGAAGATGCCTTGCCGTCGCTGAAGCCGGACCGCATTGCCGGCGTCGGCGGCCTTGCCACGCGGCACGATTCGATGGCCGCCGGCGAACGAGGCGCAGACTACGTGCTGTTCGGCGAGCCCGACGCCAACGGCCAGCGGCCCTCGGTGGAAGCGATTGCCGAGCGCCTGCAATGGTGGGACGAACTGTTCGAGCCGCCTTGCATCGGCTTTGCCGCCTCGCGCGAGGAGGCTTCCGAATTCGCAGCTGCCGGCGCGGATTTTGTGCTGGTCGGCGATTTCATCTGGGCCGACCCGCGCGGCGCCAAGGCTGTGCTGATCGATGCCGCGCAGGCGATCGCACAGGCGCACGAAGCAGCGTTCGGAAAAGCCAAGGCCGGTACTGACAAGACCGGTACTGCCAAGACCGGCACTGGCACGGATAAGGCCGGGCGCGGGTAACGCCGGACAATGAAACTCCTGCGTCCCATATCGCTGCTTGCGGGCCTGCTGATGACGATGACCGGCGCCACCGCGCAGGTCTCGCTGACGCCGCCGGCCGCGCAGCCGCCCGCAAACCCTCCGGCTGCGAAAAAGAGGCACCCAAACCAAAGGCGCCGACCGCAGCGAAAAAGCCCGCTGCGACGCCGACACCGACGCCGGCGGCGCCGCTCAAGCCCGCGATAACGACCAAGCCCACGGCAACGCCTGTGCCCTCCCCTCGCCGACGGCCGCCTTTGAGGATCCGAACGCCGACCTCGTCTACGGCGCCTATCAGCGCGGCCTCTACAAGACCGCGTTCGATCTCGCGACCACGCGCGCGCAATATAACGGCGATCCCAAGGCGATGACGATGCTGGGCGAGCTCTATGCCAACGGGCTCGGCATCAAGCGCGACTATGCGAAGGCCGCCGATTGGTACCAGCGCGCAGCCGACGCCGGCGACCGCGAAGGCATGTTCGCGCTCGCCATGATGCGGCTGTCCGGCCGCGGCGGCACCGCCAATCGCGAGCAGGCCGTCAAGCTGCTGGCCTCCGCGGCCAAGCTCGGCAACCCCAAGGCGGCCTACAATCTGGCGCTGCTCTATCTCGACGGCAACACACTGCCGCAAGACCTCAGGCGCGCCGCCGAGCTGCTGCGCGCCGCAGCCGACGCAGGCAACCCGGAGGCGCAATACGCGCTGGCGACCTTCTACAAGGAAGGCACCGGCGTGCCGAAGGACATCGACAAGGCGGTGCGGCTGCTGCAGGCGGCTGCGCTGGCCGACAATGTCGACGCCGAGGTCGAGTACGCGATTGCACTGTTCAACGGCACCGGCACGCCGAAGAACCAGCCGGCCGCGGTCGCGCTCTTGCGCAAAGCCGCCCGGCAGAATTCGCCGATCGCGCAGAATCGCCTCGCCCGCGTGCTGGTCACCGGACATGGCGTGCCGATGGACAAGATCGAGGGCCTGAAGTGGCACCTTGTCGCCAAGACCGCCGGCAAAGGCGATCCCGAGCTGGATGAGCGGCTCTCGGAGCTCAGCCCCGAGGATCGCGCCAAGGTTCAGGAAGCCGCGAAAAAATGGACCGGCACCGCCAGCAAATGACGCCTTGACGGCGGCACATCTGCAGGGCACCCAGTCCCCAAACCCCTGACGGCATTGGGCCGTTCCCTCACACCATAAGCCCGCATCATGCTGTATTCAGCCCTTATCAACGTCATGGTGAAAGCTGCGCGCCGCGCCGGCCGCAGCCTCAAGCGCGACCTCGGCGAGATCGAGCACCTGCAGGTGTCGCTGAAGGGGCCGGCCAACTTCGTCACCAAGGCCGACAAGCGCGCCGAGGAAATGCTGTACGAGGACCTCGCCAAGGCGCGGCCGGGCTACGGCTTCATCGGCGAGGAAGGCGGCAGCCGCGAAGGCGCCGACAAGACCCATACCTGGATCGTCGATCCCTTGGACGGCACCACGAACTTCCTGCACGGCATTCCCCAATTCGCAATCTCGATCGGCCTGCAGCGCGAAGACACCATCATCGCCGGCGTGATCTACAACCCCGCCAATGACGATCTCTACATCGCCGAGCGCGGCAAGGGCGCGTTCCTCAACGACCAGCGGCTGCGCGTCGCCGGCCGCCGCCAGCTCAATGAATGCGTGATCGCCTGCGGCCTGCCGCATATCGGCCGCGGCGACCATGAATTGTCGAACCGCGAGATGGCCGCGATCCAGAACAAGGTGGCGGGCCTGCGCCGCTTCGGCGCCGCCTCGCTCGACCTCGCCTTCGTCGCCGCCGGCCGCCTCGACGGCTACTGGGAACGCAACCTGCAGCCCTGGGACATCGCAGCCGGACAGATCATGGTGCGGGAATCCGGCGGGACGATCTCGGGCATGGAGGGCAGCGACGATCCGCTGAAGACGGGTCACGTGATCTGCGGGAACGAGTATGTGCACGGGGAACTGGTGAAGATACTGGGGCCGCTGGGAAAATAGGGCGACGGTTCCAAACCGCGCGCCGTCGCTTCATCCGCCGCCGGGTGACGCAGCCTTCAGGAGGCGGCGGAAGGACACGGAGGAGCCTCGGCGCTCCCAGCCAAAATATTGAAAACAACCCCATGCACAGTAGCCGGCTCCCGTCGAGTGCCGAAGCAGACATTTGACACGTCGGGCAAATCAGCGAGACAAGAACATCATCCACCGAACGAAGCGGTTGTAACAAGTCGTGCGGGGACCATAGGTCGCCGGCAGGTCGCGCCATGGCGCACTTGAACGCAGGACCCACGAGATGCCATCGAGCACGCGGCGGTCATTTACCCGCCAAACGCCGCACGGCTCGTTCGGCAACATCGGCCTAATGGCGGTCCGCTCATCATCGCTGAATTCGTAGCGCATGATTTGAGGCTCCGGTTTCGAAGCTTGAATCACGTCCGCGGTAGCGCCATCAACCCGCACCGGCCTATAGCGAACCGCTCTGAATTTACTTCCGCTTTGAGGGCATAGCCGAAATGGCCGAACTTACCGCTGGGTCGCTCGTGTAGCCATTGACCCATTGCTGACGACGAGCGTCAGCCGACTGTGAGCCTAGCTGCCCGATAAGGTATCATCGCAGACCCTTTATCGGAGGGCGCGAAGTCTTCTAGTCGGTGGATCGACACTCACAAACTGTGGGTTCCACTAAGCAAATAAAGGATTCTCATCATGCGTAAGTTTCCATTGGTTCCGTTGATCATCGCAGGCTGGATCGTTGTACTGATGCTCGGAGCGCCCCTGCGCGCCGAGACATGGACCACGGAGTTTTCGATCGACAAGCAAGACTTGGCCTCCACTGGTCGCAACCCTTACTTCATCTTGGAACCAGGCCACTACTTAGTCCTCAGAGGGGGCGACGTAGAGTTGACCATCACCGTCTTGACCGAGACCAAAATGGTGGACGGGGTGCAGACGCGCGTGGTCGAGGAGCGAGAAACCAAGGCCGGCAAGCTGTTCGAGATTTCGAGGAACAACTTCGCGATCAGCAAGCGGACCAACGACGTGTTCTACTTCGGAGAAGACGTGGACATTTACGAAGGTGGCAAGGTCGTAAGCCACTCTGGGGCGTGGCTGTCGGGCGTCAACGGGGCGAGATTCGGCCTCTTTATCCCGGGCCAGCCATCGGTGAATGCGAGATACTACCAGGAGGTGGCCCCTGGAGTGGCCATGGATCGAGTCGAGATCATCAGCCTGACCGACACGGTCAGAACGCCGGCGGGGAAGTTCAAGAACTGTTTGAAGGTCAAGGAGACAACTCCCTTGGAGGCCGGCGTCACGGACTACAAATACTACGCCCCTGGCATCGGGATGGTGCAGGACGGCGCGCTGAAACTCGTTAAGTCTGGAACAGCTCAAGAGTCCCACAGATAGGACGTGTTGGCACTCGGCATCAATATCCCCGGCGAAGCCATCATCGATGGTGAAGTGGTCGTCACTTTATCAAATACGAGACAAACGCCGCGTACGCCCCCATCATGAACAGGGCATCTGTCTCGTCAACCTTTGCCCGTGCTGTCATCTAATAGCGCGTGCCGTATTCCCCTGCAGAACGATGCTTGCTTGGCAGTAAGCTTGATCACGTAGTCTCCATATTAAGTATCTGCATCTTTGCTGCCGCCGGGGCGATGGAACAAATCGGAACCAAGTGTCGTTCTTCTTAACCTGCTTGCATCGTGGGTAAACTGGGAGGACGAACATGTTGCTTCGAGGTACCCTCATAGTTTTTGCCGCAATGCTCGTGCACACGGCGCCATCCGTTGCAGACAGCGGTTCTTTGATTCATCAAGCTCAATTCCGTGGCCCGGGCAGTGGCCAGTGTCCGCACGGTTACGATTTCAATGATAGAGATGGACGTTGCTATCAGCACGGAGCTGGGCGGGATTATCATGGTGAGGGACGTATGTATCGTGGCGGCCAATACCCTGTGCGGTCATGGCGCCATCCCGGCAATATAGAGCAGCACGGAGCTGGGCGGGATTATCGTAGTGAGGGACGTATGTATCGTGGCGGCCGATACCCTGTGCGGTCATGGCGCCATCCCGGCAATATAGAGCAGCCCTGATCAATAAGGGCATCAAGCCGAAGATCGCGCGGACCGTTCACAGCCCCGCCGGCAATGGTATCAATGGCCGGCGTGCTGTCGTCGCAAAGCTTCAGCATTCAGCGACCGACCACTTGCGAACGCAAGACAGTGTTGATGCTGCTCCGCGCATCATCCTTGGACTTCAAGTCCTTCCGAATTACGCGACCCGTCGATTGTTTAGAATGGCCCAGCCAATCCTGCAGGCCGAGATGCCTGGTCTCGAACTGGGTGTCGTCGCGGCGGTGCAAATTGCCAACGGTACCTCAAAACAAAGGCCCGGAGTGCCTTGGAGCCCGGGGTCCTCACAACCTCAATAGCCAATGGGGTGGCAGGATATCGAGCGCACCGGCAATGTCACGGCCGCGTTCAGCGGCAGTGTTGCCGGTACTCCGTTGCGCGCATCACTCGTCGCCTCATACTACCGCGCGAGCGGCTTAGTCCATTGGCACATAGCGTCGTTTCGCTGCTATGCGGCAGCACGTCGGGTATCGGGGCATAGCGGACTCTGGCGCGACGTCAGCCCGGCAAATTTATGGGTTCATGGACTGGATGCATCGGCCGCCGCCTGCGCCAAGGCTTGTCGACGGCCCAAGACCGCAAGTCCCGGCGAAGCCCTGGCGTCGCGAAGTCACGGAGCATGACAACGTCTATCACTTCACCGGCGCCGGCGGGCCGACCACCTCGGCTCCCGCGGTCGCCTCCACCTTCTCCCTGTCCCCCGCCAGCACGCGCTGCACGCTGACGAAGAACACCGGCACCATCAACAGCGCGAGAATCACCACCGCGATCATGCCGCCCATGACGCTGGTGCCGAGGGCCTGCTGGCTGGCGCCGCCGGCGCCGGTCGCAATTGCCATCGGCAGCACGCCGCAGACGAAGGCCAAACCCGTCATCAAGATCGGGCGGAAGCGCAGTGAACACGCTTCGATCGTCGCCTCGACCAGCGGCTTGCCCTGCGCGCGCAGATCCTTGGCGAACTCGATGATGAGGATGGCGTCTTTTGCCGCCAGCCCAATGATGGTGATCAGGCCGACGGTGAAATAGACGTCGTTCGGCAGCCCCCGCATGGTCGCCGCGATCACCGCGCCGCAGATGCCAAGCGGCACCGTCAGCAGCACCGCGAGCGGAATGGTCCAGCTTTCATAGAGGGCTGCGAGCAACAGGAACACCACCAGCACCGACAGACCAAGCAGGAACGGCGCCTGCGAGCCGGACAGCTTTTCCTGCAGCGATTGCCCGGTCCATTCGAAACCGAAGCCGCGCGGCAGCTTGCCCGCGAGCCGCTCCATCTCGGCGATGGCGTCGCCGGAGGTGAAGCCGGGCTTGGCCTCGCCAGAGATGCGCACGGCGGGATAGTAGTTGAAGCCGGCGATCTGGGTCGGCCCCCTCGACCACTGAACCGTGGCAAAGGCGGAGAACGGCACCAATTGGCCGCGGCTGTTCTTGACATTGTAATTGAGGATGTCGTCCGCGTTCATGCGGCTGGCGCGATCGGCCTGCACGATCACGCGCTGCATCCGCCCGCGGTTCGGGAAGTCGTTGATGTAGTTCGAGCCGAGATTGGTCGAGATGGTCTGGTTGATGTCCTCGAAGGTGACGCCGAATGCGCCGGCCTTCTCGCGGTCGATCACCAGATTGACCTGCGGCGCCGGCGGCAGGCCCTCGGCATAGACCTTCTGCAGCACGCGGCCGGCATTGGCTTCCGCGATCAGCCGGTCGGCGGCGGCGACCAGCGCCGGATAACCCTTCTGGCCGCGGTCCTGCAGACGGAACGAGAAGCCCGAGGAATTGCCGAGATTGTCGATCGGCGGCGGCTGCAGCGCTGAAATCCTGGCGTCGCGGATCGATGAGAGCTCGCGGTTGACGTCGGCGACGATCGCGGCGGCGGAATCCTTAGGGCTGCGCTCCGACCAGTCCTTCAGCGTGATGAAGGCCTGCGCGGTGTTCATGCCCTGGCCGAGAAAGCTGAAGCCGGTCAGGAACGTCACGTCCTCGACGCCGGCGCGCTCGCGAAGATACTTTTCGACCTGCTCGACCGCGGCCTCGGTGCGGGCATAGGAGGAGTCGGACGGCGTCTGCACGTCGGTGGTGATAAAACCCTGGTCGTCGACCGGCAGGAAGCCGCCGGGCAGCCGGACGAAGGCCCAGCCGAGGCCGATGAACAGCACCGCGTAGATCGCCATCAGCCGGCCGGTGCGCTTCAGCGATCCCTTGACGGTGCGCGTATAACCGCTGCGGCCGCTCTCGAGCACACGGTTGAACCAGCCGAATACGCCCTTCTTCGCATGACCATGGCCTGCTTCAACCGGTTTCAGCAGCGTGGCGCACAGCGCCGGCGTCAGCGAAAGCGCCAGCAGCGCGGAGAAAGCGATGGCGGACACCATGGTGACCGAGAACTGGCGGTAGATGATGCCGACCGATCCCGGGAAGAACGCCATCGGCACGAACACCGCCATCAGCACCAGCGTGATGCCGATGATGGCGCCTGTGATCTGCGACATCGCCTTGCGGGTGGCTTCCTTCGGCGGCAGGCCCTCCTCGGCCATGATGCGCTCGACGTTCTCGACCACGACGATGGCGTCGTCGACGAGAATGCCGACCGCCAGCACCATGCCGAACATCGTCAGCATGTTGATGGAATAGCCGACCGCCATCAGTATCGCGCAGGTGCCGAGCAGCGCCACCGGCACCACGATGGTCGGAATGATGGTGTAGCGGATGTTCTGCAGGAACAGGAACATCACGATGAAGACCAGCACCACCGCCTCGACCAGCGTCATCAGCACCTTGTTGATCGAGGCCTTGACGACGGGGGTGATGTTGTAGGGGATTTCGTAGCCGATATTGGTCGGGAAGAACTTCGATAGCTCTTTCATCTTGGCTTCGACGGCGCTGGCGGTCGCGAGCGCGTTGCCGGTCGGTGACAGCAGCACCGAGAGACCCGCGGTCGGCTTGCCGTTGAGCCGCGTGTTGAACTGATAGCTCAAGCCGCCGATCTCGATGCGGGCGACATCGCGCAGCCGCACGGTTGATCCGTCCGGATTGGCGCGCAGCGTGATCGCTCCGAATTCATCGGGCGAGGAGAGCTGGCCCTTGACCAGCACCAGTGCGGAGATCTTCTGCTCCGGCGTGCTCGGCTCGGCGCCGACGCTGCCGGAGGCGACCTGCGCGTTCTGTGCTGTTATCGCCTTGTTGACGTCGTCGGCGGTGAGGCCATAGCCGACCAGTTTGGCCGGATCGACCCAGATCCGCAGGGAACGCTCGGTCGAATACAGCGTGGCGCGGCCGACGCCGGGAATGCGCCTGATTTCGCCGAGCACGTTGCGGATCATGAAATCGCCGAGGCCGATTTCGTCGAGCGAGCCGTCGGTCGAGTTCAGCGTGATGATCTGCAGCACGGCAGAGGAGGCTTCCTCGACCAGGATGCCCTGCTGGATCACCGCGCGCGGCAGCCGCGCCTCGACGCGCTTGAGGCGGTTCTGAACTTCCACCGAGGCCGCGCCGGTCTCGGTGCCGGGCACGAAGTTGGCGATGATTTCGACCTGCCCCAACGAGTCGCTGGTGGATTCGAAATTGAGGATGCCGGAGGCGCCGTTGAGCTCCTCCTCGATCAGCCGCGTGACGCTGTTGTAGAGATTTTCCGGCGACGCGCCGGGATAGCTGGTCGAGATCGAGATCGAGGGCGGCGCGATGATCGGATATTGCGCGACCGCCAGCAGCGGAATCGAGATCGCGCCGATCAGGCAGATGAAAAGCGCAACCACCCAGGCGAAGATCGGCCTGTCAATGAAGAAGCTGGGCATGCCCCGGTCTCAGTGGGACGCTTGCGTCGCCGGTGCGCTCGGTATTGTACCAACCGAGGCATCCGCATCGATCCACGCCTTCGCCTTGACCTTGTCGCCGGGCACGAATTTCTGGAACCCGTCGACGATGACGCGGTCGCCATCCTTCAGGCCCTCGCTGACCAGCCACACGCCGTCCTGCACCGCGCCGGTGCGAACCGGCTGCGTCGCCACGCGGCCGTCATCCTTGACCACGAAGACCTCGCTGCCGCCGCCGGCATCGCGCTGGATCGCCTGCTGTGGCACGGCCATGGCATCGGCATCGATACCCTGTTCGATCAGGACGCGGACATACATGCCGGGCAGCAGTTCGCGATTCGGATTCGGAAACTGTCCGCGCAGCGTGACCTGTCCGGTATAGGCATCCACCTTGGCTTCGGAAAACAGCAGTTTGCCGGGAATCGGATAGACTGTTCCGTCGTCGAGCACGAGGCGGACCTTGGCCGCGTCGGGCGCAATCCGGTCGAGATCGCCGCTGTCGAACGCACGGCGCAGCTTGTGCATCTCCGAGACCGACTGGGTGAAGTCGGCGTAGATCGGGTCGAGCTGCTGGATCGTAGCGAGACTGGTGGTCTCGTTCTGGATCACCAGAGCGCCTTCGCTCACCAGCGCGGCGCCGACGACGCCGCTGATCGGCGCGCGGATCGTCGCATAATCGAGATTCAGTTTCGCCCGCGCGACTTCGGCCTGGCGGCTGCCGACCTCGGCTTCCGCCTGACGCTGGGCCGCGATGGCCTTTTCGTTCTCCGCCTCGGGCGCCGCGCGCTGGCTGGTCAGCGTCGCAATGCGCCGGGCGTGCTGGGTGGCGAGATCGAGTGCAGCTTCTGCCTTATCCAGAGCGGCCTCGCTCGCCTGCAGTTCCACCTCGAATGGCTTGGGGTCGATCCGGTACAGGGGATCGCCGGCCTTTACCTCGGTGCCCTGCTGGAACAGGCGTTCGACGACGATGCCCGAAACGCGCGCACGGACATCCGAGACGCGGGTCGGCGCGATTCGGCCGGGCAGTTCGCGGACGAGGGCGCGGGACTGAGATCTGACGATGAAGGTGCCGACCTCGGGTTCGGTCGGTTTTGCGGCCGCTGACGCAGCTATCGGTTCGTTGCAGCCAGCCAAAAGCGGCGCCATCGCAGCCAACATCAAAACGATGCATGCCGATCGCGTTCGAAGTCCGGACATTGAAAGCATTGCCCCAGTTCAGGTTGGAAAGCGCGAATTGAGCGTTCGCGACGTTGTCGCAGGAGACGTTAGGAACTCACGGTTGATGGAATACAGGATAGGGCGAGCCTGTTGCGATGCAATACGGTTTCACGGCGGCCCAATGTCACACGACGCTATCACACTGAATTACCGCCGGTTTTTCCGGACTCACTCGATTGTGAGCCGGTTCCATTCCAGGCTCGGAAAAAGGGATTAAGACCAATGGTTAAAAACGTATCGTTTTGCTGCACGAGAAAGTGGCAAACAGCAATTTTTTAAGGTGCGACCCACGAATCAGTAAATGCTTCGTTAATAGGCCGCCTTCAGCCGATAATGGCTGACGCCCCACTCGCTGCCACCGGCGTAACCGAACAGCCCTGCGGTGGCGAGAAGGAACCAGCGCCAGCGCCGCATCCACAACGCGGTCTCGCCGCCATGGACCTTGCGAAGCACGCGCTCGATTTCGTCGCGATGGGTATCGAAATTGTCCAGCCAATCCTGCGCGGTGCGCTGGTAATGCACGCCGCTCCAGCGCCATTCCTTTTCGACCTCGAGCAGATCGGCATACTGCCGGATCAGATGATGGCTCGGCATCACGCCGCCAGTGAAGAAACGTTGCGCGATCCAGTCCTGCCCGTCGCCGCGATCGAACAGATAGGCACCGGAGCGATGGGTGAAGATGTGCAGGAAGAAGCGGCCGTCGGGTTCCAGCCATGCGCGCAGATGCGTCATCAGTTCGCGCCAGTTCACCATGCGCTCGAACATTTCGATGGAGACGATGCGGTCGAACCGCGCCTCGGGCGCGAACACGTTCACGTCTGACGTGATGACGCGCAGATTGGCCAGACCGCGCTTTGCGGCTTCGCCCTCGATAAATTCGCGCTGCGCGTTCGAGTTGGAAATCGCCGTGACCTGCGAATGCGGGAATTGCCGCGCCATCCACAGCGACAGCGAACCCCAGCCGCAGCCGAGATCGAGGATCGATTGTCCGCCGACGAGATCGGCGTGCTCGACGGTCTGGCGCAGCGCTTCCTCCTCGGCCTCCTGCAGGGTCGAGGACACCTCTTTGTAGAAGCAACAGGAATACTTGAGATTGGGACCGAGCAGGTGGGCAAAGAACTCGACCGGAGCCTCGTAGCGTCGGACATCGGCCTCGTCGGAATATTCGGCGATGGCGCGCGCCGCCATTTCGTCGGCGAGCCAGGCATCGCTTTCCGCATTCCCGGTGGCGAGCCTTGTGGCGGTGCGCGAGCAGAGCTGGTGGATTGCGGCGCGGATAATGGCGTCGGGCAGCGGCACGC
This sequence comes from Bradyrhizobium sp. RDT10, assembly GCA_044772375.2. GTDB lineage: Bacteria > Pseudomonadota > Alphaproteobacteria > Rhizobiales > Xanthobacteraceae > Bradyrhizobium. Next base: position 7,263,480 of record CP187939.1, read on the forward strand.
GCTCGGCGGTGCCCATGATCGTGGAGACGAAGCTCATGTGACCACTCCCTTTTAAGCACGATGCTTTGCCGGTCCCCACTCTGCGCTAACGCGGCCCCTTCGGGTCGGGATCATGCCGGCGGCGGTTGCGGGAAGATCGGGCTGGTACGCAACCGGCGGTCGCGCTAGCACCACTGCCGGCGGTGGGCGGGGCACTTCCGACCGGCCACAAGGCGCCTCCGACGCCGGCCAGGCCAAGCGAAAGGGTCCAGATGGTATCGCCCCCACCGGAATTGCCGGTCCGCTGCTGCACCACACAGGCCGCCCGCCATCAGGACACGCGGCAATGGCCAACGGCGCCTCAAGATATGAGGCAGTCATGAAAAAATCCCGGTTGGACATCGAAACGTTGCAAAATACGCTGATGTCAAAGCCGGGTTTCGGGAGAGGTTCCACCATCGTCCACTCGAAATCGCGGCTTCCCAGCTTTTTCTCCAGCCCGCTGTGCCATATTGGTTCCCCAGCGCGGCTTTTCGTAACGGATGACACCTGCAAATGCCCTCAGGCCCTTCCTCCCGCTCCGAAATGGAGATCGAACTGAGCAAACTGTCCTCGCCCCGGATTTTCCTGGTGCGGATGCTGGTGTTCCTGGTGCTGTGCACGCTGGTCACGGTCGTGCTCTACAAGCAGATCATCGTCGCGTTCTTTGCCAATCCCGGCCTCAACGCGCTGATCGGCGCGGTGCTCCTGATCGGCATCATCCTGTCGTTCCGGCAGGTGATCCGGCTCTACCCCGAGGTGGCCTGGGTCAACAATTTTCGTATCGCTGATCCGGGTCTGGCGATCGCGCGGCGGCCGACCTTGCTGGCGCCGATGGCGGCGATTCTCGGCGGCGAGCGCTCGGGGCGGATGACGATCTCGCAGCAGACCATGCGGCATTTGCTGGATTCGATCGCGACGCGGCTGGACGAGGCCCGCGATATTTCCCGCTATATGACGGGTCTTCTGGTCTTTCTCGGCCTGCTCGGCACCTTCTGGGGCCTGATCGAAACCGTAGGCTCCGTCGGCAAGGTGATCGACGGTTTGAAGGTCGGCGGCGATGCCGGTTCCCTGTTCGACACCCTGAAGGAGGGACTGGCAGCCCCGCTCGGCGGCATGGGCATTTCGTTCTCGTCCTCGCTGTTCGGCCTCGCCGGCTCCCTGATCCTGGGCTTTCTCGATCTGCAGTCGAGCCAGGCGCAGAACCGCTTCTACACCGACCTCGAGGACTGGCTCGCCTCCACCGTGCGCGAATATGGCGATGGCGGATCCGGCATCGGCGGCGAATTGCAACATGCGATGGAACGCATACGCTCGGTGGTGGAAGAGAGCGGCGGCAGCCGCAACACCACGGCGGCAATGGCCAACCTTGCCGAGGCCATCCAGGGCCTGGTCGCGCATATGCGCACCGAGCAGCAGATGATTCGCGAATGGGCCGACGGCCAGGGCGAGCAAAACCGCGAGATCAAGAAGCTGCTGGAGCGGATCGCCAAGCAGCCCGAGAAGAGCTGAAGTGGAATGTTCGTGTCCCGGACGCGGCGCAGCACGAAAGTGATGCGACGCAGAGCCGGGACCCATCGCTGGTAGGTCCCGGCTCTGCGGAGCGGCGTTGCCGGACGATGCTACGCATCGCCTAGGCCGCACCGCGTCCGGGACACGAGATTGTCGGAGAAGTCAAAATGGCCCTCGCCCGTGCACGCCGCAGCGAATCCGGTTTCAACTATTGGCCGGGGTTCGTCGACGCGCTGTCGACACTGGTGCTGTCGATCGTGTTCCTGCTGTCGGTGTTCCTGGTGGTGCAGTTCTTCCTGTCGCAGGAGGTCACCGGCAAGGACAAGGCGCTGGAGCAGCTCAACGCCAAGATCGCGCAGCTCAACGACCTGCTGTCGCTGGAAAAGCTCGGCAAGATCACACTCGACGACCAGGTCGGGCAACTGCGCGCCGGCCTCGCCGCCGCGGAAAGCGAACGCGACCGCATCAAGGGGCTTTACGAGGGGCTGGCCGGCGCCGGCGGCGACGCCCAGGGCCGCGCCAATGAGCTCAACAAGGCGCTCGAATCCGAAAAGACGGTGTCGTCGCGCGCGCTCGCCCAGATCGAGGTGCTGAACCAGCAGATCAGCGCGCTGCGCCGCCAGCTCGCGGCACTCGAGGAGGCGCTGGAAGCCTCCGAGAAGCGCGACAAGGAATCGCAGGGGCGGATCGCCGATCTCGGCCAGCGCCTGAACGTCGCGCTGGCGCAGCGCGTGCAGGAATTGTCGCGCTACCGTTCGGAATTCTTCGGCCGCCTGCGCGCCATTCTGGGTAATCGCCCCGATATCCGGATCGTCGGCGACCGTTTCGTCTTTCAGTCGGAAGTTTTCTTCGACACCGGTCAGGCATTGCTGCTGCCCGAGGGCCGCGCCGAGCTGGATAAACTTGCAACCGCGCTGATCGATCTCGACAAGCAGATTCCGAGCGAGATCGGCTGGGTGCTGCGGGTCGACGGCCACACCGACATGCGGCCGATCAATTCTCCGCTGTTCAAGTCGAACTGGGAATTGTCATCGGCGCGCGCCATCGCCGTGGTGCAATATCTGGTTTTCCTCGGCGTTCCCGCGCAACGGCTGGTCGCCGCCGGCTTTGCCGAATTCCAGCCGCTCGACACCGCGCCCACCGAAGAAGCCTATAAGCGCAACCGCCGCATCGAACTGAAGCTGACGGAACGGTAGTGACCGCAGCTTTCACGCTCCGTCCCTATCGTGCCGAGGACGAAGACGCTGCGATCGAACTGTGGCGGCTGACGTGGCAGCGGGCCTACCCCGCAATCGATTTCACCGCGCGGGTGGCGTGGTGGCGCGAGCGCTGGCGCAACGAGCTGGTGCCGAATGCTTCGATCATCATCGCCGAACACGCGGATGCGCTGATCGGGTTCGTGACCATCGACGGATCAGGCTATCTCGACCAGCTTGTGGTCAGCCCCGATCACTGGGGCTCGAAACTCGCCGGCGCGTTGGTCGATGAGGCAAAACGCCTGTCGCCCGGCGGCGTTACCCTAAAGGTCAACAAGGACAACGCCCGCGCCATTCGCTTTTATAAACGCAACGGCTTTGTGCACGATGGCGAGGACGTCAACCCGACGTCGGGCCGGCCGATCTTGAATATGGCGTGGAAGCCCTGACGGGCGGAGTCAAATCCCCTCGAACTGCAGCCGCGCCAGCCTTGCATAAAGCCCGTTCGCGGCGACCAGTTCGGCATGCGTGCCTTGTTCGACGATCCTGCCCTGGTCCATCACCATGATCCGGTCGCAGGACAGCACGGTCGCGAGACGGTGCGCGATCACTAGCGTGGTGCGATGGCGCATCAATTCTTCCAGCGCGGTCTGCACCAGCGTCTCGCTTTCCGCATCGAGCGCGGAAGTGGCTTCGTCGAGCAATAGCAGCGGCGCGTCGCGCAGGATCGCACGCGCGATCGCGATACGCTGGCGCTGGCCGCCGGACAGCGTCACGCCGCGCTCGCCGAGTTGCGCCTCGAAGCCGCCGGGCAGGCGGCGCAGGAATTCGGTGGCATGGGCGAGATCGGCGGCGCGCTCGACTTCGGCATCGCTGGCGTCAGGCCGGCCAAAGCGGATGTTTTCGCGCGCGGAGGCCGCGAATACCACCGAGTCCTGCGGCACCAGCGCGATGCGCGCGCGCACGTCAACCGGATCGGCCGATCTGACCGGTACGCCGTCGAGCGAAATCGTGCCGCGTGCGGGATCGTAAAAGCGCAGCAAGAGGTGAAACAGCGTGCTCTTGCCTGCCCCTGATGGTCCGACGATCGCAACCTTTTCGCCGGCCTTGACCGAAAGCGAAACGTTGTCGATTGCGAGCGCGTCCGGCCGCGTCGGATAGGCGAAGCTGACATTTTCAAAACCGACATCGCCGCGCGCAGGCTGCGGCAGCGCGACCGGCTGCGGCGGGGCCGTGATCTGCGATTTGACCCGCAGGATCTCAAACAACCGCTCGGCGGCGCCCGAGGCGGCCGAGACTTCGCCCCAGACCTCGCTGAGCTGGCCGAGACCAGCGGCCGCGAACGCCGCATACAGCACGAACTGGCCGAGCCGCCCCGGCGTGATCTGCCCGGTCAGCACATCGTGCGAGCCGACCCAGAGGATCGCCACGACGCTGGAGAACACGATGAAGATGATGATCAGCGTCAGCACCGCGCGCGCCCCGCGTCGAGCTGCGCGCCGCCTCATAGGCTTGTTCGACCTCGCCGCCGAAGCGCGCCGTCGCCATCCGCTCGCTGGTATAGGCCTGCACGGTCCTGATCGCGCCGATCAGTTCGGAGGCGTAGGCGCTGGCGTCCGCCAGCGTATCCTGCGCATTGCGCGACAGCCGCCGCACCCAGCGCCCGAACGCGACAAGCGGAATCACGATCAGCGGAATCGCCAGCAGCACGAAACCTGACAATTTCGGGCTCGTGATCACCATCATGGCGGTAGCGCCGATGAACAGCATCACGTTGCGCAGCGCGATTGACACCGAGGCGCCGACCGCGGATTTGATCTGGGTAGTATCGGCCGTCAGCCGCGACACCAGTTCGCCCGAGCGCGCGGAATCGAAGAAGGCCGGCGACAGCGAGACCAGATGCGCGAACACGTCGCGCCTGAGATCGGCGACGATGCGCTCGCCGATCGTCATGACGAGGTAGTAGCGCGATGCGCTGGCCGCGGCCAGCACCGCAACAATGGCGATCATGACGCTGAAATAGCTGTTGATCAGCGCGATGCCTTCGGGGCTGAAGCCGAAATCGATCATGCGCCTGACTGCGATCGGCACGACGAGCGTGGTAATCGCCGCAACGGTCAGCGAGATGAAGGCGAGAGCCGCGCGACCGCGATAGCGCGCGACGTAAGGCGCCAGCGCCAGCAGCGGCCGGAGCCTGGCGCTCGTCTTAGCCGGCGACTGCGTCAACTGGGATCTCGATGAAGGCCTCTTCCTCGAGCAGGGCATCACGCCGTGGAGGCGTGCTAGAGGGGGCTTCAAACTGTTCCGCTGCGCTCATGAAATCCGACCGGTTTTGCCGCCTCCAGATAGGCCCCGCAGGCCCCCTCTGGCAAATCCGGGAGATTCCCAATCAGGGCTTATACGTAGCTTGTTTTGGCGGGCTGCTTACGTTATAGAGCCGCCAAATCCCGTATCCCCTGACATTTGCGACGGGCGCCGGCGCGCCGAAGGATATGCCCATGAAAGCCGAAATTCATCCGAATTATCATATGATTACGGTCGTAATGACCGACGGGACCGAGTACCAGACCCGCTCCACCTGGGGCAAGGAAGGCGACAAGCTGAACCTCGATATCGATCCCAAGTCGCACCCGGCCTGGACCGGCGGCTCGCAGCAGCTCCTCGACCGCGGCGGCCGCGTGTCGCGCTTCCAGAAGAAATTTTCGGGCTTCCTCAAGAAGGATTGAGGGTTTTCGGACCCTCCCTTGCGCCCGCCCAGACATGCAAAAACGCCCCGGTTTGCCGGGGCGTTTTTTGTTTTCACCGTCATTGCGTGTCATCGGGCGCGCATTCGCGCGACCTGTTGGGAGAGACTTACTGCTCGAAAGCTGCCTTCAGGCGGTTGAGCTGCGGCACCAGCGGGTTGCCGATCGGGGCCCGTTCCGCTGGCGTCGCGTGGATCGTGGTGTCGAGCCGGCGAACTTTCGCCTGCAGGCTCATCGAGCGGGCAATCAGATCCTGCAATTGCTGCGGCAGCATTGCGATCATGTCCTCAGACCCGGGATCGGCGGCCGTGAGCTTGACCTTGGTTTTTTCCCGATTGGCCTGGGTCAGCGTCATCTCGCCTTCCTTGACCGCGCGATGCAGCAGCAGCCAGGACGCGAGCTGCATCAGGCGGGTGGTGAGGCGCATGCTTTCGGTTGCGTAAGTAAGGCTGACGGAACGTTCGAGCGCCTTGGCCTCAGAGCGGCCGTCGCCATCGAGATAGGCGGCGGTTTCCTCGACCAGGTCCATGCCTTCCCGAAACAGGGTTCCGAACGCCGCGGAATTGGTGAGCCGCTCGCTGAACTGAACGAGCGCGGATCTGCTTTGCGAACGGTCCGCCATGGTTAACGCCCTCACGCCACTATTTGCCCCGCCGGCTGTGAACCACCGGCTTATGATGAACAAATCATTGCTCGGGCGAGATCGAGAGTCCAGCGGCAACCGGATTTATGGTTTCCAGCTCGTGGGGGCATAAAATAGCCGTGCTGCGCACAAAAAGAGCCGCCGTTTCCGGCGGCTTTTGAAGTTGATAACAGGGAGGCGTCAAACAGAGTGGACAGGAGCCACTCGGTGTCCAAACGAGGACAATGCCAGTCATAATCGAGAAAGCTTAACGGACCGTAAACGAACGATTTTCTTTAGGGATTATTTGCCATGTCGGCCATTGGCCGAGTTTTGCTCTTGTGCCTCGGATGCAGCGCAGCACGCCGCGCTTGCGGCGTGATGCGCTGCTAAGCCGGGGCCCATCCTGACCCGCAAAGAAAGAATGAGTCCCGGCACTGCGGAGCAGCGCGAAGCCGGACGATGCTACGCATCGCCTAGGCTGCACCGCGTCCGGGACATGAGTCCTATCTCACGACTTGAAGATGCTATTGGCGGCATCTTTTGACGCGCGCTTCTTCGTCATGGCGGCTTGCAGCCGCTCGATCTCCGAATTCATCAGCGCGATGCGCTCGGTCAGTTCCTCGACCGATAACAGCGACAGATCTTGGCCGATCTCGTGGGTGATTTTCTTCCGCGGCTTGTCGTCATCCTCGATGGTCATGCGTTTCCTCCGTATTTGACGAACCAGTGAAGCGGTTGCCAGCCGGAGCCGGGCTGGCTAATCAGGGACCGCCTTCAAATTCTTGAGCGTTTCGCAAGGACAAATCATGGAAAAGCTGCCCGCGCAAATGACCGTCATCGGTATCAGCAAGCCCGGCGGCCCTGAAGTACTGCTGCCGGAAACCCGCGCCGTGCCTGTGCCCGGTCCGGGCGAAATCCTGGTCAAGGTGATGGCCGCCGGCGTCAACCGCCCCGACGTCGCGCAGCGTTCCGGCGCTTACCCGCCGCCGCCCGGCGCCAGCGACCTGCCCGGCCTCGAAATCGCCGGCGAAGTGGTGGCGCTTGGCGAAGGCGCCAAGAAGCACAAGCTCGGCGACAAGGTGATGTCGCTGGTCGCGGGCGGTGGCTACGCCCAGTATTGCATTGCGCAAGACGCGCAGGCGATGGCGGTGCCGCCGTCGCTGTCAATCCAGGAAGCCGGCGCGATCCCGGAAACGCTGATGACCGTCTGGCACAATGTGTTCGAGCGCGGCGGGCTCAAGCCCGGCGAAACGCTTCTGATCCACGGCGGCTCGTCCGGCATCGGCACCATGGCGATCCAGCTTGCGAAAGCGTTCGGCTCCAAGGTGCTCGTGACCGTCGGCTCTCAGGACAAGATCGACGCCTGCCTCAAGCTCGGCGCCGACCGCGCGATCAATTACAAGACCGAGGACTTCGTCGCCGTGGTCAAGGCCGAGACCGACAATGCAGGCGCCAACCTGATCCTCGACATGGTCGCCGGCGACTATGTCGATCGCAACTATGACGCCGCCGCGGTAGATGGCCGTATCGTGCAGATCGCAACCCTCAACGGGCCCAAGGTCACCGTCAACATTGCCAAGGTGATGGTGAAGCGGCTGACCCATACCGGCTCCACGCTGCGCCCCGTACTAATGCGGATAAGGCGGCGATGGTCGCAGCGATCGAGGCCAAGGTCATGCCACTATTGCGCGAAGGACGTGTAAAACCGCTGATGGATAGCTCATTCCCGCTGGAAAAAGCCGCCGACGCGCACCGGCGGATGGAGACGTCAGCACATATTGGCAAAATTGTGTTGGCGGTTTAGCCGATCGCAACTGGAGCGAAGGCGGAAACCCTTTGATTCGCTTCGCTTTCATGTCATTTATCGCGACTACGCCGACCCGTTCGCTGGGCCGGGAGAATCGTTGGTCGCGGAGTACTGACATTGCGTCTGATCAGGTGCCTGGCGCTGCTTGCGCTGGGCCTCATGATTGTTGCGGCGGCGCCTCCGGCGCACGCCATTGACGCTGTCAGCGTCCGCAGTGACGCGCCTGCCATCGATCTCACCGCCGTGCTCGACCACCAGCGCAGCGAGACCGACCGCATCCAGGTTTCGACGGCGCCGGGAACCGACGGCATCGTCCGCCGCATCGAGGTCCGCGCCCGCGAGGGCGGGCAGAACTGGGTGGTGTTCGCGCTTGCCAACAACACCGACGACCAGCTCGACCGCCTGATCGTCGCTCCGCATTATCGCATCGTGTCGTCCGGCCTGCTGTGGCCCGATCTCGGCCTGTCGCGCATCGCGACCATCACGCCATCGACCGGCGATCGTCCCGAGCGCCAGGAAAGCGCGACCGCCGACATCTTCCGCATCACGCTCGATCCCGGCGCCGTCATCACCTTCGTGGCGGAACTGCGCACCGACAAGCTGCCACAGCTCTATCTGTGGGAGCCCGACGCCTACAAGGACAAGGTCAACTCGTTCACGCTCTACCAGGGCATCGTGATCGGCATCTCCGGCCTCTTGGCGCTGGTGCTGACGATCCTGTTCGTGGTCAAGGGCAGCATCATGTTCCCGGCTGCCGCCGCGCTGGCCTGGGCGGTGCTGGTCTATATCGGCGTCGATTTCGGCTTCTGGGGCAAGGTGCTCGACATGTCGAACAATGCCGAGCGCGTCTGGCGCGCGGCGGGCGAAGCGATCCTGGCGGCGACGCTGCTGGTGTTCCTGTTCGCCTATCTCAATCTCAGCCGCTGGCACGTGCGCTATTCCCACATCACCGTCGGCTGGCTGGCCTTCCTCGGCTCGCTGGTGGCGCTGGCGCTGTTCGATCCCGCGGTCGCCTCGGGCATTGCGCGCATCTCGCTGGTGCTGATCGCCTTCGCCGGCTTTGCGCTGATCGTCTATCTCTCGACGCATGGTTTCGACCGCGCGGTGCTCTTGATCCCGACCTGGTTCCTGCTGGTGGTCTGGGTGATCGCGGCCGGCATGACGGTGGCGGGCTCGGTGACCAACGACATCGTCGGCCCTGCCCTGCTCGGCGGCCTCGTGCTGATCGTGATGCTGATCGGATTTACGGTGATGCAACACGCGTTCGCCGGCGGCGGTGCGACCACCGGCATCGTCTCCGACATCGAGCGCCGCGCGCTGGCGCTGACCGGCTCCGGCGACCTGATCTGGGACTGGGACGTTTCCGCCGACAAGGTGTTCACCAGCCCGGAGACCGAAAGCCTGCTCGGGCTGAAACGCGGCACGCTGGAGGGGCCGGCGGCGAAATGGCTCGAGGTGCTGCACCCGCTCGACCAGGACCGCTTCCGCGCAGCGCTCGACAGCGTGCTCGACCAGCGCCGCGGCCGGCTGGTGCAGGATTTCCGCCTGCGCACGCCCGATGGCCATTTCATGTGGTTCGCGCTGAAGGCACGCCCGGTGGTCGGCTCCGACGGCGAGGTCTCGCGCGTGGTCGGCACGCTCACCGACGTCACCGACATCAAGAACGCCGAAGAGCGCATGCTCCATGACTCCGTGCATGACAACCTCACGGGTCTTCCGAACCGCAAATTGTTCATGGATCGCCTTGGCGCGGTGGCCAATTTCACCAAGAGCATGCCGAGCCTGCGACCGACGCTGATGGTGATCGATCTCGATCGCTTCAAGCAGGTCAATGATTCCGTCGGTATCGCGGTCGGCGACTCCATCCTGCTGACGCTGGCGCGGCGGCTGACGCGCATCCTGAAACCGCAGGACACGCTGGCGCGGCTGGCCGGCGACCAGTTCGGCCTGATCCTGATATCGGAGCAGGACCCGGCGCGCATCACCGCGTTTGCCGAAACCATTCGCAAGACCATCCGCGCGCCGATCGCCTTCAACGACCGAGAGATCTTCCTGACTGCCTCCATCGGGCTCGCGCTGTCTGATCCGCAGACGCAATTGTCCGACGAGATCATCAAGGACGCCGAGCTTGCGATGTATCACTCCAAGCGCATCGGCGGCGACCGCATCGACGTCTACAAGCCCGCCATGCGCGCCCGCAAGACCGACCGCCTGACGCTGGAAAGCGAATTGCGCCGCGCCATCGAGCGGCAGGAAATTACGATCCTGTACCAGCCGATCGTGCGGCTGGAAGACCGCTCGATCGCCGGCTTCGAGGCGCTGGCGCGCTGGGATCATCCCAAGCTCGGGCGGATGTCGCCCTCGGAATTCATCTCGATTGCCGAAGAGATCGGCCTGATCGTCGATCTCGGCATGTTCGTGATGGACCAGACCGCGCGGCAGCTTTCGGTGTGGCAGCGCGCGATGCGCTCGCGCGAGCCGATCTTTGCCTCCGTCAACGTCTCCTCGCGGCAGTTGCTGCGCCACGATTTGATCCACGATATCCGTACCGTGCTGTCACGCTCGTCGGTGGCGCGTGGCACGCTGAAACTGGAACTGACGGAATCGCTGGTCATGGAAAACCCCGAGCACGCGGCGCAGATGCTGACCCGCATCCGCGAACTCGGCACCGGGCTGTCGCTCGACGATTTCGGCACCGGCCATTCCTCGCTGGCCTATCTGCAGCGTTTCCCCTTCGACACCATCAAGATCGACCAGTCCTTCGTGCGCACCACCAGCCGCGGCACGCGCCCCGTGATCCTGAAATCGATCATCGCGCTCGCCCACGACCTCGGCATGGACGTGGTGGCGGAAGGCGCGGAGACGGATCCGGATGCGGTCGAGCTCTATCAGCTCGGCTGCGAATACGCCCAGGGCTTTGCCTTCGGCGAGCCGATGGACGCCGACGCCGCGATGCGGCTGCTCACGGAAGAACGGCTGGAAGCGGCGAGCTAATCTCTTCGTCGCCCCTGCGAAAGCAGCAGGGGCCCATACGCCGCGGCCTGTCCGTGAAGTGATGGGGCCAATTGCCTTCGCTACAACAGCAGCCTGTGGTTGGGCCCTCGCCTTCCCTGCGCGCGGCGTGCCGCGTCTTACCACCAGCCCGGTTGCACCGGACGATAGTACTGGCCGCCGCGCCGTCGCGGATCGACGGTTTGGGGAGCGGGATTGGGTTGAAAAGAGAAGCCGAAACCTTCGCCGCCCCAGGTGCTGCTTTCCGCAACGTCGACATTGACCGTCGGCCGGCGCGTCACGAAACCGCCCTGGGGCTCGGTGCTCAGCACCGCGACGAACTCGGTGCGATAGTTGGTCTCGCTGCTCAGCGGCTCGTCCGAGACAACGATCGAGGATCGCGGCAATGCGGTCGGCGCGATGCGATCGAGCACCTCCTGCGGGATGGTGATGCGGTCGAGCGCGGCCTTGGCGTTATCGCCGTTGTCGATGGTGACCGCGGTCCAGCGCAGGGCCGCCCCGTTGCGCGCTACCGCCGTGAACACATGCGTGCCGATCGGTCTTTCCGGATTGCGGATCGTGACCGGAACCTCAATCGTCGCATCGAACACGATGCCGCCGCCGTCAGGTGCCGGCTTGTGCGTGGGGCGGCGCACGTAAAGCTTCTGCGTCGCGCGGCTGATGTAGATCGAGACCGGCTCGAGCGCGAGCTTCGCCTCGCTCGCCGCCTTGGCGGTGTCGGCCTTCCTGGTCTCGGCCGCGTTGGCGGCGTCCTTGCGGCGGCGGCGGCGCCGGGCTTCGACTTCGCGTCATCTCTGGCAGTGTCGAGCTGCGTCCCCAGGTCCGCTGCCCTGGCGGCGGCCTTTGCTTGAAGTCCTCGGCCCGCGCCTTGGCCTCGTCGGTCTTGGCGGCAGCGAGCGCCTTGTCGGCGTAAGCGAACCCGGCGTCGGCGCGGGTCTTGAGCTGTTCCAGCTTGCGCAGCGACACCTTGAGCGACGCCGCCTCGCGCGCCGCTGTCGCGGCGGCCTTCTTCGCCTCCCCGGCCGTCCTGGCGGCCTCCGCGGCCTCGCGGGCGAGCGTCTCGGCGCGCATCGGTGCAGCCGCAATGGCCTCCGGGCTCGGCACGAATAGCGCCGGGTGGGAGAACTCGACCGGCTCGGCGTTATCAGGCGAGACGATTACCCGCATCCCGATCCGCGTCCTGTCGAACAGCTTCTCCGCAAAGCCAAGGGCATCCGCACGCAGCCGTGCGAGGCCGCATATCCGGGCAGCGGCCCGCCGTGCAGCGCGATGCCGTTCCAGGTGATGCGCTGCATGTTCGGCATCTCGGCATCGTCATAGAGGCTCGAGCGGTGGTCCTTGTTCTTCTCAAGGATGGCGAACACGCCGGCGGGCGTCTCGCGTCCCGTGGTGCCGGTCGATACCGGCGCGCGCAGGATCCAGCCGTCGGCGTCGTAGATAGTGACCTGCTGGGTCTTGATCGACACGATCGCCATGATCGGCTCGCCTGCATCGCGCGGCGCCGTCGCCTCGGTGGGGGGCTTGGGGCGCGCCTGTCTCGCCGTGGCGTCGGCGGCCAGCGCCGTCAGCGCGGCCATCACCGCGAGCGTCACAATGGCGGGAGGACCCCAGCGCCGCATCGCCACGGTGGATCGCGCCGTCGTAACTCGATTCACCATGCCACGCCCCGGTTGAAATACCTGTCCGCGCTTGCGTCGATCAAGCGTCAGATCGCGCCTTTCCGATTAAATACCGCCGCCACCATCCACGCCGCCAATTTGCTATCGGCGCGTTCCGTGGCAATTCTCTCATATACGACAGCCCGCGTAGCAGGAAGGGTGGCTCGCGGCTGAAACTGGCACTTTTTGGACGTGCAGCGTGTAGCGAGACGACGTCTACCCTGGAGGTGGATTAACTCAGGCAGCCGGCACCATCATCCGCTAATCCTTGGCTCGCAATATGCTGATCCGCGTTTCATCGACGAAGCTCTTGATGTCCTGATCGGGCCGGCGGAACAGATTACGTTCGACAATGAGCGAGCGGCCGCTGACCGTCTTGGTGCAGCGTTCCTTGAGGTAGACGCCACCCACTGGCTGGTCTCCTGCTTCGGGTTGACCTTCGCTGCACGTCCAGCCGTCCGAGCCGTAGCGCGATTTGGCCTGCAGCCCCAGGAGAAACGCCTTCTTCCGGATATAGAGACGCGCCTTCGGATCGGTCTCGATCTGCAAACCGGCGACATGGCCGGTATCGTCGATCAGCAAGGTCAGGATTGCAGGATGACCCGCCACCATCGTGCCGTCGCGGCTGGTCGATGGATCGTAACCAAATCGGATCGCTCGTGTTCCACCCGCGTCGCCAGGACAGTCGCGCCAATTCTTCCAGCCGGCCAGCGTTTGCTTCGGATCCGCCGCGCAAGAGAAGTCGACGTAGCCGGACTCGGCCAATTCGGTCGCGGCCATTCCGAGGCGAATGTCACGCAGGTCGTTGCCGCCGAACTCTTCCGTCCGTGCCGGAGAGTGCGCAAGTGTGATCGCCATCAAGGCAAGCAGGCCCGCAGCAAGAACTCCCGGCAGCTTCAATCTGCGCATCACTGGCCCTTCCCCGTGCTGGCGGTCGCATCATCCGGCTTTTGCGCCTGCGTCTTGTAGACGTCGCATACCCGCGACGTGCTTGAAAGAAGGTGACGCATTCCGCGTAAGTGGGTTCGCCGGCTCCCTTGATGTGAGCGATCACGTAATCGGCGACGGCTTCGATATCTTTCGGCCGCAGAAACGTTCCGCCCTCGGGCGGCATCTGTGCCCCCGCGTCCTGGCGGCTCATGTCGTGGCATTTCACCTCATCGTAGGCGCCGCGCATGAAGAATGGCATCCCCGTGCGCGGCCGCCCGCAGCCGACGACTTCAATGATTTGATCCCGCGTCAGCTCGGTCTTGCGCAGCGACAGTGCATCGCCACCATAACCGCCGCCGCCATTGCCATGCCATTTGTGGCAGCCCACGCAGTTTGCGCGACTGAACACCGCCTTGCCGGCATTGGTCGGATCCGAGGCCGGCGCCTGCGCCGACTGACCGTAGGCAGCGGCTAGTATCGAAAGCTTCAGGGCGACGATACTCGCGAGCAGCATGCCTGCCGCCGCCGGGAATCTGTTGAAGATCATCATTGCGTCTCTTGTCGAGGAAGCGGGAGAGCCCGCGGTTGGCGGACCCTCCGATTTTTGGGATGTCAGAGTGCGAATACGTAGAGCATCGATCCCGGCTGTATCTTCTTCAGTTCGGGCGTCGAATCGATGAACCACTTGTCCCAGGCGCCGCCCAGGCCGACCAGAATGGCGACATACTGTTTGCCGTCGACCGTAAAGGTCATTGGCGGTGCGTTGACGCCGCCGCCCGTGTTGAACTCCCAGAGCTTCTGCAATGACTTGGCGTCAAGCGCCATCACTTCGCCGGATGGCTGACCGGTGAAAACGAGGTCGGGAGTCGCAAGCATGCCGCCCAAATTGGGGAACGGCGTTTCCATTTTTGGGCGATCTTGCCGGTCGTCACATCGATCGCAGTCACACTGCCGGTGATCCTGAATGGCTGGCTCGGGCCGCCCCCGGTCCAGAACTCCCGAGGCTTCAGTTTGTCCGGCGTCATCACCTCGACTTTGATGCGATTGCAGCTCTCGATCACCGGGATGTACCAGAGCTTCAGATCCGGATTGTAGGCCGTCGGCGGCCAGTTCTTGCCGCCCATGTTGCCGGGGCAGATGTCGGTTTCCATGTTGGTGCGGCTTGGCGTCACCGACGCGATATAGGTCTGCACGGACTTGTTCGGGTCATACTCGATCGGCTTGCCGGTCTCCGCGTCGAGCCCTTTGGTCCATGTGACTTTCTTGACGAACGGGAGGCCCCAGACGAACTTGCCGTTGGTGCGATCGATCGCATAGGCGAAGCCGTTGCGGTCCGCTTCGAGCGCGAGCTTCCGCGGACCACTGGGCCCGGGGATATCGACCAGCACGTTTTCCGCCACGCTATCATAGTCGTAGGGTCGTTTGGCGTGTGCTGATAGTGCCACTTGATCTTGCCGGTTGTGGCGTCAAGGGCCAGCGAGCTGTCAGTGTAAAGGTTGTCGCCCGGCCGGTAGGCGTTATCCCAGTCCGGTCCGGGATTGCCGATGCCCCAGATGATGGTGTCGGTTGCGGGATCGTAGGTGCCGGTTACCCAGGTCGAACCGCCGCCGGCGGCGGCCGCGTTGTTGCTGTCTTTCCAGGTTTCGCTGCCGGGCTCGCCCTTGCCCGGGATCGTATAGGTGCGCCAGACCTCCTTCTGGGTCGAGAGGTCGGTGGCGGCAAGCCAGCCACGGATGCCGTACTCCGCGCCGGCCACGCCTGTGATCGCCATGTTCTTGACGATCAACGGCGCGCCGGTGATCGTCTCGCCCTTGTCCGGATCGGCGACAGTACGCTGCCAGGCGACCTGGCCGGTTTCCTTGTTGATCGCGAGCAGCCGGCCATCAAGCGTATGGGAAATGACTTGATCGCCCCACAATGCAACGCCGCGGTTGTCGACGCCGCAGCACGCCACAGCACCAGCCCAGTCACGGTCCGTCTTGGGATCCATCTTCCAGACCAGCACGCCGCGGCCACCATGCGTATCGATCTTGTAGACCGAACCCCATCCATCGGTGACGTAGAGAAAGCCGTTCTCGGCAATCGGCGTGCCTTCCAGCCCGCCATGGCTCCAGATGCCGCCGCCTTCGATGCCGCCGAGGTGCATGGTCCAGGCGACCTTGAGGTTCTTCACGTTATCGCGGTTGATCTCCTTCAGATTTGAGAATCGGTGAGCCGAGTAATTCTGATGATGATGAAGCCAGTTGCCCGGCTCCTTGTCGACGTTGAGCAGCCGTTCCTGATTGACCTGGTCTGCAGCGGAGCCTGGCAATGCAGCCATCATGCCTCCGGCAGCGACGGTAACGGCGAGCAGACACGCTCGCGCGGAGATTCTAGTGTGACCTGAAAATCGCTCCATGACCAATGCCCTCCTTTGGCAGTTCATGTTGTATAGAGCGTCCGGCACATCCGGGCGTTCAGCTGAGAAGCCTCCTTCAGCGGGCTCACCGGTCCGCTGTCGCGATCAGGGCGTTCGTGAAACCTGCACCTCCGTTTCTTTGGTTCCGGCTTTCTGAAAAACGACGGCGCATGTAAACGTCTCGCCATCGACAAGCTTCTGCCGCGTCTGCAGCAGCATCACGTGATATCCGTCGTGCTTGAGTTCGATCGTCTTGCTCTCCGGGATCGGAATCGACTTGATCTCGCGCATGGCGGGCGCGCCTTCGCCGCGATCGACGGTGTGCTTTACGGCGAAATTCGCAAACGGACAGCGGACGCGCAGTATCGCGTCGGCTTCGGCCGCATCGTTTCTGACCGTCATCAGTAGCGGGAGATCGATACCAATCTCGTCGGAGGCGGGCACGCGGGCGCTCGTCACCTGCAGTGCGTCGCCTGCAGCAGCGAAGCCGGGCGCCAGCCCAAGACCAGCAACAAGTCCGAGCGCTAGAAAGCGGGATCGGCCGAACAGTGCAGCCCACCCTGCCCGATCAAGAGCACCATCAAGACTCGATGTCGCTACGGTGGTCATCGGCTATCGCCGCGGCCATCAGAGATTTACAGGCGTGGGACGCCCAAACGACCATGTCGTCTGATTCATCGGCGCCATCCTCCCACGATTTTTCTTCTTGTCTTTTAAGTTGCTCCCCAAATTGAGGCGACGGTAGGGCCGGTGTCTGGAAAATGAATCCAACAGGAGGAGGCTCGCCCGGTATATTCCGTACCAATCGATATCCTGCACGGAAACGCGGCGCTGCATGCGCCGGTGATGACGGGTGAGCGGCGTGTGCTCACCGCCTCACCGGTATCTTCTTGAACTTCACGCTCTTTCCATCCGCCTGCCGCGTCGCGATATAGCCGGCATCCAGGCAGGCCTCGCGCTGCGGCATCTTCTCCTGTGGGCTGCGCAGGGTTTCCACCATGACGCGCGATGCGCGGCGCGCGGCAGGGCTGCGTCGATAATCTCCTCGATCTGCTCGAAGCTCAGCACGAATTCAGGAAGTTTCTGCTTCTTCAGATAGTCCCGCAGCAGGTCGTAGTCGTTCACCCGTGTCTCCAATGGCGATTTGCACAAAACCGTCGCTCCCGGCAACCAACCGTTAACTGATTATCATATCGCTGTCGCCGTTTAAGGCCGCAACAACATATCCGGCCGCATACCGGAAGGGTTGGAGCGGACAATGCTATTCGGGCGACAAAGCGACGTGGCCGGAAAGGGCTGGCTCAGGAGAGACTCCGGCCGCCGGCCCTGGCGATTGTCGGCGAAGCTCTTGATCGCGTCGTCGATCGCGACCGTGATCGGCTTCTCCGCTATTTGCACCAGCGTCATGCTCGACATGCGCCGCGGCGAGGAAGAGCTCGCGCGCCAGACTCTGGAAAATCTCGCCGCCGGCATCGATGCCGACATCAGCCGGAACATCGAACTCTATGACCTCTCGCTACGCAACGTCGCCAGCAATCTGGTGATGCCGGAGATCAAGGGCGTCGGCAGGGAGATCCAGCACCTGATCCTGTTCGATCACGCCGCCACCGCCAAACATTTCGGCGCGATCCAGGTGTTCGACGCGCAGGGCAAGCTGACGCACGACGCGGCAAGCCTCGATCCGGCACCGGAGGATCGCAGCGACGAGGAGTACTTCCAGGTCCATCGCGCCAGTCCCGATCCAGGCCTTTACATGAGCCGCCCGATGCTGCGCCGCGGCGCCTATTCGATCGTGCTCAGCCGGCGCATCAACGATACCGATGGCGGCTTCCTCGGCGTCGTGGTGGGCTCGATCCGTTTCACTTATTTCCATGACCTGTTCGGCCGGCTGACCCTCAACCCCGGCGATACGATTACGGTGCTGCGCCGCGACCGAACGATCATCATGCGGACGCCTTTCGACCTGGATGTCATCGGGAAGAATCTGGCGGAGCGGCCAAAGTGGCGCGCGGACAATTTGAAGGAAGGCGCCGCCTATGCCGGCGTCGGGCCGATCGATCCGACACCGCGGCTTTACGTTCGAAGCGGCAGCACGAACTTGTTCTTTGTGGTGGTCGGAAAGCCGCTGGCGAGCATCCTGAGCCTTTGGCACCGGGAGGTGCTGCGGATCGGGGCGGTCATGATGGTGCTGATCCTGTTCGTGGCCGGCACCACGCTGTTCCTCGCGCGCGAGATCGGCCGCCGCGCCGAAGCCGAGCGCAAGCTGGAGGAGCTGGCAACGACCGATGCGCTCACCGGCCTGAAGAACCGGCGCAAATTCGATTCCGAAATCGATCTGGAATGGCGGCGGGCGGCACGCAGCGAGACCCCGTCGCGGTGCTGATGATCGATGCCGACCACTTCAAGGCCTACAACGACACCTACGGCCATCAGGCCGGCGACCAGGTGCTGGTCGGCATTGCGATCTGCATTTCGGACTCGGTGCGGCGGCCGGGCGACTGTCCGGCGCGCTATGGCGGCGAGGAATTCGCGGTACTGCTGCCGGGCCTGTCGGCGGTGGAGGCGTTTACCGTCGCCGAAATCATCCGCTCGAAAGTCGAGCAATGGTCGGAAAATCCCAATGTCACGACGGTCAGCATCGGCGTGGCGAGCATGACGCCGACGGCGGCAATTGACTGGTCCTATCTCATCGAAGCGGCCGACAAGGCGCTCTACGCGGCCAAGGCCAACGGCCGCAACCAGTCGGTGCTCGCCGCGATCCCGAAGCTCGCGCTGGTGGCTTAGGACAGAGTCTCGTCATGCCCACGAAGGCGGGCGCGCATTCGCGCGAGCCGTTGGCGGATGATGACAGCGCAGAAACGCGGAATGCGTCCCTCTCCTCACTTCTCCAGATACTTCTTCATCTCCGCGCGCAGGCCGTCGCGCAGGTCGGGGCGCGCCATGCCGTAGGCGATGTTGGCGCGCAGGAAGCCGGGTTTCGAGCCGCAATCGTGGCGCTCGCCCTCGAACTCCACGCCATAGAAGCTTTGCGTCTTGGCGAGGGTCTTCATCGCATCGGTGAGCTGGATCTCGTTGCCCGCGCCGCGCTCCTGGGTCTGAAGGATCTTGAAGATTTCCGGCTGCAGGATGTAGCGTCCGGTGATCGAAAGGTTTGACGGCGCGGTGCCCTTCGGCGGTTTCTCCACCATGCCGTCGACCTCGAACATGTTCTTGGCGAGCCGCTTGCCGACGCCGCAAATGCCATATTGGTGGGTGAGATCGTCGGGCACCGCCTCCACCGCGAGCAGATTGGACTTGCCGCCGAGCTTGGCCGCAGCGTCGATCATCTGCTTCAGGCAACCAGGCGCATTCAGCACCAGTTCGTCCGGCAGCACCACCGCGAACGGCTCGTCGCCGACGATGTCGCGCGCGCACCAGACCGCATGTCCGAGGCCGAGCGGCGCCTGCTGGCGGGTGAAACTCATGGCGCCGGCCTCGGGCTGGTCGCGCGCCAAAATGTCCTGCTCGGCCTTCTTGCCGCGCGCAGCCAGCGTGGTGTCGAGCTCGAACATCCGGTCGAAATGATCCTCGATCACGCCCTTGTTGCGCCCGGTGACAAAGACGAAATGCTCGATGCCGGCTTCCTGGCTTCATCGACCACGTACTGGATCAAGGGCTTGTCGACGATGGTCAGCATTTCCTTCGGCATCGCCTTGGTGGCGGGCAGGACGCGGGTGCCGAGACCGGCGACCGGAAAGACGGCTTTGCGGATTTTCATGGGATGTCGGACGCCCTGGAAATGAGGAAAGTGCTTTGATTGCACGTTGATAGCCGGTTTGCACCCCTGAACAAAGGCGGATGTATGGTGACGTTTCGCCTCCCCTTGCGCGGGCCGCGCGCCACAACAAAATCCCCTCTGTTAAGCTATTGGAAACCGTGACAGGGCCTTTTGACACGGAATTGGTTGCGATGGACGGGCATGGCATGTATCTGATGGAACGAGCGATGAGCAAACGAACCGGCGCGATCCTAATCGCGGTCGCGCTGTTGTGTTCCAGCGGCCAGTCCCAGGCTCAATATCAAGCCCAATCTCAAGCCCAATCCTCCGGCAACGATGTTTCGAACTTTTTCGGCAACATCTTCTCCGCTCTGAAGTCCGGCCCGGCGCCGCAGGCCACGCCCGGCGCGGACGGCGGTCCGCCGGCGCCGCCCCTTGGAGCGGCGAGGACGGCGCCTCCGGCCACCCTCTGATGACGGCCTCCGCGATCCGGGAGGCCGCCGCAAACTTTCAAAATTGCGTCGGCTCGATGTGGCCTGATGCCGCGCGGCGCGGCGTGATCCAGCAAAATTTCGAGCGCTTCACCACAGGTCTCGCGCCTGATTTGCGCATCATGGACCTGATGGATCTGCAGCCCGAATTCACCAAGGCGATCTGGGACTATCTCGACATCCTCGTGAACGACAACCGCCTCGCCAAGGGGCGCGAGATCCTTGCGAAATACAAGCCGCAGTTCGACGCGGTGGAGAAAGCCTACGGCGTCGACCGCTATGCGATCGCCTCGATCTGGGGCATCGAGTCGAACTATTCGACGCAGATGGGCGACCGCAACGTGGTGCAGTCGACCGCGACGCTGGCCTGCGTCGGCCGCCGCCAGGCCTATTTCAAGGACGAATTCCTCACCGCGCTCGAAATCCTCAACCGCGGCGATCTGCGTCCCGAACAGATGCGCGGCTCCTGGGCCGGCGCGTTCGGGCCGACGCAGTTCATGCCGACCGCCTTCAAGCGCTACGCCGTGGACGCCGACGGCGACGGCCGCCGCGACGTCGTCGACAACGCCGCCGATCTGATCGCGTCGACAGCCAACAACCTCAAGAAGGACGGCTGGCAGACCGGGCGGAGCTGGGGTTACGAGGTGGTGCTGCCGGAGGGCTTTAATTTCATGCTGGCGGACAAGGCCAAGGCGATGACGATCGCGCAGTGGCAGAGCCAGGGAATGAAGCGGGCCGATGGCCAGGCGTTCCCTGACGCGACCGAAAAGGCCTATCTGCTGGCGCCTGCCGGCACGCAGGGGCCCGGCTTCCTGATGCTGCAGAATTTCCGGGTGATCATGAAATACAACCCGGCCGAGGCCTATGCGCTGGCGATCGGCCATTTTGCCGACCGCCTGCGTGGCGGACCCGCCTTCGTGCAGCCCTGGCCGCGGCAGGAACGGGTGCTGTCACGCGCGGAGCGGCTGGAACTGCAGCAGCTCCTGGCCCAGCGCGGCTTCTACAAAGGCACGCCGGACGGCCAGTTCGGCGGTCAGACCCGGAGGCGCTCCGCAGCTTCCAGGCCTCGATCGGGGCGCCTGCGGACGGATTTGCCTCCTCCGATGTGCTGGAGCGGCTGCGGGGACGTTAATCCTTTGATTTGACGCGTTTTCTTCACGCGAACCGGTCCCCACTTCGCTCGAAAACGCTATGAAAGTAACCCTGAAAACCACGATTCGGCAGAAGCCTTGACGGTCAGGCCGGAACCCCGGTTTATGGGGAAATCTGCCCGCTTGCGGCCCGATTCCAGTACTATATTTGACGCCTCACGATCCATTGCGACCGAGCCGGATGCGAAAGCCAAAGTCCTTCTTGCACGTGTTTACCGACACCGGCCCGCTGGTGGCGCTGGCGGTTGCGATCGCGCTGCTGATCGGGATCGTGGGTCCTGCCTCGGCGCAGTTTTTCAATTTCGGAGGGCCCTCCCGCCCCGCCCGCGCAGCGGCGGCAGCTGGTTCGGCGGCGATTTCTTTCAGCCATTCCAGCAGCAGGCCCCTCAACAAGCGCCGCGCCAGGATTTTTCCCGCGCGCCTGGGCCGGCCAAGCGTGACACCGTGCCGGAACGTAACGTGCTGGTGCTGGGCGACGCCATGGCCGACTGGCTCGGCTATGGCCTGGAAGATGCCTATGCCGAGCAGCCCGACATGGGTGTGATCCGCAAGCACAAAACCGTCTCCGGTTTGATCAAGTATCAGCCGCGCGGCGAGCCTGCCGACTGGGCCGCGGCCGCCAGGGGCATCCTCGCCAGCGAAAAGCCTGATGCCATCGTCGTCATGCTCGGCCTCAATGACCGCGTGGCCATCCGCGAGGCCGCGCCCGAGAAGAAGAGCGACAAGAAAGACGACAAGAAGGACGCACGCGCCAAGCCGGGCGATGCAAAGCCCAAGCCCGAAAGCTCGACTGATACTGCCAAGCCCGATGCTGGCAAGGCTGATGGAACCAAGGCAGACACTGCCAAAACTGATACCGCGACGGCTGATACCGCGAAGGCTGACGATGCCGAGGACGATGATGCGGCGCAAATCGCTGCCCCCGAGAAGACCGCGCGCGCGGGCGGCGGGCTTTACGAGTTTCGCGACGAGCGCTGGGTCGAACTCTACGCCAAGAAGATCGAGGAGCTGATTGGCGTGCTGAAATCCAAGGGCGTGCCGGTGTTGTGGGTCGGCCTACCTGCGATCCGCGGGCAAAAGGGAACGTCCGACATGCTGTTCCTCGATGCGCTGTATCGCGACGGCGCCGGCAAGGCCGGCATCACCTATGTCGATGTCTGGGATGGCTTTGTCGATGAAGCCGGCCGCTTCCTGCAAAAAGGTCCCGACTTCGAAGGCCAGATCCGCCAGTTGCGTACGGCCGACGGCGTCTTCTTCACCAAGCCCGGCGCGCGCAAGCTCGCGCATTATGTCGAGCGCGAAGTGACGCGCCTGCTCGCTTCCCGTTCGGGGCCGATCGCAGTGCCGATCGAACCGGCAACGCCCGACGCCAATGTCGTGCCCGGACAGCCGGCGCCGCGCCCGCTGGCCGGACCGGTCATGCCGCTGGTGGCCTCTTCGGTCGGCACCGATCAGTTGCTCGGCGGTCCCGGCTCACGCCCCGCCGGGGTGGATGCGCTCGCTGCGCGCACGCTGGTGAAGGGTGAAGCGCTGGCGCCACCCGCCGGTCGCGCCGACGATTACGCCTGGCCTCGCCGGGAAATCGGCCGCGAGCAGGCCAAGGGCGACACGCCGGTAGCAGCCGCCTCGCCGGGCGGAACGGTGGCGGCAGTGCCCGGACAGAAGCAGCTTTTGCTGCCGCCGCCGCAGCAAACACTGCAGCAACAACAAGGAGACCGCCGCCGCCGCCAATGCAGCTTCGGCCGGCGCAAACCAACGGGCCGTCGCTGCGCGATTTCTTCGGCGGCTTCGGCGCGGCGCCGCGTCAGCCCGCGCCACCACCCGCGGCCGCACCGCCGCGTGGACCCGTGACCCCGGCGCGCCGCGCCCGCCGGGTAATGTCGGACGATCGGCCGAGGTCCCACCGGGCAATCTCACGCGATTCTGACGCCTCACGGTAAGACGCGCGTTTCCCAACGATGCTTCGCATCGCCGGGCAAACCAATGAGGACCGTTCTAGCCGTAATAGCGCCAGCGCGGCGGCGGGCGGCGCGGCGGGCGCGTCAGCAACAGCGCC
Organism: Bradyrhizobium sp. RDT10; assembly: GCA_044772375.2. GTDB lineage: Bacteria > Pseudomonadota > Alphaproteobacteria > Rhizobiales > Xanthobacteraceae > Bradyrhizobium. Next base: position 7,286,835 of record CP187939.1, read on the forward strand.
AGCGCAAAACCAATTCCACCTGCGACCAACAGCGCGCCGAGCGGATTTTCCTGCACGGTCTTCGCCACCGCTTGCTGGCCGCTGCGAACGGTGTCGCCGCTGTTTTCATAGGCGTCCTTGGCGTAGTTGACGGCGGCATCGGTGGCGTCGCGGGCGGCATCCTTGGCCTGGCCGTAGAGATTTTGAACCGTGCCGGCCGCTTCGCGCGCGCGACCCTCGGCTTGCGTCTTCGCATCGCCAGCCATGTCGCCGACAGTGCTTTCGACCTTACCCGCAAAATCCTTGGCCGATCCGGCAATCCGATCCTTGTCCATCGCGGTCACTCCCGTTTTTCCTGTTTTTCTTGGGAGCTAACCGGCGAGCCCCGTTCGGGTTCCTGCCGCTCGAAATGCCTCAATTCAACGGACTTGGCTCACAGGAGACTTGGCTCACAGGAGACCTGGCTCACAGGATAAGCCCGCCATCGACCACAATGGTCTGGCCGATAATGTAGGACGAAAGCGGCGAGGCCAGGAACAGCGCCGCGCCGGCCATGTCGGCGGGCGTGCCGAGCCGCTTCAACGGGATCCGCTCCAGCGCGCCTTCGAGGCGTTTCGGATTTGACGTCGTCGCCTTGGTCATCTTGGTGTCGACCAGGCCGGGCGCGATGCCGTTGACGCGGATGCCATTGCCGGCCCACGCCTCGCCGAGCGTGCGCGTCAGCCCCACCGCGCCGGTCTTCGAAGCGTTATAGGCCGGGTTGCCCATGGTGGAATGATAGGCGGCAGTCGAACTGACGATGATCAGCGAGCCTTGGCTCGCGCTCAGCATCGCCTGGAACTTGGTTGCACACGCCATCAGGCTCATCAGGTTGACTTCCACGACCTTGCGAAAGCCATCCATTTCGAATTCGCCGCGGCGGTAGATCACCGCGCCTTGCGCCAGCACCAGCACGTCGAGCTTGTCGAAAGCTGGCTCGAAGGATTCAATGGCTTGAGGGTCGCTGACGTCGAGCCGGAAATAGTCGAGCCCTTCGAGATGCGATCCTTCGTCGGGTGAATAATCGGCGGCGCCGGCACGGGTGCCGCAGACCGCGACACGCGCGCCCTTGGCGCGGAAGGCCTGCGCGATGCCGTTACCGATGCCGCTGGAGCCGCCGACCACCAGCACCTGCTTGCCGCTGAAATCCAGTTCGTTCATCCCTGCGATCCCCTTGTTGTTTTCTAATTCAAGCCTTCGTCGAGGAATTTGACCATCAGAATCTCGTCGTAATATCGCCCGTCGCGCTTGAGGGCTCGCTTTTCATAGCCATACGCGACAAAGCCCATCGCTTCGTAAAGCCGGCGCGCGGCTTCATTCTCGCTCACCACGGCCAACTGGACCATCTCCACTCGGTCGCGCGCATGGTCGAGAACCGCCGCGACAAGTATTTTCCCAAGCCCGGATTTTCGCGCAGCGCTTCGAACATACATGGTCCAAAGCAATCCCTTATGCGCGTGCTTCGTACCTTCCTGCGCGCCAAACCCAGCTATTCCAATAAGCCGCCCATCAAGGAATCCGCCGAAGATAGCCGCGCGGGAAATTGCCGCTTCGAACCATGATAGCGGTTGCGCGTTTTCTCTCTCAAACGTGCTGCCGAAGGCCTCAGGATTTCTTTGCAGAGCTTCCAGCCGTATCTCTCGATACAGGGTAGCGTCAGCAGGCTCCAGGCGACGTATCTGCGGGCCACCAATATTGATCACGATTGCACCTCGATCGGCTTGGTTTGACCTGTCTGCGGATCGGTGCCAGCCTTGTCAATCCTGCAACGCGCCAGCCTTCATCGTCCGGATTCCATCATGTCAGATTTCAAAGAGCTCAGCCGCTCGGTCAAAGGCCTGACCGTTCTCGTCACCGGCGCGGCCAGCGGCATGGGCCGCGCTACGGCGCTGGTGTTCGCGGCCGAGGGCGCCAATGTTGCGGTTACCGATCTAAATGCCGAGGCTACCCAAGCGGTTGCCAGCGAGATCGCAGCGAATGGCGGTTCGGCGAAAGCGTGGACGCTCGACGTCGCTAATCCTGACGACATCATCTCGGTCATCGACGACGTCGCCGAACATTTCGGCTCCCTCGATATCGTCATCAACAATGCCGGCATCTCCGTGCGCGTGGCGATCGACGACGAGGGCTATGAAGCAGCCTGGGAGAAGGCGCTGGCCGTGATGCTGACCGCGCATCCGCGCATCATTCGCGCGGCGCTGCCGCATTTGCGCCGCTCGAAGAGCCCGCGCATCGTCAATATCGCATCGACCGAGGCGCTCGGCGCCACCGCATTGCACAGCCCCTATTCGGCGGCAAAAGCCGGCGTCACCGGCTTGACGCGCTCGCTTGCGGTAGAGCTCGGTCGCGACGGCATCACCGTGAACTGCATCTGTCCGGGCCCGATCCGCACCGCGATCACCGAGCGGATTTCCGAAGAGCACAAGGCGATCTACGCCAAACGCCGCACCGCACTCGGCCGCTACGGCGAGCCTGAGGAAGTGGCGCACATGACGCTGAGCCTGTGCCTGCCGGCGGCCTCATTCCTGACCGGCGCGGTGATCCCCGTGGACGGCGGCCTGATGGCGCGAAACGCGTAGCGGGCATGCGTCCGCAGCGTTGACTTGGACACGTCGGAGAGTAATTTTTCTTACAAAGAGAGCGGGACAAACCGCCCGCCGCATCCTGGAGAGACGCCATGACGGTCACGATCCGGCAGCTTCATCCGCATTTTTTCGGCGAGGTTTCGGGCGTTGATTTGCGCAAGCCCCTGACACCGCAGGAAGCGGTCGACATCGAAGCCGGCATGGACAAATATGCCGTGCTGCTGTTCCGCAACCAGGACATCACGGACGAACAGCAACTGGCCTTTGCGCTGAATTTCGGCGAGCGCGAGAAGGCGCGGGGCGGCACCATCACGAGGAAGGAAGACTATCGCCTCACCACCGGGCTGAACGACGTCTCCAATCTCGGCAAGGACGGCAAGCCGCTGCCGCGCGACAGCCGCACCCATCTGTTCAATCTCGGAAACTGCCTGTGGCATTCCGACAGCTCGTTCCGCCCGATCCCGGCAAAATTTTCACTGCTGTCGGCGCGGGTGGTGAATCCCAAGGGCGGCAACACCGAATTCGCCGACATGCGCGCGGCCTATGACGCGCTCGACGACGACATCAAGACCGAGATCGAGGATCTGATCTGCGAGCACTCGCTGATGTATTCGCGCGGCTCGCTCGGCTTCCTGGACTATTCCGACGAAGAGAAAGAGATGTTCAAGCCGGTGCTGCAGCGGCTGGTGCGGACCCATCCGGTGCATCGCCGCAAGTCGCTGTACCTGTCATCGCATGCGGGCGCCATCAAGGGCATGAGCGTGCCCGAGGCGCGGCTGTTGCTGCGCGATCTCACCGAGCACGCCACGCAGCCGAAATTCGTCTACGTCCATAAATGGACCGTGCATGACCTCGTGATGTGGGATAACCGCCAGACCATGCACCGCGTCCGGCGCTACGACCAGTCGCAGCCGCGCGACATGCGCCGCGCCACAGTGGCGGGAACCGAGCCGACGGTACAGCAGCAGGCGGCGGAGTAGAGAGCCAAAGCCGTAGGGTGGGCAAAGGCGCACTTGCGCCGTGCCCACCATCCATCCAAACCGTTATCGTGAATGGTGGGCACGCTTCGCTTTGCCCACCCTACGAATCGGAGCTACGCGTGCCCGGCTTCGTTCGACAGCATGCCGGGGTCGATGCCGATCTTTTGCAGCGCACGCTGGTACTTTTCGTCGACGTCGTCGCCGAAGATCAAATCCGCGTCGGCGTCGCAATGCAGCCAGCCATTGTGCTGGATCTCGTTTTCGAGCTGGCCCGGCGCCCAGCCGGCATAGCCGAGCGCCAGGATCGCGTGCTTCGGTCCGGTGCCCTTGGCGATCGCCTTGAGGATGTCCACCGTCGCGGTCAGGCAGATGCCGTCGTCGATGTTCAGCGTCGCGTCCTGGATGAAAAAATCGCTAGAATGCAGCACGAAGCCGCGGCCGGTATCGACCGGGCCGCCCTTCAGCACCTGCATAGTCTCGGCGTTTTCCGGCAGCTTGATCTGGTCGGCCTTCTGGATGATGTCGAGTTGCACCAGCAATCCCGGAAAATCGATGCTGCCGGCCGGGCGGTTGACGATGATGCCCATCGCCCCTCCGACGAATGCGCACACATGTAGATGACGGAGCGCTCGAAGCGCGGGTCGCCCATCACCGGCATGGCGATCAAGAGCCGGCCGTCCAGGTAGCCTTCGCCGGACGAATTATCGCCCAAGCCGGCGGCTTTGCGGCGAACGGGCTTCGATGTTTTGCCTTCAGGGCTCATCCGCAAAGGCCTCTCTTGCTGATTGCATATCCTGATATCGGGTTGGGTTTCTGTCAATCAAGCTTCCGGCATCATTCGGCGGCCGATCACACGCAATTCAATGGTTTGCTTCGAAACTTGCCTGTAAAGACGTCCCATGATCGTGATGGTTCCCCTCCGCGCCGCGCTCGGCGTCGCCGCCGCCTTGTATGTTGTTGCGTGTGCGACGTCGGAGATCTGCGCCGAGGATGCCTCGCCGTGGCAACGTGACGCGCATTCCGCGGTCCGCTTGCTGGCGGGATCGCGCAGTGGCACGGTGCTGCTCGGCGGCGTTGCCATCCAGTTGCAGCCGGGATGGAAGACCTATTGGCGTACGCCGGGCGATTCCGGCGTTCCGCCCCGCTTCGACTTCTCCAAGTCGGACAATGTCGAAGCCGTGACCGTGCTGTGGCCGGCACCGAAGAAATTTGACGATGGCGCCGGCGGCACCGCGCTGGGATACAAGCAGCAGGTCGTGCTGCCGCTGCGGATCGTCGCCAAAAATGCCGACAAGCCGGTGACGTTGCGCGCCCACATCAGTTATGCCGTCTGCGACAAGCTCTGCATTCCGGTCGAAGCCAACGCCGAACTCGCCTTTGCGAGCGTCGCGAGCACCGAGGACGGCACCCTGTCCGATGCGCTCAATGCGGTGCCAAAACCCGCCAATGTCGGCGACCCCAATCCGCTGACCATCCGCGACGTCAAGCGCGAGGGAAAGAACGTGCTGGTCGACGTGACCACGCCCGAGGCCAAGGAGGTCAGCCTGTTCGTTGAGGGGCCGACACCTGACTGGGCGCTCCCGGTTCCCAGACTGGTCGAGCAAAGCCCGCCTGGCGTCAAACGCTTTGCCTTCGAACTCGACGGCCTGCCGACCGGCGCCAGCCCGGAAGGCGCCGCGCTCAAAATGACGCTGGTCGGCGGCGACCGGGCCTATGAGTTCAACGTCAATCTGAATTGACCCTCTTGAATTGACCCTCGCTTGCTCCCTGCGAACAACAGCGACGCGCTCAGAAATAGCCGCTAGCCCTAGCGGACTTTACTTACCCTCGCTGATGGTGGGGTTGTCACCTGCCGGATTGGTCCCGTTGGGCGAGCACCTTCGAGCCAAGGAGAGCCAGCCACGCGCCGACTCTCCTCTTCAGCAATACCTGCTGCTTCTACCCCTTACTTCTTCGCGGTCATTTTCTGGGCGCGCATATAGCTCTTGCAAGCACCTTGCATGTCGCCCTTTGACATTGCGGTATTCACTGCGGCCGCCTCTTTGTTCATCGCGAATTTGCCAGGGCTATCGGGCATGGCGTCGCTGGACGCGACGAACTTGGCCATGTTTTCACTTGTGCAAGCCATCTTTTGGGCAGAAGCCGGGCTGACAGCCAGCACGGCGACAATCGTCATAGCAGTGACAAGCAGTTTCATGTTTTTCCTCCCGGCCGCCGAATGCGGCCGAAAACTGAAATTGAGAAACACCGGAAAAGTTCCAGCGGGAACTGCAGGCGTAGCCCTTCACCGGTGATGATACAGCGCCCCCAGCCTTACCCGCTTGGTTGGGTTCGCTGAAACCCAACGCGTTCCATGGCATGGATGAGCCCCACCCAACCGAATCTTAACGAATGGTTGATACATCCGACCATCGCCGCCGCCTCGCGGCGCGTTTCGGGGATGCACCCTTGTGGCCGTGATGGATACACAATCCGCAACCGCCTCGCCTGCCGGCATGATCGCGCGCCTGCGCGCGCTGCTTGGCGGCTCCAGCGAGGCCTCCGTCACACGGCGGCTGGCTGGCACCATCTTCATCATCCGCGTCTTCAGCGCAGCGCTCGCCTATTTCTCGCAGATCCTGCTGGCGCGCTGGATGGGCGGCTCGGATTACGGCGTCTATGTCTATGTCTGGACCTGGTGCTGCTGCTCGGCAGCATGATGGATTTCGGCATCTCGGCATCCGCGCAGAAGATCATTCCGGAGTATCGAACCCGCGGCGAACATGCGCTGCTGCGCGGCTTCCTCTCCGGCAGCCGCTGGATCACGTTTGCGGTCTCCTCCATCGTCTCGCTGCTGCTGGCGGGCGTGGTGAAGGGACTGTCGCCGTGGATCGACGCCAACGCGATCGTTCCCCTCTATATCGGCTGCCTGACGCTGCCGGCGTTTGTCGTCGCCAACACCCAGGACGGCATTGCGCGTTCGCATGACTGGATGCGGCTCGGCCTGATGCCGCAGTTCATCGTGCGGCAGTCGCTGATCATCGGCTTGACCGCCGGCGCCTTCGTGCTCGGTTTCAATCTCGGCGCCACCGCCGCGATGTGGGCCAGCGCCGCGGCAGTATGGATCGCGATGATCGGCCAGATGATCGTGCTCAACCGCAGGCTCGGCGGCCACATCGAGCCTGGCCCCAAGGCCTATGATTTCCGCGGCTGGCTCGCGGTCTCGCTGCCGATCCTGATGGTGGAAAGCTTTTATCTGCTGTTGTCCTACACCGACGTGCTGGTGCTGCAGCAGTTCCGCTCCTCCGAAGAAGTCGGTGTCTATTTCGCTGTGGTGAAGACGCTGGCGCTGGTCTCCTTCATTCACTATGCGATGGCGGCGACGACGGCGCATCGCTTTGCCGAATATCACGCGCAGGGCGACAAGCCGCGGCTGTCGGCCTACGTGGCACATGCGATCCAGTGGACATTCTGGCCATCGCTGGCCGCGACCATCCTGCTGCTGGCGCTGGGCAAGCCGCTGTTGTGGCTGTTCGGACCGCAGTTCGTGGTCGGCTATGACATCATGTTCATTGCCGCAGTTGGCCTCGTGGTACGTTCTGCCATCGGACCGGTCGAGCGTCTGCTCAACATGCTCGGTCACCAGCACATCTGCGCGCTGGCCTATGCGCTCGCTTTCGTCATGAACCTGGTGCTGTGCGTGATGCTGGTGCCGCGCTTCGGCGGCCATGGTGCTGCGGCCGCGACCTCGATCTCGCTGGCGTTCGAGACGATACTCCTGTTCTGGATCGTGCGTCGTCGGCTCGGGCTGCACGTGCTGGCGTTCGGGAAACGCTGATCCCGGAAATCCATAGGACGGCAAACGCGCCACATCGCACCGGCCTTTATCGGGGTCGGGAATGGACGGCCGTCGGCGCCCCGCGACCGCCGTATTTGAGGCCTCAGAACGCCACCATCGTCGTATCGGCATAATGGAGAAGATATCCGGCGATTCCTGACGCACACTTGAAACATTCCTATTTCGCTCGATCGGGACGCCCATGCCGGCATTGCTATATACTCGACGGAATCAAAAGATCTGACCCTGGAAATGATTGATCCTCTCTACGTTGCATCGGGATCCGGCGTCGGCCTGCTGGTCGGAATGACCGGCGTCGGCGGCGGCTCGCTGATGACGCCGTTGTTGATCCTGCTGTTCGGCGTCCATCCGTCGACCGCTGTCGGCACCGACCTGCTCTATGCTGCGGCGACCAAGACCGGCGGCAGCCTGGTGCATGGCGTGGCCCGCAGCATTCACTGGCCGGCGGTGATGCGTCTCGCCAGCGGCAGCATCCCGGCGAGCGTCGTCACGTTGCTTGTGCTTTGGCAGCTCGAACTCAACGGGGATTCCGCGCGCAGCCTGGTTAATCTGGTGCTGTGCTTTGCGCTCATCCTCACGGCGACATCTCTGATATTCCGCAAGGCGATCATGGATCGATATCGTCAGCGCATGGAACGGCTCGGCACCTCGACGACCGGCTACGCGACCGTGCTGGTTGGCGTGGCGCTCGGTATACTGGTCTCGATTTCGTCCGTCGGCGCCGGCGCAGTTGGCGTCACCGCGCTGTTGCTGCTCTATCCGCGCCTGCCGATGGCGAGCATCGTCGGCTCCGACATTGCGCACGCGGTGCCGCTGACGCTGGTCGCCGGCATCGGCCACTGGGCGCTGGGTTCGGTCGATTGGGCGCTGATGGGTGTGCTGCTGATAGGCTCGCTGCCCGGCATCATTATCGGCAGTTACTGCGCGGTTCGCGTGCCGGAGACGGTGTTGAGGGTGGTACTGGCCTCGGTTCTGGTCCTGGTTGCCAGCAAACTTGTCTTCAATGAACTGCATTTGTCGCCAGAGAGCATCGCGGCCTTTGCCAGGAGCACGGCCGAATAGGAGTGCCCCGGCCGCTCCTGTTTCCTACGCCGCGGTCCAGCCGCCGTCGATCGAAAGGTTCGCGCCGGTGATCTGGGCGGCATCGTCGCTGCACAGGAACAGCGCTAACGCTGCGACCTGTTCCGAGGTCACGAATTCCTTGGTCGGCTGCGCCTGCAGCAGCACGTCATTGATGACCTGCTCCTTGGTCATGTTGCGCGCCTTCATGGTGTCGGGAATCTGCTTCTCGACCAGCGGCGTCCAGACATAGCCCGGGCTGATGCAGTTGCAGGTGATCTTGAAGGTCGCAAGCTCCAGCGCCACCGTCTTGGTGAGACCGGCGATGCCGTGCTTGGCAGAGACATAGGCCGACTTGAACGGCGAAGCGACCAGCGAGTGGGCGGAAGCCGTATTGATGATGCGGCCCCAGCCACGCTTCTTCATGCCGGGCACCGCGGCGCGGATGCTGTAAAACGCCGACGACAGGTTGATGCCGATGATCGCTTCCCACTTCTCGGGCGGGAATTCCTCGATCGGCGATACGAACTGGATGCCGGCATTGTTGACGAGGACGTCGACCGCGCCAAAAGTCTGCTCGCCAAGCGCGATCATTTCGACGATCTCGGCGGGCTTGGTCATGTCGGCGGGCGAATGCACAGCCCGGACCTTGAAATCGGTCTCGATGCCGGAACGCTCGCGCTCGATATCGGCCGGCACGCCCATGCCGTTGAGGACGACATTGGCGCCGGCGGCGGCGAAAGCCCGCGCGTAAGCCAATCCGATGCCGCTGGTCGAGCCGGTCACGACCGCGGTCTTGCCTTTCAATGTACCCATTCCATTCACTCCTGCTTGGCTCCGGGGCCTTCGAAACATCCCCCGTCATATCGTAGGCCATCATGGTCTCGCCCGATTGCGGGCGCTCCAGCACATCCTTGTGACGCATCGACTGATAAACGTCGCGGACGCCTGCGTTCCAGTGCTCGATCATCGCGACACGCGAAAAGTCGTAATCCTTCGACGATGACTCGTAGTTCTTGCTCTTGTAGATCAGGTGCACCACGGTGACGGTGTTTTCCCTGGCCGCGTTGCAGAGGACTTCCACAGACGGGTCGTTCTTGAGATTGTCGGGTAATTTTCCGAGCAGTTCGCGCAGTGCCTTGCGCGCATTGTGTGCCTGCTTGTTCTTGTCGGTACTCATGCGGGTGCGGCTGGAATAGCGGATGTCCTTTTCGCGCTCGGCGGCTTCGAGCAGCGAGGTCGGCAAGTCGCCCCGCGCGCTGAACAGGTCGACCTGGAAGATCAGGAGATCGCGGTTGTTTTCCTCACCCAGCACGTAATCAAGCGGCGTGTTGGAGGCGATGCCGCCGTCCCAGTAATGCTCGCCTTCGATCTCCACGGAAGGAAATCCGGGCGGCAGCGCGCCGGAGGCCATGATGTGCTCCGGTCCAATTCTCTTGCCGAGTTTCCTGAATTCGAAATTGTCGAAATATCTGAGATTGCCCGAGGCCACGCCGACCGCACCGACGCTGAGCCGCGTCTTCAGATCGTTGATGCGATCGAAATCGACCAGCCGCTCCAGCGTCTTCTTCAAGGGCGCGGTGTCGTAATAGCTTTGCGATTGCCGGCTTCCGGGCGGCCACAATGGCGCAGGCGGAACGCGCGGCCTGAAGAAACCCGGCACGCCGAAGGTCGCGATCAGCGCGGCTGAGGTTTCGTTGAACAGCGAGCGCGCGCGGTCGCCCGGCGTCACCGGATTCCACGACACCGGAGACGAAACCATCTCCCAGAATTCTTTCAATCGGTCGACGCGCTTCTCGCCTTCATTGCCGGCAATGATCGCAGCATTGATGGCGCCGATCGAAATGCCCGCGATCCATTCCGGTTCGAAACCCGAGCGACACAGCGCCTGAAAGGCGCCGGCCTGATAGGAGCCGAGCGCGCCGCCACCTTGCAGCACCAGCACACGCTGCGCCATCGCGGGCGTGGTGGCTGGCGCAGAGTCGGAGAAATCCATCGGGACCGTCGGCTAGTAGACAATGACAGCGGCACCGTGGCGGCAGATCGCGACGGCGTCAATTAACGAGATCGGAAGCAAGGATCACGCCGAGTTTATCGCCCGGTGAGACGTCCAACCCCGTAACCGGGCCTGCTTCAGGTCGATGCAAGGATGAGCGTCCAGAACACCTTGTATTTGGTGCCTGGGGCATAAGTCGCTGCGATGCCCAATTTTGTGACACCGTTCTTGAGCATGTTGGCCTTGTGCGGCGGCGAGTCGCGCCAACCGGAGAAGGCCTCCGCCAGGGTGTGGTATCCGGCCGAGACATTTTCGACCGCAAGCGTCGCCGGATAGCCGGAGGCGCCGAGCCGCTTCTCCAGCGGGCCCTTCACATTGTGGTCCATCTTGTTGCGCGCCGCCATCGCCTGGGACTGCTGCTCGGCGAGTTTGATCAGGTCGGGATCGACCGCTACGGCGCCGAGACCGTTGTTCTGACGGTATTGCGAGATCATGATCGCCGCCGCGACCGGATCGAGCGTGGCGCCGGGTTGCGCCATGTCGAGATACATGGCCGGCTGATCCGGGATTTTGACGTCTGCCGAGCAGCCAGCAAGCAGCAAGAGCCCGATAATCGCGGTAGTCGCCCGTTTCACTGAAAGAATCCCCAGAATCCCGAAGACGCGGCCGTTGTTGCATACCAACCGTGGCTGAATGGTGAACGGGGACTGCTTTTGGCCCGTCATTCCGGGGCTACGGATCATCCTGGACCGCGAAAATCCGGTAGCGCCGGGGCTGCAGGCCGATGATCTCGCCGGCCTGGAGTTCCCGGTCCCGCGGGGCGTCGATCTCGATTACGGTCTTGCCCTCACCGCCCGAGAGCGCGATCTCCGCCCGCTGGATCGGGCCGAACGAGCGGACATGGCGCACGGCGCCCTCCAGCGTGCCGGTTCCGGCCGGCCCGATCTGCATGTCGTGGCGGCGGACGAACAGCTTTGAGGCGCCGGAGGCCGCGCCATCGGCGGCGATATTGAGCGGCCGGCCGCCGAGCCGCACCGAGCCGCCGGCAACCTCCACCGGCAGTACGATGGATTCGCCGATGAAGCCATGGACGAAGGCGGTGGCGGGATTGTCATAGACATCGCCGGGCGTGCCGATCTGTTCGATACGCCCTTTGTCCATCACCACCACGCGGTTGGCGACTTCCAGCGCCTCTTCCTGGTCGTGGGTGACGAAGATCGAGGTGACGTGGATTTCGGAATGCAGCGAGCGCAGCCATTGCCGCAGCTCTTTGCGCACCTTGGCGTCGAGCGCGCCGAACGGTTCGTCGAGCAGCAGGATGCGCGGCTCGATCGCGAGCGCGCGGGCGAGTGCAATGCGCTGGCGCTGGCCGCCGGACAACTGGCTGGGATAGCGATTGGCCAACCAGTCGAGCTGCACCAGATCCAACAGCTCCTTGACGCGGGCGCGGATCGTGGCCTCGTCCTTGCGGATGGCACGCGGTTGCACGCGAAGGCCAAAGGCGACGTTTTCGAACACCGTCATGTGGCGGAACAGCGCGTAGTGCTGGAACACGAATCCGACATGGCGCTCGCTCGCGCCGCGCCCCAGCGCATCCTCGCCATCGATCCGCACTTCGCCGGCGTCAGGCCAGTCGAGGCCTGCGATGATCCGCAGCAGCGTGGTCTTGCCCGAACCGGACGGGCCGAGCAGCGCAACCAATTCGCCCTTGCCGACCTTCAGATCGACGTTGTCGAGCGCTGCGAAAGCGCCGAACTTCTTGACGATGTTTTTGACTTCAATAGTCACGCGGAATTTGCCCTTCGTCCAGACGCTGCTCGAGAACGGTCTTCACAACCAGCGTAATCAGCGCCAGCATCGCCAGCAACGAGGCGATCGCAAACGACGCCACGAATTGATACTCATTATAGAGAATTTCGACCAGCAACGGCATGGTGTTGGTCTCGCCGCGGATATGGCCCGACACCACCGACACCGCACCGAACTCGCCCATGGCGCGCGCGTTGCACAGCAGTACGCCATACAACAGGCCCCATTTGATATTGGGCAGAGTGACGCGGAAGAAGGTCTGCAGGCCTGACGCTCCCAGCGAGATCGCCGCTTCCTCCTCCTGCGTGCCCTGCTCCTGCATCAAGGGGATCAGCGAACGGGCGACGAACGGGAACGTCACGAAGATGGTGGCGAGCGCAATGCCCGGCACCGCGAACAGGATGTGGATGTTGTGCGCCTGCAGCCACGTGCCCCAATAGCCCTGCGCGCCGAACAGCAGCACGAAAACGAGGCCCGAGATGACGGGGCTGACCGAGAACGGCAGGTCGATCAGCGTGATCAGGAAGGTCTTGCCGGTAAAATCGAACTTCGCGATCGCCCAGGCCGCGATCACGCCGAAGACGAGGTTAAGGGTGACCGAGATCGCCGCAACCAGCAACGTCAGCCTGATCGCCGAAAGCGCCTCCGGCTCGGCCAGCGCAGCGAAATAGGCGCTGATGCCTTTCGAAAAGGCCGATGCGAACACCACGGCCAGCGGCAGCACGACAAAGACGGTGAGGAAGCTGACGGCAAGCGCGATGATAATGAAGCGAACGGGTGCGGGCTCGGTCTGCAGGTCCTTCGGCGAGGCAACCGCGCGCGCCTGGTCGCCCGCCTCGCGGTGCGACGGCGGGGAGATCGCGAGGTCCGCCGTCGACGCGTAGGCCCTTAGCGGCGTCGCCGGCGTCACCAAGCTTGATTGCGTCGATACCATCCGGCCCTCAATGCGCGGGAATGCGGGTTTGCGCCCAGCGTTGCAGGCGATTGACGACAAGGATGATCAGGAACGAAGCCAGCAGCATGATGACGGCGATTGCCGTCGCATCGGCATAACGAAATTCGGACAACCGGATCACAATCAGGAGCGGCGCGATCTCCGACACGTTCGGCAGATTGCCGGCGATGAAGATCACCGAGCCGTACTCGCCGACCGCGCGCGCGAACGCCAGCGCAAAGCCGGTCAACAGCGCCGGAATCAGGCTCGGCAGGATCACCCGAAACACCGTGTGCCAACGGTTGGCGCCGAGGCTCGCGGCCGCCTCCTCGATTTCAGGATCGAGATCGATCAGGACAGGCTGCACCGTCCGCACCACGAAGGGGATGCCGATGAAGACCATCGCAATGAAAATGCCGATCGGCGTGAACGCGACCTTGATGCCGAGTTCGGCCAGCGGCGCTCCCAACCATCCCTTCTGCGCGAACAATTGCGTCAGCGCCACGCCCGCGACCGCAGTCGGCAGCGCAAGGGAATATCGACGATGGCGTCGAACAGCCGCCGGCCGGGAAAGCGATAGCGCACCAGCGCCCACACGACGATCGTGCCCATCACCAGGTTGACGCAGGCTGCGGCGAACGAAAGGCCGAATGAAATCTTCAGCGCGTTCAGCGTGCGGCGGCTGGTGAGAATTTCCCAGAATTGTCCGGGCGAAAGCTCGAGTGTCTTGAGGAACAGGCCGGCGAGCGGGATCAGGATGATAACGGAGAGCCATGTCAGGGTCAGTCCCATGGTGAGACCGAACCCTGGCAAGCTGCTTCGCCGCGCGACCGTTGTGCTCACAAATCCCCTGCTTTCGCTACGGCTGGCCGTCGGCCAGATCAGTTCTTGTAGATCTGGTCGAAGATGCCGCCTTCGCCGAAGTGATCTTTCTGCGCCTTGGTCCAACCACCAAAAACGTCGTCGATCGTGAAAAGTTCGACCTTGGCGAAGGATTTTTCGTACTCCCTCGCAATTTCGGAATCGCGCGGACGATAGGAATTGCGCGCCGCGATTTCCTGACCCTCCTTGGTATACCAATATTTCAGGTAGGCCTCGGCGACGGCGCGGGTGCCCTTTTTATCGGCAACCTTGTCGACGACCGCGACCGGCGGCTCGGCGAGAATCGACAATGGCGGCACCACGATCTCGAACTTGTCCTTGCCGAATTCGCGCTGCGCCAGGAACGCCTCGTTCTCCCACGCCAGCAGCACGTCGCCGACGCCGCGCTCGACGAAGGTCACCGTCGAGCCGCGCGCACCGGTATCGAGCACCGGCACGTTCTTGAAGAGATCGCCGACGAACGTTTTTGCCTTGTCGGCGGAGCCGAGTTTCTTTTCCGCGTGGCCCCACGCCGCCAGATAATTCCAGCGCGCGCCGCCTGACGTCTTCGGGTTCGGCGTAATCACCTGCACGCCGGGCTTGATGAGATCATCCCAATCCTTGATGGCCTTGGGATTCCCCTTGCGCACCAGGAATACGATGGTGGAGGTATAGGGCGAGGCATTGAGCGGCAGGCGTTTCTGCCAGTCCGGCGCCACCAGCCCCTTGGCGGCGATGGCGTCGATGTCATAGGCCAGCGCCAGCGTGACGATGTCGGCCTGCAAGCCGTCGATCACGCCCCGCGCCTGCGACCCCGAGCCGCCATGCGACTGCTTGATCTCGACACTCTTGCCGGTCTCCTTGCGATAGGCCGCCGCGAATGCCTTGTTGAAATCGGCATAGAGTTCGCGCGTCGGATCGTAGGATACGTTGAGCAAGGTGTAGTCGGCAGCGAGCGCGGAACTCGCCCAGAGCAATCCCGCGACGAGCGGCAGAATGCGAAGGATCATCGTTGATCTCCATTCAGCTTGATGAGGCACATCATCAAAAACATGGAGCATATAAGTCGCGGCGAAAGAGCGTTCAGTCAACGGAACCGCGTTTCATTGTTTGCGGTGCCGCAACGGCATTGTCCTATGAAGTCTTCATCGTATGGATGCCGCATTCTGTCTTGCCCTTGCCGCGCCAGCGGCCGGCGCGCGCATCCTCGCCGGGCGCCGTCCGGCTCGAACACGGCATGCAGCCTACCGACAGGTAGCCCGAGGCGACCAGCGGATGCGGCGGCAATTTGGCAAGTTTGTAAATCGCCTCGATCTCCTCGCGCGAAACATTGGCGAACGGATTGAATTTCAGCTTCGCGCCATCGTCTTCGACAACGGCCATTTTCGCACGTGCGCCGCCTTGGAAACGCTTGCGTCCGTTGATCCAGGCCGAGAACGGCTTCAGTGCCCGCGCCAGCGGCTCTACTTTCCGGATACGACAGCAGGCGTCGGGATCGGAAAACCACAATTCGCGATCCGGGTCCTCGCGCGACAGCGTTTCCTCCAGCGGCTTGATCGAGCGAACGTCGCGGAGGCCGAGGGCTGCGATCAGCGTGTCGCGATAGGCGAGCGTCTCCTCAAACAGCCATCCGGTATCGAGGAAGATCACGGGAATGGCTGGATCGACGTCCGCCATCAGCTTGAGCAGCGCCGCCGATTCCGTGCCGAACGACGACACCAGTGCCAACTGTTCGCGGCCGACGGTCCTCAGCGCGGCTTCGATGACTTCCGCCGGCGACGCATCGCGCAAGGTATGGTCGAGCGTCTGCGCCGAATGAAGGATCGCCGCATCCGCGATGAGGCCGTGCTGTACGATCGTGCTCACTGGCCGGCACTCTCCGAATGACGCAACTGCATCCGCCGATTGAGCGCGGTGACGCGGCCATCGCCGGTCGGCTGGTAGAACACCGAATAGCGCTTGGTGGTTGCCGCAAACGCCGCCGCGTCGCTGTCCTTCTTCACCTCGAAGGCGTTGAAGCCGGCGCGCAGCATGAACACGAACTGATCGCGCAGCACCTGGCCGGTGGCGCGCAGCTCGCCTTCGAACCCGTATCGCTCGCGCAGCAGCCGCGCCTGGCTATAGGCGCGGCCATCGCGGAACGACGGAAACACCAGCGCGACCGCCGCCAGCCGGTCGAGATACGGCACCAGATCGTCGACGTCGCGATTGTTCGGCCAGATCACGCCGAGCTTGCCGGGGCGCGCCAGCAAGGCTTGCGGATCTTCGAGAAACCGCGCCGCCGGAACCAGGATCGCGCCATCGCCCGGCAGTTCGGCGCCGTCGGGCACATGGACGAACAGGTCGGCTGCAATTTTTCCGTCCTTAACGAGTGGCATAGACCCGCTCCTCGAATGGTTCGACGCCGAGCCGCTTCACCGTATCGACGAACAATTCGTCGGGGCGCGCGCAAGGCAAGATAGGCTTCGACAATGTCCTCGATCACGTCGGCAACGTCGCCGTAAGGCACCGCCGGTCCGATCAAGGTGCCCATCTGGGCATTCTCGCCGGCGCGGCCGCCGATGGTGATCTGGTAGAATTCCTCGCCGTTCTTCTCGACGCCGAGAATGCCGATATGGCCGACATGGTGATGGCCGCAGGCATTGATGCAGCCGGAAATGTTGATGTGCAGGCGCCCGATCATGTTCGCGGTGTCATGATTGGCGAAGCGGCGCGTCAATTCCTGCGCGATCGGGATCGAGCGTGCATTGGCGAGCGAGCAGTAATCCAGCCCCGGACAGGCAATGATGTCGGAGACCAGATTGATGTTCGGCGTCGCGAGGCCGATCCTGTCGAGCGCCTTCCACAGCGCGGGCAGATCGCGCTTGGCGACGTGCGGCAGCACCAGGTTCTGCTCGTGGCCGACGCGGATTTCGCCGAAGGAATACTTGTCGGCGAGATCGGCGACCGCGTCCATCTGGTCGGCGGTGGCGTCACCTGGAGGCCCGCCTACCGGCTTCAGCGACAGCGTCGCGATCGAATAGCCCTGCACCTTGTGCGTGAACACCGAGTTGCGGCGCCAGGCCTCGAAATGCGGATCGTGCGCCGCCTTCTTCAGCTCTTCCGGCATGTGCGGCAGCTTGTCATAGGCCGGATAGGAGAAGCGCGAACGGATTTCGTCGATCACGGAATCCTCCAGCGTCAGCGCGCTGTCGCGAATCTGCTCCCACTCCTCCTCGACTTCGGCCGCGAACTTCTCGATGCCGAGCTCGTGCACGAGGATCTTGATGCGGGCCTTGTAGATGTTGTCGCGGCGACCGTACTGGTTATAGACGCGCAGGATCGCCTCGACATAGCTGAGGATATCGCGGCGCGATACGAACGGCTTGATGGTCTTGGCGATGAACGGCGTGCGGCCAAGCCCGCCGCCGACCAGCACCTCGAAGCCGATTTCACCTTCCGCGTTCCGGTACAGGCGCAGACCGATGTCGTGGATCTTGATCGCGGCGCGGTCGTGATCGGAGGCCGTGATCGCGATCTTGAACTTGCGCGGCAGGAACGAGAATTCCGGATGCAGCGTGGTGTGCTGCCGCAGGATTTCCGACCAGATGCGGGGATCCTCGATCTCGCCCGGCGCGACGCCCGCCCACTGGTCCGAGGTGACGTTGCGCATGTTGTTGCCGGAGGTCTGCATGGCGTGAATGCCGACTTCGGCAAGATCGGCCAGCGCATCCGGCAATTCGGCAAGCTTGATCCAGTTGTACTGGATGTTCTGACGGGTGGTGAAATGGCCGTAGCCGCGGTCGTAGCGGCGCGCGACATGGGCCAGCGCCCGCAACTGCTTCGACGACAGCGTGCCGTAGGGAATGGCGACGCGGAACATGTAAGCGTGCAGCTGCAGATAGACGCCGTTCTGCAGCCGCAGCATCTTGAATTCGTCCTCGGTAAGCTCGCCGGCGAGGCGGCGCTTCACCTGGTCCCGGAATTCGGACACACGTTCATTGATCAGCGTGCGATCGAGTTCGTCATATGCGTACATGATGGATCAGCCTCAAGCCGGAAGCAGGTCGATGGTGAGACCCTTCGACCGGATGCGTTCGCGCAAATTGCCGGGTTTGATCTCGCCGCTGTCCTTGAGCTCGACCGGTGCGATATAGGCGCCGACCGCGCCGACGTCGTCGGCATTGGCTTCGGCCAGCAGCGCCCGCGCCTCGTCGGAGGTGCGGACGATCGCAGCGTCCGACAAGCTCGCCGACCAGCCCTGCTGCGCGGTGCGATAGATCACGATGCCATCCGAGGTGCGGTTGGCGGTCACCATCGAGGGACCGGTGATCTTGATTTTTTGTTGAAGCGGAGAGGTCATTCGGCAGCATCCAGCAGTTTGGAGATGACTTGATTGAGATTGGACTGGCGCCACGGCGCAGAGTGCGCGACGACGTCGCCGATGATGAGGACGGCGGGACCGCCATCGATTTTTTCGACCAGCGCGGGAAGATTCTCGAGCGTGCCGACCACGGCCTGCGCATCCGGCCGCGTCACCCGCGCGAATATGCCGACGGGGTTTGCGGCGATCGTCCGGCAGCGAGTAGCCCTGCACGGACCGACGGCGCCGCGGTCATGCCCATATAGACCACGATGGTCATCTTCCTGTCTCGTCAGCACCGACCAGTCGACCGTCTCGGCGTCCTTTGCCTTGTGCGCGGTCAGGAAGGTGATGCGCAGCGCCTCGTGCCTAAAGGTCAGCGGCGCCTCGAACTGCGCGGCAGCGCCGAGCCCTGCGGTAATGCCGGGCACCACCGAATAGGCGACGCCGGCCGCGCGCAGCACTTCGATCTCCTCGCCGCCGCGGCCGAAGATGAAGGGATCGCCGCCCTTCAGCCGCACCGCGCGCTGTCCTGCCTTTGCAGCATCAATCAGCAGTTTGTTGATCGCATCCTGGCCGATGCCGGGCTTGCCGACGCGGCGGCCGACCGGAATGCGCGAGGCGTCGCGGCGGATGCGATCGAGAATTTCCGGCGAGACCAGTTCGTCGTAGAAAACGACGTCGGCATCCTGCAGCGCGCGCAGCGCCTTGATGGTGAGCAGATCCGGATCGCCCGGCCCGGCGCCGACCAGCGTCACCCTGCCCTCGGCCTTGCCGTCCTTGCTCGCGCCGGCGAAGGCGGAGGGATCGGCGATGTCGTTCAGCGCTTTTTCAGCCTCGTCCTTGCGGCCGGCGAGCACCAGCGCGCCAATCGGGCCGTCGATCACGCGCTCCCAGAAGCGGCGGCGTAGCGGGAATTCGGGAATGCGCGCATGCATCGATTTGCGAAAGCTGCCGATGAAAGCGGCGAGATCGCCGATGCGCGCCGGCAGCACCGCCTCGATGCGCTCGCGCACGCGGCGCGCGACCACCGGCGACGTGCCGCCGGTGCCGACGGCAACGACGACGTCGCCGCGATCGACGATCGCGGGAAAGATGAAAGTGGAATGCGCGAGGTCGTCCATCACATTGACGGGCAGCCCGACCGCCTTCGCGCGCGCCGACATCGCAACCCCGATGTCGCCGGCGCCGGCACAGAGCACTGCGATGACGCCTGAGAGATCGGCCGTGAGCGGATCGCCCGAAGCCGGCTCAATCCGCGCTGCATCCGTGGCGTCGAGGCCAGCAAGATCATGATTGCCGTCGGTCGCGAACCAGCGGACCCGCGCCCCGGCCGATGCCAGCAGGCGCAACTTCGCGCGCACGAGATCGCCGGCTCCGACGAGCAGCACCACGCCGCTTTGCAGATCGAGAAACACGGGCAGAAATCGCATGCGAAACTCGCTTCCCCACTTCGGGGTTGACTGGAATTATTTTCTATATATGTCTCGTTCAACGCCCGCAAAGAGAAAATTCTTTCTTCTCTATTGCGTCGCAACTATAGAATTTTCGCCCTCCAAGGCCAAGGCCCAGAGATGCATCTTCTCAATCCCGCCTCCACCAAAGACCGATTGCGTGGCGCCGACCTCACGAATGGCTCCGCCGTCCCACAAATTTTTGGTGACGGACGGCTGCCGCCACCCTCGATGGACCACCTCGACGAACTCGAGGCGCAGAGCATCTACATTCTGCGCGAGGCGTTCGCGCGGTTGAAGAAGCTCGCGCTGCTGTGGTCGCTGGGGAAAGATTCCAACGTGATGATCTGGCTGGCGCGCAAGGCCTTCTTCGGCCGCGTGCCGTTTCCGGCGCTGCACGTCGACACCGGCAAGAAATTTCCCGAGATGTATGCGTTCCGCGATCACTTCGGCAAGGAATGGGATCTCGATCTCAAGATCGAGCCCTGCCCGCCGATCGACGCCGTCGATCCGACCCTGCCGCCGGCTGCGCGCTCCGCCGCGCGCAAGACCGAGGGACTCAAGTGGGCGCTGACCAAATATGGTTTCGACGGCTTGATCGCCGGCATTCGCCGCGATGAAGAGGCGACCCGCGCCAAGGAGCGCGTGTTCTCGCCGCGCGGGCTGGAAGGCGGCTGGGATGTGCGCGATCAGCCCCGGAATTCTGGGACCAGTTCAACGCTTCGCCGCCGCCCGGCGCGCATTTGCGCATCCATCCGATCCTGCATTGGACCGAGGCCGACATCTGGGCCTACACCAAGCGCGAAAACATTCCGATCATCCCGCTCTATCTTTCGAAGGACGGCAAGCGCTATCGCTCGCTGGGCGATCAGGACATTACCAATCCGGTGGCTTCCACCGCGTCGAGCATCGATGAAATCCTGACCGAGCTCGACGGCACCAAGGTGCCGGAGCGCGCTGGCCGCGCACTGGATCACGAGACCGAAGACGCTTTCGAGCGGCTGCGTGTCGCCGGCTATCTCTGACGGACAATTGGTGTGAGCGTCGCTATGAACATGATCCTTCCCGCAAGCGTCTCGGCAACGCCGAACGGCACCACGTCGATGCCAAACGGCACGACGCGACCGCAGGTTCGCATCGTCATCGTCGGCCATGTCGATCACGGAAAATCCACGTTGGTCGGACGCCTGCTGCACGAGACCGGCAGCCTGCCCGAGGGCAAGCTGGAGATGCTCAAAGCCGTCAGCTCCCGGCGCGGCATGCCGTTCGAATGGTCGTTCCTGCTCGATGCGCTGCAAACCGAGCGCGACCAGGGCATCACCATCGACACCACGCAAATTCGCTTCCGCACCCGCTCGCGCGACGTGGTGCTGATCGACGCGCCGGGCCACGCCGAATTCCTCCGCAACATGATCACCGGCGCCTCGCAGGCTGATGGCGCGGTGCTGATCATCGATGCGCTGGAAGGCGTGCGCGACCAGACCCGGCGGCACGGCTATCTGCTGCATCTGCTCGGCATCAAGCAGGTCGCCGTCGTCGTCAACAAGATGGACCGCGTCGACTTCAGCGCTATCAGGTTCAAGGAGATCAGCGACGAGATTTCCGCGCATCTGATCGGCCTCGGCGTGACGCCGTCAGCGGTGATCCCGATTTCCGCGCGCGATGGCGATGGCGTTGCCGAACACACGCCGCGGATTGGCTGGTACCAGGGACCGACCGTCGTCGAGGCGCTCGATGCGCTCGAACCGGCGCGGCCGCTGGAGCAATTGGCGCTGCGGCTGCCGGTGCAGGCGATCTACAAATTCGACGACCGCCGCATCGTGGCGGGCCGCGTCGAGTCCGGCAGCTTGAGTGCTGGCGACGAGATCGTCATCATGCCGGCCGGCAAGATCGCGAAGATCAAGACGGTCGAGAGCTGGCCGGTGACGCCGCTCAACGGCAGCCACGGCGCCGGGCGCTCGGTCGGCATTACGCTGGACCGCGAACTGTTCATCGAACGCGGCGATGTCATCGCCCATGTGGGCGCGACCCGCGCGATACGCGGCGAATTCGGGCGCGGATCTTCTGGCTGCACGACAAGCCCCTGTCGAAGGGCGATCAGATCCTGATCCGCCTCGGCACGCGGGAAAGCCGCGCCAGTGTGGTCGCGATCGAGAAGGCCGTTGATCCCGGCGAACTCTCTAACGAGGAGACCAAGGCGATCGCGCGCAATCATGTCGGCGAAATCGACATATCGCTGGCGCAGCCGATCGCGGCCGACCCCTATCAGGAAAATCCGCGCACCGGACGGCTGGTGATCGAGGTCAACGGCCGCATCGCCGGCGGCGGCCTCGTGCTGTCGGTCGATGCCGGACAGCGCGCCGTCCCGATCGATATCGTGCCGGTCGAATCTGCACTGCGTCCCGAGGAACGCTCGGCGCGCTACCGCCACAACGGCGCGGTGATCTGGCTGACCGGCCTGCCGGGCTCCGGAAAATCCACGCTCGCGCGCGCGCTGGAGCGCCGGCTGTTCTCGCGCGGCGGCTCGCCGATCCTGCTGGATGGCGACACGCTGCGCGCCGGGCTCAACGGCGATCTTGGCTTCTCGGCGCAGGACCGCACCGAAAATATTCGCAGGCTTGCGGAGGTGGCGACCCATCTGGCGCGCAACGGACATATCGCCGTTGTCGCCGCGGTGTCACCGTCGGCGGATGATCGTGCCGCCGCCCGCCGCATCGCCGACACGACGTTCCGCGAGATCTATGTCGCAACGCCGGCCGAGATCTGCGAGAGCCGCGACCCCAAGGGCCATTACGCCAAGGCGCGCGCCGGCACGCTGCAGGCGTTCACCGGGATCGGCAATGACTACCAGCCACCGGCCCGAGCGGAGCTGAGCATCGACACCTCGGCCAAGACGGTTTCGGATGCGACCGACGAAATCGAGCGGATGCTGGCAGAGACCGGCATCTTGTTCGACGAACTGGTGGATCTGGCGGCCAACATCTAGGCCTTTGGGGCCTTCTCATCGACCCGGCTTTAGGGCTAAAAGGGCGGCCAACGCCGCCCCTTTGGCGCGTTTTTTGCTGCTTTTCGCCTGAAAACAGCGTGTAAACGCCATTTCTTTTGAGAAAGCCCATCATGAATCGTGTCGATGCCCACGGATTGAAGATCGCCCCTGTCCTGTTCGATTTCATCGCCAAGGAGGCGACCCCCAAGACCGGGATTTCTCCAGACGCGTTCTGGGCCGGTGTCGCGGCCATCGTCAAAAAGCTGGGGCCGAAAAACCGCGAGCTGCTCGCCGTCCGCGACGCGCTGCAGGCCAGGATCGACGGCTGGCACCGCGCCAACAAGGGCAAGCCGTTCGACATGAACGCGTATACCGCCTTCCTCAAGGAGATCGGGTATCTGCTGCCCGAGCCGGCGACGCAGAAGGTCGAGACCGCAAATGTCGACGAGGAAATCGGCAAGATCTGCGGACCGCAGCTCGTCGTTCCCCTGACCAATGCCCGCTACGCGCTGAACGCGGCGAACGCGCGCTGGGGCTCACTCTATGATGCCTTCTACGGCACCGACGCGATCCCGCACGATCCGAGCGAGACTGGCAAAGGTTACAACAAAGCGCGCGGCGACAAGGTGATCGCCAAGGCCAAGGCCTTCCTCGATGCGGCCGTGCCACTCGCGACCGGCAGCCACACCGACGTGACGTCGTACAGCGTCATCGCCAGCCAGCTCGCCGTGAAGCTGAAGAGCGGCAATGCCACCGCGTTGAAGTCGGCTGACCAGTTCGCCGGCTATCAGGGCGATGCCGCATCGCCCACCGCGGTGCTGCTGGTCAACAACGGCATGCATGCCGAAGTGAAGATCGACCGCAGCCACGTCATCGGCAAGGACGATCCGGCCGGCGTCGCCGACATGATCCTGGAATCGGCCGTCTCCACCATTCTCGACATGGAAGACTCGGTCGCCGCTGTCGATGCCGAGGACAAGGTGCTGGTCTATCGCAACACGCTCGGCTTGATGAATGGCACGCTCTCGGCCGATTTCGAGAAGGGCGGCAAGACGCTCAAGCGTTCGCTCAATCCCGACCGCGTCTACAAGACGCCCGACGGCAAGCAGCTGACACTGCATGGCCGTAGCCTGCTGTTGATGCGCAACGTTGGCCATCACATGTTCACCGACGCCGTGCTCGACGAGAGGGGCGAGGAGATCCCGGAAGGCCTGCTCGACGCCGCGGTGGCCGGCCTGCTTGCGATCCACGACCTCAAGGGGTCCTCGAAGACCAAGAACAGCCGCACCGGCTCGGTCTACATCGTCAAGCCGAAGATGCACGGCCCCGACGAAGTCGCGCTGACCTGCGAACTGTTCGGCGAAGTCGAGAAGCTGCTCGGCCTGCCCGAGAACACCATGAAAGTCGGCATCATGGACGAGGAGCGCCGCACCACGGTCAACCTCAAGGCCTGCATCCAGAACGCCTCGAAGCGCATCTGCTTCATCAATACCGGCTTCCTCGACCGCACCGGCGACGAGATCCATACCTCGATGGAAGCGGGGCCGATGATCCGCAAGAATGACATGAAGGCGCAGCCCTGGATCAAGGCCTATGAAGACTGGAACGTCGACATGGGCCTGATCGACGGCCTGCCCGGCCATGCCCAGATCGGCAAGGGCATGTGGGCGGCGCCCGACAAGATGGCCGACATGCTCACCCAGAAACTCGGCCATCCGCAGGCCGGCGCGACCACCGCGTGGGTGCCCTCGCCGACCGCGGCCACGCTGCACGCGCTGCATTATCACCAGGTCAACGTGCAGGCCCGCCAGCAGGAGCTCGCCACGGGCGGACAGCGCGCCAAGCTTTCCGACATCCTCACCATCCCGGTGTCGCAATCGAACTGGGCGCCCGACGACGTCAAGCAGGAGATCGACAACAACTGCCAGGGCATCCTCGGCTATGTCGTGCGCTGGGTCGACCAGGGCGTCGGCTGCTCCAAGGTGCCCGATATCCATGACGTCGGCCTGATGGAAGACCGCGCCACCTTGCGCATTTCCAGCCAGCATCTGGCGAACTGGCTGGCGCACGGCGTCGTCAGCAGGGACCAAGTGATGGAATCCTTAAAGCGCATGGCGGTCGTGGTCGACAAGCAGAATGCCGGCGACCCGCTCTACAAGCCGATGGCGCCTTCGTTCGACGGCGTTGCGTTCCAGGCCGCCTGCGACCTCGTCTTCAAGGGCCGCGAGCAGCCGAACGGCTACACCGAATACATCCTCACCGCGCGCCGCCGCGAGGCGAAGGCCGCGGGCTGATAAGCGCGACGTTTCGGAAAGCCCCGGCAAATGCCGGGGCTTTTTCGTTGCACTGCTCGGTAGGCAAGCACCCCGCTGATCCCTAACCGGAAGTTGCCGCGCGCTTTTGGGGTAAGTCATTGAGAACAGGGGATAAAGCGCCTTCGACGGTCTGCGTTGTACCCATGTAATTGGTGTTTTCCGGTTGACGGATGCGTGCGGCTGTGATTCAAGCTTGCCATGTACGTCGAGCGCATTCCCAACCGCAATTCGCCGCCGGCGATCTTGCTGCGCGAGAGCTATCGCGACGGCGACAAGATCAAGAAGCGCACGCTCGCCAACCTTTCGGATTGGCCTGCGGCAAAGATCGAGGCATTGCGCCGCGTGCTGCGCGGCGACGCTGTGGCGGCGAGCGATCCGAAGGCGTTGACCCTGCTGCGCAGTCTGCCGCACGGCCATGTGGCGGCGGCGCTGGGGACCCTGCACAAGCTGGGGCTCGATCGGCTGCTGGCGCAGGGCGGCCGGCAGCCAAAGCGCGACGTCGCGCTGTGCACCGCGATGATCGTGGCGCGTCTGGTCGATCACCGCTCCAAGCTTGCGACGTCACGTCTGCTTGATGACGAGACTGCCACCTGCTCCCTGGGGCAGGTGCTCGGGCTCGGATCGGTCGACGAGCAGGAGCTTTATGCCGCACTCGACTGGTTGATCGGGCAGCAGGACCGCATCGAAGCGGCGCTGGCCCGGCGCCATCTGAAGAACGGCATGCTGGTTCTCTACGACGTCAGTTCGACCTATTTCGAGGGCCGCACCTGTTCACTCGCCAAATTCGGCTACAACCGCGACGGCAAGAAGGGCAAGCTGCAGATCGTGTTTGGACTGCTGTGCACGGCCGACGGCTGCCCCGTTGCAGTCGAAGTGTTCGAAGGCAATGTCGGCGATCCGTCGACACTGCAAAGCCAGATCACCAAGCTCAAGCAGCGCTTTGATCTCGAGCGCGTGGTGCTCGTGGGCGATCGCGGCATGATCACCGCAGCACGCCTGGAGGAGACCATCAAGCCGGCCGGGCTCGACTGGATCACCGCACTGCGCGCCCCGGCGATCCGCGCTCTCGCCGAGGCCGGCACGCTACAGCTCTCCTTGTTCGACAAGCGCGACCTCGCCGAGATCGCCTCGCCCGACTATCCCGGCGAGCGGCTCATGGTCTGCCGCAATCCCTGCTGGCCGACCAGCGTGCGCGCAAACGACGCGAGCTGCTCGATGCCACCGAACGCAAGCTGCACGACGTTCAGGCCCGCGTTCGCCGCGATAAAAGCCGCTCCGTGGCAAGGACAGGATCGGACTCGCCGTCGGCGCCGATCTCAATCACTACAAAATGGCCAAGCACTTCGTCGTGACCATTACCGACGACGACCTGACATTCTCGCGCAACACCGCACAAATCGATGGTGAAGCCGCGCTCGACGGCGTCTATGTGCTGCGCACCAGCCTCGCGCCCGAGGCGCTCGACGCCACCTCGACCGTCAAGGCATACAAACAACTCGCCGGCGTCGAGCGCGCCTTCCGCAGCATCAAGACCGTCGATCTCGAGGTGCGGCCCATTCATCACAGGCGAGCTGACCGCGTGCGTGCCCACGTCCTGTTGTGCATGCTCGCCTACTATCTCGAATGGCACATGCGCCAGGCGCTCAAGCCGATCCTGTTCGATGACCATGACACGCAGGCCGCCGAAGCCGCGCGCAGTTCCATCGTCGCCAAAGCCCAACGCTCCGAAGCCGCACAGCGCAAGGCCGCCACCAAACAAACCGACGACGGCTTGCCGGTCCACAGCTTCCGCTCGCTGCTCGACGATCTCGCGACCGTCACACGCAACACAATGGCAATGGCGCAAAACCCGGACGCCTCGTTCGTCCTCTATCCGCAACTCACGCAGATCCAGGCGCGCGCCTTCCAGCTCCTCGACGTCGCCGTCAAGTCGTAGCCAGTACCCAAACCGACGACATCCCAATCCGTGAGTCGGATCAACCGCTTGCGCTTTTCAAAGGGAGCAACTTCCGCCTAACCGCATCACGGCGCGGATTGCGGCCAGTGACTTGCGCGGATACACAACCTGAGGCAGTATTTGAATGCCGCGTCCGGCAAGGACGCGGCATTCTCATTATTGATTTTTGGCTTTATTGATTTTTGGCTGAGCTGATTTTCAAAATTGCTTTTTCTTCCGGGGGCAATCCATGTCCAAGCGCATCGTCCTGTTGTCGGATGGCACCGGCAATTCGGCCAGCAAGGTCTGGAAGTCGAACGTCTGGCGCGTGTTCGAGAGCCTTGATCTCAGAGGAAACGATCAGGTCGCCTTTTACGATGACGGCGTCGGCACCTCATCTTTCAAGCCGCTTGCGATCTTGGGCGGCGTGTTCGGATGGGGCCTCAAGCGCAACGTTCTCGACATCTATAAATTCCTTTGCGCAAACTACCAACCGGGCGATCAGATATTCGGCTTCGGCTTCAGCCGCGGCGCTTTCACCATGCGCGTCGTTATCGGCCTGGTACTGCACCAGGGGCTCGTCACCGGAGCGACCAAGGCCGAGCTCTACGAAAAGGCGGTGATGGCCTATCGCGCCTATCGTGCCGAGCGCTTCCATACGTTCCTGCGCCTTGAGTGGCCATTTCGGAAGCTTCGCGACGCTGTTCTCTATTTGGCGGGTAAACGCTACGACAAGGCACAGAACCGAGCTGTTGAACGCATCGACTTCGTGGGTGTCTGGGACACGGTCGCTGCCTACGGATTACCGATCGATGAGATGGCGCGCGGCGTCAGCCAGTATATCTGGCCGCTTGAGCTGCCCAATCGAAATTTCGACCCGCGAATCCAGCGCGCCTGCCACGCCCTGTCGCTTGACGACGAGCGGACAACCTTCCATCCCGTGCTTTGGAACGAGCAGGGCGTGCCGCGCGAGCGTCTAAGCCAGGTGTGGTTTGCCGGCGTTCATTCCAATGTCGGCGGCGGCTACCCTGACGACTCGCTCGCCTATATTCCGCTCTATTGGATGATGCGGGAGGCCCAGTCGCTCGGCCTGCAGTTCAAGACCATTCCGAGCCAGCCGACCAATCCCGATCCCGACATGATGGCTTATACAGAATGGCGCCGCGACAAGGACGGCCGGTTGTACGATTCCCGCAATGGGCTCGGTGGTTACTACCGTTATGGTCCGCGACGGATCGAGGACCTGAGCCATATGCGATTCTCGCTTCGCGAAGGCGATCGTGTCGACAACAATCCGCCAACCATTCACGAGACGGCGATCGTCCGCGCGCAGAGGGGCGCTCATCGATATGCGCCGATCGGTATCCCGCAGCGGTATGACCTCCTTACCGACGCCGGCATCCAGCCGCAGGCAAACCTGGAGACCCAGGCGCAGGCAGCGGCGCGATGCGACATGCAGGAGCAAATCTGGAACGACGTCTGGCGGCGTCGCATCATCTACTTCGTTACCGTGTTCGCTTCGCTCTATATCGCGATCTATCCGCTGTCGCGGATCATCCCCAGTTCGGGCGAGTTCACCAGTCCGCTTAGCCTGGTATCCGGGGCCATCAGGGCTGTCGGTCATGTTCTGCCGGGAGGCCTTGCGCTGTGGATCAACGCCTATGCGCGCGACCCCAGTCATTTTCTGGTGCTGGGATTGCTCGTCATTTTGTTGATCTGGCTTGGCGTCAGGCTCGGAAGAAAAATCGAAGACAGAATGGAACGCGTCTGGCGCTCTGCTCCGACGGCAGCTCCGTCAAAGCTCGGGGTTGCTTGTGGCGTCATCAGTCTTGCGGTCATCGCCTATCTCGTCGGACACGCCCATCTGCCGGCCTGGATACGCCTGCCCAGGAGCGGAGAGCAATTTCTGGCCGCTCACATAAGTCACTCCGTCGCCGCTATCATGGTGGCAACCTGGATCGCGCTGTTCACCCCAAATGGTATGGTCTACCATCTGCGCACGTGGCGGCCATACCGAGCAACGGTTCGCAGCCTGAAGCTCTTCATACTGCCGTTGGTGTTTGCCTGCAGCTTTATTGTGCTTGCTGTCCTGTTCGGCAGCCATCTCGTTTTCAGCGTCGAGGAAGCCAGCGGAAGGGTCTGCATCCAGAGCGACAATATCACGAACGCCATTGCCCGCGGCGCAAGGGTTACGGATCAAGGTCTGGGCGCCTGTGTTTCTCCCGGCATTGCCTCCTGTCCAAAGCCGGGTGACCCACCGAGATGCAGCAACGGCCGCGACGTGTTTTGCGGAGAAGGTCAACCCATCTGTGACTCCATGCGCAAGCCCAACTGCGACGATCGCAGGGCCAACTGCAGTTACGACATGCCGGTCTGCCGGGTGCCCAATCCACCCGAACCTGGCAAGCCGCCCTCAACGCGAATCGCCAGCGTCGCCACCTGTCCCTTTACCTGCGAAATAGGTCCGGTCGGCGCAAAGCTGAAGCAGCTGGATATCAGGGAGATCTGCCACGCCACGGGCATCTGGCTCGAGCAGGGTCAGAAATACACCATCACCGTGACGCCACCCGATCCGAAGGACAGGGATCACGCCTGGCGAGACGGCGACGGCACCGTTGTCAGTACCCGCGGCAGGTTGAATTCAGGTTTTGTCGCCAAGGTGACGGAGGCGATCAAATGGCCCCTCAAGCGTCACCTGTTCGTGGAGCCGTTCAAGGTCATCGCGCGCGTCGGATCGATGGGAAGTGACGAGCGCGTGCTGGAACCTGACGAGGATACCCGGACCAACCGGCTCGACGTTCAGATCATTCCGAAGCGAAGCGGAGAACTGTTCCTGTACGCCAACGATGCAGTGTGGGGATGGCCGGGGCAGCGCGACTATTTCTACAAGGACAATTCCGGCAACGCCACGATAAGCGTGCAGCGCACCCGCCTGTCGAACTGAGAGGTCACCCGGTCCTCGGCAGTTTCCTGGCACTGGCCGCAAACGCCCTCGCATCCGGCATCGCCTGGCCCTCCGCATTGGCGAAGTTGCCAGCATGGATATGGTTCATTTTTCCGGCGGCTTACGTCCTCGCCGATTTTGTCGAGGACTCCGAAAACGCCGGATCGCCGGTCACGATGCCGCATCAACTGCCGGGAACGCCTGAACTTTTTATCCGTTGATCGTCATCTCAATTAAAAGGAGGAGATGATGGATTGGAACAGGGTCGAAGGAAACTGGAAACAGTTCAAGGGCGCCGCCAAGGAGAAGTGGGGCAAGCTCACCGATGACGATCTCAACGTGATCGAAGGCCGCCGCGAGCAACTCGAGGGCAAGCTCCAGCAGCGCTATGGCTTTGCCAAGGACCAGATCCACAAGGACGTGGACGACTGGTTCCGGTCGTTGAAGTAGGTCACGGTTCTGAGCATGAAAGCCCCGGCATGTGCCGGGGCTCTTTCGTTTCTGTTGATCGGCTCTAGATTACGGCGATGTATTTCAAGAGCGAGATCACGCCGAGGATGATCACAACGACACGGGCAATCTGCTTGGCGCGGCCGTCGAGCGGCAGCAGGTTGATGAGATAGAGAACGAGAATAACGACCAGGAACGTGACGAGTACACTGACGAGCATGCGGGTCCCTCGGCATTGCCGAAAAATGCGCTGGTAGTGTTTTGTTAACGTGACCGGGCGTGTCGGGTTCCCGCTCACGGAACCTCAAGCTGCCCGGAAAACTCCAATTATTTCAATGATCCTAGTAGTTGTACGGCCATAACTCTGTCTAACTATTTACCGTTTTCCCGCCAAATGGCCCGCGAGCCTTGGGGAGCACCATGTTAAATCGCCTGACCGTATCCGCGCTGCTGAAGACCGTCATCCTCGTCACCTCCTTCTGCTTGGTGGTTGGGTTTTCGCTTAATGCCTGGGATTCCTGGGGCCGCCTGCAAGTGGCGAGCCGGATCGCCGTGATCGCAGATGCATCCGCGAACATGTTCAAGGCGATGCATAATCTGCGTACCGATCGCTCCACGACCAACCGGCTGCTGAATTCTGATGCGCCGATGGAAGCCGACATCGAGAAATATCTGCGCAACATTCGCGACACCGAGATGCCGGCGATGGCCAACGCGCTCGGGCTGCTCGGCGGAATCCAGTTCGCCCAGCAACAACGCTGGTGCCCGAGTTCGATCGCCTGCTGAAGGCGATGACCTCGCTGCAGAAGGAATTCTGGGAAGCCATCGGCAAGCCGAAGGCCTCGCGCCGCCCGACGCTGGCCAAGGAATACATGGACACGGCGACCGCGATGCTGGATACGCTCGACAAGCTTTCCGGATCGGTTGCCGCCGCCATCAATCACCAGGATGCAACGATCGACCAGTTGCTCGCGATCAAGCAGATCGCGTGGCTGCTCCGCAACACCGCCGGCGAAGCGTCGCTGATCGTCTCGATCGGGCTCAGCTCCGGCAAGATCACGCCGGAGGCGAAGCTCGCCTATACCAAATATGCCGGCGGCATCGACGCCGCATGGAGCGCGCTGGAATTGACGGCGGCGGGGATGCAGTTGCCTCCGCCGATTTCCGCCGCCATGGCCGCGACCAAGACCGGCTATTTCGAGCCGCAATATCTCGCCTTGCGCGATCGGCTGCTCACTCAGATCGCGGCCGGCGAGAAGGCGGAGTGACCCCGAACCAATGGACTCCGGTCACGGTCGGACGTCTCGCCACCGCCGTCGGCGTGGCCGAAACCGCCCTCGACGCCGCCAAGGATCACGCCGCGCATTTGCGCGCCACCGCCCAGCGTTCGCTGGCGATGCAGCTCGCGCTGCTGGCCGGCGCGCTGGCGCTCGCGTTCGGAGCCATAGCAATCGTCACCCGCCGCGTCATCAAGCCGCTGCACAACATGCGCGACGCCATGCTGAAGGTCGCGGCCGGCGACCTCCACGTCGATACCGGCTACGCCGCGCGCCACGACGAAATCGGCGCGCTGGCCGGCGCGCTGGAGACCTTCAAGCAGCAGGCGGCCGACAAGGTCCGGATCGAGGCGCAGGAGCGCGAACGCAACGCCGGCGCCATGGCGCGGCAACAGGCGATCGAGAGCTATGTCGGCGAGTTCGAGAGCATGGTGCGCCAGACGCTCAACCAGCTCGGCGACGCTTCCGGCCAGATGCGGACCACCTCGGCCGGCCTGTCGACGATTTCGCGCCAGACCAACGAGCGCGTGCAGGTCGCCGGGAAGGCTTCAGGCGAGGCCTCGATGAGCGTCGAGACGGTTGCCGCGGCTTCCGAAGAGCTCAGCGCCTCGATCAACGACATCAGCCAGCAGGCGGCGCACGCGGCTGATATCGCCAGCCGCGCGGTCGGCCAGGCGCGCAACACCGATGGCACCGTCCAGGGCTCGCCCAATCGGCGGGGCGGATCGGCGAAGTCGTAAGTCTCATCAACACCATCGCCGCGCAAACCAACCTGCTTGCGCTCAACGCCACCATCGAGGCCGCGCGTGCCGGCGAGGCCGGCCGCGGCTTCGCCGTGGTCGCCTCCGAAGTCAAATCGCTGGCGAGCCAGACGGCGAAGGCGACGGAGGAAATCTCCGAGCAGATCTCCGACATCCAGCGGGTTGCGGGCGAGGCCATCGACGCCATCAAGGGCATCGGCAGCATCATCGGCGAGGTCAACGAGGTCGCGACCGCGATTGCCGCCGCCGTGCAGCAACAGGGCGCGGCCACGCAGGAGATCACGCGCTCGACGCAATTTGCGGCGCAGGGCACCAAGAACGTGTCCGACAACATCACCGGCGTGAAGGCCGATGCCGACGCCGCAGCCGCCGCCGCCGAGGATGTGAAGCAGGCTTCGCAGACGCTGGAGACGCAGAGCCAGCAACTGGGCAATCAGGTCACTGATTTCCTCGGCAAGATCCGGGCGGCGTAAGGCCTCGTCATGCCCGGGCAAAAGCGCGAAGCGCGTCTTCGCGCAGATGTCCCGGGCATCTACGCTCTTGGTGTCGCGGACAGATAAGACATGGATGGCCGGGTCAAGCCCGGCCATGACGAATACCTAACCTCACTCCTCGCCACCACCGGCACGCGCCCATACTTGGCACGAACCTTCTCGGAAGCGGGCGAGAAATTCAGTTCCGCGCCACGCTTGTCGGCGCCGCGGCCTGCGACCAGAAGGCCGTTCTCGCCGGCGACGATGTCGCCTTTGCGCAGCGTCGGGTCGTCCTCGATCTTGACTGGCGCCAGCCCGACCTGGTCCTTGCCGTTGCAGGTGCAGCCGCTAACGAGCTCGTTGCGATAACGGAACGCATTCGGCAGCTCCGAATAGGACTTGCCGTTTTCGGCGGTCGCGTTGTCTATGCTGCTGCCGTAGAACAATTTGGTCTCGCTCGCCGGGCAGAAACTGTTGCAGCTAGCCGCGCGGCTCGCATTGTCTGATGCGGTGACCGGGAAATAACGCCCGTCGCAGGTCCGCACGCAAAACGCCTGGCCTCCGCCGCCATAGCGGACGCGCCCTCGCCACGCGGCGCGTAGACCTGGCCGTCGTCATTGCCGAACGGCATCTGGATATAGGGCTGATGGCGCGGGCGGCCGAAGCCGCCGAATAGTTGCGAGAAAAGTCCTGGGCCTGCGCGGCCGGCGCCAGCACCGAGGCGCACATCAGCGCGGCTGCCCCCATGCTGTGAGTTTTCCCGATCGCATCAAGCTTCTCCTGTCACGCAACACGACGCGTCCATTCAGTTCACTTGCGGTGCAATAAGGTTCATCGCCTGACGGCCCGAGGGTGCGGTCGCGACCGGACGCGGATGCGCGCCGGCCGGACGAGCTGTGATGCCGGTCCTGGTATCCCCGCCTCGTGCCATGACCGGCGCGTTCTTCGGCAGCACCACGACCTTGGTGCCGACATCGACCCGGCTGAACAGATCGATGACGTCCTCATTGGTCAGGCGAATGCATCCCGATGAGACGAATTTCCCGATCGTCGAGGGATCGTTGGTGCCGTGAATACGGTACTGGCTGGTGCCGAGATACATCGCCCGCGCGCCGAGCGGATTGCCGGGGCCGCCGGCCATGAAGCGCGGCAGATAGGGCTGGCGCGCGATCATCGCGCCAGGTGGATGCCAGTCCGGCCATTCCGCCTTGCGGCTGATGGTCTGCACCCCGGACCAGGTAAAACCTTCGCGGCCGACGCCGACGCCGTACCTGATGGCACGGCCCTGGCCGAGCACGTAGTAGAGCGTGGTGTTGCCGGTATCGATGATGATGGTGCCGGGCGCCTCCGTCGTGCCAAAGGCGACGACGGCGCGGCGAAGCCGCTCGGGCGTCGCGCCCTCGTCCGACCCGATCACCTCATCGGCGGGATATCCATTCGGCTGGTTCGAAGCGTAGCCGAGCGTCTGCGCGTTCGCGCTCGAGATCGCTAACGGCGTCAGCAGGACGGCGCAGACGAGGACGAGCACGCTTGCCACGCGCGACGAAAGCCGGCGATCGGTGGACTGTGTCATGGGCCTGCCCCGCTGGATGTGTGCATCATTGGATGCTCTGCACCAACAAACGCGGCTGCGGGCCAGCGGTTCCGTGCGGCCGACGTCACGCCATAGCGCGCCAGATGCGACACCGCTCACGCCTGCGCGATTGGAACCCGCGCGTTCGCGTCACGTTATGATCGCAGTCCGGTTCGCGACGTCGCTGTTGCCGTGTCATCGCCGTTTCGGGCGAGGGAAAGTCATTGTGAGCGTCATTCCCACCAAGCCTTCGCCCGCCAAGCGGGAAGGCGCGCCGGTCCCTGACAGCAAGACCGAATTTCCGCCGGTCATCCGCCGCACGGAAGTGGTGGCCATCGCCCTCGTTGGCCTTCTGATCATCAGCATCATCGCCGGCCTTTATCTGGCCAGGGCGTTCTTTCTGCCGATCACGATGGCCTTCATCGTCGGCACCATGCTCTCGCCCGCCGCCAGTTTCCTGGAGCGCTACCGCATCCCGCGCGCGGTCGCCGCCGTGCTGATCGTGGCGGCCGTTAGCGCCGGGGCGGCCTTCATGGTCGGCCTGATCGCCTCGCCCGCCATCGAATGGAGCAGCAAGCTGCCGGAGCTCGGGGCGCGGTTGAAGGAGAAAATGCACGTGTTCGACCGGCCGCTCGCACTCTGGCAGGAATTGCAGAGCATGCTCGGCGGCCCCGACACGCTCACGACATTGCATCTGCCGAAGGTCGACTGGGTGCAGCCGACACTGGAATTCCTGTCGCCGACCTTTGCCGAATTCCTGCTGTTCATCGCGACGCTGATCCTGTTCATCGCGAGCTGGCGGGACCTGCGCCGGGCCTTGATCATGAATTTCGGCGAGCGAACGTGGCGGCTGCGGACGCTGCGGATCCTCAACGAGATCGAGGAACATCTCGGCAACTACCTCCTGGTGGTGGCCACGATCAATATCGGCGTCGGCATCGCGACCGGCCTGATCTGCGCGGTCACGGGCATGCCCAATCCGGCCAGTCTCGGCGCGCTGGCCGCGATCCTGAATTTCATCCCGATCATCGGCCCGGTGGCGATGTTCGCCGTCCTGGTCGTGGTCGGTCTCGTCGCATTTCCGACCATCGGCGCCGGCCTGCTGGCGCCGGCCATGTTTGCAGCGATGACCTTTCTGGAGGGCCATTTCCTGACGCCGACAATCGTCGGGCGCCGGCTGGCGCTGAACGCGCTTGCCGTGTTTCTGACGCTTGCATTCTGGACCTGGCTGTGGGGCCCGATGGGCGCATTCCTGTCGTCGCCGCTCCTGATCGTCGCGCTGATCGTGAAGGAGCATCTGATGCCGGTCGATCTCGCCGCAGTTGCCGGAGGACTAGCAAACCCCGCATCGGGAACTTCCCCTTCGACGGGGCGTTTGTCCGGCAGCTGATTTCAGTACCTGGGAGCTTTCGATGTCGACGACGAACGGTGAAGCCGCGACGAGAAATCCGACCGACAAAGCGACCTATGAACGCCTGCAGAAGGATGTAATCGCCGTGAAAAACGATATCGCAGCCCTGACCGAGCAGATCACCGACGCTCTCAACAGTTTTGCCGGCACCGCCAGCAAGCAGGCGCGACGCGGCTACAAGCAGGCGCGCGCCAATGCGGAACAGGCAGTCGACGACGTGTCCGAGCGCGGCAGCGCGATGATGGACGCCGCCCATGACGCCGCGTCCTCGATCGAGGAGACGCTGGAAGACGCCATCACGCAGCGCCCGCTGGCGACCGTCGCGCTGGCACTTGGTGTCGGCTTTCTGATCGGCGTGACGTGGCGCAGGTAGATTTGGCGCAGGTAGATCTGGCGCAGTTAGGTTTAGCGCCGAGAGTTTTCGATGGCGCGCGCCGGCGAGCCAGACGCCGCAGCGGCGTGGCGCCCTGCGGTTTGTTTCGTTGACACTGTTTTCGGATCGAGGCGCGCCATGTTTCAACGATTGATC
This sequence comes from Bradyrhizobium sp. RDT10, assembly GCA_044772375.2. GTDB lineage: Bacteria > Pseudomonadota > Alphaproteobacteria > Rhizobiales > Xanthobacteraceae > Bradyrhizobium. The sequence goes on from CP187939.1 coordinate 7,323,366, forward strand.
GATGACTTCAAGGAATCGACCGGCACCGCGCTGCGGCTGACTTCGCTCGCGGCAGCCGCGGCGATGGCGTTGCTGGTCACGACCGCCTTTCTGTGCGCCGCTGCCTTCGTGTTCGTGCTGGAGAAATACGGTCCCGTGCAGGCCTGCCTCACCGGAGCCGCGATCTTCTTCGTGGTCACTTTGATCGCGGCCGGCTGCTACATGGTGCGCAAGAAGCAGATCGAGGCGCGCGCCGAACAGGCGGCGAAGATGGCGAAGTCCACCGCGCAGACCATGCTCTCCGATCCGATGCTGGTTGCGGCCGGCATCCAGGTGATCCGCGCCATCGGCGTCAAGAAGTTGATCCCGATCCTTGCGGTCGGCGGACTGGCACTCGGATTTCTCGCCAGCCGCGGCAGCGCGAGCAGCAGTGCCAGCGAAGCACCGGCGGAGTAGGCGAGCCGGTTCGTCTGCGTTACCGCAGCAACCGCTCCATCGTCGTCCCTGGAACGCAGGGACGACGGAAGGATTCTTCAGGTGTGATCGACGAGTCGACATACATCCGCGCTCTCGCGGCGCATTGCGCCCGAGCTTTGCATCTTCGTTTGCCCTCCGCGAGAACAGAGGGCGCAGGGAAGACCGGGTGCTTGCTGCACCCGCGGTCTCGCGTGCGATTTGCGCAAACAAAACTGCACACGAGCATACAGGGCAGCGGGAGCATTCCGGCCTTCCCTGCGCAATGGCTTTACGGCTTACTTCGTGCTCTTCCCGGAGAACGGCTCTTTTGCCTCCGTCGCCCCCCAAGAAGCTTCGCTTCTTAAGGACTTAGCGCTAGCACCGCGGCGCCCGAACCACACGACTTCGCCGTACGCTCAAGCCACACACGTCAGTCGCAGCTCTCGCGTCCATCGCATCTCACCGCACGTTCGTGACGATGGCCAAAGCCCCTCATCTGCCGTGAGACGGGCGGAGTTATGCCGATGATTTGGGTGAGAACGAAAGCGGAATATTTTTGCGCGAAGGGCTGGACAGGTTTTTACTGATTTGCCCGTCGTGCCAGTCGCAGCCGCTGCATGGTTGCGCTTGCGCGCAAAGCAAATCAGTTCGCAGCAATCGTAGGGTGGGAAAAGCGAGAGCGCGCCCACCATCAAGCAGCGTGCTCGATGATAGATGGTGGGCACGTCGCTAACGCGCCTCTGCCCACCCTACGGATCTAGGCGCGATCAGGTCACGCAGCGGCCGGGCTGAAGCAGTTTTGCGACCTCGGTCAAAACGCTGACCGGCGGTTCGCAGGCGATCGCCGTCTTCGATGCGCCGGGCTTGGCTGGCGGTGCCGGGCGGTTCCGTACCTGATCCTGGACGACAGGCGCTTGGATCACGGGCGCCTGGACCACGGGAACACGCACCACCACGGACGTGTCGTCGAGGCCGACGCTGCGGATCGTAATCGTATCGGTCTGGTTTTGCGCCGCTCTGAGCGCCGCGCGATCGGCCTTGGCGGCGCGGTTGATGTCCGCCGCGGGCGCGGTCGAGGCGAGTTGCCGGCGGCCGGTGAGGTCATGACCTGATGCAAGCTGGAAGGCGCCAAATGTCGCCGTGATGGCGAGAGCGGCTAAAATTGCTTTGAAAATCTGTGACATGACGTTCTGTCCCGCGCCCCAATGGCGACCTGGACACAACCCGAGCCGAGCCGCCGGGGGTCCGGCGCCGCTCGATCACTTAACCGTGTATGAAAAAATCTGCGGAGCGCGGGAACGAATCCGGGGGCTCGGAGTCATCCCGGCAGCCGGTTATTCCCCTGCCCCATTGACCGGCGACGTAGGGTGCGACCGTGGTGATGCCGGTCGTACCCTACTTTTTGTTAAGCCAGCTTCTTCAAGGCGCGTTCCAGCAGTTCCAGCCGGTCCTGGCCCCAGAAGATCTCGCCCGAAGGCAGCACATAGCTCGGCGCACCGAAGACGCCTGCGCTCAGGGCCTCCTGCGTAAACTTCTCGTGCAGCCCATCGAGTTCGGCGTCCGAAGGACTGCCTGCGCGCAGCTGCGCGGCATCGAGACCGGCGCGCTGCGCGGCCAACGAGATCGCTACGGGATCGGCGAGCGTTTCCTCGCGTTCCCACACCGCGCGAGCGAGCTCCAGCGACAGCCTGTGGGCGTTCCTGCCTTGCAGCTTTGCCGCGATCACCAGGCGGGTCGCCGCGGTGTCGTCGCAGGGGAAGTGCTTCGGCTCAAGATTGATCGGAATGCCCAGCACCTCGCGCCAGCGCTTCAGCTCCATCATCCTGTAAGCGCGCCGCTGCGGCGAGCGCTTCGGCAACGGCAATCCGCCGGTCTGCTCGAAGATCGGCCCGAACTTGCAGGGCTTGATGTTGACAGTCGCGTTATTTCGTTCGGCGATCTCGGCGAACGCCGCGCTGCCGAGATAAGTGAACGGCGAGGTGAGCGTCATGTAGTAGTCGATGGTGACCGGCATGCGCTCAGCCCGAGGCGTTCGTGATCTTGTGATCCAGATGGCCGGTCTTGTAGTCGCGGCGAAGCTGGCTCAGCGATGTCTCGTTCAGGTGAAGCATAACCTCGCTCAGCCTGTCGGTTGGGGGATAACCGGCGGCAAAACCCTGTCCGTAAATCTTGCGCAACGTGCCGATGGGGGTGGCGCCGTACTTGTGGCTGATTTCGCCATCCTGGTTGCGGTGGCGATTGTCGAGACCTGCCTTGCTCATACCGCTCTCCCTTGTGCCTGTCTTGAAACATCCTCCCGCCGAGGCGGAATGGCAATCGTGCACTGCAACCGGGAACTAAAGCAGGCGAAGCGGACTGCGATCCGCCCTGCACCATTGACGGGCGACGTAGGGCGCGACCGTGGCGATGCCGGTCGCGCCCTGCTTTTTTGAAAGCGTAGGTCGCCTTCTCCTGCACACGGCCTTTACCTGCAGTTGCACTACACTTGGCAAAGCCCAGTATTGCAGCACGGAAGCTCCGGGAGAATCTCTGGATTGCAAAAATATGGTCTTGAAGCCATATGTATCCCATGGCATTATCCTGTCATGGCTTGGTTGGTCCAGTTTCACGACGAGTTCGAGTTTGAAGAACTTCCCGAGGAAATTCAGGATGAACTTCTGGCCCGCTTAGGAGTGCTTGCCGAATTTGGCCCCCGGCTCGGACGGCCAAATGTCGATACGCTCAACGGCTCCTCCTTTCCCAATATGAAAGAACTCAGATTTCGGAAGGATGGGCTGTGGCGCTTCGCTTTCGCATTCGACAGCCTTCAACAAGCCATCGTGCTCGTCGGAGGAGATAAGGAAGGCGAAAATCAGACCAGATTTTACGACCGTCTCATCAGGACCGCCGATGCACGTTTCAGCGATCATCTCCGGAAGATTGGATCCGCGCTGAAAAAAGGCCAATAGGAGATTCACATGCGCACACTCAACGACGTTATCGGCAAGCTTCCTGCTACACGCCGGCAAAAGGTTGAGGCCCGCGCGCGGGATTTGATCGCCGAAGAATTGACCCTGCAGGACATCCGCAAGGCGCGGAAGCTGACGCAGGAGCAAATGGCGACGATCCTCAACGTCGGCCAGGACAGCATATCCCGTCTGGAGCAACGGAGCGATATGATGCTTTCGACCATGCGCTCTTACATCGAGGCGATGGGCGGATCGCTCGAACTGGTCGTCCGCTTTCCCGAACGGGCCCCCGTCATGATTACGTCGATGAAAGACGTATCTCCGCAGCCCAAACCGACGGCCAAACGCAGGAAGCCTCGGGTCGTCCGCGGCTAGACATGGTTGGAGAGGCTCCGCCCGAGGGCGGCGCTTCCGTCGCCGTTCGAGTGACGTCGTTTTGCGGATCGACGCGCGAACGGAGAGTGGTTCAAGTTGAAAGCCGCTGATGTTGCGGCGTTCAAGCGGCGAAAGTACCAGTAGCGATACTGAAAAATGGCCGCCGCCTACCGCCCCACCGCCCGCATCTCATCGCTCGGCTTCACATCCTGCGATCTGCTGTAGATCGCGACCGCAACGATCAGCACCAGCGTCAGCGTCCCGAACAGCGCGCGGTACGCATCCTCCGTCCGCGCGCCGCTTGCCAGCGGTTCGAAAGCGCCGATGATGATCCCGGACAGCGTCTGCATGCAGGCGACGCCGAGCATGACTGACGTGTTCATGGTCGAGATGCCGCGCCCGATCAGCCGATCCGGGAAGATGCTGCGGCCGTGCGTCATCACCATCGTGCTGGAGGCACTGAAGAAGCCCATGGCAATGATGACGGTGACCGGCAGCCAGGCCGGCGGGTGAGAAAACAGCGCCAGCATCGCGAGCAGAACAATGATCGCCAGCGTGCCGCCGATCGCTATACCCTTGCGGGTGTCGAGCCGGCGGTCGAGCGGGCCGAAGGCGAGCATGCCGGCCTGGTAGGCGATCACGGCACAGAGCAGGACGTTGCCGGCCGCGATCGGGCTTAAGCCGTGCACCTCGCGCAGGAACGCGCCGCCCCACAGGCCCTGCACGGTGAAGGTGCAGGCGTAGTTGCAGAAGTTCAGCGCCAGTATCGGCTTCAGGCGCGGGTTGCGCAGCACCTCGACCAAGCCCTTCAGCATCTCGCCGGGCGACTCCACCTCGCGGGAGAGAAAAGGATGACCGGGCGGCGCGTCGCGCACCACCAGCCAGATCGCGATCGTCGCCAGCGCCGTGAAGACGACGACGGCGCCGAACACCGCCCGCCAGCCGACCGCCTCCGACGCCCAGGCCAGCGGCGTGGTGGCGGCGAGGTTGCCGAGCAGGCCGATGGACAACACCATGGCCGTCAGTGTCGAGAAGCGGTCCGGCGGAAACCAGCGCGAGATCACCACCATGCTGCCGATCAGCATCACGCCGCAGCCGGCGCCCATCAGCACCCGGCCGGTCAGCAGCACCGGCCAGCTCGGCGCCAGCGTGAACAGCGCGCCGCCGAGGCTGGCTATGATCAGCATACCGACCACGGTGTAGCGCGGCCCGAACCGATCGAAGAAGAAGCCGCAGGGATCTGCATCGCGGCGAAACCGAAGAAGAACGCGCCGGTCAGGGCGCCCAGGGCTTCCGGCCCGATGGCCAGATCGCGCATCAGATCGAGGCCGATGGTGACGTTGGAGGCGCGGAAAAAATGGCTGGCAACATAGGCTGTGGCCAATGTCGCGACGATGATCAGGCCCCGGCGGTAGGGCAAGGGCCGCTCGGCGGACTGCATCGGTTAAAGGGCCGTTTCCCGTTTGTTTTCTTGTTGCTGCAGCGAACTCTATGCGGGCATGAGGCGCAGTTCAACAAGCAATCCGGCCCGTCCCGTCTTCCGCAATACCGGCGTCACGCCGCCACGCGTCAGCACCATCAGTGCACGCAGGCCCCTGCGCACAAAAATCCGGCGCGCTGGTGGGGCACGCCGGATCAGTCCGACCAGCTTTCGAGGCTGGTGGCCCGAGCCAGGGGAGGTGCCTGGCCGCGAACTCGGTAACGCCGGCAATCGCCAATGTCGGCGGTGAATCAGCAGGGTTAATGATAGCGCCGGCGTCGCGATCCGGAGGTGAACTGGTTCACATAGCGCGCTCAATCAGAAATCATTTCGCGAGCTCACGTGATCGTCGCCCGCGAACGAAAATTGCGGCGACGGAGGTGACGAGGCAGGCGGCGTCGACGACCGGGAGGAGAAATCGACGATGCGCAGGCAATTCGATAATGTACATCCTGCCTCGACGTGACGACGTTACGATCCCTGCGCGCCATGCTCAATTGTACCGAGGTAAGTGGACGACACCGAAACGGATGGGCCGGCTATACGAAGGTTTGTGAGCCCGGCTTTGCGCAGCGGAACCGGGTACGTCCGATACGGAACAGACGTGGAGGAAACTCGCTCGCAAGCGCAGAGGGCGCGGCAGCGGGAAAACAAGCGCCCCCTTCACGGAGCGGGCGTATTCTGACGGCGGGGCAGAAGGCGCTTCAGCGATTTCCACGCAGGCGCGAAGACAAATCCGACGACCGGTATGGATGCGGCGCCGACCAAGAGGCCTATCACGCCGGATATGGCTGCCTCGACCGCCCATTCGAGGATCGCGGCAAGCGGCGGGAATGCGTGGGCCACAGCCTCGGCTGCCGACTTGACGGCGTGGCCGACAGCCGGCGGACCATAGACCTCGACGCCATGCAGAATGATGCCGCCGCCAACCCAGATCATGGCGGCAGTGCCGACCACGCCGAGAATCGTCAGAAGCACCGGCATGCCGCGAACGATGCCGCGTCCAAGCGCGCGGCCCATGGCCGAGGCGCGATCGCTCCGCGCCAGCGCCACACCGACATCGTCGGCTTTCACGATCAGGGCGACCACGCCATACACAGCGACGGTGATTCCGATTGCCACGACCGCCAGCACAAGCGCCTGCTTCCAGATGCTCCCTGCGGGGAGGGCCGCCAGCGTGATCGCCATGATCTCGGCCGAGAGGATGAAGTCGGTCTTGATCGCGCTTGCGACCTTCTCGTCTTCGACCGACTGCGCGTTCAACGCGACCGTGCCGAGCTGGGCCTCATGCTGATGCGCACTATGGGGCATGACGGCCTCGAGCACCTTCTCCACCCCTTCGTAGCAGAGATAGGCACCGCCCACCATTAGCAGCGGCGTAATCGTCCAGGGGAGGAAGTAGCTCAGCACCAAGGCAGCCGGCAGCAGGATCAACAGCTTGTTACGCAGCGATCCCGCGGCGATCTTCCCTACAATGGAAAGTTCGCGCTTCGGCTCGAACCCGATCACGTAACCTGGCGTGACGGCGGTATCGTCGATGACGACACCCGCCGCCTTCGCGCCCGCTTTGGCAGCCTGGCTGGCCACATCATCGAGGGACGCAGCAGCTACCTTCGCGATACCGGCGACATCATCGAGAAGGCCGATCAGCCCGATACTCATCGATTTCTATCGCCTTTCAATCAAAGGTGCGCTGCGGGCCTGCCGCGGCAGTGACATTGGCGGGGGCGACGCTTCCGGCAGCCGCAGGAAGGTCCTCAAATCCACAAGAAAAATCCGGCGCGCAGTGGGGAGCGCGCCGGATCATTTCCAACTCTATGCTAAAAAGCTTCGATCAGCCAGTGGCCGCCCGCGGTGCGCGGTTGCGCGAGTTGCGCTGGAAAAACAGCGCCTGGCTCGCGACCGCGGAGACCATCGCGGGCTGGAACGGTTTCGAGATCAGGAACGCGGGCTCGGGGCGTTCGCCGGTCAGGAAGCGCTCGGGATAGGCGGTGATGAACACCACCGGCACCTCGAACACCTTCAACAGCTCGTTGACCGCATCCAGGCCCGACGAGCCGTCGGCGAGCTGGATGTCGGCGAGGATCAGGCCGGGCTTCTTGTTCTTGGCCAGCGCCACCGCATCGGCATGGGTGCGGGCGACGCCGATCACGTTGTGACCGAGGTTCTTCACCAGGCTCTCGAGGTCCATCGCGATGAAGGTCTCGTCCTCGATGATCAGGACGTCGGTGGCGATTTCCGCCGCCATCTCGCGGCCAGCGGTATCCGTCAACGCGCGGGTTTCGGCGATGTCGGTATTGAGAATGAATGCCACCTCCTCCTCGGAGAAGCCTTCGAGGGAGAGCAGCAGGAACGCCTGCCGCGGCAGCGGCGTGATGTTCGACAACCTGCGCTCCGGCGGCAGCGCCAGCGTCGCGACGTCAGGATTGTCGTTGAGCGACACCGAATTCCAGATCTGGGTGAACAGCTTGAACAGCCCGGCGCGCGGACCATGCCGTTCATCCAGCAGCGAGCCATCCTGCAGCAAGGCCTCCAGCATGGCGGCAACATAGGCATCGCCCGAGGCCTGGTTTCCGGTCAGCGCACGGGCATAGCGCCGCAACAGCGGCAAATGTTCAGCAACGAGCTGTGATCGGGACATCCCCATTTCATCCTTATCTAGGGCCGTATCCTTGGCCGTACTTACATAGGGTCTCAGCCGGGCGGACGTAACCTTAGAGCGCCGCGTCGGGCGTCAATTTAGTTTCGGCGGGGGGACCCCGGTTCCTGTCAACCCCGACTACTCGCGGGGGACAAAAAAGTTCCGGAAAAAGTTCCCAGATTTCGGAACCTTCCGCACATATTCGCATTAGCCTTTGACATATAACGCGGCGGCCTAGGCCCAATTTCGAGGTAACCTCTTGAAACCACAGAGACTTAACTCTCGGGGAAGCGTGGATCAGACCATGAAGGAAGTAAAAAGCAGGGCGGGCTAAACGCCGAGATTCAATCTAGGATCGGGCACCAGCTCCGCGCCATGTACGACGACGTGGTCCGACAAGGCGTGCCGGACCGCTTTGCAGAGCTGATCCGGAAGCTCGACGGGCCCGAAGCGGCGGCGGCCCAGATCGACGAAACAGCAAAAACTGACGGGAGGGACTAATGCCTCTCACCGACTCTCTTCGCGACGACATTTTGGCGTCGGTACCCAGCCTGCGCGCGTTCGCGATCTCGCTGTCAGGCAATGGCGACCGTGCGGACGACCTGGTTCAGGAAACGTTGCTGCGCGCCATTGCCAACATCGACTCGTTCCAGCCCGGCTCGAACCTGCCGGCGTGGCTGTTCACCATCCTGCGCAACCTGTTTCGCTCCGACTACCGGAAGCGGCGGCGCGAGGTGGAGGACGCCGAGGGCAATTACGCGAAAACCCTGAAGACCCAGCCGGCGCAAAACGCGCATCTGGAGTTCGAGGAATTTCGCAACGCGCTCGACAAGCTGCCGCAGGACCAGCGCGAAGCGTTGATCCTGGTCGGTGCCTCCGGCTTCTCCTACGAGGACGCCGCCGCCATCTGCGGCTGCGCGGTCGGCACCATCAAGAGCCGCGTCAACCGCGCACGCTCGAAACTGTCGGCGCTGCTCTATGTCGATGGCGCCGAGGATTTCGGACCCGACGAGACCGTGCGCGCCGTGATCGGCGGCAATGGCGGATGATGACGCCAGCAAATGACATGGAAAAGGCGGCCCGAGCGGGCCGCTTTTTTGTTTCCGATGTCGTACCCCGGGTGAAGCGCAGCGTAACCCGGGACTCCACGGCATAGACCGGCCCCGGATTTCGCTTCGCTGCATCCGGGCTCCGATATCAGTTCAAGCCGCCGAAGGCGGTCGTCCCTACCTTACCGGCCGCACCGGCGCGGAAAACTGCTCTGTCCTGTCGCGCTCGGTCATGTCGACGACGGTTTCCATCGGCGCGGTGAGTTCGTAGACGTAACTCACTTCGGTGAAATAGCGCTTCGCGGTGCCGCCCATCGCTTCCGGCGCAACGCGGTCGAGCAGGATGAGGCCGAAATCGCTGTCTTCCCGCCGCGTCGCCGCGCTGGTGTTGAACTCTTCCCAGCGAAAATGAAACACCGCATCCGGCTCCTCGCCCGTGACTTCCCAGTTGGCGACGATGTGCGGGTGCTTGCCGACCAGCGACAGTCCCTCGTCGGAATGCGACGCCAGTTCGAAGAACAACAGCGAGAGCGACTGCGCGGCGCGCGCGCTGACGGAGATATCCGGACCGTTGACCACGATGCGGTCGGCGTGCGGAATCGCGCGCGATCTCGAACAAGCCCCTGAGCTTGACGCCCTGCCACTGGCTTTCGCTGAGCAGCGTCACCACGTTCGACATCGCATGGATGCGGCCGATCAGGAGCTCGCGCGACACGTCCATGTCGGAGCCGTGGCGCAGCGTGCGCGTCACGATCGACTGGATCACGGCGAGGATGTTCTTGACCCGGTGGTTCAGCTCGTCGATGACGGCGGTCAGCCGCCGCTCGAAACCGATCCGGACCTGGATCTCGCGGCTGAGCCGCAGATTGTTGTAGGCGACATAGCCGAACAGGCCGCAGACGATGCCGGTGAGCGCGAAGCCGATGGCCGCCACGACGATCGCCGTCTGCTGCGCGCGCTGTGCGGCGTTGTTCTTGGCATAGTAGCCGAGCGACCAGTCGCGACCGCCGAACGTCACCGTTCGCACCACCGACGGCAACGGATCGCCCTGCTTGACCTCCCGCAAGGAGATCACGCCCTGGTCGTTGGCGACATATTCGTCGCTGGCGTCATTGGGATCCTTCAGCACCACCGAAAACAGCGAGCGGTCGTCATTGGTCAGCATCAACGGCGCCAGCTCGTAGGAAAACGTGACGAAGCCCACGGGCTCCGCGGTGCCATCCTTCAGAATGGCCGACGCAAGCACGAGGCCGATCGGCCCGTTCTGCCGCAATAGCGGAATCGGGTCCGACGCCACCGGCTTGCCGGCGGCGGCGGCCTGCGCCAGCATCGGCCCGATCACCGAATGGCGATCGTAGGCGCGGCCCGGAAAGCCCAGCGTATCCGCGCTGCGCGGCTCGAGGTCCATCAGGACGTCGAGTGGCTTGTCGATCGTCTTGATATCGAGCGGCCGGTCGTCGAAATCCCTGATCGTCGGGTTGGTGAAACCGGCGCCCTTCAGCTCCGCCTGCGCCGCGGGCCGATCGCCCGGCTTGAGCCGCGCGATCCAGTTCGCGATCACGAAATCGGTCTTGAACGCATAGATCGCCGACCGTAGCGGCTGCAGCATGTTGGCCTTCACCGCCGACGGCGCGCGAAACAATCCGGATGCAACGCGAGCGAGCAATTCGCGCTCGGTCAACCGGTCCTGCACCAGGCTGGCATGAACGTCGATGGCGCGGGACAGCGCGATGCCGTCGATCGCCAGCTCCTGTTCGTGAACGCGATAGGCCGCGAGACCGGAGAGCAGAACTCCGATCAGCGCGATAAAGCCGATAATGAAGCCCAGCCGAACCACTCGCTTACTCAGGAATGACGTGTTGGCGAAGACGTATTGAAAGCATCTTTGGGTCTGCCGGGGCAGAAGCACATGGCAATAGCGCGAAGGCCAACCGCGGCGAATATGACGAAGCGTTCATCAGCACGCAACTGACAGGTTGGCAGCGAGGTAAACAACACGGCCGCCGTTAACGCTGATTTGGCGGGGCCAGAGGTTGATAATCTGACAGCGCCGATTTGGTTCCAGTGAGGACGGACAAATCAGGGGCGGCGGCCGGCGGACCGATTATTAATGTTAACGCGCCGGCCATCCCGGCCGCTTGTCCGGCCGCTTGCTCGCCCCGCCCGGCCCGGCCGTCTATGTTGGCCGTTCATCTTGCCCGGTTGTCTTGGCCTACCTGGCCTTCGCCGCCGGGCGCAGGCCGCCCTTGGTCTCGATGAAGCCGATGATGCGATCGAGCCCCTCGCTCTTCTTCAGATTGGTCATCACGAACGGCCGCTCGCCCCGCATCCTTTTCGCATCGGTTTCCATCTTCTCGAGCGACGCGCCGACATGCGGCGCGAGGTCGATCTTGTTGATCACCAGCAGGTCCGAGCGGGTGATGCCCGGCCCGCCCTTGGAGGGGATCTTGTCGCCGGCGGCGACGTCGATCACGTAGATCGTGAGATCGGCGAGTTCGGGCGAAAACGTCGCTGCGAGATTGTCGCCGCCGGATTCGATCAGCACCAGGTCGAGATCGGGAAATTTCGCGCGCATGTCGGCCACCGCTGCGAGATTCATCGAGGCGTCCTCGCGGATCGCGGTGTGCGGGCAACCGCCGGTCTCGACGCCGGCGATGCGGTCCGGCGTCAGCGAGCCCGAGCGCACCAGAAACTCCGCATCCCATTTGGTGTAGATGTCGTTGGTGATCGCGGCGATGTCGTAGCGCTGGCGCATCGACTTGCAGAGCAGGTCCATCAGCGCGGTCTTGCCGGAGCCGACGGGACCGCCGACGCCGATGCGGAGGGGACCGTGAGAGTTAGACATATGGGCGGACCTCTGTGTTGTGGTCGTCCCTGCGAACGCAGGGACCCATACCGCGTGATCTAGCAATGCGGCAGGATGGTCGACGTCCTTCGCAAACACCAGGGCCGGTGGTTATGGGTCCCTGCGTTCGAGCCTGTGAGGGAATTGAGCTTAGTAGGGGATGGTTGCCGCTAGCGATGTCGGAGCGGCGTTTGGCGGGCCGGTCGGTTGATGCGGTTACCTCACTGGCTCTCTCCGTCGAACTCTGGTCACGTGGGTCTGCTTCGCAGCCGGTGCGCTGCCATTAGGTTATTGGCGAGCGCATGCCAGAGCGCCACTGCCGCGGCCTTGATCAGGCCACGCACCGGAATGAAGCCGAAGCCGTGGTTTTTGAGGTTGGCGTTGATCCGCTCGATGAGCTTGCGCCGTTCGTACACGTCGGTGCCCGCCTGCGTCGCCATCCGGCTGCGCCACTCTTGACACTGTCAGGCTCGCGGGCCCGCGCTCTGGCCCGCCTGACAAGCGTCTCGGGTTTGACGTCCTGACGGTCTGAAGGTGGCGGCGTATAGACCTTCACCGGTCCGGCCGCGTGCTCCGACAGGGCGGCGATGTCCTCGGCAGTCGCGTAACGGGTGTCGATGAGGAGCGTCTGTGGTGCTTTGCCGTAGCGCTTCACCAACTGATCCACCATCGGCATCGCCAAGCCGGCATCGTTGCGCCGATCCGTCATCTCTACTGCGACAATGATGCCTGGCCGGGGCGCCACCGCGATCTGTGCATTATAGGCCGGACGAATCGCCCCGTCCGGAAAGCGCATCGAGCGCGCCTGCGGATCACTCAGCGAGACTTTCGGCCCAGACTTCTTCGCCTCGTCCTTGGCATGGGTCTTTTCTCGTTTCGCCTTCTCCGCCCGCATCCGCTCAAGCGCGGCCCGCGCGCGTTCGGCGCGTTCCTTCACTTCCCGAGCCCCTCGCTCCTGCGCCGCCCGCTTGCGGCGCGAAGACGCCTCCGGATCGCTTTCGGTTTCCGCCTTGAGCGCCGCAAGCCGTTGTTCCACGGCAGCCTCAATACGATCAAGCTTGCTGCCGCTCTTGAACGATTCACGGCTGGCATTCGCTCGAACCTTGGTGCCGTCCACCGCAATCTCGGCAAGCGACACCACCCCTTCGGCAATCAACGCCGTCACGCTCTCCGTCAGAAGCCGATCGAGAACCTCCACATGCGCAACCCGGAAGTCCGCAAGCCCGTGATAGTTGAGCGGTACCCCACCGGCGATCCAGCGGTACGCCGGATCGTGCCGTGCAAGCCGTTCAAGTTGCCGAGCCGAACCTACGCCTTCGATCGTCGCATAGAGCCAAAGCCCCAACAGAACCGCCGGATCGGGCGGCGGCCGTCCAGGTTCCCCTTCACGGGCCTTGATCGCCTCGTAAAGCCGCGAAAGGTCCAAGCTCTCCACAAAACTCATCACGATGCGGGCGCGATGGTCGCTCGGAACCAGAGCTTCCAAATCCACAAAGTCCCACTGCGCTTGCGTCCGATCAGCCTGAATAAACCGTGCGTCACTTGCCATCGAATAACCTCGTTCGATGCAAGTGAATCACAGCCCAACCCGCCGCTCAATCCTATTCCCTCACAGGCTCGTTCGCAGGGACGACAAAAGAGTGCGCTGCATCATGACCTGAACAGCCGCGTATACTGCGTCTCGTGGCGCAGGCTGGCGAGGTCGGCGCGGAAGGTGGCGCTGCCGAGATCGTCGAGCGATGCCTCCAGTGCGCGCTTCGCGGTAGCCGCGACATCGGTTTCGAGGCTTGCCAGAATGCGCTGGCTGTCGGTTTGTCCGAGCGGGACCAGCCGGGCGCCGGCGGAAATCCAGTTCGACACCACGGCATGCAGGAAGGCGTGCATCGCCGGCGCCAGAGGAACGGCGTGCGCCGCGCTGACGACGCCGACCGCGACGGGATAAACCATACCGCTGCCGCAAGCGGCGACCATACCGTCGAGCCCGTCGCAGGCCCAGGCTGACCGTGCGATCTCGACGAAGGCGCGTCCCTGCGTCGAAGTCTCGAGCTGGCGTTCGCGCGAGGGCACAAAGGCAGCCGCGAATTCGGCAATCTCGCGCAAGGCGGCGCCGTCCTGCGCGGATGCGGCGCGATGCGCCTGCGCCAGAAACACCGCGTCGCAGAAGCCGGAGCCCTCGTTGAGCATCACGGCCAGCCAGTCGCGCAGCGATGCGGCGTCCGTGACGTCACCCGCCTCCACCGCCCATTCGATGCCGCTGGAATAGGAAAACGCGCCGACCGGAAAGGATGGCGACAGCCAGGTCATCAGCCGGTACAGCGCCGCCGCCTCATCCGCATTCATTCCGCTGCTCGCGTCGGCCAGCGCGGGCTCACTTGTGGTCATGAGCATGGGAGTGATCGTCGTGGTGATGATCGTGGTCGCAATGTTCGTCGTGGTGATGGTGATCACCGTTGTGATCGGGATCACTGTTGTGATCGGGATCACCGTGGTGATGGTGGCCATGATCATGCGCGGCATGATCATGAGCCGCCTGCGCATATGCCCCGCCCTCGGGATCGAACGGCGCCTCGATCTCGATGATGCGCGCGCCCAATCCCTTCACCATCGCCTCGATGACGTGATCCCTGCGGATGCGCAGGCCTTTTGGCATGATCTGCGTCGGCAAATGGCGGTTGCCGAGATGCCAGGCGATGCGAACCAGGTGCAGCGGATCGGCGCCCCGGATCTCGATCAAGGGCTCTGCGGCCGCGACCACCTCGATCAGCCGGCCGTCCTCCAGCACCAGCGCGTCGCCGCCGCGCAGCGCGACGGCATTCTCCAGATCGAGCAGAAACTCCAGCCCACGAGTAGCAGTCATCGCCATCCGCCGCCGGTGCCGGTCGTCGAAATCGAGCACGACGGTGTCGGCCGCGGATTGCGTCCAGCGGTGCTGGCCCAGGACTTTTGTGGCGCGGATCATGTCACCTGCTCGATACGCATTCAGAACTTCTCCACCTTGCCGTCGCTGATGATCTCGATCACCGTCGGCGCCGTCTTCATCTGCGAGGAATACTCCCGCCACACCTTCATATGGGGCGCGCGGCCATGCGCATTGAGGTCGTCGCGGGTTTCCCAGCGCTCCACCACCACATACAGATTGGGATTGTTCACGCTGACATGGCCGTCATAGGAGATGCAGCCCTTCTCCTTGAGCGTTTCAGCGGTACAGGCCTTATGCCCCTTGATGAAGTCGTCCTTGTTTTCCGGCTTCATCGGCGTGGTGGCGATGACGTAGATCATGAGTTTATCCCTTGCTTTTCTTGATTAGCGAACGTCGACCTTTTCCGGCGTGATCACTTCGATCTTCGGCGGCGCCGACATGCATTTCACGGCGACGCGGCCGAAGGTCTTCATGTGCTCGGCACCACGATGCGGCACCAGCGCCTCGGCATTTTCCCACTGCTCGACGAACACCATTTTCGAGGGATCGGTGACGCTTTCGTGCAGGTCATAGGCGATATTGCCCGGCTCCTTCCGGGTTTCCTTGATGCAGGCGGTGGCGGCCGCGATGAATTCGGCGCGCGTTTCGGGCTTCACGGTCAGCGTGGCAACGACGTAAATCACTGGATCCTCCCGGACTTTTGTTCTGGCTTTGGTCGACCGGGCAGAACCTTAGAACATGAAATACCTCTGCGCCATGGGCAGGACCTCGGCCGGCGCGCATGTCAGAAGCTCGCCGTCTGCGCGCACCTCATAGGTCTCGGCATCGACCTCGATCTTCGGCGTGGCGCCGTTATGAATCATGCTCTTCTTGGAGATGCCGCCGCGGGTGTTCTTCACGGGATAGAGCTTCTTTTCGATGCCGAGCTTGCGCGCCAGCCCGCCGGTAATGGCAGCCTTCGAGGTGAACACCACCGAAGACGCCGTCAGCGACTTGCCGTAGGCGGCGAACATCGGCCGGTAATGCACGGGCTGCGGCGTGGGGATCGAGGCGTTGGGATCGCCCATCGGCGCCGCCACGATCGAACCGCCCTTGATGATGCAATCGGGTTTCACGCCAAAGAAAGCCGGCGACCACAGCACGAGGTCGGCAAGCTTGCCCTTCTCCACCGAGCCGATCAGTTTCGAGACGCCATGCGCGATCGACGGGTTGATGGTGTATTTCGAAATGTAGCGCTTGACGCGGAAATTGTCGTTGTCGTTGCCCTTGTCCTCGGGCAGCGCACCGCGTTGTTTTTTCATCTTGTCGGCGGTCTGCCAGGTGCGGATGATGACTTCGCCGAGCCGGCCCATGGCCTGCGAGTCCGACGACATCATCGATAGCGCGCCGAGATCGTGCAAAATGTCTTCCGCGGCGATGGTCTCTTTGCGGATGCGGCTTTCGGCGAAGGCGAGATCCTCCGCAATCGAGGGATCGAGATGGTGGCACACCATCAGCATGTCCAGATGCTCGTCGATGGTGTTGCGGGTGAACGGGCGCGTCGGATTGGTCGAGGACGGCAGCACGTTCTTCAACCCGGCAATCTTGATGATGTCAGGCGCATGTCCGCCGCCGGCGCCCTCGGTGTGGAAGGCGTGGATGGTGCGGCCCTTGAACGCCTTCACCGTATCCTCGACGAAGCCGGATTCGTTCAGCGTGTCGGAGTGCAGCATCACCTGAACGTCGTAGTCGTCGGCGACGCTGAGGCAATTGTCGATCGCTGACGGCGTGGTGCCCCAATCCTCATGCAGTTTCAGCGCGCAGGCGCCGCCCTTGATCATCTCGACCAGCGCAGCCGGGCGCGAGGCATTGCCCTTGCCCGAAATGCCGAGATTGACCGGAAACGCGTCGAACGATTGGATCATGCGCGCCATGTGCCAGGGCCCGGGGTGCACGTCGTCGCGAACGTACCGTGCGAGGGACCGGTGCCGCCGCCCAGCATCGAGGTAACGCCACTCATCAGCGCGTGCTCGATCTGCTGCGGGCAGATGAAATGAATGTGGCTGTCGAACCCGCCGGCGGTGAGTATCTTGCCTTCGCCCGCGATGATGTCGGTGCCGGGGCCGATCACGATGGTGACGCCGGGCTGGATATCGGGATTGCCGGCCTTGCCGATCGCCGAGATCATGCCTTCCTTGATCGCGACGTCGGCTTTGACGATGCCCCAGTGATCGACGATCAGCGCATTGGTGATGACGGTATCGGCCGCGCCCTGCCGGTTGGTGACCTGCGACTGCCCCATGCCGTCGCGGATCACCTTGCCGCCGCCGAACTTCACCTCCTCGCCATAGACGGTGAAATCCTTCTCGACCTCGATGATGAGGTCGGTATCAGCCAGCCGCACCTTGTCGCCGGTGGTGGGTCCGAACATGTCGGCATAGACGGAACGTTTGATTTTTACGCTCATAGTTTCCCTGCACCTCGCCGCGAAAACCGTAGATCACGCGTTTGCCGGCGAGCGCCACCAGTTGCACGTCGCGGGTCTGGCCGGGCTCGAAGCGCACCGCCGTGCCGGCGGCGATATCGAGACGCATGCCGCGGGCTTTCCTGCGATCGAACTTGAGCGCCGGGTTGGTTTCGAAGAAATGGTAGTGCGAGCCGACCTGGATCGGGCGGTCGCCGGTATTGGCCACGGTGAGTGTCACCGTCTTGCGGCCGGCATTGAGTTCGATATCGCCGTCCTTGATGAAGAGTTCGCCGGGGATCATGACTGGTACCTCAAGATGTTGCAGCGTCATGGCCGGGCTTGTCCCGGCCATCCACGTCTACGGCTCTCCAAGGGAGAAAGACGTGGATGCCCGGGACAAGCCCGGGCATGACGACGTCGATGGATCTGCACGCCTCACCTGATCGGCTCATGCACGGTGACAAGCTTCGTCCCGTCGGGAAACGTCGCCTCGACCTGGATGTCATGGATCATCTCCGGGATGCCGTCCATGCACTGCGCGCGGGTGATGACCTGGGCGCCTGATTGCATTAGTTCGGCGACGGTGCGGCCGTCGCGCGCGCCTTCGACGATGAAGTCGGAGATGATGGCGATTGCCTCGGGGTGGTTGAGCTTGACGCCGCGCTCCAGCCTGCGGCGCGCCACCATGGCCGCCATCGAGATCAAGAGCTTGTCCTTTTCGCGGGGAGACAGATTCATGCGAGCACTCAGGTGATTGAAGATCTAATTGAGCCAGAGCCTTGGCAGCGCCACGCTGGCGCGGCCGAGCACTGCCATCATATCGGCGCGGAGCCGGGCGGCATCTTGGGCACAGAAGCGCGCCATTGCAAATCCATTCCAGCAGGAGATGCCGACCTCGCCGCCGAACGTCTCCGATGCCTCGCGGAGCCGCTCCACCAGCGCCTCCTCGCCCGGCACGATCAGCGCGGTGCCGATGGCGACGCCACCGTTCGCGACCGCCGGCCGCGCCAGTTTTTCGCCGATCTCGCCGTCGAGCCGGATGGTCTCCGCAAACACGAGGTGACCGCCGCGGCGCAGGCGCCAGCGGTCGACGAACTCGCCGTGCAGCATCTTTTCGCCCATCGCGGCGCGGCCGAACACCACGATTTCGCAGAGCAAAAGCGAGGCGTCCGCCGCCAGGTCGATGTCGATGCGCCTGATAATCCGCGCCCGGTCGAACAGGATGGTCTCCTGCGGGAGCCATGAGAGGTGAGCGCCTGCTGCCGCCTTCAACGCGATATTGAGCTGCGCGGCGGGACCGGCCGCGCGATAGACCTTTTCGGCCGCCGCCGTCGTCAGCGTCAGCCGCGCTCCCTCGCCCGCCGCGATATCGATATCGAAACGGTCGCCGCCGGCAATGCCGCCGGCCGTGTTGACGAACACGCCGGACAGCCCCTCCTGCTCAGGGGAAGGAAAGCGCACGCGCAGCGAACCGGATTCGTGCAGATCGCCGCGGCGGGTGACGCCGTCCCGCAGATGCACGCCGAACCGCACCGCGCCCTGTGCGCGGTTGGCTGCGAACGTCGCTGAACTCGCGCGCGTGCTATCGGTCCGCATCCGTCCCCCAAACGCAACGCCCGATACGGCCTTACAGCGCCATCTGGCGGCTGATCTCGGCGGGATCGAGGTTGGCGCGGTCGCAGGCATATTTCACCGCACCGCGGTCCATGACCGCAAAATTGTCGCCGAGCTCGCAGGCAAAGTCGAGATATTGTTCGACCAGCACGATCGCCATGTTGCCGAGGCTGCGCAGATAGGTGATGGCGCGGCCGATGTCCTTGATGATCGAGGGCTGGATGCCTTCGGTCGGCTCGTCCAGCAACAACAGCTTTGGCCGCATCACCAGCGCGCGGCCGATCGCCAATTGTTGTTGTTGCCCGCCGGAGAGGTCACCGCCGCGCCGGCCCAGCATCGAGTTCAGCACCGGAAACAGCGAGAACACGTCGTCGGGGATATAACGGTCTTCACGCTTGAGCGGCCCGAAGCCGGTCTTGAGATTTTCCTCCACCGTCAGCAGCGGAAAGATCTCGCGGCCCTGCGGCACGAAGCCGATGCCGGCCCGCGCGCGCTCGTAAGGCTTAAGACCGGTGATGTCGTTACCTTCCAGCGCGATCGATCCGCTGGCGATCGGATATTGGCCGACCATCGCGCGCAGCAGCGAGGTCTTGCCGACGCCGTTGCGGCCAAGCACGCAGGTGACCTTGCCCGGCTCGGCGGACAGCGAGACGCCGCGCAGGGCTTGGGCTGCGCCGTAGTAGAGGCTGATATTGTCGACCTTCAGCATGGATCAGCGCCCCAGATACACTTCGATCACCCGCTCGTTCGAGGAGACCTGATCGATGGTCCCTCCGCCAGCACCGTGCCTTCATGCAGGCAGGTGACCTTGACGCCGAGTTCGCGGACGAAGGTCATATCGTGCTCGACGACCATGACCGTCTTTTCCTTGTTGATTTCCTTGAGCAGCTCCGCGGTCTGATGCGTCTCGACGTCGGTCATCCCTGCGACCGGCTCGTCGACCAGCAGAAGTTTCGGATCCTGCGCCAGCAGCATGCCGATCTCCAGCCATTGCTTCTGGCCGTGCGACAGGCTGCCGGCCAATCTGTTGCGCGCATCCGTCAAGCGGATGGTTTCCAGCACGCGCTCGATCCGCTCGGCTTCGTCCCGGCTGCCGCGCCAGAACAGCGTGCCCTTGACGCTGTGATCGACATTGAGCGCCAACAGTAGGTTGTCCTCGATGGTCTGGCTCTCGAATACGGTCGGCTTCTGAAACTTGCGGCCGATGCCGAGCTCGGCGATCCGGGTCTCATCGAGCCGCGTCAGGTCGGTGATGCCGTCGAACAGCACCGTGCCCTCGTCGGGCTTGGTCTTGCCGGTGATGATGTCCATCATCGTGGTCTTGCCGGCGCCGTTGGGGCCGATGATGGCGCGCATCTCGCCGGGCTCGAGCGTCAGCGACAGATTGTTGATGGCGTGAAAGCCGTCGAACGAGACGTGAACGCCGTCGAGATAGAGCAGCGCGGAAGTGGTCCTTCCCTCCATGACACTCATGCGCTCACTCCGCCGGCTTCGGTTCGCCGACGCCGTCTTCGAGATCGGCGCTTTCGGCATTGGCCAGTTGTGTTTCCTTGCGCGATTCCCGCCACGCGGTGAAGGTCCCGACGATGCCCTTCGGCAGCAGCAGCGTCACCAGGATGAACAGCGCGCCCAGCATGAACAGCCAATACGGCGCCAGCGGGCCCGACGTGAAGTAGGTTTTTGCGTAGTTGACGACGACGGCGCCGAGGGCTGCGCCGACCAGCGTGCCACGGCCACCGACGGCGACCCAGATCACCGCCTCGATGGAATTGCCCGGTGCGAATTCACTCGGGTTGATAATGCCGACCTGCGGAACATAGAGCGCCCCGGCAACGCCTGCCATGCAGGCCGACAGCGTGAACACGAACAGCTTGTAGGACTCGACGCGATAGCCGAGGAAGCGCGTGCGGGATCTCGGCGTCACGGATCGCGATCAAGACCTTGCCGAGCTTCGAGGTCACCACCGCCCGGCAGATCAGGAAGGCCAGGATCAGCGCCAGGCAGCTCAGCGCGAACAGAGCGGCGCGGGTGCCGTCGGCCTGCACATTGAAGCCCAGGATGTCCTTGAAGTCGGTCAAGCCGTTATTGCCGCCAAAACCGAAATCGTTGCGGAAGAACGCGAGCAGCAATGCATACGTCATCGCTTGCGTAATGATCGAGAGATAGACGCCGGTGACGCGGGAGCGGAACGCCAGCCAGCCGAAACAAAAGGCCAACAGGCCCGGCACGACCAGCACCATCAAGGCCGCGAACCAGAACATGTCAAACCCGTACCAGTACCACGGCAGGCTTGGATAGTTCAGGAACACCATGAAATCGGGCAGTATCGGATTGCCATAGACGCCGCGGCTGCCGATCTGGCGCATCAGGTACATGCCCATCGCGTAGCCGCCGAGCGCGAAGAACGCGCCGTGGCCGAGCGAGAGAATGCCGCAATAGCCCCAGATCAGATCGATCGAGAGCGCGAGAATGGCGTAGCAGGCATATTTGCCGAACAGCGCGACCAGATAGGTCGGCACCTGGAACATCGAGCCCGCTGGCAACAGCAGATTGGACAGCGGAATCAGCACACCGAGCGCGGCGACGACGACGAGGAAGATGGTGGCGCTGCGATCCAGCGAGCGCGTCAGCACGTGCGGCGTCATGCTTCCACCGCCCGGCCCTTGAGCGCGAACAGGCCGCGCGGCCGTTTCTGGATGAACAGGATGATCAGCACCAGAATGGCGATCTTGCCGAGCACGGCGCCTGCCACCGGCTCCAGGAACTTGTTGGCGATGCCGAGCGTGAAGGCGCCGACCAGCGTGCCCCAGAGATTACCGACACCGCCGAACACCACCACCATGAAGGAGTCGATGATGTAGCTCTGGCCGAGGTTGGGGCTGACATTGTCGATCTGCGACAGCGCCACGCCGGCGATGCCGGCAATCCCGGAGCCGAGGCCGAAGGTAAGCGCATCGACGCGCGAGGTCGCAATGCCCATCGAGGCCGCCATGCGGCGGTTTTGAGTGACCGCGCGCATCTCAAGCCCGAGCGCGGTGTAGCGCAGCATCGCAAGCAGGATGACGAAGACGGCCAGCGTGAAGCACAGGATCCAGAGCCGGTTATAGGTGATAGTGATCTGCCCGACTTCGAACGCGCCGCTCATCCAGGAGGGATTGCCAACCTCACGGTTGGTCGGGCCGAACATCGTGCGCACGGCCTGCTGCAGCACCAGCGAGAGGCCCCAGGTCGCCAGCAGCGTTTCCAGCGGGCGGCCGTAGAGAAAGCGGATGATGCCGCGCTCGATCAGGACGCCGATCGCGCCAGCCACAAGAAACGCCAGCGGCACCGCAATCAGGAGCGAATAGTCGAACAATTCGGGATAGCGGCTGCGGATCACCTCCTGCACCACGAAAGTGGTGTAGGCCCCCAACATCACCATCTCGCCATGGGCCATGTTGATGACGCCCATGACGCCGAAGGTGATGGCAAGACCGATCGCGGCGAGCAGCAGCACCGAGCCCAGCGACAGGCCGTACCAGGCGTTCTGCACCATCGACCACATCGCCAGATTGCTCTGGATCGAGGCGATCGCTGAGGCCGCGGCGCGCGCAACATTGGGCGGCACGTCGCTGCCCAGGCCCGTCAGCAGCGCCATCGCTTCCTGGTCGCCCTTCGCCTTGACGATGGCGACGGCTTCGAGCTTTTCCGCCTCGGTCGCATCCGCCTTGTAGAGCAGGATGGCGGCGCGGGCCTCGGTGAAGGCCGCTTTGGCGCCCTTGTTGGTTTCCTTGGCGAGCGCGCCGTCGATCACGGCCAGCGCGCTCTCCTCATGGCTTTTGAAGACGGACTGCGCGGCCGCGATGCGCTTGGCGGGATCGGGCGACGCCAGCGTCAGGCCGCCGAGGGCTGCCTCCACGGCGCGGCGCAGGCGGTTGTTGAGGCGGACGGCGGCAGCGCTGTCCGGCAGCTTGTCGACGGCGGCGCCGGTGGCGGCATCGATGACCTTGCCGTCGCCTTGGGTGACGAAAACCTTCTTGGTATCAGGTTCGGCCGACAGCCGGCCGTCCTGCAGCGCGCTGATGATGGGAAAGGCCAGCGGATTGCCCGAGACAGCGACCGCGCCGATCGCCTCGTCGGTATCGGAAAAATCGTCATTGGCGAACTTGGCGACCGCATCCTCGAACGGCCCCGCCAGCGCCGGCACGGCGAAAGCTACGGTCAAGAGGATTGCGAGTAAAGCCGCGCGAATACGGTCAAGGAAATTGGCAGACACAATACAACCCCGGCAGGAGTGTGGGGAGAAGGCGGCGGCACCGCCGCCTTCTCCGGTCTCTCTTGGAAGTACTTGGATGGTTTTCTTGGAAGTCTTCTTGTTTCAAGTCACGCGGTGATCAGGAGCAGCGATCAGGAGCCCTGGCCGCCGCACTTGTTGGTCTTGGTGTTGTAGTTGCCGCACTTCTTGCCGACCCAGTCGCCGATCAGGTCCTTGGAGCCGTCGAGCTCCTTCGACCAGGCGTCGCCAGCGACAAGACCCGGGGTCTTCCACACCACGTCGAACTGGCCGTTGGCTTTGATTTCGCCAATGAACACCGGCTTGGTGATGTGATGGTTCGGCAGCATCTTGGAGGTGCCGCCGGTCAGGTTCTTGGCTTCGATGCCGGGCAGCGCGTCGATCACCTTGTCCGCGTCGGTCGACTTCACCTTCTCGACCGCCTTGACCCACATTTCAAAGCCGATGACGTGCGCTTCCATCGGATCGTTGGTCACGCGCTTCGGATTCTTGGTGTAGGCCTGCCAGGCCTTGATGAACTTCTCGTTGGCCGGGTCCTTGATCGACTGGAAATAGTTCCAGGCGGCGAGATGGCCGAGCAGCGGCTTGGTGTCGATGCCGGCGAGCTCTTCTTCACCGACCGAGAACGCGACCACCGGAATATCGGTCGCCTTGATGCCCTGGTTACCGAGCTCCTTGTAGAAGGGGACGTTGGCGTCGCCGTTGATGGTGGAGACCACGGCGGTCTTCTTGCCGGCCGAGCCGAACTTCTTGATGTCGGCCACGATCGTCTGCCAGTCGCTATGACCGAACGGCGTGTAGTTGATCATGATGTCTTCCTGCTTGACGCCCTTCGACTTCAAGTAGGCTTCGAGGATCTTGTTGGTGGTGCGCGGATAGACGTAGTCGGTGCCGGCCAGCACCCAGCGCTTCACCTTCTCGTCCTTCATCAGATAGTCGACGGCGGGGATCGCCTGCTGGTTCGGCGCCGCACCGGTGTAGAACACGTTACGCTCAGACTCTTCGCCCTCGTACTGCACGGGGTAGAACAGGATCGAGTTCAGCTCCTTGAACACCGGGAGCACGGACTTGCGCGACACCGAGGTCCAGCAGCCGAATACGACCGAGACCTTGTCCTTGGTGATCAATTCGCGCGCCTTTTCCGCAAACAGCGGCCAGTTCGAGGCGGGGTCGACGACGACAGCCTCGAGCTTCTTGCCGAGCACGCCGCCCTTCTTGTTCTGCTCGTCGATCAGGAAGAGGACGGTGTCCTTCAGCGTGGTTTCGCTGATGGCCATGGTGCCGGAGAGCGAATGCAGGACGCCGACCTTGATGGTCTCCTGCGCCTTTGCGTTTGAAAATGCAGCCAGGCCCAAAACCAGGCCGGCGGTCGCCGCCAGCCAGCGACGGCGGCTCATCGTCGTTATATCGTGAGTCAATTGAGTAAGCATGAGGTGTCATCTCCCTGACGCAGACGCGTTAAACGCTGCGAACGGCCCCACGGCCGCCTGCGTTAACGGAATCGCAAGAACCATGCCACGGTTTCGAAACAGGGTAACCCCATCGAATCGCTTGGGAATCCAGAGCATGCGGAAACCAGCGGCGGCCAATCTGCTTATTTTTTAGACTGCAAAAATGTATGCTTTGGTGGCAAACAGTCCGTTTTTTAGGCAAATGCCGCAATTTGGCTAAATTTCTTGCACGAATTTTGATCGTTTGGGCATCTGACAAGCGTCGCCGCGCGGTCTTGCCGACCGGTTTCCTTAACCGCGAGGGCGATACGCGCGGAATTCACCTTGAAAGCGCCGCGCTTGTGCTCCATATGATCCACGTGACCTTGAGAATCATCAGGTCCTTGCGAGCCGCGTGTTCTGATCCCGTTTTGCGGTTTCTGGCTTGCCCCTTCAGCTAGCAAAACCGACGCCCCAAACACGCGGGTGTCTCTGACACCCCTCGCGCGCCCCCGGCCGATACGGCTGGGCGCCTGCCTTTGTTAATGGAAAGAACCCATCTTTTGACCTCCTCCTTTCAGGATTTCGGCCTCGCCGAACCCATTTCGCGTGCACTCAAGGAAGAAAATTACCTCACGCCCACGCCCATCCAGGCCCAGACCATCCCTCTCGCAATGACCGGCCGTGACGTCGTCGGCATCGCCCAGACCGGCACCGGCAAGACCGCAGCCTTCGCGCTCCCGATCCTGCACCGCATTCTGGAAAACCGCATCCGGCCGCAGCCCAAGACCTGCCGCGTGCTGGTGCTCTCGCCCACCCGCGAACTGTCGGGCCAGATCCTCGACAGTTTCAACGCCTATGGCCGCCACATCCGCCTGAGCTCGGCGCTGGCGATCGGCGGCGTGCCGATGGGCCGTCAGGTCCGCTCGGTGATGCAGGGCGTCGAAGTCATGGTAGCAACTCCCGGCCGCCTGCTCGATCTCGTTCAGAGCAACGGGCTGAAGCTCGGCCAGGTCGAGTTCCTCGTGCTCGACGAAGCCGACCGCATGCTCGACATGGGCTTCATCAACGACATCCGCAAAATCGTCGGCAAGCTGCCGATCAAGCGGCAGACGCTGTTCTTCTCGGCCACCATGCCGAAGGACATCGCGGAACTCGCCGAAGCCATGCTGCGCGACCCCGCCCGGGTGGCGGTGACGCCGGTGGCCTCGACCGTCGAGCGCATCGTCCAGCGCATCATCCAAGTCGATTTCTCGGCCAAGTCAGGGTGCTGGCGCAGCTTCTGAAGCAGGAACCGGTTGACCGCGCGCTGATCTTTACCCGCACCAAGCACGGCGCCGACAAGGTCGTGAAGACGCTGGAGAAGGCCGGCATCTCCGCCAACGCCATTCACGGCAACAAGTCGCAGAACCACCGGGAGCGCGTGCTGGCGGCGTTCCGCACGGGCGAGATCCGCACCCTGGTCGCGACCGACATTGCCGCCCGCGGCATCGACGTCGACGGCATCAGCCATGTGGTGAATTTCGATCTGCCCAACATCCCGGAAACCTATGTCCACCGCATTGGCCGCACCGCGCGCGCCGGCGCCGAAGGCATTGCGATCTCGCTGATCGCCGGCGCCGAGGAAATGGGTTATCTGCGCGATATCGAGCGGCTGATCCGTATCACGCTGCCGCGGGAAGACCGTCGCACACCCGGCAGCCGCGACGCCGCGCCGGCCCCTCGCAGCGCCCGGCACAGCACCGGGGCGGACGGTCAGCACCGCGCGCCCACACCGTCAGGGCGCAGGACTCCAGGGGACATGAATCCAGAGGTCACGAAACCCGGGGACATGAATCGGCACCGGGATCAAAAGGCCCTCGCCGTCCCCGCCGCGGTGGTGGTAATAATGCCGCGCCACAGCCGAACCGGCACGAACAGCCGCGGCCGGCGCAGCAGGCCGGCAAGAGCCAAGGCGGGAAAAGTGAGGGCATTCAGGGCGTCGCCTTCTTGCATCGCGAGAGCCGTCCGAATACTCAACCCAACCGTACCCACCGACCGCAGCGCTAAGCCTCGATCGACCTGGAGACTACCATGGCTAAAGAAGAGCTGATCCAGTTCGAAGGACTGGTGACCGAAATCCTCCCCGACGCGCGCTACCGCGTGCAGCTTGACGCCGGACACGAGATTGTTGCCTACACCGCCGGCAAGATGAAGAAGAACCGGATCAAGACGCTGGCAGGCGATCGGGTCACGATCGAAATGTCGCCCTATGATCTGGAGAAGGGCCGCCTGATCTTCCGTCACAAGGACGAGCGGCCTAGTACCGGTGCCCCGCGTGGGGACCGCCGCGCGGCGGCCAGTTCCGCCGCCGGTAAACGTACCGTTAACGCCTCCCGAAATCGCGCCCGATACGCTATATCGTGCGCGATTGCGGGCGGCTGGGCGGCCGAATCAAAAATCGTGCACGTCAGGATTGTTTTGGACCCTACTATCGAATAATATTGGGCATCGATTTTCGGCCGGACGACATTAGCTATCCACCGGTACAGCCGGTTTAGACGCTGACGACCCTTCCAAAATTCGATCTCACCAGCCCATCGAAGGGTGGGCTACGACTTGTATATCTGAGAAGGGACTACCCCCGTGAGCATGGGAACCGTGAAGTGGTTTAACGCAACCAAGGGCTATGGCTTCATCCAGCCGGATGACGGCGGCAATGACGTGTTCGTGCACATCAGCGCTGTCGAACGTGCCGGTCTTGGAACGCTGCGTGAAGGCCAGAAGATCTCCTACGAAATCGTGGCAGATCGTCGCTCTGGCAAATCTTCGGCCGACAATCTGCGCGCCGCCGGATAAGGGATTTCTCCGGCCTCGGCCGAGAAATCCCGTTCGAAAATATAGAAAGACAGAAGGCCGCGCTGATGCGCGGCCTTTTTTATTCGTTCGATGCGAGCGAGCGACGACGAAAGCGCAAGCGTAGCCCTTCACGAAGCCCACGTAGTAAAGAGATCGTAACCGACGGCTCCTGAAATCGGTCACATCCGAGATCAGCCTGTTTTTCGGCAATCAGATTAAGGGGCACTTAGGGAGGCTGCGGCTACGATCACGCACTTTGGATAGCCAGGGGCGTTCTCGTGCCATTCCGTCTTCAGCAGCTTCTTTCCCGTTTTCGTCGCGATCAACGCGGCAATATCGCAGTAATTTTCACGATCGCGGCGATCCCCCTGATATCGGCCATCGGTTGTGCGGTGGATTACTCGCTCGCGACCCGAATGAAGGCCAAACTGCAATCCGCGGCGGACGCCGCGGGCATCGCCGCGCTTTCACAGAAGTCGCCGGGCTTTCTCGCGGCTTCGGTCATGACAGGCAACGGCTCGGTCACCGCCGGCGTTACCGATGCCAACAATGTCTTTGACGCCAACATGAGCGGGATCACCGGCTACCAAAATCTGGTTCGCAGCAGCACCGTTACGAAGACCGGAATCAAGCTGGCTGCCACCGTCCAGTTCACTGCCGATGTACCGGTAACCTTCCTGAAAGTGATCGGGTTTCAGAAACTGACGGTAACGGGGCTTTCAAGCTCGGCCGCCTCGTTACCACCGTATCTCGATTTTTATCTGACGCTGGACGTCTCGGGGTCGATGGGCCTTGCGTCGACGGGCGCCGAGCAGACGCGGCTTGCCCAAGTCAACCCGGATAACTATCGGCAATATCCCACCGGCTGCGCCTTCGCCTGCCATTTTGCGCCGCAGAATAGCGCGTGCACCAATACGGGGACCCAGGCATACCCAACGAACAACTACTGCTTGGGCTATGCGATCTCGCGCGTCAGCCAAAGCGGATACAAGGGTCTGCTGACGAACACTACAAAAATGGGACTTATCCCGCAGGCAAGAAGCTCCCGGATGCGATGGTGCCCGGCTTGCCGAATTCGCTGTATACGTCCTTGCCGCCGGTTTCATCCTGCGACACTGACGGCACCGACGCCTGCATCCAATTGCGCGCCGACGCGGTCGGCTACGCCGTGAACCAGTTGTTCATCACCGCGAACGCCTCCAAGAAGGTTACCAACCAGTTCCGGATTGGCCTCTACCCGTTCATTCGGTACCTCTACGCCTATTTTCCGCTGACCAGCGCCATCAACGGATCTCCCACCTCCCCGGCACCATCAACTACGCGGCCGCAAACCTTGCCACGCTGCTTGACACAAATATGAATGCAAACCTTGGCTCCGGCGGCACGCATATCGACAGAGCGCTTAACTCGATCAATAACACCATCTCCGGCGGCACTGGCACCGTCGGCGACGGCAGCACGCCGACCACCCCGCAGCCTTACGTCTTCCTTGTCACCGACGGCGCACAGGACAATCAGGTGAAAGGTGTTCCCAATGGCTCCTGGTCCGGCAGCAACCGCGCCACCGTGCTAAACGACCCCGTCAACGCCTACCCCAACGCCTGCAAGACGCTCAAGGACCGCGGCATCATCGTTTCCGTGCTCTATATTCCCTATGAAAAGATCGATCCCGTGAATACGAGCTTTGCCGGCAATGAAGGCACCTATGCCAACAACAACATCCCGAAAATTGCGCCCAGTCTTCAAGCTTGCGCGTCGCCTGGCTTCTTCTACACCGCGAACACGCCCGCTGATATCACGGCGGCGCTGAACGCCATGTTCAACCACGCGCTGCGGACCGCGCATATTACGAACTGACCTGGCAGAAGGGGCTGGCCATCAGCCTCCCAATGGAGTTGCTCGGCCGGCGGGGCCTCGTCGTCAAAATCGGCCACGACTGCGGATGGCCTTGGCCCATGAGGCCAACGTTTTTTCTAGCGTTCTATTCCGGACGGCAAGGCGACCGGAGCGACCACGATGGGAATAAGATTGTCCGTTCGGCGGCCAGGCAAGCGATAGATGCAGAAATCCCGGATTGCTGGCGCGCGCTTTAGATCCTGATCGGATCAAACTGAATCGGATCAGCATCCAATGTCTTTCTTTGAGCACCTGCGGGCAAACGCTTCGCGTTCGTCCCGAGGGAAAACTGGCTCCCCACTTTCCTGGATCACGTGCCAGCAGTTGGAGCCCCCGCGATGGCGCGGGCTGAGGCGCCGTACCTCGATCTGTGGAGGTTTGGACGCATCCGCATTGAATTGTAAGGCTGCTCGCTTTCCAATGCAGCGGATGAGGCCCGCTCTTACTGAAGCCCGACCAATTCAACCCACGAAACAGCGCCGCCCCTCTTCCAAGAGAGGGTCGCGGTGAACGCTACGATTTGTGAAGGTTGTCCGGGACTGCTGCCGTCACAGTTCCTGACAGGTGGAGTAGCCACCCGTCGGATATAGAACACAGGCCACCGAGCGCGGCCGCGTGAAGGCGGCATCTTTAATGGGAACGCCGGTCTTCGCCAGGATATAACCGACGGCCGGCGTATACGTGTAAGTGACCTCGCTCCAGATCACGTATGTCCCCTTGGCCGCGGTGAGAGTTGACGGTAGCACCACAACATCACCCGGGTTATGAGGCGCCGTCGGCGCGATCGCGACGGTGCCTGATGTATCGATCGTCAGCCCCCTGCTCCACTGAACCTGAGCTACCGCCGTCGTTTTATCGACGTAAACCTGCGTAATCGAGGATATCAAAGGTGAAGCCGGGTAGGGTGTCATGATCGCCTTTGCCGCTTCACCAAAATTGGTGAGATCGGCATTCGCCACGCTCGCCATCTGAGACGTCAGATCGGAAAGCGTTCGCGCCACCAGGGTGGCCTTGCGATACGCAGAAATGGCCGACGAAAGCTCGACCACTCCGAAGACCATCACCACCATGATCGGAAAAATCATGGCAAACTCGACCGCCGCAAGACCGCTCCGATCATCCAACAGACCGCGCACGCGAAGCGACATCTTCTGCATCGGGGACACCATCATCGCATCAAGGCTCTACATGAAAAGCGGCGGTCGCAGCGAGCAACCGTTGGCTGCCGTTGAGATTTGCCAAGTTGAAGCCGAGGCCGGTCACGAATAGCGGCCATTGATAGAAGGCGCGAACGACGACGGTATTGGGAGAGCCAGATGGCGGCAGTTGATATGTGAAAGGTCCGGTCAGGCTTCCACTGACGATCGGATCGGTAATCGTGATCGCGGTGCCCGGGGTAAAGACCTTCACATCCACGGTAATGTTGGCCAGATTGCCGTCGCAGTTGAACAACACCTTGATGCGATTGCAGAGGTTCATTTTGAATTCGGTTTCGGTCATGCCGCTGTCCTGGGCCTGATGCGTCATCATCAGCCGCGCGCTTTCCGCCGTTCCCAATTCCAGAACCTGGCCTGCAAAAACATGATCGCCGCCTCGAGGATCGCAAACAGCACGGCGAAGAACAACGGCGCAACCAGCGCGAACTCGACCGCGGTCGAGCCCTGTCGGTTGCGGCGAAATCGGCGCAATACATTTCTAACAGAGACTGTTGCAGCAGCGGGTGACGACATCGAAAATCCCCAGACGGCAGCGATTGTCCGCCTGCAAGAACTACCTGAAAGTGATTGTGGAAGTGTTTCGTCGAATCGAGGCAGAGCGGCCCGGCCGCCTAACCGAACGTTAACTATCTTCCGAACGGGCCTCGTGCGGGCCGAGGTCGATGCGCAGACAGGACAATATGCCGGACACGCCGACTGCAGTTGCGGTTCTCATTCAATCAGAACCGAAAGAGCTCAGTTTGCCGATTTGGTCCCGGCGCTGGCGGCTTGACCGCTGAGAGAACCGGCCTGGTCGATCGCCGATTTGAAGTAGGTCTCGCCGTCGCCCAGGGTGACCCGGCGCTGGCAGATCGGCATGCAGCTATAGGATTCGCGCTCGACGCCGCGGTAGACGGTGACGAGCTGATCGGTCGGACCTTCGACCTGTATCTGGCGGTCGACCAGCACCTCGCCGTTGCGGTCCATGGCGATGAAATTGGTGGCGCCGTAGCCCTTGCCGGTAACGACGACGATGCCGCCGCTCTGCAAGGTCACGTCCGCGATCAGCGGGTTTCCGACCACGATGGTGGAGACCTTGGCAGGAAGCTTCACGAGCTTTGCCTGATCGACATAGACGGCGATACGGTCGGGATCGGGCGAAGCCAGGCAGACGGCCGGCCAAAGCAGGATTCCCGCGGCGAGGAACGATCCAAAACGCGCGCGTGCGCGAATACGCTGAAACTTGAACGACATACTTTACCCCGGGGCATCAACAAGCCGGCAATGGCGATACGCAGCGGAACCGGCGCCCGACACGGTGAATCTGACGACAATTCATGAACAAAGGGCAAATAGGCCCCGAAATGGGGCAAGAAATCCGCGACCCGCCTATTTGCGGAACGGATAGGCCAGTTGTCCGATGATTTCGCGGGGAAACGAGGACTGATCGTCCACGCCATATTGGTCCGGCAGCGTGCCCTCCGGCATCCGGAAGGTCCCGAACAGGATGTCCCAGAGCGGAAAGGTGCCCGCGAAATTGGTGTCGCCGCCCTCCTCGCGCAAGGTGTGGTGCCAGCGGTGAAACACCGGCGTCGCCACGACGTATTTGAACGGGCCGAGCGTCCAGTTGAGGTTGGCGTGAACGAACGCAGAATGGAAGATGTTGAACGGCCCGAGCCAAAGCATCACACCCGGTGAAATGCCAGCCATTAGCAGCACGACATCGACCCCGATGGTACCTAACAGCAGGTTGACGGGGTGAAAGCGCGCCGCCGAGATCCAGTCCACATCTTCCGACGAATGGTGGATGGCGTGGTATTTCCACAACCCGCCGCCATGAAACATGCGGTGCAGCCAGTACATCATGAAATCGGCCGCGACCAGGAACAGGATCGCCTGCAGCCACAATGGCAGCCTCGACAGCGGGCCATGGCCGTTGTCGTAGAAAGCGATCAGTTCGTCGGCATCGCGAATTCCAAACAGCAGCGCGGCGCCCACCACCAATAGCCCGATGCGAAACACCCGCGCGAACAACGGCACCAGGAACCAGTAGCAGACGTCGGTGACGAGCTCGCGCTTGCGCCACCAGGGCTTGCCGGGATTGCAGGCCCAGAAATGCGCCAGCACCGAGAACACGAGCGCCAGCGCGATCGTGACCGGCACGATCTTGGCCATCGTCTGGCCGAGCATTTCGACGATTTCGGTCGGCAGGTTCATTTCGACCGGCGTACCAGAAGCTCCGCCTCGCCGCCAGTTCGCACGTCCGTCAAGGGCTTCTGGAGACCGCCACGACGGCTTTCGGCGCACGACCTGCCGACGCCAGTGCGTGGCCCAGCCGGTTAAAGCGACGCTCGATCCGGGGCTCGATCAGATAATAACTGAATGCTAGCGACGCGGCGGAGACCAGCACGAACAGCGGCACCGGGCCCATCGGGAAGAGCGAGAATATGGCGGACATCACGGCGAAATGAGCGAGATAAATGGCGTAAGAGTGCCTTCCCAACACCGTTATCCACGACAGCGAGACGTTCGAGATCAGGACACCGAAGGCGAATGCAGCCAGCAGCGCGACTTCGGGAGACATTAGCGCAGCGCCGACCAGAAACAGCGCGCCGAATGTCGGCCTGTTCTTCAACTCGATATAGTCGTACAGCAGGATGCCGAAGCCGAAGCAGATCGCCTGGCGCGGCAGCCAGCTCGTGAAGACGTCTTCAGCCAGATGCGCTTGGTTGGCGGGCAGCGACGCCGCCAGCCGCGGAATCAGGTAAGGCTCGACGACAAATTGCCCGATGACGCTCACAAGCGCGATCAACGCGTAGCACAGCATGGCGCCGTTGCGCCGGCGGAACAGATAGACCAGAAGCGGAAACAGCAGATAGAACTGCATCTCCACCGCAATGCTCCAGCCGCCCGGAACGACCGAATTGTAGGCGGTGACACTGCTCCAATGCAGGAAGAAGAACGTCAGCAGCACGTCGCTTGCGCCGACGCCGTCAGGCGCAAAATTTGTAATGCCGCGGCCTCGCGTCACCAGCATATAAAAAACAATGGCGAGCCAGAACAGCGGTGCGATCCTGAAGACGCGCCGGATATAAAACGAGCGGGCGGCGGCAAGATCGAGCCTATCGCCAAACGTCAGCATCATCGTATAGCCGCTGACGATGAAAAAGAGCTGGACGCCGAGCCTGCCATACTCATTGGCAAACCAGCTCAGGCCGGGAACGCCGCCTCTGGACTCTCCCTGGCAGTGCACCAGGACGACCAGCAGGATGGCCACACCGCGCAAAAGATCCAGCGATTGGTTGCGCTGTGTCATGGCGTCCCGGCGGTACGAACGTGCAGCACGGCATTCTCGTCGGCGTAGGCGCGCCGCCAGCCGCCGATATGATCGAGCAGGCCGACCGCAGGCGTAGACGGCGTCAGCAGCACGGCGTCGATGTCCCATTTCTTGAGAATGTCGAGAAACTGGTTGACGTCCTTGAGCTGCATGGCGCGGTAATAGGCCACGTCGAAGGCTTCGCCGTAGAGCTCGGCGCGCCCGTCGACAAAAACGGGAATCTGCCGCCAGATCAGATAGCCGCCGAACGGAAGATCGTTGAGGACCCGTTTGGGACTATGCGCCTTCAGCGCATCGACAGCCGCGGCCGGCGACTGGCTTTCGGGCGGTGCGAAGTTGTGTTGGCCGCAAGCAGCCATGTCCAGCCGCCGAGCAGGATCATCGCCACTGCCATCACAGCCATCGGGGCCCCGGTGCGGGCGCGCCAGGCCGGCTGCAGCGCGAACTGCGACGCCACCGGCGCCAGCACCACGATCGGCAGCAGCAGGGCGAAGATCTCGACATTCCTGACATGCGACAGCGCCATGTGCAGCAGGCCCAGCACCAGCGCGATGCGCGGCGGTGTGAGCTTGACGCCGCCATGGAGCGCGCCGGCGAGCAGCGTGAGGATCGCCATCTCGAACACGCTTAGTTTGCTGAAGTCCGCCGGCATCCATTCATAGATCAGGTGCAGGAGCTCTCCGAGATCGAGGATCTTGCGTGCGGCGAGGATCGATCCCCACCCGTAAGGCGTGGCGCAGCAGGCTACCAGCGCGCCAATGCCGAACGCCGCCCAGCGCAGCGCCACCAACTTTGCTGTGCGCGATCGGCATTCCACAGCGCATCGAGCGCGAACGCGCCGACCAGCACCAGACCGAACACGAATCCGCCGTGCAGGTTCGCCCACAACGCCATCAATGGCAGCAGCCATGGCGACGGCGCCTGGCCGCGCTCGCTCGCCGATATCAGCCCGTTCGCCCACGCAAGCATGATCGGTAGCACCAGCACATGCGGGCGCGCCAGAAAATGTCCCATCGAAAGCGCCAGCACCACCATCGCAACGGCGACCGCATAGGCCGCGGGAACGCGGCGGCTGAGAATATCAGTGAGCAAGGCGAAGGTTGCGGCGATGCAGCTAGCGGCGAGAACCACCGGCCCGGTCCAGCCCGCCAGATTGTAGCTCGTCGCATACAGCACTTGGGCCAGCCACGACGACGACGTCCACGGCTCGCCCGCCTTGGTGAAGGAGTAGATATCGACGCGCGGAAATGCGTGGTGATCGAGGATCCACTGGCCTACGGCGATCTGCCAGTAGGTATCGGAATCGTTCAAAAGTGCGCCGCCATTTCTCAACAACAGCACGTAGACACCAATCCCGACCCAGAGCCATGCCGGGATGTCGGCAAGGCGGAAGGCTTTCTCCCGCTGGATCGCCCCGGCTTCAGTGCTCATGCTAAACCACCGGCCGGACTAGCGACGGAATGGATAGGCCAATTGCCCGCCGATCTCGGTGGGGATCTCCTGATCGTCCACACCGTAATTGTCGGGCAGCCGGTTCTCCGGCATGCGAAACGTTCCGAACAGAATGTCCCAGAGCGGGAAGGTGCCCGCAAAATTGGTATTGCCGCCCTCTTCCAGCGAGGTGTGATGCCAGCGATGGAAGACCGGCGTGGCAAGCACATATTTGAAACGTCCGAGCGTCCAGTTCAGGTTGGCGTGAACGAAGGCGGAGTGGAAGGTCGTAAACGGCCCGACCCACAGCATGATGTTGGGGGAAATGCCCGCCATCAGCAGGATGACATCGACCAAGATCGTTCCGATGAACAGGTTGACAGGGTGAAATCGCGCTGCGGAGATCCACTCGAGATCTTCAGAGGAATGATGGATGGCGTGGTATTTCCAGAACCCGCCGCCGTGAAACATGCGGTGCAGCCAGTACAGCATGAAGTCGGACGCAACGAGGAACAATATCGCCTGCACCCAGAGCGGAAGCTGCGCCAGCGGTCCATGACCATTGTCGTAGAATGCGATCAGTTCGTCGGCCTCATGAATGTTGAAGACGACGGCGGCGCCCAGCACCAATAGACCGATGCGGAAGATCCGCGCAAACACCGGCACGAAGAACCAGTAGCAGATGTCGGTGATGAGCTCGCGTTTGCGCCACCAGGGTTTACCCGGATTGCAAGCCCAGAAATGCGAGAGCAGCGTGAACACAACGGCGAGCGCGATCGTGACAGGAACGACCTTCGCCATCGTCTGGCCTACTACCTCGATGACTTCCATTGGTAAGCTGGACATAGCGGCCTCGTTCGATCGGAGACTTCAGGGGTATCCGCTCGCGCTTAAGGAGCCGTGAATCAAAGGAGCCGACCGACACGCAGCGCGACCGCGACGAGCGATCCTTCGCAGTCCGCTTGCATTTAATCGGACGCCTTAATGCAGTGTTTACTGTGCTCAAGAACTGCAAGTCCCAAGCATTTTTGCACGGTCGAATTAACTGCGCCGAAATTGTCGCACCCTAGGTGGCGCCATGGTCACGGCGCTGAGAACGCCGGCGAGGCCAAACTTAAGTTCGACCAGCCACGTGTGTACACAGGAGTTATCATCTATGAAGAATCTCGTTTCGCGTTTCGTGAAGGATGAGTCCGGCGCCACCGCCATCGAATACGGCCTGATTGCCGCCGGCATCTCGATCGCGATCATCACCGTCGTCAACGGTCTCGGCACCACGCTGTCGACCAAATTCAACAACATCTCGTCCTCGCTGAAGTAAAGCGACGGTTGCGAGCTGACTTGAAAGGCCCCGGCTTACCGGGGCCTTTATCGCTTTTTGCAAAGCGCGCGCCGGATCCAACGATCCGCCGTCGGATATAGTTCGAACGTGCGATTCCCCAGCCGCGAGCGACCTGTTCACGATGACGATTTCGAACCGGGTGTCGCCGGCGCTGATCGCCGGCTTTGTGGCGCTCGCGGGTGCTGTAATGCGGTGTTTACTGTGCTCAAGAACAGCAAATTCCAAGCATTTTTGCGCGGTCGAATTAACTGCGTCGAAATTGTCGCACCCTAGGGTGACGCCATGGTCACGGCGCTGAGAACGCCAGCGAGGCCAAACTTAAGTTCGACCAGCCACGAGTGTACACAGGAGTTATCATCTATGAAGAATCTCGTTTCGCGTTTCGTGAAAGATGAGTCCGGCGCCACCGCCATCGAGTACGGCCTGATTGCCGCCGGCATCTCGATCGCGATCATCACTGTCGTCAACGGTCTCGGCACCACGCTGTCGACCAAATTCAACGATATCTCGTCCTCGCTGAAGTAAGCGACGGTTGCGAGCTGACTTGAAAGGCCCCGGCTTGCCGGGGCCTTTATCGTTTTTGCAAAGCGCGCGCCGGATCCGACGAGCCGCCGTCGGATATAGTTCGAACGTGCAATTGCCGGCGTTTCCCGATTGTTCACTTCTCGCGACTAGGCTCTCGGCCAGAGCCTGGACCCCGGTCAACCGCAGCCTGTGTGAATTCATGATCCTCGATGCCGCCCGTCTCCTGCTGTTTCCGGCCCTGATGGCGTTTGCAGCCGCGAGCGACATGTTCACGATGACGATTTCGAACCGGGTATCGCTGGCGCTGATCGCCGGCTTTGTGGCGCTCGCGGTGCTGGGCGGCATGGGCCTGCACGACATCCTCATGCATTTCGGCGCCGGCGCAGCCGTTCTGGTGGTGGCCTTCGCCTGCTTCGCGATGGGATGGGTCGGCGGTGGCGACGCCAAGGTCGCGGCCAGCGTGGCGCTGTGGTTCGGTTTCGACCATCTCCTCAATTATCTGGTCTATGCCTCGCTGCTCGGCGGGGCGCTGACCATCCTGCTGATTCAGTTCCGGCAATGGCCGCTGCCCTACCCGCTTGCGGGACAAGCCTGGCTGAACCGGCTGCACGACAAGCAGAGCGGAATTCCCTACGGCATCGCGCTCGCCCTCGGGGCGCTGATCGTCTATCCGGAGACCGACTGGATCAAGGCGATCGACCTCGCACATCTCGCCATGCGCTGATCCAGCGCCGCTAACTTTCCGTTAAGGCAATTTACACACGCCTCATTAACCATGCTTTGACGAATAGCTGGTCAACTCCCATCACGGCGACGGAAGCGTCGCGGCGTAATGTGGAAAGTGAAGCGTATGAATAAGCCACGCATTGTGGTCCTGGCTATTGCCATCGGCGCCGGCGGCATTGCCGCATATCTCGCCAGCGGGTCCGGCGACAAGCCAGCGCCGGCCCAGCCGGTCGCGCAGATGCAGACCGTCGATATTCTCGTCGCCAAATCGGATATCGGCCTTGGCCACTCGGTCAAGCTGGACGATCTGCAGTGGCAGACCTGGCCGGCCGCGAGCGCCAGCAGCAGCTTCATCAGCCGCGCCAGCAAGGCCGACGCCATCAAGGAGATCACGGGCTCCATCGCGCGCGCGCCGTTCATCGCGGGCGAGCCGATTCGCGAGCAGAAGCTGGTAAAGGCCGATGGCTCCGGCTTCATGGCGGCGATCCTGCCCGCCGGCTACCGGGCCATCTCCACCGAAATTTCCCCGGAAACCGGCGCCGGCGGCTTCATCCTGCCGAACGACCGCGTCGACGTGCTTCTTACCAAGCGCGAGAAGAATCCGGACAATGCAGGCCCGGACATCTCCAGTGCGGAGGTCATCCTCAGCAACGTCCGCGTTCTCGCGATCGACCAGGCGCCGAAGGAAAAAGAAGGCACCAACGCGCTGGTCGGCAAGACGGTCACCCTCGAACTGAAGCCCGAGCAGGCCGAGACGCTGGCGCGATCGCGCCAAAACGGCACGCTGACGCTGGCGCTGCGCAGCATCGCCGACATCAACGCGGTCGAGAAGCCGGACCAGCAACTCAAGCGCGGCGAAAACCTCAACGTCATTCGTTACGGCGTTGCCAGCCAGCAGACGGTGCAGAAGTGACCGAAAGGACGCACGATATGAAGTGCAGGGAAATTCAGCCGATGATGCGAACGTTCATCGTCCGCGCCCTGTCGTTTTCGGCCGTGGCTGCTCTCACGCTCAATCCGGCGCTGACACCGGTGGTGGCGAGCGACTATCGCACCGCAGCTCCGGCCGCCACCGACGGGCAGATGAACGCACGGTTCGTTTCGCTCGGGATCGGCAAATCGATCGTGATCGACCTGCCGCGGGAGATCAAGGACGTGCTGGTCGCCGATCCGAAAGTCGCCAACGCCGTCGTCCGCTCGACCCAGCGCGCCTATATCATCGGCGCGGCGGTCGGCCAGACCAACATCGTGTTCTTCGATTCGACAGGCGCGCAGATCGCGGCCTACGACATTGCGGTCAAGCGCGATCTCAACGGCGTGCGCGCAGCGCTGAAGCAGTCGCTGCCGAATTCGGACATCCTGATCGAGGGCGTCGGCGACGGCGTGGTATTGAGCGGCACCGCGGCGAGCCCGATCGAGGCGCAGCAGGCCGCCGACATCGCCGCCCGCCTGGTGGGCGGCGCGGAGAAAGTCGTCAATTCGATCGCCGTCCGCGGCCGCGACCAGGTGATGCTGAAAGTGACGGTCGCCGAAGTCTCCCGCAGCATCATCAAGCAGTTGGGCATCGATCTCACGGCCAACATGAACTACGGCACTGCGGTCGTGAATTTCAACAACTCCAACCCGTTCACCGCTCTCGGCCGTCCCGCGGTCGCGGGCAACGCGCTACAGACAGCGTTCGGAACCACTCCGTCGGTGACGGCTACGCTCCGCGCGATGGAGAGCGCCGGCGTCCTGCGCACGCTGGCCGAACCCAATCTGACCGCGATCTCGGGCGAAGCCGCGACCTTCATTGCCGGCGGCGAATTTCCCGTTCCCGCAGGCTATTCCTGCGATCCGGTCACGCGCGTCTGCACCACCCAGATCTCATTCAAGAAGTTCGGCATTTCGCTCAACTTCACGCCGGTGGTGATGACCGAAGGCCGGATCAGCCTTCGCGTCATGACGGAAGTCTCCGAGCTGTCGAACGACAACTCGATCACGCTGACGCAGTCTCTCAGCAATAACTCGTCGAACTCGCTGACCATTCCCTCGATCAAGACCCGCCGCGCGGAAACCACCCTGGAGATTCCCTCCGGCGGCTCCATGGCGATGGCGGGCCTGATTGCGGAACAGACCAAGCTGGCCGTCAACGGCCTCCCCGGTCTGGCACAACTGCCGGTTCTCGGCACGCTGTTCCGCAGCCGCGACTACGTCAACAACCAGACCGAACTGATGGTTCTGGTCACGCCCTATGTGGTGCGCGCGGTAGCGCAGAAGGATTTGTCG
Organism: Bradyrhizobium sp. RDT10; assembly: GCA_044772375.2. Classification (GTDB taxonomy): domain Bacteria; phylum Pseudomonadota; class Alphaproteobacteria; order Rhizobiales; family Xanthobacteraceae; genus Bradyrhizobium. Next base: position 7,363,381 of record CP187939.1, read on the forward strand.
CGGCCCGACGACGGCTTTGCCGCCGCCTCGGACCCGCAGGCCGACCTGCTCGGCAGCATCAATCGCATCTACGGCGTTCCGGGCCGCGTCGAGAAGGCGCGGAATTATCGCGGCACCTACGGCTTTATTACGGACTGAGGCGGGACGATGACACCGAAGATGAAATCCACAAGGCCCGCCGATCCCAAGCGCGCCCTCTGCCTTGCAGGAGCGCTGATCGGTCTTTCCGTGGCGCTCAGCGCCTGCAAGCACAATACCGATGTCGTGACGACGGCGGGCGTGCCGGACGACTATCGCCTGCGCCATCCGATCGCGGTCCAGGAAGCCGACCGCTCGATCGTGGTTTTCGTCGGCCGCGGACGCGGCGGCCTTTCCGCCTCTCAGCGCGCCGACGTGATGTATCTGGGCCAGACCTGGATGCGGGAGGGCACCGGCGTCATCAGCATCGACGTGCCCGTCAAAACGCCGAACGCGCGGGCGGCCGAGGATTCATTGCGCGAGATCCAGGCGACACTTGCCGCCGCCGGCGTGCCGCCGCGCGCGACCAATGTCCGCCAGTATCGTCCCGAAGACCCCAGGCACATGGCTGCGATCCGCCTCAACTATCCGAAGATTTCGGCGGTGGCCGGCCCCTGCGGGCTGTGGCCGGAGGATCTCGGACCGTCGGTCAACAACAAGGGCTATTTCGACAACAAGCCCTATTACAATTTCGGCTGCTCCAATCAGCGCAATCTGGCGGCGATGGTCGACAACCCCTCGGATCTCGTGCAGCCGCGTCCCGAAACCCCGGCCTACATGCCGCGCCGCGGCATGGCCTTCGACAAATATCGCAGGGGCATGCCCACCGCGACCACCTATCCCGAGAGCGACAAGGCCAAACTCAGCGATACCGGCAAATGATCACATACTCGCGCCAGAACACAGAACAGCCGCCGGAAATCACGGGGCCGTCCACCGAGGATCACATCGCGCCGGCGCCGCGGGTGTCGGTGCAGGCTTTCTGCGAGACGGTGGAAACCGCGGCCGCCGTGCAGTCGGCGGGCGAAGACCGCCGCCTCGGCAAGGCTCACCTCAAGATCCAGATGGGCGGCATGGCCGCTGCCATCGAGGCCTACCGCTCGGCCCCGACCCCGAACGTCATCATCCTGGAGACTGAAGGCCGCAACGACATTCTCCTCGGCCTCGACCAGCTCGCCACCGTCTGCGACGCCGGAACCCGCGTGATCGTGATCGGGCGCATCAACGATGTCATGCTCTATCGCGAACTGGTGCGCCGTGGCGTCAGCGACTACGTCATCGCCCCGGTCAACGCCATCGACGTCGTGCGCTCGGTCTGCAACCTGTTCTCGTCGCCGGAAGCCAAGGCCGTGGGCCGCATCATTGCCATCGTCGGCGCCAAGGGCGGCGTCGGTGCATCCACCGTCGCCCACAACGTCGCCTGGGCGATCGCGCGTGATCTGGCGCTGGATTCCGTGGTCGCCGATCTCGACCTCGCTTTCGGCACCGCCGGCCTCGACTACAATCAGGACCCGCCGCAGGGCATCGCGGATGCGGTGTTCTCGCCCGACCGGGTCGATACCGCGTTCCTCGACCGGCTGCTGTCGAAATGCACCGATCACCTCAGCCTGCTGGCGGCGCCGGCCACGCTCGACCGGGTCTACGATTTCGGCGCGGAGGCGTTCGATTCGATCTTCGATACGCTTCGCACCACGATGCCCTGCATCGTGCTCGACGTCCCCCATCAATGGTCGGGATGGACCAAGCGTGCCTTGATCGCGGCCGACGACATCCTGATCGTCGCGGCGCCCGATCTCGCCAATCTGCGCAACACCAAGAACATCTACGACCTCTTGAAGACATCACGGCCGAACGATCGCGCGCCGCTCTATTGTCTCAATCAGGTCGGCATCCCGAAGCGTCCGGAGATCCCCGCCGCCGAGTTCGCCAAGGCGATCGAGAATCACCCGATCGCCACGATTCCGTTCGAGCCGCAACTCTTCGGTTCGGCCGCCAACAACGGCCAGATGATCGCGGAAATCTCCGCCACACATCGCACCACCGAGATGTTCCTGCAGATCGCGCAGCGGCTCACCGGCCGCGGCGAGACCAAGAAGCCGAAGAGTTCGTTGCTGTCGCCCTTGATCGAGAAGTTGCGGGCCAAGAAGTAGGTCGCCGCGTGGAGTGCCATCGTGTTCGGTAAGCGTAGTGGAAATGATAGTGATACGCGGGTATTGAAGCCCGCCATTCAGGCGCCGGAGCCGGCTTCAGCGCCGGCCGTCGCGCGCGAGGTGGCCACCCCGGCCGTCGCTTCGCCTCCAATCGCGCCCATGAAGGCGCCACCGCCCGCCCCGGCCATGGAGGCGCGGCGGTCGGACAATTACTACCAGGTCAAGGCGACCATCTTCGGCGCCCTGATCGAGGCGATCGACCTCGCCCAGCTCGCCAAGCTCGACGGCGAGTCCGCGCGCGAGGAAATCCGCGACATCGTCAACGAGATCATTGCGATCAAGAACATCGTGATGTCGATTGCCGAGCAGGAAGAGCTGCTCGACGACATCTGCAACGACGTACTCGGCTACGGCCCGCTGGAGCCGCTATTGTCGCGCGACGACATCGCCGACATCATGGTCAACGGCGCCGGCACGGTGTTCATCGAAGTCGCCGGCAAGATCCAGAAGACCGGGATCCGTTTCCGCGACAACCAGCAGCTTCTCAACATCTGCCAGCGCATCGTCAGCCAGGTCGGCCGGCGCGTCGACGAGATCCTCGCCGATCTGCGACGCGCGCCTCGCCGACGGCTCCCGCGTCAACGCCATCGTTCCGCCGCTGGCGATCGACGGGCCAGCGCTCACCATTCGTAAGTTCAGGAAGGACAAGCTGACGCTCGACCAGCTGGTCAAGTTCGGCGCGATCTCGCCGGAAGGCGCGCAGATCCTGCAGATCATCGGCCGCGTCCGCTGTAACGTGTTGATCTCAGGCGGTACCGGCTCCGGCAAGACCACGCTGCTGAACTGCCTGACGCAATTCATCGAGCATGACGAGCGCGTCATCACCTGCGAGGACGCCGCCGAACTTCAATTGCAGCAGCCTCACGTGGTGCGGCTGGAAACCCGCCCGCCCAACATCGAAGGCGAAGGCCAGATCACGATGCGCGAACTGGTTCGCAACTGCCTGCGTATGCGCCCTGAACGCATCATCGTCGGCGAAGTCCGCGGACCCGAGGCGTTCGACCTGCTGCAGGCCATGAACACCGGCCACGACGGCTCGATGGGAACGCTGCACGCCAACAACCCGCGCGAAGCCCTGTCGCGCTGCGAGATCCATGATCACGATGGGCGGCTTCTCGCTGCCCTCACGCACCATCCGCGAGATGATCTGCGCTTCGATCGACGTCATCGTGCAGGCCGCGCGCTTGCGCGACGGCTCACGCCGCATCACCCACATTACCGAGGTGATGGGCATGGAAGGCGACACCATCATCACCCAGGATGTATTCCTGTACGACATGATCGGCGAAGACGCGAACGGCAAGATCATCGGGCGGCACCGCTCGACCGGGATCGGACGTCCGCGATTCTGGGAACGCGCGCGATATTTCGGCGAGGAGAAGCGGCTTGCGGCCGCGCTCGACGCCGCCGAAGTCATCGAGAATACGTGAGGAGCCTATGAGCATACAGACGCTCGCACTCGCCTTTATGGCCGCCACCGCCATCGGCGGCCTGGCCTGGGTATTCATCTATCCATCGCTGTCGGGCGAGCGGAAGGCCAGAATCTCGCCGTGCCTCGATCGCACGTACCGACGCTCCGGCGCGTCAGGTCGAGAAAACCCAGCGCTCGCGCCGTGAGCAGGTCGAGGGTACGCTGAAGGAGCTCGACGCCCGACGCAAGAGCGAAAAGTCCGTCCCCCTCACCACCCGCCTCGCCCAGGCTGGTTTGGGATCCTGGACGCCGCAGAAATTCTGGATCATGTCAGCCGTTTCCGGCGCGGCCGGGTTCGTGCTCGCCTTTATGGTCGGCGGCCACCTGCTGGGCGCCGCCGTGATGGCTTTCGGCACGGGCCTCGGGCTGCCGCGCTGGGTCCTGGGCTTTCTCAAGAAGCGCCGCGAGAAGGCGTTTCTGAAGGCGCTGCCCGACGCCGTCGACGTCATCGTGCGCGGCATCAAGGCCGGTCTGCCGCTGTTCGAATCGATCAAGGTGGTGGCAGCCGATTCACCGGAGCCGCTCAAGAGCGAGTTCAGCGCCATCATCGAAACCCAGACCATCGGCATGCCGCTGGGCGAGGCCTGCGCACGGCTGTACGAGCGCATGCCGCTGCCGGAGGCGAACTTCTTCGGCATCGTGATTGCAATCCAGCAGAAGTCCGGCGGTAACCTGTCGGAAGCGCTCGGCAACCTCTCCAAGGTGCTGCGCGACCGCAAGAAGATGGCGGAGAAGATTCAGGCGATGTCGACGGAAGCCAAGGCCTCCGCGGGCATCATCGGCTCACTGCCGCCGATCGTGATGCTGATGGTCTGGATTTCGACGCCCGACTACATCGCGCTGCTTTGGACCCATCAGCTCGGCCAGTTCATGCTGGCGTGCTGCGCCGCCTGGATGACGATCGGCGTCCTGGTGATGAAGAAAATGATCAATTTCGACTTCTGACGGTGCGACCATGGTTGATTTTCTGATTTCCAAGATGCACGACGCGCGGTTCATGACCATGCTGCTTGCCGCTATCGCGGCGAGCGCGACCGCCTACACGCTGATCATGCCGCTGTTTGCCGGCGAAGGCCTGGCGAAGCGCATGAAGGCGGTCGCCAGCGAGCGCGAGCGGCTCCGGCAGCGCGAACGCGAGCGCCTCAACAAATCGGAGAAGGTGTCGCTGCGGCAGTCCCCGAAGCAGCTCGTCTCCAAGGTGGTGGAAGACTTCAACCTGACCAAATGGCTGGCGCAGGAAGCCGCGCGCGACAAGCTGGTCATGGCCGGCTATCGCGGCCACGCTCCCTACGTCACGTTCCTGTTTGCCCGCGCGGTAACGCCGATTGTACTGTTTCTCGGGGCGGCGCTCTACGTGTTCGTGATCACACAGATGGACAAGTCGTTGACGGTCAAGCTCGGCATTTGCATCGCCGCCGCTTATCTCGGACTGCAGGCGCCGATGCTGTTCCTGAAGAACGCCATCAGCAAGCGCCAACTCTCGATCAAGCGCGCCTTTCCCGACGCACTCGACCTGCTGCTGATCTGCATCGAGTCCGGCATGTCGGTCGAAGTCGCGTTCCGCAAGGTATCCACCGAGATCGTGGGGCAATCGATCGCGCTGTCGGAGGAATTCGCGCTGACCACGGCCGAATTGTCCTACCTGCAGGATCGCAAGGTGGCCTATGAGAACCTCGCCAAGCGCACCGGCCTCGATGGCGTGAAATCGGTCTGCCTGGCGCTGATGCAGTCGGAACGCTACGGCACCCCGCTCGGCCAGAGCCTGCGCGTGATGGCGCAGGAAAACCGCGACATGCGGATGACGGAGGCCGAGAAGAAAGCGGCCGCGCTGCCGCCGAAGCTCACCGTGCCGATGATCCTGTTCTTCCTGCCTTGCCTGTTCATCGTCATTCTCGGACCGACCTACATCAAGATCCAGGTCATGCCGTAAGGCGGCGACGCAGGCCGGCGCCGCGCGCGGGCTTGCTGCCTCGTCAAAGCCTCGGCAGGCCAGCCCAGGCGAAGTCTCAGCGCAGAAGACTTGGCACAGAAGTCTTGGCACAGAAGTTTGGCACGGAAGTCTTCCGCAGCCGGAAACGGGGCGAGGCGGTACGACGCGACACCCGGCTTGATTGCGAATAGCTCTGGAATACTGAATCACCCACTGGAGCCGGTCATCGGGCGCGCGTTCGCGTGCCCGTTGACGGGTGACGACCGCTGCGATGCTCAGTCGGGCTGATTGAGGGCTGCGACCGGCACGGTCTTGCCGCCGTTGCGCGGGCTGTCCTTGCGACTCAGCATTTCCCGCAAGTAGGCCACATTGGCGGTCGCCTCGTCGGCGGGCAGATCGCCCTTGGCGATGGTTTCGGCTTCCGCGAAGCGGCCCTGCAGGCCGACCACGAGCGCCAGGTTCTGCCGTACCCTTGCGTCGGCGCGGGGATTGGAATAGGCGCGCCGCAGCGTTTCCTCGGCCTGCGGCAATTCCGCGTCAGCATGTAGGAGAGACCGAGATTGGACAGCACCGACGGCTCTTCCGGCACGATCTTCAGCGCGGTCGCGTAATAGCGGCGGGCCTCCTCGTGCTTGCCCATCTTGTCGAGCGTGGTGCCCTGCACCGAAAGAATGCGCCAGTCGGGATTGGCGGGCGAATGGGCGCGGCTGAGCACGTCGAAGGCCGCCTGCGAATTGCCGTTGTCGGCGAGCGCGCGGCCGTAAGCGGCAAGCAGCGCCTTGTTGCCGGGATGGGCGATGGTGGCCTGTTCGAGCACGGCGACGGCCTGCGCCCGCTGGCCGGTGGCGCGGAGCGCCTGGCCGTATCCCAATGCCGCCTCGGCATCCTTGGGATTGGCGCGATATCGCTCGCCGTAGACCTCGGCCGCACGGCGCGGATCTTCGGGAACGGCTTGCGCTTTGGCGGACGATGAAGTCAGCGATCCCGTTATGTCGGACATGGTCTGGCAGCCGCCAAGGCCTGCAGCGAGAGCCGCTGTCAGGGCCGCGGAGGAGAGGAACCGGGCGAGAGACCCGGCATTGCTGGACGGTCGACGCATGGCACTTCAACTCACGGGAAAGGCTGACGAATGAAGCCGAACGCGCCAGCAATAGACTGTTAACCCTAACGGCCGGTTAATTGGCCGTGCTATGCATCGGCACCGCCCCGCCCGTCCCCTTCCGCGAGACCAGCATGCAATCCCCGTTCGAGACCGCGCCCGACGCCGCCGCCATTCCGATCATTTTCGCCACCAAGACGACCTGGAGCGCGATCACCGGAGAACTCCCCGAACAGGCCCGGCAATTTGCGTCCGCCAACGATTTCACCGGCAAGCCCGGCAAATGCCTGACGTTGCCCGGGCCGGACGGCAAGATCGCGCAGGTCGTTTTCGGGCTGGAGGACGAGACCGCCAAGTCACGCGATCTGTTCCGGCCGGGCGCGCTGCCCGGCCTGCTGCCGCCCGGCGTCTATCGCTTTGCCAATGCGCCGCATGACGTGCGGCTGGCAACGCTCGCTTTGCGCTGGGGAGCTACCGCTTCGCCCGCTACCGCAAGGCTGACAAGCCCGACGTTCGGTTGGTGCCGCCCGACGGCATCGATGTCGCCGATGTCGCGCGGATGGCGGAGGCGGCCGCGCTGGCGCGCGACCTGATCAATACGCCGTCGAACGACATGGGCCCGGAAGAACTGGCGCAGGCTGCGCAAGCGTTGGCGACGCGGTTCGGGGCCCAGTTCAACTGCATCGTCGGCGACGAGCTCGTGAAACAGAACTTTCCGCTGATCCACGCCGTCGGCATGGCCTCGACGCGCGCTCCGCGCCTGATCGATCTGAGCTGGGGGATCCCGCCCATCCCAGGGTAACGCTGGTCGGCAAGGGCGTCTGCTTCGACACCGGCGGCCTCGACCTGAAGCCGTCCAGCGGCATGCTGATCATGAAAAAGGACATGGGCGGCGCCGCCATGTGCTGGCGCTGGCGCAGATGGTGATGGATGCGAAGCTGAAAGTGCGGCTGCGGGTGCTGATCCCGGCGGTCGAGAACGCGGTGGCCGGCAACGCCTTCCGCCCGCTCGACATCTTCAAGTCGCGCAAGGGACCGACTATCGAAATCGGCAACACCGACGCCGAGGGGCGGCTGGTGCTGGCGGATGCCTTGGCGCTGGCGGACGAAGAGAAGCCGGATCTGCTGATTGACCTCGGCACCCTGACGGGGGCGGCGCGGGTGGCGCTGGGGCCGGATTTACCGCCCTTTTACGCATGATGAGACGCTCGCCGAAAGCGTCGCAACTCATGCGAAACGGGAGAACGATCCGTTGTGGCGAATGCCGCTGTGGCCGCCCTATGATTCATGGCTGGATTCAAAGGTCGCCGACATCAACAACGCGCCGTCGGGCGGCTTTGCCGGCTCGATCACCTGCGCGCTGTTCCTGCAGCGCTTCGTCACGGATGCAAAGAGCTGGCTGCATGTCGATATCTACGGCTGGACGCCTTCGGCAAAACCTGCGCGCCCCGAGGGCGGCGAGTGCCAGGCCGCGCGCGCGATCTACAAACTGTTGAGCGAACGCTATGGATGATCCGCGCCTGACGCCGGCACGGCCTGAAGTCGCCGCGAAATATCTCGAAGGCAAGGTGAAGGCCGCGCGCTATGTCACCGGCGAGGAATACTGCGTGCGCGATGCCATCGCGCCGCTGCGCAGGCGCCGGCCTCCGACGCCGCGCTGCTGACGCAGGCGCTAAAAGGCGAGCCCGTCACGATCTATGACCGCGATGGCGAAGGTTTGGCTGGGGACAACTGAGTAGCGACGGCTATGTCGGCTGGATTCCGGATGCCGCGCTGGTCAAGCCCGTCGCGGCTCCGACGCACAAGGTCACGGCGTTGCGGACGTTCGCGTTTCCGGGGCCGTCGATCAAGCTGCCTCCGGCCGAGACGCTGCCGATGGGCGCAAGGGTGACGGTCGTGCACGAAGACGGCGGGTTCGCCGTGACCGACGAAGGCTGGTATCTGCCGCGACGGCATGTCGGCAGCCTCGACGCGATGGAAAAGGATTTCGTCGCGGTCGCCGAACGCTTCGTCGGCACGCCCTATCTCTGGGGCGGCAAGAGCTCGCTCGGCATCGATTGCTCCGGCCTCGTCCAGGTATCGCTCGACGCCGCCGGCACTGGCTGCCCGCGCGACAGCGACATGCAGCAGGACGGCCTGGGCCGGGCATTGAATCCTGCCGAGACGAAGAAGCTGCAGCGCGGCGATTTGATCTTCTGGAACGGCCACGTCGCGATCGTGCGAAACGCCGACACCATCGTGCACGCCAACGCGCATCACATGGCGACCGTGATTGAAAACACGCACGAAGCGATTGCGCGCATCAAGGCAGCCGGCAGCGAGGTCACCGCGATCAAACGGCTATAGCCGCAGTCTTCGCCAAGTCGTGGGTCCCGGCTCGGCTGCGCAGCGCGAAGCGGTGCGCTGCAGAGCCGGGGTCCATAGGTGACGTCGGCTTCCCTTGACGGTTGTTACTGCGGCTCCGGCACGGCCTCGATCCGGAACGCGGCCGCGAACAGCGCGCGGGTGTAGTCGCTCTTCGGATTCTTGAAGAGCTCCGCCGCCGGCCCCTCCTCCACCACCTTGCCGTGACGCATCACGATCAGATGGCTCGCCAGCGAGGCCACGACGCGCAGATCGTGCGAGATGAACATGTAGGTCAGGTCGCGCTTGCGCTGCAGTTCGCGCAACAGATCGACCATCTGGGCCTGGAACAGCATGTCGAGCGCGCTCGTTGGCTCGTCCAGCACGACGAAATTCGGCTCCAGCACCGCCGCGCGCGCGATCGAGATGCGCTGGCGCTGGCCTCGGAGAATTCATGCGGATAGCGGAATCGCGTCTGCGGATCGAGGCCGACGTCCTGCAGCGCCTTGACGACGCGCGCCTCCCGCTCTTCATACGACAGCGACTTCTGATGCACGCTTAAGCCCTCGGCGACGATGTCGCCGACCGACATGCGCGGGCTCAGCGCGCCGAACGGATCCTGAAACACGATCTGCATGTCGCGGCGGAACGGCAACATGGCCTTGAAGCGCAGGCCCTGGATGTTGCTGCCGAGGAACACGATCGGGCCATCAGAGGAAATCAGCCGGAGAAGTGCCAGCCCCAGCGTGGTCTTGCCCGAGCCGGATTCGCCGACGACACCGAGCGTCTCGCCCTTGCGGACCGCGATGCTGACGCCATCCACGGCCTTGATATGGCCGACGGTCGAGCGCAGCAGCCCACGCTTGATCGGAAACCAGACCTTGAGGTTGTCGGCCGACATCACCACCGGCTCGTTGGGCCGCGGTGGCGCCGGATCTGGCTTGGGCTCGGCCGCGAGCAACGCGCGCGTGTAGGCGTGCTTCGGCGCTGTAAAGACCTCTTCGACCGGCCCCTGCTCGACGATCTTGCCCGAATTCATCACACAGACGACGTCGGCGATGCGGCGGACGATGCCGAGATCGTGGGTGATGAACAGCATGCTCATGCCGAGCCGCGACCTGATCTCGGCGAGCAGCGCCAGGATCTGGGCCTGCACCGTGACGTCGAGCGCGGTGGTCGGCTCGTCCGCGATCAAGAGGTCCGGCTCGTTGGCAAGCGCCATCGCGATCATGACGCGCTGGCGCTGGCCGCCGGACAATTGATGGGGATAGCTCTTCAGCCGGGTTTCGGCGTCCGGAATGCCGACCTGCGTCAGCAGCTCGAGCGTGCGCGCCCGCGCCATCGCCCCGCGAATGCCGCTGTGAAGAAGAAGATCTCGCCGATCTGCGCCTCGATCGTGTGCAGCGGATTGAGCGAGGTCATCGGCTCCTGAAAGATGATCGAGATGTCGTTGCCGCGGATCTCGCGCATCTCGCGTTCCGAGGCATTGAGCAGTTCACGGCCCTTGAAATGGATGGTGCCGGAGGATGCGACGCGGTCGGATAGGGGAGCAGTCTTAGCACCGACAGCGCACTGACCGATTTGCCGGAACCGGACTCGCCGACCAGGGCCACGCACTCGCCGCGCTTGATGGAAAACGAGACGCGGTCGACCGCAATCGTGGCGCCGCTCGGCTGGTGAAACGCCACCGAGAGATCGCGCACATCGAGCAAGGGCTGGTTGACGGCGTCCATCATGCCCTACCTGAACGTCTTGCGCGGATCGAAGGCGTCGCGCACGCCCTCGCCGATGAAGATCAAAAGCGACAGCATGATCGCGACCGAGAAGAAGCCGGTAAAACCGAGCCAGGGCGCCTGCACGTTGGACTTGCCCTGCGACAGCAACTCGCCGAGTGATGGCGAACCCGGCGGCAGGCCGAAGCCGAGGAAGTCGAGCGCGGTCAGCGTCATCACCGAGGACGACACGATGAACGGCAGAAAGGTCATGGTCGCCACCATCGCGTTCGGCAACAGATGCCGGAACATGATCACGCCATTGGAGACGCCGAGCGCACGCGCGGCCTGAATGTATTCGAAATTGCGCCCACGCAGAAACTCCGCACGCACGAGGCCCACCAGGGACGTCCAGGAGAACAGCAAGAGAATGCCGAGCAGCACGAAGAAGCCGGGCACCAGCACCGATGACAGGATCAGCAGCAGATAGAGCGAGGAATCGCGCTCCAGATTTCGATGATGCGCTGGAAGATCAGATCGGTCCAGCCGCCGAAATAGCCCTGCACGCCGCCGGCGATGACGCCGATGATTGAGGAAACGATGGTCAGCGTCAGGCCGAACAACACCGAGATACGAAAACCGTAGATCAGCCGCGCCACCACGTCGCGGCCCTGATCGTCGGTGCCGAGCCAGTTGTATTCGAGATCGCTGCAGCTCTTTAGGCCCTTCTTCTCGAGCACAGGCTTGCACTGTTCTTCCGTCAACATCCAGGTCGGCTTCGACGGCGCCGGCGTCGGTAAATCGAGATTGTGGGTGGAGTAGGAATAGCGAATCAAGGGCCAGATGATGGTGCCGCCCTTTTCGGCGATCAGCTTTTGCAAATAGGGATCGCGGTAGTCGGCCGCGGTTTCGAAATCGCCGCCGTAAGTGGTCTCGGAATAGCTGACGAAAGCCGGCCAATACAGCTTTCCGTCATATTTGATAAGGAACGGCCGATCGTTGGCGATCAGTTCGGCAAACAGCGAGATCACAAACAGCGCAAGGAATATCCAGAGCGACCAGTAGCCGCGGCGGTTCGCCTTGAAGTTCTGCCAGCGCCGGCGGTTCAGCGGCGATGGCGCGAACGCGTGCCGCGTGGCCGGGACGACCTCGCCAAGCGGCGACCGCGCGGTGGTTTCGACCGGTTGTGGAGCGAGCAGCGCCATCAGACTTCCTCGCCTCAAAATCGATCCGGGGATCGATCCACATGTAGGCGAGGTCGGAGATCAGACCCACCACAAGGCCCACGAGGAGAAGATGAACAGCGTGCCGAACACGACCGGATAGTCGCGGTTGAGCACGCTTTCGAAGCCGAGCAGCCCGAGCCCGTCGAGCGAGAAGATGGTCTCGATCAGCAGCGAGCCGGAGAAGAATGCACCAATGAACGCACCGGGAAAGCCTGCGATTACGATCAGCATGGCGTTGCGGAAGATATGGCCGTAGAGCACCTGCCCCTCGCTGCAACCCTTTGCACGCGCCGTCATGACATACTGCTTCCTGATCTCATCGAGAAACGAGTTCTTGGTCAGCAGCGTCATGGTGGCGAAGGCGCCGAGACCCATCGCGATCAAAGGCAGGGTGAGGTGCCAGAGGTAGTCGATGATCTTCCAATACCAGGGGAATTGCGACCAGCCGTCCGAGGTCAATCCGCGCAGTGGGAAGATGTTGAAGAACGAGCCGCCGGCAAACAGGATGATCAGCAGGATCGCGAACAGGAAGCCGGAATCGCAAAGCCGACGATGATGGCCGCCGATGTCCACGTATCGAGATCGCGTTCCGTCCTCGACCGCCTTGCGGATACCAAGTGGAATCGAAATCAGATAAGTCAGCAGCGTCAGCCAGAGCCCGAGCGATATCGAGACCGGCAGCTTCTCCTTGATCAGTTGCAACACGGTGGTGTCGCGAAAGTAGCTCTTGCCGAAATCGAAGCGGGCGAAATTCCATACCATCAGCGCAAAGCGCTCATGCGCCGGCTTGTCGAAGCCGAACTGCTTTTCCAGGTTCTTGATGAAATCCGGATCGAGCCCCTGCGCGCCGCGGTATTTCGAACTGACAGCATCGGCGGAGGCGCCCGCTTGGGGCGTACGGCCGGCAAAGTCACCGGTGGAAGAGCCTGAGATGCGCGAGGAGCCGCCGGTATCAGCGCCGGAAAGCTGTGCGATCACACGTTCGACCGGGCCGCCCGGCGCGAACTGCACCACCACGAAGGAGATGAAGAGGATGCCGAGCAAGGTCGGAAACATCAGGAGGATGCGGCGGGCGATATAGGCAGTCATTATTGCTTCGCCTGCTCGAGTTTGCCCACCTTGGCGGCGTCATACCACCAGATAACTCGCTCGCCGGAGCCCGATGCATCGATCTGATAGCGCGGCAGGTTCTTCGGGCGGTCGAAGATATCCCAATAGGCCAGCCGATGCGTCTTGTTGTACCACTGCGGCACCCAGTAGCGGCCGGCGCGGAAAACGCGATCGAAGGCATGGCAGGCAATCGTCAGCTCGGCGCGGGTATCCGCCGCAATGATCCTTTCGATCAGCGCGTCGATGGCGGGATTCTCGATACCAGCCAGGTTGTAAGAGCCCTTGGTTTTGGCGGCGTGCGAGGAGAAGAAGGCGCGCATTGCGTCGCCCGGCGTCGTCGACATCGAGAAGCGCGTGATAGTCATGTCGAAATCGAAATCTTCCACCCTCGCGCGGTACTGCACGGCATCGACCAGGCGCGGGCTCGCCTCGATGCCGAGCGTTCCCAAATTCTTGATATAGGGCGCGTGATGCGGATTCAGCGAGGGCTCATCGTACAGGAATTCGATACGAAACACTTCGCCGTTCAGCGTCATCCGCTTGCCGTCCTTGATGACGAAGCCGGCTTCGTTGAGCAATTGCTGCGCCTTGCGCAGCATATTGCGGTCCTGCCCCGAGCCGTCCGAAACCGGGGGCACGTAGGGTTGGCCGAACACTTCGTCGGGCACCTGGCCGCGGAATGGCTCGAGCAGCTTCAGCTCCTCCGGCGAGGGCGGGCCCTTCGCCATCATGTCCGAATTCTGGAACGGCGAATGCGTCCGCGCATAGGCGTCGTACATGATGGTCTTGTTGGTCCACTCGAAATCGAAGGCGTTGATCAGCGCCTCGCGCACGCGGGGATCCCTGAACTTGTCGCGGCGGGTATTGATGAACCAGCCCTGCGCGCCGGACGGCCTTTCGTCCGGTACCTGCTCGCGCTTGACGCGGCCGTCCTTGATGGCGGGAAGTCGTAGCGCGTCGCCCAGATGCGCGCGGTGAACTCTTCGCGGAACAGATAATTCTTGCCGGTAAATCCCTCGAAGGCAACATCGCGGTCACGATAGAATTCGTAGCGGACCACATCGTAATTGTAATAACCGCGGCACACCGGGAGGTTCGCGCCCCACCAGTCCTTGACGCGTTCGTATTCGATGTAGCGGTTGACCTCGAACTTTCCGACCTGGTAGGGCCCCGAGCCCAGCGGCGTGTCCAGCGTCGATTCATCGAACGGCCGCGTCTCATAATATTTCTTCGAGAAGATCGGCAGGCCCGCGACGTAGAGCGGCACGTCGCGCGCGCGCTTCTCGGCGAAGGTGACGATCACGGTCGCATCGTCGAGCGCCTCGGCGCCCTTGACGTCACGCATCTGCACCTGGATCAGCGGATGGCCCTTGGCCTTCAGCGTGTTGATGGACCAGGCGACGTCATGCGCCGTGATCCTCGAGCCGCCATGAAACTTGGCCTCGGGGCGCAGCGTAAAGCGGTAGGTCAGCTTGTCCGGCGAAATCCGCACCGACATTGCGACGAGCCCGTACATCGCGTCCGGCTCGTCGCCGGCCCGCACCATCAGCGCCGAGAAGGTCAGGTCCATGCCCTGCGCGCCCTCGCCTTTGAGGATGTAGGCGTTGAGCGAATTGAAGGTGTGGTAGGACTGATTGTAGGAGCGCGTCGAAGGAATGGTCGAAAATACACCCCCTTGGGGGCTGCGACATTCACATAGTCGAAATTCTTGAAGTCGGCGGGATACTTGAGATCACCAAACGCCGAGATGCCGTGCACCTCGCCGCCATTCTCTTCGGCCGCACGTGCCGGCCTGAGCGTCAGAACGCCCAGCGTGCCGGCGCCGAGACCGAGCACATGCCGGCGAGAATTGCGCAATGCGCATGATGTCCTTCAAGACCGTTTTCCGATCTTTGCCGCCTTGTCGGCATCGTACCACCAGATCGCGGGGAAGCCGGACAGGCCGTATTTCGGCAGTTCGGACGGACGGCCGAAACGGTCCCAACGCGCCGTCCGGACCTTGGGATAATTCCACTGCGGCACGACATAGTGGTTCCACAGCAGCACGCGGTCCAGCGCCTTGGTGGCTGCAACAAGGTCTTCCCGGCCCTTCGCATAGATCAGCCGCTCGATCAATTTGTCGACCGCGGGATTCTTGATGCCGATGATATTGCGCGAGCCCGCCATGTCCGCCGCCTGCGAGCCCCAATATTCGCGCTGTTCATTTCCGGGCGACAATGATTCCGCCCACGATGAGACGACCACATCGAAATCCCAGCTGCGAAGCCGGTTTTCATACTGTGTCGGATCGATCGTGCGCACGCTGACAGCAATACCTAGCCGCTCCAGAGAAGGTTTGAAAAACAGCATGACGCGTTCGAAGGTCGGGTCTGCACCGAGCAATTCGAGCGTAAATTGCGCTCCCGTCTTGCTATCGACCAGCTTGCGCTCGCGTACCTCATAGCCGGCTTCCTTCAGCAAGCGCAGCGCCTCACGAAGGTTCTCGCGAACCGCTTCGGGACTGCCGCCGACGGGATTGGTATAGGGCTTCGTGAATACCTCGGGCGGCACTTCCGCGCGGACGGCTTCGAGTATTTCCAGCTCCTGCCTTTAGGCGAGGCCGCTTGAAGCCAGTTCAGTGCCATCGAAATAGCTGCTGATGCGCTTGTACTGACCGAAGAAGATCTGCTTGTTCATTTCCTCGAAGTCGAATGCATAATTCAGCGCACGACGAACCCGCGGATCCCTAAACTGGTCACGCCGGATATTCAGCGCGAACGCCTGCATGATTCCGGAACTGCGGTTCGGAAACTCCTCGAGCAGCACGCGCTTGTCATTGACGGCCGGAAAGTCGTAGGCCGTGGCCCAGTTCTTCGCGCTGTTTTCGGTACGCCAATCGACCTGGTCGCCCTTGAACGCTTCGAGCGCGACTGTCGAGTCCCGGAAATATTCCAGGCGCAGCTCGTCGAAATTGTTACGTCCGACATTCGTGTTGGTATCGCGCCCCCAATAGTCCTTCACCCGCTCCAGCGTCAGCGTCCTTCCGGGACGAACTCCTTGATGCGGTAGGGGCCGGAGCCCAGCGGCTTCTCCAACGTTGTCGCGGAGATATCGCGCTTGCGGCCCTCGCTGTCGGTGCCCTCCCACCAATGCTTCGGCAGGATCGTGAGCTGTCCGACGATCTGCGGAAGCTCTCGATTGCCTGGCGCATCGAAGCTGAACTTTATGTCGCGATCACCGACCTTTTCAGCTTTCACCACATGGCGATAGTAGGCCGAGTACTGCGGATGATATTGCTTGAACGCATTAAGGGAGAAGATGACGTCATCAGGCGTGACGGGCTTTCCGTCATGCCATTTCGCCCCGCGCCGGAGGCGATAGGTGACCCAAGAGAAATCCTCGGGGTGGCTGACGGCTTCGGCTAACTCGCCGTATTCGGTCGAAACTTCATCCAGCGACTGCGTCATGAGCGACTCGTAGATCAGCTGAACACCGCCTGCGAGCGTCCCTTTGACGCCGGCAACTACGAGATTGAAATTATCAAAGGTCCCGACCTGGATCTGACGTACGGTGCCGCCCTTCGGGGCCTCTGGATTGACGTAGTCGAAGTGCTTGAAGTCGGCTGGATATTTGATTTCGCCGAACAGCGATAGGGCATGCCGAAATACCGGTTCGCCCGCGCTCGATTGTGCGTGGGCCGGCGAAATTGCGGGGGTGCCTGGGGCCAACCCCAACGCGGGGGCCATTGCGGCTGCGGCGCTGCCTTGAAGAAGGTGTCGTCTGGTAATTGCCAAATGCAGAATCCCTGTTGCTGACGCCAGTATCAGTACCTTCCAAGTCGGTGATCTGCCCGCGGTCCCCGATCCGACTAACGCAAATCAACGAGGCGGAGTTAGTGAGGACCCAATATAAGGCAAGGGTTCGACGAATTACGTTGCTTTTTCCTCATGATAGCAGCCTCGGGAACAACGCCGCTGCGGCGAAAAGTCCCGGTAACAACTCCGGCAACGACGATGCGATCCCCCATAGCGAAACGGCCAGGCAATGCCTGGCCGTAATGTCGCGCGGAAGTCCATGCCGGACTGTCGAAATATTACTTCGCCGCAGTCGGCAGCGGCGCCGGGCTGTCCGAAAGGCTGCGCAGGTAGGCGATCACGTCGGCGCGCTCGCTGTCCTTCGGAATGCCGGCAAAGCCCATCGCGGTGCCCGGAACAAAGGCCTTGGGATTGGCAAGGAACTTGTTGAGATCGTCATAGGTCCAGGTGCCGCCCTTGCCTTTCAGGGCAGCCGAGAAGTTGAACCCGCCGCGGCCCTGACCCTTCGGCTCGTTGAGGACGCCGTAGAGGTTGGGGCCAACGCGGTTGGGGCCGCCCTTTTCGAACGTATGGCAGGCGGCGCACTTCTTGGCTGCCGCGGTGCCCTTCTCGACGGAGGCAGTCTGCAGCAGCTTCTCGATCGGCTCGGACGGGGCGGCGGCTTCCTTGGCTCCACCAGCCGTGGTGTCTTCCTTCACGGCGATCTCGAAGCCCGGCTTTTCCGGTTTCACGGGCGCGAAAATCGCTTGGGCGGCAAAGCTCGTCACCAGGAGAACGAGGCAGGTACCGAGGATGGCACCGAGAATCTTGTTAAGTTCGAAGGAGTCCATAGTTGGATCAGGCTCCAGGCCGGAAAGGTCGACTGAAGGCCGGCAAAACGGCCGCGGATGCGCATCAGGAATCAGGCTTTCGCGCCGCACCCTCAGCAGCGTTGAGATATCGGTTTGCCCGGGCTCTGGCAACCCGTATAAACGCGCCGACTTTCCGCCAATCCCCATCATTTCAGGCCTGTTTTTGTTGGCCCCCAGACCTCGTCCCCGATGACCGAAACCCGCATCCTGGTGCTGATTCCTGCCCGCATGGCGGCGACCCGCCTGCCCGGCAAGCCGCTGCTGGATATCGGCGGCCTGCCGATGATCGTCCACGTGCTGCGACGGGCCGAAGAGGCCAAGATCGGCCGGGTGGCGGTCGCCACCGACACGCCCGAGATCGCGGCTGCCGTGAAGGCCCATGGCGGCGAGGTGGTGATGACCCGTGCCGATCACCCCTCCGGCTCGGACCGGATCCATGAGGCCATGCGGACGATCGATCCCGGTGGCCAGGCCGAGATCGTGGTCAACCTGCAGGGCGACTTTCCCACGATCACGCCGGACACCATCCGCGCCGCACTGCCGCCACTCGACGACCCCGCCGTCGACATTGCGACGCTGGCCTCGCAGATCCATACCGAGGAAGAGGACCAGGCCCCCAGCGTGGTGAAGGCGGTCGGCTCGCCGATCGGCCCGAACCGGCTTCGTGCGCTCTATTTCACCCGCGCCACGGCGCCCCATGGCGTCGGCCCCCGCTACCACCACATCGGCCTCTACGCCTACCGCCGCGCCGCGCTGGAACGGTTCGTGGCGCTCCCCCGTCCGCGCTGGAGCAGCAGGAGAAGCTCGAGCAACTCCGCGCGCTGGAGGCCGGGATGCGGATCGACATCGCTATCGTCGACAGCGTCCCCCGCGGCGTCGACACCCCGGCCGACCTCGAAACCGCCCGCCGCATACTGGCAAAAGCCTGAGCCGCTGCTAAAAGGCCCCGCATGACCAAGAAGCTGAAAATCGCATTCCAGGGCGAGCCTGGCGCCAATTCCCATATCGCCATCGTCGAGGCCTATGCCGACGCCGAACCGATGCCGTGCGCGACCTTCGAGGACGCGCTGTCCGCGATCTCCTCGGGCGAGGCCGATCTCGGCATGATCCCGATCGAGAATTCGGTGGCCGGGCGCGTCGCCGACATCCATCATCTCTTACCGGCGTCCGGCCTGTTCATCGTCGGCGAGTGGTTTCTGCCGATCCAGCATCAACTGATGGCGGTCCGCGGCGCCAAGCTGACCGATATCAGGACGGTGGAGAGCCACGTCCACGCGCTCGGCCAATGCCGGCGCATCATCCGCAAGCTCGGCATCAAGCCGATCGTCGCGGCCGATACCGCCGGCAGCGCGCGCGACGTTTCCGAACGCAAGGACAAGAGCGTCGCCGCCATCGCGTCGCGGCTGGCCGCCGACATCTACGGCCTCGACATCCTGGCCGAAGACGTCGAGGACGAAGCCCACAACACCACGCGTTTCGTGGTGCTGGCGCGCGAGGCGAACTGGGCCAAGCAAAACTCTGGTCCGCTGGTCACCACTTTTGTTTTCCGGGTGCGCAACCTTCCCGCCGCGCTCTACAAGGCGATGGGCGGCTTCGCCACCAACGGCGTCAACATGACCAAGCTAGAAAGCTACATGATCGACGGCAATTTCTTTGCAACCCAATTCTATGCCGACGTCGACGGCCATCCCGAGGACAAGGGCCTCGCCTTTGCGCTGGAGGAACTGAAATTCTTCTCGCGCGAATTCCGCATCGTCGGCGTCTACCCGGCCCATCCGTTCCGGGCGACGTTCAGCGAGAAGCTGGATTGAGCCGCTTTGTCCCGGACGCGGTGCAACGCTTTTTCAGCGGTGCACCGCAGAGCCAGGACCCAGGCAGGCGAAGCAAGATGGGCCCCGGCTCTGCAGCGCATCACGCCGCAAGCGCGGCGCGCTGCGCAGCGTCCGGGGAATGGAGAGCTTACGCCGCTACTTTCTTCCCCAACCCAAACGCGTCCGCCAGCAAACTATACGACTTCTTGCGCGCGGTGTGGTCGTACACAGCCGTGATGATCATGAGTTCATCCGGCTGGCTGGCCGTAATCATCGGCTCAAGCTTCGACAGGATGGTCGCGGGGCTACCGACGAACAGCCGCGAGCGATTGCGCATGACCGAGGCGCGCTCGGCGTCCGTATAATTGTAGGCCAGCGCTTCCTCGACGCTCGGCAACGGCAGATATTGCCCGCGGTCGCGGCGCAGCCGGTTGAGGTCCATCGAGGAGGCGAGCTGTTCGGCTTCCGCATCGGTTTCGGCGGCTACCGCTGCGATCGCGAGAATGCCATGTGGCGTGGTACGCCAGCCGGACGACTTGAAATGGTCGCGGTAGTTGGTCATCGCCGCGATCGCGTCATAGGACGCGAAATGATGCGCGAACGCGAAGCCCATGCCGACCTGGGCGGCCAGCTCCGAACTGTAATCGCTCGAACCGAGCAGCCAGATCGGCGGCAGCGGCGTGTCGTCGGGCATCGCCACCACATTGTTGTAGGGATGGCCGGGTGGAAAATCGCGGGTCTCCCACAACACCAGTTCACTCAGCCGTTCGAGGAAGTCATCACCCTCGCGGCGATCGAGCCGGCTGCGCAGCGCGTGCGCGGTGGCGCCATCGGTGCCGGGCGCGCGGCCGAGGCCGAGATCGATGCGGCCGGGAAACAGCGCCTCCAGCATCTTGAAGCGCTCGGCCACCACCAGCGGCGCGTGGTTGGGCAGCATCACGCCGCCGGAGCCGACGCGGATATTCTTCGTCACCGCCGCGATCTGCCCGATCATCAAATCGGGCGCCGGGCTCGCCACCGAGGCCAGGTTGTGATGCTCGGCGAGCCAGTAGCGGACATAGCCGAGTTCATCGACATGGCGCGCCAGATCGATGCTGTTCTGCAGCGCCGCGGCGGGTCTTGTGCCTGTGGTGACGACGGAGAGATCGAGAACTGAAAGCGGGATCATGGCGCTAAACTAGTGCGGCAAGAGAGCGCGACAAAGGCCCGGCTGGCGCAGGTCAGGCCCGCGCCTGTGGGGAAAGCGGTGGCGACCGCACGTGCCTCGAGTGGGACGAATGTGACAAATTCTCTAAGATTAACAACCTGCCCACAATTTTTTGCGCCGATCGGATGATCCGAAGTTTTCTATCTATTTGCTTTTGCTATATAATACTTGGTATACATTGGCCCACTTCGTATTCAAACAAGGCCATTATTTTTGAGTTTTCTCGGCATATTGGGCCATTTCCCATCCATGATGGGCTGTTTGACCAACCTTGTTTGGCCTATTTTA
Source organism: Bradyrhizobium sp. RDT10 (assembly GCA_044772375.2). Lineage (GTDB taxonomy): Bacteria > Pseudomonadota > Alphaproteobacteria > Rhizobiales > Xanthobacteraceae > Bradyrhizobium. Next base: position 7,384,450 of record CP187939.1, read on the forward strand.
GCTGACGGCCGCTAGGCCTGATGCCTGTCCATCTCTGTGGAGCTTTTGTGAGTGCCATGACCGAGGTTACGCCCCCGCTTTCGACGGCCATCGCGCGCTGCATTCGCCCAAGATTTCCTTCGAGTTCTTTCCGCCCAAGACGGAAGAGATGGAACGGAGCCTGTGGGAGACCATCAACCGGCTGGCGCCGCTGACGCCGAATTTCGTGTCCGTGACCTATGGCGCGGGGGATCGACCCGCGAGCGCACCCATTCGACCATCGCCCGCATCCTGAAAGAGACCAGCCTGATACCGGCGGCGCATCTGACCTGCGTCGGCGCGCCGAAGGGCGAGATCGATGACGTCGTGGCGCGCTACCACGAGATCGGCGTCCGCCACATCGTGGCGCTGCGCGGCGATCCGACCACCGGCATCGGTACCGCCTACCATGCTCACCCGGACGGCTATCAGAGTTCGCCCGACCTGATCGAAGGCATCAAGAAGCGCTATCCCGATATCGAAATCTCGGTTTCGGCCTATCCCGAGAAGCATCCGGAGAGCCTGACCATCGATGCCGACATCGACACGCTGAAGGCCAAGGTCGATGCCGGCGCGGCGCGGGCCATCACCCAGGTGTTCTTCGATAACGACCTCTACTTCCGCTACCTCGATCGCGTCCGCGCCCGTGGCATCGATATTCCGGTCGTCCCCGGCATTATGCCGATGCACAATTTCAAGCTGGCGCGCAGCTTCGTGACACGCGCGGGGACGACGGTGCCGGACTGGCTGGCGGACAAGTTCGAAGGCCTCGACGACGACGCCGAGACCCGCAAGCTGGTTGCCGCCACCGTTGCGGCCGGCCAGGTGCAAAAACTCGCCAAGCACGGCGTCGATACCTTTCACTTCTACACCATGAACCGCGCGGATCTCGTGTTCGCGATCAGCCATTTGCTGGGCATCCGCCCCAATGGCGCACAGAAAGCCGCCTGATCCGATGACCGCCAAGATTTCGTCCAAGATTTCGCCGAAGCGAACCGCCCTGCTCGCCGCCGCCCGGGAACGCATCCTGGTGCTCGACGGCGCCATGGGCACCATGATCCAGGGCCTCCAATATGACGAGGCTGCGTTTCGCGGCGCGCGTTTTGCCGATTTCCATCGGGACGTCAGGGGTAACAACGACCTGCTGATCCTGACCCAGCCCAAGGCGATCGAGGATATCCACGCCGCGTACCTGCGCGCGGGCGCTGACATCGTCGCGACCAACACGTTTTCCTCGACCTCGATCGCACAGGCCGACTACGACATGTCGGACCTCGCCTATGAACTCAACCGCGATGGCGCTCGGCTTGCCCGCGCCGCTGCCGAGCGCGTCAGCGCCGAGGACGGCAAAGAGCGTTTCGTTGCGGGCGCGCTGGGCCCGACCAACCGCACTGCCTCGATCTCGCCCGACGTGTCCAACCCCGGCTATCGCGCCGTTACCTTCGACGATTTGCGCAAGGCCTATGGCGAACAGATCAACGGCCTGCTCGACGGCGGCGCCGATCTGCTGCTGGTCGAAACCATTTTTGACACGCTGAACGCCAAGGCGGCGCTCTACGCAATTTCGGAAATCGCCGAAGAGCGCGGCATCGACGTGCCCGTGATGATCTCGGGCACCATCACCGACAAGTCGGGCCGGCTGCTGTCGGGGCAATTGCCGGAAGCGTTCTGGAATTCGGTGCGGCACGCCAAGCCGATCACCATCGGTTTCAACTGCGCGCTCGGCGCCGAAGACCTGCGCGCCCACATCGCCGACATCGGCCGCGTCGCCGATACGCTGGTCTGCGCCTACCCGAACGCCGGCCTACCTAACGAGTTCGGCCAGTACGACGAGACGCCGGAATACATGGCGCGGCTGATCGGCGAGTTTGCCGAGGCCGGCCTCGTCAACATCGTCGGCGGCTGCTGCGGCACCACGCCGGACCATATTGCGGCGATTGCCGCCGCGGTCGCCCCGCACAAGCCGCGCGCGATCCCCACGATCGAGCCGCGGCTGCGGCTGTCGGGTCTCGAGCCGTTCGAGCTGACGCCGGCGATCCCGTTCGTGAACGTCGGCGAGCGCACCAACGTCACGGGCTCTGCGAGATTCCGCAAGCTGATCACAGCGGGCGATTACACCGCAGCCCTTCAGGTGGCGCGCGACCAGGTCGAGAACGGCGCCCAGATCATCGACGTCAACATGGACGAGGGACTGCTGGACTCGGAAGCCGCGATGGTGACGTTCCTCAACCTCGTCGCCGCCGAGCCCGACATCGCGCGCGTGCCTGTCATGGTCGACTCCTCGAAATTCAACGTGATCGAGGCCGGCCTGAAATGCGTTCAGGGCAAACCGGTGGTGAACTCGATCTCGATGAAGGAGGGCGTGGAGAAATTCATCCACGAGGCCCGGATCGCGCGTCGGCACGGCGCGGCCGTCGTCGTGATGGCGTTCGACGAGGTCGGACAGGCCGATACGTTCGCGCGCAAGACCGAGATCTGCAAGCGCGCCTATGACATCCTGGTCAACGAGGTCGGCTTCCCGCCCGAGGACATCATCTTCGATCCGAATATCTTCGCGATCGCGACGGGACTGGAAGAACACAACAATTACGGCGTCGACTTCATCGAGGCGACGCGCTGGATCCGCCAGAACCTGCCGCATGCGCATATCTCCGGCGGCGTCTCCATCTCTCGTTCTCGTTCCGCGGCAATGAGCCGGTGCGCGAAGCCATGCATTCGGTGTTTTTGTATCACGCGATTCACGCCGGCATGGACATGGGCATCGTCAATGCCGGGCAGATGATCGTCTATGACGATATCGACCCCGAGCTGCGCCAGGTGTGCGAGGACGTCATCCTCAACCGCGACCCCGGCGCGTCCGAGCGGCTGCTGGCGCTGGCGGAAAAATTCCGCGGCAAGGAGAAGCAGACCAGGGAGCAGGACCTCGCCTGGCGCGAATGGCCGGTGGAGAAGCGGCTGAGCCACGCGCTGGTGCACGGCATCACCGAATTCATCGAGGAAGATACCGAAGCCGTGCGGCTGACGGTCGAGCGGCCGCTGAACGTGATCGAAGGCCCGCTGATGGCCGGCATGAACATCGTCGGCGACCTCTTCGGCGACGGAAAAATGTTCCTGCCGCAGGTGGTGAAGTCTGCGCGGGTGATGAAGCAGGCGGTCGCCTATCTGATGCCGTTCATGGAAGAGGAGAAGGCGCGCAACCTTGCCAATGGCATTACCGGCGACCGCCGCAACGCCGCCGGCAAGATCGTGCTCGCCACCGTCAAGGGCGATGTCCACGACATCGGCAAGAACATCGTCGGCATCGTGCTGCAATGTAACAATTTCGAGGTGATCGACCTCGGCGTCATGGTGCCCGCCAGCAAGATCATCGAGACCGCCAAGGCGGAAGGCGCCGATATCATCGGGCTGTCCGGCCTGATCACGCCCTCGCTCGACGAGATGAGTTTTCTCGCCGGCGAAATGGAGCGGCAGGGCATGAAGATGCCGCTGTTGATCGGCGGCGCCACCACCAGCCGCGTCCATACCGCCGTGAAGATCGACCCGAACTACAAGGGCGGGCCGGTGGTGCACGTCAACGACGCCAGCCGCGCCGTCGGCGTGGCGTCGTCGCTGCTCTCGGCCGACCGGCGCGAGGCCTATGCCGCCGACATCCGCGCCGAATACGCCAAAATTTCCGCGGCGCATTTCCGCGCGCAGGCCGACAAGAAGCGGCTGAAGCTTGCGGACGCGCGCGCCAATGCGGTCAAGGCCGATTTTGCGAAAACGCCGCCGAAGAGGCCGGCGTTTCTCGGCATCAAGAGTTTTGACGCCTACGACCTCGGCGAGCTTGCCGAATATATCGACTGGACGCCGTTCTTCCAGACCTGGGAATTGACCGGACGTTTCCCGGCGATCCTCGACGACCCCAAGATCGGCGAAGTCGCGCGTTCGCTCTATGACGACGCGCGCAAGATGCTCGACCTGATCATCAAGGAAAAATGGTTCAAGGCGAGCGCCACCATCGGCTTCTGGCCGGCCAACGCTGACGGCGACGATATCGCGGTTTATGCGGACGATACGCGGCGCCAGAAGATCGCGACCTTCCACACACTGCGCCAGCAACTGGAGAAGCGCGAAGGCCGCTTCAACGCCGCGCTGTCGGACTTCGTTGCGCCTGTAACCTCCGGCGTGCCTGACTATATCGGCGCCTTCGTCGTCACCGCCGGGATTGGCGAGGACGTGGTCGCCGACCGCTTCAAGAACGCCAATGACGATTACTCCTCGATCCTGTGCAAGGCGCTGGCCGATCGTCTGGCGGAAGCCTTTGCCGAACGGATGCATCAGCGCGTCCGCAAGGAATTCTGGGGCTACGCGCCGGACGAGACGGCCTCGCCCGATCAGCTCATTCTCGAACAATATGCCGGCATCCGCCCGGCGCCCGGCTATCCCGCGCAGCCCGATCACACCGAGAAGGCGACGCTGTTCCGCCTGCTCGACGCGGAGAACACCGCAGGCGTCAAGCTGACCGAGAGCTTTGCGATGTGGCCGGGCTCGTCGGTGTCGGGGCTTTATTTCTCTCATCCCGAAAGCTTCTATTTCGGCGTCGGCAAGATCGAGCGCGACCAGGTCGAGGACTACGCCGCGCGCAAGGGCATGAGCGTCGCCGAAACCGAACGCTGGCTGGCGCCGGTGCTGAATTATATTCCCTCGCAGGTGCAGGCCGCGACGAAGGCACCGGCGATGACCGAAGTCGTCCCCGCCAATGACGCCGCTTCGCATCCACCCGGATGTACCTGCGCTGTTCACCTGGCTTGGCGAAAGAAGGCCGTCAGGGCCTGACTTGTCATCACCGGGCTTGACCCGGTGATCCATCTTCAAGAAGGTTTCGGTGAAGTGCGATGGATGGCCGGGTCAAGCCCGGGCATGACGGAGTTCTTGTCACCATGAAATTCTTCTCGTTCTGGCGATCGCTGGCGAGTTTTCGCGTCCGCATCGCGCTCAATCTGAAAAATGTGCCGGCGGAAGTGATCTTCGTCAACCTCGACGCCAACGCGCATCGCGATGGCGAATATCGCAAGATCAATCCGCAGATGGCACTGCCGGCGCTGGTCGAGGATGACGGCACCACGCTGTTCCAGTCGCTCGCCATCCTCGAATATCTCGACGAGAAATATCCTCCCCGCCCCTGGTGCCCGCCGATATCAACGGCCGCGCCCGCGTCCGCGCGCTGGCGCTGATGGTGGCCTGCGAGGGCCATCCGCTGCTGGCGCCGCGGGTTCGGCGCTATCTCGATCACGAACTGAACTTGCGCGATACGCAGCAGGCGGCATGGCGGCGACACTGGATCGTGGAAACGCTTGCCGCGCTGGAGGGGCATCTCGCCGACAAGGACACGGGAAACTTCTGCCATGGCGATCAACCGACGCTCGCCGATATCTGCATGGTGGGGCATGTCACTGCCGCAGTAACGCAGCAGATCGATCTGAAGATCTATCCGACCGTGAAGCGCATCTTCGAGACCGCGATGGCGCTGCCGGAATTTGCCAAGGCGCACCCGCTGGCGCAGCCGGACACACCGGAAGCGATGCGGCCTAAGGTGTGAAAGCGAGGCTGGCCGCCCGGCGGCGCGACTCCCCGGACGCACCGCACCCGGCCTGAAAAAATCGCGAAAACAACCCCATGCAAAGTAGGATTGGGCTGGCTCCGCGGCCGTGGCCGGGCGCGGCCCCGTCCAGCTCAATCGCCGCTCGGCGGCGCCAGCGGCTGCACGATTTCCTGGAACGGCGGCAGCGCCTCGCAACGTTCAGCATGCGCCTTCAGTGCGGGATAGCGCGCGTCGAGCAGTGCGGGATGCGCCTCGCCCGTGAAGCGCAATACGCAGGCGACCGCGATATCGGCGTGGCCGATGTTTTCGCCGAACCAATACGGCGTCTTGACATCAGCGCGCTCCTTTTCCAACACTTCGAGCACGCCTGATATCTGCGACTTGCAGCGCTCGACCCACAGATCGAGCTGCTTCTCCTTGCGCAGCACGCGCTCGTAAAGCAGGCTGACGCCCTTGTCGCCGAGCCCCATCGCCAGCGCGCAAATCCGCAAATGCCGGCGCCGCGCGGCGCCGCTACGCGCAATCATCGCTTGCTCGGGGCCGACGCGATCGTCGAGATGATCCAGGATCATCGCGCTCTCGATCAGCGCCTCGCCGCTATCCAGCACGAGCGTCGGTACCCGCCTTAGCGGATTATAGGCCGCGATTTTGTCGGCATCGCCGAAGGTCGACCACGGTCTGTGCTCGAAGTCGATGCCATAGAGCCTCATCGCGATGGCGACGCGGCGGACGAAGGGGAGTCGAATTGGCCGATCAGGATCATGAGCTGCAATCCATGCTAGTTGGGAAGAGTTTATATATCGTCCTTGCATGCGCTGTCACCTGCGCTACTCTGGGGTGTGTATCGCTAGTGCCGCGCAGACTCAGAATAAATGACCGCAAGCAAGTCACCTCCCTTGAAAGTCATCGGCTTTTATTCGCTGAGTGCCGACTGGACTGCATACGCCCGCTTCCTGCGTCAGGAAGTTGACTCCCGTGACCCGGCCTACCTTTCTGAAGAGAGCAGGGAAATGTTTCGCCGCTTTGGAAGGGGCGATGAACTGCAGCCACTCACCGAGGAGAACCGTCAGGCGTTAGAAGAACAGCTCCGCTCTCACACGGAGGATCTGGCAATTTTCGAGGTATTAGTCACGAGCCCTGATGCAATGTTCAATATCGGCGAATTCATGCAGCAGCATCCATCCCGCCCTGAAAGCACTTGGCAAGTGGCCTGGAACGAAACCTTTCTGACGCCCGATGGCGAGACGGTAATCGGCATTTATCCCTGTAAGTTGCCTGACGCTCCGCAGTATCGTGTGGTCTTTTCGATCCACTTCTGGAAGCCAGACCTGCCGCTGCACTCCAGCTATGGCGAACTTGCCCTTCCGCCGATGCAGCCATTGCCCGAGCGGCTATGGCGGCTCACGCCGTATAAAGTACCGGACTAACGCGGTGACGGCACTCTCTGCCCGCGAGAAGATGCGATGTCGACTAAAGGCAGCTCTTACTCAATCACCGGCACATGCCGCGCCACGCCACGCGGCGCCGTGCCGTCGAGCCGGGGATCGTCGGCGACTTCGATCTGCCGCCGGCAGGCGCGAAAGCCCGAGCGCTGGTAGAAAGCGAGCGCGGCCGGATGATCGAAGGTGCAGGTGTGCAGCCAGACGCGGTCGACCGGCCGCGACCAGGCGATTTCCAGCGCGCGATTCATCAGCCAGCGCCCGGCGCCCGTTCCCACCAGCTTTGCGGTGACGCCGAACATGCCGATCTCGCATTGTCGGGGTTGGCGAAAATCCAGTTCGAGCAAGCCCTCGTCGCGGCCGTTATCGACCAGCGCGTAGACTTCGAGCTGCGGCGAATGAAGCCTCGCCGCGAGTTCTTCATCAGGCATTCGTATCCGCGAGAACCACAGCCATTCCTCGCCGACGCGTCGGTAGATATCGCGAAACCAGTCGAGCGGCGGCGTCTCAACGCGCCGCAGCGACCATGCGCCGGCGGGATCGGGACGCGGCGCGGAGCGCGCGGTCATCTCCAGATGCGTGACGATTGCGGCGACCTTGCCGGCGGGAACGTCGGAATAGCCGTCGGGCAGGATCATCCCACACTACCCCTTCATCACTCGCCAGCACACCCTTCACTGCCCTCGCCCAGCCCTTAAGCTTGCGCTCCCGCGTCGCCGCGCTCATCGCCGGTTTGAAGCGGTGCTCCAGCCGCCAGTTGTCGGCGAACTTTGCGGGCTCGGGATAGACGCCGGCCTGTAGTCCCGCGAGATACGCGGCGCCCAGCGCTGTCGTCTCCTGGATCATCGGGCGGTCGACCGGGGCGTCGAGCAGATCGGCGAGGCGCTGCATGGTCCAGTCCGACGCCGTCATGCCGCCGTCGACGCGGAGCACGATGTTGGCGGCGTTCGCATCGGGCCAATCGGCGCGCATCGCGGCCCATAAGTCGAACGTCTGGTAGCAGACGCTTTCCAGCGCGGCGTGCGCGAGTTCGGCGGGGCCGGTGTTGCGGGTAAGGCCGAACAGCGCGCCGCGGACGCGGGGATTCCAGTAGGGAGCACCTAAGCCGACGAAGGCCGGCACCAGATAAACGCTCTGCATGGAATCGGATTTGTCGGCGAGCGGGCCGGTCTCGGACGCCTGCTTGATGATGCCGAGGCCGTCGCGCAGCCACTGCACGGCGCTGCCGGCGACGAAGATCGAGCCTTCGAGCGCGTAGGTGCGTTTGCCGTTCAATTGATAGGCGATGGTGGTGAGCAGCTTGTTCTTCGAGGCGACCGGCGTGGCGCCGGTGTTGAGCAGCGCGAAGCAGCCGGTGCCGTAGGTTGACTTGATCATGCCGGGCGTGAAGCAGGCCTGGCCGATGGTCGCGGCCTGCTGGTCGCCGGCGATGCCTGAAATCGCGATCGAGCCGCCGAACAGATCGGCGTCGCTGTCGCCGAATTTTGCGGAGGAGTCTTTGACCTCCGGCAGCATCGAGCGCGGCACGCGCAGCAGTTTCAAGAGCTCGTCGTCCCACTCGCCGGTGTGGATGTTGAACAGCAGCGTGCGCGAAGCATTGGTGGCATCGGTGGCGTGCACCTTGCCGCCGGTCAGGCGCCACAGCAGATAGCAATCGACGGTGCCGAACATCAGCTCGCCGCGGCCGGCGCGTTCGCGCGCGCCCGGCACGTGGTCGAGGATCCAGGCGACTTTGGTGCCGGAGAAATAGGGGTCGATGATCAGGCCGGTCCTGGCCGAAATCACGGGCTCGTGGCCCTCGGCTTTCAATTTGGCGCAGATGTCTGATGTGCGGCGGTCCTGCCAGACAATGGCGCGGTGCACGGCTTGCCCCGTCGCGCGGTCCCACACCACGGTGGTTTCACGCTGGTTGGTGATGCCGATCGCGGCGATGTCTTTTGCTTGAGGCCGGCCTTTTCCAGCGCGGCGCGGCAGACCGTCACCGTCGAGGTCCAGATGTCCTCCGGCTCGTGCTCGACCCAACCCGAGGCCGGGAAATGCTGCGGAAATTCCTGCTGCGCGGTGGCGGCGATGGAGATGTCTGATCGAAACACCATGGCGCGGGAGGACGTGGTGCCCTGATCGATGGCCAGCACAAAGGACATGACGTTGCTTCCCTGGGAGGTTTTGGCTGCGAAGAAGCAATCCGATTGGGAGGCGGAGGTCAAGTTGGGGGATGTATCACCCTGGAGGGGAGGGTCGGCTCACATTGAGCGCAGCGAAATGTGAGACGGGTGAGGTGACGGTCTCTCAACTCGGGCAGTGCCCGTGTGGAGAGATCACCCCACCCGTATCGCATCTTGCTTCGCGCGATGCGATACGACCCTCCCCTCCAGAGAGGGTAGGAGATCACGTCGCCGCGGTCGTCACGCCACCATCCACCACAATGGTCTGGCCAGTCATGAAGCTCGAGGCGTCGGAGGCCAGATACGCCACCGCGCCTGCGATTTCGTCGGGTTCGCCGATCCGGCGGAGCAGGTCGTCGCGGTGCGGCGCTTGAGGTTGTCTGGATCTTCCCACAGCGCGCGGGCGAAATCGGTTTTCACCAGGCCCGGCGCTACACAATTGACGCGGACGCCCTTCGGGCCCCATTCGCCGGCGAGGCTCCGGCACAGCGCGAAATCAGCAGCTTTCGAGATGCCGTAGGCGCCGATCACGGTGGAACCGCGCAAGCCCCCGATGGACGAGATGATTACCACCGAGCCATTGCCTCGCGCCGCCATTTGCGGGATCGCCAGCGCGCAGAGCCAGATGTTGCTCTTGACGTTACTGCCCATGATCTTGTCGAAGGCCTCGTCCTTGATGTCGAGCAACGGGCCGTAATACGGATTCACCGCGGCGTTGCAGACGAGGATGTCGACCTTGCCGTAATGTTTTGTGGTGCCCGCGATCAGCGCCTCAACTTCCTCGCGGCGCGAGATGTTGCAGGCAATGACATGGGCGTCGCCGCCGGCCTTTTGATGCCTTCGGCGACCTCCTTGCAGGCGTCGGCCTTGCGGCTGGAGATCACGACTTTTGCGCCGAGTTTTGCCAGAAGTTCAGCCGAGGAGCGGCCGATGCCGCGGCTGGAGCCGGTGATGATTGCAACTTTTCCGGTGAGGTCGAACGGCGTGTTTTTCACCAGGTGTGCTCCCTCTTTGTTGTTTTCGCTTGCCGTTCTCTATCCGTCATGGCCGGGCTTGTCCCGGCCATCCACGACTTCCTTTGCCGCCAAGACGTGGATGCCCGGGACATCTAGCGCGAAGACGCGCTTCGCGCTCTTGCCCGGGCATGACGATTTTTGCGTGGCTGCAGTCGCGTGACTTACAGCGATTACACCAGCCCTCCCGCATCCGTGACACGGCGGAGGTGGTAGTCGGTGTCGCCAAAGGTGTTTTCGATCATGGTCAGCCGCTTGAAGTAGTGACCGATCTTGGCTTCCTGGGTCATGCCAATGCCGCCGTGAAGCTGGATCGACTGCTGGCCGATGAACTTGCCTGATTTGCCGATCTGCACCTTGGCGGCGGCGACCGCGGTGGCGCGCTCTTTCGCATTGTCGAAATCGGCGGCCATGGTCGCGAACATCGACATGCTGCGGGCCTGTTCGAGCGCCACGAACATGTCGGCGGCGCGGTGCTGCAAGGTCTGGAAGCTGCCGATCGGCACGCCGAACTGCTTTCGGGTCTTGAGATATTCGACCGTGCTCTTCAGCGATTCATCCATCGCGCCGACCGCTTCCGCGCACATCGCGGTGCGGGCTTCGTCGACCACGCGCTCGATCAAAGCGAGGCCGTTCTCGGGATCGCCGATCGCGGCATCGGCGCCGACCTCGACGCCGGTGAAGGTGATGTCGGCCGCATGCAGGCCGTCCTGGGTCGGATAGCCCTTGCAGGTGACGCCCTTGGCGTTGGCCGGCACAAGGAAGACGCCGATGCCGGTCTTGTCGCGCTGGCCGCCCTTGGTGCGTGCCGTCACGATCAGAGTGTCGGCGTTCTCGCCGTTGAGCACGACGAACTTTTCACCGTCGATCACCCACCCCGAACCCTTCTTCTTGGCGGTGGCAGCGACATCGCCGAGATCGTAGCGCGAGTTCTTCTCGAGCTGCGCGAAGGCAAACGTCTTGCTGCCGTCGATGATGCCGGGGATGTGCTGGGCTTTCTGCTCGGCCGAACCGCCATGGCGCAGGAAGCCGCCGCCGATCACGACGGTGGCGAGATACGGCTCCAGCACCAGCGCCTTGCCGAGCGCTTCCATCACGATCATGGTTTCGACCGCGCCGGCGCCAAAGCCGCCATCGGCTTCAGCGAACGGCAGGCCCAGCAGGCCCTGCTCGGCGAGCTTGCCCCAGACGGCCTTGCTCCAGCCGCCCTTCTCTTTCTGGTACTTCTTGCGCGCATCGAAATCGTAGAGTCGGTCAGCAGACCGTCGATGCTTTCCTTGAGAAGGCGCTGCTCCTCGGACAAATCAAAATCCATGTTCTTTTGCTCTCTCAAATCATGCCTGAGGCATGGAAATCGAACGAACCCGTAGGATGGGTAGAGCGAAGCGAAACCCATCGCACTGTTCGGACTTGTTGTGATGGGTATCGCTTCGCTCTACCCATCCTACGAACCCTCAGTCGTCATCCCCGCGAAGGCGGGATCCAGTAATCACTAGCGCGTCGTAAGCCACGACCGCCGCGGCGTACTGGGTCCCCCGCCTTCGCGGGGACTGACATTGTTTGTGTTGTGGCTACAACCCCAGCACCGCCTTGGTGATGATGTTGCGCTGAATCTCGTTGGAGCCGCCGTAGATCGAAACCTTGCGGTTGTTGAAGTAGCTCGGCGCGATCTGGGCGGTCCAGTCCATGGTCTCGTTGGAGCCGTCATCGCCATGCACGTCGTAGGGTGCGGCGAACGGGCCGATCACTTCCATCAAGAGTTCGGTGGTGGTCTGCTGGATTTCCGAACCCTTGATCTTCAGCACCGAGGACGCCGGGTTGGGCTTGCCCTTGCCGTGCTTGCCCTCGTCGGCGACGACGCGAAGTTGCGTGAGCTCGAGCGCCTTCAGCTCGATCTCGCAGGCCGCCAGCTTCTCGCGGAAACCCTGGTCCTCGATCACGGGCTTGCCGTTCGATTCGACCTTGGAGGCGAGCTCCTTGATGCGGCGCAGCCGCTCCTTGGAGACGCCGACGCGGGCGATGCCGGTGCGTTCGTTGCCGAGCAGGAACTTTGCGTAGTCCCAGCCCTTGTTTTCCTCGCCGATCAGATTCTCGACCGGCACCTCGACGTCGTCGAAGAACACCTCGTTAACCTCATGGCCGCCGTCGATGGTCTCGATCGGGCGCACCGTGACGCCCTTCGACTTCATGTCGAACACGATGAAGGAGATGCCCATCTGCTTCTTCGCATTGGTGTCGGTGCGGCACAGGCAGAAGATCATGTCGGCGTGCTGGGCCAGCGTGGTCCAGGTCTTCTGACCGTTGATGATGTACTTGTCGCCCTTGCGCTCGGCCTTGGTCTTGAGCGAGGCGAGGTCCGATCCCGAGCCGGGCTCCGAAAACCCTGGCACCACCAGTCGTCGACATTGGCGATGCGCGGCAGGTACCGCTGCTTCTGCTTCTCGTTGCCAAAAGTGTAGATGACGGGACCGACCATGCTGACGCCGAAGGCGAGCGGCGCCGGCGCCGGATGCATCTGCAGCTCCTCGTTGAAGATGTACTGCTGCACCGAGCTCCAGCCGGTGCCGCCATATTCCTTCGGCCAGTGCGAGACGCCCCAGCCCTTCTTGTTCAGGATGCGCCACCAGGCGACCATCTCGTCCTTGGAGAGGTGACGCCCCTCGACCATCTTGCGCCGCGTTTCCGGCGGCACGTTATCCCTGAAGAAGGCCCGCACCTCTTCCCGAAACGCGATTTCTTCCTTGCTGAAAGCGAGATCCATCGGATCCTCCTTGTGAGCGAATGAATTACACTCTGACTAAGCGACGTCTTTCTTTATGTTTGCCTGCGGCAGCGATTGCTGCATCCGCAATTCGTGGCGCGAGAGTTTTCCGACCGGCGTGCGCGGCAGTTCGTCGACGAACTCGATCGCCGCCGGAATCTCGTGCTTGCCGAGCTTGCCGGTGAGGAAGGCGCGCAGCTCATCCAGCGCGAAGGGTTTCGCGCCGTCGCGCAGCTTGATGAAGGCTTTGGCGGCCTCGCCGCGATAGTCATCGGGGATGCCAATCACGATCACTTCCTGCACGGCAGGGTGGGTGTAGATCGCCTGCTCGATCATCTGCGGATAGACGTTGAAGCCGCCGGAGATGATCATGTCCTTCTTGCGGTCGACCAGATAGAAATAGCCGTCGGCGTCCATATAGCCGATGTCGCCGGTGAGGAAGCGATCGCCGACAAAGGCTTCGGCGGTTTCCTTCGGCCGGTTCCAGTAGCCCTTGGTGACGTTCGGACCGCGGATGCGGATTTCGCCGACCTCGCCCACCGGCATCAATTTGGTCGGATCTTCCAGCGACACCACGTCCATCTCGATACCGGGCAGCATCAGGCCGATCGAGCCTGGCTTGTCCGGCCCTTCCTCTGGATGGCCGGTGCCGGGCGAGCAGGTCTCGGTCATGCCCCAGCCGCTCTTCAGCTTCATGCCGACCTTGCGCTCGAAGATTTTTGCGACCTCGACCGGCAGCGGCGCGCGCCGGAGCCGCAGCTCACCAGCGAGGATAAATCGCGCTTGTCGAGATCGGGCAGCGCGGCGATCGCGATCCACATGGTGGGAACGCCCGGAAATACCGTGGCGCGCTTGACCTCGATGTCGCGCATGACGGCCTCGACATCAAAACGCTGGTGCAGCGAGATCAGATGGCCGCGCCGAATTGCGGAGAGCAGCACCACGGTCAACGCGTAGATGTGGAACAGCGGCAGCACGCAGATCACGCGCTCGATCGCGTTGCGCTCGGCGCGCGACGGCCTGCCCCAGACATCGTAGACCGACACCGCCGAGGTCAGATTGCCGTGGCTCAGCATCGCGCCCTTGGGCAATCCGGTGGTGCCGCCGGTATATTGCAGCAGCGCGACATCATCCGCTGATATCGCCGGCCATTGCGCCGGCTTGGCCGCGCCGTCGGTGAACTGCTTGTGGGTGATGATGGCGGGATTATCGGGCAGCGCCGCTTGCGGTGTGCCCACCTTGCCCCAATGGTCGTCCTCGCAGACGATCAGGCGGTCGAGCAAACCCTTGTCGAGGAATTTCAGCGCGGTCGGCAATAGCGCCGACAGATTGCTGGTGACCAGCACGCGCGCGCCGGAGTCCGTGAGCTTGTGCGACAGCGCGATCTCGCCATCGAGCGGCGACAGATGCACGACGCGGCTGCCGGCCTTCAGCGCGCCGAAGAAATTGACGGGGTGATCCGGCGAATTGCCGAGGAACAGCGCGACTGAACTGTTCTTGCCGTAGCCGGCGCGAAGGAAGGCGCCGGCGGCTGTCTCCACCAACGCTTCGAGTTCGCTGTAGCTGATCGGCCGGTCGCGGAACTCGATCGCGGGCCGCGAGGCGAACTCTGCGGCCGCTGCCGACAACAAATCGGGCAGCGTGCCGCGCGCGATCGGATCGTCCCAGCGGACGCCTTCCGGATAGAACTGCTCTCCGGGATGCCCCATCAAGCCGCTTTCGACTGCGCAGCCAGCGACGCAAACGTCTTGCCCTCCGCAGCCAGACGCTTGAGCAGCGGTGCCGGCTCGAGCGAGGGATCGTTGGTCTCCTTGGCGTAGTACGACAGCCGATCGGCGATGTGCTTGAGGCCGACCTGGTCGGCATAGAACATCGGGCCGCCGCGATAGATCGGCCAGCCATACCCGTACAGCCAGATCACGTCGATGTCGCTCGGACGCGCTGCGATGCCCTCTTCGAGGATGCGCGCGCCCTCGTTGATCATCGGGTACATCATGCGCTCGAGGATCTCGTCGTCGCTGACGACGCGCTTCTTGCGCCCCATGCGCTGCAGCGTCTCGTCGATCAGTTTTCGACTTCCGGATCCGGCAACGCCGCGCGGGACCCGGCTTCCATGCTTGTAATAGCCCTTGCCGGTCTTCTGGCCGAAGCGCCCGGCCTCGCACAGCGCGTCGGCGATTTCCGACTTGATGCCGCGATCTTTCCGCGAACGCCAGCCGATATCGAGGCCGGCGAGATCGCTCATCGCGAACGGTCCCATCGGCATGCCGAACTTCGTCACCACGGCGTCGACCTGCTGCGGCAAGGCGCCTTCGAACAGCAGCTTTTCCGACTGCTTGCCGCGCTGGGCCAGCATGCGGTTGCCGACAAAGCCGTCGCAGACGCCGACCACGGCCGGCACCTTTGCGATCTTGCGTGCGATGGAAACAGCGGTTGTCAGCGCATCCGGCGCAGTCTTGTCGGCGCGGACGATCTCGCACAGCTTCATCACGTTGGCCGGCGAGAAGAAGTGCATGCCGAGCACGTCCTGCGGACGCTTTGTCACTTTCGCGATCTCGTCGATGTTGAGGTACGAAGTGTTGGAAGCCAGCACCGCGCCGGGCTTGGCGTGCTTGTCGAGCGCCTCGAACACTTCCTTCTTGACCGCCATGGTTTCGAACACGGCTTCGATCACAAGGTCAGCGTCCTTGACGTGCTCCAGGCCAACGACGCCCGTGATCAGGCCCATGCGCTTGGCCGGGGCATCGGCGGGGATGCCGCCGCGCGCGGCGGTCGCCTCGTAGTTCTTTTGCATCACGCCCAGGCCGCGCTTGAGCTGCTCTTCACCGGTTTCGATCAGCGTGACCGGGATACCGGCATTGGCGAACGACATCGCGATACCGCCGCCCATGGTGCCGGCGCCGATGATGGCGACCCGTTCCACGGGGCGCGGCTTGGTGCCCTCGGGCACGCCGGCGATCTTGGCGGCTTCCCGCTCGGAGAAGAAGGCGTAGCGCTGCGCCTTGGACTGGTCGCTGGCGACGAGCTTGAGAAAGCCCTCGCGCTCTTTCTTCAGCCCCTCATCGAACGGCAGCTCGATCGCGGCGCGCACCGCGTCGGCCGCGGCGAACGGCGCTTCGAGCCCGCGCGCCTTCTTGGTCAGGGCTGCGACCGCATTGGTGAAGATCGAAATGTCGGCCTTGGCGGCCGCGAGCTTGGAGTCGTCGTCGCGCAACTTGCGCAAGGGCGCTTCTCCGCCAGCACCTTGAGCGCGAATGCTTCGCCGCCCGTCGCCGGACCTTCGACGATCTCCTCGATCAGGCCATTCTTCAGCGCTTCCGCCGCGCCGATCGGATCGCCGCTGACGATCATCTTGACTGCGAGTTCGGGGCCGACCGCGCGTGGCGGGCGCTGCGTGCCGCCGGCGCCGGGCAGAAGGCCAGCTTTACTTCCGGCAGGCCGAGCTTCGCTTCCTTGGTCGCGACGCGATAGTGGCATGCCAGAGCGACTTCGAGGCCGCCGCCGAGCGCTGTTCCGTGGATGGCGGCAATGATCGGCTTCGGCGAGTTCTCCATCAGGACAAGCACTTCGGCGAGACCGGGCGGTTTCGGCGGCTTGCCGAATTCGGTGATGTCGGCGCCGGCGATGAAGGTGCGGCCGCCGCAGGTCAGCACGATGGCCTTCACTTCGGCATCGGCGATCGCAGCCTTCATGCATTCGAAGATACCGCCGCGCACCGCGGCGCTCAGCGCATTGACGGGAGGACTGTCGACCGTGACGATGGCGATGACGTCATGACGCTCGAGTTTTACCACTTCGCTCACGGGACTCTCCCTGGATCGTTTGTTCTCTGGATCGTTTGTTCTTGGATGCCGCTCAACTTGCGTTGAGTAGCTACGCTCATTTCACGAATTTCGCACTGCGAAATTTAATTCCACATCTTGACACGGAGGGTTATTTTGAAGCACGTCCCTTGTCAACGAGCTCATCAGCAGTAGCGGGTAATGAAGCGTCCAGGGAAAAAGGTGGCGACCGATCGCAGCTTCGTCGTCGCGCTTTCCCGCGGACTTGATGTGTTGCGCGCATTTCATCCCAACGACGGACTTCTCGGCAATCAAGAACTCGCCGCCCGTACCAATTTGCCGAAGCCAACCATTTCCCGGCTGACCTACACCCTGACCAAGCTGGGCTATCTTACACCCGTTCCGCGTTTCGAAAAGTATCAGCTCGCGCCATCAGCCATGGCGCTGGGGTATGCCGCGCTCGCCAACCTCGGCGTTCGGCATTTGTCCGAACCCTATCGTGAAGAACTGATGCGCGAGACCGGCGGGGCCGTTGCCGTCGGCGGACGCGATCGTCACAGCATGATCTATTTCGGGCAGAGCCGTACCGGGCTACTCGGCGTGCAGCTCGACGTCGGTTCGCGCGTACCGATCGCGACCACCGCGATGGGGCGCGCCTATATCTGGGCGCTGCCTGAGGATGAGCGCGCCACCTTGTTGCGCGAACTGCGCGATCACTACGGCAATCGCTGGCCCAAAATGCGCGACGGCATCGAGCGCGCGGGCGAAATGCTCGCGCGTTACGGCTTCACCATCTCCGCAGGTGAATGGCAGGAGGATGTGCACGCCGTAGGTGTACCGCTGAAGCTCAACGACGGAACCGGACCGTATGCCTTTAATTGCGGCGCGCCTGCTTTCCGTTTCACGGAAGATCGCTTGATCAACGACATTGGACCTCGCCTTGTCACGATGGTAAGGAACATCGAGGCAGCGCTGGGCGGCACAGCCCCACAATCCAAAAAATAGAGAACAAGAAGTTGAAAGCAGGAGGAAAAGTTGCACGTTTGTCCGAGGGGATCAGATAGCCTTCATCACGACTGGCGAAAATCTTCGCGTGGTCATTCCCGCCCTGTGATCAGCGCGGGCGAGACGCGATGACGCAGGCCCAGCTCGCGCAGGAAATGCTCCCCTGCTCGCGGTTCGCGACGTCAGCGTCGTGTTCGGCGGCATCATCGCGTTGAACGGCGTGTCTTTTGACATGCATAAGGGCGCAATCCTCGGCCTGATCGGACCGAACGGCGCCGGCAAGACCACGTTGTTCAACTGCCTCTCCCGACTCTATCAGCCGAGCTCCGGCGATATCCTGATGGAAGGCGTGAGCATCCTGACGCGTCCGCCGCACCGGATCGCCGAAATCGGCATCGGCCGCACCTTCCAGAACGTCGCGCTGTTTCCAAATCTTTCCGTGCTCGACAACGTTCGCGTCGGCACCCATTGCCGTTCCAACAGCGACATCATCAGCGACTCCCTGCGACTGGGCTGGGTGCGCCGTGGCGAGGCCGAACTCAACAGGCACGTCCACGAGATCGTTAGCTATCTCGGTCTCGATGACGTCGCCCACACCATCGTGTCCGGCCTGCCGTTCGGTACCCAGAAGCGCGTCGAACTGGCGCGCGCGCTGGCCGCGGATCCCAAGATCCTGCTGCTCGACGAACCCGCCGGCGGTCTCAATCACGAAGAAGTCCACGTGCTTGGCGACCTGATCAAGCGCATTCGCGACGAGCGTCACATGACGGTGCTGCTCGTCGAGCATCACATGGGTCTGGTGATGTCGATCGCCGACCACGTCGTCGCACTCAACTTCGGCCGCAAGCTCGCCGAGGAACCCTAGCCAGGTCCAGGCCGACCCGGATGTCATCAAAGCCTATCTGGGGAGCAAGGACCAATGACCGCGATGCTCAACATCAAGGATCTCCGCGCCTATTACGGCCAGGTCCAGGCGCTTCATGGCCTGAGTTTCTCCCTCAACGAGGGCTCGCTGACCACCCTGCTTGGCGCCAACGGCGCCGGCAAGACCACCACCTTGCGGGCGATCTGCAACATGGTGCGTTCAACCGGCGCGATCGAGTTCGAGGGCAAGCCGCTGTCCGGCAAGTCGACCGAAAACGTCGTCCGTCTCGGCATTGCGCATGTGCCGCAGGGCCGCGGCACCTTCACCACCATGACGGTGGAAGAAAACCTGCAGCTCGGTGCCATCACCCGCAACGACAAGAAGGGCGTGGTCGCCGACATCGAGCGCATGTACGAGCATTTCCCGGTGCTGAAGGAGCGGCATACCCAGCAGGCCGGCACGCTGTCGGGCGGCGAGCAGCAGATGCTCGCGGTTGCGCGCGCGCTGATGCTGCGGCCGCGGCTGATGCTGCTGGACGAGCCGTCGTTCGGCCTCGCGCCCTTGATCGTGCGCGAGCTGTTCAAGATCCTCGGCAAGATCAACCGCGAGGACAAGGTCACTATTCTGGTGGTGGAGCAGAACGCACAACTCGCGCTGGAGCTCGCGGACAAGGCCTACGTTATTGAAACCGGACGTATCGTGATGTCGGGAAGCGCTGCCGAAATCGCGAACAACGAAGACGTCCGTAAATCCTATCTCGGTTATTGAGGAGCGCAGCCGTGGAACTTTTTATCAACCAAGTCCTGGCTGGCATTGCCACAGGTGCGATCTATGCCTGCATGGCGCTCGCCGTCGTCATGATCTACCAGGCGATCGACCATCTCAATTTCGCTCAGGGCGAAATGGCGATGTTCTCGACATTCATCGCCTGGCAGCTGATGCAATGGGGGTGCCGTATTGGTGGGCCTTCCTTCTTACGCTGGCGGTCTCGTTCGCAGGCGGCATCGCCATCGAGCGTATGTTGTTCAAACCGCTTGCCAAGGCGCCGGTCCTGACCAATGTCGCCGGTTTCATCGCGTTGTTTGCGATCGTCAACAGCGTCGCCGGACTGACCTGGGACTTCACGATCAAGCAGTTTCCGACGCCGTTCGGATCCGCGCCCTTTCTCGGCAGTCAGCTGATCTCGACCCATCAGGCCGGCATGATCGGCGTCACCGTGGGACTGTTGATCCTGCTCTATCTGTTCTTCCAGTTCACCCGGATCGGCCTTGCGATGCGCGCGGCCGCGTCGTTGCCGGAGTCGGCACGGCTGGTCGGCATCAACACCTCGTGGATGATCGCGCTTGGCTGGGGCATGGCATCCGCGATCGGCGCGATCGCCGGCATCCTGATCGCACCTGTCGTGTTCCTGGAGCCCAACATGATGGGCGGCGTGCTGATCTACGGGTTTGCCGCGGCCGTGCTCGGCGGCCTGACCAGCCCGCTCGGAGCGGTGGTTGGGGGCTTTCTGGTCGGCGTGTTCGAGAATCTCGCCGGGACCTATATCCCCGGCGTCGGCAATGAACTGAAATTGCCGATCGCGCTGGCGCTTATCATCACCGTGTTGGTTCTCAAACCGGCGGGCCTGTTTGGCCGGCCCATCGTGAAGCGAGTTTGATCATGAGCGCAGTTGAAGAAGTCGCAACCGAAGCTCCGGCGGTCGAGGCCGTCCCAAAGAGAGCCATGACGCTGGGCTACGGCACCTCGCTCGTGATACTGGGGTTGCTGATCATCGTACCGATGTTCTTGAAGAATTTCTTCGTCTTCCAGATGACGATGTTGTTGATCTACGCGCTGGCGGTCCTGGCGCTGAACATCCTGACCGGCGGCAGCGGCCAGTTTTCGCTGGGCCAAAGCGCCTTCTATGCGGTCGGCGCCTACACCTCCGCCATTCTGATGGAGCATATGGGCGTGAACTACGCCTGACATTGCCCATTGCCGGCATTATCTGCTTTGGCTTCGGGTTCTTGTTCGGTCAGCCGGCGTTGCGCTTGAGCGGCATCTATCTGGCGCTGGCGACCTTTGCGCTGGCGGTGGCAATGCCGCAATTGCTGAAGCTCGGCTTCTTCGAGCACTGGACCGGTGGCGTGCAGGGGCTGGTCGTGACCAAGCCGGATGCGCCGTTTGGCCTGCCGATATCGCAGGACAAGTGGCTGTATTACTTCACGCTCGTGATCGCTATCGGGATCTACATCGCCTCGGTCAACCTGCTGCGCTCCCGCTCGGGCCGCGCCTTCATGGCGATCCGCGACAACGAGATCGCGGCGTCCGCGATGGGCGTCGACGTTGCGCTGTACAAGACGCTGGCATTCGGCGTCTCGGCCGGCATCACCGGCGTTGCCGGCGGTCTGGGCGCCATCGCGGTGCAGTTCGTGGCACCGGACAGTTACACCATCACGCTCGCAATCTCGCTGTTCCTCGGCATGGTCGTGGGCGGCGTCGGCTGGCTGCCGGGCTCGATCGTCGGCTCGGCCTTCATCATCTTCGTGCCGAATATCGCCGAGCATATCTCGAAGGGCCTCTCCGGCGCCGTATTCGGTGTGCTTCTGTTCGTGGTCATCTTCCTCGTGCCGCATGGCGCAAGGCAGGTCGCGATTGTCGGCCAGCAATTCATCGGCAAGCTCTGGAAGCGCTAGGGCAGAAGGACGTTAAGGTTTTCCGGAAAACAGGAATCGCCGCGTCAGCGGTTAACCAATATTCCGCCGGGCGGTAGTTTCCCGGGGATGAGATCAAATATCGGCCCCCGCGACACTGTCGCGGGGCTTTTTGTTGCTGGAGGCGGCCGAAAGGTATTCAATGTAGCCAAGAGCCGCCAAGCGCTCCCGACACAAGAACACCGACACATTCATCGATCCCAGGGAGATCAAAAAATGTCCGTTATCAACTTGCGACTGGGAGCCTTTGCGGCTGCCCTCGTATTGCTTGCTGCAACCAGCAGCGGCGCGCTTGCGCAGAAAAATACGACACCGGCGCGTCCGATACCGAAATCAAGATCGGCAACATCATGCCCTACAGCGGACCGGCGTCCGCCTATGGCGTGATCGGCAAGACCGAAGAGGCCTACTTCAGGAAGATCAACGCCGAGGGTGGCATCAACGGCCGCAAGATCAATTTCGTCAGCTATGACGACGCCTACAGCCCGCCGAAGACGGTCGAGCAGGCACGCAAGCTGGTCGAGAGCGATGAAGTCCTGCTCATCTTCAATCCGCTGGGCACCCCGCCGAATACGGCGATCCAGAAGTACCTGAACTCGAAAAAGGTGCCGCAGCTGTTCGTCGCGACCGGCGCCACCAAGTGGAACGATCCGAAGGAATTCCCTGGACCATGGGCTGGCAGCCCAACTACCAGAGCGAATCCCAGATCTACGCGAAGTACATTCTAAAGGAGAAGCCAAACGCCAAGATTGCCGTGCTTTATCAGAACGACGATTACGGCAAGGACTATCTGAAGGGCTTCAAGGACGGGCTCGGCGCCAAGGCGGCTTCGATGATCGTCATCGAGGAAAGCTACGAGGTTTCGCAGCCGACGATCGACTCCCACATCGTCAAGATGAAATCGTCCGGCGCCGACGTCTTCTTCAACATCACGACGCCGAAATTCGCGGCACAGGCAATCAAGAAGAACGCCGAGATCGGCTGGAAGCCACTGCACTTCCTCAACAACGTCTCCGCCTCGATCGGCAGCGTGATGAAGCCGGCCGGGTTCGAGAATGGACAGGACATCATCTCGTCGCAATACTTCAAGGATCCAACCGACGCCCAATGGAAGACCGATGCCGCGATGAAGGCATGGAACGAGTTCCTGGATAAGTATTATCCGGAAGCCAACCGGGCCGATGCATCGGTGATGTACGCCTATATCGTCTCTCAAGGCCTGGTACACGTGCTAAAGGCCTGCGGCGACGACCTGACCCGCGCAAACGTCATGAAGCAGGCGGCCAGCATCAAGGACCTCGAAGTCGGCGGCCTGCTGCCTGGGGTCAAGGTCAACACGTCGGCGACCGATTTTGCTCCGCTCTCGCAATTGCAACTGATAAGGTTCAAGGGCGAGAACTGGGAACGCTTCGGCGAAATTCTCTCGGGTGACGTCGGCGGCTGACCCCGCTGTGAGCTCTGCTAAAGATGCAGCCCCTGCGGCTTTTGCCGCAGGGGCTTTTTGTTTGTGAGGCTTTCGGCGAGATGCTAATCACGACACTGTCAGAAGAGCTTCATCAAGAGGCCCGGCGGTTACATTAAGAAATGAAAAGGGAGAGACAGAAATGTCCACAATGAAAAAACTTGCGGTTGTTTCGACCGCGTTTGGACTACTCGCGGCAACTTCGAGCAGCGTTCTCGCACAAAAAATACGACCCCGGCGCGAGCGATACCGAGATCAAGATCGGCAACATCATGCCCTACAGCGGACCGGCTTCCGCCTATGGCGTGATCGGCAAGACCGAAGAGGCCTACTTCAAGAAGATCAACGCCGAGGGCGGCATCAACGGCCGCAAGATCAACTTCATCAGCTATGACGACGCCTACAGCCCGCCGAAGACAGTCGAGCAGGCACGCAAGCTGGTCGAAAGCGACGAAGTCCTGCTGGTCTTCAATCCGCTCGGCACGCCACCGAATACGGCGATCCAGAAATACCTGAACTCCAAGAAGGTGCCGCAGCTGTTCGTCGCCACCGGCGCCACCAAGTGGAACGATCCGAAGACTTTTCCGTGGACGATGGGCTGGCAGCCCAACTACCAGAGCGAAACGCAGATCTATGCGAAGTACATTCTGAAGGAGAAACCGAACGCCAAGATCGCCGTGCTCTATCAGAACGACGACTACGGCAAGGACTACCTGAAGGGCTTCAAGGACGGGCTCGGCGCCAAGGCCGCGTCGATGATCGTCATGGAGGAAAGCTATGAAGTCTCCGAGCCGACTATCGACTCCCACATCGTCAAGCTGAAGTCGACCGGCGCCGACGTGTTCATCAACATCACCACGCCGAAATTCGCGGCGCAGGCGATCAAGAAGAACGCCGAGATCGGCTGGAAGCCACTGCACTTCCTCAACAACGTCTCGGCCTCGATCGGCAGCGTGATGAAGCCCGCCGGCTTCGAGAACTCCCAGGACATCATCTCGTCGCAATACTTCAAGGATCCGACCGACGCCCAGTGGAAGAACGATGCGGGCATGCAGGCCTGGAACGAGTTCCTGGACAAGTATTATCCGGAAGCCAACCGCGCCGATGCATCGGTGATGTACGCCTACAACGTTGCGCAAGGCCTCGTGCATGTGCTGAAGGCTTGCGGTGACGATCTGACCCGGGCCAACGTCATGAAGCAAGCCGCCAGCATCAAGGACCTCGAACTCGGAGGCCTGCTGCCCGGCATCAAGGTCAGCACGTCAGCGACCGACTTTGCTCCAATCTCGCAAATGCAACTGATAAAGTTCAAGGGCGAGACCTGGGAGCGCTTCGGCGAGATTCTCTCCGGTGACGTCGGCGGCTAGTTATTTCAAATCCTGATCGGCCCATTTGCGGGCCGGAAGCCCCCGCGGTCCGCCCGCGGGGTTTTCTTTGCAGCGATTGGATGGATAACCAGACCTCCCGTCCCGTGAGCCACCCCCGTTGCAGACCATGACCGACCGACGTCCCCTCTTGCGTGCGATCTTTGACGCGGCCGTTGCGGCCGCGCATCCCGACGTCGTGCTGTCGGCGCATCTGCGTCCGGCGCCGAAAGGCCAGGTGATTTGTCTGGCTGCCGGCAAGGGCGCGGCTGCGATGGCGGCTGCTGCCGAACGGCATTATCTTGACGCGCTTGGGCTCGACCCGTCGCGCCTGACCGGCCTCGCCACCACGCGCCACGGCCACGGCGTGCCGACGCGCCGGATCAGGGTCGTCGAGGCCGGCCATCCCGTGCCGGACGAAGCCGGGCTGAAAGCCGCCGACGATACGCTGCGGCTCGCGGCCGAGGCGACCGCGGATGATCTGCTGCTGGTGCTGTTGTCCGGCGGCGGCTCCGCGAACTGGATCGCGCCGGCCGACGGCGTTTCGTTCGCGCAGAAGCAGCAGGTGAACCGCGCGCTGTTGCGTTCGGGCGCGCCGATCGGCGAGATGAATATCGTCCGCAAGCATCTGTCGCGAGATCAAGGGCGGTCGGCTGGCCCGCGCCGGACAGCGCGCCGCCGAGATCGTGACGCTGGCGATCTCCGATGTACCGCATGACGATCCGTCCGCGATCGCATCGGGACCGACGGTGCCGGATCCGAGTACGCTGGCGGACGCCCGCGCGCTGGTGGCGAAGTACAATCTCGCGATCGACGATGCCGTCAGGCGCGCCCTCGAAGATCCCGGGAATGAGAGCTGCAAGCCCGGCGACCGCGCGTTTGCCCGCGCGCAATTCGAGATGATTGCAAAACCGAAGGCGTCGCTCGACGCGGCGATCAAGGTCGCGAAGGACGCCGGCTATGAGGTCATCGGCCTCGGCGCGGATCTCGAAGGCGAGGCGCGCGATGTTGCGGCCGATCATGCGCGCCTGGCGCTGAAAGCACGCAGCGAGGGTAAGCGCATCGCGATCCTCTCCGGCGGCGAACTCACGGTGACCGTGCGCGGCAACGGCCGTGGCGGCCCCAACCAGGAATATGCGCTGGCGCTGGCGGATCTTCTGAAGGACACGCCCGGCATCGTGGCGCTGGCCGCGGACACCGACGGCGCCGACGGCGGCGCCGGCAGCGCAACCGATCCAGCCGGCGCCGTGATCGATCAGACGACGTTTGCGAAGATGAAGTCGCTCGGCCTCGATCCCGCGGCCTATCTCGCCAACAACGATGCCACCGCGTTCTTTTCGGCTACCGGCGATCTCGTGCTGACGGGGCCGACGCTCACCAACGTCAATGACGTCAGGGTGATTTTGGTGGACCCCGCCTAGGTTTTTCAAGCGATCGCCGGCATCCTGTACGTGCCAAAACAGCGTTAACCCCTTGTTGAGCAAGTTGCGAAGAACGCGCGTGCACTTGTTCGTCTCGAAGGTGCGATTCATCAGCTTGGGCTTCTAATAGCCGTTCTCCTCGAAGGGGAGAGCCGCCGATAGCGGCTGGGGAAACGCTATATGACGGATCACGGCCAGATAACCGCCCCGCGGTCGGCGCATTTGAGTGCGCGGCTCGAAGAGGCGATCAATCATTTATCGCTCGGCATCGTCGTCTTCGACGGGAAGCGCGAAATCGTTTTCTGCAACGCCCGTTACAGGAAAATGTACGGGCTTTCGCCTGAACAGGTGAAGCCGGGGATCCCGACCCGCGAACTGATCCAGCATCGGCTGAAGCTCGGCCTCAAGGTACCGGTTGCACCCGATGATTACATCCGTGAGCGCCTCGGCCCTGACATCGCACTCGACACCACGGTGCAGGAATTCACCGACGGCCGGATCATCGCCTTCACCGTCTATCCGATGCCCGGCGGCGGCGGAATGGCGACCCACGAGGACATCACCGAGCGTGAAGCGCTCAATGCCCGGCTGAAGAAACAATACGAACGCGGCCGAGAGCAGGAAGAGACGTTGCGCATCAGGAACTTCCAGTTCGACACCGCCATCAACAACATGTCGCAGGGGCTGTGCTTCTTCGATTCCGACCACCGCCTGATCGTCTGCAACGATCGCTTTGTCGAGATGTATGATATCGCGCCCGAGCGCGTCAGCCCCGGCATGTCGCTGATCGAGATCGTCGACCTCAGGTTCGAAGCCGGCAGCTTTCCCGCCATGACGCGGGACGAGTATCTGCGCTGGCGCACCAATGTGGCGGTTTCCAACGAGGCGAAAGACAGCATCGTCGAATTGATGAACGGGCGCACCTTCAAGATCCGACACCGGCCGATGCCCGGCGGCGGCTGGGTCGCGACGCACGAGGACATCACCGAGCAGCGCCAGTCCGAGGTCAAGATCGAATATATGGCGCACCACGATGCGCTGACCGATTTGGCCAACCGGGTGCTGTTGAACGACCGGCTCGAACACGCGCTCGGCCGGGTTCAGCATGGGGAAATGGTGGCCGTCCACCATCTCGACCTCGATCAGTTCAAGGCCGTCAACGATACGTTCGGCCATCCCTGCGGCGACAAGCTGCTCAGGATCGTCGCCGAACGGTTGCGCTCCTCGTTGGCGAGGCCGATACGATCGCGCGGATGGGCGGCGATGAATTCGTGATCGTGCAGGCCACGATCGCAGACCCCGCCGATGCCACCTCGCTGGCGCAGGGCGTCATCGACGCGCTGAGCGAGTCCTATGACATCGATGGCCAACAGGCCGTGATCGGCGTCAGCATCGGCATTTCGGTCGGTCCCGGCGACGGATCGAATCCCGACAAATTGTTGCGCAACGCCGACCTTGCGCTCTACCGCGCCAAGAGCGACGGCCGCGGCACGTTCCGTTTCTTCGAGCCCGCGATGGACCTGCAGATGCAGACACGCCGCGTCATGGAGCAGGACCTGCGCAAGGCGCTGCCGGCAGGCGAATTCGAGCTGCACTATCAGCCGGTCGTCAACCTGGCGAGCAAGGAAATCAGCGGCTTTGAAGCCTTGATACGCTGGAATCATCCGGCCAAGGGGATGATCTCGCCGGCCGACTTCATCCCGCTGGCCGAAGAGATCGGTTTCATCGTCCCGCTGGGCGAATGGGTCGTCCGGCAGGCCTGCGCCACCGCGGCACAATGGCCCGGCAACCTTCACGTCGCCGTCAATATTTCAGCAATCCAGTTTCGCAGTCCCGGACTGATGCAGGTGATCATCGGCGCGCTCGCGGCCTCCGGTCTCGCGCCGACGCGACTGGAGATCGAAATCACAGAGAGCGTGTTGCTCCACAACAAGGAAGCGACGCTCGCGGTGCTGCATCAGTTGCGGGCGCTCGGGATCCGGATCGCAATGGACGATTTCGGCACCGGATACTCGTCGCTGACGTACTTGCAGAGCTTTCCGTTCGACAAGATCAAGATCGACCGTTCCTTCGTCAAGAACATTACCGAGGATTCGAGCTCGCTCACCATCGTGCGGGCGGTTGCCGCGCTCGCCAATGGAATGGGCATGACGGCTACCGCCGAGGGCGTGGAAACCGCCGAGCAGCTCCACAGCATCGCTTCCGAAGGATGCACGGAGATGCAGGGCTTCCTGTTCAGCAAGCCGCTTCCCGCCGCCGAGATCGAGCGGCAATTCCTGTCGGGACGCGGGCCGCGAGAGATTCAAGGCCGTATCGTTGCGGCCTGATCGCGCCTCTCAGAATTCCGCGGCAATCTTCGACAGCATTTCGAGCAGGGCTACGCGGTTGGCGGGGCCCAGCAATTCGTTGAGCCGCGCCTCGTGCTTGCTGGCAACGAGCTTCTTGGCGCGCGCCAGCACCGCCCTTCCCTTGTCGGTCAGAACCAGGATGTGCGAGCGGCGGTCGTTGGTCGAGCGCATCCGGGCGCACAGCCCGCGGCTCTCCAGGGCATCCAGCATCGAGACGAAATTCGGCCTGAGGATGCCGAGCGTGTTGGCGATTTCGGTCTGGTTGCGTCCGGGGTTCCGGTCGAGCAGCAGCAGCACCGAGAATTGCGCCGGCGTCAGTTGCAGCGGCGCGACGCAGCGCAGGAAATCCTCGAACACCTTGAGCTGGGCGCGCTTGAGCGAATAGCCGAGCAGCTCGGCCAGTTCGCCCAGTTGCAGCCCGGCATTATCAGCGGCACCATCCGCAGCGCCGCCCGCAATTTCCTTGCCATTGCTGCGCGACGGCTTGACGGCATCGGTCGCTGCCTTGGAAACTGTCATGCGTGAGGCTCGTACCCGAAAAAGCTCGGCCGGTGGCCGGGGCCTTGATGTTATATTTGATAATTGTTATTGAATATATCAAATATCGGCGCCTTTCAACTGCCGAGATATGGGACAGCCGGCGGACCGCACGAGGTCAGGACCGGCGACGCTTTTAGGGGAGCGCCAGTCTTGAACACGACGATCATGCTGTTCCTGCTGCAGGACGGCATCACCAATGGCGCGATCTATGCGCTGCTCGGGCTGGCGCTGGTGCTGGTGTTTGCCGTCACGCGCGTCATCCTGATCCCGCAGGGCGAATTCGTCACCTTCGGCGCGCTCAGCTATGCCGTGCTGGCGACCGGCAAGGTGCCGGGCACCGCGTGGCTCGCCATAGCGATGGGCGCGGTCGCCTTCGCGCTCGATCTGTTTGACGCGCGGCGATCGCTACGGCTCAAGAAGGTCGTACGCTCCCTTGCCCTCAACATCGTCCTGCCGGCTGCCATCCTGGCCCTGACCTACGGGTTCGCCAGCCCCACTACCCCGATTGCGGTCAACATCGCGCTGGCGCTGCTGATCGTCGCAGCGATCGGACTGTTCCTCTACCGCATCGCGTTCCAGCCGATCGCCCATACCTCGGTGCTGGTGCTGCTGATCGCCTCCGTCGGCTGCCATCTCGCGCTGCAGGGCCTGGGCCTGGTGTTCTTCGGCGCCGAAGGCCTGCGCGGACCGGCATTGTCGAACACCGCACTCACGATTGGTCCCTTGCGCTTCACCGGCCAGAGTCTTGCGGTTTACGGATTGACGATTGCCTTCATCGTCGCGCTGTGGCTGTTCTTCGGTTTCACGCTGATGGGCAAGGCGCTGCGCGCCACCGCCGTCAACCGGTTAGGGGCCCGCCTCGTCGGCATCCGCACCACGCTGTCCGGGCAGATCGCGTTCCTGCTGGCGTCCCTGATCGGGGCGATTTCCGGCATCCTGATCGTGCCGATCACCACGCTCTATTACGACACCGGTTTCCTGATCGGCCTGAAAGGTTTCATCGCCGCGATCATCGGCGGTCTCGTGAGCTATCCGCTGACCGCGGTGGCGGCCTTGATCGTCGGCAGCGTCGAAGCGTTCTCTTCATTCTACGCCAGCAATTTCAAGGAGGTCATCGTCTTTACACTGATCCTTCCCGTGCTGGTGCTGCGTTCGCTCGCAGCTCCCGCGGTCGAGGAAGAGAAGGACTGACGGCGATGAATCAGCGAACGCCTCTCATCATCTTCGCACTCGTCATGGCGGCGATCCCGTTCATCCCGGGCGTTCCGCCATTCTGGATCGTGCTGCTCAACAATATCGGCCTCGCTGCGCTGGTGGCGATGGGGCTGGTGCTGCTGACCGGCGTCGGCGGCCTCACCTCGTTCGGCCAGGCCGCGTTTTGCGGCTTCGGCGCCTACACCACGGCGGTGCTGACGACTGCCTACGGTTTTTCGCCGTGGCTGACGCTGCCGCTCTCGCTGTTGGTCAGCGGCGTCGCCGCCGTCCTGCTCGGGATCGTCACGGTCCGGCTGTCCGGCCATTATCTGCCGCTCGGCACCATCGCCTGGGGCATCGGCCTGTTCTATCTGTTCAGCAAGCTGGAATTCCTCGGCCGCAATGACGGCATCTCGGGCATTCCGCCGCTCTCGATCGGCAGCTTCCGGATGCTCGATCCCGGCACGATCTATTTCGCGATCTGGATCGGAGTATTGATCTCGGCATTGCTGACCATGAACCTCCTGGACTCCCGCACCGGCCGCGCGATTCGCGCGCTGCGGCGCGGCCACATCGCCGGCGAAGCGTTCGGCGTACAAACGCCGCGCGCCAAGCTTCTGGTGTTCATCTATGCGGCGGTTCTCGCGGGCCTGTCCGGCTGGCTCTACGCGCATTTCCAGCGCGCCGCCAATCCGACGCCGTTCGGCGCGCAGGCCGGCATCGAATACCTGTTCATCGCCGTGGTCGGCGGCGCCGGCTATGTCTGGGGCGCGGTGCTCGGCGCCGGCATCGTCGTGATCCTCAAGGAGATCCTGCAGAGCTACCTGCCCTATATCTTTGGCGGCCAGAGCCAGCTCGAGACCATCGTGTTCGGCATCCTGCTGGTCGTGCTGCTGCAACTGGCCCCGACTGGCGTCTGGCCCTGGCTGATGGCGCGTCTGCCGATCAAGCCCGGCCGCAAGGTGCCCGATACGTCGCTTCTTCTTGCCAAGCGCGAGCGCGCACCGTCTTCGTCCGCCGCGCTGCTGCAGATCGAGAAGGCGCGCAAGCAGTTCGGCGGCGTCATCGCCGTCAACGACGTCTCGTTCGCCGTCCAGGCCCGCGAGATCGTAGCCCTGATCGGCCCCAACGGCGCCGGCAAGAGCACGACCTTCAACCTGATCACGGGCGTGCTGACGACGACCGGCGGCACGATTTCCGTACTCGGCCACAAGGTCGACAACGCCCCGCCGCAGGAGGTGGTAAAACTCGGCGTCGCGCGCACCTTCCAGCACGTCAAGCTGGTGCCCGACATGACGGTGCTGGAGAACGTCGCGATCGGCGCGCATCTGCGAGGGTCTGCCGGCGCGATCTCCAGCATGTTCCGGCTGGACCGCGCTGATGAGGCCAAACTGCTGGCGGAAGCCGCGCGCCAGATCGAGCGCGTCGGCCTCGGTGACCAGATCGACCAGCTGGCGGGAAGCCTGTCGCTCGGCCAGCAGCGCATCGTCGAGATTGCACGCGCGCTGTGCGTCGATCCGTTGCTGCTGCTGCTCGACGAGCCGGCCGCGGGACTGCGTCACATGGAAAAGCAGCGGCTCGCTGCGCTGCTTCGTCAATTGCGCGACGGCGGCATGTCGGTGCTGCTGGTCGAGCACGACATGGGTTTTGTGATGGATCTCGCCGACCGCATCGTGGTGCTGGATTTCGGTACCAAGATCGCCGAGGGCACGCCGGCTGCGATCAAGACCAATCCCGATGTGATCAAGGCCTATCTCGGAGCTACCGCATGAGCGCGCTATTATCGGTCTCCGACGCCCATGTTTCCTACGGCAAGGTCGAAGCCGTGCGCTCGGTTTCGCTCGACGTCGCCGACAACGAGATCGTCACCATCATCGGCGCCAACGGCGCCGGCAAGAGCACGCTGCTGAACGCCATCATGGGCGTGCTGCCGCTCAAGGGCGGTACAGCGTTCGCGGGTGACGACATGGCTCCGCTCGACATCGAGGATCGCGTCGCGGCGGGCTTGTGTCTCGTGCCCGAGCATCGAGAATTGTTCGGCACCATGAATGTCGAGGACAATCTGCAGCTCGGCGCCTTTCGGATTCCAAAGGCTATCGCGGCACAATCGTTCGAGCGCGTCTATACGCTGTTTCCGCGGCTGAAGGAGCGGCGCAAGCAATTGGCCGGCACGCTGTCCGGCGGCGAGCAGCAGATGCTGGCGATGGGCCGCGCCTTGATGGGCGCGCCAAAGCTGTTGATGCTGGACGAACCGAGCCTCGGCCTGGCGCCGATCATCGTCGCCGACATCTTCCGCACCATCGGCGAACTGCGCGCCGCCGGCGTCTCGGTGCTGCTGGTCGAGCAAAATGCGCAAGCCGCCCTGCAGATCGCCGACCGGGCCTATGTCATGGAGCTAGGCGAATTCATCCTGTCCGGACCGGCAAAGGATATCGCCAGCAACCAGCGCGTCGCGGCGAGCTATCTCGGCTTCCAGCACGAGGGCGCGAGCGCGGTCTGGACTGACCGCGCCCGTTCCTGAACTCTCGAAGACTAGCGTGACGCCCGTCCTCACTTCGCCGGGACGTACTTGCCGTCCTTCACCGTCAAAATGATGCGCGAGCGGTCGTCGAGGCCGTAGCGATCCTTTTCGGTGAAGTTGTAGACGCCCTGGCTGGCCGCGATTTCCTTCTCCGTGAGCAGCGCCTGGCGGATCGCCTCGCGGAATTCCGGCGTTCCCGGCTTGGCCTTCTTCAGCGCCACCGGCACCACGCGCTTGAGCACTTCGAACGCGTCGTAGGAATGGCCGGCGAACTGGCTGCGGCTGTTGGCGCCATACTTGGCTTCATAGGCGGTGTTGAGCGCGAGGCCCGGCTTCTTGGTCAGCGCGCTGTCGGGCTGGGTTTCCGGCGACATCACCGGACCCGACGCCATGATCACGCCTTCAGCCGCCGCACCCGCGATGCGGATGAAGTCCATGCTGGCGGCGCCGTGGGTCTGGTAGATCAGGCCCTTGTAGCCGCGCTCGCGCAGCGTGGTCTGCGGCAGCGCCGCGGCGGTGCCGGACGCGCCGATGAGAATCGCGTCCGGATTGGCGGCGACCAGTTTCAGAACCTGGCCCGCGACCGACGTATCCGGGCGGGCAAAGCGCTCTTCAGTAGCCATGGTCAAGCCCATCGGGACGGCCTGGGTCTTGAAGTCGTTGACCCAGAGATCACCGTAGGAATCGGAGTAGCCGATATAGCCCACGGTCTTGATGCCGTGCGCCTTCATATGCTCGTACAGCACCTTGCCCATGATCGGAATCGGCTGCGGCATGGCAACAGACCATTTCATGCGCGCTTCGTTGATCGGGAGCGGCGCAAGGCCGAAATGCGGAATCCCCGCCTCGTTCGCGACCGTGGAGACGGCGACCGTCGGCGGCGTCGTCGACGAGCCCATGATAATGTCGGCCTTGGATTCGGTCACGAACCTCCGTGCATTGGTGGTCGCTGTCGTCGGGTCGCCGCCGTCATCGAGCACGATGATCTTGATCGGCACGCCGCCGATTTCCTTAGGCACGAAATCGAGCGAGTTGCGTTCGGGAATGCCCAGGGCAGCCGCGGGCCCCGTCGTGGTGACGGTGATGCCGATCGTGATTTCGTTGGTCTGCGCAACCGCCAGCGAGCCCGGCAAGGCGAGAGCCGCTACAATTGCTGCAGCGGACAGAAAGGCCTTCTTCATTTATTCCTCCCTTGGATTATCATTTATTGTCTTAAGCAAAATTCGGTGGGCTATTCAGCCCCTCCTTTAGATCATGCGGAAGACTGAGTCAGCCCCGCATGAACCGCTCGATGATCTCCGGCGGCATCGGTGCCGATTTGAGCTTCGCCGGATCGTCCGGATGCTTGCCGACCAGCACGCGGGTCTCGAACGCCTCAATCGCCAGTGCCTCCCCTTGAACACGTTGTGAATCACCTCGAAGCTGGACCGCTTGAAGCTCTCGATCCGGCTTTCGATCTTGATCCAGTCGCCATGGGTCGAGGGGATGTGGAATTTCGCCCGCGTGTCCACCATGGGAATGCCAACCAGGCCATATTTGTGGATGAGGTCCTGCTTCGAATAACCGGCCGCTTCGAACATGATCGATGTCGAATCGTCGAACATCGCGAAATAGCGCGGGTAATAGACGATGTTGGCGGGGTCGCAATCGCCCCACTGGATCTGCACGTCGCGCCGGTTGACGAACATCGAGTCCTCCTAGCGCGGCGCCATGCGAAGCGCGGCATCGAGCCGCACCACTTCGCCGTTCAGGTAAGGGTTGTCGATCATGTGCAGCGCCAGCGAGGCAAACTCATCGGCCTGACCGAGCCGGCGCGGGAACGGGATCGAGGCGGCGAGCGAGTCCTGCGCTTCCTGCGGCAGGTTGGCGAGCAGCGGCGTGAGGAACAGGCCCGGCGCGATCGTCAGCACGCGAATGCCGAACTGCGCCAGCTCGCGCGCGATCGGCAGCGTCATGGCGACGATGCCGCCCTTTGAGGCCGAATAGGCTGATTGCCCGATCTGGCCGTCATAGGCCGCGACCGAGGCAGTAGAGATCACGACGCCGCGCTCGCCGGTTGCAAGCGGTTCCAGCTTCGACATCGGGGCCGTCGCCAGCCGCAGCATGTTGAAGGAGCCGATCAGGTTGACCTTGATCACCTTGTCGAAATCGCCGAGCGCCATCGGCCCGTCCTTGCCGATCACCCGCTTGGCGACGCCGATGCCGGCGCAATTGACCAGCACGCGCGCCGGCCCATGGGCCGCCGCAGCCTTGGCGATCGCGGCCTCCGCCGAGGCTGCGTCGGAAACGTCGCAGGTCACGGCGACGCCGCCGATCTCGGCGGCAACGGTTTCGGCAAGCTGGGCATTGAGATCGCAGATCGCGACCTTGGCGCCCTGCGCCGCGAGCCGGCGCGCGGTTGCGGCGCCCAATCCCGATGCACCACCGGTGACGATGACGGCCTGGTCCTTCAACTGCATGATATTCTCCCTGACAAACTCTTGTTCGAATTCGGCTACAACGTAATCACCTGCGCCGGCGGCGCGGGCGAATAAATCTCCTCGATCAGCGAGCTGCGATTTTCCAGCACCGCGCGCTGGTTGATCGAGCCCTTGTCGGTGACCTCGCCGCGATCGATCGACAGCGGCCTATCGAGCAGCACCGCGCGCGTGATCCGGGTCGACGAGCCGGTCGCATCAGCGACAAGCTTCTGGAAGCGCTCGCGGAAGGCCGCAACGATCAACGGATCGGACGCAGCGGTGGCCAGATCGTCGGATGGAAGCGTTGGATTGATCAGGCGGCAGCCGTCGAGGTCGAGCACCACCAGCGCCGATATTTCGTCGCGGTTGATGCCGGCAATGACGACGTCACGCACCAAAGGCGCACAGGCCGTAACGAAGCGCGCGCGCAACGGACCAACGCTGACCCAGGTGCCGCTGGCGAGCTTGAAGTCTTCGCCGATGCGGCCATCGAAATCGAACCCAGCGTCGAAATCATCGGGATCGGCCGGTTTCAGCGCATCGCCCATTTTGTAGAAGCCTTCCTCGTCGAAGGCCTTCGCGGTCATGTCAGGCTGACGCCAGTAGCCCGGCATCACGTTCGGTCCCTTGGCGCGAACCTCCAGCTTGCCGTTATTGGGCACCAGCTTCGCATCATTGCCCAGAACCGGCAGCCCGACATGGCCGGAGCGGCTGGTCAGCGGATTGACCGACATGAAGAACGGCGCGGTCTCGGTGGCACCGAGGCCGGTCAGCATCGGCACGCGATAGCCGGTTTCCTGCACCGAAAGTTCATCGAGGCTGTTCCAGACAAAGGCGGACAGCGCCGCGCCCGAGAAGAACATCGCATGGAGGCGCGCAAAGAACTTCTTCCGCAAGCCTGCGTCGTCGCGCAGATAGGGCAGCAGCGATTCGTAGCCCTTGGGCACGTTGAAATAGACCGTCGGCGAAATCTCCTGGAGATTGCGCACGGTCTCCTCGATGCCGCCAGGCATCGGCTTGCCCTCGTCGAGATACATCGAGCCGCCATTATACAGCGTCAGCCCGATATTGTGGTTGCCGCCGAACGTGTGATTCCACGGCAGCCAGTCGACGATAACCGGTGGCTCATCCTTCAGGAACGCCAGCGTCTCGCGCAGCATCACCTGATTGGCGCAGATCATGCGCTGGGTGTTGATGACCGCCTTCGGATTGCCGGTCGAGCCTGACGTGAGCAAGAATTTTGCGATCGTCTCCGGGCCGATGGCCTCGTGCACGGCATCGAGGCGCGGATGCAGCGGCGAAGCCATCAGATCCGCCAGCGTGGTTACGTCGCGGCCGGGCACGGCGCCGCGCGACGCCGCGATTTCGGTGCCGAAGGACACGTTGGCGGCCAGCGCATCGGCGAATTTCGTGGCGTCGTCGGCGAAAACGAGGCCGGGTGTCAGCAGCTTCATCAGATAGCCGAGCTTGCCGTAGTCCCGCGACACCAGCGAATAGGCCGGCGATACCGGACAGAACGGAATCCCGGCATAGAGCGCGCCGAACGCGATCAATGCATGATCGACCGAGTTGCCGGAGAGAATGACGACCGGCTTCTCCGCCGAAAGGCCGCGCGCCAGCAGCGCGGACGCGATATGCCGCGAGGAGGCGAGCAGCTCCGCATAGGTGATCTGCCGCCAGCCCCGTGCCGCGTTGCGCTCCGCCATGAAGACCCGATCGGCGCGGCTGCGGCCCAATGATGCAGGCGGTCGGTGATGCGCACCGGATAGTCGTGCAACTGCGCTTTCGGACGCAGGTAGATGGTGCCGTCGTCGCGGCGTTCGACATGCACCGCGGGCGTGCCGAACGAGATCGGGCGCAGCGGATGATCGGCGCGCGCGGCTGAATCGGTCAAGGCGGACATGCTGGGCTTGGCGCTCATGTCAGGTCGGCTTCACCTTTGCGGTCTTGTGGTCGAGAAACGCGCGAATGCGGCGCTTGGCCTCTTTGTCGCTCTGCGCCACCGTCGCCATCAGGGATTCCATCAGCAGGCCCGTTTGCGGATTGGCCTCCGCGATCATCGGCAGCGCCTGCAGCACGGCGAAATTGGTCAGCGGCGCGTTCGCAGCGACTCGCTCAGCCAGTTCCAGCGCCTTCGGCAGCGCGCCGCCGGCGTCCGTGAGGTATTGCGAGAAACCGTAGGCCGAGCCTTCGGTGGCCGAATAGACCCGCCCCGTGAGCATCATGTCGATCATCCGCGCCACGCCGATCAGCCGCGGCAGCCGCACCGATCCGCCGCCGCCGACGAAAATGCCGCGCTGGCCTTCGGGCAGCGCGAAATAGGCTGATGGTTCGGCGACCCGGATGTGTGCCGCGCAAGCCAGTTCCAGGCCGCCGCCGATTACCGCGCCCTTCAGCGCCGCGATCACCGGGATGCGGCTATACTGGATGCGGTCGAACACCCGATGCCACATCTGCGAGTGGCGCAGGCCCTCGGTGGCGTCGTGCTCGGTCAGTTCGGACAGATCGAGGCCGGAGGAGAAATGGTCGCCGACGCCATGGATGACCACGGCGCCTGTCCCCTCAGGGAGATTGGAGAAACAATCCTGAATCGCGAGGATAATGCCGTCGTTCAGCGCATTGCGCTTGGCCGGGCGGTTGAGGCCCACGGTCAGCACCGCGCCCTTCTGCTCGATCTTGAGCAGGTCGGATTGACCCGCAGCGGCGGAGGAGGCGTTTCCCATGGGCGTATATTACTTCCTGTCAAGAATAGTTATATTCTATAACCATTGGCAGGAGAGTCAACAAGTCTGCCTCGTGTCCCGGACGCGGTGCAGCGTCCTTACGCTGCTCCGCAGAGCCGGGACCTGTGCAGCATGGACCCCGGACCAGCAGTGCACCGCCGGAGTCGCGCGAAGCGCGATCCCGAGCGCGCTGCACTGCATCCGGGAACGCGCAGCCCCTCAATTGTCGCTATCTACAACACCTGATGTACGTCGATGACAACGCGGTCGGCGTGGCGGGCGGCGGAGCCGATGAACAGGTTTTCCATCAGCCAGCGGTACTTTGTAGCCCCGGTCTCGAACCGCGGCACCGTGCGGCAATAGATCAGTTTGGGGTCGACCGGCTCGCCACGCTTGAGCTTTTGCAGCAAGTCGACCGGTCCGAAGCGCAGGCCCTTGTTCTCGACATAGACCACCGCGCCGTCATCGGTCTCGAAGGCATATTTGGCTTCCAGCTCGATCAGCTCGTTCGGGCGGATGATCTGGAAGTCAGCGCCGAAGGCGCAGACCTTGCCGTTGATGCCCTCGCCTTTCACCTCGCCGCCGATGATTGGAATGATCCGGCGCACGCCGGTGCCGATCTCGCCGGCCGACGTCACCTCGCCGATCCGGGCGGTGATGGTGAAGACATATCTGGTCGAAAGCTGCGGGGTCATCTCGTGCTCTATCCGGCCATACGTTGCGGCAACCACAGCGCCAGCAGTGGAAATGCGATCAGGATCACCAGCCGGATCAGGTCCGTCACGACGAACGGCATCACGCCGCGGAAGATCGTGGAGAACGACACGTCCTTGACGACGCTCTTGATGACAAAGACATTCATGCCGATCGGCGGAGAGATGAGGCCGAGTTCGACCGTCATCACGATGATCACGCCGAACCAGATCGGGTCGAAGCCAAGATGGATGATGACCGGAAAGATGATCGGCACCGTCAGGATGATCATGGCCATGGCGTCCATCAGGCAACCGAGCACCAGATACATCACCATGATCAGGGCAAGGATGCCGTAGGGACCTAGCCCGAGGCCGGTGAGAAGTTCCGTGACCTTCTGCGGGGTCTGGGTCACCGTCAGGAAATAGCCGAAGATCAGCGCGCCGATCAGCACCGTGAACACCGCGGCTGCGGTGCGGGTCGCCTGCAGCAGCGAGTTCAGGATTTTCTCCTTGTCGAGCCGCCCGGTGAGCACGCCGATCAGGAACGCACCGGTGGCGCCGACACCGCCCGCCTCGGTGGGCGTGAAGCGCGGCAGGAACGGCAGGCCGTAGAGCCCGCCGATGACGAAAACAAACAGCAGCACCGGTGCCCAGATCTCCTTCAACCCGGCAAAGCGCTCGCGCCATTTGGTCTGCGGACCCGTCGGCAGGAAGTCCGGCCGGAGCCAGCCGATCAGCGTAATCGTAAGCATGTACATGGCCATGGCGAGCAGGCCGGGGATGATGCCGGCGATGAACAGCTTGCCGATGTCCTGTTCGGTGATGATGCCGTAGACGGCGAGCACGGTCGACGGCGGCAGCATGGCGCCCAGCGTGCCGCCGGCCGCGATCACGCCGGTGGCGAAGGATTGCGGATAGCCGTAGCGCCGCATCTCCGGATAGGCCACCGCCGAAAAGTCGCGGCGGTCGCGACCGACGAGCCGCAGATCGCGGCAAAGCCGCCGCAGGCCCCGACCGTCGCAATGCCGAGCCCGCCCCGCAAATGGCCGACAAAACCGTTGGCGGCGCGGAACAACTCGCGACTCATTCCGGAGTTGGTGACGAAACTGCCCATCAGCAGGAACATCGGAATCACGCCGAAGGTATAGTCGGTCACCGTGCGCATCGAGGTCTGGCCGACCATCTTGAGCGCCGGCGCGAATCCGACCAGATAACCGAAGCCGCACACACCGACCAGGCCCATCGCCATGCCGACAGGCACGCGCAAAAGCATCAGCGCAAACAGTGAGACGAGATCCGAGGACGGCGACCGCGTCGGTGCTCATACCGCCTACTCCACCGTCTTCACTTTGGCATCATGAATATCTTCCGGATGGAAGATCAGCCGGTAGGTACGAATTGCGATCAGCAGCACCGCAGCACCGTCACCGGCCCAGGCGATGGCGAAGAAAGGCCAGGTCGGCATGTGGAGGTCGAATGTCTGGACATTGTCGTTGTAGGTGCCATGGACCTTGTCGAACAGCGTCCAGGTCTGCACCGACACCACGAACAGCAGCACCAGCGTCGCGAACACATCGATCATGCGCTGGTATTTCGGACCGACATTGGCCCAGATCAGGTCGACCGTGATGTGGCCGCCGCGGTAGCTGGTGGCGGCGATGCCCCAGAAGATCAGGATGCCGAGCAGCATGCGCCCGATGTCGAAGGAATCCGGGATCGCATAATTGAGCGTGTTGCGCAGCAGGACGCCGATGAAGATGTTGAGCGCCACGATGCCGACGAAGCCGGCGGCGATCCATTCGATGGTGTCGATGAAACGATCCATCCACGCGCGATTCATGTCCGCTCCGAACGGCTGGCAATGGCAGGAGAAGACGGCGGCAGGAGAATGCCTGCCGCCGGCGAAGGCGCTTACATTCTACTGCGCGAGCGCGTTGTACTTGGTGAGCGAAGCCTTCAGTTCAGCCAGCGCCGCGTCCGGGTCGCCACCGTTCTTCTTGACGCCCTCGCCCCAGGTCTTGACCAGCGGTTCGGCCGCCTTCTTCCACGCCGCAGTCTGCTCCGGCGTCAGCTTGTAGACCTCGTGACCCGACATCGCCTTGATCTTTTCGACGCCGCCGTCCTCGTACTTGCCCCAGGGTTCGCCGACGCGGCCCGCGGCTTCCGTGTTGCAGTTGTTGTCGATCGCCTTCTTTTGCTTGTCGGACATCTGATTGTATTTGTCCTTGTTCATCACGAAGGCAAAGGTCGTGACGTAGATCGGCGCTTCGATGTGATATTTCGTCACCTTATCGATGCCGAACAGCACCACCGATCCCCACGGGAAGGTGACGGCGTCGGCCACACCACGTTCGATGATGTCGCGAACCTCAGGCGCCGACGACTGCACGTTGGTACCGCCGATCTGGGTGACGAAATTGGCCATGGTGGCGTGGGCGGGGCGGATCTTCATGCCCTTGATGTCGTCGGGCACCACGATCTTCTTGGTGCGCGAGTGAAACGTCGAGGGCGAATGGATGAAGGCCAGGCAGAACTTGACGTCCTTCATCTCCTTCTCGGCATATTTGCGGTACCAGGCGTCGAGCGCCATCGAGCCGCCCTTGGCGTCCGACATCAGGAACGGCAATTCGCCGGCGCCGATGATCGGAAACGTCCCGGCTGGTAGCCGGGGTTGACGTAGGTGATGTCGGCGATGCCGTCGCGCGCCATGTCGTAGTGGTCAAAAGCCTTGCCGAGCTGCTGCGCCG
Organism: Bradyrhizobium sp. RDT10; assembly: GCA_044772375.2. Lineage (GTDB taxonomy): Bacteria > Pseudomonadota > Alphaproteobacteria > Rhizobiales > Xanthobacteraceae > Bradyrhizobium. The sequence goes on from CP187939.1 coordinate 7,425,249, forward strand.
GGAACACCTTGTATTTGATGGTGCCGCCGGATTCCTTCTCCACCGCGGAGCCCCAGTCTTCAAGGGCCTTCTGCAGCGGGTGCGAGGCCGGCACCCAGTGCGACAGTTTCAGTTCGAAGGTTTTTCCTGCGCCAGCGCAGGCGTGACGCTGGCGGCCAGCAGCAGCGCCAGAAATGTTTTCCTCATCGACATTCTCTCCCTTGGCACGCGGGCTGTTTGATCGCCCGACCCCGTTAATTAACATGTTATCTAGCTTGACCACGTTTTCAAGGCGAACATCCGGCCGCATCGTTTTTGCGGTGCGGCGAACTGCGCTGCACGGTTTTTGCGCCAACGCGCTTTGCCAAGACTGTTATATGATATAATCATCACGGCAAGTCCGCGGGCGACCGACCTGCAGACTACAGCAATCGGGGAGCCAGGATTGAGGACAAAAGTAGCAATCATAGGTGCAGGTCCGGCAGGATTGTTGCTTGGGCAACTATTACACCTTTACGGCATCGAAAACATCATTCTCGAGCGCCAGACGGGCGAATATGTGCTCGGCCGCATCCGCGCCGGCCTGCTCGAGGAAGGCACGGTGGCGCTGCTCGACGAAGTCGGCGCCGGCGCGCGCGCCCATCGCGAGGGACTGGTCCACCATGGCGTCGAACTCGCGTTCGGCGGCGCACGCCACCGCATCGACATGCATGGCGCCACCGGCAAGACGGTCATGATCTACGGCCAGACCGAGGTCACGCTCGACCTGATGAACGCCCGCAAGGCGGCCGGGCTCACCACGGTCTACCAGGCCGCCGACGTCAAACCGCATGATTTCGATACCGACCGCCCGCGCGTCAGCTATGTCAAGGACGGCCTCACGCACGAGATCGAATGCGACTTCATCGCCGGTTGCGACGGTTTTCATGGCATCAGCCGCGCCAGCGTAAAACCGTCGGCGATCCAGACCTATGAGCGGATCTATCCGTTCGGCTGGCTCGGCATCCTGTCGGAAACCCCGCCGGTCAGCCACGAACTGATCTACAACAACCATGCGCGGGGTTTGCGCTGTGCACCATGCGCTCGATGCACCGCAGCCGCTATTACGTGCAATGCCCGCTCGACGACGATATCGCGCAGTGGCCGGACGAGCGCTTCTGGGACGAACTGAAGCGCAGGATCGACCAGAAGGCGGCCGACGAACTCGTCACCGGCCCCTCGATCGAAAAGAGCATCGCGCCGCTCCGCAGCTTCGTCGCCGAGCCGATGCGTTTCGGCCGGATGTTTTTGGCGGGCGACGCCTCCCACATCGTGCCGCCGACCGGCGCCAAGGGGCTGAACCTTGCAGCCAGCGACGTGCATTATCTCTCGCATGCGCTCCGCGAGTATTACGACGAGAAATCCTCCGCCGGCATCGACGGCTATTCGGGACGCGCGCTGGCGCGGGTCTGGAAGGCGGTGCGCTTCTCCTGGTGGATGACCTCGATGCTGCACAAATTCCCCGACGAAGGCGAATTCGGCGCACGCATCCAGCTTGCAGAACTGGATTATGTCGTCAACTCGAAAGCGGCGTCGGCGTCGCTGTCGGAAAATTATGTGGGGTTGCCGTTTTGAACTTGCAGGGTGGGCAAAGGCACGTTTCGCTTTGCTCACCCTACGAAGTCCTGCCCGCTTAGCGCGCCACCGTTATCTATTCAAACACCCATGCGAATCCCGTTTAAAACTTTGTAGGCGATGACATCGCAGGTGCGTTGCGTTCAATGACGAGAAACATCGTCAACACGCGAGCCACACATGACCACACCCGACATCCCCGCAGGCTTCGAGCCCCACACCCGCAGGAGCCCGCTCACCGACCCCTGGGAGCCGCTGTACTCAAAGCGGACCGACAAGGCCGTGATCATCGGGCTGCGTCTTGCAAAACCGCACACCAACGGCCGCGGCCTGATTCATGGCGGGTTGATTGCGGCCCTTGCCGACAACGCCATGGGCCATAGCTGCGCGCATGTGATGGGCGGGGTGTCGTCGCTGGTGACGATCGGGCTCGCGGTCGATTTCGTCGGCACCGCCGAAGTCGGGCAATGGCTCACGGTCGAGAGCGACGTCGTCAAAACCGGCAGAACGATCTGCTTCGCACAGAGCCTGATCAAAGCTGACGGCGTCGTGATCGCGCGGGCGAACGCGACGTTTCGCGTGGTGCCGAAGAAAGAACCGGTGTCCTAGCCGAAATGCCAGTCGGCCATTTCAGTCACGAGATCGATGAACGTGCGCACCTTGGCCGACAATAGCCGCGACGTCGGATAGACGATCTGGATCGGCATCGCCGGCTGTTCGAACGACGCCAATACGATTCTAAGCCGCCCCGCTTTGAGCGATTCTGGCGGCCTGATAGGCCATCACCCGCGTCAGCCCGCCATCCGCTTCCGCATATTGGATCGCGGCATCCGAGCTGTTGGTGGCGAAGCGCGGCGTGCTCGCGACGCGGATCTCGCGGCCTTCCTCGACGAATCGCCAGTCGAGCGCCGCCGTCATGGCGCCGAACTGGATCGTGTCATGCGCGGAGATTTCCCGCGGCCGTCCCGGCTCGCCGCGCTTCTTGAGATATCCAGGCGAGGCCACCACGATCCGTCGCATCTCGCCGACATGGCGCGCCACCAGCGTCGAGTCGGGCAGATGGCCGATTCTTGACAGCGAGATCGACACCGTCCTCGACGAGGTTGATCATGCGGTCGGACAAACGGAGGTCGACGCCGACGTCGCCATAGCGCTTCAGGTAGGCGGTCACGATTCCACTGACATGGAGCCGGCCGAACCCGACCGGCGCCGAGATGACGAGCTGCCCTTCCGGCCGCGTGCGCTCGCCCTCGACGGCGTCCTCGGCCTCCTCGACATCGGCCGAAATCCGCCGCGCGCGTTCCAGGTAGCGCGAGCCGGCGTCGGTCAGCGTCACCTGCCGTGTGGTCCGCTGCAGCAGGCGCGCGCCGAGACGATCCTCCAGCGCCGCAATCAGCCGCGTGACGCCCGAGGGCGACAGGCCGAGCTTCCGAGCCGCCGGGGCAAAGCCCCGCAGGTCGGCCACCGCGACGAAGGCCTGCATGGCGTCGATCCGGTCCATCCAACTATTGCATATCCCGCAATAGTGAAGTGTCAATTCCAAAGATTGTTTAAGCTATGGAAACGCCCATCTTGGAGCCGAAGGACGACCGTTTTGGCGCCCCATGACGGGAAGGCTCACGGGAGGCTCTGATGTCTGACGTTCATACCTATTCCAGCGACGTCGCCTTCACCCCGGCGGTGAAGGCGATCCAGACCCGCAAGGGCTCGCGCGAGGCCTATGCCAATGTCGAGGAGCGCGGCGGCTGGCGCGTCGAGATCGACGAAAATCTCGCCGGCTTCCTCGCCGAGACCAGCAGCTTCTATCTCGCGACCGCCTCAGGAGACGGACAGCCCTATATCCAGCACCGCGGCGGGCCGAGGGGCTTTGTCAAAATTCTCGACAAGAACACGATCGCGTTTGCCGATTACAGCGGCAACCGGCAATACATCACCCAAGGCAATCTGTCGGAGAATCCAAGAGCGCATATTTTCGTGATGGACTATGCGCATCGCCGCCGTGTGAAGATCTGGGGCGAGGCGCGTGTCGTTGAGAACGATCCCGCTCTGACGAAATCGCTGATGCCGCAGGGCTACAAGGCGCGGCCCGAACAGGTCATCCTGTTTCGGATTTCGGCGTGGGACACCAATTGCCCGCAGCATATCCCGCAGAAGTTCGATGCCGCCGATGTCGCGCAGGCGCTGGCCCTGCGCGACGCCCGTATCGCCGAGCTCGAAGCAGAGCTGGCCGCCTTGCAGGGCCAGTCCGCATCAGCGACGCCGTAATCACGCAGCTTGTTGCTGCACCGACGCCCAGGCGAATTCCGGATAATACAGCAGCATCATCCGATCGACATAGGCGGTGAGATTGGCGAACTGCTCCGTCCGCTGCCGCAGCTCCGACTCGAAGAACGGCGTCAGGATTCCGGCGAGCGCGCCGAAGGCGGTAGCGTCCATGCCGCATGGCGTTTCGCCCATCAGAAACGGCTTGTCGCCAAGCTGCACCGACAACGCAAACAGCGACCGAACGGCGAGATCGACGTCCTCCTCCGGGGCATGGCGGCCGAGGCCGCTGAGCAGGTAATTCTCGGCGACGCGAAATTGCGCGTCCTCGCGCATCTTCTCACGCAGATGGGCGGGCGCGCTGTCGAAGAAATGCGCAGGGCCCTTGGCAAAATTGTCGCCATCGACCCAGCGCGCGCCGACCAGCGCCCAATAGACATGGTGCTCGATCATCCGCTCGAAGGCCCAGGCCTGCGCCCGCGCCTGCAGGCTGAGCGGGGCGTCGAAATCGAAACCGTACTTGGCTTCCAGATGCGCGCGAATGAAGGTGGAATCGGCGATCGTCTCGGCCTCATCGACGATGTAGGGCAACTGCCCCTTCGGCGAGGCCGGCGGCTTGGCCTTCTCCTTGCGATAGGCAAGACCGGCCATCTTCAGCTGGACCTCGGTTTTGGTCACAAAGGGCTGATCTCCGGCAGGCCGAAACCGGCGCCGAAGCCATAGAGAGTAATCATCCTGGTCTCCCGATCTCCTAAAAACGTGCCCGAGGCTAGCGCCCCCTGCTGCCACCATGGTGTCAGCAGCAGCAATGCCCGCCGCGGCCCTCTTCGGCCCGCGGCGTGCGGGCCCTGCGCACCCACGAGACAAGTTGCCCTTGCGCAAAGGCGAACATTGCGGTGAATGAACGCCACGCCAGCTCAACCATCGCCCAGCGCAGATCTGACGTGACGCAGTGGATGGAAACAAGCTGTTCCAATGCAAATCCCTGGGCATTTGCGAGAGGTCCGCGGCTTCTCCGGAAGCCGAATTCGCTGAAAATCGTCATGGACAAATTCCCTTCACTTGAGGTGTTGTCCCGATATACCCACCCCTGCTGCCAACATGCTGTCAGCATCGGGCAGGTGCTTTCAGAAAAGAGACGAGCCATGCGACGGGCTGACCGGTTGTTCCAGATCATTCAGGTGCTTCGGCGCACCCGGAAACCCATGACGGCGGACGCGATTGCGGCCGAGCTGGAGACCTCCAAGCGAACCATCTACCGCGACATCACGACCCTGATCGAACAGCGCGTGCCGATCCGCGGCGAAGCCGGCGTGGGCTACATCCTGGAAAAGGGATTCGACCTGCCGCCCTTGATGCTCACGCCCGATGAAATCGAGGCCTGCGTGCTTGGCGCGCAATGGGTGGTCGGCCATGCCGATCCCACGCTGGCGCGCGCCGCGCAGGACCTGATGGCCAAGGTCGCCGAAACCGTCCCGGAGCGGCTGCGGCCATTTGTGCTGGAGCCTGCCAGCCGCGCCCGGCGGGCATGGAACCGGGAGCCGGACCGTATCGACATGGTGCGGACTCGCGCGCAAATCCACGAAGGCAAGAAGATCACGCTGAACTATCGCGACGAGCATGGCCGCGACAGCCAGCGCACCATCTGGCCGATCGCGGTCGGCTATCACGAGGCGGTGCGGATACTCGCGGCGTGGTGCGAGCTGCGCAAGGATTTCCGCAGTTTCCGCACCGACCGCGTGGTCGAAGCGGTCTATCACGACGAAAAATATCCGGAACGCCGCGACATCCTGCGCGCAAAATGGCGACGCAGCCTGGTCTGGGAAGCGCCCAAGGACACCTGAAGGGGACACGTGAAGAAGGTACCTGACGCCGGTAGCTGGCCGCAGTCGTCATTTGGCGCTAAACGCTAGGCATGCATCGACTCGCCGCCGATAATGAAAGCCCCTGCCAGGCCTGCGGCGCCTGCTGCAGCTACTCGCAGAACTGGCCGCGTTTCACCACCGAGGACGATGCAGCGCTCGATCTGATCCCGGAAGGATCTCGTCAACGAAAGACTGTCGGGAATGCGCTGCGACGGCGACCGCTGTTCGGCGCTGTCAGGCAAGGTCGGCGAGGCGACGTCGTGCCTGATCTACGCGATACGGCCCGAAGTGTGCCGCACCTGCATGCCCGGCGATGCCGAATGCGCGATGGCGCGAAGGCGGCACGGATTGCCGGTGCTTCCCGTCGTTCCTGCCTAGTGCGCAACTGCGCACGGGGCGCAGGAACCCATACCGCGTGATCTATCGATAAGGCCGTCGGGTTGGCGCCTTCTGTAACAACGAAGGCCGGTGGCTATGCTCCCTGCTCCTGTGCGCAATTGCGCACCCCGCAGGGACGACCGAAGAGCTGGGCTAACTTATGCCGTCACCGCTTCAGCAAAATCTTCGTCGTCGATCTCGTCCTCGATCGGCTTGAAGGTCGAGAGCGGCTTTGTCGAGAGTGATCGGCTTGCGGCCGCCGTGGGATGACGACGAGGCGGCACGCGCGGCCGGCTCGCGCGACAGCGCATAGAGCGTGGAACCGACCCGGCCACCGAAATGGACCAGATCGCGCTCGGTGCAGCTCGCCGCGATGGCAACGGCAAGCGCGTGAAGGTGGCTGCGCCGGTAGCAGAATAGCGCCAGCATGGCACGGACCTCGGACGAAACGCTCTCCACCAGGAGCGGCAGGCCGTTTGCATTGGCGCGATACATCTCGCCGAGCAACTCGTCGCGGACCGGACAGAAATCGTTCTCGAAGGCGTCGCGGCTTGAAAACATTGCGGGTTCTCCTTGCGGAAGATGCAGTGCAATACTCTAATGAAAGGTTAACCACGCGCATCAGTAGTGTTCCGGGTGGCTTGTCAGCCACACCCGAATCGGAATCGGAACATGATTCGCACCAGAGCGGACGCGCGCCTTCCGATGCCGAAGCAGGATTGAAACAAGCGCGCCGATGCCGCCGGTCGCGGGATCAGTTCGCCGCCATGAAGATCGCCAGGCCGAAACCGGTGAGATGGTGCAGCGCCTGATCGACGCCGATCAGCGTCCAGAACCACGGGTGCTCATTCTCCAGCGTCACGCCGTACCGGGAAGCAATGATCCCCTTGATGCGATCGACGGTGATGTGAATGGCGAAGTCGACAAAGGCGACGAACCAGAATCGCGGAGCGACGATCAGGATGAGCGCCAGCGATACCCCGAGGTGCACGAGGCAATGCGCGAGTAGCGGCAGCGCCCAGCCGGTCTTTTGATCCTTGCCGATCGCCATCCAGGAAGTTTGCAGCATGAAGTCGGCAATGACGTGCTTCACGGTGAGAAGCAGCATCCATCCTACCAGCGCACCTACCGGGACCGCGGACGACATCGAAGGAAACAACAAAGCTGACGCCCTTTGCTGGGACTGACGGGGTGGTGAAAACCGGGGCCTAGGCTGTCAGCACAATGTTCTTTTCAACCCGGAGTAATCGAACGTTGCCTTCATTTATGACATCTCTCTCGCCGGAATGCACCTGTGGGTAGTCTGAAAATCGCACGGTGTGGCGGAACTGCGATACTGCGGCAAGGGTGCGCAGCGTGGTCCGCGGGGTAAGGTTACCGGGGCGCGCGGTTTGCAATCCCATAGGAGCGGGCTATCATTGCCCGGCAGGCAAAATTATCGTTCTTTTCTAGGTATTTACGAATTCATTCGGACGGCCTACGGCGCCAGCTTGGCGACGACATGTCCCTGACCCCGGGGTACGAGCCATGAGTGCTGAAGCCCCAACGCCGCATCCTGGAATGCCGCGTCGCCGCACGCGGGTCGTCAAGAGCAACCGGACCCAGATCCTGCTGTTTTCCATCCTGACCCTGATCCTGACCGCGGCCGTGGTATGGGGTGGCCGGACCTGGCTGCGCAATTCGGAGACGCTGGTGTTCGCCGTCGGCGAAGCCAACGGCCCCGAGGCGCGCTTTGCCGCCCGGCTGGCGGCGGTGCTCAAGAATAATTCCTCGCGGCTGCGGCTCAAGATCGTGCCCAACGGCGACAATGCAAAGGCGTTGTCGCAGTTCGACCGCAAGGAAGCCAATCTTGCGATATTGCGCACCGACGCCAGGATCCCGTCCCGCGCCCGCGCAGTTGCGATCCTCGAACACGACCTGCTTCTTTTGATCAGCCCGAACGGCAAGAAGATCAAATCCATCGCGGAACTGAAGAAAAAGAAGATCGCGATCATAGCCGACAGCGAAAGCGGAGCTGCGCTGGTGCGCAATATTCTCGAGCTCTCGGACGCCCCGGATGCCGGCCCGCGGGTCCAGATGGCGCCGCCGGGCGCGACCTTCGACCAGTTGTTCGCCGCGGGCTACGGCGCCGTGGTCAAGATCGCACACGCCTCGCAGATCGTAAAGGACAAGAGCTACGAGCAATATACCAGGCGCGGCGGCTTCACCCTGAACGCGATCGACTCGGCGAAGGCGATCGCCAGGAAGTACCCGGCGATATCGGAGGAAACGGTGGCGACCGGAATGCTGTCCGCCTCGCCCGCTGTCCCTGCGGAAGACGTCGACACGATCGGGCTCGAATGGCTGCTGATCGCCCAATCCAGGCTCTCGACCACGACCGTGAGCGACCTGGCGCGGATCATCTACGAGAACAAGGCCGAGCTCTCGCTCACCAACGGATCTCGCCTCCAAGATCGAGCCAGCGGAGACCGACAAGGATGCCTTCGTCGTGGCGCATCCGGGCGCTGCCGAATACATCAACGATGAAATCAAGTCCTTTATCGAGCGCTACAGCGACCTGATGTATGTTGCCCTGGCCGCGCTCAGCATCATCGGCTCGATCTTTGCCGCCATCTACACCAAGGTCACCCGGATCGCGCCGGAGAAGGCCAGCCAGCTTGCGACCGCCATTCTCGATATCGGCGAGCGCATGGAGTACGCCAACTCGCTGGACGCCCTCGACGAACTTCAGGACGAGCTGGAAGAGACCCTGCGCGGCGTGGTGATCGGGTTGCGCGACGGAACCATATCCAGCGACGGACTGGACACCTTCAAGCTCGGCTATGAATTCGTGCGTGACGAGATCGGCTTGCGCCGCGAACATCTCAAGCGGCACGCCGTTCAGGATCATGCGCAAGACGATAGGGTCGTGATCGTGAAGACCGCGCAGAGCGCGTAACTCGAGCAATCCACATCAGCATTGGATCGATTGGATCATAGGACAAGATTAGACCGCTGCATGACCGCGAGCGGACAAACTTCGCGCCGTCGGAGGCATGGCCCGGGTCCGGAGCAATCTCAGCAATAACGGCCTTCTTCGTCCTTCATAGACATTCTCGCTGATCGCATTGATATTACGATCGCTGCCCGGGTTTGATGCTGATCGAGTTCAGCAGTGTTGCGGACGCGATCATCGCCGCGATGCCAGCGAGACTCAATGCTATCTGCATCGCAAGCCCGTCTGAAATGTCGAGCAGCACCACGTGGCTGGCGAACGTCAGCAGAACACCAAGGCAATAGATTGGCAGCGAGTTCTGGCCACAGCAGATCGCGCCGCGCATTACCGGCGTCGTCAGCCCTCGCCAATTGCGAGGCACGAGCCATGTCGCCAAAACCGCTATGGCCAAAAAATGCAGCAGTCGCAATGGATCGAGATCTCGATTTGTCCAATGGGTAAAGCAGTGTCGCCAGCGCCTGCGGGATCAGTGCTTCGAGCGGTTTGATGCGCCAGCTCAAAGCGATGACCAAGCTGAAGAGCAGATACAGGACGGCAAGCATAAGTGTCGTGCGTGACGTCACCCACGGCCGGGACCTCTTGTCCTCGATCATCCACCACGCGCCAAGCACGAACAGCAACTGCCAAGCCAGCGGATTGAAAGCCCAGTGGCCGTTCGGCCACGCCGGGACGAACCAGCCAAAGACATGCACCAACACATAAAGCGCCACCGACACGCCAAGCGTCGCGTTCGGTGCTCGCAGCAGCATCCACAGCAGCGGTGCGAACAAGAGGTGAAGAAGCACGAAGACCGACAGCACGTCGGTATTGACCGGACGGTATTGCAGGACCGCCGCGCGCGCGAGCGTCGCGCCGGGATGGTCCAACAAGATACGCATATTGCTTTCGTCAGCAATACGACCTGCGAAGTGAACCAAGATGGCGCAGGCGAGCGTGAGCAGCAGAAATGCGACATAAATGTCCCAGCCTCGCCGCAGCGTTCGGCTGATCACTCCGGTCCAGCCCTCGCAGCGCCATGCTCTGCCGTAAGCCAGCGCGCAGGTTACGCCCGAGACGAACATGAACACTTCCGCGGCATCGCTGAAGCCGTAGTTCCGCAGCGTCAGCCAACTCCCGATGTTGTTGGGAACATGGTCAAGAAAGATGCACCACAGCGCGATACCTCGGCAGGCATCTATTCGGAGGTCGCGGCCTTGGCCTTTCACCTCAGGCAGCTCGCCGACCACTAACTTGGGGATGGTAATTCGGTCGTGCATCTGGGTCACCCGAAGCCGGCAAAATGGACCTGCCGCTCGAGCCCCAGTGTGAGCTCGTTCACCTTCAAAGGCCTATTTTTAAAGGCGAATCTGCGCGCGAGCGTTGAGCGTTGTCGGCTCTGCACGCGATCATTTGAGGCACGCGACTAGTGCGCGTCACCACCTTGCAATCTGTGGTTATCGGCATGGATGTCGTTGGATTTTCCGACTCTTCAGAGCTGATTAGATCGATGCTCGTTGGGATGAGACAACCGGGACACGAAGTCATCGGGCTTCGCGCGAGGCCTGCCCAGCGGTGCAACTGCATCGCAATACCCGCACCTTCGGAATAAGCGCAAGTGCGCTTATTCCTGAGATGACGGGACGGTCACATATGAGCCGGCAGTCGCCCGCGCTCGAATTTCGGCGATCTTGCGCTTGAGCGCTGTCTGGCGCGGGTCGGGCACTGCGGCCGCGCGCGCCTCTGCCACCGCGCCGGCAAGATCGGATAAGGCCAAGACGCCATCGAAGGTCGGTTTGGCGAGGCCGTCGATCATCGCGTGCCAGTCCGCCATGCCCTGCCGGTAGACCTCGCCATACCCCGTAATCATGGTCGCCGTCTGCACGATCGCCGGCGCCGCCTGGGGCTGTTTGGTCAGGCTGCGATCGATCATGTGCAGCCAGCGCTCGACCCAGACCCGCTCCTTGGCATAACGCACCGAAAGCAGCCGCCACCGCCGCAGCCCCGCCTCCATCTTGAGGCGGCGAATGCCTAAGCGGCTTGCCGTACTGAAACGGATGGAGACGCTCTTGTGCGCCCATCCCATCCATTCGAGCGCATCGAGGACGTACTCGGCGACGACTGCGGGAAGCGCGCCGATCAATTCATCGAGCCGGAGTTTCCTGACATCGACGGACCCGGGCCGGCCATCGAGTTCGGCAAGCTTGAGCTGCGCGATCCGGATCGGGTCCTCATAGCTCATGCGCACCGCCATCAGCCGCGCAATTTCGGCAAGCATCGCGTCGTCGACGCCCTGTTTGCCGATGAACCGCCGCAGCCGGTCGACATAGAGCCTGGCGTAGCTCGGGCCCTGATAGTCGATGAGGTGATGGATGGCCTCGCTCGCCACCGCCATCACCGACTCCGGCAGCCCTTCGGGCAGGAACGGCGGCGTGTCGTCATCCTCGCCGATGAAATCCGCGAACAGATAACGCAACGACGACAAGATACCGCGGTCTGACACTCCCCTGGGCTCCCGGCCTCTATGCGGGCTTCGGCACCGCGGCGGACGCCGCTGGCTGGTTCAACTGCTGCTGCAGCGTCTCGAGGTTCTGAAACAGCCGGGCGCTGGCAAGGCGAAGGAAATAGAAGCCGAAGGCCGGGTTCTGCACGTAGAGCTCCTCGACCTTGGTGTAGCTGACGCTGAGGACGAGACCGGATTCCACGCATTCCAGCGTCTGGGTTCGCATGTTCGATGGCGACAGCATGCCGAGTTCGCCGACGATGGCGCCGACTGGCAGCACGATGCCCGACTCGACCAACTTGAACTTGCCGCTGACGATATAGAGCATGTCCTCGGCCTTTTCGTCCTTGTAGAACAGGATCTCGCCGGCTGCGCATTGACGCTCGGTCATGAACGGCTTCAGCCATTCCATCGAGAGGTCGCTGTTGACGGACTTCTTCACGTCGCGCACCAGCTGCAGCATCTGGTGCAGCCGATAGGAGTTGACCAGCAGCATGAGCACCTGCACCACCATGACCAGATAGTTGCGGGCCGGGATCGCGGTGATGATCAGGATGACGTTGGCGAGAATGCCGAAGACCCGCAACGGGATCATGGTCTTCATCGTGGTGGTGGCGACCACGAAAATCGTCGCGAACAGCGCGCCCGCGGTTCCTGCGTGTTGTGCCAGATGAGACGTATCCATCGGAAACCAACCAATATCTAAATGTGTGCGTTTTCACGATTGCAGTGCCCGCTATCGTAATGTCCGCGAGGCCATTTTGATATACGAGGAAAGAACGACGATTTGTCGGGATTCTCACCATTCCCGGGTAAAATTCGCCCCTCACCCGGCCCCGCCGCAGCCCGGACCGGCGGTCCGGGGATGGCAGGAACGACCGATATTAAATAGTTCAAACAAGCACGAACAATGGAGAACAGCATGCGTGAAGCAGCCGAGGCGGCAGGCGCGCCTATATTCAAAATCAGCGGCGCGCGCGCCACCATCCGCCTCAACCGGCCGAAACATCTGAACCGGCTGCAGAGCGAGGATCTCGGCGATCTCGTAAAGCTGTTCGACCGGATCGAGGCCGATCCCGCGATCCGGGTGCTGGTGCTGACCGGCACCGGCCGCGCCTTCAGCGCCGGCTACGATCTCAACTCGGTGGCCGACCGCGCCACCAGCGCGACGGCGCAACCGAGCGCGGGATCGGCGTTCGAAGCGGTGGTCGACCGCTTGGAGGACCTTGGCGTGCCGACGATCTGCCGGCTCAACGGCGGCGTCTATGGCGGCTCGACCGATCTGGCGCTGGCGTGCGACTTCCGCATCGGGATCGATACGGCTGAGATGTTCATGCCGGCGGCGCGGCTCGGCCTGCACTATTACAAAGCGGCATCGCACGCTATGTGTCGCGGCTCGGCGTCGACAACGCAAAAATGCTGTTTCTCACCGCGCAGAAAATCACAGCGCCCGAAATGCTGCGGATCGGCTACCTCACCGCCATGGTGCCGGCGGAAGCGCTCGACGAGGAAGTCGACCGGCTTGCCACCATACTGGCCGGCAACGCGCCGCTGGCGATGCGCGGCATGAAGCGCGCCATCAACGAATTCGCCCGCGGCAAATTCGATGAAGAAGCCGCCGACATCCGCCACCGCGAGAGCATGCGCAGCGCCGAGATCAAGGAAGGCATCAAGGCCTTTGCGGAAAAGCGTCCGCCGAAATTCTGAGAAGGCTAGAAAAACTCAGGCTCGCTTCGTCCTCATCGCCCGGACCTGCTTGATACCGGGATCCCGCGCAAGCGCCTGGTAGCGCTTGCTGTCGACCGCATAGATCGCGACGCGCCCTCTGCATCGGCATGCACGCCCCAGCCGAAGCGCTTGCCAAGCCCTGATGCTCGCAGACATGCCTGCCCCCTGGAGAAGAATTCATCGCGGGCGAGGCTTCGCTCCTTCTTCGTAGCCTTCGCATCGAGCTGCCGGCCGCGGGCGGAGGTCGCGAATATCACGTCGTCCGACGTGTACTTGTAGGGTGCTTCCGCAATCATCTTGTATTGCAGGCCTGCTACCGTCGGATTCCCGGTGCGGACCGGCGGCTCCTCGCCGGCGCGCGCGGGGCAATCCTCCGCGACCTGGATGAAGGTGTTGAAGCAGTTGGTCGTGTGAACTGTCTTTGTCATCAGGGAATCCGACGGTAGCGCTCACCCGGCGCAGGCTGCGGCGTGTTGCGCAGCCATTTCGTCATCGGCAGCGTTGATCCGCTGGAAGGCGGGACGCGACGTGATGCGCTCGGCATAGGCCGTGAATACGTCCTTTCGCGGCACGAGGCCAAACATTATCGTCCAGCTGAACGCCACACCCCAGAGAATGTCGGCTGCCGTCATGCGTTCTCCGAGCAGATAAGGCCCCTGGAAAGCTGCGTCTCCAATACGCCAAGCATGGTCTCGTAATCGGAATATGGCGATTGCGTAATCGGCGCCGGCTCGCGCTTCATGAACTTGTCGATCAGGGCAGGCTCGAAGGACGAACCATAATAGGCGATCCAGCGCAGATACGGGCCTCGGCAGGGATCGTCGAGCGCGGGTGTCAGCCCGGCTCCCGGAAACAGGTCGGCGAGATAGATGTAGATGGCCACCTGTTCGCTCACCAGCGCCTCGCCGTGGCGAATCAGCGGCACCTTGCCCAGCGGGTTGACGGCGATATAGGTCGGCTGGCGCTGCTCACCCGCCTTCATGTTCAGGACATGGAGATCGTAGGGGCTCCCAGTTCCTCCAGCAGCACCCGCGTCCCCGTCGCGCGGGTCTGCGGCGAATAATAAAGCGTGATGCGGTCCTTGCTGGTCATCGGCAGTCTCCATTGGGCCTCGCGGGCAACGGACCTTGTATGCCTGACCATACCTGACATCTTGTGTCAGGTATGGTTTAAGGAGCCATGCGCGCGAGCCGGCTGCTTTCGATCCTCACCACCTTGCAGGCGCGGGGACAGGTCACCGCGCCCGAACTCGCGGAGACATGCGAGGTTTCGGTGCGCACCATCTATCGCGACATCGATGCGTTGGCGGCGGCCGGCATTCCCGTCTATGCCGAGCGCGGCGCGGAAGGCGGCTATCGCCTGCTCGATGGCTATCGCGTACGGCTGAACGGACTGTCACAGCCGGAGGCCGAGGCGCTGTTCATGACGGGACTGCCGGGGCCCGCAGCCGCGCTTGGCCTCGATACTGCGATGCTGGCGGCGCAGACCAAGCTGATGGCGGCACTGCCGGCCAATCTGCGTCCGAACGCCGGCCGGATGCAGGAACGCTTTCATCTCGATGCCCCAAGCTGGTTCGGCGAAGCCGAGCAGCCGAAGCATCTGCGCGCCATTGCCGGCGCGCTGCTGCGCGAGAGCCTGATCGAAATCCGCTACCAAAGCTGGCGCGCCGAGAAGCGCCGCCGCGTCGCGCCGCTCGGTCTCGTGCTGAAAGGCGGCAGCTGGTATCTCGCAGGGCACGTCGATGGCAGCGTGCGCACCTATCGCGTGGCGCGCGTTCTTGACTGCAACGTGCTGGAGGAGCATTTCGTCCGGCCCGCCGATTTCGATCTCGCGACCTACTGGCAAGCCGCCACGATCCGGCTCGAAGCCGAGATGCATCTGAACTACGCCACCGTCCGGCTGTCGCCGTTCGGCGTAAAACTGCTTAACGCCTTGAGCCAGCCTTACGTGAGGACGCGCACCCGTATCGAGGAGACTTCGGATGCCGCCGGCTGGCGGGTCGCTGTGGTGCCGATCGGAAAAACGGTGTGGCATGCGGCCGCCGAGCTGCTGCGGCTCGGCGCGGAGGCGGAGGTGCTGGCGCCGGCCGAGCTGCGCGACAGGATGGCCGAACTCACCCAGGCCATGGCCGCACGCTACCAGACGGCGCAGGATGGTTATCAGGACGATAAGGATTTCCGCCAATCTCGCCCCACGAAACATTCCTGAAACACGATTCTCCGCTTCGCACGTGAACGCAGGACGTCGTCGGCCCGACTGATGGGCAGGGACGAAAAACAACGGCCTCGTGCCAACCACTGGAGAATACAATGCTTCGCAAGGTTACTCTCGGACTGATCGCCGCCGCCTCGCTCACCATTGCCGCTGCAGCGCCCGCTTCCGCCGGCGGTTTCTACCACGGCCATCATCATTGGGGCCATGGATATGGCTGGGGCCCTGCCATCGGCGTCGGCTTCGGCGGCGTCTATGTCGACACCGGTCTGAACGGCTGCCTGCAAAAGCGCTGGGTCGAAACCCGCCGCGGCATGCGCCTGCGCACCGTGAACGTCTGCGCCTACTGATCGAACGTCCCTGCAAACCACATCCCGGCCGCTTGTCACGCGGCCGGGATTTTTCTGCCCTGGAATCGTGCCTTGTCCGGCCACGTTGACCATTGCCTGCGCCCACCATATTGTAGCGCATGCGGTGCAAGCCGCTCCCGGGCCCGCGGGAAGGGTTGAACCCACTTGCAGCTTTCGAGCGACATCTAGAGCCTTTGTGCAGCCGGTATTGCGGGCCGTCGGCGATGTCATGCACGGAGGTGTTCTGATGGACCGGTCTTTCGATCGATTGAATCTCGATCATCTGAAGAAGCAAGCCAAGCAATTGATCCGCCAGTATCGAAGCCGCGATGCGGCTGCGATGGCGCGGTTTCGCAGTACGCTACCGGCAACGGCAGGTCTCAGCGATGACGACCTTTCGTCCCGGGGACTGCGCCTGCACGATGCGCAATCGTGCCTGGCGCGCGAACACGGTTTTGCATCCTGGCTTGACTTGAAGCGTTACATTGAGGTGCAGGCGGTCGCGCACAAGGAGCGCACGGCCCGCGTCCTGCATTGGGCTCAGCTCCTCTATTCCGGCGACGTCAGCGGCACGCTCAACCGCGCGAACCCGCGCGTTGCTTTACGGATTCTGGCTGATGATCCCGACCTCGTCGCGGGCGACCCTTATCTAGCCTGCGCGATCGGCGACGAACGCGCGCTGCGGCAGGCGATTCAGGCCGATCCGGCTGGGTCAAGCGGCCTGGTGGCCCGTTGCGATTGCCGCCACTTTGCGCTGTCGCACATTCGAGCCTGCTGCGCGTGGAGGAATTTCGCGAGCGTCTGCATCGTAGCGCGGAATTGCTGATCGCTGATGGCGCCGACGTCAACCAGCACATCTACAGCCGCTGGCCGCCCGGATCGCTGAGCGAGCCGGACCAGCGTTGTCCGCTCTCGGCGCTCTATGGCGCTGCCGGAAGCAATCATGATCCGGTGCTGACGAAACTTCTGCTCAAATCCGGCGCGGACCCCAATGACGGCAGAATCGCTTTATCACTCGCTGGAAGAATCCGGCATGCGCGCGCCTGCTTCTGGACCACGGCGCCCGCATTGCCGAGAGCAATGCGATCTATCGCTCGATCGACCTCGAGGACGACACCGCGCTGAGATTACTCCTGCAACATGGTGGCGATCCGAACGAACCCGCGCGAAATGCGCCGCTGACCGATTGGGACTCGCCGCTCGCATGGGCTATCTACCGCCGCCGGCCCCGTCATGTGAAAGCCCTGCTGGACGCCGGCGCCGACCCGTCGCACCCGACGCCGGATGGCCTCAGCCCGTACCGGGTGGCGCTGCAATTCGGGCTATCAGACGTTGCGGATTTGCTGTGCGCGCAGATCGACGTGCCTGACATTTCGGACGAGGAACAGTTCGTCGCCGCATGCGCACGCGGCGATGAGGCCGAGGCGCGGAGGATCGGGACATTGCGGCCCGACCTGCCAGCTTCGCTGTCGCCGGCGCAGTTGCGGTTGTTGCCTGACATGACCGCGGCAGGTGCCGACGATGCCGTGCGGTTGATGGTCAAACTCGGCTGGCCGATCGCGGTACGCGGCAGTGACTGGGATGCGTCCGCGCTCAATCTCGCAGTATTCCGCGGCAATGCGGGCCTGACGCGTTTTCTGCTCGAACACGGCGCGAAGTGGACGGAGCCGCACGGCCACGGCGACAATGCATGCGGCACTCTCGGCTGGGCGTCCTGCAACGAGCCAGTCGAGGGCGGCGACTGGGTTGGCTGCGCGCGCGCTTTGCTCGATCATGGCATGCCCGGCGCGACGGGTATTGCTGATGATCCTGAATGGGTGCTGATCACCGGCAAGCGAAAGCTATTTTCCGACGAGGTCACCGAGGTATTGCTGGGCTAGCTTACACGTGCGCCGGACTGGTCGTGGCCGGGGCCAGCGATTGGCTTGACCCCGAAACCCTACACCCTGCCCTTCAGCGCGTCGCCGATTTCATCGAGGACCTTGGGGTCCTCGATGGTGGCCGGCATGCTCCAGCTCTCGCCATCGGCGATCTTCTTGATGGTGCCGCGCAGGATTTTTCCGGAACGCGTCTTCGGCAATCGGCCGACGGTGATCGCCAGCTTGAAAGCCGCTACGGGCCCGAGCTTGTCGCGGACCAGCGCCACGATCTCCTTTTCGATGTCGGTCGGCGCGCGCGCCACGCCGGCCTTCAGCACCAGGAAGCCGCAGGGCACTTCGCCCTTGATCGCGTCCTTGATGCCGAGCACCGCGCATTCGGCGACATCAGGGTGGGAGGCCAGAATTTCCTCCATGCCGCCGGTCGAGAGCCGGTGGCCGGCGACATTGATGATGTCGTCGGTACGGCCCATCACCCAGACATAGCCGTCCTCATCCTTGTAGCCGGCGTCGGAGGTCTTGTAGTAGCCGGGAAACTCCGTGAGGTAGGCCTCCCTGAAACGCGCATCCTGTTCCCACAGCGTCGGCAGGCAGGCCGGCGGCATCGGCAGCTTGATCACGATCGAGCCCATGGTGCCCGCGGGCACCGGCCTGGACGCCTCGTCGACCACATCGACCTGATAGCCCGGCATCGGCACCGTCGGCGAGCCGTGCTTGACCGGCAGCATGCCCAGCCCCACCGGATTGCCGGCGATGCACCAGCCGGTTTCGGTCTGCCACCAGTGATCGATGACAGGCACCTTCAACTGCGCTTCCGCCCACTCCACCGTCGGCGGATCGGCGCGCTCGCCGGCCAGGAACAGCGTGCGGAATTTCGACAGGTCGTATTTGCGGATGAACGCGCCGTCGGGGTCCTCCTTGCGGATGGCGCGGAAGGCGGTCGGCGCGGTGAACAAAGCGACCGCCTTGTGCTCTGAGATCACGCGCCAGAACGCGCCGGCGTCCGGCGTGCCGATCGGCTTGCCCTCATACATGATGGAAGTTGCGCCATGAATCAGCGGGCCATAGACAATGTAGCTGTGGCCGACCACCCAGCCGATGTCGGAGCCGCACCACCAGACTTCGCCGGGCTTGACGCCATAGAGGTTGAACATCGACCATTTCAGCGCGACCAGATGCCCGCCATTGTCGCGCACGACGCCCTTCGGGATTCCCGTGGTGCCCGACGTGTAGAGAATGTAGAGCGGATCGGTCGCCAGCACCGGCGTGCACGGCGCGGCCTTGCCGGCAGCGAGCGCGGCGCGGCGGAGCGTTGCCCAGTCGTGATCGCGGCCCGCCGTGAGTTCGCAAGCCTGCTGTGGCCGCTGCAGGATGATGCAGCCCTCGGGCTTGACGCTGGACAGCCTGATCGCCTCGTCGAGCAGCGGCTTGTATTGCACGACGCGGCCGGGCTCGATGCCGCAGCTCGCTGAAAGAATCAGCTTCGGCTTGGCGTCGTCGATCCGGGTTGCAAGCTCTTTCGCCGCGAGATCCGCCGAACACCACCGAATGCACCGCGCCGATCCGCGCGCAGGCCAGCATCGCAAACACCGCTTCCGGCACCAGCGGCATATAGAGGATGACGCGGTCGCCCTTGGCGACGCCGAAATCGGCCATCACGGCGGCCAGCGTCTGCACCTCCTTGAGCATCTCGGCATAAGTGAATTTCGAGATCGAGTTGGTGAGCGGCAGATCGTGAATCAGCGCCACCTGGTCGGCGCGGCCATTGGCGACATGGCGATCGAGCGCGTTGTAGCAGGTGTTGACCACAGCGCCGGCGAACCAGCGGCCATACGCGCCCATCGAGGGATCGAATATCTTATTGGCCGGCTCGATCCAGTCGATCTCGCGCGCGGCCTCGGCCCAGAACCCTTCCGGATCGGCCAGCGAGCGGGCATGGACTTCGTGGTAGCGGCTGTTGTCCTGGATGTTCATGGCGCACTCCCGGTCGATGCATTGTTGGCTCCGCAGACCCCAGACATGGGCGGGCGCCAGGCGCCCTGCCTTTGACCAGGATCAAATGCAGGCCAGTTTTCTTGAACGCATTGTCACGGGAAGCCGCGTCAGATCAAGCCAAGAATGACTCCGCCGTTCGGCGGATGATCGCATCAACTTCTCCAGCCGCTCCTCCGCGGCATGGCGGAGATCAACTTCCTTGTGATTGGCGGCAGCGGTGCTGTCGGGCAAAAACGGCCTAGTAGCCGACGATCCCGTTGATCTTTTGCAGGCGGTCGCGCATCGCCTTTTTCAGATCGTAGTGGGGCCGGCCGTATTCCGCATCGCGCCGGGCAAGGTATTCCTGCTGCTCCCGCCGCAGCGTGCGCGCTTGCTGCGGGGCCATCTTGCGGCGGCCGCCTTGACATAGGCCGCGTGGACTTCGCGATCGAGATCGGCAAGTTCGGGATTGGCGCAGATCGCCTTCTCCACCTGGCGGCGGGCAGTTGCGCAGTTGAAGCTCGGCTTGCCGGCGATCGCCTTCAGCACGCCCTGTCGCTCCGCCTCCTGCGCTAGCGCCCGGTGGTTGGCCCTTGCGACGACGTGATCCGGATTCAGCTTGATCGCCGCGGCAAAATCGGCCACCGCCTTGGGCAGATCACCTTTCTTACGCCAGAGTTCACCGCGCGCATTGTGAGCATCGGCGTTTCCGGGATCGAGCCGCAACACGCCGTCATAGTCGGCGATCGCGCGGTCGATCATATCCTTGCGTTCATAGGCGGAGGCGCGCGCAATCAGCGCCTTGATGCGGTCGGCCTTTTCGGTCTTTGCATTGTCGATCAGCGCGCCGCACGTGCTGAGCGTCTTGTCGTCGTCCAGCGCATGGGCAGCAGCAAGGCACGGCGCCGGGTCGATCTTCAGATCCTTGACCGGCTCGGCGCCGGTCGCCCACGCATCATGTGCAAACACAATCCACAGCAGAGAGGCCGCGACCAGGTTGCGGATATCGGGATAGCCTCGCATCAATTGATCCGGAAAGCGCTGTCGATTGCGACGCGATCCTAGCAAGCGACCTGCGTTTTCGACAAGCAGCCTGCAAATTTCCCGTTCGCACAAGAACAGATTTTGGCCGAAACGTGACCCGCGGGAAACGTAATTCTCTTCACAGACGGAAGAATACAATCCGTGAGAAAATCTGCTGTGAACCTTTTGCAGTTCTAGCGGACTCAACAACCATGACCACATTGACCGACCTGAATCCGCGCATCATCGCGCAATCCCAATCAGGCTATTTCTACTTCTACATGGCGCTGGCCTGCATGGCCGTCGCGTTTCTCGGCTTTGCGCCGACCTACTGGCTGCCGCTGGCGAAGCGATCGTTCTCGGCCTCGCCGGTTGTTCATTTTCACGGCCTGTTGTTCTTTGCCTGGTCGCTCTACTTCGTGTTCCAGAGCTGGCTTGCCGCATCAGGCAAAGTCGCCCGGCACCGCTCGATCGGCATGATCGGCATCTCGCTGGCAACCGCGATGACAATTATCGGCTTCCTGGTTGCGGTCAACGCGATGAAGCGCTCGGCGGCGGCGGGATTGACCAACGAGGGCATCGCATTCGCGATTGTTCCGCTTAGCGGAATTCTGTTCTTTGCCGTGGTTTTCGCCCTTGCCATTGCGGCCGTCCGCCAGCCGGAAACGCACAAGCGGCTGATGCTGCTGGCCAGCATCTCGCTATTGGACGCCGCAGTCGCGCGCTGGTTTCTCACCTTCCTGGCGCCTCCCGGTCCGCTCGGCCCGCCGCCGGTCCCTGTGACCATCCCGCCGGCCTTCGTCGCCTATCTCCTGCTGGTGGCGGCCCTTGTTTTCGACTGGCGCACGCGCGGCCGGCCGCATCCAGTCTATGTCTATGGCGGCATTGCGCTAATCGCCGTGAAACTCCTGAATTGGCCGATCAGTGTCACGCCGCTCTGGCACTCCTTCGCGGGCGGCATATTGGCGATGGCGCAGTAAGCTAACTCGCCTTCACCGTAATCCCGCCGTCGACGATCAACTCGATCCCCGTGACGTAGCGGGATTCATCGGAGGCCAGAAACAGCGCGGCGTTGGCGACGTCCCAGGCATCGCCCATGTGCCCCATCGGCACCTGCGCGTCGCGCGCGCGCCACATCGCCTCGACATCGCCCGCCGAATAGCTGGCCGCAAGTCCTGCGGAGTGCTCGACCATCGGCGTCTTCATCAGGCCCGGCAGGATGCAATTCACCCGGACATGATCGCGCGCGAACTGCACGGCGGTCGTCTTCGTCATCTGGTTCATCGCCGCCTTCGAAGCGCCGTAGGTGACGTAGGAAATGCCGAGATGGCGGATCGAGGCGATCGAGGAGATGTTGATGATCGAGCCGCCGCCCTGCTTCTGCATCACGGGAATGACGTGCTTCATGGCGAAATAGGCGCTCTTGAGATTGACGGCGAAGACGTGATCCCAGCTCGCTTCGTTCACCTCGACGACGTTGCCCATCTCGGCGATGCCGACATTGTTGTCGAGCACGTCGATGCGGCCGTAGGCCTTGAGGCACGCCGAAACCATCGCTTCCACCTCGGCTTCGCGCGAGACATCGGCGGTGAAGGCTACCGCCTTGCCGCCCTCGCGCGTGATGATGTCAACAGTCTCCTTTGCTGCCGCGGCGTTGCGGTCGACGCAAAACACCTGCGCGCCCTCGCGCGCGAAGGTCACGGCCGTCGCCTTGCCGTTGCCCCAACCGGGACCGATCGAGCCCGCACCCACCACCATCGCCGTCTTGCCCTTGAGCCGTTCCATCGACTTCTTCTCCCTTTGGGTTCTCGTTGTGTTGCAGCGCGCACGAATGCGGCGCATCCGGGAATTTGGGGCGGGAAATTGGACGGACGACGGCCCTGGGTCAACCTGTCCGAAAAGCTAAAGCAGCGACTTGGACATAGGCCAAAAGCCCCTTGCCACCGCCACCCAAACCGGACTGAATGCGGCCCGCGAATGAGGCCCGCCGCAGCCGGGCCGGAAAGTTAACCGGTCCCCGGGGGAAGCATGGCCGTAGACAAGACAACGCCGCCCAATGACGAGGTCGTCGCCGTTTCGGACGAAGCCTTGCACAAGGCGGAAGCCTACATCGAGGCAGAGGAAGGCGCGGCCAATCGCCTGATGGGATGGGCGGGAAGAATCTCGACCACGATTGCCGTGGTCATGAGCCTGTTTCACCTCTACGCGGCCTACGCCATCGTTCCGACCCAGGAACTGCGCTACACCCATGTCGCCTTTACGCTGGTCCTGAGCTTCCTGCTGTTTCCGCTGGCGAGGCGCTTTCGTAACCGCGTGCGCTGGTGGGACGTCGTCCCCGGAATAGTCGCGGTCGCCACCATCGTCTATGCGCTGTGGGGCGGCGAGGATTTCACCGACCGCGCCACCACGCCCGACCGCTGGGACATAATCGTCGGCATCGTCTTCATCGTGCTGCTGCTGGAGGCGACGCGGCGCACCACCGGCGCGATCATGCCCGTGGTGTCGCTGCTGTTCATCGCTTATGCGATGCTCGGCCCGTATCTGCCGGCGCCGTGGACCCATCGCGGCTACGACCTGGCCCGGCTGGTCGGTCACCTCTTTATTACGCTGGAGGGCATTTTTGGCGTCGCGGTCGACGTGTCGGCGACGCTGATCCTCCTGTTCACCATCTATGGCGCATTTCTGCAGCATTCCGGCGCCGGCAAGTTCTTCATCGATTTCTCGCTTGCCTTGATGGGCGGAAAGCCCAACAGCGCCGGCCGCACCGTGGTGCTGTCGTCGTTCCTGCTCGGCGGCCCCTCCGGATCGGGTGTCGCCACCACCGTCATGATCGGCACCGTGGCCTATCCGATGATGGCCAAGGCCGGCTTCGAGAAAAACGCCGCGGGTGGATTGCTGGCCGCCGGCGGGCTGGGCGCGATCCTGTCGCCGCCGGTGCTGGGCGCCGCCGCGTTCCTGATCGCCGAGTTTCTCAAGATAAGCTATCTCGACGTGATCTGGATGGCGACCATTCCGACCTTTCTTTATTACATGTCGCTCTTGTTCATGGTCGAACTGGACGCCAAGAAGTTCCACGCCAAGAACGTGAGCATCACGACGGAGATGTCGCTCGGCCAGATGACGAAGCGATACGGCTTCCACTTCATCTCGCTGCTCGCCGTCGTCGTGTTCATGGTCATCGGCTACTCGCCGTCGCTGTCGGTGTTCTACGCCATTGTGGTGACCTTCGCGCTGAGCTTCCTGCGCAGGGATACCGCGCTGGTGCCGACCAAACTGGTGAGGGCACTGGCCGACGGCTCGATCGGCGCGCTGAATGCCGCAACCACCTGCGCCTGCGCCGGCATCGTTGTCGGCATCGTGACGTTGACGGGCCTCGGCCTCAAATTCTCGTCGATCGTCATCGCCTATGCCGGCGGCAGCCTGTTGCTGACCGCGATCTACACCGCGCTGATCGTCTGGATCATTGGCCTCGCGGTACCGGTGACGGCTTCCTACATCATCTGCGCGGTGATTGCCGCACCGGCGCTCGTCAAACTCGGCGTGCCCGATTACGCCGCGCACATGTTCATCTTCTATTATGCCGTGCTGTCGGAGGTCTCGCCGCCGACGGCACTTTCGCCATTCGCCGCGGCCGCCATCACCGGCGGCGATCCCTACAAGACGACGCTGCAGTCGTGGAAATACACGCTGCCGGCGTTCCTTGTGCCGTTCGTGTTCGTGCTCGACCCGCAAGGCGTCGGCCTGCTGATGTCGATCCCGAAGGGCGGATCGTGGGTCGATATCCTCGAAATCGCGATCAAGACCAGTTTCGGGCTGCTGGCTCTGGCCGCATTTGCCCAGAACTGGGCACTGCGACAAAATACGCCGGTCGAACGCGGCCTGCTTCTGCTATCCGGACTGCTGCTGGTGTTTCCGAGCCTGATCGAGGCGATCGTCGAATGGATCACCGGCCGCGATATCAGCTACACCTACGTGCCGGGCCTGATCATCGGTCTTGGCGTATTGCTGTGG
This sequence comes from Bradyrhizobium sp. RDT10, assembly GCA_044772375.2. Classification (GTDB taxonomy): domain Bacteria; phylum Pseudomonadota; class Alphaproteobacteria; order Rhizobiales; family Xanthobacteraceae; genus Bradyrhizobium. The sequence goes on from CP187939.1 coordinate 7,449,995, forward strand.
CAGGCCAGAACGCGGTCGCCAGAGCGACCCGCGCTCACAACATAGAGAAGAAAGCGATTGAGGGAGACAAAAATGAAGAAAACCACAGCCATGCTGGCGATGACACTGGGGCTTGCCTTTGCTGGCGTAGCCCATGCCCAGCAGAAGACCATGTCGATCGGCACCGGCGGCACCGGCGGCGTTTATTATCCGCTCGGCGGCGCGGTTGCCAACGTGCTCTCGAAGAACCTGCCCAACGTGCAGGCCACCGCCGAGGTCACCGGCGGCTCGGTCGACAATCTCAAGCTGATCGGCGCCGGCAAGAGCGAACTGGCCTTCACCATGGCCGACGCTGCGCTCGATGCGCTTAAGGGCGAGGACAAGTTCAAGAGCGGCAAGGTGCCGTTGCGGGCGCTGCTCGTGGTCTACCCGAACCGCATGCATGTGGTGACGGTGGAAGGCACGGGCATCCAGACCATGGCCGACCTGAAGGGCAAGCGCGTTTCGACCGGATCGCCCGGCAGCGCCACCGAAGTGATGGCGTTCCGCGTCATCGAGGCCGCCGGCCTCGACAAGGACAAGGATATGAAGCGCGAGCGGCTCGGCGTCGCCGAATCCGTCAATGCGGTCAAGGATCGCAAGATCGATGCGTTCTTCTGGGTCGGCGGCATCCCGACCGCCGCGGTAACCGATCTCGCGGCGACGCCCGGCCTGAAGATTAAGCTGATCGACCATGGCGATCTGGCCGAGAAGATGAACGCGAAATACGGCAAGCTCTATTCTTCCAGCAAGATCAAGGCAGGTTCGTATCCGGGCTACGACAAGGACAATTCCATCGCCGACGTCTGGAACCTGATCGTCACCGGCGACAAGATGAGCAACGAGGACGCCTACGCCATCGTGAAAACGCTGGTGGAGAAGAAGGCCGACATCGTCGCCGTGCACAAGGAAGCCGAGAGTTTTACGCTCGACAACCAGGTGCAGGAACGTTCGCCGATCCCGTTCCATCCCGGTGCGCTAAAATACTTCAAGGAAAAGGGTATCGGCGGCTAGGCTGTCGTCCGGGCCGAACCGAAGCGATTTCCGAACGCAGTGACCGCGGCCCACCGAGGGCCGCGGTCATTGCTTTGCTGGAAGCAAAAAACTGTGTGCATCGCGTCATTGCTGCTCCTGCGAAGGAGCGCGGCGCGCCGCAGTAGCCGCAGTAGAGGTGTTCTCAAACCCACGAACATCGCCGCGCGCCGACAAGCGATCACAGGCGTTAACAGGCGGGGCTGATCAAATATTGCTCAGGCCGAGGCATCGGCTCATCGAAGCGCATGAAAACAGCGGATGAGCCTATCCGATTCCGGCCTCGATCCGCCGAGCCCGGCGATTTCCTAAAATTTTATTCGTGTCGGCGGCTTTAACCCTACTGAAGTAATCATGTGACCTCCCGCAAAATTCCATTATTGCGACCGCAACGGGGATGTACCACTGGCGTTGGGGTATCTGTCTGGAGGGCGGCCATGGAGCAGATCGACTTTAACGAGCATACACGCGCAGCGCACTTCGGGCACCGCAAGCTGACGCCCAGAGCCTGCGTCGTTGACAGCAAAAAGCACCTCCGATTGTTCCTTTCCGACGCTCTCGAGGATCTCGGCTTCGTGACCTGCGAATGCGGGCAGGCCGGCGATTTGGCAGGCGTCCTGCAGGCGGAGCAGCCGGACCTGATCGTGCTCAGCGTGTGTGTCGACGGGATCAATGTCGGCGAAATTCTCGAGGTCATTGTCCGCAAGAATTTCGCCGGCAAAGTCCTCGTTATCGGTCAACCCGACTCGATTATGGTGAAGGCGGTCAGGCAAATTGGCGACGAATATGGCATTGCCATGCTGCCCTCGCTGCAGACGCCTTTCGGCGCAGCGAGCCTGCGCGACAGCGTCGCGGCACTGCTGCCGGCCGAGCCGGCGCCGAGCCCCGCCGTCGATGTCGCCGAGGCCTTGAAGGCGGGCTGGCTCGAATTGTGGTATCAGCAGAAGATCAACACCCGCACGCTGGTACCGAGCGGCGCGGAGGCGCTGGTTCGGATGCGCCATCCTGCCTGGGGCGTAGTCCCGCCGGCCTATTTCATTCCCGACGACAAGGATCCGCATTTTCGCAGCCTGTCCGAATTCGTGGTCGGCCGCGCCATCGAGGACTGGCGCTATCTGCTGGAAAGCCAGGGTCCGGTCGACCTTTCGATCAACCTGCCGGTATCGTTCTTCGGCAATGCCGCGGCGGTGCGCGATCTGTGCCGCGCCATGCCCACCCACCCGGCATTCGCAGGACTTTTAATCGAAATCAACAGCAGCGAGGTGATCGATAACCCCGATCTGGTAGTGGACGCCGCGAAGCGTCTGCGGCTGCACAATATCGCGCTCGCAATCGACAATGTCGGCGCGGAATGGCCGTCCCTTCTGGAGCTTCGGGTTTCCCGTTCGCGGAACTGAAGGTCGACCAGCAATACATCAACGGCTGCGCGGACGACCGGCTGAAGCAGACGGTATGCCGGCGCATTATCGAGCTGGCCCGGGACAACGGCGCCCGCGCCGTCGCCCAGGGCGTGGAGACCCGCGCCGATTTTCTCGCCGCTCACGACATGGGGTTCGATCTGGTTCAGGGCTACCTGTTCGGCAAGCCGGTGGCGGTGCGGAAATTTGCCCGCTCCGCCCCCAGCTCGCATCCGGCTCCGACAAGCCGTCCTGAGCCGGGCTCAATCGAACTTCATGTCGATGCATTTCGCGATATCGGAGCCGAGGCCGGACGAGATGATGATGCAACCGCGCACCTTGAGATTATTGTTGTCGCTGGCCCATACCGCATAGCCGCCGGGACCGAAGAACGAATTGGTGTTCGGCCCCTCGGTCTCGGTGGCGTCGAACGAATAGTTGCCGTCGGTATCGAAGATGCGGGGCTTCTTGGTGCAGCCACCGTCGGCCTGGACGTTGATGACTTCCTTGTTGTCCCGCGTCAGCGCCAGCGAGACCTGGCAACGGAAATATTCCGAGGTCTTGATGTTGAACACGTAAGCATAGGACTTGCAGGTCGCCGTATTGAGCTTGCCCGGAGCCAGGCCACGACTGCATGCAATCCGCTGGTTGTTCGAGAGCTTGAACTCGTCGGCCGCCGCCGCGGAAGCCAGCGTCATGAACGATAACACAACACCAAAACCGATTCTCATGACGTAGTTCATCCGAGATCATCCCTATGACGTTTTTCGCAATGCAGTTTGTAGTCTGAAACGGGAACATAGTCGGGAAGTCGAGGGCGGGAAATCACAAAGTCTCAAGGGCGGTGTGATGCGTCGAAGGTGCCAATTGACGGCACGATGCCGTTCGTGATTTGTTCAAAACATGGGGCAAGAAGCCGAATGGCTGTGGGGAGGATGAATGATGACGTGCATTTCAACGAAGACGGTCTTGATGGTAGCCGTCCTGACGGGGTTTACGACTTGCGCATTTGCGCAAGGCTCGGCGCCGACACCCTGGGAACTGAAAACGGATATGGGCTATGCCTACGGCAAGGACGGCAAGACGCTCTCCTACAAGATGGGCACCAACAATGCCGGCATACTGCTGAAAGGCGCCAAGAAGGTGCCGAAGGGCACGTTGTTCTTCATGGGCCAGAACGGGCAGCTCTATATGCGCTCCCGACCCTATCTGGAGGACGACGGCACGTTCATGTTCGGGGCGGAATGAGCTTTCTTGCTTCCTCCGTCTCCCACGACGGGAGAAGGAGGGACCTCGCTAAAACGCCGCCGCCAATTCCTTCGCGCCGGGCTTGCTGGAGTTGAAATCCATGCGTTCGTCGGTGACCGCGAGTAGTTTCGCCACCGTGTTGTGGCGGATCGCTACGGGGTTGCGCTCATAGCCGCCGCGCTGGAAGAAATTCGAGGTCGGCACCTGCTCGCGCATCGCCTGCGGCATGGTCACCATGTCGAGGCCGGTGCCGTCGCCGGTCAGGTTCATCATTTCAAGTTCGGCCGCCGAGAGCGGGCGGTTGTAGCCCTTGGCGCGCGCGAAATGGACCGACGTCAGCAGCTTGTGGGTCTGCAGCATCGGCCCGACGTCGATATCGAGCACCATGGCGTGCACCGCCCAGCCCTGCGGGGTATTGGCGAGCTTCTCATGCTCGGACCAGGTGTCCGGCACGGTGCGCGCAAATGCCACCATCTTTTTCAGCACCGCAAGCTTGTGGTCCATCGCCTTGCGCGGCGCGCCCGACAGCGCAGCCGCCCTCGCCGTCAATTCCCTGATGAATTCGTGGCCCTGTTCGGCCAATAGTTCAACGCTGTTAGTGGTGAGCAACTGGTTGTAGCCGATCGCGGTCGAGATCGCGCGCGAGCCCGGTCGCGAGGGATTCAGCCCCGACTGCATGTCGTAATTGCCGTTGCCGCCGGTCTCGAACGAATAGACCCGTATCGCTTGCTCGCGCGTCAGTCCCGCCGCGAGTGCATAGCGGGCATAGGCGCGCTTGAATTCCACTTCGGCGGCCGGCCGCTGCGGCACGAACTGGAAATGCTCGGCGGCGGCTTTGAGGAAATCGGCGACCACCGGCAACGGCTTGCGTTCGCGCGGCGGCTTCTCTTCCTCCGGCTCCGGACTCACCGGGCGCTTCGGACCGGTATAGACCGGCGGCTGCGTCAGCACGTAATCGTTCAGCGCAATGGCCTGGCGTTCCCGGCGCTTGGCGTTGCGGCCCTTTCGTTTCTCGGAGATCGAAGACCAATAGGCCCCCGCCTCCTCCTCGAACGCGGCGCGCGCTTCCTGATATTCCCTGAGCTTGCGGCGATATTCGGCGATCGCCTGCGGCGAGGCTCCTTGCGCCATCGCATCGGCGGTAGAGGGAGCAAGCGTGCCCGCGTCCATCGCCATTGCAGGCGCGCCCGCGAACAGCGCGAGCGCGACAAATCCGGAACCCATGCGAGATCAATTGCAGGCGCATCGCCTTGTTGTAGCAAGCGTGCCCACGAAGTCAGCCCCGAAACGGCCCGGTCTTCTTCCCTTCTAGCCTTGTAGCAGAAGGGAGGAGCCCGCGTCACTCCTGCTCGACGCCGCTGGTCTTCACAAGCTGCGACCACTTCTTCTCATCCTTGTCGATGAAGTCGGCATAGTCTTCCGGCCTGCCGGGCGTGATCTCGGTGCCGTCGTTGCCCAATTGCTTCTTCACCTCGTCGGAAGCGAGCGCGTCGCGCAGCGCCTTGTTGAGCTTGTCGATGATCGGCCGCGGCGTGCCGGCCGCCGCGACGAGGCCGTAATAGAGCGAAGCGTCGAAGCCGGGCAGGCCTGCTTCTATCATGGTCGGCACGTCGGGCAGCAGGCCCGAACGGGCGATGCTGCTCACCGCAAGCGCGCGCAGCTTGCCGGCGGAGACATTGGCGTGCGAGGCCGGGATCGGCGCGAATGCCATCGGGATGTGGCCGCCGAGGAGATCGGTCAGCGCCGGTCCGGTGCCCTTGTAGGGGATGTGCACCAGCTTGATGCCGGCGGCGCGGGCGAAATATTCGCCGGTGATGTGGCTGGCGGTGCCCGCGCCGGCCGAGCCGAAATTGACCTTGCCGGGATTGACCTTCGCATAGGCGATCAGTTCGGCAACGCTTTTCGCAGGGAACGACGGATGCACCACCAGCGAATTCGGCGCGTTGCCGATCATGCCGATCGGCGCAAAATCCTTGCGCGGATCGTAGCCAGGGTTCTTGTAGAGCGAGGGACCGATCGCCAGCGTGCCGGTGTAGCCCAACAGCAACGTGTAACCATCGGGATCGCTTTTGGCGACCGCCTTGGTGCCAACCGTGCCGCCGGCGCCGGGACGATTGTCGACCACGACCTTCTCGCCGAGAAGTTCGCTCATCTTGTCCGCAATGGCGCGGCCGACGATCGAGGTGCTGCCGCCGGGCGCGAATGGAATGACCAGCGTGACGGCGCGGGCGGGATAGGTTTGCGCCCGCGCTGAATCAACGGCTACGCTCACACCGAGCAGTGCGGCGACGACGGCATAAAAGCTCTTGATCCACGTGGACATGACGAGCGCGCTCCCAGGACTGTTTTTCTTATTGGCGCGGCCATCGTTGCTGAAACGATCCACATTCGCAAGTTGACTTCCGAATGAGATGCTTACGTCGTCATTGCGATCCGTCGTATCTCACATCGTGAGATGGATGCACGATGCTACCTCCACGCAAATACCGGCTGCTCCAGTTCCGCGACGCGCGTGTTTCTTCCCGCCAGCAGTTCGGCAAATTGGTAGATCAGCGCCGCCGTCGGCGCATGGATATGCTGGCCGGCATGGCGGAAGCGGATCACGCGCCGTGTGCTTTCGGGGATCGTCGTGAAGCTGAAGGCGTCGTTTCGTTCGATATCGGAGAGCGCGACGCGATGCACCGAGGCGACCTCGGCGGGGTTGGGTGCGATTTCGGCTCTTGTGCCCATCCAAACTACCACCGGCGTGATCAGATAGCCTGATCGCGTCGGGTAGTCGTCGAGCAGGCCGAGTACATCGTCCTCGCCGAGGCCAACGCCGAGTTCTTCATGCAGCTCGCGCAGCGCCGCCTGCGCCTGCGTCTCGCCGTGGTCGCAACGCCCGCCCGGCAGCGCCCATTGGGCAGCGTGCGACCGCAAGGTCGCGGCGCGGCGGGTCAGCAGAAACGTCGTCCCCCGCCGGCCTCGGCGCGCGTGAGGGCAATGACAACGGCGGCGCGCTTCAGCGCCGGCTCCGCCTCACCGAACGGGGCCCGCGTGAATGCCGCGCAAAGCTCTGCGATATTCCGCCGTGTGGTATCGTCGAATGACCGGGCCATCCCGCTTGACTACAACAGCCGCGCATCAGATGAAATGACCCGGACAGCATGACAGCCCGCAGGAAACGGAAAGCACGACATGACAGCCAAGGCCGCGGACAAACTCAAATCCGACGGCTGGAAGATCGTCGAAACATCCGGTTTCCTGCACCTGATCGGCCCGCTATGGCAGCGCGTGGTCGACGGCACGCACGAATACGCACTTGCTACCGAGGACAAGCACCACAACCGCCGCGGCCTGGTGCAGGGCGGCGTCATCATGACCTTCGCCGACCGAACCTGCGGCATGACCGCCCGCTTCGTCTCGGGCAAGCCGACGCTGGCGACGGTGCAGCTCGATACGCACTTTGTCGAAGCCGGCAAGATCGGCGAGGTTTTGGTGTCGAAGCCGCACGTGGTGCGCTCTACCCGCAGCCTGATCTTCATCTCGACAGAGGTGACCGTCGATAAACGCTGTATCGCGATGGCGAGCGGCGTGTTCAAGATATTGAAGAGTGAGGGTTGAGGTACCGTCATTGCGAGGAGCCGGAGGAGACCACCCCATGCAATACCGTAACCTCGGCCGCAGCGGCCTGAAGATTTCGCCGATCTGCCTGGGCACCATGATGTTCGGCGGGCCCACCGACGAGGCGACGTCGTCGCGGATCGTGGCAAAAGCGCGCGAGGCCGGCGTCAACTTCATCGACTCTGCGGACGCCTATAATGGCGGGCAGTCCGAGCAGGTGGTCGGCCGCGCCATCTCGAACACCAGACATAACTGGATTCTGGCGACAAAGCTCGCCAACCAGATCGGCGACGATCCCAATCGCGGCGGGCTGTCGCGGCGCTGGGTGATGCAGGCGGCGGACGAAAGCCTGAAACGGCTCGGCACCGACTTCATCGATATCTATTACCTGCACAAGGAGGACCACGCGACGCCACTGGAGGAGACGGTGCGCGCCATCGGCGACCTGATGCGCCAGGGCAAGATCCGCTATTTCGGCGTTTCGAACTACCGCGCCTGGCGTGTCGCCGAGATCTGCAACATCTGTGACAGGAACGGCATCGATCGCCCGATTGTCAGCCAGCCCTATTACAACGCCATGAACCGCATGCCCGAGGTCGAACATTTCCCGGCCTGCGGCTACTACGGCCTCGGCATCGTGCCCTATAGCCCCTTGGCGCGCGGCGTGCTGACCGGCAAATACAAGCCGGATGCTGCGCCCGACAAGGAGACGCGCGCCGGCCGCGCCGACAAGCGGATGATGCAGACCGAATGGCGGCCGGAATCCCTGCAGCTCGCGCAACAGATCAAGCAGCACGCCGAAGCCCGCGGCATCACCGCCGGGCAGTTCGCGGTTTCATGGGTGCTGAATTCGTCGTTCGTCTCAGCGGTGATCGCGGGCCCGCGCACCGAGGAGCAATGGGACGATTACCTGAAGGCGCTCGACTATCGCTTCACGGCCGAGGACGAGGCGCTGATCGACCGGCTGGTGGCGAGCGGCCACCCCTCGACGCCGGGATTCAATGACCCGGCCTATCCGATCGAGGGCCGGCGGGCGCGGACGGATGGCCAAGCCCGATGAGTTGAAAGGGCGACCCTGCGGCAATATACCACTTTGCGTTGCGCCAGGGCTGGTACGTTCAGTAACAGGATAGTAACCTCGCTGGCCGAAAACTCCCGGTTCACGCGGAGGCCTATGTGGCGGACGAGCACAGAACAGCACCACGGCGGCGGTTGTTGAAAGCGGGCAAGATTTCGTTTGGCGGCGGCGCCGCCTTCGATTGCACGGTCCGCAATCTTTCCGAAACCGGTGCCGCACTCGAGGTGACCTCCCCGTCGGCATTCCCGAACGCTTCACACTGGTAATCGAAGCCGATCACCTCCATCTGCCGTGCCGCGTCGTCTGGCGAAAAGAGAAGCGGATCGGGGTTCACTTCGAAACCTGACCGGCGCCGCCGCACCACAGGCGGACCTGACAGATCGCGCCAGGTCCGGCCTGATACGTCGTGACCGGACCCGCCGCGAAATGATCGCTCCTCGCAGCCTCAAGCGTCAGTGTCTGGATTCCAGGCTGACGATAACGCCTGTGGGCTCGGGCTCGTGCGGCGACAGTTTCGTCAGCGTCTCATCGCTCCAATTGGCAAGGTTTACGATCATGCCGACTGGCGCTTCCGGCTCGGAAGCTTCGGTCGGTTCCAGGACATTGAGCCCGCCGCTGTCGAGGAAGAACGTATGATCCCCGAACATGCTGGCCAGTTGCGGGACTACCGGATGATCGTCGGGCAGCGCCTGGGCTTCGAATTGCTTCAAGGTGCGTTCCACCTGTGCCGAGTTCAATTTCATGCAGGACTCCTTACTTGGCTTCTTGGTTGGTCGAGGACCGCGTAACGGTCGTAACGGCTAAGGCCGCACGCGGCTGCTTCCTGCGAAGGATACGAAAGGCGTCAAGGGTATCGAATCCTGATCGCTCGTCCCACCAGCACAGCGCGCTGGTTCGCAAGTTCTCGTTCAATTCGGCAAGCGAATTGAACCCGGGACAGTGGTGCCTCTTTGCGCCCGTTCAACCCGGCAACGAAATTAAATCCGCAATGTTCCGCAGAAAGGCATGTTCGAGATCCAGCGACTGCCGCGCGGAACCCTGCGGAACGCGGCTGGGCAACGGCGGCCTGCTATCTCCCGTCGGGAATCGGATGCAACTTCGCCAGTTCGTCGAGCGGCAGGTGGGCTTCCGCATCGCTCAGCGCGAAACGAACGATGACATCCTGACGGCCGACCTGCCCCCATAACCCGTCCGATGACCATTTCTGCGGCATGGGACCGCGCAGACCCTCGACCCAGACAAAATACCACTCCGTCATCGAACACCTCCTGGCCCCATGCTAGCCCCTTGGCCCGGAACCAGATGCGCCGCGGACTCGTTGAAAAGACATCGCGAGGCCTCGAACGCGAAAAGGCCGCCCGGCTTGTGCCGGCTGCTTTCCGAATTCAGCGACGCGCCCGGAAGTCTCGTACACATCCGATGATAAGGATTTCGTCATGGAAATCAGCAATTTCAAGGACATGTACCTCGCCGAACTGCAGGAGCTGGTGAGTGTCGAGGAGCAACTTGGCGAAGCGCTGTTGCGCATGGCGGCTGCAGCATCGCACCCGGCATTGAAGGATGCGCTGGTTGATCATCATGCGGAGACAATGAGGCAGAAGGAGCGCCTTGTCGGTATCCTTCACAAACACGGCGCCGACCCGACGGCGCATGTCGATCAGGCCATGCAGGCCCTGATCCGTGAAACCCGCAAGATGCTCGGCATCCTGGAGGAGACGATCTTCGCGACGCGGGTCTGATCGCATCCGCCCAGAAACTCGAGCACTACGAGATCGCCGCTTACGGCTCAGCCGCAGCACTTGCCGGCCAGCTAGAGCTGCGTGACGACCAGGTGCTGTTGCACGACAGCCTGCTGGAAGAGAAAGAGGCCGACGCCATCCTCACCGATATCGCCAAGGGCGAAGTCAATCCGGACGCGCTGGCGGCGTGATCGCCGGCAAGTGCGCACACGAGCACTGCGATCCGCGCGGCCTGATCGTCCCTGACAGAACTGCAGAGAGACCGCCTTTGGGCGGTCTTTTGCTCTGCACGAAATGGCTTACTCTGTCGGGATGAAATGGCTCCTGACAATGGCCGCCTTGGCCTGCAATCCCGGCGACCGCCTGGTTGACCTGCGCGACAAGATTCCTCGTGGCCTGAATTCGATCGACCTGATGGTCACCGTCGAACCTTTCTATGCTCGCTTCTACATCTACCAGCCGGGTTTTCCGGAGAGCATCCAGCATTGCTGCGGCAACAAGCCTGCTTCGATAATTAAAGTGCCGGTTGTCGACGGCCGTTTTTGCGTCAGACAAAGTCAGCCGAAGATGAAATGGACAGTTCGGGCCATCTTCAGGCCCGATATTCAGATGTAGTTGGGCGGAAGTGGAGAAGGCCTGCGGATGGGCAAATGGCGTGCCCCGCCGTTGCAGCAGGTTCACGCCTATCGCCTCAAGCGAATTGCGCGAGGCCGTGGCCGACTGACCAATTCTCTTTCGCGGCCTCGAGCACATTCACGAACACGTTCTCCGGCCGGATGCCGGGGCTTTCGCCGAGCAACTCCGCGGTCCGCCGAAACAGCGCTTTCTTCTGTTCGGCGGTGCGGGTGTTGAACACGGTGATCTGGATGAACACGACATCGTCGCTCCGGGCGATTCCAAAACAAGACGCGCCGTAGCGGAAGTTCGCAGCGTCATGCTCGCTGATAGTCATGAACTGGTCGTCTTCGGGCACATCCAACGCTTCGCGCATCGCGCGGTAAAGATTGTCGAAGATCGCCTGCCGGTAGGCTTCCGGCTTTCCGGCGCGCAGTGAGATGTGAATAAGCGGCATCGCGGATCCTTTCAGAACGATAAGGCGGACGCGCGCCATGGCGGCTCCCGCACGGGTGGTTACCCCATTGACGAAATGAGCTATCCACCCCAATTGTTTTTGACACGATGTCGAAAACACGTTCTTGACGCTGTGTCAAATACTTTTTGACGCGGGATTGGACCTTTGGAGGGAAGCTTGAGGCCGCGAGAGTTTGACCACGACGACGTCCTGCGCATCGCGTTCGATCAATTCTGGCGCAAAGGAGTGCGTGGAACGTCGCTCTCGGACATCGCGCGTGACGCGGGCATCCAGCGCGGCAGTCTCTACAATGCCTTTGGCAGCAAGGAAGCGCTGTTGCTCTGCGCCTACGAGCGCTATGCGAGCGAGTATCTGAACTCTCTTCAAAAGACGCTCGGCTCAGGGACCTTGCGCGAGTGCCTCACGGCGTTTTTCGAACTGACAATCAAGAACTTCCGTTCCGGCTCGCCACCCCGCGGATGTCCGACCACGCGGGGACTGATGGAGCTGACGTCGGTCGAAGGCGAAGGGCTGGATGAGAACGCGCGCCAGGCTTTCGCGGATCTGGTAGCACGCATCACCGGTCTGGTTCAGGGAGCCTTGTCCGCGGGTGCTACGCGAGGCGAGTTCAACGGAGACCCAGAGAGCGCTGCATTACACATCGTCACCGTGACGCGCGGATTGGCCGTGCTTGAACGCGCCTTCGGAGATGAGGCCCAGCTTCGCAAGATTGCCACCCACACGGTCGATCTCGTACTCGGCAAGAAGAGCCGCTAGGCGAAGCCGCGTTTGGTCCGTTCATGCAACTTCGAACGCGCGGGAAGCGTTGTCCGGATGATTCAGGTTCGCAGGACTCGCTCAGTCAGTCCGGTCTTCTAAATACGCCAGACGTGCAGCACGAGTTGGCGACGGCGGCCGGGATCACGTTCTTCAGCCAACAATGGGCAGACGCCCCTGGATGCCGGGCTTGACGAACGTCCATGCGCGGCACTCGCGTTCCCGGTTGCAGAGTTTCAGGCAATCTTGCGCATTGCCGTTGATGGCGATGTTGCGGAAATCGCGGCCGGGCCGATCCGTATTCCGGGAGGAGTTTTCCCCTTGCGCTGAAGCGGCGCCGGAGATTCCAGAAAAGGCTAAGACAAATGCGGATGCGATCATCAGGCTACGGAGACACATGGCAACCTCCTGTGGCAAGCTCCTGGGTTCGCTATCTAGGCGCTTTCCGATTGCAACCGGATATGAACTGGCTCACATGCTTGCCACGATTGACGAGGCGGCCACTGAAGCGGGAAATGCGATTGGCCCTTCCGCGTCAGTTTTACGCCCTCGTCATGGCTCATCTTCGGATTCAACTGTCAAACAGCGAGAGGGTATGCGTCCGCGTTCTCGCGGCTGAAATCGCCCGAGCTTTGCGTAACTTCCGCCCTCCACGAAAAAACAAAGGGCGCAGGGAAAGCCGGGTGCACGCTGCACCCGCGGTCTCGTGTGCAATTTGCGCGTAAGAACGCGCACACGAGCATACAGATCCAGCGGAGGCATCCCGGCTTTCCCTGCGCGATGGGTTACGGCTTACTTCGTGCTCTTCCCGGTGAACGGCTTTCTTGCCACCGTCGCCTGCGAGAAGCTTCGCTTCTCTCGGACTTAGCGCCAGCACCGCGGCGCCCGAACCACACGACTTCGCCGTCCGCTAAAGGCACCGACGTCAGCTAGCGCCCTTCGCGTCCACCGCATCTCACCGCGCGTTCGTGACGTGGCCAACGCCCCTTTGGTGGATGAGATGCGCGGAGTTATGGAGTTGATTTGGGTTGCGTGTGAAGCGGAATATTTTCTCCGAGGGGACTGGACAGCTTTTGCTGATTTGCCCGTCGTGCCAATGGTCGCATCCCGCGAGCGGCAGTTTGCACTTGCGCTTCAGGCAAATCAGCCGGCAGCAAAGCCTGGAGATCGCTCGCATGGGGTTGAACGCAGAGCAGCCGTCCCTTTCCGATCGCCTGTGGTATCCCGTCGAGATACCACAGCAATGGCGGATCGTGTTGAGATGGACCGATGCGGGTCCTGAAGACGTGGAGATGATCGACTATCACTAGGAGTTTGCACATGGCAAAGAAACTTCCGCCGATTCATCCCGGCGAAATCCTGCGGGAAGAATTTCTCGTTCCGCTCAAGCTGACCTCCTACGCGGTCGCGGCCGCGCTGCACGTGCCGCGTACCCGGATCGAACGCATCGCGCGCGAAGAAAAGCCCGTTACGGCCGACACTGCGCTGCGGCTCGGCAAGTTCTTCAAGACCGGTGCTGCGTTCTGGATGAACATTCAGGCGCGCTTCGATCTCGAAACGGCCGAAGATGTGCTCGCGCCGCAGATCAAGAAGATTGCGTCTTACAAAGCGGCGTGAGAGCGATGGTGCGCTTCATCACGCGGGAAATGTTTAGCGCGCTGTCACCGTAGCCCCATCTACAATCGCGACAATGCTGGGAGCACACGGTAGCGGGCGATTTCGTGCGGAAACTCGGCGCGGTTGGCGAGCAGAACGACGCCAATCTTGCGCCCGGGTACAAGCCCCATATAGGCCGTCGCATTGTTGAGGCCGCCCGGCTTGTCGACGATGCTTACTCCGTCCACATCGATGGTTTCCCAAGCCATCGCCTGTCCGAACTGCTCGCTGACACGGAACATTTCACGCTGCGTCATCTGCAATGCGTCACGTAGCTGCGGATCGGCGACGCCATCGCCGAGACAAGCCGCAAGAAAGATCGCGAGATCCCGCGCCGAGGTGAACATCTGCCCGGTCCCGGGGAATTCAGAATAGCCCTGCTGGTTGCCGCGCGGACCGATTGGCATGCCGTTATCGGAATAGCCCTGGACGACGCGTTGCATCAGCGCCGGAGGCATGATGGCGCGGTGGTCCGGTCCCCGTTCGGGGAGCAGCGTCGAGTTCATGTTGAGGGGCCGCAGGATACGGCTCTCGATCAGTTCGTTGATGGGAAGCCCGTACCGGCGCTCGAGCGCGAGCTGCAGCAGCACGTAACCGGCGTGCGTATAAATGCGTTGCTTGCCCGGCTCTTCGCCCGCGCGTGGCGTCCAGGCGTTGAGCATGTCGATGAATTCGGCCAACGAATACGACGCATTGGGCCAGGGCGGGTGATCCGTCGGCAACAACAGGCCGGAAGTATGGGCGGCGAGTTCGCCGATCGTGACCCGGCGAATATAGTCGCCCTGCAATTCGCCGACGTATTTGCTGACCGGATCGTCCAGCCGCAGTTCGCCGCGAAGCGTTCCGAGCGCGACCAGTGCAGCCTCAAACACCTTGCGAAGCGACGCGATATTGAACAGCGAGTCCGGCGTGACCGGCCGCTCCTCTGCTTGATCGGCAAGGCCGTAGCTAAAGAACCGCGTATGGCCAGCGGCGTAGACAATAGATGCAAGCCCGCCCGCATGACCGGTCGTTGCCTCGGGGGCGATGTTGGCAGCCATGACATCTTCAATCCGGGAATCCGTGTCAGGGCCGGTCATGACGGCTGACGCCAAGCCGGGCAGGAAGACGAGCAGAAGCGCCAGAATTGCACGAGACGCACAGTGGGAACGCCATCTGATCAAGATCATTACCTTTGGACATTTACCGCGATGGCCTGCAGCTACCACGCCGGTCGGACGATCCGGCGATTGATGCAAACGCCGCCATCCGCCCTCACCGTGCAGTGGTGGCCCGCGCACGAGCGAAAACGCGCAGATGCTGCACTGAGTTCCTCGATCACTGCTCCACGTCAAGTATTTTCCGATCGGCGACGCCGCATTACAAAGCTGCCGCTGGGTCTAGTGCAATGAACGAGAGATTACGGCGACATTCAATTGATATAACGAGCCAATAATTAAGTGCACCGTAGTCCCCATGCCCCTGCTCTGCGCCTGCGTTCGCTTAGATAGTGCCAGCGAGCTCCATCAAGCGAGCTTCATCAAGGGTGTTGAGCGCTCCATGGTCCGCCACGGAATAGGGGTTCGGCCGTGATTCGGAGGTGACATCACACTTTCAGAGAACGCGTCTCCTCAAAGTGCCTTACCAACGTGTCGAGAGCTCGCATGATACTGAGCTTGTTGGACCCGAATTCGTAGTGACCGGTCATTTGCATATCGGCGGAAAGCTCAGCGCCACCCGACCAATGTTTGACCTTTTCGCCCTCGGGACCGGAGAACGTGATCGGATATCGGAACTGGCGCCGCTCGCCGAGCGGGCAAAATGTCCCACCGACCTGCTAGGCTACGGCTTGCCGTTCGCTCTCGGAAAGGACTTGCAGCAACAATTCGCCGAACGGCACGGGCTTGCTGAAGAAATAGCCCTGGCCCATGGCAATTCCGAGCGAGCGGATCTTTTCGACCTGCTCGTATGTCTCGACGCCTTCAGCGACGATCGAGAGGTTCAATGTCTTCGCAAGCTGGACGATCGATCCGAGGACAGCAACGGTCTCGGAGCGACCGATCTTGTCGATGAAGGACTTGTCGATCTTGACCTTGTCGAACGGAAAAGCGGTCAGATAAGACAGTGACGAATAGCCGACGCCGAAATCGTCGAGCGCAATGGAAACGCCAAGCCTTTTCAGGCGTTCGAGCGTCTTGAGATTTTCCTGGCTGTCAGCCAGAAAAACGCTCTCGGTGATCTCGAGCTCCAGCCGTGTTTCGGCAAGTCCGCTGTCTGCCAACGCGAGCATCACGGAATCGACAAGATTGCCGCTCGCAAATTGCAGAGCAGACAGGTTGACCGCAACTTTAATATCATTCGGCAGCATCACGGCATGGCGACACGCCTTGGCGAGCACCAGATTGCCGAGCTCGCCGATCAGCCCGCTCTCTTCCGCAACCGGAATGAATTCAGCGGGAGGGATCAAGCCTCTGGTCTTGTGGCGCCAGCGCGCCAGCGCCTCAACCGACGTCGCGCGGCCCGTGCTGAGCTCGAGCACGGGTTGATAGAAGACCTCGATCTCTTCGCGCCAGATCGCCTCGCGAAGCTCGATTTCAAGGATGTCGCGCTGGTCGGCTTCGGCCTTGAGCTCCGGCGAGTAGAGATTGAAACAATTTCGACCGGCATTCTTCGACTTGTAGAGCGCAAGATCGGCATTGCGAAGGACTTCATCGATGCGCGTACCATGCTCGGGTACCACGGCGACACCGATGCTGCATCCGATCACGACCGGGTGGCCGTCTATTTCATAGGGTTCGGCAATTGCCTGGACCAACCGCGCGGCGAGTGTCGCGGCGCCGTCGCGCAGCTCGGACAGCCCCGGTACCACGACCAGCGCAAACTCGTCACCGCCGATCCGGGCCGCTATATCAACGTCCCGGACCTGCGCGTTGATTCGACCAGCGACTTGCTTCAGAAGCTTATCGCCGCATTGGTGGCCGAGAGCGTCGTTGACGGACTTGAACTTGTCGAGATCCAGGAGGAGCACGGCGAACGGCGTATTGTGCAGAAAATACTTGTCCAGCGCTTCGTCAAGCGACCCCTTGAACAGGTTACGATTCGCAAGGCTGGTCAGGCTATCATAGTGAGCCAGCCTCTCGATCCGGTCCTCGGAAGCCTTGCGTTCGGTGATGTCTTCATGCGTCGCAACCCAGCCACCGCTCTCGCGCCGTCCATAGGAAATATAGATGACGCGCCCGTCCGGAAACTGCACCGTGTTCGAGGTGTGTTCCGATTTGACGAGCCGGTCCTTCAGGTCAACCAGATAGGCGTCGAGATCGCGCACGGCCTCCTGCTTTGCAAACACCTCCCGGAAGTTCATTCCGATCCGAACGTCCTCCGGCGAAAGCTCATAGGCATCGAGCCATTGTCGATTGAACGCGATCAGGCGATCGCGACCATCGAACATGCTCAGCCCTTGCGGCAGGTTTCGCAGCGCGTCCTCGAATTTGCTCACGGAGTCGCGCAATTCGCGCTGTGTGCCGTCGAGGGCCTTCTGTCTTCGCCAGTGGAGCGCGGTCGCCACCAGGATGATGAAGGTGAGCAGAAGCGCTCCACCGAGATAGATTTTCTGCCTGGCCTGAGAGCGCGAATAGATCTCCTGCTCCGAAATGCCGGCTGTAAAGATCAGCGGAAAAACGCGCGATCTGCGCGCAGTGACCAACCGGTTGCTCCGGTTCGGGCGACCTTCGCTCCCGCTCCAATTCCAATATTGGCTATAGTAGCCGTCGCGTAACTCGCCTTCAACGTGGCCGGGACTGCGCTGTCCCAGCACACTGCCTTGGTCTATTCCCCGCGCGGCGAGCACGATGTAGTCGGCATTTCTGAGAACAAGGGTTCCTCCGATACCGAGCTTTGCGGTGTCGTAGAACCTGCCAATCACGTCCACACTGATCGAGCCTACGACGATGCCTGCCGGATTTTTCCCGTGGTCGAACAGCTTTCTTGCGAGCTGGATGGTCCATTTGTTCGACGCCCGCCCCAACACCGGCTTTGCAACATAGAGCCGATCCTCGGCCATCTCCATCGCCTTGATGAAGTGCTCCCGGTCCCCGAGATAGAGCGGCGGGCCGGAGTAGCCGGCCGTCGTATCGAGCATATAGCCGTTCAGTCCGATCAGCGCGAACTGGACCACGTCGCCGCTCGCCATCTGCGCTTTGTCGGCCCAAAATTTCAGGTTGAAGCCGGCCGGATCCTGTGCGTAGAGAGCGCGCGCAACCCGCAGTGACTGATCTACCCGTTCGAATATCCGCTCGGTATTTTCCTCGAACAATTCAGCGACACTATTTCCGTGCGCCCGCGCCTGTTGCAGCGCTTCCTCCCGTTCCGAAGACGTGATCGCGAAGTAGCCCATCCACACAAGCGGCAGGAAGAACAGCGCGATTTGCAGCGGGGCATTTCGCAAGATTGCTTTTGCAGCTTTGCGGATTAGTCTGCGGACGTAAATCACGGCACGCGATTCCGCACGAACCGGAACCGCACAGTTACGCGCTCAAAGCATGGCAACGTCGTCAAGTATGACATCGACCGTCTCTGCCTGAACCGCCCGAGGTCCGCATGGCCGCGGCCGGGCACTGCCGAGATCTTGCAATGCTCGAACGTAGCCTCGGCAGCCTTAAGTTTTAGTTTCGCGCTGGCTCAATGTTTATGTCTAAAACCCCGTAAGATCACGGAGATAGCTGCGATCCTGCGCCTCGGCTGATCTGCATATGGCCGGCCAGCTCGTAGGATGGGTTGAACGAAGTGATACCCATCACCTTGGACTGATGGGTTTCGCTACGCTCTACCCATCCTACAAGCTGCTGAGTTTGACGGTGCTCAGGGGCGGGATGAGTCAAGCTTGGCTTTTCAGCTGCTTGGGGAAGGTGGGACACACCGGGTACCCCGCATTTGTATGCGGAACTCCCGGCGTGTCCCATCGGTTCGATGCGCGTCATTCTCGCGGCGTAGGCCGAGCCGCGGTGATCGAGCGCGACGATGAGCAGTGCCAACAGGCGCGCTGGCGGCGGGCCGGAGATCCGGCCCGCCTGCGCGACCTCAAGCGGTCACGAGGAAATTCGCGGCGTTCAACTCCGTCGGAAGAAGACCCAAGAACAGCACCTGGTTGCCCTCGCCGAGATCAAGGGTGGTGCCCGAAGCTGCCGCGCTCAGATTGTCCAGCGGGTCGAAGTCGGCTCCAAAGCCTTCCAACGCCACGACGTCCTGCGTTACGTCGAAGTCGGTGATGAGATCATTGCCTCGTTCAGTCTCGCGAAAGATGAACTGATCAGCCCCACCGAAACCGGCGAGGTTGTCGTCCCCGGCGCCGCCTTCGATCGTATCACCAGCATTGCCGCCGATGATGGTGTCATTGCCGCGGTCTCCGAACAGGCGGTCGGGCGCGTGATCCGCCAACTGCTGGTTGGCGACCGCCCGGATGAGGTCGTCACCGTTACCACCAAAGATCGTGTCGGCGGCAACGTCGCCGCCTCGCAGCGTGTCATTCCCGGCGTCCCCAAACACGACATCGCCTGTAGGGTCGTTCCAGGCGATGAAGTCATCGCCGGCACCGCCGAAGACGGTATCGCTTCCGGCCATGCCGCCAACGGTGTCGTTGCCGCGACCGCCGAAAACCAGGTCATTGCCAGCGCCTGTATTGATATCGTCGTTTCCCTGGCCGCCCCTGATAATGTCGTCGCCGTCGCCGCCTTCGAGTCTGTCGTTCCCGGCAAGGCCACGGATGATGTCATTGCCGCCGAGCCCGGGAAGAAAATCGTCGCGCGGCGTTCCGACGACGACGTTGTCGTTGTCGTCTGCGATTGCGATCAATTGCCCCCGGATCTCGCCCCCATAAATTGGTTCGTATGGACGTTGAAATAGATCGGGACCTCCGATCCCACCGGAGCTGAGCCTAGTTCGTCGGCGAAGTTGGTAGTTGAAACGCTAGCGGGGTCCGTCGTCTCCCATCGACCGCTTACCGTCCAGGAGCCATCCGTATTCAGGGCGATGTTGAGATCATCCTCGTCCTGGGCCGGGTTGATCTGCCCGAAGACAACGGGCCCGTTTACTCCGCGCACTTGGTTGTGAAAATGCGTGGAGATGACATCATCTGAGGTCGACGGCGTCTGGGCCGAACCGCCTGTAATCGGGCCGTAATCGACGCCCTCGATCCGAAACGTATAGCTCGCGGCAATTTCCGTGCTGTCAAAGATGACAGTGCCGAGACCGCTTGCAGTCGAGTTGTTCGGGGGACTTCCTGAGTGCCTTCGAGAACCACGCGGAACGCTGTGGACATGAGAGCCTCCTGCTCTTTGCTCAGCAGGTCGGGCGGCCAGCGACGCCGGCCTGCACATGTGGCAGATGTTGCACCCGGCTTGCGCCGGCATGGATTAGGCGCCGCGTCGCTCCGCTATCGCGGAATCGGCGCGTTGTCCTTCTCGCGGTATTTCGGCCGAGAACAAGGGATCGCTGGATCGCGCCAACCCAGGTCCGCCGCTGTAGGCCATCGACCGGGCGTTATTGTGATTTGCATGTGGCGATCGACACATTGTGATCGATGCAATGTCCGGTTGCCGACACTGAACTTGCGTTCGGTTCCACCCCTGCTTGCGCATCTCGATCGCGCCTATCCTTGGTGTCAGCTCCGATCTCCATGTCTATTCATCGCGTACCGAGCGGTGGACGGCGCCATGCGGGCGAACCGTCTCAAACCAGTTGGCCAGCGTCTTTGTTCCGCGATCACGATGTCGCATTCGAAAGCGTAGCGCGCAATTCGGATCAACCGGCAGTTGCTCAAGATTACGGTGCATTCAATTGATGCGTCCGATACGTCGCGCTTTCCCTAGCGAGCATTGCAATTGAATGCACCGTAATCTTCGTAATCCAAGACCCCTAATCTAGACCCCGCCATCCCGCCAAATAAAAAGTCGATCCGCGGTGGATCAACGCTCGGAATTGCTGGCCTTGCGATTTTCACGACGACCGCGCTCTACTGGGCGTAACTTCGGGGTCTGGATCGCTTTCGCGCGGCGATGATTTCGGTTCTGTCAGAGAGCGGGGCGTTACGTACCACAGCAAGAACAAAAGGGCGGCGCCATGCGTCAGCAATCCGGTCGTGAAGGGAACGTTTACTAGTGCTTGCAACAGGACCCCGCTCGATATGAACACGATTTTGGGAGGCAAGTGATATGATGCACCGTTGGCCATCGCTATGATTAGTCCACATGCCAATGCGCCTAATGGCGCTAAGGTAAGTCCCAGCGACGCAACGCCCTCAGTTGCGAAGAGCGATCCGTTCAGGTTACCGAAGTGATAAGCCCGTTCCATAACGATTCCGAGCTGATCGGAATAGGGGCAGCTTGCAATCTGTTTGAGAAACGAGATTTGGCAGAAGTACGTGACGCTGTGGTTCGAGAAAAATCAAAATATATGTCGAGAACCATGGACGGTACTGCAAACATTCTAAAATTGACGATTCCAAAAATGGGATTAACCGGGTCGTGCGAGAGAACGCCAGCCATAATCAATGGCACTGACATAACCCCGACGGTCAAAGGCAGGAGAAGAGATAGTACAGCCGCAATTCTAATTTCGAAGAACCGGGACAATGTCATCAAGAATAACAACCAAAACGGCGCAAGGAGCGTGATCTTTGTGAGCGTCACCGGATAAAGAAGCAACAACAGCATCAAAGACGCGGAGGCTTTTCCATACCTGCCGCGCCAGATGAAGCACGCGAATGCAAACGGCAAAAGCGCGCTCGATGTCATGTTGACGGCATATCGAAACAATGCAGGAAATTCGATACCCTCTCGAAGTTGGTACATTTGAGCAAGGCCGACTATTCGAAAATTGTAGAAGGCGCCTACTGCAACGATCACGACTCCAACAATCAAAATTAGATTGAGCAGCCGGTCGTGAGCAATGTCGGACAAAGTAGCTATTCGTGGCGGAGGTCTACTGACGAACACCGCTGGCAAAAGAAATGCGATCGCCGATAGAAATGCCGAAACTATCGCGGCTTGATGATCGTAGCCTAATGTCGAAAAAGGCGCGAGCCATATGTAGCCGAAGATGAGACTGTAGAAATGAACTCCCAAGAAGTACCCAAGACTTGGTCTACCCACAGCAAAAATAAACACCAGACTCGCGATGGGAAAAATACTTGGTACGGCTCGGAGCAGCCCACTCCCATCGAAAATGTAGAAGCCAAGGTACTCATAGTATTTCGCAACGGAGGCAAGTGATAAGCTGGAGACAGTTACGAAAATCACCAGCATCGGAACCATGGTTCGAGAGAAACGCTTTCCGTCAATGCCATCGGGATCGAAACTCACTAGCAAGCTATCCAAAAGTTTTCGTTTTGCCAACGCGGATGGGTGCCACCGCGATAACTGACGCCTCTTCTGACTCCGAGGTATTCATGAATTTGCTCCCCGATCGTTAAACCCAACCTCAACTACCAATAGAAATCAATGATTCCTTCTTCCCAAGCAGTGTCCCTTTCCTTCCGACGTCTCGCCGGATGCGATTTTTGGCCCGGAAACTCCTGAACCGACGGAACTGGCAAACTCCGTTGCCACGGTTGCAGGCAATGAGCATGGCTGCGCGGCAGCATCAGCCGAGACGCCGCACTATTTCTGTTTCTCGGGTACGCGGTCTTACGACTGCCGGTAAGCCGTGGGGATAAACACGACGAATGAGGCTTGGTACTATCGGCGTCGCTGTAGTATTGATTGCTCTTCATTCTTGGTGGAAACCGGCAAGGTCCTTACCAATGGAATTGGCGCTTTGGATTCTACTTGGCTTGGTAGTTTTGTATCTACTGGTCCGTCTAGCTCTCAGCCGCATCTTTCCCAAGGATCGCTAAGTACCCTCTCAGATTTCTCCAACCCCGCTGGTTCGCCTGCAGGCTACGATGAGCACGTCATTACCGAGCAATGCGGATGACGATCTGATACGGCACGTCATTTTCGGACCTGAAGGATCGCGGGCAACACATCATAGTTCCGTCACGGGGAGTGCGGTGCCGTTGCTTCGTCCGATGCGCCGCGCTTTTCCCTAGCGAGCATTGCAATTGAATGCACTGGACCGTATTCCCATAATCCCGACACCGCCATAGGCGGTGTCACGGTCCTGAAAGTTCGCCGGTCTCTGGCTCGTCTCGCCTACTTCTTCCGCGGGTCGTCGGCCGGATTCACATAAGTGATGCCTTGCGGCCCAGTGCCGTGAAGCTGAATGACCGTCTCTTCCGGGAAGAACGCGTAATGCGTCATGCCTTTGGCGACATAGGAATAGCCGCCGGCTTTTATCGTCTCGCCCTTGTTCTCGTCGAACTTGTCGCCGGTGCCGATATGGAAGGTGCCTGACAGTACGGTCACGTTCTCATCGTTCGGATGCGTATGGGCTTGTATCCTGAAGCCTTTTGGCACCTTGAGACGAACGACGTACATGCCTTCCTTGGTCGGGTCGCCCTTGATCACTGTAAACTGGGCGCCGCTTCCATAGGCCGCCGGAGCTGTCCATTTCAGCGCCTCGGGCTGTACCGTTGCGTGATGGTCATCGGCGGCATTCGCAAAGGTGGGGAGTGCGGCCACAGCCAGCCCAGCAAGAATAATGGATTTTCGCATAACGATTCCTTTTAATGTTGTGTCGCCGGGCAAGATGCAGGAATTGGCGACGGGTCGCGTCATCCGTTTAAAGGAGGTGCCGATGATCGGATTCTGCGAGCCTACCGTACTCGTCATCGGCGATTCATTCACCCGCGGATTGATTGGAATTCGATTCAATATGAATTGGCTTCACTCAAAGCTGCGCGTGTGGAGCAGATGGCAAGTTTTTGAACGTTTGGCCTGGATCAGCGCGGCCATCGCGTCGCCTTGCGAATTTGGCGTGGCGCTTCTCGCCGAGAATGCGTTCGCTCGACACGGTGTGTCCACCTGCTGGCCAAAAGCGGGGGATACAGATCAAAGGCGTGGGCGATGAAATCGTTGAGGAAATTGAAGCAATGGTGCCCAGGGGCGGGATCGAACCACCGACACTGCGATTTTCAGTCGCATGCTCTACCAACTGAGCTACCTGGGCATACTCGAAGGCCCAAAGGCCGGGCGAGCGGGCGGTTTATAGAGAGGTCGGACGCACCTGTCCACCCGGCTTCGCAAGAGGCTTCGCGGGGCGCAGCCCGCTCGCCGATCTCTCCCCAAGTTATTGGCGAATAGCCCTTATTCCGCGTCTTCGGGATCGGTGTCGCGGCCGGGGATGACGTACTTGCCGGATAGCCAGCGGTTCAGGTCGACATCCCGGCAACGGGGAGCAGAACGGCGCCGTGGCCGGGCTCGCCGGCTTGCCGCATTCCGGGCAGGGCTTCGAAGGCGCCTTCGTGCCCTCGCCGGAGCCGGGATCCTCGGGGCGCTTAGCTGGCATTCAACCACCCGAATCGGATCGGGAAACCTTCGCCGCCGAGCAGCGTGACCGATTCGTAGAGCGGCAGGCCGACGACATTGGTGTAGGAGCCGACCATCTTGACCACGAACGATCCGGCGATGCCCTGCACGGCGTAGCCGCCGGCTTTGCCGCGCCATTCGCCGGAGCCGATATAGGCCTGAATGTCGTCCTCGCTGAGCCGCTTGAAGCGGACGCGGGTTTCGATCAGGCGCTGGCGGAAGGCCTCCTTCGGCGTCACCAGGCAGATCGCGGTGTAGACGCGGTGATTGCGCCCCGAGAGCAGCCGCAGGCACTGCGCGGCTTCGTCGACCAGATTGGCCTTGGGCAGGATGCGGCGGCCGACCGCGACCACCGTATCGGCGGCGAGGATGAAAGATCCGCGCAGTTCGTCATCGAGCTGCACGGATTTCAGCGCGGCATCGGCCTTGGCGCGGGCCAGGCGATTGGCACAGGCGCGCGGCAGCTCGCCCCGCTTCGGCGTCTCGTCGACATCGGCCGGGCGCAGCGCGTCGGGCTCGATGCCGGCCTGGTTGAGCAGGCTGAGCCGTCGCGGCGAACCGGAAGCGAGAACGATTTTGGGGCGGCCAAGCATGCGGGGTTTGTCGCGGAAAAGGATTCGGAGGGGATGCGCGCGCGGAACCTATCGGAAGGCACTCCATTCCACAACCGGGGAACAAGTGGTTGAGGGAACTACGAATCTTTCGTCGCCCCTGCGGACGAGCCTGTGAGGGAATAGGATTGAGCGGCGGGTTGGGCTGTGATTCACTTGCATCGAACGAGGTTATTCGATGGCAAGTGACGCACGGTTTATTCAGGCTGATCGGACGCAAGCGCAGTGGGACTTTGTGGATTTGGAAGCTCTGGTTCCGAGCGACCATCGCGCCCGCATCGTGATGAGTTTTGTGGAGAGCTTGGACCTTTCGCGGCTTTACGAGGCGATCAAGGCCCGTGAAGGGGAACCTGGACGGCCGCCGCCCGATCCGGCGGTTCTGTTGGGGCTTTGGCTCTATGCGACGATCGAAGGCGTAGGTTCGGCTCGGCAACTTGAACGGCTTGCACGGCACGATCCGGCGTACCGCTGGATCGCCGGTGGGGTACCGCTCAACTATCACGGGCTTGCGGACTTCCGGGTTGCGCATGTGGAGGTTCTCGATCGGCTTCTGACGGAGAGCGTGACGGCGTTGATTGCCGAAGGGGTGGTGTCGCTTGCCGAGATTGCGGTGGACGGCACCAAGGTTCGAGCGAATGCCAGCCGTGAATCGTTCAAGAGCGGCAGCAAGCTTGATCGTATTGAGGCTGCCGTGGAACAACGGCTTGCGGCGCTCAAGGCGGAAACCGAAAGCGATCCGGAGGCGTCTTCGCGCCGCAAGCGGGCGGCGCAGGAGCGAGGGGCTCGGGAAGTGAAGGAACGCGCCGAACGCGCGCGGGCCGCGCTTGAGCGGATGCGGGCGGAGAAGGCGAAACGAGAAAAGACCCATGCCAAGGACGAGGCGAAGAAGTCTGGGCCGAAAGTCTCGCTGAGTGATCCGCAGGCGCGCTCGATGCGCTTTCCGGACGGGGCGATTCGTCCGGCCTATAATGCACAGATCGCGGTGGCGCCCCGGCCAGGCATCATTGTCGCAGTAGAGATGACGGATCGGCGCAACGATGCCGGCTTGGCGATGCCGATGGTGGATCAGTTGGTGAAGCGCTACGGCAAAGCACCACAGACGCTCCTCATCGACACCCGTTACGCGACTGCCGAGGACATCGCCGCCCTGTCGGAGCACGCGGCCGGACCGGTGAAGGTCTATACGCCGCCACCTTCAGACCGTCAGGACGTCAAACCCGAGACGCTTGTCAGGCGGGCCAGAGCGCGGGCCCGCGAGCCTGACAGTGTCAAAGAGTGGCGCAGCCGGATGGCGACGCAGGCGGGCACCGACGTGTACGAACGGCGCAAGCTCATCGAGCGGATCAACGCCAACCTCAAAAACCACGGCTTCGGCTTCATTCCGGTGCGTGGCCTGATCAAGGCCGCGGCAGTGGCGCTCTGGCATGCGCTCGCCAATAACCTAATGGCAGCGCACCGGCTGCGAAGCAGACCCACGTGACCAGAGTTCGACGGAGAGAGCCAGTGAGGTAACCGCATCAACCGACCGGCCCGCCAAACGCCGCTCCGACATCGCTAGCGGCAACCATCCCCTACTAAGCTCAATTCCCTCACAGGCTCGGACGCAGGGCCCATAACCACAGGCCGATGACATTGAAACGACAGTCGGCGATCAGCACTTCCTGAAATCGCACGGCCGCGGCGCCGCGATGAGCGCAATTGCGCTCACGCTCGGGGTTCCTGCTTTCCCGCAGGAACGACAGGAAGCTCAGCGCACCGGGTCGATCGGCGTCGTGACGCCCAGCCGGGCCTCGATGGCCTCGGCCGCTTCAAGGCACAAATCCTCGCGCAACCGCTGCCCGGTGATCAGCACGCCGATCGGCAATCCCGTCGCCTCGTCACGCCCGGCCGGCACACACGCCGAAGGCAGGCCGAGCAGGTTGGCCGGGACCACCGGGCGCATCATCTCCTTGGTCGCAGCCGATCCGGCCGGGCTCGCCGAATCAAAACCATGCTCGAACGGCAATTGCGTCCATGTCGGCGACAGCAGCAACGGCCGGTCGGCCATGAAGGTCGACCATGCGCGCGCGATGCCGTCGCGCTCAGTCATCAATTGCGACCATGACGCCGCATCGGCCAAGGGGGTATGCCCTCATTGAAGTTGTTCAGGAAGGTCATCGCATCAGCGCCCATCATCGGGGACAACAATGCCAGCACCGAACTGAAATCGCCCATGATCAGGCGGCTCCAGCAGCCAGTCGCGTCGTCATAACGCGGCGGGCAGGCTTCTTCCACGACATAACCGGCATCAGTCAGCGCCTGTGCGGCACGCCGCACCGTAGCCGCCACCTTTGGATCGGTGCCGCCGCCGGGCGGCTCCGGCAGCACAGCCACGCGAACCGGCCGCGCCAACGCTCGCCCCTCGAACGGGGCATCGATCGACCAGGGTCGCGGGGATGCGCGCCCATCAAGATGCGCAGGCCGAGACGCACATCCGCCACGCGCCGGGCCATCGGCCCTGCACGTTCATCAGTTGCACCGCCAGCAACCGGTCTTCGGCCGGCACATAGCCCGCATCGGGCACGCGGCCGGCGGATGGACGGATCGAGGCGATGCCGCAGGCGTTCGCCGGATTTCGCAGCGAGCCGCCGATGTCGTTGCCAAGGCCGATCGGACTCATGCCGCTGGCCAGCGCCGCGGCCTCTCCGCCGCTCGAGCCGCCCGCGGTGCGGCCTGGATGCCAGGGATTTCGCGTCAGGCCGTGAAGCGAACTGTCAGTGTGCACGCGCAGCGCCATGTCAGGCAGATTGGTGCGGGCGATCGGTATGGCGCCGGCGGCGCGCATGCGTTCGACGACCGGCGCATCCACCGGGGCCACCGCGTTGGCCAACGCGGGCACACCCCAGGTGGTGGGCAAGCCGGCCATGTCGATGTTTTCCTTCACCGTGAAAGGCACGCCGTGCAGCGGGCCAACTGTTTCGCCGCACGCCAGCCGCTGGTCGGCCAGCGCGGCAGCAGCGCGGGCCTCGTCGGCCAGCACGCGCACCACGGCATTTAGCGCAGGATTCACGGCATCGATACGCGCCAGATGGGCGTCCACCACCTCCGCCGAGCTCAATTGCCGTCGTGCAATGCGCTGCGCCAGTTCAGCGGCCGGAAGTTGCCAGATCTCGCTCATCGCGTACTCCAACATGACATGCGCAACGAAATCGCGCGCACCGCTCCCGCCCATCGGTCAGAGTAGTACCGCACCTGTCCGATGTCGACGGCGCGGACCAGCGGTCACCCGCTCGCCAAGTTGAAGCTCAGCTATCTCCGTCGCCCCTGCGCACGCAGGGCCCATAACCACAGGCCTTCGTCGTGAAAACGGTATAGGCGACTTGCACCGCCTCAAATCGCGCGGCCGCGGCGTATGGGTCCCTGCGTTCGCAGGGACGACATAGAGGGCGTATCACCCGCTCGCCGCGCCGGCCTTGGCAAACCGCCGGCGGATGCGCATCGAAAGACCGTCGCAGACTTCGCGATAGGCTTGCAGCTTCTGCTCGCGATTGCCTTCGGCGCCGGTCGGATCCGATGTCGGCCAGTATTCGACATCGGCGGCCATGGTGCGCGTCAGCTCCAGCGCCTTGTGGTGGGCTTCCGGCGACAGCGTGATGATGAGATCGAAATTGAGCCCTTCCCAGTCCTCGAGCTCCTCGAACGTCGTGGGCTTGTGGCCGGAAATATCCTGGCCGAGTTCGGCCATCACGGCGACCGCGAACGGATCGAGCTCGCCTTTCTTGACGCCGGCGGATTTTACATAGAGCGCCTGCGGGAACATCTGCTGCAGCAGGCTCGCCGCCATCGGCGAACGCACGCTGTTCAGGCCGCATGCGAACAGCACGGCCTGCGGATTGCGCGCGCGGGGCGGCGCATCCATGCGGTCAGGCTTCTCTTGTGCGGGCCGTGACCCTTTCGGAACGCCGCTCAGGGATCGTCATGCGTCCATTTTTACGCATGACGTGGTCCGAAATCCGCTTCACACTTTTCGGCGTCATGCGTCCTGCCCCTTCCAGTGCAGGACGCAGATCAGCGTGAACAGGCGGCGCGCGGTTTCGAAATCGATTCGTACCTTGCCTTTCAGCCGTTCCTGCAGCGTGCGCGAGCCTTCGTCATGGATGCCGCGGCGGCCCATGTCGATCGCCTCGATCTTGTCGGTCGTGGCGGTGCGGATCGCCTGGTAGTAGCTGTCGCAGATCATGAAATAATCCTTCACGATCCGCCGGAACGGCGTCAGCGACAGCAAATGCGCCACCACCGGCGTGCCGTCCTCGCGGCGGATGTCGAACATCAGCCGGTTGCCGGTAATCGCAAGGTGCAGCGTGAACGGCCCCTGCGCGTCGCTTTCCGGCGCGAACAGGTTCTGCTCGATCAGATCGTAGATCGCAATCGCCCGCTCATGCTCGATATCGGGCCCGGAACGCCCGATCGATTCCTCGTCGAGCGTCACCGCGACGATGCGGTTGTGCTGGTCATCGTCTGGCGGCGGCTTGTTCATGGCAAATTGAGGCGCAATCCGACCGAGCGTGAATGGGCATCCAGACCCTCGGCCTTGCCCAAGGTCATCGCGGCAGGTCCCAGCGCGCGCAACTGGTCCGGCCCGCATTTGAGAATCGAGGTGCGCTTCATGAAGTCTAGCACGCCAAGCCCCGACGAAAACCGCGCCGAGCGCGCCGTCGGCAGCACGTGATTGGAGCCGCCGACGTAATCGCCGATCGCTTCCGGCGTATGGGGCCCAAGAAAGATCGCGCCGGCGTTACGGACCTTGGCCGACAAGCCTTCCGCATCCGCGGTCATGATTTCCAGATGTTCGGCGGCGATCGCATTCGCCAGCTCCACCGCCTGGTCGAGGTGGCCGACCATGATGACGGCGCCGAAATCGTTCCACGAGGCCCGCGCGATGTCGGCGCGGGGCAGCGTCGCGAGTTGCGATTCCACCGCACGCTCGACGTCCGCGGCCAACGCCGCGCTGTCCGTGATCAGGATCGACTGCGCGCTCGCATCATGCTCCGCCTGCGCCAACAGATCGGCGGCGATCCAGCCGGCATTGCCCGTGTCGTCAGCAATCACGAGCACTTCCGAGGGGCCGGCGATCATGTCGATGCCGACCTTGCCGAACACCTGCCGCTTGGCGGCGGCGACATAGGCATTGCCGGGGCCAACGATCTTGGCGACCGGCGCAATCGTCGCCGTGCCGTAGGCCAATGCCGCCACCGCCTGCGCGCCTCCGACGCGATAGATCTCGGACACGCCGCCAAGGTGTGCCGCCGCCAGCACCAGCGGATTGAGCTTGCCGTCGGGCGACGGCACCACCATCACCACCCGCGGCACGCCGGCGACCCGGGCCGGAACGGCATTCATCAGCACCGAGGACGGATAGGCTGCGGTGCCGCCGGGCACGTAGAGCCCGACCGCATCGACCGCGCTCCAGCGCCAGCCAAGCTCGACGCCCAGCGCATCGGTGAAGCGCTCGTCCTTCGGCAATTGCCTGATGTGGAACGCCTCGATCCGGTCACGGGCGAATTTCAGGGCATCGACGGTCGCGGCGTCGCAGGCCTTGACCGCGGCATCGATCTCGGCCGCGGTCACGCGCAGGCCGGAGGCCGCGAGCTCGAGCCGGTCGAATTTCCTGGTCGCCTCGAGCAGGGCCGCGTCGCCGCGCGCGGCCACGTCATCGACAATGGCGCGGGTGGCGCGCTCGACATCGGCCGACACCTCGCGTTTGGCGGCGAGGAATTGCTTGAAGCGTGGGTCGAAATCGGCGCTGCTGGTATCCAGGCGAACGGGCATGGTGGCTTTCTGAGAGACAGCGAAGACCCCTGCTCAATGGCGCGGCGGCCAAGGGCCGTCAACCCTTGCTCATCCGGAAACAGAACCTGTAGGGTGGGCTGAGCGAAGCGAGCCCACCATAATGGCTCTCCCCGCGGTAAAGATGGTGGGCACGGCGCGAAGTGCGCCTTTGCCCACCCTACGGCGCCGGAATCACCCCTCCGGCCCCATTGGGGCGATGGCGAGGTCGCTGGTGCCGAGGTCGTCGGTACCGAGGTCGGTCAACTCGCATTCCAGGCATTCGACGTCCAGCCGCAGCACCTCGCCATGGCTGAACAAGAGAAGCGCGCTGCCGCCCGGGGCCTCGCCGGGATGGAATTCGATCCCGACCAGTTCCAGCACCACTCTCGGCTGCGCCAGATCGATGTTGCGCGATTTGCAGGCCAGAACGCGGTCGAAGCGCAGTGCCGCGATCGAGCGCCGCGGCTCGGTTCCGCCGGACAGCGTCTGCTCCCAGTCCAGCCGGTCGATGCCGACCACCAGCCGCTTTTCATCCTGCCGCCAGACGATGTCGGACGCCTGGACGCGGGCGTCCTGCACATGGGCCGATATAACGGCGAGATCGTCAGCGTCGAGCGCAATCAGTTTGAGCTGTTCCGGCGCCGGCATGAGATCCTCGGTAGTTCATTTTTGGTTTGACGCGTTTTCTTCACGCGAACCGGGCTCCACTTCGCTGGAAAACGCTCTAACTAATCGCTGATGCGCTGGATCGACGCGCCGCAGCCTGAGAGTTTTTCCTCAAGCCGTTCGAAACCGCGGTCCAGATGATAGATCC
This sequence comes from Bradyrhizobium sp. RDT10, assembly GCA_044772375.2. GTDB lineage: Bacteria > Pseudomonadota > Alphaproteobacteria > Rhizobiales > Xanthobacteraceae > Bradyrhizobium. The sequence continues at coordinate 7,481,287 of CP187939.1, forward strand.
GGTTGACCATGGTTTCGCCCTCGGCGGCAAGCCCTGCGATGACCAGCGACACCGAGGCGCGCAGATCCGTCGCCATCACGGGCGCGCCGCGCAGCCTGGCGATGCCGTCGATGGTCGCGGTCTCGCCGTCAAGCGATATACGCGCGCCGAACCGCGCCAGTTCCTGGACATGCATGAATCGGTTCTCGAAAATGGTCTCGGTGATCTGCGAGGAACCGCCGGCGCAGGCCATCAGCGCCATCAATTGCGCCTGCAGATCGGTCGGAAAGCCCGGGAACGGCGCGGTCGACACCGTCACCGGCCGGATCCTGGCGCCGTTCCTGGCCACCCGGATGCCGTCATTGTTGACGGTGATGACGGCGCCGGCTTGCATCAGCACGTCGAGCGCCGACTGCAGCAGTTCGGGACGCGCGCCGGAAAGCTGCACGTCGCCGCCGGTCATGGCAACCGCCATCGCATAGGTGCCGGCCTCGATCCGATCAGGCAACACGGTATGGCGTGCGCCATGCAGCTTCTCGACGCCCTCGACCACGATCCGTGGCGTGCCGGCGCCTGCGATGCGCGCGCCCATCTTGTTCAGGCAATCGGCCACATCTGCGATTTCAGGTTCGCAGGCGGCGTTGGTGATGACTGTCGTGCCCTTCGCGAGGGCGGCCGCCATCAGCGCCACATGGGTGCCGCTCACCGTCACCTTGGGGAAATCGATTGCAGCACCGCGCAGGCCTCCGGGCGCTTTGGCGACCACATAGCCGCCATCGATGGTGAGTTCGGCGCCGAGCTTTTCCAGCGCCATGATCAACAGATCGACCGGCCGCGTGCCGATCGCGCAGCCGCCCGGCAGCGAAACTTTTGCTTCGTGCATCCGTGCCAAGAGCGGTGCGATCACCCAGAAACTGGCGCGCATCCGCGACACCAGATCATAAGGAGCGGTCGTATCGATGATGTCGGCCGCCGAAATATGCAGGGTCTGGCCTTGATATTCGCGGTCGCCGGGCCGCTTGCCCGCGGACATGATGTCGACGCCGTGATTGCCGAGGATGCGCTGCAACTGCGCGACGTCGGCAAGCCGCGGCACGTTGTCGAGGACCAGCGTTTCCTCGGTCAGGAGCGCTGCGATCATCAGCGGCAGCGCGGCGTTCTTCGCGCCCGAAATGGCAATGGTGCCGTTGAGCGGGTTGCCGCCGACTATACGAATGCGGTCCATGCCACCTCCTTGCGATGCGCCATTTATTGAGCGCCTCACCGCAGAAGCCGCGACATTTGCGGCGATTTGATGGGGTCTAGACTCAACACAGCCGGTCATTCCGGGGCGCGCGAAGCGCGAGCCTTGATGTGCAATTGCACATCAGGGAACCCATTTCACACCGACGTTGCGGTCCGATGGATTCTCCGATGTGCAATTGCACATCGTAGTTCAGCCCTGCGGGCTGCCCCGGAATGACGATCCTTTGTTCGCGCGGCTCGCGCCGAACAGGATCAGCTCATGATTTAATGAACGCGAGCAGGTCGGCGTTGATCGTGGCGGCTTCGGTAGTCGGCATGCCGTGCGGAAAACCCTTGTAGGTCTTCAGCGTGCCGTTCTTCAGAAGCTTCGCCGACAACGGCGCGGAGTCTTCGTAAGGAACGATCTGGTCGTCGTCGCCGTGCATCACCAGCACGGGCACGGTGATCTTCTTGAGGTCTTCGGTGAAATCGGTTTGCGAGAAGGCGACGATGCCGTCGTAATGCGCTTTCGCACCGCCCATCATGCCCTGCCGCCACCAGTTCTGGATAACGGCTTCCGACGGCTTGGCGCCCGGCCGGTTGTAGCCATAGAACGGTCCCAACGGCAGCGCGCGATAGAATTCCGAGCGGTTGGCGGCAAGCTGTGCCTGCAGGTCGTCGAATACCGATTTGGGCAGGCCGCCAGGATTGGCCGCCGTCTGCACCATCAGCGGCGGCACGGCGCTCAGAATCGCGGCCTTCGCGACCCCGCTCTCGCCGTGGCGGGCGATATAATGCACCACCTCGCCACCGCCGGTGGAATGGCCGACGTGGACGGCGTTCTTGAGATCGAGATGCGCGGTCAGCGCCGCGAGGTCGTCGGCGTAGTGATCCATGTCGTGGCCGTCGGCCACCTGGCTGGAGCGGCCATGGCCGCGGCGGTCATGGGCGATGACCCGAAAACCGTTGTTCAGGAAGAACAGCATCTGCGTGTCCCAGTCGTCTGCCGACAGCGGCCAGCCATGGCTGAAGACGATGGGCTGACCCTTGCCCCAGTCCTTGTAGAAGATCTCGACGCCGTCTTTGGTGGCGATGGTGGGCATGGGAATTCTCCTCTGGTTACGCCGTCATCGCGGAGCACGCGTCATTGCGTGGCCCCGGAAGCTGATGTGGTTGATTGCGATGCGTGGATTTGCCTCGGCAGATGATACCAGAGTCCAGCCTATGTAGGCGTCGGCCGGTATCGCCTGAGCACGCCGATGATCACGACGACGAAGAAAATCAGCACGATGCCCTGGACGATGGCGAACGGCGGCTCGGCCGGTGGCACGCTCGGCGCCAGCGCATGCAGCGCCGGCACTTTGAGGAAAGACTGGATCACCAGCACGAATACGTTGAGATAGAGCGAGACCAGCGCGGTCAGCGCGTAGATCCAGCGCCATGCACCGTTAAGCTTCATGCCGTAAAGCGCAAAACAGGCGATCGCCAGCAGCGCCAGCGAGAGAATGCCGATCATATGCGACGGCAACAGCTTTTCGGACAGCAGAGGCGGAATCGGGAATCCTGACGCGCTGGTCAGGATGGTGAACACCAGGAAGATCGCGGTCAGGCCCGGCATCCGCTTCGAGCCGAGCATCCCGAACATCACGATGATTCCCGCGACGATGGCGATCAGGCTGATGATGACGTGCACGAGAACAAATGTCGCCAAACTCATACCCAAAATCATGATGTGCCCCTGCATTGGAAACCTTCAAAGGTTACGACGCGGGGCGAAGAATTTCCACACGCATCGCGTGCGGCCTTCGGCAAGGCAGGCATGTGCCTGAATGAAGACACATCAACAAAAATTGTATGATGCACGAAATATTTGCGCTTCTGTCACAAATGACGGCAGCCACGCCGCATCATAACGACGGCCTCCCGGCATCGGCGAGATAGCCGTGCAGCGCCGCCACGACCTGCGCGCCCTCGCCGATCGCGCCGCCGACGCGCTTGACCGAGCCGGAGCGCACGTCGCCGACCGCGAACACGCCGGGCACCGAGGTTTCCAGCGGCGGCACCGGGCGGCCGTGATTCTGCTCGGACTGCGCCCCCGTCACCACGAAGCCTGCCCGGTCGAGCGTCACGCCGCAGCCGTCCAGCCAATGGGTCGCCGGATCGGCGCCGACGAAAAGAAACAGGTTACGAACATCGAAACTGTGCTGCTCGGGTGCCAGCCGGCTCTTCCAGCGCACGCGTTCGAGCGATCCATCCCCGCCGCCTTCGACTGCAATCACCTCGGCGTTGAATATCAGTTCGATATTGGGCGCCGCCTCGATGCGCTCGATCAGATAGCGCGACATGCTGGCCCCCAGCCCGCCGCCGCGGATGATCATGTAGACCTTGCGCGCATGGCCGGACAGAAACACCGCGGCTTGCCCTGCGGAATTGCCGCCGCCGACCAAGACGACATCCTGGCCGACGCACAGCTTGGCCTCGATCGGCGAAGCCCAGTACCAGACGCCGCGGCCTTCGAAGGCGTCGAGATTTTCGATCTCGGGCCGCCGGTAACGCGCCCCGCTCGCCACCACAATGGATTTGGCGCGCAACGACTGCCCGCATTCGGTGGCCAGCGCGAACACGCCGTCGCGCTGCGAGCAATCCAGCGACCTTATTGAGACCGGAATCAGCATCTCGGCTCCGAATTTCTGCGCCTGATTGTAGGCGCGCCCCGCGAGCGCCTGCCCCGAGATGCCGGTCGGAAAGCCCAGATAGTTTTCGATGCGTGCGCTGGCGCCGGCCTGCCCGCCGAACGCCCGCGCGTCGAATACTGCCACCGACAATCCTTCGGACGCGGCATAGACCGCGGTGGCGAGACCGGCAGGACCGCTGCCGACCACCGCGACGTCATAGAGCTTCTCATGCGCCTGGTTGGTGATCATGCCCACCGCCAGCGCCAGCGCGGTCTCTGACGGATTGCGCAGCACGGTGCCGTCAGGGCACACCACCAGCGGCAGATCGGCGCGCGAGGCCGAATAGCGCGCGACGAGGTCGGCGGCGTCCTTGTCGGTTGCGGGATCGAGCACGTGGTGCGGCTGGCCGTTGCGCGCCAGGAAATTCTGCAGCCGCGCCGTGTCGCCGAGCGAAGCCGGCCCGATCAGCACCGGACCGCCGACGCCGCCCTGGATCAGGCTGACCCGGCGCAGGATCAGCGCGCGCATGATGCGCTCGCCCAGTTCGGCTTCCGCGACCAGCAGCGCGCGCAACTGATCCGGCGGGATCAGCAGCGTTTCGACATCGCCCTCGGCATGGCCATCGACCAGCGCGACGCGGCCGGAAAGCTGGCCGATCTCGGCCAGAAATTGTCCCGGGCCCTGGTCGATGACCGGGGTGACATGGCCGAGGCCATCGCGCTGGGTGATCGCGACTGTGCCTGATAGCACCACGAACATGCCGGGGCCTGCCTTGCCGGTCTCAAACAGCGCTTCGCCGTGCTGGTAGGCGCGCAACTTCCCGAAACGGCGCATGCGCGCGATTTCGTGATGGGTAAGCGCGGGGAATGTTTGTTCGTAACGCGGAAACGCGGTGGAAGTCGCGCCGGTCGCCGGACCGGCCGTGATGTCTGCACTCATTGTCGCCGCCTAAAAAAGAAACAGAACCGTGCAGAGAGCGAGCCATGCCGCCCGGCGAGCGAAATTTCTTTAACGCTACTGGCTAAGGCTTTTCTCCGCCGGCGTCATCTAGGGACGCGGGGGCGCTTTCGGAAGATGCACCGGGATCGCTGCGCCCGCGGGCCTGCGACTTCCGCCGCTTGAGATTTTCGCGCAACGCCAGCTTCAGCCGGTCCCGTCGTGAATCCTTCACGTCCGCGCCGGTCTTTCCCGCAGCCCTGTCTTGATCGCCCTTCATCGTCAGTCCGCCGAATATGCCTTGATCGAGCCGGGCGCCACGCCGCCCGCAACGCCGCTATCAGAACAAAGTGGGTTTAGCCGCCCCTCGCCGCAATGACCCGCACTGCCGCCGCAAGGCCATGCGAGGTCATGATTCGGCGCCTCGGACGCCGGCCAAGCATGGCTGGGAACCGGATCGGCCTTGGGAGTTTCCTTGGCGGTTGACCGCTTTGAAGGAGCTTGTCGGCAACACGCGCCGGTTTTTGACGATTTTGGGCCCTTTTCGGCCTGCCCGCGTGCTTGCGCCAGAGGGGTCCTTGTGGCAAGAACCGGCCGCCTAGTGGGCGGCCATTTGGGCCGATCCTCCAAATACCGGGCATGCTGCCGTAGCTCAGTGGTAGAGCACTCCATTGGTAATGGAGAGGTCGACAGTTCAATCCTGTCTGGCAGCACCATTTTTTCCTTCCGACGCACGCAAACTTCAGCGTTTTCCTTTCGTCAGAACTGAGAAATCGGTTTGACCAGCGGCCACTGCTAGCGGGAGCATGGCTCCTTCAAGGTCAGGAACATCGACATAAGACCGCGTCACAGTGATGAGGCGCGTGACATAGGAAATTGATCCAAGGACAGCCTCCCCGAGAAAATTCAAAAGCGGGTCCGATCGCGCGGGTAATTTACGTCCGTTTCTGAGTCGAAGATCTTATGGCCAGTCTCAGGATCGGAATATGTGTTGATCGCCGTTTCAAGGGCGAACCAGCTGACAACAAGTTGCTCATTCGGATCTATGCTACCGAGCAACGCGTTCGTCTGAGGCACCCACTCAAATGTCTTATCCGTTAGGTCTGGCACGAAATGGCCGACATAGACGTTTCGCAAGTATTTGAAGAACTCCAGCGCTTCGCGAATCGGCCTGTGAAGCTCACCAAGGTCCCGGTGATCCTTGTAGAGCGCACCCGAGATCGCCGCCAGGTCCGCGACGTTCGCAATTTCCATAATCAAATGCCGCAGCAGAACTAGACGCATATTTGGGGACGCTGGTCCCACTTCTAGCGCTTCGTGCGCAGCCAATAGGTCGTGATGCGCGATCATGCTTGCAGTACAGAGATGTCGATGATTCATGCATGGATTTTGCCACAACCCTTTGGCATTGGCCAAGTCGCCAATACAGAAGCGCTTCTCATGAACTGAACGAACGGCAGCATCCAGCGGCGAATGATCTCGCAGCAAGGCCGCGCTTCCGGCAGCAAAGAAGCGTGGCGTGAAGCTGGGCGGCGATCGTGGGGCTCGGCTCTCGCGGTCGGCTCGCAAAGCTGGCCGCGAGGCGCAGGTTGCGCGTGTCAGCAATCACGCGACCACGTCTGTCTCCTATTCTCCGCAAGTTGGAGCGCCATGGCATCACGTCATGGAGCGGCATCGCGAGGGTATTCAACGACCGACGCATCCCACTGCTCGCGGCGGAAACAAGTGGATAGCAACATAGGTCCGCTCGGCTAGCAGCACGACTCACGGTATAAGGTTATCTTCGATACAATCAGTTTTTGATCTCGGGCAGTTTTCCACAGCCTCCCCACATTATGTGGGGATATTTAACATATGACCCACCACCACTTGTATCATGGAACCGACTCGGCTATAGCCTTAACATCTAATCCACTTGCTTCTGGGGGCCGGGCTCGATCTGAGCGTCGGTTGTTCTGGGGGTGAGGTCCGGGTGGCAGTTGCTACTTCGGATCAGGTCGCACCCGAGGGATGCACACTGCGCCTTCGGAGCCTTGGGGATCGGACTTCGCCCTCGGCGGGATGGAAGCTGACCGTAGCCCTCACCATTACGGGGACCTATCGGACGGTTGGCAGCTTTTCTTTCTCCGCCAGCGTGGAGGGTCGCGGGCAGCTCTTGACCGGCACCCCTAAAAAGGTAGGCCGGCCTCGAAGGAGCACGTCAGATGACCAGGACATGCAAAAACGTGCCAGTCGATCGGCACTCGCTACTGCTGCGATTTGCACCGCAGCATTGGTCCACTCGCTTCTGGGGGCCGGGCTCGATCTGAGCGTCGGTTGTTCTGGGGGTGAGGTCCGGGTGGCAGTTGCTACTTCGGATCAGGTCGCACCCGAGGGATGCACACTGCGCCTTCGGAGCCTTGGGGATCGGACTTAGATCTTTGGCCGAGGGCGGGCTCACTGATAGGCCCTCACACCACAGGGGCGTAGGTGGTTGACGATCTCTGCAAGAGGCTAAGGTCGCGAGAGGTTCTTCATCGGTCTTGGGCGACTGTGAAGGAGAGCGGGTTATCATCTCCCAGTGACGCGACCGTAAGGGCAATCAAGAGCTACGACGAAAAGTGGCTAAGCAACCTCGAACAAGTCACCAAACGGCTACGTAACGGCACTTTCCGGTTCAACGCAGAGCAGGGCATCACCGTCCCAAAAGGGAAGGGCAAAGGTCTTCGCCCTATAGTGATGGCCCCGATCAACAATCGCATCGTGCGTCGCGCAATTCTCGAGGTGTTACAGGGTTTCGGCTCTGACAGCGCCCCGTTACAAAAGCGATGGTCGGGCGTTCCTGCTGTCAAGCGCGTAATGGAGACGAGGACGAGCGTTGGAGGGATCAAGGAGCGCGGTGTACCCCACGGCTTGGCGCTGATCGACGAAGCGGTTCGTAGCGGCATGCCTTGGTTCGTAAGGTCCGACATCAAGGAATTCTTCACCCGCATTCCTTTGGCGCAGGTGAACGAGTTCATTGCCAAGGCTACTTCTGATCCACAGTTCGCAAGCATCTTCAAGGCTGCGCTTGCAACCAACCTCGCCAACAAAACGGAATTGGAAGAGCGCAATCACTTCAAACTCTTTCCCAGTGAGGATGTAGGTGTAGCTCAAGGCTCGGCGCTGTCGGCGCTCGCGGCAAACATCGCTCTACAGGAATTCGACAATCAAATGAACGCGCGAGGTATCGTTTGCGTTCGTTACATTGATGACTTCATCATGCTGGGCGCAACGCAAGCGAAGGTTCAGAAAGCGTATGCGGCAGCTCGCGAGCATCTGAAGTCAATGGGTATGGACGTCTACGATCGAGCTGACACCGTCGCGCGAAGCGCAGGTAAGTTCGACGAGGGCAACATCTACGACGGGACCGACGTTCTCGGCTACAGGATATCGGGAACCTCGCGACAACCTTCGTCAGCAGCTGTGCAGGCGTTCAGAAAGAAGTGCGGCAGTCTCGTCGAGCAAGCAAAGATGGAGATGAGGCTTGCCGCTTCCGGACAGCCCATTTCTCAAGGACACGGTTATCACCAAGCAATGGTGCTGCTTCACAAGACGGCAAGGGGCTGGTCACAGGCGTTCCGCCACACAACGGCAACTCAGACCTTCACGTCTTTCGACAGAGAAATCGACCGTTACATCGAAGAGCTGCGGAACTTCGCTTCCGATTTAATGCGCGGAGCAACCAACGAGGTACGCAGACGAGTCATGGGCATACAGCTTCTTGCCGACACGCCTTCGCATCCCCTGCCCGTCGTCCCACAACTTGTTCAGATAAACGGACTCAAAATGCGGGACGCAGCACCAATCAACTCTGACAGTGACGCTGTCAGCAACATCAGCCGAAAGGCTCTCTAACCGAGCGTGACAACCACGCCCATTCCGCGTGGCGTTTCGGCAGGCGCTTGTTCACGGCGCAAGCGCGATGCTGCGGAACGCTCTGACCAGCGCTCCCTCCAGTTTCCCCTCCATGCCGCAGAGGATCTGGTAGGCGTCCTGCCGGGACATTGGCGGCCGGTAGGGCCTCGACTCGACCAGCGCGGCAAAGATATCTGCGATCGTCAGCAATCTGACCAGATCGGAAATCTGCGAGGCCGCCAGTCCATCCGGGTAACCGGTGCCATCGAGATATTCGTGATGATGCCTCACGCCATCAAGAATTTCCGGACTGATGCCCGATACGCCCTTCAACAGATCATATCCGATCACGGGATGACGCCTGATGATCTCCTCCTCCTCGGGATCGAGGCGTCCCGGCTTGTCCAGGATCGACAGCGGGATGCGCGCCTTCCCGATGTCGTGGAGGGTCGCTGCCATGCCTAACCGCGATACGTCCCCGCCGGAGAATCCGATATCCAGCCCAAAGGCGACCGCAACACCGGTTACAAGCAGGCAGTGCTGAAACGTACCCTCGTGATAGCGACGCACCTCGTCGAGCCACGACGTAAGCCCGTCCTGCCCGACGCGGTTGATGATCCTCGACGTCGCACGCTGCGCATCGACAAGCCGCAGCGGCTTGCCACGGCGCACATTCGAAAACATCGAGGCGAAGGCTGCCACACCTTCGTCCATCTTCGGCGCCGGATCCGCCGCGTTATCTTCCGCGGCCGCTTCCGCCTCTTCGATCTGCGCGACCTTGAGAATGGCTTCCTTGGGGCGTGAAATGACCGCGGTGGCGCCGAGCGCATGGGCCTGCGCAACCATCGAACGGGAGAGATTGTGAACGACGAACAGCTTCTCGGGAATGCCGGCAAGCTGTTGCAAAATGAACCTGAGCTGATCGACGCGAGTCATCTGCCGCAGGTCGATGTCGACCATCAGCACGCCATGCGACCTGATCCCGGTGCCGTCGCCGCCCAGCACCCAGGGAAGCACGGCGTGTTGCGGTTCGAGCATCGCGCGAATCGCCGGTAACTTCGTCGGTTCGTCTGTGACAAAATAGACGAGCATCCCAAAAACTTCCGTACGCCGTAATAGTGAGGTAGCTGCCCTTTAAAAAAATTGAAGCACTGAAAAGAAAATGAATTGTCTTGCCGGCAGGTTCCGGACGACCGAGCCCCGCACTCGGCGCCATCGGTATCTCAAGCATTTTAATCAACAGCAGACTTGGCTACCTTGCCGTTAAGCATCCACCTCGTATAACTACGTACCTCAAACGGGTGAGCACGGCGGTCGACTACCGAAGGATCATCAGATCGAGGGCATCGTCAGTGAATGATCTCCTGTCGTCCCGATGCCGACCGGGAACCGAGGGATTGACATTGCGCGCCTTGATCTCGATCGGCTGCCTGTTCGCCGCCGTCCCGGCATTCGCGCAGGCCGATCTCGCGGGCGCTACGACCAAGCTCACGCTGCAGGTCGCGACCGCCATGCTCGGCGAAAATGCCGCCGCATCGAAGCGCCAGATCCAGCGTCGCTTGCTTCGGTATCACTGCACCGGACCTTCCACGATGATTTCGATACCCATCCGCTGCTGGATGGAAGATGGGCGTCACACTACGCCGGCGGCGCCGCCTGGCCGGAAGCGCGCTATTGGGGCGGCGAAGGCTCCGACTTCAGGCGCAAGACCAGTTATAACGGCGAGCAGCAGATCTATGTCGATCCGCGCTATGGCGGACGGGAAACAACGCCGCTCGGCCTCGATCCGTTCAAGGTCAGCGACGGCATTCTCTCGATTACAGCCAGCCGCACTCCGCCGTCACTGAAGACCGTGCTGTTCAACAACGAATATATCTCGGGCATCCTGACGACCCAGAGCCGGTTTTCCCAGAAGTTCGGCTACTTCGAAATCCGCGCCAAGATACCGGTCGGCATCGGCGTGTGGCCGGCGTTCTGGATGCTCGCCGATGATGGCGGCTGGCCGCCGGAAGTCGACATCATGGAGGGCCGCGGGCAACGGCCGGGCGACATCGTGATGACGACGCATTGGCGGATACCGGACACGCAGCGCGTGGAACGCTGCGGGTTTGACTTCAGGGTACCGGACGCCCCGACCGCCTTCCACGACTACGGCGTGCTGTGGCAGCCGGATCGCATCACCTATTTCATCGACCGCCGGCCGGTCTCCGAGATCAAGGTCCCCATCGGCTTCGGCGAGCCCATGTATATGATCGTCAACCTCGCCATGGGCTCGAAGACTTTCGAGGGCGTGGGATTCGTCGACGGCGAGTCGCCCGCGACCGTCGCCTTCGAGATCGACAGGATATCCGCCTACCAGATCGACGAACGCTGACCGGAGATGACGATGTTCGGAAAATTCTCGCGCCGGCATTTTGCAAAGCTTGCTGGCTTGTCCGCGCTCGGAGTGGCGGCGGGATCGGCTGACGCCGCGGCCCAAGCGACGGCCGAACGTCCTGCGCCGGCGAGTTTTCCGAAAGACTTCGTGTGGGGCACCGCCACCTCGGCCTATCAGATCGAGGGCGCGGTGAACGAAGACGGTCGCGGCCGCTCGATCTGGGATACGTTTGCCCACACGCCCGGCAAGATCGAGGACGGCACGACCGGGGATCGCGCCAACGAACACTACCATCGCTACAAGGAAGACATCGGCCTGATCCGCGAACTCGGCGCAAGGGCCTACCGGTTTCGATCGCGTGGCCGCGGGTGTTTCCGGAAGGAACGGGTAAGCCGAACCCCAGGGGCCTCGATTTCTACGACCGCCTCATCGACGAGTTGCTCAAGCACGGCATCGAGCCATACGCGACGCTCTATCACTGGGACCTGCCGCAGGCGCTCGAGGACAAAGTGGGCGGCTGGCGATCCAGCGAAACGTCGAAAGCATTCGGGGATTATGCCGGCCACGTGGCGGCGCGTATCACTGATCGCGTCAGGTCGATCTTCACGATCAACGAAGCCGGAAGGTTCGTGAATTTCGGCTATGGATGGGGCATCGATGCCCCCGGCCTCAAACTGCCGGACGCGGACGTCAACCAGGTTCGCCACCATGTGGCCCTGGCGCACGGCCTCGCCGTGCAGGCGATCCGCGCGCATGGCCGCGCGGGCACCAAGGTGGGTCCGGCCGAGAACATCGCGGCCTGCGTGCCGGCGTTCGACACGCCGGAAAACGTTCGCGCCGCCGAGATCGCGACGCGCGAATTAAACTCAGGTTTTCTGGGCGTGATCCTGGAAGGCAAATACACCGACGGATTTTTGCAGTTCGCCGGCCCGGCCGCGCCGAAATTCACCGTCGACGAACTCAAGATCATTTCGCAGCCGAACGATTTCGTCGGCCTCAACATCTACGCACCGCAATTCTATATCGCCGCCTCCGCCAAGCCGCCGGGCTGGAGCGTGCTGCCCTTCCCGGCCTCGTTCCCGCACATGAATTCCGACTGGCTCAGGGTCGGCCCCGAGACGATCTACTGGGCGCCGCGTCTGGCGGCAAAGGTCTGGAACATCGAGACGATCTACATCAGCGAGAACGGCACCTCGTCGGAAGACAAGCTTCGCGACGACGGCCAAGTCTACGACCTCGATCGCATCATGTACCTGCGCAATTATCTCAGGCAGTTGCAGCGCGCGACGTCAGAGGGGGTGCCGGTCCGCGGCTATTTCCTCTGGAGCCTGATGGACAATTTCGAATGGATCTACGGCTATAAGCAGCGCTTCGGTATCTACCATGTCGACTTCGAGACGCAGCGCCGGACGCCAAAGCTCAGCGCAGCCTTCTATCGCGACGTGGTGGCGCGGAATGCGATCGGCGTCTGAACGCCTCAATACCGCGCGGCTTGCCGCACCGACGAGACCTCGCCGACGGAGCGCTGCTTGCCGTCGATTGCCACAGTCGTGGCCGGTTCCTGCGCGAACTTGCGCGATGATTCGTGACCGACGAATATGCCTGCCGCGGTGAGCAGCAGCACGACATAAAGAGCGAACATGCCGCCCACCCATTTCCAGTACATCCGGCGGGCGTCGGGGGTAAGGCTTTCGAGCAATCGGCGCATGGTTGCCTCCTCATCAGGAAACCTTATGCGTTGCGTATACCCCCAAGTCACGCCCGGTGTGTGACGCACTTCACAGATGTCGATTTGAGACGGAGGACCCGTGACCGGAGCGGAATTGAAGAAACTTCGCGAGCATCTCGGTGAGGCCATCGGCCAGCCGCTGTCGGTGGCCGACATGGCCAAGCTCTGCGGGCTGCCGCCCTCTGACGGCGCCGACACCATTCGCAAATGGGAGGTCACCGGCCCGACCGGGCCTGTGGCGGAGCTGCTGCGCATCCTGGCGATGGCCAGCGACCGCTATCCGATCCTCGATATGTTCAACGTGTTCGACCGCCACGACGTGCCGGTGAAAGACCGCCCGGCCCGCCGGCAGGCCTTCCGCGAACAGATGCGCGGCGACGTGCGGCGCCGCATTGGTTAAGCAAAGCTTGCTGAGGGGCTACGGGCGCTTCGAAAATTAAGCCTTTCCTTACCTTTGATTAGGCCTTCATTAAGTACAAAAAACGTTTGTCTGCCAATGGGTTGGGTTACAGCCCGCTGTCACCTCGGAGTGACAGCATTTTAGATAAAAGCTGTCTATGTGCGTGGCCATGGATGGCGCCCGCACGGGGTGTCGCCGAACGGTTTTCGGAGACAGCAAACATGAAGAAGATTCTGCTCGCCCTTGTGGCCCTCGCAACCGTCACCGCCGCTGCACCTGCGGCCGGTGCCGATCTCGGTGCGCGCCCCTACTACAAACAGCCGCCCGTCTATGCGCCGGCCGTCGTCTACAACTGGACCGGCTTCTATCTCGGCGGCCATCTCGGCGGCGCCTTCAGCGGCAGCAACGACTTCAACGGTGCAGTGCTGAGCGAGTCCAGCGCACGCCTGCTCGGCGGCGTTCAGGCCGGCATCGACTGGCAATTCGCGCCGAACTGGGTGCTCGGCACCGAGGGCCAGTATTCCTGGCTCGGCAAGAGCAACCTCACCGCCACCTTCCCCGGCGGCTACGTCTACACCAACGATCAGCGCGGCCTCGGCTCGATCACGGCCCGCATCGGCTACACCTGGGGTCCGGGCCTGGTCTATGTCAAAGGCGGTTGGGCCTATTCCGACAACAACGAGAGGGTGACCCTGGGCGGCGCGCCGATCCCCTTCCTGCTCGATGGCAACCACAGCAACGGCTGGACCGTCGGCACCGGCGTCGAGTACATGGTCGCCCCGAACTGGTCGGTCAAAGGCGAATACATGTATTATGACTTCGGCAGCACCCGCTTCGTGACCCCTGCCGCGCTGGCACCGTTCGGAAGCTTCCACACCGACGACCACACGCTGAAGCTCGGCGTCAACTATCGCTTCAACTTCGCAAGCCCCGTGGCCGCACGCTACTGAGCGCTTTCAACTGCGAATTGCGGAAGGCCGGCTTTCATGCCGGCCTTTTGTTTTTGGCCCTGTTTTCCGGTTCACGGAAAAAATCCGTCAAAAGCAGGCAATCGGCTGCCAAAAATGCGGCGAAAAGCCTTCCGGTTTCCAAACTTGTTAACCGGGTACCGTGATACTGCCGCGCGAGGAAACATCTCAAGGTAGCGTAGACGGGGCAGCGGGCAAATGGCGGCACGATCCAATTCACGGCTCAAGGGTTTTAGCTTCGGCGTCAGGGGCAGTCTGTTTGCCGCCTTCGCCGTCATCGCCGGCATGGCGATCGTCATCTCCGCCGGCGCCGGCCTGATGCTCGGGCGGCTCGGCGGGACCATGGTCGATCTGAGCGGACGGGATATCCCCCGTCTCGCCGCCAGCCTGCAGCTATCCGCACAGAGTGCGAGCCTCGCCAGCCAGGGGCCGGCGCTGCTGGCTGCGCGCAGCGAAGAGGCGCTGAACGATCGAACCAAGAAAATGAAGGAAACCCAGGCGGTCGCGCTGCAGAAGCTCGGCGAGATCGTCGAACTCGGTGCCGACAAGGCGGTCGTCGCGGCGCTCACCGAGAACATGAAGAACATCGACGAGGTGATCAAGAGCCTCGGCTCGGCCGCGCGCGAGCGGCTCGAACTGGCCGCCCAGCACGAAAAGCTCTACGACGCGGTGCGCAAGGCCCAGCGGCGCTTCGTGGCCGCTGCCGGCCCTGCGGCAATCGACGCGCAGACCGAACTCTACAGCATCTACGCTGCCCCCAATTTCTCGCAAGCCGATGCGATCCGGGCCCACAAGACGGCCGACCAGCTCGCCGACATCGCCGCCAGCGGCAATCTCATGGCGTTCGACATGATCGCCGCGCTTTCGACCACCAGCGGCGAGGTACTCGAAGCGACCGGCAGGGACTTCCGCACCGCGCAGGCGCGCGTGAAGGCGAATCTCGAAGCGCTGCCCAAGACCACGGCGATGCGGTCCGTTCAAAACTCAACCTTGAGCCTGCTGGCGCTTGCCGACGGCAAGACCGGCGTCTTCAAGGTCCGCCAGCAGGAACTGGATGCGGACGATTTCGGCCAGACCATTCTGGAGGAAACCCGCAAGCTCAATGTCGGCCTCGGCATCAGCGTGCAGCAGCTGGTCGACGCCGTGCAGAAGGAAACCGACGCCGCGGCCTGGCAGGCGCGTCAGGAGATCTCGTTCGGGACCATGGTCATGCTCGCCCTCGGCGTGCTGACGCTGGTCGGTTCGATCCTGTTCGTCTGGCTCTATGTCGGCCGCAACATCCTGCGGCGGATCAGCAATCTGCAGCGCTCGATGCAGGTGTTGTCCAGCGGCGACCTCGAATCGGAGGTCTATCAAAGCCACGCGCAGGACGAGATCGGCGCCATGGCGGATTCGCTGCAGGTGTTCCGCGAGAGCATGATCCAGAGCCGCGCGCTCTCCGCCGAGCAGGACAAAGACCGCATCGCCAAGAGCGAACGCGCCAGCCGCATGGAAGCGCGCATCGTCGAGTTCGAATCCACCGTTCGCACCGCGCTTGACAGCCTGCAGTCCGCGGCGGGCTCGATGCAGTCGACCGCGCAAAGCATGTCGGCGACAGCCGATCAATCGAGCGCACTGGTGACCGCGGTGGCGACGGCCGCCGAACAGACCTCAGCCAACGTGCAGACCGTGTCGTCGGGCACCGAGGAATTGTCCTCCTCGATCGAGGAAATCGGCCGTCAGGTCATCACCTCGGCGGAGATCGCCCGCAAGGCAGTTGACGACGCCGGTGCGACCGACGCCACCATGCAGGGGCTTGCGGATAACGCCGCCCGCATCAGCGTGGTGGTCGATCTGATCCAGACCATCGCCTCGCAGACCAACCTGCTGGCGCTGAACGCCACCATCGAGGCGGCACGCGCCGGCGACGCCGGCCGCGGCTTCGCCGTGGTCGCCTCCGAGGTGAAGAGCCTCGCCAACCAGACCGCCAAGGCTACCGATGAGATCCGCCAGCAGATCGTCAGCATGCAGACGGTGACGACGACGGCGGTCTCGGCGATCAGGAACATCAGCAACACGATCAGCGAGATCAACGAGGTGACCACCGCGATTGCGGCCGCGGTCGAGGAGCAGGGTGCGGCGACGCGCGAGATCGCGCGCAACATCCAGCACGCCGCCGGCGGCACCAGTGAGGTTTCCACCAACATCGTCGGTGTCTCCAGCGCCTCGTCGCAGGCCGGAACCGCCGCCGGCCAGGTGCTGACCGCCTCCGGCGCGCTGCGCCGCGAGGCCGACGTGCTGCGCGAGGAGATCGACGCGTTCCTGTCGAACATCCGGGCGGCGTAGAAGACACGGTCATTCCGGGGCTATGCGACGCATAGAACCCGGAATGACCGCCTAACGCATGCTTTTATCTCATCCCCTACCCGTTTTTTCGGCTAGCGCGGCGCCGCCTCTACCGCTAAGCCGGTAGCATGCACTCGAAAACCGACATGGTGCAGTCCTCGGCCGAGGCACTGCGATACCCCTTCGAAAATCATCCCGGCCACGATCAGGTCGTCGAGGTGGTGCCCGGCGTGCTTTGGGTCCGCCTCAAGCTGCCGTTCCGACTCAATCACGTGAACATCTACCTGCTCGCCGACGGCGACGGCTGGGCGATGGTCGATTCCGGCTTCGGCAATGAGGAATCCATTGCGGCCTGGACCACCCTGTTCGAGGGGCCGCTCCGGCATGTGAAGATCACGCGGCTGATCGTCACCCATTCGCATCCCGACCACGTCGGCCTTGCCGGATGGATCACGGAGCGTTTCGACTGCCCGCTGCAGATGTCGCAGGTCGAATACCTGCAATCGGTCTATCACCAGAACCGCGGCACCGAGGAGCGGCGCAACGCGCAGCGGCTGTTTTTCCGCCGGCACGGCATGGACGAAAGCCTGACCGACAGATTGCTCGGCCGCGGCCAGGACTATTTGAAGCGGGTCTCGGTGCTGCCGCCGTCCTATCGCCGCATCTCGCATGGCGACGAGGTCGTGATCGGCACGCGGCGCTTCAAGGTGATCACTGGCGGCGGCCACGCACTCGACCAGGTGATGCTGTATTGCGCGGCCGACAAGCTGTTCCTGTCAGCCGACCAGGTGCTGAGCAAGATTTCGCCCAATGTCAGCGTCTGGGCGGTCGAGCCCGACCAGAACTCGCTCGGGGAATATCTGGCTTCGCTCGCGAGCCTGACCACCACGCTGCCCTACGACGTCATGGTGCTGCCCGGCCACGGCGTGCCGTTTTACGGCCTGAAGACCCGCATCAAGCAGCTCGCCGACCATCACGAGGATCGCTGCCGCCTGATCGCGGAAGCCTGCCGGGAAGTCCCGCAGACCTCGAAGGAACTGGTGCCGGTCGTGTTCCACAAGCACGTGCTGGACGAGCACCAGATGGGCTTTGCCGCCGGCGAACTGGTCGCGCACGTCAATTACATGCTGGTCGAGGGCCGCCTGACCTCGGAAGTCAGCGACGGGGTGCTGCGGTTCAGAACGACGTGACATCCTCGAGCGTGTGCTCATACACCCAAACCCGCGAGCAACGATTCCTGCTCAATGGCCTCATCGGCGCGCGGGCACGGTCGATGGACCGGTCAAACCGAGCGATTTGGCGGTCTTGATATCGGCGACCAATTCGATCTGTGTCGGGTCGACGGCGCGGCTGGAGCGGGCGTGACAGCAACTTCATCCAGATCCTGCAATCCTGGTTCCTTGGCCGGCGTCGCTGCAGACAAGCCCACGAGGTTCGCCTGGCGGCTTACGACGATCATCAATGCACAGACCAGATAGAAGCCGACGCCGAGCGCGTATGTGTTGGCGATGCCGAATTCGATGGACAAGGCCATGCCCAGCACCGACGCAACCATCGACGTAATACCGTTGGCGCTCCAGAAGAACGGAAGCAGCTCCGAGTGACGGCGCCAGATACTCAGCCCGAGCGGGAACATCATTCCCATGCAGAACGCCGGGGGCGCCAGGAGCAGTACGGACAACAGAATGCGCATGTCGGTAGCTTCCGATCGCGCCCAGGTGGTGAGCAGGGAGTCAATAACCCCGCCGCCACGAGCGTTGTCAGGAGTGCGACAACCCTGGCGATGACTACGCCCGGTCGAGGGAAATGCGCACCGACCGTGGCGCTGCCGATCCCGCTGAAGAGAAGAATGGTGAAAAGTACGACACTGAGCCCGTAGACGGGATGTCCGAGGAAGACCATCAGCCGCTGCATCTGCGATATCTCGATCAGCATGAAGCCCATGCCGATCGCGCAAAAATACGTTACGGGTGGCGTCAGCGTTGACAGCGGCATCCGTCTCGCGAGACGAACAAAAGGGCGGATGATGTAGTAGCCGCAGGCGAAAAGCGCCAGCGCGACGAGCATCAGGGTCGTGCGGATCGCCGCGTTGTTGTACGAAAGGGTCGATAAGGGCTTGGTGAAAAGATCCCCGAAGCGCGACGTATAGAAGAAGAACGGATTGTCGTCTGTCGAGGGAGTGACGTTTTCCGGTAATGATGCGAAAAAGCCGCATCTGCCTTGCCGGACATCAACGTCGACGTGACGGCGTCAAAAGTGACATCCGGCCCCAGCAATATCTTGAAGCCCTGAGCCAGAAGCCTTTCTCGCGCACCTTGCCATTGGACATTGCTGAAGGCGTCGGGACGGGTAATCACCGTTACGATGCCGCCGACGTTCACTACGATAACATGGTTCGATAGCTCGGCTGCGGGCACGCCTTTGCGTTGGAGCGCGCTCGCTGCGATCGCCACGAGGCGATAGAGCTCGCCGCGGTGATTCTCCGGCTCGTACCAGCGCGATATCGACAGCAGTCCGCCAGGCTTCAGCGCCCGGTAAAAGTCGCCCCATGCCTCCACGGTATAGAGTCGGTTTTCCGTGAGCGTTAGACCGCCGGCAGCCGTTGCGGCCCAGGTGTCGATCAGCGATATCTGGACAAGATCGTATCGGTCGGATGAATGATTGATGTAGCTGCGGGCTTCGGCATTGACCAGCGACACGCCGGGCTGGCGATCGAGATGGCCAGAGAAATCGGCGAACTTGTCGGTGAGGACCTCGAAGATCGCGGGATTGATCTCAATTCCGCGGATGCGCTTGGCGCCGAAATAGAGCGCGGAAAGAATGTCACGACCGCCGCCCACGCCAACGACAGCGACGTCGGCCGCTGGCTGCACCAGGTAAGCGGCATTGATGACGTCGTCCTTCAGGTAGGATAGCTTGCCGATATTGCCGTCGTACCGGGTGATGATGGTGCCCGCATCCGCGTCGATGTCGAGATACTTCTGCTCGATTTTCGTCTCATGCGTGTGGGCCAAGCCCCAGCCGAACGGAGCGGTCTCGCCCATCGCGGTCACCCTGACGCGCGAGTAAGTATTCCAGCGTTCGAACAGCGTTTCCCTCTGCGGGGCCCCCTTGGCCCAGAAGACGCCCAGATGGCTTTTGCCGGAAACATCAAGTCCGGTGTGCACGCCGGCTGCAGCAGCCAGCGTAAGCGCGACGGCGCCGCTCAGGCGCAGGCTGCGGATGTCGCCGCTGTCCCGCACGACCAGCCAACCCGCAGCGGCGGCAAAGGCTCCGATCCACAAGGTGGCGCTCACGGGATCGACGACAAGCAATACGAAAATGACCCCGAAGCATCCGAGCGCCGCCCCTAAAAGATCGGCCGCATAGAGCCGTCCGCCGCCGTATGGAAGACGAGTCAACAAAAGCGTTATGCAAACCCCGCTTTCGGTAAACGGCATGACGAACGTCAACGCCGTGATCGCCAGGACCACCGTCACAGCGTGCTCGGGAATGACGAGCGGCGCGCACAGGAAGACAACCATTGCGCCAACGCCTGCTATCGCAAACCACGATGCGTGGCGTGCGAATTCCACTCCCACCTTTTCGGGCGTGTAGCGGGCCGGGTTGTTATAGACCTCCATCGCCCCGCGAGTCAGTCCAAGCATCGCAAGTGAAATGGCTGCAAATGCAAAATGATAATACAGCATGACGCTGAAGAAACGAGTTATCAGTATCTGGTAGGACAGCGTGGCGCAGGCCAATACAAAAATTGCAAAATAATGGCGGCCTAGAATTCTGGGGAATGCATGCAAGACAATGTCCTCAAATCTCGACCGATGCGCGCGATGCAGCCGTTCCCGTGGACGTTGAATGAAAACTCCTAACAAGCCATTGACTGAGCCATGGCCGGATCCGGTATCAAAATCGTTATCAGCACACGGTCGCCCCGATGCTACTTTCCATAAATGTTTGCTCGATAATTCACTCGGATGCCCGTCGGTTCCGGCGGCACTTTATCGACGCCAACGGCCGCCACGACTGTTCGTGGCAGCCGCGGGCCAGGGACTGGCGCCACGAGGCGAGCGGCAATTCGCGCGCTGGGCGCCATCTGGGTCGAGACAGATTTTCCGCTGATGTTCAACATCTACGCCAGGGATCACGAAACCGGCGTTCGCAGAGAAGCCGCCAGGGTGCTGCGGCAGCGCGCCACCCCGGCAGGCTGGCGACCCTCTTCGATGCCCTGTATGTCGATGAACTGGCCCGACACCGGGTATGGGCTTGCGAGCTTGCCGAAAGCTTAGCCGGCCTAGAAATCCTGCCCGTGCTGTCATCGCTGGCTTCGGACCCTGACGGTCACGTTCGAAAGGCGGCAACGCGGGCAACTCAAGCGATTTCAAGCCGGGCATAGATCGCATCTAGCGCGTTGATCCGGATCAACATTTGCTCCGCCTAGGTAGCATCCCGGAGCGGCACCGAAATGTGGGAATTCGCGTAGACATCAAAGCTGGAAAGGCTCTAAAAAGGCGCGAAGCCAATCCGGCCGGTTCCGGTTCCAGGTCTTGCGATGGATTACAGCAAATTTTTCAGTGCCGCCCTCAACCGCCTGCATGACGAGCGGCGCTACCGCGTTTTCGCCGACCTCGAACGGATCGCTGGCCGCTTTCCGCACGCGGTCTGGCACTCACCGAACGGCCCGCGCAATGTCGTGATCTGGTGCTCCAACGACTATCTCGGCATGGGCCAGCACCCGAAAGTGGTCGGCGCCATGGTCGAGACCGCGACCCGCGTCGGGACCGGCGCCGGCGGCACCCGCAACATCGCCGGCACCCACCATCCGCTGGTGCAACTCGAACAGGAACTGGCCGACCTGCACGGCAAGCAGGCTGCGCTGCTGTTCACCTCGGGCTATGTTTCGAACCAGACCGGCATCTCGACGATCGCCAAGCTCATCCCGAACTGCCTCATTCTCTCTGACGCGCTGAACCACAATTCGATGATCGAAGGCGTCCGCCAGGCCGGCTGCGAGCGGCAGATCTTCCGCCACAACGACCTCGCACATCTGGAAGAGCTGCTGATCGCGGCGGGTCCCGACCGGCCGAAGCTGATCGCCTGCGAGAGCCTCTATTCGATGGACGGCGACGTCGCGCCGCTCGCCAGGATCTGCGACCTCGCCGAGAAGTACGGCGCCATGACCTATGTCGACGAAGTCCATGCGGTCGGCATGTACGGCCCGCGCGGCGGCGGTATCGCCGAGCGCGACGGCGTCATGCACCGCATCGACGTGCTGGAAGGCACGCTCGCCAAGGCCTTCGGCTGCCTCGGCGGCTACATCGCGGGCAACGCCGAGATCATCGACGCCGTCCGCTCCTACGCACCGGGCTTCATCTTCACGACAGCGCTGCCGCCGGCGATCTGCTCGGCCGCCACGGCCGCGATCCGGCATCTGAAGACCTCGAACTGGGAGCGCGAGCGCCACCAGGACCGCGCCGCCCGCGTCAAGGCGATCCTCGATGCCGCAGGCCTCCCCGTGATGTCGAGCGAAACCCATATCGTGCCGCTGTTCGTCGGTGACCCGGAGAAGTGCAAGCAGGCCTCCGACATGCTGCTCGAAGAGCACGGCATCTATATCCAGCCGATCAACTATCCGACGGTCGCCAAGGGCACCGAGCGGCTGCGGATCACGCCCTCGCCCTACCACGACGACGGCCTGATCGATCGGCTCGCGGAAGCGCTGCTGCAGGTCTGGGACCGTCTCGGCCTGCCGCTGAAGCAGAAATCGCTGGCGGCCGAGTAACCCTGCACTTCCTGGGGCGTGGACCCGTTAGCGTGCAGCCAAATTCGGATTGATGCGAGTTTGATGAGGGCTAGATAGTTGGCTGCTGCGCTGATCGCGTCATAGCCGCGATCTGCAAGCACCAAACGAACTTGTACTCGTTTGTTTTTGGCCGCTATCTTCGGATCATGACCTGCTCCGTTCTTCTAGACCTCGACGGCACCTTAATCGATTCGCACCCCGGCATTTTGGCAAGCTGCCTCGCGGCACTGCGCGCCCTTGGACATGAACCGGATGAAACCCTCGATACAAGACTAAGACGTACCATCGGGCCCCCGCTCGAAGATATGATGCAAATCTTGCTGCAGTCATACGGAGACGACCGAGTCGGTGAAGCAGTCGCTGCCTATCGTCAACATTACGGTGAAAGTGGGTTTCTCGGAAGCGTGCCTTATCCGGGAATTGGCAAATCCCTTGAAGAGATGAAGCGGACCGGATTGCGAATCTATCTCGCGACATCAAAAAGGTCGATTTTCGCAAGCCGCATTCTGGACCATCTGAAGTTTGCCACATACTTCGATGGCATCCATGGCTCAGTGCCGAGCGGCGAGCTGGATCACAAGCCTGAACTGCTCGCCCATATTCTGTCGAAGCATAGTCTTTCGCCGTCTCACAGTCTGATGGTCGGGGATCGCCGATACGATATTTCCGGCGCCCATGCGGTCGGAATGCGCGGTCTTGGCGTGCTCTGGGGTTATGGTACCCGAGACGAACTTGAAACTGCTGGCGCAGACCAGCTGGTGGATTCCCCGCCGATCTCGCCCGCACGGTCCTCTCGATGGTTAATGCGAAGCAATCTCCAGGCTAGGGCAGCTACGCCCTAAATCGCTTGAAATTGGGCCGGTAGCGCGGTGCGCTGCCGGCCCAAACCGTTTATACTCACCTCTTCCGGCCATGGCGCTAGCGCGCGTCCGATCGGAGAGGGAGACCCGCAGCGATGCTGCACGACTGGGGCGTAATCGCCGCCGCGTTCGCCTATATCGGCCTGTTGTTCGTCGTCGCCAGCTATGGCGATCGGCTGTCGCCGAGTCAGCGCGGCCGCGCCGGCATGCTGATCTATCCGCTGTCGCTGGCGATCTACTGCACCTCCTGGACCTTCTTCGGCTCGGTCGGTTTCGCCACCCGCACCAGCATCGACTTCCTCGCGATCTATCTAGGCCCAATCCTGATGATCGGGCTATGCACGCCGCTGCTCCGGCGCGTGATCCAGCTCGCCAAGTCGCAGAACATCACCTCGATCGCCGACTTCATCGCGGCGCGCTACGGCAAGAGCCAGGCTGTCGCCGCCACGGTGGCTGTCATCGCGATCGTCGGATCGGTGCCTTACATCGCGCTGCAGCTCAAGGCGGTGGCGTCCTCGCTGGAGACGATCCTGAGCGAGGACAAGCTGTTCTCCTCGATCCCGATCATCGACGACATCGCGCTGGTTGTGACCCTGGCAATGGCGGCATTCGCGGTGCTGTTCGGCACCCGCCAGACCGACGCCACCGAGCACCAGCACGGCCTGATGCTGGCGATCGCCACCGAATCTATCGTCAAGCTGGTGGCCTTTCTCGCCGCCGGCGCCTTCGTCACCTTCTGGATGTTCACGCCCGTCGAGCTGATCGAACGCGCGATGAAGACCCCGGAGGCGGTGCGCGCGATCGACTACGTGCCGTCGATCGGCAACTTCCTCACCATGACGCTGCTGTCGTTCTGCGCGATCATGCTGCTGCCGCGGCAGTTTCACGTCAGTGTGGTCGAGAACTCGAGCCCCGAGGAGGTCGGCCGCGCCCGCTGGCTGTTTCCTCTCTACCTGGTCGCCATCAACCTGTTCGTGATCCCGATCGCGCTCGCCGGCCTTGTCACCTTTCCGTTCGGCGCCGTGGACAGCGACATGTACGTATTGGCGCTGCCGATCGAGGCGAATTCCCCGCTGCTGAGCATTGCCGTGTTCGTCGGCGGCCTGTCGGCTGCGACCGCAATGGTGATCGTGGAATGCGTCGCGCTCTCCATCATGGTCTCCAACGACATCGTCGTGCCGCTGGTGCTGCAGCGCGGCCCCGCGACGCGCGACGGCCAGAAGGATTTCGGCGACTTCCTACTCAGGATCCGGCGCTTTGCCATCTTCGCCATCATGGTAATGGCGTATTTCTACTATCGCGCGCTCGGCAATGCGCAGCTGGCGGCGATCGGCCTGCTGTCGTTCGCAGCGCTTGCCCAGCTGGCGCCGGCCTTCTTCGGCGGCCTGTTCTGGCGCGAGGGAACCGCCCGCGGCGCGATGACCGGTATGCTGGTCGGCTTTGCGGTGTGGGCCTATACGCTGTTCCTGCCGAGCTTCCTGGAGGGCAATCCCACCGGTCTGCTGCTGCTGCAACACGGACCGTTCGGCATCGAGGCGCTGCGGCCGCGGGCATTGTTCGGCGCCGACCTGCCGCCGCTGATGCATGGCGTGCTCTGGTCGCTCGCGCTCAACATCCTGACCTACATCGTGATGTCGATCGCGCAACGGCCGTCGTCGATAGAACGGCTGCAGGCGGATCTGTTCGTACCCAACACGCTGACGCCGATCTCTCCGACCTTCCGGCGCTGGCGGACGACCGTTACCGTGCAGGACATCCAGAGCACGGTGGCGCAATATCTCGGCCCCGAGCGTGCTGCCCAGGCCTTCGAGGCGTTTGCCGCCGCCCATCCCGGCCATCTCGATCCGGCCGCGCCCGCCGATTTCGAATTGCTGCAACACGCCGAACGCCTGATCGCCTCTTCGATCGGGGCCGCCTCCTCGCGCCTCGTGATGTCGCTGTTGCTGCGCAAGCGCACCGTCTCCGCCAAGGCCGCGCTGAAGCTGCTCGACGATCTGCACGCCGCGCTGCATTTCAACCGCGAGATTTTGCAAACCGCGCTGAACCATGTGCGCCAGGGCATCGCGGTATTCGATGCGGATTTGCAGCTGATCTGCTCGAACGCCCAGTTCGGCGAAATTCTGGCGCTGCCGCCGCATCTCGTGCAGCTCGGCATCCCGCTGCAGGAAATCCTCGAATTCATGGGCGCCGTCAGCCCGGCCGACCTCGGCGACCCCGATGGGCTGCTGCAGCGGCGGCTGGACGCCTACACCACCGAGGGCGAGCCCTATCTGGAGCGCCTGCCCGACCGCCACATGGTGATCGAGGTCCGCTCCAACCGGATGCCGGGCGGCGGTTTCGTCATCACCTTCTCCGACGTCACGCCGAGCTTCGAGGCCGCCGAAGCGCTGGAACGCGCCAATGCGACGCTGGAAAAGCGTGTCCGCGACCGCACCGAGGAGCTCACGCGCCTGAATTCCGAGCTGGCGCAGGCCAAGAGCACCGCCGAGGACGCCAACATCTCGAAGACCCGTTTCCTCGCGGCCGCCAGCCACGACATCCTGCAGCCGCTCAACGCGGCGCGGCTCTATGTGACGAGCCTCGTCGAGCGGCAGAACGGCGGCGAGGATCTGCGCCTAGTGGAGAACATCGACGACTCGCTGGAGGCGATCGAGGAGATCCTCGGCGCGCTGCTGGACATCTCGCGGCTCGATGCAGGCGCGATGACGACCTCGATCTCAAGCTTCAAGATGGCCGACCTGATGCGCTCGCTCGAAATCGAATTCGCGCCGATCGCCCGCGCCAAGGGGCTGCAGCTGACCTTCGTTCCCTGCTCGCTGCCGGTGCAATCCGACCGCTCGCTGCTGCGTCGGTTGCTGCAGAATTTCATCTCGAACGCCATCAAATACACCCCGCGCGGGCGCGTGCTGGTCGGCTGCCGCCGCCACGGACAATCGCTGCAGATTGCGGTCTACGACACCGGTGTCGGCATTCCCGTGACCAAGCGCAGCGAGATCTTCAAGGAATTCCATCGCCTCGAGCAGGGCGCGCGGATCGCCCGCGGCCTCGGCCTCGGCCTGTCGATCGTCGAGCGGCTGGCGCGCGTGCTCAACCACGGCATCGCGATCGATGCCAATGTCAGCGGCGGCTCGGTGTTTTCGGTGACCGTGCCGGTCGCCAAGGCGATCGACCACACCGCCGCGGTCACCAGCGCGACGCCGCTCTCCAAAACGCCGATAAGCGGCGCGCTCGTCGTCTGCATCGAGAATGACCCGGCGATCCTCGACGGCATGAAGACGCTGCTGACGGCCTGGGACGCCGAGGTGATCGCGGTGGCCGACCCCGAGGCTGCGATCGCAGCAATCGAATCCACCGGCAGCAGCGTGACCGGCCTTCTGGTCGACTACCATCTCGACCGCGGCAACGGCGTCGCCGCGATCCGCGAGATCCGCCGCCGCTTCGGCGAAAATATTCCGGCCATCCTGATCACGGCAGATCGCAGCCCGAATGTCCGGGCGGCCGCGCGCGAGGAAAACATCGCGATCCTCAACAAGCCGGTCAAACCGGCGTCGCTCCGAGCTTTGCTCGGCCAGTGGCGCGCGCAGCAGCTGGTGGCGGCGGAGTAGCTACGCTGTCGTTGCGAGGAGCGGGAGACCGTAGGATGGGTGGAGCGCAGCGATACCCATCACCTCGCCACGTATTCAATGCCGCTCGCCAAACGCCCCGTCGAGGCCAGAAACATCGCCTGCCCAATCCTCTGGATAGACACCGTTTCTCACCATGCGATGAAACGACGAATATGGCCAATCGCTGACGCGTTTCACAAGCCCATGTTTGACAGGGTTAATGTGAACGTAGTCGATGTGACGCGAAAAATCGATCTCGTCGCGAATCGTGTGCTTCCAATAGCGTCGCTGCCAGATACCGCGTTCGCCTTTGCCGGCACGACTGCTTGAGATCGGCTCGCCGGCGGCGAGCTTGCGAGAGAACGACGTTTTGATAAGCCGCCAGCGTGTGGAGAAATCCGCATCGCCTTCCGGCAGCGTCCAGACCGTGTGGAGATGGTCAGGCAGTACGACTATCGCATCGATTGTGAAGGGATGATGCCGTTGCGTCTCGCGGAAGGCTGTTCGCAATGCATCTATACTTTCAGTTAATAACTGAAGCCGACGATCCGCCAGATTGACCGTGAAAAAGAAACTGCCTCCGGCAACGAAATTGCGGCGGTAGCCGGTCATGCGAACATACTCGCGTGGCGAAGTGATGGGTATCGCTGCGCTCCACCCATCCTACGGTCTGTTACCCCGTCGACGTTCCCTGGCGCCATTGACCGCCAGCGATCTTTGCGGCGGCGATCACGGCCTGGGTGCGGCTCTCGACGCCGAGCTTCTGCAGGATCGCCGAAACATGCGCCTTGATGGTCGCTTCCGACACGCCGAGCTCATAGGCAATCTGCTTGTTGAGCAGGCCCTCCGACAGCATCATCAGCACGCGCACCTGCTGCGGGGTCAGCGTGACCAGGCGATCGCGCAGCCGCGCCATGTCGGGGTCGTCGGCCGAGGAGAGATCGGTGTCCGGCGGAACCCAGACGTCGCCCTCCATCACCTTCATGATGGGCGTCGCGCAGCGTTTCGACGCCGAAGCGCTTGGGGATAAAGCCCGAGGCGCCGAAATCCAGCGACCTCCGGATCGTGCCGGCATCGTCGCTGGCGGACACAATGACTACCGGGATCGCCGGATATTGCGCGCGCAGGTAGATCAGGCCGGAAAATCCCGAGATTCTCGGCATGGTGAGATCGAGCAGGATCAGGTCGACGTCGGAATCCCGTTCCAGCAGCGCGGTGAGGTCGTCGAACGACCCGGCCTCGCTGATGACGGCCGACGCCACCACGGTGGCCACCGCCTGCCGCAAGGCGTCGCGGAACAACGGATGGTCATCGGCGATGACGAGATGGGTATTGGCGGCAGCAGTCATCTGATCCGGGCGACGGGAAGAGGTCGGGAAGATATGCAACTCATTGCTGATCGACAGCAATTCGATTGTCCACCGTCAGGGAGCGTCTTGCAAGGCAACCTTTCCCGCGTCGCGCAAGAGCGTTAATCCACGGCAGATTCCGCCGCAATGGTGCAACGCAAAATCAGATCGATCCGTCGTGCCACGGACAGGAACTCGGGGCGCGCGCGTACGTCGCAGTCGTTTGCGCTCGTAATGCCTGCTCAGTCCCTGAACAGGAGGTCGCGGGTCAGCTCATCGATGCCGGCAACCGCCTGAAGCGCCGCACGCAGCCGATCGCGGTCACGGACCGACAGTCGCTTTACCGAAACGGCATTGGATGGCGGGATGCCGTGGGCGATGTCCTCGATCTGCTGCGCGACGATGAGATCGAGAAAGACCTCCTGGGCCTCGCCAAGTGCGTCCAGATCGCGCTCGCTGACCTGTACAAGCGCCTTCACGGCGGCCAGGCGCTCCGGCGTCGATCGCGCCATCACGTGGTAACGAATCGCAAGCGCGCGCGCCGCAGAAACCAGTCCGAACAGCCCGGCCGACTTGAGGTTGATACGGCCGGCCTCGGTGCGGATGCCGCCTAAAAACGTCAGGCTCGATGCTGTGCGGATGTCCTCCACCAGCAATTTGGCGAAAGCGACCTGACCTTCCGCAGCCGCGAAGGCGGCCTGCCGCACCGACACGGCAAGGCTGCCGTCACCATGGACGGCCCGCAAGTCGAAGAAAATATCGACCGACAGCAGATCCTCAGGTTTGGAGCGCGTGATCCATTTTTCGATCCGCTCCCGCCAGGTTGCGACCGAACCCCGCCAAAGCGCATTCTTCGCCATGACGCCGCCCTTGCAATAGGGCACCCCAACCTCGTGCAGGATGTCGGCGACGTAGGTCCCGAGCTCCGCAAACCAGCGGTCTTCCTCGCCATCCGGCTCGCCCTGCGCAAAGATCAAAGCGTTGTCCTGATCCAACGCCAGGAGGCTTTCGCCGCGGCCGGCCGATCCGAGAACCAGCAGGGCATAGGGGCACGGCGGCTCGCCCCGGCCGTTCTCCAGCATGATGCGCTCGGCGATCACGGCGGCCTGCAGCGTTAGAGCGCCCAATTCCCGGGAAATGATTTCGGCAATATCGCGGCCGGACAATCCTTCCGCCAGAAGCATTTGCGCGACCCGCGGCAACTGCGCCCATGCCGCCGACAGCGCGTGCGCGTCGGCGGCATCATCGATCTCCTCGCCGAGCGATATCGCATCGCCCGCGCGCAGGCGTAGTAGATCGCGCGTCGACAACGCACCGGCCACGTGGCCGGCCTCGTCGACGACGCCAAGATGACGGGTCTTGATGCGATTCATCCGCGCGATCGCGCGATAGACAAACGCGTCCGCCGGGACCGCCGCCAGCGGCTTGCTCATGATCTCGGCGACGGGCCGCTGCAGCGCCGGGGCGCCAAGCCGGGCGACCGCGCGCAGCACATCACGCTCCGTGACAATGCCCGCCTCGTCCGCCCTGACCTCCGGGCCCGCTTGCGGCCCGTGCACGTAGACGGCCGATACCTTCTCGTCCGTCATTCGCGCCAGCGCCTCGCCGACCGTGGCGGTCGGCGGCACGAAGATCGCCGGCGTCCGCATGATGCCACTGATCCGGTGGCGAAACGCATAACTGTCGAAGCGCTTCAGCGTTTGCTCGGCATCGATACGCGCCGTGGCGTCGATCGCCTCGATCCAGCCGCTCCGCACCTGATCGTCGAGCACGGCGGTCAGCGCGCGGCAGGCGCGTTCGGCTTCGGCGACGGTACGGATGCCGTGTTCGCGCAACTTCGGAACCAGCGCCAGGAATATCCGCGCCGTCGTGACCGCATCGCCGAGCGCGGTGTGCCGCTGGGAAGCTTCGATCCCGAGCCAGCCGGTGAGCTTCTCCAGCGTATAGCCGGCCAATTCCGGGGCGACGATCTCGGCGAGCAGCCTGGTATCGAGCGTTCTCGGCCGCGACCACGGCAGTCCGGCCAGATTGCATTCGCGCTTGAGCATCGCGAGGTCGAAGCCGACGGTGTGGCCGATCACGAGGGACCCACCGAGAAACGCCTTGAAGCCCGGCCAGGCCTCCGCGAACACAGGCGCCCCCGCGACCGCCGCGTCGTCGATGCCATGAATGCGCGTCGTCTCGGCCGGGATCATTTCACCGGCCGGCCGCAGCAGTTGATTGAATGAAGCGTCGGCGGCCAGCTTCCCGGCCGAGAGCCGCACGCCCGCGAGTTCGATCATCCGCGCCTTGCGTGGATCGAGCCCGGTGGTTTCGGTATCGATAACCACGGCGTCGAGCGACAAAGCGAAGCACCGCCGTTCGTCCTGTTCATCGCTCCTCTCGTCGCCGGCCCCGCGCGATGCCGGCTGCAGGCCAGGCATTCGGCCGCGTCCGGACGCCGCTATTTCAGTAGCGCACCGGTGACGGCAGGCGCATCGATCCGGCCGATCAACTCGTCATGGATGTTGCACAGGCACACGCGCAGGTAATTGCGCGTCGTATAGAAGTCTCGCCCGCGCAGTTTTTCGTGGATCGGCATCATGGCAAAGTAACTCTCCGCCAGCGGTTCGGGAATGTCCATCACCCGCTTCGGCGCATGCCCTCCCACGAGGTCGAGCCGATGCGCCAGCTCCCGCCGGGCCTCCTGCCAGCCGATCTCGCCGATCGACGGCGGCACCGGATAACGGTCGAAAACCGAAAGGACGACGGCGATAATCTGGTCGAGAACCGCCCGGCGATCCGCGCCGGCGTGCGGACGCAGCACGCCCTCGACCATCTCGCCAACCATCGAGAGACCGAGCGGAAACGCCTGCCAGCGCGAATGTTCGACCGATTTGGCAAAGCCCTGCTCGGCAAACAGCACCTTGGCATAGTGGCCGGCGCGGGCGCGGGAATATTCGTAGATGCCCTTTTGCACGATGAACGCCGACTGCGCGTCGATGAAGTCCGCGAGCGCCTCGCGGTCCCGAATCGGTGGACGGGGTCGAAACAGTTTTTCGAACAGCTTCATTGCATCCTGGTCCCGCGCGGCCGCCTGGGTCAGCTTGTACGCTTATCCGGTAGCTGCAAAGCCCAATGATTCCAATGCGGCATTGCAGCTAGCAGGCTCTACCCCCGAAAGTATAATTAAGATCGACCATTCGGGATGTTAGACCTTCTCATTCCCAAACCGCCAAAAGATCGGTTGGGACCGCGGCAAAGGGGGACGCCGTACTACGGGATTGCAATCCCCTCGATCATTCAATCCCGGCATTGCTGACCGGTGTCTTGAGGAGGATACGCAACCGATGGCTGATTCTGCAAACCTGAAACAGAGAGGAAGCCCATTGGGCGAAGACATCGCGCCTGATGTTCACGCATCTTGGCGTCTGGTTCTTCTTCGGCTTCGTCATCCACATGTTCGTAAAGCCGCTCAACACTATCGTCATTCCCGTTCTGGGCTTCCCGCTCGGCTTCTACATGGCCGCGCAGGGTTCGCTCATTGTGTTCGTGGTCATGCTGTTCCTCTTCGCGAAACAGCAGGACAAGATTGACCGCGAATTCGGCTTTGCCGAGGAAGATTAAGGGGAGCATCGGACATGGCTACAACATCGTCGGGCGGCGGCTCCGATTTTCTCAGCAATCTCGGAAAGATCTACGGCTTCTACACGGGGGCTTTCTCGCCTTCGTGATTCTGCTTGCAGTGCTCGAGCAGGTTGGAGTTCCCAACAAGATCCTCGGCTATCTCTTCGTGTTCTTCACACTCGCGGTCTACGCCATCATCGGCATTCTCTCGCGAACCGCACAGGTATCCGAATATTACGTCGCCGGCCGCAGCGTGCCTGCGCTCTATAATGGCATGGCCACCGGCGCCGACTGGATGTCCGCGGCGTCATTCGTCGGCATGGCCGGCACGTTGTTCCTGCTCGGCTATGACGGCCTGGCGTGGGTGCTCGGCTGGACCGGCGGCTTCGTGCTGGTTTCGATCCTGATCGGACCTTACCTGCGCAAGTTCGGTGCCTATACGGTGCCCGACTTCCTGGCGTTCCGTTACGGCGGCAATTTCGCCCGCGGTCTCGGCGTGGTCGTGCTGGTCGCCTGCTCCTTCACCTATGTGACGGCGCAGATTTACGGCACCGGTCTGATCGCCTCGCGATTCCTCGGGATGCAGTTCGAACTGGCTGTCTTTGCCGGACTTGTCGGCATTCTGGTCTGTTCGATGCTGGGCGGCATGCGGGCGGTGACCTGGACCCAGGTGGCACAGTATATCGTGCTGATCATCGCCTACCTGACGCCGATCGTGATCCTGTCCACCAAGAATTACGGCTTCCCGATTCCGGAACTCACCTACGGACAGGCCATCGTCGACATCACCGCGCGCGAGCAGCAGATGCTGGCGACCGGTCTTGCGACAGCGGCAAACCTGAAGCCGCACATCTCGCCGTTCTTCAACTACACCCCGCTGAACTTCTTCGCGATCATCATGTGCATGATGGTCGGCACGGCTTCGTTGCCGCACATCCTGATGCGCTACTTCACCACCCCGTCGGTGCGTGAGGCACGCCAGTCCGTCGCCTGGTCGTTGCTGTTCATCTTCCTGCTGTACTTCTCGGCGCCGGCTTACGCGGCGTTCTCGAAGCTGGAAGTGTACACCAACATCATCGGGCGCGATCTGACCGCCATTCGCCCGTGGTTGTTCAACTGGGGTGAACTCGGGCTGATCCAGATCTGCGGCAAGAACGCAGGCAGCATCGACGCCATCGTGGCAGCCTGTAAGGCGATTGCCGGTCATCCCGGGGTCGTGAGGCTGCAGGACTTCGTGATCAACACGGACGTGATCGTGCTCTCCACCCCGGAGATCGCGGGACTTCCCTATGTGATCTCGGGCCTGGTCGCCGCCGGCGGTCTGGCAGCCGCGTTGTCCACCGCTGACGGGCTGCTGCTCGCCATCGCCAACGCGCTGTCCCATGACGTCTACTACAAGATGATTGACCCCAACGCGCCAACCGTACGCCGGCTGATGATCGCCCGCGGGCTGCTGCTGATCGTTGCGGTGGTCGCGGCGGCGACGGCGGCCACCAAGCCCGGGGATATCCTGGCCATGGTCGGCTGGGCGTTCTCGCTGGCGATGGCGGGCAACTTCCCGGCACTCGTGATGGGCGTCTGGTGGAAGCGCGCGACGGCAACAGGTGCGGTCTGCGGCATCATTGCCGGCTTCGGATTGTGCCTGTTCTATCTCGTGACGACCCGGTATTTCCCGGGCGCCGGCGTGCAGTATTTCGGCATGACGTCGCTGACCAACGCCGTGACGGGAGCACCGCTGGTCGATATCGCCAAGGTCATGGCGTTGCCCAACGCCATGGAATCCTTCCCGACGCTTGCCCACCCGTTGGCCAACAAGGTCGGCTGGTTCGACCTGACCAACATCGCCTGCGGCTTGTTGGGAGCGCCACTCGGCTTCGCTGTCATCTACATCGTCAGCAAGCTCGGCAGGGAGCCGTCGGCCGAAATGCAAGCCTATGTCGACGACATCCGGAAGCCGCGAGGCAGGACGGTGCTCGAGGAAAAGACGACCTAGAAGCGCTGCTACGCGGTTCGGCAAACGGGGCCCTCGGGGCCCCGTTTTGTTTTCGACAAGCCATGACATCGCTTGCCGGGAAAGCCGCCACTTGCCATTGTTGGGCACGATCGTGGTGTCGTCACACATCCCGGCACGTCGATTGTTGAAGCACAGCGGGAGCATCGGACTTTGGATACTGCAACTTCGATCGCCAGCTATTGGTATTTCCATCTGCCAAACTTCATCCTGGCGGCGCTGATGTACACCATGCTCGGCCGTGTCCTGCTCGGCCTGATGGTCGATGCCGACTCGCCGAATTACATCTGGCGATTTTTCTGCCGCGTCACTGATCCCGTCGTCGCCGTCGTCGCGCTGGTCACTCCGAAGATCACCGCCCCGGTCCTGCTATGGCTGTTCGGCTTCGTCTGGTTGTTCTGGCTGCGGGTCGGGTTTCACTACACATTGCTGCTGTTGAACCTCGCTCCGCGCGTTGGCGGAGCGGCATCATGAATCGCAACTTCTATTTCATCGGAATCGCGTTCTTCGGAATGATCAACGGCATATTCAACCAGCTTTGGTTGATCTTCTCACTGCTGTACGTCAAGCCGCTGGCCGGCCCGCTGCTGTTTGGAAACCTGTCGCTGACCTTGATGTTCGCTTCGCTCATGGTTTCAACCGCAACCGTCATCCTGGGCGGAATTCCGGCGGCCATCTACGAGCGGGTCACCGGCGCCTCCGAATCGAACCACGTGTCGCTCTGGATCTGGCTTGCCGGAACCGCGCTCCTGGCACTTCCCGCCGTCGGCAATTTTCTCCAGATCGGGCTTTAGCCGGCCGGCTCCCGCGGTTGAGGGCAGACGGCGTTGCCGCTACGCTGAGCCTCTTTCTTGCGAAGGACGGAGCGGCGGCAGCGTGGACGAAATGCGCCGTATTGCCTACCAAACGGTGCTGCGCGCATGCGGCTTCGCGTCGCTTGCCATTTTCTGCGTCATGATCGCCCTTTCCTTCGTTCCGCGGTCTGCTTTTCAGGCCGGAGGTTTCCTGACCATGGCGATGACACTCGTCCTCGTTCTGAAAGCCCATGAAGCCCGGACAAAGGACCACCGCCGGACCGAGATGTGGCTCTATCTGCCCAAGGAAAGTCGTCCGCCGGCCGCCATTGCGCAGAAGATGGTTTCAACGATCATGCGGGAGACGTATTTGCTGTGCGCGCGCTGGACTGCCCTCATCTCCATTGTGATGTGGACCGCAGCCCTGTTGTTCTCGATGATGGGACTTTAGTTCCTGATGACGCCGACCGTCGGAGGCCTCGGCCGATTGTTGCCGATCCCGCGGCCGCTTCTCTTCTCAATCCGTCATGCCAATGAACTGCAGCACGATCTCGCGCCGGTGCGGCCGCGCGCGGTGCTCGACCAGATAGATCGCCTGCCAGGTGCCCAGCGCGAGCGCGCCCTGCAAGACCGGGATGTGCAGCGAGGTCGCGGTCAGCATCGTCTTGATATGCGCCGGCATGTCGTCCGGCCCTTCGGTGTCGTGGCGCCATCCGGCATTCTCCGGCGCGAGCCGGTTCAGCGCCGTCGTCAAATCGACGAGCACGGCCGGATCGGCGTTCTCCTGGATCGTCAGCGATGCCGAGGTGTGGCGGATGAACAGCGTCACCGCGCCTTCGCGCGCATGTGCGTCGCGCACGAACTTCGCGACCTCGGCGGTGAGATCGGTAAAGCCCGCGCCGGAACTCGGCACGGTCAGCAGCGAAGATGTGATGGTGCTGGCATTGACGGACGAGGGAGTTGTTCGGGAAATGGATTTTGGCGATGTCACGAACACTCTCCACACGTCGTCCCAGTCAAATCTTGCCGTTGACGTCCCTCTGCACCCGGTTCGCCATCTCGATCAAGCGCCGCCATGCCCGCTCCAGGAACGACATCATGCGATCCATGTCACGGTCGCTCGGCAGCGGGATTTCGATCTTGCGCTCGCCCTCCGCCACCTTCGGCTCGCCCTTCTTCAGCGAGTCCGATTTCGGCAGCGGCTCTTCGATCTTGCCGGGCACGGTGGGTTCGCGCGAGGCGAGGTCTGCCTTGAGCTTTTCATTCTCGGCCTTGAGCCTCTCGTTGTCCGCCTGCAGCCGGCCGATTTCAGTGTCCATCGCAGCGCGTTCATCGGGGACCGCGTAGCAGGCCCAGCCCGCGCCAGAATTGCTGCAGGTCGAAACCGCGCCGGTGCGGGTGTCGAGACGAAGCACGCCATCGCCCGCCGGCGACAAGGCGTAACGGCCGTTCTCGGTCTCCGGCATCGCGCCCGCCAGCGCGTGACCGTAACCGCCGAGGCAACACGCCAGCATGGCGACCGCAAATTTCGAGGACGATTTCGCTGTGCTCATGGGCTTGCTCCCGCCTCAGGAGTTACCGGTTTCCTCGACCGCCGGGGCGCTTTCAAGGCGCCCCTCCTAGACCTTTGAGCTATAGGGCGCGCGACCGGACTTCAACGCGTCTTCCAGCAATTCGAGGCGGTCCTGTCCCCAGAACACTTCGCCCTCCAGCACATAGACCGGCGAGCCGAACACGTCGGCCGCCAGCGCGTCCTGCCGGTTCTGCTCATACGCCGCGCTGATTTCCTCCGAGCCGGAGCGCTCCACCAATTGCTTGCCGGGCAGCCCCGATCTCGTCGGCGAGTTTCGCGATCGTTGCGGGATCAGCGAGATTGAGCTGATCTTCCCAAACGGCGGCAAAGGCCCGGCGCAAATAGCTGTCGGGATCGTAGCTGGCCTCGAGCGCCGCGATCACGACGCCATCGGCCAGACGTGCATTGAATGGCCAGTTCGCCGGCTGCAGATGAAACTTCAGTCCGCGCTTGTCGCGCCAGCGCTGCAGTTCGACCATCCGGTAGCGCTGCCGCACCGGGTGGCGCTTCATCAAGGGCAGGCCGCCGGTCTCCGAAAACAGATCGACCAGCACCACCGGCCTGTGATTTACCTTGAGATCATAAGTACTTACCAGACGCCGAAAGGACTGATGCCCGATATAGGCCCACGGCGATTGGAGCGAGAAATAGTAATCGACCTGACGCGGCATGCGGGCTCCGGCACGAGGACTTTCGCTTCACTCGGAGCATCCCAGCAGACCGCCCAAACCGGCGCAAGATCGATCCATGCGGGAATAGCTGCTGCACTGCGATGGCGGCTCCGCCGTGCCGCAGGCAGCGCTTGAATAAATCCAATCAAATCAACGAACTAACTGGTTACGGCCTAATCTTGACTTGAATAGACGCGGTAAGTATGGTCCGCGCGGCTTTCAAGGGTGACGGGCGTAATTTCCATCAACCGTTGGCATCGTTTACTGTCTTGGGCATGGCCGAAGACAAGAATGACAACGCAAGTGGAAATCACGATCAGCCGTCTTCCGACGAAGCTGCGCTTTCCGCAAGGCTCGGAAGTCTGGATCAACGGTTGTCCGAAATTCGTGACAGCCGGAAACTCAAGACTGATCAACCCGGAACTGAAAGCGGAGACAGGGCTGCCAGAGCATCTGCGATGGCGCTGGGTTTCCGGCTTTCCTCGGAATTGGTCGCGGGCGTTGTCGTCGGGGCGGCGATTGGCTGGGGGTTCGACCGTTTATTGTCGACATCGCCGTTCGGTTTCATCGTGTTTCTTCTGCTCGGCTTCGTCGCCGGCGTGGTCAACGTGGTGAGAACTGCAGGCGCAGGTCCAGGCAGGCGCTGAGCGTCGTCGGGAAGTCACGACATTTGAAATTCGATTGCCGGCCAGGCCGGTGGATAAAGAGCCGCGCGGATGAAAATCGACCCGATCCACCAGTTCAATATCGAACCCTCTTCACGATCGGCCAAATCGGCAACCACACGATCGCCTTCACCAACTCGTCGCTCTACATGTTCCTCACGGTAGCGGTGATCTCGCTATTGATGATCGGCGGCATGGCGGGACGGCAGCTTGTTCCGGGAAGGCTGCAGTCGATCGCCGAAATCTCCTACGAGTTCGTCGCCAGTACGATCCGCTCTACCGCCGGCGCGGAAGGCATGAAGTTCTTCCCGCTGATCTTCTCGCTGTTCATGTTCATCTGTATCTCGAACCTGATCGGCATCATCCCCTACACGTTCACGGTTTCGAGCCACATCATCGTCACCGCGGCGCTGGCCTTCCTGGTTTTCTTCACCGTCCTGATCTACGGGCTCTACAAGAACGGCTTCAAGTTCTTCAAGATTTTCGTGCCCTCCGGTGTGCCGATCTACATCCTGCCGCTGGTCATGTTCATCGAAATCCTGTCGTTCTTCCTGCGGCCGGTCTCGCACAGCGTACGTCTGTTCGCCAACATGCTGGCCGGTCACATTGCGCTGAAGGTGTTCGCCGGTTTCGTCGCCATGCTCGGCGTCTCGCTCGGCGCGCTCGGCTGGGTCGGCGGCATGCTGCCGCTGGCGCTCACCGTCGCGCTGACCGCGCTCGAACTGCTGGTCGCATTCCTGCAGGCCTATGTGTTCGCGATCCTCACCTGCATCTACCTCAACGACGCCATTCATCCGGGACACTAAGCGTCCGGGGAATTTCCACCCACACTTTGTCTTACCCTCTCAAGGAGCTCTAGAAATGGAACCGGCAGCAGCTAAACTTATCGGCGCGGGCATCGCATGCATCGGCATGGGCGGCGCAGGCGTCGGCGTGGGCATCATCTTCGGCAACTACCTTGCCGCGGCGGTGCGCAATCCCTCAGCTGCCCAGGGCCAGTTCGGCAACCTGATCTTCGGCTTCGCCGTGACCGAAGCGCTCGGCATTTTCTCGCTGCTGATCGCGCTGCTGCTGCTGTTCGTTCCGCTCTGAGCTGCACCTATCGCGCCGCCCGGTCCGGGCGGCGCGCTGACAGCAACAGGAGAATTCCGTGGCTGAAAAGAGTCATGGTACCGGCGCCCACACCGGAGCAGATGGCGGACACGGCGGAGGATTTCCTCCGTTCGAGTCGAGCACGTTTGCTTCGCAGCTGGTATCGCTCGTCATCGCGTTCGTCGCGCTCTATGTGATCGTGTCCTGCTTTGCGCTGCCGCGCGTCGAAAGCGTGATCGACGCACGTCAGAAC
This sequence comes from Bradyrhizobium sp. RDT10, assembly GCA_044772375.2. Classification (GTDB taxonomy): domain Bacteria; phylum Pseudomonadota; class Alphaproteobacteria; order Rhizobiales; family Xanthobacteraceae; genus Bradyrhizobium. The sequence goes on from CP187939.1 coordinate 7,520,052, forward strand.
GCGATCGAGGGCGATCTGGCGCAAGCACAGAAGCTGAAGGACGAGTCCGACGCTGCGCTGAAGGCGTATGAGACGGAACTCGCTTCGGCGCGTTCCCGCGCGCAGGCCATCGGCAACGAGACCCGCGAGAAGCTGAACGCGGCCTCGGAAGCCGAGCGCAAAAAGCTGGAAGACCAGCTGACCGCCAGGCTTGCCGCCGCCGAGAAGCAGATCGCGGCGACCCGCGAGACCGCGATGAAAAATGTCCGCGGCATCGCCGCGGATGCAGCCGGCGCGATCGTGCAACGGCTCACCGGCGTGCTGCCCGACAAGAAGACGGTGAGCAAGGCCGTCGATGCTACGTTGAAGGGGTAGACCGATGTTCACCGAACCGGAAACCTGGGTCGCGATCGCCTTCGTCATCCTTATGGCGCTGTTTGCCTATCTCGGCGTCCACAAGACGGTGCTGACGGCGCTCGATCATCGCGCCCAGCGCATCAAGGCCGAACTTGACGACGCCCGCCGTCTCAAGGAGGAGGCCGCCAAGCTGCTCGGCGAGTACCAGACCCGCCGCGCCAGCGCGGAGCGCGAAGCCGAGGAGATCATCGCCAACGCCAAGGCCGAAGCCGAGCGCATCGCGACCGAGGCCAAGGCCAAGATGGAAGACTTCGTCGCCCGCCGCACCAAGACCGCCGAGAGCAAGATCGCGCTTGCCGAAGCCCAGGCGCTGGCCGACGTCCGTGCCGCCGCCGCCAACGCCGCGGTCGAAGCCGCCTCGACCATCCTGTCGCAGTCGGTCAAGGGTTCGGTCGCCGACGACCTGCTCGCCAAGGGCATTGCCGAGGTTCGCGCCAAGCTGAACTGAGCGCCTTCGACCCACCAATCAACGCCGGCGCGAGACGATCGCGCCGGCTTTTTTATTGCTTTTTCGGCGCCGGGCGTTCGGGCTTCAGGGCCTGCGGGTCGAAGCCGATATAGAAGATGTAGCTGTCGCCGACGGCGCCTGATGGCGCGGGATAGGCGAGATCTTCGGCCACCAGCGTAAACGGCTCGCTGCCGCCTTCCGTCATGGTGACCGTGGTCTGGTAGGCCTTGGTGGCGATGGTTTTTTCGGAGACGCCGCCCTGCACCACCGCGACGCGAATCGGAACCTGGACCGACGCCGGGGCGCCGGCGGGGCCGGCAATGACACGCCCCTGAATGCCGATCCGCGCCGTAATCACGCCGCCGTTGAGGCTACATTCGCGGGCCATTTTGGAGATCGTCGCCTGAAAGCGCAGGTCGTTGCCGACCGGCTGCTTGCCGGGCGCCGCCACGGCATAGGTGGCCGCGCCGGCCCTGACCGTGACCGGCGGACAGGTCAGATCGCCCGTGTCCTGGGGAACCGCCGGCGCATTGGTGGCCGGCTCCTCGTCCGACTTGCCGCCGAACAGGCTCTTGAAACGATCGGCGATCGATTGCGCCGACGCCGGCGCCATGATCAGGCAGGCCAGCCCGCCCGCAACCGCCGCAGCCGCCATCACCCTGGCCAAACGATTGTCACCCATGCGACGTCCCTGATCCCATCGTCTCACGTTATTGTTCCCGGCGGCCTTATAGCAGCCCAATGGCGGCGAACCCAAGGCACCCAAAAGGCTTGGAAATCAACGGTTCAGCCACGGAAATCCTCATGCAGCAGGCCGAACAGCAAATGGTCCTGCCAGACGCCGTTGATGCAGAGATAGCGCCGCGCCAGTCCCTCGCGGGTGAAGCCGCATTTCTCCAGCACCCGGATCGAGGGCGTGTTGGAGGGAATGCAGGCCGCCTCGATGCGGTGCAGGTTGAGCTCACCGAACAGCGTCGGCAGCAGCACCCGCAGCGCCGCGGTCATGTAGCCGCGGCCGGCATGGGGCTCGCCGACCCAATAGCCGATGGTGCCGGCCTGCACGATACCGCGGCGGACATTGGCGAGCGTGATACCGCCGATCATGGCGCCATCAGACTCGCGGAAGATGATGAACGGATAGGAGCGGTCGGCGGCGATATCTTCGGCATAGCGGCGCAACCTCCGGCGAAAGCCGGCGCGGGTCAGATCGTCCGACGGCCAGATCGGTTCCCACGGCGTGAGGTAGGCCCGGCTTTGTTCGCGCAGTTGCGCCCATTGCAGGAAATCCGACATTTGCGGTGCGCGCAGCAGGAGGCCGTGGCCGCGCGGCACGAGCGCGGCCGGTCCGCTGGTTGGCAAACGAAACAGGGCCATGCCCTAAATTCTCCCGCCCAAATTACCTTCCCTCGCCCGCACGCGGGAAGAGGTTGAAACGCTAATGCAGCAGCGTCTTCGCCTTCGACCTGGTCAATCCTTCCGCAAAAGACACCGCCGTGTCCAGACCCCTGCCGCTGCCCAGCGCCACGACGGCGGGCCGGCTGCGGGTCAGCAGCGCGTGCGCGGCGTTGCGGGTCGATTCGACGCTGACCGCGTCGATCCGCGCGACCAGTTCTTCCACCGTCTGCGGCCGTCCATAGGCCAGCACGTGCCGCGCCAGCTGTTCGGCCCGGGACGAGCAGCTTTCCAGCGCCATCAGCAGCCCCGCCTTCATCTGCGCCTTGGCGCGAGCGATCTCGGCTTCGGTCAGGGTTTCGACGGCGTCGTTGATGACGTCGACGATCACTTCCATCATCTCCGGCGCGTCGCCGGGATCGGTGCCGGTATAGAGGCCGAAAAAGCCGGTGTCGGAATAGGGCGCGTGGAAGGTGTAGATCGAGTAGCACAGGCCGCGCTTCTCGCGCACTTCCTGGAACAGCCGCGACGACATTCCGCCGCCCAGCGTGTTGGTGAAGACCTGCAGCGAAAACAGCGATAGATCCGTCTGCGGCACCCCTTCGAGCGCCAGCGTCAGATGCGCCTGTTCGAGGTCGCGATGCACTACCCGCGAGCCGCCCTTGCCGAACACCGCAGGCACCGGCTTCGGCGCGGACGTGGTGTCGAAGGTGGCAAATCTTTGCGCCGCTTCCTCCACCACACGCTTGTGGTCGACCGCGCCTGCGGCCGCGACCACCATGTCGGGCCCGCGGTAGTGCGTCGAGAGATAGCCGCGCAGCATGTCGCGATCAAAATTCTTCAGAGTTTTCGCGGTGCCCAGGAGCGAACGGCCCATCGGCTGGTCCGGAAAACAGAGTTCGTTGAGGTGCTCGAACACGACATCGTCGGGCGTATCCTGCGCCGCGCCGATTTCCTGCACGATGACGCTCTTCTCGCGCTCCAGTTCGTCCGGCACAAAGGACGGATTGGCCAGGATGTCGGAGAGCACGTCGAGCGCCAGCGGCACGTCGGCCTTCATTACCCGCGCATAATAGGCCGTCGTCTCGGTGGAGGTTCCGGCATTTAGGTCGCCGCCGACCGCCTCGATTTCCTCGACGATCTCGCGCGAGGTGCGCCTGGTCGTGCCCTTGAAGGCCATGTGCTCCAGAAGATGCGAGATGCCGTGCTCGTTGGGCTTTTCGTCGCGGCCGCCGACGCCGGCCCAGACGCCGAGCGCCGCGGTTTCCAGATGCGGCATGGTGTCGGTGACGACAGTCAGGCCGGATGGCAGCTTGGTTACGTCAACGCTCATCCGGCAACTCCCTGCTTCGCGGCACGGCTCACCGAGCGCACGAATCGCTCCACTTCGGCTGAATCGTTTTTCATTACCGTGATGTGTTCGGATTTGGTCATGAGGCCGTCGAACCAGGCCGGCAGTTGCGGCCGTACGCCGCAGGCGGCTTCCACCGCATCGGGAAACTTGGCCGGATGCGCGGTCGACAGCACGATGTTGGGGATCTTCGAATCCGAGGTGTCGCGATCCGCCACCGCCAGCGCCACCGCGGTATGGGGATCGACGAGGTCGCCGGCCTCGCGCCAGGCGGCGCGGATCGCAGCCGACGTCTCGGTCTCATCGGCGCGGCCGGCATCGAACTCCTCGCGGATCGCGGCCAGCATGGCATCCGGCAGCACGAAACGTCCGGACTGTTTTAGCGAAGCCATCAGCCGGCGAACGCTGTCGGCATCGCGGCGGCTTGCCTCGAACAGCAGCCGCTCGAAATTCGAGGAGATCTGGATGTCCATCGAGGGCGAAGCGGAGGCGTGAACCTCGCGCACCTCATAGATACCGGTTTTGAGCGTGCGCGGCAGGATGTCGTTGACGTTGGAGGCGATGCGCAGCCAGCGCACCGGCAGCCCCATCTTCTTGGCGACGTAGCCGGCAAAAATGTCGCCGAAATTCCCGGTCGGCACGGTGAAATCGACCGTGCGCGCCGGGGCGCCGAGCGCGACCGCTGACGTGAAGTAGTACACGACCTGCGCGACGATCCGCGCCCAGTTGATCGAGTTGACGCCCGACAGCGACACCGCATCGCGAAAGCCGTGATGGTTGAACATCGCCTTCAGGATCGCCTGGCAATCGTCGAATGTGCCTTCGATCGCGAGCGCATGCACATTGGCCGCGCCCGCCGTCGTCATCATCCGCCGCTGCACGTCGGAGATCCGCCCGTTCGGGAACAGTACGACCAGATCGACATTGTCGAGACCCGCGAACGCATCGACCGCGGCGCCGCCGGTATCGCCTGAGGTAGCAACCACAATGGTGGTGCGCTGATTGCGCTTGGCCAGCACGTGATCCATCAGCCGCGAGATCAACTGCATCGCGACGTCCTTGAACGCCAGCGTCGGGCCGTGGAATAGCTCCAGCACGAATTGATTGGGCCCGATTTGATCGAGCGGCACCACCGCCGGATGACGGAACGTGGCGTAGGCTTCGTTCGCCATGCGGCCGAGATCGGCGTCGGAGATTTCGCCCGCGGTAAACGGCTTGATCACGTCGACCGCGACTTCCCAATACGGCCGGCCGAAGAATCCGGCGATGGTCTCATGCGAAAGCTGCGGCCAGACCTCGGGAACATAGAGGCCGCCGTCGCGGGCAAGCCCGGTCAGCATCACATCGCAGAAGCCCAGGACGGGGGCCTCCCCCGCGTCGAAATATAGCGCGTCAAACTACCCTCCAAAGGCGCAAGCCCTATGCCAAGCCTTTGCTATTGATCATGAATTAGATTTCGCCAAGCGCGAAGCGAGGGTCACCATAAAGCGTTTTGCGGCGAAGGGGAAATGGCATGAGGGTGAAAAGAGAGGGGTGGCGGGACGGCCACCCCGCCGGTCGGAGCTCGGCGGATACGACTTCGCGATCTCGCGGCGCTGATCACCCGAGCTTTGCATGTTCGTTTGCCCTCTTCGAGATTAGAGGGCGCAGGGAAGACCGGGTGCTTGCTGGACCCGCGGTCTCGCGTGCGATTTGCGCAAACAAAACTGCACACGAGCATACAGGGCAGCGGGAGCATTCCGGCCTTCCCTGCGCAATGGCTTTACGGCTTACTTCGTGCTCTTCCCGGAGAACGGCTTTCTGCCTCCGTCGTCGGCGGGACACTTCCCGCCAACTTAACGCCAGCACCGCGGCGCCCGAACCACACGACTTCGCCGTACGCTCAAGCCACACACGTCAGTCGCAGCTCTCGCGTCCATCGCATCTCACCGCACGTTCGTGACGACGGCCAAAGCCCCTCAATTGGGTGAGACGGGCGGAGTTATGCGACTGATTTGCCCGACGACGAAAGCGGAATATTTTTGCGCGAAGGGCTGGACAGGTTTTTGGTGATTTGCCCGACAAGTGATTTTTGCCGCAGTTGCGCATCAAGATTGCGCTTGCGCGCGAAGCAAATCAGTCTGCAGTCCATGTATGAAAAAATTCTCTTGTCGTCCCTGGCTAGTGCGCAATTGCGCACTAGGCAGCAGGGACGACGATGGACCATCATTCCGACGCAACGCTGATCCGGCGCCCACGCGTCCAGCTATCCATATCGAAGGGCGTCGACTGGATCGAGCCGCGCGGCGCGCCACGATGGATAGAGCGTGGCGAGGAATGACAGCGTCAACGCCATGACCACAACGGCGGCGGTCTCGCCAACATCGATCTCCGCCGGCAGCTTCGACAGAAAGTAGAGTTTTGGCGGAAACAATTCGGTATTGGTGAGCCAGGACAGGAATTGCCTGATAGCTTCGATGTTCAGGCAAACCAGCATGCCGACGAGAAGCCCGGTCAGCGTGCCGACCACGCCGATCGCAGCACCCGCGATCAGGAACACCCGCATGATCGCCCCTCGCGAGGCGCCCACGGTGCGCAGAATAGCGATATCGCTGCCCTTGTCCTTCACGAGCATGATCAGGCCCGAAACGATGTTCAGCGCGGCGACCAGCACGATCAAGGTCAGGATCAGAAACATGACATTGCGTTCGACCTGAAGTGCCGCGAAAAAGGCCGAAGTGCGCCGGCGCCAGTCGACAAGGAACACCGGCCGCCCGGCGGCGTCTGCCACCGGCCTTCTGAATTCGTCGACCCTGTCGGGACTGGCGTCGATGAAAACTTCGATCGCGCTCACATCATCGGCGCGATTGAAATAGGCCTGCGCCTCGGCAAGCGGCAGAAAAACCATCACGGAATCATATTCCGACATGTCGAGGCTGAACACCGCCGCGACCTTGTAAGGCTTGATACGAGGCGCCGTACCCTTCGATGTCACGGCTCCGCCGGGCGCAACCAGCGTAATGTTGTCGCCGGCACGCAGCGACAATTGATCGGCAAGCCTGCGTCCGATGGCGACGCCTTGTCCCTGCTCAAATGCGTTCAGCGAGCCCTGCTGGATGTTGCTGGCGATCGAGGCGAGCTTATTGAGATCCTCGGGGCGAATGCCGCGAACGAGTACCCCTGAGGCATTCTGCGCCGACGATGCCAGCGCCGGACCGTCCACCACGGGAACCGCAAGCCGGATGCCTGAAACCTGACTGATGCGCTCAGTGACGTCCTTCCAATCCGTCAGCGGCTGTTCGAGTGGCTGCACAACAAGATGGCCGTTCATGCCGACGATCTTGTCGATCAATTCCTTGCGAAAGCCGTTCATGACGGCCATCACGATAATCAGCGTCGCAACGCCGAGCATGATGCCAAGGAACGAGAAACCGGCAATGACGGAGATCAAGCCTTCCTTGCGACGGGCTCGCAAGTAGCGCCCGGACACCAGCCATTCGAATGCAGAAAAAGGCAAGGGGCGCGGGGGTTCTCCATGGCCCAACCATAGCGTGTTTTTGGCACGATCTCGAGCGTTTGCTTCGATGAACAATCTTCATCCACCGCCATATTCCCGCCATGCCGGATCAGGCGACGCGAACACGCGGGCGCGGAATGAAGCCGGTGACAGCAATGATGACCGCGCTACGGCCGGCATGAAGCACGACGTCGATGGTGGCGTGGGCTTACGGTCTCAGAACGATCGCGCCGGCCGACCTTCCGTATTCGAGAATATGACACCTTCGGCATCGAAGGAAACCGAGCCCAGGTTGTCGCCTGTTGGCACCTTCAGACGTGGGCGGTGAAGCCGACGATGTCCATTGGTACGTTTGAGACATGTGGACCGGCACTGAAGATGTCCCTTCATTGGGGTAGACCGGAAGTCATCAACGGACGGAGAAAACGACGCGATTGACCCGATGCGGACATAGACATGGCACAACGAACACTCACTTGGGCGCGCTACTCGCCGGTGGCGTCGCTATCCAGATGACCGGTAGGTCCGCGACTGAACACGCCATAGCTGCTGGATTTCATGCCATTGCCAGCGGTCGCGGTCGACGCGAGGCCCAGTTTAAGCAACTCGCGAACGGCCGCGGCTCGGGTCGGCATACGATGCTGAAATCTGAAGTCGTCAATCACCGATAGTTCTTCCGCCGAAAGCATGATCTGCAATCGCTCACCACGGAGATCGTTCATGGCGTCCTCCACGCAGAGCATTTTCAGTGTTCAACGCGAAATTAGCAAATTGCTCAATTCACTCAATCAAACCAAGTTCCTTCAACAACCAAAAATCCCCAAAATTAGTAAAAGTGCCAATAATATCAATAACTTAGTGATTTACAATTCCAATTTCGAGGAATACACTTCCAACACGGTTGCCGAAAATGTCCGGTGCGCCTGTGCGATGAATGCCTCAAAGCCCCCAATCTGCCCGAAATGCCACAAGTCCATCAGGCTCACGCTCGTGAAGGTTAAGCGGATCGATTGTGGACCCCTCGCTCGCGGGACAGCAAGTGGTGATGAGAACGCCAGTCCCGCCTTCCATGGAAATGGAGCAGCGCCATGCAGCGACGCCGTTTTAAACAAACCCTGTCGTTCCCTGATCGACTTGCGCAGGAAGCCGAACGCCTACGCGAAGAGGCCAAGAAAATGCCGCACGGAAAGGAGCGAGAAGAGCTCCTGAGAAAAGCCCGCCAGGCCGACACCGCATTGCGTATTAACGATTGGCTATCGTCTCCGGGGCTAAAGCAACCGGAGTAAGCAGCGCGGAGCCGTGCCAGAATATCGCGCCTTCATCCTCGTCCAGACGGCCACATTCACCACCGGGTCAATCTGGCTTCCGAAGATGAAGCTGGCGCCAGAGAGCAAGCCAAGGCGCTCGTTGATGGCTTCGACGTTGAGCTTTGGGAACTCGACAAAATGATAGAACGATTCAAAGGCAAGTGGTCGCCCGACTAGAGCGGGGCGTGAGTGGATTCCGATGAGCAAAGCCGTTGAAGAGATTTTGAATTCTATCCTTGAAGATTTTAAAGCCTGCAGACATGCCAACGAAGAACTCGAAGCCAAGGCGCTGTTTAGGCTTTTGAACTATTGCCCGCCACCTGCGGCCAACGTGCCGCTGCGGGAAAACCGGCAGACCTGAAGTGAGTTGTTGACGCTCCGACTTTATGCTGATGGTGGGCCTGATGGAATTGGTCGGGTTGGTGATGGTGATTGCAGTTTCCATCCTCATAAGTCACTTCAACGCACGCGATCTGAGCAAGCGAAAGTAAGGCCGCCGCCTCAGTTGGCAGCCTCGGCGGTGGCGAGCAGGCGGCGTCGCGTGATCATGGCGCTTTCCCCTAAAGGCACTTGCGGCGAGCTTCGAGATGATACGCGGCCGCGCGCGATCCGAGCGCTCAACCCACGTCCGGCATTTGCTCCAGGAGCTTGTCGAGCGTGATAGGATAATCGCGGACGCGCACGCCCGTCGCGTTGTAGACGGCGTTGGCAACCGCTGCCGCCACGCCGCAGATGCCGAGCTCGGCGACGCCCTTGGCCTTCATCGGCGACGACATCGGATCGGTCTCGTCGAGGAAGAACATTTCCTGATACGGGATGTCGGCATGGACCGGAACCTCATAGCCGGCGAGGTCATGGTTGACGAAGAAGCCGGCACGCTTGTCGACCACGAGCTCTTCCATCAGCGCCGCACCGACGCCCATGGTCATCGCGCCGATCACCTGGCTGCGGGCTGTCTTCGGATTGAGGATGCGGCCGGCGGCGCACACCGCAAGCATCCGCCGCACGCGGACCTCGGCGGTCGCGGCATCGACGCCGACTTCGACGAAGTGCGCGCCGAAGGTCGATTGCTGGTATTTTTTGGCGAGATCGCCGTATTCGATTTCGTCTTCGGCCGTGATGCCGCCATCGGCCGCAGCCTGCGCCAGCGGCACGCTGCGATTGCCCGCGCGCACCTCGCCATCGGCGAATTCCGCCTCCGCGGAATTGAAGCCGAGCTTCTGCGCGACCGCCTCGCGCAGCTTGACACACGCGGCATAGACGCCTGCGGTCGAGTTGTTGCCACCCCATTGCCCGCCCGAGCCCGCCGACACCGGGAAGGCCGAGTCGCCGAGGCGCACCTGCACCTTTTCAAGCGGCACGCCCATCATCTCGGCCGCGGTCTGCGCGATGATGGTGTAGCTGCCGGTGCCGATATCGGTCATGTCGGTCTCGACGGTCACGACCCCTTGTTGTCGAGCCGGACGCGTGCGGCCGACTTGGTCAGTAGATTGTTGCGGAACGCCGCAGCGACGCCCGTGCCGACCAACCAGCGCCCATCGCGGACCCTGCGCGGCTGCGGGTTGCGCTTGCTCCAGCCGAAGCGCTCGGCGCCGGTGCGCAGGCACTCGACGAGCTGCCGCTGCGAGAACGGCCGCTCCGGCTTCTCCGGATCGACCTGGGTATCGTTGAGGATGCGAAACTCGATCGGATCCATGCCGAGCTTCTCGGCCATTTCGTCCATGGCGATCTCCAGCGCCATCGTGCCCGTCGCCTCGCCCGGCGCGCGCATCGCATTGCCTTCGGCCAGATCGAGCGTCGCAAGCCGCGTGGCGGTCATGCGATGCGCGCCGGCATACAGCAGCCGCGTCTGGCTGACCGCGCCGTCGGCCTTGCCGCCCGGCAGATCGCCCGACCAGCTTTCATGACCGATCGCCGTGATCTTGCCGTCCCGCGTCGCCCCGATGCGGATGCGCTGGATCGTTGCCGGGCGATGCGTGGTGTTGTTGAACATCAGGGGACGCTGCAGCGCGACCTTTACCGGCCGCTTCGCGGCGCGGGCGCCGAGCGCCGCAAGCAGCGCGTCGGCGCGCGGGAACAGCTTGCCGCCGAAACCGCCGCCGATGAACGGCGAGTCGAGGCGGACGTTCTCCGCCTGGATGCCCAGGATCTTGGCCATCTCGGCCTTATTCCAGGCGATCATCTGGTTGGAGGTCCATAGCGTAAGCTTGTCGCCGTCCCATTCGGCGATTGTCGCGTGCGGCTCCATCATCGCGTGCGCTTCATCGGGCGTTGAGTAGCGCGCGTCGAGCCGGACCGGCGCAGCAGCGAAATTGGCGGCGAAGTCGCCGACCGCCGTATCGCCCGGACCGCCGGTGATGGGATTCGGCTTCGCCTTGTCCAGCAGCGAAGCGAGATCGAACGCGCCCTGCTCAGGGGCGTAATCGACGCGGATCAGCTGTGCCGCGGCGCGCGCCTGCTCAAACGTTTCCGCCACGACGACGGCGATGGCCTGGTGATAATGCTGGATCTCGGGACCGCCGAGCAGTTTTGCGGTGTTGAGCCTGCCCTTGTCGAGTTTGCCGGCGTTGTCGGCCGTGACGATGGCGAGCACGCCGGGCACAGCCTTGGCGTGGGTGAGATCGATCAAGGCGATTCGTCCCTTGGCAATGGCCGAGCCGACCACGTAGCCATAGGCCGGGTTCGAAACGACATCGTGGCGCTCATAAGCATAGCGCGCGCGGCCGGTGGTCTTGAGCGGACCATCGATGCGATCGGTTGGCTTGCCGATCACCTTGAGCTGGTCGATCGGGTTTGTCGTGGCTGATGTTTCGAACTTCATGTGTCAGCCCTTCGCTTCGGTAAGCACCGCGCCGAGCGTGCGCTCGACCAGCGGCAGCTTGAATGCGTTCTCGCGTGTCGGCTTCGCATCGGCGAGCAACTGCGAGGCGACGGCCCTGGCGCCGCGCGGCATCTGGGCCTCCGCGGCTTCAACGCGCCACGGCTTGGGCGCGACGCCGCCGAGCGCAACGCGCCCGGTGCCGTCGCGCTGCACGATGGCAGCAACCGACACCAGCGCGAAGGCGTAAGACGCACGGTCACGCACCTTGCGATAGATGTGCGTCCCCCCGACCGGTTTCGGCAGCGTCACCGCCGTGATCAGTTCGCCTGGCATGAGCGTCGTCTCGATATGCGGCGTATCGCCGGGCAAGCGATGCAATTCCGCGATTGGTATCGTTCGCGTCGCGCCGTCGGCACGTATCGTTTCCACCGTCGCGTCGAGCGCGCGCATGGCCACCGCCATGTCGCTCGGATGGGTCGCGATGCATGCTTCGCTGCCGCCCACCACGGCATGCTGGCGGCTGAACCCACCGATCGCCGCGCAGCCGCTGCCGGGCCGGCGCTTGTTGCAAGGCTGGTTGGTGTCATAGAAATATGGGCAGCGGGTACGCTGCAGCAGATTGCCCGCGGTCGTCGCCATATTGCGCAACTGACCCGAGGCGCCAGCGAGCAGCGCACGCGACAAGACGCCGTAGTCGCGCCGCACGCGCGCGGCGGCGGCGAGATCGGTGTTGCGCACCAGCGCGCCGATCCGCAATCCGCCCTCCGGCGTGGATTCGATCTTGTCCAGCGCAAGGCCGTTGACGTCGATCAGATGCGCAGGGGTCTCGATCTCGAGTTTCATAAGGTCGAGCAGATTGGTGCCGCCAGCAATGAATTTTGCCTCTTGGGCGCCCATGGCGGTGGCTGCGGCCTCTATGGGGGTGGCGGCGCGCTGGTAAGTGAAGGATTTCATGCCTGTCTCCCGGCAACTTCTGATATCGCCTCGGCGATGTTGGAATAGGCGCCGCAACGGCAGATGTTGCCGCTCATGCGCTCGCGGAGCTCGGCGTTGGTCAGTTGTGGGGCTGCGTTCAGGTCGGCGCTGACATGGCTCGGAATACCGGCCTTGATCTCATCCAGCACCGCGACGGCCGAGCAGATCTGCCCAGGCGTGCAGTAGCCGCATTGATAGCCGTCATGCTTGACGAACGCGGCCTGCATCGGGTGCATGCTCTCGGGCAGACCCAGCCCCTCGATGGTCGTGATGCTGTCGCCCTCGTGCATGACAGCGAGTGTCAGGCATGAATTGATCCGCCGCCCACCAACAATGACCGTGCACGCGCCGCACTGTCCGTGATCACAGCCCTTCTTGGTACCTGTGAGATGCAAGTACTCGCGCAACGCATCGAGCAGCGTGGTCCGCGCGTCGAGCGCGATGATCTCACGCGCCGTGCCGTTCACATTGAAGGATACGTGCGATACGGCAGAGGCTGCAGCGGTGGCGGGCCGGGCTGGAACCGCGGGAGCCTGGGCATAGGCGACCGACGCCGCGGCCGTCGTCGCCACCGATGCGGCAGTTCCCAACAACAATTTACGCCGCGATAGTTCGAAGTCGCTCGGACCTTGCATGTCGTGTTCCCATTCTGCTGTCGTGCGATGGCGTTCGGCGCGCCCGTTTGGGCGTCCGCATCAACATCCGGTCGCACATCGTGTAACCGCGCCGCGTTTTGGCTGTTCCTCTCCGGCGTTCACGATTGAAAGAGGCGACGGTGCCGGGATGGCGGCTACGCTTGCCAACCCACAACAAAGCTAACGGCTGCACCGGGCTTCGATTAGGTGGTACAATCAGCTTGTACTTATGAAACGGATTCATGAATGGCGCGCCAGAGCATCAACGATCTCCTCGCGTTCCTGGTGGTGGCGCGGGAGCGAAGCTTCACCCGGGCAGCGGCGCAGCTCGACGTTTCGCAATCCGCGCTCAGCCACACGATCCGCGGGCTGGAGGAGCGGCTCGGCCTGCGGCTGTTGACCCGCACCACCCGCAGCGTCGCACCGACGGAGGCAGGCGAGCGCCTGCTGCGAACGGTGGCGCCGAAGCTGGAGGAGATCGACGCCGAGCTTTCCGCGCTGACCGAGCTGCGCGACAAGCCGGCCGGCACCATCCGCATCACCGCGGCCGAGCATTCGGCGGTAACGATCCTCTGGCCTGCTTTGGCGACACTGCTGCCGCGATATCCCGACATCAAGGTGGAGGTGAACATCGACTACGGTTTCACCGACATCGTCGCGGAGCGTTACGACGCCGGCGTTCGCCTCGGCGAGCAGGTGGCCAAGGACATGATCGCGGTGCGCATCGGACCGGATTTCCGCATGGCGGTGGTCGGCACATCAGACTATTTCGCAGCTCACCCCAAGCCCGCCAAGCCGCAAGACCTCGTGGCCCATAGCTGCATCAATATCCGGTTGCCGACCTATGGCGGGATCTACGCCTGGGAATTCGAGAAGCGCGGGCGCGGGCTGAAGGTTCGGGTCGACGGCCAGTTGGTATTCAACAACATCACGCTGCGGATGAACGCGGTGCTGGCCGGGCTCGGCCTCGCCTATCTGCCCGAAGACCAGGTGCTGGCCCACCTCGCCGACGGCCGCCTGATCCGGGTGCTGGCCGACTGGTGCCCGCCGTTTTCAGGCTATCACCTCTATTACCCGAGCCGCCGCCAGCTAACGCCGGCCTTTGCCGTGCTGGTCGCGGCGCTGCGTTACCGGGGCTGATGCGCGCCAAACGAAAAAGGACCGCAAGCGACGCTTGCGGCCCCTCTCCTGGAAGGGTCTGTCGTTAATTACTGGTGCAGACCTTCACGATTTTCATACTGGTTTCGGCCTCGACCAAATCCATGACGATGCAAACCGGCAACTCTCGAAGAAATCGATTGTTCCGCTTTTTCCCGACGAGAATCTCGATTGTCCGGCCATCGGCGGCGTACGCCTAACCGGTCCGGGACCCGTCCAGCTGTTTGAGATATTTGAGACCTTCGACCGCGAGATACTCCGTCTCGTTGTCGCCCGCTTCGCAGCGCATGCGCACGAAATGCCTCAGTTTGTCCCGCCGCGCGTCATTCTCATCAATGCCGCGGTTGATCAGGAGGTAAACGCTCCACGCCCGTGCGCAGGCGGTCTCCACGATATCGGGGTCAGCCATTCACCGCTCCTGCCATCGACCATCGAGGCGCATTTTGCCAAAGTTTCCCGTCAATGACCACGAACACCCTTGCTATTTTACTTCATGCGCGCCGGAACAAAACGTTCCACAGGCAACTTGTGCCTGACGTCGCAATCACGCGAACGGGAGAACACCGTATGAGACGTATCGCCTGATTGGTTTTCGCTGCATTCGCGTTCGTCATTCCCATTGCCCGGACGACACGCGAAGACCAGCGATGCGAACGGTCGCGCCGTCGAGGCGCGGCCGGCTCGGTGATTTAAGGAGTGATGATTCAGCCGGCGGTCAGCCGAGCCCCATCTCCACCGCGATCCGGATCAGATCCGAATGGTTCTTGGCGCCGAGCTTCTGCTTGAGCAGGGAGGTGGTGTTGGCCACCGTCTTGTAGGAAATCTCCAGCGCATCGGCGACTTCGACGATCTTGTCGCCGCGGCCGAGCAGCCGCAGGATTTCCAGCTCGCGCGCCGTCATTTGCGATGCCGGATTGGCCTTGATCGAAGCGCCTGAAAAGGTCACCGCCTCCGCCAGTTGCGGTGAAATGAAATTGTCTCCCGCGGCCACCTTGCGGACGGCCTTCACTAGCATCCTTGGATCGTCGCCCTTCGAGACATAGCCCTGCGCGCCCATCTCGATGGCGCGAACCACGAACGCCGGATCGTCATTCATGCTGAACATGATGATCCTGGCGTCCGGATCGTCCTTGCGGATGCGCCGCATCAGTTCGAAACCGGAGACATCCGGAAGCTTGATATCGATCACCGTGACGTCGGGCCGCTTCGTCACATAGGCGCGGTGGCCGGACTTGGCGTCGGTGGCCTCGTCGATCTTCACGGAATTGTCCGACGCAAACAGCGACCGGCACCCCGACAGGACCACCGGATGGTCGTCGACGATCAGGACCTTCGTTGCCGGTTTGGCAGTATTTTGCATCATTATCCCCTTGGGAATAAATAAGCGGTTGGCAATATTTGAAAAGAGAAATCTTGGGTTGCGGGGCTATAATACTTAAAATGTGGGAAAGGCTTTCTCTTCGAACGCGATTATTGCTGCCGCTCGGCTTGATGTTCGTGGCTGCTCTGCTGGTCGGCGCCGTTTCGCTCCGGATCTTTGCTCCGACGCAACTTATGGAGGAAACCGAGGCGGCCGCACGCTCGGCAAGGGCCGTCGCGGCGGCGCTCAACGGTGCGCTCCACACCTCTGCCAATCCACAAGAGACGCTCGATGCATTCGTGCAATCGCTGGGAGGCTCCGAGACAATCCGGTTTCGGCGCCTCGGGACCGACCTCGATGTCCATCCACCCGAGGTGCAGACCCCCTGGGAACGGTGCCTGATTGGTTCGTCCGCCTCATCGCCGTACCCGAATTCAAAGCCGCCTTCCCCGTGACGATCGAGGAAAAGCAAGTCGGCGACATTGTATTTGCGCCCGACATGTCCGCCGACATCTACGAGAAGTGGATCGGATTTCTCGCGATCGTCTGCTCCGGAATTACCCTGATGCTGTTGACGGGGATCATAGCCCATTTCACCGCGCGCTCCGCATTGCGACCGCTGCAAAATCTGGGCGACGGCCTGACCCGAATGCGAACGGGCGATTACGAGCAGCCGATTCCTCCCGGCGGCCCGCCCGAGATCCGCAGGAGCGCGCAGGAAGCCAACGAACTCGCCCGCACCCTCAATCGCCTGAGCCAGGATAACCGCAGCCTGCTGCGCCGGATCGTGTCGCTGCAGGACGACGAGCGGCAGGATATGGCGCGCGAGCTTCATGACGAACTCGGGCCGCTGTTGTTCGGGATCCGCGCCAACACGGTGGCGCTGCTGGAATCGATTCCCTCCGGCCAGGCGGAGTTGAGCAGCGCTGCCGAGGGCATTCTGCAGTCGGTCGAAACACTGCAGCAGGCGAACCGCCGCATCCTCGACCGGCTGCGGCCGCTCTACATTCAGGAGCTCGGCCTGGAGAGGAGCATCCAGACGCTACTGCAGAACGTGAAGACGCAAGCGGCTGACCTCAAAGTGACGTCAAAGATCGACACGACGCTGAACGGGGTCGACGGCTTGCTGTCGCAGACAATCTATCGCGTGATCCAGGAGGCGGTGACAAACGTGCTTCGTCATGCGAGGGCGAACGCGATGCATGTCGCGGCAGGGATCGACGACCGCGAGGTGATCGTGGAAGTATCCGATGACGGCATAGGCTTTCCGGCGGATCGGGTGTTCGGCCGCGGATTGACGGGAATGCTGGAGCGCGTTCGTGCGCTGAGCGGGACACTTGAACTGCTGCGCGAAGAAGGTCGCACCAGCGTGCGCTGCCGGCTTCCAGCGGGAGATTCCGCCGCGCATGCGCGAGGCGCAAAACCGAGCTAACGGTCAGCCAGCCTGATCCGCAACGCCGGCAACCTCCTGACGCAACGCCTGCCCCGCCGGGGCGCAAGCGGTGCGCAGGATCTTGGCGTCACGCGAAAAGGTGAACGCGATGCGGACCGGCTCGCCTTCGTGGCTCAGATAATCGAGCTCGACGCCCTCCGTGGTCGGCGTGATTTCTTCCAGCCCGAATGCGGTGGGCGCGAGCGCATCGAGGCGCGGCCGCCAATAGGATTCGAGCTCGGCGCGGCCTTCGCTGACCTTGACCCCGCCGCAGCAGCATTCGAGCATCGCATCGTCGGCGTAGAGGTCGAGCAATGCCGCCAGGTCGCGATTCCGGCACGCATCGAGCCAGTCGACCACCAACGCTACCTGATCGAAATCATCCGCCAAATCCGCAATCCCATCCACGTCGCCATGACTTGCCCCGGGCGCTGACGCGGGTGACGGAATATGGCGATCGTCGTGAATGGACACTGAACGGCCTATTGTCCGGAACGCACCGTGGAACTCAAACCATTGTGCGGAACAAAGGTTCCGACAAGCTAGTCCGGTTGAATACGGGGACGGAACTTTAGCCGCGGTGCTGCCCGCGCCACCACACGCCGAACGCGATCACGACCGCAAACGCCAGCGTGAACCAGGTGATGGCGTATTGCAGGTGATCGTCCTTGAGATGCACGGAGAGCGGGCCTGGCTTCGAATGCCGCTTTCGGGCGCGGGCGTTTCCAGGTCGACATAGAACGGCGCAACAGTCTTGCCGCGCTCGACCCAACCGAGCACACGGGACATGGCGAGATGATCGCGGGTGAACCAGAGCCGTTTTGCCACGCTCTCCGGCGGCGTCAGCGTTCCCGCACTTTCGGGAAAACGGATGTAGCCGCTGAGCTGCACCGGGTCACCGGTGATGAGCCGTCTCACGGCGCGATCCTGCTGCGCGCGGTCCTGCATCGTGTTCTGCACGAAGCCGGTATTGACCACGATGGTGTTGCCATCGGCGAGACGGGCCGGCAGGAAGGCCCAGGTACCGGGGCCGGAGACGTCGTCGCGGACCGCGGAGCCCGCGCTATAGACCATCGCGTCCGGCAACGGCGCATACGTCGCGGTGAAGCTGACGCGGCGGAATTCGTCTTTGGCCGGCGTCAACGAACTCCATTGCGACGACACCGGCAGCGCCTCGGGCGCGGCGGCGAGCCGCTCGTTGAGCATGGCGATCAGCGCGTGCTTCTCGGCCCGGCGCTGCAATTGCCAGATTCCGAGGCTCGCGAAGGCCACCACCATCAGCAGCGTGAAGATGGCAAAGCCGGCAACCGCCGGCCGCCGTGACAGCAGGCCGGTCATTTCGGCTCGCGGTCGATCAGCCGGCCGGGCGCCGCCTTGTGATGAAATTGCAGCGCGATCAGAAGCGACTTCATCGAGCGCAGCGGCAGCAGCGTGGTCGCGACGATCAGCGGCAGCCAGAGCGCCGCATGCAGCCAGAACGGCGGCTGATACTTGATTTCAACGATCAGGGCCGCGGTGACGACGATGGCGCCCGCCAGCATGATGATGAAGATCGCTGGCCCGTCACCGGCGTCGATGAAGGCATAGTCGAGCCCGCACGCTTCGCAATTCGGGCGCAGGTCGAGGAAGCCCGCGTAGAGCTTGCCCTTGCCGCAACGCGGGCAGCGGCAAGCGATGCCGCGGAGCGCGCTCTGGGTAAGGGTTGGTGCCGCGTTATCTGTCATGGCCTCGCTTTGCAAAGAAAAAGGGGCGGTCCTTTCGACCGCCCCTTGTAGCACGTCAAGCCTGTATCAGTGCCCGGCCACCGGCCCCGCACCGCGGAACCAGACATAGATGGTGACGAACAGGAACAGCCACACCACGTCGACGAAGTGCCAGTACCAGGCGGCGAATTCGAAGCCGAGGTGCTGCTTCGGGGTGAAGTGGCCCGCATAGGCGCGGATCAGGCAGACCAGCAGGAACACGGTGCCGACCAGGACGTGGAAGCCGTGGAAGCCGGTCGCCATGAAGAAGGTCGCGCCGTAGATGTTGCCGGAGAAGCCGAACGTGGCGTGGGCGTATTCATAGGCCTGCACGCAGGTGAAGGCGGCCCCCAGCAGCACGGTGAGGATCAGGCCGTATTTCAGGCCCTGACGGTCGTTCTCGAGCAGCGCGTGATGCGCCCAGGTAACGGTGGTGCCCGAGGTCAGCAGCAAGAGCGTGTTGAGGAGCGGCAGGTGCCAGGGGTCGAAGGTCTCGATGCCCTTCGGCGGCCAGGTGCCCGGCACGCTGCAGGCGCCCATCGCCGTGCCCGGACCGCAGCCGAACACCGCGTCGCGGGTGGCGTGGACCGCGTCGGCGGGGAACAGCGCGGAATTGAAGAAGGCCCAGAACCAGGCGACGAAGAACATCACCTCGGAGGCGATGAACAGGATCATGCCGTAGCGGTGGCTGATCTGCACGACGCGGGTGTGGTCGCCCTTGTACTGGGCTTCGCGGATCACGTCGCCCCACCAACTCGCCATGGTGTAGAGCACGCCGATGGTGCCGATGCCGAAAACGACCGGTGCGCCGGAGAACATCTTGTGCATCCAGGCGATCGCGCCCACTGCCATGATGAAGGCCGAGATCGAGCCGACCACCGGCCACGGGCTCGGATCGACGAGGTGGTAGTCATGGTGCTTCGCGTGCGCCGTAGCCATTGCGGTCTCTCCGTTAGATGTGCCGTTCCCTTCGGCACATATTCGTCTCAAATTTCAAGGCCGAAATCCCGTTAGATACGGAATCCGGCAGTCACAGGTTTCTCACAAGTTTCGCGTTACAAGTTTCCTCTGCGCTTGTCGCCTTCGCCGGCCGCGAGCGGCTTCGGCGCCGGATCGCGCACGGGATAGAAGGTATAGGATAGCGTAATGGTCTTCAGCCCGTCGTTCTCGCTGTCCTTGGCAAGCTGCGGATCGACGTAGAACACCACCGGCATCTCGCGCTTCTCGCCGGGGCCCATGGTCTGTTCGGTGAAGCAGAAGCAGTTGATCTTCTGGAAATAGGCGCCGACCGTCAGCGGCGCGACGTTGTAGGCCGCAACGCCCGTGGTGGCGCGCGCAGCCTGGTTGGTCACGGTGTAGAACACGGTGACGACTTCGCCGATCCTGACCTCGATCTCGTTCTGCTCGGGTTCGAATTTCCAGGGCAGGCCGGGGCCGACATTGGCGTCGAACCGCACCGCGATCTTGCGCGCCAGCGGCGCGTCTGACGGCGCCGAAGTCGCGACCTGGGTGGTGCCGTTGAAACCGGTGGCGCGGCAGAACCAGTTGTAGAAGGGCACCGCGGCATAGGACGCGCCGACCATGAACACCACGACGAAGCCGCAGATCGAGGCCACCACCGCATCGCGCGTCAGGGTACGGCGCGAAGCGATCTTGTCGCTCCCCGTCACTGCCTCGCGCATCTGCGGTTTGGTTTCCATCTCAGTTACATTCAAGGATTACATGGGCCGGACGAGGACGCCCGGCCCCTTGACCATGGTGACCGCGAAAAACAGCACGACCAGGACGCCGAGCGCGAGCGCAATGGCGATCGAGCGGTGACGGCGGCTTCTTTTCTGCGCCTCGGTGAGGACGATTCCATCTGGCTTCTGCTCGTGGTCCATTCGCGTCCCATGCGCCCCCTACCCAATCGCTGATGCGATGGCGCCGATCGCGGGAGCGACCGCGCGGACGACGACCTCGAGCAGGAGGGTCGCAAACAGCGCGAACAGATAAAAGATCGAAAAGGCAAACAGCCGGCGCGTGGCGCGCAGCGCTGCCTTGCCCTCGCGACGGCGATAGACGTTGATCGCAAGCGTCATCATGCCCGCGCCGAGTGCCAGCGAGGTGAAGCCGTAGACCGCGTCGAAATAGCCGAGCGGCCAGGGCGCAAAGGCGGTCGCGACCAGCACGATCGTGTAGAGTAGGATCTGCAGCCGCGTCGCATCGGGCCCGGCGACCACGGGAAGCATCGGGATCCCGGCCCGGGCATAGTCGTCGCTGCGGAACAGCGCCAGCGCCCAGAAATGCGGCGGGGTCCAGAAGAAGATGATGAGGAACAGCAGCACCGGCTCCATCGACAGCGAGCCGGTGGCCGCGGCCCACGCCACGACAGGCGGCAGCGCGCCCGCGGCGCCGCCGATCACGATGTTCTGCGCGGTCCAGCGCTTCAGCCACATGGTGTAGATCACCACGTAGAAGAAGATCGTGAACGCCAGCAGTCCGCCAGCCAGCCAGTTGACGAGGACACCGAGCGTTATCACCGAGAAAAACGCCAGCGTCAGGCCGAACGCCATAGCCTCCGACGGGGTGATGCGCCCGCGCGGGATCGGCCGGTTGGCGGTGCGCGACATCTTGGCGTCGATGTCACCTTCCAGGGCCATGTTCAGGGCGCCCGAGGCGCCGGCGCCGACTGCAATACAGAGGATCGAGGTAAACCCCAGGATCGGATGGACGTGGCCGGGCGCGATCACGAGGCCGACGAGCGCGGTGAAGATCACCAGCGACATCACCCGCGGTTTCAGCAGCGCGATGTAGTCGCCGACCTCGGCCTCGGAAATCCGAGGGCCAAGCTCGACGGCGTGGTGATCGACAACCGACACGATGGACTCGTTTTCCTAAAGTGCGACGCGCCTTCCTTGAGAGCGCGCCGCGGTTTGCCTTACTGCACGCGCGGCAGCACTTCGAACTGATGGAAGGGCGGCGGCGACGTCAGCGTCCATTCCAGCGTTGTGGCGCCAGCGCCCCACGGATTGCTTTCGGCCGCCTGCTTGCGCATGAAGGCGTCGACTACGCCATAGATGAAGATCAGCACGCCGAAGCCGGAAACGTACGAGCCGAGCGAGGACACCAGGTTCCAGCCCGCAAATGCGTCCGGATAGTCGACGTAGCGGCGCGGCATGCCCGACAGGCCAAGGAAGTGCTGCGGGAAGAACACCAGGTTGACGCCGATGAAGGTGACCCAGAAGTGCAGCTTGCCGATGGTTTCCGAATACATGTAGCCGGACATCTTCGGGAACCAGTAGTACCAGCCGGCGAAGATCGCGAACACCGCGCCGAGCGACAGCACATAGTGGAAGTGCGCGACCACGTAGTAGGTATCCTGCAGCACGCGGTCGACGCCGGCATTGGCCAGCACGACGCCGGTGACGCCACCGAGCGTGAACAGGAAGATGAAGCCGATCGCCCACAGCATCGGCGTCTTGAACTCGATCGAGCCGCCCCACATCGTGGCGATCCACGAGAAGATCTTCACGCCGGTCGGCACCGCGATCACCATGGTGGCGGCGACGAAATAGGCCTGCGTCGCCGACGACATGCCGACGGTGTACATGTGGTGCGCCCACACTACGAAGCCGATGCCGCCGATCGCGACCATGGCGTAGGCCATGCCGAGATAGCCGAACACGGGCTTCTTCGAGAAGGTCGAGACGATCTGGCTGACCATGCCGAAGCCGGGCAGGATCAGGATGTACACTTCGGGATGACCGAAGAACCAGAACAGATGCTGGAACAGCACCGGATCGCCGCCGCCGTCGGCGGAGAAGAAGGTGGTGCCGAAATTGCGGTCGGTGAGCAGCATGGTGATGGCGCCGGCGAGCACCGGCAGCGACAACAAGAGCAGGAACACCGTCACCAGGATCGACCAGACGAACAGCGGCATCTTGTGCAGGGTCATGCCCGGCGCGCGCATGTTGAAGATCGTGGTGATGAAGTTGATGGCGCCGAGGATCGAGGAGGCGCCGGCCAGATGCAGCGACAGGATCGCGAAGTCCACCGCCGGTCCAGGATGGCCCGAGGTCGACAGCGGCGCGTAGATGGTCCAGCCCGCGCCGACGCCGTTGGCGCCCGGTTCACCCTCGACGAAGGTCGACATCAACAGCAGCGCGAAAGAGGCCGGCAGCAGCCAGAACGAGATGTTGTTCATGCGCGGGAACGCCATGTCGGGCGCGCCGATCATCAGCGGCACGAACCAGTTGCCGAAGCCGCCGATCATCGCCGGCATCACCATGAAGAAGATCATGATCAGGCCGTGCGAGGTCACGAACACATTGTAGGTGTGGGATTCGTGGAAGAACTGGACGCCGGGATACATCAGCTCGATGCGGATCGCGATCGACATCGCAGCACCAATGACACCCGCGAAGATCGCGAAGATAAGGTACATCGTGCCGATGTCCTTATGGTTCGTCGAATAGACCCAGCGCCGCCATCCGGTCGGATTGGCATGGGCATGGTCATCATGTCCGTGTCCGTGGGCGTGATCGTGGTGTGTCGCTGCGGTCGTTGCCATTTTAAAATCCTGCCTTGCAGTCCCTTTTCGGACCTTTTCAGGTCCCGTCGCCCTTGTCCCTTAGCTGTCCCTTGGCCGCGCCTTACTGCGCGGCCTGGCCACCAGCCGAAGCGAACGTGTTCGCCGAGTTGGTCGCATATTTCTTCTTCGCCGCCTCAACCCAGGCCGCGAATTCCTGATCGGTCACCACCTTCACCGCGATCGGCATGAAGGCGTGATCCTTGCCGCATAGTTCGGAGCACTGGCCGTAATACATGCCGACCTTGGTGGCCTTGAACCAGGTCTCGTTCAGGCGGCCGGGGATCGAGTCGATCTTGATGCCGAACGACGGCACCGCGAACGCGTGAATGACGTCGGCGCCGGTGGTCTGGACGCGGACCACCTTGTTGACCGGCACCACCATCTCGTTGTCGACGCCGAGCAGGCGCGGCTGCTTGTCCTGCGCCATCAGCGAATCGAACTCGAACTTGCCGTTATCCGGATAGGCATAGCTCCAGTACCACTGCTTGCCGGTGACCTTGACGGTCAGGTCGGCCTTGGGAACGTCGAGCTGCTGGAACAGAAGGCGGAACGACGGCACCGCGATCGCGACCAGGATCAGCACCGGGATCAGCGTCCATGCCACCTCGATCAGCGTGTGGTGGGTGGTCCTGGAGGGGACCGGATTGGCCTTGGCGTTGAACTTCACCACCACGATGACCAGAAGCGCCAGCACGAACAGGGTGATCAGCGTGATGATCACCAGCAGCAGGTTATGGAAGCTGATGATGTTTTCCATCACGGGGGTCGCGGCTTCCTGCAGCGTGTATTCCCACGGCTTGGGCTGCTGCCCAAAAGCCGCCCCGCCGGCTGCGAGCGCCATGCCCGCCACCGCCAACCCCAGCAACCGCCGGCCCATCTGGCCACTCGACATCTTCATGCCGCTCGCGCTCCCTTGAATAAGTCCCCAAAGCACTCCCGCCGAATGGCCGGGAATGCCGCACGATCCGCCCTCACAAACGGCCTACCGGAGGTACTTTTGGAAGTACACCTTCAAAAGTACCTGCAACAGCATTGCTACAGTACCCTGGGCCAGATCGTTAGAACGCGTCGAAATCCAGCCTCTCAAACCATAATTCCAAGGCTCTCGCAATGCAGTAGTGGGGCGCAACGCCATGCGTCACCTGCTATTCGCCGGATGTCGGATTTTCCCGGCAAATCAGCAAAAACCCGCCGTTTTGCAAGGCTTCGCCGCTTGACACCCCAATTGCCGGATGTAGGCACAGTCACGGCGCTCCCGAACGACCTGATTCGCGTAGGCCCCCGACGGTCCTTGGACGGCGCGGACCGGCTGCGGGACCGCCTTCAAGGCGCCGTCATTGCGTATCAGTCCGGTAAGCCCAGTTACAATGTGGTGCCGGCCTGACGGAAATGTCGCCGGCGCTGCCGGAAATGGTAAGAGGATCGACCCGGATGGGGCGTTCGAAACATCAGGCGGGAATGCGTCAGACGAGATTTGGTCAGGAACCGGCCCGCTGGCTCGGCGGCCTGCTCGCCGTAGCATTCCTGCTCGGCCTGACCCAGGCGGCGAGCGCGCAAGGCGCCGTGCGCTCGGTCCATGGCGACTGGCAGATCCGCTGCGACACCCCGCCCGGCGCCCAAGGCGAGCAATGCGCCCTGATCCAGAGCGTGGTAGCCGAGGACCGCTCCAACGCCGGCCTCACCGTGATCGTGCTCAAGACCGCCGACCAGAAGAGCAAGCTGATGCGGGTGGTCGCGCCTTTGGGCGTGCTGCTCCCCTCCGGCCTCGGGCTAAAACTCGACAATCAGGACGTCGGCCGCGCCGGCTTTGTCCGCTGCCTGCCCAATGGCTGCGTGGCCGAGGTGGTGATGGACGAGAAGCTGCTCGGGCAGCTCAGGTCGGCCAAAACCGCGACTTTTATTATTTTTGAGACGCCCGAAGAAGGCATCGGGTTTCCGCTGAGCCTGAACGGGATCGGCGAGGGGTATGACAAGCTGCCGTGAGGGGCCGGAGCTAGCCTCAAAGCCGGGTTCGTCTTAGTCACCCGCGCTGACGCTTGCATAGTAATCGAACAATCGGCCCGCCTCGACGGAGAGCCAGTCCGCTTCACCGGTGATGTAGCCTTCGACTTGCCCGGTGACGCCGAGCACAAGGAAATCGGCATGCCGTAAAGCGCGAACGGCGTGTCGACGCCGTCGCTTGCACCGGCACGCGCCACCAGTCCGCCGGGATCGAAGCCGATCGCGAGGTGGCGAAGCTTCAGTTTTTTGACGAAGGGCGAGACCAGCGATCGATCGCGATCGGTCGCGATGGCAATGACCGCGAGGTCGGCGCGGCCGTTTCCCGCGAGCCGATCCAGTATCGGCAGTTCAGTGCGACAGGCCGGGCACCACGTCGCCCAGAAATTGACGAGAACCACTTTGCCGCGGAAGGACGCCAGATCGAGCGCACCTCCGCCGAGGCGCGAGATTGGCGCCGCCGGGACCGGGCGCGCGCCGCGCACCTCCGTGAATTGATGCCTGACCGTTGCGAACGGCGGAGGCCCACCGGCCCCGCGCGCCCCGGCAACGCCGGCATCGCGAGCGCGGCGGTCGCCCCCATCATGCCGGCGACGACGGTGCGGCGGTTCGGACTGCGATACGACGTCATATCGGATGCTCCGCTGTGCAGGTCTGGTCCATGCAGGTCTGATCCATTTGTCACGACCGGATGTAGGACCAGCCGGCTTCCTGCAATTCAATGATGCGCCCGGGTCCGCTCGGCACGAGATCGACGTTGTCGATCAGCGTGATCGAATGCCCCTCCTGGCGCTCCATGCCAAGCTTGGTCGCCTCGCATACCACGAAGCGGATGTTCGAATTGACCGCCCTTAGTACGCGCAGCATGTCCTTTACCGGTGAAGTGTCGGCGCGCAGCATGTGAACGCCGGCGTTGTAGGCGACGACTTCGATCGTGAACGCTTCGTTCCGCTCCTGATAATATTTCGGAAGGTTGAGCGAGGTCGAGATCAGCGCCCGCATCGTGGTGGGGTCATCGGTGTTGATCGGCAGCACCAGCCGATGCATCCGAACTGCAGCGGGCTTCGTCTGCGACTTCGAATCCGCCGCCTCCGATCGCGTCAGCAGCAGGGTCACGGTCAGCGGCACCACGAAGGCCAGGACGAGCCCTGCAACGATCGTCAATTCGCGGCGAGAAATGCGCATCGCAACACTTCACAACGTCTTGGCAAGCGACGCGATCTGGCTGCGCTCCGCATAGGCGACCACAGCGTTCAGCGCCAGCAGAACAATGGCCGGCACAGGCGAGCCGCCGATGAAGAATAAATGAGTGATCACCGCGCCGATCATGATGCAGATCAGCAGCAGCGCGCCGAGGACAGCCTTCCGCGGCAAGAGCAGCAGGATTGCGCCCATGATTTCGAGGCCGCCGGTGACATAGCGAAACCATTGTCCGAGCCCGATGTGCTGGAACTCTTCCACCAGCATGGGAACGCCGTAGAGCTTCGCCCCGCCGGCCGCCGCAAAGGCGAGCGCAAGCAGTCCCCTGACGCCCCACAGGGCGACAGAGCTCCAGTACGGTCTGGCAGGTGCAACAATCGTCGACATCGAGAAACTCCTGGAATGGTGAAGCGGCGGTGGACAGAAGTGCCGTTTGCTGCGGAGCCCTGACGGGGCTGTCAAACCCAAAATTCGGGACTAAGATGAAATTGACAAGTAGGATGATTTTTCTGGGGTAGTATGAAAAAGCAGACTAATGAGAATGACGGGCAAGAATGCCCCTCTGAACGGGCCAGAGCGCAGTTACATCGGGCGCTTCGTCTGCTCTCGGGCAAGTGGAAGGGCGAAATCCTCTGGCAGCTTGTCGACGGCAAGCAGCGGTTCGGCCAATTGCGGCGCGCCATCCCCGACGTGACCCAGCACATGCTGACGACCCAGCTCCGCGACCTCGAAAGCGAGGGCCTGGTAAAGCGCACGGTGTTTCCCGAAGTGCCGCCGCGGGTGGAATACGAGATGACCCCGGCGGCCCGGGCGTTGCGGCCGGTGTTCGACGAGCTGTTCCGCTGGGCCAATACTCACGCCAGGCCGGAGCCCGGTGCGGAGGCTGGCGGCAAAGGAACGACAAGCTGCCGTGAGGGGCCTCCCTTTCGTTGCGGTCATGACTATCTTTGAGCCGTCGTCGTCCCCGCGAACGCGGGGACCCATAACCACAGATGTCCGTGTTGTAATGTGAACTCGCCGTACGTCTGCGCTTACAGTACTGGCGCTTGTGGTTATGGGTCCCTGCGCTCGCAAGGGACGACGAAGCATTTACGCTGAATCGGAGTCTGCATGACCAATCCCGCCACCACCTCCCTGCTCGACCGCGCCAATCTCGACCGCGATGCCACCAGACGCGAGATCGCGCGGGGGCTTGAGGGCGCCGACGATGGCGAGCTGTTTCTGGAATATGGCCAGACCGAAGCGC
The DNA here is from genome assembly GCA_044772375.2 of Bradyrhizobium sp. RDT10. GTDB lineage: Bacteria > Pseudomonadota > Alphaproteobacteria > Rhizobiales > Xanthobacteraceae > Bradyrhizobium. Next base: position 7,547,582 of record CP187939.1, read on the forward strand.
TCGGCTTCGATAACGGCCGGCTGAAGCAGGCGACCTACGACACCAGCCAGGGATTTGGCCTGCGCGCGGTGAAGGACGACGCGGTCGGCTATGCGCATTCGTCCGATGTCTCGCTGCCCGCGCTGATCCGCGCGGCGGATGCGGTGGCCGCCGTTCGCGGCGGCTACAGCGGCAATTTTGCCGCTGCTCCGGCGCATACCAATGTGCGGCTCTATGGCGATGAAAACCCGCTGGATGCGCCGGGCTTCGAGGCCAAGGTCAAACTGCTGGCCGAGATCGACGCCTATGTCCGCGACAAGGATCCGCGGGTGCGGCAGGCTTCCATCAGTTTGGGAGCCACCTGGCAGGTGGTGGAAATCCTCCGCCCCGACGGCGAGAGCTATCGCGACATCCGGCCCCTGGTGCGGGTCAATATTTCGGTGGTCGCAGGCCAAGGCGACCGCCAGGAAAGCGGCAGCAAGGGCTATGGCGGCCGCGAGGGCTATGCGCGCTTCATCGAGACCAAGGCGTGGCGCGAGGCCGCCGACGGCGCGATCCGCGAGGCGCTGGTCAATCTGGAATCGGTCCCCGCCCCGCCGGCGAGATGGACGTGGTGCTGGGCGCCGGCTGGCCCGGCGTGATGCTGCATGAGGCTGTCGGTCATGGCCTCGAAGGCGACTTCAACCGCAAGCAGACCTCGGCGTTCGCAGGATTGATGGGCAAGCAGGTCGCGGCCAAGGACGTCACGGTCGTCGACGACGGCACCATGGCCTCGCGGCGCGGCTCTCTCTCAATTGACGACGAGGGCACGCCGACCAACCGCACCGTGCTGATCGAGGACGGCATTCTCGTCGGCTATATGCAGGACCGCCAGAACGCGCGGCTGATGAACATGAAGCCGACCGGCAACGGCCGCCGCCAGAGCTATGCCCATGTGCCGATGCCGCGCATGACCAACACCTACATGCTGGCGGGTAGCCACGACCCGGCGGAAATTCTCGCCTCGGTGAAGAACGGCATCTACGCCGCGAATTTCGGCGGCGGCCAGGTCGACATCACCTCCGGAAAATATGTGTTCCAGTGCACCGAGGCCTACCGAATAGAGAACGGCAAGCTCGGCGCGCCGCTGAAGGGCGCGATGCTGATCGGCAACGGGCCGACCGACCTGCACAGGATCACCATGGTCGGCAACGATCTGGCGCTGGATACCGGCATCGGCACCTGCGGCAAGAACGGCCAAGGCGTGCCGGTCGGCGTCGGCCAGCCGACGCTGCGGATGGAAAAGATCACGGTCGGAGGAACCGGCTCATGAGCGAGGAGAAGGTGGCTGATGACCGGAAGGAAGGCGCGACCGGCAAGCCTGTGAGCTGGCGCGCGCAGGCCGTGCAGTTAGCTGCGATCGTGGCCGTCGTGTTCGTTGCCAAGGGTGCGCTGGCCGAGCCGTTTTACGTGCCGTCCGGCTCGATGGAGCCGACGCTTTTGATCGGTGACGCGCTGCTGGCCTCGAAATTTCCCTACGGCTACGGCGCGGCGTCGCTGCCGATCCAGATCACGCTGCCGGAAACCGGCCGCCTGTTCGGCGAAACGCCCAAGCGCGGCGACGTTGTCGTGTTCCGCTGGCCGGGCGACCGCTCGCAAGCCTGGGTCAAGCGCGTGGTGGGGCTGCCGGGCGACCGCATCCAGTTGCGGCAGGGCCAGCTCTTCATCAACGACCATGCCGCGAAGCTGAAGCCGGATGGCACAGGCCAGGCGGAAGACGATCGCGGCAACACCGAGCGGGCCTACCGCTTCGTCGAGACGCTGCCGAACGGCGTCAGCCACGCGATCTTCAAGATGCGCGACAATGGAAGAGCTCGACAACACGCCCGCGGTGACGGTGCCGCCGGGCCAGCTGTTCGTGCTCGGCGACAACCGGGATAATTCCGCCGACAGCCGCGTCGCGGTGCGCGACGGCGGCGTGGGACTGCTGCCAATCGACAATCTGATCGGCCGGGCCGATGCCGTGGTCGGCTCGTGGGATCTCGGCATGCGCAGCCAGCCGGTATGGACCTGGCCGTCGGGTTTCCGGCTGGCGCGGTTTTTCACCTCGGTGCAGTGAGACGCAGCTTCTCCGTCATGGCCGGGCTTGTCCCGGCCATCCACGTCTTAACAGTGCATCAGCAAGAAAGACGTGGATGCCCGGGACAAGCCCGGGCATGACGACGAGGAGAGAGCCAACCATGAGGTCCTACGGCAGTACGATGGACCAAGACCAATTCCTCACCGCCGCTTTGCAAAATCCCGCCAACAAAATCATTGCCGAGCAGTTGTTCGAGCTCGCGCTGCCGGATGCGTGGCTGGTCTCCGGATGCCTGGTGCAGACGGTGTGGAACGTGCTGACGAAGCGCGCGGTCGATTACGGCATCAACGATTACGACGTGTTCTATTTCGATCCCGATACGTCGTGGCAAGCGGAAGACGCCGTGATCCGCACACTGGCCGAGCGTTTCGCCACACGCGGGATCAAGGTCGAGGCGCGCAACCAGGCGCGCGTTCATCTCTGGTACCCGAGAAACATGGCCTGCCCTATCCACCGCTGCGTTGCTCGACGCAAGGCATCGATCGATTCCTGACCAAGAACACGCAGATCGGAATCCGCCGCACGCGCGAGGCTTACGAGGTCTACGCGCCGAATGGCTACGACGATGTCGCCGCGCTGATCGTGCGGCCCAATCCCGGCGCGAATTTTTCGGCGGCGAATTACGAAGCGAAGGCGGCGCGATGGAAGGCGCTGTGGCCGGAAATCACGGTGCTGCCGGCGGAGTCATAGGTGCCGCCCTACCGCACCACGCCCGACGTAAACCCCGCCTTCCGCCGCGGCGGCTTGATGTCCTTCTTCAGGAAGCAGTGCGCTTCCTTGCCGGCATAGCCCGGCCGGGCATAGGTCCAGGCGCGGCATTTGTTGTCGGCGGCGCAGGCGGCCTTGCAGGCGTCGTCGCCGTCGCTGCTCTTGAGGTCGAAGCTCTTGTAGTCGCCGCCGAAGCGGTCGATCGAGGTTTCGACGGCCTCGTTGCGCCGTTCGACCACGCCGGCACCGCGCACGCCTGAGACGCAGCAATTGCTCTGAACCCGCACCGGAACGTTGCTCTTGAGCCAGCACACCGCACGGTCAGTCAGATCGGTCGGATAGTTGAAGCTCCAGGCGCGGCAGCGCCGGTCGCGCTCGCACACCAGCGCGCATTCCGCCGGATCGCCCGAGATCACGGGCGCGCTGAGATAATCGCCGCCGGGACGGTCGAAATTGGCCTGCGCCAGCGCCGGGCGCGCGGATACGGCCGCCGCCAAAAAGGCGAGCGTCACCATACACGCCCTGAGCAGGCGAACAGTCCCCATGCACGGTTGCTTTCGAGTACGTTGCTGTCGAGTACGCGTTTCCAGCGCGGGATGGCTTTTCTTCGAAAAGTCGTCCCGCCCCAGCCCTTGGTTCGAGCATGATCTCCGCGCAAACGCGTTTCCGCGTTGTCGCGACGGAAAACCGGCACCGGCTTTCCGAGATCATGCTTCATCCGGCTGTCATTTGAGCGCCATCAACCTGTACGGTGGATGAACGGCCCAAAGGCTAGGCAACCCCTTAGATTAAAACGCGTATTCCTGATAGACGGGCTCCACGGAACCGCCCCACTCGCCGTTGAACTTGTCCAGCATCTCTTCCGCCGGCGTGCGGCCCGATTCGAGGATGCGCTCCAGCGGTTCGAGGTGACGGCTCTCGTCGCGGCCGAGTAGATCGATGCGGCCGCGCCGCCGCAAGCCGGCATGCGACAGCTTCAGACATTCCTTGGCAATTTCGAACAAAAAACGGTCCTTGATCCTGGCCTTGAAGCCGAAGCGCGGCACGTCGTCGCGCAATGCCTGACGCTCCTGCGCGGTCCAGTGGCTGACCAGATCCCAGGCCGCGTTCAGGCTTTCGTCGTCATACAGCAGCCCGACCCAGAACGCCGGCAGCGCCGGCAGCCGGCCCCACGGCACGCCATCGGCGCCGCGCATCTCCAGATAGCGCTTCAGGCGGACTTCCGGGAAAATCGTCGACAGATGGTTGGCCCAGTCCGACAGCGTCGGACGCTCGCCGGGAAGCGAGTTGTTGCGGCCCTCGAAGAAGGCGCGGAATGAGGAACCTGCGACATCGATATAGGTGTCGCCGCGCTTGACGAAATACATGGGCACGTCGAGCGCGTAGTCGACCCAGCGCTCGAATCCCATGCCGTCCTCGAACACCCACGGCAACATGCCGGCGCGCGCGTTATCGGTGTCGCGCCAGATCTCGGAGCGGAACGACAGGAAGCCGTTGGGCTTGCCTTCCGTGAACGGCGAATTGGCGAACAAGGCGGTCGCCACCGGCTGCAGCGCGATCGACACGCGCAGCTTCTTGACCATGTCGGCTTCCGAGGAGAAGTCGAGATTGGTCTGCACTGTACAGGTGCGGTACATCATGTCGATGCCGTACTGACCGACTTTCGGCATGTAGTTGGTCATGATCTTGTAGCGGCCTTGGGCATCACCGGGATCTGCTCCCGCGACCAGGACGGCGTCATGCCGAGCCCGAGAAAGCCGATCCCCAACGGCGTCGCGATCTCGCGCACCTGCGCCAGATGCGCCATCAGCTCGGACTGGGTCTGGTGCACGTTTTCGACCGGCGCACCGGACAGCTCAAACTGGCCGCCCGGCTCCAGCGAAATCGCGCCGCCCCCGGTGACGTCGTAGAGCCCGATGATGTTGCCGCGCTCCATGATCGGCTCCCAGCCGAGCAGCAGCTGCATGCCCTCGAGCAGCGCGCCGATGCCGCGCGCGCCTTCGTACGGCACGGGCTGACGGCCCTCCAGCGAAAACGGGGTCTTCTCGTGCTCGGTGCCGATGCGGAACTCGGACGGCGGCTTGACGCCGGCTTCGAGCCACGCGACGAGTTCGTCACGCGATTGCAGCGGCGTCATATCGATCTGGTCACGCGCCATGAAAAATCCGGATATCTGGCGATTCGACCGAACGCGCCGTGTGGCCAAGGGAACGCGGACGGTGTCGTCCGCATCAACGAAAAATATCAGGGCAGTCATCGCGCCGGCACGCCGTCGCGGGCAGCGGCCGCCTTGACGTCGGAGCAGGAGCAGCCCAGCCGGTCGAGCAGACCGCAAAGCTTCAAGGCGTCGGCATCGGACAGTTTCGAGCCGACGTGCTTTTCGATCGCCGCCGAATAGGCGCCCCACATTTTCTTCTGCAGTTCACGCCCGGCCTCGGTGATTTCCACGAACTGGCCGCGCTTGTCCACCTTGCATTCGCGCCGCGCCGCCAGCCCCTCGTCCACCAGGCGGTCGATCAGCCGCGAGGTGGAATATTGCGGGATCAGCATCTGCTTTTCCAGCTCTACCGGGCGCATCTCGCCGGACGGCGCGCGCGACAGTTCCAACAGCGCGTCATACCAGGCCAGCGGCGGGAAGCCGGCTTTCTTCAAATCCTGCTCGACGGCATCGAGCACCCGGCTCTGCACCCGCATCAGGCGGATCCAGGCGGCGGTCGCCTCGGTCGATGGTTTGCGTTTCATAGTCCGGTCCGTATCTGTCACAGATCAGTGTACCGCACTAAATGCAGCTGCATCAATCTTGACTATTACATGCAAATGCATTTAGTCACCCCACCCGATAATATCGAGGGAAGGAAAAGCCGATGAAATTGTATTATTCCCCAGGCGCCTGCTCGCTGTCCCCCATATCGCGCTTCTCGAGGCCGGTCTGCCCTATGATCTAGTCAAGGTCGATCTGCGCGCCAAGAAGCTGGAAAACGGTGACGACTTCTTGAAGGTCAACCCGAAGGGCCAGGTGCCGGTACTGGCGCTCGATTCGGGCGAACTGGTCACCGAGGGGCCGGTCATCGTCCAGATGATCGCCGACAAGGCGGGTAGGAATCTGGCGCCGGCCCGCGATTCGGAAGAGCGCTACAAGCTGCTGGAATGGCTGAACTACATCACGACCGAGCTGCACAAGAATCTCGGGCCGATGTTCTCGCCGGTGCTGGCCGACGACGCCAAGGCGTTTTTCAAGGATCGCGCCATGGGCAAGTTCAAGTACCTGGAAACAGCGCTGGCCGGACGCGACTACCTGATGGGCAAGCAGTTCACCGTCGCCGACGGCTACCTCTTCACCATGCTGATGTGGGCGACCGACCGGCTGAAGTTCGACCTCTCCGGCCTGCCGAACCTGCTGGCCTACAAGGCCCGCGTCGCCGCGCGCCCGAAGGTGCAGGAAGCGATGACCAAGGAAGGGCTGCTGAAGGCGGTGTGAGACGGCGATAGTGATCATGCGAAAGGGCCGGATAATCCGGCCCTTTTTGTTGTCCGTCATTGCGAGCGGAGCGAAGCAATCCATATCGCGGCATAACGGATGGATGGATTGCTTCGTCGCTACGCTCCTCGCAATGACGGTGCTGCCTGCTTCGCGCCGTCTACGCCGCCTGCTTCTTCGGCGGGAAGCGGCCGTAGAAGGTCTCGCCGCTCGCCGCCATATCTTCCAAGAGTTTCGGCGGGGTGAAGCGCGAGCCGTATTTGGCTTCCAGCCTGTGGCAGAGCTCGACGAACTTCCGCGTGCCCATGAAATCGATATAGGACAGCGTGCCGCCGGTGAACGGCGCAAAGCCGAAGCCCAGGATCGAGCCGACATCGGCCTCGCGCGGATCGATGATGACGTGATCCTCGACCGTGCGCGCGGCTTCGACTGCCTGCACCACCAGGAAGCGCTGCTTCAGCTCCTCGATGTCGAGGGTATCCGGATCGAGCTGCTTGGGCTGCAGCGCTGATAGCCCCGGCCACAGGCTCTTCTGGCCCTTGCCCTTCTCGGGATAGTCGTAAAGCCCTTGCTGTTCTTGCGGCCGAGGCGGCCCTGCTTTTCGACCAGCTCCACCATCAGCTTCTTCTGATCCGGATTGATGGAATTGGGGCCGAGATCGGCCTCGGTTGCCTTGATGACCTTGAGGCCGAGGTCGAGGGCGACTTCGTCCGACAGCGACAGCGGACCGACCGGCATGCCCGCCATCTTGGCGCAGTTCTCGATCATCGCCGGCGGCACGCCTTCGAGGAACATCTCGTTGCCTTCGGCGATGTAACGGCCGACGCAGCGGTTGGCGTAGAAGCCGCGCGAGATCATTGACGACGATCGGCGTCTTGCCGATCACACGCACATAGTCGAGCGCAGCGGCGAGGGCTACGTCGCCGGTGTTCTTGCCGAGGATGATTTCGACCAGCATCATCTTCTCGACCGGCGAGAAGAAGTGGATGCCGACGAACTTGCCCTGCTCCTTGAAGCTTTCGGCCAGCGAGGTGATCGGCAGCGTCGAGGTGTTGGAAGCGAAGATCGCGTCCGCCCTGAGGTATTGCTGCGCCTTGGCAAACGTCTCCGCCTTGACCTTGCGGTCCTCGAACACGGCCTCGATGACGAGGTCGCAATCCCCGAGCGCGGCATAGTCAGCGGTTGGCGTGATGCGCGACAGCAGCGCGTCGCGATCGGTGGCCTTGGCGCGGCCCTTGGCGACCTGCTCGTCGATCACCTTCTGCGCATGCGCCTTGCCCTTGTCGGCGCTTTCCTGGTCGCGGTCGATCAGCACCACGTCGAGGCCGGCACGGGCCGACACATAGCCGACGCTCGCGCCCATGAAGCCGGCGCCGATCACGGCGACCTTCTTGATCCTAGTCGGCGGCACGTTTTGCGGGCGCCGCGCGCCCTTGTTCAGCTCCTGCATCGACAGGAACAGGCTGCGGATCATCGCCGCGGCTTCCTTGGAGCGCAGGACGCTGGTGAAGTAACGCGACTCGACACGCAGCGCGGCGTCGATCGGCAGCTGCAGGCCTTCATAGACGCAGCTCATGATGGCGCGCGCCGCCGGATAATTGTCGTAGGTCTCGCGGCGATAGATGGCGTTGCCGGCCGGGAACATCATCATGCCGTTCTTGGAGAACACCGGACCGCCCGGCAGCTTAAAACCCTTCTCGTCCCACGGCGCGACCGCCTTGCCGCCACCCTTGATCCAGTCCTTTGCCGCCTTGATCAAGTCAGCCGCCGGAACGATGGCGTGGATCAAATTGAGCGCCTTGGCCTTGTCGACCGTGACCGGATCGCCCTTGAGCAGGATCGTCATCGCATCCTGCGGCGGCACCAGACGCGGCACGCGCTGGGTGCCGCCGGCGCCGGGGAACAGGCCGACCTTCACTTCGGGGAGGCCGAGCCGGGTCTTGGGGTTCTCGGCCGCAACACGGTAGTGGCAGCACAGCGTCACCTCAAAACCGCCGCCCAGCGCCAGCCCGTTGATCGCGGCCGCCCACGGCTTGCCGCAGGTTTCGATGCCGCGCAGCACCAGCGAGAAGCGGCGGCTCTGCTCGAACAGCATCTGGTTGGCCGCGACCTCGCCCTTTTCCTTGAAGACCTTGGCGTATTCCTGGTTCATGCCCTCGAGCATCGAGAGATCGGCGCCGGCGCAGAACGCTTCCTTGCTGGAGGTGATGACGACACCCTTCACCGCGGCGTCGGCTGTGGTTTGCTTCAGGATCTCCTCGAGCTCGGTGGTCGAGGTCTCGTCCAGCACGTTCATCGAACGTCCGGGAATGTCCCAGGTGACGAGCGCGATGCCGTCGGCGTCGGTCTCTAGCTTGAAATTCTTGAAAGCCATGTTGGTTGCTCCCTCGGTGCCGGCAGCCGATGTCAGGCGCGGCGGTTAAATTGTGATCCCGTAGGTCTCGTAGGGTGGGTTAGCCGAAGGCGTAACCCACCATGTCACGGCGAAAGAAGCGGTGGGTTACGCTTCGCTAACCCACCCTACGCTCAAACTCTTTCGATGATCGTCGCTGTCCCCATGCCACCGCCGATGCACAGCGTCACCAGCGCGGTCGACTTGTTGGTGCGCTCGAGTTCGTCGAGCACGGTGCCGAGGATCATGGCGCCGGTGGCGCCGAGCGGATGGCCGAGCGCGATCGCACCGCCATTGACGTTGATCTTCGAAGAGTCGATGTCGAAGGCCTGCATGTAGCGCAGCACCACCGAGGCAAAGGCCTCGTTCAGTTCGAACAGATCGATGTCCGACTTCTTCATGCCGGAGCGCTCGAACAGCTTTTCGGTGACGTCGACCGGACCGGTCAGCATCATCGCCGGCTCCGAGCCGATATTGGCAAAGGCGCGGATTCTTGCACGCGGCTTCAGGCCATGCTTCGCGCCCGCTTCTTTGCTGCCGAGCAGCACGGCGCCGGCGCCGTCGACGATCCCGGAGGAATTGCCGGCGTGATGCACGTAGTTGATCTTCTCGACCTCGGGATGCGACTGGATCGCCACCGCGTCGAAACCGCCCATCTGGCCCATGACGACGAATGACGGTTGCAACTGGCCGAGCGACTGCATCGTCGTGGTCGGACGCATGTGCTCGTCCTTGGCCAGGATGGTCAGGCCGTTGATGTCCTTTACCGGCACCACCGACTTGTTGAAACGGCCCTCGTCCCAGGCTTTTGCGGCGCGCTGCTGACTCTGCACGGCGTAGGCATCGACGTCGTCGCGCGAGAAGCCGTATTTGGTCGCGATCAGATCGGCCGAGACGCCCTGCGGCATGAAATAGGAAGGCACCGCCATCGAGGGATCCATCGGCCAGGCGCCGCCGGACGCACCGATGCCGACGCGGCTCATCGATTCGGCGCCGCCGCCGATCACGAGCTCATGCTGGCCGGCCATGATCTGGGCGGCGGCGAAGTTCACGGCATCCAGGCCGGAGGCGCAGAAGCGGCTGATCTGCACGCCGGGGACGGATTCGCCGAGGCCCGCCTTCAGCGCCGCGAAACGCGCAATGTCGCTTCCGGCCTCGCCGACCGGATCGACCACGCCGAGGATGACGTCGTCCACGACGTCTTCGCCGAGATTGTTGCGCTCCTTCAGCGCCTGCAGCGGCACCGTGGCCAGCGCCAGCGCAGTGACCTCGTGGAGTGCGCCATCGGACTTGCCGCGGCCGCGCGGGGTGCGAACGTGATCGTAGATATATGCCTCAGGCATGACGCCCTCCTGGTATGAGGATCATAATATTATAGGCGAAAGGACAGGGAAACGGCGGAAAATCTCAGAACGCTTCCGCCGCCAATTCCATGGTGGTCGCGCAGCCGGTCTGGATGCGCGCAAGATGAACGTGGGTTTCCGGCAACATCCGCTCCATGAAGAAGCGGCCGGTCACCAGCTTGGTGCTCAGATAGGGCGTGGCGCCGGAAGCCGCAATCTTGTCCTGAGCTACTTTGGCCATCCGCGCCCACATATAGGCGAAGGTGACGAGGCCGAACAATTGCATGTAGTCGGTGGCCGCGGCGCCGGCATTGTCGGGCTTGGTCAGCGCGTTCTGCATCAGCCAGCCGGTGGCCTGCTGCAGGTGGCCGAGGGCTGCCGAGAGCGGCGTGACAAACGGCTTCATCGCCTCATCGCCACCGTGCTCCTTGGCGAACGCGCCGACTTCGGCAAAGAACGCCATCACCGCGCGGCCGCCGTCGCGCGGCAGCTTGCGGCCGACCAGATCGAGCGCCTGAATGCCGTTGGCGCCCTCATAGAGCATGGCGATGCGGGCATCGCGCACGAACTGCTCCATGCCGTGCTCGGCGATATAGCCATGGCCGCCATACATCTGCTGCGCCAGCACCGCATTGGAGAATCCGACGTCGGTCATCACGCCCTTCATGACCGGCGTCATCAGGCCCATGTGGTCATCGGCCTCCTGACGGTCCTTCGGGTCGGAAGAGCGGTGGGCGACGTCGCTTTTCAGCGCGGTCCACACCACCATGGCGCGCGCCGCCTCGTTGAAGGCGCGGATGGTCAGCAGCACGCGGCGTACGTCGGGGTGCACGATGATCGGGTCGGCCGGCTTGTCCGCCTCCTTTGCGCCCGTCAGGGAACGGCCCTGCAGACGCTCGCGCGCGTAGTTCACGGCGTTCTGATAGGCGACCTCGGACTGCGCGAGACCCTGCACGGCGACGCCGAGGCGGGCCTCGTTCATCATCACGAACATGCCCTGCATGCCCTTGTTCTCCTCGCCGATCAGCCAGCCGGTGGCGCCGTCGTAGTTCATCACGCAGGTGGAATTGCCGTGGATGCCCATCTTGTGCTCGATCGAGCCGCAGGTGACGCCGTTGCGCGCGCCCAGCGAGCCGTCGGCATTGACGAGCACCTTCGGCACCACAAACAGCGAGACGCCCTTGATGCCGGCGGGTGCGCCTTCGATGCGCGCCAGCACCAGATGGATGATGTTCTCGGCGAGATCGTGCTCGCCGGCGGAGATGAATATCTTGGTGCCCGTGATCTTGTAGCTGCCGTCGGGCTGCTTGACCGCCTTGGTGCGCAGCAGGCCGAGATCCGTGCCGCATTGCGGCTCGGTGAGGTTCATGGTGCCGGTCCACTGGCCCGCCACCATCTTCGGCACGAACATCTTCTTCTGCTCGGGCTTGCCGTGCACCATCAGCGCCGCGGTCGCGCCCATGGTCAGGCCCCCATACATCGAAAACGCCATGTTGGCCGCGCTCTGGAATTCGGTGACGACCTGGCTCAGCGTCACCGGCAGCCCCTGCCCGCCATATTCCGCCGGCGCCGACAGGCCGAGCCAGCCGCCTTCGGCCACCTGCTTGAAGGCTTCCTTAAAACCCTTCGGCGTCGTCACCGAGCCATCGTCATGCCGTTTGCAGCCTTCGAGATCGCCGACACGGTTGAGCGGCTGCAGCACCTGTTCGGAGAGTTTTGCGGCCTCGCCCAAAATCGCTTCGCGCACATCGGCGGAGGCGTCGGTGAAGCCGGGCAGATTGTCGTAGCGATCGATCTGGAACACGTCGTTGAGCAGGAAGGTGACGTCTTCCACAGGGGCTTTGTAGATCGGCATGATGTTCTCCCGGCAGGGGCAAAGAGTGGCGAAGGCGCGTGAAATGAATTCGTCGTGGCGTTCCGGAACGAGACCTTATCCGGTTCGGGCAGTGAGAGGTCAGCAAATTCCGGACAGCCATTGCGACATTAACCGCGCCGGACATCGCAGCCTTGGCCTCACCTTGGCCTCACTGCCTGGCGAGTTGCTCTCCCATCAAGCGGTGCAGCAGATTGATTCCCTTCAGTGGACGCACCATCACCTTGAAGTGCGTGATCTTACCGTCATCGCTGAAGGTGATGATGTCGACGCCGTTGATCTTGATGCCCTCGATCTCGTTTTCGAATTCGAGGACCGCGCCGTTGGAACTGCGCCATTCGCCTGTGTATTTGAAGCCGGAGCCGCCAAGAACCTGCTCGGCGCTCGCCAGATATTTGAAGGTGATGTCGCGCCCGCGTTGCGGCGTGTGGACGACGGGACTTTCGAACACTGCATCGGGGTGAAGGAGATCCCAGAGCGCCGCCGTATCATGCGACTTCATGTAGCCGTACCACTTGTCGAGGCCGCTCATGGTCATCATGTCCTCCTGTGCGGGCGATGACGCGCTCGGGCCCTCGCGCAAGGCGCGGTCCGATTATGCGCGTTGACGCATATGCAACTTTATGCATAATGTCAAATTACAACTGAAAGCCGGAGGCCGGCACCTTGGCGCTTGGTGACGCGATCCTTGCCTGCCTGACCGAACGTCCGATGACGGGCTATGAGCTCGCCAAGACGTTCGACAACTCCATTGGATTCTTCTGGAAGGCCGACCACCAGCAAATTTATCGGGAACTGACAAAACTTCGCGACCGCGGCCATATCCAGGGTCGCGAGGTGGTGCAGTCCGGCAAGCCGAACAAGCTGGTCTATACGCTCACGCCGGAGGGACGCGCCGCGCTCCGGCATTGGGCCGCGCGGCCGAGCGTTCCGGCTTCGATCAAGGACGACCTTTGGTGCGGCTTTACGCGCTCGACAGCGTCGACATCGAACCGTTGCGCACCGACCTGATGGCGCGGCTGGAACATCACCGCGACCGTTTCGCCCGCTACGAGCGCCTGCTCAACAAACGCTTTCCGGACGGCACGGCGCCACCGGCCGATGTCGGCAAACTGCTCGGACTTCGTATCGGCCTCGCCCACGAGCGCGCTGTGGCGGAGTGGTGCGAAGAGGCGATCGAAGCGTTGTCAGCCCTCACTTCCGGCGCGGAGCGGAGCAACGTCGTACCGATCGAGGACAGCCAGCGCGAGAATAGCGGCTAGAGCTCGCCAATTTGGCCCCCGGTAACTTTTAGGCCGCCCGTCGCATTCCTTAACCCGTTATTTACCGTAAGGAACAAAAGTCAGTTCCGAGGCAGGCGACCTGCGCGGAAATACGATTGTCTCTTCGGTGGGACGCGCGGGGAGGCTGATGGCGCAGGTGGGGCGCCGAAGCGGAACCGGACGAAAGCATGAATTCGCGCGTATCGTGGAGTGTTGACGGCATCGATCCATCCGTCCGCGAAAGGGCCGAGGCGGCCGCGCGGCGCGCCGGCATGTCGTTGAACGACTGGCTCAATTCTACCGTCGGCGAACCAGCCCCTCCCAGTTTCAGCGCGCCCGCCGAGCCGCGTCCGGCGATGCCGCGGCAGATCCCCGACGTGGCGGACATTCACCAGCGGCTGGATTCAATCACCAAGCAAATCGAGCAGATTTCGCGACCCGTCACGCCGCGCGGCGACACTTCGCGCGGCGAAGTCGCCCGTGGCGAGCCGACGGTGGCCCGCCAGCTCAACGAAGCCATTTCGCGCCTCGACGCGCGGCTGTCGCAGATTTCCAACCCCGCGCCGACCCGGCAGGCCCAGATGCAGGAAAAGCAGCGCCAGACCGAGATGGTCGAGCGTGCCGCAGCCCAGGTCTATCGCCCCGCGCCGCCGCTCAGTCCGGCCTCGATGGATTTTGCGATCGCCGAAATCGCCGCGCGCCAGAACGAACTCGACAGTCCACCGCCGCGCCAGATGCCGCCGCGTCATGCCGCGCCGATGGCCTCCGCCGCCCAGCCCAACTTTGCTGCGCAGCCCATGATGCAGGCGGCGCCGGCCGGTCCGGATTTTTCTTCGCTCGAACGGCACCTGCTCAAGATCACCAGCCAGATCGAGGCGCTGCAGCGTCCCGATCATGTCGAGGAGTCGATTGCCGCCTTCCGCAGCGAACTCGCCGAAATCCGCCACGCCATCACCGAGGCGGTGCCGCGCCGGGAAATCGAATCGCTCGAGAACGAAATCCGCTCGCTATCCCGCCGCATCGACGACAGCCGCCAGCATGGCAGCGACGGCCAGACGCTGGCAGGCATCGAGCGCGCGCTCGGCGAAATCCGCGAGGTGCTGCGCTCGCTGACGCCGGCCGAGCAACTCACCGGCTACGACGAGGCGATCCGCAATCTCGGCGCCAAGCTCGATCTGATCCTGCGTTCGAACGACGACCCGTCGACCGTGCAGCAGCTCGAAGGCGCGATTGCGGCGCTGCGCGGCATCGTCTCCAACGTCGCCTCCAACGACGCGCTGGCCCGGCTCGCCGAAGACGTGCACACGCTGTCGGCCAAGGTCGATCAGCTTTCCCGCTTTGACGGCAACAGCGACGCCTTCGGCATGCTCGAGCAGCGCCTGGCCGCGCTGACCTCGACGCTGGAAACAAGGCAACCGCCGGCCGCGAGCGACAATTCGGAATATCTCGAAAACGCGCTGCGCTCGCTGTCGGAGCGGCTCGACCGCATCCCGGCCGGCAACGATAACGCGTCGGCGTTTGCCCATCTCGAACAGCGCGTGTCCTATCTGCTGGAGCGCCTGGAGGCCTCCGGCGATCGTTCCGCCGCGCCCGCCATCGACCTCGGACGGGTCGAGGAAGGGCTGCATGACATTCTGCGTTCGCTCGAACGCCAGCACGCCAGCCTGGTCGCGCTCGCCGAGTCCAACCGCAATTCCGGCGACACCGCCCAGCCGATGGACTCCGGCATCGTCGATCTGGTCAAGCGCGAGCTGACCGACATGCGCTTCAGCCAGTCGGAAACCGACCGCCGCACGCAGGACTCGCTGGAGACCGTTCACAGCACGCTCGGCCACGTGGTCGATCGCCTGTCGATGATCGAAGGCGATCTGCGCACGGTTCGCGCCGCACCGGCTGCGACCGCCTCTTCTCCTGCAGCCACCGAAATGCGCGAGGAAGCGCCCCGCGTGATGACGCCGCTGCAGACCTATCCGCAGCAGCAATCGAAGCCGGAATTACCGAACCCCGCCGCGCTGCAAGCCGGCCCGCAGGAACATTTTGTCGCCGCGCCGCGCGAATTCCACGCGGCCCAACCGGCAGCGCTGGCCGCCCCGCCATTGCCGCCACGGGCGATCAGCGAAATCCTGGAGCCGCATGCCGCAGCGCCCCGCACCGCGATTGCGCCGGAATTGCCGCCGGATCATCCGCTCGAGCCGGGCACGCGGCCGACCCTGCGCATGTCTTCGCCGTCGGAACGGATCGCCGCTTCCGAAAACGCGATCAGCGAAATCGCTTCCGGGCCGAAGGAGCCGGTCAGTTCGTCGAGCTTCATTGCCGCCGCGCGGCGCGCCGCGCAGGCCGCAGCTGCCGCGCCACCTCCTGAGAAGCCGGGACGTTCGGCGAAGGCCGCGCCAAAGGACAAGGGCGGCGACAAGGCCAAGGCGGACGACAAGAACCCCTCGAACATTTCCTCCAAGATCCGCTCACTGCTGGTCGGCGCGAGCGTGGTTGTGATCGTGCTCGGCACTTTCAAGATGGCGATGACGCTGCTCGACACCGGCAGCGTGCTGCAACAGCCGATGATGGAACATCCCAGCGAGCCGGCCGCACCAGTGCAGGCCCCTGCGCCGTCAGAGAGCAGCGCCAGGCCTGGGATGCCTGCGGCGCCGGGGCCCTTGATGATCTCGCCGACGCCGGTCGAGAAGCAGTCGAACAATTCCTCCGCACCGAACACGCTGGATAGCGCGCGGATCGCGGTTCCGCCGCAGGCCGCGCCGCCGCCTGCTGCAGCCAGCGACATCACCGGCGCGATCACGACGATGCCCCCAGCGGCGGCAAGCTTGCCATGATCGCGGTGCCGCCGACCGAGCGGCTGCCCGACGGCATCGGCGGCCCGGTATTGCGCGCCGCCGCGCTGAAGGGCGACCCGGCCGCGGCTTATGAAGTCGGCGTGCGCTTTGCCGAAGGCAAGGGCGTTGCCCCGGATCTCGACCAGGCCGCCAAATGGTACGACCGCGCAGCGCAGGCCGGCGTGGTGCCCGCCATCTTCCGGCTCGGGACCTTCTATGAGAAGGGTCTGAGCGTGAAAAGGACGTCGATATCGCGCGGCGTTATTATGCGCAGGCGGCCGAGCGCGGCAGCGCCAAGGCGATGCATAATCTAGCCGTGCTCGACGCCGACGGCGGCGGCAAGGGCGCCAATTACAAGAGCGCGTCGATCTGGTTCCGCAAGGCCGCCGATCGCGGCGTCGCCGACAGCCAGTTCAACCTCGGCATCCTTTATGCCCGCGGTATCGGCGTCGAACAGAACCTCGCCGAATCCTTTAAATGGTTCAGCCTCGCTGCGGCCCAGGGCGATGCGGATGCGGGGCGCAAGCGCGACGATATCGCCAAGCGCCTCGACGCCCAGTCGCTGGCGGCCGCCAGGCTCGCGATCCAGACCTTTACGCCGGAGCCGCAGCCCGACGACGTCGTCAACGCCGCGGCACCCGCGGGCGGCTGGGATTCAGCTCCCGCACCGGCCACGGGCAAGCCCGGCGCCAAGCCGGCTGCGACCAAGCGCACCGCCGCCGCTCATTAAAACAAGTCGCGATGCCGCCAGCATCGCCGCCATATCCTCGGCCACAAAGTCGTATAATGCTTGGGGCCAGCCCGATCCCGAACGGATCGCCTTGCAACGAGGATCGATTGTCGACCGAAGATAGCCAAGGGGAAAATCGCTTACGCAGGTCGCCGACCGGCCCTGCGGTCGCGCCGCCGCGCATACCGCCCGGTCAGGCCCCGGCGCCGCCGGTCAAAACGCCTCGGCGCAAACGGCATTTCTGGTCGGTCGCCATCTTCATCCTGCTGGTTGCCGGGGTCTGCATTCGCGCCTACCGGGACCTGTCACAGCCGGAGGCCTGGCACTACTGGAAGGACCAGTACGTCTCGCCCAGCCTGACATCCCAGGTGGTCGACACGCTCCATCTCGATGGTTCGAGCCAGGGCCGGCGGGCGCTGTTCGTCGGCGGGACGATCGGCCCTGCCGCCGCGAACTGGTTTCGCGGCAGGCTGGACCAGGCCAATCTCGCGGCGGGCGACATCGTCCTGCTGGCCTCGCCCGGTGGCGATCTGAACCAGGCCACGATCATGGGCGAGATCATCCGGCAGCGCGCGCTCGCGACCGCGGTCGGCAGTACCGACGCCTCGGGCCTCATCAAGCCCGCCTATTGCGCCAGCGCCTGCGTGCTGGTCTATGCCGGCGGCAAACCCCGCTTCGGCGTATTGGGCTCGGCATTGGGCGTTCATCGGTTTGTCACAACCCGGCCCGTGGACGACCCCGTCGCCGAGGCGCAGCGGATTGCCGGCGCGGTGCTGGGCTACATGACCAAGATGGGGGTGTCGTCCTCCATCGTGGAAGCGATGTCCGAGACCCGGGACATTCGCTGGCTTAGCCCCAAACAGGCGCTGGCGATGAACCTCGTCACCGACCCGCTCGGGAAGCCCTGAGCCGGCCGCGCGCCGGGCCCCACGAACGGACCCGCCTTTCGGATTTGTAACAGCGTTTCAACGTCCTGACGGACGCGTGGCCACGTGAGGCAAAAATTTGCCTTCCCGGGCATTTTTAGTCCCTCATCCCCCGAATTCAGTTATGCAAAGGCGCGGGAACCGGCCCTGCGCACGCAAAGGTGCATGCGCGAACCGGATTCCACTGCCGGCAAATACAACAGAAACCGTGCCAAGAGCGGCTCCCCGGCCATCTCTTGCGGCAAAGCTACAAAAGCAGACGCGCGTGCAGCTCTACCTCCCGATCGCCGACATTCCGGTCAATGTTTTCCTCATCCTGGCGATGGGCGCGGCGGTTGGGTTCGTGTCCGGCATGTTCGGGATCGGCGGCGGCTTCCTGATGACGCCGCTGTTGATCTTCGTCGGCATTGCACCGGCGGTCGCAGTCGCCTCCGTCGCGAGCCATATCGCCGCCTCCTCGTTTTCCGGCGCGCTCTCCTATTGGCGACGGCGCGCCATCGATCCGCTGCTGGCGGCGGTGCTGTTGACCGGCGGCAGTCTGGGCACCGCGCTCGGGGTCTGGACCTTCACGCTGCTGCGTGCGCTGGGTCAGCTCGATCTCATGATCGCGATGTCCTACGTGATCTTGCTGACCACTGTCGGCGGCCTGATGTTCTGGGAGGGCCTGCGGGCGCTGTTGCGGGCCCGCCGCGGCGGCCCGGTCACCACGCGCCGCCCTGGCAGCCATGTCTGGATCCATGGCTTGCCGCTGAAGATGCGCTTCAAGCGCTCGAAAATCTATCTTTCCGTGATTCCCGTCGTGGTGATCGGCTTGATCATAGGCTTCATCGGCGCCGTCATGGGCATCGGCGGCGGCTTCATCCTGGTGCCGCTGTTGATCTACGTGCTGCGGGTGCCGACCTCGACCGTGATCGGCACCTCGATGGTGCTCACGCTGGTCACGATGGTGTTCGCCACCATGCTGCACGCCATCACCAATCATCTGGTCGATGCCGTGCTGGCGCTGATCCTGATGGTCGGCGGCGTTACCGGCGCACAGTTCGGCGCGCGCGCCGGTCAGAAAATCCGCGGCGAACATCTGCGGCTACTGCTCGGGCTGTTGGTGCTCGCTGTCGGCGTCCGGTTTGCCGTCGAGCTGGTGATCCGGCCCGAGGATCTCTTCACCATCCGCGAAACCGGGGTGACGGGATGACCGCGCGCCTCATCCTCATGCTCGGATGGCTTGCGCTCGGCGCCGTACTCGCGGCCTCGCCCGCGCAGGCCGAACGGCTGATCGTGTCGGTGTCGAACCACCGCGTCACCGTGACGCCGAATTACTCCGGCGAGGAACTCGTGCTGTTCGGCTCGGTGGAGAAGGACGCCACCACGCCGGCCAATCGGACTTACGATCTGGTGGTGACTATTGCCGGCCCGCGCGCCGACATGGTCACCCGCCGCAAGGAACGCCGGTTCGGGATCTGGATCAACACCGACTCCCGGCAGTTCCTGGAAGTGCCGACCTACCTGGCGCTGTTCTCCAACCGGCCGTTCGACGCCATCGCCTCACCCGAGGTGCAGCGGCGGCAGCAGCTCGGGCTGAACAACGTATTGCTGACCCAGCGCGTCAGCGGCGATTACGCCGACGTGGTGCCGGACGATGCGTTCCGCAGCGCCTTCGTGCGGCTGCGCCGGCAGCACGGCCTCTATCGCGAGGAGACCTCGGCGGTGACGTTCCTGACGCCGACGCTGTTTCGCACCGGCATCCCCTGCCTGCCGAGGTGCCGATCGGTCTCTATAACGTCGAGATCAAGCTGTTCGCCGACGGCGCGCTGGTGACCAAGACCGACACCGCGTTCGAAATCGTCAAGGTCGGCTTCGAGCAATTCGTCGCCACCACGGCGCAGCAGCACGGCTTCGTCTACGGGCTGATCACCGCCTTCATGGCGCTGATGACGGGATGGATGGCCTCGATCGTGTTCCGGAAGGATTGAGGCGAGCCACATCGCGTAAGGTGGGCAATGCGCAGCGTGCCCACCATCTTTTCGAGATATTGGATAGATGGTGGGCACGGCGCAAAAGCGCCTTTGCCCACCTGTACTACGACTGTCCGACAAAGAACCCCACGCCCATCGCCACGACGCTCAGCACCATCGCGGCCGTCGACAGCCAGCCCAGCCAATACAGCGGACCGCCGATGACATAGCCGCCCATCACATCCTTGCGGCGGGCTATCAACATCAGCAGCACCATCACGGGCACGGCGAGCACGCCGTTGATGACGGCACTCCAGTACAGCGCCGAGATCGGGTTGATCGGGGTGAAATTCAGCGCGATCCCGATTCCCGCCGAGAGCGCCAGCACGGCGTAGAAGGCGGCGGCTTCCTTGGGCTTGCGCGCGAGCCCGACCGGCCAGCGCCGACCCTCGCCGACGGCATACGCCGCGGCGCCGGCGAGCACCGGGATCGCCAGCAATCCCGTACCGACGATGCCGAGCGCAAAAATCACTTCCGCGAACGCGCCGGCGATCGGACGCAGCGCTTCGGCCGCCTCCGCCGACGTCTGGATATCGGTCTTGCCGGCCGCGTGCAGCGTCGCCGCCGCGGTTACGATGATCGACAGCGCGATCAAATTGGAGAACGCCATGCCGATGACGGTGTCGGCGCGGATGCGAGAAAATTCCTTCCGCGCACCGTAGTGCTTTTCGATCAGGGGACGCTTCTTCGTATCGACGCGCTGGTCCTCGGCTTCCTGCGAAGCCTGCCAGAAGAACAGATAGGGCGAGATCGTGGTGCCGAGGATCGCGACGATGGTGGTGACATAGTCGAGGCTCCAGGTCAGGCGCGGAACGAGGATACCGGCGAGCGCATCGCCCCACGACACTTTGGCAAAGGCGAGCGCCGCGACATAGGCGAACAGGGAGAGCGTCAACCATTTCAGCACCGAGACGTATCGCTTGTAGTCGAGGAAGATCTGCGCCGCCACCGACGTCACGCCGAACAGCAACACATAGACGATGGCGTGACCGCCGATCAGCAGTTTGCTGGCGTCCGCCATCGCGCCGAGATCGGCGCCGATGTTGATGGTGTTGGCGATGAACAGCAGCGTCACCACCACATTGAGCAGCCATGAGGCGTAGTGCCGGCTCACGTTGCCTGCAATTCCATGCCCAGTGACGCGGCCGACGCGCGCGGAAATTTCCTGGATCGCCGCCATCAACGGAAACGTCAGCAGCATGGTCCAGCCGATGCCGTAGCCGAGCTGCGCGCCGGCCTGGCTGTAGGTGCCGATCCCCGACGGATCGTCGTCGGACGCGCCGGTGATCAGGCCGGGGCCGAGCGCCTTCAGCGCATCGCGGAAGCGAGACGGACGGACAGGCTTTTCCTTCGCGGTCGGCTTCGCATGGCGCGAGCCCGTACTCGCGTGACGCTTCGAATTCGATTTGGTGCGATTTGCCATGCGCGCATTCAGCCGCGGCGACAACGAAGTCGACGGGATTCGGTTCCCGCCACGACAATTGCCTCACGGCGCGCGCCGGAAGATCAGCCGCCTCTCACCCGGCGTGCAGCGGTTCGATGATGGTCGGAACGCCCGGCTCCAGAATCCGCAATCGCGGCCCGAACCCCAACGTGTCGAAGGTGGCGCGCAGGTCGGCCCCGCTCTGGCGGAAATGCTTCCATCCTTCGGTATGGACGGGAACGATCACGGCGTCCGGAAATGCGCGCGCGGTCTCGATCGTATCGTTGGTGTCCATCGTAATGTGAAAGGGCCCGCGGGTTTGCGCCGCGCCCGCGAATGGCAGCACGACGCCTGCCTTGAAACGCTTGGCGACTTCGGCCACGCCGTCGTACCAGACGGTGTCGCCGCTGATATAGATCGGGCGGCTGCCCGGTCTGTTCGAGGCGACGACGAAGCCGATGACGTCGCCCGCCAGCGGTTCGATGCTGGCCGGGCCGTGACGCGCGGGCGTCGCGGTGACGGCCAGCGAATGACCGTTGCGGCCCGTCAATTCGGTGACCTGCCACGGCGCAAAACCTTCGGCGTGGCCGCCGAGCCGCTTGGCGCCGACTTCCGTCGTCAGCACACGCTTGGCGGATTTGAGAAAATCGCGCCCCGCATGGTCGAGATTGTCCGAATGCTGGTCGTGGCTGAGCAGCACGGCATCGACCTCGCCGATATCATGCGCGCTGAGCGCGGGGCCAACCAGCTTTTCCAACTTCACATGCGGCAGTTGATAGGCGCCAGGCTCATCGAAGGTCGGATCGGTGAGCAACCGGAAGCCGTCGATTTCGATCAGCGCGGGGGCCGCCGATCAGGGTGATGGTAACTGTCATGACTTGCTCCCTTAGGAAGATTGATCAGGGGCCGCGGCAGGACGCGTCACCAGGTAAATGCCGAGGGCGACGGGGGCGATGCCGAGCAGGTCGCGAAGCTCGAGATGTTCGCCGAGCACGAGGAACGCGAACAGCATGCCGAGCGGCGGCATCAGGAAGTGATAGGCGCTCGCGGCAGTCGCGCCACACACTTTCAGAAGATGAAACCAGAGCAGATACGCAAGGATCGAGCCGCCGAGCACGAGGAACGCGAACGCGCCCAGCAGCCGCACGCTCGGCACGATGTCGCCGACGCTGGCGAAGGTGAACGCGAACGGCAGCAGCACGATGCCGGCTGCCAGATTCTGCACGCCATTGCCGACCCAGAGGCTGCCCTTCGGGGCCAGCACCTTGAACAGGATGGTCCCCAGCACGATCGAAGCCAATGAGGCCAGCGTGAACAGGATGCCGTGCCAGTCATCGGTACCAACCGACATGCGGTGCCAGACGATGAAGCCGACGCCGGAGATGCCCAGCAGAAGCCCCATCACCTTGCGCCAGGTCAGCGCCTCACCCAGAAAGGTCGCCGCGAGCACGGCGGTGAACACCGGATTGGCGCTGACGATCAGGCCGCCAAGGCCGGCGGATACGGTCTGCAGTCCGGTATAGCCGAGGCCGAGATAGAGCGCGTTGTTGGCGACGCCGAGGATCGCGAAAATGGCGGCATCGCGCCAGGTGAGCGAGGACCACGCTTCGCCGCGCAGCGCGGTGATTCCAAGGATCAGGATGCCGGCTAGCGAAAAGCGCGCGGCAAGCAGGATCAGCGGCGGGCAATCGGTGACGCCGATCTTGCCGGCGACGAAGGCGAAGCTCCAGAGCAGGCAGAACAGGCCGATATAGAGCGGAAGCGGATTGAAACCGGCGCGGGGACCGCGACTGAGGGCGCGAGCGACATGGGAAGTCTCCTTCGCCCATGATCTAGGCCCGCGCCTTGATATTTGGAAATTAAATGATAAACTGCTATCCAGTGGATTTATAAATGGAGCATTTACATGCTCGATCTGGAGCTCCTGCGCAGTTTCGTCAGCATCGTCGATACCGGCGGCTTCACCCGCGCCGGCGAACGCGTCCATCGCACGCAATCGACCGTCAGCCAGCAGATCAAGCGGCTGGAAGACGATCTCGGCCAGCCGCTTCTGATCCGCAGCGGCAAGGACGTGACGCCGACCGAAGCCGGCGAGCGGCGGCTGCTGTCGCTCGCCGAAGAGGCGCGCGACGTCGTGGGGCGTCCGGAAAGCGAAGGCGCGGTGCGCCTCGGCGTTCCCGAGGACTTTGCCGCCTATCGGCTGACGAAATTGCTGGCTTCATTTTCGCGCTCGCATCCCGGCCTGCGGCTCGACGTGCGCGCCGATCAAAGCGCCAATCTCAAGCGCGATCTCGAACGCGGCGAACTCGATCTCGCCTTGTTCAAGCGCATGGCCGGCGAAAACGGCGGCATCGCGGTATGGCCGGAGCGCGTGCACTGGGTCACCAGCAAGAGCCGCCCGCGCGACACCAGCGCAGGCTCGGTGCCATTGATCGGTTTTCCGACCGGCTGCCTGTACCGGGCAGGCGCGATCCATGCATTGGAAAGCGCCGGCCGCGCCTGGCACATGACCTATACCAGTTCCAACCTCGCCGGCATCCAGGCCGCGGTTGCCGCCGGCATGGGGTTGAGCATCCTCTCGGAGATCGCGATCCAGGCTGACCATCGCGTGCTGACCGCCAGGGATGGTTTCGCACCGATCGACAAGACCGAAGTGGCACTGGTGGCCTCGCCCGACGCCAGCCCCGCGACATTGCGGCTGGCCGATCGGCTCGCCGAGTTCTGCGACACCGTGCAGGCGAAGGCGGCGTGATCGCTCAATAACAGCGCGAGGCGGCGATGGCGTGCAGTTTGCGGTCGCCGATCAGATGCGCCATGAAGCCCGGCGTCTGAAAGATTTTCGCAAAGGCCGCGTCGCGAATATTCAAGCCGCCGGTATAGGCGCCGAACGCGGGCATCACGGCCCGTTCGCCGTCGGACGCAAAACATCGTCGCTCCATCGATCGTCCCCTCGTGGCGACGCGGGCCTTGGGATGCAGATGGCCGGCGATTTCGCCCGCCGCGCCGGTTGGCTCATGGCGGAAGACGATCGAGCCAATTGCGACCTCGCTCGCGACCACGCCACCGAGATCGGACGGCAGCGCCGGATCGTGGTTGCCCGAAATCCAGATCCAGTCGCGCCGCGCCTGCATCGCTGAGAGCGCGTCGCGATCAGGCGCGGACAGCCGCTCATGCGCGGCGCGATCGTGAAAACTGTCGCCGAGCGCGATCACCATGCGGGGGTCATGCCGCGCGATCACGGCGGCGAGACGGCCAAGCGTCGCCACGGTGTCATAGGGCGGCAGCAGCACGCCGCGCGTTGCAAAACTGGAGCCCTTTTCCAGATGCAGGTCGGAGACGACGAGCAGGCGCTGCTCCTGCCAGAACAGCGCGCCGGAAAGATCGGCGACCAGAGATACTCCGGCAACTTCCAGAGCACTTTGAGTGGCGACGGTTACGACCATCGTCTCCGTCATGGCCGGGCTTGTCCCGGCCATCCACGTCTTGGCCGCACAAAGAAAGACGTGGATGCCCGGGACGAGCCCGGGCACGACGATGTTGATGGATCAGCGCCCTGCAAATTCATTTCTTACGACATCGCCTCTTTGACGAGTTCATCGGCGGCCTCCGCCAGCAACTCATCTCCTGCTTCGCCATAAACTGACTCGCGGCCGATTTCCAGCATCACGGGAACGGCGAGCGGCGAAACATGTTCGAGTTCCCGATGGGTGATCTGCCCCTGAATGCGCGAGAGCATATCACCCAGGCGCTTGAGATCGAGCAGGCCGGCGGCGGCGTCTGCGCGCGCCGCGCGGAGCAGCACGTGGTCGGCCTGATGCTTGCGCAAGACGTCATAGACGAGGTCGGTCGAGAACAACACCTGGCGGCGGCTCTTCTCCTCGCCGGTGAAGCGGCGCGGGATCAGGCCCGAGATCAGCGCGCAATTGCGAAAGGTGCGCTTCATCAGCGCGGATTCGGCGAGCCACGCCTCGAGATCGTCGCCGAGCATGTCGGGGGCGAACAGAGCGGCGAAATCAAGCTTGCCGTGACGAACCATGAAGGAGATGTCGCCAAGGCCCCAGATCGCGAGCGCGTATTCATTGGCGACGAAGCCGAGCGGCCGGGCGCGGGCGCGCTCCAGCCGGCGCGTCAGCAGCATGCCGAGCGTCTGGTGCGCAAGACGGCCCTCGAAGGGATAGCACACCATGTAATGCTTGCCGCCGCGCGGGAAGGTTTCGATCAGCAGCTCGCGCACGGCGGGCACGCGGGAAAATCCCGCTGCAGCGACAGCCAGTCGCGCACCTGTTCCGGCAGCGCATTCCATTGCCGCCGGTCGTCGAGCAATTTCCGCACGCGTTCGGCTAGATAGGTCGACAGCGGAAACTTGCCGCCCATGTACGACGGCACCTTGGCGTCTTTGTCGTTGGCGCGGGAGACATAGACCTGATCCTCAACCAGCGCCTCGTAGCGCACGATCTCGCCGCCGAACACGAAGGTGTCGCCCGTGACCAGCCCCTCGATGAAATATTCCTCGATCTCGCCCAGCATCCGGCCGCCGCGGCCGATCATGCCGGTAGAGCCGGCCCCGCTGCCGCGACCGCGCACCAGCTTTACCTTCAACATGGCCTCTTCGACGATGGTGCCGACGTTCAGGCGGTAGCTCTGCCGCACTTTTGGGTTGGCGACGCGCCAGCGCCCCTGCTTGTCCTGCTTGATCCGCGCAAAGCGTTCGTAGGTCTTCAGCGCGTAGCCGCCGGTGGCGACGAAATCGACCACGTCGTCGAAATCGGTTCGCGTCAGCGACGCGTAAGGCGCCGACGTCAGCACCTCTGCATAGAGTTCGTCGGAAAGAAATGGCTCGCCGCAGGCGCAGCCGAGCACGTGCTGCGCCAGCACGTCGAGCGCGCCGGTGCGCAACGGCGGCGTATCCTGCGCATTCTCCGCGATCGCATCGATCGCGACGCGGCACTCCAGCACTTCGAAACGGTTGGCCGGGATCAGGACGGCGCGCGAGGGTTCATCGAGTCGGTGGTTGGCGCGGCCGATCCGCTGCATCAGGCGCGAGGCTCCTTCGGCGCGCCGACATTGACGACGAGATCGATGTCGCCCCAATCGATACCAAGGTCGAGCGAGGACGTGCAGACCACCCCGCGCAGTTTTCCGGCCGCCATCGCGTCCTCGACCTTGCGGCGCTGGGCGACGTCGAGCGAGCCGTGATGCAAGGCAATCGCAAGGCCGTCGTCGTTCATGCGCCAAAAGTCCTGGAACAGCATTTCGGCCTGGCTGCGGGTGTTGACGAAAATGAGCGTGGTCTTGTTGCGCTTGATCAGCTCGTACATTTCGCCGAGCGCATGGCGCGCCGTGTGGCCGGCCCAGGGCAGGCGCTCTTTGGTATCGAGCATCTCGACCACAGGCGCCGCCGCTCCGCCGGCCACGACGATGTCGGCGGAGACCTCCCGGCCGTCGCGCTGCGGCACCAGAAACCGCGCCAGCGATTCCGGCTCGGCCACGGTTGCCGACAGGCCGATCGCGCGCATCTCCGGCGCCAGCCGCCACAACCGCGCCAGGCCGAGCGACAGCAAATCGCCGCGCTTGGAAGTGACGAGTGCGTGCAGTTCGTCGAGCACGATACGCTTGAGCGAGGAGAACAGGAACGGCGCGTCGTCGGACGACAGCAACAACGCCAGTTGTTCGGGCGTGGTGAGCAGGATGTCCGGCGGATAGCGCCGCTGCCGCTGCCGCCGCGACACCGGCGTGTCGCCGGTGCGGGTCTCGACCTTGATCGGCAACGCCATCTCGGCGATCGGCGTTTCCAGATTGCGCGCGATGTCGACCGCGAGCGCCTTCAGCGGCGAAATGTAGAGGTGTGAAGGCCGCCGGCCCGTCTCACGGTGCGACCGGTGGAGATGAGGCTCTTCTCGCCACTGCCCTTTGAGGCGGCGGGAGAAGAAAGCTCCACCAGCGTCGGCAGAAATCCGGCCAGCGTCTTGCCGGCGCCGGTCGGCGCGATCAGCAGCGCCGAGCGGTCCTCGCTGGCTTTTGCCAGCAGCGCAAGCTGATGCTCGCGCGGCGACCAGCCGCGCGAGGCGAACCAGCGCCGGAAGCGGTCGGGCAGCAGCGCAGCCGTTTCAAGCGGCGTCAGGGGCAAGGGATCGGGCGACGGCACAGCGTTAGAGCTAAGCTGTCGGGGCGGGTTCGTCGAGGGTTGTGACGGACCAATTCAGCCCGGATGCCCCGTGTCCCGGGCGCGGTGCAGCGTGCAACGCTGCTCCGCAGAACCGGGACCTATGCCGCGGCATGTGGACCCCGGATCAGCAGCGCACCACGCCGCAAGCCATAGCGCGTCGAAGACGCGCGTGAACGCGCTGTTGGCGCTGCGCAGCATCCGGGGAACGCCACCTCTGCCTACTCCGTCACCGGCTTGTCGGAGATATCCCAGTCCTTGCCGTTGAAGATCGAGATATAGAGCGTCTTCATCGGGGTGTAGTCATCGGGCGTATAGCTGTAGGTCACGCCGTCCAGCATGTAGGGGAATGGAAGCCCGCCAGCGTCGTGGCCTGCTTCAGAACGTTGGCGCGGGTGAGCTCGTCGCCGCAACGGCGCAAAATCTCCGCCATCGCCACCACCTGGCCGTAACCGGCAAAAGCGATGGTGTTGTCAGGATCGACATTGGGCAGGTACTTTTTGCGCAGCTCCTCGAACGCCATCACGTCGGGATCCTTCTCGAAGCGCGGCACGCCGACCTCCTTGGCGTAGCGGATCGCGACGATGCCCGTGCAGTTTTCAAGGCCGGCGGCGCTGAGAATCGAGCGCCCGGTCGAACCCGCCGACAACAGATGCAGCGGCTTCCAGCCGAGTTCGGCCAATTTTCGGATCGACTGCGACGACGCCTTGCCGGTCGAGATATTGTAGAAAACATCCGCGCCGGATTTCGAGAGATTGATGAGCTGCGAATCGATCGTCGGTTCGGTCAGATCGTAGGTCTGCTCCATGATCACCTTGGCGGTGCCGCCGGCATCCGCCAGCACCTTCTTGAAGGGCGCGAGGAAATCGCGGCCGAAATCGTCGTTCTGGTAGAGGATCCCGACCTTGGCGTTCGGCTTTGTCGCAACGACATGCCTGGCGAGGATGCGCGCTTCGGTCGGATAGAGCGGCAGGCCCGCCATGGTCCATTTGAAATTCTTCGGATCGTTCCATTTCGACGCGCCGGTGTTGAGCAATAGCTGCGGCACGCCTTTCGAGTTGAGATATTTGTGCACGGCGGTCTGCGGCGCAGTGCCGAGCGAGCCGTACAGCGCCAGCACTTCCTCCTGCTCGACCAGCCGCCGCGTCGCCTCGACGCATTTCGGCGCGCTGTAGCCGTCGTCCATGGTCAGGAACTTCACCTTGCGTCCGTTGATGCCGCCCTTTTCGTTCAGCATCTGGAAATAGACTTCGCCGACGCGACCGAGCACGCCGTAAAGCGAGCCGGGACCGGAATGCGGCACGGTCTGTCCGAGCTTGATTTCGGTGTCGCTGGCGCCCGGATCGTATTCTTCTCCGCCGCCCAGACTGATGGCGCCGGCATGGCGGATGCGAGGACGGTGGCAAGCGCGGTGGCGCCGAATTCGCGGCGCGTTTGTTTGTTCTTCATTGTTGTTTCTCCCTTGTGGGAGACTTGATCCGGCATTCCGGCGCCACTGGCAATAGCAGACATGTCGCACGCAATGCCGCCATTCGGCGAGCGCGTAGCGTCTAGACTCAAGTTTTCGCGGCGACGGCGACGAGGCCGGGAACCGGCGCATTGTCCTCGTTGCGGGCGGAGCGATCTTCCAGCAGGGGCAATTTGAGGCCTGCGGATTCGACCACGGCGCGCACGTAAGGTGCAGCATGGGCGTACCGCAGCCCTTGGCCGATGACGACGCCTTCGCCGCCATGGGTCTCAGTGGTGAAGGCGAGCAGTCCGCCGTGGGCCAGTACGCGAGCGGCCTCGGCGAGAACCGGCCCGAGGTCGGCGACGTACACCATGGCGTCCGCGGCGAGAATGAGATCGGCGCTGGCGTCGCCCTGCTGCGCAGACCCTGCAACATGTCGGCGACATCAAGCTCGGCGTAGAGGCCTGTGGCGCGCGCCCGCTCAATCATGCGCGGCGACAGATCGACGCCGATGAAATGATCGACCGACCTGGCGAAGGCTGATGCGGCAAGCCCGGTGCCGCAGCCGAGATCGATGGCGCGCTTGAAAAACGCCGGCTTGCGCGCCGCCGCGCGCAACGACAGCACCGCGCGGAATAACAACTTCGGGCCGCGATAGCCGAGTTCATCCACCAGCGAGGATTCAAACCGCGGCGCGTATTGGTCGAACAGGGTCTGCACATAGGCCTGCGGCATGCTCGACACGGGCTCTGCGCCAAGCCGCATCAGCCGCAACCCGGCGCCGTGGCGGTCACCGGGATCGCTGGCCTGGGCCTTTGAAACGCCGCAATCGCAGCATCGCGCTCGCCGAGTT
This sequence comes from Bradyrhizobium sp. RDT10, assembly GCA_044772375.2. Taxonomy (GTDB): domain Bacteria; phylum Pseudomonadota; class Alphaproteobacteria; order Rhizobiales; family Xanthobacteraceae; genus Bradyrhizobium. The sequence continues at coordinate 7,577,121 of CP187939.1, forward strand.
CTTCGCGGATGCCGGCGAGCGAGAACCAGGCGGACGTGAAATTCGGCGCCAGCTCGATCGCCTGCAGCAGGAGATCGGCGGCGGCGGGCAAATCGCCCTTCAATTGCAGATCGCGGGCAAATTCGAACCGGCGGTCGGCCATCAGATCGCCGGAGGAAAGAAAAAGGCGGGCAGGCATTTCAGCAACCAGTTATCGCCGGGGCTTAACCCGGCCATCCATCAAAAACAATGAATTCTCAAAAGATGGATGCGCGGGTCAAGCCCGCGCATGACGGCTAAACATCGCGGCGGGACGGCCTATATAGACGAAATGCGTCCGCAGGACATCCTGATCCCCCTTCCCGCCGGCCTGTGCTGCAAGCCGGGCGGCTTCCACATCGATCCGGTGCGCCCGGTCGAGCGCGCCGTGATTACCCACGGCCATTCCGATCATGCCCGGCCCGGCCATGGCGCGGTGCTCGCCACGCAGGAAACGCTCGACATGATGCGGCTGCGCTATGGCGACAATTTTGCTCGCACCACGCAGGCGGTGCGCTATGGCGAAGAAGTTGCGCTTGGCGACGTCAAAATCAAATTCCATCCCGCGGGCCATGTGCTGGGCTCGGCGCAGATCGCGGTGAGCTGCAAGGACACCTGCATCGTCGCCTCGGGCGACTACAAGGATGCGAGCGACCCGACCTGCGCGCCGTTCGAGGTCGTGCCCTGCGATGTATTCATCACCGAGGCCACCTTCGGCCTGCCGGTATTCCGTCATGGCGATGCGGCGGATGAGGTGAAGAAACTGCTGGCATCGGTGGCGCTGTTTCCGGAGCGCGCGCATCTGGTCGGCGCCTATTCGCTTGGCAAGGCGCAGCGCGTGATCGCGCTGCTGCGTGAGCAGGGCTACGACGCACCGATCTATCTGCACGGCGCGATGGAGGCGATCACGCGCTATTATGAAAGCCGTGGTGTCGCGCTCGGCGAGCTGCGCCCGGTCAAAGGCGTGAAGAAGGCCGATCTCGCCGGCACCATCACGCTGGCACCGCCCTCGGCCACCTCCGACATCTGGACGCGACGCTTCCCTGATCCGGTCACGGCGTTCGCCTCGGGCTGGATGCGGGTGCGGGCGCGCGCCCGGCAGCGCGGCATCGAATTGCCGCTGGTGATATCAGACCATGCCGACTGGGACGGCCTGACCGCGACGATCGCGGCTACCGGCGCCGGCGAGATCTGGGTCACGCACGGCCAGGAAGACGCGCTGGTGCATTGGTGCAAGGCGCGCGGGCTTGCCGCGCGGCCCTCGATCTAGTGGGCTACGGCGACGAGGAAGAGCGCGAGGTGGTCGCGGCCGACGAGGCCGGGGCATGAACCGCTTTGCCGAGCTCCTGGATCGCCTCGCCTACGAGCCCGGCCGCAACAACAAGCTGCGGCTGATCACGGCCTATTTTCGCGACACGCCCGATCCCGATCGCGGCTACGCGCTGGCGGCGCTGACCGGCGCGCTGTCGTTCAAGCACGCCAAGCCAGGGCTGATCCGCGATTTGATCGCCGATCGCACCGATCCGGTGCTGTTCGCGCTGTCGTATGATTATGTCGGCGATTTATCCGAGACGGTTGCGCTGATGTGGCCGAAGGCCACGCTGCCCGGCCACAACAACCCGCCGCCCCCAACCCTTTCTGACGTCGTCACTACCTTTCGCACGCTCGGCAAGACCGAGCTGCCCGCACAGCTCGCGCGCTGGCTCGACGAGCTCGACGAGACCGGCCGCTGGGCGCTGCTAAAGCTCGTCACGGGCGCGATGCGGATCGGGATTTCGGCACGGCTGGCGAAAACCGCGGCTGCCGCGCTGGGCAACAAAGACCCGCACGAGATCGAGTTGATCTGGCCGGGGCTAGCCCCGCCCTATCTCGACCTGTTCGCCTGGCTCGAAGGCCGCAGCGACAAGCCGGTCAACCGCGATCCCGCGCCGTTTCACCCCGTCATGCTCGCGCATGCGATCGAGGATGCGGATTTCGCTGGTCTCGATTTTGCGGACTTTATCGCGGAGTGGAAATGGGACGGCATTCGCGTGCAGGCAGTCTCGGGCCGCGATGAGCGCGGTCACATGCAGGCGCGGCTCTATTCGCGCACCGGCGAGGACATCACCACGAGCTTTCCCGACCTCGTGCCGTCGCTGCATCTGCCCGGCGCCATCGACGGCGAACTGCTGGTGCTGCGCGAGGGACGCGTGCAGACCTTCAACGTGCTGCAGCAGCGGCTCAATCGAAAAGTCGTCTCACCGAAACTGATCAAGGAATTTCCGATCCACTTGCGCGCCTATGACCTGCTCGGCGACGATGAAAACGATCTGCGCGAACTGCCGTTTGCCGAGCGCCGCGCGCATCTCGAAGCATTCGTCGGGAAGCTGGACGATCCGCGCATCGATCTGTCGCCGACGGTTGCCTTCGATAGCTGGGAGGCGCTGATGGCTGCGCGCGCCGATCCCGCAAGCGCCGGCGCAGGCGAGGATGCCGAGGCGGTCGAGGGCGTCATGCTGAAGCGGCGTGACGCACCCTATCTGCCCGGCCGCCCCAAGGGCCAATGGTGGAAATGGAAGCGCGACCCGCACATCATCGATGCCGTGCTGATGTATGCGCAGCGCGGCCACGGCAAGCGTTCGTCCTATTATTCGGACTACACCTTCGGCGTCTGGACCTCGGGCGAGGGCGGCGAGCAGCTGGTGCCGGTCGGAAAAGCCTATTTCGGCTTCACCGACGAGGAACTCCTGCAGATCGATCGTTTCGTCCGCCGCAACACCACCGAAAAATTCGGCCCCGTGCGCCATGTCGTGCACGAGCCGGACCAAGGCCTGGTGCTGGAAGTCGCGTTCGACGGATTGGCGCGCTCGCCGCGGCACAAATCCGGCGTCGCGATGCGGTTTCCGCGCATCAGCCGCTTGCGCTGGGACAAGCCGCCGCGTGAGGCCGACCGGCTGGAGACGCTGGAGCGGATGCTCAAAGACGTGACGGCAAATTAACATTCCGGCGGCGCATAGCGGCCATTGACTGATACGAACGGGTTCCCCATGTGCCCCGCCGTGCCTATAATGCGCGCGACCCGCGAGGAGAGACCGATGCCCAACGACGTCAGAGACCTGCCGGCCAGTAATGACGGCCTGTACCGCTTTCTCGGCGGCTCGCCGCTGTCGGTGGCATTCCGGCTGATCCTGCTGTCGATCCTGGTCGGCGTGGTGCTGGCCGCGATCGGCTTTGACCCCTGGAATATCCTGCACAGCATTCGCATGCTGTTCCAGCGGCTGTGGGATCTCGGCTTCGACGCCGTCAACTGGCTGTGGCGCTACTTCCTGCTCGGCGCGGTGATCGTGGTCCCGATTTGGCTGCTGTCGCGGCTGTTCGGCAGCTCTCGCGGGCGGTAGTCACTCGAACCAGCGGAAGCCGCCGATGCAATTGCGATTTGTCGGCTGCGGCGATGCGCTCGGTTCCGGCGGCAGGTTCAACACCTGCTTCCACGTCACGGGCGCAAGCGTCAATTTCCTGATCGATTGCGGCGCGTCGTCGCTGCCCGCGCTAAAGCGTCTCGGCATCGAGCGCAACGACATCGACCTGATCCTGATCACGCATTTCCACGGCGACCATTTTGGCGGCTTGCCGTTCCTGCTGCTGGACGCGCAGTTCACGCGACGCTCCCGGCCGCTCGTCATCGCAGGCCCTCAGGGCATCGAGACCAAGCTCGCCAGTCTGATGGAGGCGCTGTTCGAGCATTCCTCGAAGACCAAGCAGCGCTTCGATCTCTCGGTCGTTGCGCTCGAACCGGAGCAGAGCCGGACTTTCGGCGAGGTCAAGGTGACGCCCTATCCTGTCGTCCACGGCGAATCCGGCGGACCATTCCTGGCCTATCGGGTCGAGGCCGAGGGCCGCGTCATCACCTACAGCGCCGACACCGAATGGACGGAGACGCTGATCCCGGCCGGGCGCGACGCCGACCTGTTCATTGCGGAAGCTTATTACTACGACAAGATCGTCAAGAATCATCTCAGCCTGAAAACGCTGGCAGCGCATCTCCCTGACATCAATCCGAGACACCTGATCCTGACCCATATGAGCGACGACATGCTCGGCAGGCTGGGCGAACTGCCCTACACGGCCGCCCATGACGGCATGGTCGTCGAGCTTTAGGGATGCATTCGCCCGTAGCTCCATCCAGAGTCACGACAGCACAGGTGTTTGCCATCGCCGGTCCCGCGATGGTCGCGAACCTGACCACGCCGCTGATCGGCATCGTCTCAACCACGGCGATCGGCCGGCTCGGCGATGCCGCGATGCTCGGCGGCGTGGCGATGGCCTCGGTGCTGTTCGACTGCATGTTCTGGCTGTTCGGCTTCCTGCGCATGAGCACGGTCGCCTTTACGGCGCAGTCGCTTGGCGGCGGCGAAACGCAGGAATTGCGCGCGATCCTGGTGCGCGGCTTTATTATTGCGTCGCTCGTTGGTATGGCCCTGATTGCGTTGCAGATACCGCTTGCAGCGGTGCTCCTCGGCGCGATGGGCGGCAGCGAGAGCGTGACACGCGCCGCCAAAACCTATTTCACCATCCGGATCTGGTCAGCGCCTCTGGCGCTCGCCAACTACGTGGTGCTCGGCTGGCTGATCGGACAGGCACGCGCCACACTGGCGCTGACGACCCAGGTCGCGATCAACGTCACCAATATGACCGCGACGGTGCTGCTGGTGCTGGTGTTCGACTTCGGCATTGCCGGTGCGGCGATCGCGGCCGTTATCGCGGAGGCGACCGGAGTCCTGCTCGGCATTTTGATCGCGCGTCAGCTGTCCGGTGGGCAATCGGCCATTTCGCGTGCGACGCTGTTCGACCGCACAAAACTGATGCGGATGCTCTCGGTCAATCGTGACATCCTGATTCGTACCGCGGCGCTGATCACAGCCTTCCTGTTCTTCACCGCGCAGGGAGCCCGCGCCGGCGACGTGACGCTCGCGGCCAATGCGGTGTTGAACAATTTTCTGATGATCAGCGGCTTCTTCCTCGATGGCCTCGCCAGCGCCGCCGAGCAGCTCTGCGGCCGCGCCTATGGCGCGCGCAACAAGAGCGCCTTCTCCGGAGCCGTCAAGCTGGTCGTGATCTGGGGCTTTGGCTTCGCCTTTGCAGTCGCCGCCAGCTTCGCGCTGTTCGGACCTGCGCTGATCGACGTGTTGACCGCGAGCGCGGAGGTGCGGCGCATCGCGCGCGACTATTTGCCGTTCGTCATCTTCGCGCCGCTGCTCGGCGTGTTCGCCTTCGCCTATGACGGGATCTATATCGGCGCCACCTGGGCGCGCGACATGCGCAATCTGATGGTGCTGTCGCTGTTGACCTTCCTTGCCGCATGGTTCGCGCTGCGGTCGTTCGGCAATGCCGGACTGTGGGGCGCGTTTCTGGTGCACTACGCCGCCCGCGGCGGATTGCAAGCGTTGAGGTATCCGGCGCTGCTGAGGAAGTCGTTTGGGGGAAAGAGCTAGGGCCACCTCTCGTGTCCCGGACGCGGTGCGGCACGAAGTGATGCTCCGCAGAGCCGGGACCTAACCGCCAGAGATTGGGCCCCGGCTCAGCAGCGCACCACGCCGCAAGCGCGGCGCGCTGCGCTGCGTCCGGGGCACGAGGATCACCTCACCGGCCAATCCTCGGCGGTGATCGTCGCAGCATCAGCGCCGACGATCTCCGATAGCGAGTCGCGCCCGGTGCGCAGCAACGTCGAGGCCAGATCATTCTTGATGTCGTCGACCAGTCCGAGGCCCTTGTAGACCAGCGACGAATAGAGCTGGATCAGGCTGGCGCCGGCGCGGATCTTTGTCAGCGCCGCGCCGCCGGAATCGATGCCGCCGACGCCGATCAGCGGAAACGCGCCTTCGGTGCGCACATAGGTCTCGGCCACCATGCGCGTCGACAGACGGAACAGCGGCCGTCCGGATAATCCGCCCTGCTCTTTCGCGCGGGCCTGTTCGCGCAAGGTGGCGGGACGCGCCAGCGTGGTGTTGGCGACGATCATGCCGTCGACCCGGCGCGAGCGTGCGATGTGCACGACGTCGTCGAGTTCAGTCAAACTCAGATCCGGCGCGATCTTCAGCAGTACCGGCGAATCGCCGGCATTCCTGCGTACCCGCTCCCTGGCATCGATCACCTTGGCGAGGAGATCATCGAGCGCTGCGGATTGCTGCAGGTTGCGCAGGCCCGGCGTATTCGGCGAGGAGACGTTGACGGTGAAATAGCTCGCAACCGGCGCAAATGTCTCGATCAGCTTGACGTAGTCGGCAACGCGGTCGGACGAGTCCTTGTTGGCCCCGACATTGACGCCGACGATGCCGCCATGGTGGGCGCGCGCCGCAAGCCGGCGCAGCGCGGCCTCGGCGCCGTCATTGTTGAAGCCCATGCGGTTGATCACGGCTTCGTCCCGCTCGAGGCGAAACAGCCGCGGCCGTGGATTGCCGCCCTGCGGCTTCGGCGTCACCGTGCCGATCTCGACAAAGCCGAAACCGAGCCGCAGCAGCGCATCTGGCACCTCCGCGCTCTTGTCGAAGCCGGCGGCCATTCCGATCGGATTGGGAAAGTTCAAGCCAAAGGCCCGCACCGCCAGCTTCGAATCGTCTGCCCGCGGCTTGACCGGCGGCAGCAGCCGCAGGCCGTGGATCGCCATGCGATGCGCGTCTTCCGGATCGAACCAACGCAACAGCGGCAGCGAGAAGGCGTCGAAGGCGCGGATCACGGGGCAAGCTCCGGAATGTCGTGAGTGCCGTCGGACCGCGCCCGCATGTCGAGGATCGCCGTCACCGCGCCGAGATCGAGTTCGCCGTAGAGATGCGGGAACAGCTCGTCGTTGCGCGAAGGCTCCCAGCGCAAGGCATCGCCGAGCGCGTCCGCGTCGACCGCGACCAGGAACAGGCCGGTCTGGCCGAAATAATGCTTTCGCGCCGTCTCGGCGACCTGGGACGCCGTGGAGAAATGAATGAAGCCGTCGCACAGATCGTCCGCGCTGCCCCGGTAGACGCCCTGACGTTCGGCCTCGCGCCAGGCCGAGGCGGGGGTGATTTTATAGATGGTCGTGGGCACGGCTTTCCGGGCTTGTCGTTGAGACGGTTGGGATTTTCCCGGAAATGGCCGGGTGGCGGCCGACCGTAAAGGCGGCGGCCCGCCAACTCAAGCGCTGCCGCACCAGGCGCGGCGCCTGTTCGGCTCTGATCCGACAGAACCGGGCGCCGATTTCTTGTTTTGACGCGTTTTCTTCACGCGACCGGTATCAAGTCCGAGGGCATGCTTCGCTGGAAAACGCCACGCGAGATTTGCGCAAATCGGCTGAATGAGGCAATAATTCCTAGACCGATTCAGGGCTTTCGATGGCGAGACAATCCAAGGCGCAACGGATTCTGACCCACAGCCAGGTCTGGACCGCGCTCGACCGGCTGGCCGAACGCGCCGGCATGTCGCCCTCCGGCCTCGCCAGACGCAGCGGCCTCGACCCCACCACCTTCAACAAATCCAAGCGCATTACCGGCGACGGCCGCGAGCGCTGGCCTTCAACCGAATCGGTTTCCAAGGCGCTGGCCGCGACCAATTCGTCGATCGACACCTTTGTGCAGTTGATCGGCGACGGCGCGCGCAACCTGCAATCGGTGCCGCTGCTAGGCCTCGCGCAAGCCGGCAGCGGCGGCCATTTCGACGAGAGCGGCTTTCCCACCGGCCGCGGCTGGGACGAGGTAGCGCTGCCACAGGCCTCGACGAGCACGCCTACGCGCTGGAGATCTCGGGCGATCTCGATGAAGCCCGCCTACCGCGACGGTGACATCATCGTGGTGTCGCCGGGCACGCCGATCCGGCGCGGCGACCGCGTAGTGCTCAAAACGTCGGATGGCGAAGTGATGGTCAAGGAATTGAAGCGCCGCACCACCAAGACGCTGGAACTGCAGTCGCTCAACCCCGCCCAGGCCGACCGCACGCTGGACGCCGAAGACGTGGCGTGGATCGCAAGGATCGTGTGGGCGAGCCAGTAGGATTGCCGCGCCGTGATGGACGTGCTGAGCGACCTGCTGCAACATTCCCTTCGCATCGTGTTATGCGGCACCGCCGCCGGAACGACGTCCGCCGCCGAGCGGGCCTACTACGCGCACCGGCAAAACAAGTTCTGGAAGATTTTGCACGAGACCCGGCTTACGCCGGAGCCGCTGCAGCCGCACCAATATCGCAGCCTGCTGCAACATGGCATCGGCCTGACTGACCTCGTGAAAGCCGGCGCGGGGATGGACCGTGCCACGCTTCCCAAATTGACGGCGGCGGATCGTGCCCGTCTGAGCGATGCCATCGCGACGTTTCGTCCGCAATTCCTTGCGTTCACCAGCAAGACGGCCGGACAGAAATTCTTCGACGGCAAGCGAGACTATGGCGAGCAGTTGGAGCTGATCGGCGATACCAGGGTGTGGATATTGCCGTCGACCTCAGGCGCCGCCAATGGAAGCTGGCAGCCGGAGATCTGGCACCGGTTTGCGGATGAGGTCAGGGCGGCTGGGTGACCGCTTCTCCTTCTCCCCCTGTGGGAGAAGGTGCCGTAGCGAAGCGAAGGCGGATGAGGGTTCTCTCCGCGGATAGAGACCCCTCATCCGGCGCTTGCGCCACCTTCTCCCACAAGGGGAGAAGGAAGAAGCACTACGTCGCGTAGTCCGGCTCCTTGCGGTCCAGCATCCGCTTCAGCGCATCGAAGTGCCGCTGGGCCGGGGTCGGGCCCTTATAGAGATGATCGTCCCGGTAATCGCGCTGCGTCTTTTCGACCACGGCGGCCGGAAGCTGTTTCAGTTTCTGTCCCGTCCACATCGCGTAGATCTGCACCTGCGCCGCGCGCTCGACGTAGTAGAGCATGTCATAAGCTTCAGCGACGGTCGCCCCGACGGTGGAGATGCCGTGATTGGCCATGAACAGCACGGTCTTGTCGCCGATGACTTTTGCCAGCCGCGCGCCTTCGGCGGGATCGAGCGCCGGGCCAGTATATTCATCGTCATAGGCGATGGCGCCTGACAGCCCGACCTCGGTCTGGCCGATCTCCTTGATGCGGGGATCTTCAAGCCGCGTCAGCGCGCTCGCATGCGGCATGTGGGTGTGAAACACCGCCTTCGCCTGCGGCAGCGCCTTGTGGATCGGCGCGTGGATGCAATAGCAGGAACGCTCCACCTCGCCTTCGCCGCTTTTGACCTCACCGTCGTCGATGCCGACTTCCATGAAGCAGGAAGCGGTAACCTCGGACCAATGCGTGCCGAACGGAATCTGGTAGTAGCGGTCGCTCCTGCCCGGCACCACGAGGGTCAGATGGTTGAAGATGCCTTCCGAAAATCCCTGGATGAAGGCGAGCCGGTGGGCGGCTGCGAGATCGACCCGCGCCTGCCATTGCTCGGCACTGCTCTCGCTGAGCGCTTTCGCCGAAACCCTGAACTGCATGAGCTTTCTCCCTGATCCGCTGTATTGCCTGCCCCTCGGCCGGGGCTTCGATGGCGATTGTAACGCAATCCGGCGCGGCCGTGGCTGAAATTGCTGCGGGCCTCCCATTCCGGTTTGCGGGTCAAAACGGTTGTTATTGCCGGGCTTGACCCGGCAATCCATCGAGAAAATGACCTCTTGCAAGCAGGATGGATGCGCGGGTCAAGCCCGCGCATGACGACCTTCAAAGCGGCGACGATCTCCTCACGCGCTCCGTGCCAGTGCGCCGTCGATCATCGCGACTGCATTCGTCACGCCGTACACCGCGACGAACGAGCCGAAGCGCGGGCCCTTCTCCTGGCCGAGCAGCACCTGATAGAGCATGTTGAACCAGTCGAGCGAGACGCCGGGCCGGCCATCCTTGCCCTTCTTCACCGGATCCAAAAACGGTTCGCGGCGGCCGATTTCGTAGACCACGTTCTGGATGTCCTCCGCGCTCGACCCTGCCGGCATGTTCGACAGCGCATCGCGCAGATCCTGCAGCGCGGCGCGCTCGCCGGCGGTCGGCTCGCGGAACCGCTTCGTCGGCGCCACGAAGTCGCGGTAGTAGTTGATGGCGTAGCCGACCGTCGCATCCAGTTTGGGGTGGGTCTGCGGCGTCACACCCGGGCGATAGCGCCCGATGAAACCCCACAGCGTCTCGGCATTCTCCGCGTTCGACGACGACACCAGCGTCAGCAGGAGCTGAAACGTAACCGGCATGTCGGCCTTCGGCGGTTTGCCGGAATGGATGTGCCACACCGGATTGACGAGCTGCTGCTTTGCGTCCTGCCGCGTGAATCCGTCAAGGAATTGCTGGTAGTCGTCGACATTGCGCGGGATCACGTCGAAGTAGAGCCGCTTCGCCGACTTCGGCTCGCGGTACATGAACAGCGACAGCGACTCCGGCGACGCGTAGCGCAGCCATTCGTCGATGGTCAGGCCGTTGCCCTTCGACTTCGAGATCTTCTGACCTTTTTCGTCGAGGAACAGCTCGTAGTTGAACCCCTCCGGCGGCGTGCCGCCGAGCGCCGCGCAGATCTTGCCCGACAGCTTCACCGAGTCGATCAGGTCCTTGCCGGCCATTTCATAGTCGACGCCGAGCGCAAACCAGCGCATCGCCCAGTCCGGCTTCCATTGCAGCTTGCAGTGCCCACCGGTCACCGGAAGCGTGACGCGCTCCTTGGTTTCCGGATCGTCGTAGGAGACCGTGCCGGCCTTCACGTCGTGCTCGACGATCGGCACATACAGCACCATGCCGGTGCGCGGGCAGATCGGCAGGAACGGCGAATAAGTCGCGGCACGTTCCTCACGCAAGGACGGCAGCATGATCTTCATGACCGCGTCGAGCCGCTCCAGCATGCGCAGCAACGCTGCGTCGAACTTGCCTGACGTATAGTAGTCGGTCGAGCTGGCGAATTCGTAGTCGAAGCTGAAGGTGTCCAGAAACGCCCGGAGCCGCGCATTGTTGTGCGCGCCGAACGACGGATACTCATTGGAGAACGGATCGGGTATCCGCGACAGCGGCTTGCCGAGATGCGACGCCAGCATCTCCTTGTTCGGCACGTTGTCCGGCACCTTGCGCAGGCCGTCCATGTCATCGGAAAACGCCAGCAGCCGCGTCTTGACCTTGTCCTCGGTCAGCACGCGAAACGCATGGCGCACCATGGTGGTGCGCGCGACCTCGCCGAAGGTGCCGATATGCGGCAGGCCCGACGGGCCGTAGCCGGTCTCGAACAGCACCTCGTCCTTCGGACTTTTCTTCAGCCGCGCGACGATCGCTTTCGCCTGCTCGAACGGCCAGGCGTTGGATTGTTCGGCGAGCGCGCGCAAATCGGTCGGGGACATCTAAAAGGCTCTCCAAGGGGCGCGGAAGCTAGCGCTTCCGCGTCAAAATGCAAAATAACGGCCGGGAATCGTAGGGTGGGCAAAGCGAAGCGTGCCCACCATCAAATTCCGAGCAAGGAATGGTGGGCACGGCGCAAGCGCCTTTGCCCACCCTACGAAGTCTCGAACTCCTAAAACGGACTGATGGAAAAATACCGCAACCACAGATCGGTGAAGCGGCCTTTTTCCCAGATCCGGAACAGTGCCCAGTTCAACGACGTCCGCAGCAAGTCGTTGCCCTTGCGGACGGCGATGCCGATGCCCTCGCCGAAATAGCGGCTCTCGACAAAGGGCCCGCCCGAGAACGCGCAGCATTCGGCCGAATCGGTGCCGTTGATCCAGAACGCCAACGAGATCGCGTCGCCGAAGATGAAATCGACCTCGCTCCGCCGCAAGGCAAGCCGCAGCGCGTCGTCATTGGGATAGGACTTGATCTCGGCGTCGGTGAACATCGCCTTCAGATAGGCCTCGTGCGAGGTGCTGGCGATGACGCCGACCTTCTTGCCTTCGAGGTATTCAGGACGGATCTCCGGCATCACGGCGTCGCGCCGCGACACGAAGCGCGCCGGTGCGCGGTAATAGGGATCGGTGAAATCGAGCCTTGCGCGCAAGGCCGGTGTCACCGCCATGGAGGCGATGATGGCATCGCCGCGATTGCTTGATATCGCATCGACCAGCGTCTCGAACCGGCGCATCTGGACGGTGCAGCTAATTTTGATCTCGTCGCAGAGCGCGCGCGCCAGATCGACATTGAAGCCGGCGGGATTGCCATCGGGGCCGGTGAAGTTGAACGGCGGGTAGTCGGTCTCTGTCAGGAACCGGATCACGGTCAGGCGCGACATGTCAGGCCGGTCCGGACGCCGCCGCGGGTCCCAGAAGCCGGGCACCGCCTGCGGAGCCGCCTCCACCGCGGGGCGGGGCTGGGTTTGGGCCTGCGCCGCAGCGCCGGCAACCGCCATCAACACTGATACGATCGACAACCCGGCCAGCCACGCGCGGACGGTTCGATGCAGTCTTGCATTGGTTAACGGGACATTAAGATGTGGCATCTTCGGCAATGCTTGCGGAATTTCATGGCCTTATAGACCATCCGGCCCGCGATGCGAGGGCCGTTTTGCAGCTTTTGGCGCGCCTTGCCGGCTCAGAGATAGCGCTTCAAATCCTTGGCGGCTTCCTCCGGCGTCCGTTTCAGGTTGAAGGGCGCGACGAAATTGCCGTCGCGGTCCATCAGATAGACCAGCGCGGTATGATCCATGGTGTAGTCGCCGTCCTTGAGCGGGACCTTCCTGGCATAGACCCGGTAGGCCGAAATCACCTTGGCCACTGCCTGCGGATCGCCGGTCAGCCCCTTCAAACGCGGATCGAAGCTGGAGAGATAGTCCTTCATCGCGGCTGCCGTGTCGCGCTCGGGATCGACGGAAACGAACCAGGCGTTGACGCGATCGGCGTCCGTGCCCATCGCCTTCAGCACCTCGGAAATCTCGAACAGCGCGGTCGGGCAAACATCGGGGCAATGGGTGAAGCCGAAGAAGATCAGCGTCGGCTTGCCCTTCAAATTCTGCTCGGTGACGGTCTGGCCGGCCTGGTCGGTCAGTTGGAACGGACCGCCGATCGCCGCCGGCGCGGTTACGGTGCGCAGACCGCCCATCGCAAACAGCATGATCACCAGCCCGACCACGAGGCTCGCCGCGAAGGCAGCGATAATCACCAGCGGGCGGATCGTCCGGTCCATCGTCGATTTCCTTTTTCGCCGTATCAGAAGCAGGCCGAGATGCCGGCGGCGATCATCTCGAAAAACACCGCGGTGCCGTAATGGAACCACAATGCCGCCGCGCCAAGCACGGCCAAGGCACTGATGCCGGCAGCGCCCCAAACGATCATGGACGCCACCCTGCCCTGCGGCCGGGCGGCCGCCATCGGGCCTTGGTGGGTGGAAATCGGCTGAGCCATGCGTTTCAGATAGGGCCAGTTCCGGGGGCAGGCAAGCGGAATGGCCACGCCGGACATCACGTCATGCGGAGGGGCGAGACTGGACTGAGAGGTTCACGAAAGGCAAATGGCCGGGGCACCTGCGCGAAGACGCGCTTCGCGCTTTTGCCTGGCCACGGCGTCGCTTTTCGGCGAAACGGCCTTCGGCAGATCAGCGCGGCTTGTTGGAGGAGGCCTGGGCGTCGAGGTAGCAGGGCCTGTACATCGCCTGCAGTTGCTTGCCGCGCAGGAAGATCATGTTCCGCGTCAGGCCGCCGCGCGCCGTAATCCACTTCCGGACCGCTGGCGGATACATCGAATACAGCATGTGGGTGGCTTCGGCGTTGGTAATGGCGCGGCCGTTGGCGCCGAAATCCCAGGCGGCATGGAAGCCGAGATTGGCGTGCGAGGTGACGCAGATCCGGTCATGGGGAACCGCGCCGAGCACGATGGTGCAGGCCGAGGCGCACAGCCCATCGATGATCACGGTTTCGCCCGAGGTACGCAGACCCTGGTATTTGTCGACATAGGTGCCGATCCGGCCGCCGCGATCATCGGCTATCCGCACCACCGCTTGGCTTGCCCCAACCCCCGCCAGCAGCAGCACCGCGGCAAGCAACCCCGTCACCAGCTTCATATCCCAGCCCCAGTCGAAGAATGTCGACACCGAATCTGATCGTCTTAGTGATGCAAGACAGGACGTAGCCTCGTTTGAGATCGTGATTTTGTCTAGGCGGACACGGCCCGTCAAAACAAATTCAAACTAAGTGTTGCTTGGCCGCTGCACCCTCCGCGCGAAAAGGTCCCAAACTGGAACAAGCGACTCTCGCCGAAGTGGCGACGCGGTCACAGGCGAGCCCCTTGCCGTTGACCGCGCGCGGGGACGCGGGCTTGAATCAGAAATGGCACGGGGGAGGAAACGATGGCTCAAGATGCAGACGTAATCGTGGTCGGCGGTGGGCTGGCGGGTCTGGTCGCGGCGACGGAAGTCGCAGACGCCGGCAAGCGCGTCATCGTCGTCGACCAGGAAGGCGAGCAAAGCCTTGGCGGACAAGCCTTTTGGTCGTTCGGCGGATTGTTTCTGGTTGATACTCCCGAACAGCGCCGGCTCGGCATCAAAGACTCCCACGATCTCGCGCTGCAAGACTGGATGGGGACCGCGGGCTTCGACCGCGACGACGACCATTGGCCGAAGCGCTGGGCGGAAGCCTATGTCGCGTTCGCGGCCGGCGAGAAGCGCGACTGGCTGCGCGCGATGGGCCACCGTATTTTTCCGGTGGTCGGCTGGGCCGAACGCGGCGGCTATGACGCGATGGGCCACGGCAACTCGGTGCCGCGCTTTCACGTCACCTGGGGCACCGGCCCCGGCATCGTCGAGCCGTTCGAACGCCGCGCGCGCGAGGCCGAGAAGAACGGACGGCTAATGTTCAAGTTCCGCCACCGCGTCGACACACTTGTGATGACGAACGGCGCAGTCGAGGGTGTCAGCGGTTCGGTGCTCGAACCTGACAGCGTCGAGCGCGGCAAGAGTTCATCGCGCAAGGTGATCGGCGATTTCACGCTGCGCGCGCCGGCGGTGATCGTCGCCTCCGGCGGCATCGGCGGCAATCACGACATGGTCCGGCAGAACTGGCCGAAGCGCCTCGGCGAGCCGCCAAAATTCATGATCTCCGGCGTGCCCGAACATGTCGACGGCCGCATGATCGGGATCACGGAGGCCGCGGGCGCGCGGCTGATCAACCGCGACCGAATGTGGCATTACGTCGAGGGCATCCGAAACTGGAATCCGATCTGGCCGCGCCACGGCATCCGCATCCTGCCCGGCCCATCCTCGATGTGGTTCGACGCAACCGGAAAACGCCTGCCCGCGCCGCTGTTCCCGGGCTCCGACACACTCGGCCAACTGCACTACATCATGTCGACCGGCTACGATTATTCCTGGTTCATCCTGACCCAGAGCATCATCAAGAAAGAGTTCGCCCTCTCCGGCTCCGAACAGAATCCCGACCTCACCGGCAAGAGCTGGCGCATGACGATCAAGCGCGCCACCAACAAGGGGGCACCCGCGCCGGTGGAAGCGTTCAAGCAGAACGGCGCCGACTTCATCGTACGCGACAATCTCGCCGACCTCGTTAGCGCGATGAACGCGCTCGCCGGCCACGACCTGCTCACGCTCGATCACATCAAGGCGCAGATCGAGGCGCGCGACCGCGAGATCGCCAACCCTTACGTCAAGGACGCGCAGGTGATGAACCTGCACAATGCGCGGCGCTATATCGGCGACAGACTGATCCGCACCGCCAAGCCGCATCGGATTCTCGATCCCGACCACGGCCCGCTGATCGCGGTCAAGCTCAACATCCTGACGCGCAAGACGCTGGGCGGATTCGAGACCGATCTCGACTCGCGCGTGTTCGGCAACAACGGCGAGATCATCCGGGGACTCTATGCCGCGGGCGAAGCCGCCGGCTTCGGCGGCGGCGGCGTGCATGGCTACCGTTCGCTGGAGGGCACCTTCCTCGGCGGCTGCCTGTTCTCGGGGCGAAATGCGGGACGGGCGGCGGCGAAAGCGGCGGGGTGAAGCGCCTTCTCGTCAAGCCCTGGCATAGCCGTCTGAAGGGACGGCGTCGCTTCCGCTCGCCTATGCCGAGGTTCGATGCAAATAACGCAGTAGTCCTTGAGACCTGAGCGCGCTAAGAAGCCGCCGCCCCCTCACAGGAGAACAACATGACCATCCAGCGCCTCGAAACCGGACCTCGCATGAGCCAGGTCGTCGTCCACGGCAACACCGTCTATCTCGCCGGCGTCGTCGCCGGCAAGGCAGCCGGCAAAAGCGTGACCGAGCAGACGCAAGACATTCTCTCGATCATCGACGGCCATCTCGCCAAGGCCGGCACCGACAAGTCGAAGCTGCTGTCGGCCACGATCTACATCACCGACATGAAGACGTTCCCCGAGATGAACGCGGTGTGGGATGGATGGGTTTCGGCCGGCAACACGCCGGCGCGCGCCACCGTCGAAGCCAAGCTGGCGGCGCCGCAGTACAATGTCGAGATCATGGTGGTCGCTGCGAAGTAAGGCCATCTGCCGCAAGGCATATCGCTGCCCCGGATTGCACACGCAGTCCGGAGCATTTTCATTTGCATCTCACGCGCTGATCCTGGTGCCGGCGGCATCGCCGATGTCGGCCTGGAGCCACCGGGCGATCCGGGGCCAGGAATGGCTCAAGACCTTGCGCCCCATGAAAAGGCTGAGGTGACCGCACGGCTCGCAGGATCGTTCCAGCCACGCCGGTGGCGTGCCCAACAGCCGTGCCGTCGCGAACGCCTGATCGCGCGGGACGACGATGTCACTCTCGCCGGCCAGCAGGAAGACCGGCACGCGCACCTCGGCAAGATCGATCCTGCGGCCGAGTGCGACGAGGCGGCCTCTTGCGATCTGGTTCTGCCGGAAGACCTGCTCGGTCACCTCGAGATAGTAGGTCCCCGGCAGATCCAGCGTCGCACTGTCCCAGCGCTCGAAACGATCCAGCAGCACTCTGGCCTCGTCCGATCCGTCGCCGAGATTCCTTTGCAGCACGGCTTCCACGTCATGCTGACTGAACGGAATGTTCCAGAAGCTGAGCATGTGCTCGCCGCTGACGAGGCCGTCGCCCTGCTGCACCATCTGCTCGAAAGCCTGATGCGGAAGTGCGGCCACCATCTTCGACAGCTCCGACGGCGTGGAGATATCGACAGGAGCGCCGGCGAGCACGAGCCGCCGCACCTTGCCGGGAAAACGCGCGGCATAGACCAGCGACAGCCATCCGCCCTGACACAGGCCGACCAGATCGACCGGCGCGCCGATCTCGTCGACCGCCACATTGAGATCGGCCAGATAATTGTCGATCGACAGATAGCGCATGTCCGGCGTCGCCGAGCACCAGTCCGGGACATAGATGCGGCTCACGCCGCCCTTTTGCAGCGCCTCGACCAGGCTGTGGCCAGGTGCGAAGTCAGCGATCAGCGCGCCGTGCAGCGCATAGGGCGCGCAGACGATAACCGGCTGCTGCCCTGAATCCCTGTGCGAAAACTCCCGCAACCGCATGGACGGAAGCTCCAGCACCACCGCATTCGGCGTGGTCCAGGCCAGCGGCTCCTGCTCCGGCGCGCGGGAAGGCGCGGGCTTCGGATCGGCGAACCATTGTGCGTAGGAGTGCAGCGCCAACCGCGTGGCTTCCAGCGGCCACAACCAGACCTGCTGCGCCCAGTCGGCGCTCGCATGCTGCTCCGGCGTCTTGGTTTCTTTTGCCACACCCGCTCCCGATTGACCCCACCATGATGAGGACGGCAAGGGCCCAAGCTTTGACTCTGATCAAAACCAACGAGGTCGAGATCATGCTTCTACGCCAATTCTGGCGCAGGCCCCAGCCCGATCAACGGTCACGCGCCCGAGATTGCGGAGCAGCCGGCCAGGGTGCGATGCATCCTCGATGGGCTGGACGCCCATGGCCGGGGCGGCGGAACCCACGAAGCGCGATCCGACAATCCTTGACCTCCGAGGTCAATCCTTGACCTCCGAGGTAATCGATTGGCGCGCCGCGATATCAGATAGTCGGTCAGCCGATCAGTCCGGCGCAACCGAAGGAGACCCTTGATGACCGACGTTCACACCATTGCCCGCCGCTATATCGATCTGTGGAACGAGCGCGCACCAGCCCGTCGCCGTGAGATACTGGCGGCGAACTGGACGACGGATGCGAAATACGTCGATCCCCTGATGAGCGGCGACGGCCATGACGGCGTCGACGCGCTTGTCGCCGGCGTGCAGCAGCGCTTTCCGGATTTCAAATTCAGGCTGATCGGCGAGCCCAACGGCTTTGGCGACCACCTCCGCTTCTCCTGGGGGCTCGGCCCCGACGGCGGCGACAGCCCGATCAAGGGAACGGATTTCGCCGTGCTCAGCGACGGCCGCATCCGCAGCATCACCGGGTTCCTCGACCAGGTGCCGGCGGCGTGATGGACGTGTAGGGTGGGTTAGCCGAAGGTGTAACCCACCACAAACCGACCGCATGGCGAGATTTCGGTGGGTTACGCTTCGCTAACCCACCCTACAAAACAGATTTTTCGGGAACCTCTTCGCCCCTGCCGCATCCAACCCCAATACCCTGTTATTGGTGGATATCATGCGCCAGGCTCACATACCGCAAATAGCGCCCGCCGAATCCAGCGACACCGAGCTGGTGCGCCGCGCACTCGCCCGCGACGAGGCCGCGGTACGCGCCATCATGCAGGCGAACAACCGCAGGCTCTATCGCCTTGCCCGCGGCATCCTGCGCAACGATAGCGAGGCCGAGGACGTCGTGCAGGAAGCCTACGTCCGCGCCTTCACGCATCTGGAAAGTTTTCGCGGCGATTCCAGCCTGTCGACGTGGTTGTCGCGGATCGCGATGAACGAAGCGCTGGGCCGGCTGCGCCGCCAGCGGCCCGCCGTCGAGATAGACGCGCTGCCGCAGCGTGGGCTCAAAGCAGAGATCATCCAATTCCCTCTTGCCGCCTCCGACGATCCGGAAAAATCCATGGCCCAGCGTGAAATCCAGCATGTCGTCGAGCATGCCATCGATGAATTGCCGGAAGCGTTCCGTCTCGTCTTCATCACCCGCGTCATCGAGGGGATGAACGTGGAAGAGACCGCCGAGATTCTCTCGCTCAAGCCGGAGACGGTGAAAACCCGGCTACATCGCGCCCGCACCATGCTGCGCGACATCGTCGAGAGGAAGATCGGCCCCGTGGTGATGGAGGCCTTTCCCTTTGCCGGAAGGCGCTGCGAGCGGCTGACGGACGCCGTGCTGAAGCGGCTGGGTTTCGATTAACTTTTCCGGGAACCTCTGCACTCCACGACCATCCAACTCCTGTTCGTCAACAACGCGCGGCTTGCCGCGCCACAGGAGTGTCAGACCATGTTCATTCGATTGAGCGCGGCGATCGCCGCACTAAGCCTGCTGACCGGCCCAGCGCTGGCGCAGGGCGCAAAACCCACCGATCCCCAGATCGCGCATATCGCCTACACGGCCGGCGTCATCGACATCGCCGCCGCCAAGCAGGCGATCGAGAAAGCCGGCAATAAGGATGTCAAGGCATTCGCGCAGGACATGGTGCGCGACCATGAGGCCGTGAACAAGCAGGCGCTCGACCTCGTCAAGAAACTGAAGGTGACGCCGGAAGACAACGACACCAGCAAGGCGCTGTCGAAGCAGGCCGCCGACAAGCTTAACGAACTCGCCAAGCTGAAAGGCGCCGAATACGACAAGGCCTATGTCGCCAACGAGGTCGCCTACCACAAGTCCGTCAACGGCGCGCTGGAGACGCAACTGATTCCCTCAGCCAGCAATGCCGAGCTGAAGAGCCTGCTGCAGACCGGCCTGAAGATCTTTCAGGGCCACCAGCAGCACGCCGAACAGATCGCCGCCAAGCTGAAGTAAGGAGGTCGTCATGCGCCCGGGACGCTATCTGCCTGCTATGGCCGCCCTGCTGTTCGGCATGATAGCCGTCCCGGCGCATGCGGCGACGATTCAGATCACGACGACCGATCTGGTGTTCGCGCCGGCCGAGGTCTCGGCCAGGGTCGGCGACACCGTCGAATGGATCAACGAGGACGTGTTCGTCCACACCGCGACCGCGCGGAATGGCGACTTCGACGTCAACATGCCGCCGAAGAAAACTGTGACGTCAGTGCTGAAGAAGGCCGGCACTGTCGAATACTACTGCCGGTACCATCCCAACATGAAGGCGGTGCTGACGATCGCGCCGTAGCAGCGTCCCCTTGCAATGGCGGCTCAGGCCGCCCGCACCGAACTCAAGAACTTGCCGACCTCTCGCTTGAGCCGGCCGCTCTCGCCGGACAGCGACTTTGCCGCACCAAGCAGGCCGGTAGAACTACGGTGCTGCAACTGCGCCGTGCAGTCAGGACCGCAGCACCATCACCAGCCGCACCGCGACCGCTGCCTGCCAGACTGGATAGAGGAAAGAGAGCTGGTCGAGGCCGAGCGCATTGTCGAGCGCCAGCAGCGTGCCGATGAGTGTGCCCGTGATCAGCATCGGCCACCATGCGGCAGCCGCGCGCGGCCCCGAAGGCAACAGGCCGATCCCCAGCGCCATCACGGCGGTGCCGACAAGGCCGCCGGTCAATCCGGCCAGCAGATAGCGCATGACCGTGGCAGCGCCCGCGGTCTGTCCCTCGATAAAGATGGCCGCGTTCACCGCGCAGACGAAAGCGATCATGGTGACGATCGCCGCAAGCCCCGACGCCCACCACGGATTGGCGCCGAAGCGCCGCACCAGAATGAAGACGAGCACGGCAAACGGCACCGCGATCAGTGAAATGCGAAGCTGGCCGGGCAAGCCGACGATATGGTCGATCAGCGTCGGCAACAGCGGCGTGAGGATACCGGAGACGATGCCGCCTGCGGCGACCATCAGCAGGTTATTGCAGGAAGTGTCGGCGGAAGTGATCGCCTGGGTCAACGCGCACTCCTCTTTGCGACACGCCTCATGTCTAGCACGGCAGCGGCGGAAATTGAAGGCAACGGGCGATGAGTGAGCCGGGCCACAAATAAAAGCCGCGCCAACCCGAAGGCTGACGCGGCGATGGCCGTTCTGTTGCCAGGTGGACCAACCCCGAACAGGTTACGCCGCGAGGCGCACTTCGTTCAATGCAACGTTATCGTTTGCATTTAGGTTTTTGACCCGATAACGGCGGTATCATGCCGAGCACAATTCAGAGCTTCATTGCGACCATCGATCCTGGTTCGCCCCCGCCTTAGCAGCCCTGGGATTCGACCTTTCGGCAGAATCGATCTCACCGAAATGAGACCTTTAAGCTCAAGCTGCTAAGGTGGAGGCGCCGGGTACTGCCCCGGGTCTGCCCGCAGTCCACTCTAAGGTTCAGCGCCATCGTCTTGCGACGAAGCGACCCTACGCGTGATCGCCGGTGAAAGATAGGCCGGTGTTGCCGGTAGTCGACGTGTAAAGCTGGGCGACAGGCCTAGAGCGTCACAATCCACCCTTCGGCACGAAGAAGCAGAGCTCCATTCCCGTGTACTTATTGATAAACAGCACGGGCAGATGGTCCGGCGTATCCTCTTCCTTGATGATGTCAGGTGGGACAGTTCTCCACTGTCCATCCTTCAGGTATTGCCACTGGTCTGAGCGATCTTCAGCCACCCTGAAGCGGGTTTTGACTTCCACGGGACGCCGAGCCGCTGCCGCGCGGCCGGGTTCATTTCCTGTCTGTTGAACCACTCGTGGTGCGGCATCGACGGATCGTGCGCGTCAGCACGAAAGGACACCAGAAGAAGAATGCCGAACATCGTTAGTACGCGACCGAACGCTTTCATGGCAGCCTCCATTCTGGACTGTCATTAATTCGCGAATCACTCGAACTCTCCGGCAATTAAGGAGGCCAGATTCCAAAAAATGGGAGCCCATTTTCTGAGCGGCTGGCTTTTTCAGGCAGGACTGTTGCTTTCCTGTTCGTGCGGAACGAAGTCGAAGGTCCTGCCAGTGCCGCGAAGAAGCTCTCGGCGTTCTTCGTCAGCGCATCGGTTGACCGTCGAGCGAGCTCTCAACCGTAGAAACACGGGGAGGCTGAAATGCGGACTGCACTCATCGTCGCAATCACACTTACATTTGCGATTGGCGCACTGGCGCAAACGAGGGCCGACCGGTCTCCATCGGACGGATCTGTACAGGCCGCCGGCAAAGTGCGTGTTGAAACACAGGCACGAGTGTGAGGCGCGGCAACAGCAGATACGCGACCCCGTCTCCGGCATCCGTATTAATGCGGGTGATGCGGCGCGGTTCTGCAACAGACAATGGCCGCAACGATGAACCCGATGCAGGAACAGGGATGCATGGAATGGAGCGGGCGAAGGGAATCGAACCCTCGTATGCAGCTTGGGAAGCTGCCGTTCTACCATTGAACTACGCCCGCGGGGTCGCGCCCCATGATTAGCCGACCTCGCGCGATCCGCCAAGCGGTTCGATCCGGCTTTCGGCCGCGTCCTTAACCTGTTCCAAAATTTCCAGATGCGCGTTTTGACGCCGGTGTTATGATCCTTCAGGGGCGATGGGCGTATGACGGGGCGTGGCTACACCATTTTTGACACGGGGATCGGCCGCTGCGGCATCGCGTGGGGGCCGGGAGGCATCATTGGCGTGCAGCTTCCTGAGGTACGCGAGATCGATACACGGCGGCGGCTGTTTCAGCTTTATCCGGATGCGCGTGAACTTCGCCCTCCCCCGAATGTTCAGGTCGCGATCGAAGGCATCACAGCTCTGCTGCGCGGGGAGGCGCACGATCTTTCCGACGTCACGCTGGATATGGCCGGCATTCCCGCGTTCAGCCAGCGCGTCTACGCCTATGCGCGCGCGATCCCGCGCGGGGAGACCCGGACCTATGCGGAAATAGCCTCGGCCTTGCGCGCATCCGGCGCGGTCTATTCGGTGGCGCAGGCGATCGGCCGCAATCCCTTCATGATCATCGTGCCCTGCCACCGCGTGCTGGAAGCCGGCAATTATGCCGACAAGATTTCGCCGCATGGCGGGGCGATCTCCAAGCGCCGGCTGCTGTCGATCGAGGGCGCTCACCCCACCGCTAGCAAGACGCTGTTCGACGTGCTGCTGCCGGTTGCACCGCCGCGCGCGCATACTTAAATCTGCGGGATGACGGCGACCACGCTTCTCGAACGCAAATCCATTTCCGTTTCCGACTTTCGCTGCACCGCGGGGCCCGGCGACAAGCCGTTTGCGGAGCAGCATAGCCGTTATTCAATTTCCTATGTACGCAAGGGCAGTTTCGGCCTGCATTGCCGTGGCAAGTTCAGCGAACTGGTGGCGGGATCGGTGCTGATCGGCCATCCCGGCGATGAATATACCTGCACCCACGAGCACGTCTGCGGCGACGAGTGCCTGTCGTTCTTCCTTGCTCCTGAACTCGTGGAAGCGATCGGCGACAGCCAGACCCCTGGCAGGTCGGCGCCGTGCCACCGCTGCCGGAACTCGTGGTGCTGGGCGAACTGGCGCAATCGGCAGCAGATGGCAGCAGCGACATCGGCCTCGACGAAATCGGTCAGGTGCTGGCGACCCGCTTTGTCGAGATGGTTTCCGGCAAGCCGCGCAAATCCGGCCCCGATGCTGTGCGCGACCGCCGCCGCGCGGTGGAAACCGCGCTGTGGATCGACGCGAACTCGCACCATCAGATCAACCTGGAAGA
The DNA here is from genome assembly GCA_044772375.2 of Bradyrhizobium sp. RDT10. Taxonomy (GTDB): domain Bacteria; phylum Pseudomonadota; class Alphaproteobacteria; order Rhizobiales; family Xanthobacteraceae; genus Bradyrhizobium. Next base: position 7,600,689 of record CP187939.1, read on the forward strand.
TGCCGCTGCCCAGACCGGGATCAGCCCGTTCCATTTCCTGCGGCTGTTCTCGGAGGTGCTCGGCGTCACGCCGCACCAATATCTGGTGCGCTCGCGGCTGCGCCATGCCGCGCGACGGCTCGCCGACGACGACAGCCCGGTCACCGATATCGCCTATGATGTCGGCTTCGCCGACCTCTCCAATTTCGTCCGCACGTTTGGCCGAGCCGCCGGCGCCTCGCCGCTAAAATTCCGTCAGGCCTCCCGGGGCAAGCGCAAGATTTTCCAAGAACGGCTGGCCCTCCACTAGCTAGGGTTTCTCCGGGTTGCGCGAGTTCGCGCGATTGTCACTGGAGAATACCATGTACGACCACATCGGATTACGCGTCGGAGATCTCGACGCCAGCGTGCGCTTCTATTCGGCCGCGCTCGCTCCGCTCGGCTTCGTGCTGTGCTCGCGGGACGATTCCGGTGCAGGCTTCGGCCCGAAGGGCGCACCAGCGCTCTGGCTGCATCTGCACAAGGGATCGGCGGGCTCGGCCGCGCATGTCGCATTCCGCGCCAAGGATCACGCGGCGATCAAGCAATTCCACGCCGAAGGTTTGAAAGCCGGCGGCCGCGACAATGGCGGCGCCGGGCCGCGGGCGGATTACAGCCCGACCTATTACGCGGCGTTCCTGATCGATCCCGACGGCAACAATGTCGAAGCGGTGTGCACGTAGCGACGCCACACCGTCGTTGCGAGGAGCGCAAGCGACGAAGCAATCCATGCCTCAGCAAGTGGTGAGATGGATTGCTTCGCTTCGCTCGCAATGACGGTTGAACATCCATCCTCATTCAAACAAGGACTCCCCATGGCCTCCATCCACAAAGAAATCCTCATCGACGCGTCCCCCGATCACGTCTGGGACGCCTTGCGCGATTTCGGCGCGCTGCATACGCGGCTGGTGCCCGGCTTCGTGACCGACACCAAGCTCGACGGCGACGCGCGCATCGTCACGTTCTCGAACGGTACCGTGGCGCGCGAGATCCTGGTCGATTGCGATGACAAGAAGCGGCGGCTGGTCTATGCCATCGTCAGCGAACGTATCAAGCAGCACAGCGCCTCGGCACAGGTCTTTGCCGAGAGCGACGGCCGCACCCGCTTCGTGTGGATCGCCGACGTGCTTCCCAACGAGATCGCGCCCTATATGGACGCGCAGATGGATCAGGGCCTCCTCGCCATGCAGAAGGCATTGGGACGGAGCGTCGCATGATATCAGCCTTTCTCGACGCCCTCTGCGCGGACGGCCCCTCGGCCGATCGCGCCGGCAAAATGGATCTCTACGGCCGCTTTGTCGGCTCCTGGGATCTCGATGTCAGGCAATTTTCCGAAGACGGCAGAGAGCTGCGCCGCGCCGGTGAATGGCATTTTGGCTGGGCGCTGGAGGGGCGCGCGATCCAGGATGTCTGGATCGTGCCGCCACGCGGCGAGCTGCGGCACGGCGATGCCGCGGCCAGGTTCAATTCCTATGGCACGACGCTGCGGGTCTACGATCCCGATATCGACGCCTGGCGGATTCAGTGGACCGACCCGGTGACGCGGAATTTCCTGCAGATGATCGGCCGCGCGGAGGGCAGCGACATCGTGCAGCTGGGCACGCGGCCGGACGGCCAACTGGCCCGCTGGAGTTTTACAGACATCACCGCCGGTTCGTTCCTCTGGCGCGGCGAAGTCTCGGCCAACAACGGCGCGACATGGCGCGTCGTCACCGAGTTCACCGCCCGCCGCAGGGAGGCGTGATCTTTCTCACAGATCGGCCTCCGGCCCGCTCCTAGCCTCGCCGCATGCGTCCGAATGGCGCCGCGCCCGCGGCTATCAGCGCATGAGGAGTCGAACCATGACGGGAGCTGACAAGATAGTCTGTCAGGCGGCCACGCTGCTTTTGCTGTTCACCCTGACCTCGATGCCGGCCAACGCGCAATTCGCCGGCTTCGGCCGCGGCGGAGGCGGCGGCGAAGACATGATGACGCAGATGGCGCCGATGCTGGAAATGATGAAGGCAAAGATGGGCAAGCGCCGCTTCGCCATGATGATGCAGACCATGGGCCCGATGATGAGCCGCATGATGGAAGGCGGCGGTGGTGGTATTGGCGGCATGATGGGTGGTGGAATCCCCGGCGGCTTCGGCGGCGGTTATGGCGGTGGCTATGTGCCCGAGGGTTACGGCGTAGGCACCGGCGGCATGAACATCGGTGGCCTGGGCGGCGGCGAGCTGATGAGCATGGTCCCTCAACTGATGCGCATGGCCAATGTCGGCAGTGGCCGCCACGGCCGGCGACGCACGCGGCGATAACTGTTTGTCGTCATTGCGAGGAGCAAAGCGACGAAGCAATCCACCTAGCCTCGCATGAGGAAAGATGGATTGCTTCGCTTCGCTCGCAATGCCGATCAAGATAACGCCGGCCGCACGGCGGGGACGGCGCGCTGTTTCGGCCCCATCGGGTCAGCATCACGCTGACGCATGACAGCACGCCGAGCAGCACCATGGACGCTGCCGCCAGCTTGAAGAAGTCCAGTGCGGTCGCGTCATGGGTCGACAGCCACCACCCTCCCGCGCCGATAAACAGCAGCCGTGCGGTCTGCGCCAGCACCGGGCCGATCACCTTGGCTGCGCCCTGCGACGAAAAATAGGACGTCGTGGCAAGTCCGATGAACGCATACATCGGCGCCGCCGTAGACAGATATTGCCGGCTTGCGGCCCGCACGCTCGCATCGTCGGTGAAGAGATTGACCCAGATATCGGGGAATACAGCAATGAAGCTCGCGACCGCGCCGACTGAAACGAATGCGACGAGCCCGGCCGTCCAGGCGATCTTGCGGGCCCGCGCGATGCGCTGCGCTCCGACCGCCATGCCGACCATCGGCACCGAGGCGATGCCGACGGCGAATGCGATCGAGGTCAGCATGAATTCGAGCCGCGCACCGATGCCGTAGCCGGCGAGGATTTCGGTGCCGAAACTCGCCAGCATGTAGGTGAAGATGCTGATGGTCAGCACAGACTGCAGTGGCGAGAAGCAAGAGATGGCGCCGACCTTGAGGATGTCGATGAACATCGCCCATCGAATCCGAAGGCCGCGGATTTTTGGAATGACGCGCGCGCGGCCCGAAAACAGATACCAGGACATCACGGAGATGCTGATCAGGTAGGCGATCAGCGAGCCCGCCGCGACGCCGCTCATGCCGAATTGCGGGATCGGGCCAAGGCCCAAGCCTAGCGTGCCGCCGAGAATGATCTGGCAAATGGCCGACGAGAGCATCATTAACGACGGCAGCTTCATGTTGCCGGTGCCGCGCAATATGCCGGACATCGTGTTCATCAGCCACGGCACCACGGCGCCGCCGAAGAAGATCTGCGTATAGGCGACCGCCTGCGTCAGCACGTTGCCGCGCCCGCCGAGCAATTCGAGCAATTGCGGGCCGAAGATCAGCATGCCCAGCATGAATACAAGCCCGAAGCAGAGGCCGATCAGCAGCGCATGCGCGGCCAGCGTCGAGGCGCGGTCGATATCACCGGCGCCGAGCGCGCGTGCGATGGCCGAGGCCACGCCGCCGCCCATCGCACCGCCCGACATGGTCATGGTCAGGATCACGATCGGGAACACCAGCGCCATCGCGGCCAGCGATTCCACGCCCAGCCGGCCGATATAGGAGGTCTCGGCGATCACGACGCAGGTGCCCGCGGTGAGCGCGATCACGTTCGGCCAGGCCAGCCACAGCAGCGTGCGCAGGATCGGGCCGTCCAGCAGCGCGTTCTTCGCCGGCGCTTCCGGCGGCGGAAGCGGGCGTTCGTCCTCATCGACTGGAATTTCGGCAACGCCGAGATCGGACATTTCTGCTCCCATGCGCGCGGACTTGGTGCCACGCCGCGCCGGTTTCCTAGCACGGCGAGGGGTGATTCCCCGTGCACAGGGCGCAATGGGGGCCTGCGGGATTGCAGGCGGCCAGCCGTCTTATTCGCCAATGCGCCGCCCTCCGGGCCCGGGGCCGGCCGTTTCACGGGGAATTCATGCCGGACCACGAGAAACGTTCAAGCCAGCACCGCATTGTACAGGCAACACCCGAGGAACCCTGTCATGCGCAAGCACCTCCTCCCGGTCATATGCGTCGGCGCGCTGGCGCTGCCGCTTGCCGCTTGTAGCGACCCAAAGGACACCGCGACCGTGGCGCAGAGTTATGGTCCTTCGCCCGACCTGCCGCCGCCAGAACATTCCTGGATTCCGACAGTCGCTATCGCCTCGGTCAATCGCTGGCCCGACGGCGCCAAGCCGATCGCCGCCAACGGGATGACGGTCAATGCGTTCGCCGCCGGGCTCGAACATCCGCGCACGGTCTATGTGCTGCCGAATGGCGATGTGCTGGTCGCCGAGAGCAACGCGCCGCCGAAGCAGGGCGGCATGAGCATCAAGGGCTTCATCTACGGGTTGGCGCAGAGTCGGGCGGGCGCAGGCGTCCCGAGCGCCAACCGCATCACGCTGCTGCACGACGCCGATGGCGACGGCGTTGCCGAGACAAGAAGCACCTTCATCAGCAACCTGAATTCGCCGTTCGGCATGGTGCTGGTCGGCGAGGATTTCTATGTCGCCAATTCCGATGCGATCATGAAATTCCCTTATCGCGAGGGCGACACCAAGATCAGCGCGCCCGGCGTCAAGCTTGCCGACCTGCCCGCCGGCACGCTCAATCACCACTGGACCAAGGACCTCACCGCCAGTCCAGACGGCACGAAGCTGTATGCGACCATCGGCTCCAACAGCAATATCGGCGAGAACGGCATGGAAGCCGAGAAGGATCGCGCGGCGGTTCTGGAAGTCGACCGCGCCAGCGGGCAATGGCGCGTATTCGCCTCGGGCTTGCGCAACCCGAACGGCCCGGCCTGGAATCCGAAGACCGGCGAACTCTGGGTCGTCGTCAACGAGCGCGACGAACTCGGCAATGATCTGGTCCCCGATTACATGACTTCGGTGAAGGACGGCGCGTTCTACGGCTGGCCCTACAGCTATTTCGGAGACCGTGTCGACACGCGCGTCGAGCCGCGGCGGCCCGATCTCGTACAGAAGGCGATGGCCCCGGATTATGCGCTCGGCGCGCATACGGCCTCGCTCGGGCTGGCCTTCAACACCGGCAATCTGTTTCCGCCGGAGATGGAAGGCGGCGCCTTCATCGGCCAGCACGGCTCGTGGAATCGCAAGCCACCCGCCGGCTACAAGGTGATCTTCGTTCCTTCAAGGACGGCAAGCCATCGGGCCCGCCGCAGGACGTGCTGACCGGCTTCCTCAACGACAAGGGCGAGGCGCAAGGCCGTCCCGTCGGCGTGCGGCTCGACAAGCAGGGCGCGCTGCTGGTTGCGGACGACGTCGGCAACACGATCTGGCGCGTGACACCGGCGGCGAAATCGGCGTCGCGGTGAGTATGACGTTCTCGTGCCCCGGACGCAGCGCAGCACGCAGTGATGCGCTGCAGAGCCGGGGTCCTGCTGAATTGGCGCGCCGAGGAAGTTGGGTCCCGGCTCAGCGGTGCAGCGTTACACGCTGCACCGCGTCCGGGACGCAGCAGACTACACCCGGAAATGCTTGCTTAGCTTCAACCCCTGCGCCTGGTAGTTCGAGCCGATGCGCTGGCCGTACATGGCGTCGGGCCGTGACAGCATCTTTTCGTAGACCAGGCGGCCGACGATCTGGCCATGCTCAAGGATGAACGGCACCTCGCGCGAGCGCACTTCGAGCACGGCGCGCGAGCCCTGTCCGCCGGCGCCGGCATAGCCGAAGCCGGGATCGAAGAATCCCGCGTAGTGCACGCGGAATTCGCCGACCAGCGGATCGAATGGCACCATCTCCGCGGCGTAATCCGGCGGGATCTGCACGGCTTCCTTGGAGGCCAGGATATAGAACTCGCCGGGATCAAGGATCAGGCTGCCGTCGGGACGTGCCGGGATCGGCTCCCAGAACTCGTCGACCGCATAGCCGCCGCGTCGATCTATATCGACCACGCCGGTGTGGCGCTTGGCGCGGTAGCCGACGAAGCCTGAAGTATTCTCGCCGGAGAGATCGACGGACAGCGCGACGCCATTGGCCAAATCAGCATCGTCGATATCGACCAGCCGCTCGGCGCCATGCAGCGCGTCGAGTTCGTCGGCGTTGAGGATGGCGTCACCGGCGCGGAAGCGCACCTGAGAGAGCCGCGAGCCCTCGCGCAACAACACCGGAAACGTCTTCGGGCTGATCTCGGCATAGAGCGGGCCGTGATAACCGGCGCCGATCATATCGAAGCGGCGGGTGCCGTCGGCGATCACGCGGGTGAAGACGTCGAGCCGCCCGGTGGAGCTCTTCGGATTGGCGGCCGCCACGATCGACGGCGGGAGCGCGAGGCTTTCCAGCAGCGGCACGATGTAGACGCAGTTGGTCTCCAGCACCGCGCCATCCGAAAGGTCGATCTCGTGCAGCTTCAACTCGTCGATGCGCTCGGCGACGGTCGCGCCGGGGCCGGGCAGAAAGCTCGCGCGCACCCGGTAGGCGATGTCGCCGAGCCGCAGGTCGAGGCTCGCCGGCTGGATCTGGCTTTCGACAAAGGGATACTCCGGCAGGATCAGGCCCGCATCCGCCATCGCCGCGATCATGCGATCGGGCAGAATTCCGTTGGCGTCGGGCGGAAGCGTGAACGGCACGGCGCGGTCCTCTGAGGCGGCCCTTTCGGATGCCCAAATGTCATCCAGACCTCATAGATATAGGCTTTCACGGATTATCCGAAGGCCGGCTTGACTGAAAGGGCGCAAGCGAATATCAGCATGACTTATCCCGTGGTGATTTGAGCCGGCCGGCTTGCAGCCACGTTAAATAAGTCGCTAAACAGGCCGGGGACACGTGTGATCCCGGCCAGTGGAAATTTTTCCAGGCCGGTTTTTTTGTGACCATTTCTTGGGGTGGTCACGACGGAGGTCACATGTCTGAGACTAAGGCTACCACCCGCTATCGTCCCGAAACCAGACTGGTGCATTCCGGCGCCCTGCGCTCGCAATTCGGCGAGACCTCGGAAGCGCTGTTCCTGACGCAAGGGTTCATCTACGACAGCGCCGAGCAATGCGAGGCGCGGTTCAAGGGCGAAGACCCCGGCTTTCTCTATTCGCGCTTTTCCAATCCCAACATCTCGATGTTCGAGCGGCGCATGATCGAGCTCGAAGGCGCGGAAGCCGCGCGCGCGACCGCGACCGGCATGGCGGCGGTGACGACCGCGATCCTCGCGCCGCTGAAGGCCGGCGACCACGTGGTGGCGGCGAAGGCGATGTTCGGCTCCTGCCGCTATGTGGTGGAAGATTTGCTGCCGCGCTACGGCATCCAGTCCACCCTCGTCGACGGCCTCGACCTCGACCAGTGGAGGAAGGCGATGCAGCCGAACACCAAGACGTGCTTCCTGGAGAGCCCGACCAATCCGACGCTCGACGTTTTGGACATTCAGGCGATTGCCGAGATCGCGCACAAGGGCGGCGCGCGGCTGATCGTGGACAATGTGTTCGCCACCCCGATCTGGCAGAGCCCGCTGTCGCTCGGTGCCGACGTCGTGATCTATTCGGCCACCAAGCATATCGACGGCCAGGGCCGCTGCCTTGGCGGCATCATCCTGTCCTCGGAAGCCTTCATCGCCGAGCACATCCATAATTTCATGCGCCAGACCGGCCCGTCGATGTCGCCGTTCAATGCCTGGGTGCTGCTGAAGGGGCTTGAGACGCTGGCGGTGCGCGTGCGCGCGCAGACCGAGACGGCGGCCAAGGTAGCGGACGCGCTCGCCAAGCATCCGAAGATCTCGCGGCTGATCTATCCCGGGCGATCGGATCATCCGCAGGCCGCGCTGGTGAAGAAGCAGATGCGCGCCGGCTCGACCCTGATCGGATTCGAAGTGAAGGGCGGCAAGGCGGGAGCCTTCCGCTGCCTCAACGCGCTGCAGATCTCGCGCATCTCCAACAATCTCGGCGACGCCAAGAGCCTGGTCACCCATCCCGCCACCACGACGCATCAACGCCTGACGCCGGAGGCGCGCGCCGAACTCGGCATCAGCGAAGGTTTCATTCGCTTTTCGGCCGGGCTCGAGCATGCCGATGATCTGATCGAGGACTTTGAGGCGGCGCTGGAGAAGGCGTAACGGGCGCTTACCCTCCCTGGAGGAGGGTCGACGCGACTGAAAGGAGCGGCGGGGTGGGGTGAAGGTCTCTCCTCGCGAACAGTGCCCGAGTTGAGAGATCACCCACCCCGTCTCACATTTCGCTTCGCTCAATGCGAGCCGACCCTCCCCCTCCAGGGAGGGTAGCAATCACATCGGCCGGTACGCCCGCACGTCCGACGGCACGCTGACGCCGAGCTTGATCTGGCCGACCGACTTGATGATGTCGTCGCCGAGCAGTTGTGCGAAGCAGGCGTAGCCCCAGTCGCTCATGTGCAGGCCGTCGGCGATCACGAAATTCTCGATCGGGATCGCCTGCTTTTCGTGCCAGTCCTTCATCACCGCGAAGCGCGGGAAGATGCCGACCTTGCGAAGCTCGGCGGTCTTGTTCAGCAGCTTCATCATCTTGCCGGCGCTTTCGGCGTGCTCGTTGACCCGCGGCGAATATTGCGGATCGATCAGCACGATGTCGGCGCCGACGGCCTGAATGCGCGTGATGCCTTCCTCGACGAGTTTTGCCGTCTCACCCGGATCGAGGTTGCGCAGCACGGCGTTGGTGCCGACCTGCCAGATCACCAGGTCCGGCCGCATGTCGATAACGGAGGTCTGCAGCCGCTTCATCATTTCCGGCGCGTCCTCGCCGCCCTTGCCGGCATTGACGACAGAGATGTCGGCCGTCGGATATTGCCGGCGCAATTGCGCGGCGAGCCGGTTGGGATAGTTGAACTCCGGCGAGGTCGCGCCGAAGCCGGCGGTCGAAGACGATCCGAACGCGACGATCACAACGGGCTGGCCCGCGACGAGCTTGTTCGCAACGCGCGGCAGCGACCCCATCGATTTGGAAGCACCCTTTGGCGGCAAGCACGGCACACGGCTGAAGATGTCGCCGGCTGACTTCGCGACCTCCTTCACCTTGTCGATCGCCTTGCCCGTGACGCCCTTCTGCGCGGCCGGATTGGTAGCAGCCATCGGCGTGGCCTGCGGGACGCTTTCAGCCGAGGGCTTGTTTTCAGCCGTGTTTTCAGATTTGGCGTTATCGGACAGCGCCGCCCGCTGGCCGGTCTGTTGCGGGGCCGTCTGGGCGTGCAGCGGCTGCACCGAGGCAGGCATCAACAGCGCCAGTCCCGCGGCGGAGACAGTCAGCCATATCGACAAACGAAAAGGGCAGTGAAAACTCATTAACGCCGGTCCCTAATTCTGCTGCGCCTGATCCAGGCGGGCCGCATCGAGCACAAATTTCGACAGCGCGCGGCCGAGGCAGCCATGAACCCGCTTGGCCATGTCGGTGCCGTGAAAAGTACTGAACAGGTCAAAATCTCCGGCGTCGTTCCAGTGACGCATGATGGCAAACCGGTCGAACAGCGGAACGTTGTGCTGCTGCGCCACCACGCGCATATTATCCAGGTAGGGCGGCGCAGAAATCATCGTTTCCGTGCGCGGGCTGTATTGCAGATTGACCAGAACCACATCGGCTCCTGCATTTTGCAGCGCGACAAGCCCCTCGTCGACCGCACCGCGAAAATCGTCGGGATCGACGGACCGCATAGCATCGACGGTCCCCGTCTGCCAGATGACCAAAGTAGGCCGTTTTGCTTCCACCAGCTTAACGAGGTTGGCGTCCACCTCCTCGGCCGTCTTCCCGGTCTGTAGTTCTACGGTGAGGTTGACCGGGATCGAGGGCAACTTCTCCTTCAGGGCCGCCTGCAGCTTGGCGGGATAGGCGCTGGATCTCGGAGGAGAGGATGGTCGAGGAGCGGCTCCCCACCACCAGGACGGTCAGCGGCCGGGCATTCTTGACGGCCTCGGCCACCTTCGGAAGCGTGCTCTCGGTGGAGAGGAGATAGCCCGGGACCTGGCAGGCCTGAGGGGCGGCATCCTGGGCGCGAGCAAAACCACCGGCTGCAAGGCCGGCAAACAGGGTCAGGACCAGCACAGCTCCAGAGCCGGGCCTCATGCGCCTCCTCCCGCCATGTCGGCGTTGCCACCAGCGATCTTCGTTTTCGACGCTCCTTTGTCGGCCGAATGCTTGTACCACGAAATCACCCACGCCACGCCCCACATGATGAGGATTCCGGCAAGGCTGACCAAGGCGTGCGTGAGCGCACCCCGGAAACTTCAGCCAGCACGAAGTGCCCGGCAAAGGCCAGGAAGACGCCGAGACAGAATATCTCAAGCGAATGCTGGCCGCACAGGATCAATGGTCGCAGCCAGGGCGATTTGAGCCCTGACCAATCCTTACGCAGGAAGCGCACGGTGAGCGCCGCCAGCGCCAGGAAATGGGCAAAGCGCAGCACGTCCAGATCCGTCTTGGTGATCGGATACATCCACAGTTCGAGTTGCTTCGGCATCAGGAAGCTGAGCTGCGGAATGTGCCAGGTGAGCGTGACGAAGAACGCGGCCGCGAGATAGGCAACGCAAATCCACATCGTCACCGGCGAGGACAGGATGCGCGACATGCGTGCCGCCCCGCCCAGCGCACACCAGGCACCGAACACGAACAGCAACTGCCAGCAGAACGGGTTGAAGATCCAGAAGCCGCTCGGATAGGCCGTCAGATACCAGTCAAAGTGCCAGGTCAGCGCGTACAGCAGCACCGACAGCCCCAGCGCGATGTCGGCCCGCCACTTCATCAGCCACAGGATAACAGGCAGAAACAGCATCAGCACGATGTAGAGCGGCAGCACGTCCATGTTGACGGGCCGGAATCTCAGGAGCAGCGCCTGGACGATGGTGACGTCGGGCTGCTTGAGAAAATCCATGATGCCCATTTCTTCGCTGTAGAGCGGATTCTCGAAACGGGTGGCGACGTAGGATATTTCCGCAAGGAAGATCGTGAACAGGAACACATGCGCGACGTAGATCTGCCAGACCCGGCGCATGATCCGCGCGGTGGCCACGACGAAACCGGCCTCCAGCATCGCGCGGCCGTAGACGAAGGCGGCGGTGTATCCGGAGATAAAGATGAAGATCTCGGTGGCGTCGGAGAATCCGTAATTTCGGATCGTGAACCAGGTCAGGATGTTGGTCGGCAGATGGTCGATGAAGATCAGCCATAGCGCCATCCCGCGAAACAGATCGAGCCGCAATTCGCGCTCGCCAGCCACCGGCAGCGTGATCGCCGGCGCGGCAGACACCGCCTTGGCATCGCTGCGAGGCGTTCCGGCAACTGGATCGGCAATGGACGACATCTGGCACCGTTAGTTGAGCTCTTACGCGTGCGCGGTCCGGGAAAGATAATATCGGCCCGCAACCTGCGCACAAGATACGCAAACAGATACGGGACCGGACGGCGCGCGGGGTGCGCTCTAGAATGGAACTATGTTGAAACCGCGATCAAACAACCGGCAAACCCGACGGACCGGAGATTGTTCCCCCGGCATTCTTGGCTATGATACGGCACAGGATTTCCGGAAACTCGCCCGCATGTACCGCGCCGTCACCCGCCAGATCGAAGTCACCGTCGAACCGAACTTCCTCCCCGAGCGCTCGTCGGTCGATCGCGGCCAGTATTTCTGGTCCTACACCATCGTCATCACCAATACCGGCGCAGAGACCGTGCAGCTCCGCACCCGGCACTGGACCATTACCGACGCCACCGGCCGCAAGCAGGAAGTCCGCGGCGAAGGCGTGGTCGGCGAACAGCCCGTGCTCGCACCGGGCGAGCGCTTCGAATACACCTCCGGCGTGCCGCTGCCGACCGCGTCGGGCTTCATGACCGGGCGCTACCAGATGGTCAGCGAAAGCGGCGAGCGGTTCGAGATCGACGTGCCGACGTTCTCGCTGGATAGCCCGGATAACAGGCGGGTGTTGAACTAGGGGCATCGCGCCCTCCTCGTCATTGCGAGCGAAGGCGAACATTGAGTACGCCGCGGCCCATCCACGTCATTGCGAGCGAAGCGAAGCAATCCATGCCTCAATGCGCGGATAGATGGATTGCTTCGCTGCGCTCGCAATGACGGCGGATATAGTTTCGCATTCTCGCGGCATGTTTCGCCCGAGGCTTGCATCTAGTCTTGCCCCTAAAGATCAGAGGGCGCAGGGAAGACCGGGTGCTTGCTGCACCCGCGGTCTCGCGTGCGATGCGCAAACAAAAGTGCACACGAGCATACAGGGCAGCGGGAGCATTCCGGCCTTCCTGCGCAATGGCTTTACGGCTTACTTCGTGCTCTTCCCGGAGAACAGCTTTCTTGCCTCCGTCGCCCCCAGAAGCTTCGCTTCTTAAGGACTTAGCGCCAGCACCGCGGCGCCCGAACCACACGACTTCACCGTACGCTTCCGGCGCGTACGTCTATCGCGCCCTTAGCGTCCATCGCATCTCACCGCGCGTTCGTGACGATCGCGAGCGCCCCTCATCTGCCGTGAGACAAGCGGAGTTATGCGGGTCATTTGGCCTGCATGTTAAGCGGAATGTTTTTGCAAGAGGGACTAGACAGGATTCAGGTGATTTGCCCGACAAGTGAAATGGCCGCGAAATGCGGCGTGAACTGGTAGACCGAGGAGCAGAACTCGCAGGTCACCACCACCTTGTCGTCCTCGACCATTTCAACACGATCCTTCGACGCAAGGCTTTTCAGCATCGGCGAGACCTCATCACGAGCGATTAGTGACAATTAACGGCCGGCTGCAGGAACCATTGCCCGGCGAGCCTATTGGTCTCCTGACACAATGACTTTTGGAAAGAGACATTATGAAAAATCTCGCGATCTATCTGGCAGCCGGCGCAACTGCCCTTCTCGTGACGGCCGCTTCCGCCGCACCGCTTTCCCCGAATGTATCAGTCGCACCGGAGAGCGACATTCAAAACGTCCGCATGGTTTGCAATGAGGCAGGCCAGTGCTGGCGCCAACGTGGTGAACGCCGCGTCATTATTCGTGAACACAGCGATTCATACGGATATGCTCCCCGTCGCGAGCGTTACATCGAGCGCCGCGGCTATGAGGAACGTGGCGGCATCGGCATCCGCGCCCCCGGCGTCAGCGTCGGAATCGGCACCGATCGCTACTGAGAAAGCCGACAACAGTCTGAATACGAGCAAAGCCGCGGAGAAATCCGCGGCTTTTTCGGATGCAAGCTCAGATCGCTCGGAGCGGATGGTCAGCCGGCATCGAGCCGCCACTCCGACATGCGGCTGATCGCCTGCAGCTTCCGTTCGCGACGAACGAGCACCTGCGCCCGGCCTGCCACGTCGCCTCGGCTGATCACATCAAAAGTGTTCGTTTCAAAAATTTGCGGCGACCAGATCGTAAGATCCCCGGCTTCCACGGACGTAAACCTTCGCCGCCGCCGCGCATATCACATCACGGTTGCAATCGAACGCGTTCAGGAAACCGGATCTCGTCGAGGCGGGCATCTGGCTGAATTCGCCTCAATGCGCCCTCGTCTATGAAGAAAGACGCTTCCAGTGCGCTGTCGTACCCCCAGAACCGCACGGCTCTCCGGGTTTGATCATATGAGCGGCTATGATTTGGAAACTCGATCATGCATTGCCACCGATCGGATTATCTGCCGACGAACCATGCGTCTCAACGGCTTTCGCACGACCCGTGTCGAGGCTTGGTTCAATGGCCTCGAGACGCGCACAATCGCTTCGATGTGCGGTTGGTCAATGTCGCTGACAATATCTGGCCTGGCTAAGCTTAGCGCTGCCGTAAGGGCGATGCCGAAGCAATACGATGGCGCTGGAATTCAGATGGCTACTCAATGCCGCATTACAAGCCTGCCAGGCGCCCTCAGAAAGCAAATTGCGATTCTCCTCGCTATTCGGCAGATAGTCGCTATATCCAAGACATCACCGCACGCCCCGGGCTGTTATCGGTGACTGAGAGCGTTGCGCTCCCGCCTTAACCAAAAGGGCGGTCACATGCCAAAATTCCCCGCATTCAATCTTCGTGACTGGCTGGTACCTCCGGTATTGATGCCGATCTTTCTTGTGCTGCTGGTTGCCGCTGCGATGGTTATTCAATGGTGATCGATCGTAGCGCGGCTTCACCGCAGGACGGACTATCTCCGATCGAACAATCCCAATCGTCACTGGCGCACGAGCTGGAGGCCAGGGCGGTAATCGCCCTGGGTGAGGCTCGCGAAATGCCGCCGGGGGATGAGCGCACCGAGGCTACTCACAAAGCAATCGTCCTGCGAAATGCCGCCGCACTTCACGAGCTGCTCTGCGGCAAGCGCGGCGCGCCGGCCGTATGACGGCAGCCTTGCCGTGAAACTCACCAGGCGAGCAAGCTACCGCTCGCATCTGGTGGGCGTATTCCGCTTGCTGCGAGCTTATTCTGCCGGCGGTGACTTTATTGCGTCATCGTTGAGCCAGCGGGGATCATATGGGCCGCGAGATACTTGTCGCAGATGGACACCTATCCAAGTCGACCGCCGTTCCCCGCGAGCGCCGTTATGATGCTGCTTGATCATCCATGCATTCCCGCCGTCGTTCTCATTGTCGAGGACGAGATGGTGCTCCGCATGCGCGCGGTCGACATGGTGCAAGACGCAGGATACACGCCACTCGAGGCGCTGGATGCCGCCGAAGCCGTCGCCATCCTGGAATCCCGATCCGACGTCGCGCTGATGTGCACCGACATCCAGATGCCTGGCCAAATGGACGGCGTCGGACTTGCGCATGCCGTGCATGAGCGTTGGCCGACCATCAGGATCATCGTGGTATCGGGGCAATTGGACCTGCCGCACCTCGATCTTCCTCCCCGCAGCAGGTTTCTCGGCAAGCCGCTCAATGCCGCAGAAGTGATAGCCGAAATGCGCGACATGATCGGCTACGCCTGAGACGCCAGCGCCTTTCACGCCGAATACGGCCCAAAGCGCGTGATTACGGCAAAAACCCAGCTCCCGAAGATCAGTGCGGTACCCAGCCTATGATGATACAATCAGTAATGTCTGAAGCCGATCTCCGTACGGACCCGCGTCCCGCAAGCAGCGCAACACCCTACCAGGACGATCTGGCGGCAGAAAATGTCAGCCTGCGGCTTCTGCTCGCGCAGGCCGAGATTGAT
This sequence comes from Bradyrhizobium sp. RDT10, assembly GCA_044772375.2. Taxonomy (GTDB): domain Bacteria; phylum Pseudomonadota; class Alphaproteobacteria; order Rhizobiales; family Xanthobacteraceae; genus Bradyrhizobium. The sequence goes on from CP187939.1 coordinate 7,615,869, forward strand.
GCCTTGAGTTTGCTTGCCACGGCCGGCATCGACGCCAGGGAGCGCGAGGCGTCTGACAAGCTGCAGAAGCTGATCCTCGAGGAACTTCACCACCGTATCAAGAATACGCTCGCGACCGTCGGCGCCATCGTCTCGCAGAGCCTGCGCGGCCTGCCAGGCGCCGAGCACGCGCAGCAAGCGATCGAGGGCCGGCTGCTCGCGCTCGGACGCGCGCACGACCTCCTTTGCAGGCAAGATGGAGCAGCGCGAACCTTGGCACGATCGTCCGCAGCGCTACCGAAGCCTTCGATAATCCCGACGAGCCGAAATTCTCGATTTCAGGACCCGATATCCGGATGACATCTGGCGCCGTCATCGCCATCGCGATGACGCTCAACGAACTCTGCACCAACACCACGAAGTTTGGCGCCCTGTCGGTCCCGCAAGGGCGGGTCGACATCAAATGGACACTGGATCAACAGGCGCAGCGCCTGCATTTCACATGGACCGAGACGAACGGTGCGGCAGTCCGCCCGCCCAAACAGCGCAGCTTCGGCACGCGGCTGATCGAGACGCTCGGCAGGCAACTCCGGGGCGATGTGCGGCTAACCTATGAGCCGACCGGCTTTGTCTACACATTCGACGTGCCGATGGCTTCTCTGACTTCGGCGTCGGCATAAATCCGTATTCGGGCACTGCCGGAGCCGAGGTGAACCAACCTCGGCAACAGGAGGATTCCTCATGTCACGTAAAAACATGTCACTGACAAAATTCGGCATCGATGACGGCCCGCACAACATGGACGGGCTGCGGCTTCTCGCGCGGGACGGAACTGAGCGGGTCGAAGCGTTCATCGGCCGCAAGGTGATGGACGTCTGGGTCGAATCCATCGAACACCGGGGAGCACGACGGAGTCTGTTCCGCGATCAATACAATGCGCTTGGCAAGCGCAACCTCGCGGCGATCGGGCGGATCGTGAACGCGAAATACCAGCGCGGCGCCGCACTCAATCGCCAGCATCCCTATGTCGAGGTGCTGTTCTCGGATATCACGGAAAGCGGCGAGGCGCTGGACCTGGGCGGCCTCGTACGCCTGCCCTTGCCGCCGGAGTTTCTTAGGCTGGATTGATCGCGCTCGCTACTCCACGCCGGCTTCATGCGGCGTAAACTGGTAGACCGAGGAGCAGAACTCGCAGGTCACCACCACCTTGTCGTCTTTCACCATCTCGGCGCGGTCTTTCGGCGCGAAGCTCTTCAGCATCGCGGAGACCGCTTCGCGCGAGCACGAGCATTGCGCGCGCAGGGGCAGCGGCGTGAACACGCGCACGCCGCGCTCGTGAAACAGCCGGTACAGCAGGCGCTCGCCCGACAGATCGGGATCGATCAGCTCGACATCCTCGACGGTGCCGATCAGCGACTGGCCCTCGACCCAGGCATCATCTTCAGCAACGGAATGCGTCACCGCGCCATCAGGCGCATCGCCGGGATGGAGGTCGGCCTGCCGCGCCCGCTCCGGCGCCTTCGGCAGGAACTGCAGCAGCATGCCGCCGGCGCGCCAGCGATGTTTCCCGCCGTCGCCGCCGCGCCATTCCTCGCCGACCGCGAGCCGCACGCGGGTCGGGATCTGTTCGGAGCGCAGGAAATATTCATGCGCGGCGTCTTCGAGGCTGCCGCCGTCGAGCGCCACCAGCCCCTGGTAGCGGCTCATGTCCTGCCCCTGATCGATGGTCATGGCGAGATGACCCTTGCCGAGCAGAGCGCCTGAATCCTGGCCGTCCTTCAGCCGCTTCGCGTCGTAGCGCGCATAGGCGCGCAAGCGGTCCGGCGACTGAAAATCCACGATCAGGAACGACACCGGACCGTCGGTCTGGGTCTGCAGGATGAAGCGGCCGTCGAATTTCAGCGCCGAGCCGAGCAGCGTCGCCAGCACGATCGCTTCGCCGAGCAGCTTGCCGACCGGGGTGGGGTAATCATGCTTGGTCAGGATGTCGTCGAGCGCGGGGCCGAGCCGGGTCAGCCGTCCGCGCAGATCGAGTTCTGCGACCTCGAACGGCAGCACCGCGTCATCGACGGGAACGGACGACGGCGCGCGAACGGGCGCCTCGGTCGTGATTTTGATGTCTGATTGTGAATCCATGGCGCCTTATCTGGGGTCGGAACATGCAGAACGAAAGGGGTTGAAGAGCGGCGAAACTATCTCCGCGAGTCGTCCCTGCCTTGTGCGCAATTGCGCACTTGGCGCAGGGACCCATAGCCACAGGACGTTGTGAGCAAGGCAAGGCGTCAACCACTGCCTTCAATTATTGGGGCCGCAGCGTATGGGTCCCTGCTTTCGCAGGGACGACGGAGACCTACACCACTTCGTTAAAACACCAGGCCAGAATGCCCTTTTGCGCGTGCAGGCGGTTTTCGGCCTCGTCGAACACGACCGATTGCGGACCGTCGATCACCTCGTCGGTAACCTCCTCGCCGCGATGCGCGGGCAGGCAGTGCATGAAGATCGCGTCACTCTTGGCGAGCGACATCAGTTTCTCATTGACCTGATAGGGCTTGAGCACGTTGTGGCGATGTTCGCCGTCCTTGTCGCCCATCGACACCCACGTATCCGTGACGACGCAGTCGGCGCCGCGGACCGCGGCTTCGGGATCGTTGCCGAGCACGATCGGGGCTTGCGTTGCCTTGATCCAGTCCTTCATCGCCTTGTTCGGCGCGAGCTGCGGCGGGGTCGCGACATTGAGCTGGAACTTGAAACGTTCCGCCGCATGCGCCCACGACGCCAGCACGTTGTTGTCGTCGCCGGTCCAGGCCACGGTGCGGCCCTCGATCGGCCCGCGATGCTCCTCGAAGGTCATCAGGTCGGCCATCACCTGGCAGGGATGCGAGCGCCGCGTCAGCCCGTTGATGACGGGCACGGTGGCGTGCGCAGCCAATTCCAGCAGCGCGTCATGGTTGAGGATGCGGATCATGATCGCATCGACATAGCGCGACAGCACACGCGCGGTATCGGCGATGGTCTCGCCGCGGCCGAGCTGCATCTCCGCACCCGTCAGCATGATGGACTCGCCGCCGAGCTGGCGCATGCCGACATCGAACGACACGCGCGTGCGGGTCGAGGGACGTTCGAAGATCATCGCCAGCGTCTTGCCTTCGAGCGGTTTCTTGCCCTTTTCATGTGCCTTGAGCTTCGCCTTCATGTCGGCGCTGAGCGCCAGCATGTTGCGCAACTCCTTCGGCGGCAGTTCGTTGATGTCGAGGAAGTGACGGACGGACTTGCTCATCATCCCGCCGCCTTCTTCAACGGCGCGCCCGACAGCGCAACGCAGGCGCGCTCGAGCATCTGAACGGATAAGTCGATCTCGGCCTCGGTCACGATCAACGGCGCCAGGAACCGCACCACATTGTCGCCGGCGCCGACGGTGAGCAATTCTCGTCGCGCAGCGCGTTGACGAGATCGCCCGAGGGCACCACGGCCTTGACGCCGACCAGCAGCCCCTCGCCGCGCACTTCCGATAGCACGGCGGGATAGCGATCGACCACGGAGGCCAGCTTCTGTTTCAGGAGCAGCGACATCTTCTGCACATGGTCGAAGAAGCCGGGCTTCAGCATCACGTCGAGCACGGCATTGGCGGAAGCGATCGCCAGCGGATTGCCGCCGAAGGTCGAGCCATGCGAGCCCGGCGTCATGCCGCTTGCAGCTTCGGCGGTGGCCAGCACCGCGCCGATCGGAAAACCGCCGCCGAGTGCCTTGGCCAGCGACATCACATCCGGCGTCACGCCGACGCGCTTGTAGGCGAACAGATCGCCGGTGCGGCCCATGCCGGTCTGCACCTCGTCGAACGCCAGCAGCAGGCCGTGCTCCTCGCAGAGCTGGCGCAGCGCCTTGAAGAAGGCCTGCGGCGCGGAGCGCACGCCGCCCTCGCCCTGCACCGGCTCGATCAGGATGCCCGCGGTGTGCGGGCCGATCGCCTTCTTCACCGCCTCGAGATCGCCGTGCGGCACCTGGTCGAAGCCGTCCATCGGCGGCCCAAAACCTTCGAGATATTTGGCGGAGCCGGTCGCGGCGAGCGTGCCCAGGGTGCGGCCGTGGAAGGCGCCCTCGAAGGTGACGAGCCGATAGCGTTCGGGATGCCCCTTGGAGAATTGATAGCGGCGCACGACCTTGATCACGCCTTCCATCGCCTCGGCGCCGGAATTGCAGAAGAACACCAGGTCGGCAAAGCTCTGCTCGCACAGCCGCGCGGCAAGCTTCTCGCCATCCGGGCTCTTGAACAGGTTCGACATGTGCCAGAGTTTCGTCGCCTGCTCCTGCAGCGCCGCAACCAGATGCGGATGGCAGTGACCCAGCGCATTCACCGCGACGCCGGAGGTGAAGTCGAGATAGCGCTCGCCATTGGTGGCGGTCAGCCAACAGCCCTCGCCGCGCTCGAAGCCGAGATCGACCCTGGCAAAGACAGGGAGCAGATGCGACGTGGCGCTATTGGTCATGGCAATCACTGAAGGTTTGAGACCTGCTTTCAAGACCTGCCGCGGAGCACACGCGTGCATAGGCGCGAACGCGGCAACGGCCGGTCTTGCGAAAACGAAACGTGCCGCCTCTTAAGGGCGGCACGTGAGAGGCATTCTATGTAGGCGGGGAGCGCTGTCAACACACCACGAAGCCGCCTTCCCTGCACTGCAAGATAAGGAAATCCGTAAGATTGCGGTGTGGTGGAAAACACGCAGTGCAATGCCTAGATGTCGGAACATGTGGACGCGCGGGCCCGGACTCTTGCGCCCGAGTCACGCCATATTGTAGCGTTTGGGCTGTCGGGTACGACATCTCGTGCGGCAGTTCTGATCCCTGGAGTCCATTTGTGCAAGCGTAGACGTTCGGGCGCGGTTTTCGCGCCCGGCGAGGGCTAAGGGATTCTGACCGCAGGGATTTTTTGAGACGAATGACGTCGCCAGCGCTGCCCCTGATCGGCCGGCGCGATGCGAAGGGAAGAATGCGATGACGGTATTGACCTGGTCCGAGGATCGCGTCGAGCAGCTGAAGAAGCTCTGGGAAGCCGGATTATCGGCCAGCCAGATCGCGGCGGAACTCGGAAATGTGACGCGAAACGCCGTGATCGGCAAAGTGCACCGGCTGGGCCTGTCCGGCCGCGCCAAGAGCCCCTCCTCGGCCGCCCCCGGCAGCGCAAGGCACGCCCGGCCGCCCAGCAGATGATGCGGGTGTCGCGGCCGGTCTCGCGCGGCAACACCGCGCTGGCCCACGCCTTCGAGGTCGAGATGGAGCCCGATCCGATCGCCTTCGACAATGTGGTGCCGATGAGCCAGCGGCTGTCGCTGCTCGAATTGAACGAGGCGACCTGTCACTGGCCGGTTGGCGATCCCTCAAGCCCGGAATTCTTCTTCTGCGGCGGCAAGGCGCTCGCGGGCCTGCCCTATTGCGCGCATCACTCGCGCATCGCCTATCAGCCCGCCGCCGACCGGCGGCGGCAGCAGCCGAAGCCGACGCGGTAGTCACTGTCGTCCCGGCCTAGAGTCGGAACCGTAACCACAGACGTTCATGATCGGGTTTGGCTGGTGCGCGAGCCTGCTTCAACAATCAACGCCGCACGCGGACAAGCGATTTCGTGACTTCCCGCGTGCAATCGATAAACGACACGACCGCCGGGCTGAGCGTTCGATTCTTCAAAAATACGATTTCGGCCGAAATCCGCGGGCCCGCGGATTTCAGCGGCAAAACCCTCAAAGCGGCTTGATGCGCGCTTAATGCCGCGACGGACATGGGGAGAATTCCTACAAATTCTCCGCTCGCAATAAGCGACACGGTGAGCTGAATAGCTATCGTTTTGACCACCGGCTTCGGTGGCGAAAAGCCATTCGCTCGAAATACCTCGCCGACGAGCACGCCCGGCGCGCTGTCATAGGGTGGCAAGACCCAATTGCCCTTGATGATATCCGTGAGATCAATTCGGCGCTTTCGCGCCAATTCACTTTGCGCCCCCACAACGAAGACAAAGGGTTCATCGAACAGGACTTCGGAATGGAAGTCCTCGTGCTGTCCCGTGGCTCTCGTAATCAGCAGATCAATTTTGCGCTCGCGCAGTTCCTGGATTTGATGTCCACCCGGATTGGCGAGTTTCACATCAAGCTGAACGCCGCGATGTGCCTTGGAAAATTCCCGCACGATAGCCGGCACCAGGCTGTGCAGAATGATGTCGGTGCATCCCACCCTCACCTCGCCCGAGTTTGGATCGGACAAATGTTGGAGCGAGCGAAGGCCTTGCTGCATCTCGTCGAAGACATTGATGCCGCATCGAAGCAATACCTCGCCATAGGCCGTGAGTTCGGCGCCCTGCGAGCCTCGATCGAACAATCGCACGCCGAGCGTGCCTTCAATTTCGGATATCGCCTTGGAGACGGCGGGATGTGAAATTCTGAGCCTAGCGGCCGCCTTCGCCATGCTGCCGGTATCGGCAACTGCCATCAGAATATGAAGGTCCCGCAACTTAATGCGGCGACCAATTCGATCCGACCAGTCCATTCGAGGCTTAACCCCACGGTTACAGGGATGCCGCAGTTTTCGATCTACCAGATAATGCCCCGTCCGACCAGAGTAGCGGCGGCTCGATGACCGACTGCACAAATTTGCTGGAGAGGGACGATCTGCATGATCACGAAGCGAAGATTGGTATCGATGGCGTGCGCCGGTGGCCTCGCCGCCATTGTCCCCGACGCGATCCGCATGGCGAGCGCCCAGACAGCTTCGCGGATGCTGGTGGGGTTCGGCGCGGGGGGCGCGATCGACGTGATTGCGAGGATGCTCGTTGAGGGAATGAAGGATCAATCGCCTTCATTCATCGTCGACCATCGTCCCGGCGCCGGCGGGCGTCTGGCGCTCGGCGCGCTGAAAAGCAGCCCGGCCGATGGCACGGCGATGATCCTGACGCCCGCCTCCAGCGTCGCCGTATTTCCCCATGTCTACAAGTCGCTGGGCTATGATGCGTTCAAGGATTTCGCTCCCGTCACCACAGTCTGCTCCTTTCCATTTCTGATCACCATAGGTCCGATGGTGCCTGCCGACGTCAGGACGCTGGCCGATTTCGTGAAATGGTGCGCGGCCAATCCCAAGCAGGCCACCTACGGCACGGCGGCGGCCGGGTCGATGCTGCACTTCACCGGCGTGAGCCTGGCCAAAGCGGGCAGTTTCGAATTCGTGCATCTGCCCTATGGCGGCCCAGGCGGCATTCAGGATCTGATCGGCGGTCGAATCGCCGCTACGATCTATCCAATCGGCACCGCGCTGCCGCACGTGCAATCCGGCGCCATACGCGCACTGGCGACAACCGGATCGCGACGATCCCCGCTGCTTCCCGATGTGCCGACCGTTCGGGAGGCCGGATACTCCGCGCTGGAAGCCAACGAGTGGTTTGGCGTCTTCGTTCCGGCAAATACGCCTGCCGGAACGGTGAACCGCCTCAATGAAGCGATCCGTGCGACGATGAACACCGACGCCTTCAAAACGGCCTTGGCCAAGCTTTCGGTAGATCCCGCCGGCCAAACGCCGAAGGAATTTGCGCAACTGATCAAATCCGATTTCGACCGCTGGGGCCCAGTTGTCCAGGCCTCCGGCTTCACGCCAGAGGATTGAGGCGGGCCATGGACAACTCAACGGGCACGCGGCGGTTGCACCGGACACCGGACCAGATTCTCGGTCCCTACTTCCCGACCGGGCAGACGCCGGTCCCGCAAGTCGACTTGACCTCGGTCAAGGGTGTCGAAGGATGTGCGCAGGGAGAAGTCATCGAGGTCACCGGGAGGGTGCTCAATCTCGACGGCGAACCCGTTCGCGGGGTACCCGTCACGATCTGGCAGGCCAACAGCTTTGGCCGCTACGGGCATGCCAACGACCCCAATCCCGCGCCGCTCGACCCACACTTTGTCGGCTGCGTCGGCATTCGATCTGATAGCGACGGCTCGTATCGGATCAGAACCGTCAAGCCTGGGGCCTATCCCGCGGGTCCGGACTGGATGCGTCCGCCTCATATTCACTTCGAAGTTCACGGCCGGTTCGAGCGACTGATTACCCAGATGTATTTTCCCGGCGAGCCGCTCAATGCCTGCGATAGGCTGCTCAACGCTGCGCTGCATCCGGACTTGTTGGTTGCGAGTCCTGTTCCATTCGAAGACCCGCCGAGTCACCGGGTTCTGCATTTCGACATTGTTCTTACGCGGGGCTGACCCGCGCACGCAGTCGACTACGGTGAGCCACTTCCCGCTCAAGGCCGGGACGATAGCGGAGCCTTACGGCTCCACCTTCGCAAACCGATCATCCAGCGCATACCCCGCGCCGCGCACGGTGCGGATCGGGTCCTGCTCGCGGCCCGGGTTGAGCAGTTTGCGCAGGCGGCCGATATGGACGTCGACGGTGCGCTCGTCGATATAGATGTCGCGGCCCCAGACGCTGTCGAGCAATTGCTCGCGGCTGAAGACGCGGCCGGGATGCTCCAGAAAAATTCCAGCAAGCGATACTCGGTCGGGCCGAGATCGATCTGGCGGCCCGAACGCGCGACGCGGCGTTTCTCGCGATCGAGTTCGATGTCGCCATAGGTCAGCACGGTGGCGAGCCGCTCGGGGCTCGCCCGCCGCAGCAGGCCCTTCACCCGCGCCAGCAGTTCCGGCACCGAGAACGGCTTGACGATGTAATCGTCGGCGCCGGTCGCAAGCCCGCGCACCCGCTCGCTCTCCTCGCCGCGTGCCGTGAGCATGATGATCGGCAATTGCTTGGTCTCCGGCCGCGCCCGCAGGCGGCGGCAGAGTTCGATGCCCGACAGCCCCGGCAGCATCCAGTCGAGCACGACGAGATCGGGCACGCGCTCCTTCAGCCGCGTATCGGCGTCGTCGCCGCGGGCGACGGTTTCGACATCATAACCTTCGGCATCGAGGTTGTAGCGCAACAGCGTGGTCAGCGCTTCCTCGTCCTCGACCACCATAATGCGCGCGCTCATCTTTCTTTCCTCAAGTATTGGGTAGGGCCGTGGCAAACGTCGTCATGTCGCCCTTCGGGCGCTTGTCGAGCATCTGCTGTCCCTCGATCATGTAGAACACGGTCTCGGCGATATTGGTGGCGTGGTCGCCGATTCGCTCGATATTCTTGGCGCAGAACATCAGGTGGATGCAGAACGAGATGTTGCGCGGATCTTCCATCATATAGGTCAGGAGTTCGCGGAACAGCGAGGTGCAGATGGCGTCGACTTCCTCGTCGCCCTTCCAGACCGCCATCGCCGCCGGCAGATCGTGCGCCGCATAGGCATCCAGCACCGACTTGACCTGCGACTGCACCAGATCGGTCATGTGTTCGAGGCCGCGCATCAGCTTCAGCGGCTGGAAATCGTTCTCCAGCGCCGCGACGCGCTTGCCCATGTTCTTGGCGAGGTCGCCGATCCGCTCCAGATCGGTGGCCACCCGCATGGAGCCGACGATTTCGCGCAGATCGACCGCCATCGGCTGGCGCCGCGCAATGGTCAGCACCGCGCGCTCCTCGATCAAATGCTGCAGCCGGTCGATCTCAACGTCTGACGCGACGACGTGCGTGCCGAGCGCGACATCGCGGCGGACCAGCGCGTCGACCGATTCGGTGATCATGCGTTCGGCGAGCCCGCCCATCTCGGCGACCAGGCGGGTCAATTCCTGAAGATCGCTGTCGAACGCCTTGGCGGTGTGTTCAGAAGCCATGTGATATCTCCTCCGGATCTTGCTCTAGCCGAACCGGCCGGTGATGTAGTCCTGGGTACGCCGATCGCTCGGCGAAGTGAATATCTTGTTGGTGTCATCGAACTCGATCAGCTCGCCGAGATACATGAAGGCGGTCTTGTCGGAGACGCGCGCCGCCTGCTGCATGTTATGGGTGACGATGGCGATGGTGTAATCCTCCGCCAGTTCCTGGATCAGTTCCTCGATTTTGGCGGTCGAGATCGGATCCAGCGCCGAGCACGGCTCGTCGAACAGGATCACTTCGGGCCGCACCGCGACCGTGCGCGCGATGCAGAGCCGCTGCTGCTGGCCGCCGGACAGCGACAGGCCGGAGGCGTTCAGCTTGTCCTTGACCTCGTTCCACAGCGCGCCGCCGCGCAGCGCCTTCTCGACCCGGCCGTCCATCTCCGACTTGGAAATTTTCTCATAGAGGCGGATGCCGAAGGCGATGTTTTCGTAGATCGTCATCGGGAACGGTGTCGGCTTCTGGAACACCATGCCGACGCGGGCCCGCAGCAAATTAAGATCGAGCTTGGGATCGAGGACGTTGGTCTGGTCGAGCATCAACTGGCCGGTCGCCTTCTGGCCGGGATAGAGATCGTACATCCGGTTGAAGATCCGCAGCAACGTGGATTTTCCGCAGCCGGATGGGCCGATGAAGGCGGTGACGCGGTGGGTGCCGAGCGTCAGGTTGATGTTCTTCAGCGCATGGTTTTCGCCATAGTAAAAGTTCAGGCCGCGCGCCGTCACCTTAGGCGCGGCCTCGGGCAACGCCACCTGGGGGACGGGACCGTTCGCGGAACTTACGGATACGGAGAGTTCGGTCATTTGGGTGTCCTCTCGGCGCCAAGGATGCGGGCGCCAATATTCAGGCCGAGTACGGTGAGTGTGATCAGCAGCGCCCCGCTCCAGGCGAGCTGCTTCCAGTAAGCGTAGGGGCTTTGCACGAAGTTGTTGATGGTAACCGGCAGGTTGGCCATCGTGTTGGCGATATCGAGGCTGAAGAACTGGTTGGAGAGCACAGTGAACAACAGCGGCGCGGTTTCGCCGGCGACGCGCGCCGTCGCGAGCAGCACGCCGGTAATCAGGCCGGCGCGGGCCGCGCGATACGCAATGCGCTTGATGACCAGCGAGCGCGGCATGCCGAGCGCGGACGCCGCCTCGCGCAGCGGATTGGGGACCAGTCCCAGCATGTCCTCGGTGGTGCGCACCACCACGGGAATGACGATCACCGCCAGCGCCAGGCATCCGGCGAACGCCGAGAAGCGGCCCATCGGCACCACGACGGCGCCGTAGATGAACAGGCCGATGATGATCGAGGGCGCGCTCAAGAGGATGTCGTTGATGAAGCGGATCACCGAGGTGAGCTTGTCGTGCTTGCCGTATTCGGCCAGGTACGTTCCGGCGAACAGGCCGAGCGGCGCGCCGATGCCGACCCCGATCACGGTCATCATGATCGAGCCGATGATGGCGTTGCGCAGGCCGCCATCGGTCGAGCCCGGCGGCGGCGTGTCCTGACTGAAGACCGCGAAATTGATGCCGGAAAGACCGTTGAAGAACAGCGTGAACAGGATCAAGGCGAGCCAGGTCACGCCGAACAGCGCAGCTCCCATGCACAGGAACTTGACGATGATGTTGTTGCGGCGGCGGGATACGTAAATCGGGTTCATGATCCTAGTTCCCCGCCTTCTTTTCCAGGCGCATCAGCATCAGCCGCGCGGCCGCCAGCACGAAGAAGGTCAAAATGAACAGCAGGAGGCCAAGCAGGATCAGGCCGGATTGATGCAGCCCGTCGCTCTCGGCGAATTCGGAAGCGATCGCCGCCGAGATCGTGGTGCCCGGCGCGAAGATCGAGGACTGGATCTTGAACGAATTGCCGATGATGAAGGTCACCGCCATGGTCTCGCCGAGCGCCCGGCCGAGCGCCAGCATGATGCCGCCGATCACGCCGACGCGGGTGTAGGGGATGACGACGTTGCGGACGACTTCCCAGGTGGTGCAGCCGACGCCATAGGCGGCTTCCTTCAGCACCGGCGGCACCGTCTTGAAGACGTCGACCGAGATCGCGGTGATGAAGGGCAGCACCATGATCGCGAGAATCAGCGAGGCGTTGAACAGGCTGAGATAGGAGGGCGGACCGGCGAAAATCGTTCCCAGCACGGGGACGCCGTCGAACACGCTGATCATGAACGGCTGGAACGAGTCGGCCAGAAACGGACCCAGCACGAAGAAGCCCCACATGCCGTAGATGATGGAGGGGATGCCGGCGAGCAGCTCGATGGCCAACCCAATGGGGCGGCGCAGCCAGAGCGGGCAAATCTCGGTCAGGAACACCGCGATGCCGAGGCCGACGGGAATCGCGATCATCATCGCGATGAAGGACGTGACCAGCGTGCCGTAGACCGGGCCGAGCGCACCCAGCACCGGCGGATCGGCAGACGGCGCCCAGCGCTGCGTCCACAGGAAGGCCGCGCCGTATTCCCGGATCGCCGGCCAGGCGCCGATGATCAGCGAAATGATGATGCCGCCGAGGATGAGGAGAACGGAGATCGCGCAGGCGCGCGTAATCCAGTAGAAGGTGACGTCGCCGAACTTGAACGCGCTGAGAGCCTTTGCGCGATCGTAAGGTCCGGCAGCGTCCATTACGTCGCTTTCAACCGCCATTTCTGCCACGCCAATCCCCTGTACTTATAGCCCAATGACCTGGGCTTCGGTGCACGGCTTTTTCGGCTCGTGCATTGTTCTTGCCTCTCTTATTCCGAGAGGTGCTCAACCCGGGCATCCCGGGTTGAGCGATCGTGTTGCGAAGCGCCGGCGCAATCAGCTCTTGATCTCGGAGGTCCAGGTCTTTTCGATCTGCTTGACCACCGGTTCCGGCATCGGAATGTAGTCGAGCTCCTCGGCCATCTTGTCGCCCTTCTCGAACGCCCATTTGAAGAACTTGATGGCTTCCTGGGACGCTGCCTTGTCGGTCGCAGCCTTGTGCATCAGGATGAAGGTCGCGCCGGTGATCGGCCACGAGGCATCGCCGGGCTGGTCGGTCAGGATGACGTAGTAGTTCTTGGCGCCGGCCCAGTCGGCATTGGCAGCCGCAGCCTGGAAGGCTCCGAGGGTCGGCTGTACGGTCTTGCCGGCCTTGTTGATCATTGCGCCATAGGTCAGCTTGTTCTGCTTGGCATAGGCGTATTCGACATAACCGATCGAATTCTTGGTCTGGCCGACATTGCCGGCGACGCCTTCGTTACCTTTGGCGCCCACGCCCGTCGGCCACTCGACCGCAGTACCGGAGCCCGCCTTTGTTTTCCACTCGGCATTGGTTTTCGAGAGGAAGTCGGTCCAGAGGAACGTGGTGCCGGAACCATCCGAACGGCGCACGACAGTGATGGCGTCGGCGGGCAGCTTCAGCTTCGGATTAAGCTTGGCAATTGCCGGATCATTCCAGGTCTTGACCTTGCCGAGATAGATGTCGCCGAGCAGCTCGCCGGAGAACACCAGCTCACCCGGCTTGATGCCTTCGAGGTTTACGACCGGCACCAACGCGCCCATCGCCTGCGGCCATTGAATCATGCCGTCCTTCTCGAGCTGCTCCGGCTTGAGCGGCATGTCGCTGGCGCCGAAGGTCACGGTCTTGGCCACGATCTGCTTGATGCCGGCGCCCGAGCCGATCGACTGGTAGTTCAGGCCGTTGCCGGTCTCCTTCTTGTAGGCGTCAGCCCACTTCGAATAGAGCGGGAACGGAAAGGTCGCGCCTGCGCCGGTAATGTCGGCAGCGAATGCCGACGTCGATGCGGCGACGAGGCCTGCAGCGACGATAGCTTTCATGAAATTCATGGTCGTCTCCATCTGTGTGAGCGAAGCGTCTGTTACGCCCGATCGCGCTCACGTCCGCCCGTTTAGGTGCGGTCGATAGAGCTTTTACGAAGGTTGGATGACAGTTGGATGACATCACCAAGCGATTGAAATCGCTTTGACTTATTGCTCTTACGGGCCCTGGCTTGGGAAAAACAGGCAGTAAAGGGGGCCGCGGTTCCCTAACACCGCTTTCGATAAAAGCACGCGGCGGACGGACAGAGCACATATCACCACAAAACTAGTATTATGGTTGTAAGTTCCAGGCTGTTGCGGTATGAAGCACCATGGACCGAGAGCTCGCCGCACGCTGCCTCGCCGAACTGGGCAACCTGACTCGCCTGGATATCTATCGGCTTCTCGTTCGCGCCGGCCCGCCGGGGCTCAACATCAGCGAAATCCAAACCCGTCTCGACCTGGCGGCATCGACCCTGGCCTTTCATCTGCGAGGCCTGGTTAGCGCAGGCCTCGTTGCGCAGGAAAAGATCGGGCGGGAGGTGATTTGCCGCGCCCAGTACCATCGCATCGACTCGATTATCGGGTTCTTGCGGGAGCATTGTTGCGAAGGGTTTGAGGACGGTTTGTCGGCAGTGGCCGCGCCCCGTGCAGGCTGAGCTACCACAGCCGGCCCGCTCGAAGTTGCCGACCGTTCACTATGGTTGGGTCATATTGGGGGCCGGCACATTTGGCTCCTTCATGACGCTGCCCGGCCAGACGGCGGGCGTCTCCGTTTTCTTCGAGCCGATCACCACCGAACTCGGCATCTCACGCACGACGGCCGCGATCGCTTATGCGGCCGGCACGCTCGCAGGAATTCTGCCGGCGCCGGCGATCGGCCGCTGGATCGACCGGCGTGGACCACGGCCGACCGCCGCCATCATCGCCGCTGGACTTGCTTTGGCCTGTGCATTCATGGCGAGCGTTCAATCCGCGCTCATGCTGCTGATCGGTTTTGCGCTCCTGCGTGGCGCCGCGATCGGCGGCCTCAGTCTCGTGAGCCAGCAAGTCGTCAATCTGTGGTTTGTGCGACGGCGTGGGATCGCGGCAGCCGCCGCCAGTCTCGGGCTCGCGGCCGGATCAATGATCTTTCCGCAAGCAATCGACTTTCTCATTTCGCTGTCCGGCTGGCGAGGCGCCTATCTAGCCCTTGCCGGATTTGTCGCGCTCACCATTCTGCCGGTCGCCGCTCTGCTGTTCCGGGATCGTCCGGAGAAATTTGGTCTCAGCCCGGACGCCGGGCTCGCGCTGGCATCGGAAGAACCGCAGCTGGAGCCGTCATTTTCGCGGCAGCAGGCGCTTCGCACGGGCGTGTTTTGGCTGCTGTGTGCCGCCGGCTTCCTGACCAATGCCGTCGGCACGGCGCTCTTGCTCAATCACTTCTCGATCATGCAGACCGCCGGAGTAGCGTACGTCGATGCACTGACGCTGCTGGCGCTGGCTGGCGGCGTTCAGGCTGTCGCCACCCTCGGCACGGGGTTCCTGGTGGATCGCTTTGAACCGCGACGTCTGGTTCCACTGGCGATGGGCATGCTTGCGCTCGCATCCGCCCTTCCGGCATTCGGCGGTGGTGTTGCCGTGAGCTGGCTCTACGCGTTGAGCCTGGGCGGCGCATACGGCTCGCAGCAAGCGATCAACGCCGCCGGCTATGCACAGTATTTTGGCCGCGACCATCTCGGCGCAATCAGGGAGCTTCGTTCGTGTTCGGTGTGGCGGGCGCAGCATTGGGACCGCTTCCGTTCGCTGCAAGCATCGACTGGACGGAAAGCTACACAACGGTACTGACGGTCTGCTGCGGGCTTTCCCTCGTGTGCGGGGCGGCAGCTTTCGTCGTCAGTTGCCCATCAGCGCCAGCAAATACGGCGACGATTCCGTCTCCGATGACGGAGCGAACACCATGACGGAAGGGGCAACGACCGTTGTGGCGGGGATCGAAATTCCCTCGACCGATCCTCTCTTTTTGACAGTCATTTTCGGATTGCATATCCCCCTTGGCCTTGCGTGTGTTGGTATTGGCGCGATCGCAATGTTGAGCGAGAAGCGTCGCGGCCGTCATTCGAAGTTAGGAACGATCTATTTCTGGTGCCTGCTCGCGCTGTTCGCGTCTGCGACATTCCTGTCGCTAATGCGCTGGGACGAAAACTATCACTTGTTCATTCTTGGAACGATGTCGTTCGCCTCCGCGTGGGGCGGGCGCGTAGCGCTCAGACGGCGGTGGCGGGACTGGGTTAAGCTCCACATCGCGGGGATGGGTCTGTCGTATACCCTGATGCTTGTTGCTTTCTACGTCGATAACGGAAAACAACTGCCGCTCTGGAAGGAACTGCCACATTTGATGTACTGGGCAATGCCTCTCGCATTCGGCATACCGCTCATCGTCCGTGCGCTTCTTTGGCACCCGTTGGCGCGAGCGCGCACAGAGGTTTCCAGTTAATGCGGTAAGATGCGGCACGCTTGGCTAACGATGCACTCAGCCGCCCGATCTGCGACGACGTTCAGCCTCAGCTACGGCAAGCGCGCTTGCCCTTCTGCTGGATCGGCGGGCATGGCACCGTGCCGTATGAGCAGAAAACGCAGCAATCGCCGGGAAGCGGCTTAAGCCTCTCCCGCAGCCGCTGCAGTCGTAGAAGAACTGGCAGGCGTTCGTTGGCATGGTCTCGGTGGACTGATGTCCGCAGGCGGGGCAAGTCAGAGTTGCTTGAAGCTGCATCGCGTGTCCTCCGTCTGGTTGGACGACCGCCCGTCCGCCGGGCAGATTTCAAACCGAGGCACGCCCCCTAGTGCACTGAGGGCGGCTTCGCCTGGGGAAAACAGGCAGTAAAGACAGCGCCGTTTTTGGGCACGCTTTCGATCAAAAGCCGGCCGCGATGACGGTTAAGAATATGTTTCACCAAGGATAAACCGAGCCCGGTTCCGCCCTGCGCGCGGCTGTCGCCGACATCGACCCGGTAGAAGCGTTCGGTCAGCCGCGGCAGGTGTTCCGGCGCGATGCCGGGGCCGAAATCGCGGACCATGATACGGATTTCCGGCGCGCCCTCGCCCGAAGTCGCCTGGGTCAGGGAGACGATCACCCGCCCGCCGGACGCGCCGTATTTGAGCGCGTTCTCGATCAGGTTTTCGAACAGCCGCAGCAGTTCCTCGCGATCGCCCGCGATCGTCACCGGCGCGGTCGGCAGGTCGATCTCGATTTCGACCTGGCGTTCCCGGGCGAGCGGCTCCAGCCCGTCGGCGACCTGGCGAATGATCGGCACGATATCGACGCAAGCGTCGGGCCGGACATGGGCCGACAATTCGACCCGCGACAGCGACAGCAGATCGTCGATCAGCCGCGCCATCCGCGTCGCCTGCGTATGCATGATGCCGAGGAAGCGTTCGCGCGCCTTGGTGTCGTCCTTGGCAGGCCCCTGCAGCGTATCGATGAAGCCGGACAACGCCGCGAGCGGCGTCCGCAGTTCGTGGCTGGCATTGGCGACGAAATCGGCGCGCATTTCCTCGACCCTCCGCAGCGGCGTCTGGTCGTGGAAGGTCATCAGCATGCATTTCTCGGTGCCGCCGAACAGCGTCGGCACCGGCACCGGCGTGATGATCAATTCCATCCAGCGGTCGACCGGCACCTGGTCGAGATAGGTCGTCCGACGCGGTTCGGTGGTTGCGATCGCCTCGCGCAACGCGGTGATGATCTCCGGCGAGCGCAGCGCGAACTGCGCGAGTTCGTTCTTGCGCAGCGCGGGCGCGAGTTGGGCAGCCGCCGCATTGAGATGGAGGACGCGCCCGGCGCGATCGAGCAGCACGGCCGGATCCGGCATGCCGGCAACGACGGCGCTGACGGCTGCAGACTCGACCGGACTGACGGCGCGGACGTCGTCACGGGAGGCCGCCGCATGATGCAGCCGCCACGGCACCAGCGCTGCGGCGGCGATACAGATGAAAACGGCCACAGCGCGCGCCAGCGAGAGATCGGCCAACAGCACGAGCGCGCACAGCGCGAGGCCGGCGGCGAGCAGGATAATGGCCGAATGCCGCAACCGGTCCGGCCACGGTGCAAAGAAGGAGGAAGAGCTGGAATCGTCGATTGCCATGGCGCAGGCTGTTTCCTCTATTCGCGAAGCGCCCGCCGCTTCATCAGGCGCCCGTGTCTCCACGCTCGCGCACATAGACGGCGGCCTCATGCCTCGGCTCGGCGCCGGCTGCCAACTGGCGCAGGCGCTTCGATCGCGCGCCGAGGATAATCTCCCGAAGCGTCAGCAAGATTACAGATATGACAAAAGGACCAATATAGTAGAGGAGGCGGAACAGCAGCATGCCGGCGAGCAGTTCCTCCCGGTCCATCTGCCAAAGGCCGACCAGCATGGCGGCATCGAACACGCCGAGCCCGCCCGGCGAATGGCTGGCGAACCCTAGCAGCGTAGCCGAGACGAAGATGACAGCTACGACGATAAAGCCCAGATTGGGCTCGTCCGGCACCAGCACATACATCGCCAGCGCGCAGAAGCCGAGATCGACGATACCGATGGCGATCTGCAGCAGCGTCAGCGGCCCGCCCGGCAGCGTGACCGTCCACGGCCCGCGGCCGACGCCGCGCGGCTGAACCCAGACCCAGGCCACATAGCCGATCAGCGCAATGATGATGCCGAACGCCGCGACGCGGTTGAGCCAGACCGGGAGTTGATCGATCGAAGCAGCGGCTTCCGGGTGATAGGCGATGCCCAGCCCCAGCACAGCGGCATTGCCGAGCCAGAAGGTCAGCCCGGCGAGAAAACAGATCTTGGCGACATCGATCGCATTCAGCCCCCAGGCCGAATAGATCCGGTAGCGCACCGCGCCGCCGGTGAAGACGCTGGCGCCGACGTTGTGTCCGATCGAATAGGAGGTAAAGGCAGCCAGCGCGTTGACGCGGTAGGGAATGTGGCCATGGCCGATCGCGCGGACCGCGAACCAGTCATAGAAGGTCAGCGTGAAATAGCCCGCCGCGACGAACAGGGCGGCCAGCGCGATCTGGCGCGGCTCGGTTCCCTTGATGGCGTCGATCACCTCATGGGTGTCGATGCCGCGGAGCATGTGATAGAGTACGTAGCACGCAACGGCGATGACCGTGATGCTGATCAAGACCCCGAGCTTGTGCAGGACCTGCTTCTGGCGCAGAAACGAGATCGCCCTGCGTATTGCTTCCAGCATCTAGACCTCGAATTGCGCTTCTGCGACGACAGTAATGGCACAAACCCCGCCGGCGCTACGCTGCTCCCTTGCCCCTCTGGTAGCGCGTTTTAAGCCGGAGTGGAATTCGTCTGACGACAATAAAACACGCTTCTTCAACATATTAGGCGCCAGTTGACGGCGGTAGAAGTACGGTTTTGCAGCAATCCCGCCGCCCGACGGCGATCTGCGACCATAGCCGCGGCCGGTCAACAACCCGTGACAGTGATGGCGGTGAAGCTGGCCGGCTCATGCTGCGGTCAGGCCGATGGCGCACTGCGCGAGACCACCCAGCCGCGCAACCATGATCCGACCGTGCAGCCGCAGAGATAAAGCGCGAACATGATCAGCCCGAGATCGAGCCAGTAGCCGAAGCGGCCGGGCACGACGCGCGCGAGCGCGGCTGCAATCAGCGCCGCGACCAACGCCGAAAGCACCCATCGCAGCTTCCGCGAGACGCCATCGCCGTGCTGAACCACGGATATCCAGCCCATGGCGAAGCCGAGCAGCACCGATCCCAACAGCCAACCCCAGTAGAATGTGGTCAGATAGGCCATGCTCACTTCACCACGAAATCGATGCGGCGGTTCTGCGCCTTGCCCTTGTCGCTATCGTTACCCGCAATCGGCTGCGTCGAACCATAGCCGACCGCGCTGAACCGGTTGGCCGGCAATCCCGCCTTGACCAGATAGTCGGCGACCGCCTCGGCACGCTTCTCGGACAGCCCCTGGTTGGCCGCCTCGTCGCCATCGGTATCGGTATGTCCTGATATCTCGATATTGGCGGTCGGACAGCGCAACGCGGTTTCGATCAGGCGGTCGAGCAGGCCGGCAGAATCCGCGACAATGTCGGCCTTGCCGGGCTCGAAGCGGATCCGGGCCTTGCCAAGCAGCTCGGAGAATAGTTGCTGGCAGACGGTTGCATCCACCGGCGCCGCGGCCGGCCTGACCGAGATTTCCGGCTTGAACTGCCAGCCTTGCGGAAAGTCCTTGCCGAGGCCGGCGCGGATCTGAACGGCGGCGGCTTCATAGAGCGCATCGCCCGACAGCTTGACCTCGCGGTCCGACACGACCAGCGTGCCGGTCGACAGCCGCGACAGCGCGCCGAGCGCTGATACCGCCGCGTTGGCAAAGCCTGAGGGCGCGCCGATGCTCTCCTTGAGGTTATCGACGACCTTTTCCTTGAAGAACTTGCGTCCGGCCGCCGCCACCAGCGCGACGTGGGTGTTGCTGTCGGGCGCGTTGCCGGTCAGCGTCAGCGTCACCGCGACCGGATCCTTGTAGGCCTGGAAGATGTAAGGCGGCGCCTTGACCTCGTTGGCCGCGACCGAAAAGCCCTCGGGCAGATTTTTCAGCGCAGCGGCGATGGCTTCCCGGCCGCCGAGTTCGCGCGCCATGCCGGACAGGCTGACCCTGGTGTCCGACAGCGTGATCTTGCCGTCCTTCAGCTTGCCGA
This sequence comes from Bradyrhizobium sp. RDT10, assembly GCA_044772375.2. Lineage (GTDB taxonomy): Bacteria > Pseudomonadota > Alphaproteobacteria > Rhizobiales > Xanthobacteraceae > Bradyrhizobium. The sequence goes on from CP187939.1 coordinate 7,636,079, forward strand.
CCTGGTCGAGTAGCAACAGCGCGGCATCGTCGAAACGCGGCGGCGCCCCGCGCGACAGATTCATCCGGTCGACCACTTCGACGCCGCCGAGGTTGGCGCGGGCCGCCTCCATCAACCGTCCCTTGCTCGCCGGCAGGGGCGAGCTGCCCGACAGCGTCACCCGAAGGACGTCGCGTTCGGCCGACCAGACAAACGGCTTGGCTTCGGGAACGAGCCGGGTTTCATCGTTAACCAACCGCACACCCGGCACCGTTTCCACCGACGCCACCGCACCCTGCCGGCCGTCTTCCGAGAAAGCGTCCGCCGCAAGCGTCACGTCGCGGCCCGCGACCGAGATTCTGCCTTTTGTCGAGGATGGTGTCCTTGAGTGCGGCGGTCGAACGCTGCACCAGGTCGGCTTCAAGCGGTTCGGTGCTCGTCCAGGCCGCGATAGCCCAAAACATGACCAAAGGAATGATGCCGGGCCACCATTTGCCACTCCACCTGAAAAGTCCGTGCATTCGAGTTCCCGCAGGGTCCGGAACGGAGAGAAAACAAACCCTTGCAGGGCTGTCAAACCCGAAATGTCGCAGGAGCCGAAACGCCCTGAAATTGGTCCGGCTAACAGTTTCTTCAGCGGTCTTTCGCTAGTTTCGCCCCGTAAATAACCGGGCAGCCCTGCATCTCGATGAAACTGCTTCGCAACACCGTCATCCGCGCCGGCCTGGAAGCGCTGTACTTCTCCGGAGCGCATTACCTGCTGCGACCAATCTTCGCAGGCGTCGGCGTCATTTTCATGCTGCACCATGTCCGCCCGAGGCGCGACGTCGAGTTTCAGCCCAATCATCATCTCGAGGTCGAGCCGGAGTTCTTGCGGGCAATGCTGGCGCATCTTCGCGACCTCGACATCGACATCGTCACCCTGGACGAGGTGCATCAGCGACTCCAGGAGCGCAAATTCGCGCGGCGCTTCGCCTGCTTCACCCTCGACGACGGCTATCGCGACAACCGCGATTTCGCCCTGCCGGTGATGCGTGAATATGACGCGCCCCTCACCGTCTACGTGACCAGCGATTTCGCCGAAGGCACCGGCCGGTTGTGGTGGGTCGCGATCGAGAGGGCGATCGCAAAGGCATCCTCGATCGAAGTCCCGATCGGCGGCATCAAGACCCGCCTCGACGCCTCGACGCCGGCGGCGAAGCAAGCGGCTTTCGACCGCATGCACGACTGGCTGCGCGCGTCACCAACCGAGCACGACATGCAGCGTGAAATCTCCGCGCTATGCGCGCGATATGACGTGGACGAGGCTGCGATCGCCCGCGAGCTCTGCATGTCCTGGGAGGAATTGAAGGCATTCGCGGACGATTCTCTGGTGACGATCGGCGCGCATACGATCACGCATTGCAATTTGGCGCGGCAGAGCGAGGAGACCGTTTCGTTCGAACTGACCGCCAGCCGCGCGCGGATCGAAGCGGCATTGCAGCGGCCGGTGCTTCATCTCGCCTATCCCTATGGCGACCGCATCGCGGCGGGCCGGCGCGAATTCAAGCTGGCGAAAATGGCCGGCTACAAAACCGCGGTCACGACGCGGCCGGGCATGATCTTTCCGGAAAGCGCCGACCACATGACCGCGCTGCAACGGGTTTCGCTCAACGGCAACTACCAGGACGCGCGTATCCTCCCGATCCTGACCTCCGGCGCCGCCACCGCCATGTGGAACGGCTTTCGCCGCATCGACGCGGCGTAGCGGACGACCGTAGCCCTTCCTTGACTTGCTGCCCTCCCCGCCCAAAACCGGCGGCAAAGCAAAGGAGGAACGCATGTTCAAGGATCTGTTCTCGCTTAACGGCCGCGTCGCGCTGGTGACGGGTGGGTCGCGCGGCATCGGCAAGATGATCGCGGCCGGATTTCTCGCGCAGGGCGCGGCGAAGGTCTACATCACGGCGCGCAAGGCAGGCCCCTGCGAGGCGACCGCGAAAGAACTCTCCGCCGCCTATGACGGCGAATGCATCGCGCTGCCGATCGACATCTCCACCGTCGCGGGCTGCGACAAGCTGGCTTCCGAAATCATCAAGCTGGAGCCGAAGCTCGACATCCTCGTCAACAATGCAGGCGCGGCATGGGGCGCGGAGTTCGACGAATTCCCCGAAAGCGGCTGGGACAAGGTCATGGACCTCAACGTCAAGTCGCTGTTCTTCCTGACCAAGGCGCTGGCCAAACCGCTGCGCGCGGCGGCCTCGCACGAACGGCCCGCCAAGGTCATCAACATCGCCTCGGTCGACGGCATTTTCGTCAACCCCAGCGAGACCTACTCCTACGCCGCCAGCAAGGCCGCCGTGATCCATCTGACGCGGCGCATGGCGACCAAGCTGGTCAAGGACAATATCAACGTCACCGCGATCGCGCCGGGCGCGTTCAAGTCGGACATGAACCGCGCCGCGCGCGACCACTCGGACGAAGTCGCAAAGCGCATTCCGGCGCGGCGTATCGGCACCGACGAGGATATGGCGGGGGTGGCGATCTATCTCGCCTCGCGCGCCGGCGATTACGTGGTCGGCAATACCATCGCAGTCGACGGCGGCGTGGTCTACGCAAATGCGGGGCTCGAGATCGCGGGGTAGGTTTCGGTTCCTGAAGTCAAGGTCGTCCCGGCGAACGCCGGGACCCATATGTGGACGGCCTCCTGCTGGCAAGAGGCGGAACTGGTTTCTGATCGAAGCGATTGCGGCCATATGTCCGGTCTGATGATGCGGTCGCACATGACCGCTGCCAAGATGGGGTCCACAGCACGAGCTCCAAACATAGTGGCGGTGTCTTGCACCAATGGGTCCCACGGGGTTTTGCCTCGTGACTGTGATCGATCGATCAGGTCCATCTTCCGTTCTCGAGCAAGCTTGGCCTGCGGCGTGAGGCTTGGGCCTCATGCCGAAGTTGATGATCTGCGGGTCGGGTGTAAGGTCATGTGATCACCTTGTGTTTTGGGGCGAGGCCCCGGAGGTTTCGTTTCACCGACGGCGGCTAGCTTTCGAGCGCCGCGCGCAAGCGTCGTCAAGGGCTGGCCGAAGGCCACCGCCGCAGGCGGCGCGCAGCGGCCTTGACGACGCTTGCACGGCGCTACCCTTGGCCTCGGGGAGACGATGCCGGCGCGTGCCGGGTCGTAGCGTTCGCCGCTGACCATCAGTTTCCAGGCGAGGCGCGCGAGCTTGTTGGCGAGTGCTACGGCAGCGAGCTTCGGCGGCTTGCGCGCCACCAGATCGCGCAGCCAGGGCGAGGGATGAGCCCTGCCTTTGTTGACCTGCTGGATCAGAGAGGTGGCGCCGACCACCAGAGTGCGGCGCAAGGCCTCGTCGCCAGCGCGGGTGATCACGCCGAGCCGCACCTTACCTGCCGTGGAGTGATTCTTCGGGGTCAAACCGATCCAGGCCGCAAAGTCACGGCCGCAACTGAAGGCCTGCGGATCGGAGACCTTGATCGTCAGCAGACAGCCGCCGATCGGGCCGATCGCATCGACCTCGGCCAGCCGTTGGCTCATCTCGTTTTGCCGGTGCCAGACCTTCAGCTTCGCCTCGATCTCGCGCAGTTGGATCTTCAGCCGGCCGTACTCCTGGCCGTGGATCGCGAACAGTTCCTTGGCGAGCTCGGGCACCGTCGGATCTTCGGCGATGCGCGCCAGCAGCGGCTCGACATGGGCGGGTCCTTTGGCCGCCGTCAGCCCGAACTCGGCCGCATAACCGCGGATGCTGTTGATCAGCTGCGTGCGATAGGCAACCAGCCGCTCGCGTGTTCCCATCAACATCTGCGCGGCCTGCTGCTCCGCCGTCTTGATCGGCACGAAGGTCATGCGCGGCCGGCTCATCGCCTCGCAGACCGCATCCGCATCTCTCTGGTCGTTCTTGTTACGCTGCACGTACGCCTTCGTGTGCTGCGCCGGCAGCAGCTTCGCCTCGTGCCCCAGCGCCGTTAGCTCGCGCCCCCAGTGATGCGACCCGCCGCAGGCTTCCAGGCCGACCTTGGTCGGCGGCAGCTGTGCGAAAAACTTCAGGAAGTCGCGCCGGCGCAGCTTCTTGCGCAGCACCGGCCGCTCCGCCGCATCCACACCATGCAGCTGGAAAACACTCTTGGACGTGTCGACGCCAATTCTGATAATCTCGCTCATGGACGGCTCCCTTTGTCTGAGATCTAACCGACCTCATTCTGGCACATCGATGCCGTCGGGGGCCGTCCACCCCAACATACCGCGTGATGCATCAATAGCGCACGATGGCAGACGCTTTGCCAGAACAACGACGGTCAGTGGTTATGGGCCCCGACTCAAGGCCGGGGCGACGGAGAGATTACTTCTCGCCCTTCTCGTATTCGAAATCAGCCTTGGGCGCGTTGGGCAGCTCGCGATCCAATGTCTCCCGATATCGCAAGCAGCCGCGCAAAAATTTCGGCCAGGGCGGGACCGCCACTTCGGGCGTGACCCGCTCGGGCAACAGCCCCCAGAGATCGGGATGGTGCCAGCACAGGTCGTGACCGGTGCTGTCGCGGTGGGTGCGGATACCCGCTCTTAGACGCTCACCTCCGCGACCAGTTGGTCGCGGTTCAGTGCTTCAAGATCGCTGTCGGGGTCCATGTTACTGCTCCCCGATGACGGGGTGGTTCAGGTCTCGATCTTCACGTATTCGAAATCGCCGGGCTTGTTGTCGATGCCGACCTTCGGCGGCGAGATCCAGTTGGCGTAGACGCCGGCTTCGGTAACCGGCTTCATCAGCGAGGCGATGAAGTCGCCGTCCTGCGTCGAAGGCAACCATTCGCTCTTGCGTTGGTTCCAGGTGGCGTCGTCGATCAGGATGCCTTCCGGCGTGGCATTGATATCCTTGAACTCGCCGATGTGGCGATGGAACGCGACGTTCGGCAGCGTCAGCTTGTACTGATAGCCGGCGAGCGAAATGATCTTGTTCCAGCGCAGCATGCCCTTGACGCAATCCTGCGTGTAGTCGTCGCGCAGCCGCATGTTGAGCGCGGTCAGCGCCGGCTCGTCGACGCGCTTGATCACGCCGTCGACCAGCTTGAGCACCGGATAGGTGGCGTTCTTGAGCTGATGGTCGTCGTCGATCTGGGTTTCCTTGTAGCGGCCCTTGATGCCGGCATTGAAGGCATTCGCCGCGTTGGTCGAAACTTCAGAGCCGAACAGGTCGAGCGACAGCGAATAATGCAGGTGCAGCTTCTTCTGGATGGTCGGCAGGTCGATGACCCCCAGCGCACGCACCTTGGCGATGTCGGCGGGATCGGTGATGCCGGCTTCCTTCATCGCCTCGCAGGTGCGCTGCACGACACGGCTGATGCCAGTCTCGCCGACGAACATGTGATGCGCTTCTTCGGTCAGCATGAAGCGGCAGGTGCGCGACAGCGGATCGAAGCCGGACTGCGCCAGCGAGTGCAGCTGCATCTTGCCGTCGCGGTCGGTGAAGTAGGTGAACATGAAGAACGACAGCCAGTCCGGCGTCGCTTCATTGAAGGCGCCGAGCATGCGCGGTGAATCGGCGTCGCCGGAGCGGCGGCGCAACAGATCGTCGGCCTCCTCGCGGCCGTCGCGGCCGAAATATTTCTGCAGCAGGTAGACCATCGCCCACAGGTGACGGCCTTCCTCGACATTGACCTGGAACAGGTTGCGCAAATCATAGAGCGAAGGTGCGGTCTTGCCGAGATGGCGCTGCTGCTCGACGGAAGCGGGCTCGGTGTCGCCCTGGATCACGATCAGGCGGCGCAACGTGGCGCGGTGCTCGCCGGGGACTTCCTGCCAGGCCGGCTTGCCGTAATTCTCGCCGAAGGGAATGACGCGGTTCTCTTCCTGCGGCGCAAGAAGAATGCCCCAGCGATATTCCGGCATCTTGACGTAGTCAAACTTGGCCCAGCCGCGCGGATCGACCGAATAGGCGGTGCGCAGATAGACCAGCGACTGCTGGAAACCTTCCGGCCCCATGTCGCCCCACCAATCCATGTAACCGGGATGCCAGCCCTCCAGCGCTTTCAGCACCTGGCGGTCCTCGCTGAGATTCACGTTGTTGGGAATCTTGGTCGAATAGTCGACGTTCATGTAATTCATGGCCGTGCTCCTTTGTGCACATTTGCCGTCATGCCCGGCCTTGTGCCGGGCATCCACGTCTTTTCTTGCTGATGAAAAGAAGACGTGGATGGCCGGGACGAGCCCGGCCATGACGCAGCAATACCTGTCTAAACCCGCGTCATATCGAATTGCGCCTTCTGGCCGGTGCCGTAGCGGCGCAGCGCGCCGTCTTCGCCGACTGCGTTGGGGCGCTGGAAGATCCAGTTCTGCCACGCCGTGAGGCGCGAGAAGATTTTCGATTCCATGGTCTCGGGACCGACGAAGCGCAGGTTCGCTTCCATGCCAGTGAGGCCGTCGGGCGAGAAGGACGTGCGTTCCTCCAGGAACACCCGCACCTCGTCGTCCCAATCGATGTCGTCGAGCGCGAAGGTGACGAGACCGAGCTCTTCGGCTTCCTCCGCATCGAGTGTCGTGCCGATGGTGGCTTCCGCGCGCTCCAGATCGGACGGATCGGCCTGGAAGCGCGATTGCAGCCGGGTCAGGCCGTGGCACATCGGATAGGGGCCGAAATTCATCGCGGTGAGCTGGATCGCGGGAGGCGCGCGGTTGTCGCCCTGCCGCGAGCCGATCAGCATGTAGGAGCGGTCAGCGGCGAACACGAGTTCGGCGAGCGTGCCGGCAAAGCAGGAGCCGGGCTCGACCAGCGTCACCAGCGTGCGCGAGGTGACGTCGATACGCTTCAACACCCGCTTCCAGTAGTGCCTGATCTCGTTGACCAGCCAATGCGCCTTGTTGGCTTCGAGAAAGGCGTCGCAGGCCACCACATTGGCGGTATCGCCATGCGACTTGAACAGCAGCATCGCGATCTCGAGCTCGTTGATGCGCAAGTGAAGGATCGCATCGTCAAGCTCACGCGCCACCTGCAGCGGCCAGAACGACGCGCCCTGCGCGATCAGGCCGTCGATATTATCAGGCGGAGCCGCCTCCGGCGCTTTGATCGAGATGGTGGCAATCCGCGCCGCGCGGTCGATGTCGACGCTCACAAAACCGTAGCGGATGCCGCTGTCGTCGATGGTGCGATTGAGCGGCGAAAGCGTGATGCCCGGGCCTGAGCCGTTGCGCTTCGAGGCGGCGGCAAATTCCCTGGCGCGATCGGCGACCTTGGCCTCCAGCTTGCTGTTGGGCACGATCTCATCGACCAGCCGCCATGCGACGGCCCGCTTGCCCTTGATGCCTTCCTCGATGGTGCAGAAGAAGTCGGCATGGTCGCGGCGCACCTTGCGCTTGTCGACCACACGCGTCAGGCCGCCGGTGCCCGGCAACACTGCGAGCAGCGGCACTTCCGGCAACGACACCGCGGCGGCGCCGTCATCAGCCAGCATGATATGATCGGTCGCCAGCGCCAGTTCGTAGCCGCCGCCAGCCGCGGTGCCGTTGACGACAGTGATGAAACGCTGACCGGAATTTTCCGATGAATCTTCCAGGCCGTTACGGGTCTCGTTGGTGAATTTGCAGAAGTTGACCTTGTGGGCGTGGGTGGCGCCCGCCAGCATGCGGATATTGGCGCCGGCGCAGAACACGCGGTTCTTGCCGGAACGCATCACCACGGCCTTCACGCCCGGATGCTCGAAGCGCAGCCGCTGCACCGCGTCGGCGAGTTCGATGTCGACGCCGAGGTCGTAGGAGTTCAACTTGAGCTGATAGCCTTCGAACAGGCCGGCATTCTCGTCGACGTCCATGGTGAGCGTCGCGACATCGCCCTCGACGGCCAGTTTCCAGTGCCGGTAGCGCGACGGATCGGTTTGGAAATCGATGTATTTCGCGCCGCCTGCGAGGACGCGGTCTTCACCGGCCATGAGCCACCCTCTGTCGTTTTCTCAGGATTTGCTTGGTTCGTTAGATGCACAATAGTGCATGTTTTTGAGCAAGTCTAGCCTAAAACGCCGGAACATGCATTTTGTTTCATGTTCGGCTGGCGGCGGCGAATGCCACCGAATCGACCGTTGAGAGCAGCGGCCGGGCCAGTCTGGCCTTGATGAGCGCCGCCAGCGCTGCGACCGGGAAGCAGTCGGCAAACCCGTCGCCACCGGCACCGCGCGCACCCAGCGCCTCGAGTTCGCCGAGCGCTTCGCCGAACAGGCGCGACGCGACATGCGGCTTCTGCATGCGCAGCCGCAGATCTGCGGTCGCGATCAGGATGCAGGCGCGCAGCAGAATCCGCTCGCGGCCGCCCTGCGGCGCCGCCGCCCATACCGTCTCCAGGATCTCCTGCGATTCCCAGAAATAGCCGCGGTCGTTGAGCGTGAGGCCGTAGCGCAGCGCCGGATGGCGCGCCGGCACGTAGCCGCCAAATCGCGGCGGCACCAGAGCTGTGACCTGCGACAACGTTTCGTAATCGGCACTGGATTTGTCGGTCTCGCCGGGCACGTAGGCCCATCGCGGCAACGGCAGATCGCCTGCGGCTGGCGGCGGCGTGGTCATCGGGGCGCGGCCCCGGAAAAAGAAAAGCGTTACGCGGCGCGCCCGTGCGAGCCGTCATCGACGTGCAGCACCGCGTTTGCGAATTCCGAAATCGCATCCAGCGTCGCCCCCGGGGCTTCACGATGCGGCTGATGCCCCGCTCCCGGGATGACAGTCACATCGACCGGACAGTAGCACTCTTCCTGCGCGATCTCGACCTGGCGCATGGTCCCATACTGGTCGTCCACACCCTGCAGGATCGCCACCGGTACGCGGATATAGGCGAGGTATTCGGAAATGTCCCAGTTGCGGAAGTCAGGATCGAGCCAGGCGCCGTTCCAGCCATAGAAGGCGTTGTCGACGTCCCTGTGCCAGCGCGACAGCTTCCCCTTCAGGTTCGTGGTCTCGTAGGCGTTCCGGATCTGCGCAATCGAGGCCACCGAAATGTCCTCGACGATGAAATGCGGAGCGATCAACGCGAGGCCCTGCACGCGGTGATCCTGATGCGAGCCCGCATAGATCGTAGCGATCGAGGCGCCATCGGAATGTCCGAGCAGCAGCCCGCGGCGAAAGCCGATCTTGTCGAGCAGTTTTGGCAACACGTCGAGCGCCTCGACATGCATGTAGTCGAGCGGCCGCGGCAGTTTCACCGCCGTCGATGCACCGTAGCCCGCGCGTGAATAGACGAACACGCCCGCGCCGGTCGCGGCCTGAAGTTTTTCGGGAAAGTCGCCCCACAGCCCGGCCGATCCGAGCCCCTCATGCAGCACCACGATGGTCGGCGCCGCCTCGGGCGACGGGCCGATCATGCGGTATTCGAGATGGGAGGCGCCGACGGTGAGGAAGCCCGAGGGGGTAAGGGTTGTCATGTCGTAAGCTTTCCGAAAGTGATCCAGACGTCGCACTCCTCAAGCTGGTCGTCCCGGCCTTGAGCCGGGACCCATACTCCGCGGCTTCTCGTATGGGTAGGATGGCCGACACCTTCTTAACCAATAGGGGCCGCGGCGTATGGGTCCCTGCGTTCGCAGGGACGACGTGAGAGAAGTTACTACGCGCCATCCCGCAACTTGAACCGTTGAATCTTCCCCGTCGCCGTCTTCGGCAGACTATCCACCACGTCGATCCAGCGCGGATATTTCCACGGGCCGATCTTCTGCTTGACGTGCTCCTTCAGCGCCTCATGCAGGCCGTCGGTCTTGGCATCGGCGCGCAGCACGACGAAGGCTTTCGGCTTCAACAATCCTTCCGGATCGGCCTCGGGCACGACGGCGGCTTCGAGCACGGCCGGGTGGGTGATCAGCGCGCTCTCGACCTCGAACGGCGAGACCCAGATGCCGGAAACCTTGAACATGTCGTCGCTGCGGCCGCAGAAAGTATAACGACCGTCGGCGTCGCGGATATATTTGTCGCCGGTGCGGGTCCAGTGGCCTTCGAAGGTCGAACGGCTCTTGGCGCGCTGATTCCAGTAGCCCTCGCCGGCCGAGGGCGCATCGACAAGCAATTCGCCGACCTCGCCGTCGGGTACGTCAGCCCCTGCCTCATTGACCAGCCGCACCTTGTACCCCGGCACCGGGCGGCCGGAAGAGCCGTATTTGATGTCGCCGGGCGCGTTGGAGAGGAAGATGTGCAGCAATTCGGTCGAACCGACGCCATCGAGAATGTCAACGCCGAAGCGCGCCTTCCAGGCGTTGCCGACGGACTCCGGCAGCGCTTCGCCCGCGGAGGTGCAGATGCGCAAGCGATTGCCGGCGCGGGCATCCTTCACCGTCTCGTCGTTGAGCATCGCGGCGAACAGTGTCGGCACGCCGTAGAAGATGCTGGGGTTATACTTGTTCATCAGCGCGAACATCGTGGCCGGCGTCGGGCGCTCGGCATTCAGGACGCTGGAAGCACCGACCGACATCGGAAACGTCAGCGCGTTACCGAGGCCATAGGCGAAGAACAGTTTTGCCGCCGAGAGGCAGACATCGTCCCCGCGAATGCCCAGCACCTGTTTGGCGTAGGTATCCGCGGTCGCGGCGAGATTGGAATGCAGATGGCGCACGCCTTTGGGCATGCCGGTCGAGCCGGACGAATAGAGCCAGAACGCAGGCTCATCGGGATGGGTTGGCGCCGTCGCAAATGATCTGCTCTCGCGCGCGAGCTCATCGGAAAGTTTCTTGTGGCCGTGCGAATCCTTGCCGGACACGATGACGTGTTCGAGATCGGGCATCCGCCCGACCATGTCGTTCACAACAGGCAGCAACACCTCGGATATGAACAGGACGCGCGCCCGGCAATCCGCCAGCACGTAGGCATATTGCTCCGAAGTCAGAAGGGTATTGAGCGGCACCGGCACGACGCCGGCGCGGATCGCGCCGAGGAAGACGCTGGGGAAATCCACGGTATCCAGCATGATCATCGCCACGCGCTCTTCGCGGCGGACGCCGAGCCGGCGCAGCATGTTGGCCACCCGGCGGCTCTGCCGCTGCAGATCGCCATAGGTGAGTTCGGAGACGGTGTCGGTGAAGGCGAGCTTGGCGCCGCGGCCCTCGTCGACATTGCGGTCGAGCAGCCAGGTCACCGCATTGTACGAACCGGACATGCCGCTCACGACGCCTCTCCTGAGTTTTAAGAATTATAATTCATACAAAGACACCAGCGGCGCTTGCTGTCAATCCTCATCGGCATTATGTTTCCGAAATCCGTTCACCCGCAGGTAAAGCCGAACGAGGGAAATGACCGAGAGTAGCGACCCCGAAACCGGCTTTCTCGAGCAGCTTGGCCAGCGTGTGCGCACCATGCGCGCCCTACGCGGCATGTCGCGCAAGGTGCTCGCCAAGGTGTCGGGAATTTCCGAACGCTATATCGCGCAGCTCGAAAGCGGCAAGGGCAATGTCTCGATCGTGCTGCTGCGGCGCGTGTCGAACGCGATGGGCGCGCATCTGGAAGACCTCATACCCGCAACCGAGCCGGCGCCCGACTGGGCCATCATCCGCGACCTCCTGCGCAAGGCGACCCCCGCCCAGATCGCGCAGGCCAAGGACGCGCTTGCCGGCGGCGGCATATCGGCACAGCGGCGGATCTCCTTCGCCGGCATCGCCTTGATCGGCCTGCGCGGCGCCGGCAAATCCACACTCGGCAAGATGCTGGCGAAGAAAATCGGCTGGAAGTTCGTCGAGCTCAACAAGGAGGTCGAGGCGCAGAACGGATTATCCGTCGCCGAGATCATCGCGCTCTACGGCCAGGAAGGCTTTCGCCGCATGGAGCAGGCGGCGCTTTCGCAATTGCTGGCACGGAAGGAGCTGATGGTGCTGGCGACCGGCGGCGGCATCGTCTCCGAGCCTTTGACGTTCGACCTGGTCCTGTCGTCGTTCTACACCATCTGGCTCAAAGCCGAGCCGGAAGAGCACATGGCCCGCGTCCGCGGCCAGGGCGATCTACGCCCGATGGCGGATGATCGCTCCGCAATGGCGGAGCTGCGCAACATCCTGGTCAGCCGCGAGCCGCTCTATGCGCGGGCTTCCGCCGTGGTCGATACCGCGGGGCTTTCCGTCGATGCGGCGGCGGCGCGGCTCAGCGATGCGGTGGCGCCGGTGCTGCACGACAAGCACGCGTCCGGGCTGCGCAGCGCGGTCTCGTGAGAGCGCAACGGCGCTCGTGGCTCTATTATGAGCCACGAGCGCCCTTGCGTTAGGGGATTTTCGACGCGGCAATCGTCGCCGGCTTGATGCCGAGCTTCGGAGCGATCTGATTGGCGATCTGCGCGCCGAGCCACACACCACCGGTTTTCCCAAGTTGATCCGGCGTGAGGGGAATTCCAAACTCGTCGGCCGTACCTGCCGCATTTCGCTTGGTGATGCCGTCAAATTGCCAGTGAACGCCGAGATAGACACGGCTGACCGAGTTATCGACAATCGCCTTCCAGAGACTGCCGTAACTGAGCGTGAGATGATCGCGCGGCAGCATCGTCCGCGGATCGGTATTGCGGCCATTGAATTCATCAGAGACAAAATCAAAGCTGAATTTGTCCAGGCCCTTCGCATTGAAGGACGTCACGCCTTTTTCAACCAGGAAAAGCCGCAACAGTTGAAAGGCGGCCGCACCGAAGGTCGCGTGTCCCGAAGGATACGCCGGGAAGTTTGGAGTTAGGCCCACGCCCTTGCCGTTGGTGTCAGGACGACCAAGCGGCAACCAGCCGGGAACGGCGGTCCCATTTCCGGCTACGGCGCGCTGAATGCCGAGGACCGGCCGCCACATCATGTGCGTGGCCTTATATTTGTAGTGCCACGCATCGATTCCGGCATCAGCCATGGCAATCCCAACGCCCGCGACGATGGCCAGTTCATCCGGCAGGGTCAATTTGCCCGGCATCCGCGCTTCGATCGCGTCGAGTGCAGCCAGTACGACCTGCAGATAGAGCCGGGGCGGCGTACCCAGCTCCTGCGGACCATCATAGCCCCAGGCAATTCCGATGATCTCTTGTTCCAGGGTCCGCATGCCTGCGGTGCGTTGCAGACACCCCAGGGCAACAGTGTTGGCAAAATCAGCCACATAATGTGGGTCTGGGTTCACCGTCATATCCGTCTCGCGTCCCGGAGGCATCGGAAAACCGGTGACACGCGTGGCAAGCAGATGGTGGGTATCGTCGTTGCCCCACTTCGCGCCGGCATAGCCCTGCATCGGCTCGTTGGGTGCGATGGCATGCGTGTACGGCTCGCCGGTCGCCACATATCCACTGGCCTCCGCATTGGTCATGTCGTTCGCGCCAAAGGCGTGCACTGCGTCGCCGAAGGCCCGCCCGGCTTTCTCCGCGGCGCTTCCGGCCGGTCCCAGCCCGAAATATTCGAGCCATGTCGCCCAGGCCGGATCGAGAAAGCGATACTGGTTGGGATATCGCCGGAGAAGGACCTGGGCGCAGGCGGCGGCTGCTGCGATATCGGCGCTTGCGCCGCCGAGACCCGGCGTTGCCGGAAAATTCAACAGAGGCGGCCGACCAGATGCATGCGCATGGGCGTCGTTGAGAGCGGCCAGCGCCATACCCAGAGCGCGGGCGGTCAGGAACGGTCCCCTTTGATCGCCGGAGCTCAGTGCCGGAGTGTGATCTCGACGGACGCACTCGATCGCCATATCGACCCAATAACGAAGTAACTTTGAAGTGGCTGTCATGGATTTCCCTTGCGACTGCGGACGGATCCGGCAGTTCGAAATAAGTTGAATAGTATCTGTGAAGCAATCTTCGATTGTACGTAAAGCCCGGCTGGTCATCCTTCACGGCGTCTTAGCGTAACCGCGAACATTCCGATCGCCTGTGAACCAGATTACAGAGCCAGCTACCCGATCCTGCCCGGCAAAGAATGGGCTTCCGCGGTGGTCGGTGCCGCAGGCCCGAACTCGACGCTACCGTTGCGCGGTTCAGCGATGCCGTGGCGCCGGTGCTGCACGACAAGCACGCCTTCGGCCTGCGCAGCGCGGTCTCCTGATCTCCCTGCAATAACTACCTATAGGGGCGGATCCCGCCCACACAACCGCGCGGCGGAATTAACCACCACGTGAGTTTCATGCAGTAACACACCCTTGAATTGTGTTACCAATTCGTTAATCGAAGAGAGAGGAACCATGCTCGAGCGTCGTCAACTGCCCAGAAACCGCGTCTATTACGGCGGCCTCGTCACCTTCAACGGCCGCAGCTCGACGATCGCCTGCGCCGTGCGCAACTTCAGCATGTTTGGCGCGAAGATCGAATTTGAAGGCGCAGCCCTCGTCCCCGACGAGGTGGACTTCGAAATCGAGCGCAAGGCAATCTCGTGTACAGCGCGCCTCGTCTGGCGCAGCCGCGATGCGGCGGGCCTGGTGTTCGCCAATGTGCATGAGGACAGCGGCGTCGTTCCGCTGGCCTGGGCGCGCAAGCTGCGCGTCAGCGAGCGGGCCAACCGGCAGCTCCAGTCCCGCCTCGATCAGCTCCTTTCCGAATACTGAGTGCGGTCATGTCCGGTCGGACCGCATGAGTACGGTTGAAGGCGAAGACGCCCTCCTCCTTGCCGCCGCCAAGGCGCCAAAGGTCCGGCAGCGCCGGCTGCGTTCGATATTGCTGGTGGTGATGGCGCAGTACACGATCGTCGCGATGGTCGTCGGCCTGTCGGTCGCCGGCATCCTTCGCTATGTCGTGACCCCGAAGATCGTCGCCCAATTCGAAGCGATCGAAGCCGCGCTCAAGCGCTTGCCCTCTCCATAGCGCGGCCGATCAGATATCGAATGCGGCAAAATTCTTGGGCCGGCGCAGAGGATACAGATCGCATGAAACTGCTTTTTCTCCATGGGGCGCCCGCGGTCGGCAAGCTGACGGTTGCAAAGGCGCTGCTCCGGATCGTGCCGGGGCGGCTGATGGACAATCACGCCGCCATCGATCTGGCGCGCACGATCTTCGAGTTCGGCGCGCCCGGCTTCTGGGAGCTTGTCCATGACGTCAGGTGCTCGGCTATCAGTGCCGCCGCCGAACACGGGGTACCACTGCTCGTCACGACCTTCTGCTATGCCGAACCTGACGACCGGGAGCAATTCGGGCATTTCGAGGAGATCGTGCAACGGCGCGGCGGCGAATTGCTTCCGGTCTTCCTGCACTGTTCGCGCGAAGAAACATTGCGCAGGGTTGGCAATCCCGACCGGGTGGCGCGGCGTAAGATAACATCAGGGGAGCATCTGATCCGGGAACTCGACCGCTACGACCTCACCGCCGTGCCGCGTCCCGATTGCCTCAGGCTGGATACTGGAGCGCGTCCAGCGGAGACGACGGCGCAGGAAATCGTGCGCAGCTTCGGGCTCAACGCTTAGGCGCATTGGCAGCTTGCCTATCCGAGTTTCGCAAAGGCGGCGGCATGCTCAATGATTCCCGTATCTGTCGGAAGTTCGTTCCGTCCAATCGGCAGGACCATCAAATGCGGTCCGGCATAAGGCGTGATAAAGCCGCTCGCCTTGCCGACATCGAATCCGAAACGCCGATAGAAGGCGGGATCGCCGAGGACGAAAATTCCGAGCCAGCCGGCGGCTTCGCTGCGCGCGATCCCTTCGCGGATCAGCCGGGCGCCAATACCCATCCGCTGGCGTCCAGGCAGTACCGCGACGGGACCGAGTGCCAGCGCCGGAAATGGCGCTTTCATCCTTGAGAACAGGGCATGGCCAACGACCGTGTCGCCGTCAACGGCGACCAGCGAGAAAACTGAATCGCCTGCAGTGCGCAGATCGTCGACCAATCGGGCTTCGGCCGACCGGCCAAACGCCACTTCTTCAACGACGCGGATGGTCGCAAGATCGCCGGGTGCTTCAGATCGGATAATCATCGTTACACCAGCATCGACTTGACCGAGGCGGCCGCCTCGCGCAATCGCGGCAGGAAGCGTTCGGTCATCTCGGCCGCGGACACGCGGTCGACATGCGCGCCCATGTTGATGGCGGCGACGATCGCGCCGTCATAGCGGCGGACCGGCACGGAGATCGAGCGGAATCCCGGCTCGGCTTCGCGATCGACCAGCGAATAACCTTTCGCGCGATCGGCGATGATCGTCTTTTGCAACAGCTTCCTGTCGGTGACGGTGAACGGCGTCAGCGGCGCGAGGTCCATTTTGTCGAGCGCCGCGGCCAGTTCGTCGTCGGGCAGCCGCGACAGCAGGACACGGCCGACCGAAGTGCAGAAGGCCGGCAGCCGGTAGCCGATATCGATGCCGGCGGAAAATATCCGCGTCGGGCTGGCGCGCGCGATGAAGACGACGTCGCTGCCGTCGAGGATCGCCATCGACGATATTTCCTGCGCCTCGGCCGAGAGCCGGTCGAGCGCAGGCTGCAGCACCGAGACGACATGGTTGGAGGCGAGATAGCTGGAGGCCAGCACCAGCACGCGCGGCATCAGGCGGAACAGCTTGCCGTCGGTGGCGACGAAGCCGGCGCGTTCGAGCGTGAAGAGAATCCGCCGCGCGGTCGCACGCGGCAGGTCGGCCGCCTTGGCGAGGTCGCTCAACGTCATCGGCTGCCGGCTGCCGCCGAACACCTCCAGCACGCGCAGGCCGCGGTCGAGGCTTTCGATGAAATCGGTCCCGCCACGGTTGTCGCCTCCGCCTGGGCGCTTCAGTTTGGGCATCGCCGCCTCCAAAATCCGCTTGCCGAACGCCCAGCCTACGTTAAAATCGCCCAAAGTTCAATAGGCGAACAAATCCTCCGGAGATCCTCGCCATGATGAGCCAGGAAGCGAACGACCTGATCACCCGCACCGGCCGCAAGGACCCGTGTGGAAAGCTGATGCGGATGTATTGGCAGCCGGCGGCGCTGGTGGATGAATTGCAAGGGCCGAGGCCGGTGCGACCGGTCAAACTGCTCGGCGAAAACCTGGTGCTGTTTCGTGACGAAGAAGGCCGCTACGGCCTGATCGATCGCCACTGCGCGCATCGCGGCGCCGACCTCGCCTTCGGGCGTCTGGAGAACGGCGGCTTGCGCTGCGCCTTCCATGGCTGGCTGTTCGATGTGAGTGGCCAATGCCTGGAGACTCCCGCAGAGCCAAAGGACTCAAAGCTGTGCCAGGGCATCAGGCAGCGCTCGTATCCCGTGGTCGAGAAGAGCGGCATCCTCTGGGCCTATCTGGGCGAAGGCGAACCGCCGGCGTTTCCGGAGATCGACTGTTTTGTCGCGCCCGACAGCCATACCTTTGCATTCAAGGGCCACATCAATTGCAACTGGCTGCAGGCGCTCGAAGTCGGCATCGATCCGGCGCACGCCTCGTTCCTGCATCGCTTCTTCGAGGACGAGGATACCTCGACCGCCTACGGCAAGCAGTTCCGCGGCGCCTCCGCCGGCTCCGAAATGCCGATGACGAAGATTTTGCGCGAATACGACAACCCGATCATCAATGTCGAACACACCGAATACGGCCTGCGCCTGATTGCGCTGCGCGAAATCGACGAGGAGCGCACCCATGTGCGCGTCACCAACCAGCTCTTCCCGCACGGCTTCGTCATCCCGATGAGTCAGGAGATGACGATCACGCAGTGGCACGTGCCTGTCGATGACGAGAACTGCTACTGGTACGCGATCTTCACCAGCTACACGGCGCCGGTCGACAAGAAGAAGATGCGCGACCAGCGGCTCGAACTCTACGAGCTGCCGGATTACAAATCGCGCAAGAACAAGAGCAATGATTACGGCTTCGATCCGCACGAGCAGTTGACCGAGACCTATACCGGCATGGGCAACGACATCAACGTCCACGACCAGTGGGCGGTGGAATCGATGGGCGCGATCCAGGACCGCACCAACGAGCATCTCGGCGCTTCGGACAAGGCAATCGTGCAGTATCGCCGCCTGCTGCGGCAGGAGATCGAGAAGGTGGTCGGCGGCGAGACGCCGTTCATGTTCCTGGACGCCGCGCATGCCCGCAGCATTCAGGGCCCGGCGACCATGGACGGCATTGGCCCAACTCGCGGCTGGGAAATCTACTGGATGGAAGTCGACGTAAAACGCCGCCGCGGCGCGCCATGGGCGGCGCCGGTGCCGAGCGAGATCGCCGGCAAGATCCGGCATTTGTCGGCGGCGGAGTGATGGTCTCTCCCCCGTCATTGCGAGCGAAGCGAAGCAATCCATCGCGCCGCGCGTGGAGGAATGGATTGCTTCGTCGCTCCGCGCCTCGCAATGATAGCCGGTATGGCGCTGCTCAAATGCCTCAATTCAGACTCGCGGGAGTGACGCATTGAGTTTCGTCGAACGTCACGGGCTGTGGTCGACAGAGCAGCAGGAAGCGGCCAGCCGCCTGCGCAAGATCGTCGAAGAGAAAATCTCGAAGTCATCAGGCTTTCATTCCCCGATCAGCACGGCATTCTGCGCGGCAAGACGCTGGTGGCCAGCGAAGCGCTGGCGTCGCTGGAGAGCGGCTGCTCCATCACCACCACGATGCTGGCCAAGGACACCTCGCACAAGACGGTGTTCCCGGTGTTCACCGCCGGCGGCGGCTTTGGCATGAAGGAGATGGAAGGCGCCGCGGATGTGCTGATGCTGGCAGACCCGACCACCTTTCGCGTGCTGCCGTGGGCGCCGACGACGGGCTGGCTGCTGTGCGACCTCTATTTCAGCGACGGCCGCCCGGTGCCGTTCGCCACGCGGCATCTCTATCGCAAGGCGCTCGACCAACTGGGAAGCCGCGGTTACGATTTCGTCGCAGGGCTGGAGGTCGAATTCCATCTCTTCAAGCTCGAAGACCCCCACATGACGCCGGAGGATGCCGGCCAGCCCGGGCGTCCGCCATCCGTCAGCCTGCTCTCGCACGGCTACCAATATCTGACCGAGCAGCGCTACGACCAAATGGAGCCGGCGCTGGAAATCATCCGCCGCGACGTGCTGGCGCTCGGCCTGCCCTTGCGATCGGTCGAGGTCGAGTTCGGCCCAAGCCAGTGCGAATTCACCTTCCAGCCGACCAAGGGCCTCGCTCCCGCCGACAACATGGTGCTGTTTCGTAGCGCCGTGAAGCAGATCGCCCGTCGCCACGGCTATCACGCGACCTTCATGTGCCGGCCGAAACTGCCCAACGTGTTCGCTTCCGGCTGGCATCTGCATCAATCGCTGGTGTCGCGCGCAACCGGCGAGAACGCTTTCATGACAAGGACGAAGGCGAGCCGCTCAACCCGTTCGGCCGCGCCTATCTCGCCGGATTGCTGGAGCACGCGCGCCCGTCCACCGTGTTCACGACGCCGACCATCAACGGCTACAAGCGCTACCGCTCCTACTCGCTGGCGCCCGACCGCGCGATCTGGGGCCGCGACAACCGCGGCGTCATGATCCGCGTGCTCGGCGGGCCGGGCGACACGGCAACGCGGCTGGAAAACCGGATCGGCGAGCCCGCGGCCAATCCCTATCTCTACATGGCCTCGCAGATTTTCTCGGGGCTCGACGGTGTCGACCGCAAGCTCGATCCGGGGCCGTCTGCGGATACGCCGTACGAGACCAAGGCTGCGCTGCTACCGAAGAGTCTTCGCGAGGCAGTGTTCGCGCTGCAGGACAATCCGTTTTTCCGGCAGGCGCTGGGCGCGGAGTTCGTAGACTATTACGTCCACATCAAGAACGCCGAGATCGAGCGGTTTCAGGCCGAAGTGTCGGACTGGGAGCACCGCGAGTATTTTGAGATGTTTTGAGGGAGCTGACGCTCTCTCGTCGTCCCTGCGAACGCAGGGACCCATAACCACAAATGCTTGTGGTTATGACAGGTCGTCGAACAGCTTTCTTTAAATCGATAAATCACGCGGTATGGGTCCCTGCGTTCGCAGGGACGACGACGGAGATAGCTCAAATCCCCAGATACCGGTGCTGCAGATCGGGCTCGGCGATCAGTTGCTCGCTGGTCCCGCTCCACACCGTCCGCCCGCGCTCGATGATGTAGTGGCGGTCGGCGATGCGGGAGAGGTTGGCGACGTTCTTGTCGATGACCAACACCGACTGCCCGCGGCTCTTCAGCATCGACAGGCAGTTCCAGATTTCCTCGCGGATCAAGGGCGCGAGGCCTTCGGTGGCTTCGTCCAGGATCAACAGTTTTGGGTTGGTCATCAGCGCACGGCCGATCGCCAGCATCTGCTGCTCACCGCCCGACAGCGTCACGCCCATGTTGCTGCTGCGCTCGGCCAGCCGCGGAAACAGCGCGTGGATTTTCTCGATGGTCCAGGGATCGGAATTGCCGGCGCGATTGCCCGAGGCGGCCACGAGATTCTCGTACACAGTAAGATTCGGAAAGATCTGGCGGCCCTCCGGCACCAGGCCGATGCCGAGCTTTGCAATCTTGTACGACGGCAGGCTGCGCACTTCCTCGCCGGCGAAGCGGACCTTGCCTGATCGGGCCGGCGTCATGCCCATGATGGAGCGGATGGTGGTGGTCTTGCCCATGCCGTTGCGGCCCATCAGGGCGACCATCTCGCCCGATTGGACCTTCAACGAAAGCCCGAACAGGACCTGGCTGAGGCCGTAGCAGGTTTCGATGCCGTCGATTTCCAGCAAGGTTTCAGCCATGACCGACCACCACATGCTGGTCGCCGAGATAGGCGCGCTTGACTTCCTCGTTGTTCCTGATGGCGTCGGGATCACCGGACGCAATCACGCGGCCATAGACCAGCACGGTGATGCGGTCGGCGAGCGCGAACACCGCCTCCATGTCGTGTTCGACCAGCACGATGGTGACTTCCTTCCGCAATTCCTTCAGCAGCGCCACCATGCGCGCGGATTCTGTGACGCCGAGGCCCGCCATCGGCTCGTCCAGCAGCAGCAATTGCGGTTTTGTGGCGAGCGCTACCGCCAGTTCCAGTTCGCGCTGCTCGCCGTGGCTGAGTTCGGACACCGGCACATCGGCGCGTTGCGCGAGCCCTACCCGCGTCAATGCCGCTTGTGCCGCGTCGCGCAGATGCCTCTCCTTGCGCGCGCTGCCCCAAAATCGGAACGAGTGCCCGTCATGCGCTTGCGCCGCGAGCGCGACATTGTCGGCGGCCGTAAAGTCCGGCAGCAGGCAGGTGATCTGGAACGAGCGCGCCAGCCCGAGCCGGCTGCGCTGGTAGGACGGCAGCCGAGTGACGTCGCGGCCGGCAAAATGAACCGTGCCGGAATTCGGCATCAATTGCCCGGTCAACTGGCTGATCAGCGTGGTCTTACCGGCGCCGTTCGGGCCGATGATGGCGTGCAGCTCGCCCGGCACGACCTCAAGCGACAGATTGTCGGTGGCGAGGATGCCGCCGAAGCGGCGGACCAGGTTTTCGACGCGAAGCAAGGGATCAGCCACGGCTCAACCTCCCCAGCAAACCCATGATGCCGCCGCGCGCGAACAGCACGATCAGCAGCAACAGCGGGCCCATGATCAACGCCCAGTATTCGGTGAACTGCGACAGGACTTCTTCCAGCAGCAGAAACACGATCGTGCCGAGGACGGGACCGAACAGCGAGCCCATGCCGCCGAACACCACCATCACCATGAGTTCGCCGGAACGGGTCCAGTACATCCCGGCCGGGCTGATGAAGTCGGTATTGTTGGCCAGCAGCGCGCCGGCAAGGCCGCAGATCGTGCCGGAGATGACGAAGCAGACGAGACGATAGCGGTTGGCATGAAAGCCGATCGCCTGCATGCGCTGCTCGTTGGAACGAATGCCCTGCACCACCATGCCGAACCGCGAATTGATGATGCGCCAGATCAGATAGACGCCGCCGAACAGGCAGCCGAGGCAGAGGTAATAGAACTGCACGCGGTTCGACAGGTCGATCAGGCCGCCGAAAGTGCTGCGCTTGTAGATGGTGAGGCCATCGTCGCCGCCATAGCGAGAAAGACCCGAGGCGATGTAATAGGCCATCTGCGCGAACGCGAGCGTGATCATGATGAAATAGACGCCGCGCGTACGCAAGGACAGCGCGCCGATCACAAGCGCATACAGCGCCGACAGCGCCAGCGCCACCGGCCACTGGATGAAGCCGGAGCCGATGCCTTCGAAAGCGAGAATGCCGACCGCGTAGCCGCCGATGCCGAGGTAGGCGGCATGGCCAAAACTCATCATGCCACCGTAACCCATGATGAGATTGAGGCTGGCGGCGGCGAGCGCAAAGATGACGATGCGGGTGAACAGCGTCAGGATGAAGATGTTGCCGGTCACCGCGGAATAGACCGGCAAAAGCGTGAGGCCAAGCGCGACGAGCGCCACGACGGCGTTGCGAAGGTTGATTGGAGATTTCATCGCTTGGCGGCCGGAAACAGCCCCTCCGGCCGCACGACGAGCACAATCGCCATCAGCAGATAGATCAGCATCGAGGACAATGCAGGTGCCGCGGTGGAGGCTGCAGCAGAACTGAGCACCAAGCGCAGGAGATCGGGTAGGAAGGCGCGGCCGAGCGTATCGATCATGCCGACGAAGATCGCGGCCATGAACGCGCCGCGGATCGAACCGATGCCGCCGATCACGATGATGACGAAGGCGAGAATCAGGATGTTCTCGCCCATGCCGATCTGCACGGTGAGGATCGGCGCCTGCATCAGCCCGGCGAGGCCGGCAAGCGCAGCGCCAAGCCCGAACACCAGCGTGAACAGCAGCTTGATGTTGATGCCGAGCGCGCCGATCATTTCGCGGTTGGAGGCGCCGGCGCGGATCAGCATGCCGATGCGGGTC
Source organism: Bradyrhizobium sp. RDT10 (assembly GCA_044772375.2). Classification (GTDB taxonomy): domain Bacteria; phylum Pseudomonadota; class Alphaproteobacteria; order Rhizobiales; family Xanthobacteraceae; genus Bradyrhizobium. Next base: position 7,658,708 of record CP187939.1, read on the forward strand.
CGCATGACGACGACATAAAGCAGCGCTGCGACCGCGAGCGCGACCAGGATGATCGACAAACGATAGGCCGGATAGAACACGCCGGGAACGATCTGCACCGGCACGGTCAGCCAGGCCGGCAGCGGCAGCGACAGGCCGGCCGGTCCCCAGATCAGCCGCACCGCGTCATTGAAAAAAGGATAAGGCCGAAGGTCGCCAGCACCTGGTCGAGATGGTCGCGGCCGTAAAGATGCCGCAGCGCGATGAATTCGAGCGCGATGCCGAGCAGCAACGTGGCGCCGAGTGCCAGCAAGATGCCGAGCACAAAACTGTTCGTCCACGCCACGAAGGTGGCCGCGAAATAGGCGCCCATCATGTAGAGCGAGCCGTGCGCCAGGTTGACGAAATCCATGATGCCGAACACCAGCGTCAAGCCGGCTGCCAGCAGGAACAGCAGCAGGCCGAACTGGAGGCCGTTCAGCGATTGTTCTACGAGGACGAGCATGAATCCTAAACTCTAGGCCTAACAAAAAGCGGCAGCACATCTGCGCCGCCGCCATTTTTCTTGTTGGGCGGATGATCTGTCGCAAACCGCCCCCGGGTCAAGCCCGAGGGCGCGTTCGGGCGATCATGCACCGGCCATGCCAACAATCACTTCTTCATCGGGCATTTGTCGTGGAAGCGGTCCTGGTCGTCCTTGACGATGGTGGCCACCGTCTTGAGCGAGAGCTGGCCGTCGGCGTCCTTGACCACGTCCTGCAGGTAGAAATTCTGGATCGGAATGTGGTTGTTGCCGTACTTGAACGGACCGCGCACCGACTTGAAGTTGGCCTTCTCCATCTCGGCCTTCATCTCGTCCTTCTTCGAGGTATCGCCCTTCACGGCGACAACCGCGCTGTTGATCAGGTTAGCGGCATCATAGGACTGCGCGCCGTAGAAGGTCGGACGCAGGCCGGTGTACTTCTTGCGATAGTCTTCGACGAACTTCTTGTTCTCGGCGTTCGGCAAATCATTGACCCATTGCTGCGCGCCGGGCACGCCGATCGCGTTTTCCTTCTGCAGCGGCAGCGACAATTCGTCGATCGTGAACGCCGTATAGAGCGGGATTTGTCCCTTGAGCCCGGCCTGCGCGTACTGATTGAGGAACTGGACGCCGGCAGCACCCGGATAGAACACGAAGATCGACTCGGCCTTGGAGTTCTTGGCCTTGGTGAGTTCGGCGGAGAAGTCGAGCTGGCTCGGCCACACCGTATATTCCTCACCCACGACCTGGCCCTTGAACGTGCTCTTGACGCCGGCCAGCATGTCCTTGCCGGCGGCGTAGTTCGGACCGATCAGGAACACCGACTTGACGCCCTTCTGGTTCATGTAGGTGCCGACCGCCTGCGGGGTCTGGTCGTTCTGCCACGAGGTCGAAAAGACGTAAGGCGAGCAGAGCTCGCCGGCCAGCTGCGAGGACCGGCATTGGCCGAGATCAGGAAGGTTTTTGAATCGACCGCGGTCTTCAGCGAGGCCAGCAGCACGTTCGACCAGATATAGCCGGCGATGAAGTCGACCTTGTCGGACTGGATCAGCTTTTCGGTTTTCTGCTTGCCGACATCAGGCTTCTGGCCGTCGTCCTCATAGATCACCTCGACCGGCTTGCCGCCCATCTTGCGGCCGAGATGGTCGAGCGCCAGCTCGAACGAGTTGCGCATGTCGTTGCCGATCACAGCGGTCGGGCCGCTGAAAGTCGAGACAAAGCCGATCTTGATTGTGTCGCCTGCGAGCGCCGTCTGCGTCAGCGCCAAAACGGTTGCGCCCGCCAGCCAGAATGCCTTTTTCATAATCACTCCCTCCTCGTTATCGAACCAGACCCGGCTCTACCGGGCGACCGCGCTTATCTCGCGCGCCTCATTATCAGGTGAGGTATTTTGTGCGCGAAATCGCCGCTCTGCGGCAAGCATGAACCAAAGGCCCCTCTTAGAACCTTCGGCCCATACCGCCGTGTCCTGCACCATAATTCGTGGAGGCGGGAGATGGCAAGAACTATAGTTCCGGTTGCCGAGGCAACAATTGTCGCACCGGGCGAGCGGTTCAGACCGAATATTCCGCGCCGTCGATCGCATAGGACGCGTGGCGGAAATCCCGGATGGTTGCGACCTTGCCGGCCGACCAGCCCATCAGCATGAAGTATTTCGGCCCCGCACCGGGCGCGTCCGGATCGAACACCAGGATGGCGGGATGTCCCTCCACCAGGCCCGGCACCAGGCGCCAGTCGCTCACCTTGGCGTAATTGCCGAAATAGCGAGATACCTCGGCCTTGCCGCGCATGTGGGTCCTGCTGACGAGATCGAGCCTGACATCGTCCGAGATCATGGCGCGGATCGCGTCGAAATCCCGCGCGTTGAAATGGGCGACATAGGCGCCGAGGCGCGCGCGATCGGCATCCGATAGTCTCTGTTGCGGCGTGTCCTCCGGCTCATCGGCGATTTCCCGCAACTGCGCGCGCCCGCGATGCAGCGCGGCCTTGGCCGCGGGCAGGCTGCAATCCATCACCTCGCAGATTTCCTTCAGCGAGCAGCCGAGCACGTCCATCAGAATCACGCTCGCACGCTGCGGCACCGGCAACCGCATGAAGGTGCGCAAGGAGGTGGCGGCGATCTGGCGGCTCGCCACGGCGTCGAGCTGGTCAACCATCATGTCCACCTCCTCCACCGATCGCAGCGCCTCCTGCCGGTGGCGCCGGCGCAGGAAATCCAGCGCCGTATTGTGCGCGATCCGAAACAGCCAGCCTTCGGGATTGCCGATGTTGCCGGCAGCGGCATGCGTCCCTACCGCCTTGATCAGCGCGTCCTGCAGCACGTCCTCGCCGTCGATCACAGAGCCGACCATGCGCGCGCAATAGCGATGCAGCCTTGGCCGCATCGCGACCAGCAGGCGCTCGATGTCGAAGGCGGCGGACGTCTCGGGCACGGCTGTCATTCTGCCTCCGGCAAGCGGTTCAGTTCTCTTCCAGCATGCGATAGCTGCCGACGACGGTGGCGCCCTTAGGCAGCGGCGGTTCGACGCAACGGTCCCGAATACCGTTCTGGAACGCGGCAAAAGCCGCCAGCTTCGGCAAGGGGCTGGAGCCGTCATCGGCCGCGGTCTCGACGACATGGATGAAGGTGTCGTCCTCCAGCCGCAGCGACATATAACGCAGGCCTTCCGGTTGCGCCGCCTTCAGTTCCGCAAATACCGCCGCGACCAGTTCGGCATTCCTGTCGGCCATTTCCGGCCTTGTCCTGTACCTTATCACGGTCCGTCGCATTGGCTTCTCCTCGTTGGCGGCTGCGAAGGCAGCGCTTCGATCCCAAGGACGTTTGGAACCAGCCAAAGGATGCGGGCCCGAAAAATCTTTTCAGGGCATTTGCGCGATACGCATTCGCTATCGACCGATTAGCAAAGGCGCCTTGGACCGGAGGCGCAAATGGCTGCATAATCCAATGTGTTGAGATATCCGAAACCGAGGTCGCACCCCATGACGACAGCGCCGAAACAGCCCCACCACGTGGTGATCGTCGGCGCCGGTTTCGGCGGGCTGGAGACCGCCTTCGGCCTCGCCGGTGCGCCGGTCAGGATAACGCTGATCGATCGCCGCAACCATCACCTGTTCCAGCCGCTGCTCTACCAGGTCGCCACCGCTTCGCTCGCGACGTCAGAAATTGCCTGGCCGATCCGCTACCTGCTGCGCGGACGCAAGGAGGTGACGACGCTGTTCGCCAATGTGAGCGGCATCGACGCCGCGGGCAGGCGCGTGCTGCTCGATGACGGCGACGCGCTGCCCTATGACACGCTGGTGCTCGCCACCGGCGCTCGCCACGCCTATTTCGGCCACGACGAATGGGAGCCGTTCGCGCCGGGCCTGAAGACGCTGGAGGACGCCACCACGCTCAGACGTCGCATTCTGGTCGCCTTCGAGCGCGCCGAACGCGAGACCGATCCTGTCAGGCGCGCGGCGCTGCTCACTTTCGTCATTATCGGCGCCGGCCCGACCGGCGTCGAAATGGCCGGAACCATCGCCGACCTCGCCAGGGACACGCTGCCGCCGGATTTTCGCAACATCGATACCCACAAGACCCGGGTTGTCCTGGTCGAGGCCGGCCCGCGCGTGCTTGCAGGCTTTCCCGTTGACCTTTCCGCCTATGCGCAGCGCTCGCTGGAGGAAATCGGAGTCGAGGTGGTGCTGGCGCAGCCCGTCACCGAATGTGCCATCGATGGCGTCGTCTATGGCGGCAACAAGCTGGAGGCCAGAACCATCGTCTGGGCGGCCGGCGTGCGCGCCTCGCGCGCGGCGGAATGGCTGAACGCACCCGCCGACCGCGCCTATCGCCTGAAGGTGGAGCCCGATCTCACCGTGCCCGGCCATCCCGAAATCTTTGCCGTCGGCGATACCGTGACGATCGCCGGCCCCGACGGCAATCCCGTGCCGGGCATCGCACCGGCGGCCAAGCAGCAGGGGCGCTACGTGGCGGCGCTGATCAAGGCGCGCCTGAACGGCGGCACGCGGCCGCCGTTCCGCTACAAACATGCCGGCAGCCTCGCCCAGATCGGCAAGAAAAAGGCGGTGATCGATTTCGGCCGCATCAAGCTGCGCGGCAACCTCGCCTGGTGGATCTGGGGCATCGCCCACATCTACTTCCTGATCGGCCTGCGCAACCGCCTCAGCGTCGCGCTGAGCTGGCTGTGGATCCACGCCCGCGACCAGCGCGCCGCGCGACTGATCACGCAGGGCTCGAGCAAGGTCACGGGATAGGTTTCTTTACGGCGCGCAGGCAAAACTGGCTGCGCGATCGACCGGTCCCGATTTGTAATGCGGCCATGCCGGCCACTGGCAGAGCGGCAGCGCCCGCGTCGTTTCGAACGCCGGCGCTTCGACCTTCTGCTCGGTCACCTCGAGATCGCCGGGCGCCTTGCCGTTCTCGACCCAGTCGACCAGCACGCCCAGCATGTCGACATTGGCTGGTGCGCCGGAGCCGACATGATCGACGCCGGGCGCCGTGTAGAGCCGGGCAAACTCCGCCGTCTTCTCCTTGCCCAGCGTGCGCTGCACGTTTTCGAAATAGCGGATTCCCGCGTAGGGACTCTGGGCGTAGTCGGCCATATTCTCGAGAATCACGAGCTTGCCGCCGCGCGCGGCAAAGCGGCTCAGGTCCGGATTGGTCGAGTCCATCAATCGCGATACCTGCAGCAGGCGCTCCTTGTGCTCTTCAGGCTTGTATGTCCTGACATCGAGCTTCGGATCGCGCGCGAAGACATATTGGATGCCGCCCGCACCATAGATCCAGGCGATGCCATTGGCAGGTACCGGCGGCTGTGCAGGCGCCGCCTTGCCGAGCCACCAGGCGATCCAGCCGCCGGTCGGACCGAAGGCAGGCGTGTTTTCGCCCGAGACGCCCCAGCCCGGATAATCATCAAGGCCATTCTCCAGTGCGAACGGGAACTTGTAGGTCGAGTGAAGCGTCTTGATCGCCGCGATCTGCGCCTCGCTCAGGCACTGGTCGCCGCTTTGGTCCGCCGCGCAACGCAGCGATTCCGGCTGGAATTTCGCCTTGCAGCCGACCGGATCCAGAACAAGCAGATCCTCGGCGCCGTCGGCCTTGTCGCAAGCCTGCAGCACTGCCTTCGCTACGAGTTCGACCTGCGCAGGGCGGATCCAGCCTTCGCCCATCGTCGCTAACCCCGACCGCGTCCCGGCATGCTGCAATCCAACCCAGTTGATGACGGGCACGCGGGCAAAGATGCCGTCAAAGTCATCGGGATAGCGCTGCGCCATCGTCAGCGCCTCGCGGCCGCCTTCCGACGATCCCATGAAGTATAGTTTGGCCGGCGGGTTGCCGTAGGCGCGCACCATCAGGGCGACGGCGGCGTCCCGCACGCGCTTGTAGGATCGATGTGCGAAATTCTCGAACGCCTCGTCGTTGAGCGCGAACACCTGCGGCGGCTCGCCCGGCTTGGTCTCGTGGCCGGAATCCGTGCCATACGTGACAAAGCCGCGCGCCAGCGGCGAAGGCGCGCCGAACGGATAGGCCGGCGGCAAAGCAAGCCCGGTGATCAGCACGCCGTTGAAGCCGCCGCCGCCATATTGCAGCGAGCGGCCGTTCCACTCGACCGGGAGATTCACCTGGAATTTGATCGGCGGCGCCTTTGGATCTGATGGCGCGATCTGGCCGAGGACCTTGCAGAATTCCGGATTGGCCGGGGTGACCCGCGCTGCCGGCGTCGGTCCTCTTTCGACGACCGCGAGTGGTGTCGGCGCAATCATGGAGGCGGAGTCGATCCGGACGGCGTTGTCGGTCGGTCGGATAAGGCCGCTGCAGGTCGCGGCCGGATCGCCGGCCATTTTCGCGGCTATCGCATCCGTGCCAAAGAGCGAGGCAGCCGCAACCAGCGAAGCGAACTGAACCCACCCGCGCATATCGAACTTGAGGCGTTGCATCGCTTCCTCCGCTATCGTCTTGCAGCCACGTTTTGTCCGGCCGTCAGACCTACAATGGTTTGCGCCACGCGGACGTCAATCGAAATAAGCCTCACTTCACCAGCGAGCAGCCGCCATCCGCGAGCGGGCGGAAAGCCTGGTCGGCTGGAATGGTCGAGACCAGCTTGTAATAGTCGTAAGGATATTTCGACTCTTCCGGCTTCTTCACCTCGAACAGGTACATCGGGTGAATGACGCGACCGTCCTGGCGGATGGTGACGTCGCCGAACAGTTTGTCCTTGCCCTTGAACTTCTTCATCTGCGGCACCGCATCCTTGGCGTGGTCGCTGCCGGTCGCCGCCACCGCGTTGAGATATGCCAGCGTGGAAGCATAGACGCCGGCCTGGTTGCCGCTCGGCATCTTGCCGTTCACGCCCGGCCGCGCCGCGAAGCGCTTTGCAAACGCGCGGGTGTCCTCGTCCATGTCCCAGTAGAACGCCTCGAACAGTTGCAGACCCTGGCCGACCTTCAGCCCCATGCCGTGGACGTCGTTGATGAACAGCAGGAACGCCACCATGGTCTGACCGCTTTGCTGAAGACCGAACTCGGCCGCCTGCTTTACCGCGTTGACGGTATCGCCGCCGGCATTGGCAAGCCCGATCACCTTGGCCTTGGAGTTCTGCGCCTGCAGCAACAGCGAGGCAAAATCCGCCGTGTTGAGCGGATGCTTGGCCGAGCCCAGCACCTTGCCGCCGTGCTTTTCGATGTAGTTGGTGGCCTCGGCCTCGATGCCCTGGCCGAGCGCGAAATTCACCGTGATGAAGTACCATTCCTTGCCGCCGCGCGCCATCATCGCCGCCGCCGTGGAATTGCCGGTCGCCCAGGCGTCGTTGACCCACTGGATGGTGTTGGGCGAGCAGGCCTTGCCGGTCAGGTCGGAGCTGGCGGTCGATGACGCCAGAAACGTCATGCGGCTGTCGCGCAGCAGCGAATTGATGGTGAGGCCGACCGCCGAATTCGGCACGTCGACCACGGCGTCGACGCCGTCGACATCGAGCCATTTGCGCACGATCGCAGAACCCACGTCGGCCTTGTTCTGGTGATCGGCGTAGACGATTTCGACCTTGATACCCTTGCCGCCGCCGTTGAAATCTTCCGCCGCCATCCGCGCGGCTTCCACCGAGCCCATGCCGTTGGTGTCCTGGAAGATGCCGGAGATGTCGTTGAGCACGCCGACGCGGACGACGTTGTCGGAAATCTCCGCACGCGCCGTGGCCCACGTCGCACACGACAAGGCAAGCGCCAGACCGAACCTGCAAACCTTCATTGTTTTCTCCCTTTGGAATTTGATTTTGAGTTTCCCGGACTGCGCCGGGTTTGATTTCATTGCGCGGTATCGAACGATGTCGCCGTTACAATTGCCGGTCCGGCAGGCTGAGGACCAAGCCATCGAGATCGGCGGCGAGCTTGATCTGGCAGGACAGGCGGCTGTTGGTCCGCCGTTCAGCGGCGGCGCCGTCCAGCAGCGCGTCCTCATCGCCGCCCATGGCCGGCAGACGGGCGAGCCAGGCCTCGTCGACATAGACATGGCAGGTGGCGCACATGGCGTTGCCGCCGCACTCCGCCAGAATTCCGTGGATGTCCTGCCGCGTCGCGGCCTGCATCGCGCTTTCGCCCGCGGTCGCCTCGATGGGCTGCCGGCTTCCGTCGGGATGGATGAAGGTGATGCTTGGCATGGGCGGTCCGTCAGGCCGGAGAGATGGTGATGGGCAGACTTTCGAGGCCGCGCAGCGTGTTGTTGTAGCGGCGCTTGACCGGACCGGTGACCTCGATGGCCGCGACCTTTCGCGCGATTGCCGCCAGCATCACCTCGCCTTCCACGCGCGCCAGCAGCTGGCCGACGCACATGTGGATGCCCGAGCCAAACCCGACATGGCCCGAGGTGCGGCGGGTCACGTCGTAGCTGTCAGGATTCTCCCAGCGACGCGGATCGCGGTTGGCGGCGCCGAGGAACATCAGCACCTTCTCGCCTTCACCGATGCGGTGGCCTGCGAGTTCGACCTCCCGCGTCGTGGTGCGGAAGAAGGTCTGCACCGGGCTTTCGTAGCGGATCGCCTCTTCGAACGCGTTGCGCGCCAGGGTCGGATCGCTGCGCAGCCGCGCGAGTTGATCGGGGAACCGCGCCAGGCAATAGACCGCGGCGCCGATGCCGTTGACGGTGGTATCGAGCCCGGCGGAAAGCAGCGAGCGCACCAACAGCGGCGCCTCTTCCGCCGTGATGTCACCCGCATCGGCGCGGGCATGGACACAGGCGCCGAACCCGCCGGGCGCGAGATTTTCGCGCTGGCATTGCGCGGCGACATAGGCCTGATGCGGCGCCGAGCGTTCGATCGCCTCCTGACGCAACTGGTTTGGCGGGCCGAAGGAGTTGAACACCACGCTTGCGTAAGGAAGCAGGTTCTCCCGCCCCTCCTGCTTCAGTCCCATCGCATCGGGAAACACCGAGAGCGGATAGGCCTCCGCGAGATCGGCGACCGCATCGAAACTTCCGCGCGCCAGCAATTCGTCGACCTTGGCGGCGGCCATCGCCGTGAAATGTTCGCGGACCCCTTTCATCGCCGTCGGCGACAGCACCTGGGCGAGCACCGCGCGCGTCCTGGTATGCGCCGGCGGGTCCGCCTCGAGGATGATGCTTTGCGGGCGCCACGGCTTTTCCTTGGCGAAATCGCTGAGGCCCACGCCGCGGCTCGAACAGAACGTCAGGGGATCGTTGAGGACGGCATGTACCTCGGCATAGCGCGCCACGCCGTAGACGCCCCATTTGTCGAGCCATACCAGCGGGCCGGCCTCGCGGAGGGTGTCGTGGATCGCGTGCGGATCCTCGAAAAACTCGTTCGAGAACGGGTCCACATCCAGGCTCGGCACGCCGGCCGGGGCGCCCCGCGCCGGGGTTACAGAATCTGTGTGGGAGGTCGCGCTCATGTGGGTCTCCTGCATAATGTTCTTGCAGAACGGCGTGCGCAGTCTCTATGTCTGGGATGCTGGAGCGGCTTCGGAAGAGCATGAGCAGGAACAAACAGGCGCGCGCGCCCCGCGCGGGCACGGCAGGCAGGAGCGGACGCGCCGAACAGGTGCTTGACCTCGACCGTTACGTTCCGGCCCTCATCACTTTCATTGCCAACAAATTGTCGCGCAGCGCGACCGTGGTCTATCAGAAGCGCTTTGGCGTCAACGTCACGGAATGGCGGATCCTGTCGCTGCTCGCGATCGAGCCGGAAATTTCGGCGGCCCGCATCTGCCACGTGATCGGTTTCGACAAGGGACCGGTCAGCCGAACGCTGGCTGCGATGGAAGAACGTGGGCTGGTCAGCATCAGGGCCGACCGGCAAGACGGACGCACCCATTCGATCTCGCTGACTGCGAAGGGGCTTACCACCCACGACCAGGTCATCGCGGTCGCGCTCGAACGCGAACGCCGCCTGCTGTCCTGCCTGAGCAAGCCGGAGCGCGAGACCCTGATCGGGCTGCTGCTGCGAGTTCACGCCAATCTCGACGCCGTGAAAGGCGCCGGCGAAGTCGACGACCGGGCTTGAACGGAACGCGCTGGCCGCCGCGCTCATGCGCGCCGCCGCAGAGCCAACGACCGCGCGCCGACGCATCACGTCGTGACGATCCGACCGTCCGGACATCCGTTTCTCCCTGCACGGCCTGGCAATCTGTGTGCTCTTCGATCGGCCGTTTGTCGTAAACAGGCTCGCATAAACTAGTTGCCTTGGCAACATAAATAGCGAACCGCGGCACGTGGGTTCCGCGAGCGGCTGCCAGCCATCCGCGAACTTCGCTGGAAACGCCCTGGTTTATTTCTTGGCCAGCGGGCAGTTGCCTTCGCTCTCGGGACGAAACGCCTGATCTCCCGGAATCGTTGCAACGACCTTCAACAGGTCCCATTTCGACGAGGATTCTTCCGGCTTCTTGACCTCGAGCAAATAGAACGGGTGAATCTTGCGTCCGTCGCTGCGGATGGTCCCCTTGCCGAACAGCGGATCGTCGGTCGGCATCGCCTTCATCGCTGACACCACGGCCTTGCCGTCGGCGGCGCCGCCGGCCTTGTCGACCGCCTTCAGATAATGCAGCACCGACGCATAGACGCCGGCCTGCATGTCGTTCGGATAATTCTTCTGCGGATGGCGTTCGGCGAACCGCTTGGCGAAGGCGCGCGTGCCGTCGTTCAGATCCCAGTAGAACGGATTCATGATCTGCGCGCCCTGCGCCGCCTTCAGCCCGAGCGCGGGAATACCGTTCATGCCGAGGATCAACCCGACCAGCTTCTGCTTCCGGGTCAATCCAAATTCCGCCGCCTGCTTGATCGAGGTGATGGTGTCATCGCCGGCATTGGCCACGCCGACGATATCGGCGCCCGAGGCCTGCGCCTGCAGCAGGAACGAGGCATAGTCGGCGGTGCCAAGCGGGTGCCGCACGGCGCCGAGCACCTCGCCGCCGGATGCCTTGACACCTTCGGCGGCCTGCTTCTCCAGATCATGGCCGAAGGCGTAGTCGGCCGTCAGGAAGAACCATTTCTTGCCGCCCTGGGCGACCACGGCTTTGCCGAGGCCGCGCCCATAAGCATAGGTATCGTAGGTCCAGTGCACGGTATTCGGCGTGCATTTCTCGCCGGTGAGCAACGCGGTTCCGGCGCCGGAGCCGATGAAGACCTTGTTCTTCTGCTCGCTCATGTTGGCAACCGCGAGCGCAATCGCCGAGTTCGGCAGGTCGAAGATGGCGTCGATGTTTTCGGTATCATACCAGCGCCGCGCGATGCCGACGCCGACGTCGGTCTTGTTCTGGTGATCGGCGGTGATGACGTCGACGGGCTTGCCGGCGGCCTTGCCGCCGTAATCTTCCACCGCCATTTGCGCTGATATGACCGAGCCTACGCCCTGATAGGTCGAAAACACGCCTGACTGGTCGTTGAGCACGCCGATCCGGACGCGGTCCTGGGCTTGAGCTTGGCCTTGGGCGCTACTGACGAATATGCCGCCTAGCGCGGCAACGAGCATTGCTGTGCGAAAAAACTGTCGCATGCGTTCCCTCCTGTGTGGAAAAGGCGGCCTTCGCGACCGCTTCTAAATTGCTTATAACTTATAAGCATTTTGAGGATTGTCAATTCACGTGATGCCGTGCGAGCTATTGCCATGGGAAGAATCACCAAAGTTTCGACGCGCAAGGGCAACGGGGCAGCCAGACCGGCCGAGCCGGACGCGGGCCGAGAGCTCGATCTCACCGCGCTCCAGCAGACCCCGGGATTCATGATCCGGATCCTGCAGTTGCAGAATTTCGAGGCGTTTTATCCGTATTTCGAATCGCTAAAGCTCTCGCCGCTCGAATACGCCATCCTCGTCACGGTGCGTGACAACAAGACGGTGACGCAGAGCGAGTTGGCCGCCGTGCTGAAAATGCAGCTCCCGAACCTGGTGAAGATCTTGTCGCGGATGGAGGAGACCGGAATTCTCAGGCGCAAGCGGTCCACGCGGGACAAGCGGGCGGTCGAGCTCAGCCTCAGCGCGGCGGGCGAGAGGCGCGCCGACGAGGCCAGCCGGCTCGGCGAGCGCTTTAATGCGCAGACGCTTTCCGCGCTCAGCAAGCCCGAACAGACAGCCTTTCTCCAGATGCTGGTGCGGCTGGTCGAGGCGCACAAGAACGGATTTTGAGGCGCAGGCAGGTCTCCAGCCGGCGCAGCCGATCCATTCGACCGACGAGATCGTCGTCCAGCGTCGCCACCGCGCCCGCGCGGCGCGTCAGCACCGCGCGCTGGTTGATGTAGCCCTTGTCGGTGATCTCGCCGCCGTCGACGGAGGCGATCTCGGCCAGCAGCAGCGCGCGCGTGGCGTGACCGGACGAGTTGCCGCTCTGGGCCTTCAATTTCGCAAGGCCCTGCGCGATCGCACTGCGGACCTTGTCATGGCTGATCACGTCTTTCACATCGGCGCTATCAGGCAGGCCGGCACGCGCCCGGCAGGCCGCGATGTTTGGGAACACCAGGAAGCGCACTTCGTCGCCGCCATGACCTGTCACAACGATGTCCTGCGCCAGCGGCGCCAGCGCAGCGATGCCGGCGACACGCAGGGTGCCGACGCTGACCCAGGTGCCGGAATTGAGCTTGAAATCTTCCGCGACGCGGCCGTCGAAAAACAGCCCGAGTTCGGGACGTGCAGGGTCGGCAAAGGTCACGGCATCGCCGATCAAATAGAAACCCTCGGCATCGAAAGCCTGCGCGGTCAATTCCTGCGCCTTCCAGTAGCCGGGCGTGACGTTCGGACCGCGCACCCGCACCTCCAGCTTGTCGCCCGACGGCACCAGCTTCAGTTCGGTCCCCGGTATCGGCACACCGATATTGCCGGAGCGTTTGGCCTGGAAATGACAATCGGTCGCTAAGGGCGAGGTTTCGGTCGAGCCCCAGGCCGACACCATCGGCATCGCGCGGCCGACCGTCTTGATCGAGAGTTCTTCCAGCGCATCCCAGAGGTTCTGCGGCAATGCTGCGCCGGCATAGAAAGCGAATTTTACCTCGCTGAAGAATTTCTTGCGCAATTCCTCATCGCTTCGCAGCGCTGCGATCAGCATGTCAAAACCGCGCGGCACGTTGAAATAGACGGTCGGTATCACGCTGCGGAGATCTGCCAGCGAGGTCGCGAACAGCCCGGGCGCCGGCTTGCCGCCGTCGACATAGAGCGTCCCGCCGTTGCGCAGCACCAGGTTGAAATTGTGGTTGGCGCCGAAGGTATGGCTCCAGGGCAGCCAGTCGAGGATCACGAGACCATCGCCGATATTCTCGAGGAACGTCCAGGTCTGCGCCTTGGCCTGCTGGCTCGAGGTCAGCATACGCTGGGTGTTGATCACGGCCTTTGGCGTGCCGGTCGAGCCCGAGGTGAACAGGAATTTTGCGATCGTGTCGGGCGTGATCGCCGCGAATGCTTTTGTGACCTCAGGCGTTTCCGGCGTGGCCGCGATGCTGCGGAAGGAGATCGCATCACTGTCGCCTGCGTTGCCGCTGACGATGACGGCGGAATGCAGCGGCTTGATCGCGGCCAGTGCCGGGGCGAACGGCTTGGTGGCGGAAACATAGATCGCGCCGGGCCCAAGCAGCTTGACCATGCTCTTGAGCTTGTCGAAGTCTTTCGACATCAGCGAATAGGCCGGCGAAATCGCGGCCGACGGCACACCGACATGCTGGGCGGCGAGCGCGAACAGCGCATGCTCGACGCTGTTGTCGGACAGGATCACCAGCGGACGCTCGGCGCTCAGCCCTTGCGCGAGGATCCAGGCGGCTGCCGAACGCACCTGTTGCAAGGCGTCCCTGTAGGTAACCGTCGTCCACGGCGCATCGGCGCCGGCGCGGTCGGCGAGAAAGATCCGGTCCGGCGCCTGCCGCGCCCAATGCTCCAGCCAGTCGCCGATGCAACGCGCGCCCGGCTGAAGCGGCACGGTCGATTTGACGAGGATGCTGCCGTCGGCGCGGCGGTCGGCGACAATCGCTGGTGTCGCGAACAGGTCACCGCTGGTGGCGGCGATGGTCATGGGTTTCCTCCTCACCCGAACCGTTCGGGATCGCCGCGCATCATGCCGGCTTGCAGCTCGAAGGGCCGCTTGCCCCTAATGTTGAGCAGAACAATTGTTGTCGTCAACAACAATCTTCCCCTTAGGCCCGCGACGCGTTAGAAGGAACACGATGACGGAGAGCATCCACGTGTCGAACCGTGCGGCCAAATCGCGAGCAGAGACGCCGGCGCCTCGTACCCGGAAGCGAGCCGGCAACGGCGCTTCACGCGCCGAAGCCGAAGATCTCGACATCGCCCTCGATGCGCTGGCGGGACACGCCGGTTATGCGGTGCGGCGCTTCCAGATCTGGATTTTTCAGGATTTTATTCGCACGCTCAGCGCCGTCGATATCCGCCCGACGCAGTATTCCGTCCTGACCGTCATCGGCGCCAACCCGGGCCTGAGCCAGATGGCGGTGGCCAAGCGGCTCGGGATCGAGCGCGCCAGGCTGGTGCATCTGCTGGACAGTCTCGAACATCGCGACCTCGTCAGCCGCCTCCGATCGGCCACCGACCGGCGCTCCCACGCACTACACCTGACCGCGCGCGGCAAGACTGCGCTGGCGCGGTTCAGGCGGCTCGCCGCCGAACATGAGCGCCATGTGGCCGATAAAATCGGCAAGGAAAACCGGGAGCGGCTGCTGCAAATCCTTTCCGCGTTCACCTGATCGAGGCTGCCGCCTCGTCGCGGGTCCTTTCGCCTAAATATTAGGCAGATGCGCAACCGAACCAGACCCGCAAACCGGTCGCGCCAGTATCTTAAACACCTGATATTACGTATCTATCCTTCAAGGACGGCACCATCCAACCATTGTACACAATGGCACATCGCTTGCTTCATTCCGGGTAACCTTTGCTCGCTGGAGTTTTGCCCGCCATGGGGTCTGACGCGCCTGAAACCGTTGCCGCCATCGTCGCCGCCCATCGCGCCGCGACCATGACCCCGGCGCAAACCATCGCGCGCAGCTATCAGCGCATCCGCGCCCATAACGATCCCGCCGTGTTTATCAGCCTGCGCGACGAGACGGAGGCGCTGGCGGAGGCCGAAGCGCTGGCCGCGAAAGACGCGGCGTCGCTTCCCTGTTTGGCGTGCCGGTCGCGGTGAAGGACAATATCGACGCGCAGGGCATGCCGACCACGGCGGCCTGCCCGGCATTCTCCTATTCGCCCGCGCAGGATTCGACAGCGGTCGCAAAACTGCGGGCGGCCGGTGCCATCATCATCGGCAAGACCAATCTCGACCAGTTCGCCACCGGCCTGGTCGGCGTCCGCTCGCCCTACGGCATCCCCGTCAATCCGGTCCGCGCCGATTTGATTCCGGGCGGATCGAGTTCGGGATCGGCGGTCGCGGTTTCCGCCGGGCTGGTGCCGCTGGCACTCGGCACCGACACCGCGGGTTCAGGCCGCGTGCCGGCGATGCTCAACAACATCGTCGGGCTGAAGCCGAGCCTCGGGCTGATCTCCAACGCCGGGCTGGTGCCGGCCTGCCGGACGCTGGACTGCATCTCGGTATTCTCGCTCACCGTCGACGATGCGATGACCGCGCTGGCGGCGATGGCGGGAGCCGACGGCGCCGATCCGTTTTCGCGCGACCGGCCGCTGGAGAAGATGTCCGCCGTACCCGAAAAACTCCGGCTCGGCGTGCCGCGCAACGGCCAATTGATCTTCTTCGGCGACCGCGCCTCGGAGAAGGCCTATGGCGAAGCGCTTGAGCGCTGGACATCGCTCGGCGCCACGCTGGTCGAATTCGATCTGGAACCGTTTTATGAGACCGCGCGGCTGCTCTATGAGGGCCCGTGGGTCGCCGAACGTTATTTTGTCATCCGCGACCTGCTGGCGTCCTCGCCGGATTCGATCCACCCCGTGACGCGCGAGATCACGGCCGCCGGCGCGCGGCTGACCGCCGCCGATACCTTCGCCTCGCTCTATCGGCTGCAGGCGCTGCGCCGCGTCGCCGAACGCAGCTTCGCCAACTTCGATGCGATGGTGCTGCCGACGGCGCCGACCGCCTATTCGACCGCGCAGGTGCTGGCCAATCCGGTCGAGCTCAACTCCAGGCTCGGCACCTACACCAATTTCGTCAACCTGCTCGACCTCTGCGGCCTCGCATTGCCGGCCGCGATGCGGCCCGACGGCATTCCATTCGGCATCACGCTGCTGGCGCCGGCCGGGCACGACGCAGCCCTCGCCAGTATCGGGCGCGTGTTTCACGCCGCTACCAAACTGAAGATGGGAGCCAAGGGCCTCACGCAACCCGTGCTCGCTGCATTGCCGGCCGAGGCGAGCGGCGACGAAACCACCATCGCCGTGGTCGGCGCGCACCTCGCCGGCATGGCGCTCAACGGCGAACTGCAGGCGCTCGGCGCACGCCTGATCGAGGCGACCACGACCGCGCCCGACTACAAGCTCTATGCGCTCGACACCACGCCGCCGAAACCCGGCATGCTGCGGGTGGACGCTGGCGCAGGGAGTTCGATCAAGCTGGAGCTATGGGCATTGTCGGCGGCGGCGTTCGGCAAATTCGTCGCCGCGATTCCACCGCCGCTCGGGATCGGCACGATACGGCTGGCCGACGGTCGAGGCGTGAAGGGCTTTTGGTCGAGCCAGTAGCGATCGACGGCGCCCGCGATATTTCGGCTTACGGCGGCTGGCGCGCGTTCATGGCTGACAAGGCGGGGTGTGACTTCCACCGTGTCCCGGACGCGATGCGGCACGAAGTGACGCTTCGCAGAGCCGGGATCGCTGGACCCCGGCTCAGCAGCGCATCACCGCGTGCTGCGCTGCGTCCGGGGAACGCAAGGCGAGAGAATTCCTACACCGACACCGCGTAGAGCTCGTATTCCCCGCGCACCAGTTCGATATGCGCACGCATCGCCGCCGCCGCACCCGCCTTGTCGCCACGCATGATCGCGACCACGACGCGGTCGTGCTCGGCGTGCGATTTCGCCAGCCGTCCGAGGTTACGGAACTGGGCGCGGCGGAACGGCTGCACCCGCACCCGCGTCGCCAGCGTCATTTCAGCAATGTAGCCATTCTGCGAGCCGGCATAGATCGCGTTGTGAAAGCGTTCGTTGACCTCGTGAAAGCGCTCGGGATTGCCGGCATGGCTCAAGACCCGCAATTCCTCGTGAATCGCCTCCAGCTTCTGGCGATCCCCGGCGGCATGCGTTCGGCGGCCAGCCCCGCGCACAGCGCCTCCAGTTCCGCCATCGCCTCGAACATTTCGGTTAAACGATCCAGCGAAGGCTGCGCCACCGCGGCGCCGCGATGGGCGCGGGCTTCGACCAGGCCGCTCGCCACCAGCTGGCGCAGCGCCTCGCGCACCGGCGTGCGCGATACGGAAAAGCGCCGTGCAATGTCGGTCTCGTCGAGCGCCGATCCGGGCGGCAGCACGCCGCGCACGATCTCGTCGGCAAGCTGCAGCCGCAACTCTTCCGCGCGCGTGACCTTGTCGCGTGGCGTCGACGGGCGATCGACACGGCGAACCACCGTCTCCGGCTCGGTATCGGGCTGCGGTCCGCGGGCGGCAGGATCATCGAGGCTCATGTCGCTGCATCCTGCGGCTTGTCAATGATGCTGACGTGGGCCGCGACGATCTTCCACCCTTCCGGAAACCGTATCCAGGTCTGCATCTGTCGACCGACCCTGCCCGGCGCGTTGTCGCGATAAAACAGCGTCGAGGCGACCGCGGTATCGCGGCCATAGGTCGTGATCACCGTCTTTTCGGTCCGCCGCATCAGCCCGACCGGCGAGCGCCCGGCGCGGAACGCCATGACCGCATCATAGCCGTAGAGATTCTCACCAATGCCGTAGCGCAGCGTGCGGGAATCGTTGCGGAACAGCTCGTCGAGCACGGCCACGTCGTTCGACACCAGTGCCCTTTCATAGCGCGCGAATTGCGCGGTCACCTCGGCGAGCACGTCGGGAAGATCGATCTCCATCGCTACAATCCTCTCGACGGCGGCGCGGCCGCGACGCCCATCCGCTCCAGCGCTTGCGCAACCCGCAACGCGATATCTTCCCGCCAGGGTGCTGCGATGATCTGCACACCGATCGGCATCGGCTCCAGCGGCACCGGCACCGCGACCACCGGAAGGCCGATGAACGAGATCGGCTGGGTGTGGATGCCGATGTTGGCGCGCACCGGCAGTTCGACGCCGTCGAGCACAAAGTTCACCTGACCCAGCTTGGGCGCGGTGCAGGGCGTGGCCGGCGCGATGATCACGTCGACCGACTTGAACAACTCCAGCACCTTTGCGCGATACCAGCGGCGGAATTTTTGGGCGCGATCGACCAAGGGCGCCGGGACCATGGCGCCGGCAAGCAGGCGGTCGCGCACCGCCGGATCGAAGTCGTTGGGGCGTTTGCGCAGGCGATCGAGGTGCAGCGAGGCGCCTTCAGTCGTGGTGATCACATAGGCCGCGGCGCGGGCGCGCGCGGCCTCGGGAATTTCGATCGTCGTGGTGGCATCGAGCGCTTTCGCGACACGCGACACGGCCTCGACCGCTTCCGGGAAGACGTTCTTCTGGAAGTATCCACCGGCGACCGCAACCCGCAGGCCGTCGATGCCTTCGGCCAGCAGCGACGTGACCGGTTCAACCGCGCGTGTCGTGCAGGCAGCATCATCGGCGTCGGGCCCCTGCATGGCGTCATAGGCCAGCGCGAGGTCGCCGACATTGCGCGCGAACGAGCCGAGATGATCGAAGCTTGCGACAAGGGAAACGATCGCGCGCGCGACAGCCGGCCGTAGGTCGGCTTCAGCCCAAAGATGCCGCAGAACGACGACGGCACCCGGATCGATCCGTTGGTGTCGGACCCCAACGCGATCGGCACCAGCGCACCGCCGACCGCGCTGCCCGAGCCGCCGGAGGAGCCGCCGGTCATCCGCGTCGGATCATGCGGATTGCGCGACGGGCCATCATGAACATTTTCGCCGGTGAAATCGTAGGCATATTCGCCCATGTTGAGAGCGCCGACCAGCACGGCGCCCTGAGCCTCCATCCGCTCGATCAAGGTGGCATCGCGCGGCGACGGCGCGAGGTCGCGGTTAATCTTCGATCCGGCGCGGGTGGAAAGACCTTTACGTCGAACAGGTTCTTCACCGCAAACGGCACGCCGGCGAGCGGGCCGACTTTCTGACCCGCGGCGATCGCGGCGTCGACCGAACGGGCTTTCGCACGCGCGCGGTCGGCGGTGACGTCGGTGAACGAGTTCAGAACGGGATCGTGTTTGGCGATCCGCACCAAGGCGGCTTCAGTCGTGTCGAGCGCAGACAACCTGCCGTCCGTTACGGCTTGCGCGATTTGTTGGGCTGACAGCCCGTCGGTGTTTACGGTCATGGCGTTATCAGGCGGTGTAGACACTGGCCGGCTCGGTCTCGTCCGGCAGCGGGAATTCATCGACCAGCCGCGCCAGCCTCAGCGACACTTCGAGGTTCGCCCGCACCGCGGGACGCCACGCATCCTCGACCGGCAGCGCCAGCGCCTTGGCGACGGCATCGATGTAATTGTCCAGGGTTCGGCAGCCATTTCACTCCCACTCAGTTGTCTTGATGAGCCGGCAACGGCGGATGCGGGATCGCCGTCAGCAATTCCTTTGTATAGGCATCCTGCGGATCGCCGAGCACCCGCTCGGACGTGCCCTGCTCGACGATTCGCCCACTGCGCATCACGATGACACGGTCGCACAGCAAACGCACCACATTCAGATCATGCGACACGAACAGATAGCTCATGCCCATCGATTGCTTGAGATCCTGCAGCAGATTGAGCACCACCGCCTGCACGGAGACGTCGAGCGCCGCCGTCGGCTCGTCGAGGATCACGAGTTTGGGATGCAGCGCGATTGCCCGCGCGATGCCGACGCGAGCCTTCTGGCCACCGGATAATTGGTGCGGAAACCGATCGAGCAGGTTGACGGGAAGGCCGACCAGGCCGGCAAGCTTCTCGCAACGGGCGCGCAGCGCGTCGCGTCCCCTGATGTCGCCGAGCTGCATGATCGGATCGGCGATGGCGCGTGCAGCGGTAAAGCGCGGGTTGAGGCTGTCGGTCGGATCCTGGAACACCATCTGGATGCTCTTGCGCAGCGGCAGCCGCGCAAACGCCTGCGGCAGAATCGCGCCGATCTCCTCGCCATCGAACAGGATGCGGCCGGAAGTCTGGTCGAGAAGCCGCATCACCATCATCGAGGTGGTGGACTTGCCGCAGCCGGATTCACCGACGAGGCCAACGCTCTCGCCGTGACCGACGGTGAAGCTGATGCCATCGACCGCGCGGAAAACTTCCGCTTCGACCGGCGGCTTGCGGGAGAACAGTTTTGACAGCACCGCGGTCGCGCCCTGGCGCGGATATTCCTTCACCAGCTTCTCGACGAGGAGAAGGGGCTTGGTGATGTCGTCACCCCCGGGCTTGACCCGGGGTCCGTCTCCTTCGATGAATCTTCCGCGGATTGATGGATGGCCGGGTCAAGCCCGGCCATGACGGAAGAAGAGCGGGGCGGGATTGAAGCAAGAACCTCCTCCTCCGGCAATAAATCACGCAACGATACCCCGATCCGCGGCGTCGCGCGCATCAGTTTCTTGGTGTAGGCGTGCTCGGGCCTGGCAAAGATATCCGCCGACTTCGCCGTCTCCACCACCCGGCCCTTCTCCATCACCACCACGCGGTCGCAATAGGCGGCGGCGAGGCCGAGATCATGCGTGATCAGGATCGTCGACATGTGCCGGCGCTTGGTGAGCTCGACGATCAGATCCATCACCGCCTTCTGCGTGGTGACGTCAAGACCCGTGGTCGGCTCGTCCGCGATCAGGAGCTGCGGATTGCAGGCGAGCGCCAGCGCGATCACGACGCGCTGGCACATACCGCCGGAAAGTTCGAAGGGATAGGCGTGATAGCGCTCGCGGGGGCGGGCGATCTTGACCTGTTCCAGCGCCTCGATCGCCTTCTCGCCGCGGTCGCTGGCCGCGCTCTGCACGTGCTGGCGCAGCACGTCCTCGATCTGGTCGCCGACCTTCCGGATCGGATTGAGCGCGGCGCGCGGGTTCTGAAAAATCATCGAGATTTCGCGGCCGCGCAGATCGCGCATCTGGTTTTCGGTCGCCGCCTTGACGTCGATGCCGGAAAACACCACCGAGCCCTCGGCGATCCTCCCGGCGCGGTCGAGAATTCGCATCACGGCATATGAAGTCACCGACTTGCCGGAGCCGGACTCGCCGACGATGCCGAGCGTTTCGCCCTTGGCCACGGAGATGGTGACGTGCTGCACGGCTTTCACGATACCGCGCCGCGTGGAAAATTCGACGGTGAGGTCGTGGACATCGAGAAGAGGCTGGGCCGTCATGATGGCCTCCGCAAAAATCTCGAAAACAACCCCATGCAAAGTAGAACGATCAGCACACCTGTCGCATTTCCTTCCCCATGCGGGGGCAGAGACGAGCGAAGCTTGAATCAGCCATCACGTCCTCCGCTGCGGATCGACGATGTCGCGCAGGCCGTCGCCGAGCAGATTGAAGCAGAACACCGCGATCATCAGGGCCAGCCCCGGGAACAGCGCGATCCACCATTCGCCCGACACCATGAAGCCCGCCCCTCCGCGACCATGATGCCCCATTCCGCCGTCGGCGGCCGCACGCCAAGCCCGATGAAGGAGAGACCCGCCGCATTGAGAATCGCATAGCCCATGGTCAGCGACATCTGCACGATCATGATCGGCATGATGTTGGGCAGGATGTGCACCAGCAAAATCCGCATTTCGCCATTGCCCGACAGCCGCGCCGCCTGCACGAAACCGGCGTCGCGGCGCACGTTCGCCTCGGCACGGGCGACGCGGGCATAGAGCGGAAAGTTCACGATCGCGGTCGCGATGATGATGTTCTGCACGGTGTTGCCGAGGGCTGCGACGATGCCCATCGCCAGCACGAACAGCGGAAACGCCATGATGGTGTCGGCGATGCGCCCGACGATGCGGTCGGTCCAGCCGCCGAAATAGCCGGCGGCGATGCCCGCAAGGCCGCCCATCAGGAACACCAGCGCCACGGAGGCGACCGCGATGAAGGTATCGAGCCTTGTAGCGACGATGACGCGGCTGAAGATGTCGCGGCCCAACTGATCGGTGCCGAACCAGTGCGCCATCGATGGCGGCTTCAGGGCTGCTGCGGTATCGCTGGCGAGCGGATCGTAGGGCACGATGTAAGGGCCGAAGATCGCGGCAAACAGGATGATGACCAGGAGGCCGAAAGCAAAGGCCGTGACGCGGTTCTCGCCGAGCACATAGCGGGTGTGTTCGAAGATGGCAGCCAATCCCGAGGTACGTGCGGGACCGGCGGGTTCAACGGCAGGCGCAACGCTACTCATCTTCCAACCTTACCCTTCAAGCCGGACGCGCGGATCGATCACGCCATAGAGAATGTCGATGACCAGATTGAGCAGCACGTACATGACCGCCATGGTCAGCACAAAACCCTGCACCGGCGCGAAGTCCGAGGAGATCAACGCTTCGACGGCGTAGGAGCCGATGCCGGGCCAGGCGAAAACTTTTTCGACCAGCACATTGGCCCCCAGCAGGAACGAGAACACCATGCTGAGCGTGGTGATGACCGGCAGCATCGCGTTGCGAAACGCGTAGGTGACGATAACGGTTGCCGGCGACAGCCCGCTGGCGCGCGCGGTGCGCACGAAGTCGGATGCCAGCACCGCCAGCATCGAGGCTCGCGTCATGCGCGCGATGGGTGCCAGCGAAAAGATCGCCAGCGTCGCCGCCGGCAGGATCAGCTGGCTCAGCGCGGAACGAAACGTTTCGAGATCGCGCGCAATCAGGGCATCGATCAGATAGAGGCCGGTCACGGTGGGTGGCGCGCTGTAGAACACGTCGAGCCGGCCGAGCGGCGCCGGCGACCAGCCGAGCCTGAAATAGAAGACATAGACCAGCACCAGGCCTGTAAAGAACACCGGCAACGATACGCCGGCCGTGGTCGTGATCCGGCAGAGATGGTCGATCCAGGAGCCCGGCCGGGTCGCCGCAAGCACGCCGAGCGGGATCGCGATCATGACGGAAACGACGAGGCCGAGCAGCGTCAGCTCGGCGGAAGCCGGCAGGCGGTTGCGGATTTCGGTGGCGACCGGCTGGCCCGTGGTCAGCGAGTTGCCGAAATCGCCATGCGCGAGATCGTTGGTATAGCGGAAGAATTGCTCGATCAGCGGCTTGTCGAAGCCGAGTTTCTTGCGGATCTGCTCAATGGCTTCCTTGCTCGCCGCGGGCCCGGCGAAATAGGCCGCGGGATCGCCGGGCAACGCACGCGTCAGCAGGAACGTGACGATCACCACCCCGATCAGCGACGGGATCGCAAACATCAGCCGCTTGCCGATCATGGTCAGCATGGTGCTCGCCCCTTGCTCCGCACGGCTCGCGCGAATGGCGAATGGCGAGTAGCGAATGGATGATCTCTTCTGTCCTTCACTACCCGCTGCTCCCCTACTCGCTATTGGCCACTCGCCATTCGCCCGCTTACGCTTTCACCAGCGCGCGGTAATCGAGCCTGCGGTGGAACCAGTATTGATAGCCCGAGACGTTCTTCTGCATCGCGACGTTGACATAGGGCTGATACAGCGGGATGCGCGGGATATCCTTGAAGGCGAGGTCGACAAAACCCTTTACGTCGGTGTCGTATTTGGCGGTGTTGCCGATCGCCGCAGCGTCGACGGCGCCGTGGATGAACTCGTCCATCGCCTTCGACTGGTAGTTCATGGTGTTGAAGATCGAATTCTTGCCGTCGTAGCACCAGATGAAGAAGTATTCGGGATAATCGAGCCAGCCGGAGAACACGTTGGTGTAGAGCGGCAGCACCTTCTTGTTGAGCTCGGTGCGCCAGTTGGCGCCGGGAATCTTGTTGATGGTGGTCCTGATGCCGATCTGCGCAAGGCTCTCCTGCACCAGCACGCAGAGCGGTTCGTTGACGCCGGCGAAGCCGAGGTCGAACGACAGCGTGGTCTCGAAGCCGTTGGGATGGCCGGCCTCCGCCAGCAACGCCTTGGCCCTGGCGATATCGGTGACGTATTTGGTCGGCTGCGGCCACGCCACCTCGGTCGCCTTGTCCGCCGCGGCGCCGAACATCGGCTTGGCGAGGCCGAACAGCACCGCGTCCATGATCTTCTGGTAGGGGATCGCACAGGCAACGGCCTCGCGAACCTTGGGGTTGTCGAACGGCGGGATCTTGACGTTCATGCCGATGTACTGGACGCCGTTGGAATAGGGCACCGAAACAATGTTGAGCTTGCCGCTGTCCTTCAGCTCGACGAAATCCTTGTTCGGCAGATCGTAGGAGATGTCGGCGTCGCCACGTTCCAGCAGCGCGCGGCGGTTGCCGGCCTGCGGCACCATGCGCCAGATCACGCGCTTGACCTTCGGCAAGGGACCGCCGGCCCACGAATCGTTGCGCTCCATGATGACTTCAGTGCCGGCGGTCCACTTCGTCACCTTGTAGGCGCCGGAGCCCGCGGTCTGCTGCTTGGTGTATTCGAGACCCCAGGGATCCTTCTCGGTGGCGTTCTTCTTCACCAGTTCCGAGTTGACGACGCAGGGGACGATGACCGCGAGATCAGGGATGGTGAGGCGGTCCTTCTTGGCGAAATCGATCCGCACCGTGTTGTCGTCGACGACGACAAACTGCTCGGTCTTGGTCAGGAGCCCGCGCCCATCTGGAAGGTGGGAAAGCCGCCGACGCTCACCGCGCGATCGAGCGACCACTTGACGTCCTTCGCCGTGACCGGCGCGCCGTCGTGGAACGTGGCTTTCTTCTTCAGCTTGAAGGTGACCGACATGTCGCCGACATTCATGTCCTCGGCGAGTTCGGGCTTGAACTTATCGCGGTCGTAATACGGCACCCCGCCCGGACCGCTCTTCATCTCGTGGCTGATCAGGCGGTCGTAGCAATTCCACGACACCTCGTAGCCGGGCACGTTGGTGCCAACGCCGTGAATGTCGAGATTGTTGGGGCCGCTTTCCGAGACGATCAGCAGCGTCTCCGACCGCGCATCAGCCTTGGCTGCGGACCAGATCGCCGGCGCGGGCACCATCGCGCCCGCGGCAACTCCGGTGACGGATTTCAGGAAATCGCGACGCTTCATGGGTGATGCTCCAAACGCCTGAGGGAAACGGCTTTGGAACTGGAATCGCAAGGTTCGTGCCAACCGTTAAAGGAAAGCTAATCATCGCTTAAGTTACTGATTCATCGACAGGATAAGTAATAATCGGGGATTCCTGATTGGGCGCGCCGGCTCCATGATTGCATACAAAGCGGCATATTTGCCTACTTTTAGTGCAGATGTTTGGCTCGCTCCTTTGCTGTGCGGCTACTGGCTTCCTTCAGACCGGCCAAAGCAAATCCTGCAACTCGAACAGGTCCCCGGCCTGCTCTTGCCAGCCCTCGATGCAGATGTGCCTGAGCGGATCGCTGACACGGTGCAGCAGCATCAGGGCCATCAGTCGCCGCTTTAGATCCGAACCGATATCGCCATCTGAATAGCCAAATCCTCTAAGGAGGCTTCGGACCCGCCGCGGCATGCCGGCGGTCATGAAGGCGCTCGGGCCAAGCAGGTCATATTCGCCCCACCCGGTCATCACGTCGCCGAAATCGATCAGGCCCGCGAGGTGCCAGCCGTCGCCATCGCGGCTCAACAGGAAATTCTCCGGAATATATTCGCCGGTCAGGATCACCGGTGGCTTGTCGAGGGGAATGAGCACCGCCGCATCGCGCAGCAGTTCGTCCAGTCCATGCAAGAATTTCTGTGGCAATCCGAGGCGCTCGTGCCGGGCGCGGCATCCCGCGATTTGCCCGCGCATGAAAGTGCCCCAGTCCGGTTCGATCCGGGCCAATGCGCCGACTGGCGCGCGCTGCACCTCGGCAATGGTCTCGCCGATTTCGGCCAGCACGCGTTCCTTTTCCTCTTCCGGCAGCGACGGCCACGCATGCACGCCCAGAATGCCCGGCAGCCGCGTGATGACAAGATACGGCCATCCGTCGCGCTCGCTTTCGACGACAATTTCGGGGATTGCGATCCGAAGCTGGCCGCGAAGTTGGGCGAGCGAGCCACGTTCCGAGACGAATTGCGAACGAAGAAAGGGCGGGAAAATCTTCAGGATGAGTTTCTCATCAAGCGCCATGACGACGTTGGTGCCGGTGGCGAAGACGTGCGGCGCCGCGTACGCCAGGCCGTGGCTGCGGGCGATATCGAGCGCGATCGGCAGCCATTGCGCCGGATCGGCGTGCCAGACGCGGAAGGGCTCGTAATCTGTGAATGCCGGCAGCGATGCTGTCATGACAGTCCCGTAGGATGGGTAGAGCGAAGCGAAACCCATCAATCACGTGCGCGGAAACATGATGGGTTTCGCTTCGCTCTACCCATCCTACGGACTTCGCTTCGCTCGCAATGAACTACCGGTCCGGATTGGCCCGCTCGAACTGGCGCAGCAGGCGGTTGCCGCGCTCGACGGCGAGGTCGAGGGCGGCCTGCGCGGACTGCTTGCCACGGAAAACCTGCTCGAGTTCTTCGTCGATCACGCCGCGGATCAGCACAAAGGAGCCAAGCCGGATTCCCTTCGAATTCCCGGTCGGCGGCTTGAAGGTCAGCTGCTCTATGCCGATCGCCGCACCGGGATCGCGATCGTAGAAGCCCTGCGCGCGAGTGAGGTCGAAGGCGGCGCGGGTGATCGGCAGATAGCCGGTGTTCTGGTGCCAGGCGGCCTGCACTTCCGGCTTCGAGAGATAGGCGAAGAACCGCGCGACGCCGGTGTATTCGCCGCGCGGCCGGTCGCGCAGCACCCATAGCGTGGCGCCGCCGATGATGGAGTTTTGCGGGGCGCCGGCGATTTCTGGCCGGTACGGGATCATGCCGTAACCAACCTCGAACCTGGAATTGGCCTTGATGTCCGCGCGCGTCCCGGACGAGCCGATGAAGATGGCGCATTCGCCCTTCTGAAAGCGCGGCTCGGCCGATTGCCCGCGGCCGCTATAGTCGAAAACTTTCGTCGCCTGCCATTCCGCGATTTGCGCGATGTGCTGCACCACGTCCGGATTGTTGAAGGTCAATTCCGCATCGAGCCCGCCAAAGCCGTTGGCCCGGGTCGCCAATGGCAGATTGTGGAATGCGGAAAAATTCTCGACATGGACCCAGGAGGGCCAGGATGTGGTGAGCCCGCAGGGCGAACCGGCCGCGCGCAGGCGCTTCGCCGCAGCGCCGACCTCGGCCCAGGTCTTCGGCGCCACCTCCGGATCGATGCCCGCGGCGCGGAACAGATCCTTGTTGTAGTACAGGATCGGCGTCGAGACGTTGAACGGGAACGACAGCATGTTGCCGGCGACATCGGAATAATAGCCGGTCACGGCCGGCAGATACGCCTCCGGCGAGAACGGCTCCGACTGATCGCGCATCAATTCGAACACCGGATAGATTGCGCCCTTGGCCGCCATCATGGTGGCAGTCGCGATCTCGTTGACCTGAACGATGGCGGGCTGGCTTCGCGAACGGAAGGCGAAGATCGCCGCCGTCACCGTTTCGGTGTAGTTGCCCTTGTATGTCGGCACGACCCGGTAGTCGGACTGCGACGCATTGAAATCGGCCGCCAGCTTTTCAAGCTGCTTGCCGAGTTCCCCGACATCGCGTGCCACCACATGATTTCGGTGGCGGCCTGCGCCGGAGACGCAAGCGCCGTGGCGGCGAGCGCTGCGAATTGCAAGAATCTCAAGGCCATTTTCACTGGTGATTTCCTGCTCTGTCGCGCCGGCGACGGTATCTGCTCGCTCCGCCCTCATAGATGCCTCAGGCTGCGGTTTCAATCCGCCCGAAATCGCCGCAGCGCACAACACAATTTAAGATTGCAGCGGAATTATCCGGATTACCCGCGGCAGGCCAGCCTTTAATAGCCAAGCATCGGCAAATTCTGCTAAAAATGCGTTGAACCTTTTTCTCCCCGCCGCAGACTCCATCTCTAAGGGGATTTGTCGCCCGTGTATCGCCGCGCCGACCTTTCGCGGACCTTCGTGCTTGTTGTTGCGCTGTTGCTTACGGCGGTCTCAACGGGCGCTTTTGCGCGCGAGTTTCGTATCCTCGATCCCCAAAACGAGAGGCATCCGATCGACGTGTTCCATTCCCGCCGGCTCGGCACGGAAGCCCTCGAACATATCAGGACCGGAGCGGCCGATCTCAACCGTACCAACGTTGCATTGATCGGGACGGTGACGCCGCTATTGATCGGGCGCCTTCGTAGAGTGGAGCGGATTTGACCGGCGCACCGCAACAGCACCGAACAGCGGAACGGCCGGCGAGCTTCGCCGCGCGCGGCCGTTTTCGTATCGTGCAGTGGCTGCGCGCGGTGCCGATCCGCTGGCGCATCCTGTCGATCGCGGGATTGAACTCCGCCGTCGTCGTGGTGCTCGCCATTTTGATCTGGAACGGCGCCAAGGTGCTGGGTTCGGCCTGGGACGACGTCCGGCAGGTGCGGGAGTCCGACAAGATCCTGGCACTGCTGGAAAGCGAAACCAGCCGGCTGCAGAACCTGATCCATCGCTACATCAACCAGCCGAGCCCCGACCTATTCGCCGAGATCCTGCTGCTGCGGGAAGCGGTTCTCGGAACGCTCACCACGCGCGCCGCGAACGACCCGATGCTGTCAGGATCGGTCGAGCGGCTCGAGCAGGTCACCGACCGTTTCCTCAACGGCTTTGGCGAACTGCGCGCCGTGCAGGCCACCATCACCAAGACCTATGAGCAGCAGGTGCTGGGGCCGGCCCGGGAAATGGCCGGGCTGTATTCGATCATCGAGGGCGCCACCGGGCATCGCGATGCGCAGATCTGGCCGGCGCTCGGGAAATCCCGCGAGGCGTTCACCGCCATGCTGGTCGCCACCAACGCCTATTATCTGTCGCGCGCCTCGGCCTCCGCCGAGGACGCCCGCAGGAACACCGAGACGATCGAGAACACCATCCCCGCGATGGCCGACCTCGCCGACAATGATTTGCAGCGCATGGCGCTGACGCGGCTGAAGGCGCGGACCGTGGCGCTGCGCGACGGGATGGCCAAATTGACCGAGCAACTCACGATCCGGACCGAGCTCTTGCGCAATACCATCGATGCCAGCCAGGCCGAGGCCATCGGTGTCATCGACGAGCTGTCGGTCAAGATGCGCCAGCGCGAGCAGAAGGCGCAGGAGACGTTCGACCGGACATTGTCGGCCATCTCGCGCCGGGTGCTGTCGATCGCCGTGATGTTCCTCGGCATCATCCTGTCCGCCGGCGTCCTGATCGCGCTCTCGATCCGCCTGCCGCTGCAGCAGATCCTGGCGGCGATGCATGCGATCACCTCGGGCAATTACGATCGCCGCGTGCAGGGTACCACCGCCAGGGACGAGGTCGGCGCCATGGCGCGCGCGGTAGACGTGTTCCGCGAGAACGCCATCGCCAAGCGCAAGACCGAGGACGAACTCCGCGCCTCGAAGGAGAGGGCCGAAAGCGCGCTGCTTGAACTCAACACCGCGCAGCAGAACCTGATCGACGCCGAACGGCTGGCGGCGCTCGGCGGGCTGGTCGCCGGCGTCGCCCACGAGGTGAACAACCCGATCGGCATCAGCCTGACGGTGGCGTCGAGCTTTGCGCGCCGCGCCGACATGTTCGAGCAGGAACTGCGGACGGAGCCATTACGCCGCTCCAAGCTCGACGACTTCGTCAAGGCCTCGCGCGACGCCGCGGGGCAACTGGTGGCGAACCTGCACCGCGCCGGCGAGCTGATCCAGTCGTTCAAGCAGGTGGCGGTTGACCGCTCGCACGCCGAGCGCCGGCAATTCAACCTCAGCGAGGCCACCGACCAGATCGTCGCAAGCCTGAAGCCGGTCTTGAAGAAGGCGGCGATCACGCTGTCGGTGGACGTGCCGGAAGGGCTTTTCATCGACGGCTATCCCGGCTCCTACGGCCAGATATTAACCAATCTTTTCCTCAACGCCGCCAATCATGCCTTTGCCGACGGCCGGTCCGGGGCGATCACGATCTCGGCGCGGGCGCGCGGCAGCGACGACGTCGAGATCATTTTTGCCGACAACGGGGCCGGAATGACGCCGGACGTGCAGCGGCAGGCGTTCGACCCTTCTTTACGACGCGCCGCAACGAAGGCGGTACCGGGCTGGGCTTGCATATCGTCTATAATCTTGTCACTCAACAGCTCGGCGGCCGGATGATGCTGGAGTCAAGACTGGGACAAGGCACCACCTTCCGCATTATTATGCCTAAAGTCGCCCGGGGCGAACCCACGATTACAGACCAGACAGCAGCTGACGGAACTCCGCAATGGCCGAACAGGACGATGTCCTCCACCTGATCGACGATACCGGGACCGTTCCGGAGGACTCATCCGCGCGCAAATGGAAGATCGCCGTCATCGACGACGATGCCGCGGTGCACGAGGGCACTCGCTTTGCGCTGAGCGACTACAATCTGCACGGCGCGACGCTCGAAATCCTGTCGGCCTATTCCGCGGCCGAAGGCCGCACCTTGATGCGCAACAATCCCGATGTCGCGGCCGTGCTGCTCGACGTCATCATGGAAACCGACGTGGCGGGCCTGGACCTCGTCGAGTACATCCGCAACGAGCTCAAGAACGAAACCGTCCGCATCATCCTGCGCACCGGCCAGCCGGGACAAGCGCCCGAGCGCCGCGTCATCGTCCAGTACGACATCAACGACTACAAGGCCAAGACGGAGCTTACGGCCGACAAGCTGTTCACCTCGCTGACGGCGGCGCTGCGCAGCTACCAGCAGCTCGAGCGCATGGTGCAGACCAGGCGCGGGCTTGAAATCATCATCGACGCCGCCTCGACGCTCTACGACTTCAAATCGATGCAGCGGCTTGCGGAAGGCGTGCTGACGCAGCTCGCCTCATTGCTCAATGTCGACTGCGCCGGCATCCTGGTTCTGCGCGACGATGGCGCCCCTGGCAGCGAATTCTCGGTGCTGGCGGGTTCGGGCTGCTACAGCCGCTTCATCGGCACCACGAGTTCCAAGGCGCTCGACCCCGATCTGCGGGCGATGGTGGAGGCCGCCTTCCAGCGCCGCAAGAACGAATTCGCCGACCACCGCAGCGTGCTTTACCTGCGCACCGGCTCTGGCCGCGAAGTGGTGGTGCTGCTGCAGGCCGAGCGCCAGCTTTCGGATACCGACCGCGCGCTGGTCGAGATTTTCTCCAGCCGGCTGTCGATCGCGTTCGACAACGTCATCCTCTACCGGCAACTGCACGAGGCCAATACCCAGCTCGAGGACCGTGTCGCCCAGCGCACCCGCGCGCTGATGCAGGCCAACCGACGGCTGTCGGCGCAGTGGCTGCGGCTGCAGCGCGCCAACGGCTTCAAGAACGAGATTCTCGGCACCGTCGCGCACGATCTGAAGAATCCGCTCGGCGTGATCCTCGGCCGCACCGAAATGCTGACCGAGCTGATCGGCGCCGGCTCGCCCAAGGAAAACGTCACCGCGCAGGTCGAGCATATCAGGGACGCCACCAAGCGCCTGACCTCGATGGTCGACCATTTGATTTCGGATGCGATGGCGGATGCCTTCGACATCACCATCCGCCGCGAACCGGTCGATATCGCAGCGCTCGTTACCGAGGTCGCCGATTCCAACCTGCCCTCGGCGGTCAACAAGCAGCAGGCCATCTCGGTTTCCGCCCCGCAGAACATCGTCACCATGTGCGATGCCGACCGGATCCGCGAGGCGATCGACAACCTCTTCAGCAACGCCATCAAATATTCGCCGATCGGCGGCAAGATCACGGTGGCGGTCACCCATGAAGTCGGCGACACCGTGATCCGCATCGCCGACCAGGGCGCCGGCCTTTCGCCGGAGGATCTCGGCCGGCTGTTCGGCCGGTTCCAGCGGCTCTCGGCCAAGCCGACGGCCGGGGAAAGTTCGACCGGCCTCGGCCTGTCGATCGTCAAACGCATTATCGACATGCATGGCGGCCATGTGACCGCGGAAAGCGCCGGCCCCGGACAGGGATCGACATTTACGGTTACACTGCCCGCGACAGAGACGACATGACACAGAGCCCGCACATCTTCATTGTCGATGACGAGCCACCGGCCCGCGAGATGGTCGGTGATTACCTCAAGATGCACGGTTTCAGCGTCACGCTGTGCGACGGCGGAAAAAGCCTGCGCCGCGAGATCGAGACCAACGTGCCTGACCTCGTCGTGCTTGACCTCAACATGCCCGAAGAAGACGGGCTCTCGATCATTCGCGACCTGAAGAGCCGCATCAACGTCCCCGTCATCATGCTGACGGCGACCGCAAGCCCGATCGACCGCGTCGTCGGCCTCGAACTCGGCGCCGACGACTACATCGCAAAGCCCTGCGAGCTGCGCGAGCTGATGGCGCGCATCCGCTCGGTGCTTCGTCGCAGCACGCCGGCCAAGGCGGCGGCCGCGCCTGAGGCTGCGGCTGCAAAGGCGGAGAAAGAACAATTGGTGCGGTTCGGCACCAAATGGCTCGACCTCGAAGCCCAGGCGCTGCGCGACGACGAAGGCAACGAGCATCCGCTGACGGCCTCCGAATTCGGCCTGTTGAAAGTGTTCGCAGCGAGATCCGAAGCGGGTTTTGTCGCGCGAGCGGCTGCTGGAGCTGGCCAATGCGCGCGACGCCGAAGCCTTCGACCGCGCGGTCGATCTGCGCATCATGCGCATCCGGCGCAAGATCGAGATCGACCCGACCAAGCCGGCCGTGATCCGCACGATCCGTGGCGGCGGCTACCTGTTCTCGCCGACCGGCGAGAAGGGTTAGGCTGAGTACACTGTCGTCGTCCCTGCGAACGCAGGGACCCATACCGCGTGATCTGTCGATAAGGCGTGTTGGTCGGCGCCTTCGGCAAACAACAGCTCCCTGTGGTTATGGGTCCCTGCGAACGAGCCTGTGAGGGAATTGAGCTTAGTAGGGGATGGTTGCCGCTAGCGATGTCGGAGCGGCGTTTGGCGGGCCGGTCGGTTGATGCGGTTACCTCACTGGCTCTCTCCGTCGAACTCTGGTCACGTGGGTCTGCTTCGCAGCCGGTGCGCTGCCATTAGGTTATTGGCGAGCGCATGCCAGAGCGCCACTGCCGCGGCCTTGATCAGGCCACGCACCGGAATGAAGCCGAAGCCGTGGTTTTTGAGGTTGGCGTTGATCCGCTCGATGAGCTTGCGCCGTTCGTACACGTCGGTGCCCGCCTGCGTCGCCATCCGGCTGCGCCACTCTTGACACTGTCAGGCTCGCGGGCCCGCGCTCTGGCCCGCCTGACAAGCGTCTCGGGTTTGACGTCCTGACGGTCTGAAGGTGGCGGCGTATAGACCTTCACCGGTCCGGCCGCGTGCTCCGACAGGGCGGCGATGTCCTCGGCAGTCGCGTAACGGGTGTCGATGAGGAGCGTCTGTGGTGCTTTGCCGTAGCGCTTCACCAACTGATCCACCATCGGCATCGCCAAGCCGGCATCGTTGCGCCGATCCGTCATCTCTACTGCGACAATGATGCCTGGCCGGGGCGCCACCGCGATCTGTGCATTATAGGCCGGACGAATCGCCCCGTCCGGAAAGCGCATCGAGCGCGCCTGCGGATCACTCAGCGAGACTTTCGGCCCAGACTTCTTCGCCTCGTCCTTGGCATGGGTCTTTTCTCGTTTCGCCTTCTCCGCCCGCATCCGCTCAAGCGCGGCCCGCGCGCGTTCGGCGCGTTCCTTCACTTCCCGAGCCCCTCGCTCCTGCGCCGCCCGCTTGCGGCGCGAAGACGCCTCCGGATCGCTTTCGGTTTCCGCCTTGAGCGCCGCAAGCCGTTGTTCCACGGCAGCCTCAATACGATCAAGCTTGCTGCCGCTCTTGAACGATTCACGGCTGGCATTCGCTCGAACCTTGGTGCCGTCCACCGCAATCTCGGCAAGCGACACCACCCCTTCGGCAATCAACGCCGTCACGCTCTCCGTCAGAAGCCGATCGAGAACCTCCACATGCGCAACCCGGAAGTCCGCAAGCCCGTGATAGTTGAGCGGTACCCCACCGGCGATCCAGCGGTACGCCGGATCGTGCCGTGCAAGCCGTTCAAGTTGCCGAGCCGAACCTACGCCTTCGATCGTCGCATAGAGCCAAAGCCCCAACAGAACCGCCGGATCGGGCGGCGGCCGTCCAGGTTCCCCTTCACGGGCCTTGATCGCCTCGTAAAGCCGCGAAAGGTCCAAGCTCTCCACAAAACTCATCACGATGCGGGCGCGATGGTCGCTCGGAACCAGAGCTTCCAAATCCACAAAGTCCCACTGCGCTTGCGTCCGATCAGCCTGAATAAACCGTGCGTCACTTGCCATCGAATAACCTCGTTCGATGCAAGTGAATCACAGCCCAACCCGCCGCTCAATCCTATTCCCTCACAGGCTCGTTCGCAGGGACGACGATAGGCTTGTGCCTATGCCCGATCCCATCTAATTTTCCGCATATTGAAATTACTGGCCTTTTGCTCCCGAATGTTTCGTCGCAGGCCCCGCGACGAAACAATTCTCTGCTGCACGAAACCATTTTCTCCCTTTGGTGCAGACGTCCCGAAACCGAGCCTAATTAACAATCCTCCCAACAAAACGCCTGTTGGCGTCGGAATTGGGAGCCTGTCATGTCGAACGTCGTCGCCATTAACGCCGCAGCCAAGAAGTCGATTGCCGCCGCCCGCGCGACGTCAGACGAAATGCTGCTGCAGAATATTGCCAAGGGCGACCGCACAGCGATGCATGTGCTTTATTCCCGCCATAACGTCCGGGTTTACCGCTTCGTGCTGCGCATGGTGCGCGATACCACGATGGCGGAAGACCTCGTCAGCCAGGTGTTCCTCGACGTGTGGCGGACCGCCAGCCAGTTCGAGGGCCGCTCGCAGGTTTCGACCTGGCTGCTGTCGATTGCCCGTTTCAAGGCGCTGACCGCGCTGCGTCAGCGCAAGCATGAGGACATCGAGCAGGAAGACGTGCTGGAAATCGCCGATGAGGCCGACACGCCGGAAGCTTCCCTCGACCGCAGCAACACCAGCGCCATCCTGCGCGCCTGCGTCGCCAAGCTGTCGCCGGCCCATCGCGAGATCATCAACCTGGTCTACTACCACGAGAAGTCGGTGGAAGAGGCCGGCGCGATCATCGGTATTCCCCAGAGCACGGTGAAGACCCGGATGTTCTATGCCCGCAAACAATTGGCCGAGTTGCTTAAGGGCGCGGGCGTGGACAGCCTCGCTGCGTAGAGGATCAGACATTTTCAACGAGGAACAGGGAGCGGCATCGTCCGCTCCCTGTGTTATCTCGTTGCATCCTCTCTACGCGAGACCGGTCAGTCCGGTCGGAATTTTGTATCGAGCGACATATCAAGGCTTGGCTTCAGATCTTCGCCCTCAAGTTGGCGTGCAAGTGAGAGGCAACGGAGGTCGAGCGCCATCGCAACGTCGGCGCGAAGCGATTTCGAATGACTTTTCGAAAAATTTCAGTGTTCAAAGGGTCAATAGCTGCGCCATATATTCTGCTTGCCAACCTAAAGTAGTCAGGCCTAGGTTAACGTCTCGGACCGACGTTTAGCGGAAACAGATCCTTCAGTGCGACAGAGATCGCGGAAAGAAGGTGGTCATGCGGCAAGCCGGGAATTCAGTTTTCTGATCGAATGCACGACGCTTGGTGCGCGCGGCATCGCGCCATCGGCACATAGAACGTTCACTCCAGAACAGAGCTGACTTCGATCCGCCCGATCCTGCGGCGGAATTCGCGTAACCGTTCGGCGATCTGCCAGCATCGCCGACGAGAATGGCTGCGTCTAAGAAGCAGTGCCTCAAACAAGCCGGGGGAGCCAATGGCAACACTTACTCTCCAACCACCGCCGCAACGTCTTGGCGTCATGATTGCCGCATCGATGGCGCTTTCCGCTCTGGTCACTATCGGACTGACGAATCCCGCATCGTCGGCACCGCTCCATCCCACAACCACCGTACCCGAGCAAGCAAAGGATGCCTCCGATATCGTCCAGATCCGCGCCGTTGCGCGCCGAGGCGGCGTCGCGGTCGGCCCGCGCGGCGGCGCGGTGGCCTATCGAAGCCGAACGGTGGTGCGCGGCCCGGCGGTTCGCCCGGCCGGCGCCGCCGCTGTCCGCCGCGCTGCATGGGCGCGGCCCGGCCACTATTACTGGCCGCGAGGCGGTGCCATCGCGGCTGGTGCCGCGATTGGCATGGTAACCGCCGCCACGGCTGCCGCGTGGGCGGGCGCTGCACCAGCTCCGGGCATGTGCTGGTACTACACCGATCCCTCCCGCACCCAGGGCTTCTGGGACTACTGCCGGTAGTGCAGTAGCCGCGTAGGCGGGGAAGCCGCGATGTTGCAGGCAGAGGCCGAAACGAAAGAGCGCCCACCGGACGCGAGCAGGACCGGTGAGATGGTCTTTATCGCCGGCGGCACGTTCCGCATGGGATCTGACCATCACTATCCCGAAGAGGCGCCGTCACACCGCGTGTCGGTCGATAGCTTCTGGATCGACCGCACGCCGGTAACGAACCGGCAGTTCAAGGCGTTCGTCAGGGCGACCGGTCATGTCACGATGGCCGAGGTGCCGCCGGACCCCGCGCAGTATCCCGGCGCGCTGCCACACATGATCTATGCGGGCTCGCTGGTGTTCTCGCCACCGCGCCGCGTCACCGATCTCAGGAACTGGAGCCAGTGGTGGACCTTCATGAAGGACGCCGACTGGCGGCATCCTTACGGGCCGAAGAGCAACATCAACGTGCTCGACAACCATCCGGTCGTGCACGTGTCCTTTAGCGACGCGCTGGCTTACGCGAAGTGGGCCGGCAAGGATCTGCCGACCGAAGCCGAATGGGAATTTGCCGCGCGCGGCGGCCTCGACGATGAAGAGTACGCCTGGGGTAATGCGCTGATGCCCGGCGGCAACCACATGGCCAACATCTGGCAGGGCAATTTCCCGATCGAGAATTTGAGTGAAGACGGCTATGAGCGCACCTCACCGGTGAACGCATTCCCGCCAAACGGCTACGGCGTCCACGACATGATCGGCAATGTCTGGGAATGGACATCGGACTGGTGGTCGCACAAGCACGAAGCCGATGCCCCGAAGGCCTGCTGCATCCCGCAAAATCCGCGCGGCGGCCGCGAGGACGCCAGCTACGATCCGTGCCAGCCTGCGATCAGGATTCCACGCAAGGTTTTGAAGGGCGGCTCGCATCTCTGCGCGCCGAACTACTGCCGACGCTACCGGCCGGCGGCGCGTCATGCCGAGCCTGTCGATACGTCGACGAGTCATGTCGGGTTCAGATGCATCATGCGTCCGAGCCGCACAAACGAAAGGAATGGATAAGGGGAATTCAACAGCAGGAGAACTGCCATGTCGGCTACCATTGTCAATCTCATCATCCAGATCATTGCCGGTGCTCTCGGCGGTAACGCGGCCGGCGCCACGATGAAGAACCTCGATCTGGGGACGCTCGGCAACACCATTGCCGGGGCGCTCGGCGGAGCGGGCGGCGGGACACTGCTCACGGCCTTGCTGCCGATGCTGCAGGGCGCGGCGGAGGGCAATGTCGACATTGGAGCCCTCGTCGGGCAGGCGGTCGGCGGCGGCGTCGCCGGTGCGATCGTGACCGCGATTGTGGGTCTCATCAAGAATTCTATGGCCGGTGGTAGGGCCGCCTGAGCCATCGACGGCGAACTACATCGCAGGAAGAACCGGGCGGATCGGATGATGGCAGCCGGAATTCCCTCGCGCGGCGCGCAAGTCTTTACCTGGACGGTGGTCGGCCTCACGGCGATCCTGCTGGCGGCCGGCGCAGCATGGCATGGCATCTCGCTCGAGGTGCATCACCGGTTCTGGAACGACATGTTTGCGCGCTTCGGCGGACCCATGACCTTCCGGTTCTTTCTGCAACCAACCATGGCGGCCATCGCCGCCCTGCACGACGGCATCAAAGACGCTCGCGCACACTACTCGTGGCTCGCCAGCAGCGGTCCGGCACGACTGCGCGAGGGGCTGACCTCGACGGCGCGCATCCTGCTGATCGGCATCAGCATGGACGTTATCTACCAACTAAAGGAATTGAACACGTTCTATCCCGCCGAGGCCGCCATCATCGCGCTGCTGCTGGCGGTCGTGCCCTACTTCATCTTCCGATGGCTGATCGAAATTGTCGCGCGCCGATGGCGCGGGCGGCAGGGGGAGCGCCGCAATGACGGACGCGCATATCACCGCCAAATCCAACTCCGACCAGATCTCGGTGGAACTGTCATCGCGCCGCACCGGCATGTCGTTCCAGCGCACGCGCATGAGCGCCGACCGCACCCTGATGTCGGTGATCCGAACATCGCTGTCACTGATCTCGTTCGGCTTCACGATCTTTCAGGTGTTCGAGAAGATGCGCGATCACAACGTGATCACGCATGCGGGCGCCGCGCGCAATTTCGGCGTCACGCTCGTTGCGCTTGGAATTTTGATGCTGGTCGGCGGCATCGGCTACCACCTGCAGTTCATGGGCCACCTCCGCGAAGAGCGGAAGGCCATGGCCGATGCGGGGCTCATCCACGCCGAGAGCAGTTTTCCGATTTCGCTGACGCTGATCACCGCGGCAATCCTGTTGTTCATTGGCGTCGCCGCCATCGTCAGCATGGTGTTTCAGGTCGGGCCGTTCGGATGAGGGATGGCATGGCAAAAAAGAAGCGAACTGCAAAGGAGATTTCGAAAACAACGATACAGGAGGACAAGCCGAAGGCAACCAGAAGAGCTGCAGAACATCCAGCATCAAAAACCGGGAGCGCCACAATGGCCAAATCAGGAAAGCCCAACATCCTCGTGATCTGGGGGGACGACATCGGTCAATCGAACCTTAGTTGCTACACCCACGGACTAATGGGCTATCACACGCCCAATATCGACCGCATTGCCAAGGAAGGCATGCTGTTCACCGACAGCTACGGCGAACAGTCATGCACCGCCGGCCGCTCCTCGTTCATCACAGGACAAAGCGTGTACCGCACCGGATTGTCGAAGGTGGGCTTCCCCGGTGCGCCGATCGGGATGAATGAGAAGATCATCACCATGGCGGCTGCGCTGAAGAACCAGGGCTATGCCACGGGACAGTTCGGCAAGAACCATCTCGGCGATCTCAACCACATGCTGCCGACCAATCATGGCTTCGACGAATTCTACGGCAACCTCTACCATCTCAATGCCGAAGAAGAACCCGAAATGGATGATTACCCGACGGAGAAAGATATCCCCGGTTTCAAGGAAAAGTTCGGCCCGCGTGGCGTGATCAGGTCATGGGCGACCGACAAGGACGACCCGACCGAGATGCCTCGCTGGGGCAAGGTCGGCAAGCAAAAGATCGAGGATACCGGCCCGCTCACCAGGAAGCGCATGGAGACCTGCGACGACGATTTCGTGGAGCATGCCATCGACTTCATCAAGCGACAGGAAAAAGCGGGAAAACCTTGGTTCGTGTGGCTGAACACGACGCACATGCATGTGTTCACGCATCCGAAGCCGGAAAGCAAAGGGCAAGCCGGGCGCTGGCAGTCGCTGTATCATGACACCATGGTCGACCACGACAAGAATGTCGGTCAGATGCTCGATCTGCTCGATGAACTCGGCATTGCCGACAATACCGTCGTGCAATATTCAACCGACAACGGCCCGCACCGCAACACCTGGCCGGATGCCGGCACCACACCGTTCCGCAGCGAGAAGAATACAAATTGGGAAGGCGCCTTCCGCGTTCCGCTGCTGGTGCGTTGGCCGGGCAAGATCAAGCCGGGATCCATCTGCAACG
This sequence comes from Bradyrhizobium sp. RDT10, assembly GCA_044772375.2. GTDB lineage: Bacteria > Pseudomonadota > Alphaproteobacteria > Rhizobiales > Xanthobacteraceae > Bradyrhizobium. The sequence continues at coordinate 7,698,558 of CP187939.1, forward strand.
GCATCGTGCAGCATCACGATTGGTTCCCGACCTTCCTTGCGATGGCGGGAGATGCGGATGTCGTTGAGAAGCTGAAGAAGGGCTATCAGGCCATCGGCCGCACCTACAGGAACCATATCGATGGCTTCAACCTGCTTCCGTACCTCACAGGCGAGGTGAACGAGAGCCCACGAAACTTCTTTTTCTACTTCAGCGACGACGGCGACATGCTCTCGATCCGCTACGACAACTGGAAAATCACCTTTATGGAGCAGCGTCTCGAGGGAACCATGGCGGTTTGGGTGGAGCCGTTCGTGCGGCTGCGCGCGCCAAAAATGTACAACCTGCGCACCGATCCTTATGAATACGCGACGATCACGTCCAATACCTATTGGGACTGGCAGGTCCACCACGCTCCGCTTCTTTATTACGCGCAAGCGGTCGCACAAAAATTCGCATCGACGTTCAAGGACTTCCCTGCCATTCAGCCGCCGAACACGTTCACCATCGACGACGCTTTGAAGGCAATGTCGGAGGCCGCTGCGGGCGGAAAGCACTAATGAGAACGGGCGGCGGGAGCCATCCCGCCGCCCTTTCTCGGACGGAGGTGGGCGTCTTGAAGGAATGGCTGGTCTTCCTGACGGAAAACGCGATCGTGCTGATCGATGCGCTGGCGCTGATCGTTGTGTTGATCGGCACGATCGAGGCGTTCGTCCGCGGCATCGGCGTGATGCTGTCGAGGCCGGACGGGCACGACCGCCGCGACATCTGGCTCCGCTATGCGCGCTGGCTGGTCGCGGGGCTGACGTTCCAGCTCGGCGCCGACATCATCGAGACCTCGATCAGCTCGAGTTGGGAGGCGATCGGGCGGATCGCGGCGATCGCGCTGATCCGCACCTTCCTGAACTATTTCCTGGACCGCGACCTGGAGGACGTGCGGCGGCGCGAGCGCGAGGCCAGGAAAGGCATTCCGGCAAGCGGGTGAGGGGACGATGGTGACGCGAAGCACGCTGTTCGCTGTGGTTCTTGTGGCTATCGCCGGCGCGGCGGCGCAGCCGGCCGATCCCCTGCCGTCGTGGAACGAGGGCACAGCAAGAAGTCGATCACCGACTTCGTCACAAAAGTGACCACGCAGGGCGGCGCGGATTTCGTGCCGCCGGCCGAGCGCATCGCGGTGTTCGACAATGACGGCACCCTGTGGTGCGAACAGCCGAACTATTCTCAGGCCGCCTTTGCGCTCGACCGCGTCAAGGCGATGGCGCCGAGCCATCCGGAATGGAAGAACCAGCAGCCGTTCAAGGCCTTCCTCTCCGGCGACAGGAAGGCGCTGGCGGAGCAGGGCGAGAAGGGCCTGCTGACGCTGATGGCCGCGGCGCATAGCGGCATGACCACCGACGAATTCGCGAAGTCCGTCGCCGACTGGCTCGCGACCGCAAAACATCCGCGCTTCAACCGGCCCTACAACGAGCTGATCTACCAGCCGATGGTCGAGCTGCTGTCTTACCTCCGCTCCAACGGCTTCAAGACCTTCATCGTGTCCGGTGGCGGCGTCGAATTTATGCGGGTGTGGGCCGAAAGGGCCTACGGCATTCCACCCGAGCAGGTGGTCGGCTCTTCCGGCGTCACGCAGTACCGGCTCGACGCCGCGGGCAAGCCGTCGTTGCTGAAGATGGCGAAGGTGCAATTCATCGACGACGGGCCGGGCAAACCTGCCGGCATCAACATGATGATCGGCCGCCGCCCGATCCTCGCTTTCGGCAATTCGGACGGCGACCATCAGATGCTGCAATGGACGGTGGCCGGGAGCGGCGCGCGCTTTGCCGGCATCGTGCACCACACCGACGCCGTGCGCGAATATGTCTACGACCGCCCGTCGAAGATCGGACAACTCGACAAGGCATGGGACGAGGCAAAAGCGAAAGGCTGGACGGTCGTGGATATGAAGCAGGACTGGAAGAAGGTTTTCGCGTTCGAGCCGTAGGGCACAAAGATCAGTTGTGAGGAGGAGGACGATGAACAAATCACTGTTTGTTGCACTTGCTCTTTGTTGTCTTGCAGGAGTTGCAGTCGCGCAAACGCCGGATGAGCGGCTCGTCCGCAGCCGCGCCGTCGAAGCGGTGATCTGGGGCATGCCGGCGGTCAATTACGATCTCATGCTGCAACAGGCAGCAACCAAAGCCGGCTTGAAGGATAACCAGATCGTCTACTGGTCGCGTCTGCCAACCTGGAAAAATCAGACGCTCACTCCGAACCCCGACTCCGTCTATCTCATGGCCTTCTTCAATACGAAGGATGTGGGGCCGGTGGTGCTCGAAATTCCGCCCGCCGATGGAGGCTCGATCACCGGCAATATCGACACCACCTGGCAGATCGCGCTGGAGGACGCCGGCCCCTCCGGCGCTGACAAGGGCAAAGGCGGCAAATATCTGATCCTGCCGCCGGGCCACTCGGAGAAGCTTCCCGACGGCTACATTCCCCTGCAGTCGGACACCTACGGCGGCTACGCGCTGCTGCGTTCGACGCCCGCGAGCGGCAGCGAGGCGGACGTCGCCAAGGCCGTGGCCTATGGCAAGCAGGCGAGGATCTACCCCTCGCTCAGTCGGCCAATCCGCCACCCACGAAATTCGTCGATGCCATCGATGTGGTGTTCGACTCCACAATTCCATACGACCTGCGCTTTTTCCAATCGCTCGATCGCATCGTGCAGAGCGAGCCCTGGCTGGAAAGAGACAGAGCAATGATCGATCAGCTCAGGTCGATCGGCATCGAGAAGGGCAAATCCTTCAATCCTGACGCGAAAACGAAGGAGACACTTGAAAAGGCCATACGCGAAGCCCAGGCGTGGCTCGAATTCAAATACGAAACCGCCTTCTCGCCCTATAACGAAGGCCATCACTGGGGTGTCCCAGCCTCGCCCGACGTCATCGAAGGTCAGTCAACATCCTACGACAAACGCGACGTCTATCCGACCGATGCCCGCGGCCTCACCTATACCTACGGCTTCATCGGTATCAAGCGACTAGGCGCCGGCCAGTTCTACCTGATGACAATCAAGGACAAGGACGGCCAGAGGCTCGACGGCGGAAGCACCTATCGCCTCGCGGTGCCGGCCAAAGCGCCGGTCGGGCAATACTGGTCGGCGACGGTTTACGACCGAGCCACCCACGCCTTCATCCGAAACCAGCCCCGGTTCAGCCGCTCCTCACAGAACCCGGACCTGCAAAAGAACCCGGACGGCTCGGTGGATGTCTACTTCGGACCGAAGGCGCCGGCCGGAAAGGAGTCGAACTGGGTGCCCACGAACGCTGGCGGCGAATTCGAGGTCCTCTTCCGGCTCTATGCGCCGGAGAAGCCTCTGTTCGACAAGACGTGGGTCCTGCCGGACATCGAGAAGATTTCCGCTCAGTGATGAAATCATCGGAGAGCTGCCATGACAAAGATCGTCATATCCCTCGCCGCCATGCTCACTCTGGCCGTTCCAGCGCTCACACATGCGCAGTCGCCGGCAACCCCTGTTACCGCCGACAACTTCAACCGCGCGGAGTCGGACATGTATTTCGCATCCGGCGTCAAACAGGCTGGCGGCATCGGCAAGTTCCATCACCACCGTGAAGTCATGAACATCGACAACCAGACCGTGATACGCGCCAACCGCGACACTCTGTATTCGACAGGCGTGTTCGATCTCGAAGCAAGCGCCGTGACCGTCACCCTGCCTGATCCAGGCAAGCGGTTCATGTCGATGCTCGTGATTGATGAAGATCAGTACGCGCCGGAGACGGTCTATGCGCCCGGAACATTCACTTACACGAAGGACAAAGTCGGCACGCGGTACGTGATGCTGGGAATCCGCACTTTCATCGAACCGGGCGATCCGAGGGACCTCGAAAGAGTCCACGCGCTGCAGGACGCGATCAAGGTCGATCAAAAGAACGCCGGCACTTTTGAAGTCCCGAACTGGGATCAGGAAAGCCAGAAAAAGTGCGCGAAGCGCTTATCGTGCTCGCCGGAACCATTCCCGACACCGTCCGCATGTTTGGCCCGAGAGATCAGGTCGATCCGGTTCGGCACCTGATCGGAAGCGCTACGGGCTGGGGCGGCAATGCGCCCAAGGACGCCACGTATCTCACCGTCGTCCCTCGCCAGAACGACGGCGCAACCGTCCATCGGCTCACGGTCAAAGACGTGCCCGTCGATGGCTTCTGGTCCGTCAGCGTCTACAACAAGGAAGGCTATTTCCAGAAGAACCAATACGATGCCTATTCGCTCAACAACATCACTGCGAAGAGAGGTGCGGACGGATCGATCGATATTCAGTTCGGCGGCTGCGACGGTAAGATCGCCAACTGCCTCCCGATCACGGCCGGCTGGAACTACTGGGTCCGCCTCTATCGTCCACGCGAGGAAATCCTGAGCGGAAAGTGGAAATTCCCCGAGGCGAAGCCTGCGAGCTGAGGACGCCATGAGCGGCTACGACATCGTTGCTGGCGGCCCGCGCCCAAAGGCGAATTCTCGCTCTATGTCCGCGCCTACTGGCCCAAGGCGGAGATCATGGATGACTCATGGACGCCGCCCGCGGTGCGGCGAACAGACGAGGGAACGACGATGGGTGTGCGGCAATGACGTGACGAGAGGGCATTGCATGAAATGAGCGCGACCAGCACCAGCGGCCGGCGTCAGCTTCATATCGGCTTTCGCGCGTCGATCATCACCGTGTTCATCGCGGTCGTGCTGTTCGTCGGCCTGATCCTGGTCTATCTCAGCTTCGATCGCGTTTCCTCGATCACGCGAACGGCGGCCAGCACCTTCATCGAAAAAGCCGCGCAGCTCGGCGCCGATCGCATCGATGCGCAGTTCAAGAGCGTTCGCGACAGTCTCGACATCCTGGGCGGCCTCCCGGCGGTCCAGTCCGCGGAGATCGACGACAATACGAGACTTTATGCGCTGATGGCGTCGATGCTGCGCAACAATCCGCAACTATTCAGTCTCTATATCGGGTATGAGGACGGCTCCTTCCTGGAGATGGATTTCATCGACCGCGCCAAGCCTGGCTTCAGGGCGGGCCTGAACATTGACGAAGATGCGGTCTTTCGTCTCGTCCTCATCTCCCGCACCGGCAATGCCGCTGCTGCACCCGTCACGCGGTACCTGTCCGAGAACCTGATCCAGGTTGCTGAGGTACCGGGCCCGACCAATTACGATCCGCGCCGGCGCCCCTGGTACGTCGATGCCTTCAAGGACGAAAAGACCTTGCTGACGGGTCCGTACATTTTCTTCGCCACTGCCGAGCCCGGTTACACGTTTCGCACCCAACTCAAGGAAGGACGCCGCGGCGTCATCGCAGGCGACCTCCTGCTGAACCGGCTGGAGCAATTGCTGGCCCAGCAGAGGCTTGGCCAGTCGGGACTGACGTTCCTGTTCAACGATTCCGGCAACATCGTCGCTCATCCCGAGATGGGCAGGCTGATGGACTCGATGCCTGAGCGGAGCGATGAACTTCCCAGGCTCGACGCCGTCAAGCTAGCCGAGCTGCCTGCGACGATCGAGACATGGCGCAAGGGCGGACATGCCCAGCAGATCTTCGCCGATCAGGCAGGCAGAACCTATGTCGCCGCCTTCCAGCCTATCGAGATCGCAGGGCCCGCCAATATCCATTTGGCGGTGGTCGCGCCGATTGACGAATTCTTCTCGACGATCATCTCCGAGCGACGCGCGCTGTTCGCGGCCGCTTTGGCGTTCGTTCTCGCAACTTTGCCGCTGGCGTTCTGGTTGGGATCGCTGATGGCGCGTTCGTTGCGGGAACTGGCGAAACAGACCGACGAAATTCAGAGATTTCAGGTTGCAGAGCGACCGCGGCTACGTTCGATAATCAAAGAGATAGACGAACTCGGCCGTTCCGTTTTCACCATGCGAACCGTGGTCCGCAATTTTTCGAGCTTCGTGCCCAAACAAATCGTGCGTCAGCTGATCGAGTCAGGGGCATCGCTGGGTCTGGGCGGAACCCGGCGCGAGGTCACGGTATTGTTCACCGACGTCGCCGATTTCACCGCAAAAACGGAAAAGGCTGATCCGTCGCAGGTCATGATCTACACTTCGCGCTATTTCGCAGCTCTATCGGAAGCGATCATGAATTATCACGGCACAATCGATAAGTTCATCGGCGATGCGGTGATGGCGTTCTGGAACGCGCCGACCGATGACCCCGATCACACCATCAATGCATGCGAGGCCGTGCTGACGTGCTTGCGCAAGAACGACGAACTGAACGAATCTTTTGGAAGTGAGGGATGGCCGCTCTACGAAACGCGGTTCGGCCTTCACGTTGGCGACGCAGTCGTCGGGAACGTCGGCTCGTCGGAACGCATGAACTACACGGCGCTGGGCGCAACCATCAATCTTGCCGCCCGGCTCGAAGGCTTGAACAAGAATTATGGCACCCGGGTACTCGCAAGCGCGGCCGTCAAGGCTCGTGCAGAGCATCGCTTCGTGTTTCGGACCATCGACCGGATCACGCCAAAGGGCTTTGCGGAAGCGGTTGCAATCCATGAACTGCGCTGTGCGCGCGAGGGCGATTTCGCGGCAGAGCTGGCTCTCTGCAGGCGCTGGGACGATGTCTATCACTCCATTGAATGCGAAGATCCCGCAAGCGCTCTTGCGGCAATTTCCGCCTTCCTCATCGAGTACCCCGCCGACATCGTTGCCAGATACTATGCCGAACGTGTTCAGGCCGCCCTTCATTCCGGGCGCCCAAAGGATGCCGGCGTGGGTCTAAGGAAGAGCGCTCGATGAACAGACGACAGCTTTTGACGGGCGCGGCCGGCGTCGCCGTCGGCGCAGCGCTTCCGATTCCGGCGATCGCGCAGACCAGGACGAAGCTCCGGCTCGGTTACCTGCACGTGGTTGCCGTCGATGGACAGATTCTGACCGGCCTCGATCGCGGTTCGTTCGAGAAGCGAGGGATCGAATTCGAGCTCTTAGAGTTCAATACCGGGCCCGAGGTTTTCGCGGCGATGGCGGAGGGCGCCTCGACGTGCTGTCGGCGGGCGGCGTCATCTCCAACTATCTCGCGCTTGGCGCCGGCCGCGCCTTCCTGATCAATGACATCGAGATCGCTACCGCGCAGCTCTGGGTCCGGCCGGATCAGGGCGTCAAGACGTTCACCGATCTGAAGGGCCGGCGGATCGCGACGACGACCAAGACGACGGCCCATATCTTTCTGGACCGGGCGCTGCGTGCAAACAATATCAATCCTTCCGACGTCGAGTTGGTCAACAGCAGGATGTCGGACGCCGTGGCATCGTTCATTGCAGGCACCGTGCCCGCAGTCGCGCTCTGGGTCCCATTCAATATCAGGGTTCGCGAGACCCTGCCCGGTGCCATCAAGCTGGTGGATGCGTCGGCCTTCTATCCCCAGTCCGCCGTCGTCGGCGGGTGGGTCGCGCGAACGGACTACTACAACGACAACAAGGAGATCCTCGGCAACATCATCCGCGCCTGGGCGGACGCCAACGATTACATCGTCCGCAATCCTGCTGCTGCAGCCGAAGCGCTGCAGAAGAACCACTATAGGCAGGCGTCAGTGTCCGACATTGCCGAAGCGCTGAAGGCGCAGAAGATGTTCACGTCGCGGGAGTGGCGGAGGCTTTATATCGACGGAACGGTCACGAAATGGCTGCAGCAGGTCAGCGATTTCTTCATGGCCGATGCCGGTATCACCGGCGCCAAGCCGGCTTCCGAATATTTTGATCCTGATCTGTATCTTTCGGTGATCTGACCCTGAAAACGTGATCGACGAATGAAATGATTGGAGTGACGCCATGAGCGGCCTCGATATCTTCGCATGGATCGTCCTGATCATTCTGGTCGCGAGTGCGGTCGCGGTGTTCTGCATCGCCGGCTGGCTGCCGGGTCATATCGCAAGGACGCGCGGACACCCCTGGGCGGAGGCTGTAACGGTGGCCGGCTGGATCGCCCTGATCTGCGGCTTTGCGCTTTGGCCGATCGCCTTGATCTGGGCCTATGTCGACGTGCCGGCGCCCCGCAAGGCGGAGTCTCAGCCATGATGATCGCCCTGATGGCCGTTTACCTGACGCTGCTGTTTGCGATCGTGCAGCTCGGCGTCGTCCGTTTCAACCTGTTCTGGAAGGCCTCGCCCTTCATCGTGCTCCTGCTGCTGAATCTCGGCCTGTTCATTCCGATGGGATGGGGCGCGCCGCAGGGTTCCACGCTGGTGGTGCGAAACTCCGTCGCCATCGTGCCTGATGTTGCGGGAGAAGTTACCGAGGTGCCGGTTACCGCAAATACGCCGCTGAAAGCCGGTGACGTGCTCTTTAAAATTGATCCTACGCCGTACGATGCCCAGGTCAGGGCCATTAACGCACAGCTCAAACTATCGGACCTCAGGCTGTCGCAGATGACGCAATTATACGAGCGCGACTCCGGCCGACGTTTTGACGTCGAGCAACGTCAGTCCGAAGTCGATCAGCTCAGGGCGCAATTGGAAGGCGCGCAGTGGGATCTGGACAAGACCATCGTCCGCGCGCCGGCCGACGGTTACGTCACCAATCTTGCACTGCGTAAGGGCGCGCGCGTCGCCAACTTGCCGCTGTCGCCGGTCATGGCCTTCATCGACACCTCCAACACCATCATCGGCGTGGAGATCGCACAGATCGACGCCCGCTATATCGAGCCGGGCCAGGAGGCCGAGCTCACCTTCAAATTCGCGCCGGGGCGGGTCTATTCCGGAAAAGTTGAAAGCGTTCTGCAGGCCATCGCGCCGGGACAGACGCAGACTTCGGGGACTGCGGTGATGCCGAAGGAGGTCCAGTCGACGCCGTTCGTGGTGCGGGTCAAGCTCGACGATGAGGAGTTTGCGCGCCGACTGCCCGCGGGCAGTACCGGCACGGCGGCGATCTTTACCGAGCATGTCAAGGTCAGCCACATCATTCGCCGCGTGCTGCTGCGGCAGATCGCGATCCTGAACTATGTCAATCCATTCTGAGCTAGAGCATGATCCGGAAAAGTGGATACCGGTTTTCCGAAAAGATCATGCTCAAATCAAAGAGGTAGAGTGGGATGACGTTTCGAAGAAAAGTCATCCCGCTCTACGGCGCTTTCACGCGCATCGGTCGGCGCGGCGTTGGATGCTCGGGCGCAGCCGGCGAGAACGCCAGCGTCACAAAAACGGTGCTGCTCGTCGGCCGGTTTTCGGTGGCAAGGTCCCAATAACCCCTGAGGTTGAGATAGCCCTGGTAGCCCTCGCCCGCAGGAAAGAAAAATCCGATCTGTGGACCGATGCCAACCGCACTTCCCTTGAAGTCGCCAAGCTTCGCGCCGATGCCGCTGTCGCCGGTGAGCTGCTGGAAGAAGTAGCCGGCCAGTCCGACCTGGATGCTCTTGGTTACGAACTTCGACGCGGCCCAGTCGAGATGGAAGTCGACGCCGTTCTGGTACTGGGTGTGCGGGTTGATGAAGTTGTAGGTCAGGCCAGCTACTGCGGAAAACTCGTGCCCGGTCTGCGGATTGAGATAGGTATAGCCGGCGCCGGCGTCCACCGCGACAAAACCGTAACTGAGATTGGCAAGTCGATTGGGATCATACGTACCGCTCGGGATGTTTCCCGTGACATAGGTCATGTAATTGTGAACGCCCTGATTCCATTTCAGGCTGCCCTGATAGAAAACGTCAGCCCATGTGGTTCGGTTGTCACTGACGGATCCCGAAATCTGATTGCCCCTCGGCCCCGTGAGGGTCGCGTCGATGCCGACGCCAACGTTTCCCGGGACGCCGATCAGCGCAACTGACGCCACGCCGCCCAACACCGGCGTTGCAAACGTATAGCTCGGAGCGATAGCCACAACGTCTGCATGGGCCTGAAGGCCGGCGACGATTGAAGCATTCCTCTGGAGCTCCTTGCCACCCCCTGCCGATGAATTGAGATGGATGTAGAAAGTAGCGAGACCCCAGCCGGGTTGACCTGGTACTGCAGCAAGACTGCCCATCAGTCCTGGCAGCCAGAAGCTCACTCCTCCGGCATCGGCCTTTGCATCAGGCGATGCCATCGTGATGGCGCCCAGCGCTGCGGCGCCTACCACGGCTTGCCTTGACCATGAGCGTCGGTGTGAATAGCCGATCATCATGCGCGCCCCTGTAGCCATGCAGCGGCCGGGTTTGGTCGAAGCAAGGCGGGCATTAAGTCTGTTTTGTGATTCGGAGCGCCGCTGCAAAAACTTCCTGAGGTTGTTACAGAATAGCAACACGTATCTGAGGATGAGACAATCAGGTTGACCTTTGCCCGCAAACAATTGGCCGGGTTGCTTAAGGGCGCGGGCGCGGACAGCCTCGCTGCATAAAGCGAAGCTATTTCAATAGGATAAATTGGCATTGGGGACGAAAAGCGGGTCGATTTCGACGGACAAAGATTACCTCCAACGAAACAAATGAAACAATTGGCGACATCGCCCGGAAAAACTCAGCCCCTATACCGATCATCACGAACGTAAACGCCAACGCCGAACAGGAGAGCGAACATGCTGAAGCCGTCCTTCCGCCTTTTCATCGTCCCGCTCGGCGCCGTCGCGACCTTGGCCACCCTGTCGGCCCAGAACGTCCAGCCCCGCGCCCCGCGCGACACCGGCTCGACGTTCGTGCGTGAACAGGTGGTCGATTGCGGCACCAAGAGTCCCAAGGAGATCTGCGTGATCTCCTACGACAGCGAGACCCCCGCTGAATTTCTAGACCTCCCAAGCGCTAGACCTCCCAAGTAACCTCCAACGACCCGGCCGGGATGCCCCCAGCCGGGTCGCTCTGTGTTTGGGGGATGCGCAGCGACACCTTTCGCATCCCTGCTGAACACTGTGACCTCAGCAACTCTGGCGCGCTATGGCCGCACCCTGCCGCTTGACGTGACTACGCCGATCGTGATGTTTGCCGCCGGCGATGGATGCTGCGGCAAACGAGAATGAAGTCAGGCTACGCAAGGGCACGTCGCTCAACGAGCGGCTTGTTCTCGCAGGTCTCGCCATACTGTTGTGTTTGGTTGCCTTGCCTGGCCTTGTTCACCTGGAGAACGGTCACTGGCTCGGCATCGCCGCTCTGTTTGCCCTGCTGTTCGGATGTCTCCTGCTGGGCGCAGCCCTACTTGAGCGCAACGTCGTTTGGATCATTACATCAGGCGAAATCCTGATCGGCGAACAACGTCCCTTCGGGAAGTTGCACCGAAGATTGATCAGGGATGACGAAATATCGGGGATGCATCTGCGAAAGCACAACGGCAGATCAATTGAGTTCAGTCTCACATTCGAGATCGAGATCGGGGAATTGCTCAACTCACCTCCTCTGCCAGACGTCACCCGGGTGCACGAAACCACCGTCCGAATTGCCCGGCTGCTTCGACTTCCTGATCCCGAACCGGCCGAGAACCCGCTCGACGCCGTCAATGCCGGGATACGACTGGGCAAGCCGGTCAATCCCAAAGGGTACGAGGACTCAAGGTTCTCTTCGTGCTGCTCGCCGGCACACTGAGCCTTCCATTCATCTATACGCTAAGGAGCGGCAAATTGTCCGCCTTCGGGATCGCCGTCTGGTCGCTCGGCGCGATCGTCACCTTCGTGCTGCTCAGATATCTGCATCGGATAAGTGCATGCTGGATCGTCCACGATGGCGCGATCAGGATCGAACGGCTTTCATGGAAAGGCACAACAGAGGTGGAGACGATCGGCGGTGACGATGTCGAGGCCATCGACGTCGAGAGCGGCGGTCGCAAGGATAGCCTCTACGTGATCACAATCCGACTTCGCACGGGAAGGAAAATCCGCAGTCCGCCGCTGGCCGGCAAGGATCAGACGCACGCCGTGCAGGCCGAGATCATTCGGCGACTGAGACTAAACTCATCGGGTGATGCATAGGCCTGCACGCCTGTTCCGCGCAGCACGCAGGTACAATCGTCGCATCGGGCGTGGTAGGGTATACGCCTGGTTCGGACGCAATTTTCGAAAACTGTAGTTCCGTTTTTGAAGATATCGCGCCCGGCGAAATTTGCGACAGGTGGTGCCGATGTTCGAAGGCTGGGATGCGGTCGTATTGGCCCGGGCGCAGTTTGCTTTCACGATGTCGTTCCACATCATATTCCCCGCCTTCTCGATCGGGCTCGCGAGCTATCTGGCGGTGCTCGAAGCGCTCTGGCTCGCGACCGGGCGCGAGGTCTATATCAACCTGTTCAATTACTGGCTGAAGATCTTTGCCGTCGCCTTCGGCATGGGCGTGGTGTCGGGCATCGTGATGTCCTACCAGTTCGGCACCAACTGGTCGACATTTTCAGACAAGACCGGCCCGGTGATCGGCCCGCTGATGGCCTACGAGGTTTTAACCGCGTTCTTCCTTGAAGCCGGCTTCCTCGGCGTGATGCTGTTCGGCCTGCAGCGCGTCGGCCCCAAACTGCATTTTCTGGCGACGCTGATGGTCGCGATCGGCACGCTGATTTCGGCATTCTGGATTTTGTCCGCCAATTCCTGGATGCAGACGCCGGCCGGCCACGCCGTCAATGCCGACGGGCAGTTCATCGCCGTCGACTGGCTCAAGGTCATCTTCAATCCGTCATTCCCCTACCGTCTCGTGCACATGGTGCTGGCGGCGTATCTGACCACCGCGCTGGTGGTCGGCGCGGTCGGCGCCTGGCATCTGCTGCGCGACCGGCACCTTGCTGGTCCCCGCGTGATGTTCTCGATGGCGATGTGGATGGCGACGCTGGTGGCGCCGATCCAGATCATCGCCGGCGATCAGCACGGGCTCAACACGCTGGAGCATCAGCCGGTGAAGATCATGGCGATGGAGGGGCACTTCCAGAGCCACAAGGACGGCGCGCCCTTGATCCTGTTCGGTCTGCCCAACCAGAGCGCCGGCAGGGTCGACTATGCGATCGAAGTGCCGAAGCTGGGCTCGCTGATCCTCAAGCACTCGCCTGACGCGCCGATGGCTGGCCTCAACACCGTGCCGCGCGAAAACTGGCCGCCGGTGGCGATCACATTCTGGTCGTTCCGGATCATGGTCGGCATGGGATTGCTCATGCTGGCGCTTGGCCTGTTCAGCCTGTTGATGCGCGTACAGGGCAAGCTCTACGATTCCCGGCTGCTGCACATGTTTGCGGTCGCGATGGCTCCCGCAGGCTTCATCGCCGTGCTCGCGGGCTGGATCACCACCGAGACCGGACGCCAGCCGTTCACGGTCTATGGATTGCTGCGCACGGCTGGATCGGCCTCGCCGCTGGCGGCCCCGGCGGTCGCCTCCTCGCTGATCGCCTTCATCATCGTCTATTTCGCTGTGTTCACGGCTGGCGTGATCTATCTGCTGCGCCTGATGGCGGCCCCGCCGCATCCCGGCGAAGAAGGACCCTCGCACGACGTCCCGATCCGTTCGGCCGGCATCACCCCCGCGGCGGGCGCGGTAACCGAGGAGCGGCCCGATGATCCCGATCGATCTTCCCACCGTCTGGGCCTTCATTATCGCCTTTGCCGTATTCGTCTATGTCGTGATGGACGGGTTCGACCTCGGTCTCGGCATCCTGTTTCCGCTGTTTCCGGAGAAGCGGGACCGCGACATCATCATGAACAGCGTCGCCCCGGTGTGGGACGGCAACGAAACCTGGCTGGTGCTCGGCGGCGGCGGCCTGATGGCCGCGTTCCCGCTTGCCTATTCGGTGCTGATGCCGGCGCTTTACACGCCGATGATCGCGATGCTGCTCGGACTGGTGTTCCGCGGCGTCGCCTTCGAATTCCGCTGGAGAACACAGCGCGTGCGTAACCGCTGGGATATCGCCTTTGCTGGCGGATCGCTGCTGGCGACACTGGCGCAGGGCATCGCGCTCGGCGCTATCCTGCAAGGCATCCATGTTTCGGGCCGCCACTATGCCGGCGGCTGGTGGGACTGGCTGACGCCGTTCAGCATCCTGACCGGCGTGGCGCTGGTGATCGGCTACTCACTGCTCGGCGCGACATGGCTCGTCATGAAGACTGAGGGCGTGTTGCGCGACCGCGCCTATCATCTGAGCTGGATATTTCTGCTGGCGATGTTAGGGGCGATCGCCGCGGTCAGCATCGCAACGCCGTTTCTCCATGTGCAGTACACACACCGCTGGTTCGCCTGGCCGAACATTCTCCTGACGGCGCCAGTGCCGGTCGCGGTGGCCGCAGTCACCCTGTTGTTGCTGCGCAGTCTCGCCAAGAGATACGACTACCAGCCGTTCTTCCTGACGCTGGCGCTGTTCGCGCTGTCCTATGCCGGGCTCGGCATCAGCATGTACCCTATATCGTGCCGCAAAGCATCACGATCTGGCAGGCGGCCGCTCCAGAGAACAGCCAGATCTTCATGCTGTTCGGCGTCGCGGTGCTGATACCGCTGATCCTCGGCTATACCGCCTGGGCCTATTGGGTATTTCGCGGCAAGGTCAAACCTGAGAGCGGGTACCATTGATGCCGACGGAGCCGAAGCCTCCTCGCCCACTGCCGCAGCGCTTGTTGTGGTTCGCCGCGCTCTGGCTCGGCGGCGTCGGCACCGTGGCGCTGATTTCGTTTTGCCTGCGGCTGTGGATCGCGCCGAAATAAGGCGGGCTACCGTCCCATGAATATGGCGGCTTACGGAAACGGAAGACATTTCAGTGGGATATCCGCCTCATTCGCCCTAAACTTGCCATCAAGCCGGCCCTGAGATTTGATGGTTCCGCTGATTTGGCCAATGCGCCACGAGGAGAGTTCTGCATGACGAAATTTCGGCACCTGATCTGGATGGTGATCGCCGCAGGCGGTCTGGTCCTTTCGGCCCCGCAGAGCCAAGCGCAGACGCGACAGCCCGACGTCGGCGACCAGCCGGGGCTGATCGCGGACGAAACCGTCGAACTCGATCCGCAGTTCAAGAAGACCGCGGTGTTCTATCGCACCAACGAAGCGCCGGGCACCATCATCGTGGTCACGGCCGAGCGTCATCTCTATCTCATTCAGGGCAACGGCCGCGCGCTGCGCTACGGCATCGGCGTCGGCCGCGAGGATTCCAGTGGCAGGGTCTCGTCAACATCACGCGCAAGGCGGAGTGGCCGGACTGGACACCGCCGCCCGAGATGATCGCGCGCCAGCCCTATCTGCCGCGCTTCATGGCCGGCGGGCCCGGCAATCCGCTCGGCGCCCGCGCGATGTATCTCGGCACCACCGTGTATCGTATCCACGGCACCAATCGGCCTGACACCATCGGCACCGCCGTCTCTTCCGGCTGCTTCCGGCTGGTCAACGCCGACGTCGCCGATCTCTACGAGCGTGTCCCGGTCGGCACCAAGGTGATTATCCGGCAAAAGCCGGAACTGTAATTGCGACGCGGTCTCTCAAAGCCGATCCATCTCCCTGAAATTGTGAGTTGAAAAATGCTACGGACATTCCGAGGCGGCCTCCTCATCGGGCTGGCGGTCGCAATCGCGATCGCGGCTATCGCGATCACCTATGAGCGTTACGACACCAAGACCCTGAAGCGGACGATCCGCCGCGGCGACGTGCTGTGCGGCGTCAACAAGGGCCTGCCCGGCTTCTCGATTCCCGACGACAAGGGCGACTGGACCGGCTTCGACGTCGATTTCTGCCGCGCGGTAGCCGCGGCGATCTTCGACGATCCCAAGAAGGCGAAATTCGTGGCCCTCGACGCCAACGAACGCTTCAAGGAGCTGCAGAGCCGCAAGGTCGACATCCTCTCCCGCAACACGACCTGGAGCATGTCGCGCGAGAGCAACTACGCACTCTATTTCCCGGCGGTCGCCTATTATGACGGCCAGGGCTTCATGCTGCCGCGCTCGCGCAACATCGATTCCGCGCTGGACCTCAACAACAGCAAGGTTTGCGTGCAGGAGGGGACGACGACGGTGCTCAACGTCGCCGACCATTTCCGCGCCAACAATATGAAATACACCGAGGTAAAATTTCCCAAGCTGGAAGACGTGCTCAAGGCCTATGAGTCCGGCAAGTGTGACACCTTCACCGCCGACGTCTCCCAGCTCTACGCACTCCGCTTGAACCTCATCCAGCCGAGCGACCACGTCATCCTGCCCGACGTCATCTCCAAGGAGCCGCTCGCACCCGTGGTGCGTCAGCGCGACGACGACTGGATGATGCTCGTGAAGTGGACGCTGTACGCGATGATCAACGCCGAGGAA
Organism: Bradyrhizobium sp. RDT10; assembly: GCA_044772375.2. Classification (GTDB taxonomy): domain Bacteria; phylum Pseudomonadota; class Alphaproteobacteria; order Rhizobiales; family Xanthobacteraceae; genus Bradyrhizobium. The sequence goes on from CP187939.1 coordinate 7,714,720, forward strand.
CTCGGCATCACCTCGAAGAACATCGACGAGGCGATGAAGTCGAAGAAGCCCGACGTGATGCGGCTGGTCGGCACCGAGGGCGCCTACGGCGAAGACCTCGGCCTGAGCAAGGACTGGGCCGCCCGCATCATCCGCCATGTCGGCAATTACGGCGAAGTCTACGAGCGCAACGTCGGCGAAGGATCGAAGCTGAAAATCCCGCGCGGACTGAACTCGCTCTGGAGCAACGGCGGCATCCAGTACGCCCCGCCGATACGGTAGCGGTCTTTGAGCCACACCCACTGCTGTCGTCGCCCGGCTTGACCGGGCGATCCAGTATTCCAGAGACGTCAGTGACCAATGAGAGGCCGCGGCGTACTGGATCACCCGCCTTCGCGGGTGACGACACCGGTATGTTGGACGGCGCTTCGCACGCCCCGGAATGACGGCGTAGCTCTCAATAACTCTTCATCCGCGCCAGTTGGTCGGCGTGGTAATTGCTGTCCCCGAACAATTCCTGGCAGACCCGCGCGCGCTTCATGAAGAAGCCTATGTCGAACTGGTCGGTCATGCCCATGCCGCCGTGCATCTGCACGCCCTCCTGCACCGCCAGCGTCGCCGTCGTCCCGGCGCGGGCCTTGGCGACTGCGACCGCCGCGCTAGCGTGCTCGAAATCGCCGTCCAGCGTCTGCAGCGCCTTCAGGACCGCCGCCCGGGTGATCTCGATATCGATGTAAAGCTGCGCGGCGCGGTGCTGCAGCGCCTGGAATTCGCCGATCAATTTGCCGAACTGCTTGCGCTCTTTCAGATAGGTGACGGTGCGGCCGAACACCTCCTCGCACAGGCCAACCATTTCGGACGCCACCGCGCCGCGGCCGATATTGAGCACGCCCTCCAGCAGCGCCCCGCCCTGATCGACTTCGCCGAGCACATGGTCCGCGTCGACCTCGACATCGGCAAACTCGATTCTGGCGGCGTTATGCGCATCGACCATCACGGTGCGTTCGACCGCAACGCCTTTGGCCTTGGGATCGACCAGGAACAGCGTCAGCCCGTTGCGCTCGCCGGCCGCGCCGCCGGTGCGGCCAGCGACGATCAGGAGATCGGCAACGTGGCCGTCGACCACAAGGGCCTTGGCGCCGTTCAGCTTGAAACCATTACCGGAGCGGACGGCCTGCAAGTTGATCTGCAGCGGGCGATGCTTTGCGCCCTCATCGATCGCCAGCGCGGCCAGCAACGAGCCGTCCGCAATCTTGGGCAGGTGCGCCGATTTCTGCGCCTCGCTGCCGCCGCGCGACAACGCGGAGGCCGCCAGCACCGCGGTCGACAAGAACGGCGACGGCATCAGGGTGCGGCCGATTTCCTCCATCACCACGCCGGCCTCGACATAGCCGAGCCCGCTGCCGCCGAAATTTTCGGGCACCAGCAGGCCGGAAAAGCCCATCTCGGCAAACGCCTTCCAGAGGTCGCGGGAAAATCCCGTGGCATCCTTGCTGTCGCGCAAGCTGCGCAGATGCGCCACCGGCGCCTTGTCGGTGATAAGGCCGCGCGCGCTGTCGCGCAGCATGGATTGTTCTTCGGTGAGGACGAGTGCCATTGGGATATCCGCTTCAGGGGTAAATTAAACTGCTTCGTCGTCCCTGCGAAAGCAGGGACCCATACGCCGCGGCCTATCGAGTAGGAATGGAGCTGACGTCACAATCAATACTCAGCAGCGGTGATTATGGGTCCCTGCTTTCGCAGGGACGACGAAAGGCTGCGCTCACGCCCCCGGTAGATCGAGGATACGCTTGGCGACGATGCCGAGCATCACCTCGGAGGTGCCGCCTTCGATCGAGTTGGCCTTGGTGCGCAGCCAGGCGCGCGGGCGGGCGCCGCCTTTCGAGCGCTCGCTTTCCCATTCCAGCGCATCGATGCCGCCGGCCGACATCAGGATTTCGTGGCGGCGCTTGTTGAGTTCGGTGCCGTAGTATTTCATCGCCGAGGAAAACGCCGGATGCGACTGCCCGGCTTTCGCCAGATCGACGGCACGCTCGGCCACGGCTGCAAACGCCGCCTCGTCGATGTCGAACGCGGCGATCTGGCCGCGCAGCATGGCATCATCGAGCCGACCGGAATCATCGCTTCCGACGGCGTCGGCGGCGACCTGCCCAAGCGGACGGCCGATACCGCGTTCTCCAGTGCCCGAGATCATCGCCCGCTCGTGCTGCAGCAGGTATTTCGCGACATCCCAGCCGCGATTGACCTGGCCCACCACATGCGATTTCGGCACGCGTACATTGTCGAAGAAGGTTTCGCAGAACGGCGAATAGCCGGAGATCAAAAGGATCGGCTTGGTCGACACGCCCTTCGAAGCCATGTCGAACAGGATGAAGCTGATGCCATCATGCTTCTTCGCCGTGGGATCGGTACGCACCAGGCAGAAGATCCAGTCGGCGTAGTTCGCGTACGACGTCCAGATCTTCTGGCCGTTGATGATGTAGTCGTCGCCATCGCTCTCGGCGCGGGTCTGCAGCGAGGCGAGGTCCGATCCGGCGTTCGGCTCGGAATAGCCCTGGCACCAGCGGATCAGGCCCGCGGCGATTTTTGGCAGATGCTCCTTCTTCTGCGCCTCGTTGCCGTACTTCAAGAGCGCCGGCCCGAGCATCCAGATGCCAAAACTCGATAGCGGCGAGCGGGCGCCCATCGCCGCCATCTCCTCGCGCAGCACCTTGTGCTCGGCGGGCGAAAGTCCACCGCCGCCATATTCCTTCGGCCAGTCGGGCACGGTCCAGCCCTTGTCGCGCATCCGCTCGAACCAGACGCGCTGCGGCTCGGATGAGAATTTTGCATTACGCCCGCCCCAATAGGTATCGTTCTCCGAGGTCATCGGACGTCGCATCTCCGGCGGGCAATTGGCCTCCAGCCAGGCGCGGGTTTCACGGCGGAATGTTTCCAGATCGGACATGACGGCGTTTCCATGTGGGATGTTGGAGCTGACCTTAGCCCTCGCGTCGCGGAATTCAATATATGTCTGACGTCAAGCCCATGCCGCGCCGACGGTGGTCATGACGCCCGATCGGGTGTATGCGCAAAGCCGTAACGATTGAAAAACAAGAGGAAACGGGCATGCGGCTGAAGTTGCTTTCGCCTGGCGAAATGAGCACCGACCAGAAAGAAATCTACGACGAAGCGATATCAGGCAAGCGCGGCGCCCCGCCGGCGCCGATGATGGCCTGGCTCAACAGCCCGGAGATGGCGCGGCACGCCACGCGGCTCGGCGAGCAATTGCGATTCAACACGATGTTTCCTGCAAAGCTTTCCGAGATCGCCATCCTCGTCACCGCGCGGCACTGGACCTCGCATTATGAATGGTACGCGCACAAGCACCTGGCGCTGAAAGGCGGCATGGACCCGAAGATCATCGAGGACATCCGTGATCGCCGCACGCCCGTGTTCGATGACCCCAAAGGCCAGATGATCTACGACCTCGCCAAATCGCTGCATGAGGGCCACGGCGTGTCGCAGGCGCTGTATGACGAGGCCGTGAAGGTGCTCACCGAACGCGGGATCGTCGAGGTGATCGGGCTGTGCGGCTACTACACGATGGTGTCGATGACGCTGAACACGTTCGAGTTCGAACTGCCGGACGGCGAGGTGTCTGATCTTGTGTGACGAGAACCGCACCTACGTGTCCCGGACGCGGTGCAGCGCTCTTGGCGCTGCTCCGCAGAGCCGGGACCCATGCCGGCACACAACGTGGGCCCCGGCTTAGCAGCGCACCGCCGGAGTCGCGCAAAGCGCGATCCCGAGCACGCTGCGCAGCATCCGGGGCACGGATACTTTCCAAAGCGGAGACAACATGCCCCCACACCCATCATTGCCGGCACCGGGATCGGGCATGTCCATCTCAAGGCGCCGATCTCGAGCGCGCGCTGGGGTTCTGGATCTTGAGGATTTGCTGCCGCAGCGGGAAGCGTAGCCTTGTGGCCCGGATGAAGCGCAGCGAAATCCGGGCTACGCGCTTTTTCCGCGTCCCCGAATCATAATCAGCACCGCCGCAGTCAACTCCACCGCGATGCAGCCATAGAACGGCAGCGTATAGCTTCCCGACAGATCGCGCAGCAGGCCGACCACGCCGGGCCCAAATGCATAGGTGATCTGGTTGATCGCCGTGATCAGGCTGACCAGCACGCCGAACGAACGCGGGTCGAACTCGCGCTGCACGATCAGCGCCGGCAGCGTGATCAGATTACCGACCGAAAAGCCGAACAGCGCGCAGGCGGCGATCAACGCATAATCATTGTGCACATTGATGACGATGACGAGCGCGACCGCCTGGCTCACGAAGGAGAGCGAGGACGCCAGCCGCTGGTTCATCCGGTCGATCACGAACGAAAACAGCACGCGGCCGACCACCGCCATCGCCGTCAACAGGGCCACCGCAATCGCCGCCTGCTGCCGCCCGATCACCGAATCCAGAAACGCGATCAGGTGCACGATGAAGCCGACCTGCGCAAACAGCACCAGCGCGAACGCCGCTGACACCGAGAGGAAGCCGATATCGCGAAACGCCCGTGCGCGAATTTGCGTCGGCGATGGCGCATCCGCCGCGTCGACCGCTCCCGTACTCGCATGGAGCGGTGGCCGTCCGACGGCCAGCAGGATCACCGGAACCATCACCGCGACCATCACGACCGCCGACGCAGTCATCGCGCCGGGAAAGCCGAAATAGCCGATCGCCATGATCAGCAGCGGCACGCCGGCGATGCCGCCAAAACTCGCGCCGTTCAGCGCCAGGCTGATCGCCATGCCGCGCTTCTTGTCGAACCAGAGGCCCAGCGTGTTGGTGATAATGCCGAGGCTGGTCCCCGCCCAGCCGAAGGCGAGCACGGCGTTGGCAAGGTAAAGCTGCCAGGGTTCGCGCACTTGACCGATCGAGATCGCGGCGGCGGCCATCGCAAATACACCGGCGACCAGACAATTGCGCGGGCCGAACGCTTTGATGGCTTCGCTGACGAACGCAACCAGCGCGGCGCCGAACAGATAGAAGAACGTCGTGCCCGATGAGATCAGCGATGCCGGCCAGCCGTGCAGCCGCTGCAGTTCGGCGACATAGACGCTCTGGCCATAGAAGCCGAGCCCCCAGCCGAACGTCGCCAGCAGGAAACAGACGACGACGATGCGCCAGCCGTCGTAGCGGATCGAGGTTTCGTCGCGCGGGGAGTAGTTGAGAGCGTCCAATTTCTTTTCTTCTGCTTCGTTTTTCTCACCGTCATGCCCGGGCTTGTCCCGGGCATCCACGTCTTGCTGCCGCGGTCAAAGACGTGGATGGCCGGACAGGCCCGGCCATGACGATCACCATTAGCAGATCGGGAGCTTTATTGCTTCGGCGCCGGCCGAACTGTCAGCAGGTGGCAACTAGGTCGCGGGTTTCGACGGATCGTAGAAGAACCGCTCGCGAAACACCCTGTCGCCGCGCCATTCCTGCAGCGCGACCTCGTCGAACCGGCCGGTCTTGCCGGAAAGATAGGTAAACTCGAACACCCAATGGATCGCGACATGATCGCCCTCCACGATCGACGTCACGCAGGTCGACGTCACGCTCTTGACCCGTTCCAGCACCGCGCGCTCGTGCGCCACAAGAAGATCGCGGCCGACGCGCGGGGCGCCGCGTTCTCCTGCATGCTGGCGTCCTCGGTGTAATAGCGCTCGATCGCCCCGGCATGGTCGCCGGAGACGACGGCTGCAATGAACTCATCGAGACGCGCGCGCGACGGCATGAGAGGCCTCCAGTAATTGACTGAAAATTAAATACTTGGACCGGGAATCTCGTTGACCGCGTGCAGCTTCGCCCGGCGCTTTGCGAATGACGCCAACGACAGCACCGCAAGACCCAGCAGCACCGGCGGAAACACCACCATGTTTACCATCGACCAGCCGTAGTGCGCCAGCAACTGGCCGGACGAGAACGACCCCAGCGCCATCATCCCGAACACCAGGAAATCGTTGAAGGCCTGCACCTTGTTGCGTTCCTGCGGCCGATGCGTCTCCAGCACCAGCGCAGACGCGCCGATAAAGGCAAAGTTCCAGCCGACGCCGAGCACGATCAACGTCGCCCAGAAATGCATCGCGGTGATGCCGGCAAGGCCGATTCCCGCCGCTGCCGCTTCCAGCAAGAGGCCGAGCGCTACGATCTTTGGCGCGCCGAAGCGCGCGATCAGCGAGCCCGTGAAGAAGCTCGGCCCGTACATCGCCACGATGTGCCACTGAATGCCGAAATTGGAATCGCTGACGGTCAATCCGCACATCTGCATGGCGAGCGGCGCCGAAGTCATCACCAGATTCATCATGGGGTACGCGATCACCCCGCACAGCGCCGCCGCAATGAAGCGCGGCTGCCGCGCGATCTCGAACAGCGGCCGGCCGCCATGCATATCCGATGGCGCCGGCTTTGGCGCATCGACGCCCCACAGCACCGCCATCGCCACCAGCGCGACGAAGGCCTGCACCACGAAGCTGAACGCAAACAAATAAGGCGGCCAGATATCCATGGTCCACTGCACGAGCTGGGGACCGAGCACGCCGGCGAACACGCCGCCCGCCATCACCCACGATACGGCCTTCGGCCGGAACGCTGTGCTGGCGCCGTCGGCGGCGGCAAAGCGATAGGACTGCGCGACTGCGCCGTAGAGGCCGCCGAGGAAAGTCGCGAAGCAGAACAGCCAGAACGAGGCGTAGAGAACGGCGGCGGCGGCAAGCGCACCGGTGAGGATTCCGCAGAAGGTACCAATGATGAACGCGACACGGCGGCCATAGGCGCGCGAGATCGCGCCCGTCGGCAGCGTGCCGGCGGCGAGCCCCAGCACGTACATCGACAGCGGCACGGTGGCGAGCGAGATGGTCGGCGCCAGCGTCGCGCCGACGATCGAGCCGGTGGCGAAGATGACAGCCGAATTGGCGCCGGTCAGCGCCTGCGCCGCTGCGAGCCGCAGCACATTGGCGCGCGCGCGGGCGTCGTTTGATATCTCTTCGGTGGCTGTCGTATCCAGCATCGGCATTCCCGCCCGGCAGGCCCCGGGCCGGGAGCCTCATTGATTGATTCCGCGGCACTATGAAGACACGGAGCGGCGCGATCAACCGACGCAAACGGGCGCGCGCTATGCGACGACGTTACACTTGTTGGATGGCGCGAAGACCACAATCATGTTGTTGGCCGGCATTGGCACGGTTTCGATCAATGAAAGGCCGACGCTCTCAGCCAATGTACTGAGTTCTCCGATATCGCGCACGCCCCATTCGGCGTCCTGCTCGCGCAGGCTGGTGTCGAACACGGCGTTGCTCATCGCGGTGTGCTTGCCGTCGCGCTTGAACGGGCCATAGAGAAACAGCCGCCCGTCATCGCGGAGATGGCGCGCCGCGCCGGCGAACAAGCCTTCGGCGACGCGCCACGGCGCGATGTGAATCACATTGGCGCAGAACACTGCCAGCAGTTTGCCCGGCCCGCTGCCGTCATGCATCGCCGGGCACCACGCTGGATCGGCGAGATCGACCCGCAGCGGCGAACGAATGTTCGGCAGACCGGCATGCGTGCGCCACGCTTCGATGCTCCTGAGATGTCGTTCATTGAGATCGCTCGGCCACCAGGTGATGTCGGGCGTGTGCTTTGCGAAATGCACCACATGCTGGCCGGTGCCGCTGCCGGCCTCCAGCACGTCACCGGATTTGCCGGCGAGAAATTTCTGCAGCACCGCCCAGATCGGTTCGTGGTTGCGGTGGAATGCCGCCGCGTCGAGCCGGCCGTCGGGCTCGACCGGCCGGCCATCCTTGCCGAATTCCACCACATACTCAGCCATCAGAGCCTCGCCTGAACCGCCCGGATCGTCACTCCTGCCATTACACTCTTCCCAGAGTTTATCTCAACTATCGTCGCAGCGCTTCTACAATGGTGCGATCGACAAACTCTACCATTGCATCTACGATGCTAACGTCAGAAACGGCTTCTTGCTGTACGATGACAACTGGCTGAGACTCGCGGTCCTGAAATAAACCATCTGCAGACACCCCGCCGGCTATGATCAAATTCCAGTCGCGCTTATCTATTTTGATCTTTTGCTTTTTGATTGAAAGAATCATCGTTAGCTGACGATCAAATCCCGGTTGATCAGGCTTAATGCAGTTCGGTTCTGCCCGAACAGTCCTGACCGGCTGAAATGCTTCAAGCTTGGCTTGAAGGGCGCGACTGACGCGATCAGCTAAATCGTTACGCGTTCTCAGGTTCCAATCCTCGGCCAGCTCGAAAACCCTGATGCATATGGGTCCTTTCCCGCCCAACCGAAGGCTCGCATTGGCCGAGGTGACACCAATCGCATTCACCAACAGGGCGGATATGAGAAGCGACGGAATTCCCAATCGCAGGAGCTTTCGTGGTCCCACCATCAGATCAGTTCGCCGCAATAAATCTCTTTCAGCACCTGCAGCAAGCGTAGCGCGCGCTCATCGGCGACGCGATAATGCAGCGTCTGCGAGGTCCGGCGGAATTCCACCAGGCCGTCGGCGCGCAATTTCGCCAGATGCTGCGACAATGCCGACTGGCTCAGCTTCACGACGGTGACGAGTTCGCCCACCGTCATCTCGCCGCGCACGGCAAGAAAGCAGAGGATTAGCAAACGCTTTTCATTGGCAAGCATTTTCAGGAGCTGCGCGGCGTCGCCGGCCTGCTTCGCCAGCTTCTTCAGCGCCGCCGCGTCGTCGGCGCCGGGGGTGAAGGTGGTCTCTTGTTCAGTTTCCTGGGCTGCCGGGGCGGCTGCTCTCATCGCTGCAAATCCGGTATCGTTTTCCGCGCCTGCGAAGCACACAAACCATACTAGCGCGCCGGCCCTTCTTTAGCATTGACTAAATTAGCAAATGTGGATACCGGTTCAAAAAAGCAAGAAATGATGCGGCGGTGCGGCCGCGAGGGGAAGAAAACGTGCGGCCAGACCCGTTACGCAGCAAAGCTGTTCTCTCTGATCCCGCCGCCCCGGATACCCCGATGGGCCGCCGCCGCTTCCTTGGCCTCGGCGCAGTCCTGACCGGCAGCCTCGCCATTGGCGACAAACAGGCCATAGCGGACCCCGCGCAGGAGTCTCCTCCCGCGGACGCGCCCTGGTCGCAATCGATCGGCGCCGGCGTGGTCGACCGGCCCTATGGCCGCCCGGCCGATACCGAAGCCTCCGTCATCCGCCGCAACGTGCCCTGGTTGACCGCAAGCGCGGAATCGTCGGTGAGCTTTTCGCCGCTGCAGGACCTGCACGGCATCATCACGCCGAACGGATTGTTCTTCGAGCGCCATCACGCCGGCCGCCCCGATATCGACCCGGCGCAGCACAAGCTGATGATCCACGGGCTGGTCGAGCGCCCGCTGCTTCTCACGATGAAGGACATCATGCGCTTCCCGTCCGTGTCGCGCATCCATTTCATCGAATGCCCGGCCAATGGCGGCATGAACTGGCGCGCCGCGCAGATGAATTCGCTGCAGTTCAGCCACGGCATGGTCAGTTGCGCGGAATGGACCGGGGTCAAACTGTCGACGCTGCTGGAGGAAACCGGCATCAAGAAGCAGGCGAAGTGGGCGATGGTCGAAGGCGCCGACGGCGCGCATATGAACCGCAGCCTGCCGCTCGACAAATGCCTCGACGATTGCCTCGTGGTCTATGCGCAGAACGGCGAGGCGCTGCGACCAGAACAGGGCTACCCGCTGCGGCTGGTGGTGCCCGGCTGGGAAGGCAACGTCAACATCAAATGGCTGCGCCGGATCAAGCTCGGCGAAAAACCGTGGCACACCCGCGAAGAGACCTCGAAATACACCGACCTGATGCCGGACGGCACCTCGCGCGGCTTCACCTGGCTGATTGACGCCAAATCCGTCGTCACCTTTCCCTGTCCGGAAAAGCCGCTCGATGGGCCCGGCCTCTATGAGATCAGGGGACTGGCGTGGACCGGCAACGGCAAGATCAGGCGTGTCGACGTCTCGATGGACGGCGGCGTCAACTGGCAGACCGCGCGGCTGCACGAGCCGGTGCTGTCGAAAGCGCTGACCAGATTCTCGCTGCCCTGGCGCTGGGACGGCCGTCCGGCGCTGGTCGCATCCCGCGTCATCGACGAAGCCGGTTACGTGCAACCGACAATTGCGGAGCTGCGAAAGCAGCGCGGCTCGAACTCGGTCTATCACAACAATTCAATCCAGACCTGGCAGGTCAAATCAGACGGAAGCGTCTTCAATGTACAGCTCGCGTAAGATTTGCCTGCCGATCGTGGCCATCCTGCTTGCGGCCGCTAGCCTCGCTGGCGCGGCAGAGCCCGGCTCGTTCGGTTACGGCCGCGTGGCGACGCCGGCGCAGATCGCCGGATGGGACATCGACGTGCGCGGCGAGGACGGAGCAGGCCTGCCGCCCGGCAAGGGCACGGTCGACCGGGGCGCCGATGTCTATGCCGAGCAATGCGCCGCCTGTCATGGAACCTTCGGTGAAGGCGAAGGCCGCTTCCCCAAGCTGGTGGGCGGCGTCGGATCGCTCCGGGACGAGCGCCCGGAGCCGACCGTCGGCAGCTACTGGCCGTTTGCCCCGACCCTATGGGACTATATTAACCGCGCCATGCCGATGGCCGCGCCGCACACATTGTCAGCGGATGACGTTTATGCTTTGACCGCCTATATTCTGAGCCTGAACGACCTCGTTCCCCATGAATTCGTTGCCGATCGCAACAGCTTGCCGAAAGTCAAAATGCGCAATCGCGACAATTTCATGTGGACCGACCCGCGCCCCGATACGATGGCCAAGCCCTGCATGAACGCCTGCATCGACGCCGCCGATGTCAGGATATCGTCGACGGCCGAAGGCCGAAACCTGACGCCACGCACGACCGGACCGCTTGATACCATGCAACCGAAATAGAGATTACGGAAACGCCTGTGACCGACCATTCCCTGACGAAATCCGCAAGGCTCCCGGCGTTCACGCTGGCGCTGGTGATCGGCGCTTTCGCATCCGGCGCCGCGCAGGCGCAGTCCGCCGCGGCCGAAGGCCAGAAGCTCGCCTTCGATCGCAGCAAGGGCAATTGCCTGACCTGCCATGTCATCAAGGGCGGCAACCTGCCCGGAACGATCGGGCCGGAGCTCGTCGACATCAAGAGCAAGTATCCCAAGCGCGAGGATCTCGTCGCGATCGTTCACGATGAAACCGAGCGCAATCCCCTGACCGTGATGCCGCCATTCGGACGAAACCGGATTCTGACTCCAAAGGAAATCGAAGCGGTCGTTGATTTCCTGCAAACGCTGTGAAGCAAGACCAAGAGATTTAAGGCTGTGACGTGCGCGCGCACGCTTTAGGAGACGATGGACATGACTGACGTCGGACTTTCGGCCACGCGGCGGCTGATCCTGCAGGGTGCAGGCGCGGTCGCGCTCATAGGCCTCGGCAATCCACTCTTTGGCCTGACGCCGGCGCTCGCCGCCGCCAACGACAAATATCCGGAAGAGGCGTTCAAGGCGAAGAGCGAAGCCGATGCGATCAAGGCGCTCTACGGCAAGACAGCGGAGCCTTCGGACAAGGTCAAGATGGACGCGCCCGAAATCGCGGAGAACGGCGCCGTGGTTCCGATATCGGTGACGACGACGCTTGCGGACGTGACCTCGATCTCGTTCCTGGTCAGCGAGAATCCGGTCGCGCTGGTGGCATCCTACAGGATTCCGGCCGGCACGCTTCCCAACGTTGCCAACCGCATCAAGATGGCGAGAACCAGCAACGTGATCGTGGTCGTGGAAGCCGGCGGCAAGCTTTACAGCGCCAACAAGGAAGTAAAAGTCACCGTCGGCGGTTGCGGCGGTTAAGGGAGTATTCAGATGGCATCGACCATTCGCGTGCGCGCAACTTCGAGCGGCGAGACCACCGAGGTGCAGGCACTGATCCAGCACCCGATGGATTCCGGCTTCGTCAAGAACGCCAAGGGCGAGATCATTCCCGCGCATTTCATCCAGCAACTGACGTTCGAATATGACGGCAAGAACGTGTTTACGGCCGATTGGGGCGGCGGCGTTTCCAAGGACCCCTATGTCAAGTTTGCCTTCAAGGGGGCTAAGACGGGCGACGAGCTGAAGATCAGCTGGGTCGACAACAAGGGCGCGACCGACACTACCACGGCGAAGATCCAATGAAGCTGCGATCCGCGATCTATCTGGCTTCCGCCGCGCTTGCGCTCGCGGCTTTGACGCTTGCGAGCACCCTGCCCTCGGACGCCGCCGACAAGATCGATCCCGTCGCCGACGCCAAGGCGTTCCAGAAATTCTTCACCGACAAATTCCCGAAGGTGAAGTTCGAGGATTTCGTCAACGGCCCCTATTCGATGAACGAGGACCTGCACCGGCAGTGGCAGGAGAAGGAGCAATTCCCGCCCTACGAGTTCTCGCTCGAAATGGGCAAGGAAATGTTTTCCAAGCCGTTCAAGAACGGCAAGAGCTACGAGGACTGCTTCCCCAACAAGGGCATCGGCATCCGCCAGAACTATCCTTACTTCGATGAGAAGGAAGGCAAGGTCATCACGCTGGAGCTCGCACTGAACCGCTGCCGCGAGGCCAATGGAGAACCGCCGTATTCCTATGTGAAGGATGAAATGGCGGCGCTGACCGCCTATATGGCCTTCACCTCGCGCGGCAAGCCGATGGACATCAAGATCCCGAACGACCCGCGCGCGCTCGCGGCCTACGAGAACGGCAAGGAATATTTCTACGCGGCGCGGCCAGCTCAATTTCTCCTGCGCCACCTGCCATGTGCAGAGCCCGGGCGAGCGCATCCGCGCCGAAATCCTGGCGCCCGCGCTCGGCATCGTCAACGCGATGCCGATTTATCGCTCGGAATGGAGCGGCATGGGGACCACCAGCCGGCGCTTCACCACCTGCAACAGCCAGATCCGTGGCGTGCCGCTCAACCCGCAGGACGATGAGTATCGCAACGTGGAATATTACCTGTCCTATGTCAGCAACGGGCTGCCGATTTCGGGTCCAGGAGCGCGGCCATGAGGAACAGGATGCTCAAATCCGCATTGGTTCTGGCGCTGCTGGCGGCAGGCGCAACGACCGCGCTCGCCGCAGGCTCCGAGGACGACTTCAAGGCGGCTTACGCCGCGGCTGAAGCGGCCAACAAGGAGGCCGGCAAGCTTCGCAATCAATGGACCACCACGGCGGCAACGCTGGCGGCGGCGAAGAAGGCGGCTGATGCCGGCGATTTCGACAAGGCCGCCGCGTCGGCCAAGGAAGCCGAGGCCCTGGCCAAGGCCTCGATCTTCCAGGCCACCAGCGAGAAGACCCGCTGGAAGGATATGGAAATACGCTAACGCCTTACGACGCGCGGAGACCCGCATGACCATCCGCCGCCGCGATTTCCTGACGCTAGCGGGCGCCGCCACCCTGTCCGGCAGCCTGCCACGGTTGGCGCGCGGCGCCGAGAATGCGGGCGTTTACGATCTCGAGCGCTTCGGCAATGCCCGCATCCTGCACATCACCGATACCCATGCGCAGCTCAGGCCGGTGTTCTTCCGTGAGCCGAGCGTCAACCTCGGCGTCGGACCGATGTGGGGCAACCCGCCGCATCTGGTCGGAAGGGCGTTTCTCGATCGCTTCGGCATCCGGCCCGACAGTGCCGACGCCTATGCTTTCACCTGCATCGAGTTCGAGAAGGCCGCCGGGAGATTCGGCAAGCTCGGCGGTTTTGCGCATCTGAAGACATTGGTCGACCGGATGCGCAGCGAGGCCGGCGCGGGGCGCGCGTTGCTGCTCGATGGCGGCGATCTCTGGCAGGGCAGCGGCCTTTCCAACACGCTGCAGGGCGCCGACATGGTGGATGCGGCCAACCTGCTCGGCATCGAGGCGATGACCGGCCATTGGGAATTCACCTATGGCGAGAAGGCGCTGCGCGCCAATCTCGAACGCTTCAAGGGCGAATTCCTGGCGCAGAACGTCTTCCTCACCGAGGAAGCCGCCTTCAACGATGCCAGGGCGTTCGATCCGGCCTCGGGCCGCGTCTTCAAGCCGTCCATCATCAAGGAAATCGGCGGGCATCGCATTGCCGTGATCGGGCAGGCGTTCCCCTATGTGCCGATCGCGCACCCGAAGCGTTTTACGCCGGACTGGACATTCGGCATCCGCGACGAGGAATTGCAAAAGCTCGTCGATACCCATCGCAACACCGACAAGGTCGATGCCGTCATTCTGCTCTCGCATAACGGCATGGACGTCGACCTCAAGCTCGCCAGCCGCGTCACCGGCATCGACGTCGTTCTTGGCGGCCATACCCACGACGCCGTGCCGCAGCCGATTGCCGTGACCAATCAGGCGGGCGTCACGCTCGTCACCAATGCGGGCTCGAACGGCAAGTTTCTGGCGGTGCTCGATCTCGACATCGGCAAGGGCAAGGTCAGCAATGTGCGCTACCGGCTGCTGCCGGTGTTTTCCGAGCTGCTGAAGCCCGATCCGGCGATGCAGGCGCTGATCGACAAGGTCCGCGAGCCGCATGCGACGGTCCTCAACGAGAGGATCGGGACCGCCGATCGCCTGCTTTATCGCCGCGGCAATTTCAGCGGCAGCATGGACCAGCTCATCTGCGACGCGCTTCTGGGCGAATTGAACGTCGAAATCGCGCTGTCGCCCGGCTTTCGCTGGGGCACCACGGCGCTGGCGGGTCAGCCGCTGACGATGGAGGACGTGCTGGCGCAGACCGCCGTCACCTATCCGGAGACCTACATCCAGACCATGACCGGCGGCCAGATCAAGGACGTGCTCGAAGACATCTGCGACAATCTCTTCAATGCCGATCCCTATTACCAGCAGGGCGGCGACATGGTCCGCGTCGGCGGTCTCGCCTATACCTGCACCCCGGCCGAATCCGTCGGCAAACGGATTTCCGAACTCAAGCTCGACAACGGCCACGCCCTGCAAGCCGGCAAGCGCTACAAGGTAGCGGGATGGGCCTCCGTCAACGAGCAGAGCGGCGCGCCGATCTGGGATGTGGTCGCCAGGCATTTGAAGTCGGGCAAGCCGCCCAACCGGTCGCTGCCCGGCGTCACGCTGAAAGGCGTCGAAGACAATCCGGGCATTGCGGGAAAGGGATGACAGGTTTTTCGACCATCATTCGCACCATGGCCGCGGCGCTTCTGATCGCAGCCGCCGCGCCCGATGCCCGCGCCCAGCAGGCGCCGCTGCAGGACAAGCCGTTTGCCGACCACAAGATCGTGCTGCAGCTCTCGGACAACGACCCGCGCAAGCAGGGACTCGTGCTCAGCGTCGCCAGCAATCTGATGAAGCATTACGATCCGGACAAGGTCGCGATCGAGATCGTGGCGTTCGGCCCCGGGATCGACCTGCTACGCCCGGAAAATCCCAACCGCAAGATGGTCGAGAGCCTTGTAGCGCAGGGCGCGCGTTTCGATATCTGTCTGAATACGGTCGATACGCTCGAGCGCGAGAGCGGCAAGCGGCCGGATTTCATTCCCGCGGCGACGCCTGTGCAGGTCGGCGTCGCCCAGATTCTGTTCTTGACGGAAAACGGCTATACGCTGGTGCGGCCCTGATGTGGTAAAGTCGAGAAGCAACATTCGACGGTATCAGCCATGATCTTTCGTCAGCTCTTCGACAGCGTTTCGGGCACCTACAGCTACCTGTTGGCGAGCCGCGCCGGCGGCGAGGCTTTGATCCTCGATCCCGTGCTGGAGAAGGCCGACCGCTACTGCCAGCTCCTGCGCGAGCTCGATCTGCGGCTGGTGAAGGCGGTCGACACCCATCTGCACGCCGACCACGTCACAGGCCTCGGTGAACTGCGCGACCGCACCCAGTGCATCACCATCATGGGCGAGCAGAGCAAGGCCGACGTGGTGTCGATGCGGGTCTCCGACGGCGACAAGGTGATGATCGAGGGCCTCAGCCTCGACGTCATGTACACGCCCGGCCACACCGACGACTCCTACAGCTATCTGATGGGCGATCGGGTCTTCACCGGCGATACGCTTCTGATCCGCGGCACCGGCCGCACCGATTTCCAGAACGGCTCTTCGCGCGCCCAATATGAATCGATTTTCAACCGGCTGCTGAAGCTGCCTGACGAAACCATGGTGTTCCCCGCTCACGACTATAAGGGCGACACGGTTTCCACCATCGGCGAGGAGCGGCGTTACAATCCGCGGCTGCAGGTGCGCTCGGTCGAAGAATATATCGAGCTGATGGCCAATCTGAAGCTGCCGAGATCCGAAGATGATGGATGTGGCGGTGCCCGCCAACATGCATGTCGGTCTGCACCAGGAGGAGCTTGCCAGGCAGGGGCTCGCGCTTTCTGCCCGCGACGCGATCAACAGCCTCGGCCGGCCCGATATCCTGCTGGTCGATTTGCGCGAAACCAGCGAGCGCACCAAGCACGGCACGATCTCGGGCGCGCTGCATGCGCCCTACCCCGGCATCGCCGAGAGCCTCAAGCCCGGCGGCATGCTGCGCGAAGTCGCCGCCGCCACCGGCCGCCGCGTGGTGTTCTTCTGCGCCTTCGGCGAACGCTCCGCGATGGCAGTAACCGCCGCGAAGAATGCGGGGCTGGCCAACACGGCGCATATCGAAGGCGGTATCGACGCGTGGAAGAAGGTCGGCGGTCCGGTGGTGATGGGATGAGAAGCCTGTAGGGTGGGCAAAGGCGCGCTTGCGCCGTGCCCACCATCTATCGACACATTCACTCTGGATGGTGGGCACGCTTCGCTTTGCCCACCCTACGAAGCTACGAATTCATTTTCCCACCCGCTTCAACTCCGCCGCCAGCGCATCCAGCGCATCCGCCAACATCACGCCACCGCACTCGGTCATGCGTTCTGGAATCACGATGCGCTTTTCCGGCGGATAGAAGCGCTCCAGCGCCGGATGCAACAGGAACGCCTGGCCGTCGTCCCGTGCAGTGTCGCCGGCCTGCGACACCACGATGAAGTCCGGCCTCAGGTTCACGATCGCCTCCAGCGAGGCAAATCCACCGAAGCTGAAGCCGAGATCGCCGGCCGCGCTGCGCAAGCCAATTTCACCAAGCAGCGAACCGACAAAGCTGTCGCTGCCCGCCACCCAGCCGCGCCGCGACAACGGCAGCACGCGATAATGCCGTTCCGAGACCGCGCGGCGGGCGCGCGCCAGCGCCGCATTGAGCCGCGCGATTTCCGCCGTCGCACGATCAGGGTGTCCGGTGATGTCGCCGGCTTCGCGGATCTGCTGCCGCGCTTCGTCGAGGGTTCGCGGCACCGCGAGTTCAGCGAGGCGAAGCCCCTTGGCCTTCAACAGCTCCCGCGTCGAGCGCTTGTCGAACGCGCTGACGACGACGATGTCGGGCCTGATGAGCAGCACGTCCTCGGCGCCTCCGGATAACACCGGATAGCGGCTGATATCGCCCGCCTGCGATTGCCAGCCGTCCCGCGCAAACCGGCTCAATCCCAGAATCTGCTCGGGGTCGGCCAGCGTCAGCAGCAATTGGTCGGCGCAGACATTCATCGACACCAGGCGCGGCAGATTGGCCGCGGATATGGTGCTGCACGGCAACGCAAGCGCCATTATCGCGACCAGAAATGCCAGCCGCCGCCGCATCAGATATCCGCCCACGGCACGATCACAGCCTCGCGCTGGAATTCCGCGCGATAGGCCGAGATCCTGAACACGTCAGCCATCACCTGTTCGGACAGCGCCTCTGCCGGCGCACCCTGCGACACCAGCCGGCCTTCACGCAGCACCAGCACATGGTCGGCAAATCGCGCGGCCAATCCGAGATCATGGGTCACGACAATGACGAGCACACCCTTGTCGGCGGTTGCGCGCAAATTCTTCATGACGTCGATCTGATGCCGCGGGTCGAGCGAGGCGGTCGGCTCGTCGGCCAGGATGACCGGCGCCTCCACTGCCAGCGCGCGGGCCAGCGCGACGCGGCTGCGCTCGCCGCCGGACAATTCGGTGACGCGGCGATCGCTGAACTCCATCACGTCGACCGCCTGCATCGCGCGCAACACCGCCTCCGCATCCCCATGCGAAAGGCGCGCCGGATCGGTGGCGCCATGCGGATAGCGGCCAAGCGCCACGATATCTCGCGCCGGCAGCGGCCAATGCACGACATGCCCCTGCGGCAAATAGCCAAAGCGTTTTGCCCGTTCGCGCAGCGGCAGCGACGACAAGGTTTGGCCGCCGATCTCGATCTCGCCTTCGGACGGGATCAACCCGGCCAGCGCCCGCAACAGCGTGGTCTTGCCGGCGCCGTTCGGTCCGACCAGCGCCACCACATGTCCCGCCGACAGCGCCAGCGAGACGTCTTTCAGCACGACGCGGCCGGCGAGCCGCACGCCGATTCCCCTTGCGGTCAGGAGCGCCACCTCGCTCATGCGACGCCTCCGCCGAGCGCACGGCGTTCGCGCATGATCAGGTAGAGAAAGAACGGCACGCCGATGATCGAGGTCAGCACGCCGACTTTGATATCCGATGTCGAAGGAATGATGCGCACCGCGATGTCGGCCACCAGCAGCAGCGCGGAGCCTGCGAGCGCGCTCGGCACCAACAGCCGTCCCGGATCTTGACCGATCACGGGCCGCATCAGATGCGGCGCAACCAGGCCGATGAAACCGATGGTGCCGGTGACGGCGACCGCGCCGCCGACGCCGAGCGCGACGCCCGAAATCACGAACAGCCGCAGGCGGCCGACGTCGACGCCGAGGCTTTGCGCGGTTTCCTCGCCGAGACTCAGCGCGCGAAAGGCATGGCGCTGGCTGAACAGCATGATCGCGCCGGCAATGATGAACGGCAGCGCAAGGAAAACGTGCTGAAAGCTGCGGTCCTCCAGCGAGCCGAGCAGCCAGAACGCGATCTCCAGCACCAGGAAGGGATTGCTGGCGAGGTTCATCACCAGCGCGGTGGCAGCTCCCGCAAAGCTCGAAATCGCCAGTCCCGAGAGGATGAGGATCAAAAGTCCGGCATTGCGGCCGGCGATCGAGAGCAGCACGAAAACGGACGCGAACGCCGCGATGATCGCTGCCACCGGCAGCGCGTAGGAGCGCACATCGGCCAGCCCCAGCGCGATCACCAGCACCGCGCCGAAGGCGGCGGATTGCGGCGCGCCGAACAAATCGGGCGAGGCCAGCGGATTGCGCAACAGGCCCTGCAGCGACGCGCCTGATAGCCCGAGAATGGCGCCGATCGCTAGCGCCAGCAGCGTCCGCGGCAGCCGGATTTCCCGCACGATCACCTGCGTCACGTCGCTGCCGCCGCCGAACAGCGCTTCCGCCACCGCAAGCGGCGACAGCCGCACCGGACCAACACCCAGCGAGATCAGCACCAGCAGCACAACGAGCGCGGCAAGCGCCGCCGTCCCGCCGATCCGGCGGCGCGCGGCATCCTCGCTGGTCATGGTTACGGCCTCAACACTCATCGATCGTCCTAAAGCAGTTTTACCCGCCCCGGTACAGGAGTTCAGGCAGGCGTGCTCATGCGGCAAAAATAGCGCACTCGTCCAGTGAGGACCGCGAGCGCGCCCGAGGCGGATTGACTCGGACTTTGACAAACTTCTACCATAGTTCCCGACGGTTCCCGTTTTGGGGATCAAAAGGGAATGCGGTGCGGGGAAGCTCCCTATTCCGCGGCTGCCCCCGCAACTGTAAGCGGCGAATCCTTCGTCATAGGCCACTGGGAAATCTCGGTCCTGGGAAGGCGACGAAGGGTAACGACCCGCGAGCCAGGAGACCTGCCGTCAGCCGTGGTCACACGCGAAGATGTCGGTCGGGGAGTACAGGCATTAGCTTCACTGGGTTCGCGCAAGCGCGATGGTGAGACTTGGTTCGCTGTGACGTGCCACTGACGTCATACCGAGGTCCGAACCATGTCTTCCACCAGCGCCACGCGGCAGCGCCGCTTCTGGCTTGCCTCCAGTTTCCTGATACCGATCGTATCGCTTGGCGTTTCCGGCGCAGAGGCGCAGCAGGCGCCATCAGAGCAATTGCCGCCGATTGAGGTCACCTCGCCTACCGACCCGAACCGGACCCGCGCCAAACCGACCTACGATGAAGGATCGACGTCGCGCCGCGTCGTGCCGGCGGCTGCGCCATCGAGTGGCACGCGCCCCGCCGCCGGGCCAGGCTCGAACGTCGCGTCGCAAAGCGCCTCGCAAGGCGCGGGCGGAAGCAGCGGCCGGCAGTTTTCAGGCATCGTCGGCACGGCATCGACCGTTATCACCGCCGAAGAGATCGCGCATTCGCCCGCACAAACGTTGCAGGAAATCATCGCGCAAACGCCCGGCGTGCAACTGACCAGCCTGTATGGCGGCGTCAACGGCGCCAAGACCAGCGTCGACCTCCGCGGGTTTGGCGCGTTCGCGACCTCAAATACCCTGGTGCTCATCAACGGCCGAAGGCTCAACGACATCGACATGGCCGGCGTCGATTTTTCGACCATTCCGCGCGATCTCGATCGAGCGCATTGAAATCACGCGCGGCAACAGCGGCGCGGTGCTCTACGGCGACAATGCGGTCGGCGGCGTTATCAACATCGTCCTGAAGAACGGCGTCGGCGGGCCGCCTGTCGCCATGCGCGCCGAGGCCGGTGTCGGCTCCTTCAATCAGCGCATGGCCTCGGTTTCGACTGCGCTGAACTCGGGACCGTGGTCGACGTCGTTCTACGGCAACGCCATCAAGTCCGACGGCTATCGCGCCAATAACGCGCTCGACCAGCGCAACGGGGTCGGCAATCTCAATTACACCACGCCCGATCTCAAGGCCTTCCTTACGGTGACCGGCGACGACCAGAAGCTCGGATTTCCGGGCGGACGCACCGTCGATCCCTCGATCGGGCTAAATCAACTCGTCACCGATCGCAGGGGTACAAATACGCCGTTCGATTACGGTAACCAGCAGGGCGCCAGCGCGACCGCCGGCTTCACCAAGACCCTGTGGAACGGCGCCGAACTGATCGTCGATGGCGGCGTCAGAGACAAGAAAACGCAAAGCGGATTCTTCGGCGCGATACCGTTTGCGTCGCCATTTCCGAGTTTCTCCTCCACCTATAACGACGCATCATTGCAGACATGGTCGATCACGCCGCGATTGAACATCAAGAACTCGATCCTCGGGGTGCCCTCACAGATCCTGACCGGTATCGATTATTACGATGCGACGTTCCGCCAGGACCGCGGGGCGTTCAAGGGCCTCGCGCCGACCCACATCTACGATCTGTCGCAGCAGACGCTGGCCGGCTACTGGCAGCACACGGTAGGCCTGTTGCCGACAACTGATTTCTCCTATGGCGCCAGGCTTCAAAACACCAGCCTGAGCGCCCGGGATCGGTTCGACGCCAACGCGCCCGGTTGCGCCATGTTCTTTAATTGCAGCGATCAAGCCTCCCCGCTGGACAGCAACGAGACGCAATACGCCTTGCACGTCGGGCTCGAGCACCGGCTTAACAACACATTCTCGCTGTTTGGCCGCGCCGCGCGCGCGTTCCGTACTCCGACCGTCGATGAACGCGTCTCCAGCGGCCCTTTCTTCGTTCCGGGGACCTTTCAGTTGAAAACCCAGACCTCGCACGACGTCGAAGGCGGTTTTCGCGTCAAGGCCGGCGCATTCCAGATGCAATCGAGCATCTACAACATGGATCTTGAGAACGAGATCCATTTCATCCCGGCGCTGTTCTTCAACGTGAACCTTGATCCAACCCGCCGCTACGGCTCCGAGACCAGCGCGTCGCTGCGTGTCAGTGACAGCCTGTCGCTGCGGGCAGGCGCGGCCTACACGCGTGCCGTGTTCCGCGAGGGGCCGTTCGCCGGCAACGACGTGCCGCTGGTTTCCCGCTACACAGCCATGGGCGGCGTGACCTGGAACATCTGGCAGAACTACCTGGTGTTCGACGCCACGCTGCGCGCCTGGAGCGAGCGCTTCATGGACAATGACCAGGCGAACACCCAGCGCCGCATCCCGGCCGACGCTACCGTCGACCTCAAACTGAGCGGCGCTTATGACCGCTTCTTCTGGTCGCTGAGCGTGAACAACCTGTTCGATGCGCAGTACTACGACTATGCCATCGCCAGCTCGTTCACGCCGGGCCGCTTCTCGGCTTATCCGCTGCCCGGCCGTACCTACATGGTGAAGGCCGGCGCGACGTTCTGACTGGAATGGCCGGTTCGACCTCGTGCCGGACCGGCTTGTCCTGACCTGACAAGACCGATGCGGTGCTTGCCGGCGAGCCGCCCGCGGCGGTGGCCGGCGGCCGACACGGCCGAACCGCATTGCGTTGCGGTAGATGAGGTCGCAGGGCCATGCGCCAGCGGCGCTGAGCGCCTGGCTTGCGAGCTTCGATCAGGCCGCCCAAACGAGGCCGACGACGAAGCGGCCCTTATCATGAAGGGCTGATTTGACAAGAAAGTGCGCCTTTTTCGACCGAAAATAACATCCTCAGCGCCCCAATCCGTGATAAACCGCCCGAGACCGCTCGACGATATCTGTCGTGATTTCAGAGGTATGACATGAACGATGAGCCGAAGAGCGCCGCCGAACTGAAAGAAATCCGGCTGAATCGCAAGCGCACCCAGGAAGTCGAAGGCATCAAGGCGATGGCCGAGATCGCGGCCGCCGACGTCGCGATCCGAAAGCGGACCGAGAAGCTGCGTGCGCTGCGTCTGGCGAAGGAAGCGGCCGACCGTGAAAACCCGCCGGAACCGGTGGTCAAAAGCAAGGCCAAGACCAAGGCCGCTAAAAAAGGCTGACCTAAAATGACGAAAGAGGATCGTGATCGCGCCCAGGCACGCGCCGACAAGGTGGCAAGGGCAGCTCAAGACGCGAGATCCGGCAAGGCCGAACGCGACGCCACCGCCAAGTCCGTGCTCGACAATATGGCGAAGCTGAAGGCGTTGCGGCTGGCGCGCGAGGCCGCCGAGCCGCAACGCGCCCCCGCCGCGAAGGCCGCGAAGAAGGCGTCCGCCGGCACCAAGCGATCGAAAGAGAAGCCGGTGGCCCTGTCCGACTGGCTGGCGAGCCAGCAGAACGGCGGACGGCGAACCTGATGCCGGACTCTACGGGTGTCTCGTCATGCCCAGGCGCGAAGCGCGGCTTCTGCCCGGCGTTAACGAAAAGTAAAATCGGATATCCGCAGCGCTACGCCGGCCCCGGCCAATCGATCATCGAACGCGTCTTGTTCTCGGCATCGTAGACCTGAACCTGAAGCATCTGAAACCGGTTCTTCAAGGCCATGCCCGCCTCTTCGGCGGCCTCGACGGTGTCGTGATGCGACTTGAAATGACCGTCCACCACCAGCGAGTAACCGGTGGTCGGCGCCTTGTCGGCGCGGATGATTTTGCGCGGCTGCGGATCGTCCGCCGCAGTGCGGGGCTTCTTCATGCTGGCTCCGTGTGAAGGCCCTTTGGACTGAACGCCGCAAAAAGGGCAGGAAAGTTCTTGTGGTCAGCGCTAACATGCCGGCCAAACGCGATCAGATTGAGATCATGCGGTTACCCCGAATCGGCACGCAGAGCAACGTCGATTCATCCGGCGAAAAAGGCATCACATGGGCGGAACTGGCAAGAAGAACGAGCCTCCGAAACCGGCGGACGACAAACCAAAGAGGCCTGAACGCATTCCGGTCGAGGACGATGATTACGAGGACGGCGACATCGCCACGCCAAAGCGCGACCGCACGGATAATGAGAATGAACCGTTGTAGCGCGCTTACGCACCAAACCCTCGCTTTCGATCATCCGGATACTCCTGACATCGAGCAGATGCGCGCCAAATCCTCCGCGCGCGAGTTTGACCGCTGACTTCGGCGAAGCCAGCAGCAATGCCGCCGTCACCGCAAGCGGCACGGCGCTGATCCAGTCCGCTTCCACCGGCGTGAGTTCTTCAGTGCTGCCGGCATAAGGCCCGCTGCTCGCAAACAGGCGCAAAAATTCCCTGGCAATATCGCGTCGCGCGCCGCCGCGCGCTGCACACCCGAGCAGCGCCTGCATCGCCAGATGCGTGAGCACGCCCTCGCGGCTTTCCGGCAGCGCCGTCGGCCTCTCACCCAGCGATATCAGAAGCAGGAGCCCGACCAGATCGACACCGGCGCGATACGCGTTCATTGGCTCGACCAGCCGCGGATTGCAATCGATCAGCAACGGCGCGCTACCGTCATCGGGCATGATGTAGTCGATCGACAGCGCACCGTGCCAGTCGAGCGCTTGTCCGACCTTTTCGAGATGAGCGCGAACGACGGGCCGCCTCACGCTCTGCTTGATCGCTTCGCCGCCGCCAACCCCCGCGACAATCTGCCGATAGGCATGAAAACCGACCATTTGGCCCCGGCAAAATACCGACTGCGCTTTCTCGGTCGTGCCAGCGACAAGCTCTTGCACCAAAATCTCGTCGGCAAATGCATCGCCAGCGCCGAGATCGTGCAGCGCGCTTTCGAGATCGTCGGCATTACGTATGAACCAGATGCCGCGGCTTGCAGTGCCGACAGCGGTCTTGACGACGGCAGGAAATCGGACGGCTTCACGCAATTGCTGCGCCGACGTCACGATGCGCGTCGGCGGCTGCGGCAGTCCCAATCGATCGAGCAGCCGGCTGAAGCCCGCCTTGCTGTGCGCGGTACGGTAGCTCTCGAAGGTCGGCAGTGCCAGACCGGTACGGCTTTCCATACGCTGCTTCGCCCGGGCAAATAAAAATCCCTGCTCATGCGTCGGCAGCAGAATATCGAATCTCCCGTCGGCCAGTCGATGCTCGATGAACGCCAGATAGCCGGCGGGGTCATCCCGCAGTCCGGGGCAACGGTGAAATTTCGCAACCAGCCGCGAGAACCGCGCAAGGCACCACGGCGAGGGATCGCAGACCTCGATGTGATGGCCCGAAAGACCCAGAATCGTAATCGCCTCCCGCGCCGAGGTAGAGGAACCTTCGGAGACGAGCACCCGGAGCGATTTGGTGGGATCAGGCATGCCGGATCATTGCCGCGCCGGCCGCCTTTGTCTCCCGATTTAATGATGCAATCGGCGTGTCCCTGCCCTCCGCCGGGGCAGCCATGCAGCGGTATTCATGGACAAATAACGGCTGGACGATATTTTCGCCGCTGCCGCAAGTGACACGGGATTTTGAGCTGCCATGGTCGACATTCTGGCCGCACCGCAACAAGCCAAAGCGGACACTTCGCTGCGTACGCTCGCTGCGATTTCGGTCGCCCATTGGGTCAGCCATTTCCATCTTTTCGTGCTGCCGATGCTGTTTCCGTTCCTGAAGGAGCAACTCGGCGTCGGTTACATCGAACTCGGTTTCGCGTTAACCGTGTTCGGCGTCGTCTCCGGCCTGACGCAGGCGCCGATCGGCTATCTCGCCGACCATATCGGCGCACGAAAGGTCCTGCTGATCGGCCTCACCGTCGGCGGCCTGGCGCTGATCATGCTCGGCCTGCATCTGAGTTACATTTCGCTGATCGTCTGCGCCGCCCTGCTTGGCCTCGCCAACAGCGTCTATCACCCGTGCGACTATGCGATTCTGTCGACGCATATGAATGAAGCGCGGATGGGCCGGGCGTTTTCGGTCCACACCTTTGCGGGCTTCCTTGGCGGCGCGGTGGCGCCTGCGATCATGGCGGCGCTGGTGGCAACCGTCGGCGGTCTCGGCGCGCTGACCGTGGCGGGCGTCGTCGGCCCTGTTGTGGCGCTGCTGTTGATCGCGGTCCGCATTCCCGATGCGAGCTCGGCCGATCGCAAGACCGATGGCGCAGCAACGCCGCAGCAGAGCATCGTGACGCCGGCCATCATTGTGCTGACGATCTTCTTCATGCTGCTCGGCCTGTCCAGTGCCGGCATCAGCAATTTCGGCGTGGTCGCGCTGATGAGCGGTTATGGCGTGACTTTCTCGGCCGCTAATATCGCGCTGACCGCCTTTCTCGGTGCCAGCGCGGCCGGCGTGCTGGCCGGCGGCTATCTCGCCGACCGCACCCAGCGGCACGGCAACGTCGCCGCCGCGTGCTTTGCCATCAACGCCGTCATCATCACGGTCATTGCGACCATCAATCTGCCGTTGGTCGTGCTGACCGCCGCGATGGGGCTGGCAGGATCCTCGGCGGCGTCATCGCGCCCTCGCGCGACATGCTGGTCCGCAACGCCGCACCGGCAGGCGCAGCGGGCCGCGCGTTCGGCATCGTCTCCACCGGCTTCAATTTCAGCGGCATCCTCAGCCCGCTATTGTTCGGCTGGATCATGGACCAGAGCCTGCCGCATTGGGTGTTCGGCGCGTCGGTCGCCTTCATGGTGCTGACGGTCCTGCTGGCGCTGGTGACCGACCGCAAGCCGGCGGAACCCGCCAAGGCGTAGACGCCGGCAATGCATTCCTGAGCCTCATCCCCGGCGGTTGACTGCGCGGGGGACGTTGGATGATGCGCCAACAAAAACCAGAACCGGGATGGAAGCCATGACCTCGACCCCCGACCTCGTGATCCGCGGCGGCACCATTGCCGATGGCAAGGGTGGCGAATTGTTCGAAGCCGATGTGGCTATCTCCGGCGGCCGCATCGCCGAAGTCGGCAAGGTGGCGGCGAAGGGTAAGGAAGAGATCGACGCCAAAGGCAAACTGGTCGCGCCGGGCTTTGTCGACGTTCACACCCATTATGACGGCCAGGTCACCTGGAGCCATGACATCACACCCTCCTCGCAGAACGGCGTCACGACGGCGATCATGGGCAATTGTGGCGTCGGTTTCGCGCCCTGCCGTCCGGCCGACCATGTCAGGCTGATCCAGTTGATGGAAGGCGTCGAGGACATCCCCGAGCCGGTGTTGAGCGCCGGCATCCCCTGGGCCTGGGAAAGCTTTCCGGATTACATGGAGTGGCTGTCGAAGCGAAATTTCGACATGGATATCGGCGCGCAACTGCCGCACGCGGCGCTGCGCGTGTACGTGATGGGCGAACGCGGCGCGCGGCGCGATCCATCCACACCTGAAGACAACAAGGCGATGGCGGCGCTGGCTGCTGACGCCGTGCGATCCGGTGCACTCGGCTTTTCGACGTCGCGCACGCTGAACCACCGCACCTCGACTGGCGATTTTACGCCGACGCTGAAAGCCGGCGAGGACGAACTGACCGCGATTGCGGCTGCGATGCACGCGCAAGGCCGCAGCGTCTTTCAGTTCGTGCTCGATCTCTCCGGCATCGACGAAGACCTGCCGATGATGCTGCGGGTGGCGGAGAACACGAGAATCCCGGTGTCGTTCTCGATCACGCAGAACGACAGGGCGCCGCAGCGCTGGCGCCAGACGCTCGACACAATCAGGGACGCTTCCGCGCGCGGCCTGTCGATCACCGCGCAGATCGCCGCCCGCCCGGTCGGCCTGATGCTCGGTCTGGAATTGTCGCGCAACCCGTTCCAGACCCATCCGAGCTACCGGGCGATCGCGCATCTGCCGCTCACCGAGCGGCTCGCGCGCCTGCGCCAGCCGGAAGTGCGGAAAGCCATCCTGAGCGAGCACGCCACCGCGACCGACGATCCGCTGTTCTTCAGGCCGAACTACGACAAGATGTACCTGCTCGGTAATCCGCCGGATTACGAACAGCCGCCGGAAAATACTCTGGGCGCGCGAGCGGCTCGCCAGGGCAAACAGCCGGAAGAACTCGCCTATGATGCGATGCTCACCGACGAAGGCCGCGGCATGCTCTATGTGCCGTTCCTCAACTACGCCGACGGCAATCTTGACGCGACGCGCGAGATGCTGCGCGACCCCAATGCGGTGCCGGGCCTCTCCGACGGCGGCGCGCATTGCGGCATCATCTGCGACGCCAGCTTCCCGACCTATCTCCTGACCCACTGGACGCGCGACCGCAGCCGCGGCGAAAAACTCTCGATCCCGTTCGTGGTGGCGGCGCAGTCGCGCAAGACCGCGCTGTCGGTCGGCCTCTACGACCGCGGCGTGATCGCGCCCGGTTTCAAGGCCGATGTCAACGTGATCGACTATGACCGGCTGCATCTGCATCCGCCGAAGGTGCATTACGACCTGCCCGTCGGCGGCCGCCGGCTGATGCAGCAAGTCGACGGCTATGAGGCCACCATCGTCTCCGGCGTGGTGACGCAGCGCGGCGGCAAGGCCACCGGCGCACGCCCGGGGCGGCTGGTGCGGGGCGCGCAGGGAAGCAATCCGCAGTTCGACGCGGCGGCAAGTTAGCAAACACAAACACTATGTCGTCCCGGCCTTGAGCCGGGACCCATACTCCGCGGCCCATCGTTCAGAACGATGTGGCAGACGCCTTGCTTAAGCAATCAACATCGGTGGTTATGGGTCCCTGCGCCCGTGCGCAATTGCGCACTAGGCAGGGACGACGAGAGAGTTGTTGCGTATTCGCCCTCACGCGAATTTCGGTTGCACCGTCGCCTGAGCCAACAGCCTCTTGCGCTCGGTATTCGGCCAGAGCAGCAACAGCCCGAGCAGGCCTGAGGCCGCCATCACCACCGCATTGATGGTGAAGCCGGTCATGTAACCGTCGAGCGGCACCGCCGCATTCTGGATCACAACGCCCATCACGGAAGGGGCAATTATTCCTGCCAGCGTATAGATCGCGCCGTAGATCGCGAGCACGGCGCCGCGCTGCTGGACCGGTGTGAATTCGCCGAGCATCGGCGGGCAGACGACATAGATCGAACCGCAAAGCCCGGAGCCGACCACGAGGAACGCTATCTGCCATCCCGCACCGTTGACGTACGGCAGTACCGCGAGGATCAGCCCGCCGACGATCAAGGGCACCGACCCGAGCACGCCGCGAGCGCCGCGCGTGGTGTATCCGCGCGTCAGCATCACCTGCGAAATCCATCCCGTCAGCAGCACGATGGTGGCGCCGAATACCCAAGGTAGCACCGAAATCCAGCCCGCATCCTTTTGCGAGAAGCCTAATCCCTTGACGATGAAGGGCGTGAACCAGGTCAATCCGAGGGAGAGCGCCCAATAGGCGCCGAAGGTCGCGGCGCAGCAGCCGATGAAGGTTCGCGAAGTCAGAAGCTGGAAATAGGGAACGTGCGGATCGGCTGCGGCCATCGCGACCGTCTGCACCAACGGTCCCTCCTTACCCATCACCAGCCACGCCACGACCCACATCAGGCCGACCACGCCGAGCGCGCCGAACGCGTAGTGCCAGCTATGATTGACGATGATCCAGTTCAGCGCCGGCACCGCGAGAATCACGCCGAAGGCCGAGCCCTGCGAGAGAATGGCAGTCGGCAGCGTTCGCTTCTCGTCCGGAAACCATTTGTAAATTGCATGCGCCGCCACCGCGAAGGCCGGCCCTCGCCCGCGCCAAGGATGATGCGGCAGATCACGAGCGTGGTGAAACCGACGGTGCCGACCATCGGAAACTGCGCTACCGACCAGATCACCGCCATCGCGAGCAGCACCCAGCGGGTGTCGATGCGGTTGACGATGAAGCCGACGACGATGGCCGAGATCGAAAACAGGATGAAGAACGAGGAGCCGAGGAAGCCGAATTGCTCCGGCGACAGCTTCAGCTCATCCATGATCGGCGCGCCGGCGAGGCCGACGACGATCTTGTCGGCGAAGTTCACCAGCATGAACAGAAACAACAGGAAGGTGATTGTCCAGGCGCCCTTGGGCGTCCCCTTGGGCGTCGGTTGCGCGGTCATGGCTGTTTCCCCGTTTGTCTTTGCTGGCTCTGTAGGATCGGCGCGGGCTCTGCAGGATCTGCCGGTTCCAATGCTACAAGGGGGCTTGCGGGCAAGGCAACCGGGATTTTCCGCAACACACTCGCCCCGCAACCGCCGGCTGCTGCGACGGGCGCGCGCCACAACCGGATCACGATCACGTCGCGGGCGCGATTGAGGCCGTGATCTGAGGCCACTGCCTTGATATGGTGCATGGCATCACTTTCAGGGGATTATCATGGTCAGATCGGTCCATCGTCGCGCATGACCAAAGACAGCCCCAGTGTGACCGGCCCGGTGCTTCACGTGACCGGCCTGACCAAGAGCTACCGTACCGCCGGCGAAGAGGTCGCGGTGCTGCGCGGAGTGAATCTAACGGTCTCCGCTGGCGAGCGCGTCGCGCTCACGGGTGAGTCCGGCAGCGGCAAGAGCACGCTGCTGCATCTGATCGCAGGCCTCGATGCGGCCGATGGCGGCGAGATCACGCTGGCAGACGCGCCAGTTTCCGAACTCTCCGATGCCGGCCGGGCAGAACTGCGCCGCGACCGGATCGGCCTGGTGTTTCAGCAATTCAACCTGATCCCAAGTCTCACGGTGGAAGACAACCTCGTCTTCCAGTCGCGCATTGCCGCGCGTCACGATCCGGACTGGCATCGCGAGTTGGTGGAACGGCTCGGGCTCGGCCATCTCCTGAAACGTTATCCCGAACAACTGTCCGGCGGCCAGCAGCAGCGCGTCGCGATCGGCAGGGCCTTGGCGGTAAGGCCGCTGCTCTTGCTCGCAGACGAGCCGACCGGCAATCTCGACGAAGACACCGCCGACGAGGTGCTGGCGCTGGCGCGCGATCTGGTGACGCGCAGCGGCTGCGGCTTTCTGATGGTGACCCACAGCGAAAGGCTGGCCGCTACCCTCGACCGGCGGGTCAATCTCCATGCCGGGGTGATCGCGTGAAGCGCGCGTTGTGGACGCTGGCCGTACTGCTGAGCCATTGGCGACGGCATCCGATGCAGCTTTCGACCTTGCTGATCGGATTGATCTCAGCAACCGCGCTGTGGAGCGGCGTGCAGGCGCTCAATCAGCAGGCCCGCACCTCGTACGATCGCGCCGCTGCCATCTTTGGCGGCACGCGCACCGCCATGCTGGTCGCCAATAGCGGCGTAAACTTCCCGCAAAACTCTTCGTCGATTTGCGCCGCGCCGGCTGGCCGGTTTCGCCGGTGCTCGAGGGCCGCATCCAGATCGAGGGACGATCGTTCCGGCTGATGGGTATCGAACCGGTGACGCTGCCCGTGGAAGTCGGCAACGCGCCCACGATCGGCAAGGCCGATCTGCTATCCTTCATGAAGCCGCCGGGCGAAATGTTGGTGGCGCCGGAAACGCTTTCCGATCTCAAGCTCCCGGAAGGCGCACGTCCCCAAGCCAATGATGCATTGCTGCCGACGCTTCGCGTGCAGCCGAACCTGGTGCCCGGCGTGCTCGTCGTCGACATCGGCATCGCGCAAAGTTTTCTGAAAATGCCAGATCAGCTCTCGCGCCTCCTGATCGGCAAGACCGCGGGCAAGCGCGCGCCGCTTGAAAGCATTGTCGGCGACAAGCTGCGGCTGGTTGAACCCGATGAAGAGACTGACCTCGAACGCCTCACCGACAGTTTTCACCTGAACCTGACCGCGTTCGGCTTTCTGTCATTCTTTGTCGGACTCTTCATCGTCAATTCGGCGATCGGGCTTGCGTTCGAACAACGGCTGCCGGTGCTGCGCACCTTGCGCGCCTGCGGCGTCTCGGCGCGGATGCTCAACATCGTGCTGGTGCTTGAGCTGGTGTCGCTGGCGCTGATCGCGGGGCTGATGGGTCTCGTGTGCGGCTACTTCATCGCCGGCGCGTTGTTGCCCGACGTCGCAGCCTCGCTGCGCGGGCTCTATGGCGCGCAAATTCCGGGACACCTGACGCTCAAGCCGCAATGGTGGTTCGCAGGCATCGCCATCAGCATAACAGGCGCGCTCGCCGCGGCCGCCGCCAGCCTGACCAAGGCACTGCGGCTGCCGCTGCTCGCCACCGCCCAGCCTTATGCCTGGCAACAGGCACAGCGGCGCTGGCTGACCTACCAGAGCGCGCTGGCGCTCGCAGCGTTTATCGCCGCGGCATGCTTTCTCTGGTTCGGCGATTCCCTGATTTCGGGTTTTGCCGTGCTCGCGGCGCTGATGCTCGGCGCGGCGCTGATCCTGCCGATGTTTCTGGAACTCATGCTGTCGCTTGGCCAGCGCTATGCGCGGGCTCCGGTCAGCGTCTGGTTCTGGGCCGACAGCCGGCAGCAACTATCCGGTCTGTCGCTCGCCTTGATGGCGCTGTTGCTCGCCCTATCAGTCAATGTCGGCGTCTCCACCATGGTCGAGAGTTTCAGCCGCACGTTTCTGGTCTGGCTCGACGGGCGGCTGGCGGCGGACGTCTATGTCAATGCCGCCAACGACGCGCAGGCGGCCGAGATCAAGGCGTGGCTGCGCGAGCGTCCCGAGGTCGAGGCGGTCCTGCCCGGCGGCCGCGCCGATACGCAATTGGCGGGCGCACCGATCGAGGTACTGGGCTTGCCCGATCACGCCACCTATCGCGACAACTGGCCGCTTCTGCAGTCGACCGAGGATGCCTGGATCAAGCTTCGTCCCGGCAATGCGGCCCTCGTCAGCGAACAACTGGCGCGGCGCCTGCACCTTTCGGTCGGCGACCGCATCGAGGTGCCCGCGTCAGGCGGAAACTGGGCTCTCGAGGCGGTCGGCATCTATGCCGATTACGGCAACCCCAAGGGCCAGATCGCGGTGAACTACGCCGCGCTGACGCGGCGCTTTCCGGAAATTCCGCTGACGCGCATGGGATTGCGGGTCGCTTCGCCAGAGATACCGGCGTTGATCGCCGCACTGCAGGAAAAATTCGCGCTCGACAACCGCAATGTCGCCGATCAGGCGACGATGAAGGCGGAATCGACGCGGATCTTCAACCGCACCTTTGCGGTGACCGCCGCGCTGAACGCCTTCACGCTTGGGGTAGCCGGCATCGCGCTGTTGACGAGCCTGCTGACGCTTGCCAATTCGAGGCTGCCGCAACTGGCCCCGCTATGGGCGATCGGCATCACGCGGCGGCGGCTCGCGGTCATCGAACTTCTCAAGACGATGTCGGTGGCGCTGATCACCACCATCCTCGCGCTTCCGCTCGGCCTGCTGGTTGCGTGGTGTCTGCTTGCGATCGTCAACGTCAAGGCGTTCGGCTGGCGGCTGCCGTTTCATGTCTTCCCGCTGCAACTGCTGTGGCTGACAGGCGTCGCGATGGCGGCCGCCCTCGCCGCGTCTGCGCTCCCCGTTATCAGGCTGGCGCGCATGCAGCCGGCGAGCCTGATCAGGATCTTCGCCAATGAACGGTAGCGGCCCGATCACCCGCCGCGGCTTCATCGGCGGCACGCTCCTCGCAGGATTGGGCGGCAAGGCGTTCGCGCAGGGTTTTGCCGGGCTCGGCGAAAGCGCGGAGGGATTTGCGCCGGTCGTGCCCGGCAGAACATTTGCATTTCCCGCCGACCACGGGCCGCATCCGGAATTCCGCATCGAGTGGTGGTATGTGACGGCCAATCTCGCCGATGCGCGCGGAACGGCCTATGGCGTCCAATGGACGCTGTTTCGCCAGGCGATCGCGGCGGGCGGCCCGCAGGAAGGCTGGGCCAACCAGCAAATCTGGATGGGCCATGCCGCCGTCACGCGCGCCGATACCCATCGCTTTGGCCAGGCGTTCGCGCGCGGCGGCGTCGGCCAGGCCGGAGTCGACGCCAAGCCGTTTCACGCCTGGATCGATGCCTGGGACATGCGCGGGCTCGAACCGGTGAACGACGACAATATCGCCCCCTTGAACTGAAAGCATCGGGCGCCGATTTCAGCTACGCGCTACGCCTCGACGCGGATCGCCCGCTGGTGCTGCAGGGCGACAGCGGCTACAGCCGCAAATCGCTGCGCGAACAGGCCTCCTATTATTACAGCCAGCCGCATTATACGGCGACGGGCATTCTTACCATCGACGACGCGCCTGTCGACGTCACCGGGATGGCGTGGCTCGATCGCGAGTGGAGCAGCCAGCCGCTGGCCTCCGATCAAAGCGGATGGGACTGGCTCTCGCTGCATTTCAACGCCGGCGACAAATTGATGCTGTACCGGATGCGCCAGACCGACGGCCAGCATTACCGCTCCGGCAAATGGATCGCGCCGGACGGCACGGCCGAGACGCTCGGCTCCGATGACATCGCCATGACCCCACTGACCGTCACTGATATCGAGGGACGAAAGATCCCGACAGCATGGCGCATCGCGATTGCGAAAATGGCGCTTGCGATCGAATGCAGGCCGCTCAATCCGAGAAGTTGGATGGGCACGAGCTTTCCCTATTGGGAAGGCCCGATCCGCTTTGCAGGCAGCCACACCGGGGTGGGCTATCTGGAAATGACGGGCTATTAAGCACCCGCACGAAACAGGGAGAATTTCCGCAATGTATCACTTCACCGCGCTCGTCACCTTGCTGGCGATCCTGGTCTACTTCTACTCGTCCATTCTGGTCTCGCGGGCGCGCGGCAAGTTCGGCGTTAAGCTGCCGGCAATTTCGGGCAATCCGGATTTCGAGCGCGTGTTTCGCGCGCAGATGAACACGCTGGAGTGGCTGCCGATCTTCCTGCCGGCGCTGTGGCTGTTCGCGATCTATATCGGCGATGGC
Organism: Bradyrhizobium sp. RDT10; assembly: GCA_044772375.2. Classification (GTDB taxonomy): domain Bacteria; phylum Pseudomonadota; class Alphaproteobacteria; order Rhizobiales; family Xanthobacteraceae; genus Bradyrhizobium. The sequence continues at coordinate 7,749,092 of CP187939.1, forward strand.
ATCGCGGCCGGGATCGGGCTGGTCTGGGTGATCGGCCGCATTTTCTACGTGTTCGGCTATGCCAGGTCGGTCAAGGACCGCGGCCCGGGTTTCGCGATCCAGGCGCTGGCGGCGATCGCGCTGTGGGTGGGAGCCTTCGGCGCCATCGTGTGGCGGCTGGTGCAGGCGTGAGCGGAACGACGCGAACTCTATCCCAACGTCGTCCCGGCCTTGAGCCGGGACCCCATACGCCGTGTCCTATCAATGAGGCTGGCCGTCAGACGCCCGCTCTAACAACAAACGCCTGTGGTTATGGGTCCCTGCGTTCGCAGGGACGACATCGGTGAGTGTCGCGCCTTCACTTCACCAGCGGGCAGCCTGAGTCCTTCGCCGCCGGAAACGCCTTGTCGCCGGGAACGACCGCAAGCTGCTTGTAGTAATCCCACGGCTTCTTCGATTCCGCGGGTTTCTTGACCTCGAACAGATAGAGGTCGTGCACCATGCGGCCGTTTTCCAGCACCTTGCCGCCTTGCGCGAAGTCGTCGTCCACCGGAAGCTCTTTCAGCTTCTTGGCGACCGCCTCGGTATCCTTGGTGCCTGCCGCCTTGACCGCCTTCAGATATTGCAAGGTCGCCGAATAGGTGCCGGCCTGGATCATGTTCGGCATGCGGCCGGTACGCTTGAAGAAGCGTTCGGCGAGGTTGCGACTCCTGGCGTCGCGGTCCCAGTAGTAGCCTTCCGTCAGCACCAGACCCTGCGCAGCTTCGAGACCGAGGCCGTGGACTTCGGCCAGCGTCAGCAGCAGTCCAGCCAGCTTCTGGCCGCTTCTGACGATGCCGAATTCGGCCGCCTGCTTGATCGAGTTGGTGGTGTCGAGGCCGGCATTGGCGAGACCGATGATCTTGGCTTTCGAGCTCTGCGCCTGCAGCAGGAACGACGAGAAGTCCGACGAGTTCAGGGAATGCGGACCGCGCCGAGCACCTTGCCGCCCTTGGCCCTGACGTAGTCGCCGGTGTCCTTTTCCAGCGCATGGCCGAACGCGTAGTCCGCGGTCATGAAGAACCAGCTATCGCCGCCGGATTCCACCAACGCGCCGCCGGTGCCGTAGGCGAGCGCGTGGGTATCGTAGGCCCAGTGAAATCCGTAGGGCTGGCATGAATCTCCGGTGAGACGCGAGGTCGCCGCACCCACGACGATGTCGATCTTCTTCTTTTCCTTCGAAAGCTCGTGAATTGCGAGCGCGACCGAGGAGGTCGTCAGCTCGGTGATCATGTCGACGCCTTCGACCTCATACCAGCGCCGCGCAATGGCGGTGCCGAGATCCGGCTTGTTCTGGTGATCGGCGGAAATGACCTCGATCTTGTGGCCCAGCACCTCGCCGCCGAAATCCTCGACCGCCATCTTGGCGGCCTCGAAGGACCACTTACCGCCATAGTCGGCGTAGACCCCGGATTGATCGTTGAGAATGCCGATCTTGACGCCCTGTGCCGATGCCGGCGCGGCGAGCAAAATTCCGCTCACCGCCACCGCCGTCAACAATGCCGACTTCATCTTTTTCTCCTTGAAGTTTCTATCAGAGGGTTTTGCCAACAGTACTAATAACCCAGCGACTGCCCACCCGGTTCAGATGAGCCAAAAGTATCGGGACTTGCGATGCGGTGCACGATGGCGTTGCGGCTACGTCGCGGCAGGCTTTTGGAACGCTTCCCGTCCGCCAGATTCCGCACAATCACATAGAAGATCGGCGTGAAGATCAGGCCGAACAGCGTGACGCCGAGCATGCCGAAGAACACTGCTACTCCCACCGCCTGCCGCATCTCCGATCCCGAGCCCGTCGAGATCACCAGCGGCAGCACGCCGAGGATGAACGCGAACGACGTCATCAGGATCGGTCGCAGTCGCAGCCGGCAGGCTTCGATCACGGCCTCCAGCCGCGCCTTTCCTTCGAGTTCGATATCGCGCGCGAACTCGACGATGAGAATGGCGTTCTTGGCCGCAAGCCCCACCAGCACCACGAAACCGATCTGGGTCAGGATGTTGACGTCCTGTCCCATGATCCGCACACCGACCGTCGCGGCGAGCAGGCACATCGGCACGATCAGGATGACCGCGAAGGGCAGGCTCCAGCTACCATACTGCGCCGCCAGCACCAGATACACGAACAGCACGCAGATTGGGAACACGTAGAGGCCGGTGTTGCCCCCGGTGACCTGCTGATAGGACAGATCCGTCCATTCATACGAGAAGCCGCTCGGCAGCGTTTCCTCCGCCAACCGCTTGATGGTGGCGATGCCGGTGGCGGAACTGGTGCCCGGCAGCGTTTCGCCCTGCAGCTCGGACGCGGGGAAGAGATTGTAGCGCGCGACACGGTCGGGGCCGGAGATGTCGCTGAAATTCACGACGCTGCCGAGCATCACCATGTCGCCGGCGGCGTTGCGGGTGCGCAGCCGCGCCAGATCGGACGTCTCTTTCCGGAACGGCAGATCGGCCTGCGCCGTGACGCGGTAGGTGCGGCCGAACAGATTGAAGTCGTTGACATAGGACGAGCCGAAATAGGTCTGGATCGTCTCGTTGATGTTCGCAATCGGCACGCCAAGCTTCTGCGCCTTGACGCGATCGATATCGACGAACAGTTGCGGCGTGTTGGCCGTGAACGGGGAGAACACCTGGGTCAGGCCAGGCGCCTTGCGCGCGGCGCCGATCAGTTCGTCGGTGGCGGCCGCGAGCATCTCGGAGCCGCGGCCCTGACGGTCCTGAATCCGCATGGTAAAACCGCCGCCGGTGCCGATGCCGGGCACCGCAGGCGGCGGAATGACGATGATAAAAGCGCCCTGGATGTTCGCCAGCCGGTTTCGCAAATCGTTTGCGATCGAAGTGGATGTGAGCCCTTTCTTCACCCGCGCTTCCGGCTCGTCGAATACCGGAAACAGCGCAGCCGCGTTGCTCGCCTGCGTCCGGGTTGCGCCCGAGAAGCCGGCGAACGCCGGAACACGAACGACGCCCGGCGTTTCAAGCGCGATCTTTTCGATCTCCCGAACCACCTCGGTCGTACGCGCCAGTGAGGCAGCGCCCGGCAATTGCACCGAGACGATGACGTAACCGCGATCCTGCGCCGGGATGAAGCCTTGCGGCGTCGTCATCAACAGCCATCCGGCGCCGCCGATCAGTCCGACATAGATCAGCAGCATCACCACCGAATGCCGGATCACGAAATCGGCGGCACTGGCATAGCCATGGGCCAGCCGATCGAATCCACGATTGAAGACGCCGGTAAAGGCGCCCCAGCCGCGTGCGATGAAGTTCCAGCGCGCCGGCGGCCGCTTGTCCGCATGCGGCTGCAGAATCTGCGAGGCCAGCGCCGGCGAAAGCGTCAACGAGCAGAAACAGGAAATCGCGGTTGCGACCGCGATGGTGACGGCGAACTGTTGGAAGAATTGCCCGGAGATGCCGCCCAGAAACGCGGTAGGCACGAATACGGCGCACAAGACCAGCGCAATCGAAACCAGCGCGCTGCCCACCTCCTCCATGGTACGGAGCGCTGCATCGCGGCGGCTCATGCCGTGCTCGAGATGGCGCTCGACGTTCTCGACCACCACGATCGCGTCGTCGACCACAATGCCGACCGCGAGCACCAGGCCGAACAATGTCAAATTATTGATCGAGAATCCGAGCGCAGCCATCACCGCGAAGGTTCCCACCAGCGATACCGGGATCGCGATGATGGGAATGATGGCGGGGCGCCAGCCCTGCAGGAACACCAGCACCACGATCACGACCAGCGCCATGGCTTCGTAGATCGTCTTGATCAGTTCGCTGACCGACTGCGCGATGAACTCGGTCGGGTTGTAGCCGATGTTGTAGTCAAGCCCGCGCGGAAAGCTTCCCTTCAGCGTTTCCATGGTGTTGGAAATGCTCTTGGCGGTCGCCAGCGCATTCGAGCCCGGCCGCTGGGTCACCAGCATGGCGACGGCGGATTTGCGCAGCAGGAAGCTGTTGGTCGCATAGGCCAGCGCGCCAAGCTCGATCCGCGCGACGTCGCGCAGCTTGACGGTGCGCCCGTCGGCGCCGGCCTTGACAACGATCTCCTCGAATTGTTTCGGGTCCTTCAGACGGCCGGTGAAGGTGAGATTCGGCGAGAAGGCGCGGTCGGCAATCGGCGGTTCCGCGATCTGGCCGCCTGCGATCTGCACGTTTTGCGAGCGGATCGCCGCCACCACTTCGCCGGCGGTCAGGCCCAGCGTGGCGATCTTGTCGGGATCGAGCCACAGCCGCATCGAATAATCGCGCGCGCCGAAAATCTGGATATCGCCGACACCATCGAGCCGGAGCAACTGGTCGCGGACCTGCAGCAGCGCGTAGTTGGAGATATAGAGCTGGTCGAACGTGTCGTCCGGCGACAGCATGAATACGACCATCAGGATGTCGGGGCTGTTCTTGCGCGTGACCACGCCGTTGCGCTGCACCTCTTCGGGCAGCCGCGGCTGCGCGATGGCGACGCGGTTCTGCACCAGCACCTGGGCCTTGTCGAGATCGGTGCCGAGCTTGAACGTCACCGTGATCGTCAACTGCCCGTTCGAGGTCGCCTGGCTGTAGAGATACAGCATGTCCTCGACGCCGTTGATTTCCTGCTCGATCGGAGCGGCGACGGTGTCGGAGACGGTTTGTGCGGAGGCGCCCGGATATTGCGTGGTGACCACCACTGTCGGTGGCACCACTTGCGGATATTCCGAGACCGGCAGCGTGGTGTAGGCGATCGCACCGACAATCAGCAGCACGATCGACAGCACCATCGCCAGGATGGGCTGGTTGATGGAGAGCCGGCCGAGATTCATGACTTGCCACCGGCCGGCTTGACCTCGGCCGTCTGCGGGGTGACTTTCGCACCGACGCGCGCTCGCTGCAGGCCGTCGATGATCACTCGGTCTTCAGGCTTCAGCCCCTCGCGGACCACGCGCAGCCCCTCGTCGAGCGGCCCAAGCGTCACCGGCTTCGCCTCGACCGTATTGTCGTCCTTGACGACGAAAACGATCTTGCGCGACTGGTCGGTCGCGATCGCCGTGTCCGGCAACAGCAGGGCTTCGTAAGGCGCGCTGCCGATGATCCGGACCCGTCCGAATTGTCCGGGGAGGATCGAGAGATCCTTGTTCGGGATGACAGCGCGGCTCCGCAGCGTGCCGGTCGAGGCGTCGAGGCGATTGTCGAGGAAATCCATCTTGCCGTCATGCGAGGGCTTGGTCTCGCCGGTCAGCATCACCTGCACCGGATTCGGCGTATCGCGCGAGCTTGGCCGCTTGCCTTCGAACCAAAGCCGGCTGTTCCTCTGGTAGGTCGCCTCGTCGACGTCGAAATAGATGTAGATCGGATCGAGCGAAACGATCGAGGTGAGCAGCGTCGCGCCGCCCTCGCTGCCCTGCACGAGGTTGCCGGGCGTGACGAGATGACGGCTGACGCGGCCGGTGATCGGCGCCATCACATGGGTGAATTCGATATTGAGCTTGGCCGCCTTGAGCGCGCCTTCGGCCTGCATTTCCGCGGCGCGCGCTGCCTGCAAGGTCTGGCGACGCTGGTCGACGATGGAATCGGACACGGCTTGCGTCTGGTTCAGGGTCAGGGCGCGGTCGAGTTCGCGCCTGGCCAGCTCCGCTCTCGCGCGCGCGTCGGATAGCTGGCCATCGGCCTGCTCGGCGACCGCCTCGAACGGACGGGCGTCAATCACGTAAAGCAGTTCGCCGGCGCGCACGATGGCGCCGTCGCGGAATTCGACGCTCTTCACAAAACCGCCGACGCGGGCGCGAACCTGCACTTCCTGAACTGCCTCGAAGCGCCCCGTGAACTCATCCCAGTCCGTGACAGTGCGCTTCACCGGCTGCGCGACCGAGACGGGCGGCGCTGCGGCAGCCGGCTGTTGCGCCGGCGTGTCGCCGCAGGCCGACAGCGCAAGCGCGGTCAGGGGGCCAACCATCTGATGACCCCGCGAAGTGGAAGTGAATGAATTCTGATGTTCTCCGGCGCGGCCGGATCCAATTGCTCAGTCGCGATCAATCCCATCTCCCCTGCACTCTCAACGTCCTGATCGATGGAAGCGGCTGCCGTGGAACCTTGTGGCGGAGGCCACAGATGTGATCGGTCCCCAGTTTCGTCAAGAACCGGCCGGGATCAAGCACAATCGCTATGCATCGATACCGCTCACGTCGCATCGGCGCTTGGCAGACCGATGACGAAAACGTGACATCGCGCGACCGGCGTGATCCTTCACGCCGGAGTGCGGTTGGCGCACCCCGGCGCCCTGGACTTCTCGTCGAAATCGCCATTCCCGCAGAAAGATCTTCGGACATGACGTCCCGGATTTCCTCCGCTAACCTTGGCGCCAAGGCCCGCAACAAGGGCCAAAAATGTCCGGGGAGGACAGCCGTGCACAAAGGGCGTGTCGTGTTCGGCGCGATGGATGAGGTCGTGTTCGGGCGGCCGGCATCCGAGGCGATTGTCGAACAGTTGAACCGGCCGGGCGCGAAACGCGCCTTCCTGATGGTCAGCGGCACGCTGAACCGCGAAACCGAAACGATCGAAACCATCCGCCGCGGGCTGGGCCGCGCCGGCTCGTTCGACGCGATGCCTCCGCACACGCCGTGGGTGCCGCGCAGCCCCCGCAAGATCGACGGCCCGGCGCAGGTGCGCGAGATTCTGGACATGGCCGCGTAAGGAGACCAAAGCAAAGATGTACACCGGCAAGCATGCTCACCTTCGCCCGCTTCAGCCCGCCTTCATCATGGCGTCATCAGGCGAAACCGTTACCTATCGCGAGCTGGAAGCCCGCAGCAACCGCCTGGCGCATCTGTTTCGCAACCGTGGCCTGAAGCGGCTCGACCACTATTCGATCTTCATGGAGAACAACAGCCGCTATCTCGAAGCCTGCGGCGCCGGCGAACGGAGCGGACTTTACTATACCTGCGTGAACTCCTACCTGACTGCTAGCGAACTCGCTTACATCCTCACCAACAGCCAGTCGCGCATCCTCATCACGTCCAGGGAAAAACTCGATGTCGCGCGCGAGGCGTTGAAGGAATGCCCGCAAGTGGAGCTTTGCATCGTCGCCGATGGTGACGGCGAAAGCGACCGCATCGTTGGCCTGCCAGAAGTAACTGCTGACTTGCCGCACACCCCGATATCAGATGAATGCGTCGGCACCGCGATGCTCTATTCCTCCGGCACCACCGGCCGGCCGAAGGGGATTCTGCGCCCGCTGCCGGAACTGCCGGCTGATCAGCAATTGCCGCTGTTCGATTTCCTGGTGAAGATCTGGCAGTACCGCGAGGGCATGATCTATTTGTCACCGGCGCCGCTCTATCACTCGGCGCCCCAGGCCGCCGTCAACCTCACGATCAAGATGGGCGGCACAGCCATCATCATGGAACGGTTCGATCCCGAACAATATCTCGCACTGATCCCGAAATGGGGCGTCACCCATACCCAGCTTGTGCCCACGATGTTCTCGCGCATGCTGAAATTGCCGGAAGAAGTGCGCGCGCGCCATGACCTGTCATCCCTCGAAATTGCGATCCACGCCGCCGCGCCTTGCCCTGCTGCGGTGAAGGACGACATCATCAAATGGTGGGGACCGATCATCCATGAATATTACGGCGCCACCGAAGGGCTCGGCTTCACCGCCTGCGACAGCGAGCAATGGCTGGCCCACCGCGGCACCGTAGGCAAGGTTCTGCTCGGCGACCTGCATATCCTCGACGAGAACATGCAGCCCTGCCCGGTCGGCACGCCGGGCACGGTATGGTTCAAGACCGCGACGCCGTTCGAATACTTCAACGATCCGGCGAAGACCCAGGAGGCCCGCTCGGCCGACGGTAGCATGAGCACGGTCGGCGACGTCGGCTATGTCGACGATGACGGCTATCTCTATCTGACCGATCGCGCGACCTTCATGATCATCTCCGGCGGCGTCAACATCTATCCGCAGGAGTGCGAGAACCTGCTGATCACCCATCCCAAGATCGCGGATGCGGCGGTTTTCGGCGTGCCCAATCCGGATCTCGGCGAGGAGGTGAAGGCGGTGGTGCAGCCGATGCCCGGCGTCTCTCCGAGCCCGGACCTGGCCGAGGAATTGATCGCATTCTGCAGCCTGTCGCTGTCGCGCCAGAAGGTGCCGCGATCGATCGATTTCGAGGCGGAACTGCCGCGGCTTCCAACCGGAAAACTCTACAAGCGCCTGTTGCGCGACCGCTACTGGGGCAACAAGACCTCGCGGATCGTGTGACGCATATGATCCGGCGCGGCATCGCACATTCGGAGAGACACGGTGGTGCAGTGCGTCATCGTGATGTCCGACATTTTAGCGTGAGCCGCAGCGCAACGACCGCGCCGCAACGAAGTTGCGGATTTACTGCAAATTGCGGGAGAGTCGCCGCAAGTTCCGCCACGCGGATTTTGGTTAGTCCGAATTACCAATCCATGCATCGGCTTGGCTGGTTGCGGGGACGCGCCGTCATGCTATCGTCTGAGGCAATCGGCCAATTTGAGACCGAGTGAATGTGGGAGGGGACACCATGCGGAGCGTGCAAGCGCTTGCCGTCGCGGCCTTGTTGTTGCTGCCGGCTTTTGACGTCGCATCGGCGGGCGAGCCGAAACAGGGCGGGATCCTCAGGGTCTATCACCGCGACAGTCCGGGCAGCGCCTCGATTCATGAAGGCGCGACCTTTTCGATCAACATTCCCTTCATGCCGGTCTTCAACAACCTGGTGATGTTCAAGCAGGATGTCGCGCAAAACAGCGTGGAGTCGATCGTCCCGGATCTGGCGGAAAGCTGGGCCTGGAGCGACGACGGCAAGAAGCTCACGTTCAAACTGAAGCAGGGCGTTAAATGGCATGACAGCAAGCCATTCACGTCGGCCGACGTCAAATGCACGTTCGACATGCTGATGGGCAAGTCGCAACAGAAACTCCGCCAGAACCCGCGAAAGTCCTGGTACGACCAGGTCAGCGACGTGACTGTTAACGGCGACTTTGAAGCATCGTTCAGCCTGAAGCGACCGCAACCGGCGCTATTGTCGCTGCTCTCCTCCGGCTACACGCCGGTTTATCCCTGCCACGTCTCGCCGGCCGAGATGCGTACCAAGCCGGTCGGCACCGGGCCGTTCAAGTTCGTCGAGTTCAAGGCCAACGAATCGATCAAGCTCACCAAGAATCCCGATTACTTCAAGAAGGGCCTGCCGCACCTCGACGGCATCGAATTCACCATCATTACCAACCGTTCGACCGCCATTCTCGGATTTGTCTCGGGCAAGTTCGACATGACTTTTCCGACGGAGGTGTCGATCCCGTTGCTGAAGGACGTCAAGTCGCAGGCGCCCAGCGCGGTCTGCGTGGTCGAACCGGTCAACGTCTCGACCAACATCATCGTCAACTCGTCCTCTCCGCCATTCGACAATATCGACATTCGCCGCGCGCTCTCGCTCGCGCTCGATCGCAAGGCCTTCATCTCGATCCTGTTCGAAGGCCAGGCGGACATCGGCGGCGTCATGCTCCCGGCGCCGGGCGGGCTGTGGGCGATGCCGAAGGAAATGCTGGAATCGATTCCGGGCTATGGCCCCGACGTCAACGCCAACCGGGAAGAGGCGCGCAAGCTGATGCAGAAGGCGGGGTACGGCCCGGACAAGCGCCTCGCCGTCAAGATCGCGACCCGTAACATCCCGATCTACCGCGATCCCGCCGTCATCCTGATCGATCAGATCAAGAGCATCTATATCGACGGCGAACTCGACGTCGTCGATACCGCGCAATGGTTCCCGAAAGTCGCCCGCAAGGACTATTCGCTCGGCCTCAACCTCACCGGCAATGCCGTCGACGATCCCGACCAGTCGTTCTACGAAAACTATTCCTGCGGATCGGAACGAAATTATACCAACTATTGCAACAAGGAGATCGAGAAGCTGTTCGATCAGCAATCGATGGAAAAGGATGTCGCCAAGCGCAAGAAACTGGTCTGGGAGATCGACAAGAAGCTGCAGGAAGACGTGGCGCGGCCGACCATCCTCCACAGCCGCGCGGGTTCTTGCTGGCATCCCTATGTCAAGGGCATCACCATCATGGTGAACAGCTCCTATAACGGCTATCGTTACGAAGACGTCTGGATGGACAAGTAGCGGTAAGCCGCAACCATAGCGTTTTCGAGCGAAGTGGATCCCGGTTCGCGTGAAGAAAATGCGTCAAAACAAAAGCGGAGCCCGGTTCTGATTCAATCAGAACCGGAAGGCTCTAGCCGGCCGGCCAGGGAGAGCAACAAGGTGTTTGCTTACATCGTGCGACGCCTCGTATTGATGCTCGTGACCCTGATCGGGATCTCGATCATCATTTTCGTGCTGCTGCGCGTCGTCCCTGGCAACATCGTCGATATCCTGTTCGACGCCGCAGGCTTCGTCGATCCCACCGACAAGGCCAATCTGGAAAAGGAACTGGGCCTCAATCTCCCGATCTACGTGCAGTATCTGCACTGGATCGGCGGGCTGCTGCACGGCGATCTCGGCTATTCCTATGTGTCCGAAAAACCGGCACTGCAGGAGATCCTGCCGCGAATTCCGATCACGGCCCGGCTGGCGGCGCTCGCGCTGCTGTTCTCCGCCTCGATCGGCATTCCCTTAGGGGTCATCAGCGCCGTGCATCAGGGCTCGCGGCTTGATTATACCCTGCGCGTCGTCAGCCTGAGCGGGCTGTCGCTGCCGTCCTTCTGGCTCGGGCTGTTGATTTTGATGGCGTCGGTTTCCCTGTTCGGAAGCATGCCGATCTACAACCCCAACCCCGCGACATGGACCGAAGCTTTTGCGATCTATGCGGTTCCGGCAATGGCGGTCGGCTTTCGCAGCGCGGCGCTGACGATGCGCATCACGCGCTCCTCGATGCTCGAAATCCTGCGGCAGGATTACATTCGCACCGCGCGCGCCAAGGGTGCCTCCGAATCTTCCGTCAATTATCGCCACGCGCTGAAGAATGCCATCCTTCCGGTTATCACCGTGATCGGCATCGAGGCCGCCTTCCTGATCGGCGGGCTGATCGTCACCGAAACCGTATTCAATATCCCCGGCATCGCGCGTTTCCTGGTCGAGGCGCTGCGCTGGCGCGACTATCCGATCGTCCAGAATCTCGTGATGCTGATCGCCGTCGTCGTGGTGGTCGCAAACTTCACCGTCGACATGCTTTACGCCGCGATCGATCCGCGCATCCGGTATGGGGATTAGCAGCTTGGCCACGATCAACTTCGATAGCGAACTGCGACGGGCCGGCGCTCATTCGACGCACGGCTGGCGCCGGCTGACGTTCCTCGCGCAACGCTACATGCTCGGTACCATCGGCCTCTTCATCATGGTGATGTTCGTCTGGGTGGCGATATCGGCCGACCTGATCTGCCGCTTCAGTCCGCTCAGCGTCGATTCCGCGCACCGGTTGGCAGCGCCCGACGCAGTGCACTGGCTCGGAACGGACTCGTTCGGCCGGGATGTCTGGAGCCGGATCGTCCACGGCGCACGAATCTCACTCGCCGTCGGCATCGGCTCGACGTTGCTGGGCTCGTCGATCGGCGTCATCGTCGGTCTCGCATCCGGTTATCTGTCGGGCTGGGTCGATCTGCTGTTCCAGCGCATTACCGATATCCTGCAGGCCTTGCCGCTGCTGGTGCTGGCGCTGGTGATGACGGCGGCGCTGGGCCCCTCGCTGCCGAACGTGATCATTGCGATTGCGATCCCGCTGATCCCCACGGTCGCCCGCGTGATCCGCGCCAATACACTGGCGCTGCGCGAACAGCCGTTCGTCGAGGCCGCCAAGTCGATCGGCATGAGCGAAACCCGCATCGCTTTCCGCCACGTTCTGCCCAACACGCTGGCGCCGCTGATCGTGCTGGCGACCGCGCAACTCGGCTCCACCATTCTCACCGAAGCCTCGCTGTCGTTCCTCGGCCTCGGCATTCCCGAGCCCTATCCGTCATGGGGACGGATGCTGTCGGAATCGGCGGCGGAATATGTCCGCACCGCGCCATGGCTCGTGATCTTCCCGGGCGTTGCGATCAGCCTTGCGGTGTTCGGCACCAATTTGTTCGGTGACGCCTTGCGCGATATCCTCGACCCGAGGCAGCGCGGCTGATGACCGAGGCGCAGAAGGATGACACGGTTCTCGATGTGAAGAACCTGCAGACGGTGTTCTTCACCAATTCGGGATTGTTCCGCGCGGTCGACGACGTCTCGTTCAGCGTCCGCCGCGGCGAGACGCTGGCGATCGTCGGCGAGTCCGGCTGCGGCAAGAGCGTGACCGCGCTGTCGGTGATGCGGCTGGTGCCCGACCCGCCCGGCCGAGTGGTCGGCGGCTCGGTAACGCTGGAAGGAACCGACCTGCTCAAGCTCGATGAAGCCGAGATGCGCAAGATCCGCGGTAACCGGATCTCGATGATCTTTCAGGAACCGATGACTTCGCTTAACCCCGTCATGCGGATCGGCGACCAGATCACCGAAGTGCTCCACCTGCACCAGGACCTGACATCAAAGCATGCGTGGGCGAAGGCGGTCGAGATGCTGCGTCTGGTCCGCATCCCCGAGCCGGAACGCCGGGCGCAGGAATATCCGCATCAGCTCTCCGGCGGGATGCGGCAGCGCGCGATGATCGCAATGGCGCTAGCGTGCCGGCCGACGCTATTGATCGCAGACGAGCCGACCACGGCGCTCGACGTGACCATCCAGGCGCAGATCCTGGCGCTGATCGTCGATCTGCAGAAGACGCTCGGAACCGGACTGGTCCTGATCACGCATGATCTCGGCGTGGTGGCGCAGACGGCGCAGCGCGTCATCGTGATGTATGCCGGCAAAAGGTCGAGGAAGCGACCGTGGAGGACCTGTTCGCGAATCCCCGGCACCCCTACACGCGCGGACTGATGGCCTCGATGCCGGCGGTGATTTCATTTGGTGCCAAGACCGATGCGCGCCTGACCGAGATTCCCGGCATGGTCCCGTCGCTGACGAACCTGCCGCCGGGCTGCGCCTTTGCGCCGCGCTGCAGCCTCGCCATCGATCGCTGCCGCGCAGAATACCCGCCGCTGCAGGAAACAGGCGGCGATCACTTCGCGGCGTGCTGGCGGGCGACGGAACTGGTGGACGCGCCATGACCGAACAACTCCCGCTGCTTGAAGTCACCGACCTCGTCAAGCACTACGCGGTGCGCGGCGGCGTCCTGCGTCGGCGCGTCGGCACCGTGCATGCGGTGGACGGCGTCAGCTTCTCCGTCGGCCGGGGCGAGACGCTCGGGCTGGTCGGCGAGTCCGGCTGCGGCAAATCGACGGTCGCGCGCACCGTGCTGCGGCTGGTGGAGCCGTCCAGTGGCGCCATCAAGCTCAACGGCACCGACATCACCGGTTTGAGCAAGTCCGAGATGCGGCCGCACCGGCGCTCGATGCAGATCGTGTTCCAGGACCCGTTCGCCTCGCTCAACCCACGCATGACCGCGGGCGATATCGTCGGCGAACCGCTCAGCGTCCACGGCCTTGCCACCGGCCGGGCGCAACAGGAACGCGTTGCCGAACTGTTCGCGCAGGTCGGCCTCAGGGCCGATCAGATGAAGAGCTATCCGCACCAGTTCTCCGGCGGACAGCGGCAGCGCATCTGCATTGCACGCGCGCTGTCGCTCGGACCAAGCCTGATCGTGTGCGACGAGCCGGTATCGGCGCTCGACGTCTCGATCCAGGCGCAGGTCATCAACCTGTTGATCGACCTGCAGCGCAAGAACGATTTTTCGTACCTGTTCATTGCACATGATCTCGCCGTCGTCGCCCATATCAGTCACCGCGTCGCCGTGATGTATCTCGGACGCATCGTCGAGATCGCCGACAAGTCGGAATTGTTCGCCAACCCCCGTCATCCCTATACGCAAGCGCTGCTGGCCTCGGTCCCGATCGCCGATCCAAAAGCAAAGCGCCTTGCGCCCATGGTCGACGGCGACGTGCCGAGCCCGATCAACCCGCCATCCGGATGCGCGTTCCACACCCGCTGCCGCTATGTCATGGACCGCTGCAAGGTGGATCGGCCGGCGCTGGTGGAAGCCGGCGAACGGCACGAGGTGGCGTGCTGGCTGAATGAAGGGACGGGGCGAGCGGAGTAAGTCTATCGTCGTCCCTGCGAACGAGCCTGTGAGGGAATTGAGCTTAGTAGGGGATGGTTGCCGCTAGCGATGTCGGAGCGGCGTTTGGCGGGCCGGTCGGTTGATGCGGTTACCTCACTGGCTCTCTCCGTCGAACTCTGGTCACGTGGGTCTGCTTCGCAGCCGGTGCGCTGCCATTAGGTTATTGGCGAGCGCATGCCAGAGCGCCACTGCCGCGGCCTTGATCAGGCCACGCACCGGAATGAAGCCGAAGCCGTGGTTTTTGAGGTTGGCGTTGATCCGCTCGATGAGCTTGCGCCGTTCGTACACGTCGGTGCCCGCCTGCGTCGCCATCCGGCTGCGCCACTCTTGACACTGTCAGGCTCGCGGGCCCGCGCTCTGGCCCGCCTGACAAGCGTCTCGGGTTTGACGTCCTGACGGTCTGAAGGTGGCGGCGTATAGACCTTCACCGGTCCGGCCGCGTGCTCCGACAGGGCGGCGATGTCCTCGGCAGTCGCGTAACGGGTGTCGATGAGGAGCGTCTGTGGTGCTTTGCCGTAGCGCTTCACCAACTGATCCACCATCGGCATCGCCAAGCCGGCATCGTTGCGCCGATCCGTCATCTCTACTGCGACAATGATGCCTGGCCGGGGCGCCACCGCGATCTGTGCATTATAGGCCGGACGAATCGCCCCGTCCGGAAAGCGCATCGAGCGCGCCTGCGGATCACTCAGCGAGACTTTCGGCCCAGACTTCTTCGCCTCGTCCTTGGCATGGGTCTTTTCTCGTTTCGCCTTCTCCGCCCGCATCCGCTCAAGCGCGGCCCGCGCGCGTTCGGCGCGTTCCTTCACTTCCCGAGCCCCTCGCTCCTGCGCCGCCCGCTTGCGGCGCGAAGACGCCTCCGGATCGCTTTCGGTTTCCGCCTTGAGCGCCGCAAGCCGTTGTTCCACGGCAGCCTCAATACGATCAAGCTTGCTGCCGCTCTTGAACGATTCACGGCTGGCATTCGCTCGAACCTTGGTGCCGTCCACCGCAATCTCGGCAAGCGACACCACCCCTTCGGCAATCAACGCCGTCACGCTCTCCGTCAGAAGCCGATCGAGAACCTCCACATGCGCAACCCGGAAGTCCGCAAGCCCGTGATAGTTGAGCGGTACCCCACCGGCGATCCAGCGGTACGCCGGATCGTGCCGTGCAAGCCGTTCAAGTTGCCGAGCCGAACCTACGCCTTCGATCGTCGCATAGAGCCAAAGCCCCAACAGAACCGCCGGATCGGGCGGCGGCCGTCCAGGTTCCCCTTCACGGGCCTTGATCGCCTCGTAAAGCCGCGAAAGGTCCAAGCTCTCCACAAAACTCATCACGATGCGGGCGCGATGGTCGCTCGGAACCAGAGCTTCCAAATCCACAAAGTCCCACTGCGCTTGCGTCCGATCAGCCTGAATAAACCGTGCGTCACTTGCCATCGAATAACCTCGTTCGATGCAAGTGAATCACAGCCCAACCCGCCGCTCAATCCTATTCCCTCACAGGCTCGTTCGCAGGGACCCATAACCATCGCTGCTACTTATGAACGAAAGTGTCGCCCCAGCTTCGCACAAATCGAACATTCGTGGTTATGGGTCCCGGGTCAAGCCCGGGACGACAGAGATTTTTGTCACGCTGCCGCGATCTCCACGACGATCCTGCCCGTCGTCACCTGCTCGCCTTCGACCACGTCGATGGCTGACACCATACCCGCAACACCCGCCGTATGCACATGTTCCATCTTCATCGCTTCCAGCGTCATCACGGGCTGGCCGGCGGCAACCTGCTCGCCCGGCTTGACCAGCAGCGCCACCACGCGGCCGTTCATCGCCGCGCGCACCTTGCCGTCGCCGCCAGCCGCGGCAGCGGACATGGGCGCTGCCAGCGTCAGGTCGCGAACGGCAATCGTGACGCCCCGATGCAGGATATGCAGGCGGTCTCCGCCACGCAGGAATTTTGCTGAAGCCATCACGCCGTCGGTGCGGAAGCGGATCGTATCGCGGCCGAGTTCGTCGATGCCGAAACGATGTTCGCCACTCTCGAGGCTCGCAACATAACCGCCGTCGCGTTCACGCACGATATCCACCTCTTGAACACCGTGACCGAGATCGATCCGCATCGTCAGCGGAAACGTCGTCGCCAGACTGCGCCCGCTGCGCCAGGGCGGTGCGTGGGGGTTGGTGACGTAGAGCAGCAAGGCGGCCAGCGCAGCTTCCGCCTTGCCGTCCACGCGAGGCGCCAGCAGTTCATCGCGGTGGTTGCCGATAAAGGCCGTGGTCGCTTCGCCCCTGGCGAATCCGGGATGACGCAGACAGGAAATCAGAAATCCCTGATTGGTGGTGACGCCGAACGCCGCGGTCTGCTCCAGTCCGCAGATCAATCGGCCCCGCGCCTCGTTGCGATCGGCGCCATGGCTGATGATCTTGGCGATCATCGAATCGTAGTACGGCGGGATTTCCGAGCCGGATTGCAGCGCGTGCTCGACGCGGACGCCGTCCGGCATCTGCCACAGCGCCATCCGGCCCGACTGAGGCATGAAATCATGACCGGCATCCTCCGAACACAGCCGCACCTCGATGGCGTGACCGGAGAATTTGACGTCTTCCTGCCTGAGGCCAAGTGGCTCGCCCGCGGCGATGCGCAACTGCAACTCGACCAGATCGAGCCCGGTGATCGCCTCGGTGACGGGATGCTCGACCTGCAGCCGCGTGTTCATTTCCATGAAATAGAACTCACCGCTTTGATCGAGCAGGAATTCCAGCGTGCCGGCGCCCTCATAGCCGATCGCTTTGACCGCGTCGACCGCGACCGCGCCCATCCGCGCCCGCAATTCCGGCGTCACCCTCGGCGACGGCGCTTCCTCGATCAGCTTCTGATGCCGGCGCTGCACCGAACAGTCGCGCTCACCAAGGTGGATAGCATTGCCGTAACGGTCGCCGAACACCTGGATTTCGATGTGTCGGGGATCGACGATGGCGCGCTCCAGAATGACGGTGGGATCGCCGAACGCGCCTTGCGCCTCCGATCTCGCGTTGCGTAGCGCATCCGGAAATGCCGCGGCGTCCTCGACCAGCCGCATGCCGCGTCCACCGCCACCGGCAACCGCCTTGATCATGACTGGGAAGCCGATCTTCCTGGCTTCCGCCTGCATCGCGGCGTCGCTCTGGTCCGCGCCCTGATAGCCGGGTACACAGGGCACACCGGCCTTCTGCATGATGTCCTTGGCGCCGGCCTTGTTGCCCATCGCGCGGATCGCCTCCGGCGTCGGACCGATGAAGACCAGCCCGGCATCGCGGCAAGCTTGCGCAAAATCCTCGTTCTCGGCGAGGAAGCCGTAGCCGGGATGGACTGCACCGGCACCGCTTGCCTTCGCGGCGGCGATGATCGCATCGATCTTCAGATAGGATTGCGCCGGCAGCGCTTCGCCAATCCGCACCGCCTGATCGGCCTCGCGGACATGCAGCGCGTCGCGATCGGCATCCGAATAGACCGCGACCACGCCATAACCAAGCCGCCGCGCGGAGCGCATGATCCGCAGCGCGATCTCGCCGCGGTTGGCAACGAGAATCTTGAAGAACGGCGTCCGCTTCATTTCAGGTCCGCTCATGGCCGCGCGACCGAAAATTGCATGCGCTGGGGCGAGCGCGCTTCGGCCTCGCGGCAGATCGCCAGCACCTCGGAAAGCACGCCGCGGGTATCGCGCGGATCGATCACGCCGTCGTCGAGCACGCGCGCACTGGTCGAGAACACGTCCATCTGGCCGTCGAACACGCCGGTGATCTGCGCCTTCATTGCCTCCAGCTTCTCCTTCTCGATCGGCTTGCCGCGCCGTGCCGCAGCGGCCTCGGTCACGATCGCCATGGTTTCCGCCGCCTGCTCGCCGCCCATCACGGCGGTCTTGGCGTTCGGCCAGGAGAAGCAAAAGCGCGGATGGAAGCCGCGCCCGCACATGCCGTAATTGCCGGCGCCGAACGACGCCCCGCAATAGATCGTGATCTGCGGCACGGTGGCCGACGTCACCGCCTGGATCATCTTGGAGCCGTGCTTGATCATGCCGGCTTCCTCATAGGCCTTTCCGACCATGTAACCCGTGGTGTTGTTCATATAGAGGATCGGCGTCCGCGATTGGCAGCAGGCCTGAATGAAGTGCGTCGCCTTGTTGGCGCCGGGCACGTCGAGCGGCCCGTTATTGGTGATGATCCCGATCGCCTGCCCCTCGATGCGGGCGTGGCCGCACACGGTGGCGGGACCGTAGTTGGCGCCGAATTCGGTAAAGTCGGAATCGTCGACAAAGCGCGCGATCGCCTGGCGCATGTCGACAGGACGCTTGTGGTCCATCGGCATGATGCCGAGCAGCTCCTCGGCGTCATAGCGCGGCGGCTTGAAGGCTGCTTCCGCCGGCTGCGGCCGATCCCATTCCAAATTGGCCATGATGTCGCGCGCGATGCGGACCGCGTCGCGATCATCTTCGGCGAGATAATCGCCGAGACCGGAAATGGAGGTGTGCATCTCGGCGCCGCCGAGTTCTTCCTCGGTCGCGATCTCGCCGGTCGCCGCCTTCAAAAGCGGCGGACCGGCCAGGAACGCGCGGGTGCGGCCGCGCACCATCACGATGTAATCCGAAAGCCCCGTTTGATAGGCGCCACCGGCAGTGGAGGAGCCATGCGTCACCGTGACGACAGGCAATCCCGCCGCCGACAGCCGCGCCAGATTGCGAAAGATGTTGCCGCCGCGGATAAAATCCTCGACGCGGTAACGCAGCAGATTGGCGCCGGCGCTTTCGACCAATTGCACATAAGGCAGCTTGTTCTCCAGCGCCAGCTCCTGCACCCGCAGCGTCTTGTCGAGGCCATACGGCTGCAACGCGCCGGCATCGATACCGGAATCGTTGGCGCTGACCATGCAGCGGATGCCCGAGACAAAGCCGATGCCCGCGATCACGCCGCCGCCGGGCACGCTCTTCTCCGCATCCGCCACGTCGAACATGTAGCCGGCGAGCGTCGATAACTCGATGAAAGGCGAGCCGGGATCAAGCACCAGCGCCACGCGCTCGCGCGGCAGCAACTGTCCGCGCTTGTGGAAGCGGTCCTTGGCTGCGGCCGATGCCGCCCGCGTGCGATCTTCGAGCGAACGCATCCGCGCGATCAGCGCCAGCATGCCGTCGCGGTTGGCTTTGAAGGTAGCGCTCGAAGGCGAAATGGTATTTTCGAGAATGGCCATAAATTATCCCGCTCCGTCATTCCGGGATGGTCCGAAGGACCAGACCTCAGATGCGCAATTGCGCACCATAGTTCGGTTCGCGCCCCGGAATGACGACCTCAATGCCTGGTCCCGAAAATCTGCCGCGCTTCGGCGGGGCTCGCGATCTCGCGGCCCGCGCGCCGCGCGCAGGCGGCAATGGCTTCGATCAACTGCCCGTTCGAGGTCACCTTGGTGCCGTCGGCAAGATAGAAAGTATCCTCCAGCCCGGTGCGCAGGTGCCCGCCGAGATCGGCGCAGCGCTGATGCAGCGGCCAGATTTCGGCGCGGCCGATCGCAGTCACCTGCCAATGCGCTTCCGGCAATTTCAGCTTCAACAGAATCGGTAGTAACTCGGGGTCGGCCGGCATGCCCGATGCGACGCCCATCACGAAGTTATATTCGAGCGGTCCGGAATACATTCCGGTCTGCCGGTACATGCCGACGCAGCGCACGATACCGACGTCGAAGCATTCGAACTCCGGGATCGTACCCGCTTCCTTCATGACGTCGAGATAGTCCTGCACCTTCTCGACCGAATTATCGAACATCATCGGCGGCCAGGCCCAGGTGTTGTCGGACTTCACCTTGAGATAGTTCAGCGAGCCGGCGTTGCAGGCCGCAATCTCGGGCTTCGTCTCGCGCACGCAATCGAGCGCGCCCTGATACTTTGGACCCGACGTGCCCGTGGTGTGGTTGATGATGACGCCGGGGCAGGCCTCGCGGATCGCCTGCTGAATTTCCCTGCTGACGTTGACATCCCAGGACGGCAGATGCCCCTTGTTCGGCTCCTGCTGGCGCAGATGGACGTGCATGATGCTGGCGCCGGCGTCGAACGCGGCCTTGGCCTCGCGCGCCATCTGCTCCGGCGTGACGGGCACGTTGTGCTGCTTCGGGTCGGTCAGCACGCCGTTCAGCGCGCAGGTAATGACGGCCTTGTCGCCCATGGATCAGCCTTCGATTGCGAGACGCGGGAAGTCGTGAAAATATCCGCCGCGATCATGCGTCCCGCATCAGCCGGCTTCTTGCGTCCACCCGCTATTGTCGGCGGCGGCATGGCGGTGGCTATAGATCGCCAGATCGCGCGAGCCTGAAAAGATCGCGCGCGGCTTCAAGCCATAGAAGCGGCGGATCGAGTGGCTGAAATGCGTGGAGTCGGGATAGCCGATATCCTGCGCCAGATGCGCAAGGTTGATGTCCTGGTTGGCGAAGTGGAGCAGATGCCGCGCCCGCTTCCAGGCGCGGAACGAACGGAAGGAAATGCCGGTCTCTTCCTTGAACAGATGCAGGAAGCGCGACGGGGACAATCCTGCCTCCGTGGCGCAGCTAGCCGCCGTCACCGGCTCGCCGGAGAATTTTCCGATCTGCAGAATCGCGCGCGCCACGCGGGCATCAAGTTCGCGCCGCGGCAGCGCCTCGCCAAGGCACAGGGTATCGAATTCGGCGCTGGAGAACTCGTCGCCGCCGTGATGCTCGCGCAGTTCGCGATAGGCAGCGCGGATGCGGTTGGTGAAAGCTTCGCCTTCAGGCCCCGCGAGACGCTGTGCGAGGTCTTCGAGCGCGCCGGGACGAACGCTCTCCGGTTCGATCACAACGCTGAGCACCGAACGATAATCGCTGGCGATGGTGTGCCTGACGTTCGGCAACAGAGCGACCATTTCACCATGGGTTTCACGGCCATCGGCGGTCGTGAGCCACAGCCCGCCCTCGATCGAGACGTAGATGTTGAACGCGCCCGAACAGCGTTGGCGCGGGCGGCCGAGCAAACCCGCGTAAAACACGCGCTCCGGGGTGATCAGCATGAGATGGCCGGATTTTTGGCCGATGTCGTCCATGGCTCGTCCTCCTCGCGCGGCTCTTTGACCGCTGCGATGGGTCAACCATAGCGGAAATTCCGGAGGTGTCACCGACGGGGAAGGGTTAATTCGGTCCCGTCAGGCCCGGACCCGTGGCGCCACATTCTGCTCGACGCCGGCCTTGCGTTCCGCCGCCACGGCGCGCTGGTACCCGTCACGTTCCTGCAACCGGGCCCAATAGGCGGCGACATTGGGGCCGAAATCCTTGGCGAGCCCGATATTGCCGGCCAGCCGAAGCGCATAGCCGTTCACGATGTCGGCCGCGGTGAAACGGCCGGCGCACAAGGTTTCGGCATTCGCGGTGGCTGCCTCGACAGCGCGCAGCCGGCCGAGGAACCATTTGGTGTAGTCGCCCGCCACCTGCGGGTTGCGCCGCTCCTCCGGCTCGAGCTGGCTGTATCTCAGCACCAGCGTTTGCGGAAAGGTCAGCGTGGCGTCGCTGAAATACATCCAGTTCAGGAAGGCGCCGTAGGCCGGATCGTCCTGCCCGACCACCAGCGGTGTCGGTCCGTATTTGGTTCCGAGATAATAACAGATGCCGGAGGATTCCGTCATTTTGGTCTCGCCGTCGACCATGAACGGAATGGTGCCGAGCGGATTGATCGCGAGATATTCCTTGGCGAACACCCGCGGCGGGAACGGCAACATCTTGAGTTCGTGAGGCAGCCCCATCTCTTCCAGCATCCAGAGCGGACGGAACGAGCGTGCGCCGTCGCAGTGATAGAGCGTGATCATCAGGCATTCCCTTCATAAGTTCCGATCGAGCTTTTATTGGTTTTTCGGCAGCGTGCCCATCATCTTGCACAGCACCGTCAGCATCACCTCGTCGGCGCCGCCGCCGATCGAGGTCAGGCGGCTATCGCGATAGGCCCGGCTCACCGGCGTCTCGTTCATAAAGCCCATGCCGCCCCAGAACTGCAGGCAGGCATCGGTGAGCTCGCGGCCCAAGCGCCCCGCCTTGAGCTTGGCCATGGTGGCGAGCCGTGTCACGTCCTCGCCGGCGACCAGCGCCTCGGCGGCGCGATAGATCAGCGCGCGCAGCAGCTCGATCTCGGTCTGCATCTCCGCCAGCTTGAAGTGGACAGTCTGGTTATCGAGGATCGACTTTCCGAACGCTTTTCGGTTGCGGGTATATTCGATCGTCTCGGCGATGATGAATTCATGCGCCTTCAGACAGGCCGCCGCGCCCCACAGCCGCTCTTCCTGGAACTGCACCATCTGGTAGGTGAAGCCCTTGCCCTCCTCGCCGATCCGGTTGCGCTTGGGCACCCGGACATTGTCGAAGAAGATCTGCGCGGTGTCGGAAGAGCGCATGCCCATCTTGTCGAGCTTGCGCGCGACCTGCACGCCCTTGGCTTTCATGGGCACGCAGATCAGCGACTTGTTGCGATGGACCTGGTCGTCGCTGGTATTGGCGAGCAGGCAGATCCAGTCGGCCTGCACGCCATTGGTGATCCACATCTTGCCGCCATTGATGACGTAATCGTCGCCATCGGAGCGCGCCTGCGTCTTGATCGAGGCGACGTCGGATCCGGCGCCCGGCTCGGAGACGCCGATGCAGGCCACCGCGTCGCCGGCAATCGCAGGCGCCAGAAACTCACGCCGCACTTCGTCGGAGCCAAACCGCGCCAGCGCCGGCGTCGCCATATCGGTCTGCACCCCGATCGCCATCGGCACACCGCCGCATGTGATGGCGCCGAGCTCTTCCGCCATCATCAGCGCGTAGGAGTAATCGAGCCCCTGGCCGCCGAATTCGACCGGCTTGTTGAGGCCGAGGAAGCCGAGATCGCCGAGCTTCTTGAACAGCTCATGCGCCGGGAAGATGCCGTTGTTCTCCCATTCGTCGACGAACGGATTGATCTCGGCGGCGATGAACTTCTGCAGGATGCGGCGGGGTTCGTCGTGGTCGGCGGTGAAGAGCATTTTTTGGCCAAGCTCCAATCGGTATTTTCACTGCGTCATGGCCGGGCTTGTCCCGGCCATCACGTCTTCTTCCAGTGCAGCAAGGCGTGGATGCCCGGGACATCCAGCGCGAAGACGCGCTTCGCGCTTCTGCCCGGGCATGACGGAGAAAGAACGTCACAACCCCATCTGCCTCGAGGCGAGATCCTTCATGATCTCCTCGGTGCCGCCGCCGATGGCGTTGACCTTGACCTCGCGATAGATCCGCTCGACCTTGACGCCGCGCATGAAGCCGGCGCCGCCGAAAATCTGCACCGCCTCGGAGGCGCAGAACGCCATGGTCTGGGTCGCCTGATTCTTCATCATGCAGATTTCGGCAACCGGGCTTTCGCCCTGCCCGAGCCGCCATGCCAGCATTTCCAGCATCGCCTGCGACGCCGCCAGCTTCTGCGCCATGTCGACCAGCTTGTGCCGGATCACCTGGTGCTGCGCGATCGGCTTGCCAAAGGTCTTGCGCTCCTTGGCATAGGCCATCGCCTCCTCGACGCAGACGCGGGCGTAAGCCGTGCAGCTTGCCGCCATGCCCATCCGCTCGCTGTTGAAATTGTGCATGATGATCTTGAAGCCCTGCCCCTCTTCGCCGATCAGGTTTTCGGTCCGTACGCGGCATTCGTCGAAATGCAGCGTCGCGGTGTCGGACGCCCACCAGCCCATCTTTTTCAGCTTCGTGCGCGACAGGCCCGGCGTGTCGCCCTCGATCAGGAGCATGCTCACACCGCCCGGTCCCTCGCCGCCGGTGCGCACCGCGACCGTCAGATAATCGGCCCGCATGCCCGAGGTGATGAACGTCTTCTCGCCGCTGACGACATAATGGTCGCCGTCCCGTCGCGCCTTGGTGCGCAAATTGGCGACGTCGGAACCGCCGCTCGGCTCGGTGATCGCGAGCGCGGAAATCTTCTCACCCGACAGCACCTGCGGCAGCACCCGCGCCTTGACCTCGGGCCTCGCGGCCCGCGCGATCGGCGGCGAACCGATGGTATGGCTCATCAGGCTCGCACTGATCCCGCCCGCGCCGGCGCGGGCCAGCTCCTGCGATGCCACGATTTTCATGAACTGATCGGCGGCCACACCGCCATATTCCTCCGGGAAGCCGAGCCCAAGCAGGCCGATTTCGGAAGCTTTCCGATAAAGCTCGCGCGGAAACTCGCCGGCCTCGTCCCATTCATGGGCATAGGGCTCGATCTCACGCGACACGAAGCGGCGCATCACGTCGCGGAAGGCTTCGTGTTCGGCGGTATAGAACGGGCTTTGCACCCTTGTGCGCTCCAGCATGCTCTCCTCCCGACGGATGACGATGCCCCGATTTGCCTTCGCAAACTTGCGTTGAGCGGCTGCAGCCGATCTGGCCACGGGCCAGCTAAACAACGCAAGACAATATGCCGATATGTCGGCTTCACTCGACAAAATTAAGGGAAGGCGGACGTCTGTCGGTGCGCGGGCCCAACGTCATGCTGGGATATCTCCGTGCGGTCCGCGTGGTCGGCAACGTGCCACTGCTGGGCTCCGGCAAGACCGACTATGTCGGCGCGACCAAGCTTGCCAAGGAGCTTGCGACACCGGCCGAACCGGTGCGGCAACAGGAAGTCGCTAAATGCCAATCTAGAGCGGATCGTGGCGGCTCTCGACAAGCGCCCGCAGGAGTTTTCTGGCACAAAATCAGCTGTACGACTGCGAGCACATGGTGTTCAATCCTTGGAACTCTCTACCCGAGCACAGGCCGCTCGGCAGCGTCAACCGGATGCGGTTCGCCGTCTATCTTGCCTCGCGGCAGGTACGGCGGAAACTGAACATGGTGGGTCATGAGCAGCCAGCCGAAGCCCGATCCTTCGGGCGGACTTCAGCGGACGCAGGCGCCGCCGAATGTCGAGAATGAAGCTCTGCATGCCGAACGCCGGCAGCTCACCGTGGCATTTATCGACATCGTCGGCTCGACACCCCTGAGTGAGCGGATCGATCCCGAGGAGTTCTTCGCGGTTATCAGAACTTACCGCGATATCTGCGACGAGCAGATTCGCCACTATGGCGGTCATATCGCCAGAATGATTGGTGACGGGTTGCTCGCATTTTTGGCGTCCCGCAAGCCCACGAAAATGATCCTGAACGCGCGGTCCGCGCCTCTCTGGCGATTGCCGCGGCGATCAAGGAACACAAGTTTCTGCTGTCGGACGGCAGCTTCGTTCGCCTGGGCGTGCGCATCGGGGTTAACACCGGGGTGGTCGTCGTCGGCAGCGTGCCCGGCGAGCCCCCGATCGGCGGGAAGTGTTCGGCAGCTCGGCACATGTCGCTGCCCGCCTGCAAGGACTCGCCAGTGAGAACGGTGTCGTGGTCGGCTCGAGCACTCACGAACTGACCCGCGGAACGTTCAGCTATGCGCCGCTTGGCCGGCGATCTCTCAAGGGCGTGGAGGAGCCGGTCGAGGCCTGGCGTGCAGAGGCGCTTGCGTCCAGCGAAAGCAGGTTCGACCGCGCGCGGAGGTCGCCTCTTGCCCCGATGATAAACCGAACCAGCGAAAGTGCATTGCTTGCCGAGATGTGGCAGCAGAGTCTCGCCGGCTCGGGGCAGGTCGGCGTTATTTCCGGTGAACCCGGCATCGGCAAGTCACGTTTGATCCGCCAGTTCCGCAGTTCCCTTGATGCGTCTCCACGTGATGTTCTGTCGCTGCAATGTTCGCCGTTCCACGTCAACACGCCGCTTGCCCCGGAAATCGAGCGGCTCACGCGCGCGACCGGCATCCAGGAGACCGACGACGCAGAACTCGCATTGGCAAAATTGCGTGCGCTTTTGGCAAGAGCCGTCACCGATGTCGAGCCGACGCTTCGTTACTACGGAGCGGTGCTGTCGATACCCGCATGCTCGGGATACGAGCCCGCGGATTTCGGATCTCCTTCGGAGCGCGAGCGTGGCTTTCAGGTGTTAGTCGATGCTCTTCTCGCCGCCTCGCGCCAGCGGCCGGTCCTCGTAATCGTCGAGGACGTCCAGTGGATGGACCCGACGACCATCGAACTGCTGGTACGCGTGATAGCTCACTGTCCTGGCGAGCGGATTATGGTCCTGATCACGCATCGCGAAGATTACAGGGCCGACTGGTTGTCAGGCCCGGCAATTCGACGGATTGCTCTGCAAAAGCTGGCAGTGCATGAAGTCGAGCAGATGGTCGCAGCCGTCGCGGGCAGCGACTTCGTACCGCGCCGAATTACCAGCCAGATCGTGGAAAGAACCGACGGCGTGCCACTCTTTGTCGAGGAGTTTACGCGAGCCGTCGTCGATTCCGGTGCGGTCCCGCTGGCGGCTGAGAGCCCTGTGCCGAGCGGGAAGTTGCCGCCTCTGGTGCCGGCAAGTATTCACGATTCACTGATGGAGCGCCTTGATCGTCTCGGTCCTGCCAAACGCGTCGCCCAGATCGCCTCTGTTTTCGGAAGGCGCTTCAACTATGAAGGCATTTTCAGCGTGCTTCCAGGTGGAGGCCAAACGCTGAAAGACGCGTTGCGGGCGCTCGAGAGAGCCGGGATTGTGTATCGTAGCGAGGAGTCACAAGGCACGGTCTTCACGTTCAAGCACGCGATGATACAGGAAGTCGCCTACTCCTCCTTGCTCAAGGAGGAAAGGCGTGAGCTCCATGCGCGCGTCGCATCGTGGCTGCTCCAGGAAGCCGCCATTGGAGAAAGCAGCCAGCCGGCGGTGTTAGGCTATCATTATGCACGCGCAGGCAACATTCCGGAAGCGATCGAGGCCTGGCTTCAGGCGGGCAAATCCGCGCTCCGCAGCTCTGCCACCAAGGAAGCCGTGGCTCATCTTCGCGAAGGCCTCTCGCTGATACCCAAGATGCCGGCGTCACCACGGCGCTTCGAGGCTGAAATCGCACTGCAATCCAACCTGGCGATGGCGTACACGGCCAACGCCGGGTGGTCCGATCCGAACGTCTATGGCCCCTACAGTCGTGCACTCAAGCTTTGCGAGAGCCATGGCACTATTCGCGAGAAGGTGACGGTCCTGTGGGGAAGCACCATAGCCAAACTGGTCAACTGCGAGCTCACCAGGGGCCTCAAGCATGCGCAGGATTTCGTCCGGCGGGCCGAGGAGTGGCGCGACGACGAGGCCGTCCTCATGGCCTACACCGCTGCCGTAATCGCCAATTTCTTTCTCGGTCGTTTGGAGCAGGCGAGTGAGCTCGCGGCTCTGGTCAGCGCTCGCTACAATCCGCGTGAGCACGGCAAGCTTGTCCAGATTTATCAGCATGATCCATTGATCGTATCGCTCGTCTATTCCGGACACATCGAATGGTTGTTGGGCCGGCCAGGCCGGGCCAGAGAGTGCTGCGCGACGGCGCGGCAGCTCGCGAACGAAATCGGACATCCGTTCATGCTGGCTTTTGCCTCCATTCTTGGCGTCTCCGATCACTGGTATGAGGGCGATCTTGCGGCTAACCTTGCCAGCGTAAAGCGCGGTCTGAAGGTCGCTGATGAGTATGGCTATCCGATGTACCGGGTCATCGGACCGTTGTGGGCCACCGCTGCGTTGGCGGCACGAGGCCCCGCGCCGGAAGTGCTCGAACAATTATGCGGCTTGCTCGATAAGCTACCCGCCGAGAATCGCTGCATTCAGATGCCGCTCTATCGAATTCTGCTCGCCACGGAATTCGGACGAATTGGCGAGATAGAAAGGGCTCGAAGCTTCGCTGCTTCGGCTGAGTCCCTGGTGAAGCAAACCGGCGAGCGCTGGGCTGCTCCCGAGATTTATCGGATCCACGGCTCGCTGCTGTGTCGCGAACCATTGCGAGACGACCGGGCTGCCATGCGCTTGTTCAAACGCTCGCTTGCCTCTGCCAGGAAGCTCGGGGCGGTCGGTTGGGAATTGCGCACGGCGATCAGCATCGCGCGCTTGCTCAGCGCCGACGAGAGCGCATCTGGACGCGCCGAAGCACGAGACCTGCTGATATCGACCCGGGCGAAATTTGCGTCCGCGGAAACTTCCCGCGATCTGCGCGAGGCCGATGACCTGGTGAGAGTGTTGAACCAGTGAATCACGCCTTGCAAGAGCCGCCCAACGACCCTTGGCCTGTTTGGTCGACTCACATCATCTGCGATCCCAAATAGTCGATCGCCTTAAGGCTCGGCAGGAACGTATAGGCGCCGCCCCGCGTCGAGACAAATTCCGGCAATCCCCGCAACCGGATCGTGCCGCCGGATTTGAGCGGCAAGTCGAACCAGCTCGTGCCGGGATCGTTGGCGCCTGAGATCGGATCGTTGGAGCCGGTGATGCGCGGATCCTGCAGGCCAAGATTCAGCCAATCGCAGGACATGGCCTCGAACTGGGCGCCGAGGCTGGCTCCGATGAAGTTGCCGAGCAGGCCCCGTTCCGGCTCGTCACCAGGCTTCGCCGGATCGTAGGGGTTCGCCGGATCATAGGGTGGTCCATAGGGCACGCCGCGGCGAACAAGGCGCCGGCTGTTGTTCGCTATCCGTTGCACGATCTGCCCGCCTCGCGGGTTGCACCGGCGGATATGGGCTCCATGGGGACAGCGGGCATCGCCAACGCCAACGTAGTCAAAGTCCGTGAGATCCGCGTTGGGGTCAGGTGCATCGGCAGACAGTGCCAGCGGCGTGCCATCGCGCCACCGGCCGCACAGGTTGGCGGCGACGATCTCGCGCAGGGCCGCGTGACGTGAAGGGCCTTTGCCGATTTTCTCTTCGTCACCGGGCGGCAGCAACTCGTCGGCTCGCGGGTCCTTGAGCAGATCGGACGCGGCCCGATCGAGATATTTCTCGAAGCCCGCCACGTCCTGCTTCAGCACACGAAAGGCGTTGAAGGTGCCGTTGTGTCCCAACTCTGCAGGTTGAGGAACCCGCCACGTCAAGCCTTCCAGGTTGGTCGGATGTCCCAGCAACACGGTGCCGAGCGGCGCCCTGGGTTGTCGGTCGGGATGACGCTGCGAGTCGGGAACCTCCTCGAACCTCGGCTGCGTAATGTTGTCACGATACCCGAAGTGAACAAAGTCGCCCGGGAAATTATACCCCTCGCGTGTGCCGAGCAGTTTGAAGGCCTTTGCGTCGGTAAGCGCGCGTTCCTGGACTACGTCCAGCTGCTCGACCTTCTCGGCGTAGATCGTCGCGATGAGATGGATCCGCTTGGGCTCGTTGAACGGAGCTGGCCAGTTTTCCGGCGCGCTCCGCCCGACGTCCCCGAGCTTCACGGCGCGGGCGGTCATGCCCTCGATGAATTCGTTCGGGAACATTTTAAGCGAAGCGCTGGGCGTGCCGAGGGCGCACAATCCCTCATAGGTCAGGCCAATGTTGAAACAGGTATCCGGCTTCTTTTCCCCCAGTCCCCACTCGTGATGTGCGGGACACCGTTGCGGCCCGATACGGAGTCGGCGAGCCAGCGCCGGGCTGCGCTGCGTTCGACGACTTCCAGGATGAGGTAGCGCACGTGCGGCTTGTTGGTGTAGCCGCGCAGGATGTTGCCCTGCAGATCAGCGAGCTTGAACATGGCACTCACCAGCCTAATCCGAGTTGTTTGCGGACCTGAGCCACCGAAAATCCGGGATAGGCACGGTAGCCGCTGCCCAGCGATACGTTCGCATTGGCGCGAAGCTGCAGCACGAGCTTGCGCGGAAGCTGGGTCAGATCGTCATTGACGGGCGATACGGCCCTGTCTCCATTCAAGGCTTCCTGGTCTCTCAGAAAATCGGTGGCGGTGTCCGGCACCTGGTACAGGTCGTGCTCGTGTATCCATTGGATGAACGCCTCGACATTCTTCTCGCAAGGGATCACGGCATCTCCTCCTTCGACGAGCTCGACCACGGCGTTGAACACGCAGCCGATCGTGGCGATAAAGTCGCGAATGTAGTTGGTGAAATCCCCGTCATAGACGGAGAACATGCAAATATTGTCGTTGACGATTACGAAGCGTGCAAAGTGCACCGTGCCGACATTGTCCAATCCGGCAAATATCTGATCCCTGTTTTTCGCGATCGCCAGGGCTGCTTTCGCGCGGCCGAGCGGCGACCTGTTCTCCTTCTTCAACGGCATGATCAGGTTCATCATGCTCTGCAGATTATCGCCAGGCCGGGCGGATGGGCCAGGACCGCCGGGCAGACGCTTCACCGGCGTCAGCCATGCCCAAATGGGCACCAATATCCATGCCCCCAAGTACTTGAACCAGGGCTTATCGTGCAGCTCGTTTACAAATCTATCGAACCGACCTCCGCCATTTGGCATCAGCTCAACTCCGGTTGAAGAACGGGCACGCAATGCCGCCGCGCATTTCACGCGAGACTTCGTAGGCGTCCCGACGGGCATGGAGGATCGGATCCCCGGATGGTTCGATACCAGGCACGAGTCGCCACGGATTGAAACTGATGTGTTCGCCGGCCGCGGCCTGATCCTTGGGGACACCGGTGAGCGTAAGGGTGCCCATGACGACCCGGACTCGCCTGGCAGGCCAGGGCCGCGTGGGATCATCGATCGCATCGCCCGCTTCGCCGATTGTCATCATCAGCATGAACCGGGCCGGCCACCGCCGCAGCCGGTCGTCAAGTTCCTGGCGCAGATAGTTATCGTCCGGCAGAGCATCGGAATTGGTGTTGCGGACGCCTGCGGCCGGTTGCCAGGAAAAACGAACGGGGCGGCGAACTCCACCTTCACCTTCCACAATGAAGGTGTGGATGGCGTGATAGGCCGCGCGGGCATAACTCACCGGGGCGCCGATCATCTTGAACTCGAACACCCCCAGCTGGGCGAACCGGTGCCGATTGGCGTAACTCAATATTCCCGCACTGGCGTTCGTTTTTTCTCCCGGATACGGGTCGCGACGAGGAACCTTGAGCTGCAGCATGTCGCGAATCTTTCGCCACGGGGATTCCCTTTGATATGGCTCATGCTTGTCGAGCTTGGTGAACTCGAAAAAGTCATCGACATTACGGGCGAAGAATTCGCGGAGTGTCGTGGCGATCAGGTCGGTTGCCGCTCCGCTCGGCAGGAGGAAGCGTGTCGCCATTCCCCGGACGTCGGTCCATCCATCATGCTGCTCCGGCCCCCGGACGCGTTGGAGAATCTCACCTTCGCGCAGATGCGCTGTCCCTTGAAGTGCTCCGCGATGCAATACTTGTGCGCCACATCCGACGCCGTGAAATAGGCGTCCACGCCTACGCCGATCGTGTGAACCGGCCTTTGCCCAGGGTCATGCCTGGGCAGATTGGAAATCATCTCGTCGACGAGCCGCTGTGCTACTGATGCATCGACCATGCCCTCTCCATCATGGATGGACCGTCAATCTCAGGGTGCCGTTGGCGCCTCTTGTGCTTGTCGATCGAATTCAGCCCATTTGCCTAAATTACATTCGATCGCCGGTCGGATGTGTGATGTCGTTCACAAAGTTAGCCGAATGAAGCGCCGCGCAATTCGAATCGAATAGCAAGGTCCGACACGCCCGATGGTGCTCGCGCGCACCGATAAAGTGATCGGCTGGCGCGCGTCTTGTTGCGGTGCAAGAGTCCGGATGCGGAATTTATCGGCCTGACGTGATGCCTCGGGTCGCGTGAGCGCACGATAAGCCGTAAAGCCATTGCGCAGGGAATGTCGGATGCCTCCGCTGCCCTGTATGCTCGTGTGCGCATTTTTGTGCCTATTGCACACGAGACCGCGGGTGCAGCGTGCACCCGGCATTCCCTGCGCCCTCTGTTTGGAGGGTTGAGGAAATTCGATAGCAAGCCTCGGGCAAATCAGGCCGCGAGATCGTGAAGTCGTGTCATCCCCCAGCTACTCCACGCAAGACAGCGCCCCCATATGACCGCTCATCTGCCAGAAAGAATGCCATCAAGCAAAACCGGCGGCGCAAGACCGCCCTGCGTTGGAGGAAGCATGTCGTCGGTTCGCCATTACGACTGGATCGCGCATTTCGGCCGCCGCACGCCGGACAAGATCGCGGCCATCGACCTCGCCAGCGATCGGCGGCTTTCCTACGCGCAGTTCGACGCGCGCATCTCGCGGCTCGCCACCCACCTGCGCGACAAGCTCGGTGTCACGCGCGGCGACCGCGTCGCGGTACTGGCCTTGAACACATCAGATACGCTTGAGGTGCAGTTCGCCTGCGGCCGGATCGGCGCGGTGTTCCTGCCGCTGAACACGCGGCTTACGGTTCCCGAATTGCAGTTCATCGTCGGCGATTCCTCGCCGAAGGTGATGATCCACGACACTGATCTCGCCGAAGTCGCGCTGACGGTCGCAAATCTCTGCAACGTTTCATCCGCGCTGCTGCTCGGACCTGATGGCTCCTACGAAGCGGCGATCGACACATCCAGGCCGCTCGACCGGTTCGAACAGGTCACGCACGACGACATCTCGACCATCATGTACACGTCGGGCACCACCGGCCTGCCGAAGGGCGCGATCATCACCCACGGCATGACGTTCTGGAACTGCGTCAATCTCGGCGGCCCCGCCTATGTCTCGCCGTCGAGCGTGCTGCTCACCGTGCTGCCGCTGTTCCATACCGGCGGGCTCAATTGCTACACCAACCCGGTGCTGCACGCCGGCGGCACCGTTTTGATCATGCGCACATTCGATCCCGGCCTGGCGCTGCAACTGATCAGCGACCCATCCTACGGCATCACCCAATTCTTCGGCGTGCCCGCGATCTACCAGTTCATGGCGCAGCATCCTTCGTTCGCGACGTCCGATTTCAGCCGCCTCGTGATCGGCGGCGTCGGCGGCGCGCCGATGCCGGTACCGCTCCTGAAAGTGTGGGAGGAACGCGGCGTCGCCCTGCAGCAAGGCTATGGCATGACCGAGACGTCGCCGGCCGTGCTGGCACTCGACCGCGAGGATGCCGCGCGCAAGGCAGGTTCTTCCGGCAAGCCGGTGCTGCATACGGAAGTGCGGATCGTTCGCCCGGACGGAACGGATGCCGATGTCGGCGAGCTCGGCGAACTCTGGGTCAGGGGACCGAACGTCACGCCGGGCTACTGGAACAGGCCGGACGCCAACCAGTCGTCCTTCACCGATGGCTGGCTGCACACCGGCGATGCCACACGCGTCGACGAGGAAGGATTCTACTACATCGTCGACCGCTGGAAGGACATGTACATCTCCGGCGGCGAGAATGTCTATCCGGCCGAAGTCGAAAGCGTGCTGCACCAGCTCACGGCAATAGCCGAAGCTGCCGTGATCGGTATCCCGAACGAGCAATGGGGTGAAGTCGGCATGGCGATCGTGGCGGTCAAGCCCGGCCATACGCTCCGGCCAGAGGAGATCCACGCGCACTGCCAGGCCAATCTGGCGCGGTTCAAATGTCCGCGCCTGATCGAGTTCGTCGACGCCCTGCCGCGCAACGCCACGGGGAAAATCCACAAGCCGACATTGCGACAGAATTTCAGCGCGCCGAAGCCGACCGACAAAGCGGCCATTGCTTCATGATCGCGCGCCGGAATGCGACAAGCGAAAAGCCCGCCGGTTCATCACCGGCGGGCTCTTGTATCAGAGGCCAATCAGAGGATCCCAGTACATCCGTGGAAATCCTAAAATCGGCAACCTTTAATCGACGCGAAGGTTCTCGGCGCTGGTCTTGCCGCGCATCGGGTCCTTCTTCGCTTCGAACGAGATCTTCTGACCTTCATTGAGCGAGCTCAGACCTGCGCGTTCGACGGCCGAAATGTGGACGAAAACGTCCGTTCCACCATCATCGGGCTGAATGAAGCCAAAACCCTTGGTCGCGTTGAACCACTTAACTGTTCCGGTAGCCATGTAACTATCTCCAAGATGCGCGAAAGCGCTTTTGCCTGCACGACCTCCGCGCAGGCTTGATCCGATTTAACGATGTCTTGGGGAAAGGAGCCGGTTTTCGGTTCGGTCAACAAGGCAGAGCGGTTATTCGAATATGGCCCATATAGTCTATTTCACCGGGAATGCAAGGCCGGGCAGGCCTTATCCTGGAAGGAACAACGCAAACGGCTCATCGGTCGTCCGGCGCAAATGCTGGCGGTAAACCGCATAATTGGGGTCGCCGGACGAAACCCTGCCAAAGGTCGGGCTGGCAACCATCTTGATCGGCAGATAGGCGATTGGCGCAGCGATCGGCGTCAACAGCGAGCCGCGGCCTGCGAGCAGCGTCGTGATGATGCCGTACATCTCGCCCGAAATCGCCAGACGCGCCACGGTGATCAGGCGATGCTGGCCGTGCCGGTTGGTGACGAGATAGATGTGGCCGGACTGGTTCGGCACCGCCACCTCGCCGAACTGGGTGAAGGCCGCGTCCTGCCGCTCGCTCTCGTGAAATACGAGGGAAGACGCCGCATTGTCCCATGATATCTCGGTGCGGTAGGCGAAGATCGCGTCCTTGTCGCCAAACGAGGGACGCACCGTGACATAGGTGCCTTCGATCCAGGCCACCGCGCGGCGCGAATAGGCGCCGAGACCATCGGGCGCCACCTCGCCATTGACCACGGGGAGGCGGGCGCCGGCGCCTCCGGCGTCTTGCGCAGGGAGACGCCGAGCGCCTGCTCAAGCCGCACGGTGGTGGCGAGCGTGAACGGACGGCGGCCGCCCAGCACCTTCTCCAGGGTCGAGAGGCTGAGTTTTGCAAGCTCCGCCAGCGATTGCCGGGAGATGCGGCGACGGGCGATTTCCTCACGAATGGTGTCCGCGATCTGCCGGCTTTGCTCGGCGGAAAGCTGCTTGTCCGGCGTCGGCATCGTCACCCCTGCTTGATCTGCGCCAGTGTACCAGACGCACAATCCATCACAAACCCGCACAAAACCGCCCCGCCCGCGGCGGAGCGCGGTGGCGGGCGACCGAACAAGGCCGATCATTCCGCTCGCGCCAAATCACTGATTTCCACACCTCACACCACGGCGAAAGCGCCGTTCGGAGTGAGCAACATGACGACATGCGACGAAATCGAGACCGACAAACGCAGCGGACAGCCCCGCCTGATCAGGCTGGTGCTGTTCTTTGTGATGCAGGGCGTTGCCGTAAGCCTGGTCGGGTTTGCGGCCTTATTTTTGAGTTTTGAGCCGGCCTGGTCCGCGGAACGCCTGCAAGCTGCCTTCGTCAAGCCCGGTGACGCGCGCTCCGGATCGTTGCTCCTCAAAACGGACGACGGCTACGCCGATGCGTCGCGGCTCGGCATCGATGTCGATCTCACGGTATCGGGTCCGACGGTGCGCGCCCGCGTCACCCAGATTTTCCGCAACCCGACGCAGGACTGGGTCGAGGCCGTCTATGTCTATCCGCTGCCGTCCGGCGGCGCAGTCGATACGCTGAAGATGGTGATCGGCGATCGCGTCGTGGTCGGCGATATCAAGGAGCGGCAGCAGGCCAAGATCATCTACGAACAGGCGAAGCAGAACGGGCAGAAGGCGGCGCTGACCGAACAGGAACGGCCGAACATCTTCACCAATTCGGTCGCCAATATCGGCCCCGGCGAAACCGTGCTGGTGCAGATCGAATATCAGGAGCCTGTCGCACAATCCGGCGCCGAGTTCTCGCTGCGGGTGCCGATGGTGGTCGCCCCGCGCCACAATCCCGCGCCCGTGGTGCAGAGCGTCGACTTCCGGCCCGATGGCGGCGGGTGGGGTTCGGTCAAATCCGATCCCGTGCCGGATCGCGACCGCATCTCGCCCGAAGTGCTCGATCCCGCGACGAACGCGCCGGTCAATCCGACCCGCATCACCGTGCGGCTGCAGGCCGGCTTTCCGCTCGGCGAGATCAAGAGCCACCATCATGCGATCAAGACCGAAAAACCAGACGCCAACACCAGCATTCTGCGCCTTGCCGAAGGCCCTGTGCCGGCCGACCGCGATTTCGAGCTGACCTGGAAGCCTGTGGCCGAGAAGGCGCCGTCGGTAGGATTGTTCCGCGAACGTGTCGGCGACAGCGATTACCTGCTCGCCTTCGTTACGCCGCCTTCGGTCGAGCAGACTCAGCAGAAGCCGCTGCCGCGCGAGGTGATCTTCGTGATCGACAATTCCGGCTCGATGGGTGGCGTCTCGATCATCCAGGCCAAGGCAAGCCTCACTTACGCCCTCGGCCGCCTGCAGCCGAACGACCGTTTCAACGTGATCCGGTTCGATCACACCATGGACGTGCTGTTCCCGGCGGCCGTGCCGGCCGACAGGGAGCATATCGGCCGGGCCACCTCCTTTGTCGGCGCGCTGCAGGCCAATGGCGGCACCGAAATGGTGCCGGCGATGCGCGCGGCGTTGTCCGACACCATCAATGATGCCAACTACGTCCGGCAGGTCATCTTCCTGACCGACGGCGCGATCGGCAACGAGCAGCAATTGTTCGAAACCGTCAGCGCGCTGCGCGGCCGCTCGCGCATCTTCATGGTTGGCATCGGCTCGGCCCCGAATACCTACCTGATGACGCGCGCCGCCGAACTCGGCCGCGGCACCTTCACCCATATCGGCTCAGTGGAACAGGTCGAGGAACGCATGCGCGGCCTGTTCGCCAAACTGGAAAATCCAGCGGTGACCAATCTCACCGCAAGATTCTCCGACGCCAGCGCCGACATTACGCCGGTCGCGATCCCCGACGTCTATCGCGATGAGCCGCTGGTTCTGGCGGCCAAGCTCGACAAGCTCACTGGCTCGGTCGAGATCAAGGGCCGCATCGGCGACCGTCCCTGGGTCGTCACCCTTCCGCTGGCGAATGCGGCCGAAGGCAAGGGCCTGTCCAAGCTCTGGGCGCGGCGCAAGATCGCGGATGCCGAAGTTGCGCGCACTACGCGGCAGGCCAGCCCGGAAGAAGCCGACAAGACCATTCTGGCGCTGGCGCTCGAGCATCAGCTCGTCACGCGGCTGACCAGCCTGGTCGCGGTCGACAAGACTCCGAGCCGTCCGGAAGGCGAGCCGCTCAAGGTCTCGGAACTGCCGATCAACCTGCCGGCCGGTTGGGACTTTGAAAAGGTGTTCGGCGAGCGCCCACGCGCCCCAGTGACGCCGACGGAACGGCGCGCGGAGACCGAGGCGCGGGTTCAGATCGCGGCGCTGAAACGGGTACAGCCTGTCGTCACCCAGGCGCCCAACACGATCACGCTGCCGCGGACGGCGACTGACGCCGAACTGAAGATGATTGCGGGTGTGATCCTGCTCACGCTCAGCCTCATCTTATTCGTATTCAATCGACGTCAGATGTCACTGCGTTGACATCGGCTGAAAGGAGGAGGCCTCCCCAACCTCCTCTTTCCAGAGCGCGCGCGGCTTCCACCCGTCCCCCAGGGCCGCGCGCGCCGCCTTTTTCCAGAACCGTCATTGCGAGCGCAATGACGGGAGAGCCAAAAGAATGCCCCGCTTTGTGCTCCCGCTGCTTCTCGCCGTCATCGGCCTGATCCTGTTCGGCCAGGGAACTTACATCCACGCCAAGGCGCTGCTGGCGCAAGTCCTGCTGGAACGGGCCTTCGAGAAAACCATCGCCACCGGACGCGAGACAAAGCCGTGGTCGTGGGCAGATACATGGCCGGTCGCCCGCATCGAAGTGAAGCGGCTCCATGCCCGCGCCATCGCGCTTTCGGGAAGCAGCGGCCATGCGCTCGCCTTCGGCCCGGGCCATGTCGAACGGACGCCCGATGCCACGCGGCGTCGCCGTCTATTCGGCGCACCGCGACACGCATTTCGCCTTCCTGAAGAACGTCGTCGTCGGTGACGAGATCAACGTGATGCGAAGCGACGGCAAACATTTCCGCTACCGGGTCGACGCAACTTCGATCGTGCGCTTCGATAGTTCCGGCATCGATCCGCTCGCCGATGGACATCAACTGGTGTTGTCGACCTGCTGGCCATTCGACGCGCTGACGCCGGGGCCCGAGCGCTATCTTGTGCACGCCACGATGATCGGGGACGCGCCGGGTTCACGCTGAATTCTCCGCGAGCCGGGATATCGTGCGCGGCGCGAATGGCGCTGCGCGCGCCGCGCGTGTTGCCACACTCGCCGAGTCTCAATAGAAAGGTCTCAATCATAAGAAAAACATGGCGCGGCGTTCGTCCCCGATCGCCACGACCAAAGAAAACAACAGAGTTAAGGGATATCCATGGACGCTCAGGCAAGCACTGCATCGCATCAAGCCGAAAAATGGTCGCCCTCGCCTGACGCCAGCGACATCGTCAAGAGCATCCATGCGATGCTGCACCCGCGCAACATCGTACTGGTCGGCGCCACCGACAAGCCCGGCAACTATGCCGAGCGTATCTGGAACAATCTGATCAAGTACAAGTACGAAGGCGGCCTGTTTCCGGTCAACGCCAAGCGCGAGACGATCTGGGGCGTGCCCTGCTACAAGGATTTCGCTAGCCTCCCCGAAAAGCCCGATCACGTGCTGGTGCTGGTGCCGGCGCGTTTCGCGGTGCAGGTGATCCGTGACGCCGCAGCGGCCGGCGCACGCTCCGCCACCATCGTCACCTCGGGCTTCAGCGAGTTGCAGGACGAGGAAAGCCAGCGGCTGGCGCTCGAACTGAAGGAGGCGGTGCGCGAGACCGGCCTTGCCGTCACCGGCCCGAACTGCCTCGGTAACCTCAGCGCGGGCGAAAAGCTGTTCACCAATATCGACGACCGCATCGTCACCATGGAAGCAGGCCCGGTCGCGATTGCCGGGCAATCCGGCGCGATCGTGATGGCGATCCGCCAGACGCTGGAAGATCGCGGTGTCGGCGTCGGCTACATGGTCACGACCGGCAACGAGACCGGCCTGGAGACGCCCGACCTGATGGCTTATTTCGCGGCCGATCCGTCGATCCGCGTCATCGTGGTCTATCTCGAAGGCGTCCGGAACACGAAGGTGTTTCGCGAAGCCTGCAAGGCCGCGCGTGCAGCCGGCAAACCCGTGATTGCGCTGAAACTCGGCGCTTCCGAGGGCGGCCGCGCCGCCGCGATGGCGCATACCGGTGCGCTTGCCGGCTCGATCGAAACATTTGACGCGATCTCGACGCGCGAGGGCGTGATCCGCGTCCGCGGGCTCGACGAATTGATCGAAACCACCGAATGTTTCGTCCATGCCGATCCGCCGAAGGGCAACCGTCTCGCCGCGGTGTCGCTGTCCGGCGGCAAGCGCGGCCTGCTGATCGACGCGTTCTATTCGGCCGGCATGAACTTCGCGCCGCTGAGCCCGAATGCGACCGAGCAACTGGCAAAGATGCTCGGTCCCGGCAGCATCGTCGGCAATCCCCTCGATGCCGGTTTTGCCGCGGTCGTGGACCCCTCGGTCTACATGAACTCGATCAAGATCATGATCGACGACCCCGACACCGACATCGTCATCATCGACGCCGAACTGCCGAAGGCGCCGCACGAATTGCGCGAACGCAACTTACGGATCGTCAACGAGATGGCCGGCGCCGCCAGCAAGCCCGTGGTCTACATCAGCGCCATGTCCATCGGGTTCACCGAATTCACCAAGGCCTTGCGCAAGTCGCTGCCGAACATCGCGGTCATGCAGGGCCTCGACCGCGCGGTCGGCGCGATCAAGTCGCTGATTGAATATTCCTCCCTGCGCAAGGAAGTGCCCGACATCGTGTCGAGCTCGAAGGCATCCGCGCGCGCGGTGCTTGAGAAGACGCTCAAGGCCGCCAACGGCGCCGCTGCGCTGGACGAAGTCGCTTCGAAAAAGCTTCTCAAGGCCTATGGCATCCCGGTTTCAAAGGAAGAGATCGCGCAGACTGCGGCGGAAGCGGTGAAAATCGCCAAGCAGATTGGTTTTCCCGTGGTCGCCAAGGTCGTCAGCGCGGACATCCTGCATAAGTCTGATATCGGCGGCGTGGTGCTGAATCTCACCAGCGCGGCCGAGGTGAAAAAGGCGTTCAACGATATCACCGCGCGGGTGAAGAAGCTGAAGGGCAAGCCGAAGCTCGAAGGCATTCTGATCGCGCAGCAGGTCAAGGCCGACCTTGAACTCGTGGTCGGCGCCTCGCTCGACGCCGAGATGGGGCCGGTAGTGCTGTTCGGCACCGGCGGCGTCGATATCGAACTGATGAAGGACGTCGCGCTCGCCGGCGCACCGCTGGATGAAGCCGAGGCGAAGCAGCTGATCGCCAAGACCAAGGCCGGCGTGAAAATGAAGGGCTATCGCGGCAAGCCGGCGCTGCACGAGGCTTCCGCGGTCAAGGCGCTGGTCGGCCTCTCCAATTTGATGGCCGACGCCGGCAACCGCATCGCATCGATCGATGTGAATCCATTTTTGATCAACAGCAAGGTCGGCGTCGCCGTCGACGGCCTGATCGTGCTCAACAACGCCGCCGCGAAC
The DNA here is from genome assembly GCA_044772375.2 of Bradyrhizobium sp. RDT10. GTDB lineage: Bacteria > Pseudomonadota > Alphaproteobacteria > Rhizobiales > Xanthobacteraceae > Bradyrhizobium. The sequence continues at coordinate 7,789,498 of CP187939.1, forward strand.
AAGGCGGCGAAGCATTAGGCGACCAGCTCAGTCGTCATTGTCGTCCCTGCCTAGTGCGCAATTGCGCACGGGCGCAGGGACCCATAACCACGGATGCCAATCGCTACGAAGACAACTAACTCCATCGTCTTGCCGCCAGGCCGCGGCGTATGGGTCCCTGCGTTCGAGCCTGTGAGGGAATTGAGCTTAGTAGGGGATGGTTGCCGCTAGCGATGTCGGAGCGGCGTTTGGCGGGCCGGTCGGTTGATGCGGTTACCTCACTGGCTCTCTCCGTCGAACTCTGGTCACGTGGGTCTGCTTCGCAGCCGGTGCGCTGCCATTAGGTTATTGGCGAGCGCATGCCAGAGCGCCACTGCCGCGGCCTTGATCAGGCCACGCACCGGAATGAAGCCGAAGCCGTGGTTTTTGAGGTTGGCGTTGATCCGCTCGATGAGCTTGCGCCGTTCGTACACGTCGGTGCCCGCCTGCGTCGCCATCCGGCTGCGCCACTCTTTGACACTGTCAGGCTCGCGGGCCCGCGCTCTGGCCCGCCTGACAAGCGTCTCGGGTTTGACGTCCTGACGGTCTGAAGGTGGCGGCGTATAGACCTTCACCGGTCCGGCCGCGTGCTCCGACAGGGCGGCGATGTCCTCGGCAGTCGCGTAACGGGTGTCGATGAGGAGCGTCTGTGGTGCTTTGCCGTAGCGCTTCACCAACTGATCCACCATCGGCATCGCCAAGCCGGCATCGTTGCGCCGATCCGTCATCTCTACTGCGACAATGATGCCTGGCCGGGGCGCCACCGCGATCTGTGCATTATAGGCCGGACGAATCGCCCCGTCCGGAAAGCGCATCGAGCGCGCCTGCGGATCACTCAGCGAGACTTTCGGCCCAGACTTCTTCGCCTCGTCCTTGGCATGGGTCTTTTCTCGTTTCGCCTTCTCCGCCCGCATCCGCTCAAGCGCGGCCCGCGCGCGTTCGGCGCGTTCCTTCACTTCCCGAGCCCCTCGCTCCTGCGCCGCCCGCTTGCGGCGCGAAGACGCCTCCGGATCGCTTTCGGTTTCCGCCTTGAGCGCCGCAAGCCGTTGTTCCACGGCAGCCTCAATACGATCAAGCTTGCTGCCGCTCTTGAACGATTCACGGCTGGCATTCGCTCGAACCTTGGTGCCGTCCACCGCAATCTCGGCAAGCGACACCACCCTTTCGGCAATCAACGCCGTCACGCTCTCCGTCAGAAGCCGATCGAGAACCTCCACATGCGCAACCCGGAAGTCCGCAAGCCCGTGATAGTTGAGCGGTACCCCACCGGCGATCCAGCGGTACGCCGGATCGTGCCGTGCAAGCCGTTCAAGTTGCCGAGCCGAACCTACGCCTTCGATCGTCGCATAGAGCCAAAGCCCCAACAGAACCGCCGGATCGGGCGGCGGCCGTCCAGGTTCCCCTTCACGGGCCTTGATCGCCTCGTAAAGCCGCGAAAGGTCCAAGCTCTCCACAAAACTCATCACGATGCGGGCGCGATGGTCGCTCGGAACCAGAGCTTCCAAATCCACAAAGTCCCACTGCGCTTGCGTCCGATCAGCCTGAATAAACCGTGCGTCACTTGCCATCGAATAACCTCGTTCGATGCAAGTGAATCACAGCCCAACCCGCCGCTCAATCCTATTCCCTCACAGGCTCGTTCGCAGGGACGACGGAAGTAATTACAACCCCGCACCCCACTGCCTTGCCATCTGCAAAATCCAATCCCGGTAGAGCGTCAGCGGCGTAACACCGGTCATGCCGCCGCAACCAGCGCTTCCGTTCGGCCCGGTCGACCAGCTCACCACACCGACGATCATGGGGCCGCTTTGCTTGTCCTCAAACACAGGCGCGCCGGAATCGCCGGTGCAGGCGCCGAGCCCCTCGCGCGTGCCCTGCCCCACGGGATCGACAAGCCTGATCTGCAGCGTCCCCGGCTTGCCGGTCGCGACCAGGCCGGCGACGCGGATGGTGCCGCCGCTCTTGCCGTCGCCGCGCACGGTCACGCCGATGCCTGCGATGGAGAAACGGCTGCCGACAGTAATCGGGATATCAGGCGATCCGAGCGCGGCCAGCGTCTTTCCCTTGGGCGGCGCGGCCAATTCCAGCAACGCGACATCCGCCGTCGCACGATGCGCCTGCATGGCCTGCATATTGAAGCCGGGATGAATAGCGACCGCCTTGACGTCCTGCAGCGACGGCGTCCGGTCCGCACTATATTCGACGATCTTGTAGTCCGCGCCTGATGGCACGCAATGCGCCGCGGTCAGCACCAGCTTCGGTGCGATCAACGCGCCGGTGCAAAAATTGCCGCGCGAGCCGACGATCGTAACGACCGAGCGGGCCACACCTTCCGTCGACGGCGCGCCGCCGCCGACGATGGCGTGCGCGGGAACGGATAGCAGCAGGGCAAGGCTGACAATAAGGCTGGCAATCGAGCGAGGCAGGGTGTTCATCGGCGCAGCAATAACCCGCGCTGCGCATGTCGCCAAGCGCCCGATCGCACTGGTTCCAGCACGCAATTCGTGTTAGCCGCTGGCCAACACATTCGTTTCAGGCAGAGCATGATGATCGAGGCAGTGATCTGGGATTTCGGCGGCGTGCTGACCACCTCGCCGTTCGAGGCGTTTACGCGGTATGAGACCGAGCGCGGGCTACCCGTCGACATCATCCGGCGCACCAATGCCGCCAACCATCTGGAAAACGCCTGGGCCAAGTTCGAACGCGCCGAGGTCGACATCGAAGCCTTCGACGAATTGTTCGCAGCCGAATCGCTGGCGCTGGGCGCGGCGGTTCGCGGCAAGGACGTGTTGCCGCTGCTGTCGGGCGATCTGCGGCCCGAGATGGTCGAGGCGCTCAAGCGCGTCAAGGCGCGGTTCAAGACCGGCTGCATCACCAATAACCTGCCCGCCAACGCGATCGGCAGCCATAGCGGCCGCACGCTCTATGTCGCCGAGGTGATGGCGCTGTTCGACCATGTCATCGAGTCCGCGAAGATCGGCCTGCGCAAACCCGACCCGCGCATCTACCGCATGATGGTCGAGACGCTGCAGGTCGATCCTAAAAACTGCGTCTATCTCGACGACCTCGGCGTCAACCTGAAGCCGGCGCGCGAGATGGGCATGACCACGATCAAGGTGGTCAACGCCGCGCAAGCGATCAAGGAACTGGAGGCGGCGACGGGACTGGCATTGCGCTAGGCGGAAAATGCCGAAATTTGCCGCCGCCCATGAATAAACGGCGCTTGTTCTTTGCCGGGAACGCAGGCAGAACATTCCGAAATCCATCGAATTCGGAGTTGAAACCCCGTGGCTGAAAACCGGCCGTCGGCCTCGATCGAGGCAGTGGAAAGCGGCCTTGCGGCGCAAGGCTATATTGCAAGCCGCCAGATCGCGACCGCGGTCTATCTGGCGCAGCAGATCGAAAAACCTATCCTGGTCGAAGGCCCTGCCGGCGTCGGCAAGACCGAGCTTGCGAAGGCGATCGCCGCATGGCGCGGCATGAAGATGATCCGCCTGCAATGCTACGAGGGGCTGGATGAGGCCAAGGCGCTCTACGAATGGAAATACGCGAAGCAGCTTCTGTACACGCAGATCCTGAAGGACAAGCTCGGCGAAGTTCTCGGCGGCGCTCCGACTCTGGAAGCAGCGCTCAATCAGCTTCACGATTTCGGCGATGTGTTCTTCTCCAAGGAATTCGTCGAGCCGCGGCCACTGCTGCAGGCGCTGGAGCAGCCCGCCGGCTGCGTGTTGCTGATCGACGAAATCGACAAATCGGATGCCGAGTTCGAGTCGCTATTGCTGGAAATCCTCTCTGACTTCCAAGTGACAATTCCGGAACTCGGCACGGTTGTCGCGCTCGCACCGCCGACGGTGATCCTGACCTCGAACAGCGAGCGCGATCTTGGCGATGCGCTGAAGCGGCGCTGCCTGCATCTTCATATCGGCTTCCCCGAGCAGAAGCTGGAAGAGCGGATCGTCGAAAGCCGGGTGCCGGGCATTTCGCAAACGCTGCGCAAGCAGATGGTGGGCTTCATCCACGAGGTCCGCACGCTCGATCTGAAGAAGCTGCCGTCGGTGAGCGAAACCATCGACTGGGCGCGCGTGCTGGTGCTGCTGCAGGCGCCCGAGCTTGGTCACGAGGTGGTCAAGGATACGCTGAACGTTCTCCTGAAGTACGAGGCGGATATCGAGGCCACCATGCCTCAGGTCTCCACCTTCATCGCCAAGGCCTCGCGTCAGAACGTGTTCGGATAGACAAGGGATGAGAGAGAACCTGCATCGCTTCTTTCGTGCGGCGCGAGGTGCAGGCGTCAGGCTCTCGCCGGCCGAAAGCATCGATGCGATGCGGGCCGTCTCCAAGGTGGGCTTTGCCGACCGCACCATCCTGCGCGACACCTTTCTGCTGACGCTCGCCAAGACGCAGGATGAGAAGAAGGCGCTCGGCGATTGCTTCGATCTGTTCTTCGATCAGCCCGAACCGCAGTCGCCGCCCGAGGACGGCAAGGCCGACGAGCAGGATCCGTCCGGGTCCAACACGGCATCCGATTCACCCGGCGACGCCGGCGACGGCGACGAACAGGCCGACGGGCTCGGCCAGCTCGCCCAGATGCTGCTCGCGCAGGACCGCAACCAGATTTCGGCGGCAATAGCCAACGCGGCGAGCGCGGCCTCGCTGTCCGACATCCGCTACTTCACGCAGCGCGGCATCTTCTCCGGCCGCATCCTCGACCAGATGGGCATTCAGCGCCTCCGCGACGACCTGGACGATCTGACGGCGACAAACCCAGCGCTGGCGGAGCGGCTGACCGACGCGCTGGAGGGGCTGCGCGGCACGGTTCGCGAAACGGTCTCGCAGGCGCTGATGCTGTACGGGCGCGAGGAAGCGGAAAACCTGCGCAATGAAATCCTGCGCAACGCGCCGCTATCGCGGATCGAACCGCGGCAGGTCGAGCAGATGCGGCGCCTGATCCGCCAGATCGCGCGCCGGCTGCGCGAGCGCTACTCCAAGCCGCGCAAGCGACAGCGCCGCGGCCATCTCGACGTTCGTCGTACCATCCGCCGCAACGCCGCCTGGGGCGGCGTGCCGTTCCTCACCGCCTGGAAGCGCCGGCACCGCGACAAGCCGAAGATCGTCGCACTCTGCGACGTCTCGGGTTCGGTGGCGCGGGTGTCCGATTTCTTCCTGCTGCTGATCCACAGCCTGCACGAGGCCGTCGACGACGTTCGCTCGTTCGCGTTCTCGGGGCACCTGATCGAGGTCAGCGACATCCTGGAATCCAAATCGCCCGAAGAGGCGATGGCCGAGATCATGTCCAAGGTTGGCTTCGGCTCGTCCGACTACGGAAACTCCTTTTCCGATTTCGAACACGGCTGGATGAGCGCGATCACGCCGCAAACCACCGTGATCGTGCTCGGCGACGCCCGCAGCAACAACCTCGATCCCCGCGCCGACATTCTTCGCCGCATCGCCGAGCGGTCGAAGCGGCTGGTGTGGCTCAATCCGGAGGGCCGCATGGCCTGGGGCTGGGGCGATTCCGAAATGCCGCGCTATTCGACCTTCTGCACCGTGGTGCGCCAATGCGCCACCGCAAAGCAACTCGAACGCGCGGTGTCGGATATCGTGGCGAGCTATCAATAGGCGCCCTCACGCGTCGATCGCCTCCTTGATGCGCTTGCGCGTCAGCGGCAAATTCCGCAGCCGCTTTCCCGTGGCATTGGCAATGGCGTTTGCAATCGATGCCGCCGCCGGCCCCTGCCCGGTCTCGCCGCTGCCGAGGAACGGTTGCCCCGGCCGGTCGATGATGTGAACCTCGATGCTGTCAGGCACGGCGTCGAAACGCAGGATCGGATAGGTCTGCCAGTCGATGCTGGTTATCCTGGTATCGTCGAAGGTAACGCTTTCGTACAATGTCCAGCTCATTGACTGCACGATTGCGCCTTCGATCTGGTTGATCAACCCGTCCGGATTGACTACCTGCCCGCTGTCAACCGCCGCCGCCGCGCGGACCAGACGTGGACGGCCGGTCTCCCGATTTACCTCGACCTCGGAAGCAATAGCGCAATAGGCTGCCAGATTCTTGTAGCGTGCAAAACCAAAGCCGAAGCCGCGATCCTGTGGCGCTTTCTGGCCGCGCTTCCATCCGAAACCCAGCGCCGCCTTTTCGATCACGGCACGGCCACGCTGATCCTCAAGATGTTTCAAACGGAATTCGACGGGGTCGACATCGGCGAGGCCTGCGAGTTCATCCATGAAGCTCTCGATCGAAAACACGTTGTGATAGGCGCCGAGCGCGCGCATCGCCGAAATCCGGAGCGGCATCGCCGGGATGAAGTGGTGCACCACCTGCGCGTTGGGAAACGTGTAAATCGGGATTGCGTTGCGGTCACCGCCGCCCTCCGGCAGCGGCAACGGCCTCGGAGCAGGCACGGCAAAGGGTTGCGCCATGTGTTGCGCCGCCAGCATCGATCCGGCGCCGCCCGGCCGCATCGAGTGCGTATTGCTCCAGACATCGAAATGCCAGTCGGCGATCTTGCCATTGCTGTCGAGCGAGGCCTTGAGTTTCGTCACCATCGCCGGGCCGAACGGCTCCCAGGCATGTTCCTGTTCGCGCATCCATTGCACCCGAACGGGGCGGCCGGGCAATGCACGGGCGATCAGCGCGGCGTCGGCCGCGGCATCGTCGGCGCCATTATGGCCATAGCAGCCGGAGCCTTCGACATGGATCAGGCGAACGCTGGCCGGAGGCATGCGCAGCATTTCCGCGATGCCCTGACGATCGGGATAGACGCCTTGCGTATGCGTCCATACCGTCATCGCACCATCAATCAATTGCGCCACGGCACAGGACGGACCGATCGATCCGTGCGCCTGATAGGGGCGCGTATAGATCGCTTCGATGGACTTCCCCCGGAGACGGACGGATCGCTGCGCTGGAAGATGGTAGAATCCTGCGACGGCAAATGCGTCAGCACGTTCAGGAGATCGTCCTGGTTCGGCAGGTTCGCGCTCTCTTTCCATTTCGCCGCCGATGACAGCGCGTTCATCGCCTTGATCGCCTGAAACTCCTTCTCGGCGACCACAGCCAGGAAATTGCCATCGCGCACGACTTTCACAACGCCGGGCAGTTTTTCGACAGCCGAACTGTCGCACTCCGTCAGTTGCGCGCCATAGCTCGGCGGCCGCACGACACGGGCATGCACCATGCCCGGCAGCCGCATGTCCTGCACATAGGCCCCGCCTCCCGTGACTTTTGCGGGGATATCGACGCGTGGCACCGGCTGGCCCATCACCTTGAGGATCGCAGGGTCCTTGAGCCTTGATTTCGGCTGCGCCTGCACATGCAACCTGTCGGCGGCGACCAATTCGCCATAGGACAGCCGCCGGCCATCCGGCGAAATCACGGTGCCATTTTCGGTTCGGAGATTTTCCGCCGGCAGATCAAGGCGATTTGCGGCCTCCGCGACCAGCAATTCGCGCACCTGCGCCGCCGCGTTCTGGATCGCGGTACCGCTATCCTGCATCGAGCGGCTTCCGGCCGTGTAGCCCTCGTTCGCTGTAAGTTTCGTGTCGGCGGTGATGACCTTTAACGATTCGAAGGGCAGATCGAGTTCTTCCGCAGCGATCTGCTGGAACGCTGTCCTAAATCCTTGGCCGAGTTCGGCCTTGCCGGTGAAGGCCGTGATGCTGCCATCGGCATCGATGCGGATCCAGGAATCCAGGTATGGCGTGGCCGCGAGGCTGCCGGGAGGCTTCGGCGGTGGCGTCGCTGCCGGAGCCTGGTCTTGCGCGAAAGCGCGCGCGAGCGAGAAGCTGACGATCAGCGCACCGCCGCCCGCAAGCACGCGGCGACGATCGAGAATGAGCGGGGCGTTCATTGCTCGCTCCTGTTGGGTGTCGAAGACGCATCGGCTGTCTCCATCAGCCGCGCCGCACGGCGTACCGCGCGCAGGATGCGCATATGCGTACCGCAACGGCATAGATGCTGCTCGAGCGCAGCGCGAATTTCTGCATCGGTCGGCTTGGAATTCTTCAGCAAAAGCGCCTGCGCTCGCATCATCATGCCGGGAATGCAGTAGCCGCATTGCGCCGCCTGCTCTTCGATGAAGGCACGCTGGATCGGCGCTGGATCGGACACTGAGCCGAGGCCTTCGAGCGTCGTCACCCGCTTGCCTTCCAGCAAGACCATCGGCGTTACGCAGGAGAGAACGGCCTTGCCGTCGACGATCACGGCACATGAGCCGCATTGGCCAAGCCCGCAGCCGAATTTGGCGGCATTGAGCTTGATGTCTTCGCGCAGCACATAGAGCAGCGGCGTATCCGGATCGGCATCCACCTGATGCTCCTGACCGTTGACCGTCAATGTCATCATGGCTTTTCTCGCTGCTGAGGATCGGCCGGAGCATTACGCGGCCCGGCCGATGTCTGGAGGTAGACCGTCACGGCGCGGCGTGCGTCCGCGACGGTTTTTTCAACGCCGATCCACGCCGGCTGCTTGCTGAAGCGAGCGCGCAGATAGTTCAGCAGGGCTGCGATCTGCGCGTCGTTCATGCTATCGGCGAAGCCCGGCATGATCGGGCTGCGTTCGCCTGCGACGGCCGAGACACCCGACAGCACGACATTGGCGAGATTGCGTGGATCGGGGCTGGAGACTGCCGTGCTGAGCCCGAGATTGACGCCGCCATAGGGTAGCGGCCGGCTCGTCTCGTGGCAGGATGCACAGGCGCCGGCATAGATCGTCGCGCCGGCAATGTCGGTCTGCCAGGCCTGAGACGGCGATCTGGCTTGCGCGAGCGCTGCCTCGCCTTCTCGTTTGCGGTCCGGCGTCGGTACCCCTGATATGTCGGCCATATAGACCGCGATGGCGCGGACGTCGCTATCCGGCACCGACGACAGATTGCTGACCACTTGTGCCATCGGCCCACGCGCCGTGCCGTGAGCGGGGTGCCAGCCGCTGCGCAAGTACATGTACAGGGCGTCGGCATCCCATGGCACCGGCGCATGCGAGCGGTCGTTCAAGGCATAGGCGAGCCAATTATCGACGTCGCCGCCGGCAAACTGGGCGTTCACGCGCTCCGCGCCAAGCGCGTTGCGCGGCGTGTGGCAAGCGCCGCAATGGGCAAGGCCGGCGACCAGATAGGCACCGCGATTCCATTCGGCGCTTTTGGTCGCGTCGGGCTGATAGCTATCGCGGCGAAGGAACAACAATTTCCACCCGGCGATGACTGGCCGCTGATTAAGCGGAAAGGAAATCTGGTTTTCGCGTGAGAGCGCATGGACCGGCTGTCGCGTCATCAGGAAGGCATAAAGCGCCCGGTCGTCTTCATCGGAAACATGGGTGAAATGATCGTAGGGAAAGGTCGGATAGAGATGCTCGCCCTTACGGTTGACCCCGTCGCGCATCGCGCGGCGGAATGCTGCTTCCGACCATTGGCCAATCCCGGTCTCGGCATCCGGTGTGATGTTGGAGGAGTAGATCGTTCCGAACGGCGTCGGCACCGGCAGGCCACCGGCAAAGTTTTTCCCCGCGCACGGTGTGGCATTCGTTGCAATTGCCGATCGCCGCGAGATCGCGGCCGCGCTTGATCAGGGCGGCATCGAACGCGTGTGGCGCCGGAGGATCGATCGCCGGAATGACCGGCCGCCAAACAATCGCAAAAGCCGTCGCCAAGCCGGCGATCAGCATGACAGCGATACCGCTTACGATGAGCTGAGACGACCTGGTCATGCTCATGAATTTGAATTTGTTGTTCGACCGTGTTCTAACACGCACATCCCGGCCTCGTTCGCCCGAGACGGCATCGATCACCGCCTGTTGACCCCCTTTTGAAGCCGATATGGAAGCGAACACAGCCCTCAATAGCTCCTCGGGAACCGCTCCGGACCCGCTTTCCGTACTGAATCACGTGTTCGGCCTGCCGGGCTTTCGCGGCGCGCAGGAGGAAATCGTGCGGCATGTGACGGACGGCGGCAACTGCCTGGTGCTGATGCCGACCGGCGGCGGCAAGTCGCTGTGCTATCAACTGCCGTCCCTGCTGCGCGAAGGCTGCGGCATCGTGGTGTCGCCGCTGATCGCGCTGATGCGCGACCAGGTCGCGGGACTGCTGGAGGCCGGCGTCAACGCGGCGGTGTTGAACTCGACGCTGTCGTTTGACGAAGCCTCGGAAGTCGAGCGGCGGCTGCTCGCCGGCGACCTCGACCTGCTCTACGTCGCGCCTGAACGATTGTTGACGCCACGCTGCCTCGCCTTGCTCGGCGAAGCCAATATCGCGCTGTTCGCGATCGACGAGGCGCATTGCGTGTCACAATGGGGGCACGATTTCCGCCCCGAATATATCGGGCTGTCGATGATCGCCGAACGCTTTCCGGACGTGCCGCGCATCGCACTGACCGCGACCGCCGATGAGATGACGCGCAAGGAGATCGTCGCCCGGCTCGGGCTTGCGGGTGCACCCAGCTTTGTCGCGAGTTTCGACCGCCCGAATATTCGTTATGAGATCGTCGAAAAGCAGAACGCGCCGGCCCAGCTCAAGGCCTTCATCAGCGAACGCCACGCGGGCGACGCCGGCATCGTCTACTGCCTGTCGCGCGCCAAGGTCGAAGACACCGCGGCAGCCCTGACCAGCGCCGGCATCCCGGCACTGCCCTATCACGCCGGCCTCGACGGCAGCGTTCGTGCCCGCAACCAGGATCGCTTCATCAACGAGGACGGCGTCGTGATCGTCGCCACCATCGCGTTCGGCATGGGCATCGACAAGCCGGACGTGCGCTTCGTGGCGCATCTCGACCTGCCGAAAAGCATCGAGGCCTATTACCAGGAAACCGGACGCGCCGGACGCGACGGCAAGCCATCGAGCGCCTGGATGGCCTATGGTCTGTCCGACATCGTGCAGCAGCGCCGCATGATCGACGAATCCACCGGGGCCGAAGCGTTCAAGCGCGTATCGATCGGCAAGCTCGATGCGCTGGTGGCGCTGGCGGAAACCGCGGGCTGCCGGCGCAGCCGCCTGCTCGGCTATTTCGGCGAGGCCGTCACCGGCGGCAATTGCGGTAATTGCGACAACTGCCTGTCGCCGCCGCAGCTCCGCGACGGCAAGGTCGCTGCGCAAAAGCTGTTGTCCTGCGCCTACCGCACCGGGCAGCGCTTTGGCGCCATGCACCTGATCGATGTGCTGGTCGGCCGCATGACCGAGCGCGTCACGCAATTCGGGCACGACAAGCTGTCCGTATTCGGCATCGGCAATGAGCTTAACGAGAAGCAATGGCGTGCCGTGATCCGCCAATTGGTTGCCATGGGCCATCTGCGGGCCGACAGCGAAGCCTTTGGCGCGCTGAAACTGACGGAGAGTGCACGCGGCGTCCTGAAAGGCGAGACGGAGGTGATGCTCCGCGAGGCGGCGTCCGGCACGCGCATTCGCGCCAGCCGCGCCAAATCAAGGCGCGGCGATCTGGCGCCGCGCGCTGAGACCAAGCCTGCGGACGCCGGCCTGCAGGCAGCGCTCTGGGCATGGCGCGCCGACATCGCGCGTCAACGAAGCGTGCCGGCCTATGTCGTGCTGCATGATTCCACGATCGACGGCATCGCCGCCGCGCGGCCTTCGACAATCAATGAGCTTCGCAGCATCCCGGGCATCGGCGACAAGAAGCTCGAACATTACGGCGACGAACTGCTCGCGCTGGTGCGGGCGGCCGACGTCTAGAGCTTCGGTTCTGATTGAATCAGAATCAAAGCTCTAGATTCTTGTTTTGACGCGTTTTCTTCACGCGAACCGGCATCCACTTCGCTCGAAAACGCTATGGTAGCCCTCATCCATTGCGGAAGGTGTAGGCGTATCCGTTGATCGCGGGTGCGCCACCGAGATGGGCGTAGAGCACCTTCGAGCCCGCCGGGAAATAGCCCTTGTTCACGAGGTCGATCATGCCCTGCATGGATTTTCCCTCGTAGACGGGATCGGTGATCATGCCTTCGAGGCGCGCGCACAGCCGGATCGCTTCCTTGGTCTCGTCGGAGGGAACGCCGTAGGCCGGATAGGCGTAGTCTTCAATCAGGACGACATCGTCCTCGACGATGTCCTGGCCCAGCTCGACGAGACCGGCGGTGTTGCGGGCGATGTCGAGCACCTGCGCCTTGGTCTGCGCCGGGGTGAAGGAAGCATCGATGCCGATCACCTTTCGGGCGCGGCCGTCCTTGGCAAATCCCACCAGCATGCCGGCATGGGTCGAGCCGGTGACCGTGCAGACCACGATGTAGTCGAACGCGAAGCCCTGCTCCTTCTCCTGCGCCCTGACCTCTTCCGCAAAGCCGACATAACCGAGCCCGCCATATTTGTGCACGGAGGCGCCTGCCGGGATCGCATAGGGCTTGCCGCCCTTGGCCTTCACATCCGCGATTGCCTCTTCCCAGCTTTGGCGGATGCCGATGTCGAAACCTTCGTCGACCATCTGGACGTCGGCGCCCATGATGCGGCTGAGCAGGATATTGCCGACGCGGTCGTAGACGGCGTCCTCATGCGGCACCCAGCTTTCCTGCACCAGGCGGCACTTCATGCCGATCTTGGCCGCAACCGCCGCGACCATGCGGGTGTGGTTGGACTGCACGCCGCCGATCGAGACCAGCGTGTCCGCGTTGGAAGCGATCGCATCCGGGATGATGTATTCGAGCTTGCGCAGCTTGTTGCCGCCGAAGGCGAGCCCCGAATTGCAGTCCTCGCGCTTGGCGTAGAGTTCGACCTTGCCGCCGAGATGGTGCGACAGCCGCTCCAGCTTTTCGATGTGGGTGGGCCCGAAAGTGAGCGGATAGCGTTCGAATTTCTCCAGCATCGTCGTCCCCGTTGATGGTCTGATATCCGGGAAACGCCCTATCATCGGATCCTGGAAAGGTGCTCTCGAAATTATCGGTCATCTTGCGAAAGTATTGCGATCCTATCGGGTATTTACCATCTATTCGTCCGCTATTATGCATATCACTGAAAGATTCTTTCATGGCCGGCAGACTCGACCGCATCGACCTCAAGATATTGCGTTTGCTGCAGAATAGCGGCCGGCTGACCAATGCCGAGCTGGCCGAAACAGCCGGTGTCAGCGCCGCGACCTGTCATCGCCGCACCCAGCGCCTGTTCGACGAGGGCTATGTCGCCCAGGTCAGGGCGATGGTGGCGCCGCGCAAGGTCGGCAAGGGGGCGCTCGTCATGGTGGGCGTCGTGCTCGACCGCTCCACACCGGAAAGCTTTGCCGCCTTCGAGCGGGCGATCGCGCAACTGAAATTCGTGCTCGATTGCCATCTGGTGGCCGGCGATTTCGACTATTTCCTCAAGATCCGCGTCGGCGACATGGAGGATTTCAACCGCATCCATGGCGAACAATTGATCGCGCTGCCGGGCGTCCGCCAGACCCGGACTTTCTTCGTCATGAAGGAAGTGGTCGACAACGCGCCGCTCGATTTCTGACGGTGTTCGGCATCGCAACACCGGGCTACCTTGCCCTCACACCGGAACCTTGCGAGACTCTGGTCACACAGCGCGCCATGTCCTATCAAACCGGCATGACCATGAAATTTTGCCGGCGGGCTTTCGCCCTTGCCATCATTTTCATTGCAATGCCGGCCCGCGCCTCGGACGAACTTCAGCGGCAAGAGCCCGATACCGTCATCTTCGCGATGATGTCCGGCAAGTGCAGCACGCTCAAGGTCGCGGGACGGGACTTTGCCTGCCGGGCCGTTGCGTTCTTCCAGACCGAGGAAGGCCGGGCGAATTTTACCGTGGCGCTCGACGATCCCGACGATGGCAGCCACATCATCACGTTCTCCGGCGACAATGGGCGAAGGCCGGAGGCCAATCTGTACGAATTGCCGATCGACCGGATGCTGCTGAAATCCAAGGACCGGCCGAAGGCCGACGGCCTGCCGGTGCCGTCAGTCGAATCGACCGCCGGCCTTTGCAAGCAGGTCGGCAACTTCGTGACGCTCGAACTTTCCAGCATCACCTGCACCGCTGTCGACAGGAACGGCAAGAAATACGAACTGCAGTACCAGTCCGACGGCGCGCCGATGGCGGTGCGCCGCATCAAGCGGATGCGCGTCGGCAGCCCCGCGGTGTCGCCGTTCGACGACGTGAAGTGAAAGCGGGGGTGTGAAACGAGAGGCCGCCGGCGGAAAACCGACGGCGGCCAGTGTCGATCCACGCATGGCTCGCGACTGCGCGGACAAGCTCATGCTAGTTTTGAAAGTCCTCCCAGGCAGTGGAGGCCATCCGTCAAAGTCGAGCGATTGCCTTCACACGGGCTTTACCGTGAGCCGCCTCTCTCGCGCCCGCCCTTGGTTGGCAGGATGGCGGCCGCGATTTCAAACGCGACAGCCCATCTCGGCTTTTCTTCCTCTGCGCCGGGCACGTTGATCTGAACGCCGACGCCGTCGCTGATAGAGTAGGATGCGGCCAGTGCGGCGGCCTCGAGGGCGGCGCCTCGCGAATCGTAGACGCCGCCGATCTTGACATTGTCGGCAAATACCGACCAACCCAGCGGCGCCTTCACGATTTCGAACACTGATCGTTCCATTAGCTCACCCGTCCCGTTTTACCTGTATCGCTTCCGCCCCTCGCCTACGTGACGAATCCTGGCCATGGGAGCGCGGCGTCGGGACGTCGGCTTGTCGCCGGCGGCCTTCGCTCGCCAATCGGAAGCCCGCAACCCGGTCAACGAATTCAACGCCGGTGCAAGCGCGATTTCCTTCCGCACGGCATCGACAATTCGATCGAATTCAACTTCGCTCATCGCACGCTCCATTGTGCCGGGCCGGCATTCTGCCGCCAGGATGATAAGAGGGACCGCGCTGAGCACAGCTCGCCATGCAAGTTTGTTGTTTGAAGGCTCGTCCGCGGTCGCTTCGATGGCAAAAAAGGGGTCGAAATCGGGAACGGCCGGACCGTGCCTCGCAAAACCGGTGGCCCCGATGACCCACCGGCGCCCTCCCTTGGCCCAACTTGCCCGATGCGTGCTAGATTCGGCCACGAATCAGGAGGGTTTGCATGCCGGTAGACAGTGACAGCGCCATTGCGTGGCACCGCGCCCAGCTCAAGAAGCTTCGCGAGACCTTGAAGAGCATCGAAACCGCGAGGTTCATGGTGGGCGAGCCTGCCCAATCGAGCAGGACCGGCAAGACGCAGAAGGCGATTGCCGAACTCGAGCAGAAAATCCGGCAGTCGCAGCACATCATCGCAGCCTATGAGCGGCAGACCCGGCGGCCGCTTGCGACCGACCAGCGAAGCCTCGCCAGCGTGAGCTGGAGTAGCTGGAATGCCCAGACCGCGCATGGCCGCGGCAGCAATTCGCGGTAAGCATTGAATGGCCTGAAGGCAGGTGGCTTTCAGCGGGGTCCCGCCCCCAGATTTCGAGCTAGCGGATCGTCATGTTGGCGCGCAGCGGATGCTGCGCTGCGTTGCGGCCGACCGCCATAAGGCACTTGACCGCGAGATGGCAGTAACCAGTGCGTAAACGGCGGGCCGCGTCTGTCCCTAGTTCCTTGCGGTCTCTTTTTCCTTCGCCTTGGCCTTGCAGGAAATCAGATACGTAAACGCCCGCGCATTGCGCGCGATGTCGGCCGTCTTCAGCTCGGCCTTGGCGTCGGAAATCTGATACGGCACCACGCTGTTATCGAGAAAATCCCGGAGCGCCCCGGTCTTGATGGCGAAATTGATGTTCTCGGGGATGTTGCCCGTTGCTCGCACGAACTTGATGGCATTCAGTTTCGCCGCGACCACACCGACCACGTCGCCGCTCGAGGCCAATAGCGGCCCGCCGCTGTTGCCGGGTTGAACGGCCGCGCTGATCTGCAGAAAGCGCGTATCGTTCAGGATGCCGCTCAGCGAGCTCACGATCCCGGTCGTCACCGTGAAATCGGATGTCAGCAGTCCATGAAAGGGATAGCCGATCGCCACCACGCTGTCGCCGGACTGGATCGCGTTGTCCCTGATTTTGGCGACATCCTTGAACGAGCCGGTCACCTGCAGCAGCGCAAGGTCGTTGGTCTCGTCGCTCGACACCAGGCGCAGTTTGGCGGGCGCCTCGCCGGACGGATTGCCCAAGATGTCGCCGACGCAGCCCTGCACCACGTGCGCATTGGTGACGAGGTGTCCATTCGAACTCACCAGGAAGCCGGTGCCCTTCTGGTCGAACAGCCTGTCGGGCTTGGCCGGCGCCGAGTCCGGTGCCGCCGCAGTGACCGCCTTGGCTGCGGGAAGGACCGAGAAATCACCGGCAGCGGTTACGCCCGATTGCCTGACCTTGGCCACGCAATGCGCCAATACCGGCAATAGCTGCCCGGTCTGGTCTGATCGAGCCGTAGGGCCCGCGCGCCTCGATATTCGAACTGGCAAAAATCGTACACGATAAAACTGCGACCGCAGCAGCACGGTATTTCATAGCTTTTCCCCACACACCCAGGGCGAGCATATTGGCCTTTGCAACTGGAGTCCATTTGGACCGTGCGAGGAGGCCGAAATTTCCCCTCATCATCGAAAATCTCGCTAGCCAGCCCGAACCAGAAGTGGATCGAGTACCGCCGCATGTGGGGGCATAGTATCCCGTGCTGCTGATCGTGCTGTTGCTTCGTCCCGGCGTTTCCGCCTCAATCCGCGCACAATAGCCGTATACGCCCCTTCCCGGATTGCCTTCGGCGCAGCCGTCTACTGGAGCAGCCGGCGCCACTGTCCGCGGGAGCGACCAAACGTCCCGGTGCCCGCCCGTTCCGGCCGCTCATTTTGGTGGATCATGCGTGGCATCTTGCATACGGTAGGGCTGGCTGCCCCACCCATTCCGGGCTAACACCGGAATTAGGGAAGCAAAAATCACAATGCGCCGCCAATGGCGGACGCCAATCTGCAATAACCGGAGGAAAATCCTGTGAAGCCAAGAGTTGTTCGGTGCGTCCTGTTTACAGTTCTGGCGGTCGTTTCCGCCGTGGCCAGCCAGGCGCAGGCCCAATCATGGCCGGAGAAACCGATCACCTTCATCGTCCCGTTCGCCGCCGGTGGCGGCACCGATGCCTTTGCCCGTCCGCTGGCGGCCCAGCTCGACACGCAGCTGGGCAAGCGCGTGCTGATCGAAAACCGCGCCGGCGCAGGCGGCACCGTTGGCGCATCGCTCGCGTCAAAGGCCGCGCCGGACGGCTACACCTTCTTCATGGGCGCGGCGCATCACGCCATTGCACCCTCGCTCTACCCCAACCTCGACTACAATTTCGAGAAGGATTTTGTTGCGGTGGCGCTGGTCGCGCGGCCGCCGCAGGTGGTGGTCGTCAATCCGGACAAGGTCGCCGCCAAGACGCTCGCCGAGTTCATCGACTACGCCAAAGCCAATCCGGGCAAATTGAACTACGGCTCCGCCGGCGCCGGCACCACGCATCATCTCGCGGGCGAGTTGTTCAAGATCCTGACCAAGACCAACATCCAGCACGTCCCCTATCGCGGGGCGGGCCCCGCGATGCAGGACCTCATCGCCGGCCACGTGCCTGTTGTGTTCGACGGGCTCGGCTCGTCGGCAGGGCCCGTCAGGGCCGGGCAGTTGCGCGCGCTTGCGGTCGCCGCGCCGAAACGCGTGGCTGCATTCCCCGATCTTCCGACCGCCGCGGAAGCAGGCCTGCCCGGTTATGAAGTATCGACCTGGTACGGCCTGTTCGCACCCAAGAACACGCCGCCGGCAATCGTCCAGCAGATGGCCAAGGAAGTGCAGAAGGCGATGCAGACGACCGCCATCAAGGAAGCCTGGGAGCGCAACGGCTCCGACGTTCCCGATGTCACGGGTCCTGCGTTCGCGAAAATGGTTTCATCGGAAATCGAGCGCTGGCGTAAGGTCGTGACCGAAGCGAATGTAAAGCTCGACTGAGCTAGCAGCGCTAGGCGCGGTACCCGCTTTTCTTATTTCATGGCGGGCTTGCCGCGCCAGCGCAAGCCAAGGCAACTGGCGGCCCAAGCCCGCTGATCAGTTGCTGACGCGCACCCCATAGCGCACGAAGTCGTCATCGACACCGGACTGGATCGTCTTTGCCGCGGCAATATCGGCATCGCCGCCAGCCTTATCGCCGTTCTTGAGCCTGGCGAGCCCGCGCCCATAGAGCGCGCTCGCCAGCTTCGAATCTACTCGCAGCGCGGAACTGAAATCATCGATCGCCGCGTCGGCCTGTCCCATCTTCAGGTGGATCAGTCCACGCGAGTCATACGTGGCGGCGTCGTTCGGCCACGATTGAAGCACCTTGTTGCAGTCCTCAAGCGCCGCTTGCAACGAACCCAGGATGGCCCGGGTCCAGCAGCGTCCGCTCCATGCGGCTTCCAGATTGGGCTCAAGGCGAATTGCCTCGTCATAGTCCCGCGCCGCGCGATCGTACTGGTTCTTTTTCAGATAGACTCCGGCACGGTTGACGAAAGCTCTGCCGGAGTTCGGGTTGAGCTTGATCGCGTCGTCCAGCGCTTTGAGGGCGAGATCGTATTCGCCTTTGCGCAAGTAAGCCGCGCCGCGGTTGTTGAAGGGCTTGGCGTAAGTTGGATCGAGCTTGATCGATTGATCGAAATCCAGGATGGCGCGGTCAAAGTCTCCCTTTGCCGTATGGGCATTGCCACGATTGTTATAGGCAATCGCAAGCGCCGTCGTCGTACCCTGACCGGAATCGATGAGCGCCGTGCAGGCATTGATCCGGGCTGCAAGATCCGATCCATTGCACAGCTCGATGTTCCCGAGATAGTCACTCTTCCTGGGGGTCTGCGCGGTAGCCAGCGACCCGAGCAACAGCAAGGCAAAAGCAGGCGCCAGGCCGTGGATGATGCGCCCGCTCGCACTAAGTTTCATATCGGGCCTTTCCGACGTTGGAACGAGCGAACGGGCGTTGATTTGAACGCGGCACGCCCGGACCTGGTTGACCGACAAATTTCTCGCACCGGGAACGGTACCTAGCACCCCCGACAGATGTTCAGATTTGTCTTGGGATAAGGCTTTGGGTCGGGTTGCTGCGCCGCCGGTGCCCCCGGCTTTCGCGCGACCCTGCTCTTGCCCTCTTCAATGAGCGTGGAAAATCTGACCGTCCCGTCGTCCGAAATTTCGACGCGTGGCGTGGTGCCTCGGACGCCCATCGTCGCGACGGGGGTGTCGACCTTCATATCGCCGGTCTTCGCAACTTTGCCGGCGACAAAGGTGAAGGTCCCCTTGGTCAGATTGAACAAGGACGCGTTGGACGTACTATTTGGATCGTACACGAACTCGTTCAAAACCATGCGCGCGTTGTTCGACAGATTGAAGGAAGTGCCGTCGGTGAAGTTGATGCCGACCCGGCCGTCGGCGCCGGTCGCAACCGCATCGCCCTGATAGACGAGATCACCTACCTTCGCCTGACCGGCTTGACCTGCGGTACTCGCCTGAACGACCATCGCACTCGCGCGTTCAAGGGTGACCGAACCCGTGGCGACAACAATTTTTCCAATTGGCTTTGATGCGACATCCTGAACGGCGGGCTTGGCGATATCGCGTTGCGCGTGAGCCGGTCCGGCGAAAAGCCCGCCCGCCGTCAGAACGAATCCTGTCACCAATACGGCAATCGCACGCATGCACATGATCCCCCTTCCTGAGAAGATCTTGTCCGAGAGACCGCTCACTGGCTCTTTGAACCGTCGGCCAGGACGACACTAGACCCTAAATTAGAGCCGATGTCGGGAGAAGGCATCCTCTACCCACCGTTCAAAAGGATTACTCCTTTTGAGCCTAAAGCCTAACGCCCATGGATTGGGGTAGCTTGGAGATCTTGGCGGCTAGTCTTCGGCTGGCCGCGCTAGGATATTTTGACCTTTTGGGCTGGCAAAGCCAGACCACGAAGATTTCGCACGAGGGCGGGGTTGAAGCCATGCTCGTCGGGTCCCACGCCGAGACTGGGGACGAACGTAAGGCCGCCGCGGCCCCGCTTCCCCAAATTGTCGGCAACGTTCAGACCGCGGCCAGCTTCGGCTCACTTTGGCGCGCGACCTGCACTTCCGCTCAAGCCACAGTCGGCGATCCGCGAAGCCGGGCTCATGCCGGCGGGTTCGGCATGCTGTGGCTCACGGCACTGACCTTCTCGCTTATGAAGGAGGTTAAGGCCGCCGACCCGAACGTCACATTCCTGGACGACGGCAACATCACATACAAGGACCTCGAGCATGGCTCATTCGAGCTGGTCACCAAGGAGGTGATCCTCGGCACATCCTCGTTGAGGATCCTGGACAGACCGTCATCCTGCGTCCGCAAGGGTCCTCGGTCAGCGTCAGTCAGAGCACGAACTCCGCGGCGCGAATGGCCGAACTGCAGGCGGCCCAGCAGGAGGCGCTCGCCACCTTCGAGAAAGGACTGGGGGCGACGGGGTCGAGCACGCCTCCTCCCCTCGAGCGGCTGCCGGTGCAACCGATCAATTTCATTCAGATTGATGGTCCTTCCCCAGCGCGGGATTTGCCTGCTTTGCCCGCGGTGATCCTCGCATCAGCGCCGGAGATGATTATCGGACAACTGCCGCCCCCGCCGCCGACGCCGCCAACGCTGAATGCGGTGGCCGGGCCGACCGAGATCGACACCACAGTCTTTGACGTCTTCACCGCGACAAGCGGCACTTTCCTTGCGAGCAGCCCCAACGCCGACGCTACACTGACATTCGGCATCAGCGGGGGAACTCCCGGTAGCACCGTGATCGACGGGCTGACGTACGATGTATCGAACGCTGGTCCCTACGGCACGCTTTACGTCGATAGCACAACCGGCGCCTATACGTTCGTTCCGGATAGTGCCGCGATCAATGCGCTCACTGAGCCCACGACCACGGACTTCACGATCACCGTATCCGACGGCACGCTCTCGGCCGATCAAACCTTCACGATCGCCATCAACGGCACCAACGACGCGGCCATCATTTCCGGCGCCACATCAGGCTCGGTGATCGAGGCCGGCGGCATCGCCAATGCCACGCTCGGCGCGCCAAGCGCCGCCGGCACGCTCACCAGCATCGACGTCGACAATGCGCCCAATACTTTCGCGGCGGTTAGCTCGCCTACCGCGAGCGCGGGCGGCTTCGGCAGCTTCACGATAACGGCGGCTGGCATGTGGGCCTACACCATCGACCAGGCCAACAGCGCGGTGCAGGCACTCAATGTCGGCGATACGCTGACCGACACCTTCACGGTGACCACCATCGACGGCACCGCGCAGGTGGTGACGGTCACCATCAACGGCGCCAACGACGCGGCAGTCATTTCCGGCGCCACGGCCGGCTCAGTGATCGAGGACAGCGGCGCCAAGTGCGACGAGCCTACGGCAACCGGCACGCTCGCCAATACCGACGTCGACAACGTGCCCGGTTTTACGGCCGTCACCTGCCCGACGGGCAGCGATGGCGGCTATGGCACCTTCACGATGACGACGGACGGCGTGTGGACCTACAAGCTCGACGACAACAACTGCGCGGTGCAGGCGCTCGACGACGGCGAGACACTGACCGACACCTTCACGGTGACTACCATCGATGGCACGGAACAAGTGATAACAATCACCGTCCATGGCGCCAGCGATGCCGACCCCAATGATTTCGACTACCTGGCGACAGGGAAGGACGTGATCTGCGATCCGCCTTACGTCTACGGCACCCCCGGAGGCGACAGCATCGCGGGCGGCGGTCATCATGGTCAGATCATCTATGGAGGCGCCGGCAATGACACCATCAACGGCACCGGCAAAGCCGACCGCATCTACGCCGGCTCCGGCGATGACACGGTCAAGGGCAACGATGGGGACGACAGGATCTACGGAGGCTCGGGAAGCGATACAATCAACGGCAACAACGGCTGCGATACCATCATCGGTGGATATGGAGCGGACAAGCTCACGGGCAGCCATGGTGAGGACCGTTTCGTTTTCCTGTCCGCAACGGATTCCCGGGCGGGCCGGTTCGACGTTATCACTGATTTCAGGTCGGGGTCCGACAGGATTGATTTGACGGCTCTCGGCGCACTTGCCTTTCTGGCGCTGACGTCCGCAAGCACATCCGTACCGGCACATACGATCGCCTGGTTCTATGACAGCGCAACGAATCAAACCATTCTGTACGTCAATCCGACGGATCAGACCCTCGATATCGGCAATTCGGCTCTGCTGGAAATTCATCTGGAGGGAATGGTAACCATTCAGGCTTCGGATTTCGTCCCGGAGCCGACGGCAGCGCCAGTCGTGGTCGCTGCCGAGCCTATCGATCCTGCGCTGGCCGCAACGGCGGAAGCCGACGCGGCTGTCGTCACGACGGTCGCCCCCGACGCTTCGCTTGACTGGACCGACACTGACGGCGCGCGCCTCGACAGCGAAAACTGGCCGTTGCGAGCGACTTCGAACGGCGACAGCTTCGACTTTTCCCATCTTGACGAAGCGCGGACGCAGCCGACCGAAGCCACCAATGAAGGCGAAGCGATTGCTCTGACAAGCGGACCGTCAATCGAACCACAGCGCGCTCAAGTTACGGGACTGGCGGAGAGTGGCCCTGCGCTGGATCAGACCTCGACGCTCGATACCGTCGTCCACAACACACGCATTACCGTGCTGAACGACGATGGTGACGCGCGGCAGCGGATCGACGACCATGCTCACATGTGGAAGCACGACGGACATAGTCACCATTCGAATTCAGGCAAGCACGATGCCGCGTCCAAGCACGGAGCCGCTGATTTCGAGCCATCAACTGTCCTTGTGACATTTAGCTCAGCGGCTGCCCATAAGCATGGGCATGGCGACTCATTCCACTTCAAGGGCAAGATTTCCGTTCTTGGACCTTCAGACGCCGCAGACATGGACCATGCTTCGGCATCGATCGGTCACCACTGGTACAGTGCGAAAACCAGCGAGCCGCTGGCGATTTCAGAGGTTGCACAAGCGATTGATATGGCTTCGGCAAAACATCACACGCCGGACAATTCGAAGCATCATTGGTCGGACAACTTCAGTCACGGTCCGAACCATGCATGGAACGGTGCCAGCATTCATGCGCCGCATCACGATCTGATGGTGTGATGGGACTGCGCCGGGTTCAGCGCAGCCGTTTCCGCATCGCGCTAGGGCTGTTACTTCGCTTCGCTCGCCTTGATTCCGGAGCTTTCAATCAGCTTTGCCACGCGTGGCAGGTCGGCGGCGAACAGGCGCGCATGCGCCTCAGGCGTCAACTCGTTGTCAGGGAATGGCAGGGTTCCGAGCTGCTTTAGCTTCTCCAATAGCTCCGGCTCGGACAGCGCCGCGCGCAGCGCCGAATTCAGCGCATTGATGGTCTCCTTGGGCGTACCCTTTGCCACGTAGAGCCCATGCCACATCGAGTAGCTGACCTCGGGCATGCCGAGTTCGGCGGTGGTCGGCACGTCCTTCAACTGCTCGAGACGTTGCGGCGACGTAATGGCGATGCCGTGCAGTGTTCCGGCCTGAATCTGCGGCAGCGCGTTGGTCACCTGATCCCACAAAAGATCGATCTGCCCAGCCAGGAGATCGCCGATTGCAGGGGCTGATCCGCGATAAGCCACGACCGTCGGCTTGAAGCCGAGCACATTGCCCATCATCACGGCGCACAAATGACTGTTTGTCCCGAGACCACCATGCGCGAAGTTCGCCTTGTCGCCCTGCGCCTTGATCCAGGCGACATGGTCCTTCGGTCCCGCGCCGGGGATCGACTTGCGGCCGATCAGGACCATCGGCGCATTGTTGACGAGGCCGACCGGCTCGAACGCCGTTTTCGTATCATACCGCAGGTTGGTGAACAGGCTGGGCGCCGCGAGCAGCGCGACGTGATTGATCAGGATGGTCGAACCGTCAGGCGTCGACCGGGCCACACGATCATTGGCCAGCGTGCTGCCGCCTCCGACCACGTTCTCAATGATCACGGTCTGGCCGAGCGTCCGCGACATCCGCTCGCCAATGAGGCGGGCGACAGTGTCCGTGCCACCGCCGGCCGCAAAAGGAACTACCAGCGTCACGGTTTTGGAGGTCGATTGCGCGTGGGTCTGCGTCGAAAGCGCGGCAAGCAGGAGACCAAAGCCCATGAGGGCGCTTCTAAAGGGAAGATTGATCACGATGGCGTCCTCCAAAGTCTTTGTTTTTGTTGTCATGCCGCGCATGACTTCGGATCATGCTGATTGCGCCTGCGCAAATCAATTACAAAGCGAGCATAGCTCGCCGGCAGACCGGCGTGATACCATGCCCCCGAGGGGCGGATAGCATCGGGACGGAGTTGAGATGAGCGAGGCTGCATATGTCGCGGTCGATTGGGGCACGAGCAGTTTCCGGCTTTGGCTCGTCGATCGGACTGGCAACGTGCTCGAGGAAAGGCGCAGCCACGAGGGCATGATGGCGGCAGGCAAGCTTGGCTTTCCTACCGTGCTGCGATCACATCTGCAGGCCGTCGGCGCTGCGGATGGGCTGCCCGTGGTCGTCTGCGGCATGGCCGGCGCCCGAGGGGGATGGATTGAAGCCGGATATGTCGATACGCCGGCGCCGCTCGCATCGATCCTGAAGCATGCCGTCCCGGTGCCGGGACAAGACCGTGACATCCGCATCCTTCCAGGAATCGCACAACGCGACCCCAAGGCGCCGGACGTCATGCGCGGCGAGGAAACCCAGTTGCTCGGCGCCTTGGGCGTGGACGCGGCTGACGACGCGATCATCTGCATGCCGGGTACCCATTCGAAGTGGGTCAGGGCGCGTGGATCGACCATCGAACGCTTCGCCACGTTCATGACCGGAGAGCTGTTCGACGTCGTATCGCGCGAAACGATCCTGTCCCACGCGGTGACCGGCGCCGATCAAGCGGAGGATATCGACGCCTTCAAGTCGGCGGTCATTGCCGCGTTCGAGAGGCCTGCGTTCGCTGCCAATCTGCTGTTCCAGGTGCGATCGGGTCAGCTCCTCTATGGCGGCAAGCCATCCTCGGCCCGCGAAAAAATATCGGGCACCTTGATCGGCCTTGAACTCGCGGCAGGGCTCGGCAGAGACGTCCCCAGGACCGGCATGATGCTGGTGGCGTCAGGACGGCTCCAGATGCTTTACCAGTTGGCGTTTGACACGGTGTCCGTTCCTGTCCGATCAATCGGTGCCGAGGATGCGGCCCGTCGCGGCCTTTCGATGGCTGCGGAATCGATTTGGAGTGTATAAATGAGCGTTGTCCCGTTCCCCCAGATGAAGCGTCCGCTGGTGGCGATCCTGCGCGGCGTGAGGCCCGAGGAAGCAACGGATATCGTCAGCGCCCTGATCGACAGCGGCATGACGGCGATCGAGATTCCGCTCAACTCGCCGGATCCATTCCGCTCCATCGAGATCGCTGTCAAAAAGGCCCCTGCCGGCATCCTGGTGGGTGCGGGCACTGTCCTGACGCTGGAGGCCGTCGAGCGACTGCATGACGTTGGCGGCCGGCTCCTGGTAACCCCCAACGTCGATTCCGAAATCATTGCCCGCGCCCGGGCGCTCGGTATGATCACGATGCCCGGCGTCTTTACCCCGACGGAGGCGCTGCTTGCCGCCAAGGCGGGCGCCTCCAGCCTCAAATTCTTTCCGGCGAGCGTGCTTGGCGCCGCGGGGATCACCGCCATTCGCGCCGTTCTTCCCGCAGACCTGATGATAGCCGCCGTAGGTGGTGTCTCCGACCAAAACTTCGCGGACTATACGAAGGCTGGCATTGTTGCGTTCGGCCTCGGCAGCAGCCTCTACAAACCCGGCATGACGGCAGCGGAAATCGCTGTTCGCGCCAAGGCGACAATCGACGCCTACGACATGGCGATTCAGCAAGCGAAATAGGCGGGCTCACCGCGCCGGACCATCCGCGAAGGCCTGGCGGAGGGAGAGGACCAGAGATCCAACATTCTCCACCTGCGGTCCGCCCCGGCAGAGACCGAGCTGGCGAAACGTGTGAGTCCGAGAAGTGCCCACCAGACATTCGGTCCTACGGGCGCCAATCTGTTTGTCGCCTTGGGGTTGCTTTTCTGCCCAATTGTGCATCGCAATCCTGACCGATCGCCGCGGCCATTCATCCGCTGGCACCCAGACGGCCGCTAAGCTAGCATCGGGATCATTTGAGAGGAGCGGTGGGTCGCACTGGACGGTTTACTCTTATAGGGAAGCCCAAGGCGGGCGCCGTCTGGGCAAACTGCAATGGCCAACATATCTATCTCGCCAAAGCCCATGCCATCCCGCGGCTACTTGGCCGTTATCCGTAGCATCGACAAGTTCACGGAATTGACTGGGTACCTCTTCGTCCTCTCGATCATTCCCCTGATTTGCGCCAATGTGGTCGAGGTTTTTGCCCGCTACGTCCTGAGGGATCCGACGATCTGGGCCCTCGATGTGACGACAATGTCCTACGCGACCTTGTTCATGCTGGGCTCGGCATTGGCGCTCCTGAAGGGCGCTCACATCCGCACCGATGTACTGTGGGAAACATTCTCGGATCGCACGAAAGGCATGATCGACAGCCTGGCGTTCCTGCTGTTCTTCCTGCCGACAATGGTCGTACTGTTCTTCCTCTCGATAGACGATTTCCTGTACTCGCTCTCGATCGACGAACGCGGAAGCTCCGGCGCGTGGACGCCGGTCCTGTGGCCGCTGCGCGGGGTTATTCCGCTGACGGCCTTCATGCTGTTCCTGCAGGGCATCTCGGAGCTGATGAAGAGCCTCTGGGCTTGGCGAACCGGCGCATTCTTGACCAGGCACGAGAAGATCGAGGTCTAAAGAACCATGACCGCCGCCGAAGCTCTCGGAATTGCCATGCTCGTCGGTATGGTCCTCGTCATTTTCATCGGTTTTCCGATTTCCTTCACCTTGCTGTTTCTCGCCCTTGTTTTTGGTGGCATTGGCCTCGGGTGGGAGCAGACTTTCAATCTCGGCTACCTGCAAATCTGGGGCACGATGAAAGACGAGATCTTTCCCGCCGTGCCGCTGTTCATCTTCATGGGTTACATGACCGAACAGGCCGGACTCATGGAGCGGCTGTTCGTGGCTTTGCGCAGCGTCCTCGCGCCGGTGCGCGGATCGCTCTATTTGGCCGTGATTCTAACGGCGACTATTTTTGCGATGGCGACCGGCATCGTGGGCGCTGCGGTGACCGTGCTCGGCATCATGGCCGGGTCGATGATGATCAAGACTGGCTATGATGCGCGGCTGTCGGCGGGTGCAATCGCCGCCGGCGGTACGCTCGGCATTCTGGTCCCTCCGAGCGTGATGCTGGTCGTCATGGGCCCGGTCATGGGCGTGCCCGTCAATCTTCTTTATTCAGCGGCGTTCGGCCCGGGCTTTCTGCTCGCTGGCTGTTATATCGCCTATACGCTTGTCCGCAGCTTGATCAATCCGAAGCTCGGTCCAGCCATGACCATGGAGGAGCGCACAGCCACCTATGACACGATGACCACGGAAAAGGTAGGCGCCCCTGTAGTCGGATTGGGCCTCGTGTGCTTGGTCGCATTGGCGTATTTGCTGCTCGATTTGTTGTTGAGCCAAGCGGGTGTACCGCGTCCGTCGTTTGCGATCGGTCCGCTTAGCCTATCGGCCATCGCTTCGGCGTTAGCAATTCTGATGGCCTATCCCTACTTCCGGAACGCGTACTTCCGCGCCGTCATGCTCGGCATTGCGCCTCTCAGCGCACTGATCGGATTTACCCTCGGAACCATCGTCGGTGGAATCGCCACGCCGACCGAGGCAGCCTCGTGCGGGGCTTTCGGCGCTATCCTCCTTGCATTCTTTTATGGCCGGCTCGGCATGCAATCGATTACCAGGGCGGCCATCGGCACAATGGTGACCTCGGCGATGGTGCTGTTTCTGGCGTTGGCCTCGACGGTGTTCGGCGCCGTCTTCACCAAGCTGGGTACGGCGAACTTGATTACCAACTATCTGCTCGCCCTTCCGCTGAGTGACTGGTGGAAGCTGGCGTTGATCATGGTGATCTTTTTCGTCCTCGGCTGGCCGTTCGAATGGCCCGTGATCATCCTGGTCTTTCTTCCGATGGTTTTGCCCGTGGTCGAAGAGCTTCAGTTCGGTTTGAACAAGCTCGACCTGCTGATTTGGTTTGGCGCACTGACCGCCATCAATATGCAGACGTCGTATTTGAGCCCGCCCGTTGCAATGTCGGCGTACTACCTGCGGAACGTCGTTCCGCAATGGAGCTTGAGCACGATTTACAGGGGCATGTCCGACTATATGGTGATTCAGGTCATAGTTCTGGCGCTGTTGCTGTTGTTCCCGCAGATCGCACTGTGGTTGCCGAACATTGTCAGGTAAGCGCGATCGGCTGCTTATCCATATCAAGGAAAGGCGGCCAAGGCCGCCTTTCCTGCTATGTCATCCTGCTCCCTCGAGACAACGCGAAGCGTTTGCCCGTCTTATTCTTTAACGGGCCAATAATGGTCCGCCTGCAATGCGTAGGACGGAAACATGAAGCGCTTGGCGGGCACGACCTTGGCGGCATAGGCCTTCTGAGATTCGTAGACTTTCTTGAAGAAGGGGTTCTTCGCGGCCTCCGCCGCTGCAAATTCGTCCCAGGTTTTAAGGAAAGCCTGATTGACCTCGGGCGGTGTCGTCAGGAGCCTAACTCCGTGCTTCTCCTTGAACTCGGCGATCGCGTCCGCGTTTTGTCTCTGGAAGCTGGCCCACCAGCGCAGGAATGTCTCTGATGTAGCCGACTTGATGGCTTCCTTGTTCTGATCCGGCAAGCTGTCCCACACGTCCTTGTTGATCGCGATCTCGGCGACCGAGGCGCTCTCGTGCATGCCGGGGGTGTAGTGGTATTTCCAGACCGTATGCAGGCCGAGCCGCAGATCCTCAATTCCGCCGACCCACTCGGCACAATCGATCGTGCCGCGCTCTGCGGCGGGCAAGATCTCACCGCCCGGCATGTTGACGACAGCCATGCCCATTTTGGCATAGAGCTGCGAGACGATGCCGGTCTGCCGGCACTTCATCCCCTGAAGTCGGGCAGGTCCTTGATCGGACGCTTGAACCAGCCGAGCGCTTGCGGGCTCGGCGGAATGCTCGGAAATGCCACCAGATTGAGCTTGAGCTCCTTCTGATAGAACTCGTTCCACAGATCGAGGCCGCCGCCCTCGTAAACCCATCCAATGAAGTCGACGGCATCCATGCCAAAAATGCCGGCCGGCGTATTGGCGAACAGCGTTGCGGCGACGTTCTTGCCGTACCACCAGTAGGAGATGCCATAGGCACCGTCGATTACCTTCTTGTGCGTGGCATCCAGGATCTCGAACGGCGGAACGACCGCGCCGCCCGGCAGCGCCTCGATCTTGAGATTGCCGCCGGTCAGCTTGTCGACGCGCTCGGCAAAAAACTTGAGAGCGTCGTGCGTGGTGGACGATGGCGGAACCGCCGATTGTATCTTGAGGACTCGAGGCTGTTGGGCGAGCGCTGTGCCCGCGAACGCCAACGTGACAGAGGTTGCTGCGAACAGAGCGACTTTCCTAAGCGAACTCATTTTCATCGGACGTCTCCTCCCTTTTGCGTTTTCTCCCTTTTGGCAGTGTGTGAGGGCGAGCCCAGTGGCTGGCCAGCACGCCAATAGCCTACAGCGGTAAGGTGCTGTCAGCCAGTGCGGCTCTCTGGAGTTCGTTAGCCTCCAGTAAGATGAACCCGCGGGCCGTTAAAACAGCCGTCCGACCACCCCGGTCCGTGATTAGGCTAGACGGCCGCTTGCGGTGGCAAAAAGCGCCCTCTGGCCAGCGGCGAAGCTGTTCGAATAGATGGGTTGGACACAATTTGAGGGCTGGCGGAGAGAGTGTCAGTCAATCCTCATTGAAAGATCAAGAATTTTCGACCTTTCCAGACCAAAACCCACGATTTGAGCAACAGCGTGAAAAGCCTACGCGCCTTCCGGACGGCGCCATCGCGCCCGGTCGCCACGGCTCCACCAAAATGTCGAAAACAACCCCATGCAAAGTAGCCGGCGGCCGCCGCAACCGAAGGTTTGGACCGAAAACTTGACACGTCGGGCAAATCAGCGGCACAATTTCATTATCCCAGAATTCGCTAAACGACTGCGTGTGCGCAATTTCGGTGCGATCATGTTCCGCGTGGCTGGACCGTTGAGGACACGCCGCTGTCGCTTGCGCGAGGATGCAGAAACCGCGAAAATCCGGGCTGTTTCAGAACTTGTCAGGGGAATTCGGCACAGATGCAGTTTGATGACGTTATTCTCGGTCGCCGGAGTATCCGCGGTTACAAACCTGATCCAGTACCCAAAGCGCTGATTGCGGAAATCATTGGTTTGGCGATGCGCGCGCCGTCGTCGATGAACACCCAACCCTGGAATTTCTACGTCATATCAGGCGAACCGCTGGACCGGATCCGCGCCGGCAACACCGAGCGGATGGTGGCGGGCATCCCGCAGTCGCGCGAGTTCCGCACCGGTCAGGCCTTTGCAGGCAAGCACCGCGACCGGCAGGTCGGCGTCGCCAAGCAATTGTTCTCCGCAATGGGGATCGAGCGCGACAACAAGGACAAGCGCCAGGACTGGGTGCTGCGCGGCTTCCGCCAATTCGACGCGCCCGTCTGCGTGATCATCACCTATGACCGCGTGCTTGACGGCAGCGACGATACGCCGTTCGATTGCGGCGCCGTAGCGACCGCCCTGGTCAATGCCGCCTGG
Source organism: Bradyrhizobium sp. RDT10 (assembly GCA_044772375.2). Taxonomy (GTDB): domain Bacteria; phylum Pseudomonadota; class Alphaproteobacteria; order Rhizobiales; family Xanthobacteraceae; genus Bradyrhizobium. The sequence continues at coordinate 7,820,150 of CP187939.1, forward strand.
TCCCGCGGGCTCGGCGCCGTGATCAACAGCCAGGGCATCATGCAATCGCCCGTGGTGCGCGAGCACGCAGGGATCGCCGACGATCAGGTCATCATGAAAAGCATCGCGCTGGGCTGGCCGGATGAAACTTTTCCGGCGAATGCGGTGGTGTCGGAGCGGAAGTCGGTCGAGGAAGCTACGGTGTTTGTCGGGTTCGAGAAGTAGCGGCGCGCGGGCGGAAGGACCGGAGGTACAGCAGTGATCCGCGCCATGGTCCGACGTGCACTAGAGCGTTTTCCAGCGAAGTGGGTACCGGTTCGCGTCAAGAAAACGCGTCAAAACAAAAAGCGAGAGCCCCGTTCCGATTCAATCGGAACGGCTAAGGCTCTCGTGCTGGCGGCGGCTTTTGCCGCTGCCTTGACGCCGGTCACGTGCCTTGGCGAAAGCAGCAAGCCGTTGCCGGCCAAGGCGACACAGGAGTTACCGGCCGAGCTGCTCGCGCTGCTCGAACAGAAGAAGATGCCAAAATATTCACCTATCGTTGTGCGCCTCTTCAAGGAAGAGGCGGAGCTCGAAGTCTGGAAGCAGGACACGGCCGGCCGTTTCCAATTCCTCAAGACCTATCCGATCTGCCGGTGGTCGGGCGATCTCGGGCCGAAGTTGTACGAGGGCGACCGACAGGCTCCGGAAGGGTTTTATACAATTACACCTGAGTTGATGAATCCCAACTCCAACTTCTATCTTTCGATCAACCTCGGCTACCCCAACACGTTCGACAAGGCGAACAAGCGCGACGGCAGCTTCCTCATGATCCACGGCGACTGCTGGTCGAGCGGTTGCTATGCCATGACCGACGAACAGATCAGCGAAATCTATTCGCTGGCGCGCGACTCGCTCAGCGGCCGACCGTCGTTCCAGGTCCAGGCCTATCCGTTCCGCCTGACGCCGGCGAACCTGGCGCGGCATCGAAACAGTCCGAATATGGCCTTCTGGAAGATGCTCAAGGTCGGAAACGATCATTTCGAGACGACGCAACGCGAACCCAAGGTGGATGTGTGCAACCGCCGCTATGTGTTCGATGCGCAACCTCCGCCGAATTCGCCGCACCCGCTCGTGTTCAACGCGATCGAAAAATGTCCGCCCTTCGTCGTCAATCCGGAAATCGCGCGGCGGGCGCTGGAAAAACAGCGCGCCGACGAGCGCGCGTACGCGCAATTGCTTGAAGACAATTTGCCGGTTGCCCCGATCTACAGCGGACTTGACGGCGGAATGAACAAGGCTTTCCTCGCACGCTTCCCGGGCCGGGTGACGCTTGCGAAAGTGATGCCGTATGCGTCCTACCTGCCGCAACTGCCACCGATCCCCTGGATCGACAATGACGGCTCGTTGACGAGCAGATGGTTTGGTACCTCGTTCTTCAAGCCGGTTGTGTGTGACGCGGCTCGTGCCAGCTTCCCGTCGGGTCGGTGCTAAACACCTGTTCGACTCAGCGATGGGGCACCGGCAGACCGCGCCCGGCACCGGCATTCCGGTCTGCTCACTGTCGGACAGCAACGCAAAGTGTCGCCAAGCAATTATTCTCCGCGATGGGGACCGAGCGCGACAACAAGGACAGCACGATCCGTCTCCCTTGTACATTCCATCCGGAAATAGCGGCACCCGCTTGCTAATCAGTTCGTCAGCGCGCGCTGCGCACGGCCGCACTTGGCGTTACGCCGGATCGTGTGGCCGTTGATGCTGACGAACCTCGTCACGTAGGAAGTGCCTCTTGACCCGTCGGGCAAATCAGTGGCATTTGATCAACATCAGAAAAACCTGTGTAAGCCCGCGGCGAGAAATTGCCAGCGGGCTTTCTCATGTCCGCACCGCGTAGATCGTGAAGCCGGTGGCCACCAGCATCCTGGCACCGAAGATGATGCCCTCGATCACGACGGCCTCACGCGCATAATCTCGCCGGCGCCGATCTGGACCCTGGTCGACCGAAGTGCTCGATGATGCGACAGCGGACCAAGGCCTCGTCGCCGGGCTCGAGCACGTGACCTGGACCTTGAGCACATCGCTGGCTGGCTTCACGCGGCGGCCCTCTTCTGGCGACGCTCATCCATCAGCAGCGCGAGCGCAGCGCGCGAACCCGCTCGCCGCGGGCGAACCCGGCTGCGGGGCCCGGGCTCATCACCGAGGCCCCAACCATTTCAACAGTGAAGTGCAGTTCAATGCTGAAGCCAGAACAGCCGGCGCGGCCGACGCGCTCGCAGGCCAAATCTCAGCGACGCGTCATTGCAGCCACCCAAAGGGCATTCGCACCTGATCGCGAGGAACGTATGACCGTGGCGAAGCGCGAGCGCAGGGCGACAAAGCCCGCACGCGATGCCCGGCCATAGGACTTGGGGAAAGTGCAGGCCGCGCTGATGCCCTGCGCTCTGCGAGTTGGTCACCGAGCCGGCGCCGGAGTATCGCGGCCCCAAGGTCGTCGGCAAGACCCATCTCGGCAGCATCGTACGGCGCGATACGCCGGACCGGATCGGGTGACGCCATGCTTGATCGCGTCATCGGACTCCGGCCGCTGATCATCAGCGTTGGCAATGACAAGAACTTGCAGCAGCTGCTCGACGTGAAGCAGCTGAACAGCGATCTCGAAGCTTCGGCAGGGATCGCGGCACAGCTGGCAGACGCTGGCGTGCTCAAGAAGCCGAAGACATTGGACTGCCCCGGGGTCTGTTGGAGAACCCGGATTTCAAACAGGAGCTAGCATGACGACTTTGACGATTTCAGACACAAGCGCTGTCGCCCTCGCGGACGGCACCGCCATTGAAGTGCAGGATGCAGGTGGCAACTCGCTGCTGGACATCACGTCGGACAGCAACAACGTCTATCTCCTCCTCAAGCCACCGGTTGTGACGCCGCCGGCCACGCCTGCGATCTCGCTCACCTCGCAGGCCACTGGTTCGGCGTGGGTACAAGCGAGTACGGTCCACGTTACGCTGCCTTCGGCGAACCAAGGGGATCTGCTCGTGGCCTTCGCATCGGCTGACGTCATTTCGGGCAATGCTCCCGCATTCGTCGCTAGTTTCCAGTCGACGCCCAGCCTTACGTGGACGAAGATCGGGAAAGTGAGCGCAGCGGTGTACCCGTCCCAAACTCTGGAAGTGTGGATCGCGAGAGCTCCGAGTGCGCTCACGAACTTCGCGCTCAGCGTCAACTTTGGCGGCGATGACAGCGCGGTTGTTTGGCTCGGTGCCTTCTCGCATGTCCATCAGACGACCCCATTGGAGAACAGCGCGTCGCCGTTCTTCTCGACGCAAGGTAGGCAAAGCACTGCGACGCCTGTCTTCCCCGTCCTGACGAGCATCCCGTGCTCGGCAACGGGGCTGATCTTGGCGGGCGATGCTAGCTCATACACCATCCCGTCGCCGTATGCTCCGTTCTCCTCGCTCGCCTCCGATCATGGGCAAGGGAGCAACGGCAGCTACCTTAACGTCGCGGACTACGCACCCGGTGCCGCGGCGACCTTCACTTCGATCTTCACCCCGACGACGGACTACGCGTCCGCTGCGATCGTTCTGAAGAACGGCTGATCCCTCGGGGGCGCCGCGCTGACATGGCGCTCCGCACATAGGGCTCACCCGAGGCCGATTGAACCAACGGCCATTGCAGCGCCCCGGCGCGCAGAACGCGCGACCGGGGCTATTTCATGAGGATTCAGCGCAGTGCAGCCATCACCGCTCACCGAAGGGATGGCTCACAAAGGCGTCGGCCCAGGCGTAACGACGCATCGGTGCGGCTTCAACGCCGCTCGTGTCTGAGCGGAAGTCTGTTGAGGAAGCTACGGTGTCCGTCGGGTTTGAGAACTAGGCGGGCGCACGCGCACGGGTGCTATCCGTCTGGCGGAGAGAGTGTCCGCATAGTTCCCGAAAGGCCAATAAACTCAGAGAAAATCGCGCAAGCGGCCCCAGAGTGGCAGAAGATAGCCGGGCTTGATACCCGGTTCTACTGCGCTGGTTCGGTTGGCTTTATTATTTCCGGGCGCGGCACTTTGCCGAGCGCGCTAGTGGTCTCTGCTCGCGCGTTTGCTAACGGATCAGAGAACAAAATTTCGCGTAGCAAATAGGCTGGTGTGACGGCAGCAATGCCGATGTTCTGCGCCGAAAATGGTATCACTGCCGTCGGCGCTTGAAGGAACTGTATGGGCGACCTGTTTAAAAACGTGCCGCGCATCACCCCCGCGAGTCTATATTCCGAACCCAAGAAAAGCTGTCCCGGAATCCGGTCCGGTCCCAAGTGAAAGAAGACCGGCGACCCACTATTTCCTCCATAAGATTGGGTTTCAAGAAGGTATAGGTCGGCATGCTGCGCAGGAAAATTCGGGCCATCTTGCCACGGAATTTTTTCATTAGAAATCATGGCAACGCGACCAAACCGCGCAATAGGAAAGTTTTTGTGTTGCCCGTAGAAGCTGGTGAACAACCCAACAAAGAACACGTCGGACCCTTCACCAATTTTTAGATCGCTAAAGGATTGCTTAGTTGTTAAGAAGTCTTCTCCAAGCATTCTGAAATCAAATGTATTCTCATCAGGTTGAACGGGGATCACCGCAAGATCCACTGTGGGATCACTGTGAGTGTAGACCTGCGTAAGAGGGAGCGGGGCGAACTGAGGGTCACCTGCTTTCGAATTCACGCGAACAAAAACGCTTTTGAAGCTATTGCCCTGCTGATCTTTCAGAACATGCTTGGCTGTCACTAAATAGGCTTGGCTTCGTGAGGTATCGCCAAGTGTAACCCCGAGAAAAAGCCAGTCCCCAACGGGACTGGCCTATTATTGTCATCTTTATTCCTTGCAACATTCCCGGCTGCGTCGGCAAGGAAAATGAACGAAACCACTCTCGCTAAATCAGGGGCAGCGCCCCGCGGTCGCTTTCGCAAAAGGAGTCAGCAGCAGAACTATTCCTACAAGCACCTTCATCATTGGCGTCATGCTCCGGCAGGTTTATGGATCACAACCAAAGTTGTCGTTGAAAAGGAAAAGACGAGGCGCGGCATGGTCATTTCTTCCTTGCGCGGCATGGCCGTTTTTACCAACTACCCCTCCAACGGCTTGAACGAGTCGCCGCATTTATTCGACGATGATCGATACGGTGTGCGCCAATACTGCGCTCCGTATGTGGCGGGCTCCAAACGATTGGCAACGGCTCCGTGCTTAGGTTTGCTGACGAGCGTTGCAGTTCCACCGGCGCTTTCGCAGGACTGTTCTGCTGGCTTGTAGATCCTAACCGTCATGGTTTTCCCTGACGACACATGCTTGGCTATTTGCTGAGGCATTTTTTGAGCGTGCGCAGACGTGGCGAAGGCAACCAAGCCGAAGACCCACGCAGCTTTCAATGTCATTCCCTCCCTGCTTTCATTAATTGCTTGCGAAACGCTGGATCATAGCGCGCTACCGGCTCGCATTGCGCCTCTCTTCCTTCACCTTTCTCCGCTGCATCGAATTCCAAATCATCACCTTCCGTCCAACTTGGCTACCAATACCAATCGAAATAAACGGAATCGGGTACCACCACCATTTCACGCGCCATGTTGGCATTTCGCCCGATGGCGGCGGCGGCGGTTTCAATGTTTGCTCCCTAAGCTCAGCCACATCACCCGCTTTTGCCCAATCTGCAAAGCCGTCCCGCCAAACCAGCACGCTTGCAGGTTCAGGAAATTTTGGGAGTATCTTTCTCAATTGTTCAAGTGTAAGCGGCCCGACTTGCCCTTTGTAGTCCGCGTAATACCAAGCGCCCGACACATCAGATTTTTCAAATTGCATTGGCAGCCCCTCGTTTTAACCGCCTCGCTTTTCGCTGCTACGAATTTGCACAGCGCAGACTGGAACGCCAAACGCGCATGCTGCACCCGCGCACGTCTCGCGTTGTGGCTCATAGCGCGCTATCGGCGCGGTCCTTCCCATACAGCAGGCCGAAGATGGTGAGGGCCATGCAGCGGTCACTTGAGGCGGGCACATTAAAGATTGAGAGAGTGGGACCAAAGTCAAAACGCCGCGATATCCCAGTAGAGACTGCGACTCAAAAGATTCTCGAAGATGAAAACATTCCATCTGGCGAACGACAACACGCGGCAATCGATCCGCTTCTTAAATTTGATGGCGTGAAGGCCGCAACGGGTCTGCGCCACTCGACTATTTACAGAATGATGGACGCGGAGGCTTTCCCGCTTCTCCTACCACCTGGGAACGTAGAACGCCAGCCGTGCGGGACGCGCTGGACAGTTGCTGAGCGGGCTGGCGGAGAGAGTGGGATTCGAACCCACGGTACGGTTTCCCGCACACACGCTTTCCAAGCGTGCGCCTTAAGCCACTCGGCCATCTCTCCGGAGGCCCTCTCTTGAAGGGGCAGGACTGATTTTGCAAGGGACGCCGGGGGCGGCCGCCGAAATTTCCCCAATTCATTGAATTTATTTGATAATTTTGGCCAACCCGACGTCGGATGATTGGCGCTTGTCGGGCCTTGAACCGGAATCCGGCCACGATCGACGACGATAAGTGGCAACCTTATCGGTGGAGGACGGCATGACGATCACGCGGGCGCTTCAATTCTCCGTCCTGGTATCGGCGCTTGCGTTAGGCGCCGCCGGCCCGGCGATGGCGCAGTCCTGCAGCCGGCAGGGGTGGACGTCAGCTGCGACGACGGCAGGCGCGGGATTTTCGCCGGTGAATCCATCATCTGGGCGGACGGCTCGCGATCGAACCTGGTCTCGCCGCATCCGAGCGTCATCATCGGCAACAAGTCGTCGGTCGTGATCGGCCCCGGCGTATTCGCCGGCACAGGCAAGGGCGGCATGGTGCCGATGGAAAATCCGAGCGCGCCGAACAAGGCGCGTTGCCCGGTGCTGGATGGCGTGTCGTATTGCTACTAATGATACCGCGCGCCGCCATTGGTGGCGGAGCGAAGCGGCCACAGCGCGGGCTCGGCGATCACAGGCGCCAATGCTTCCCTGTCAAGCTGGCATTCGCGCAACACGTCGGTGAAGTCGGCGAACCATTGCTGGATCGTATGGCCGCGCAGCTTTGCCATCATCGCTTCCCAGCGCATCCGCCGTTCGGTCAGCGGCATCGACAGCGCAATCGCGATGGTGCGCGCCATGCTGTCGATATCGTGCGGATTGACCAGCAGCGCGGTGTCGAGTTCGTTGGCGGCGCCGGCGAATTTCGACAGCACGAGGACGCCGGGGTCGACCGGATTTTGCGCGGCGACATATTCCTTGGCGACGAGATTCATGCCGTCCTGCAACGGCGTCACCACGCCGACCTGCGCGGTGCGATAGAGGCCCGCGAGCACGGCCTGGCCGTAACCCTTGTTGAGATAGCGGATCGGCGTCCAGTCGACCTCGCCATGAATGCCGTTGACGTCGCTGACCAGCCTCGCGACCTCGCTCTGCAGATTGCCGTAGGCCTCGATTGCGCCGCGCGACGGGTTGCGATCTGCAGCAGCGACGCCGTGCGCGCCAGCGACGGATGCAGGGTCCACATCCGGTCGAAAGCCTTGATGCGGTTGATCAGGCCCTTGGAATAATCCAGCCGGTCGACGCCGATCGCGAGCTTCTCGCCGTTCAGGCCGCGCCGCAGCCGCGAGACATCCGGATGGGTCGACGCCTTCGCCGCCAACTGGGCGAATTGCTGGGGATCGATGCCGATCGGAAATACCGCGGCGCGCGTCCGGCCGTGGCGCGAAATGATGACGCCGTCATGCACGACGAGGCCGAGATCGGACTGCGCGTAAGACAGGAAGTTCTCGCAATCCTCCTCGGTCTGAAAACCGATCAGATCATAGGCCAGCATCGCCTCGATCAGCTCGCGATGATGCGGCACGCCTGATATTACCGAACGCGCCGGCCACGGCGTATGCAGGAAGAAGCCGATCGGCTCGGTGACGCCGAGATCGCGCAGTTCGGCGCCGAGCGCGAGGAAATGATAGTCCTGAATCCAGAACGCGGAATCGGTTTTTCGGAATCGCAACAGCGCGCGCGCCATGAAGGCGTTCACTTCGCGATAGCTGAGATAGTCCTCTTGCGTGGCGCGGATCAGATCGGCGCGCGAATGCAGCGCCGGCCACAAAGCGGAATTCGCAAAGCCTTCGTAATAGCCGCCGTAATGCGCGGCCGGCAGGTCCAGCATCGCCAGCGCACCGGCGCCAAGGGCCTCGATCTCGGCAAATGGTTCCTTCAAGTTCCTGTCGCGGACGCGTCCGCTGGAACCGACCCAGATTGCACCCGACTTCTCGACAATCGGCAACAGCGCCGCGGCGAGTCCCCCGTCATGGGTTCGTTGGGTTTTCCGCGGGAAACGCGGTTAGAAACGACGACGAGGTTCAAAGGTCCCCTCCCGTTGGTACGCTCGCGTTAACAACCGTTCATCAATATGGTTCCTGATCACCCTTTCAACGAATTGAAACCAAATTCGGGCTGCGGCGTGCCGGAACTCACCGGAACTCACGAAAAATAAAATTTGTCGCGAACCTCGGCATCAAGCGCGAGAATCTATGTTCGAAAGCCGGCGAGACGAAAACATTTATGGCAGCGATGCGTCCCTTTCGTCATCAAGCAGGTGTGTAAGGAATTCCCTGACATCGCTGGGCGCATCGAAGTGTCCGGCGACGCCCTTGGCCCGGCGGCCAACGGAGAATGCGAGACCATCGAGGTCGGGCATGATCGCAAACACGGTCTCGTCGGTGACGTCGTCGCCGATGAAGAATGGCCGGCGGCCCTTGAAAGGTTCGCGTGTCATCAACTCGTGCACGCCGCTCGCCTTGGTGAAGCCGGAATGCTTGATCTCGCAGACGCATTTGCCGGGCAGCACTTCGATCGGCGCGTTGGGAAGATCGGCCCTGATCAGCGACACCGCGGCATAGATCGCCTTCTCGGCGTGCGGTGCGAGGCGATAATGCAGCGCCAGCGAATAGCCCTTGTCTTCCAGCAATATTCCCGGGCTGAGCTTTGCGATCGCGGCCAGCCGGCGCTTCAATTCCTTGTCCATCGGCGGCGCGTGGGCGGCCACTGAATCACTGTCCGGCTCGATCCGCATCTCGGCGCCATGGCCGCCGACGGCCGGGAATTGATCGGGTGCGAAAATCAGATCGATGTCGTTGAGCGAGCGGCCGCTGACCAGCGCCAGCGCGCCGTTGGTCCGCACCAGCAGGCGATTCAAGGTCTTCACCAAGCCCGGCGGCACCCAGACTTCACGCGGCGTCGGCATCAGGTCGAGCAGCGTACCGTCGATATCGAGCAGGATCGCGGTCTCGCTCAGATGCGGCACCAGCGAGCGCGGTACCGGAACGGTCTCCGCCACGGACTCTTCTTCACGGACGATATCTTCTTCCAATGGCATTTCCAGCAGATCCTCATTCATCTCATCCTACTCCACAAATGCAAGCGGTCGTGCGACAGATTCGAGCGACTTGCGCTCGGCCGCGATGGCATATTTCCAGGCCACGACGGCGGCCACGATCATCAATGCGGACCCGAACAGGTAGCCGGCGAAGACGCTGTTGCGCGATCCGGTATCGATCAGGGCGCCGAACAGCGCCGGTCCCGCCACACCGCCAATGCCCGTTCCGATCGCATAGAACAGCGCAATCGCGAGCGCGCGCACCTCCAGCGGAAACGTTTCGCTGACAGTGAGATAGGCCGCGCTCGCCGCCGGCGAGGCAAAGAAGAAGATCACCATCCAGGCGATGGTCTGGGTCTGCGCAGTCAGCACGCCGATCGAGAACAGATAGCCCGACAGCGCGAGCAGGACACCCGACACGCCATAGGTGGTCGCGATCATCGTGCGCCGGCCAAGGGTATCGAACAACCGTCCGAGCAGCAGCGGTCCGAGGAAATTGCCCGCCGCAAAGGGCAGGATGTACCAGCCGACATCATTTGACGGGATGCCGAAGAAGTCGGTCAGCACCAGCGCGAAGGTGAAGAAGATGGCGTTGTAGAAAAACGCCTGCGACGCCATCAGCACCAAGCCCACCAGCGAACGCCGCCGGTACCTCGTGAACAATGTATGCGCCACTTCTGCCAGCGGCGTGTGGCTGCGCATCTTCAGCCTGATCTTCGGGAAGATCTCATCGGCCGGATGATCCGAATGTCTCGTAGATGCCCTCTCGATATCGTCGACAATCGCGTGCGCCTCCTCGGGACGGCCATGGATCATCAGCCAGCGCGGGCTTTCCGGAATCCACATCCGCATCACGAAGACGATCAGGCCGAGCGCGGCGCCGCTGAAATAGGCTAGCCGCCAGCCGAGATCCGGTGCCAGCAGCTTGGGATCGAGCAGCACGATGGCAGCGACCGCACCCATCGCAGCCCCGATCCAGAAGCTGCCGTTGATCACCAGATCAGTCCAGCCGCGATAGCGCGCCGGCACCAGTTCCTGGATCGTCGAATTGATCGCGGTATATTCGCCGCCGATACCCGCGCCGGTCAGGAAGCGAAACAGCGCGTAACTCGCCACGTTCCACGACAGCGCGGTGGCCGCAGTCGCGGCGAGATAGAGCGCGAGCGTGATGAAGAACAGTTTCTTGCGCCCGATCCGGTCCGTCAGCCAGCCGAAACCAAGCGCGCCCAGCACCGCGCCGGCGAGATAGGCGCTGTTGGCGAGGCCTACATCGAGATCCGAAAATTGCAGCGTCGGGCTTTCCTTCAGCGCGCCCGACAGCGCGCCCGCAAGTGTGACTTCAAGCCCGTCCAGAATCCAGGTGATGCCGAGCGCGGCCACCACGCGGGTATGAAAGCCGCCCCAGCGCAGGCAATCGAGCCGCGCAGGGATGCTGGTCTCGATGACGCGATCATCCTCCTGCTTCAGCCGTGCGGAAATGGAGGTACTCTCATCCACTGCCGCACCATGCCGTATCACTTTTCACTTTCGCAACCATCCGATTGGACCAATGAAAAATACCCCGGAACGCCCCAGCCCCAGGGTTTTCACGTCAAATTGCGGCAAACATGATGCCCGACACCGAGATAACGCCCTCGGCGGATGGGGGTTCCGCAGGCATTGGGGCGGCGAAATTGCATAGCTGTTGTCATAGCACATGCATGCAGGACGCCAGTACGCCGCGGCTTCTCGACTTAATCACTGCTGTCTCTGGGGATACTGGTCACCCGCCTTCGCGGGTGACGACAACGGAGTATGCGTTCGCGATCTCGCGACATGAACTGCCCGAGGTTTGCTGTAGAATTCCCGCCCTCTCCAATCAGAGGGCGCAGGGAAGACCGGGTGCCGCCATCGGCGTCCATCGCATCTCACTGCACGTCAGTGACGATGGCCAACGCCCCTCATCTGCCGTGAGACGGGCGGAGTTATGCCGGTGATTTTGGGTAAGAACGAAAGCAGAATATTTTTGCTGAAGGGGCTTGACGCGATTTCGGAAAATCAGAACTGATTTGCCCGTCGAGAGCGCGAGCAGCTCTGCCTGAGCGATGGAACAGAACGACCGAGCGACCGTTTTCGGCAAAACAGGAAATGGAGCGGACCATGGCCGAACGCCGGAAGACCACACGTGCACAGAAGACCGCCGCCCGGAAAAGCAGCCGCACGACAACCGCGAAGAAACCATCACCGAAGCGATGGTCGCAACGGGTGACGCGGGAAAGCGATGCGCTCGATCTGAAACGCGGTGTCTTCAAGCAAACCAGCGCGAAGAAAATCGCGGCGTCGCTCAAGCGTTCCGCCGAACACAGTTCGCGCCGCAAGTCGGGCGCCTATCGCTCGGCGCTATCGATGCTGACTTTTTATATCAACCGGGCCGGCAAGACTTTGCCGAAAACCCAGCGCACAAGGCTGGAACGCGCGAAGGTGGAGCTGAAGCATCAGTTCGGGCGGGAGTAATATGATGTCGTCCCTGCGTTCGTTCGCAGGGGCGACGAGAGGGATACCCTCACGCCGCCCTGATGTTCGCCATGAAGCGATCGAGCTCTTCGCGCAGGCGGGTGCTTTCGCTCGACAGCGTGCGCGCGGAATTGAGCACTTCCTCGGAAGCCGAGCCGGTTTCGGTGGCGCCACGATTGACGTGCATGACGTTGGCGGCGGCCTCCTGCGTGCCTTGCGCGACGTTCTGGACGCTGCGCGCGATTTCCTGCGTCGCCGAGCTTTGCTGCTCGACGGCGCTCGCGATCGTCGCGGCGATGTCGGAGATTTTTCCGATAGTGCCGCCGATCTCCTTGATCGCGGCGACCGATTCCTGCGTCGCGCCTTGCATGCCCGAGATGTGACTGGAAATCTCGTCGGTCGCTTTCGCAGTCTGGCTGGCCAGCGATTTGACTTCGGAGGCCACCACGGCAAAGCCGCGGCCGGCGTCGCCGGCGCGGGCGGCCTCGATGGTGGCGTTCAGCGCCAGCAAATTGGTCTGCTCGGCAATCGCCGTGATCAGCTTGACGACGTCGCCGATCTCCTGCGCGGCACGCGACAGCTTGCCGATCCGTCCGTCGGTCTGTTCGGCCTGACGGACGGCTGCTTCCGCAATCTGGCTACTTTCCTTGACGCGCCGCCCGATCTCATCGACGGAGGCCGACAGTTCCTCGGTCGCTGATGCCACCGACTGCATGTTGGTGGAGGCTTCTTCCGAGGCGCCGGCGACCTGGCTGGACAGGCTTTGGGTGGTCTCCGCGGTCCGTGTCAGCGTGCCTGCCGCCGCCTCGAGCTGCACGGCTGACGAGGACACGTTGGCAACGATCGCGCCGACCGCAGCCTCGAATTCGTCGGCGAAGCGAATGAGTTCGGCGCGGCGCGCGGCGCTCGCCGCCTTGTTCTGTTCTTCCTGGGTGGCGGCGTCGCGCTCGGCCCGGGCGATGGCCTGCACCTTGAACTCCTCGACCGCGCTCGCCATCTCGCCGAGCTCGTCCTTGCGGCCGAGGCCGGGCAGCACGACTTCGAAATTGCCGGCGGCGAGCTTGCGCATCGCGTTGCACATCGCCGTCATCGGCCTGGAAATCCCCTTACCCAACAGGAACGCCCAGGCGCAGCCCAGCAGGAAGCCGCCGGCGGCGAGGATCAGGATCAGCCGCTCGGTTTCGCCGATGGTCGCGTCCGATTCGGCTTCGAGACGCTTCTGATCGGCCAGCAAGTCGGACTTCATCGCGCCCGAGCCCTTGTTGATGGCGGCGGCCGATTCCGTCATTTCCAGCGTCAGTTCGTCGATCTCCTTGGCATTATCGACCAGCTTGGTGAGCGACTGCCGGTAATCCTCCAGCATTCCCCCGACTTCCTTGATCCCCTCGAGGATCTTTTCGTTGGTAGACGAAATCGCCTTCAGCGAGTTCTCGACGAATTTCAGGCGCGCCAGCGCACTGGTTGCGACCGCCTTGTCCGAATTGACGACGAATGTGTTGGCGAGCGCCGTCACCGCCTGAAACTGCTCGGTCACCTTCTTCGCCCCAAGCGTGATGACAGGCATCTCGTCATCCTCGGCATTGCTCGGCAGATCGTCGAGCTTGTAACGCAGCGAGTTGCCGGTGCGCGTGAGCTGGTTTTGCGCGATGCGCGCGCTCTCGTCCTTGACCTTGAGGATGTCGGCGAAAATCTTGGTGAAGGCGCGGAATTCCCGTTCCAGCTTCGCGACCTGCTCGAGCCGCGTCGAGTTGGTGGTTGCCTTCATCGAGGCAATGATCGCGTCCTTCAGGCCGGTTTCGGCTGCCAGCGCCGCCTTGCCGTCCTCTTCCTTTCCGGTCGCCACGAAATAGCGGGCGAGCGAGCGATAGGAGATCAGTTCGCGATCGATGTCGCGCGACAGGTCGGCCTCCTGCACGCTGCGCCGGTAGGAGTCCACGCCGGCCGAAACACGCTCGAATCCGAGATAGGCAAAGCCCATGCTGGCAGCCGAAATCGCCAGCACGACGGCAAAGCCGAGCATGATCTTGGCGCGGAACCGCAGGGTTGGGAGCCTGAAAGACGAGCCGCTACGCTTCAAAAATCGCACGTCACACCCCGTTTTCGTTCTGAAAAACAGGCATCGGGAGGCCAGCCCCCGATCCGGTGCGCAAAGTTAAGGCAGAATGGATAAGGGTGCGTAAATTTGGGCAAAACTTGCAAGAGGTGCTGGGGTGACCGTCTCTTGTACCCACCCCTGGAGGGGTCCGAGACGAGCAAAGCTCGCTCGTGGGTCGGTTCGCATCCCGCGAAGCAAGATGCGAAACGGGGTGGGGTGATCTCTCAACTCGGGCACTGTTGGATGTGGAGAGACCGTCACCCCACCCCGCCGCTCCTTTCAGTCGCGTCGACCCTCCCCTCCAGGGGAGGGTGAAGACTCTGCTCGAGAGTCTGCACACGCGCGCTCTCAGAATGTCATCACAATGACGGGCCCCACCAAAATCCTAGTTGCAAGTTCCCTCTCCCGTGTTTCTAATTGGAATAATTATAAAACATCGGGAGGTACCACGCGTGTCTACAGTCAAGCTGACGGTAAACGGCAAGGCCGTCTCGGCCGAGGTCGAGGACCGGACCCTTCTCGTCCATCTCCTGCGCGAAAATCTGAACCTGACCGGCACCCATGTCGGCTGCGACACCAGCCAGTGCGGCGCCTGCGTCGTCCATATCGACGGTCGGGCGGTAAAATCCTGCACCGTGCTGGCCGGCCAGGCGGCGGGCTCGAACGTCACCACCATCGAAGGCATCGCAAAAGGCGACGAACTGCACCCGATGCAGGCGGCGTTCCGCGATAATCACGGCCTGCAGTGCGGCTACTGCACCCCGGGCATGATCATGTCGGCGATCGATATTGTGCACCGCCACAGCGGCAAGCTCGACGAGGCGACCGTCCGGCACGAGCTGGAAGGCAACATCTGCCGCTGCACCGGGTACCACAACATCGTCAAGGCGGTGCTCGACGCCGCCGGCCGCATGAAGGTCTCGCAGGCAGCAGAATAGCCGCCGCCGGCCAGCATTTTTCGAATTCAAGACCGCGTTTCCTTGGGAAACAGCGGAAACATAATTCCGGTCGGGAGGACAGAACATGGGCGTTGAAGGCATTGGCGCAAGCGTTGTGCGCAAGGAAGACCGCCGTTTCATTACCGGCAAGGGACGTTACGTCGACGATATCAAGCTGCTGGGCATGACCCACGCACACTTCGTCCGCAGCCCGCATGCACATGCCAAGATCAAGAGCATCGACACGTCAGAAGCGATGAAGATGCCGGGCGTGGTCGGCGTGCTGACCGGTCAGCAACTCGTAGACGACAAGATCGGCAACCTGATCTGCGGCTGGGCCATTACCTCCAAGGACGGCACGGGCATGAAGATGGGCGCATGGCCGGCGATGGCGCCGGAAACCGTGCGCTTTGTCGGCCAGGCGGTCGCGGTCGTGGTCGCCGAGACCAAGAACCAGGCAAAGGACGCGGCCGAGGCCGTGGTCGTCAATTACGAAGAGTTGCCCGCCGTTCCGGACATTCGCGCCGCGATCGAGCCGGGCGCGCCGCAATTGCACCCGGAGGCCCCGGGTAACGTGATCTATGACTGGACCATCGGCGACGAGGGCGCCACCGATGCCGCTTTCAAGGCGGCGGCCAATGTTGTGTCGCTCGACATCACCAACAACCGCCTGGTTCCGAACGCGATGGAGCCGCGCGCGGCGATCGCCGAATACAACGAGCCGGAAGAGCATTTTACGCTCTACACGACCTCGCAGAATCCGCATGTCGCTCGCCTCGTGCTGTCGGCGTTCTACAACATCGCGCAGGAGCACAAGCTGCGCGTCGTGGCCCCCGACGTCGGCGGCGGCTTCGGCTCGAAAATCTTCATTTACCCTGAGGAGATGGTGGCGCTGTGGGCCTCCAAGAAGGTCGGTCGCCCGGTGAAGTGGACCGGCGACCGCTCCGAAGCCTTCCTGACCGATGCGCATGGCCGCGATCACCTCACCAAGGCGGAGATGGCGTTCGACAAGGACAACAAGGTCACCGGGCTGCGCGTCAAGACCTACGCCAATCTTGGCGGCTACATGTCGCTGTTCTCCTCTTCGGTGCCAACTTATCTCTATGCGACACTGCTGTCGGGCCAGTACAACATCCCGAACATCTTCGCCGAGGTGATCAGCGTCTACACCAACACCGTGCCGGTCGATGCCTATCGCGGCGCGGGCCGCCCCGAAGCCAGCTTCGTGGTCGAACGGCTGATGGAGACGGCGGCGCGGCAGTTGAAGGTCGATCCGGCAGAGTTGCGCCGCAAGAACTTCATCACGCAATTCCCGCATCAGACGCCCGTGATCATGGCCTATGACATCGGCGATTTCGGCGCCTCGCTCGACGCCGCGATGAAGGCGATCGATTATGCCGGCTTCCCGGCGCGCAAGGCGAAAGCCAAATCCGAAGGCAAGCTCCGCGGCATCGGCGTCTCCTGCTACATCGAGGCCTGCGGCATCGCGCCCTCGAAAGCCGTCGGCAGTCTCGGCGCCGGCGTGGGCCTGTGGGAATCGGCGGAAGTGCGCGTCAATCCGGTCGGCACGATCGAAGTCCTGACGGGATCGCACAGCCATGGCCAGGGTCATGAGACGACCTTCTGCCAGCTCATTGCCGAACGCCTGGGCATTCCGATCAGCCAGGTGCAGATCGTCCATGGCGACACTGATAAAGTGCAGTTCGGCATGGGCACCTATGGCTCGCGCTCGGCGGCCGTCGGTCTCACCGCAATCCTGAAGGCGATGGAAAAGGTCGAAGCCAAGGCCAAGAAGATCGCGGCCCATCAGCTCGAGGCGTCCGAAAACGACATCGTCATCGAGAACGGCGAGTTCAAAGTCACCGGTACCGACAAGTCGATCGCGCTGCCGATGGTCGCGCTCGCCGCCTACACCGCGCATAACCTTCCGGACGGCATGGAGCCGGGCCTCAAGGAGGGCGCGTTCTACGACCCGACCAACTTCACCTTCCCGGCCGGCGCCTATATCTGCGAAATGGAAGTCGATGCCGCCACCGGGAAAACCTCCTTCGTCAACTTCGTGGCGGCGGATGATTTCGGGCGGCTGATCAATCCGATGATCGTCGAAGGCCAGGTCCATGGCGGCCTCGCCCAGGGCATCGGCCAGGCACTGCTGGAGGGCGTGGTGTATGACGCTTCCGGCCAGCTCGTGACCGCGTCGTTCATGGATTACACCATGCCGCGCGCGGACGATCTGCCGTCGTTCAAGCTGTCACACACCACCACGCTGTGTCCGGGCAATCCGCTCGGCGTCAAGGGCTGCGGCGAAGCCGGCGCGATCGGTGCATCGGCTGCCGTCATCAACGCCATCACGGACGCGATCGGCAACAACCAACTGGAAATGCCGGCGACGCCCGATCGCGTCTGGCATGCGATCCACGGCAACGCCTAAGAGGGAGCACAGCCATGTACCAGACAACCTATCACCGCCCCTCTTCAATCGACGAGGCCGTGGCCATGTTCGCCAAGGGTTCGGACTCGAAATATCTGGCCGGCGGCCACACGCTGATTCCCGTGATGAAGCAGCGGCTGGCCTCGCCATCCGACGTGATCGATCTCGGCAAGATCCAGGAACTGATAGGCATCGAGCCGACCGGTGACGGAATCACGATCAAGGCGGCGACCACCCATTCCGACGTGGCCACGAGCGAAACGGTGCAAAAGGCGATCCCGGCGCTGGCCTACCTCGCCTCGCTGATCGGCGATCCGGCGGTGCGACATCGCGGCACCCTCGGCGGCTCGCTCGCCAACAACGATCCCGCGGCGGACTATCCGGCGGCGGTGCTGGCGCTCGGCGCCACCGTGAAGACCAACAAGCGCTCGATCTCGGCAGATGATTTCTTCAAGGGCCTGTTCACGACGGCGCTTGAGGACGGCGAGATCATCACCGCTGTGTCGTTCCCGGTTCAGGCCAAAGCGGGATATTCCAAGTTCAACCATCCGGCGTCGCGCTTCGCCCTGACCGGCGTGTTCGTCGCCAAGACCCCGGCAGGTGACGTCCGCGTCGCAGCCACCGGCGCATCGCAAGATGGCGTGATGCGGGTGCCCGCGATCGAGGCAGCGCTGAAAGCGAACTGGTCGGCAGGAGCGATCGACGGTGTCAAGATTTCCGCCGACGGCCTGATGAGCGATATTCACGGCACGTCGGACTATCGCGCCAACCTGATCAAGGTGATGGCACAACGCGCGGTGACCGCCGCGGGCTGATAACGTCTAAACGCAACTCCATGCAAGCGGCGCGCAGCGATGCGCGCCGCTTTCGCATTTTGGTCCAATTCTCGGCAAAAGAAGCTTGCCACGCTCTCGCTTCGGCGGGACAATTTAGCTAATCAACTAATTAAGATGTCCCCCTGGGAGAGAAAACAAGTGCTCGACAAACCAGCCACCCAATCCGCCACCCGCACCTCCGGTCCGCTCGTCGGCTTCCGCATCGTCGAATTCGCCGGCATCGGCCCGGGCCCGTTCGCCTGCATGATGCTGGCGGACATGGGCGCGGAAGTCGTGACGCTCGATCGCATCGGCGCGAAGAAGAACTTGAAATCGGTGGCGGGGCGCGGCCGCAAGGTGGTCGAGCTCGACCTCAAGGACAAGGCCGCGGTCGCGCAGGTGCTGGACCTGCTTAGCCATGCGGACGCGCTGATCGAAGGCTTTCGCCCCGGCGTGATGGAGCGGCTGGGCCTCGGACCCGACGTGGTGATGGCGCGCAATCCGCGGTTGGTGTTCGGCCGCATGACCGGCTGGGGCCAGGAAGGCCCGCTGGCGCAGGCGGCCGGCCATGACATCAACTACATCTCGGTCACCGGCGCGCTTGCGGCGATCGGCACGAAGGAGAAGCCGGTGCCGCCGCTCAACCTCGTCGGCGATTTCGGCGGCGGCGCGCTCTATCTCGTGGTCGGCGTTCTGGCGGCGCTGCTGGAGGCGTCGAAGTCCGGCAAGGGCCAGGTGGTCGACGCCGCGATGTGCGACGGCGCGGCCTCGCTGATGTCAATGTTCTTCGACATGACCGCGATCGGCCGCTGGGTGGAGGGCCGCGAACAGAACTTCCTCGACGGCGGCGCGCATTTCTACGGCATCTATGAATGCTCCTGCGGCAATTTCATTTCGATCGGCTCGATCGAACCGCAGTTCTACGCCCTGTTGCGCCAGCATGCCGGCCTCACCGACGCCGAATTCGACGCGCAGATGGACCGCACGGCGTGGCCGGTGCTGAAGGAAAAGCTGGCGAAAGTGTTCAAGAGCAAGACCCGCGAGGACTGGTGCAAGATCATGGAAGGCACCGACATCTGCTTCGCGCCGATCCTGACCATGGCGGAAGCGCCGAAGCATCCGCACAACGCTGCGCGCAACATCTTTGTCGAGCGCCACGGCGTGACCCAGCCAGCGCCGGCGCCGCGATTCTCGCGAACGCCGTCGGCGATCAGGGATGCGGAGAAGGCCGATATCGGGGAATTGACTGGTACGTGGAAGGCTGGACGGTAGGGTATCGTGCCTCGGACGCAGTGCAGCGCGCAGCGGTGCACTGCAGAGCCGGGGCCCACGCCGAACAGGTCCCGGCTCAGCGCAGCAGCGTGAAGGACGCTGCAGCGCGTCCGGGACACGAGAGTTCCCTAAGCCGCGTTCCCCACCTTCAGCACACCTCTGCGAATCTGATCCTCCTCGATCGATTCGAACAACGCCTTGAAATTGCCTTCGCCGAAACCGTCGTCGCCCTTGCGCTGGATGAACTCGAAGAAGATCGGCCCGATCGCGTTCGCCGAGAAAATCTGCAGCAGCACCTTGGTATGGCCGCCCTCGACCACGCCCTCACCGTCGATCAGGATGCCGTCGCGCCGCAGGCGGGCAACGTCCTCGCCATGCTGCGGCAGACGCGCGTCGATCTTCTCGAAATAGGTCTCCGGCGGCGATGGCATGAATGGCAGGCCGGCATCGCGCAACTTCTCCACGGTGTGGTAAATGTCCCGCGCGCCGCAGGCGATGTGCTGGATGCCCTCGCCGCGATAGATATTGAGATATTCCTCGATCTGGCCGGAGTCACCCGCGTCCTCGTTGATCGGGATCCGGATCTTGCCGTCCGGGCTGGTCAGCGCGCGCGAGAACAGGCCGGACGCGCGGCCCTCGATGTCGAAGAAACGGATCTGGCGGAAGTTGAACAGCTTTTCGTAGAAGCCGGTCCAGACATCCATGCGGCCGCGATGGACGTTGTGGGTGAGGTGATCGATGTAATACAGCCCCGCGCCCGCGGGGCGCGGGTCTTTCACGCCAAGCCATTCGAACTCGATGTCATAGGCCGAGCCCTTGGCGCCGTAGCGGTCGACGAAATAGAGCAGGCTGCCGCCGATGCCCTTGATGGCGGGAACATCGAGCGTCTTCTGCCCGGAAGGAATATCCGCGGCCTCCGCACCGAGCGACAGCGCGCGCTCATAGGCCTGCTTCGCATCGACCACGCGGAACGCCATCGACGGCGCGCAGGGCCCGTGCGCTGCGACGAAGCCATGACCGTGGGTGCCCGGCTCCTCGTTGACGAGATAATTGATGTCGCCCTGGCGATAGACCGTGATCTTCCTGGTCCTGTGGCGGGCGACCGCCGCATAGCCCATCAGCTTGAACAGCGCGTGCAGTTCCTCAGGGTTTGGGTGCGCGTATTCGACGAACTCGAAACCGTCGGTGCCCATCGGATTGTCGGCGCTGATGGTGGCGGCCGGCGCGTCGTGCGGAAACGGACCCATGGCGGAATCTCCCGAAAATTGATCTGGATCAATATCGATCGAAACGGGTGCAAAGTGCATGCAAACGGGCCCGCGTTCGGCTATTGTGATGCACGATCCGTGCACGAAAGCGGTAATGTTCGCATGATATCCGTAGACGCCTTCGACCTCAAAATGCTGGCCGCGTTGCAGGACGACGGCCGGCTGACCAACCAGCAGCTCGCCGACCTTGTCGGCCTGTCGGCCTCGCAGTGCTCGCGGCGGCGAATGCGGCTGGAGGAAGAGAAGGTGATCGCGGGCTACCACGCCGATCTTGCCGGCGAAGCGCTCGGCTTCAACCTGATCGCCTTCATCCACATCACGCTCGCGACGCATTCGCCCGACAACGCCAAGAAATTCCGTGCGCTGGTCAACCGCGTCGACGACATCCAGGAGGCCTATTCGCTCACCGGCGACGCCGATTATGTCTTGAAGGTGGTGCTACGCGACCTCAAAGACCTTTCCGGCCTCGTCAACGACGTGCTGATGCCGCACCAGAGCGTCGCGCATGTGCGCTCGTCGATCGTGCTGGACCGGCTGAAGGAGAGCGCGAGGCTGCCACTGCGGTGGTAGCATGGCCCAAATCGAGGGAAATCTGTCATTCGCTTTCGCGGATCGATTTGCAATGATCCCTTGAATCACATCACGAGACCCCCATGGCGCTGCAACTCCGGCCGAACTGCGAGTATTGCGACAAGGACCTGCCGCCGAATGCGACGGACGCGCGGATCTGCTCGTACGAGTGCACATTCTGCGCGGATTGCGTCGACAACAAGCTGCACAATGTCTGCCCGAACTGCGGCGGCGGGTTTGCGCCGCGGCCGATCCGGCCCGCGACCGAACGGCGGCCCGGCGTGTGCGTGGCGAAGCAGTTGCCGTCGGACAAGCGGGTGCATTTGAAATACAGCGTCGAGGATGTCGCCGCGCATTCAGCGCTACTGAAGGATATTCGCCCCGAGGACCGCTAATCCGCTGCCAGAATCGTGCCCTCCACTTCCCCAAATCCGACGCGATAGCCGGAGCCCTGGCACCAGCCGCGCATGACAAGCGAATCGCCGTCTTCCAGGAACGCGCGCTTGACGCCACCCGCGAGCTCGATCGGCTCGGTGCCGTTCCAGCTTATTTCGAGCAGGCTGCCGCGCTGGTCCTTCTCCGGACCGGAGATGGTGCCGGAGCCCAAGAGATCGCCGACATTCATGGCGCAGCCCGATGAAGCGTGGTGCACGAGCTGCTGCACCGACGACCAGTACATGTACTTGAAATTGGTGCGGCTGATATTCACCGCTTCGTTCATTGACGCCGCGCGCAGGCCGACCTCGAGCGCCATGTTGTAGTTGTTCGGCTGCTCCTGCTGCAGATAGGGCAGCGGCTTTGGGTCCTGCGTGGGCCCATGCAATCGGAACGGCTCCAGCGCCTCGCGCGTCACCACCCACGGGCTGATCGAGGTCGCGAACGCCTTGGCCTGGAACGGCCCGAGCGGCACATATTCCCACTGCTGGATATCGCGCGCGCTCCAGTCGTTGAGGATTACAAAGCCGAAGATCATTTCCTCGGCCTGCTTCTCGGTGAGCATTTCGCCCATCACCGACGGCTGGCCAACCACCACGCCCATCTCGAGCTCGAAATCGAGCCGCTTGCAGGGACCAAAACTCGGCACGTCGGCACTCGGCGGCTTCAGCTGCCCGCGCGGCCGCCTGACCTTCGTGCCGCTGACGACGACGGTCGAAGCCCGGCCGTTGTAGCCGATCGGCATATGCAGCCAGTTCGGCTGCAAGGCATTGTCCTTGCCACGGAACATCACGCCCACATTGGTGGCGTGCTCCTTCGACGAATAGAAATCCGTGTAGCCGGAGACCGCGAACGGCAGATGTAGCTTCACGTCCGCCATCGGCAGCAGCGCGCGCTGGCGCAGCTTCTCGTTGTCGCGCAGTTCGGGATGATCATGCCGCAAAAGCTCGCTGATCCGCGCCCGCGTGCTCGACCAGACTTTTGGTCCCAGCGCCATGAACGGGTTAAGCTGGGGCGCGGCGAACACTGCCGGCTCGACAGCGTCGAACCGGCAGTCCTGCGCGAGTTGCCAGAGATCGAGTACGTAGTCGCCGATCGCGACGCCGACGCGCGGAGCGAGCCCGTCCTTGGCGGAGAAAACGCCATAAGGGAGATTCTGGATCGGGAAATGGGAATCGGGCGCGACGTCGATGAAGGAGCGGAGAGAGGGATCGTTGGGATGGGGCACAATTTTTCTCCAGTTACACCGTCATGGCCGGGCTTGACCCGGCCATCCACGACTTCTCTTCGCAGTCGCAAGACGTGGATGCCCGGGACATCCAGCGCGAAGACGCGCTTCGCGCTTCTGCCCGGGCATGACGATTCATGAACAGCGTCGCAAGGCTCACGGCTTGTTCGGATCGAACCGCTTTTCCAGACCCTTCCAGCAATCCGCATAATCATCCTGCAGCGTGGCCGACGTCGCGGCATGCTGAGTGACCCGCTGCGGAAAGCGCGTCTCGAACATGAAAGCCATGGTGCCGGTCAGCTTCACCGGCTTCAATTCGCCATTGCTGGCGTGATCGAACGCCTGGCGATCCGGGCCGTGCGGCAGCATCATGTTGTGCAGGCTGATGCCGCCGGGGACAAAACCTTCCGGCTTGGCGTCGTAGACGCCGTAGATCAGCCCCATGAACTCCGACATGATGTTCATGTGATACCAGGGCGGACGGAAGGTGTTTTCGGCGACCGCCCAGCGCTCCGGGAAAATCACAAAATCGATGTTCGCAGTACCCGCGGTCTCCGACGGCGACGTCAGCACCGTGAAGATCGAGGGATCGGGATGGTCGAAGCTGATGGCACCGACCGGCGAGAAGGTACGCAGGTCGTATTTGTAGGGCGCGTAATTGCCGTGCCACGCCACCACGTCGATCGGCGAATGCGGCAGCGTGGTCTTGAACAGCGAGCCGCCCCATTTGACGTAGAGCTCGGTCGGCGTGTCCTTGTCCTCATAGCTGGCTACGGGGGTAAGGAAATCGCGCGAATTGGCGAGGCAATTGGCGCCGATCGGTCCGCGCTCCGGCAGCGTGAAGGCGCCGCCGTAATTTTCACAGAGATAGCCGCGCGCGGGTCCTGACGGAATCTCGACCCGGAATTTCACGCCGCGCGGGATCACCGCGATCTCGCCCGGCTCGATATCGATGCGGCCGAACTCGGTGACGAGGCGCAGATTGCCCTGCTGGGCCACGAACATCATCTCGCCGTCGGCATTGTAGAAATGCTGATCGACCATCGATTTGGTGATGAGATAGACGTGTGCCGCCATGCCGGCCTGGGTGTTGGCGTCGCCCGCCGTGGTCATGGTCTGCACGCCCTGCAGGAAGGTCATGTCCTCCCTAGGGATCGGCGCCGGATCCCAGCGCAGCTGCGCAATCGGCAAATCATATTCGTGGCACGGCGCAGTCCGCCACAGCCCGGTATCGGCCTTGGCGAAGCGCCCGGAATGTTTCACCGACGGGCGGATGCGATAAAGCCAGGAGCGCTCGTTGCTGCCGCGCGGCGCGGTGAAGGGCGAGCCGGAGAGTTGTTCGGCATAGAGCCCGTAGGCGCATCGCTGTGGCGAGTTGCGCCCCATCGGCAGCGCGCCGGGCAACGCCTCGGTCTCAAAGCTGTTGCCGAAGCCAGACATATAGCCCGGCGTCAATTGCGCAGTGCTGCGAACGATCTGATCAGGCGAGGTGTTGATATTCATGGTCATCCTCCTCCTTGCAGGGCGGCCCACATTTCCTGGTCGCGCTTGTCGGTCCAGATTACGGGATCGTCGATCCCGGACGCCTCGTCGAACGCGCGCGAGACGTTGAACGGCAGGCAGTGCTCGTAAATGGCAAAGCTTGAAAACTTGGGGTCCATCACCTCGCGCGTCGCGGCGAATGTCTCCTTCAACGTGCGGCCCTTGGCGACCGAGCTTTCCGCCGCGCCATAGAGCGAGGTGACGAAGTCGCGCGTCATCGCGATCGCGTCGCGCCCGGTCGAAAGACCCTTCAGCGCATCGCCGCGTCCCGGCGCGATCGCCTTCGGATTGAAGGCGCGAATTTCGTTCAGCGTTGTCGGCCATTCGCGCAAATGCGCGTCGCCGCAATAGCAGGCCGAGTGATATTCAATGAGGTCGCCGGAGAACATGACCTCCGCATCCGGCACCCAGGCCACGATGTCGCCTGACGTATGCCCCGCCCCGAGCTGCATCAGCCGCACCTCGCGTTTCCCCAGATAGATCGACATCTCGCCTTCAAAGGTCAGTGTCGGCCAGGTCAGGCCGGGAATGCTCTGCGCGTCCTGAAACAGGCGCGGAAAACGGCCATATTCGGAATCCCAATCCTGCTGGCCGCGCTCCTCGATCAGCCGATAGGTTTCCGCCGACGCCACGATGCCCTGCGCCTTGTAGGCGGAAGCCCCGAGCACGCGCACGGCGTGATAATGCGACAGCACGACATATTTGATCGGCTTGTCGGTGACGGTGCGAGCGCGCTCGATCACCTTGTTCGCCATCGCCGGCGTCGCCTGCGCGTCGAACACCAGGCAGCCGTCGTCGCCGACGATGATCGCGGAGTTCGGATCGCCCTCGGCGGTGAACGCGTAAAGATCAGTGCCGATTTCGGAGAAGGTGATCTTCTTCTCCGCCATGTCGGTCGTGGACGCAAAACCTTTGGCCATCAATTCGATTCCTGACTTCGTTCGAGACGTGAATTATTGCTGCTGTTGTTGCTGCTGGCTCGCATCGAGCATCCGCCGCTTGGCGAGCGCGATGGCCTCGTGCAAAACGGCGATATCGCCGATATGGTTGGCGAGCACGAGAACCAGCGCCGCGTCGAGATCAGCGCTTTGCTCATCGCTTAAGCCGCGATGCGCCTCGACGATGGCGCGAAATGCGTCGTCGGGCTTGGCAAAGTTCGAAGCTGTCGATAGCGCCATGAGAAACCTCAGTTCGAAACCTCAGTTGATGCCGGCAGCACGCGCCAGCGCGGCGTCGAGCCCCTCGCGCGTCGGATGCCGGAACCGCGCCGCGACATAGCCGTCGGGGCGAAGCAGATAGGCGGTGCCCGGCTCGGCGTCGTAGCGTGCGGCGGCAAGACCCGTCGAATCGATCAGGCCGCTTTTCCCGCCGATCCGGATTGCGCTCAGCCCTTCGGGCGTTTCCGCCATCGTGCCATTGCTAAACTCCAGCAGTGTGAACCGCGTTCCGGCCGAGATGAAGGTATCTGTCAGGAACGTCGGCTCGCCGCCTGGACCTGCAACCGGCGCGTCCGGCATCGAGGCGCCGGGACACGGGCCGCCGCGCCAGGAATCGCCATCGGCGGTCGAGAGCGGCGTCGCATAGACAGACGGCGTCGAAAGACGCCCCGCATTCACCATGCGCTTGCCGAACTCGGTTTCCTTGGCGAGCGAGAGCACCGCCTTGCGCAGCCGCGCCTCCTGGTGGGAGTTGGGCGCCATGAAGTCGGTCGAGCGGGTGGATTCGCGGATGTTCTCGTCAGCCGCAGCGCTTCGCTCGATGTGGTAGCTCTCCAGCAGCGCCTCAGGCGACGCTCCCCGCAGCACGCGATCGAGCTTCCACGCCAGATTCTCGGCATCCTCGAGCCCGGAATTGGCGCCGCGGGCGCCGAACGGCGAGACCTGATGTGCCGCATCGCCGGCAAAGATCACCCGGCCATGGATGAACTTGTTCATCCGCCGGCACTGGAACTTGTACAGCGATATCCATTCGAAATCGAACTTGTCATGACCGAGCATGCGCGCGATGCGGGGCCGCACGTTTTCAGGCAGCTTTTCGACGACGGGATCGGCAAAGCGATTGAGCTGCAGGTCGATTCGCCAGATGTCGTCGGGCTGCTTATGCAACAGCGCGGAGCGTCCGGCATGGAATGGCGGATCGAACCAGAACCAGCGCTCGGTCGGAAACGCGGCCGTCATCTTGACGTCGGCGATCAGGAACTGATCCTCGAACACTTGCCCTGCGAATTCCGCACCCACCATCTGTCGCAGCGAGGATCGGGCGCCGTCGCAGGCGATGACATACTGCGCATTCAGCCGATACGGACCATCCGGCGTCTGGATCGTCAGCAGCACATAATCGTTGCGCGGCTCGAGCCCCGTCACCTTGTTGCGCCAGCGCAGGTCGATTGCGGGAAGCTCGCCGACGCGGTCGACCAGATAGGCCTCGGCATAGAATTGCTGCAGGTTGA
This sequence comes from Bradyrhizobium sp. RDT10, assembly GCA_044772375.2. Classification (GTDB taxonomy): domain Bacteria; phylum Pseudomonadota; class Alphaproteobacteria; order Rhizobiales; family Xanthobacteraceae; genus Bradyrhizobium. The sequence goes on from CP187939.1 coordinate 7,847,043, forward strand.
TGAAAGCCGGTCGCTTGTGCCCCGGCTCCGGCAACAGATTGAACTGGTAGAGTTGTTGCTCGCCGTGAAAAATCCTGCCGACGCTCCACACCACGCCCTTGTCGACCATGCGCTGGCCGATGCCGAGCCGGTCCCAGAATTCGAGCGAGCGTTTTGAGAAGCAGATCGCCCGCGAGCCCTCGCCGATCCGGTCGGCATCGTCGAGCAGCACCACAGATTGGCCGCGCTGCGCCAGATCGATCGCCAGCGACAGCCCCACCGGGCCTGCGCCGACCACGACGATCGCGTGTTCGGCCATGTTCGCGCCCGCCCGATCCTGATCGGGATGGCGGCGATAACCGAACTGGGTTTTAGTCAGCGCCATGCGAACTCTACCCGTGACTAGCCAAGGGCGTGCGATCCTGCTAAATTAGTCGCATCTGCAACTATCTTAAACCCCGTGCCGGCTCCGGCGTCAACTCAAATTGAGGCTATCTTTGCCTAAAGCATCTTCAAGCGAAGTGGCCGCCGATACGCGCGATGAAGGCGCATCGAGGAAAGACGCCAGGCTGGATCTCTTTGGCTTCGTGCCGTTCCGCCTCAACCGGCTCGCGGCCGAGGTCAGTTCGGCGCTCTCGGTCGAATATGCTGCCCGCTACGGGCTCGACATTCCGGAATGGCGCGTGCTGGCGACGCTCGGCTTCCGCCACGATGCCTGCAGCGCGCAATACATCGCCCACTGCACCCGCACCCACAAATCCACCATTAGCCGCGCCGTCACGTCGCTGATGAAGCGGCAGATCATCGAACGCGTCGAGAATGAGGACGACCGCCGCGAATTTCGCCTGCGCCTGACGCGCAAGGGCGCAATGCTTTACGAAGAACTGATCCCGCGCCTGTTACGCAAGGAGCAGGAAATCCTGTCATGCCTCTCCACGCAGGAGCGGCGCGATTTCGCGCGGCTCTTGGGCAAGATCGAGCAAAGCCTCGAACTGGTGCAGACCAGCGAAGAGGCCGACGCGAAGGAAGCTTACTGACCGGCTCACCTCACCGCCGTCACCACAATCTCCACGATGTGCGGCGGTTCGAGATCGACGCCGATGCAGGCACGCATCGGCGGATTTTCGGTATCGACCCATTCGTCCCAGGCGCGGTTCATCTCGGCCTTGCGCTTGATGTCGGCGATATAGACGATTGCCGAGAGGATCTTGCTCTTGTCCGTGCCACACAGCGCGAGGCTTTCGTCGATGCGGGCGAGCGCCTTTGCGCTCTGCTCATACATCGAGGAGCTGACCGGATCGGGCGCGACCGCCACCGTGAAAACGAGGTCGTCGTGAGCAACGGCGCGGCTGCGGGTGGGCGTGAGCCCGGCAAAACGATGGATCATGAGAATCTCCGTTAGCGGCTATCAAGGTGCTTTGCGATGACAGGGAAATAATTGTTTCCCGAACCGGCATCGATGGCTTCCTGCAACACCTTGGCCATCAGCTCCGCGCCGCGAATTCTGATGCCGGCGTCAGACGCCAGCTCCAGCGCATAAGACAAATCCTTCAGCGCATATTCGGTCGAGAACGCGCGTTCCGGAAAATTGCCCGGCACGATCGCCTTCATGCCGTGATTGCGTAACGCGAAACTGTCGGCCGAGCCCTTTGAAAGCGTATCGAGCAACAGCTTTGGATCGACGCCATTATGTTCGGCGACCGCGACCGCCTCCGCCAGCGCGTTGACGGTCTCGAACAGCACCATGTTGTTGAGGATCTTGGCGACCTGTCCCGCGCCGACCTCGCCGCAATGGGTGACATCGGTCGCAAAGCAGCGGATCAGCGGCTCGATATCGGCGTAAAGCGCAGGCGTCGCTCCAACCATCACGCTGAGCGTGCCGTCCTGCGCCGCCTGACGCGTGCGCGCGATCGGCGCATCGGCCCAGGCAGCGCCTTTTGCCTGCAACTGTCCGGCAAAGTCGCGGGTCTGGCTGACCGACGACGTGCCGAGATCGACGACGACCTGCCCGCTTCGGATGTTGTTGAGAATACCGTCGCCTTCGAAAACCGCGCGCACATTCTTGGCGCTCGGCAGGCACAGGAACAGTAAATCGCTTTGCTTGATCACGTCGGCAACGGAGCCCGCAATCTCGGCGCCCTCGGTACGCAGCCGCGCCAATGGCTCCGGCGACAGATCAAAGGCAAGGACGCGCCTGCAGCTCTTCTTCACGAGATTGCGGCAGATCGGCTCGCCCATCACGCCGAGGCCGATGAAGCCGATCGTCTTGTACTTTGACATCACAACCGCACGCTACTTTGCGAACGAGCGCGACGGCGCCAGGTGCAGCGCGAACGCATCGACCTTGTCGCTGGCGCGCGGATAGATCTCGCTCACGATCGGATCGTGGCCGGGGATGAAGCGGTCGGGATGGCCGGCCAGCCGCTCGACGATTTCCCAGCCCTGCGCCATATCGCCGACATTGTAGACGATTGGAAACGGGCTGCGCTTCTGCAGATTGGCATAGTAATGCGAAGCGTCCGACGCCAGCACCACCGGCCCGCGCGCGGTTTCCACGCGCACCACCTGCAACCCATCGGAGTGGCCGCCGACGCGATGCACCGTCACGCCGGGCGCAATCTCGCCATCGCCGGAATGAAAGGTGACACGCTCGCCATAGACATGGCGCACCATCGTGGTGACGTGCTCGACCGAAAACGGATGCCGCAGCATGCCGTTGCACATGCAGCGCCCGGTCGCGTAGCTCATCTCGCGGTCCTGCAGATGAAACCGCGCGTTCGGGAAGCGGTCGAGATTGCCGGCGTGATCGTAATGCAGATGGGTGACGATCACGTCGCGAATCGTGTCGGCGGCAACGCCGAAATCCGCCAGCGCGTCGACCGGATTGAGGTTAAGCTTGCGCGAACGTGCCTTCGCCTCTTCGGCATTGAAGCCGGTATCGACCAGGATGTCGCGGCCGGCCCCGCGGATCAGCCAGACGAAATAATCCAGGTCCTGCGCCGTGGTCTCGTGCGGGTCGGGGATCAGAAAATTCAAATGGGGGTGCGCGGCGACATCGTCGCATAGCGCAGCGCGTAGATTTCGTAGGCATTTCCCATCGGTGTCACTTTTGTTGGATGTTTTGGATTGGCCGATGCCAGCAACAAGCCATTGTCATCCGCAAAGGTCAAACCCCGGAAGGCGAATGACAGCCGCGCGCGACAGTGCGGCACGCTATGTGAGACGGATCACATTGCCGCTTGGGTGGAGCCGCCGGCGAAAGCAGGTGACGCAGCGATGGAGCTGACGGGCCGCGGCACGCCGGATAGCCTGTTTTCGCTGGCCGTGACGGTCATGCCGGGGCGTGAAGCCGGATACATGCGCGAAAGATCGTCGGCCTGATCGGGAACTGCTTGCACCGACCAAAATCGCGCAGCGCGTCGTGCCATGACGGACGCTTTTTATTCCCTTATTCCCTTCGTCCACCCCGGCCCTGTCGCGGTCAATTGTCGTAATTAATGACGACATCGCAAGCGGTTGACGGACCGCGGGCGCGGTTTGATAATGCCGATAGCGTAGAGTAAGGTCGCCGCGGCGCGAGCTGGCATCGGCGCCATTTTGGCTGGACTGCCGTGATCTGGACTGCCGTCATTATGAAAATCCGCCTCGCATTGCTTCTTACATTGTTTTTTCAGTCGCGTCGGTAGCCCCGTCGTTCGCAGCCGGTGAGCGCTATGCGCTGGTCATCGGCAACGCGAAATATCCGGACGCCGAGGCGCCGCTGAAGGAGCCGATCAACGATGCGCGCGACATCGCCGAGGAGCTCAAGCGCGACGGCTTCAATGTCGATATCGGCGAGAACCTGACCGGCGAGCAGATGCGCCGCGCCTTCGAGCGCCTGTATGGCAAGATCAAGCCGGGCTCCGTCGCGCTGATATTCTTCTCCGGCTTTGGCGTGCAATCGAGCCGCCAGAGCTACATGATCCCCGTCGATGCCCAGATCTGGACCGAGCCGGACGTCCGCCGTGACGGTTTCAGCCTCGAGACCGTGCTGGGGGAGATCAACAGCCGCGGCGCCGGCGTCAAGATCGCGCTGATCGATGCCAGCAGGCGCAATCCGTTCGAACGCCGGTTCCGCAGCTTTTCCGCTGGCCTTGCGCCGGTGATCGCGCCGAACGGCACACTGGTGATGTATTCGGCCGCACTCTCGTCCGTCGTTTCCGACAATGGCAGCGACCGCAGCCTGTTCGTGAGAGAGCTGCTGAAGGAAATCCGCACCCCCGATTTGATGGCGGAGGAAACGCTGAATCGCACCCGCGTCGGCGTGACCCGCGCCTCGCGGCAGGAACAGGTGCCGTGGATTTCGTCGTCGCTCGCCGAGGATTTCTCCTTCATCCCCAGCGGCTCAGGCCCGCGGCCAGCGAGCCCGCCGGTGGCAACGGCGCCTACGCCGCCGCCTGCACCTGCCCCGGTGGCCGCACCGACACCGCCGGCTCCGCCGCCCGCGCCGCCAAAACCGGTTGAAGCTCACATTCCTCCGCCGCCGCCACCGGCCAAGCCGGCCGAGAGCCCCAGCCCGACCGTGGTCGCGCTTGCCGACGACCCGACCATCAAGAGCCTGACCACCAGGCTCAACGACAATCCGGACGATGCAGCCGCGCTGTACCGGCGCGGGCAGGTCTATGCGAGCAAAGGCGCTTACGAGCTCGCCATCAAGGACTTCAACAATTCGCTGCGGCTGAACCCGAAGGATGTGGAAGCCTTCAACAACCGCTGCTGGGCGCGCACGGTGATCGGCGACCTGCAGGCGGCCCTGAAGGATTGCAACGAAGCGCTGCGGCTGCGACCGAATTTCGTCGACGCGCTCGACAGCCGCGGCCTCGTCAACCTGAAGAGCGGCCAGAACAAGAATGCAATTGCTGATTTCGATGCCGCTCTCAAGATCAACCCGAGATTGACGTCGTCGCTGTATGGTCGGGGTCTTGCCAAGAAACGCAACGGCTCGATTTCGGAAGGCGACCTGGATATTAACAACGCGAAGGCGATGGACCCCAATATCGTCAAGGAATTCGCCGATTACGGGGTGCAGTGACGAATTTTTTGGATGAAGGCTGGCGGCCCCTCGAACCCTGTGGCGGGGCGCCCAGACTCAAGTAAAGCAGCCGGCCGCGATCCAAGAGTCCGGCAGCCCATTTTGAATGACGTTGGAACCGCGCGGGAAGCCCGCAGGAGGGGACTGGCAATGGCAAATATCTCGGCCGCGAAAACCTTTACCGCAATCGTCTCGGTTGCGGCGCTCGGTGCCGCAATTTCCTTCAGTGCGGGAACCGCCCTGGCCCAGGAAAAGAACGTCACCGAGGATCAGATCGTCCGCGCGCTGGCGCCGGAAAAGAAGCCGCTGACCCGCGGCCTTTCTACCGGTCCGCAGACCGTCGTCGACCCGGCAGTAGCCGCCGCCGAAGGCAAATTCGTCCAGAAGATCCGTGGCCGCTCCACGCGTTCGCTTTCGATCGCCGAACGCGAAGAGATCGCCGCCATCGTCAAGGACAAGCCGAAGATCGATCTGGAGATCAACTTCGACTACAACTCGGCCGATATCAGCGCGAAGTCGCTGCCGTCGGTTCAGGCGCTCGGCCGCGCGCTCACCAACAATGATCTCAAAGGCTCGACCTTCGTGGTCGCGGGCCATACCGACGCCGCCGGCGGCGAAACCTATAACCAGGATCTCTCGAGCGCCGCGCCGACGCGATCAAGCGCTATCTCGTCGACAAATATGGCATCAACGGCACCGATCTCGTCACCGTCGGATACGGCAAGAGCAAGCTCAAGGATCCGAGCCAGCCGATGGCGGAAGTGAACCGCCGCGTCCAGGTCGTGAACATGGAGAACAAGGCCACGGCGTCGAACGCATCCAAATAAGGCGTTGCAAGTTAAGGGCGTGGCGCCGACCAACAGTTTCCGGCTACAATGCGTCCCGCAGCACCCGCGCGGGACGTATTCGTTTTGGGCTCCATTGCAGGTCGTCAGCCGGCCAAATGCGCCCTGTTTGATTTGACTTCCAGTCTGGATTGATCGGGCGATGAAATTCTCCGAATATCTCAAACCTGCGCTCGGAGTGGCTTTCGTTGCCGCTCTCGCCGTCGGCTACTATTGGCTCAGTCACCGTCCCCGTGCCGAAGAAAAGGAAACGCCGGGCCAGGCGCTGGTGATCGTGACCAAATCCACCAATGCCTGCTTCTCCGACATGGTGCGGGTCACCGGCTTCATCGTGCCGCGTCGCGAGGCCCAGGTCGGCGTCGATCAGGAGGGCTCCAGGGTCACCGACCTGTTCGTCAAGGAAGGCGACACCGTCACCGAAAATCAGGAACTGGCGCGCCTCACCGCGCCGCCGCAGCAGCCCGGCGCCCCGGCCGGCCGCTCCGGGCCGATCTCGCTGCGCGCGCCCGCGGCCGGCCTCGTCACCGAAGCCAGGACCGCCGTCGGCGCGCCCGCCTCGCCGCAGGCCGGCCCAATGTTCCGCATTTCAGTGAACAACGAAATCGAGCTCGAGGCCGAAGTGCCGAGCGTTCACCTGCTCAAGCTCAATCCGGGTGCTACGGTACGCATCAGCCGTGACGACGCGCCCGACGTCGTCGGCAAGGTCCGGCAGATCTCGCCGCAGATCGACCGCACCACTCAGCTCGGCAAGGTCCGGATTTCGCTGAACAACAATCCGTCGCTCAAGGTCGGCATGTTTGCCCGCGCCAATATCGACGCCAAGCGCTCCTGCGGCGTCGCCGTCCCGCGCACCGCCATCGACCGCCTGACGCTACAGGTCGTGAAAGGCAACACCATCGAGACGCGAAGAGTGCGCGTCGGCCTGACCTCCGAAACCTCCACCGAAATTCTTGAAGGCCTCGACGTCGGCGAAACCGTCGTGGCCGATGCTGGCACCTCTTTGCATGACGGCGACCAGGTCAAGACCATGTTCGCCGATGAACTCGAGCGCACGCGGGCACGCTAATGGCTTTGAATATCTCGGCATGGTCGATCCGGAACCCGCTGCCTTCGATTGTCTTCTCAATCATTCTCCTGGTGCTGGGCTGGGTCAGCTTCACCAAGCTCGCCGTGACGCGGCTGCCGAGCGCCGACATTCCGGTGATCTCGGTCGCGGTCGCGCAATTCGGCGCCGCTCCCGCCGAGCTGGAATCGCAGGTCACCAAGACCATCGAGGATGGCGTATCCGGCGTCGAGGGCGTGCGGCATATTTCGTCGTCGATCACCGACGGCCTGTCGGTGACCACGATCCAGTTCGCGCTGGAGACCAACACCGATCGCGCGCTCAATGACGTCAAGGACGCCGTCACCCGCGTCCGCGCCAACCTGCCGCAGAACGTCAACGAGCCGCTGATCCAGCGCGTTGACGTGATCGGCCTGCCGATCGTCACCTATGCCGCGATCTCGCCCGGCAAGACGCCTGAGCAGCTTTCCTATTTCGTCGACGACGTCGTCAAACGCGCATTGCAGGGTGTGCGCGGCGTCGCCCAGGTCGAGCGTATCGGCGGTGTCGAGCGCGAAATTCTTGTCTCGCTCGATCCGGATCGTTTGCAGGCCGCAGGGCTGACCGCCGTCAACGTCAGCCAGATCCTGCGCGGCACCAATGTCGACCTCGCCGGCGGTCGCGCCGAAATCGGCAAGAACGACCAGGCCATCCGCACGCTCGCCGGCGCCAAGACACTGAACGAACTCGCCGGCACCATGATCCCGCTGTTCGGCGGCGGCGAAGTCCGGCTCGACGACCTCGGCACCGTCACCGACACCATTGCCGATCGCCGGACCTTTGCCCGCTTCAACGGCGAACCGGTAGTGGCGCTCGGTATCAAGCGCTCCAAGGGCGCAAGCGACGTCGTGGTGGCGGAGGCCGTGCAGAAGCGCATCGATGCGCTGAAGGTCGCCTATCCCGATGTCGATCTGAAGCTGATCGACACCTCGGTCGACTTCACCAAGGGCAATTACGATGCGGCGATCTCGACCTTGTTCGAGGGCGCAATCCTTGCGGTGATCGTCGTGCTGCTGTTCCTGCGCGACATCAGAGCCACCATCATCGCCGCGATCTCGCTGCCGCTGTCGATCTTCCCGGCGTTCTGGGCGATGGATCTTCTCGGCTTCTCGCTGAACCTGGTCTCCTTCCTCGCCATCACGCTGTCGACGGGTATTCTGGTCGACGATGCCATCGTCGAGATCGAGAACATCGTGCGCCACATGCGCATGGGTAAATCGCCCTATCGCGCGGCACTCGAAGCCGCCGACGAAATCGGCCTTGCGGTGATCGCGATCTCGCTGACCATCATCGCGATCTTCGCGCCCGCCAGTTTCATGTCCGGCATCGCCGGGCAGTTCTTCAAGCAATTCGGCATCACCGTGTCGGTGCAGGTATTCTTCTCGCTGCTCGCCGCACGCTTCGTTACGCCGGTGCTGGCGGCATACTTCCTCAAGGATCACCCGCACGAGGACCCGCCGCCGGGACGTATCCTGCAGGCTTACACGCGGCTCGTGACCTGGTCGGTGAAGCACTATTTCATCACCGTCTTGATCGGCTTCGGCGTCTTCGCGGCTTCGATCTGGAGCATTACGCTGCTGCCGCAAGGCTTCCTGCCGGCGCAGGACACCGCGCGCTCGCTGCTGGCGATGGAATTGCCGCCGGGCTCGCAGCTCGCCTACACCGAGAAGGTGACAGAAGAAATCGTCGCCCGCCTGCGCAAGCGGCCCGAGGTGAAGAGCATCTTCGTCGACGGCGGAAGGGTGCCGCCGGGAACGCAGGAGGTGCGCCGCGCCGCGCTGATCATCAATTACACGCCGAAGGCCGATCGCAAGATCACCCAGCGGCAACTCGAACTCGAGATCGGCCAGGAGCTGGAGAACGTTCCGGACATCCGCTTCTGGTTCCTCGACGAGAACGGCCTGCGCGCGATCTCGCTTGTCGTGACCGGTGTCGACAGCAACATCGTCAACAACGTCGCCAGCGAGCTGGCGACGCAGATGAAGCGGATTCCGATCATCGCCAACGTGATTTCGGAAACCTCGCTCGACCGGCCCGAACTGCGCATCCGGCCGCGGGCGGAATTGGCGGCGCGGCTCGGCGTCTCCACCGAGAGCCTGTCGCAGACAATTCGTGTCGCTACCATCGGCGACGTCGGGCCGGCCTTGGCGAAGTTCGATGCCGGCGACCGTCAGGTGCCGATCCGCGTTCAGCTCGAGGACAGCGCGCGCAGCGACCTGCAGATGCTGCAGCAATTGCGGGTGCCGCTCGGCCAGCGCGGCGAACGCGGCGGCGTGCCGCTGTCGGTTGTCGCCGACATCCAGCTCGACCAGGGCCCGACCAGCATCAACCGCTACGACCGCGAACGACAGGCGACCGTCGCCGCCGACCTCGTCGGCACCGCGGCGCTCGGCGACGCCACCAAGTTGATCTACGATCTTCCGGTCATGAAGAGCCTGCCGAAGGGCGTCAAGGTAAGTCCGTCGGGCGACGCCGAAAGCCTCAACGAGTTGTCGGAAGGCTTTGCCACCGCCATCACCGCCGGCCTGATGATGGTCTACGCGGTGCTGGTGCTGTTGTTCGGCACCTTCCTGCAACCGATCACCATCCTGTTCTCGCTGCCGCTGTCGATCGGCGGCGCGATCGCGGCATTGCTACTGACCGGCAAGCAGCTCACCACGCCGGTCTGGATCGGCATCCTGATGCTGATGGGCATCGTCACCAAGAACGCCATCATGCTGGTCGAATTCGCGACTAGCGCGATCCGCGAGGGCAAGAAGCGCGAAGACGCCATGATCGACGCCGGCATGAAGCGAGCCCGCCCGATCGTGATGACGACGATCGCGATGGCCGCGGGCATGATGCCGTCAGCGCTCGCGTTCGGCGCCGGCGGCGAATTCCGCTCGCCGATGGCGCTCGCCGTGATCGGCGGCCTGATCTTCTCCACCATCCTGTCGCTGGTGTTCGTGCCGGCGATGTTCATGGTGATGGACGATGTCGGCGCGCTGTGCTGGCGGCTGGGCAAGAAGCTGATGGCGTCAAGCGGCGAGGCGGAGGAAGCGGGTCACGGATCGGATCATCACAACGAGCCGCCAGCGAAGGGCCCGCCGGCGATGTCGCCTGCGGCGGAGTGAGGAGCTCGGTTCACTTCTGGCGATGCCGACTACCTGTCGTTCTTCCATGCTCTTCGAGACGTGTGCCGGATGTGGAGAATTTCTATCGCGTCTCGCACGCGATAGAAGATCTTGTAGGGGTAACGGACGACAAATATTACCCGCACATCGGGATCATCCGTCCGATAACCACTGTGTGGATGGTCTTTGAGCTGGGCTATTGCTTCGCTCTCGGTCGGAGAAGGCAGCGGGCGTATAGCGTATCTTCATCCGTCGTGGCGCTTGTCGGCTTCGGTAATGATCTCGTCCGAAACAAATTCCCCGCGATCGGCCTCAGCCAACCCTTTCCGGACCGCCGCACGCTCGTCGTCTGACATCGTGTAGACGCCGGTCCGACGCGCCTCGATTTCACGGGCGTATTCGGCGAGCTCCTCCTGATCCTCCACGGACCAGGTCTCGCCGTGCTCGATCACTTCTTGGAGTATCTTGTTCATGCGGTCATCATACCACAACAGGTCATGGTTGACGAAGGAGGGAACCCTCACTCGTTCCGCGCCACCGCCGTCAGCTTGCTCATGTTCTGCAGCAGAATTCTTCCGCGCTGCAGATCGAGGATGCCGTCCTTGCGCCAGAGCTGGAGTTGACGGTTGACGCTTTCGCGGGCGGCACCGACGAAGACGCCGAGTTGCTCCTGCGAGATGTGAACTTCCGAACCGAAATCGGAGGCAAGCGCAACGAGCCGTCGCGCCAGGCGAACCGGCAGCGGCTGCAGCACGGATTCCTCCATCCGCTCGCTCTGCCAGCGGATGCGCTGGCACAACAGCATCATGATCTTGATCGCGACCTTGGGCTCGCGTTCCAGGAAGGCGAGGAAATCCTCGCGCCGCAGCACGAACAGTTCCGACGGCTCGCCGGCAGTGGCGTCCGCGGTGCGGCTCTCACCGTCGAGGACAGCGACCTCGCCGAACAGATCGCCGGGCCCCATGAAATTCAGCGTCAGGCGGCTGCCGTCGGAAGCGCCGGTCTCGATCCGGATCTGACCGCGCCGGACACCATAGAGGGCATCGCCGGCATCGCCCTTCTGGAACAGCATTTCGCCGACGCCGAGCTGCTCGGTGTGGCAAAGACCGGAGATGCGCTGCAATTCATCGGCGCCCAGATCCGCAAACATCGGGTTCATTTTCAAAATGACCGCAAATTCGGCCTGTTTGCTCATTGTACTACCTTCCAAATCGGCCCGGACCCGCCCCACCTGGGCCGTTAGCAGGATTCCAGCGCCACCGAGTGTGTCATAAGTCACATAACTTTGCAGTACCCCCGGAATATTTTTGGCTTCTTTGGGCCCCATCCCCTTTCCGGGATAAGCTCGCCTGACCGGTTGCGCTCACGTCCCGCGCCACCGAAATAAGTGCCGCTTGCGCGGTCTGGAATGTCGATATGAAAGCACTGAAAATTGCCGGCGCCGCCATTGGCGCCGTGGTTGTCGTCATCGTGCTGCTGCTGGTGATCGGCATTCCGTCTACCTTCCTGACGGCGCAGATCCAGGAGCGGGTCGAGCGCGAGACCGGCTACAAGCTCGCCATCAATGGCGGCGCCAGGATCGGCCTGTGGCCATCGCTCAACATCACCCTGAACGATGTCACACTGCAGGATCCGAAGGACCGCGACATCAACCATCGCTTCACGGCCTCAAGCATCGAGGCGGACGTGACGCTCGCGAGCCTGTGGGCCGGCCGGCCGCATATCACCGAGCTCGTCGTCATCCGCCCGGTGGTGAACTTGCCGCTGCGGCGCGAGCGCGTGAGGGAGGCCAGTTCGCCCTCGAAGCCCGCGGCCGGCAAGGCGGCCGATGCCTTTTCGATCGAGCATATCAGCGTCACCGGCGGCACCATCGTGTTCTCCAACCTGCGCGACCGCGTCGAGCGCAGGATCGAGACCGTCAATGCCGACATCACGATCGATTCCGACCGCAAGATCATGCTGTCCGGCAGCGCCCGCAGGGACGGCCATCCGCTGAAGTTCGAGCTCAAGGCGGCGCCGCCCGCAGCCCCGATCGAGCGGCAGAATATTCCGGCCGAGATCAGGATCGACGCGCCCGATCTGTTGCCCGCCCCGCTCACGGCCAAGGCTGAAGCCCGCCTCAACGGCTCCGTCGTGATGATCAACGGCGTCACCGGCACGCTCGGCGACGGCGCGTTCAACGGCTGGGCCTCGGTCGATCTGTCCAGCAAGCCGCTGGTGAAGCTCGACCTCGATTTCCAGAAGCTTACGGTCGCGACGACGCGCAGTACCGACAGTTCCGCAGGCCAGCCCTCCTCAGGCCAGCCCTGGAGCAGTGCGACGATCGACGTCAACGGCCTCAATTATATCGACCTGCAGGCGCGCATTTCCGCAGCCGAGCTCAAGATCGGCGACGCGCGTTTCTCCCCGCCGCGATCGACGCCGCGCTCGCCAGCGGCGTCCTGAAGGCGCAGGTTTCCAACCTCGGCGCCTATGACGGCAACGCCAATGGCGATCTGACCGTCGACGTCTCCACCGCCAATCCTGTCCTCACGATGCGGGCCGATCTCACCGGCGTGCGCGCGCTTCCGCTGCTGCAGGGCCTCGCCGACTTCGACAGGATCGACGGCAAGATGCAGGCGAAGGTCAGCGTGCGTTCCTCCGGCACCAGCCAGCGCGCGATCATGTCGAACATGGCCGGCACCGCCTTCGTCGTATTCCAGGACGGCGCGATCAAGGGGCTCAACGTCGCGCAGATGATCCGCTCGCTGACGGCGAGCACCCTGTCCGGCTGGCAGGAGAGCGAGGAGAAGGCGACGGACCTTTCGCAATTGTCGGCGTCGTTCAAGATCGACAAGGGCCAGGCGCAGACCACCGATCTCAACCTGGTCGGCCCGCTGGTCAAGATGACCGGCGCAGGCACCATCGATCTCGGCACCAAGCAGATCGGATTCCGCGTCGAGCCGAAACTCGTGATGACCACCGAAGGCCAGGGCCGCGCCGGCGATCCGGTCGGACTCGGTATTCCCGTGATGATCGCGGGCCCGTGGGGAAGCCCACGGATCTATCCGGAGATGCAGGGCATCCTCGACAATCCCGACGCCGCCTATGCCAAGCTGAAGGAGATGGGCAAGGGCCTGTTCGGCCAGAACGGCGCCGGCCTCGGGGCTGCGATCGGCAACCTGCTCGGCGGACAGCCGGGGACGGCCGGCGGACAACAAGGCGGTGCCGGCGGACAGGGCGCGGCTGGCAGCCAGCAGCCGGCTGGTCCGCTCGGCGGCCAGCTCGGCGAGACCATCGGCAATCTCCTGCAGCAGGGCCTGGGCGGATTGAGCCAAGGCAACGCGCGGCCGGGCGGCCAGCGCAGCATCCCGAGTCCGGCTTCGCCGGCGCCGACCGAGGCCGCCCCGGCCGAGCCCGCTCCCCTGCGGTGCCGAGCGATACGACCGCCCAGCAGGACAGTCAGCCAATGAACGAGGTCTTGCGGCAGCTGTTCAACAGGTGACGCTCGTCCTCCATCATGGCCGGGTTGTCCCGGCCATCCACGTCTTTCGTGCCGCTAGACCATCAAGACGTGGATGCCCGGGACATCTAGCGCGAAGACGCGCTTCGCGCTTTAGCCGGGCATGACGAATCCCCCCGCGATTCCTGCCCATAATGGGGCTAACCATGTCGGCGGGCTCACAGCCCCGCCCCCAATTCGTGCTAAACAGGCCCTCATGCCGGGGCTGCCGAGGCAGGCCGGCGCCAGTGACAAGCCGATGCGCGCAAGGCCGTGGCGCACGAGGGTCCGGATGAACGAGGTCAAGGACAGAGCAGGGTTCCTGCGCGAAGGCCTGTTCGCCAAATACGTCGTAGCCCTGGTCGGCCTCGTCGTGTTCGTGCTGGCGGTCAACGGCGCGATGGAAATCTGGATCACCTATCGCGGCATCAAGAGCTCGCTCAACGACGGCATGAGCGAGAAGGCGGAAGCGACCGCCAAGCGAGATCCAGCAATCCCTGTCCGACCTCGAGCGGCAGATCTCCTGGGTGACGCGCGCCTCCTCCAACACCACCGACTTGCGCCGCGCCGACTACACCCAATTGCTGCGGCAGGTGCCGCAGGTCAGCCAGCTCTCGCTGCTCAATGCCCAGGGCCGCGAACAGCTCCGCATGACGCGCCAGACCGTCACGCTCGACAGCAACGCCGACTTCTCCCGCGACGTGAGGCTGACCGAAACCGTCTCGCGCGGCACCAGCTTTGCGCCGGCCTACTTCCGCGGCGAGCGGCCGTTCATGTCGATCGCGCTGTCGCATGCCGATGGCAGCATCACCGTCGCCGAGGTCGACCTCGATTTCCTGTCGGAGTTTTTGATCGATGCCCAGGTCGGCAAGGTGGCGTTTGCCTATGTCACCGATTCCAGGGGCGACGTGCTGGCCGCTTCCTCGAACGGGCCCGAGGTCGGCCAGAATCTGTCGAAGCTGCCGCAGGTCGCAGCCGTCAGCAAGCCCGGCGGCGTGGCGCCGGCGTCGGGCAAGGATGCCAGGGGCAACGCCGTGCTGACCACATCGAGCGTGGTGCCGAAGCTCGGCTGGCACGTGTTCTTCGAACAGGAGACCGCGCAGGCGCTGACGCCAATCCGCGATCAACTGGCGCGGATCGCGCTTCTGATCGCGCTCGGCCTCGTGGTCGCGATCATCGCCGGCACCATCATGGCGCGGCGCATGCTGGTGCCGATCACGGCGCTGCAGGCCGGCGCCAGGCGTCTCGGCGCCGGCGATTTCGGCCACCGCATCGAGGTGAAGACGTCCGACGAGCTGGAGGAGCTGGCCAACCAGTTCAACGGCATGGCCGGCCAGCTGGCCGAGACTTATTCGAACCTTGAAGCCAAGGTTAAGGAACGGACACGGGATCTGGCGCAATCGATCAACGAACTCAAGGTGCTCGAGGAAGTCGGCCGCGCGGTCGCCTCCTCGCTCGACCTCAACGCCGTGCTGCCCACGGTCGCCGCGCGTGCGCTGGAAATCACCCATGCCGACGCCGTGCTGATCTACGGCTATGACGCCGGCAACCACCAGTTCAGCCTCGCCGAATCCATCGGCATCGACAAATCGGCCGAAGGCAGCCACCGCGCCATCGACGCCGACAACTCGCCGCTCGGCGAGGCCGCCACCGCGGGCGAACCGATCGCCATTCTCGACCTCGGCGCGACGCCCGAACATCCCTTGCGCGACGTCGCGATCGAAGCCGGCTTCAACTCCGTGCTGGTGGTGCCGCTGGTCGACCAGACCGGCATTCTGGGATCGCTGGTGGTGCTGCGGCAGAGCGCCGGCGAATTTTCCGCCAATTTGATCGGCCTGATGAAGACCTTTGCGCACCAGGCGGTGCTGGCGATGCGCAATGCGCGGCTGTTCACGGAAGTGGACCATAAGAGCCGCGAGCTGCTGGCCGCCAACGACATCGTGCGCGAACAGGCCGACAAGCTGCAGGAGCAGACCGACCAGCTCAAGGACTGGAACCGCTCGCTGGAGGAACGTGTCGAGACGCAGCTCGGCGAGATCGAGCGCATCCGAAGGCTGGAGCGTTTCCTGGCGCCGCAGGTGGCGCAACTGATCGCTTCCTCCGACGGCCATGAGGGCCTGCTCGACAGCCACCGCCGCGAGGTCACCGTGGTGTTCTGCGATCTGCGCGGCTTCACGAGTTTCACCGAGACCACCGAGCCGGAAGAGGCGATGAACGTGCTGCGCGAATATCACGCAGCGCTCGGCGAACTTATTTTCAAGTATGAAGGCACGCTCGACCGCTATGCCGGCGACGGCGTGATGATCCTGTTCAACGCGCCGATCCAGTTCGAGGATCACACCGCGCGCGCCGTTCGGATGGCAGTCGAGATGCGCGACACCATCGGGCAACTGACCGAGAAGTGGCGCAACCGCGGCCACAATCTCGGCTTCGGCATCGGCATTGCGCTGGGCTACGCCACGCTCGGCCAGATCGGTTTCGAGCAGCGGCTGGAATACGCCGCGATCGGCAGCGTCACCAACCTCGCCTCGCGGCTGTGCGACGAGGCCAAGGCCAACCAGATCGTGGTGTCGAGGCGCGTCTACGGCATGGTCGAGCCATGGGTGGAAGGGCGGCCGATCGACGATTTGAATCTGAAGGGATTCAATCACCCGATTTTGGCAGCGGAGATTTTGAGCTGGCGCGAGGAAGTCGATAATGTCGTCGATGCCGCGGCTGCGGCGGCGCGACGGAAGAAGATGCAGTAGTCTTGTAGGGTGGGCAAAGCGAAGCGTGCCCACCATGCAGTGCAGCGCCGGGGAGAGATGGTGGGCACGCTGCGCTTTGCCCACCCTACGGCTCCGCCCTTATTTCGTTTAAGCGCCGGTCGTCTGCGCGCCGGCTGGTCGCTCACGGAAAATCCGCCCTGCGACCCCTCGCGCGCCCCGACGCTGCCGCGTCCATCGCATCCCGCACCCAACGTCCGTGACGATCGCGATACGCCCCTCTGAGTGGGACGGGATGCGCGGAGTTGTACGGGTGATTTGGGGTCAATCGAGAAGCGAATTATTTTCGCTGAAGATCGTTTTTGATTTGCGCCGTCGGACAAATCAGTGATTAGGGCCTTCGGTCTAGCTGCAGATGCTGCGCCACTCATACTGCCGCCTGGCCGGATTGAGAACTTGGCGCTGTGAGCATTGCGAGGTGCCGAGGGGCGGTAATTGCGTCGGTTGAATCGGCGCAATGGATAGCGGCGTCAGCGCGCAGGTCGTCATTGGACAGATCGGCGGCAAATCAATTGAGCCGCTACACAGTGGCTGCATTTGACCGTCGACGCAGCGGCAAACACACGATGCTTCCCCGCCGGCTGTTAGAAACACGCCAAAAGCTACCGTTAAGATCAATCGGCCCATTTCGTCCCTAGGCCACCGCGATAACGCTTGAATCGATTCGATGCGCGAGGTTCGTTCACCATCACCTTCTAGGCGAAATTGAACCTGATCGGAAGCGCCGCAGCTGCTTGGCTCAGGCCCCCTACCCCAACCCCGCCCTTCGAAACCCCTCCAGGTAATGCGCCTTGTCGGCGTCGTGCTCGAACGGCAGTTCGCTGGCCAGCCAGGCGAGCGTGATGTTGGGCTGGGCGCGGCGGAGTTCTTCCAGCGCGGCTTTGGCGGCGTCAGTGCCGCAGGCCATGCCGAGGGAGGCCGTCAGCACACGGTGGGCGCCGACAAAGTCGGCGCGCTGGCGCAGCGCCTCCCGCGACAGGCGGATCGCTTCCGCATAATTGCGGCCGACATACTGGCAATAGGCGGCGACGCCGCAATAGATCGCGGCAAAGGGATCGCGGGGTGAGAATTTCAGCGCCTCGCGCGCGGCGCGATCGCCCTCCTCCCAGCGCCCGCGATAGGACAGCGCCACGCCATAGAGGCCGCGCGCGGGCGAGAAATTGGGATTGAGCCGCAGCGCCAGCTCGAATTCGGCGATGCAATCATCGAAGCGCCGGTGGAACAGATAGACGCTGGCGAGCGCATAGTGCGCCCACGCATCCTCACTGTCGGCCCGGATCGCCGCCAGCGCCGCGCGTTCCGCCACCGGAACGGCCCTGGACATTTCCTGCCAGCCCATATGGGCGCTGAACGTATGGCAGGACGCCAGCAGCCCGAGCGCCTGGCCGTAAGCGGGATCGACACTGATCGCCTTTTCCAAGAGCGCCTGCGCGACCAGATTGTCCTGCCGCGTCACGCGCCAGTAATGCGATAGCGCACGCATCACCAGGTCCCACGCATCCATGTTGTCGGGCGCCTTGCGTCGGGCCCGGAAATCCTCGGCGGCGTAGAGTTGCGGCTCGATCGCCGCGACGACGGCCTGGGTGATTTCGTCCTGCACGGCGAACACATCGGCGAGATTGCGGTCGTAGCGCTCCGCCCAGAGGTGGCTGCCGGTCGCCACGTCGACGAGCTGGGCCGTGATGCGCACATGGTCGCCGTCCTTGCGCACGCTGCCTTCGACGACGTAGCCGACGCCGAGCTCCTCGCCGATCTGCTGGTGGTGGACCGATTTTCCCCGGTAGATGAACGAGGAATTCCGCGCGATCACGTAGAACCAGCGCAGCTTCGACAGTGCGGTGATGATGTCCTCGCTGATGCCTTCCGAAAAATATTCCTGCTCCGGCTCGCCGCTGAGATTGACGAACGGCAGCACGGCGATCGCCGTGCGATCGAGCGCCGGGAATTGCCGGGGCAGCGGCTCGCCGGCGGGGGCGCGCGGCAGGGGTGCATCGGCGTGCGCTTTGCCACCGTTCGCGGCCTTCGGCTGCACGTCGCCGACGAAGCGAAAACCTTTTCGCGGCAGGGTGCGGATCATGATTTGATCCTTGCCGCTGTCGCCGACCGCCTTGCGCGCGGCGTTGATCCGGCTCGTCAACGTGGATTCGGAGACGATGCGGCCATCCCACACCGTCTCGATCAGATCGTCCTTGGTGACGACGCGGTCGCGGTTTTCGACCAGGTGAACCAGCAGATCGAACACCTGCGGCTCGACCGCCACGCTCTCGCCGCCGCGGGTCAGCTCGCGAAGGTCGACATCCAGCACATGGTTGGAAAAGTGAAATTGCACGGCTTCATCCCGGTTAAATCATCGTAAGTCATTTCGGATCGGCACGTAATTTCCGGTCACTTTGTCCCGCACGCGGAAGAGGTAGAGCGAATTTCCGGGCAGGAACGTGTGAGAAATCTCACAGAAACGGGCATCTCACTGAAAAATCAGGTTCCCCTCAAGGTAAAATCAGCCTCGCATCACAGTCTTTGGGTCCGCCCAAGGCCATGTTCGGTTCATCGCGGCCTGCTCCCGTGGCCGCATGATCCCAAGAGGAGACACCGATGGCCGGCCAGACTGCGACCGCAGCGACCCCGATCCAACCTGCCCCCGACCTTGCAGCCCTCAAGACGCGTCAACAGGCCGCATGGTCGTCAGGCAATTACGCCATTGTCGGCTCGACGCTGCAGATCGTCGGCGAAGAGCTCTGCGAGGCGCTCGATCTCAAGGCCGGCTCCAAGGTGCTCGATGTCGCCGCCGGCAATGGCATGGCGAGCCTCGCCGCGGCGCGGCGGTGGTGCGACGTCACCTCGACCGACTACGTGCCGGCACTGCTGGAGCGCGGCCAGGCGCGCGCCGCGGCGGAAGGCATGGCAATCGAATTCAGGGAAGCCGACGCGGAAAACCTGCCGTTCGACGATGGCAGTTTCGACACGGTGCTCTCCACCTTTGGCGTCATGTTCACGCCGAACCAGGACCGCGCGGCCGCCGAGCTGATGCGGGTCTGCAAGCCCAAGGGCCAGATCGGCCTGGCGAACTGGACGCCGGAAGGTTTTATCGGACAGGTCTTCAAGACGCTCGGCAAATACCTGCCGCCGCCTGCCGGCACCAAGTCGCCGGCGCTGTGGGGCACAAGCGCGCGGCTGACCGAAATGTTTGACGCTGACGCGCGCTCGATCAAGGCGGAATCGCGCCTCTTCAAGTTCCGCTATCGCTCGCCGGCGCACTTCCTCGACGTGTTCAAGACCTATTACGGCCCGGTGCTGAAAGCGTTCGCAGCCCTCGAGCCGGCGAAACAGGAAGAGCTGCACAACGATCTGCATGCCCTGATCGTTCGCATGAACCGCTCCGGCGACAGCACGATGGTGGTGCCCAGCGAATATCTCGAGGTCGTCATCACCAAGCGGTGAAACCTGGCGGGATGACGTTTCTTCGAATCGTCATCCCGCTCTGACTCTTTGATTTGAGCATGATCTTTTCGGAAAACCGGTGTCCACTTTTCCGGATCATGCTCCTCCCGCAAGACCTCAGCGGAGCCATTGGCGTGGCTCCGCTGGTGGCGCCTCCATAAAGATCAGGAGCATTTCCAGGAGCATTTCAATGACCTATGTGATTCCAATCTCGCGCGCAGAACGCGATAAGGCTTGCGTCGTGGCGCTGCATTGCTCGCTGGGCTCCGGCCGCCAATGGAAGGCGCTCGCCGATGAACTCGGGCGCGGGCATCCGTTCTTCGCCCCTGACATCTCGGGCTATGGCGCCAATAGCTGCTGCGCGGCGGATCTGCCGCTGACGCTCGCGGAGGAAGTGCAATGCCTGAGCGGCCAGCTCAACGGCGCGGAAGGTCCGATCCACCTCGTCGGCCATTCCTACGGCGGCGCGATTGCGTTCAGGATCGCGACCTGCTCCCCGCTCGCGCACCGTGTGCGCAGCCTGACGCTGATCGAGCCGGTGCTGCCGACGCTGCTGTGCGAGAGCGATGCGGACCGCCGGCTTTACACGCGTTTCGCGCAGGTCGCGCGGGATGTTTCCGAGGACCTCTGGAACGGATCGGCGCTCGAGGCGATCGACATGTTCGTCGAGTTCTGGAACGGGTCCGGTCCGCAGGATCCGCTGCCGGCCAGCGCGCGCCTTCGCATGATCGAGAGCGCTGACAAGCTTGCGTTCGATTTCACGGCGGCGTTCGCCGAACAGAATGTCGCCACCGCGGCGGCCTCGCTTCGCGTTCCGACGCTGCTGTTTTCAGGCGGGCTGTCGCCCTATCTCACCCAACGCATCGTGCAGCGGCTCGGCGCGATCGTGGACGGCGCGGAAATCCGGCATTTGCCGGCCGCCGGCCACATGCTCCCGCTCACCCATGCCTCGTCGGTCAATTCCGCGATCGTGCGGCATATCGCCCGCGCGGACGAACTGGCCGGCGTTCCGCTGGCGGGAGAGGCCGCGCCGGCGGAGGCCGTCAGCATGGCGGAGAGGTGAGATTCTTGGCGCTTGGCTCTCCTGTCGGCCTTCTGGTAACGGTTAAGACCGAAACCGGGAACGAAATGCCGATGACCATCCTCCGCGCGCGCGGCCATACGCCGAAACTCACTGCCCTGATTGCCGCGGGCATGCTCTGCCTTTCCACCTCCTCCCTCCGCGCCGCCGAGGACCCCGACCCCGCCACCCCAAAGGGCGCCGCTGTCACCGTGCTCAAAGCCGCAAAATCCTGTTTCGCCAATATCGTCGAGGTGTCCGGCAACATCATTGCGCGGGAGGAGACGCAGGTGCGGCCCGAGCGGATGGGGCTGAAGGTCGCCGAGGTGATGGTGGATGCGGGCGACAGCGTTACCGCGGGGCAGGTGCTGGCGCGGCTGACCCTGCCAGAGGGCGGGCAGATCACGGTGCAGGCGCCGGTGGCAGGCATCATCTCGGCCTCGACGGCTTCCGTCGGCGCGATGGCGTCGGCCAAGGGCGAGGCGCTGTTCTCGATCATCGCGCGCAGCGAGTTCGATCTGGTCGGCATGGTGCCGACGCGCGATATCCAAAAGCTTCAGGTCAACCAGACCGCGCGGATCAAGGTGATCGGCGCCGGCGAGGTCGACGGGCGGGTGCGGCGGCTGTCGACCACCGTGGAGCCGAACAGCCAGCTCGCGCAGGTGTTCATCGGCGTCACCACCAACCGCCGCCTGCTCGTCAATTCGTCCGGCCGCGCGCAGATCAAGACCGGGCAGAGCTGCGGCGTCTCGGTGCCGCTCACCGCCATCCTGTATGGCACCGCCGGCACCGTGGTGCAGGTAGTGCGGCGCGCGCGCGTCGAAACGCGGCGGGTGGAGACGGGATTGATGTCGGCCGGCCAGGTCGAGATCACCTCGGGGATCCAGGAAGGCGACATCGTGGTGGCGCGCGCCGGCGCGCTGCTCCGCGAAGGCGATCCGGTGCGGGCGGTGACGGCGAGCGCGGATACGAAGTAGGTATCCGTCGCCCCTGCGCACGAACGCAGGGGCCCATACGCCGCGGCCGGTGTGAAGGGCACATTGGAAGACGGCTTCGCTTCAGCAATCTACAGCGGTAGTGGTAGAGCATCAGCCACCGCACTCCATCGATAGATCACGCGGTATGGGTCCCTGCGTTCGCAGGGACGACCGTGTTGAGAGATAACGATTGGGTCTGCTTACCCGCCGATGCGGACGTCTTCCAAGAGCGACGACGACACCTGCGGCACCTGCTCGCCGTCGGAGGCACGGGAGACGGAGATGCGGGTCTTGTTGAAGGCGCTTGCCGCGCCGGACTGCGAATTCAAATTGTTCAAGAGCTCGGTCACCAGCACGCTGTACTGGCCCTTGCCGTCATCGGCCACCTTGCCCGGCGTCGCCGAGGTCAGGATCAGCGCGTTTTCCGGCGCGGAGATCGGGGCGAGGCCATGGGAGTAGGAGCGGAAGCGGCGCTCATAGGGGTTGCGGCGGGAGGCGTCGACGACGACGAGCTTGGCCTTGGCGCCCTTTTCGGTCATCGCGTCCAGCACCTGCTCGATGCTGACGCCGTCGCGGCGGACGTCGGCTTCCTTCCAGATCGCGGCATCGACCGGGATCATGAAACTCTCGCGGCCGACCTGGACGCCATAGCCGCCGAAGAACAGCATCGCCACGGTGTCCGGCTTGATCTTGGCCTTCAACCGGACGATGGCGCGGGCCATGTCGTCCTTGGTGGCGTCCTCGACCACGTCGACGTCA
Organism: Bradyrhizobium sp. RDT10; assembly: GCA_044772375.2. Taxonomy (GTDB): domain Bacteria; phylum Pseudomonadota; class Alphaproteobacteria; order Rhizobiales; family Xanthobacteraceae; genus Bradyrhizobium. The sequence goes on from CP187939.1 coordinate 7,869,633, forward strand.
AAACCCTTGGCGCGCAGGGCTGCGGTGAGGCCGCGGGCATCGTTGATGGGCTGGGCAAGCGGCGCTGACGCGTCCGGGTAATGGCCGTTGCCGATCACGAGCGCAACGCGGCTGGCAGACGTGCCAATCGAGCCGGTCTGCTCGGTTCCGATCGCCTTGGCGGCGTCGAGCGAGCGCTTGTTCAACGCCGCATGGGCGCCGATCGCCAGCGACACCAGGCCGGCGAACGCAACGGCAATGGTGAGGCTGCGGCGGGAGATGCGGAGCTGACCGAGGTTCATCGCGTTACCATCCCAAGTTTGTCCAAAGGCACCAAGCAAGACCGGCGCCAGTTAGTCGCGTGAGGACCGTTCAGGTTTGAAGGGTTGCCGGGTGTGTGCCGTCCAATTGCGCTCAATTTGCGGCACCGCAACAACCGGGCTTTTAGCCTGCCGGGCTCTCCCGAACAACCTCATTTGGCGCATGGAGCCAGATGCCGCACATACTGGCGGAAGGTTAATTCCAGTTAAGTGACCTACATCACATTGTGTTTTTTACGGATTTGTATAGTTTTCAAGGGCTTGCAGGCCCGATCCGGCCGGCGGTGGCCGCCTTAAGCAATATGCCATGCTTAATACGGCCCTCCCTTCACCGTTCCGGCGGAAAGAAACTGCATGGGCTTCCACACCATCGCCGGCGCCGCATTCCGGGCGCTGACCGCGCGGAAAGACGGCCCGTCGCTGTACGACGTCTGCGATCCGGTGCTGCTGAAATACCGCGGCGGCGACCCCCATCTCGGCAAGTTCTATCGGACCGCGCTTGGCAACCCGGCGCTGCGGCCGCTGCTGCGGCGGACCGGGCTGCCCGCGCTGCGGGACGAGAAGCGGCTCGGCGCCTTACAGGAGGCGCTCCGGCGGGCGCGCGACGAGGCCGAGCCGGACTGGGCCGCGGTCGGCGCCCCGATCGCCAAGCTGATGGCCGATATCGACCTGCACCACCCCGCCCCGCAGCCGGTGGCGGCGGCGGGCCGAGCGCCCGGCCTCGCCGAAATCGATCGGGTGATCCGCCGCTGCGGCGCCCATCTCTTGGGCTCGTTCGCCAAAAACGGCTTCATCCCGACCTATGCGGCCTTCAACCTGATCGGCGATCCCGATATGGGCGGGCGCGAAATGCTGATGGCGCTGACGGGGCTGAACTCGCGCGGCTACAAGAATTCGACGCTCTTATTCAGCCTGGCGCGGATCTTCATCGCGCATTCGCCGGCCCGCGCGCTGATCAACCCGCCCTGGACGGGCATCGCCGAGCCGATGTGGGAGCCGATGCAGATCCGCCACCGCTCGGCCTACTACGACGCCTTCTTCACCGAGGCGCTGCTGAGCTACGTCGAGACCGGGCTGGCGTCTGCGGGCGAGGCCGCGGCGTCGCGGCGCGCGATTTCGCAGATGGTGGATTTCTGCCTGAAGACCTCAGCCGAGGAAGTGTCCTCGCATGACGGCTCGACGGTGCGCGTGATTACCGCGCTGGCGCCGCTGCCGCATCCGCGCTTCTCGCGCTTCTTCGCCCAGATCAAGCAGGACCTCGGCTTCGGCATCTACGTGCCGGACTGCGACACCACCGCGTGCTCGTTCTCGGCGGCAACCCAAGCCGGTTCGACCGATCCGATCCTCGACCAGCCGCTGCTGGACTTTTACCGCGGCTACCAGGTGCGCGAGGGCGCCAACGAACCGCGCGTCACCGTGCCGCTCAACGACAACATCGATTACGAGGGTGGCGTCGTTACCTGGATCGACAATCTCGCGGGCGACCGGCCCTACGGCAACGACCTCGATCCGACGCTAAACCTCGACATTCTCGAAGTCTCTTTCCGCAATCTCAAGCGCTGGAATATCCTGGAAACGCCGTCGCGGCTGGAGACGGTGCATCGTATCCTGGGCTTCCAGCGGCGGCTGGTGGAAAGCGGCGCGTTCAAGAATCCGCGCTCGCATATCTATTACCTGCCGGAACTCTACTCCGCCTATTTCGGCCGCTGCCATGCCGCGTTCATGGCATTGCCTGATGCGGCGCGGCAGGCGATCGATCCGGACGGCACGTTCGCGTTCATCCGTGGCAAAGTGCTCGCCTATGTCGAGGGTGAGCTGATCGCGCGCGAGATGAACCCGTTCGACGCCGCGCTGGCGCTGATGGCGCTGGCGCATCTCGGCGCCGACGTTTCGACCTTCGCGCCGGCGGTCAACTGCATCATAGCCCATCTCGGCGAAGGCGGCAGACACGGGCCGTACAAGGCCTATGAATGGAACAAGATGAAGACGCCGACACGGATTCTGGTCGGCGGGCCCGAGGTGACATCGGCGTTTGTGTTGATGGGGCTTTCGCTGGCGAGAGGAGCGATGGTGAAGGGTGGACGAAAGCCGTAGCCCCGATGCAGCGCAATGACGGGAAGTTGAAAGCGATGCGACGCTCTGGCTCTGGCAAGTCGGCCCCATTGTCCGCACTATCCGCATCATTTCGCCGGGACCGCCGATGAATTTACGGAAGTTGCTGTCCGCCCTTTTGCTGCTGTCACTCCCCGCCATGGCGCAAGCGGCAGATATCACCGGCGTCCCGAAAATCCGCGAAGGCGATCAACTCCAGATCGGCAATCACCGCATCCGTTTGGGCGGCATCGACGCGCCGGCGGTCGATCAGCTCTGCCTCAATACCAAGGGCGAACGCTGGGCCTGCGGCGCCGCCGCGCGCGACGAACTGATCAAACGCTTCGGGGAAGGAGCTGGAGCTGTCGTAGCAGAGCCGTCACCGACCGCCGCGGCCGCACGGTGGCGCGCTGCGAGGCCGACGGCGAGGACATCCAGAAATGGCTGGTGTCGAACGGCTGGGCGCTGGCGCAGACGCGGCTCTCGCGCGACTACGAGGGCGACGAGAAGGCTGCGCGCGAGGCCAAGGCCGGGATGTGGCAAGGCGCGTTCATCGCGCCGTGGGACTGGCGCGTCCGCAACAAGAAGACCGCCATTCTCGGCGCCATCACCCCGCCGGAGAATGCCAGAGCGATCCTGTTGGCGTCGGCATCCGGATCGATGGCGCCCTCGCCCGACTGTACCATCAAGGGCAACGTCAACCGATCCGGCGAATGCATCTATCACCAGCCGACGAGCCGCTGGTATGCGAAGATCGAGATGAAGATCTCAAAAGGCACGCGCTGGTTCTGCTCGGTCGAGGAGGCCGAAGCCGCCGGCTGCCGCGAGACCAGACGGTAGCACTACAGCCAAGACGTGCTACCCTTCGGGGCCTGACATCGCGGAGCGCTGGATGTGACCGACACCGATGGCGCGCAATCCCAGATCAAACCGACGCGTTCGCTGTGGAAGCGCGCGGCCTGGACCTTGCTGCTCGTTGTTATCGTCTACGGCGCCGTCGCCTATCTGATACTGCCGTTGTTATGGACCCATTACGAACATCAAAAAGGCCTCGCCCAATTACCCATGGTGACGCGGACCGGTCAGGGCATTCCCGGCGATCCGATCAACGTCGGGCTGGTCGGCGACACCAAGGACGTCGTCTGCGCGATGCATCAGGCTGGCTGGTATCCGGCCGACCGGATCACGCTGAAATCCTCGATCGAGATCATCGGCAGTGTGCTGCTCGACCGTCCCTACAAGGACGCGCCGGTGAGCAATCTCTATTATCTAGGCCGCCGCGAGGATCTCGCCTATGAAAAGCCGATCGGGACCAGTGCCGACCAGCGCAACCATGTGCGCTACTGGAAGGTGCTGGAGAGCGGCGCGGAGAAGCGGCCGGTCTGGCTTGGAGCTGCAACGCAGGATCGCGGCGTCGGCGTCAGCAAATACACTGCGGCCGTGACGCACCATATCAGCCCCGATCTCGACGCCGAGCGCGCGCTGCTTGCGGGCGATCTTGAAAACGCCGGCATGGTGGAGGCGAAATATCAGGTCACGGGCATCGGGCCGACGATTGCGGGCCATAATGGCGGCGGCGACCTCTACTACACCGACGGCGAAATTTGGGTGCTGCGGCTGGTCGAGGCCTGCAAAAAGCGCGAGGGGCCTGCGGTGGCGATCCCGAGCCCGCCGGCGACGGAATTGAAGGATCAGATCTGGCGCGCGATCGCGAATGCGGTGGGGAAATAACGTGCGCGGTTTGCCGTCATTGTGAAGAGCAATGAGAGCAATTTGATCTTTTTGCGGCTCTGGGTTGCTTCGCTGCGCTCGCAATGACGGTCCTGATCCAATATTATGCCGAGCTTCGACCTATGCCGCTCCCCTTGCGTCTGCCAACTAAGGAAAACCAACAAATGACCGTTCGCGCGGGCCGGGAATTTCTGGCCATCCCCGGACCCACCACCATGCCCGACGAAGTGCTGCAGGCGATGCATCGCCCGGCGCTCGATATCTATTCCGAACAGATGCTGGAATTGACCGACAGCCTGCTCGCCGATCTGTCAAAACTGTTCGCCACCAAGGGCCAATCCTACATCTACATCGCCAACGGTCATGGCGCGTGGGAAGCGACGCTGTCCAACGTGTTGTCGCGCGGCGACAAGCTGCTGGTGCTGGAAAGCGGACGCTTTGCGATCGGCTGGGGTCAGGCCGCAGCCGCAATGGGTGTCGAGGTCGAGGTGCTCAGGGGCGACTGGCGCCGCGCGATCCGTCCCGCCGAGGTCGAGGCGCGGCTGAAGCAGGACAAGGATCACAGCATCAAGGCGATCGTCGCGGTGCAGGTCGATACCGCGTCGGGCGCCTATAACGACATCGAAGCGATCGGCAACGCGATCAAGTCCACGGGACATCCGGCGCTATTCATGGTCGACACCGTGGCCTCGCTCGGCTGCATGCCGTTTGAAATGGACAAATGGGGCATCGACGTCGCGATGTCCGGTTCGCAGAAGGGGCTGATGACGCCGCCCGGCCTCGGCTTCGTCGCCGCCAACGACCGCGCCCGCGAGGTGCATAAGAAAGCCAATCTGCGCACGCCCTATTGGGACTGGACCGAGCGCGAGGGAGCTGAGCACTACCGCAAATATGCCGGCACCGCGCCGGTGCATTTGCTGTTCGCGCTGCGCAAGGCGATCGACATGCTCCATGTCGAGGGACTGGAGAACGCCTTTCTGCGTCATCGCCTGCTCGGCGAAGCAGTCCGGCGCGCGGTGGCGGCGTGGTCCGAGGGTCAGGTGGTCGGCTTCAACATCGCGGAAGCCAACGAGCGCTCCAACACGGTGACGACGGTGACAATGAACGGCTTTGATCCGGCCGCGCTGCAGCGTTACTGCAAGGAAAAATGCGGCGTGGTGCTGGGCACCGGGATCGGCGACCTCTCCGGCCAGGCATTCCGCATCGCCCATATGGGCCATGTCAACGCGCCGATGGTTCTGGGCACGCTGGGCGTCATCGAGGTCGGGCTCAACGCGCTGAATATTCCCCACGGCAAGGGCGGAACCGAGGCCGCGATTGAATATCTCGGCGAGAGTGTGGGGCGTAAGCTCGACTAATCGCCGGCCTAAGTGGTCGTCCCTGCGAACGCAAGCGAACGCAAGCGAACGCAGGGACGACGCCGAGAGACGGCGTCTCTCACGATGTGAAACGATGTGACGCGTCGCCGCGCGATTGCGCACGACGCGGGACAACATCGTTTCCAACTCAACTCCCTTTCCCAACCCGTTTTTGTTCGTATACTGGCATACCAAGCCGGGCGCTGATCCGTGCAAGAACAAGAGTGGGAGTGAGGCGATTGGCGTCCGTTGATTTGCGCGGCCTGACCAAGCGATTTGGCTCGCTTGCGGTGGTCGATAGCGTCTCATTGAAAATCGACCATGGGCAACTGGTCTGCCTGCTCGGCCCGTCCGGCTGCGGCAAGACCACGACGCTGCGGCTGCTCGCGGGTTTCCTGGAGCCTTCCGACGGCGAGATCCATGTCGGCGAGCGGCTGGTGTCGTCGAAGGCGCGCACGCTGCCGCCCGAGCAGCGCAACATGTCGATGATCTTCCAGAGCTACGCGCTGTGGCCGCACATGACGGTGACCGAAAACATCGTCTACGGCCTGCGCCTGCGCAAAATGGACCGCGACACCATTGCGAAGAAGCTCGCGGCGATCCTCGCCACCACCAAGCTCGAGGCGCTGGCGCAGCGCTACCCCGGCGAACTCTCCGGCGGGCAGCAGCAACGCGTGGCGCTGGCGCGCGCACTGATCGTCGAGCCGCAGACGCTGCTGCTCGACGAGCCGCTCTCCAATCTCGATGCGAATTTGCGCGAGGAGATGCGGTTCGAAATCCGCAGGCTGCATGACGAATATCGCTACACCACCGTCTATGTCACCCACGACCAGTCCGAGGCCATGACCACGGCCGACCTGATCGCGGTCATGAACGGCGGAAAAATCGACCAGCTCGGTACGCCTGAGGATATCTACGCGCGGCCCGAGTCCGAATTCGTCGCGCGCTTCATCGGCGCCAGCAATGTCATCAAGGGCACCGCGCGCGATGCCAACCACATTTCCTTTGCGGGCGCGACGTTGAAGGTGGTCGGTGCGCCGCTCGTGGCAGGCCAAAGCGCCGTGGTCGCGATCCGCCAGCATGATATCGGGCTATCCACGCAAGCGCCGGCTTCATCAGAGAATGCGATCAGGGCAGTCGTCACACGGCAGGTCTATCTCGGCGTCGCGCGCGACTACATGGTCGAGGTGGCCGACGGCACCAGTTTGCGCGCCACCACGCCGACAGAAACCAGCGTGCCAAAAGGCAGCGAGGTGTGGCTGACGCTGCCGCCCGAGCGCTGCCGGGCGCTCGGTCGTTAAGTAAGAAAAACACGGGAGGACGCGATGGAGCGGCGAAAACCTTCGAGACGCGACATCCTGCATGGTTCGGCAGCGCTCATCACTGGCGCCGTATTCGCCTCTCCGGTTCGCGCCCAGGCGCCGGAGCCGATGGCGATCACACCAGCGCTGGTGGAAGCGGCGAAGAAGGAAGGCAAGCTGATCTTCTATTCCTCGATGGACCTGCCGGTCGGTGAAAAGCTCGGCAAGGCGTTCGAGGCCGCCGATCCCGGAATTTCCATCCAGATCGAACGCTCCGGTTCGGAGCGGCTGTTCCAGCGGATCGACCAGGAATTTGCGAGCAACATTCGCGCCGCCGATATCGTCAACTCCTCCGACGCCTCGCACTTCATCGTCTGGAAGAAGAACGGCTGGCTGATGCCGTTCGTGCCCGAGGATGTCGCCAAACATTTTCCGGAAAGCTATCGCGACCCCGACGGCATGTTTGCAACCTCCCGCGTCTGGCTGTCGTCGATCGCCTACAACACCAACCTGGTCAAGCCGGAGGATGCGCCGAAGAGCTTTGCCGACCTGCTCGATCCCAAATGGGCGGGCAAGATGGTCAAGGACACCCCGCCTACAGCGGCACCATCATGACCGCGACGTTCCAGATGGTGCGCGAACTCGGCTGGGAGTACATGGAGAAGCTTGCCAAGCAGCGCGTGATGCAGGTGCAGTCGTCCACCGATCCGCCAAAGAAGCTGTCGCTCGGCGAGCGCGCCGTCATGGCCGACGGCAACGAATACGGCATCGTGCTGCTGAAGGAAGCCGGGCAGTCGGTCGAGCCGGTCTACCCTGTCGAGGGCACGCCGACGATTTCGGGGCCGACCGGCATCTTCAAGACCGCGCAGCATCCCAACGCCGCAAGACTGTTTCAGGCCTGGCTGCATACGCGGCAGACCCAGCAGTTCTTTTGCGATTTCACCGCGCAGTATTCGGTTCACCCGCAGGTGCTGTCGAAGCCGGGACGGCGGAAGATTTCCGACATCAAGCTGATGAAGGAAGATGCGGAGGGCGTCGAGAAGATGACGGAAGAGATCAAGACGCGCTATGCGCGGCTGTTCAGGGTTTGAACTATCTCCTCATGGTGAGGAGGCGCGAAGCGCCGTCTCGAACCATGAGGCCACCATCGTGCCAATCATCCTTCGAGACGCGGCGAAGACGCCGCTCCTCAGGATGAGGGTAACACCTTGTTTGTGGATGACATGACAACCATCACCGCCACCGACACCCCCAAATCCCGCATCGACCTCACCCGCCCCATCCTGTGGCTGTTCGCCGCCTTCATGATCGTGCTGATCGTGCTGCCGCTGTCGTGGCTCCTACTTTACGCCTTCACGGACAAGGCACGGCACCCGACGCTGCAGAATTTCGTCACGCTGTTCACCGACCCCGCTTTTCTCGATCCGCTGCTGACGACGGCGATCATCGCCACCACCTCGGCCGTGGCCTGCTGCATTGTCGCCGCACCAATTGGATGGCTGGTGTCGCGCACCGACATGCCGGGGCGGCAGACCATCCGCGCGCTGGTGACGGCGTCCTTTGTCACGCCGCCGTTCCTCGGCGCGGTCGCCTGGGAATTACTGGCGGCACCCAATAGCGGCATGCTGAACCAGCTCTATCGCTATCTCACCGGCGCCGAAGAGCCTCTGTTCGACATCTATTCGCTGACCGGGCTGATCTTCGTGATCTCCTGCTACACATTTCCGTTCGTCTTCGTGCTGGTCGCCAACGCGCTCGACAACATGCCGGGCGAATTGGAAGACGCCTCCGCCATCCTCGGCGGCAAGGCCTGGACCACGGCGCGGCGCGTCACGATTCCCTTAGCGCTGCCCGCGCTGGTCGCCGGCGCGCTGATTGCGTTCCTGCAGGCGATGACGCTGTTCGGATCGCCCGCGATCCTGGCGCTGCCGGCCGGCTTCCACACCATGACGACGAAAATCTGGAGCCTGTTCCAATATCCGCCGAAACTGGAATTGGCCGCAGCCGCCGCCGTGCCGCTATTGCTGCTGACGATCCTGCTGCTGCAGGGCCAAAAGTTCCTGCTCGGCCGCCGCGGCTTTTCGATCGTCGGCGGCAAGTATGGCGCGCCGCGCCCGATCGAGATGAAGGGGTGGCGCTGGGTGGCGCTGGCGTTCTGCCTCATTGTGCTGCTCAATCCGGTGTTCCTGCCCTATTTCGCGCTGCTCAATGCAGCGTTTTCGCCGAACGCCACCACGCTGGTGACGCCGTCGACGGCGACCCTGCACAACATCGTGTTCGTATTCACCGAATTGTCGTCGACCCAGCTCGCGCTGAAAAACACGGTGATCCTGGGCGCATCGACGGCGACCATCGGCACGATCCTCGCGCTGGTCGTCGCCTATGTGACGACCCGCCGCGTGATCGCGAGCCACCGCATGCTCGGCTTTCTCGCGACCGCGCCGGTCGCGGTGCCCGGCATCGTGCTCGGCGTCGGGCTCTTCTTAAGCTACACGCGGCCGCCCTTCGTGCTCTACGGCACGCTGTGGATCCTGCTGCTGGCATTCCTCACCATCAATCTGCCCTCGGCCTATCAGCAATTGCAGGCGGCGTTTGCGACCATTCATCCCGAGCTGGAAGACGCCAGCCGCATCCTCGGCGCGACGCGGCTGCAGGCGCTGCGCCAGATCACCGCGCCCTTGCTGCGCACCGGCGTGATCGCGACCTGGTGCTTCATCTTCATCGGCGTGATGCGGGAATTGTCGGCGGCGATCGTGCTGTTCACCTCGCAGACCAAGGTGCTGTCGGTCCTGATCTACGATCTCAACGAAAGCGGCGACCTCGCCGCCATTTCGGTGCTCGGCATCGCCATGTTGGTGATCACCTTTGCGGTGGTGCTGGCGGTGAACCGGATCCCGGTGTTCGGCGGCGGCGCGGCGGCGAGGCTGAGGAATAGTTAGAGTTGTAGGGGCGTAGGGGGCGTAGGGTGGGCAAAGCGCAGCGTGCCCACCATTCAGAGCCGCGATGATGATAGATGGTGGGCACGGCGCAAGTGCGCCTTTGCCCACCCCTACGCTTCTACGGATCGACGCATCTGGTAATCCGCCCCGTTCGCCCCGATATAAGGGCAGAATCGTTGAGCCATACGAGGAGACTGCGTGACCCAAGCCGCCGCCAAAAAGCCTGCCCTGTCGCCGCCGATCGCCCCGCGCCGTCCGCATTCCTTCACCACGCACGGCATCACGGTGACAGACGACTACGCATGGCTGAAAGACGCCAGATGGCAGGAGGTGCTGCGCGATCCCTCGGTCCTGGATCCGGATATCAGAAAATATCTGGAAGCGGAAAACGACTACACCGAGAGCCTGCTCGGCCATACCGCGCCCTTGCAGAAAAAGCTGGTTGCGGAAATGCGCGGGCGGATCAAGGAAGACGATTCCAGCGTGCCCGCGCCTGACGGTCCGTTTGCCTATTTGCGAAAATTCCGCGAGGGCGGGCAGCATGAAATGTTCGGCCGCACGCCACGCGACGGCGGCGACGTGCAAATCGTGCTCGATGGCGACGCGCTGGCCGCGAACCATGAATACTTCAAATTCGGCAGCGCGCGGCATTCGCATGACCATAAACTGCAGGCGTGGAGCGCCGACACCAAGGGTTCGGAGTATTTCTCGATCCGCGTGCGCGACTGGAGCACCGGGGCCGACCGCGACGATCTGGTCGAGGAGACCGATGGCGGTATCGTCTGGAGCAGGGATTGCAACAGCTTCTTCTACGTCAAGCTCGACGACAACCACCGCCCGATGCAGGTGTGGCGGCATCGACTTGGAACGAAGCAGGCCGACGACACGCTTGTTTATGAGGAGCAGGATTCCGGCTGGTTCACCCATCTGCATGAGAGCTCGTCGGGGCGCTTCTGCGTGATCGCCGGCGGCGACCACGAGACCTCGGAGCAGCGGCTGATCGACCTCGCCAATCCCGAAGCGCCGCCGCGGCTGGTCGCGGCGCGCGAGGAAGGCGTGCAGTATTCGATCGCCGACCGCGGCGATGAATTGTTCATTCTCACAAACGCGGATGGGGCGATCGACTTCAAGGTCGTCACGGCGCCCTCGCCTCGCCCGAGCGCGCCAACTGGCGCGATCTCATTCCATATCGGGAAGGCGTCTATGTGCTCGACGTCGAGCTCTATGCCGGCCACATGGTGCGGCTGGAGCGCGCCAATGCGCTGCCGGCGATCATCATCCGTGACCTCAAGACGGGCGAAGAGCACGCCATCGCTTTCGACGAGGCCGCCTACTCGCTCGACACCATGGGCAGCTACGAATTCGAGACCACGAATTTGCGGTTTTCCTATTCCTCAATGACGACGCCGGCGGAAGTCTACGATTACGACATGGCGACGCGCGCGCGGGTGCTGCGCAAGCGGCAGGAGATTCCATCCGGCCACAACCCCGCCGACTACGTCACCACGCGTATCATGGCGACCTCGCATGACGGCGCGTTGGTGCCGGTCTCGATCCTGCACCGCAAGGACCTGGTGCGCGACGGCCAGGCGCCGCTGCTGCTCTACGGCTACGGCTCCTACGGCATGGCAATGCCGGCGTCGTTGCCGCCAACCGGCTGTCGCTGGTCGATCGCGGTTTTGTCTATGCGATCGCGCATATCCGCGGCGGCGCCGATAAGGGCTGGGGCTGGTATCTCGACGGCAAGCGCGAGAAGAAGACGAACTCGTTCGATGATTTCGCAGCAGCCGGGCGCGCGCTGATCGAGGCGAGGTACACCAGCGCCAAACGTATCGTCGGCCATGGCGGCAGCGCCGGCGGCATGCTGATGGGAGCTAGCGCCAACCGATCAGGCGAATTGTTCGCCGGCATCGTCGCCGAGGTGCCGTTCGTCGACGTGCTCAACACCATGCTCGACGACACGCTGCCGCTGACGCCGCCGGAATGGCCGGAATGGGGCAACCCGATCGAAAGCGAAAGGGATTTTCGCACCATTCTGTCCTATTCGCCCTACGACAATCTCGCGGCGAAGGACTACCCGGCGATCCTGGCGATGGGCGGGCTGACCGATCCGCGCGTTACCTATTGGGAGCCCGCGAAATGGATCGCGCGGCTGCGCGCGACCATGAGTGGCGGCGGCCCGGTGCTGCTGCGCACCAACATGGGCGCGGGTCACGGCGGCGCGTCGGGGCGGTTCAACCGGCTCGATGAGGTGGCGATCGCCTATGCGTTCGCGCTGTGGGCGGTGGGGCTGGCGGAGAAGGGCGAGGTTTGACGCCCGATTTCGTCGCCCCTGCGAACGCAGGGGCCCATACCGCGGAATCTATCCGTGTTATTCGGTGGTGGTCGTCGATCTTCGTAACAACATGGGCCTGTGGTTATGGGTCCCTGCGTTCGCAGGGACGACGGGGAGCGCAACTCACCGCCCGTTCTTCTTCCGCCATTCCGCAAAGTCGGTCAGCGTCTGCGGGTCCGTCGCTGGATAGAGTCCCAAAATGCCGCGACCGCCGCGGACCTGCTCGGTGACGAAATCCTCGAACACGGTCATCTCGACCGCCTCGTCGGCGATCTCGTCGGCGAGGTGCGCGGGGATCACGATCACGCCATCGCTATCGCCCAAGATCACATCGCCGGGAAACACTGGCGCGTCGCCGCAGCCGATCGGGACGTTGATCTCGATCGCCTGGTGCAGTGTCAAATTGGTCGGCGCGCTCGGCCGGTGGTGATAGGCGGGAAAGCCGAGACCCGCGATTTCGGCGGAGTCGCGAAAACCGCCGTCGGTGATCACGCCGGCGCAGCCGCGCTGCATCAGCCGCGTCACCAGGATGGCGCCGGCGGACGCGGCGCGGGCATCCTTGCGGCTGTCCATGACCAGCACCGCGCCAACAGGGCAATCCTCGACCGCCTTGCGCTGCGGGTGGCTACGATCGCGGAAAACGTCGATCTTGTTGAGGTCCTCACGCGCCGGCATGTAGCGCAGCGTAAAGGCCTCGCCGACCAGCACCGGTTGGTCGGGACCGAGTGGATGGACGTCCTGGATCATCTGGATACGAAAGCCGCGCTTGAACAGCGCGGTCGCGACGGTGGCGGTTGAGACCGTCTTCAGTTTGTTGCGGGTGGCGTCGCTTAGTTTTGTCATTGTGTTCTATCCCAGTTGTTCCGTCATTCCGGGATGGTCCGCAAGGACCAGACCCGGAATGTCGGCGGTCTTACCTCATACCGCCCCGTGCGACTCCACGTAGAGCGCGTAGACCGAGTGGCAGCTTGTCATATAAAGGCGGTTATTCTTCGGGCCGCCGAAACAGAGATTGGCGCAGCGTTCCGGCAGACGGATATGGGCGAGCGGCTTGCCGGCGGGGCTGAACACCATCACGCCGTCAAGATCTTCCGGCTTGCCCTTGAGCTGGAACACTCTGCGGCCACCGACATCCGTCGGCTCACCTTGCAGCGCGCCGTTGGAGCCCCAGCCGCACCACAGATTGCCGTCGCGATCGACGCGAAAGCCGTCCAGCGCACCCTGATCCGCGGCGTCGATCAGCTTGGTCTTGCCGCCGAGCGTGCCGTCGGCGTTGACGTCAAAACTCCAGATGCTGCGGTTCGGCGTGCCCTTCCATTCCACGACATAGAGTTTCTTTTCGTCCGGCGAGAACGCAAGCCCGTTGGGATTGACGATGTCTGATATGACCGCGGTCAGTTTGCCGTCCTTGGTGAGGCGATAGACGTTGGTGGTGGCCTGCTCGGGCTTTTCCTTCTTGCCTTCCCATTCGCCATTGATGCCGAACAAGGGATCGGTGAACCAGATCGTGTCATCGGACTTGATCACGACGTCGTTCGGTGCGTTCAGCCGCTTACCCTCGAACTTGTCGGCCAGCACCGTGATCTTGCCGTCCTTCTCGGTGCGGGTGACGCGGCGGGTAACCGAATGCTCGCAGGTGACGAGCCGGCCCTGACGATCGCGCGCATTGCCGTTGGCGTAATTGGCGTTGGCGCGGAAGACGCTGGTCTGGTTGGTCTTCTCGTCGAACTTCATGATGCGGTTGTTGGGAATGTCGGAGAACAAGAGATAGCCGCCCTCGGGGAAATACGCCGGTCCTTCGGCCCAGCGCATGCCGGTCGCGACCTGTTCGACGGTCGAGGAGTAGATCCGGTACTTTGCGAAACTCGGATCGAGAATCTGCACCGCCGGATCGGGGTAGCGCTGGTTCGGCGTGAACGGAAACGATTGCGCGCCGGCGGCACGCGCGAGAAGCGTGGAAGCGGCGGCGGCGCCTGCTCCGGCGAGCAGGTTGCGTCGGGTAAAGCTCATCATGGTCCTCCCTGTGATGCTGTTATTTGAAGTCATTCCGGGATGGTCCGAAGGACCAGACCCGGAATCGCGCAATAGCGCATCGTAGTTCGATGCTTTGCATCGCCCCGGAACGACGACGGTTAGTAAATCGAAGGCTCCTCCACCGGCGCACCAAAACCAGTCTCGAGGAAGTCGAAATCGCAGCCTTCATTGGCCTGCTTGATGTGGCGGGTGAACATCCAGCCATAGCCGCGCTCGTAGCGCGGCTCCGGCGCCTTCCATTCGGCGCGGCGCTTTGCAAGTTCGACCTCAGGGACATCGAGGTTGATGGTGCGTGCGTTGACGTCAAGCGTGATCTTGTCGCCGTTGCGCACCAGCGCCAGCGGTCCGCCGATGTAAGACTCCGGCGAGACATGTAGGATGCAGGCGCCGTAGCTGGTGCCGCTCATGCGCGCATCCGACAGCCGCACCATGTCGCGCACGCCCTGCTTCACCAGTTTTGTGGGAATCGGCAGCATGCCCCATTCCGGCATGCCGGGCCCGCCCTGCGGGCCGGCATTGCGCAGGATCAGCACATGATCGCCCGTGACATCGAGATTCGGGTCGTCGATCGCCTTCTTCATCGAGTGGTAATCGTCGAACACCAGCGCGGGGCCGGTGTGCTTGAGGAAACGCGGCTCGCAGGCGCTCGGCTTGATCACGCAGCCGTCCGGCGCGAGATTGCCCTTGAGCACGGCGAGCGCGCCTTCAGCATAAATCGGATCCTTCACGGTGCAGATCACGTCGTCGTTGTAGACTTCGGCGCGCGCAATGTTGTCGCCGAGCGTCTGGCCGGTCACCGTCATGACGTCGAGATGCAGATGCTCCCTGATGCGGCTCATCAGGCCCGGCAGGCCGCCGGCATAGAAGAAATCTTCCATCAGATATTTGTCGCCGCTCGGCCGCACATTGGCGATCACAGGCACCTTGCGGCTGGCCTTTTCGAAATCGTCGAGCCCGATGTCCTGACCGGCGCGGCGGGCCTGCGCGATCAGATGGATGATCGCATTGGTCGAACAGCCCATCGCCATCGCCACCGTGATCGCGTTCTCGAAGGCCTTTCGGGTCTGGATCTTGTCCGGCGTCAGGTCCTCCCATACCATTTCGACGATGCGGCGGCCGCACTCGACGCCATCCGGATGTGGCCGGCGTCGGCGGCGGGAATCGAGGACGCGCCCGGCAGCGTCATGCCGATCGATTCCGCAATCGCCGTCATGGTGGACGCCGTGCCCATGGTCATGCAGGTGCCGTAGCTGCGGGCGATGCCGGCCTCGACATCGACCCAGTCCTTGTCGGAGATTTTGCCGGCGCGCCGCTCGTCCCAGTATTTCCAGGCATCGGAGCCGGAGCCCAGCGTCTTGCCCTTCCAGTTGCCGCGCAACATCGGCCCGGCCGGCAAATAGATCGTCGGCAGATTCATGCTAGTGGCGCCGAGCAGGAGGCCCGGCGTAGTCTTGTCGCAGCCGCCCATCAGCACGACGCCGTCGACGGGATGACCGCGCAGCAATTCCTCGGCGTCCATCGCCAGCATGTTGCGGTAGAGCATGGTGGTCGGCTTCAAAAACGATTCCGACAGCGACAGCGCCGGCAGCTCCATCGGAAAACCGCCCGCCATCAGGATGCCGCGCTTGACGTCGTCGACGCGGCTCTTGAAGTGCATGTGGCAGGGCTGCGCATCCGACCAGGTGTTGAGGATCGCGATCACAGGCCGGCCCTTCCACTCCTCCGGCGCGTAGCCCATCTGCATTGCGCGCGAGCGATGGCCGAAGGCGCGGAGATCGTCGGGCGCAAACCAGCGCGCGCTGCGGAGTTCGGCGGGGTTCTTCTTGTTGGTCATGACTGGGTACCCCATTTCTGGACGGTGTTGCGCTCGATCGTGCGGAAGATCAGGTTCTCCACGATCAGGCCAATCACGATCACCGTCAACAGGCCGGCGAACACGGCGGGGATATCCAACAAATTACGGTTTTCGAAGATGAACCAGCCGAGGCCGCCCTGCCCCGACGACACGCCGAACACGAGCTCAGCGGCGATCAGCGTGCGCCAGGCAAACGCCCAACCGATCTTCAGGCCGGTCAGGATCGAGCCGAACGCCGCCGGGATGAGAATGCGCGCGACGTAAGGCAGGCCGCGCAGGCCATAGTTGCGGCCGACCATCCGCAGCGTATTCGACACGCTCTTGAAGCCGGAATGGGTGTTGAGCGCGACCGGCCACAGCACCGAATGGATCAGCACGAAAACCAGGCTGCCATTGCCAAGGCCGAACCAGATCAGCGCCAGCGGCAGCAGCGCAATCGCCGGCAGCGGATTGAACATCGCCGTGATGGTTTCGAGAAAATCCGTGCCGATCCGGGTCGAGATCGCGAGAATGGTGAAGATGGCGGCGAGGATGATACCGGCGGCATAGCCCATGAACAGCACTTTTAGCGACGCCCAGGCGCGCATCGGGATGGTTCCGTCGCGCACCCGGTCGAACATCGTCAGAATCGTGTCGTGAAAGGTCGGGAACAGCAGCGGATTGTCGAGGACGGTGCCGTAGACTTCCCACGCGGCGGCGAGAAAGATGATGATCACGGATTTGCGGACGAAGCCATCGTTCCACAACAGCTCCAGCACCGTCAGCTTGCGCTCGACCTCCGCCGGAACCGCCGCCGCCAAATCTGCGGCATCGCGCAGCAGGATTTTTGCCTCGCCCATCGCGCGCTCCCCTCAGTGTGCCGTCACGGCGTCGGCGAACAAGAGATCGTGGATCTGCTTTTCCAGCCGGGCGGCGCTGCCGTCCTCGCTGGAAATCTTGTCGACATCGACGACCTCGGCCTTGACCCGGCCGGGATGCGGCGACAGCAGCAGGATGCGGTTGCCGATCTTGATCGCTTCCGCGATCGAATGAGTGACGAACAGCACGGTGAATTTTGTTTCCGCCCAGAGCTGCAGCAACTCGTCCTGGCAGGTGCGCCGCGTCAGCGCATCCAGCGCGGCGAACGGCTCGTCCATCAACAGGATGTCCGGCTCCATCGCCATGCCGCGCGCGATCGCCACGCGCTGCTTCATGCCGCCGGACAGCGTGTGCGGATAGGCATCGACGACACGGGTGAGGCTGACCTTCTCGATATAGGCGCGCGCCCGCATCTCCGCGTCCTTGCGCGGCAGGCGCCGCGTCATCAGCAGCGGGAATATCACGTTTTCCAGCACCGTCTTCCACGGCAGCAGCTGGTCGAACTCCTGAAAGATCATCATCCGGTCGGCGCCGGGCTCGGATATTTCGCGGCCCGAGATCCGCATCTTGCCCTCGCTCGGCTTCATATAGCCGCCGACGGCCTTCAACAGCGTCGACTTGCCGCAACCGGAGGGGCCGAGCAGCACGAAGCGATCGGAGCGATCGACCGTGAAACTGACCCGCTCGGTTGCGGTCACGACCGCGCTCGAAGTCTTGTAGCGCAGCGTTACGTCACTGACATCGAGAAGCGCGGCCATGTCGATCAGTTACCCTTCAGGTCGTGCGCGACCGGCAGGTAGTAATCGGTGAAGGCTTTTGGCATGGTCTTCAGCGTGCCGACCTTGAACAGATGGGCGGCAAATTTCATGGTGCCCTGTGGCTGCAGGTTCCATTCCATCATGCCGGGCTCCTTGAGCCATGCCAGCAAATCCTCGACGCTGGTCTTGTCGCCGGTGACTTCCTTGTAGATCTCGACCGCAGCCTTGGTATCGCTGCGGATCAGGTCCTGCGCCTCCTTGGTGGCATCACGCACCGCCTGCACGATCTTCGGGTTGGCGTCGGCGAACTTCGTCGTGGTGAAGAACTGCGCCTGGCTGAGCGGGCCGCCCATCACGTCGGGCGACGACAACACCACATGCGCGCCGGGGACGTTCTTCAGTTCGAGGAATGTGAACGGCGGAATCGAAAAGTGATTTCGCACCTCGTGCTGGGTATTGGTCAACGCCACATAGGCGTCGGGATGGCCGAGCTGCACGGTGTTGACGTCGAGCTTGGACCACTGGTCGGCGCCGAAGGCCTCGCTTGCCGCGATCTGCAGCACGATCGCCTGCGTCGAGACCTTGACGGTGGGCACCGCGATCTTGTCGTTCGGACCAAAATCCTTGATCGACTTGATATTCGGATCGCGGCTGATCAGCGTCATCGGCTGCGCCGAGGTGGCGACGATGCCCTTGACGCCGCCGCGGGTGCGATCCCACAGCAGCAGGAGATTGCCGGTTCCCGTATTGAGGATGTCGACGCTGCCGGCCAGCAATGCATCGGTCTGCGCGCCGCCGCCGCTCAAGTTCACCCATTTGGTGGTAACGCCTGATGCGCCGAGGGAAGCCGCGTGCTTCTCGATCAGCTTGTTCTTTTCCATGATATGCGAGGGCATGTAGAAAATGCCCGGCTGCCGCGACAGCGTGATCTCCGACTTCTGCTGGGCCGATGCCTGAGTGCCCGGCAGCAACATCAGCATCGCAACGGCGCCCGCGCAGGCGCTCCACATCCTGTTTTTCATTGTGCATCTCCTCCGGCGTCTCGTTGACGCTTCCGGGGAGATGCACTAATGTATTAGTGCATCTGAAGCAAGCCCTTGTGAAAACGGCCGGTCGCCCGATGGCTCCCCTGCAAGTCTCCCGCCGCGCAGCCCCGCGTTCCGCCGACCGGCTCGATCGCGACCGCCAGGCCGCGCCGCAGGTGTTCGAGCGCCTGCGCGGCATGATCATCTCGCTGGAGCTGCCGCCGGGATCGCCGCTATCGCGCGCCGCGCTCGCCGAACAGTTCGGGGTCAGTTCAACGCCGATCCGCGATGCGCTGATGCGACTGGAAGAGGAAGGCCTCGTCGACGTCTTCCCGCAATATGCAACCGTGGTCAGCCGGGTCGACGTGCGGCTGGCGCAGCAGGCGCATTTCCTGCGGCAGGCGGTCGAACTCGAAATCGTGCGCGGGCTCGCGATCCAGCACGACGAAGCGCTCGTCGCCGAACTTCACGCGACGATTTCCCGCCAGCAGCAATATGCAAGGGCCGGCGACTTCGAAAAATTCATGGCCGCCGATAACGAGTTCCACAGCCAACTCTATACGGCTGCCGACAAGCAGGACATCTGGGTGCTGGTGCGCAGCCGCAGCGGACATATCGACCGGCTGCGCCGGATGCATCTGCCCTCGCCCGGCAAGGCGCAGGATATCGTGCGGCATCACAAGCTGATCGCGAAGGCAATCGATGCCAGGGAGCCCGACGAGGCGCAGAAGCACCTGCGCACCCATCTGTCGGGCACGCTCAGCGAACTCGCCCGGATTCGGGCGCGCTATCCGGAATATCTCAGCAACTGATCCCGGCGACCTCGCTTCGTACGCCAAGTCGAATCACGTTCGCTGCGCGAAGCTGTTCCGTCTTTGTCTGCCCGGCAACATGCGCATGACGGCGCTTTGTGCGGGCTTTTTGACCGTCCAGCCGGAACGTTCCTGCCGGGGAAGCAGTTGCGGCCACACAAGGTTTCGGCAAAACTCTCAACCTGCCATTGAGTTGATTCCAGCGCGCCCGGAGAACTTTTTACTTTGGCAAGAATACTTGTCGTGGATGACGATGTGGCGGTCCAGATGACCGTCCGCCTGTTGCTGGAGCGCGCCGGCCATAGCGTGGTTACTGCCGATGACGGGCGCAAGGGCCTGGCATTGTGTCAGACCGGAGATTTCGATCTGTTGTTCCTCGACATCTTCATGCCGGGAATGGATGGATTTGAAACCATGCGCATGGTTCGCCAGCAGCGGCCGCAGATTCCGATTATCGTGATCTCCGGCCGGCCGATTTCTTCGGAACCGGACACCGCCCCTGACTTCCTGACCATGGCAACCAAGCTTGGAGCGATCTCCAGCCTGCAGAAACCGTTCCGGCCCGCCGACCTTCTGGCAGCCGTCACAGGCTGCCTGGAAGCCGCCAAGCGGGACTTGCCCCCGCGCCCCACCGGCGGTGTTGCTTCCTCCCCGTAATGCGCCATAGCATCCTATTTTGTCCGGCGGCCCGCCGGGCGGAGCGAGAGGGCGAACGAACACGAACATGACGCTCACAACCAGGCTTGCCATCGCGATGATTGCGCTGGTCGCGATTGCGGTTTCCGCGGTCGGATGGCTGAACTATCGCAACCTGGAACAGGCGCTTCTGCTGCGAGCCCGCGACCGCATCGAGACTCATTCGCGACAGCTCGCGACCGACCTCGAATACTACGCGGCGGGTGCAACCGGAGATGTCGCGAGCTTTCGTTCCGCAGCGGCGCTGCATGGATTGATCCGCGCCCGCAGATCGGGAGGCTCGGATCCGGTCGATGGCGTCTCCGAAACGACCTGGCGCGACCGGCTAGCTTCACGTTTCGCGGCCGAACTCGAAGCCAAGCCTGCCTATGCGATGCTTCGGATCATCGGCCTTGACGATGATGGCCGTGAGCTTGTCCGCGTCGATCGCGCGGGACCGAACAACACGGTTCGGATCGTGCCTGAAGAGGGGTTGCTGAAGAGAAACAATCGCAGCTACTTCCCGGAAACGATCCGGCTAGGCCCCGGACAAATCTACGTCTCGCCGCTCGATCTCGGTCGCCGCAACGGACTGATCGAGGAGGTGCACAGGCCGACGGTTCGCATCGCGACGCCGATATTCGCACACGACGGCAAGCTGTTCGGCATTTTCATGATCAACGTTGACATGCGGCGCGCGTTCGACCGTATCCGGTCATCGGTGTTGCCTGGCGAGACCATCTACGTCGTCAACAAGCAGGGCGACTATCTCATTCACCCGGATCGATCGCGCGAGTTCGGCTGGTTGCTCGGCAAGCCGAACAACTGGAAAGCCGACTTCCCGCATCTGGCCTCGCAGGCCGGGGCAACGCAAAACAGCGCGGATATAGTGCCGGATCGAGCCGCACGGCCGGGCGGAATAGCGCTGGCGCCCGCTGTTCTGGCGGGCGCCGAATGGGTCGGCGTCATCGAAACCGCCCCCAACGCGGTCATCATGGCGCCGGCCGCGAGCATCAGAAATACTTCCCTTCTCGTTGGCGGAATCGCCGTGTTGTGCGCGGCGGTGCTGTCCCTGCTGATCGCGAGGTCGCTGACCCGCCCGATCGTGCAGTTGACCGAAGCCGTGCAGGGGTGGCTAGCAACAAGAAGATCGCCATTCCGGTCGACGCACGCGGCGAGACCGGCGTACTCGCACGTGCGTTTGCGCAGGCAATCGGCGAAGTGAATGCAAAGACCGCCGCCCTCGAACGGGAAGTACAGGAGCATCGCCGCACCGAGGCCGCGCGCGACCATCATGCCGAGCGGGAGCGGCTGTTCAGCGCGGCGGTCGAATCTTCCAACGAAGCCATCATCACGACGTCGCTCGACGGAACCATCACCGGCTGGAACTCGGCGGCGGAGCGGCTGTTCGGATACAGCGCGGCGGAAGCCGCGGGCAAGAACATCACGCTGCTTGTACCCGAAGATCGACTGCCGGAGCTGCAGGACGCGCTGCGCCGGATCGGCTGGGGCGAAAGCATCGAGCACAGTGAAACGGAGCGGCTGCGAAAAAGTGGCCAGCGGATCGAAGTCTCGCTCAGCATCTCCCCGATCAAGTCCCCTCAGGCGCGACCATCGGCATCTCGACGGTGGCGCGCGACATCACCGAAGCCAACAAGACGAGGCAGGTGCTGCGGCGGCAGACCGAAGAGCTTCGCCGCATCTTCGAGACCTCGCAGGATCTGATCATGGTGATGGATTCGCGGGGGTTTCTGGTTCAGATCAGCCCGAGCTGCGAGGCCATCTTGGGCTATCGGCCGGAGGAAATGATCGGCCGCAGCGGGGTCGACTTCATTCATCCCGACCATCTCGAGACCTCGCGCGAGGAAATGCGCGCAGCACGGCGCGGGCAGCGCCCGAAGATCTCCGATACGCGCTGCATTCACAAGAACGGGCGGGAGGTGTGGCTGTCATGGCTCGGAACATGGTCCCAGCCGGCCAAGCGCTTCTTCTTCGTCGGCCGCGACATGACCGAGAGCCGGCTGGCGCAGGAGACGTTGCGCGAAAGCGAGCAGCTCGCGCGCGGCATCATCGATACCGCGCTGGACGCCTTCGTCCAGGTCGACGAGAAGGGCCTTATCCGGGACTGGAATGCGCAGGCCGAAAATATCTTCGGCTGGCCGCGCGATGAAGCGCTCGGCAGGAATGTGTTCGATCTGTTGGGCCAGCCGGACGGGCAAGGACCTCTCAAGAAAGCCCTGCAATCCTTCCTGCTTTCCGGCGACGAGGTAGTCCGTCAGCCTCGCCGCGAACTCCAGGTCAGGCGGCGGGACGGAAAGGAAATTACGGTCGAGCTGAGCATCGCGGCGCTAAAGACGCGTGGCGGCTTCGTGTTCAACGGATTCGTCCGCGATCTCACCGACAAGCTCGCGGCCGAGGACAGGATCCGGCAGGCCGAGAAGATGGAGGCGATGGGACAACTCACCGGCGGCATCGCCCACGACTTCAACAATATCCTGACCGTGATCACGGGAACGATCGAAATTCTGGCCGATGCCGTCAAGGGCGAACCGCAGCTTGCCGCCATCACGCGAATGATCGACGAGGCGGCGTCGCGCGGTGCCGACCTCACCCAGCACCTGCTCGCTTTCGCGCGCAAGCAGCCGCTCGAACCAAAGGTAACCGACGTCAACACACTGATCATCGACACCGCGAAACTGCTGCAGCGGACGCTCGGCGAGCATGTCGAAATCGAGTCCGTGTTCGAAGACGAGACCTGTCCGGCGATCGTCGATCCCAATCAACTCGCCACCGCGATCCTCAATCTTGCCCTCAACGCCCGCGACGCCATGCCTGACGGCGGCAAGCTGATCATCGAGACCGGCTTCGTCATTCTCGATGAAAATTATGCGAGGATGCACAGCGACGTCCGGCCCGGCCGCTACGCCATGATCGCAGTGAGCGATACCGGAACCGGCATCCCGGCCGCGATGCTCGACAAGGTATTCAATCCGTTCTTCACCTCGAAGGGCCCCGGCAAGGGCACCGGCCTGGGCCTGAGCATGGTGTACGGCTTTGTCAAGCAATCGTCCGGGCACATCATGATCTACAGCGAGGAGGGCCATGGCACGACGATCAAGATGTATCTGCCGCCGGCCACGGACGCCTTGCCGGCGGCCGAGCCTGCGCTGACGCCGGCCGTCGAAGGCGGCCATGAAACAATTCTGGTTGTGGAAGACGACGCGCTGGTGCGCAACTATGTGCTGGCGCAACTGCATTCACTCGGTTACGTCACGCTGGATGCAGCGAACGCGACCGAGGCTCTCGCGCTGGTCCATACCGGCCACTCGTTCGACCTGCTGTTCACCGACGTGATCATGCCCGGCATGAACGGCCGCCAGCTCGCCGACGAGATATTGAAGGTCAGGCCCCGCTTAAGGGTGCTGTTCACCTCGGGCTATACCGAGAATGCCATCATCCATCACGGCCGGCTCGACGAAGGCGTATTGCTGCTCGCCAAGCCCTATCGAAAATCGGATATGGCGATCATGATCCGCAAAGCGCTCGCCGATTGATCGCCGCCGCGGCGACGCATCCGGCTTGCCTTCCGATCAAGCCTGCAATCGGACCTGTAATCAGATCTGGCCCTGACGCTGTGTGGTCATCACGATCCGGACCAGGTCAGCCGCATTCCGCGCGCCGAGCTTCTTCATGATATTGGCGCGGTGATCCTCGATCGTGCGCGGGCTGATCCCGAGATGCCGTCCGGCTTCCTTGTTGGACGCGCCGGCGGTGAACTGTTCCAGCACCTCGCGCTCGCGCCGCGTGAGCGGTTCGCGTCCCGGAAAGTGCAGGCTCGCAATGCGCGAGGGCACATTTTGCGCCTGCCGGCGGGCGTAAGCCTCGATCGCCTCATCGAGTCTTGCCACGATTTCACTGCCGCGAAACGGCTTTTCGATGAAGTCCAGCGCGCCGTTCTTGATGGCGCTGACCGCCATGGCGATATCGCCCTGCCCCGAGATCATGAAGATCGGCGCAGGGTAGTCCTCACCATGAAGCTCTTTCAGAATATCGAGACCGGACTTACCGGGGATATGCACATCGAGCAGGATGCAGGCTGGCGTCCGCGTGCGTGCAATCGCCAGCAAAGCGGCGCCGTCGGCGAAACAGATGACCTGATAGCCGCCTGCCGACAGTACCATCGAAAGCGTGTCGCGAACGGCAGGGTCGTCATCGACTACGAAAATCTCCCCACGGGAGGGGCCTTTTCAGCCATGTTCCATCGTCCATGCGTGGTTGAATGTGACGCACACTCGGATAACGGTATCGAACTCCATACCGGACCGTATTTGTACGGGACCGCAGCTTAACGCACAAGTAGCAAGGCACGCCTAAAAAAGTAACTAAGGAGTGCACCCATGCAGAATGCAGCAGACGACGGCGTCGCACAGGCGCCCCACGACCAGAATGCCGCCTACTGCGCCGTGGTTTCGGACCTCGTAGCCTGGTCGAGCACGTCCAGAACAGCCCGCGGCTGATCGAACGGACGATCGCAAGGGAAACTTCACCGGAAACTTCGCTCGGCAACCCCGAGAGTTCCACCAATGCCATCGTGCTCGACGACGTATCTTCCCGCTACATGAAGGCTGCCCGCCGCGCTGCAAGCGTGCGACGTCAATCTTGGCATCGTCCTGCGCTCCCTGTTGGATCCCAGCGATAGCGTTCGCTGTGCCGCGAGCCTGCCTGCGCTTTCGGTCGTTGGGGCGTAAGGCCGACACGGCGCCGTCCCGCTGGAGCGTACGATGTTCCTCCGCCGCAAATTTTCTCCCGGATTTTCTCGCGCGGTCAGATCGTCCGCGCCGCACCGGGGCAGCCGGCCCCGCGGTGCGATCGGCCTCAGTGCATCGCCTCTTCGGCCTTGGACGAGGCGCCCGGCCGCTTCTTGGCTTGCTTGCCTCTCAGGAAGCGAATGTCCATTTCCGTGCCGTTGACGCGTACGAGCTCGCACCGGCGATAGGCGAGGCCGGTCGAGGACAGCAACAGGAAGAACTCCTTGAGATTGAGGCCTTGAATGGAACCTTCCACGGTCAGCTCGGCATCAGTGTCCGAGATCGCATTGAGCTGGCAATCCCTGCGCCAGGTCCCGTCGATCGCCATGATGCAGACGTCATAGCCGCGACTGAACGTGACCCTCTCTGCGCTCTTGCCGTCCTCTGTCATCGCTCACCGTCCTGCCATCGCCGCGATTTTCGGCATCGACGTTGCGGCCTGCGGAGATGCGGCACGCGCCCCGCTCGGCCGATAGAGACCGCGCTTGTCCGGGAACGGCTTGAAGACATCAGTCAGGCCGACGACCGTTTCGGCCGCGCCCAGCACTAGGAAGCCATCGCCTTCCATCGCCCTGGCGAGGCGGCCGAAGATACTGATCTTGGTGTCCTGATCGAAATAGATCAGGACGTTCCGGCAGAAGATGATGTCGAAGGTGCCAAGCTGGGAGAAATCGTGCAGCAGGTTCAGTTGCCGGTGCTGAACCATGGCGCGCAGCTCCGGGCTGATCTGCCAGAGCTCGCCATTCTGCTTGAAATATTTGACGAGCAATTGAATCGGAAGGCCACGCTGGACCTCGAACTGGCTGTAGACGCCCGATTTCGATTTCTCAAGCACCTCCGTGGACAGGTCGGTCGCGATGATTTCGACCCGCCATCCGGCAAGCGCCGCGCCCATCTCCTTCAGCGACATGGCAAGCGAATACGGCTCCTGGCCGGTCGAACCGGCGGCACACCATATCCTGACGCTCTTTCGGCTGGCGCGCGCCTTCAACATCTCCGGCATGATCGTATCGCGGAAGTGCTCGAACGGCACCTTGTCGCGGAAGAAGAAGGTTTCGTTGGTGGTCATGGCTTCGACCACCTGGGCGATAATCGAAGACGACCCGCCCTTCATTTTCTGCACGAGCTCGCTGATGCCCGGCACACCGCATTTGCGCGACAACGGAAGCAGGCGGCTTTCGATCAGATACTGCTTGTCTGCGGACAGGTCGAGACCGGAATGATCCTTCAGGAGCTTACGCAGATACTCATAGTCTGGCGGGGTCACGGGGGCCTCTCAAGGGCAAGCGGATAAGAATTTAGACCGGGCTCTGTTCCGTGAGCGCGACCAGACCGACTTCCTGGAATTTTGCTGCGACGATGTCCTTGTCGAACGGCTTCATGATGTATTCGTTGGCACCGGCATGCAGCGCACGCGAGATATGATCCATGCCGTTCTCGGTGGTGCAGAACACCACCTTGGGCGCGTCGCCGCCGGGCAGGCGGCGCAGATTGCCGAGGAATTCGTAGCCGTCCATGACAGGCATGTTCCAGTCGAGCAGAACCGCGTCAGGCATGGCCTCCTTGCAGGACGCAAGCGCCTGCTCGCCGTCCTCGGCCTCGACGATCTGGAAGTCCATTTCTTCCAGGATGCGGCGTGCGATCTTTCGGATGACGCTCGAATCATCGACCACAAGACAGGTTTTCATTTTAGGCCTCCTTGCTTGACGAGCCGCGCTACGCTGCGAGGGTTGTTTTCGGCACGATTTCGAGAACGCGGTCGATGTCGAGGACGACCATGAGCTGGCCGTCGAGACGGTGCACGCCGCCGGCAAGCTTGGCCATGCGGGGGTCGAGGTTGACGGGGTTTTCCTCCCGGCCGTTGTCGTGGAGTTTCAAGACCTCGCCGATCTGGTCGATCAGCAGGCCGTAGGATTCGCCGCGCAAATCGACGCCGACCGCCATCGGCGGCTTGCCGTCGTCGTTCTTCGGCAGGCCGAGCCGGGCGCGCATGTCGACCACGGTGACGATGCGGCCGCGCAGATTGAGCACGCCGGCGATCTCGGCCGACGACAACGGCACCCGCGTCAGCCGTTCCGGCATGAACACGTCCTGCACCCGCGAGATCGGCAGGCCGAACAATTGCCCGCCGATCACGGCGGTGACGTATTCGGCCACGGTACCCTCGACGGTCTCGGTCTTGGTTGTCATGTGCTGCTACCTTTAAGCCGCGTTCCTGGTCTCGGCGGTCTGTTCCTTCAGCGCCGCGATCAGGCCGGGACGGTCGAACTTGGCGACGTAATCGTGGAAGCCGGCCTGCCGCCCGCGCTCGATCGCCGCCGGCGACACCAGCGAGGACAGCGCGATGATCGGCATCGTGCTCAGATTGTTGTCGGCGCGGATCACTTCGGCGAACTCGAAGCCGTTCATGTCGGGCATCTCGATGTCGGTCAGCACCACGTCGAAGGTGTGGCCCGAGCGCAGCGCGGACAGCCCCTCCTGCGCGTTGACGGCGACCCGCACCTTGTAGCCGGCGGCCTTCAAGACCGGCGCCAGCATGTTGCGGAAGAAGGCTGAGTCGTCGACCAGCAGCACCGATTGCGCCGTCGAGGAGGCCCGCATCTCCTTGCGCGAGAACCAGTCGGCAAACGCCATCGGCAGGAAGTGGCCGACGTCGATCACTTCGGTGGCCTGGCCCTTGATCACGGCCGAACCCAGGATGCCGTCCTGCTGGCCGGCGACCTCGATGTGCAGCCGCTCCTCGACGATGTCGATGATCTCGTCGACCACCAGCCCCATCGAGCGGCCGTCGTCGGCGAACACCAGGATCGGCTGCGAGCCTGTGGTCTGCACGGTGACCCCGCTCATCTGCACCAAAGGCATCAGCTGCTCGCGGTACTGCACCATGTAGCGGCCGTTCGAGAGCTCGATCTTGTCGGTGGCGATCTCCTCCAGCCGGGTGACGAGGCCGAGCGGCACCGCCTTGGGCTGGCTGGAACCGGCGCGGAACACCAGCAGCGAGGTCAGCTGTTCGCTGCCGAAGCCATGCGCCGCGGCGGCCTCGTCGGCCATCTCATGGGCCGAGGAGCCGGAGGCGCCGAGCGCTTTCGCAATGCCGTTGGGGTCGATGATCATGATCACCGCGCCATCGCCCAGAATGGTGTTGCCGGAGAACATGTCGATGTGCCGCAGTTTGGTCGACATCGGCTTGACCACGATTTCTTCGGTGTGGAACACGCCGTCGACCACGATGCCAAAGGTCTGGCTGCCGACTTGGGTGACCACGATGAAGCCGTTCTCGGGGTCGCTGGACGAGCCGTCGTCGATCTTGAGCAGCTTCTTCAGGTGCATCAGCGGCAGCAGCTTGTTGCGCAGCCTTAAGACCGCGGTGTCCTTGATGCGCTCGATGCGGTGTTCGGAGTTGGCGCGCGCCCGCACCAGCTCGACCACGGAGAGCTGGGGGATGGCAAAGCGGTCGCCGGCGGCTTCCACGATCAGGGCGGAGACGATGGCCAGCGTCAGCGGGATCTTGATGGTGACGGAGGAGCCTCGCCGGCCACCGACTTGATGTCGATGGTGCCGCCGATCTGGTCGATATTGGTGCACACCACGTCCATGCCCACCCCGCGGCCGGAGACCGAGGTGACGGTGGCGGCGGTGGAGAAGCCCGGCGCGAAGATGAACTTGTGGATCTGGGCCTCGGTCATCTTCTCCAGCTCGGCCTCGCTGACGAGACCGTTCTGCAGCGCCTTGGCCTTGATCCGCTCGGTGTTGAGCCCGCGGCCGTTGTCGGCGATGCAGATGATGATGTGGCCGCCCTCGTGATAGGCCGAAAGCCTGATGGTGCCCTGCTCGCCCTTGCCAGAGGCGAGCCGCTCGGCCGGGGTCTCCAGGCCGTGGTCGGCGGAGTTGCGCACCATGTGCGTCAACGGATCCTTGATCAGGTCGAGCACCTGGCGGTCGAGCTCGGTGTCGGCGCCGTGCATCTCGAGCTCGATCTGCTTGCCGAGTTCGCCGCTTAGGTCGCGCACGATGCGCGGCAGCTTCTGCCAGGCATTGCCGATCGGCTGCATCCGCGTCTTCATGACGCCTTCCTGCAGCTCGGCGGTGACGTTGGAGAGCCGCTGCAGCGGCACCTTGAACTCGGTGTCCTCGTTGCGGCGGGAGATTTCCAAAAGCTGGTTGCGGGTCAAGACCAGCTCGGAGACCATGGTCATCAGGTGCTCGAGCGTGTCCACGTTGACGCGGATCGACTGGTTGGCGATCTTGTCGGCTTCCTGGACGTCGGCGTCGATGGCGACCGGCTTCCTCGCCGGTTTTGCCTTGGCTTCCTTGGCGGCCGGCGCGGCGTCGTGCTCGACGGCCGCCGGTTTGGCGGCGGCAACGGGCGCGGGGGCGGCTTCGGTGGCGGTCTCGCGGAAGGCGCGCTCGAGGTCGTCGAGCGAGACCTCGCCGGGACGCAACGGGCGTTCCAGCACCTGGTCGACCAGCGTGCCCGCCGTCATTGCGGGCTGTACCGGCGGCGCGGCGACCACGGGGACCGGCGCGGGTTCGGGGTGCGCCTCGGCATGGTGGCCGCCTTCGGCCATCGCATGCAGCTGCTCGATCAGGTCCTCGTCGGTGCCCTCGGGCTCGGTCTCGGTGGCCTCGAGGCCGGCGAGGATCTCCTTGATGCGGTCGATGCTGCTCAGGATCAGCGTCACGGCTTCGGCCTTGACCGGCATGCCGTCGCGAAATTTACCCATCAACGTCTCGCCGGCATGGGCCAGCGCTTCCAGCCGCGGCAACCCCAGGAAACCGCAGGTGCCCTTGATGGTGTGGACCAGGCGGAAAATGTTATCCAGAATCTTGGCGTCGCTCGGGTCCTGCTCGAACCGCACCAACTGATTGTCGACCGTATCCAGGCTCTCGCTGGTTTCGGTCAAAAACTCCCGCAACAGGTCGTCCATATGCGCATGCCTTCCAAAAATCAGATATCGGCCTCCTGCAGACTAACCCTCCGGATTTCACGGCTACGTTAATTTCACCGTCCGTGCTAATACGGATATGGTGAACAAAATGTCGTCATGGGCCGTTCGCGGCGGCGCAGTCGACGACATTTGCGGTCGATGACATTTGAAAGTCTCGACGGCAAACGGCCGGCGCTCCGGATAACGATTTGGGGACTTGCGCGTGGCGAAGGTCGAGCCGGTCAGGCTGCGAGACGCTCGTCTTCGCGCTTCACCAGCTTCCTGATTTCCTTGAGCGCCTTGTAGAGCGCGCCGCCGGCAACATGGGCATTGGCGGCATCGATGGTGATGCGGGCGCCCGGATTGGCATCGCGCAGTTCGCGCAGGAACCCTTGATAGGCGCTCCGGTAACGCGGAATGTCGTTCTTCAGATACATGGTCTGAAGGCAGAGATAGAGACGCTTGGCCGGCGTGTTGGCGGTCTCGGCCGTGATGGTGTCTCGCTCGCGCAGGATCGGCGCATCGCCGTCGATCAGGAACGAGGTGCGCGTGCCGGAATTGACGAGAACAGTTTCGCCGATCACGATCCGTTCAAATGGCTTCAGTTCAACACGTAGCGGCACAATCGTCCCCCGTTCGAACACGCACGCGAGCGCTGCGGCTCGCGACGTTTACGAAACATCATTCGTGCAAATGCGCGGCGAATATGCCGCCATATAATTTTTAGGGATCTTGGATCGATGGTGGCGGCGGGGTTTTCCCCGCCGCCTTGATCGTTGACGTCGCCGTCCCGCTTAGCGCAGGAGCTGCAGCACGCTCTGCTGGCTCTGGTTGGCCAGCGCCAGCGCGGACACCGCGATCGACTGGCGGGTCGACAGCGCCTGGCTGTTCGCCGCTTCCTCGTTGGTGTCGGCCAGCGTCAGGTTCGACGAGCCGGTCTGCAGCACGTTGATCAGGTTCTTCGAGAAGTCCTGACGGATCTGCACGATCGACAGGTTCGAACCCAACGCAGACGCCTGCGTGCGCAGCAGCGTGGAGGCGCTGCTCAGGTTGGCAATGACCTTGTTGGTGGCGGAGTTGTCGATGAAGTCGGTACCGCTCGTCAGGTTCGCCAGGCCGAGACCCGCGGCATTGAACGTCACGCCGGTGATGTTCAAGGTCGACTTGCCGGTCTCGTTGAACGTCAGCTTGAGCTGATCGCCGCCGAGCAGGTTGACGCCGTTGAACGACGCGTCCTGCGCGGTGGTGGTGATCTGCGACAGGATGCCGTTGAACTGGCTCACCAGGTTGCTGCGAACGGTCTGCGCCGAAGCGTCGACCACCGGGGCGGACGGGGTGGTGAAGGTGATCGCGGTCGTCAGCGTGCCGCCGATCGCGCCACCTGCCGTCGCCGAACCGAGGGTCGACGAAGCATAGTCGTTGGTGGTGGAGATCGTCAGCTTGCCGGTCGAGTCAACCGTCGAGGTCAGGTTGTTGGCCAGCAGCGCGGCATTGAGCTGGTCGAGCGTCTTGACCGTGCCGTTGGAACCGTCGCCGAAGGTGACGTTGACCGCCGAACCGCCGTTGAAGGAGGTGAAGGTCAAGGTCTTGCCGGAGAGGCTGCCGGCCGCCGCGGAGCGACCCGCGGTGAAGTTGGTTCCCGTTCCGGTGTTGCCGGTGAGGCCGAGCGCCGAGAGCGCATTGCCGGTGCCGACGATCGACAGGTCGGCAGTGGTGCCGGTGCTGATCTGCAGCACGCCGCTCGCTGAGACCGACGAGGCAGTGCCGACAGTTGTCAACGTGGCCGTACCGCCGGCGTTCGCCGCGGTCTTGACGCCGGTGGCGAGATCGATCGCGGTGAGCGTGTCGGCGAGCGTCGCGTCCTGCAGATAGACGGTCGAGTTGCCGCTGCCGTCGGTGACGACGTTGCCGTTAACGCCGGAGCCGGTCGGCACGTTCGCAGCAGCCGGAGCCTCAGCGTTCTTGAAGGTGACGGTCTTGCCGTTGATGTTCAGCGTCGAGCCGTCCTCGATCAGCGTGCCGAGCGTCGTGGAAGCGGTCGTCCGCGCCCTCGTCACGGTGGCGTCGCCGCCGCCAACCGAGGTCGTCAGTTTTAGGGCATTCAACAGGTCGGCCTCGCCGGTGATGCTGAGGTCAGCGCCGGTACCGGTCGTCAAGGTGACGATACCACCGGCGATCGCGGCATTGGTGCCCGACGAG
Source organism: Bradyrhizobium sp. RDT10 (assembly GCA_044772375.2). Classification (GTDB taxonomy): domain Bacteria; phylum Pseudomonadota; class Alphaproteobacteria; order Rhizobiales; family Xanthobacteraceae; genus Bradyrhizobium. The sequence goes on from CP187939.1 coordinate 7,901,639, forward strand.
TTGGAGATCGTCGCCGCGCCGGTCGTCGTGTTGATCACGGCCTTCTGAACGCCGCTGGCGAGGTCGATCGCGGTCAAGAGGTCGCCTACGGTGCCGGCCGGCGTGCCGGTGGTCCCGAGGTAAACCGAAGAGTTGCCATTGCCGTCGGTGACGATGTTGCCGCTGACGCCGGAGCCGGCGGGAAGAGCCGTTCCAGCCGGGGCCGAGCCCGACTTGAAGGTGATGGTGTGGCCGTTGACCGTCAAGGTCTGGCCATCGGTCGGCTGGGCATTGCCCAACAAGCCGGTCGCGCTGTTGCCCGTGGCCGCGATCAGGGTGATGCCGACGGTAAGCGCCGTCGTGCCGTCACCGGCCGTTGCGGCAGTGCCGGCCAGCGAGGCGGAAACGCCACCGAGCGTCGTGCCCGAAGCGGCCGCCGTGGTGCCGCCGGCCGCGCCGGAGTACAGCACGTTGGAGGACGCGGTCGCGCTGGTATAGCTCGTGGTACCGCGCAGGTCGTTTGCGGTGGCGCCGGTGATGGTCGCGGAGACGTTCGACTTGGTGGAGTAGCCGACCGCGCTCTGCAGCGCCTGGTTGGCGATCGACTTCGCGGTGTCGACCAGCTTCTGCAGCGAGGTGATGCCGGTGTTGGCGGCCTGCAGCACCTGCACGCCGTTGCCGATGCCGTCGAGGAGATTGTTGATGTCACCGGCGCGCGAATCAAGCGACTGCGCGGTGAAGAAGTTGGTGGGGTTATCGAGGGCCGTGTTGACCTTCTTGCCGGTGGCAAGGCGATTCTGCGTGGTCGCGAGCAGGTCGGCGGTCGACTGCAGCGAGAGGAGGTTCTGGCGAACCGACGACGAGAGAACAATACCTGACATAACTCATATCCTTCTGGATGAACACGATTGACGCAACGCCGCAACTTCATTGGGCGACCGTGCCACACTCGTCCTCGAGCCCTACCCACAGGTTAACGCGCCGATCCGTACAAATACGAAAGGCCAAAAAACTTCATCGATGTCGTTTATGGTAAACAGAGTCTTACCGATGCAGGACCCGGTCCCTGCGCGCCAGCGCCGCCGGTCGCGGAAGACTCTGAGCGGCGCATCGAGCCGTCGAACAATCGATCGGCGGCGGCGAAATATCCGCGAGCCGCTAGTTCGACTGGGCGATGCCGCTGAAACGGGAGCGGGCTTCGGCAAGACATTCGTTAACGAGCGCCAGCAGCGCCCCGGGCGTGAACGGTTTGCGCAGGCAGCGCGCGGCACCGAGTTCGATCGCCATGCGCAGGAAGTCCGGCGCCGGCGAGTCGAGATTGGCAAAGGCGTATCCCGACATCGCAATCAGAGGAACTGTCGGCGCGCGCTCGTGGAATATCCTGATCGATTCGAAACCGCGCATGTGCGGCATGAAGATGTCGACGAGCATCAGGTCGAAGCACGAGTCTTCCAGCGCACGAAGCCCGGCTTCGCCGCCGTCGGCTATCGTCACATCAAAGCCGTGACGTTCGAGATAGATCTCGATGGCCGCGCAGACCATGGGATCGTCATCGACCACCAAGATGCGACGCATGACCACCTCCCTTGTGATGTCGGACGCGCTCAATGCGCCTTTGTCAGCCATCCCTGCAGAAAGGGACGACCTTTCACACGATCGCGCGGGCAGTTTTGCCTCGCGAATCAGTGCAGTACGGCATTGCTGCCGCAAATCGCCGGCCTGTCTGCCCTCCACAGTGTATAAGGCCGGTTCCATAATCTGGCGCCGTCGGACCGGGAATTATGCTCGCTCCCGGCACGCGACGCGCCATCTGCCGGATTCGATGCAAGCGGCGTTGCGCCCTCTCGATTGTTGCGGGTTCTGGCGTTCGCGTCGCCTGCCCGGATCTCGAAACAGCCTCGGCGGTGCTCGACGACGGACCGGCGCTGACCAATACGGTCGTAGCGCCGGCAGGGCCTCCGTCGTCGTCGCGGATTGTCGAGGCGCCGCCGAGCAGAGCAGCACATTCAAAAAGCCTGGCACGGCATGAGCAGGCCGGGTCGATGCAACGCCGCGCGAACTGCCGCGTGCAAATGCGTCTCACCCGGTCGAGCCGCGCTTGTCGCACCTGTTATTGCCCGCATGGGGTTTGTGCAACGGCAAGGCACGGCCGCCGATCCAGAATTCCTCGCACGGATGATCGACGTGCGGCGCATGCAAGGTACCCAACCGAGAGCCTTGCGTCTCGGGAAGCCCCGACGCGGCGCCGACCGCGTGCGTCTATTTTGCCAATTCTTCTTGCCAATAAAATGTGCAAGGATCATCCTGCAGTTCGGATTGTACGCATTGGACGCCAGAGACCGGCTTGGCCCGTAAGGCAGGAGACTGCTTTGGATTCAGCCCCTCGTTCTCCGAATGGATTTTTGTCCTCGCTGACCACGGACGACTTCGAACTGATCCGTCCGCATCTGCGTGCCGCCGATCTCAGCCAGGATATGGTGCTGGTCGAAGTCGACGAAACGCTGAAGCGCGCGTACCTCCCCCACAAAGGCGTCATCTCGCTGGTCGTCAAGCTCGCGCGCGGCGAGCATGTCCAGATCGCGATGATCGGCCGCGACAGCATTTTCGGTGCGTTCGCCGCGCTCGGCGACGCAGTTGCGCTGAACACCGCCGTGGTGCTGGTGCCCGGCGCCGCCTCGACGATCGATCTCGATCAGCTTCGTATGGCCGCAGACCAGAGCGCCACGTTGCGTACCACGCTGGCGCGGCACGGCCTCGCCGTCTATGCGCAAATCCAGCAGACGGCCGGCTGCAACGCCTCGCACACCGTGGAGTCCCGGCTGGCGCGATGCCTGTTGCATACGCGCGACCTCTCCGGCAGCGACAAGCTCGTCCTGACCCAGGAAGCGATGGCCCAGATGATCGGCGCGCGCCGCAACAGCGTTTCGCTGGTGGCCAACACGCTGCAGCACGCAAACTTCATCCACTACAGCCGCGGACATATCGAAATCACCAACGTGGACGGCCTGATCAAGACTTCCTGCGAGTGCTACGCGACGGTCAAGTCGCAGTACACGAGGCTGCTGCATCCGCGCATCCATTGCGCGGCCGCATGATCGGTTCCCGCGACCGGCGGCGGCGCGGCCCGATCTGTGATACGCATCGCACCGTCGTTGCGCGCGAGGATTGCGAAATCCTCTACACCTTACCGTATTATTACGGCCAATCGCGGCGATTGCGACGTTTCGGCCAGGAACCGAGTTAACGCGCTGTTCAATGAGCCCTGATAGTTGTCACGGTGCTGACGGGTGCGGGTTCGAGAATCGGCAATCGAGACTCTTCGCGTGCAACGCGCATTCACCTGTGTTCGGCGGCTTGCTGTTTGCGCGGAGTTGAGGACATGGCTTTTGACTTGTCGATGCCGATCCTGGTGGTCGATGACTACAGCACCATGATCCGCATCATCCGCAACCTCTCAAGCAGCTCGGATTCTGAGAATGTCGATGAGGCCAGCGACGGATCGGCCGCGCTCGCCAAGCTGCAGACCAAGCGATACGGTCTCGTGATCTCCGACTGGAACATGGAGCCGATGACCGGCTACGACCTGCTCAAGGAAGTCCGCGCCAGCCCGGAATTCTCCAAGACGCCTTTCATCATGATCACGGCTGAATCCAAGACCGAGAACGTCATCGCCGCGAAGAAGGCCGGCGTCAACAATTACATCGTCAAGCCGTTCAACGCCGCAACGCTGAAGACCAAGATGGAAGCGGTGTTTCCCGGATAGCCGACTGACACCCGCCGGGAGTGCATTGCCGCCCTCAGGGCCACGCCGCACATCCGTCACCCTCCCGCTGCCGATGCAACGACTGCGAGCGGCGCACCTCACAAGATGTCTTTTCGAGAGCCGGACCGGTTCGCTCCGCGCCGCCGAAGCGGGTTAGCCGTACTACTACGGTTTACGATTTTCACCTCCGGATAACGTTGACTGAGGATAGTTGCGGGGACCAAGGAGTCCTCTCATGTTCACGTTTGAAACGAGCGATCAGAAAGAAGTGCGGCGTTTCCGTATCGCCCAGTTCAATGGCAGGACCGCAACCGTGCGTTCGGACGGACCGGCGGTCACCGGCCACGTTCGATCGATCGTGCAAAACAAGTCGAGCGTTCCGGCGGCGTGGACCATCACGATCATCCCGGAAGAGCCCAAGCCGACGCCTCGCCGCGCCCGCGCCGCGCGCTCGCTCCTTCATGGAAGACTTCCGCTGAACGGCAGAACGCGCCTTGAAGCTAAGCGCTCAGCCGCACATCGCAGGCATCATTTTCGGAAAATCAGGCGGGCTGCAGCAGCGCCTTGCGAACCAGATCCGCGGTGTTGCGGGCGCCAAGCTTGCGCATGGCCTCGGCGCGATGGCTCTCAAATGTCCTTGGGCTGATCTTCATCCGCAAGGCGCCTTGCTTGTTGGAGCAGCCTTCGCTGATCAGGCTCAGCACCTCGCGCTCGCGCCTGGTCAGCGGCTTCTGGCCGGTCTCCGGAGCGAACATCAGGCCCGGCCTGCGGGCGCCATCCGCCGGGTGGCGGGCCTGGGCCTCGCTTGCCTGCTTGCCAACGGCATCGGAGGCCGGCGCCGGATGATTGTCCGACATCTGCTTCACCAGAGCGCAGACGCGCTCGGTTTGCTGAAGCGCGTTCTCCACCACCTGTTGCAGGTAGAGCCGGTTGCCGGGCACCTGCGAAAACCGATGGCTGTGCTGCTTGATCTCATTCATGTAGAGCAGCAACGCCGTCAGGGGCCCGTTCAACTGCCGGGCAATCGCCGCGCTCGCCTCTTCCGCGGCACGCGAGCGCGCGGCGGAGAGTTGGACGACCTCAGGATTCTCTTCGAGAGGCGTGATGCGTTCCACCCACTTCGTGAGGTGCGAATCAGCGGCGCGATGGTCTTGTCCTGACATATAACTATTTTATCAGCCTCACCCTTTTTCATGGTTAATTTCCCAACTCGTATGAATACGGAGAAGCCGATCAGCACGCCCTGATCGCGTGCCGAAATCGGCTGAAAACACCTCTAAATCGATCGATATCGAAGGAAATGCATGACCTAAAGGTAAATTGCGCAGCCTGCTGACCCCGCATTTTCACGGTGACTGCATTTGCTTTGTTAATAGGTCTCAACCGTCCCTCCCGGCTTTTTGGACTTCCCGGCATCCGGGCGCTGTCCCTGCCGCAAGGCCGCGGTCCGCGGCCGGCACACTTCGGCGCCGCCGGCGAATGACGCCACGCCGAGATCGTCTGGTGGAACGGGATGAGACCAGGGTCGGCGGTCATCGCGGCGATGGATCAGGGCCGACGCAGCTTGAGGAACTTTTCAAGAAATCGTCCCGAGACGACAAGCCTGAACCACCAATAGGCCATCCGCCGCGCTTTCATCGGTTCATCCTTGCTGAACTGGGGCGGCCGCACTTCGCCGCGGATTAGCGCAAAGCGCCGTCACGTGCGTATGATTTGCTTCACAACCAGCCGCGAAAACGCACCGATTCCGATTTATAGACCCCGGCAGCCTCGCAATGATCGAGGCCCAAAATCATCCCGCAACGAATCCAAAAAGGAGACGGCGATGTCGCAAGCAAAGGGATCATGGATGAGAATGGCCGTGCTGGCCGGCGCCTTGGCGTTCAGTTCGGGCGCCGCGGCACAAACCGCACCGCCACAAACCGCATCGCCATCGGCGGAGAACGCGGCGCCGACGGCCGACAACGCCGTGATGCTGACCGTGTTCCTGAAGCACGACCAGTCGCGGCCGCTGAGCGAGCTCAACGCGCAGCTCCAGCGCCAGGGCTATTACAAGGCTTTCCCGCCTGAAGGCGTCGAGGTCGTGAGCTGGTATATAATGATGGGAATCGGGCAGGTGGTGACGCTGCGGCTGCCGGCGTCGCGGTTGCGCGAAGTCAACCGCATCATCGAGAACACCGCCTGGGGCAGCTACCGCACCGAGTTCTATCCGACCTATGATTACAAGGCGATCGGCATCGCGGCGCACGAAAAGGCGCAGTAGGGCGGCGCTGAACGGTTCCGATGGGAATGCCCCGTGGGATCAGCCGAGCCGGGAGATCTGCTCCTCGGTCACGACGCGCTCGACGTTCTCGGTCTTGCTCTTGATACGATAGCGCGGGCGGCCGTCGGACTCGATCGGCAGGCAGGTAACGATGGTGTAGATGCTGCGTTCCTTCGCCGTGGCGCAGCCCTGCGGGCCCTGCTGCTGGTGAAGAACGTCGTCATTGATCGCGAAGTTATGGGCCATCGTCGGTCTTTCCGCTGAAAAACGGCTTGTAGTCGCAACGGCCTCGCAACGCAACAGATCGTTCGGCGGATTTGACCTGGATGACCACGGGTTCCGCCCGTCAGGCCATCACGAGCGCCTTTCGCTTAGCCACCCGCGCGATCGATTTCTCTATTGCCGAACCGGACAAGGTCTTGTCGCGCAGGCTCTGTTCGACGTATTCGGCGATGGCGGCCATTTCATGTTCCTGATCGAACAGGTTGTTGCCGATGCAGAGCATGTCCATGCCTGCTTTCAGCGATTGCAGGCTGGCCTCCCTGGTGCCCAGTGCCTTCTGCAATCCCTGCATCTGCATATCGTCGGTGATCAGCAGCGTGTCCGGAAGTCGCTTGCGCAAACGGCCAAGCCCCGCCGCAGACAGTGTCATCGGGCGATCCCGATCCCATTGCCTGACGATGGCGTGGCTGACCAGCACTGCATCGCCGAACATCTTTGGCGCGAGCGAATAGAACAGCTCTTCCTGTTCGCCCCGCAGCGCATCGGAGATGTCCATGAATTCCAGATGCGAATCCACCACCGCGCCGCCGATGCCGGGGAAATGCTTCAGGCACAGGCCGATGCGCTGCGCCCGCGCCACCTCGCTTGCCAGCAGCGCATTGGCCTCCACCTCGGCGATATCAGCGGAAAAGGAACGCTTGATCCTGCCGATATTGGGGTTGTCGGGGTTGTAATCGACGTCGATCACCGGCGCGAAATCATAGCGGATACCGAGCCGCCGCATCTCGGCAAAGCTCGCGGTGAGGATCGCGCGCTTGCGATCCGGCGCGAGATGGTTGAATTCCTTCGCGCTCGGCAACGGCGCAAAGCCGCGGCTTTCCTTCAGCCGCCGCACCAGGCCGCCCTCCTGATCGATGAACACCATCGGGCCTGACGGCAGCGCGGCAATCTCCCCGCAAAGGCGCCGCACCTGTTCTGATGATTCGATGTTGTTGTCGTATTCGCGCGTCCGGCAGGAATAGTCGAACAGGATGCCGCCGCCGAGGCCGTAGCGGGCGGCGAATTGCTTCAGCCACACTGGGACGGTCTTGCCGAAGAAGCCGAGGATGAAGAGTTCGCCGATGGGCATGTGATAGCCTCAGGCATAGCGCTTGGAGTCCGGACTACGCCAAGTTCGGCAAGTAATCGCGCCACGTATGGGGAAGATACCTGACTCCCCTGGTCATACCAATTGGGTGATCCTGCCAATTGAGTGATTCTGATCACATCGCATCGCAGCCAGCGTCTCTAGGGGTGGATCATCGCAGAGCGATCCTCGCTCTGCCCAACCCAGGAGACGTCCATGACGAAGATCAAGAAGATCATTACGGCCGCGTTCGCTGCTCTGGCATTGACCACTGCTTCGTTGGCCATCCCGAGCCAGGCTTTCGCTGGAGGTCACGGTCACGGCGGGCACGGCGGAGGCCACGGCCATCACGGGCACCACGGGCATGGCCACCGTCATTTTGGGCATGGTCATTTTGGGCACGGTCATCACCACCATCGCCATCATTTCCACGTTTATAACAGCTGCTGGAAATGGAGCCCCTACGGCCCGGTCAACGTCTGCTACCGCTATTATTGATTCGAGACCAAGAAGAAGCTCGCCCGGGCCGAGAGGCCCGGGCGAGTTTTTCGATACCATGATGATCGCCGTGATCGTCTGCCTGGGCACGGCAACCAATCTGGTTGCAAGCTCATCGGTTGGCTTCGCGTTCAATGCGGGTCGAACCGAACTGGCAAAAGAAGGCCCGAGTTCCGCGGCGGCAAAGCTGGATGTGTGATGGGTCGCACATTTGTCGGCACGCAAGTGGGCTAGGCTTCGGTTCGCGAGAGGTGCTGTGGGGAGACTTGGTCCATCAGCCGCTCGTAACAAGCAGGCGATCGTCGACTCCGGCTGAGAACCCAAGCTGAAAGCGTGGATAAACAATGCGGCGCATCCCAAATTTCCGATCGATCAACCCGATCTCAAATCAATCCTTGCGGCCAGCCTGTCGCTACGCGATTTCGCAGGCCATGAAGCGAGCGGTTGTTGTAATTGCTTGCTGCCTCGCTGTGCTGGTCGACCTCCGCACGGCTGTTGCCGACTCCGCGTCCGACCAGAAAATGGCCAATCACTACGAGCAGGCGGCGCAAGCCGGCGATGATGATGCCCAGTTCTATCTTGGGGCGCTCCATTCAGCAGGCGTCGGTCGTCCGCGCAGCGACGGGGAGGCATTTCGTTGGTTCTCGCGCGCTACCGATCAGGGGCACTCCCACGCCATGTTGATCGTTGCCGGCCTCCACGCGAGCGGGCGCGGCACACCAAAGGACAATGTGAAGGCCTATAGTTGGGCCTACATCGTCGCTTCGGCGGGCAAAGCCGACGAGGACCGCAACGGTGCGCGGCAGCTGATGTCGCTGCTCATGAAGAAGATGACGAGCGACGAGATCGGCCGAGCCGTGGTAGCCGCAAGAGCCTGGCGCGCCGTTCGGGTTGCTGGTTCGGGCAAGTCTCCGCATATCGAGAGGGCTGCCGACGTGGACCAACCCGCGCCGGCTACGCCCCCACCTGCACCCGCAGTCGTGCAGCCGGCGCCCGTAGCCGCGCCGTCATCTGCGGTCTCGCAGCCGGCGCCATCCAACGTCACGGTATTGCCGGCATCTCCCAAGGCAGCTTCGGCACCGCTAACGAAGAATGCAAAGAGAGATGATGCCCGCGATCTGCTCGACCAGGTTCCACCGGGCCTGCGCAAGCGGTTTGGCTTCTGATTTAAGGGGACGCACCAATGAAATTGCATCATCTCGTCGCAACCGGCATTCTGGCTATCGCAGCGGCAGGGGCTGGCTATTACGCCTATTCCAATTTCCTTCATCCACCGTTGGTGACCACCGGCATTGCGAGCCTCGCGCCGGTTTCCGAAGCCGTTTACGGAACAGGCACCGTCGAGCCCGAGCGCTGGGCCAAAGTGGTGCCGCTGCAGCGCCGCCGGTTGGTCGAGCTTTGCAGATGCGAGGGACAGGTGGTCAAGGCCGGCCAGATCCTCGGCCGCCAGGACGACGCCGAGGAGCGCAGCGCGCTGGATCAGATGGAAATCAATCGAGGCCAGCTCGAACGCGACCTGGCGCGCGCCGAGAAGGATCGCGACAAGAACGACGCCGCGCGCACCGAGTACGAGCAGCGCTGGACCAAGCTCGAGGAAGCAAAATCGCGGATCGCCGCGCAGAAGGTGCACCTCGACTCGCTGCTGCTGAGAGCTCCGCTCGACGGCATGGTACTGCGGCGCGACGGCGAGGTCGGCGAGATCGCCGGTCCCACCGATGTCTTATTCTGGGTGGGACCGCCTGCTCCGATGCAGGTCGTTGCCGAAATCAATGAGGAGGAGATCAACCGCATTGCGGCCGGCCAAAAGGCTTTTCTGCGAAGCGAGGCTTTCCCTGGAAGGGCCCTGCGCGCCAACGTCTCCCAGATCACGCCCAAGGGCGACCCGACCCGCAAGACCTTCCGCGTCTATTTGCGGCTGCCACAGGATACGCAGCTGCGGATTGGCATGTCGGTCGAGGTCAACATCATCTTCCGCGAGAAGCAGGCGGCAATCGTCGTGCCGGCAGAAGCCGTCGCAGGCGATTGGGTTCAGATGGTCGATGACGGCCGGATCAGACGTGTGCCCGTCAAAGTCGGCATCCGCGGCAGCCGCAACATCGAGATCATCGGCGACGTATCCAAGGGCACCCCTGTGCTTTCGCCCGCACGCGTGGATCTCGCTGATGGCGCCAGGATTCGCATCGACAACAGCTTGACCAGAGCTGTGGAGCCTGCGGCCACAAGCGAACCGGCCGATCAGCCAGGCGCAACACCCGAGGCTGCCGTGGTAGCGGCGGCCACCACAGCGCCTTCCGATCCCGATGATGCGGTGATTTCGGCAGCCATGACCGCCCACATCGATTCCGTGGTCAATGACGCGCGTCGCAACCTCATCAGCAACAGCCGGTAGCCGCCGTGAAACTTCTGTTCAACATCGCATGGACCCATGTCAGCTCCCGGGTGCGGCAGACCCTTGTGGGCATGGCTGGCGTGTCCATGGGCGTCGGCTTCACGATCATGATGGCGGGCCTGATGCAGGGTTCGCAGATCGACTTCCTGCGGCAGCTCGTCGACACCATGCCGCATATCACGGTCGAGGATGAGCGGCGCTCCGTGCCAACGCAACCGGCGGACCAGGAATATGGCGCGGTCCAGATGTCCGACATCGCCAATGTCGGCAAACGCCCCGGAATCAAATATCCGGAGTCGGTGATGAGTTCACTGCGCTCCTGGATACCTGGAGACGTGGCTCCCTCGGCGAAGACCACCGCGATCATCAATCACGGCGGCGCGCGCATCGGCATTACCTTGACCGGCATCGACACCCGCCGTGAGGTTCAGGTCTCGAAACTCGCCTCGCAAATGCGTGAGGGAGAGCTCGACGACCTTTCACGTGCGCCGAACGGCATTATCATGGGTGAGGCCCTGGCCGAGAAACTCGGTGTGAAAACCGGCAACACCGTCCTCTTGATTGGCGGCCAGGGCATCCAGCTGAATTCGACGGTGGCCGGGCTGTTTCGCTCCGGCCTGAAGCGCGTCGACGAGAGCCAGATCTATTCGCTGATGGGGCCGGCGCAGGTCATGATGGGGCAAAGCGGGGTAATCAACCAACTGCGGCTGCGGTTGAACGATCCTATGCTGGCGCAAAAGGTCGCCGCCCAGGTCGAAGCGCAGACCGGCTACAAATCCGTGTCCTGGCAGGAAGCCAATGCCGACTTGCTGTCATCCTTTACCGTGCGCGATTTCATCGTGCTGACCGTGATGGGCGCGATGTTGCTGACCTCCTCCTTTGCCACCTACAACATCATCTCGACGATCACCTACGAGAAGCGCCAGGACATCGCGATCATGAAATCGCTGGGCATGCGCGAATATGCGGTGCGGCGGATTTTCATCATCGAATCCATCATCATCGGCGTGGTCGGCATCCTGTTCGGGTGGATCCTCGGTTACCTGCTCTGCTACGGCTGGTCGCAGATCACGATCTTCAATCCGCTGACGGGCACGACCGTTCCGCTGCAGATCTATTACTCGGCGATGCACTATTTGGTCGCCGGCGGCATATCCCTGCTCTGCTGCGCAGGTGCGGCCTATTTCCCGGCGCGCAAGGCGACGCGCGTCCATCCAGTTGAAATCATCCGGGGAGCATCATGACCGAGGTCGCTTTGCAGGCGGTGGAGCTGGTTCGCCGCATCGAGGGCGCTGTTTCGCACACCCTCGTCAACGGGATTGATCTTGCGGTGAACAAGGGCGAATTCGTCGCCATTACCGGGCCGTCGGGATCGGGCAAATCGTCGCTGCTCTATCTCTTGGGCCTGCTCGATGCGCCCAGCGAAGGCGAGGTCATCATTTGCGGTCAGCCGACCTCGAAATTGTCGGAATCGGACCGGGCTGACGTTCGCCTGACCAAATGCGGCTTCGTGTTCCAGTTTCATTTCCTGCTGCCGGAATTCACCTCGCTCGACAATGTGCTGCTGCCGATGCGTGCCGCGGGCACGATGGCTGAAGCTGAGATGCGCGAGCGCGGCCTTGCTCTGCTGGGCTCGCTTGGGCTTGCCGAGCACGCCAACAAGCGCCCCAACCAGCTTTCCGGCGGCCAGCGCCAGCGCGTCGCCATCGCCCGCGCGCTCGCCAACCGACCTGAGATCATCGTGGCCGACGAGCCGACGGGCGCGCTCGATACGGCATCGACGGAACAGGTGTTTTCGATCCTCCGCGATATCGCGGACCGGGGCCAGACCGTAGTCGTAGTGACCCACGATCCAGCGCTCGCCGCCCGCGCCGACCGCCGCATCCACATCGTCGACGGCAAGATCGCCGAGATCACCGAACGGGGTGACAGTGAGCTGGTTCGCGAGATGGCAGGTTAATCAGAACAGGGCGGAGAGGGAGGGATTCTGAGTTCCTGGACCACTATCAACCCTGATCCAATTCCCCGGTGAAGCGGTCTCGCCCTTCCAATACGGGCATCGGGGACAAGCCTCGCCCATCGGATAATCGATCCCTTCTTCATGAGGACAGCCGATGATCCGATCCACCATCGCTACCGACCGCGCCGAATGCTGGCGCAGATACGCGGCGATCTCGGCGAGAATAGTCTTGTCCGTCCGCACGTCGCCGGCTTCCGAAAACCACCGGTGCAGCTCGGGCTCGGCTCCCTCACATGGAACCACAGACACGGCAACTTTCGAAGCGCGCTGGTTGTCAGGCCCATAGAAGGCGATCGTGCCGACGGGATAGCCGCGCATTCCTTGCTTGGCTTTCTTTCTGAGCCATTTATCCGCCTGCGGTCCAATCTTCATTGCCGCTCCTTGCGTTCGCTGGCAGCTTGGACAATTGCGTGGAAAGAAGCAACGAGTTGGCGGACACGAGTTGGCGGGCCACGACCGACGATGATGAGCGCTACGTCTACGCCAAAGCCCTTTGATCAGTGACGTTGGGTCCGTGACGATCATGACTCAACCGTGGCTTGGTAAAAAGGTCGGGATCGTGGGGTGGCAACAGACCTTGGCCGGCTCTAAGGTCACCTCATGAAAGTCTCTCGGATCCAAATCTGTCCTTCTGGAAGACGGGACTAGGCGCCGTCCCGATCTGGGTTTGGGAGCGGACCGAAAGTCGGCGGCGAGCGGTTAGAGCGGGGCGCCCTGTGGCGTAGTTTGGCGTGCCATGCCCGATGAAGATGAACACTATGTCTGCGCCATAGCCCTATGATGGGGTCGACCGACCAGCGTCGCAGTAGCGCGACAGCACGTTGACATGTGCACTACATGTGTTTATGTTTTCCACATGACCGCGATGATCCAAATTCGTAATGTTCCGGATGCGCTGCACCGTCGGCTCAAATCGCGCGCGGCGCTGGCGGGCATGTCGCTCTCCGATTACCTGCTCAGTGAGATTCGTCAGGTCGCCGAGCGGCCGACACTCGATGAATTGCGTGCGCGTTTGGAGCGCCGCCCCGGAATGACTCCTCCGTGTCGCCAGTTCAGGCAATCCGCGCTGAACGCGATCGCCAATGATCGTCGTCGACGCCTCGGCCTTGCTCGAAGCGCTCCTCCGCACACCGGCGGCACGGGCGGTGGAGGAACGGCTATACAAACCTCAACAGACGCTGCATGCGCCTCATCTGCTCGATATCGAAGTCGCGCAGGTCATCCGCAGGTATGCGGCAAAGGGCGAGATCGACGACGAACGCGGCCGCGCGGCTCTTGCCGACCTCGCTGACTTTCCCTTCCGCCGATACCCGCATGATTTCCTTTTGCCGCGTGTCTGGGATTTGCGGAACAATCTCACGGCCTATGATGCCGTCTACATCGCTCTTGCCGAAGCGCTCGGCGCTCCGTTGCTTACGCGCGACCAACGTCTCGCCGCTGCGGCTGGCCATCATGCAAGAGTCGAATTGGTGTGAAAGCCCCTGACACCCGCCTGGCACAAACGGGCCATCGAATGGCCGAGGGCTGCCGGAAAGCGCGGCGGGCCGCGGCGTTCATTTGGCGGGCCGTGCGAGATAGCGATGAGAACTATGTCTACGCTATAGCCCTCCATAGCCCTCCTTAACGTAAGTTTTGAAGAACGAGGGGCACATATCGCTCACCAACCGTGGCGACGGCCACATCATAAGACTCTGGACGGCCGCTTTGCGCCCTGAGTCCGCCGTTCAGTTCGCCGCGGCGGCATCGAACGTTGCCGCCCGTTATCACTGCCGTCGCTGCCTCAACGACAGCAGCTTCCAGATGGGCGCGAGGTGTTCGTGGACGGCGGATTTGCACAGCTTTGAGCCTGCGCGCGCGAGGGTCGCTGGGACAAAGCGGAGAGGCCTCGCGCCAGATCTGCACAGGCAAGACGTCAACGCCTACTCGGTTGAGCATGATCCGCGTGGACGTCGAGCCTGCGGCGTCGCCCGGAGGACTTACCCCCGTGCCTCCTGCCAGTGGGGATAGGTGACATAGGCGGTGACCGCGCCTTGCTCGTACGAGCAGATCGTGACCTTCTGGCCTTTGGGCATATGGACGATCTCGCCCGGCCCTGCGGTGACGCTGCCTGACTTTCCGGACACCGACAGCCGCCCCTCGAAGACGACCATCACATCATCGACGGCCATTGTCTCCTCGAGTGTCTGGTTCGGCCCATAGCGCCCGTACCCGATGGCGATCGGGGAGGCATGGCGCTGGTCGACCAGATTGCCCACAAACACGTCTCCGTCCTGTCCCGGGGAACGCTCCAGCGCTGCGTCCGTGATGGTGAACTTGCGAACCTTCATGGGAATTGCTCCTTCTAGCTGGTGTGCTTGAGTGGCTAGCTTGAACTCCTGCGTGTCGGCGCGAGGTCCTCAGCGCGGCCTTGGGATTGTCAAGCCGCCATCCACCAGGATCGTGTCTTCTGCGATCGCCCCGGTCGCATATGGGCGATCGACTTGTCAGCACCGGTCAGTCCGGAAGTGGAATGTGCTCATCCCGGTCATTGACGGGAAGATCGAAACGTCCCTTGCCCCAGTTCTCAGCGCGCCATTCGGCCTTGGCCTCTTCGATGCGCTCCCTGGATGAGGCGACGAAATTCCACCAGATGTAGCGGGGACCCGAAAGGGTCGCGCCGCCGAGGATCATCAGCCGCGCGCCTCTGTCGCCGGCCGCGACCGTGATCCTGTCGCCGGGGCGGAAGACCATCATCTGAGATGCCTCGTATTCCTGGCCGGCGATGGAGATCGAACCTTCGACGATGTAGATGCCTCGGTCTTCGTGATCATCCGGCATCGGCAGTCGGCTTCCTGCTTCGAGCGCCACATCGGCGTAGAATGTTTCCGAGAACATCGTCGCAGGGGCCTTTTCGCCGTAGGCGTCCCCGAGGATGAGCCGGACCGAGACGCCGCTATCCTCGATAACCGGCAGCGCCTCCTTGCCATGATGCTCGAACATCGGTGCCATATCCTCGTGACGCCCGGGCAGCGCCAGCCAGGTCTGAATTCCGAACAGGCTGTTCGGACCGCTTCGGGCAGCCGCTGATGTGCGCTCGGAATGGGAGACACCGCGCCCGGCGACCATCCAGTTCAGCTCGCCCGGACGGATCGTCTGATCGGCCCCGGTGCTGTCCCGGTGATGGAAGTCGCCGCGATATAGATAGGTGACGGTGCCGAGACCGATATGCGGATGCGGCCGAACGTCAACGCCCTGTCCGATCAGGAGCTCGGCCGGCCCAGCCTGATCGAAGAAGATGAACGGTCCGACCATCTGCCGCTTCGGCGCCGGCAGGGCGCGCCGAACCTCAAAGCCGCCGAGATCGCGAGCGCGTGGAACAATGAGAGTTTCGATCGCGTCGATGCCCACCTCATCGGGGCAGCCGGGGTCGATTGCCGGGTTCCAACTCATGAGCGTCATCCTCTCTTGGGCTTCCGGGAGGCCTCGCCCTTGCCGATGCGAATGCCTGATTTCGATTAATCCGGACCGCGCGAGCGGGAAGAGCGCTTTCGGCCCGACGAATGCCTAAACTGGCGAGCGACCGTCTGCCCAACTAGCCCTGCGATACGTCAAGCTGTGTCGCAGTAAGTGGAACGTGCGGGCAATGTCGTCGAGCTCAGCGGCCCGCAGTAGAGCGACCGTCGAACGCAATTCTTTGATAAGGCTTCGCCCCGTTCGTGTTTTAACGGTCGAGACCCCAAACGTCCGGATTTCGTACGAAGTACTCGATCAGCATTTCGATGAGGACCCGGACTTTCCGTGGGGGGTGCTGACCCGGCGGTCGGACGACATACGCGCCTGCCGAAGGTGGGGGATAGCGTGTCATCACCGGAACGAGCGCGCCGGAGGCCACATATTCGTGTGTGACGCAATCGGGGAGCCAGGCGATGCCGAGTCCTGCCGCCGCGGCAGCGGCAAGCGCCGTAGCGTTGTCGGCCTTGAACCTGCCCTGCGGCTGAACCGTGACGATCTTGTCGCCATCCATGAACTGCCAGGCTTCCGTTCCTTGCATGAGGGCCTGATGGTTGACGAGCTGCTCTACCGTCTCAGGTGAACCGTGCGCTTTGATATAATCCGGGCTTGCGACAAGCTTTCCATAGATCGGCCCGACGCGCTTCGCGATCAGGTTGGAGTCCTGAAGGTAACCAACCCGGATCGCGCAATCGAAACCTTCGGCGATGAGATCGACGAAGCGATCGCTGTAGGAGGCATGGATGTGGAGCTGCGGGTGGTGTTGCGCCATTTCCGCAAGCACGGGGGCGAAGTGAGTCGGGCCGAAAGAAAGCGGCATGGCAACCCTCAGGCGGCCGCGCAGCTCACCGGTTGGGAGGATCGTCTCCCTGGCCGTATCGATCTCGGCGCTGGCTCGGGCCGCATGGTCTCTGAACGTGATTCCCGCTTCTGTGAGCGCGGCGCCGCGGGTCGTTCGTGCAAGAAGCTGGACGCCAAGCTCCGCTTCAACCCGAAAGAGCCGCCGACTGACGATCGATTTGGAGACGCCGAGCCGGCGCGCGGCGGCCGATACGCCCCCGGCATCGGCCACTGCGACGAATGTCTGTAGATCTTCGACGTCCATTTCCGGTGTTCCTCATTTCGCGACACGGCTTGCCTGATTATGGCACTACCGTATCGCCAAAAGGAACGGCAAATTGCGACCAGGCAACGTCGCCCCTGGCGCATGTCTCCGAAAAACCAATGCCGCTCACACGGCAGCAAAGGATGTAACAATGACCTTTCGTAACGGCCTTGCTTCGCTTCTTCGCCCCGAAGACTCGGTCCTCGTTCTGATTGATCACCAGCCCTATCAGCTCGCGAACTTGAACAGCCACGATCCGCAAGCTGTGGTCAACTACACGACCGCGCTGGCGAAGCTAGCAAAAGCCTTCAATGTTCCGACCATTCTCACCAGCGTGATCGCGGCGCGCGGTGGACTTCTCTTTAAGCAGATCACCGACGTATTTCCGGACCAGGAAGTCATCGATCGTACCTGGGTGAACACCTGGCAGGACGAGAATGTGGTGAACGTCGTCAAGGCGACCGGCCGCAAGCAGCTGATCATCGCCGGCCTGTGGACCGAGGTCTGCGTCGCAATGCCTGTCATCCAGGCCGCCGGCGAAGGCTGGGACGTGACCGTGATCACCGACGCGTCTGGCGGGATTTCGAAGGAGTCCCACGAAGTTGCCATCCAGCGAATGATCGCGGCCGGCGCGAATGTGATGACCGTGATGGCGCTCGCTGGCGAATGGCAACGCGATTGGGCGCGCACCGAGCATGTCGAGGAGCTGACCGAGATTCTCATCCAGCACTTCAGCGGCAGCGGCATCGCGTATCTTTGGGAGCAGCAGCTTCTCAACACGCCCGTGCCGAGCGCCACTGACTGATCCGGGCCGGGATGGCGAGCGTTTCGGTGAGGGTCGGAATCGATCGGTTTGCCGGCCCTCGCCATCCTCACAGGGAAGCCCTGTGATGTCAGCGATGAATGCTATGTGCGCGGATGCTGACCCTGGCTGACTTGGCGGCCGGTGAAGCCCTCCGCCGAAGCGGCCCGATCTGGCCCGCCGTAACAGACCCGTTCAAGTGCGGAGACTCCTTAATGCCTCCCACCTTCACCCTTGGCCTGCCGCTCAACCGCCGCGACGCCCTGATCTCGGCCTCGGCGCTCGCCGCAAGCTTCACCTTTCCGCTGGGCAACGCGCGTGCTGCGGGGCCTGCCACCCACGACGTTCCAGAAGGAGAACACATCATGGGCTTTGTCACGACCGACGACGATGTACAGATTTTCTACAAGGATTGGGGTCTCAAGGACGCCCAGCCCATCGTTTTTCACCATGGCTGGCCGCTCAGCTCCGACGACTGCGACGCGCAGATGCTTTTCTTCCTGTCGAAGGGCTATCGTGTCGTCGCGCATGACCGGCGCGGCCATGGACGCTCGGAGCAGGTCGCCGATGGTCACGACATTGACCACTACGCGGCCGACGCGTTTTCCGTCGCCAAGGCGCTGGATTTGAAAAACGCGGTTCACATCGGCCATTCCACCGGTGGTGGCGAAGCGGCACGGTACGTGGCGCGACATGGCGAACTTGCTGGCCTGCCATTCCGCCGCTGATGCTGAAGACCGACGACAACCCCGAAGGAACACCCATGGAGGTCTTCGACGGTTTTCGGTCGGCAATGGCCAGTAATCGTGCACAGTTCTTCCGCGACGTCCCGTCAGGCCCGTTCTACGGCTTCAACCGCGAGGGCGCGACGGTCCATGAAGGAGTGATCCAGAACTGGTGGCGGCAGGGCATGATGGGTAGCGCCAAGGCGCACTACGATGGCATCAAGGCCTTCTCGGAAACCGACCAGACCGATGACCTCAAGGCGATCACCGTGCCGACGCTGGTGCTGCACGGCGAGGACGACCAGGTCGTTCCGATCGCCGCCTCGGCTTTGAAGGCGGTCAAGCTGCTGCCGAACGGCTCGCTGAAGACCTATCCTGGTTTCTCGCACGGGATGCTGACGGTGAATGCTGACGTGCTAAACGCCGACCTTCTGAAGTTCGTCACGAACTGAAGTGGCTGCGGGGCGCGGCTCCCGGCCCCCGCAGTTCGAGTCGACGCTTGAGAGGGTGTGCGTGCGTCGGTGGAGCACAAGAACTCCATCTCGCACTACAGAAGCGGCCGCGCTCATCGCGGTCTCACTGCGCGCTTGTCAGCTAATCCTATTGCTGGGGCCGAAACCAGACGGTCAGCAGACGGCCCCAATTCGGTCATGCTCAAGCCTATTCGCTAACAGAAGCGGAGGGGAGGCTGTAGCGTAGAAACGGCGGGGATCGACGGTGTGTATGCTGCTTGGTGATGATGCGGCCATCGGCGGTCATCGGCGGCCATATCGCACTATGGAGGGCTATTGCATATGGCGGAGAGGGAGGATTCTGAACCCCCGATAGGCTTGCACCTATGCCGCATTTCGAGTGCGGTGCATTCGACCACTCTGCCACCTCTCCAGGCGCCATGACGGGCAGATTCGGCCCGCGGTCGGGGCGAGTTCTAGGCGAGGAAGCCGGGGCAGACAAGGCGCGGGCGGAGAAATTCGCGCCAAAACCGGCCGGATGGCTTTCGGAAAAAGGGTGGGACCGCCAGACGCGACAAAAAACTGACGGTCCCGTGCCGCTGCTTTGAAATTCTGGCCAGGAAGTGCGGCTTCGCCGGCCAGCCGGAGCGACGAAATGACGGTAGCAAGGCGGAGCGAAACGGCAACGCGAACCCGGTTTTAACCTAACCAGTCAACCTTACCGGCGCCGGACGGCGTTAATCCCTGCCCTTTTTCGTCTTCTTGTCGTCCTTGCCATTCTCTTTCCGGCGGTTTGTGAAGCGCGCATTGCCGAGGCCGGTGCCGATGGTCAGCACGCCCCAGCGCTCGACGTCCTGCATGAAGGGAACTTCGGAAAGACCTTGCACCACGCCGTCATTGTGCATCAGCGCGGCGGTGTCGTGATCGCCTACTTTCGGGATCGCCTCCACCAGGCTTGCCGGCAGGTTGAACCTGCTGCTCTCCCAATTGCCCGGCAGGTTCTGCGCGCCCTTTTCGATCGAGCCATCCTCGTTGATCACGCCGGGACAGGCGATGCCGATGAAGGGCGCGAGCTTCAGGCCTTCGGCCTCCGTGGCAGCGATCAGATCCTTCAGCATTTTCACCAGCCGCTTCACCGCGCCTTCACGCGTCGGCTCTTCATCGGCATGCCGCCACAGCTCGGACTTCCACACCGCAGCCTTGGAAAGATCGGGCGCCTTTTTCCAGCGCGTTTCCACCACGCCGCAGCGGATGTTGGTGCCGCCGATATCCACCGCAAGGATGCTGTCATGGCCCTCGAATATCCATGACGGCGCCAGGTGCAGCGTACCGATCAGGCCGGCGTCGTCGGGATGAAAGCGGATCGGCACCAGATCGACCGCGAAGTCCTCGGCCTTGAGGATGATGTCGGTGCGGGCGATGGCGATCTCGCCGACCCGGCTCTGCCTGAAGCCACCGCCGACCACGATGCGCTCGGTATCCGCCCACGCCTTGGTTTTCAGGAACCGCCGCGTCACATAGGCCAGCTCCTGGGCAAACTCTTCGATTGCGCCATGCACCAGCGCTGCGGCGCCGACATCGTCGCCGACCAGCGCCTGGTCGAGATCGTCCTTGGGAATCTCGCCGGCAGACCTTTTGCCCAAGGGATCGTCGCCGTTTTTCCTGAGCGGCTTGCGTAAGCCGTCCAGGATCTCGCGGAAGGCTCCCTTGCTGGCGCGATCGCCGAGGAAGCCTTCGTCGTCCTTCAGTTCAACATTGAAGCTGTCGACCTCGACCGACGGCAGGCGGTTGGCGCCGTGGCGGGCGATGCCCGTGGTCGTTATGGTGTCTTCTGCCATGCGCCCAAGCCCCTGCCGGATCTCGCCGGTGACAACGGGCGGGGAACCCATTGGTTTCAATAGGAGGTCCGCTTCACCCCGGCGGCAGGCAGGTCCGGCGAGGAATGCGCCAAATCCTTCATTTTTGGCCGGTTTTTGGGTGTCTTTGCCTTGACTCACCGCGTTCTGCGGCTATAAGTCCCCGCATCCGGCGCGGGATTTCTCGCGCCGCTTGTTTTTGCGCGAATTCTGTGGGGGCCGCCCTTGTTCTATGGGGCTCACCCTTGGCCGCGCGAAAATCGTATCCATAACGACTGACCAAAAAGCCGACCCGGGCAGCCCTGTTGGGAATATGTCCGAGGCCGGGATCGAACACGAAGGAAAAAAACGATGTTCGCAGTCATCAAAACCGGCGGCCGGCAATACCGCGTCGTTCCGGATGATGTGCTCGAGGTAGGCAAGATCGCCGGCGATGTCGGCACGATCGTGCAGCTTGGTGAAGTCCTGGTGGTCGGCGGTGACACGCCGGTGCTGGGCACGCCGACGGTGGCAGGCGCTTCCGTTGCGGCCGAAGTGCTGGATCACAAGCGCGGCCCCAAGGTGATCGCGTTCAAGAAGCGTCGCCGCAAGAATTCGCGCCGCAAGCGCGGCTATCGCGACGAGATCACGGTGCTTCGCATCACCGAGGTCCTGACCGATAACGCCAAACCTTCGATCGGCCCGCGGCCGAAGAGGGAAAAGGTTGTGGCACCCGCCGCCGAGGGCGACGAGGAGCCGAAGGCCGCCAAGAAGAAGGCGGCCGCGAAAAAGCTGTGGCGAAGCCCGCCGCAAAGAAGGCCGCCGCGAAGGGCAAGAGCGACAAGAAGTGATGCGCTTCAGCGAAAAGTTGAAGCGCGACAAAAAGTGAAATGATTCCGTCAAGGAATTGATCTAAATATTAGCGAAGTCGGAGACGGGCCATGGCTCACAAAAAGCAGGCGGTTCATCGCGAAACGGACGCGATTCAGCGGGCAAGCGCCTGGGCATCAAGGCCTATGGCGGCGAGCACGTGATTCCCGGCAACATTATCGCGCGTCAGCGCAGCACCACCTGGCATCCCGGCCTTAATGTCGGCATGGGCACCGACCATACTCTCTTTGCCAAGGTCGAAGGTCATGTCGAGTTCCGTGCAAAAGCCAATGGTCGCACTTTCGTATCGGTAGTTCCGATGACGGAGGCGGCCGAGTAGACGGTGGACACAATCGAGTCCGCCGGGTCCTGTTGAACCGGCGGAGTCGAAAATGGCTCCAAGGGAGGCGGGAAACCGGCCTCCCCTTTTTATTTTGCGCATTTTCGCAATCAGGAGCCCGACATGTTGCAGGACATCCCGATCCCAACGCCGACGCTACGCGAAACGAGTAGCTGCGTCCTCGAGACCGAACGGCTGACGCTGCGCCGGCCGACGCTCGCGGACGTAAAAGCAATTGCGCACCTCGCCAACGATCGCCGCATTGCGGAAAACACCCGCCGCCTGCCGTATCCCTATCTGCAGGACCACGCGGTCGAATTCGTGCGAGCGACATCCACCGATAACACCGTGTTTCTGATCGAACAGAACTATTCGGCCATCGGCATGGTCGGCATCGACCGCAGCGAGCCGGACGCGCCGGAACTCGGCTACTGGCTCGGCGTCGCGCATTGGGGCCAGGGTTTCGGCACCGAAGCCGCACGCGCGGTGATCGATTTCTTCTTCGAGGAATTCGATGCCGAGCACCTGATTTCAGGCGCCCGCGTCGCCAACCCGGCGTCGCGCAACATCCTGGAGAAATGCGGCTTCCAGTGGAGCGGCGTCGAACTGCACCGCTTCGAGGCGCTGGGATCCTCGACCCCGGTCGACCGCTTCCGCCTGACGCGCGGTGTCTGGTCGTCACTGAAGAACTGGGGCTCATCGACGAGGAGAGAGCGGTAGCTAGCCGCCACCACCGCAACACAGCCGTCGTCCCTGAACGCTGGGACGACAAGAATTATCTACGCCGGCGGATTGACCACTGCCTCCTCGCGCCCGAGTTGCTGCTCGCGCAGGAAGATGTAGAATCCCGCGCCGATGATGATGACTGCACCGATCAGGGTCGAGATCGACGGCACGTCACCCCATACGACAAAGCCGAAGATCACCGCCCATACGATCATCGAATATTGGTAGGGAACCACGACGCTGGCCGGCGCCAGTTTCAGCGAACGGTTGATGCACAGCAGCGCGACGACCGAAGTAACTCCCGCTACGGCAAACAGGCCGAGACTGCCGATAGTCGGAGTGACCCAGCCAATCGGTGACATCAGCGCGCCGAGCAGAAACGTGCCGCCGAATTGCGTCGTGGTCAGCACGATATCCGGCGTCGCCCGCAGCGAGCGCGTGATCAGCATCAGCAACGCAAACGACAGGCTGCCGCCGAGCGCGATCATCGCCGGCCAGCTCACGGTTTGCGTGGACGGGCGCAGTGCAATCAAGACGCCGCAGAATCCGATCAGGATCGCGGTCCAGCGCCGCCAGCCGACGTGCTCGCCAAGCACGATACCGGAGAGCGCGGTGACGAAGATCGGCGAGGCCAGATAATAGGTGATGACGTCCGCAAGCGGCAGATAGACGGTGGCGAGGAAGAAGGCCGCGACTTCGAGTGTCGAGAGAACGACGCGAAGCAGTTGCAGCCACGGCCGTTCGATGCGGGAAAATTCGGCGCGCTGCTGCCAGATCACCGGCAACAGCACGAGCAGGGCCGCGCAGGCGCGCAGCCACAGCAACTGCCCGACCGAATAGGTCGCGACCATGAATTTTCCGAGCGCATCGCCGAACGAGAACATGAAAATCGACAGCAGCATCAAGCCGATGCCGGCCAGGCGCGCGGAACGCTCGTCATAGGTGGAGATTTTGGCGAACAGGCTCATGGGGAGATTGGCGACCGCCTATTGTTCTTGCGCGGCTGTTTAAAGACGTGGCTGCCCGGGACATCTAGCGCGAAGACGCGCTTCGCGCTATCGCCCGGGCACGACGAATTGAAGCGATTGTCGCAGCCATATCGGTGAGATACCGGTACGCCGTGGACTAACGGCAAGACATCGCAGGGAAATCAGGCATGACCGACTTCGATCCCGCCGCGCATCGCATGGTGCCGCAACAACGCTGGTTCGAAGATTTCGTGCTCGGCGAACGCTTTGTGATCCCAAGCCGGACCCAGACCTCGGCAGTGTTCGCTGCGTTCCAGACCGCGAGCGGCGACACCCATCCGATTCACTACGACGTCGAATATTGCCGTGCCCGCGGCATGCCGGACCTGCTCGCGCATGGCTTTCAGACCCTCGTCCACACCGCACCCGGCGCCGGGCTGTTTCCCTATCTCGTCGAGGAATCGCTGGTCGGATTTCTGGAGCAGTCGAGCCGGTTCCTTAAACCGGTCTACGCCGGCGACACGGTCTATCCCGCGCTGGAAGTGACCGAGCTCACGCCCGGCCGCAGCACCGGCATCGTGACACTGCGCTCGACCGTGTTCAACCAGCGCAAGGAGCTCGTGTTGGAGGGAACGCAGAAATTTTTGATTCGCCGGCGGCCAGCCTGAGCCCAAAAAGGCCCGAAAATTAAGGCTTTTCGCCAATGTTGCGGGCCTTGAGGGTTGCCGCACGGGGCCCCCTGCCCTAACTAGTACAAATCATGAAATTCCTTGACGAAGCAAAGGTCTATATTCGTTCCGGCGACGGCGGTAACGGCTGCGTGGCGTTCCGCCGCGAGAAGTTCATCGAGTTCGGCGGGCCCTCCGGCGGCAATGGCGGCCGTGGCGGTGACGTCATCGTCGAGGTCGTCGACGGGCTGAACACGCTGATCGACTATCGCTACCAGCAACACTTCAAGGCGCCGAAGGGCACCAATGGCATGGGCAAGGACCGCCATGGCGCCAACGGCAAATCGATCGTTCTCAGGGTACCGGTCGGCACCCAGATCTTCGATGAGGATCGCGAAACACTGATCCATGACTTCACCGAGCTCGGCGAAAAATTCGTGCTGGCCGAAGGCGGCAATGGCGGATTCGGCAACGCGCATTTCAAATCCTCCACCAACCGCGCGCCGCGCAACGCCAATCCCGGCCAGGAAGGCGAGGAGCGCTGGATCTGGCTGCGGCTGAAACTGATCGCGGACGCCGGCCTCGTCGGCCTACCCAACGCCGGCAAGTCGACCTTCCTCTCCGTCGTCAGCGCGGCCAAGCCGAAGATCGCGGACTATCCTTTCACGACGCTGCATCCGCAGCTCGGCGTCGTAAACGCGCAGGGCCGCGAATTCGTGCTCGCCGACATTCCCGGCTTGATCGAGGGTGCGCATGAAGGCGCTGGCCTCGGCGATCGATTCCTCGGCCATGTCGAGCGCTGCCGCGTGCTGCTGCATCTGATCGACGCCACCTGCGAGCATGCCGGCAAGGCCTACAAGACGGTTCGCACCGAGCTCGAGGCCTATGAGGGTCACCTCGCCGAGAAGATCGAGATCGTCGCGCTGAACAAGATCGACGCGGTCACACCGGATGAATTGAAGAAGCAAAAGGACCGGCTGAAACGTGCCGCGAAAAAGACGCCGCTGCTGGTCTCGGCTGCGACCGGCGAAGGCGTGCCCGAAGCGCTCAAGGCGCTGGTCGAGGTGATCGGCGAGGCCCCGGTTTCGCTCAAGGCCAAGGGCAGCCAGGACCCGTGGACGCCGGCGACGCCACCGCAGGGCTGATGCCAACTTAGCCTTCCCGCGGCCGCGCCACTTCCAAATCAGGGAACTGGCGCGTATTGCTTCCCGACAATCCCGATCATTCGACCGCATCCATGAAACGCCCCGCGCTCAAAAACTTTCGCCGCATCGTCGTCAAGGTCGGCTCCTCGCTCCTGATCGACTCCGATGCGGGCGAGGTCCGCTCGGCGTGGCTATCGGCGCTGGCCGCCGATATCGCCAAGCTGCACGGCGAGGGCCGCGACGTCCTGGTGGTCTCGTCGGGCTCGATCGCGCTCGGCCGCAGCCGCCTGAAATTGCCGCGCGGCCCGTTGAAGCTCGAGGAAAGCCAGGGCGCCGCGGCGGTCGGACAAATTGCGCTGGCGCGGATCTGGTCGGAAGTGCTCGGGGCGCACGGCATCGGCGCCGGACAGATCCTGGTGACGCTGCAGGACACCGAGGAGCGCCGCCGCTATCTCAACGCCCGCTCGACCATCGCCAAGCTGCTGGAATGGCGCGCGGTGCCCGTGATCAACGAGAACGACACGGTTGCCACCAACGAAATCCGCTACGGCGACAATGATCGCCTCGCCGCGCGCGTTGCCACCATGGCGAGCGCCGATCTGCTGATCCTGTTGTCCGACATCGACGGCCTCTATGACGCGCCACCTGGCGTCAATCCCAACGCAAAGCTGATTCCGATCGTCGAGTCCGTTACCTCCGAAATCGAAGCAATGGCGGGCGCGGCCGGATCCGAATTGTCGCGCGGCGGCATGTTCACCAAGATCGAGGCGGCGAAGATCGCAACGACGTCGGGCACGCATATGCTGATCGCCTCGGGCAAGATCGAGCATCCGCTGCAGGCGATCGCCGACGGCGGGCGCTGCACTTGGTTCCTGACGCCCGCCAATCCCGTCACCGCACGAAAACGCTGGATCGCCGGCTCGCTGGAGCCGAAGGGCACACTGACCATCGATGCCGGCGCGGTCGCGGCGCTGCGCGCCGGCAAAAGCCTGCTGCCGGCCGGTGTCATCAGGATCGACGGCCAGTTCGCCCGCGGCGACGCGGTGGTGGTGCGCGGCCCCGACACCCACGAAATCGGCCGCGGCCTCGTCGCCTATGACGCCGAGGATGCGGAGAAGATCAAGGGCCGCTCGTCGCCGGACGTGATGGCAATCCTCGGCATCTCAGGCCGGGCGGAAATGATCCACCGCGACGATCTGGTGGTGGGCCCGGCCGGGGCCATTCCGGCCAAGTAGGCCATTGGCCGAGCTGCCTGTTTCCGATATCGCCAGACAGCCATGCCGGTTCCGGACCTCGCAAGAGCGGGATTTCCGTGCTAGGACATGGCCTTAATCAAGACACGAGTTTCCCATGACCGCGCCGCTCAAGGCAATCGACGGTACCGCCGATCTGCCCGCTTTGATGACCGACCTCGCCAGCCAGGCTCGTGCCGCTGCGCGGGTGCTGGCGCTTGCCTCGCCCGAACAGAAGAACAGCGCGCTTGACGCCATCGCGCGCGCAATTCGCAGCCATGCGCCGGCCATCCTTGCCGCCAATGCCGAAGACGTCGCCGAGGTTCGCGCCGGCGGTGCGACGTCGGCCTTCCTCGACCGCCTGACGCTGACACAGGCGCGCATTGATTCGATGGCCGACGGCGTCGCGACCGTACGCAAGATCGCCGATCCGGTCGGCACCGTTACCGAAAGCTGGCAGCGGCCGAACGGCATGACCATCGAACGCGTGCGCGTGCCGCTCGGGGTGATCGGCGTCATCTTCGAGAGCCGTCCAAACGTCGCCGCTGATGCCGGCGTGCTGTGCCTGAAGGCCGGCAATGCCGTGATCCTGCGCGGCGGCTCCGACAGCTTCCGCTCCTGCCGCGCGATCCATGACTGCCTGGTGCAGGGTCTTCGCGAAGCGGGCCTGCCGGAGGCCGCGATCACGCTGGTGCCGACGCGCGACCGTGCGGCGGTCGGGCTGATGCTTGGAGGACTGGGTGGCGGTATCGACGTGATCGTGCCGCGTGGCGGCAAGAGCCTGGTCGCGCGCGTCGAGGCGGAGGCGCGGGTGCCGGTGTTTGCGCATCTCGAAGGCGTCAACCACGTCTATGTCGACGGCAGCGCCAAGCTCGACATGGCCAAGTCAATCGTGCTGAACGCCAAGATGCGCCGCACCGGCGTCTGCGGGGCCGCCGAGACGCTGCTGGTCGATCGCGCGGCGGCGGCGACCAATCTGAAGCCGCTGGTCGAGATGCTGATCGAATCCGGCTGCGAGGTGCGCGGCGATGACGCCGTGCAGAAGATCGACGCCCGGGTAAAGCCGGCAACCGACGACGACTGGGACACCGAATATCTCGACGCCATCATCGCCGCGCGTGTCGTCGACGGTGTCGATGCTGCGATCGCGCATATCCAGAATCACGGCTCGCGCCACACCGATGCGATCGTGGCCGAGGATATAAGGGCCGCAGAAAAATTCCTCAGTGAGGTGGATTCCGCGATCGTGCTGCACAACGCATCGACGCAGTTCGCCGATGGCGGCGAGTTCGGCTTCGGCGCGGAGATCGGGATTGCCACCGGCAAATTCCACGCCCGCGGCCCGGTCGGCGCCGAGCAACTGACGAGCTTCAAGTATCGCGTTCGCGGCACCGGGCAGACGCGGCCGTGAACGCCAGCCCGTGCACGCGGTGACCCGGCTGATGCAATTGCAATCCGCCGCGCAAGCCATCCCCTTCCATACCAAGGGCATGCGCATAGGCCTGCTCGGCGGCTCGTTCAATCCGCCGCACGCGGCGCATCGCGCCATCAGCCTGTTTGCGCTGAAGCGCCTGAAGCTCGATCGCGTCTGGTGGCTGCTGACGCCGGGCAATCCGCTGAAGGATACCGGCGGGCTACACGGAATTTCCGAACGCGCGGGCGCCGCGCTCGATGTCGCCGACGATCCGCGCATCGATATCAGCTGTCTCGAAGCTGTCATCGGTACCAGCTACACTGTCGATACGATCATTCATTTGCGCCGCCGCGTTTCCGGCGTGCGTTTCGTCTGGATCATGGGCGCTGACAATCTCGCGCAGTTCCATCGCTGGAAGGACTGGCGGCGCATCGCCGCCGAGGTGCCGATCGCCGTGATCGACCGCCCGCCGCAGAGTTTCCGCGCGCTTGCCGCCCCCGCCGCCCAGGCGCTGGCGCGCTACCGCGTGCCCGAGAACCAGGCGGCCCGGCTAGCCGATCAGCAGGCGCCCGCTTGGATTTTCCTCACCGGCATGAAACTGAAGCTGTCGTCGACCGGCCTTCGGAACTCCGACGGGAGCTGGAAGGCAAAGAAGTGACAGTTTGGTTCGAACCGGCAGATGGGCTCACTGGAATATTGAAACCATTAACCCCACATGCCTAATATGGTCCGCGACGCTAGGATCTCGGCGTTCGCGATACAGTGAAAGGAATGGTCCCTGGCCACATCTGTATTGTCCAAGTCCAAGTCTGTTTTACCCAAGGTTCCCAGCAAATCTGCCAAGACCGCGCGTAAAACATCGACACAAGCTGCGGCCTTGAAGGCGCAACCCGACGCCGACAAGACGCTGAATATGATCCTCTCCCGCCTCGACGATATGAAGGCGGAAGAAACGGTCACCATCGACCTTCGCGGCAAATCCGCCTTTTCCGATTACATGATCGTCACCACGGGCCGGGCCAACCGGCATGTCGGCGCGATCGCGGAAAACGTCACGAAAGCCCTGAAGGAAAACGGCATCAAGAGCATCCATGTCGAGGGCTTGCCCAATTGCGACTGGGTGCTGATCGATTCCGGCGATGTGGTCGTGCACGTGTTCAGACCCGAGGTGCGCGAATTCTACAATCTCGAAAGGTTGTGGGCGCAAAACCCGGCGGCGGCAGCGATCTGAACTCTCGGCCGATGCAGAATCGGCTGAAGCGCATGTAATCTGCTTGCGCGCGCTTAAATGCGCGCGTGCCGGAAAGTGCACGCCAGAACACGCCAGAAACAGCATTCATGCGCCTTGTCGTGGTCTCAATCGGCCGACTGAAGCAAGGCCCGGAGCAGGAACTGGCCGAACGTTATCGCGAGCGCTTCGAGGACATCGGCCGCAAGCTCGGCTTTCGCGGCCTCGCGATCCATGAAATTCCCGAAAGCCGCGCGCGCGACACCGCGACCCGGATATCGGAGGAAGCCGCGGCGATTGCGGCGGCGATACCGGAGAAATCCGTGCTGGTGGCGCTGGACGAGCACGGCAAGAGCATCGATAGCGCGACCTTCGCCCGGCATCTCGGCGAGTGGCGGGATGAGGGGATGGCCAATACTATTTTCGCAATCGGCGGCGCCGACGGACTTTCGCCTGATTTGCAGCGCAAGGCTAAAATGCGCATTGCATTCGGCTCGGCGACCTGGCCGCATCAAATGGTGCGTATCATGCTCCTTGAACAGATTTATCGGGCCGCGACCATTCTGGCCGGCCACCCCTACCATCGTGCGTAGGCACGGTGACGTGAATACAAAGAAACGCTGAATAGGCCGAATGCATTCAACGCGGGACATTCATTCGTACCCTGGCACCGCCCGTCGCGGCGCGCCGCTGCCGTCAGCCGTCTCGCTTACCCTGCTACTACTTTCGGCAAGCTTCGCCGCGGCATCGCTTTCGCCGGCGGTAGCGCAATCCGCAGCCCCCGCACAGCAAGCGACAGCCGTTTCCCCCGATGCCATCAAGCAGCGCGCGGAAGAACTGGAAGCCACGCGCGAGCAGCAGCGCAAGGCAGCCGAACTTCAGCAAAAACTAAAGGCCGATATCGCGGCGATTGGACAGGACCGCTCCAAGCTCAACCAGCAACTGATCGATATCGCTACCCAGGTCCGCACCGTCGAGACCCGCATCGGCGAGACCGAGGCGCGGCTGCGCCCGCTTGACAGCCGTGAACAGGCGGTCAGGGCTTCGCTCGATTCACGCCGCACCGAAATCGTCGAGGTGCTGGCGGCGCTGCAGCGCGCCGGCCGGCGCACGCCGCCGGCGCTATTTGTCCGGCCCGAAGACGCGCTGGAATCGCTGCGCACCGCCATGCTGCTCGGATCGGTCGTCCCCGAACTGCGCGGACGCGCGGAGAAACTTGCCACCGATCTCGGCGAGTTGGTGAGCTTGCGCCAACGCATCGCCAGCGAGCGCGATGTGCTGGCGCGGGACCGCGACAGGCTGAAGGACGATTCTGTCAGGCTGGCTGCGCTGGTGGAAGAGCGGCAGCGCAAGCAGAGCGCGATCGAAAAGGATATGGAAGCCGAAGGCGCCCGCGCCATCAACCTGTCCAGGCAGGTGGACGGCCTGCAGGGCCTGATCACGAAAATGGAGCAGGATTTGAAGAGCGCCGCCAAGGCGGCCGCAACCGCCAGCCTGCAGGGCGCCCCGGCTGC
The DNA here is from genome assembly GCA_044772375.2 of Bradyrhizobium sp. RDT10. Lineage (GTDB taxonomy): Bacteria > Pseudomonadota > Alphaproteobacteria > Rhizobiales > Xanthobacteraceae > Bradyrhizobium. The sequence continues at coordinate 7,932,412 of CP187939.1, forward strand.
CCCGGGGGCAAGCCCAATCTGGGGGCACTGAAGGACCCCGCGCGATTAAGCCCGGCGATCGCCTTTGCCTCCGCCAAGGGACTGTTCGCTCTTCCGGTCAATGGCCGCAAGATTCGCGATTTTGGCGGTTCCGACGGCGCGGGCGGCGCGGAAAAAGGCATTTCCTTGGCAACCCGGGCCGGGGCTCAGGTCACAACACCGTGTGACGGCTGGGTTGTTTACGCCGGGCCATTCCGCAGCTACGGACAACTCTTGATCCTCAATGCCGGGGGCGGGTATCATGTCCTGATCGCCGGGATGGAACGCATTTCGGTAAACATCGGCCAGTTTGTACTTACGGGAGAGCCGGTCGCGACCATGGGTTCGACATCCCAGGTCGCATCCATTCTCGCGACGACCGCGAGCCAGCCGGTGTTGTATGTCGAGTTCCGTAAGGACGGCACTCCAATCGATTCAGGCCCATGGTGGGCCGCTAACGAAGGCGAAAAGGTTCGCGGATGATGCGCAAGACTTCTGTAATTCTTCTTAGCGCCGCCACCGGTGCGGCTTTGACGCTCTTCGTCACGCAGCCTCGTTCCATGCTGATGGGATCGAGTGCACGCGCTGCGACCTCGGACACCTACCGCCAGCTCAATCTGTTCGGCGACGTGTTCGAGCGCGTGCGCAGCGACTATGTCGAGAAGCCCGACGACGGCAAGCTGGTCGAGTCGGCGATATCAGGCATGCTGGCCGGCCTCGATCCGCATTCCAGCTACATGGACGCCAAGAGTTTTCGCGACATGCAGGTGCAGACCCGCGGTGAGTTCGGCGGGCTCGGCATCGAGGTCACGATGGAAGACGGTCTGATCAAGGTCGTCTCCCCGATCGATGACACGCCGGCATCCAAGGCCGGCATCATGGCCAACGACATCATCACCAATCTCGACGACGAAGCCGTGCAGGGTCTCACCCTCAATCAGGCCGTCGAGAAAATGCGCGGCCCGGTCAACACCAAGATCCGGCTCAAGATCATCCGCAAGGGCCAGGAGAATCCGATCGAGGTCACGCTGGTGCGCGACAATATCCGCGTCCGCTCGGTGCGCGCGCGCGTCGAACAGGACGACATCGGCTATATCCGCGTCACGACCTTCAACGAGCAGACCACCGAAGGCCTAAAGCGCGAGATCGGCAATCTGTCGAACCAGATCGGCGACAAGCTGAAGGGCTTCATCATCGACATGCGCAACAATCCCGGCGGCTTGCTGGAGGAAGCGGTGACGGTTTCCGATTCCTTCCTCGATAAAGGCGAGATCGTCTCGACCCGCGGCCGCAACGCCGAGGAAACCCAGCGCCGCGCCGCCCATGCCGGCGACCTGACCAAGGGCAAGCCGATCATCGTGCTGATCAATGGCGGCTCGGCCTCGGCCTCCGAAATCGTTGCCGGCGCACTGCAGGACCATAAGCGGGCCACGCTGGTCGGCACGCGCTCGTTCGGTAAGGGCTCGGTGCAGACCATCATCCCGCTCGGCAGCGGCAACGGCGCGCTGCGGCTCACCACCGCGCGCTATTACACGCCGTCGGGCAAATCGATCCAGGCCAGGGGCATCGTGCCCGACATCGAGGTGCTGCAGGATGTGCCGGATGAATTGAAGTCGCGCACCGACACCAAGGGCGAGGCTTCGCTGCGCGGCCACCTCAAGACAAACGACGGTGACGAGAAGACCGGCTCGCAGTCCTACGTGCCGCCGGACGCCAAGGACGACAAGGCGCTGAAGACCGCGGCCGACCTGCTGCACGGCATCAAGTCGACCGCGACCGCAGCACCCGCAACCGGTGACAAGGCGGCGATCGACAAGCCGGCCACCAAGGCCGCGAACTGATCGAGTCCACCGGCTAGCATTCGAAAAAAGGGCGGCCTTCGGGTCGCCCTTTTGCTGGGCGGCGGAATAGCCGGGCGCCGCCTGCGGTTCGGCCGAAGATGCCGGCTAAGACAAGGACCGAGCCTTGGCTGCCGTGGCCCTGCCCCGCCGTGGTATCGTCGGCCCGGTGATTCGGGGAGGTCCATGACGGAAATGACCGACGATCTGAGCACGCCGCTCGGACAGAAGACGGAGCGCCAGAAGCGCCGGTTCCGGCTGCCGTTCACTGCGGTGCAGGCGCTGGCTGTGCTGCTCGGCCTGTTCCTGGTTGCCTTCCTCACCGTCGCGCTTTTCACCGATAACCCGTTCGGCGGCGAGCCGGTCGCCCGTATCGCGCTGCACAAGCCGGCCACGGACGAAAAGCTGCCCGGATCCGCCTCCGGCCACCCCCAACAGGCTGCGAAATCTGCGCAGCAGGCTCCAAGCGGCGACAACAAGACCGTCACCATCATCGACGGCTCCAGCGGCAAGCGCCGCGATGTCGTGATCGGCAGCGATGCCGCCGACAAGCCCGGCGCCGAGCCAGCGCCGGCGATGGCAATAGCCGGCATCGATCAGCGGCTCTTGGAGAAGTCCCGTTACGGCATGATCCCGGTGGTTGCCGACGGCCTGAAACCCTTCACGGTCTACGCGGCCGATGCCGACCGCACCAAGGCCGCAAAGATGCCTGTCGTCGCCATCGTCGTCGGCGGGCTCGGCGTCGGCGCCGCCAAGACAGCCGATGCCATCATGAAGCTGCCGCCGGCCGTGACGCTGGCATTCACCCCTTACGGAGCGGACCCCACCAAGCTCGCCGAGCGGGCCCGTGCGCAGCGCCACGAGATCCTGCTTCAGGTTCCGATGGAGCCGTTCGACTATCCCGACAATGACCCCGGCCCGCAGACGCTGCTCACGACGCTGACGCCCGAGCAGAACATCGACCGGCTGTACTGGCACCTCAGCCGGTTCCAGGGCTACGCAGGGATTGCGAATTTCATGGGTGCACGTTTCACGGCGACCGACACCGTGATGCAGCCGATCATCCGCGAGGCGGCCAAGCGCGGCCTCGGCTATCTCGACGACGGCTCCTCGCCGCGCAGCGCCGCGCAGTCCCTGACGGCGGCCCAATCGATGCCCTTCGCCAAGGCCGATTTCACCATCGATGCCGTGCCGACCTCGGCCGAGATCGACCGAACACTGGTCAAGCTGGAGACGCTCGCCAAGGAGCGCGGCCTGGCCGTGGGCGTCGCCTCGGCGCTCCCGATTTCGATCGAGCGGCTTGCCGCCTGGATCAAGACGCTCGAGGCCCGCGGCATCATGCTTGTGCCATTGACAACGGCGATGCTGAAATCAAAATCAGGCTAGAGATCAAGCTGATGGCGGCGATCCGGACTTTCCCGGACTGCGCCGGACCGACCGATTGCGGGTGGATTTGATGCAGGCAAAGGAATCGTGAGGGACATGGCGCGCTACGAGGACCTGCCTTACCGGACCTGCGTCGGCATGATGCTGATCAATGCGGCCGGGCTGGTCTTCATTGGCCGCCGCGCCGGCGGCATCGAACATGTCGATGAAACCCACGTCTGGCAGATGCCGCAGGGCGGCGTCGATCCGGGCGAGGACACCTGGGAGGCCGCCAAGCGCGAGCTTTACGAGGAAACCAGCGTCCGCTCGGTGGAGAAGCTCGGCGAAGTCCCGGACTGGCTGATCTACGACATTCCACGCACGGTGGCCGGCCGCGCCTGGAAGGGCCGCTACCGCGGGCAACGGCAGAAATGGTATGCGGTGCGCTTTACCGGCAAGGACGCCGAAATCAACGTCTCAAGCCCCGGCGGCGGCGGACACAAAGCCGAATTCGTGAACTGGCGCTGGGAGCCGATGAAGAATCTCCCGAACCTGATCGTTCCGTTCAAGCGGCCGGTCTATGAACGCGTGGTCAAGGAATTCTCCAACCTCGCAGGCGGCTAGCTCTTTTCATATTGCGCTGTCGCAGCGCTACTCGGTATCCCCTCAAACGCCATGTCCGACAAACCCTATCGCCCCAACGTGGGAATCGCGCTGTTCAACGCCTCCGGCGCGGTGCTGATCGGGCGGCGCTTCCAGGATGACGGACCGGAAATCATCCTTCCCGGGTTAGAATGGCAGATGCCGCAGGGCGGCATCGACGCCGACGAGAACCCGCGCGATGCCGTCATGCGCGAACTCTGGGAGGAGACCGGGGCGGTCAGCGCCGAATATCTCGGCGAGACCGATTGGATAAAATATGACTTTCCGCCGTATGACGGTCCGTCCACACATCGTCTCGCGCAATTCCGCGGCCAGCGGCAGAAATGGTTCGCGCTGCGGTTCACCGGCCGCGACGACGAGATCGACCCGCTGACGCCGCGCAACGGCCAGCCGGCCGAATTCGATTCCTGGCGCTGGGAGCGGCTCGACCGCGTCGCCGACCTCGTGGTGCCGTTCCGGCGCGACGTGTACCGGATGGTGACGCAGGCATTTGCGGGATTCGCCCGTTAGATGGTCTCGCCACAGACGCGAGACGCTTGACAGCGTTTTGTCGGTCAATATTTTTCGGCCGAGTTCGCAGAAAGCGCCCGATGCCGTCGGTGATTTGGCGTCAGCGAACCTTTTTGTATCGATCGCAGACTAACGGGCTCAGCTTTGAAATAACCCGCACCGTATGTTGTCTTGCCTCCCATGATGGAAGTGACTGTAGCCAAGCGCCGCCGGAGTTGGGAGTGGCGGGTGCACGACCATAATGGCACGCTGATCATGCATGGGCGCGAACGTACCCGTCCGGCTGCCCGCTACCAGGGTTACCGGAGCCTGTTCATGCTGCTGGCCATCGGCCGGAGGCCGGTCGAACCGCGCGCGTCCAAGGTTCACCCCGAGCCGGAAACCGGCCGCAAAGCCGCGGCCGATCTGGCGCACCTTCGGCGCCCGGCCCGCCCGTTAACTCCGGATTGAGCCTGCCGCAGCCGCGAACGGCGCGCATCGAATAATTTTGAATGCGGCCCCTTGAAATTTTTCCGCGATTTTCTAATTCGATTTCTGCCGCCGACAGCGGTGCCGGATGCCAGATCGGGTCCGGCGAGTTGAGTGGGCGCCGGACGGTGTCCGACGCTCCTTCGTATCCATCTTGCTCTTTGGAGGACTTGGTTATGAGGACCTTTGACTTCTCGCCCCTGTGGCGCTCCACGATCGGCTTCGATCATCTGGCCGATCTGCTCGACAGCAATTTGCAGCAGTCCGCCGACGACAATTATCCGCCCTACAATGTCGAACGCTGCGGCGAAGACGCGTACCGGATTTCGCTCGCGGTTGCCGGCTTCGGCATGGACGATATTGCCGTCACCGCAGAACGGGACACGCTGATCATCGAGGGCAAGAAGCCCGACGCCGAGCAACGCGAATACCTGTATCACGGCATCGCGGCCCGGCCGTTCCGCCGGGTGTTCAACCTCGCCGACTATGTGCAGGTCAAGCAGGCCTCGTTCAAGGACGGCCTGCTGATCGTCGATCTGGTTCGGGAAGTCCCTGACTCGATGAAGCCGCGGCGTATCCCGATCGGGAACGCCGGCGCTTCCCGCCAGATCGAACATAAGGCGGCCTGAGCCACTTCGGTAAGCAAGGCTGGCGCCCGGATCACCGACCGCGCGCGAGCCTGTGCAGCAAGCAACATGCAGAATTTCTATGAGGAGGACACTATGGCTATTCGTGATCTGATCCCGTGGTCAAGAAACCAGGAGCTTACGCCGACGCACGGCAGCTTCGATCCTTTCTTCACTCTGCACCGGGAGATGAACCGGTTGTTCGACGATGTCTTCCGCGGCTTTGGGCCGCCCGCCCGTTTCGGCAGCCCGCTGATGGAAGGTCGCTTCGGATGGCCGAGCCTCGAGCTCAACGAAACCGACAAGACCCTGACCATTTCCGCGGAACTGCCGGGTCTTTCGGAGAAGGACGTTCAGGTCGAGATTGCCAACGGCGTTCTGACCCTGCGCGGCGAGAAGAAGTCCGAGCGAACTGACAATGGCGGCAGATATTTCACCGAGCGCTATTACGGTTCGTTCGAGCGGCAGATTCCGCTCGACGGAGTCGAGGAAGACAAGGCCGAAGCCAAATTCCACGACGGCGTCTTGACGATCACGTTGCCGAAATCCGAACAGGCTCGTTCGGCCGTCAAGCGCATCCCGATCAGCAACCAATGACGACAATGGCGGCGGCGTCAAACGACGCCGCCCCCGACAATCGCCAAACGTCTCACTGGAAAGGAGAGTAAGGAGACCGATCGATGAGCAAGGCGAAATTGAACGCCCCGGAACTCGCGTTATTTCATCCTGCCGCACATTACGATTCCCCCGACGAAGTCCTAGGCGACCCACAACTTTCCGACGCCGAGAAACGAATCATCCTGTCGTCCTGGGCGTCTGACATATTTGCGATCGAGTCCTGCCCTGGACTGCGTGACATTCCGGGCATGGGCCACCCTCTCCGTCTTGCCGACGTTCTCACCGCCTTGCGCCAGCTCGATGGCGACGATGATCCACCGCGCGAGGAAATCGACAGGCGATGGCGGCGACGGCGCCGGGCAACCCAAACGCGGAGGCTTTCGTGATGCTGACCCCTGCCATTCTGGTCGTCGCATGGATCAACCAGGCAACCGCATGGTGGGCCGCTCCCTGGCTCGCACTGCAGCGGAGCGAGGCCCTGCAAGGCAGCTCCTGATCCGCATCATCCATGAAATGAGAAAACACGTGAACCGACTCATTGCGATCGCGCTGGCGGGCCTGCTCGGCGCGGCGATCCCGGCAGCTCCGGTCTCGGGACAGATTCCCAATCTGCGAACCGGCGGCCCGGCGCCGACGCTGGCGCCGCTGGTTCGCGAGGTCACCCCGTCCGTGGTCAACATCGCCGTCCACGGCAAGGTCCGTCAGGACAACCCGCTCTATCGCGATCCGCTGTTCCGGGAGTTTTTCGACGTGCCGAAACAGCTCGAGAAGGAAATCAACGCTACCGGCTCCGGCGTCATCGTCGATGCGCAGAAAGGCTACGTCCTGACCAACAACCACGTTGTCGATCAGGTATCGACGGTCCAGATCAAGACCAAAGACGGCCGGCCGTTTTCGGCCAAGGTTATCGGGCGCGACCCCGCCACCGACATTGCGGTATTGCGAATTCAGTCTCCCTCGGCCCTGAAGGCAATCGCGTTCGGCGACAGCGACGCGCTCGAAGTCGGCGACTTTGTGCTCGCCATCGGCAATCCCTTTGGTCTCGGCCAGACCGTTACCTCGGGCCTGGTCAGCGCGCTTGGCCGCACCGGGCTTGGCAAGCAGGGCTACGAGGACTTCATTCAGACCGATGCGGCGATCAACCCCGGCAATTCGGGCGGCGCGCTGATCAACCTCAAAGGAGAACTGATTGGCATCAATTCGGCGATCATTTCGCCTGCCGGCGGCAATGTCGGCATCGGCTTTGCGATCCCCGTCAACATGGCCCGGCGTGTGATGGAGCAGATCGTCGAGAAGGGTCGCGTCGAGCGCGGCCGGATCGGCATCTCCTTGCGCGAACTAAGTCCCGCCACCGATGGCGGACGCAGCGAAGGGGCGCGGATTGCCGAAGTCAGCCCCGGTTCGCCTGCGGAAATAGCCGGCCTGCGCAAAGGCGACATCGTGCTGAAGGCCGATGACCGCCCGATTCACTCTGCCGCGCAACTGCGAAATCGGATTGGCCTCGCCCGCATTGGCGAACAGGTCCGTTTGACCTTCGAGCGTTCCGGTGCGCCGCTGACAGTTACCGTGGCGGTGGGGCCGGCCTCGGAGGCAAATACCGATCAGAGTTCAAATCAACGGCGGTAGCACTGCGAAGGGGCGCTGCACTCACGCGGCCTGGTTCGGCCCGGCCGGTGCAATTGTAGCGTTCCGGGCAGTGTCGGGGGTCAGTTCGGGAAATACCGCTACAAAAGCTCAGCGCCCATCACATCGTGACGAGCGCTGCTTTTTACTCGGGCCTTCATTGCGCCCCGGAGCGGTGCCCCGGGGCTTAGTGCATGGCGGTTGCGTTGAGCTCGTGCTGGATGCTCTTGAAGTGGTCGAGCCGCTCGATGGCGTGATCGAGCTCGGAGCCTTCCTTCTCGGCCAGCTTGGCTTCCATCTCGGCGATGGTTTCGGCGAATTGTGCGCGGTCGACCTCGGTGATCGAGGTAGCGACGTCGGCGAGCACGGTGAGGCCGTTGTCCGACATCTCGGCAAGACCGCCGAGCACGATGACCTTCTGATGCGTCCCGCCGCTGGTGATGGTCAGGATGCCCGGGCGAACCGCGGCCACGACCGGCGCATGTCCCGCGAGAACACCGAAATCACCCTCCACGCCGGGGACGTCAACCTGATCGACCTCGCCGGAGAAGGCGAGCTTTTCGGGCGAAACGAGATCGAAGTTGAAGGTGGCCATGGTCTTTCCGTTCTTTCCGCTGTCACCCGCGGGGCTTGACCCGCGGGTCCATCAAGAGAAATCTTCTTGGCGATGGATTGCCGGGTCACTTGTCTGAAGACACGCTTCGCGCTTTTGCCCGGCAATGACCCTATAACTTACGCTGCTTCAGCCGCGAGCTTCTTGCCCTTCTCGACGGCTTCTTCGATGGTGCCGACCATGTAGAAGGCTGCTTCCGGGAGGTGATCGTACTTGCCTTCGCAGATCGCGCGGAAGCCCTTGATGGTGTCGGCGAGATCGACGAACGCGCCCTTCGTCCCGGTGAAGACTTCGGCGACGTGGAACGGCTGCGACAGGAAGCGCTCGATCTTGCGGGCGCGGGCCACGGCGATCTTATCCTCTTCGGACAGCTCGTCCATGCCGAGAATGGCGATGATGTCCTGCAGCGACTTGTACTTCTGCAGCACCTGCTGGACCATACGCGCGGTCTCGTAGTGCAACTCGCCGACGACGAGCGGGGAGAGCATGCGCGAGGTCGAGTCGAGCGGGTCCACAGCCGGATAGATGCCCTTTTCCGAGATCGCGCGGTTCAGCACCGTGGTCGCGTCCAGATGGGCGAACGAGGTTGCGGGCGCCGGGTCGGTCAAGTCGTCGGCCGGCACGTAGATCGCCTGCACCGAGGTGATCGAACCCTTGTGCGTGGTGGTAATGCGCTCCTGCAGCGCGCCCATGTCGGTGGCGAGTGTCGGCTGATAGCCCACGGCCGAAGGAATGCGCCCCAGGAGCGCCGACACTTCGGAGCCTGCCTGCGTGAAGCGGAAGATGTTGTCGACGAAGAACAGCACGTCCTGGCCCTGATCGCGGAAGTGCTCGGCGACCGTCAGGCCGGTGAGGCCGACGCGGGCGCAGGCGCCCGGGGGTTCGTTCATCTGGCCGAACACCAGCGCGCATTTGGACTGCACGCTCGGATCGGGATTTTTCGGATCGGCGTTGACCTTGGATTCGATGAACTCGTGATAGAGGTCGTTGCCTTCGCGGGTACGCTCGCCGACGCCGGCGAACACCGAGTAACCGCCATGGGCCTTGGCCACGTTGTTGATCAGCTCCTGAATCAGCACGGTCTTGCCGACGCCGGCGCCGCCGAACAGGCCGATCTTGCCGCCCTTGGCGTAAGGCGCCAGCAGGTCGACGACCTTGATGCCGGTGACGAGAATTTCAGCTTCGGTGGACTGATCGGTATAGGTCGGCGCTTCCTGATGGATCGCCCGCATGCCTTCCGAAACCACGGGGCCGGCTTCATCGATCGGCTCGCCGATGACGTTGATGATGCGGCCGAGCGTGCCGGCGCCGACCGGCACCATGATCGGGTTGCCGGTGTCGGTGACTTCCTGACCGCGGACCAGACCCTCGGTGGTGTCCATCGCGATGGTACGCACCGTGGATTCGCCGAGATGCTGAGCCACTTCGAGCACCAGACGGTTGCCGCCGTTCTTGGTCTCGATCGCGTTCAGAATGGCGGGCAGGTGCCCCTCGAACTGCACGTCGACGACGGCGCCGATGACCTGCGTGATGCGTCCGGTCTGGTTGGCGGGTGTGGCCATAAACTCTCTCCTTCGAATTCGTATCTCTAGACAACCGTCAGTTTTGATCGTGCCTGTCGCCGTTACATCGCCTCGGCGCCGGAGATGATTTCAATCAGCTCCTTGGTGATCATGGCCTGACGGGTTCGGTTGTAAATCAGGGTCTGCTTGCGGATCATGTCGCCGGCGTTACGAGTGGCGTTGTCCATCGCGCTCATCTGCGCACCGTAGAACGAAGCGTTGTTTTCGAGCAGCGCACGGAAGATCTGCACCGCGAGATTGCGCGGCAGCAGGCGCGTCAAGATCTCGTCTTCTTCCGGCTCATATTCGTAAGACGTGGCCGGGCCGGCATTCGCCGCCGGCGCTTCCACCACCAGCGGAACAATCTGCTGGGCGGTCGGGATCTGCGAGATCACGGATTTGAAGCGCGAATAGAACAGCGTGCAGACGTCGAACTCGCCGGCATCGAACCGCGCCAGAACCTTTTTGGCGATGTCTTCGGCATTGACGAAGCCGAGCTGGCGAACCGAGCGCAGGTCGACGTGCTCGACGATCTGCTTCTCGAAGTTTCGGCGGAGCTGCTCGTAGCCCTTGCGGCCGACGCAGAAAATCTTGACCTCTTTGCCCTGACCGAGCAGCGACAGCGCGCGTTCGCGCGCCAGCCGCACGATCGAGGAATTGAAGGCGCCGGACAGGCCGCGCTCGCCGGTGCAGACCAGCAAGAGGTGCACCTGATCCCTGCCGGTGCCAGCCAGCAGCGCCGGGGCGCCGGGCGAACCGGCGGCGGCATTGGCGATGTTGGAGATCACCGCGTCCATTTTTTCCGCGTAGGGCCGCGCCGCTTCGGCGGCGGTTTGCGCGCGGCGCAGCTTTGACGCCGCAACCATCTGCATGGCCTTGGTGATCTTCTGCGTCGCCTTGGTGGAGGCGATGCGGACCCGCATATCTTTCAGTGAAGCCATTCTTAGTTCACCCCGGCGATCCGGTCCTTGATGATGACCCGACCGCAAGCCACTCTTTTGTCAGTCCCGGCCAAAAGCGCGAAGCGCGTCTTCGGGCTAAATGTGCCGGGCCACGACGGCAAATCAAGCAAAGGTCTTGGAAAAACCTTCGACCACCGTCTTCAGCTTGCCGGCAGTGTCGTCGCTGAGATCGCGGCTTTCGCGGATGCTGTTGAGGATCTCGACGTGCTTGCCGCGCAGCAGCGACAGCAGGCCGTCCTCGTACCCGCGCACCTTGGCGACCGGCAGCGGATCGAGGTAGCCGTTGGTGCCGGCCCAGATCACGCAGACCTGCTCTTCCATCTTCAGCGGCGAGAACTGCGGCTGCTTTAGAAGTTCGGTCAGGCGCGAGCCGCGGTTGAGCAGGCGCTGGGTGGAGGCGTCGAGGTCGGAGCCGAACTGCGCGAACGCCGCCATTTCGCGGTACTGCGCCAGCTCACCCTTGATCTTGCCGGCGACCTTTTTCATCGCCTTGGTCTGCGCCGATGATCCGACGCGCGACACCGACAGACCGACGTTCACCGCGGGACGGATGCCCTGGAAGAACAGATCGGTTTCCAGGAAGATCTGGCCGTCGGTAATCGAAATCACGTTGGTCGGGATGTAGGCCGACACGTCGTTGGCCTGGGTTTCGATGACCGGCAGCGCCGTCAGCGAACCCGAACCGTGCTCGTCGTTCAGCTTCGCCGCGCGCTCGAGCAGGCGGGAATGCAGATAGAACACGTCGCCGGGATAGGCTTCGCGGCCCGGCGGGCGGCGCAGCAGCAGTGACATCTGGCGATACGAGACGGCTTGCTTGGACAAATCGTCATAGATGATGACGGCGTGCATGCCGTTGTCACGGAAATATTCGCCCATGGTGCAGCCGGTGAACGGCGCGATGTACTGCATCGGCGCCGGATCGGACGCGGTGGCGGCGACGATGATCGAATATTCCAGCGCGCCCTGCTCTTCCAGCACCTTCACGAACTGCGCAACCGTCGATCGCTTCTGGCCGATCGCGACGTAGACGCAATACAGTTTGATCTTCTCATCGCCGGTCGCATTGAGCGGCCTCTGGTTCAAGATGGCGTCAAGCGCGATCGCGGTCTTGCCGGTCTGGCGGTCACCGATGATCAGCTCACGCTGGCCGCGGCCGATCGGGATCAGCGCATCGATCGCCTTGAGGCCGGTCGCCATCGGCTCGTTGACCGATTTGCGCGGAATGATGCCGGGCGCCTTGACGTCGATGCGCATGCGCTTGTCGGCCTGGATCGGGCCCTTGCCGTCGATCGGGTTGCCGAGCGCGTCCACCACGCGGCCGAGCAGGCCCTTGCCGACGGGCGTATCGACGATGGCGCGGGTGCGCTTGACGGTCTGGCCTTCCTTGATCTCGCGGTCGGCGCCGAAGATCACGATACCGACGTTGTCGGTTTCCAAGTTCAGCGCCATGCCGCGGGTGCCGTTCTCGAACTCGACCATTTCACCGGCCTGGACGTTATCCAGACCATAGACGCGGGCGATACCGTCGCCGACGGACAGCACCTGTCCGACTTCGGTAACCTCAGCCTCCTGGCCGAAATTCTTGATCTGGTCCTTGAGGATCGCGGAAATTTCCGCGGCGCGGATGTCCATCAGCCTGCCTCTTTCATCGCGTGCTTGATCGAATTGAGTTTGGTGCGAAGCGAACTATCCACCATGCGACTGCCAAGCTTGACCACAAGGCCGCCGATGATGGAGGGATCGACTTTCACGTTCAGCGCGACGTCCTTGCCCGTCACCGATTTCAGTGCGGTCTTCAGCGCGTCGAGATTCTTTTCATTGAGCTGCTCGGCGACGGTGACGTCGGCGGTCGCCTCGCCCTTGAACTGCGCCACCAGCGCGCGGAAGGCGCGGATCACATCGGCGACGGCGAACAGCCGGCGGTTGGCCGTCAGGACTTTAAGGAGCTTGGCGGAGGTGCCGGAAATTCCGGCTTTGTCGAGCACGGCATTGAGCGCCTTTGCCTGCGCATCTGCCGAGAAAACCGGGCTGCGAACGAGGCGCTTGAGATCGGCGCTTTCGTTCAGCATGGCCTCGAATTTCTCGAGGTCGGCCTTGACCGCGTCGACGGATTTCTCGTCGCGCGCCAACTCGAACAAGGCCGTAGCATAACGGCCGGACACTCCCGAAACGGACGGATCTTCAGCAGCCACAGACTCGCTCTTTATTTTGCTGTCAAACTCGCAAGGGAAAAACCGTCGCCACAAGCAGCAGCGCCTAGCGATCCAAGCCCTTGGAATTCAAGCGGGACTTCGATTTTCGACCGGCACGAGAGATGCCGGGGTCGTTAAAATCGCGGCTTTGCTAACATAGCGAGCGCGCAGGTGCAACATGACCGCGCGTTCAGGCGACGCCTTGTTGCACGTCAATTTTCAGGCCCGGCAGAACGCTGTTTTTGGCGGAGTCCAGTGCGCCGAATTTTCGGCCCCCACCGGCCAAGGATCCGCACTCCCCAACGGGCGCATCGGTTCCTGTCGTATTTGCATGGCGGCTATGAGGCGGCGCGGCGGAACGAACGAGGCCGATCCGCTCCATTTGCGCATTACTTGCCCAAATCTTTTCGCACCAAAATATAACTGTAATCGCAAGTAATGATAGGTATTAAATTGGTTAAAGCACAAGATTACGGAATATCGTTTGATTAGTTGATCTCGGTAACAAGATATGTCAGCCCGAGACATTCTCGATTTACTGCCCAATTCATGCCTTATTGCCTGATCAAACGGCAACCATCGAAGCGGGACGGGGGTTCCATTTGCCATGCATGTGGCAATACTATCTGAGGGACTAGTTTAATGTTGAATACCAATAATGTGGTGCCGGGAACTCTAACCCGGTCGCGCACGGCACTCGCCTTGATCGCCGCAACTTTCCTGGTCGGCGGCAGCATCTCCGAGGCTTCCGCCAAATCCAGGCAGCATCGCCACCATTCCCACCACGCCCACAAAGCCAAGAGCAACTGGATGGACGCCAATGCCTCGATCGGCTCGTCGGGCTCCGGGCACGGCTTCTCGGGAAAGGCCTCCTTTTACGGCAATGAATCCGGCAACAAGACCGCCTCCGGACAGCGCTTCAATCAGAACGCCATGACCGCAGCCCACCGCTCGCTGCCGTTCGGCACCAAGCTCCGGGTGACTCATCGCGGCCAGAGCGTCGTCGTCACGATCAATGACCGCGGTCCCTTCATCCGGGGACGCGTACTCGACCTGTCAAGGGTGCTGCGCGCGCCATCGGCCTGACCGGTGCCGGCGTCGGCCACGTCACCGCCGAGGTCGTCTCTTAAGGCGCGCGCCTCATGCGCCGTTTTCCGGTCCATCAGATCGAGTAAGCGTTGCGTTGCGTAACCGTCGCGGAACTTTCCGCGGCAACGAAGGCCTGCCGTCTCAAATGACGGCAGGCCTTTTGTTTTGGCGCCGCCGCTCTGGCCACGACGGTGGCAGGAGGACCGTGTTAGGTTCCGCCGGAATACAAGTGGCCTTCCACACTTCACCGACGAGATCGCAATCATGAGCCAGGTCAAGACCGTGGAGCAACTAAGAACCGTTCTCCCCGAACCTCGGGAGACCACCAAGGCCAAGATCCTTCCCTTCCTGGACGAGCAGGCGATCGACTTCCTCCGGACGTGCCCGTTTGGGCTGATGGCGACGGCCGGCCGTGACGGGCCGATTGAAGTGTCTCCAAAGGGCGACGAGCCCGGATTCGTCCACGTCGAAAACGAAAGAACGGTTCTGCTTCCCGAGCGGGCCGGCAACAATCTCGCGTTCGGCCTGCAGAACATCATCGAGACCGGCCGGATCGGCATGATCTTCCTGCGCCCCCGAACCGGCGAAACGCTGCGGCTGTCGGGCCGGGCAGAGATCTTTGACAATGCCGAATTGTTGGCCGTACTTGGCAAGTCAGGCCGCCCGGCGCTGCTTGCCATCCGGATCCACATCGAACGGTGCTATTTCCATTGCGCGCGTTCGGTGCTCCGATCGCACCTCTGGGAACCGGAGCACTGGCCGGAAGCCAAGCGCATCTCGTTCGGAAAGATTTTTGCGGCCCGGACCGGTGGCGACGAGGATCAGGCGGCAAAAATCGACGCCTTTGTCGAGACGGGATACACGACCAATTTGTGGTCAAATGGCTGACGAACGCCTTCCCGTTTGACTGGTCCGGCCCTCACAAAAGCTCTGCGGATCGACGTCGACTTCGAGCTTGAGATTGCCCTTGGTCTTCGGCCCGGCGGCGAGCCATTCGCGCAAATATTCCGACAGATCGACATTGCGCAGCGACTTCACCAAAAGCCGGAACCGGTAGCGGCCCTTGATGACTGCAAGCGGCGCTTCGGCAGGCCCCAGCACCTGGATGCGCTCGTCGATCGGCGCGACCGCAGCAAGCCTTCGCGCAAAACCTTCCGCGGTCGGGCGGTCGCCTGCGGAAATGATCAGGCTGGCGAGCCGGCCGAACGGCGGATAACCGGCGCGTTCGCGCGCCTCGATCTCGCTGGCGTAGAACGCCTCGCGGTCGCTCGCGATCAGCGCCTTCATCACGGGATGTTCAGGCTGGTGGGTCTGCAAATACCCGACGCCGCGGCCCTGATCGCGCCCCGCACGCCCGATCACCTGGTTGAGCAGTTGAAACGTCCGCTCGGCGGCGCGCGGATCGCCGTTGCCGAGGCCCAAATCCGCATCGACGACGCCGACCAGATTGAGCCGCGGAAAATTATGTCCCTTCGCCACCAGTTGCGTGCCGACGATGATGTCGACGCGGCCTTCCGCGATTTCGTTCAGCTCGCTGCGCATGGTCTCGATCGAGGTGATGAGATCGCTCGACAGCACCATGGTGCGCGCATTCGGAAACAGCGAGGCCGCCTCCTCCTGCAGCCGCTCGACGCCGGGGCCGACCGCGACGAGGGATTCTTCGGCCTGGCAATGCGGGCAGATGTTCGGACGCGGCATCGAGAAGCCGCAATGGTGACAGACTAGGCGCTGGCGAAAGCGATGGTCCACCAGCCAGGCGTCGCAGATCGTGCAGGCAAAGCGATGGCCGCAAGCCCGGCATAGCGTCAACGGCGCGTAGCCGCGGCGGTTGAGGAACAATAGCGCCTGTTCACGCTTCTCGATCGCGAACTGAATCTGCTCGGCGAGCGGCGGCGAGATGAAGCGGCCGCGCGGCGGCGGCGCGCGGCGCAGATCGATCGCCTCGATATGCGGCATGTGCTGGCCGCCGAACCGCGACGGCAGCGCGACGCGCTGATAACGGCCCTTGCGCGCGTTGACTTCGGTTTCGACCGATGGCGTCGCGGACGCCAGCACGATTGGAATTTTGGCGATATGTGCGCGCACCACCGCCATGTCGCGGGCGTGGTAATGCGCGCCATCATTCTGCTTGTAGGCCTGGTCGTGCTCCTCATCGACGATGATCAGGCCCAAATCCGCATAGGGCAGGAACAGCGCCGAGCGCGCGCCGACCACGACCGGCGCTTCGCCCGTCGAGATCGCCGCCCAATTGCGCTGCCGCGTGCGCGGCGTCAGTTCGGAATGCCATTCCAAAGGACGCACGCCAAAGCGCTGGGCAAAACGGTCGAGGAATTGTCCGGTCAGCGCGATCTCCGGCATCAGGATCAGTGTCTGCTTGCCGTGCCGAATGACTTCCGCAATCGCCTCGAAATAGACTTCGGTCTTGCCGGAGCCCGTAACGCCGTCGAGCAGCGCGACGTGAAAGCTGCCATTGGCCGCGAGCGCACGCATCGCATCCACCGCGGTGCGCTGCTGACTGGAGAACTCCGGCTGCGCGAAGGATGGATCGGGCGCAGGCGGCGCCAGCGGCGGCGGCATCGCCTCGACGACAAGCGTCCCCTCATCGACCAGACCGTCGATCACGCCGGCGCTGACGCCGGCTTCCCGCACGGCTTCGGACTTGCCGTGCAGCAGGCCGTCCGACAGCACCTCGATCATGCGGCGCCGCGCCGGCGTCAAGCGCCGTGGCGGCTCGCCCACCAGCCGCACGCCGAGCCGCATCCGCTCGGGCCCGAGATTTTCGCCCATCCGCAAGGCCATGCGCAGCACCATGCCGCGCGCGGACAGCGTGTAATTGGCGACCCAATCAACGAGGCTGCGCAGTTCCTCTCTTAGCGGCGGCACGTCGAGCTTTTCGCCGACATCTTTCAGGCGGTTGTGCAGACGCGGATCGGGATTGGCGTTCTCCGCCCACACCACGGCGACCACCTCGCGCGGGCCGAGCGGCACGCAGACGACGTCGCCGGGCTTCAGCGCCATGCCGCGCGGCACCCGGTAGGAATAGTTCTGATTGAGCGCGACCGGCACCAGCACGTCGACGACGCGGGTCGCCGATGCGGATGAGGAGGTTTCGCGGGTGGCGTGGTCCATCAGGGAATCGGGCTTGAGGTGTCCAGGGCAAGCTAGCGCCGCGCCGCCAAGTTAGCGAACGGTAAACGAAAGAGGTGCGATATAATGCGTTGAATCAACGTATCCAAGGCAAGCTTCAAGGCAAGGCTGATGGCCAAGCAAGTTCCGGCGCCTCAACCGATCGAGCTCGACTGCGCCGACGAGAGCTTCGCGCTGGAGATGGCGCGATGGCTGACGCATCTCCGCGCCGAGCGGCGGCTCTCGCCAAAGACGCTCGAAGCCTACGCCCGCGACCTCCGCCAATGCCTCATTTTCCTCACCGAGCACTGGGGGACCCGGGTCACGCTGAAGCGGTTTGCGGCGCTGGAGGCTACCGACGTCAGGGCCTTCATGGCGATGCGCCGCGCCGACGACATTGCCGGGCGCTCGCTGATGCGGGCGCTGGCGGGCTTGCGTTCATTCGGGCGCTATCTCGAACGCGAAGGCAAAGGCAAGGTCGGCGCCCTGTCCGCCATCCGCGCGCCCAAGGTTGCAAAGAGCCTGCCGAAGCCGATCCAGATGGCCGCCGCCAAACGCTTTGCGGATGCCGACGAGCGCGCCGGCGAGGAGCGCGACCCTGGATCTGGGCGCGCGACGCCGCTGTGATGGCGCTGCTCTACGGCTCGGGCCTGCGCATCTCCGAGGCGCTCGGGCTGAAGCGCCGCGACGTGCCCAAGCCGGGCGAAGGCGATGTCCTCATCGTCACCGGCAAGGGCAACAAGACGCGGATGGTGCCGGTGCTGCAAAACGTGCTTGTCCTGATCGCCGATTACGTTGCGATGTGCCCGCATCCGCTGCCCCCGGCCGGCCCAATTTTGTCGGCGCGCGCGGCGGACCGCTTTCGCCGCGCATCATCCAGCTCACCATGGAGCGCTTACGCGGCGCGCTCGGCCTGCCCGACAGCGCCACGCCGCATGCGCTGCGGCATTCCTTCGCAACCCATCTGCTCAGCCGCGGCGGCGACTTGCGCGCGATCCAGGAACTGCTCGGCCACGCCTCGCTCTCGACCACGCAGATTTATACCGGCATCGACAGCGAACGGCTGCTGGAAGTGTACAAGAGCGCGCACCCGCGGCGATGAACGCCCGCATACCCCGCCGACACACTCCCGTCACATCGATAGCCTTTTAAGCTAGCGTCTTGCGCTCGCATTGCGGTTCGGCAATCGTGCGCCGTCAATTTGCAGGAGGGGAATCATGGGCGCACATGAAAGCATGGAGCATGCGGAGCACGCCGAGCACGCTTCGGGCTCGAACAAGAAGATCGCGTTGCTGATCGCCGTGATCGCCTTGTTTCTGGCGCTGTCGGAAACGCTGGGCAAGGGCGCGCAAACCGAAGCCATCAGCAAGAATGTCGAGGCCTCGAACCTGTGGGCGTTCTTCCAGGCCAAGAGCATCCGCCGCACCACGGTTCAAGCCACGGCGGAGCACGCCAAGCTCAGCTTGGGCACCATCGGCGATGATGCTGCGAAAGCGGCCTTGCAAAAGCAGATCGACGACTGGAACAAGACCGCGGCGCGCTACCGTTCGGAGCCGGAGACCGGGGAGGGTTCGGAACAGCTCGCCGCACGCGCCAAGCATGCCGAGCACGAGCGCGACCTCGCGACCGCGAAGTATCACCATTACGAAATCGCTTCGGCCGCCTTCCAGATCGGCATCGTGCTGGCGTCCGCCACCATCATCACCGGCATGATCGTGCTGGCCTGGGTGTCAGGCGCATTGGCGGTCGCGGGCATCGCCATCACCGCGCTAGGTCTCTACGCGCCGCATCTCTTGCATCTGCATTGAGAGTCATGCCCCGCGAAGCTGGGCGACGACAGCATGAAACTACCGCGCTTCGTGCACGCTCTTGCGGAAACGTGCGATCAGCCGCAGCGTGCGCGATGACCAGCCGTCGCCGTCGCCACGCAGCATTTCCCGGATGCGCTGCTTGATCGGCTGGACCAGGGCGGCTGCCTCGGCGCGCATCGCCATGATGAATTCATAGGCCTTCCTGAACCACGCCATCTGCAGGAGCTTCGACCGCGTCACGTCGAAGATGAACGCGGTGACGCCGACGCCGACGAGTTTCCCGAACACGATGACGACGGCGGCGCTCAGCCAATATTCATGCGCCAGCAGCCAGAGGCCGACCAGCTTGAGCGGAAACAGCGGAATCACCGGCACCGCGAATACGATCAGCGTCATTGCCGGCGACAGCGTATCGACGCGATCGGACAGCCATCGCTTGAAGGCGCGCAGCGGGATCAGCGCAACGATGCGCTCGACGATCGGCTCGAGATGATCCCACAGCCAGGCTTCGATCAGGAAGATGGCCGCAAGCAGGACCCAGAATGGCTGTAACAGGCGGCGCATCATCGATCGTAATCTCTAGAGCGGAATGACGTCATTGATTGGTCGCTCCGCTCCGTCTCTTTGTTCAAAGCATGATCTTTCCGGGAAATCGGATACCCGCCTCTTCGTTCGTGCTCTACCCGGTATGCACCGGGTTCCGATCACATATGGATGGCGCGTTTACCGGCCGCAAGCGCGGCTTCCTTGATGGCTTCCGAGCGAGTCGGGTGGGCATGGCACGTGCGCGCCAGATCTTCGGCAGAACCGCCAAACTCCATCAGAACGCAGGCTTCATGGATCATTTCGCCGGCTTCGCGGCCGACGATGTGCACGCCGAGCACGCGGTCAGTTTTCGCGTCGGCGAGAACCTTCACAAAGCCGTCAGTGGTCTGGTTGACCTTGGAGCGGCCGTTGGCGGTGAACGGAAATTTGCCTGACGTGTATGCCACGCCCGCCTGCTTCAGCTCTTCCTCGGTCTTGCCGACCGACGCCACTTCCGGCGTGGTATACACCACGCCCGGGATAACATCGTAGTTCACGTGGCCCGCCTGTCCCGCAATGATCTCGGCGCAGGCAACGCCCTCGTCCTCCGCCTTGTGCGCGAGCATCGGGCCCGCGACCACATCGCCGATCGCGTAGACGCCCTTCACGCTGGTCGAGAAATGCGCGTCGATCTGCACGCGGCCGCGATTGTCGAGCGCGATGCCGGCTTCCTTGAGGCCGAGCCCTTCGGTGTACGGCACGCGACCGATACAGACCAGCACCACGTCGGTTTCGAGCGTCTCTGCCGGTCCGCCGGTTGCCGGCTCGACACTGGCCTTCAACATCTTGCCCGACGTATCGACGCCGGTCACCTTGGCGCCGAGCTTGAACGCAAAGCCCTGCTTTTCGAGCATGCGCTGGAATTGTTTCGCCACTTCGCCATCCATGCCGGGCAGGATGCGGTCGAGGAATTCGACGACCATGACCTCCGCCCCGAGCCGGCGCCACACCGAGCCGAGTTCGAGGCCGATCACACCGGCGCCGATGATCAGCATTCTTTCCGGCACTTTTTCCAGCGACAGCGCGCCGGTCGACGACACGACGCGCCTCTCGTCGATCTCGATGCCCTTCAGCCGCGCGATATCGGAGCCGGTGGCGATGACAATATTTCTGGTTTCGACCGTCTGCGTCTTGCCGTCACCGCTGACCTCGACCTTGCCGGCGCCGACAATCCTGCCGGTGCCGTAAAGGACGTCGATCTTGTTCTTCTTCATCAGGAACTCGACGCCCTTGACGTTGCCGTCGATGCCCTGCTGCTTGAAGTTCATCATCGATGGCAGATCGAGTTTTGGCGAGGAAATGCTGACGCCCATTTTCGCGAACGAGTGCGCGGCCTCCTCGAACATTTCGGAGGCATGGAGCAGCGCCTTCGATGGCATGCAGCCGACATTGAGGCAGGTGCCGCCGAGCGTCGCGTTCTTCTCGACCACGGCGACCTTCATGCCGAGTTGCGCCGCGCGCACCGCGCAGACATATCCGCCCGGGCCGGTGCCGATGACGACGAGATCGTAGGTAGCCATGATGAAGTCCTGTAGCTGAGAAACGTGTCAGGTATTACCGCCCGCCCGAGACATCAAGGATGGCGCTGGTGACGTAGGACGCCTCGTCCGAGATCAGCCAGACGATGGCGTTGGCGATTTCATCCGCGGTACCGACGCGCTGCATCGGCACCATGTGCGCGAGCCGGTGCGCGCGATCGGGTTCGCCGCCGGAAGCATGAATCTCGGTATCGATCAGCCCGGGCCGGATCGCGGCTACGCGAATGCCCTCGCCGGCGACTTCATGACCGAGGCCTACGGTGAAGGAATCCACCGCGCCCTTGGACGCCGCATAATCGACATACGTGTTGGGCGAGCCGAGTTTCGCCGCGACCGAGGAAAGATTGACGATGACGCCGCCCTCGCCGCCCTTGCGAGTCGACATCCGCTTCACCGCCTCGCGCGCGCACAGGATGCTGCCGGTGACGTTGACCGCCATCATCCGCTGGATGCGTTCAGCCGACATGTCCTCGACCCGCGCCGAGGGACCGACGATGCCGGCATTGTTGACGAGCGCGCCGAGCGTTCCGAATTGGTCCGCAGCCTCGAACAGGGCGAGAATGTCCGCCTCGCTGCCGACGTCGCATTTCACGGCAATCGCCTTGCCGTTCTTGCGCTCGATCAGCGAGACGACTTCCTTCGCCGCCGCCTCATTGCTGGCATAGCCGACCACGACGCGAAAGCCGCGCGCGGCGGCGGCGAGCGCGGTGGCGCGGCCGATGCCGCGGCTACCGCCGGTGATCACAACAACTTTGTCCGTCACTTCAGCCCCCACAAGTCGGCGCGCATCGATCCATGGCTCGCAGCGCCGGCCTTTGGCACCGGCGCGGGCAAAGCCGGTGGCGTTAGAGGTCCAGCACCAGGCGTGCCGGATCTTCCAGGCTTTCCTTGACACGCACCAGGAAGGTCACCGCTTCCTTGCCGTCGATCACGCGGTGATCGTAGGACAGCGCCAGATACATCATCGGGCGGACCTCGATCTTGCCGCCGACCACCATCGGCCGCTCCTGGATCTTGTGCATGCCGAGAATGCCGGACTGCGGCGCGTTCAGGATCGGCGTCGACATCAGCGAACCGTAGATGCCGCCATTGGTGATGGTGAAGGTGCCGCCCTGCATCTCGTCGATCTTGAGCTGGCCATCGCGGGCGCGGCGGCCGAAATCGGCGATCGACTTTTCGATGTCGGAGATCGACTTGTGGTCGCAGTCGCGCACCACAGGCACGACCAGGCCCTTGTCGGTGCCGACGGCGACGCCGATGTGGTAATAGTTCTTGTAGATCAAATCGGTGCCGTCGATCTCGGCATTGACCGCCGGGATGTCCTTCAGCGCCTGCACGACGGCCTTGGTGAAGAAGCCCATGAAGCCGAGCTTGCTGCCATGCTTCTTCTCGAACACGTCCTTGTATTGTGTGCGCATCGCCATGATGTGAGTCATGTCGACCTCGTTGAAGGTCGTCAGCATCGCCGCCGTGTTCTGCACGTCCTTCAGCCGCCGCGCGATGGTCTGGCGCAGCCGCGTCATCTTCACGCGCTCCTCGCGCGCCGCGTCGTCGGCCGGCGAAGGCGCCCGCACCTGCACGGATGCCGCCGGCTGATTGACTGGGGTCGGCGCAGACGCCGCCTTCTCGATCGCGGCCAGCATGTCGCCCTTGGTGACGCGGCCGTCTTTGCCGGAGCCCGGAACGGTCGCGGTATTGATGCCGCTTTCGGCGGAGAGTTTTCGAACCGACGGCGCCAGCGGCGCATCCGATGCCGCAGCCTTCGGAGCCGCAGCAGGCGTGGCGGCGGCGGGCGCTGCAGCCGGGGCGGCGGCCCTGGCGGGCGCGGCCGACTTGGTGCCACCGGCCGCACCGTCATTGATCTGCCCAAGCAGCGCGCCGACGGCGACGGTCTCGCCGTCCTTGGCCGCGATCTCGCCGAGCACACCGGCAGACGGCGCCGGCACCTCGATGGTGACCTTGTCGGTCTCAAGCTCGACCAGCGGCTCGTCCACCGCGACGGCGTCGCCGGCTTTCTTGAACCAGCGGCCGATGGTGGCTTCCGTCACGGACTCGCCGAGCGTCGGAACACGAATTTCAGTCATGGTATAGTTTCCTCTTTGCGTCACGGCCGGGTTCGTCCCGGCCATCCACGCCTCAAAACGATCTCGAGCAAAAGGCCGTGGATGCCCGGGACAAGCCCGGGCATGACGACCAAGGAAATTTCTTAGTTCAGCGCCTCATCCAGCATCGCCTTGAGCTGCGCCTGGTGCTTCGACATCAAACCGGTGGCGGTTGCGGCCGAGGCGGCGCGGCCGGCGTAACGCGGACGCCGGTTCGGCGCATGGATCTGGTTCAGCACCCATTCGAGATAGGGCTCGATGAAGTGCCACGCACCCATGTTGCGCGGCTCTTCCTGGCACCAGACCACTTCGGCGTTCTTGAAGCGTCCGAGGTCCTGCACCAGCGCCTTGAGCGGCACCGGATAGAGCTGCTCGACGCGCATGATGTAGATGTCGTCGATGCCGCGCTTCTCGCGCTCCTCGTCGAGATCGTAATAGACCTTGCCCGAGCACAGCACGACGCGGCGGATCTTGTCGTCCGGCGTGAGCTTGATCTTCTCGTCGGGCAGCATCTGGGCGTCATCGTACAGGATGCGGTGGAAGGTGGTGTCCGCCGCCAGCTCGTCGAGCCGCGAGACCGCGCGCTTGTGTCGCAACAGCGATTTCGGCGTCATCAGGATCAGGGGCTTGCGGATTTCGCGATGCAACTGGCGCCGCAGCACGTGGAAGTAATTCGCAGGCGTGGTGGGATACACCACCTGCATGTTGTCTTCGGCGCACATCTGCAGGAAACGCTCGAGCCGCGCCGAGGAATGCTCCGGCCCCTGCCCTTCATAGCCATGCGGCAGCAAGCAGACGAGGCCGGACATGCGCAGCCATTTGCGCTCGCCCGACGAGATGAACTGGTCGAACAGCACCTGCGCGCCGTTGGCGAAGTCGCCGAACTGCGCTTCCCACATCGCCAGCGCCTTCGGCTCGGCCAGCGAATAGCCGTACTCGAAGCCGAGCACCGCCTCTTCGGACAGTAGCGAGTTGATGACCTCGTAATGACCCTGGTCGTGTCCGAGATGGTTGAACGGCGTGTAACGGCTCTCGTCTTCCTGGTCGATCAGCACCGAATGGCGCTGCGAGAATGTGCCGCGCTCGGAATCCTGTCCCGACAGCCGGACGTGACGGCCTTCCTGCAGCAGCGTGCAGAACGCCAGCGCCTCGCCGGTCGCCCAGTCGATGCCGACGCCGTTGTCGATCGCTTTGGCGCGGTTTTCCAGGAAGCGCTGGATGGTGCGGTGAACCCGGAAGCCGTCCGGCACCTTGGTGATCTTGCGCCCGATATCCTTGAGGATGTTGACGTCGACGCCGGTGACGCCGCGGCGGGCCTCCTCTTCCTGATCGGCCGACTTGAAGCCGGCCCACTTGCCATCGAGCCAGTCGGCCTTGTTGGGCTTGTAGCCGGAGCCCGCCTCGAGTTCGGCATCGAGCCGCGCGCGCCAGTCGGCCTTGGCCTTCTCGACCTCGCCCTCGGTCATCACGCCGTCGGCGATCAGCCGCCTGGCGTAGATTTCCAGCGTCGACGGGTGCGAAGCGATGCGCTTGTACATCACCGGCTGGGTGAACGCGGGCTCATCGCCCTCGTTGTGGCCATGGCGACGATAGCAGAACATGTCGATCACGACAGGCTTGTGGAATTTCTGCCGGAACTCGATCGCGACCTTGGCGGCGAACACCACCGCTTCCGGATCGTCGCCGTTCACATGGAAGATCGGCGCGTCGATCATCTTCGCCACGTCGGACGGATAGGGCGAGGAGCGCGAATAGCGCGGATAGGTGGTGAAGCCGATCTGGTTGTTGACGATG
Organism: Bradyrhizobium sp. RDT10; assembly: GCA_044772375.2. Taxonomy (GTDB): domain Bacteria; phylum Pseudomonadota; class Alphaproteobacteria; order Rhizobiales; family Xanthobacteraceae; genus Bradyrhizobium. The sequence goes on from CP187939.1 coordinate 7,957,515, forward strand.
AAATGCAGCGAGCCGCCGGTGCGGTAGCCCTTCAAGTCGGACAGGCTGAAGCATTCCGCCACGACACCCTGGCCGGCGAACGCCGCGTCGCCATGCATCAGCATGGGCAGCACGGAGATGCGCATGTCCGGCGGATCGCCGTGCTGGTCCTGCTTGGCGCGAACCTTGCCGAGCACGACGGGATCGACGATTTCGAGATGCGACGGGTTCGCGGTCAGCGACAGATGGATCTTGTTGTTGTCGAACTCGCGGTCGGACGACGCACCGAGATGGTATTTGACGTCGCCGGAGCCCTCGACCGCGTCCGGGTTGGCGGAGCCACCCTTGAATTCGTGAAACAGCGCGCGATGCGGCTTGCCCATGACCTGGGTCAGCACGTTGAGGCGGCCGCGATGCGGCATGCCGAGCACGATCTCCTTCACGCCGAGATTGCCGCCGCGCTTGATGATCTGTTCGAGCGCCGGAATCAGCGATTCAGCGCCGTCGAGCCCGAAACGCTTGGTGCCCGTGAACTTGAGATCGCAGAACTTTTCAAACCCTTCCGCTTCGACCAGCTTGTTCAGGATCGCGCGGCGACCCTCGCGGGTGAAACTGATTTCCTTGTCAGGCCCCTCGATGCGCTCCTGGATCCAGGCCTTCTGCGCCGCGTTGGTGATGTGCATGAACTCGACGCCGAGCGTCTGGCAATAGGTGCGCTCGCAGATCGCGACGATTTCGCGAAGCGTGCCGTATTCGAGGCCGAGCACGTGGTCGAGGAAGATTTTGCGGTCGAAATCGGCTTCGGTGAAGCCATAGGTGCGCGGATCGAGCTCTTCGCGATCGCGCTGCGCTTCGATGCCGAGCGGATCGAGCTTGGCGTGGAAATGACCGCGCATGCGGTAGGCGCGGATCAGCATCAAGGCGCGGACCGAATCGCGCGTCGCTTGGTTGACGTCGGCGGCCGACAGCTCGGCGCCCTTGGCCTGCGCCTTGACGGCGAGCTTGGCGCCGACGGCCTTCTCGACGGTCGCCCAGTTGCCATCCAGCGCCGAGGTCAGCTCGTCACGTGGCGTGAGCGGCCAGTGGTCGCGGCCCCAAGAGGGGCCCTCGGCGTTCTTCTGGACGTCGGCGGGGGTGTCTTTCAGGCTCTTGAAGAATTCCTGCCAGTCGGTGTCGACCGATGCCGGGTCCTGCTCGTAGCGGGCGTAGAGGTCGTCGATGTAGGTGGCGTTGGTGCCTTGCAAAAATGAGGAGAGAGCAAATGCTGCATTCGCGTCCTGGCGAGACATGATGGCGTCCTGGTGATTTTCGGTTTGCGCATAGAAGACGGCGCATCGCCGATCCGGAAACCGGATCAGCGGGATAAAGTACCCCTTACCCTATTTAGTGCGAAACTTCGCCCCGAAAAGAACCAAGAATTGAATTAAGACTTCAACTTTTCGGCAAGGGTATGTCCGAGCCGTGCCGGCGACGGAGAGACCGTGATTCCGGCGGCTTCCATGGCCGCCGTCTTGGATCCGGCATCGCCCTTGCCGCCGGAGATGATCGCGCCGGCGTGACCCATGCGGCGGCCGGGAGGGCGGTGACGCCGGCGATGAAGCCGACCATCGGCTTCTTGCGGCCGCGCTTGGCCTCGTCCTTGATGAACTGGGCGGCGTCTTCCTCGGCCGAGCCGCCGATTTCACCGATCATGATGATCGAGGTGGTCTTGGGGTCGGCGAGGAACATCTCCAGCACGTCGATGAATTCGGTGCCCTTGACCGGGTCGCCGCCGATGCCGACCGCGGTGGTCTGGCCGAGGCCCTCCTGGGTGGTCTGGAACACCGCTTCATAGGTCAACGTGCCCGAGCGGGAAACGATCCCGACGCTGCCGGGCTTGAAGATGTTGGCCGGCATGATGCCGATCTTGCACTCGCCCGCGGTCATCACGCCCGGGCAATTCGGCCCGATCAGGCGCGATTTCGAGCCCGAGAGCGAGCGCTTCACGCGCACCATGTCGAGCACCGGAATGCCCTCGGTGATGCACACGATCAGCGGAATTTCCGCATCGATCGCCTCGCAGATCGCATCGGCCGCGCCCGGCGGCGGCACATAAATCACGGAGGCGTCTGCGCCGGTCTTCTCACGCGCTTCGGCGACGGTGTCAAACACAGGCAGGTTGAGATGCTTGGAGCCGCCCTTACCCGGCGAGGTGCCGCCAACCATCTGGGTGCCGTAAGCGATCGCGGCTTCCGAATGGAACGTGCCGTTCTTGCCGGTAAAACCCTGGCAGATGACTTTGGTATTCTTGTCGATCAGAACGGACATGATTGATGACGCTTTCGTGGATGATCGGGAAGGAAGGGCTCTTAGTGAGATCCGCCGGTACGTGCCGGTGAGCACGTCGGCCCATCCTTCGGCATCGGGCGAGAACTGGATCTTCATGGTGTAGTTGTCGTTGTCGACGACTTCGTAGACGTGGCGTGCATTGCCGCGCAGCGAGCCGCGCACCAGAATCAACGTCTTGCCGGTCCAGCCGCCGGAGGCCGGCGCCGGCGAATAGTAGCCGAGCAGATCGTGCCAGAACAATTTGTAGTGCCGGTCGTCACGATCGTAGGTGAACACGCCATGGGTCGCGAAGGTCTCCTTGCCGTCGCGCATCTGGCGGGTGTCCTGGATCAGATAGAAGCCGTTGAGATCGATGCGCGCCACCACATGCGAGGTCGCGGGGCCACCTTCGGTCCAGCGCGACGGATAGACCATTTCTTCGCCCGCCCATTCGCCCGCAAAAACCGCGAGCCTGCGGTGTTCTTCCAGCGGTGTCGGTGCGGCGAGACGGTCAGCCATCGCTAGCCTCCTTGACGGCTTTCACGATTTTCTGCGCGGCATCGTCGAGATTGTCAGCCGGCACCACGTTGAGGCCGGATTCGCGTATGATCTTCTTGCCGGCGTCGACATTGGTGCCTTCGAGCCGCACCACCAGCGGCACCTTCAGGCCGACTTCCTTGACCGCGGCCACCACGCCTTCGGCGATGATATCACACTTCATGATGCCGCCGAAGATGTTGACCAGGATGCCCTTCACGTTGGGATCGGCAGTGATGATCTTGAACGCTGCCGCGACCTTCTCCTTGCTGGCGCCGCCGCCGACGTCGAGGAAGTTGGCGGGCTCCATGCCATAGAGCTTGATGATGTCCATGGTCGCCATGGCAAGACCGGCGCCGTTGACCATGCAGCCGATGGTGCCGTCGAGCGTGACGTAATTGAGGTCGTATTTCGACGCCTCGATTTCCTTGGCGTCTTCCTCGGTCTCGTCGCGCAGCGCGGCGACTTCGGGATGGCGGTACATCGCGTTGTCGTCGAACGACACCTTGGCGTCGAGCACACGGAGCAGGCCCTGCTTGGTGACGACAAGCGGATTGATTTCCAGCATCGCCATGTCCTTGGCGACGAAGGCGTTATAGAGCTGCACCACCAGCTTTTCGGCCTGCTTGGCGAGATCGCCGGAGAGATTGAGCGCCTTCGCCACCGTCCGGCCGTGATGGCCCATGATGCCGGTCGCCGGATCGACCGAGAAGGTCACGATCTTTTCCGGGTTGTTGTGCGCGACTTCCTCGATGTTGACGCCGCCTTCGGTCGATACCACGAACGCCACTTCCGAAGTTTCGCGGTCGACCAGGATCGAGAGATAGAACTCCTTGTCGATGTCGGAGCCCTCTTCGATGTAGAGGCGGTTGACCTGCTTGCCGTGCGCGCCGGTCTGGATCGTGACCAGGGTCGCACCCAGCATCTGCTTGGCGAATTCGTTGACCTCGGCGACGGATTTGGCGATGCGGACGCCGCCCTTGTCGCCGGCGGAGGCTTCCTTGAACTTGCCCTTGCCGCGGCCGCCGGCATGGATCTGGCTCTTCACCACCCAGACCGGGCCGGGAAGCGTCTTGGCGGCGGCGTCGGAATCCGAGGCCTTCAGAACCGGCACGCCGCGCGAAATCGGCACGCCGAATTCATGCAGCAAAGCCTTGGCCTGGTATTCATGGATATTCATCTGGACGCTCCCCAAAACCCGATGCGGCGAGTTCTACACAGTTCACCTACATTGGTAGTTGGCATACCATATACCAATAGAACTGCAACCCGAAAGAGTTCCGCCCGTTTCCGGGCGGAAAGCCGAGTAAAATCAGCGTCCGAGCAGGTCGGGCGCGATTTTCTTGCAAGCGTCGACCAATCCCTGAACCGCGCCGACCGACTTGTCGAAGGCTTCGCGGTCCTTGCCGGCCAGCTCGATCTCGACGATGCGCTCGACGCCCTTCGAGCCGATCACCACGGGCACACCGACATACATGTCCTTCACGCCGTATTCGCCGTTGAGATAGGCGGCGCAGGGCAGCACGCGCTTCTTGTCCTTCAGGTAGCTCTCGGCCATCGCGATGGCTGACGCCGCGGGCGCATAGAACGCGGAACCGGTCTTCAGCAGGTTGACGATCTCGGCGCCGCCGTTGCGGGTACGGTCGACGATCTCGTCGATGCGCGCCTGCGAGGTCCAACCCATCTTGACGAGGTCGGGCAGCGGAATGCCGGCGACGGTAGAGTAGCGCGTCAGCGGCACCATGGTGTCGCCGTGGCCGCCGAGCACGAAGGCGGTGACGTCTTCGACCGAGACGTTGAATTCATCGGCCAGGAAATAGCGGAAGCGCGCGGAGTCGAGCACACCAGCCATGCCGACCACCTTCTTGTGCGGCATGCCGGAGGCCTTCTGCAGCGCCCACACCATCGCATCCAGCGGGTTGGTGATGCAGATGACGAAGGCGTCGGGGGCGTATTTCTTGATGCCGGCGCCGACCTGCTCCATGACCTTGAGATTGATGCTCAGGAGATCGTCGCGGCTCATGCCGGGCTTGCGCGGCACGCCGGCGGTGACGATGCAGACCTTGGCGCCATCGAGCGCCTCGTAGGAATTGGCGCCGGTGAGATGGGCGTCGAAACCGTCGACTGGCGAAGACTGCGCAATGTCGAGCGCCTTGCCCTGCGGTACGCCCTCGGCGATGTCGAACATCACGACGTCGCCGAGCTCCTTCAGGCCAACGAGGTGAGCCAGCGTTCCGCCGATCTGACCGGAGCCAATCAAAGCAATCTTGTCGCGCGCCATGGGAAATTTGTCCTTCTGAGACGAAGAGGAGGGTGGATAGTCAGCCGGATGGGTGGTTATCCCTTTCGAATGACCGGTTCAAGCCGGGGCCTACCCAATTCTAAGGCCCCGCCTCGATTTCGGTCAGGTATGCCAGCGACCGCTGTCAGGTCTCCACCAGCCCGGTGCTCGACCCGCTCGCCGCGGAATCCTTACGGCCATGCGGCAGCGCCAGGTAGGACTCCGAACTCATTTCGATCAGCCGCGACGAGGTCCGCTTGAACTCGTTGGCCTCGATGCCCTCGGTCGCCAGATACAGCGACAGCGGATCGGCTTCGGCTGAGGCCATCAGCTTCACGGCGTTGTCATAGAGCGTATCGATCAACGAGATGAAACGCTTGGCGGCGTTGCGCTCGGGATAATCCATCACCGGAATGCGGTCGATCAGGATGGTATGATAATCATGCGCCAGCCGCAGGTAATCCGACGCGGCCAGCGGCTTCTCGCAGATATCGGAGAAACCAAATCGCGCGACACCGTGCGCCGAACAGGGCACGCGCAGAACGCGGCCCTTGATCGCGATGCCGCGCGGTTTGCACGGCGCATTGCCGGTCATCTTGCGCCAGGCGCGGTCGAGCGCGGCGCCGGCTTCATCATCCGGCGGCACCAGCCACATCTTCACGCCGGTGAGCTTTTCCAGACGGAAATCGGTGCGCGCGTCGAGCCGCAGCACGTCCATGCGGTCTGCGATCTGGGCGATGAAGGGCAGGAACAGCGCGCGGTTGAGACCGCCCTTGTAGAGGTCCTCGGGCGCGACGTTCGAGGTCGCCACCACCACGGTGCCGAGCTCGAACAGTTTTGAGAACAGCCGCCCCAGGATCATGGCGTCGGCAATATCGGTGACGTGAAATTCGTCGAAGCACAGCAGCCACGCCTCGTCGAAGATTGCGTTGGCCGTCAGCTCGATCACGTCGCCGTCGGCAATTTCACCGCGCGCGATGTTCTGGCGATAGGCGTAGATCTTCTCGTGCACCTCGGCCATGAATTCGTGGAAATGGGCGCGGCGCTTGTGCTGGACCGGTGAGTGCTGAAAGAACAGATCCATCAGCATGGTCTTGCCGCGGCCGACCTCGCCGTGAACGTAGAGCCCGCGCGGCGGCGGCTCACTCTTGTCGCCGAACAGCCGTCCAAGCAGGCTTAGCTTGCGCGCCGGCTTGTAGCTCGACAGCCGTTCCTCAAGGGCAGCGAACACCTCGGCGGCATCCGCTTGCGCAGGATCGGCTTCGATCGCTCCGGAGGAAACCAGCGCCTGATACTGCGCGTGGAACGAGGTGGGGTCGGTCGACAGCATGGCCCCCTTTCGGCCTCAAGCGCACGGAAATTGCAAGCCTTGAATCGTGCCAGGGCTATGCAAATGAAGCTGCGTAGCCCGGATGGAGCGCAGCGCAATCCGGGGTTCTGTAACAAGCGGATAGACTTGCCCCGGATTTCGCTTCGCTTCATCCGGGCTACGGTCGCGTCCGCGGAAATGCGGGTAATGCCCTCACGCGCTCAGCGCGTAAGAATCCTCGACCACATAGGGCCCGCCGCCGGTAGAGGCGCGCAAGGACCCTCATTCCTTGTTCTTGTATGTCACTGAAAATTCAATTGTCGCCATGCAACCAAAACAGCAGACGGCAATGCTCGACAGCCAAATCCAATAGCCGATCCTGTATCCTGTGATGGGAAAAAGGATCCCGGCTTCATTCGTCATAATTTCTCGCTGAAACAAGAACGATATGGCGATGCCGAATGCCAATAGGCTTAAAGCTAAAGCTATTGCCGCCAGGCTTAAGGCTGAAGACCGCATCTTCTTCCCCAGGACCAGCGCAGCCCAGGCTCCAAAAAGAATCGGGTTGGCCAGCCAGGTCCAATTAGTGGCAGACGCTAACAGGCCCAAAGGCCCAAAGAGCAAAATGCCATATCCGGGCCAAGCGGAGCATTGTCCAGAAACGCAAAACGCGTCGAAGGGCAAGCACAGGAGGTACAGCAAGAAGCTGAGGCTTAGTAAGCCAACCCGCCAAAACCGATATGCCCGCGCCCGCTGATTTTCCACTACGCGCTCAGCGCGTAGGAATCCTCGACCACATAGGGCCCGCCGCCGGTGGAGGCGCGGGACGAGAACAGCACGAAGCGCGACGCCATGAATGTCCGGCTTGGGAAGTAGCCGCGCACGGAGAGATAATCAGCCACGTCCTGGCTCGACGCATCGTGCAGCCGCGCCAGCGTCACATGCGGGGTGAATTTGCGCCCCTCCGGATCGAGCCCGAGCCGCTGCATCAGCCGCTCAAGCTCAGCCTGCAACTCGATCAGCGGCCGGCTCGGCTCCACGGAAGCGACCACCGCGCGCGGTTTCTTGCCGCCAAAGCTCTGTAGGCCCTGCACCTTGACCTCGAACGGCTTGCGATTGATCCGAAACAGCATCGAGGCGATTTCGTTCGCCGACATGCCGTCGATATCGCCGATGAAGCGCAGGGTGACGTGATAATTTTCGGGATCGATCCAGCGTGCGCCGGGAAGGCCGCCACGCAAATTGGAAAGGCTCTGGCCGATCTCGGCCGGAATTTCCAGTCCAGCAAACAACCGCGGCATCGCATGACTCCCGATGCTTGGGCATGATCTTGAAAAGGACCATGTCCTGTAACAGCGCCCGGTGACGAATCACCGATAGTTATTTTCTACCCGACTTATGTGACTCTGCGAAGCAGGCGGCGCGCGCACACCGCAATGCTACGGGAAAACTTTTGGGTAACGTTATCGGTTGCTCCTTTTTCAACTCCGCTGCCCGGAGATCGTGCCGAGAAATGCCTCCACCATAGGCAGAATATTTTTCACGATGACGTCGACGCCCTCGGCGGTCGGATGTATCCCATCGGGCTGGTTGAGCTTGGCTTCGCTGGCAACCCCTCCAGAAAAAACGGATAAAGCGGCACGCCGAAAGATTTCGAAAGCTCCGGATAGATCGCATTGAACCGGGCAGCATACTCGCTGCCGTAATTGGGCGGGGCGAGCATTCCGCACAGCAGAACGGCGATCTTGCGCGCCTTCAGCCGCGTCAGGATATCGGTCAAGGCGGCGCGGGTGACGGCGGGATCGATCCCGCGCAGGGCGTCGTTGGCACCGAGTTCGAGGATCACCGCCTCGGTTCCCTCCGGGATCGACCAGTCCAGCCGGTCGCGGCCGCCGGAAGAAGTGTCGCCGGACACCCCGGCATTGATCATCTCGACCTTTATCCCCTTGTCGCTTAACGCTTTTTGCAAGCGGGCGGGGAACGCCGCCGTGGCCTGCAGGCCGAAGCCGGCGCTCAGGGAATCGCCGAGGACGGCCATTTTGACCGGCTTGGGCGGCGTTGCCGTGACCTGGGCCGGGACTTGGGCCAAAACCGGCCCAGCCGTCATCAAAGCCACAATCAACACGCGTATGTGCGCAAACATCCGTTTCAAGCCCTCGACCCGAGTGCCGGAAGTGCCATATGACCGAGCCATGGACAGTCTCATCGAACCCTCTTCACTGACCGCCCTCGGGCCGGACACCATTTCCATTTCCAACGTCAACCTCTCGCTCGGCTCCAGGCGCCGCCCGCGTTCATATCCTGAAAGATATCAGCCTTCGTGTGGCATCCGGCGAGGCGATCGGCCTTATCGGACCGTCAGGTTCGGGCAAATCGACCTTGCTGATGGTGATGGCGGGGTTGGAGCGTCCTGACAGCGGAGAGGTGGTGGTCAGCGGCACGCCGTTCAATGCCCTCGACGAGGACGCGCTGGCGCGCTTCGCGGCCGCCAGGTCGGCATCGTGTTCCAGTCGTTTCACCTGATCCCGACCATGACGGCGCTGGAGAACGTCGCGGTGCCGCTGGAGCTCGCCGGCAATCCCGATGCGGCGCAGCGTGCGGCAAAGGAATTAACCTCCGTCGGGCTCGGCGATCGCCTGCATCACTATCCAACCCAATTGTCCGGCGGCGAGCAGCAGCGCGTGGCGCTTGCCCGTGCGCTGGCGCCCGATCCCGCGATCTTGGTCGCGGACGAACCGACCGGCAATCTCGATGAGGCGACGGGCAGGCAGATCGTCGACCTCCTGTTCACCAAACATGCCGAGCGCGGCATGACCTTGGTGCTGGTGACGCACGACACCTCGCTGGCGCAACGCTGCGACCGCGTCGTGCGGCTGCGTTCGGGCCGGATCGACGGACATTCATGACCGCCATCTCAGAACCCGTTTACCGCAGCCGCGCGTCATCCTCGCACTGCGCTATGCCCTGCGCGAACTGCGCAGCGGCCTGCGCGGCTTTTACGTCTTCATCGCCTGCATCGCGCTCGGCGTGATGGCGATTGCCGGCGTCGGCTCGGTCGCAGCCAGCCTCAGCGAAGGTTTGACGCGCGAGGGCCGCACGCTATTGGGCGGCGACGTTGCGTTCTCGCTGATCCAGCGTGAAGCCAAGCCGGAGGAACTCGCCTTCCTGCGCGCGCGCGGCCAGGTTTCGGTCGCGGCTGCGCTGCGCGTCATGGCCCGCAGCGGCGACGGCAAGCTGGCGCTTGTCGAGCTCAAGGCCGTGGACGGCAACTATCCGATGCTCGGGCAGGTGACGCTCGAGCCCAAAATGCCGATGGCTGATCTGTTCGCCGAGCGCGACGGCGCGTTCGGCGCCGCGGTCGATTCCATTCTGCTGGCGCGGCTCGATCTCAAGCTCGGCGACCGCATCACGATCGGCAGCGCCACGTTCCAGATCCGCAGCGTGGTTGCGGCCGAGCCGGACAAGCTCGCCGGCAATGTCGGATTGGGCCCGCGCGTTCTGGTCAGCGAACAGAGCCTGCGCGCCACCGCATTGCTGCAGCCGGGCAGCCTGGTGCGCTGGATCTACCGCGTGAAACTGCCGGACAACGCGGCCGACGATCGCGCCGCGACCCAGTTGATCGACAGCGCGCGGAGCGCCTTGCCGGAGGCCGGATGGTGGATCCGCAGCAGCGGCAATGCCTCGCCGCAGCTCGAACGCACCATCAACCGCTTCACCCAGTTCCTGACGCTGGTCGGCCTCGCCGCACTTCTGGTCGGCGGCGTCGGCGTCGCCAACGCGGTCAAGAGCCATATCGACCGCCGCCGCGACGTCATCGCCTCGTTCAAGGCGCTTGGCGCCACCGGCCGCGACGTCTTCACGATCTATCTGACGCAGGTGATCCTGCTCGCCGGGGTCGGTTCGGTGATCGGGCTGGCCGCCGGCGCGGCGTTGCCGTTCGTCATCGTCGGCGTGTTCGGCAAGCTGCTGCCGCTGCCTGTGATCCCGGCCTTGCATCTCGATGAACTGGCGCTGTCGTTCATCTACGGCCTGCTCACCGCGCTCGCCTTCGGATTGTGGCCGCTCGGCCGGGTGCACGATGTGCCGGTCGCGGCGCTGTTTCGTGAAGAAGTCGCGCCCGAATGGCATCGCCCGCGCTGGAGTTATCTCGCGCTGATGGCCGTGGTGATTACCCTGCTGGTCGCCGTCGCCATCGGGCTTGCCTATGACAAGCGGGTCGCGGCCGTGTTCGTGGTCTCTTCGGTCGCGGTGTTCGCGCTGCTGCGCGGCGTCGCCGCCGGCCTGATGGCGCTGGCGCGCCGGCTGCCCCGCAGCAACATCACCATGCTGCGGCTGGCGATCGCCAATATCTACCGGCCCGGCGCGTTGACGCCCTCGGTCGTGATGTCGCTCGGACTTGGGCTCGCGGTGCTCGTCACCATCACCCAGATCGACGGCAATCTGCGCCGGCAATTCCTGGCCGCGCTGCCGGAGCGAGCGCCCTCGTTCTACTTCATCGACATTCCGACCGCCGATGCCGACCGCTTCGGTGCCTTCCTCAAGAAAGTGGCACCGGAATCAACGATAGAGGACGTGCCGATGCTGCGCGGGCGCATCGTCGGCGCCCGCGGCGTCAAGGCCGACGAGCTCAAGCCGTCACAGGATTCCGAATGGGTGCTGCAGAGCGACCGCGGCCTGACCTATACCAGCGAAGTTCCCAGGGGCTCCAAGGTCGTCGAGGGCGAATGGTGGAGCGCCGGCTATAGCGGCCCGCCGCTGGTCTCGATCGAGAAGAAGATCGCCGACGGGCTGAAGCTGAAAATAGGCGACGAGATCGTCGTCAACGTGCTCGGCCGCGACATCGCGGCCCGGATCAGCAATCTGCGCAACGTCGACTGGCAGGGGCTCGGGATCAATTTCGTGCTGGTGTTCTCGCCCAACGCCTTCAAGGGCGCGCCACACAGCCACGTCGCGACCCTGTCGGAGGTCCATCCGGACCCGGGCGGCGACGCCCGAATCATCAAGCAGGTGGCGGAGGCGTTTCCGACGGTGACCAGCGTGCGGGTCCGTGAGGCGCTGGAAACCATCGGCACCGTCGTCACCAACCTCGTGCTCGCCATCCGCGGCGCCAGCGCGGTGACTCTGATCTCGGCGATCCTGGTGCTGGGCGGCGCGCTCGCCGCCGGCCACCGTCATAGGGTCTATGACGCGGTGATCCTGAAGACGCTGGGTGCAACCCGGGCGCGCCTGCTCGGCGCCTACGCGCTGGAGTACCTGATGATCGGCCTCGCCACGGCGGTTTTCGGCGTGATCGCGGGCTCGGTCGCGGCCTGGCTGATCGTGACCCGGCTGATGACGCTCGGCTTCATCTGGCAGGCCGGCAGCGCCGCAGGCGTGGTCGCCGCTGCCCTGGTCGTCACGGTAGGGCTGGGGCTCGCCGGGACGTTGTTGGCCCTGAACCAGAAGCCGGCCAGCGTGTTACGGAATTTGTGACAATTTGTAGCGGCGGAAAGGCGGGATTAACGCTGCTTTTGCTTGGAATGACGGCAGAAGCGACATTCAGCCGCGCGTGGAAGCTTGCGTCGAATGTGTTAGTTTCCCACATACCAGCCAAGATCAGAGGCCGGCTTGATGACGTGAAGTTAATGTCAGCAAATCAGGGCACCTGAGATCGAAATCTAACCGGCGCCGCAAACCCCTTGCGCTCCGCCGGTCAACCAACGGGAATTCGACCATGTCGGACCTAGACCGTAACTACGTATCTCCTTTCGGCCGGGCCGCCGGACGCGTTGACGCTGCGGCCGTCGATGCCGGTCTGCGCGCCTACATGCTGCGCATCTACAACTACATGAGCATCGGCCTGGCGATCACCGGCCTTGCCGCGCTCGGCGTCTACATGGCTGCGGTGACCCCTGATCAGGCCGGTGCCGCCGCCAAGTTCGGCAACGCCTACCTGACGCCGTTCGGCTACGCGATGTATGTCAGCCCCTGAAGTGGCTGTTCATCCTCGCCCCGCTGGCCATGGTGTTTGCGATTTCGGCCGGCATCAACCGGCTGCGGCCTGCGACCGCCCAGATGCTGTTCTGGGTGTTCTCGGCGCTGATGGGCATTTCGCTGTCGTCGATCTTCCTGGTGTATACGCACACCTCGATCGTGCGGGTGTTCTTCATCACCGCGGCCACCTTCGGCGCACTGAGCCTCTACGGCTACACCACCAAGCGTGACATGAGCGGCATGGGGTCGTTCCTGTTCATGGGCCTGATCGGCGTCATCATCGCGAGCCTGGTCAATCTGTTCCTGGCAAGCTCGATGCTGCAGTTCATCGTCTCGGTGGTCGGCGTGCTGGTGTTCGCGGGCCTCACCGCCTGGGATACCCAGCGGCTGAAGAACGACTACATCTACGGCTACGCCTCTGAAGGCGGCGAGATTGCAGAGAAAGCGGCGATTACCGGTGCATTGTCGCTCTACCTGAACTTCATCAACCTGTTCACGCTGCTGTTGCAGCTGCTCGGCCAGCGCGACTAGTCGCTACCGACCAGGTACGAGTTGAAGCCCCGGCCTCGCGGCCGGGGCTTTTCTTTGCACACGGCGAAAATATTCTACCCGCATGTCCGCTCCCGAAATCCGGCCCGCCACCGAGGCCGACCTCCCCGCCATCACCGAAATCTACGAGCACGCGGTGCGCTATGGCACGGCGACGTTCGAGCTGATACCGCCCGACCTCGCCGAGATGACCCGGCGGTTCAGGGTGCTGATGGATGGCGGCTTTCCCTATTTCGTCGCCGCGGTCGAAGGCCGGGTGATCGGCTACGCCTATGCTGGACCCTATCGCCCGCGACCGGCCTACCGTTTCACGGTGGAGAATTCAGTCTACCTGCAACCTTCGACCCACCGCCGCGGCATCGGCCTGCAGCTGATGCAGCGGCTGATCACGGCGTGCGAGGCGCGGGGCTACCGGCAGATGATCGCCGTGATCGGCGATTCCGCCAATGCCGGCTCGATCGGGGTTCACACCAAATGCGGTTTCCAGATGATCGGGACGCATCGCAATGTCGGCCTCAAGTTCGGACGCTGGCTGGACACGGTCATGATGCAGCGTGCGCTCGGCGAAGGCAGCACGACGGTCCCCGCTTCGTAGTCTGGATAAAGCGTAGCGCCTCCGCCAGCGCGTTCACGCGCGTCTTCGACGCGCTATGGGCGGCACACCGCAGGGCGCAGACTCAAAATCGCGAAAACAACCCCATGCAAAGTAGAATGGGCCCCTGCCCGCGGTAGCCCGGCCGATTAAACCACCGCCAGCTTGCGGTCGATCGCCAGCAGCACGCGTTCGAGCTCGTGGCCGCGGCGCAGGATCAGCCCGGTCGCCGAGATCACGCTGTACATGCCCTGCTTGCGCGCGAGCCGCGGATCTTTCTCGATGCGATAGATCGGAACCTCTGAGGCGCGGCGGAATACCGAGAACACCGCGCGGTCTTTCAGAAAGTCGATGGCGTAGTCGCGCCATTCGCCATCGGCGACCATGCGCCCATACAGATTGAGGATACGGTTGAGTTCGAGACGATTGAACGTGACACGATCTCGGCGGGGAGATTGCAGTGGCGGTGCGCGCCACTGCGCGGCTCTCGCTTGGATCGGTGTCCTCCGATATCGAGCTCATGGAGCGCCTCCTGTCATCCATTGTATATGATCGCGCTAACCGCAGGACCCTGCAAGGGGTTGTAAACACGAAGGAAACCGCCTCGGGCGACCCGACATCCCGGGAAACATCGATTCACGGGATCGTTAGCGGAATCTTATTGCTGCCCCACTTCCGCCAACCGCCCGCCCCGCTACGTTGCGACAAGATAATCCTGCGTTGGCCCGGTCCTTTCGGTTCCGGATTCCTCAGCCCCCAGCCCCCGGGGCCGTCGGGATCGGGCCTGTTCGCAGAGGGAGTTAATCCCGATACTGGGCCAACGAAAGTTGGTCCTTTTTCGTTTGCGGGTCAGGTTTTTCGTGGGCCAGGCTTGGAGATCGGGCTTGGACACGGCGGCATTTCAGCGCGTTTGAATCCCGCCTGCCGCAGCGACATCTATTCAAGAGAATTTCGGGAAGAGAACTACCGCAGCGCGGTGATGGCGGCGCCGAGCATCGCGCCCGGCTTGTCGCGACTGCCGTCCTGGACATAGACGACGGCGGCATCGATGCCGTCGCGGGAAATATTTTCCAGCGGAATGGTCCAGCTTCCCGCACCGCCGTTCCAGTCGCCGACCTTCACGAGATTGCGCACCACGTTGTAGTAGGTGATTTGTTGGCCGCGATTCTCGCCGCGCCCGATCGAAATCGGTACCTGCCTCGAGACCGAGCAAAGCCAGACTTCGCCGCGGCCCGTCGTCGACACCTTGCTCGCCTCGACCGATACGTTGATCAGCTTGCCCGACAACGTCATCGTCACCGGTACCGACATCACGCCCTCGGCCTTGCTCGTGTTCTTGATGGCGCCTTCGATGGCGGCACGATCGCTGCCGATCACCTGCGCCGAGCCATTGACGATCACCTGCGGCGTATAGAGATTACGATCGCCGCGTGCCTGCGAATAGGCTTTCTGACGCGCGCTAAACCGCTTGTCCGCCAACGTGTCCTTCCAGCCGAGATAATCCCAATAGTCGATCGGCAGGCTCAGCGCGATCACGGACGGATCCTTGGCGAGCTCGCCGATGATCTGGTCGGCTGGCGGGCATGACGAGCAGCCTTGCGAGGTGAACAGTTCAACCACCGCGCGCGGTTCGGCATGGGCCGGGCGGATGACGGCGACGATTGCGCAAACGCCGAGCGCACCGGACCATCGCGATATGCAACTATAAGCTATCATCGCTGTCATTGTGCGAACCGGCGGTAGCGTCTTCCATCCGTATTTGTACGGGGCATGATCTGATCCCAAAAAGCGTACCCCAGACGCGCGAAAGCGGCCCTTTCATTAGGCCGCCTTCTCCTTGCTCGCCACTCACTTCGCAGTGAGGCACTGATCACAAATCCGCGTCAGGCCGCGAGTTTGCGCAGCACATAATGCAGAATGCCGCCGTTTCGGTAGTACTCGAGCTCGTCGAGGGTATCGATGCGGCACAACAGCGGCACGCGCTGCAGCGAACCGTCGCCGGAGACGATCTCCGCCGTCAGGGTCTGACGCGGCTTCAGGTCGCCCTGCAGCCCGCGGATCGTCACCTTTTCGTCGCCCTTCAGGCCCAGCGACGTCCACGACGTGCCGTCCTCGAAGGTGAGCGGCAACACGCCCATGCCGACCAGGTTGGAGCGATGGATGCGCTCAAAACTCTGGCAGATCACGGCGCGGACGCCGAGCAGCCGCGTGCCCTTTGCGGCCCAGTCGCGCGACGAGCCGTTGCCGTATTCGGCGCCGGCGAACACCACCAGCGGCACGCCCTCCGCCTGGTACTGCATCGCCGCGTCGTAGATCGGCATCTGCTCGCCGTCGGGCCAGTGCTTGGTAAGTCCGCCTTCCGGAATATTGCCGTCGGCGCCCTTCAGCATGAAGTTCTTGATGCGGATGTTGGCAAAGGTGCCGCGCATCATGATCTCGTGATTGCCGCGCCGCGTGCCGTACTGGTTGAAGTCCGCGGGGCGCACCTGGTGCTCGCTCAGGAATTTTCCTGCCGGTGAAGTCAGCTTGATCGCGCCGGCCGGCGAGATGTGGTCAGTGGTGATCTTGTCGCCGAACATCGCCAGAATCCGCGCGTCGACGACGTCGACGATCGCTTCCGGCTCTTTCTTCATGCCCTCGAAATAGGGCGGGTTCTGCACATAGGTCGAGCTCATGTTCCAGCGGTAGGTCTCGCTCTCGACGGTCTTGATCTTGCGCCAGTTGGTGTCGCCCTTGAACACGTCGGCGTAACGCTTCTTGAAGATCGTGGCGGTGACGAACTTCTTCATGTAGGCGTTGATTTCCTTGGTGGTCGGCCAGATGTCCTTCAGGTACACCGGCTTGCCGTCCTTGCCCTCGCCGATCGGCTCGACCGCGAGGTCCTTTGTCACCGTGCCCGCCAGCGCATAGGCCACGACCAGCGGCGGCGAGGCCAATAGTTGGCCTGCACGTCAGGGCTGACGCGGCCCTCAAAATTGCGGTTGCCCGACAGCACCGCGGCAGCGACGATGCCGTTGTCATTGATCGATTTCGAAATCTCCTCCGGCAGCGGACCCGAATTGCCGATGCAGGTGGTGCAGCCGAAGCCGATCAGGTTGAAGCCGACCTTGTCGAGATCCTTCTGCAGGCCGGAATTGGCGAGATATTCCGCGACCACCTGGCTTCCGGGCGCAAGCGAGGTCTTGACCCACGGCTTGGCCTTCAAGCCCTTGGCGGCAGCGTTGCGCGCCAGCAGGCCGGCGCCGATCAACACGCTGGGGTTGGAAGTGTTGGTGCAGGAGGTGATCGCCGCGATCACGACATCACCATGGCCGAGGTCGAAATCGCGGTTCTCGACCGAATAGCGCGCCGAAGCGTCGTCGGGCTTCTTGTATTCGCCGGCCAGCGCAGTGGCGAAGCCGGCGGCAACGGCCGGCAGTGCGACGCGGCCTTCAGGACGCTTCGGGCCGGCCATCGACGGCACGACATCCTTGAGATCGAGCGTCAGCGTTTCCGTGAACACGGGGTCGGCCGATTTCGCGGTGCGGAACAAACCTTGCGCCTTGGCGTAAGCCGAAACCAGCGCGACGCGGTCAGCCTTGCGGCCGGAGGTCTTGAGATAATCGATGGTTGCGGCATCGACCGGGAAGAAGCCGCAGGTCGCGCCATATTCCGGCGCCATGTTGCCGATGGTCGCCTTGTCCGCGACCGAGAGAAAATCGAGGCCGGGGCCGAAGAACTCGACGAACTTGCCGACCACGCCCTGCTTGCGCAGCATCTGCGTCACCGTCAGCACGAGGTCGGTCGCGGTGACGCCCTCCTTGAGCTGGCCCTTGAGCTTGAAGCCGACCACTTCGGGCAGCAGCATCGACAGCGGCTGGCCAAGCATGCAGGCTTCCGCCTCGATGCCGCCGACGCCCCAGCCGAGCACGGCGAGGCCGTTGACCATTGTGGTGTGCGAGATCGGTGCCAACGAGCGAGATCCGGATAGGCGACCTCGAAGGTGCCGGTCTTCTTGCCGACCGTCATCTTCTGCTTCTTGGTCCACACCGTCTGCGCGAGATATTCGAGATTGACCTGGTGGCAGATGCCGGTGCCGGGCGGCACCACGGAGAAGTTCGAAAACGCCTTCTGGCCCCATTTCAGGAATTCGTAGCGTTCCTGGTTTTGCTTGTATTCCTCGACCACGTTCTTGCCGAACGCCTTGTTGTCACCGAAGAAATTGACGATCACGGAGTGGTCGATGACGAGATCGACCGGCACCAGCGGGTTGATCTTCTCGGCATCGCCGCCGAGCGCCTGCATCGCGTTGCGCATTGCGGCGAGATCGACCACCGCCGGCACGCCGGTGAAATCCTGCATCAGGACGCGCGCCGGGCGGAAGGCGACTTCATGCTCGAGCTTGCGCTTCCTCAGCCATTTCGACACCGCAATGATGTCGGCTTTCTTGACCGTGCGGTCGTCCTCGTTGCGCAGCAGGTTTTCCAGCAGCACCTTCATCGAATAGGGCAGCTTGGAAATTCCCTTCAGACCGTTCTTCTCGGCGGTGGGCAGGCTGTAATAAACGTAGGTCTTGCTGCCGACCTTGAGGGTCTTGCGGCATTTGAAGCTGTCGAGCGAGGTCATGTCAGGAAATCCCAAATTCCAGTTATACCCGGCAAGGGTATGTAAACACCATCAGCGTTAGGCTGGCCTCTTGGCTTGCAGCCGCCGATTGTGTGCTGCATCAAGTTCCGGGCTTATAGAATCTTTCTAGAAGCGCCGCCACACCGACAAGCGTGCTGCAGCAATGCGGTACCCACAAATTCTGACGCGGTACCCATTAATCTCAGAGGGCTGTGAAGAGGCAAAATGCGGCTCTCGGGGCGTCACAT
This sequence comes from Bradyrhizobium sp. RDT10, assembly GCA_044772375.2. Classification (GTDB taxonomy): domain Bacteria; phylum Pseudomonadota; class Alphaproteobacteria; order Rhizobiales; family Xanthobacteraceae; genus Bradyrhizobium. Next base: position 7,975,895 of record CP187939.1, read on the forward strand.
CGACTGTATCAGGGGCGGCCGGGAAGTGTTCTCCGGCCTCGATTTCGAAGCCTCATCCGGTGAGGTGCTGGCCGTGGTCGGCCCGAACGGCTCCGGCAAGACCTCGCTGCTGCGCCTGATCGCGGGCCTCCTGGTGCCGGCCGGCGGGTCGGTCATCCTGGAGGGCGGCGAGGCCGAGCTGACCTTGCCCGAGCAATCCCATTATCTCGGCCATCGCGATGCGCTGAAGCCTGCGCTCAGCGTGCACGAGAACCTCGCGTTCTGGCGGGATTTTCTCGGCGGCAAGGTCGGCGATCTCAGCCAATGCCTCGCCGCCGTGGGCCTCGGCCATGCCACGCATCTGCCGGCAGCCTATCTCTCCGCCGGCCAGCGACGGCGGCTGTCGATCGCCCGCCTTCTGGTGATGCGCCGGCCGGTCTGGCTCCTGGACGAGCCGACCTCGGCGCTCGATACCCCGGGCAGGGCTTGTTCGTCGGCGTCATGCGCGACCACCTCGCAAGCGGTGGCATCATCATCGCCGCGACGCATACCCCGCTCGGGATCGACGCGAGGAACTGCGGATGGGGAAACCAAGTGAGCGCCCTCGCCGCACTGATCCGCCGGGACATCAGAGATCGCCCTTCGCGTCGGCGGCGGAGCGCTGATCGGGGTGCTGTTTTCCTCACGGTCACGGTGCTGATGCCGTTCGCGATCGGGCCGGATCTGGCGCTGCTGACCCGGCTCGGACCCGCGATCCTCTGGCTCGGCGCGCTGCTGGCGAGCCTGCTGACCCTCGACCGCCTGTTCACGGCCGACCACGAGGACGGCTCGCTCGACCTGATCGTGATGGGCCGGGCGCCGCTGGAACTGGCCTGCGCCGCGAAAGCGCTGGCCCACTGGCTTGCCGCCGGCGTGCCGCTGATCGTGGCAACCCCTGTGCTGGGGCTGCTGCTCAATCTCGACGCCACCGCAACCTCGGCGGTGGCGCTGACGCTGCTGGTGGGAACACCGGCGCTAACTTTTACCGGTATGATCGGCGCGGCACTGGCCGTGACACTCCACCGCGGCGGCTTGCTGCTGGCGGTACTGGTGCTGCCGCTGTCGATCCCGGTACTGATCTTCGGCGTCGCGGCCTCGCAGGCCGCGATATCAAGCCCGCTGTCGTTCGGAACGCCGTTTTCGATCCTGTGCGCGCTGTCGCTGGTCGGCCTGGTGGTCGGACCCTTCGCGGCGGCGGCCAGCCTGCGCCATGGTCTGGACTGACATGGTCTGGACTGACTTGGCGTGGACTGACAATGACTTGACGCCGATCAACTCTCGCGGAGGCCATATGAAACAAACCAAGCCGCATTGCCTGCCCCGCCGCTGACGACTATCAGGATGCCATGACGCTGATTGACCTCGCCAATCCCACCAAATTCCTGTCGCTGACGGCGCGCGTGCTGCCGTGGCTGGCGGGCGCGACCGCGCTCCTGCTGCTGATCGGCTTCTACCAGGCGGCGATGGCGCCTGACGATTATCAGCAGGGCGCCACCGTCAAGATCATGTTCATCCACGTGCCGAACGCGTGGCTTGCGATGTTCGTGTGGGGTGTCATGAGCATTGCCGCGCTGGGCACGCTGGTCTGGCGACATCCGCTTGCCGACGTCGCGGCCAAGGCCGCAGCCCCGATCGGCGCGGCATTCACGTTTCTCGCGCTGGTCACCGGCTCGCTGTGGGGGCGGCCGATGTGGGGCACCTATTGGGAATGGGATGCGCGGCTGACTTCGGTCTTGATCCTGTTCCTGATGTATCTCGGCCTGATGGCGCTATGGCGCGCGGTGGACGATCCGTCGCGGGCGGCGCGGGCCGCCGCCGTCCTGACGCTGGTCGGCGCGCTCAACCTGCCGATCATCAAATTCTCGGTCGACTGGTGGAACACGCTGCATCAGCCGGCGGCCGTGATCCGAATGGGCGGCCCTTCGCTCGACAAGGCGTTCCTGATTCCATTGCTGGTAATGGCGGTCGGTTTCTCGCTATTGTTCGTCACGCTGCACCTGGCAGCGATGCGCAACGAGATCCTGCGCCGGCGCGTGCGCAGCTTGCAGATGATGCAAGCCAGCCAGCAGGCGGCGTGACGCGATGTCGCTCGGACCCTACGCCTCGTTTATCGTGACGTCCTACACGCTGGTGGCAGCGGTCGTTGTGCTTCTCATCGTCTGGATCGCCATCGATTATCGCCGCCAGAAGGAGCGCCTGCGCGAACTCGAGGCCAGCGGCATAACCCGGCGCTCCGGCCGCACCGCAACGGATATCTGATGGACGTGCCCGCAACATCGGAGGCTCCCACGCGCCGCTGGCGCTGGCTGGTGGCGCTGCCGCTGATCGGTTTCATGGCGGTCGCCGGGCTGTTCCTGCTGCGGCTCTACGGCGGCGATCCCTCCAAAATCCCTCCGCCCTGATCGGCCGCCCGGCGCCGCAAACCGCGCTGCCGGCGCTGGAGGGCCTCGTCCATAACGGGGCGCCGGTGCCCGGGCTCAACCCCGCGGTGTTCAAGGGCAAGGTCTCCGTCGTCAATGTCTGGGCGTCCTGGTGCGTGCCCTGCCACGACGAGGCGCCGCTCCTGACCGCATTGGCCAAGGATACGCGGCTGCAGATCGTCGGCATCAACTACAAGGATCTGCCTGACAACGCCCGCCGCTTCCTCGGCCGCTACGGCAATCCGTTTACCGCCGTCGGCGTCGACGCCAACGGCCGCGGCGCGATCGAATGGGGCGTCTACGGCGTGCCCGAGACCTTCGTGGTCGATCGCGACGGCACCATTGTTTACAAGTTGGTCGGGCCGGTGACGCCGGCCAATCTCGACAGCGTGCTGAAGGTCGAGATCGAGAAGGCGTTGCGCAAATAATTTTTGGCTTTTATCTGCGGTTCATTTCGCGGCCATGGCGCCGCCACGAAATCGCAGCTAGCTTTACCGCGTTACATGAACCGTCCTTGGAGGGACACCATATGCGTCATTTCACGCTCGCTTCGCTTCTCGCCACCGCGCTGACCTTGGGGCTACTGACGGCAACACCGTCGATGGCCCAGACCGCTCAGCCCGCGCCCAAGTCCGACAGCAAGATGGCGCCGGCGCCGAAGGCCGAGCTGCTCGACATCAATTCCGCGACCGCCGATCAGCTCGACGCGCTGCCGGGCGTCGGCAAGGCCTACTCCGCCAAAATCATCGCGGGCCGGCCGTACAAGGGCAAGGATGAGCTGGTGCAGAAGAGCATCGTTCCGCAGGCGACCTACGACAAGATCAAGGACAAGATCATCGCCAAGCAGAAGAGCTAAGGCCTCGTGCTGACCTCTCCTGCTTGCTCCGCACGCGGGAGAGGAGCAGGGATCACCCCTTGCTGACATCCCCGCTTCGGCCTCGCTGACCTCCAGCGAAGCCGGCTCCAGATGATAGCGCTTGATCAGTGGCATCTGGGTGATCGCAAACAGCATCGTCAGCGGCACCATGCCGAACACCTTGAAGGCGACCCAAAAGTCGGTGCTTTGCGTGCGCCAGATGATCTCGTTCAGCACCGCCATCGCAAAGAACCACAACGCCCAGCGCATGGTCAGGATGCGCCAGCCGTGCGGGGTGAGATTGAACATCTGGTCGAACATGATGGCGATGAAGGAGCGGTTGAACAGCAGGCCGCCGGCGAGAATGGCGGCGAACAGCGTGTAGACGATGGTCGGCTTCATCTTGATGAAGGTCTCGTCATGCAGGATCAGCGTCAGCGCGCCGAACACGATGACAACCACCGCCGTGACGATCGCCATCATCGGCACATGCCGCGTCACCATGTATGACGCAACCATTGCAGCCAGCACCGCCACCATGAACACGCCGGTGGCGATGAACAAATTGGATTTGGCGTTGGCGACGAAAAAGATGAGAAGGGGCCCAAGCTCGGTCGCAAGCTTGAACAGCGGGTGCGGTACTTTCTTGTCCATTATTCAATTCCTGCAATCGCGTTTGCGAAATCCCGCGCGGTGAACGGCGCGAGATCGTCGATGCCTTCGCCGACGCCGATGAAGTGCACCGGCAGTTTGAACTTCTCGGCCAGCGCCACCAGGATGCCGCCGCGCGCGGTGCCGTCGAGCTTCGTCATCACGAGCCCGGTGACGCCAGCGGTACGATGAAATGCCTCGACCTGCGACAGCGCATTTTGTCCCACCGTGGCATCGAGCACCAGCAGCACCGCATGCGGGGCCGACGCATCGACCTTCTTGATAACGCGAACGACCTTCTCGAGCTCGTTCATCAGCTCGGCCTTGTTCTGCAGCCGGCCGGCAGTATCGACCAGCAGCACGTCGATATTCTGTTCCTTCGCCGCGGTCAGCGCGTTGAAGGCGAGGCTTGCCGAATCCGAGCCCTGCGCGCCGGCGATAACCGGCGACCTGGTGCGCTCGCCCCAGACCTTGAGCTGTTCGATCGCGGCGGCACGAAACGTATCGCCGGCCGCCAGCATGACCTTGCGGCCCTCCGCGCTGAGCTTTGCGGCAAGCTTGCCGATCGTGGTGGTCTTGCCCGAGCCGTTGACGCCGACCACGAGAATAACGAACGGCTTTTGCGCCGCGTCGATCTCCAGCGGCTTCGCCACCGGCGCCAGCACCTTCTCCACCTCGGTGGCGACCACCGTCTTCACTTCGTCGGCCGAGATCGCCTTGTCATAGCGGCCGGCGCCGACGGCGTCCGCGATCCGGACCGCAACCGTCGTGCCGAGATCGGCGCGCAGCAGCACATCCTCGATATCGTCGAGCATGGCGCGGTCGAGCTTGCGCTTGGTGACGAGATCGGCAACGGCCGTGCCGAGCGCACCAGAGGTCCGCTTCAGGCCGCTCGAAAGCCGCCGCCACCAGCTCAATTTGGGAGTTCCAGGAGTGGTATCGCTCATGTCGGGGACGTGTTAGCGGTTTCGCGCCATGAGCGGAAGTCACAACAGATCCATCAATGTTCCCGGGCCATCCCTCGATGTGCCCGGGCCATCCTTGATGTGCCCGGCGCATCCTTTGATGTTCCCCGGACATCGCTTGATGTCCGTGGGCTAACGGCAGATGAAATCCAGGCTCGCGTCCTCCACCGCGACGGGCTGATGCTGGTCATCGACAAGCCCGCCGGGCTGCCGGTGCATCGTGGCCCCAGGGCGGCGCCAATCTGGAAGCGTCCTTCGATGGCCTGCGATTTGGCCTGCCGCGGCCGCCGGTGCTGGCCCACCGGCTCGACAAGGATACCTCCGGCTGTCTCGTGCTGGGACGGCATCGCAAGGCCACCGCCTCGCTCGGCCTGCTGTTCAAGCACGGCAAGATTGGAAAAACCTATTGGGCGGTGATCGAGGGCGGACCTGCCGAAGATGAAGGCACCATCGACATGCCACTGGGGCGGCTCAACGTCGAGCGCGGCTGGTGGCAGAAGCCGGATCCGGACGGGCAGAAGGCCGTCACCAACTGGAAAGTATGCGGCCGCGGCGATGGCCTTTGTTGGCTCGCGCTGGAACCGGTGACCGGCCGCACCCATCAATTGCGCGTGCACACATCAGCCATGGGCTGGCCGATCGTCGGCGACAACATTTACGGCAACGGCCCGCGCTTCGGCGAGCCGATCCTGCATCTGCATTCCCGCGAGATCGTGATTCCGATTTCGAAGAACAAGGAACCGGTGCGCGTGGCGGCGCCCGCGCCCGAGCATATGCGCGAGCGGCTCAGGGCGTGCGGATGGAACGGGGAGTGACGCGAAGCGGCGGCGAGCCGGATGAGGTCTGTCTCCGCGGATAGAACCCTCATCCGGCGCTCTGCGCCACCTTCTCCCACAAGGGGAGAAGGAAGAGTCACGCCGTCAGCCGTGCGCCATCATGGCCCTTGATCGCAAGCGTCATCACCGCGCCCGGCGTCTCGCCCGATATCGCCACTGGCAGAAAATGTTCCGTCCGTCCCTGCGTCGCGCTCTCGATCAGCACCTGACGCGTCGCGCCCACCTCTGCCGTCAGCCGCTTCCGCAACGCAGCCTCACCCACGGCCCGCAATCGCTTCGCGCGTTCCTTGATCTTGCCGCCCGCGACCTGCGGCATCCGCGCTGCTGGCGTACCCGGCCGCGGCGAGTAGGGAAACACATGCAGGAAGGTGAGATCGCATTCCTCCACCAGGGCCTCAGAGCGGGCGAACATCTCTTCGGTCTCGGTCGGAAAACCCGCGATGATATCGGCGCCGAGCGAAATGTCCGGACGCAGTCGCCGCACCTGGGCGCAGAACTCGATCGCGTCTTTGCGCGAATGCCGGCGCTTCATCCGCTTCAAAATCATGTCGTCGCCGGACTGCAGCGACAGATGCAGATGCGGCATCAGCCGCTCATCCTTGGCGATGACGTCGAGCAGGTCGCGGTCGGCTTCGATGGAATCGATCGACGAAATCCGTAACCGCCTCAATTCCGGCACGTGCCGCAAAATCTGTTTTGTCAGGTGCCCCAGTTTCGGCGCACCCGGCAGATCGGCGCCGTAGCTTGTCAGGTCCACGCCGGTCAGCACGATCTCGGCATGACCGCGCTCGGCCAGCGTGCGGACCTGCTCGACGACGGCGCCCATCGGCACCGAGCGCGAATTGCCGCGGCCGTAGGGAATGATGCAGAAGGTGCAGCGGTGGTCGCAGCCGTTCTGCACCTGGACGAACACGCGCGGCAGGCCGACCTTGAAGCCATCAAGCAGATGCGGCGCCATCTCGCGCACCGCCATGATGTCGGCGACCGCGATCTTTTCGCTTGCCTCGATACCAAAACCGCCAACGAACGCCGCATGCGCCTCGCGCCAGGCGTCACCGCGCATCTTCTCGTCATTGCCGACGATGCGATCGACCTCGGCCATTTCAGCAAACATTTCCGGCTGGGTCTGCGCCGCGCAGCCGGTGACGACGATGCGCAGGTGCGGCCGCTCGCGCTTCAGCCGCCGGATCGATTGCCGCGCCTGCGCCACCGCCTCGTTGGTGACCGCGCAGCTGTTGATGACGACGGTATCGGAAAGTCCGGCGCGCTCCGCCTCGCGGGCGATCACTTCTGATTCGAACGCGTTGAGACGGCAACCGAAGGTGAGGACGTCAACGCTCATAACTCAGGCGACGCTGGCGAACAGCGCCGGATCGAATCGCCCTTCATATTCGAAATCGGCGGTGCCGGTCATCAGCACGTGATCATCGCGCTCGCGCCATTCGATCCCAAGCTTGCCGCCGGGCAGCGTGATCTCGACCGAGCGATCGGCACGCTTCAGCCGCGCCGCCGCGACCGCGGTCGCACACGCGGCCGAGCCGCAGGCCCTGGTCAATCCGGCACCGCGTTCCCAGGTGCGGATCGTGATGTGATCGCGGTCGACAATATGCGCGAGCGTAATGTTGGCGCGGTCCGGGAAAATCGGGTGGTTCTCCAGCAGCGGCCCGAAGCGTTCGAGATCATAGGCGTTGACGTCATCGACCCAGAAGATCGCGTGCGGATTGCCCATGTTGACCACCGACGGCGAATGCAGCACCGGCGCGTCGATCGGCCCGACCTGCAGTTCGATATAGCGGGTGTCGCGAAACTCTTCGGCGAGCGGAATATCCTGCCAGTCGAACTTCGGCGCACCCATGTCCACGGTATAGAGATCGGGCGCCGGGCCCTGCCAGCAGTTCAATAGCCCCGCGCGGGTCTCGAAGGTCACGGCGGTCTGGCCGGTCTGCTCGAATAGGCGGCGCACCACGCAGCGCATGCCGTTGCCGCAGGCACCGGCTTCCGAGCCGTCATTGTTGTAGATGCGGATGAAGGCCTCGGTGCCCGGCAGCCGCGGCGGCTGCAATACCATCAACTGGTCATAGGGCACGCCCGCAGGCGAGGCGACCGCACGCGCCTCCTCAGGCGTCACGGCAGCCCTGGAATCGCGCAAATCCACCACGACGATTTCGTTGCCGATGCCGTTCATCTTGGCAAATGCGTGGTTGGCCAGCGCGCTCATGGAATTTCCCAATTTATGCCTGCCTTATATGGCGAATGATGGCGCATTGCCTAGTACGCGGGGCATATGACGCATCTGTCATGGGACGAAAGCGGACCTTGCGTGTTAGAAAATGGCACCTTTCTGGCGGGCGCGGACCGGGACATGCCGCCGCCAGGTGGGGTGGATGGAGAATACCTGAAATGAACCGTATCAGCACTTTCCGTGCGGCCATGGTCGCGCTCTCCATGGTTGCGTTTGGCGGAGCCGCGCTGGCGCAATCGCCCTCAGCCCCTCCAGCCGCTAGCCCGTCGGCTGCGCCCAGCCCGGCACCGTCGGCGGTGCCGGTCCCGCCGCCGGCCGAAACCAAGTCGCCCGCGGATGCCCCCACGGCGGAAAAAGCCCCGACGCCCGTGCCCCTCCCCCGCCGCCAGCGTCCAGAACGCCGACCCCTTCGGCGAGGAGTTCACGCTCGAGCCCAGGAAGGTGGTTGTCATGAAGGGCACCGCGAACTGGGATGCGGCGTTCGACACCCTGATCGAGGCGTTCAAGACGTTGAGCACCCTGCTCGACAAGCAGGGCATCAAGGCCACGGGCAATTCGATGATCGTCTACACCTCGACCGACGATACCGGTTTTACGTTCCTGGCCCAGATTCCGGTCGATCAGGACGTCAAGAACCTGACCAAGGACATAAGCATGGGCAAGTCGCCCGAGGGCAAGGCGCTGAAGTTCGTCCATCGCGGCTCCTACGACAACATGGACAACACCTATGAGGCGATCACCAACCACCTCGACGACAAGAAGCTCGAAGCGAAAGACACCTTCATCGAGGAATACATCACCGATCCCCTGAAGACGGCGGAAGACAAGCTGGTGATCAATGTCTACGTGCCGCTGAGGTGATCGGCATGAAGCGTCCGTTCGGCCTTGCCGTTGCCGCCACGCTGCTCGCCGCGCCCGCGCTGGCGCAGACTATGCCGCCGCCTGCGATTTCCGTGACCGGCGAAGCGAACGTGTCGGTGGCGCCCGATCAGGCCCAGATCGACGGCGGCGTGACGTCAGACGCCAAGACCGCACGCGAGGCGTCGGATGCCAACAACGCGGCGATGGGCAAGGTGCTGCTTGCGCTCAAGGGCGCCGGCATCGAGGAGAAAGACTACCAGACCTCGCGGCTGTCGCTGCAGCCGCAATTTGCTACGCCGTCCAAGGTTTCGGAGCGCCCAGGCATCGTTAGTTTCCGCGCCAGCAACCGGGTCACGGTCAAGATCCGCGATGTGACCAAGGTCGCGAACGTGATCGACGTGCTGGCGGGCGCCGGCGCCAACGACATCGGCGGCATCAATTTCACCGTAACACAGGCCTCAAAACATCTGGACGAAGCCCGCGAGAAGGCAATCGCGGATGCGCGCCGCAAGGCCGAGATCTACGCCAAGGCTGCCGGCGTGACGCTCGGTGAGCCCATCAGCATTTCCGAGGAAGGCGCGCCCGTGCCGCTACACCGCGGCAAGATGGCTTCGCCGATGGCTGCGGGAGCACCGGTGGCGCAAGGCGAAGAGACGCTATCGGTGACGGTGAACGTGTCCTGGGCGATCAAGCCGGCGCAGTAACTGCTGTCGTCCCTGCGAAAGCAGGGACCCATACGCCGCGGCCGATGTATTTGTGCGACGCTGTTCGACGGCTTTTCTGTAATTGCCAACACCTGTGGTTATGGGTCCCTGCGTTCGCAGGGACGACGAGACGTTAGATCTCGTAAACCTGCCCCGGCTTCAGCGCCGCAAACCGCTCAGGCGGAATCTTCGCTTCCTTGAGCGCATCGGCCAGCGCATTGACCGGCGCGTCGATCGCCTCATCGGTTAGCTGGAACGTGCCGTGATGATGCGCCAGCGCCTGCTCGGCGCTGCAATCGGCCAGCGCTTTCACGGCATCGGACGGATTCATGTGCTGGTCCTTCATGAACCAGCGCGGCTCATAGGCGCCGATCGGCAAGATTGCCAGCCGCAGCGGGCCGTGCTTCTCGGCCACGCGGCGAAAATGCTTGCCCTCGCCGTAGCCGGAATCGCAGACGATGTAGATTTTCCCCGCCGGCGTTTCCAGGACAAAACTCGCCCACAGCGCCTTGTTGCGGTCGAACAATCCGCGCGCCGACCAGTGCTGCGTCGGCACCAGCGTCACCGCGATGCCGTTGCCGAGTTCGACGCGATCCTGCCAGTCGAACCCCTCGGCCTTTATCGCCGCGTCCGTATCGCGCATGGTGACGTCGTTGCCGAGCGGCGTGATCACCCTCGGCGAAAACTTTTCTGTAAGTTTCGACAGCGTCGCGATGTCGAGATGGTCGTAATGACCGTGCGATACCAGCACGACATCGATCTTGGGCAGCGCGTCGAAGGCGATGCCGGGATCGTTGTGCCGGTGTGGCCCGGCGAAGGAGACGGGCGAGGCGCGCAGCGACCACACGGGATCGACGAGGATGTTGAGATCCGCCGTCTGGATCAGCCAGGTGACGTGGCCGACAAACGACAGCCGCACCTTGTCACCGCTTACGCGGGCCGGCGGCGTATCGCTGTGGGCGTTCGGCACCCAATCCGGCCAGCTCGCGCGCTTGCGGTCGGTGCCGAACTGCCAGCGCAGCACCTCCGCCAATGATTTCGGCGGAATCCCGTCAGGATCGAAGAAGCGCGTGCCGTCGAAATGGTCGGAGACGGGGCCGTCATGGGTTTTCATGTTGCTGATCCAGATCGAGGGAACGCCGACGGCCGCGGCGGCCCCGGCGAGCACTCCAAAGACACTGCGGCGGGTGATGGGCACGGGGAGATCACGAAGGGCGGGAGAGAGCTGACGACATGGGGCGTTATATGGCGTGCGCTGGCTCAACTTGAAACCTGCGGCGAAAGGAAGCTTGCTCCTGCAGACCATCTCGTTTACTGAAACGCCAACTATATCAGTGGCTTACACCGTATCGAGCGGCTATCGCAGCCTAGTTTCTCCTTGACTTTCGCCCTCTCCAGGCGTTTAACCCGCGCACTTTCTCGGAAAGACTTTCTTTTCGACCCGCCGCCCGGCCCATGAGACCGGAGGCTAACGCCCGACAGCGCGATGCGCCCTCGGGCGCAAAAGTGTTTGGACGATCGTTTTGGCGTTCTGCGCCGGGACACATAACTGGCCGTCATACCCCGCGAAGGCGGGGTATCCAGTACGCCGCAGCCTCTCGGTTCAAACGAGCTGCTCTGGAATACTGGATCACCCGCCTTCGCGGGTGATGACAGTGGTGGATGGATCGAGATAGCGCCTGCAAACGGCAGGACAGAGGACAACGGCATTGTTCGACAATCTGTCGGAAAAGCTTGGTGGGATACTCGATCGGCTGACGGGCCGCGGATCGCTGTCGGAGGCCGATGTCGATGCCGCGATGCGCGAGGTGCGCCGCGCGCTGCTGGAAGCCGACGTCTCGCTCGACGTTGTCAGAAGCTTCATCGAGCGCGTCCGCGAGCAGGCGGTCGGCGCCACCGTCGTCAAGTCGGTCACCCCGGCCAGATGGTGGTCAAGATCGTCCATGACGAGCTGGTCGCCACGCTTGGTTCCGACGGCCAGACCATCGATCTCAATGCGGTGCCGCCGGTCGCGATCATGATGGTCGGTCTCCAAGGCTCCGGCAAAACCACCACCACCGCAAAGCTCGCCCGCCGCATGACCCAGCGCGACAAGCGCAAGGTGCTGATGGCCTCGCTCGACATCTACCGCCCGGCGGCGATGGAGCAACTGGCCGTGCTGGGGCGCGACCTCGACATCCCGACGCTACCGATCGTGGCTGGGCAGAAGCCCGCGCAGATCGCCAAGCGCGCGCTGGAGGCGGCCAAGCTCGGCGGCTACGACGTGGTGCTGCTCGACACCGCCGGCCGCACCACGCTCGACGAAGAAATGATGAGCGAGGCGGCCGAGATCAAAGCTACGGCCAATCCGCATGAAGTGCTGCTGGTCGCGGACTCGCTGACCGGCCAAGACGCGGTCAATCTCGCGCGCGCCTTCGATCAGCGCGTCGGCCTCACCGGCATCGTGCTGACGCGGGTGGACGGCGACGGCCGCGGCGGCGCGGCGCTGTCGATGCGCGCGGTGACCGGCAAGCCAATCAAGCTGATCGGCACCGGCGAAAAGACCGACGCGCTGGAAGATTTTCATCCGAGCCGGATCGCCGGCCGCATTCTCGGCATGGGCGACGTGGTGTCGCTGGTCGAAAAGGCGGCGGCGAATATCGACGCCGAAAAGCCGCGCGCACCGCCGAGCGGATGCGCAAGGGCCAGTTCGATCTCACCGACATGCGCGAGCAGTTGCTGCAGATGGCGAATATGGGCGGCATCAGCGGGTTGATGGGCATGATGCCCGGCGTTGCCAAGATGAAGAACCAGATCGCGAATGCCGGGATCGACGACAAGATCATCAAGCGTCAGGTCGCGATCATCGATTCGATGACACGGCAGGAGCGCAAGAGTCCCGACATTCTGAAAGCTAGCCGCAAGAAGCGCATCGCCGCCGGCGCCGGCCTGGAGGTTCAGGAAGTCAACAAGCTCCTGAAGATGCACCGGAACATGGCCGACATGATGAAGGCCATGGGCTCGGGCAAGCGCGGCCCGATGGCCGGCATCGCGCAGGCGATGGGCTTTGGCGGCGGCATGAAGCCGCCCTCGCCGGAAGAAATGAAGGCGCTGGCGGACAAGATGCAGGGCGGCGCCGGCGGCGGCCTTCGCTCGCTGCCGAAGGATCTTCCCGTCGGCCTGCGTCAGGGCCTGCCGAACGTGCCGGGACTTACCGGGCTCAGTGGCAAGCCGACCTTGCCGGGCCTCGGCGGCTTCCCGGGGAAGAAGAAATGACCTCTTCCGTCATTGCGAGCTCCGCGAAGCAATCCATTCTTCGCCAAGAGGCAAGCTGGATCGCTTCGTCGCTTCCGCCTTCGCTCTTCGAGCTACGGCGGACAAGTCGCTCCTCGCAATGACGAATTAAACAACCAACAGACTTTCAATTAACCCACACTCAGGAGAACCAAATGTCAGTCGTTATCCGCCTCGCTCGCGCAGGCACCAAGAAGCGTCCGGTCTATCACGTCGTCGTCGCCGACTCGCGCTTTCCCCGTGATGGCCGCTTCATCGAGCGTCTCGGCCATTTCAACCCGCTGCTGCCGAAGGACAATGAGTCGCGGCTGAAGCTCGACATGGACAAGGTCAAGGCCTGGCTCGCCAAGGGCGCGCAGCCGTCGGATCGCGTGACGCGCTTCCTGGATGCCGCCGGCATCGTCAAGCGTCCCGCCCGCAGCAACCCGGAAAAGGCCGTGCCGCGCAAGGAGCGCAAGGCGCGCGCCGAAGCCGCCGCGAAGGCGTAAAGCGTAGCGGCGCACGACGGTGGCAGCACCGATTTGCGTCGCCCGTATCGGCGCTGCGCATGGCGTGCGCGGCGCGGTGAAACTGTGGACGTTCACCGAAGATCCGCTGGCCGTGAAGCACTACGGACCGCTGATGACCAAGGACGGCGCGCGCCAGTTCGAGGTGACGCACGTCCGAGAGGCCAAGGATCATCTGGTGGCGACGCTGAAGGCATCGCCACCCGCGAAGACGCCGAACGGCTCAACGGCATCGAACTCTACATTGCGCGCGAAAAGCTGCCCGAGACCGACGAGGACGAATATTACCACGCCGACCTGATCGGGCTTGCGGCCGTCAACGCCGCCAACGAGCCGCTCGGCCGCGTCACTGCGATCCATAATTTCGGCGCCGGCGACATCATCGAGATCGCGCCGCCGCAGGGGCCGACCATGCTGCTGCCGTTCACCAATGCGGTGGTGCCGACGGTCGATCTCGCCGGCGGCCGCGTGGTGATCGAACTGCCGCAGGAAATCGAAGGCGACGACGCCCAGCCCTGACTCGTCATCGCCGGGCTTGACCCGGCGATCCATCCTTCGAAGACGATGGATACGCGGGTTAAGCCCGCGTATGACGATCTGAGTTTAACTGCGATCATTCCAACCATGACCTGGCGCGCCACCGTTCTCACCCTGTTTCCCGAAATGTTTCCCGGGCCGCTCGGCGTCAGCCTGGCGGGCAAGGCGCTTGCCTCGGGCCTGTGGGCGCTGGAGGCGTGCGACATCAGGGACTCCGCTATCGACCGTCACCGCAGCGTCGATGACACCCCGGCCGGCGGCGGCCTGGGCATGGTGCTGCGGGCCGACGTGCTGGCGGCGGCGATCGATGCCGCGGATGCCGATCAAAGCCGTCCGCGCTTGCTGATGAGCCCGCGGGGTCGGCCATTGACCCAGCCGCTGGTGGCGGAACTGGCCGCCGGCCCGGGGCCGCTGATCGTCTGCGGCCGGTTCGAGGGGTCGATCAGCGGGTCATCGAAGCCCGGCACCTCGAGGAAGTCTCGATCGGGGACTACGTGCTGTCAGGTGGCGAGATCGCCGCGATGGCCCTGATCGACGCCTGCGTGCGGCTTTGCCGGGAGTGATGGGCAAACAGGCCTCGGGTGAAGACGAGAGCTTTTCCGAAGGACTACTGGAATACCCCCAATTCACGCGCCCGCAGGAGTTCGAGGGTCGTACTATCCCCGAAATCCTGATCTCCGGCGACCATGCCAAAGTGGCGGCCTGGCGAAAGGCCGAAGCCGAGGCCCTGACCCGGGCGCGGCGACCGGATTTATGGGCCGCGAGGCCCGGCCAAAAGCCACAAAAGCGCGACGGATGGGTGACAAGCACCCGACGATGCCTTATACGAGCGCCAAATCCGTGCAAATGGCAGGATAGTAGGACGTTCGCGCAGCCCGCGCCGGACTGGCTGGGCGCGCCGCCGATGGAGATTTCAATGAACCTCATTCAACAGCTCGAAAAAGAGCAATTCGATAAATTGGCGGCGACTAAGTCGATCCCGGAATTCGGGCCCGGCGATACCGTGATCGTCAACGTCAAGGTGGTCGAAGGCGAGCGCACCCGCGTGCAGGCCTATGAAGGCGTATGCATCGGCCGTTCCGGCGGCGGGCTCAACGAGAGCTTCACCGTCCGCAAGATTTCCTACGGCGAAGGTGTCGAGCGCGTGTTCCCGGTGATGTCGCCAATGATCGACTCGATCAAGGTGGTGCGCCGCGGCAAGGTGCGTCGCGCCAAGCTGTATTACCTGCGCCAACTGCGCGGCAAGTCGGCCCGCATCGTCGAGAAGCAGGACCGTCCGACCGCCGTCGGCGAGTAATTTTCCCGAACGGGATGTGACGAAAAGCGCGGGTTTTGCCCCGCGCTTTTTTGTTGCCGGTACCTATCTAGGTATCAGCCTTGCCAATCGATTGATTGTGGCGGTCACTGACCCTGTGTTAGAAATTCAGAATGGTTCTAGATCGCACCAGCGCCGCCTTCGGCACCGCCCGGCTCGTCGTCATCGACGACCGCTCGCGCCTGCCCGGCCGGTTCTTCGGACGGTTCGCGACGTCGGCGACGTCTGAGCTTACGCGCGCAGCTTGATGCTGCGCCGACGTCCGTTGCTTGCGCGTATCCGCGCTTGACCGCTCACACAGAATTTCATTTTGGAGCTTGCGCTCATGTCCAAACCGACCACGCTGTACGACAAAATCTGGAACGATCATCTGGTGCACGAAGCCGATGACGGCACCTGCCTGCTCTATATCGATCGCCATCTGGTGCACGAGGTGACCTCGCCGCAGGCGTTCGAAGGCCTGCGCGCCACCGGCCGCAAGGTGCGCGCGCCGGAGAAGACGCTGGCCGTCGTCGATCACAACGTCCCGACGACTGATCGCAGCAAGCCCAATCCCGATCCCGAAAGCGCCGAGCAGATCAAGGCGCTGGCGGAGAACGCCAAGGAATTCGGCGTCGAATATTTCAACGAGCACGACAAGCGCCAGGGCATCGTCCACGTGATCGGCCCCGAGCAGGGCTTTACGCTGCCCGGCACCACCATCGTCTGCGGCGACAGCCACACCTCCACCCATGGCGCGTTCGGCGCGCTGGCGCACGGCATCGGCACCTCCGAGGTCGAGCATGTGCTGGCGACGCAGACGCTGATCCAGAAGAAGGCCAAGAACATGCGCGCGGTGGTCGACGGCAAACTGCCGGACGGCGTCACCGGCAAGGACATTATCCTGGCCATCATCGGCGAGATCGGCACCGCAGGCGGCACCGGCTACGTGCTGGAATATGCCGGAGACGCGATCCGCGCGCTGTCGATGGAAGGCCGCATGACGGTCTGCAACATGTCGATCGAAGGCGGCGCCCGCGCCGGCCTGATCGCGCCGGACGAAAAAGCGTTCGAGTTCCTCAAGGGACGTCCGAAATCGCCGAAGGGCGCCGACTGGGACGCCGCGATGCGCTATTGGGAAAAGCTGCGCTCGGACGAAGGCGCGCATTTCGACCATGAGATCCGGCTGGACGCTGCGAAACTGCCGCCGATCGTCACCTGGGGCACCTCGCCCGAGGACGTGGTGTCGATCACAGGCTCCGTGCCCGATCCCGATCAGATCGCCGATGAGGCCAAGCGGCTCTCAAAACATCGCGCGCTGAAATACATGGGCCTGACCGCCGGCACCAAGATCACCGACATCAAGCTCGACCGCGTCTTCATCGGCTCCTGCACCAACGGCCGCATCGAGGATCTGCGCGCCGCGGCGAAAGTCGCCGAGGGCAAGACCGTCAACGCCCACGTCAATGCGATGATCGTGCCGGGTTCGGGCATCGTGAAGGAACAGGCCGAAGCCGAAGGGCTCGACAAGATCTTCATCAAGGCCGGCTTCGAATGGCGCGAGCCGGGCTGCTCGATGTGCCTCGCCATGAACCCCGACAAGCTGGCGCCGGAAGAGCGCTGCGCCTCGACCTCGAACCGCAATTTCGAGGGCCGTCAGGGCTTCAAGGGCCGCACCCATCTGGTGTCGCCCGCCATGGCGGCGGCCGCGGCCATCGCCGGGCATTTTGTCGACATCAGGGAGTGGCACTAGACCGTGGACTCATAATTGAGGAGATTTCCGGGCGGTCGTGAGGTAGTTGGTACTCTATCCTCTCCGGTAGCGTTAGGTTCGTTGGCCGCTCGCAGCGGCCAGCCCAAATGGAAAACCAATGACGATATCGCTCTACGACCTCAGTGTTCCAACCTTCCTGCAAACCACAAGGGCCGTCGGAAGCTTGCTAGACCGTGCGGTGCGGCACTGCGCTGAAATCGGCACCGATCCTGACGATTTCGTTGAGGCCCGGCTCTTCGAAGACATGGCGCCCTTCCATTTTCAGATCGAGGCCCTGAAGGATCACGCCGTATGGGGTCTGGAAGCCGTGAAAACCGGTGTGTTCGCCCCACCGCCTCTGATCGGCGCGATGCCTTTCGCCGACCTACAGGCCATGGTCGGTCGGGCAGTAACTGCGTTGGAGGCGCTCACCCCCGATGAAGTCAATAGCTGGTCGGACAAGAATCTGGACATTGAGCTCTTTCGACCGCTCGACCAGAAAAATGCCTCGACTTCGAAATGGGTCCCGCGGACAGTGGCCTTAACGCCAGAGACCTACCTCCTCACGTACTCCCTGCCGAACTTCTATTTTCATGTCGTCACCGCCTATAACATCCTGCGCACGCGGGGAGTGCCGATCGGAAAGGGCGATTACGAGGGACAGTTACGGATCAGACCGGCCTAGGCCGTAGACTTATTAGCGGCAATCCACAGGCGCGTTGAGAACAGTTTGATCGCGGCGAGGAAGTTGTCGGCCCGCTTTTCGTATCGTGTGGCCAAGCCTCTGGCATGTTTGATTTTTCCGAAGAAGCGCTCGACCAGATTGCGGTAGCGGTACAGGAAGGGGCTGAAGGTGAAGCTTTTCGCGCGATTGGATTTGGCGGGGATGTTGGCGAAACCGCCGCGCGCTTCGACCGTCTCGCGGATGGCGTCGCTGTCATAGGCCTTGTCGGCGAGGAAGATGCTGCCTTCTGGCACGGCGTCGAGCAGCGGGTCGGCTTGCTTACAGTCGCTGGCCTGCCCTTCAGAGAGGTGCAGTTGGACCGGCAGCCCTTTCCCATCGACCAGCGCGTGAATCTTGGTCGTCAAACCGCCTCGGGAACGTCCCATGCAGCGATTTGGGTCCCCCTTTTAAGGTGGCGCCGTGCTGGTGGACACGGATCGAAGAGCTGTCGATCATCACCAGTTCGCCATCGAAAGCCTGCGAAACCGCCGCCAGAAGCCGGTCCCAAACTCCCGCCGCGCGCCAGCGGACGAAGCGGTTGTAGCAGGTCGTATGTGGCCCATAGCGCTCGGGAATATCAGCCCAACGGCTACCTGTGCGAAACCGCCACAATATCCCATTCAACACCCGGCGATCATCCACCCGAGGTACACCACGTGGCTTGTTCGGCAACAAGGCCTCGATGATCGCCCACTCAAAATCGGTAAGATCGAAACGACGGCGCATGTCCGAGGCTCCCTTCCAGAGCCTTGAATCAATCAGTGCGTCCTCGCGCAAGGCCGTTTATGAGTTTACGGCCTTAAAGCATTTTCAAGCGAGCCGGCTCCCGGATCGCGTGAAGAAAACGCGTCAAAACAAGAAGTCCCCTGCTTTGTCTAGATAGCGAAGCGTTCCGGAAACGCCGCGTTAACAGGCAAAGCGCAGAGTGATCCCTTGCGAAGACCTTCGCGAGGGAGCCTGCCGTGGCGGACAAGTCTGAATTTGTCGATATGATCAGCGAGGCGACGCGGCAGGTGCGGCGGCGCATGGCGCCGCGCATCGTCGACCTTCAGCCTACGCCCAAGGAAACCTCGCGCCTCAGCCACTGGCCGCCGGAACATTGGGCGCAGTGGCGGCTGGCGAAGCTGACCCCTTGGAAGATCAAGCCTTGGGAAGGCAAGGATTGGTGAGTTCGACGGATTCTTTCACGCTCGAAAAACAGGCGCCGAACCGGGCGCCTGTTTCGTTTCAGCCTGATCTTACCAATACCGGTATGCGTAATAGCGGTGGCGCCACCACGGACGACAGATCTTGCGCGGCCCATAGTAGGTCAAGACCACGCGGCAGCGGCGCGGATAATAGTAGGCCGGGTACGTGTAGTAGGCCGGCGCGAAGTAGAAGCTGCTGTGGAAGTGGCGCCGGTGGTGGAAGTGCGGCCGATGGTGGAAATGCGGCCGGTAGAACGCGTGACGATGCACGAAGCGGTGTCCGCCGCCATGAAAGGCGGGCGCTCCACGAAAACCGCCACGGTGGATCGCCATCCCGCCGCCTCTGAACCCACCGCCGTGAAAGGCCGCGCCGCCACCACGGAAGCCGCCGCCATGAAACGCCGCCCCGCCGCCGCGGAAGCCGCCACCATGGAAACCGCCGCCGCCACCGCCGCGAAAACCGCCGCCGCCGCCGAACCCACCGCCGCCACCGCCGCGGAAACCGCCGACGCCCATGCCGCCGCCAGGCCCTCCACGATGTTGAACCTCGGTCGTCAGTCCGTCGGTTGCGAATTTTGCTGACGGCGCCGTACCGGGACTCGCTAGCGAAAGCGCCTCAGCGCGTTGATGTGAAGCCGCTGCGAGCGCGAATGCCGCCGCAGCCGTAACGCCCAGACAGCGGACCAGGCCGCGTCCAGGATCGATATCGACATGGATGAATCCTCCTAACCGGCGACGGTGCCTTGGGCCGCACGGCGGTTGGCCCCGTCGCATCCCTTTGCGATCGCTCCCGATGTGAAATTAGAGATAGGCACGTGAACGCGCCATGAATGCGCCGACCTAAAAGATGAATGCGCAGGAAAGGAGCGCTGAAGAGATTTTGCGACTGACAGAGTTGTGCACGCTCACCACCAGAGCGGCCCAAACCCGATGCCGAAGGTGAACGGCGCCGGTGCGGAATAGGGATACGGCCGATAGGAGACAGGGCGTCCATAATAATAGGAACGGTAGTACGGACGATAATAACCGGAGTGACGATGATAGCGCCTGACATAGCGGTGCGCGCTAAAATCGGTGGCGTCGGATGTGCCGGCACTTTGCGCCTTCGCCTTTGGCGCCGCGGCGACCGGATTGATCGCGGCCGGTCCGGCAACCACGAGCGCGCTTGCGACAAGGGCTGCCGTGATCAAACTCTTCATGACGAACTCCTCTCGTTGATCCCGATGTCAGGAATAACGGGCAGAAATCTCGCCAGATTCAAGGCAACCCTTCAGATCGAAACAGGCCCGCAATCAAGCGGGCCTGTTTGATAGCTGCGCCAAGCTGTCGCAGCACTTACCAGCGGTGCCAGTGACGATGATGATGGTGGCGATGGTGGTGGTGGTGATGCCAGCGGTGCCAACGATGATGGTGGTGGTAATGATGGCGGTGGTGTCGCCAGTGCACTTCCGTCGTCGCTGGTTTGGTATCTTCCTGAACCGCCGTGGCGGAGCCAGGATTGCTGAGCGATAGCGCATTCGCACGCTCGGCCGGGGCTGTGAGCGCGAGCAATGCGCCAACGGCCGCAAGCCCTAGAATTTTCGTCACCTGCATATGTGGTCTCCTTGGGTCGCCGGGATCACGCCTGCGCCGAATGGCTCGTCGAGTAAGCCGCATCGCCGCGACGTTGTTCACAGACTGACGTAGGCGACTTGAATAGGGTGTGAATGACTGCGCCACGGACATGAACGAATGAAGGCCGTCGTTCGTCGCGCGCGCAAAATCGGCGCAGACTGCCATCATGATTTCAGCGGCGCATGCCCCGCAAAGTTGGCGCGGTTCGCGGCAAGAAATGCGTTGAACAATAAAGCGGGAAGATTTAGCCCGGCCGCCACCAGCAGTTCATGCGCGGGGTGATGACCGTGCCGCTTGGCCGGTACTCCTGCACGTAATGCGCGGTGCAATCGCGCACGGCGTTGGGGCCGGGGTTGTAGCGCGGGTAGACGTCGGGCGCCCATTCCTGCCGATAGATCGGCACGCGCCGCAGCGGACGCCGGCGCTGTGCGGATACATCCGTGACGACGACCGGCTTCGGCGCCGCCGCGACCCGCAGCTCCGGCGATGCCGTCTGCGCCTGCGCCATCGTACCGGGGAGCAGGAGCCCGGCAAAAGCAGCCCAAATTGCGACCGTCACAATCCGCTTCATCTCAAGTCCACCCACGCCTGATATCCCCGCACGGTCACCGATTGGCGCGCCGGGGTCAACTCTGCAAAACCTGTATGCACCCGGGCACAACACACGCTAAATACGTCCTGATGTGGACCGAAGCAAAAGCCCCTCGCTCGCCGAAATGGAAGCCATGGCGCATGAGGTGTTCGAGCGCCTGCCAAGACGTTTCGAACCCTGTGCCAGGGCGTGATCATCCGCGTCGAGGATTTTCCGACCGATGAGGTCCTGGACGAGATGCAGGCGCAAACCGAGTTCGACCTGCTCGGCCTGTTCCAGGGCATCGGCCTGCCGCACCAGAGCAACAACGACGTCGCCCGCCTGCCCAACATGATCTGGCTCTACCGGCGGCCGATCCTCGATTACTGGGCCGAACATGAGGAAACGCTGGGCCATATCGTCCGCCACGTCCTGATCCACGAGATCGGGCACCATTTCGGGCTGTCGGATGCCGATATGGAGGCGATCGAGGCCAGTGCAGGGTAGGATTGTGCAAATTGGCCTTTTGCCTGGGCCATATTCGCGATAAATCAGTGGCCCTATCCCCCTTCAACCGGGAAGTGCGATCGATGGAAAAGTTCACCACCTTGGAAGGCGTCGCGGCGCCCCTGAAGATCATCAATGTCGACACCGACATGATCATCCCGAAACAGTATTTGAAGACCATCAAGCGCACCGGCCTCGGCAAGGGCCTGTTCTCGGAGCAGCGCTACAAGGATGACGGCAGCGAGAACCCGGACTTCGTGCTCAACCAGCCGGCCTATCGCAACGCCAAGGTGCTCGTCGCCGGCGACAATTTCGGTTGCGGTTCCAGCCGCGAGCATGCGCCGTGGGCGCTGCTGGATTTCGGCATCCGCTGCGTGATCTCGACCTCGTTCGGCGACATCTTCTACAATAACTGCTTCAAGAACGGCATCCTGCCGATCCGCGTCACCCAGGACGACCTCGACAAGCTGTTCGACGACGCCGAGCGCGGCGCCAACGCCACGCTGACCATCGATCTCGCCAACCAGGAGATCCGCGGCCCCGACGGCGGCAAGGTGAAGTTCGAGATCGATCCGTTCCGCAAGCATTGCCTGATGAACGGCCTCGACGACATCGGCCTGACCATGGAAAAGAAATCGTCGATCGACGATTACGAGGCGAAGCTGAAGAAGAGCGCGCCTGGGCGTGATCGCCTTACCTGATCGTGTTACGAGAGCCCCGATCCCATCGGGGCTTTTCGTTAAGCGGAGGCGACGCGGATGCAGCCTGACGTCGTCACTTTCTGGCACGGCCCGCTCGACGGGCTGCGGCTGACCTGCCTGCGGTCGCAGGTCGCCGCCGGCCACAAGGTCACCGTCTATAGTTTCGATCCGCTTCCCGGCCTGCCCGATGGCGTCGGTAACGCCGAGGCGGAAGCGATCCTGCCGCATTCCTTTTCCGAACGGCTGCGTCCGCCGAGCCGGACGGAAGCTGGCGCGACTGGACCATTTTGCAATTCAGCGATTTTTCCGCATGCGGCTGATGACCGAGCGCGCCGGATTGTGGCTCGACGCCGACGTGCTGTTGCTGAAGCCGATCGAGATCGATCCGGCAAAGCCTTACTTCGCGTGGGAGCGCCGGCGCCAGCTCGGCAACTCGGTTTTGTACCTGCCTGCGAATGATCCAATCGTGCTGGCGTTTGAGGAGCTGATGGAGCAGGAGGATCTGACGCCGGACTGGCTGGCGCTGCGTCATCGCCTCACCTTCATGCTGCGCCAGTTTCGACGCCGATCGAGCCGTCTCTCCGACATCCGCGTCGCAATCTACGGCCCGGCCGCGCTGACCGCGCTCGCGCGCCGCTCGGATGAATTGCAGCACGCACTGTCGAAGCAATCCTTCTACGCTGTCCATGCCGAGCCGAAACTGTTTTTCGAACCGACGGATTTTTCAGGCCTACTCGCCGACCCCGAAATCATCGGCCTGCACATCTCGCCAAAGGGCCGCGGCGGCGAAAAGCCGATTCCCGGCAGCCTTTATGCCTGGGCGGCGGAGAAGTTCGGCTCGCGATAGCTTACCCTCCCCTGGAGGGTAAGATCATCGCCCTCGCGCCCCCAATTTGATCCAGCGCAACGACACGCGCACGATCCACGCTCACCTTGGGCCATTGCAGCGACCCAAGGGAGCCGTGCCATGACCGGTCAGGAAAAGCCCTATCCCGTCGTCAGCCTCGTGGTCGACACCTTCGGCGAATGGCTGAAGCACCGGCGCGAGTTGAAGGAAATGCGCGAGATGGACGCCGCCAATTTCGGCCGGATCGCCAGCGAATTGCGGATGTCTCCCGCCGACCTGGAGGTGCTGGTCCGCCAGGGGCCGCACGCCGCCGACGAGTTGCCGAAGATGCTGGCCGCGCTCGGCGTCGACCAGGAAGATCTAGCGCGGAGCGAGCCCTGGTGCTGCGCGACATGGAACGTGTCTGCTCGCTGTGCAGCCACAAGCGCCAGTGCGACCGCGATCTCGCCGCCGGCACCGCAGCTGCGCATTATCAGAAATATTGCGGCAATGCCGACACGATCGACAGTCTGGGGCAGCGGATCAATTCATAACGGAGTGTGCTTCCTGCTCCCCTTGTGGGAGAAGGAAAGATTTTCAGTGTCCCATCGCCGCGATCGCATCTGCAATCGCAATCGTCCGCCGCGCCATGTCGGCGTGCAGCCGCTCCACCATCCGCCCATCGAGCTGGATGGCGCCGCGTGAGGCGTTTTCCGGCATTTCGAATGCTGCGATAATCTTGCGCGCCTGCTCGACCTCCTCGGCCGGCGGCGTGAAGATCGCGTTGCAGGCCTCGATATGGCTCGGATGGATCAGCGTCTTGCCGTCGAAGCCGAGATCTCGGCCCTGCGCGCATTCGGTCGCAAAGCCGTCGATATTGCTGATGTCGCTGTAGGGCCCGTCGAGAATTTCGAGCCCGTGCGCGCGCGTCGCCAGGATGCAGTGCGTGATCATCGGGATCATCGCCGCGCGGCCCGGCTGCATGCGGATCCGCGTCTCCCGCGAGATATCATTGGGTCCGAACACGAATCCCGCGAGCCGGGTTTCGGAATCCCTCGATGCCGCCGCCAGTTTGTCCGCGTCGAGCACCGCGCGCGCGGTCTCGATCATGGCCCAGACCCGGATCGACATGTCGGCGTTGATGTCGCTCAAGCGGTTCGCGATGGCGTTGAGATCGGCCACGGTGGAAATCTTGGGAACCAGAATGCCGTCGGGCCTGGCCTTGCCGGCCATGGTGACGTCGTCGACCCACCAGGGCGTATCGAGGCTGTTGACCCGGATCAGCACCTCGCGCTTGCCGAAACCGCCGGCCGCGATCGACTTGGCGATCTGGTCGCGCGCCATCGCCTTGGCGTCCGGCGCCACCGAGATCCTCAAGGTCGAGAATGATGCCGTCGGTGGGCAGGTTGCGCGCCTTTTCCAGCGCCCGCGCGTTCGATCCCGGCATGAACAACAGGCTGCGGCGCGGTCGGATCATGGGCTGGTTCCTCTGGAGGCTTGAACCCAACGCCCTAACATTTCAAACCGGGGTCCGAAAGCCTTGTTCCCGTCATCGGCTTATGGTTTAGCCATGCCCGATACGGACAGGACACCATGGCTCCATTCCCGCAACATCTGCTCGACGGCTACCGGGCCTTTACCTCGCAGCGGCTGCCGACCGAGCAGACGCGCTACCGGAACTGTCCGAACGCGGCCAGTCGCCGGCCGTGATGGTGATCGGCTGCTGCGATTCGCGCGTCTCGCCGGAAGTGATTTTCGACGCCGGCCCCGGCGAACTCTTCGTGGTGCGCAACGTCGCCAATCTGGTGCCGGTTTTCCAGCCGGACGGCGGCGCCCATGGCGTGTCGGCGGCGCTGGAATATGCGGTGCAGGTGCTGCACATCAAACACATCGTGGTGCTCGGCCATGCGCAATGCGGCGGCATCCGCGCCTTCATCGACGACATCGATCCGCTGTCGCCGGGCGACTTCATCGGCCGCTGGATGGCGATGTTCATCAAGCCGGGCGAAAAGGTCGCCCAGCGCGAGCACGAGACCCGGCAGGATTTCACCACGCGGATCGAGAAGGCCGCGGTATTCCGCAGCCTCGAAAACCTGATGACGTTTCCGTTCGTGCGCAGCCGCGTCGAGCGCGGCGAGATAGAATTGCACGGCGCCTATTTCGGCGTCGCCGAGGGCTCGCTGTTCGTGCTCGACCCGGAAGCGAAGGAATTTCGCAGCGTCGGGGACGCGGCATAGACCGGTCCCGTAGGGTGGGCAAAGCGAAGCGTGCCCACCATCCGTCTTCTATCCCGAAGCTAAATGGTGGGCACGGCGCGACGCGCCTTTGCCCACCTACGAACTCCCCACTCGCGAAGCTTACGCCGCCTTCTTCTTTGCGCTGATCAGCTTGCGGTTGATCAGGCATTCGGCGATCTGGATCGCATTCAGCGCGGCGCCCTTGCGCAGATTGTCCGACACGCACCACAGCGACAGGCCGTTCTCGACGGTGTTGTCCTCGCGGATGCGGCTGATATAGGTGGCGTCTTCGCCGGCTGCCTCGTAGGGCGTGACGTAGCCGCCGGGCTCGTGCTTGTCGATGACCAGACACCCCGGCGCATTGCGCAGGATGTTGCGCGCTTCATCGGCGGTGATCGGATTTTCGAATTCGATGTTGACGGCTTCGGAATGGCCGACGAATACCGGCACGCGCACGCAGGTTGCGGTCAGCCTGATTTTGGGATCAAGAATTTTCTTGGTCTCCATCATCATCTTCCACTCTTCCTTGGTGTAGCCGTCCTCCATGAACACGTCGATCTCGGGGATGACGTTGAAGGCGATACGCTTGGGGAATTTTTGTTGATGAGTTCGCTGTTGGTGTAGACCGCCTTGGTCTGCGAAAACAGTTCGTCCATCGCATCCTTGCCGGCGCCCGAGACCGATTGATAGGTCGCGACCACGACGCGCTTGATGGTCGCCTTGTCATGCAGCGGCTTCAGCGCCACCACGAGCTGCGCGGTCGAGCAGTTCGGATTGGCGATGATGTTCTTCTTCGCGAAACCACCAACCGCGTCCGCGTTCACTTCCGGCACGATCAGCGGCACGTCCGGGTCCATGCGCCAGGCCGACGAATTGTCGATCACGACCGCGCCGGCGGCGCCGATCTTCGGCGACCATTCCTTCGACACCGAACCGCCCGCCGACATCAGGCAAATGTCGACGTCGGAGAAGTCGTAGTGCTCGAGCGCTTTGACCTTCAGGGTGCGATCGCCATAGGACACTTCGACACCGACGCTGCGGCGCGAGGCCAGCACCACGACCTCGTCGGCGGGGAATTTGCGCTCGTCGAGAATATTGAGCATTTCGCGCCCGACATTGCCGGTCGCACCGACGACAGCGACTTTGTAACCCATCGTTCACTCTCCGAGGAAAAATGCCGCCCCGCCGCGTCAAGCGGAAAGGAGAAGGCAGCGCTTCTATGCGAGAAACGTCGATATGACAACGTTTGACGGCTGTGTTTGGGCGTTTGATGCATTCGTTTCCGGCCGGTTCGGCCAATTCCTACTATACGCTGAGCATCCGACCGGCGCTGGCATGCTTCGTGGACGAGGTCTGCGGCACGCTGGCACGGCTCTGCGCCTATCTGATGACGCTGGCGCTGATGGCCGTTTGCGGTATCGCGCTATGGGAGCATTTACCCGATGTTACGGCGATGGAGACGTCGCCCAAAATCTGGAGCCAGGCCGGACGCATCGCGCCTGCATTCGCGGTAAGCCAGCTAATTTTCCCTAGCAAGACAGAGACTTACGAGGTTTTTCGGCATCCGGAGGGCGGCCGCAAGGACGTGTTCCGCTGGAGCGGCATCGGCGGCACGCCGGTCGCCGAACTCGAAATCTATCGTCCGAGTGAAGAAATCGATCAGGTCGGCTCGGCGGCCGGCTACCTTGCCGCAAGGATGGACCCGGCAGGCCCGCGCGAGCTGGAGGCGGCGGGAATCATCGACAGCAAGTTCGGCGCTGTGACCCTGTTTCGCAGGGTCGGCGGCACGGAGGCCGCCCGCGCCTGCCTCCGATTTTTCAAGCACGTCGACGAGCCGAAATTCCGTCTCTCCGGCTGGTCATGCCTGGGCGAGGATTTGCCGGCCCGCCGCACGGCGATCGGCTGCATGCTGAACCGGCTGATCCTGATGACGGCCGGAAACGATACAAAACTGACGGAATTGTTCGCCCATGCCGAACTCAGGCGCAGCGATTGCGCGACATCGGTTGCGCCGGTCTTGTCAGCGGATTGGGTGACGGGCGCCGATAACCCGCACCTGCGCGGCGCGTTGTGACGCCGGTTTTACCGGGCTAGCTTTCGCTGGCCTGCGTAATTGTGGCAACAACCGGCCAAGACACTTGTTTTCATGAAACTTTTTCGCTTCGCACGGCATTATTGCAGCACGGTGTGGCGCAATTGACCTAGCGACGACAGGTCAGCCGCGGCTACAATGCGCGTAATCAGATTTGGCGATCGGCCAGCCCCCGCAAGGGCGGACAATGACGAGGATGCAATGACCCGAAAATTCCCCGCTGCGAGCAAGCTCGCGATGTTGCTTGCTGCGGTTGCCCTCGTCGCGATTGGCGCAACCTCCGCCACCGCCCAGTCCAGGCAGCAATACGACCGGGACGGCCGCCCCTATTACGGGACGAACGGTCCCAACCGCTCCTACCAACAGGGTCCGCGCACCCGCGTCTACGTCACCACGCGCTCCTGGCTCGATGCCGGCACGGAAGTGCTGCCGGGCGACCGCAAATTCCAGGACTACGCGTTCCCGCCGGAGATCGGCTATCCGACGTTCGCGCGCGAAAACCTCAACCGGCCGATCGACCGCCAGCCGCTCAACCCGCCGTCGGACATGGGCGGCTATCCGCAGCGCTTCCCGCTGTATTGAGCGCGGCAACCACTTGACGAAAAAATGCCCGGTCCAGACCGGGCATTTTGTTTTGTGATGGCGAGATGGGAGTAGCCGCCAAGCGAAGCATATTCGATGCGCGTGCTGCACAGGACTTCGCAACGCCGGCCGATCAACGCCTCGCGCAGGCGCACCGTTTCATGGACGACGGTTTGCGCAGCCTACGCAGCTAGCCGGGATGACGGAGCGGTGGGCATCCTCGCTCTCGCTCATGACCTTCCCTTATTACCTCCCTATATTGCGCCTGACCTCGAATCAGGAAGCCTATGCGCGTTTTCAGCGTTCCCGTCTCCGTGCCCTTCCTGCGCACCGTTATCGCGGCGCTCGTCGACGGCCGGCTGGTCGAGGATTCGAGGCGCGCCGGGATCCTCTCAATCTCGCAACGGCGACGCTCTATCTGCCGACCCGGCGCGCCGGCCGGCTGGCGCGGAAATCTTTCTCGATGAGCTGAAGACGGACGCCGCGATCCTGCCGCGCATCGTCGCGCTTGGCGACATCGACGAGGACGAGCTGGCGTTTTCGGAAGGTTCCGAACAATTCAGCGGCGTCGCGCCGCTCGACATCCCGCCGAGGCTCGGCGAACTGGAGCGCCGCCTGACGCTGGCGCATCTGGTCGCGGCATGGGCGAAAAGCCCGGTTTCGGCGCCGCTCGTGGTCGGTGGCCCGGCCTCGACATTGGCGCTGGCCGGCGATCTGGCGCGACTGATGGACGACATGGTGACGCGCGGCGTCGCCTGGGAAGCGCTCGACAAACTGGTGCCCGACCAGTTCGACAAATACTGGCAGCACTCGCTCGAATTCCTGCGCATCGCGCGCAAGGCATGGCCGGAGCATCTGAAGGAAATCGGCCGGATCGAACCCGCGGAACGGCGCGACCGCCTGATCGAGGCGGAAGCCGCGCGCCTGACCGCGCATCATGAGGGGCCGGTGGTTGCAGCCGGTTCAACCGGTTCGATGCCGGCGACCGCGAAATTCCTTAACGCCGTGGCCGGCCTGAAGCTGGGCGCGGTGGTGCTGCCGGGACTCGACACCGATCTCGACGAGGAAGCCTGGCAAACCATCGGCGGCGTCAGGGACGCGCAGGGCAAATTCACCACGCAGCCCTCCTCGAACCATCCGCAATTCGCAATGCACGGGCTGCTGGATCGCTTCGGTATCAGACGTGGCGATGTCGAAATTCTGGGGACGCCTGCACCGCACGGCCGCGACGTGCTGGTGTCCGAGACGATGCGGCCGTCGAGCGCGACCGAGCAATGGCACGACCGTCTGGCCCAGCCGGAAGTCTCGCTAAGGATCGCAGGCGGCATGACGAAGCTTGCCGTTGTCGAGGCGCCCAATTCGGAGATGGAGGCGCTGGCGATCGCGGTGGCGATGCGCGAGGCGCGGCACCTGAACAAATCGGCGGCGCTGGTAACGCCGGATCGCGCGCTGGCGCGGCGGGTGATGGCGGCGCTGACACGCTGGAATCTCGAATTCGACGATTCCGGCGGCGACGCGCTGATGGATACGCCAAGCGGCATTTTTGCCCGCCTCGCCGCGGAAGCCGCAGCCAAGGGCTGGAGCCGCCGACCTTGCTCGCATTGCTGAAGCATCCGCTGTTTCGGCTCGGCGGCGCATCCGGCGCGTTCAAGCACGCCATCGAGATCCTCGAACTGGCGCTATTGCGCGGCACCCGGCCGCAGGCAGGAACGGCCGGATTGGCACGCGACTTCGATCGTTTCCGCGTCGAGCTCGGGAAGCTCAGGAGCCATGAGACCTCCTCGCTTCACGCCTCCGAGCCGCGCGCAAAACTGAAGGACCACGAACTCGACCACGCGCAGGCGCTGATCGCAGCGCTGCAGAAGGCGCTGTCGCCATTGGAAATCATCGGCTCGTCAAAACCGTTCGATTTCGCCGAACTGGCGCAACGCCATCGCGAAACGCTGATCGCGCTGTCTTCGGATCAAAACGGCGTTGCCGTCGTTTTCGAGGAAGCGCAAGGCGCTGCATTGTCAGCGGCGTTCGACGACCTGCTCGCCGAGCAAAAGCCGAGCGGCCTGATGGTCCAGCTCGGCGATTACCCTGATGTGTTCCAGACCGCCTATGCCGATCGCATGGTACGGCGGCCGGAGCAGGCCAACGCGCAACTGCACATCTACGGCCAACTCGAAGCGCGGCTGACCGAGATCCGATCGCGTCATTCTCGGCGGGCTGGTCGAAGGCGTGTGGCCGCCGGCGCCGCGGGTCGATCCGTGGCTGAGCCGGCCGATGCGCCATGAGCTCGGCCTCGATCTGCCGGAGCGGCGCATCGGCCTTTCCGCGCATGACTTCGCGCAATTGATGGGAACGGACGATGTGATCCTGACCCATTCGGCGAAAGTCGGCGGCGCGCCCGCTGTCGCCTCGCGCTTTCTGCATCGGTTGGAAGCGGTAGCCGGCGAAGCGCGCTGGGACGCGGCCACGAGCGCCGGCGAAAACTACGTCCGCTTCGCCGCCGAGCTGGACCAGCCGGACGCGGTGGAGCCGATCGCGCAGCCCGCGCCGAAGCCGCCCTCGCGACGCGGCCGCTGAAACTATCGGTCACGGCGATCGAGGACTGGTTGCGCGATCCCTATACGATCTACGCGAAATACATCCTGCGGCTCGATCCGCTCGATCCCGTCGACATGCCGCTGTCGGCGGCCGACCGCGGCTCGGCGATCCACGATGCGCTCGGCGAGTTCACGCAAAAATTCGCCGACGCCCTTCCGCCACAGCCCGCATTGGTGCTGCGCGGCATCGGTGAAAAATACTTCGCACCGCTGATGGAGCGTCCCGAGGCGCGGGCGCTGTGGTGGCCGCGGTTTCAGCGCATCGCCGCATGGTTTGCCGATTGGGAGCTGGCGCGGCGCGACGATATCGAAAAAATTGCTGCCGAGATCAGGGGCGAGATCAAGATTCCGCTCGACAATGAACGCATCTTCACGCTGTCGGCGCGCGCCGACCGGATCGAGCAGCGCGGTGATGGCAGCTTTGCGATCCTCGATTACAAGACCGGCCAGCCGCCGACCGGCAAGCAGGTTCGCATGGGCCTGTCGCCGCAATTGACGCTGGAAGCCGCGATCCTGCGCGAGGGCGGCTTTGAGAATATCCACGCAGGTTCATCCGTCGGCGAGCTCGTCTATGTCAGGCTCAGCGGCAACAATCCGCCCGGCGAGCAGCGCTCGCTGGAGCTGAAGATCAGGAACAACGACACGCCGCAGCGGCCGGACGAGGCGGCCGACTACGCCCGCGAGCAGCTTGAAGCACTGATCCGCAAGTTCGAGAACGAA
Source organism: Bradyrhizobium sp. RDT10 (assembly GCA_044772375.2). GTDB lineage: Bacteria > Pseudomonadota > Alphaproteobacteria > Rhizobiales > Xanthobacteraceae > Bradyrhizobium. The sequence goes on from CP187939.1 coordinate 8,007,163, forward strand.
GAGACGGCCTACACTTCGCTGAACCTGTCGATGTGGTCGAACCGCTACGGCGCCTATGACGATCTCGCCCGCATCAAGGAATGGTCGGCGGCCGGCGGACTGGGGATCGAGGAATGGTGAAGGCTGCCCGCATCATTCCTCCCAATGTGCGGGACACGCAGGCGCGCGCCTCCGATCCGACGGCGTCCTCGTTCGTCTCGGCCAATGCCGGATCGGGCAAGACGCATGTGCTGGTGCAGCGCGTGATCCGGCTGCTGCTCGACGACGTGGCGCCGGAAAAAATCCTCTGCATCACCTTCACCAAGGCCGCCGCCGCCAACATGGCGGAGCGGGTGTTCACCACCCTCGGCCATTGGGTGACGCTCGATGACGACGCGCTGGACGCGGCGATCCGCGAGGCCGGCATTCCCAATCCAAGCCCGCGCTTGCGGAAATCGGCGCGCAAACTGTTTGCCTGCGCGCTGGAGACGCCGGGCGGGCTGAAGGTACAGACCATCCACGCGCTGTGCACCCGGCTGCTGCAGCAGTTTCCATTCGAGGCCAATGTCCCGGCGCGGTTCGCCGTGCTCGACGACCGCGACCAGAACGAGATGATGGAGCGCGCCAATCTCGCCGTTTTCCTCGAAGCGTCGCGCAATCCCGACAGCGCCACCGGGCGCGCGCTGATGACGGCGATGGCGAGCGCTGCCGACGTCACCTTCAAGGACGTGGTGCGCGAGGCCTGCCTCAGCCGCGATCATTTCATGGCCTGGACGGATGCCGCCGGCAGCGCACAGGCCGCCGCGCTGCAAATTTCGGCTGCACTCGGCGTGAACCCCGACGATCGGATCGAGGATGTCGAGCGTGACATCGTCGACGGACCCAACCTGCCGCGATCGCGATGGCAGGACATCGCCCTGCTTCTGGACACCGGAAGCAAGACCGATCAGGACCAGGCGGCGCGGCTGCGCGGTGCGCTGGTGTTCACCGGCGCTGCGCAGGTCGACGAGTATCTCGGCGTATTCCTCACCGAAGCCGATCGCACCCCGCAAATCGGTAGTGACGAAGAAGTTCTGCGACAACAATCCGGCGATTGGCCGGCTGATTGAATCCGAAGTTCGCCGCATCCTTCCCTGATCGAACGCCGTCGCGCGGTGGTGGCGCGCGACCGCACCGAGGCGCTGCTTCATATCGCGACCGCAGCGGCGGCCAATTACCGCCGCGAGAAGCAAGAGCGCGGCTTGCTCGACTATGACGATCTGATCGACAAGACGCTGGAGATGCTCGACCGCGTCTCCTCGGGCTGGGTGCATTACAAGCTCGACCGCGGCGTCGACCATGTGCTGATCGACGAGGCGCAGGACACCAGCCCGCGGCAATGGGACATCGTCGCGCACATCATTTCCGAATTCACCTCGGGCGCAGGCGCGCGCGATGGCGTGCTGCGCACGGTGTTCGCGGTCGGCGACGAGAAGCAGTCGATCTTTTCGTTTCAGGGCGCGGCCCCGCGCGAATTCGACCTGCGCCGCCGGGCATTACAAAGGAAGTTCGAGGGCGCCGGACTGAAGTTCGATCCGGTGTCCTTTACCTATTCGTTCCGGTCGGGACCGGCGATCCTGCATGCGGTCGATCAGGTGTTTCGCGAGCAGGATATCTTTCGCAGCATTCATGCGGTCGATATCGGCAATCCGATCCATCACGCGCTGGCCGACGCAGGGCCCAGCCAGATCGACCTCTGGGAACTCGCTGAAGCCGACGACCGGCAGGACATCGAAGGCTGGCGCGCGCCGTTCGACGGTGTCGCCGCGACCAGCCCCGAAGTGAAGCTTGCCCGGCGCATTCAGGCCGAGATCAAGACCCTGGTCGGCAGCGGTATGATGACCGGCAGCAAGAATGATCGCCGGCCGCTCCGCTATGGCGACATGCTGGTGCTGGTACGGCGGCGCGGCAACGCGTTCGATGCCGTGATCCAGGCGCTGAAGCACGCCGGGATTCCGGTCGCCGGCGCCGACCGCCTCAAGCTGACCGAGCACATCGCGATCATCGACCTGATGAATCTCGCTGACGCGCTGTTGCTGCCGCAGGACGATCTGGCGCTCGCGGTGGCGCTGAAGAGCCCGCTGTTCGGGCTCTCCGATGACGACCTGTTCAAGATTGCCTGGCAGCGCAAGGGATCGTTGCGCGCGGCGCTGGCTGCGCGTGCCCCAACCGACGGCCGGCTGCGGGATGCGCTGTGGCGGCTCGAGCAGTGCGAGCGCCGTTTTGCCAGCGAGACGCCGTTTGCGTTCTATGCCTGGCTGCTCGGCGGCGACGGCGGCCGCGCGCGAATCCTGCGGCGGCTCGGACACGAGGCCAACGACGCGCTCGACGAATTCCTGGAGCTGGCGCTGAACTATGAACGCAAGGCGCCCGCTTCGTTGCAGGGTTTTATGGCGTGGCTGCGTACGGCCGATCTCGAGGTGAAGCGCGACCTGGAGATTTCGCGCGACGAGGTCCGCGTCATGACGGTGCATGGCGCCAAGGGGCTGGAAGCTTCGGTCGTATTCCTGGTGGACACCACGACGTCGCCCTCGGACACGCAGCGGCTGAAACTCATCAACCTGTCGCAGGGCAATGCCGGTCCGCATGCGCCAGGCGTGGTGGTCTGGGCCGGCCGCAAGGCGGAGGACCCTCCGGCTGTCGCCACCGCCCGCGCCGCGATGATCGGGGATACCGAGGATGAATACCGCCGCCTGCTCTATGTCGCGATGACGCGTGCCGCGGACCGCCTGATCGTCGGCGGCTGCCTGCCCGGCAACATGAAGAGTGTCCGGCCGCTGTCCTGGTACGATCTGATCACCAGGGGCCTCGCCGGTTCGACCTTGCAGCTTCAGGAGATCGAGACGGCCATAGGCCGGGTGAAGCGCTATACGCGCCCCGAGGAGGCCGCGCCGTCGGCCGCCCCGCTGCTGCGCCGCCGACGGCACCAGCGCCGACGGTGCTGCCCAACTGGCTGCTGACCCCGGCGCAGCCTGAGGTGTCCCCGGAAAGCCTGTTGCGGCCCTCCAGACCCCGCAGACAGCGAGCGTCATCCGGTACGGACGGCCGAGATCGATGACACAGCGCGCCCGCGCCCTGCAGCGCGGCACGCTGGTGCACCGGCTGCTGCAATCGCTGCCCGATATCGCCGCCCCGCGCCGCCGCGAGGCCGCGCTGGCCTATCTGGCACGCAATGCCGATGGCTGGACTGACGAGGAACGGCAGGCGCTGGCCGAAAGCACGCTGGCCCTGATCGCAGATGCGCGCTTCGCGCCGGTATTCGCCCCGGGAGCCGGGCCGAAGTCTCGATCGTCGGACGGCTGGACCGGCCGGGCGGACGGCGGGCGCTGGTATCCGGGCAGATCGACCGCCTCGTGGTCACCGACAGCGAGGTCCTGATCGTCGATTTCAAGACCAACCATGCTCCGCCGAGCCGGCCCGACGAGGCGCCGAAGGGCTATCTCCGCCAGCTCGCGCTGTACCGGGCAGTGCTGGCCAGGCTTTATCCCCAGCTCCCGGTTCGAGCGGCGCTGCTTTGGACCGAAACCGCTGAACTAATGGAGATTTCGGCCCCTGCGCTGGAGGCTGAGCTGGCAACCATCATCTCGGCGTGACATGTGCTTGACCCGGCAGGGTCGCGTTCATAGGTTTGCCACATCATGTCAGGGGCGCGATTCTTGACCGCGCCCCTTAATTTCTAACCTAAGAGGTAATTCCCATGGCCGTTGGCAAGGTTTCTGACGCCGATTTCGAAGCCGAAGTGCTCAAGGCGACTGGGCCGGTGGTCGTCGATTTCTGGGCCGAATGGTGCGGCCCATGCCGCATGATTGCGCCTGCGCTCGACGAGATTTCCGGCGCCATGGGCGACAAGGTCAAGATCGTGAAGCTGAACGTCGACGAGAGCCCGAAGACGGCCTCGAAATACGGCGTGATGTCGATCCCGACCCTGATGATCTTCAAGGGCGGCGAAATGGCCTCCCGCCAGGTCGGCGCCGCGCCGAAGGCAAAGTTGCAGCAGTGGATCACCGCTGCGGTCTGATCGGCACGTCCAGATAATTATTCCCGACACGGCCGGCGAATAGCCGGCCGTTTTGTTCAGGTGATCCGGCCCATCGCCAACGCGGACGCCAGCTCAGGCTGCCCGTTCTGCCGCGCCAGCGCCGCCATCGCGTCGTGATCATACGGCACATGGCGGAACGTCACCCGCCACACGCCGTCGGCCATTTCGAGAATCGCGTAGCGCGCGTCCGGCGTGCCGGCTTCGATGACATGCGGAAACGGATGAGAATCGCGATAGCCGGGCGAGCCGACGCTGCCGGGATTGACGATCAATCGGCCATCGCGAAGCCTGACCGCGCGGGCGAGATGGGTGTGCGCGCAGAGGATCAAGGACTGCGTGATGCCCTGTGCGCGCTCCTCGATCGCCTCCCACGATGACACCCGCACGGTGCCGTCGGGCAAAACCGTCTCCAGCCAGTAGACCTCGTCATGGTCAGGCGTCGCGTGGCAGAGAAAGACCTGATCGCGAAACACGGCCGTCTTTGGCACCGCGCGCAGCCAGTCGAGATGGTGCTTTTCGAGCTGCGCATGGGCCGGCCGGTCCCATGAACCCATCTTCTCCGTCGGCCGATCGATCAGGTAACGATCATGATTGCCGAGCACGTGAACGGCATCGAGCGCCATCAGTGCGTCCATGGTTCGGCGCGCGTCGAGCGGCCCGCTCGCCATGTCGCCGAGATTGACGATGTCGCCGATGCCCTGTGCGCGAATGTCGGCCAGCACGGCTTCCAGCGCGAGATAGTTTCCATGCACATCGGCAATGGCGGCAAAGCGCATGCGAATTTCCAGCTTTCGACGGGTGTCGTCGTACGACCTTGCAAGAACGAGGCTAAGCCATTTACCTCATTTGGGTGAAGCCGGCTTGCAACATTCTCCTTTGGTTCTACGGCGGAACCGAGGTTCCGACTCGCAGCGTCGACGCGCCTTGGCTAGACTTTGAAATCACCGGGGCTGGCGAATTCATAAGCAATCGATATTTCTTCCCGGGCGGCCGCTGGAAGCAATTTCAGCGGCCATTTAATTTTCTTCGGACGATTTCCTTCGCACACTATCCCGGCGGCGTGCCGTTGATCTCAAGCACATGGCCGGCGAGATAGAGCGAGCCGGTGATCAGGATGCGCGGCGGCACTTCATAAGCCAGCCGTGACAGCGCATGTAGCGCGGCTTCGACGCTTGCAGCATTTTCCACGCGCATGCCGAGCGCGCGCGCCGCATCCGCCAGCCGGTCCGGCGGCATCGCGTTGTCGCGGCCGGGAATCGCCACCGAAACGATGTGCCGCGTCAGGCCGGCGAAATTGGCGAGGAACGCGCCTGCGTCCTTGTTCGCCATCATGCCCGCGATCACCACCAGCGGGCGCGACACCCGCTCTTCGAGATCGCCGAGCGCCGCGGCAGTGACGCGTCCGCCTTCCGCATTGTGCGCGCCGTCGAGCCAGATCTCGCACGCCTTCGGCCCCTGATCGGCCAGCGCGCCCGCGACCAGCCGCTGCATCCGCGCCGGCCATTCGGCACCAACGATACCGGCCTCGAACGCCGGCATTCCGATTTTGAACGTCTCGATCGCCCGCAGCGTTGCGATGGCAAGGCCGGCATTGTCGAATTGATGCCGCCCGAACAGCTTTGGCGCCACGAGATCCATCAGGCCGCGCTCGTCCTGATAGACCAGCCGTCCGCGCTCGACGCCGACATGCCATTGCTGTCCCGCCGCATGCAGCGGCGCACGCATGCGCTTGGCCTGCGCCTCGACCACCGACATCGCCTCCGGCGCCTGCTCGGCGCAAATCACCGGAGTACCGCGCTTGATGATGGCGGCCTTTTCGCCGGCAATCGCGGTCAGCGAATTACCGAGAAACTCGGTATGGTCCATGCTGACAGGTGCAATAACAACAGCGATCGGCCGGTCGACGACATTGGTGGCATCAAGCCGTCCGCCAAGTCCGGTCTCCAGCAGCACGACATCGGCCTCATGCTCCGCGAACAGGCAAAACGCCGCCGCGGTCTCCATCTCGAAAATCGTGATCGGCTCGCCCGCATTGACCTGTTCGCAGTGCTCCAGCACCCGGCGCAACTCGGCATCGCTTACCAACCGGCCGCCGCCCTCCTCGCCGATGCGGAAGCATTCGTTGATCCGCACCAGATAGGGCGAGGTGTAGACGTGCACGCGCAGGCCTGCGGCCTCGAGGATCGCGCGCAGATAGGCGATCGTGGATCCCTTGCCATTGGTGCCGGCGACATGAATCACCGGCGCTAACAGGGCTTCCGGATGATCGAGGCGCGCCAGCAGGCGGTGCATGCGGTCGAGGCTGAGATCGATGCGCTTCGGATGCAAGGCAGACAGCCGCGCGATTAGTTCACCGAGCGGCTGGGGTTTGGCGGCAGGCAGGTTCACGCGTGGGGCGCAGCCGGCACGGCTTCCGGCGCCGAGACGATCTGGGCCGGGTCCGTGACCTGCGGCAAAGGCCTTGAAGCGACATCAAGCGCCGGGGATTTGGTCAAGAGCCGGCAGATCCGCGCCAGCGTGGCACGCATGTCGTGGCGATGCACGACCATGTCGATCATGCCATGGTCGAGCAGGTATTCGGCGCGCTGGAATCCTTCCGGCAGTTTCTCGCGGATGGTCTGCTCGATCACCCGCGCGCCGGCGAAGCCGATCAGAGCGCCGGGCTCGGCGATCTGCACGTCGCCCAGCATGGCGTAGGACGCGGTGACGCCGCCGGTGGTTGGATTGGTCAGCACCACGATGTAAGGCAGCTTGGCTTCCCGCAGCATCTGCACGCCGACGGTGGTGCGCGGCATCTGCATCAGCGACAGGATGCCCTCCTGCATCCGCGCGCCGCCCGAGGCCGCGAACATGATGAACGGCGACTTCTTCTCCACCGCAAGCTCGAGCCCGCGCACGATCGCCTCACCCGCGGCCATGCCGAGCGAACCGCCCATGAAATCGAAATCCTGCACCGCGACGACGACGCCGGCGCCCTCCAACTTGCCGTAGCCGACCTTGATGGCGTCGTTCAGCCCGGTCTTGGCGCGCGCGTCCTTGATGCGATCGACATACTTGCGCTCGTCACGAAACTTCAGCGGATCGGGCGTCACTTCCGGCAACGCGATATCGTACCAGGTTTCGTTGTCGAAGATCGATTTCAGCCGCGCCACCGCGCCCATACGCATGTGGTAATTCGAGCCGGGAATGACGAACTGGTTGGCCTCGACGTCCTTGTAGAACACGAGCTGCCCGGAATCCGGGCACTTGATCCACAAATTCTCCGGCGTCTCGCGGCGCAGGATGTTGCGGATCTTCGGCCGGACGACATTGGTGAGCCAATTCATGGTTCGCTCCGAAATGCGGTTGGACGCACTAACTGGAATATATGGCGGCCCAGGCCGAACCCAACAAGCCGGGTTTGACGCCTATTCCACTCAATTGTGGCTTATTCCGCAGCCTGTTTCGCTCCCCGGACGCCCTGCGCCAAGGCGGACACCAGATCGGCGACGGCGCCAACGGTCTTGGGGGTCGCGCGCCCTCGGTATCGAGGCTGGCGCGGAGCGCATCGACCAGCGCGGTGCCGACCACGGCCCCATTGGCATTCTCCGCAATCGCCCGCGCCGCGTCCGGCGTGCGGATGCCGAAGCCGACACAGACAGGCAGTTTGGTATGCCGCTTGATGCGGGCGACGGCCTCGCCGACCGCCGTGGAATCGGCGCTGGCGCTGCCGGTGATGCCGGTGATCGAGACGTAATAGACGAAGCCCGACGTGTTCGCGAGCACCGCGGGCAGGCGCTTGTCGTCGGTGGTCGGCGTCGCAAGCCGGATGAAGTTAAGCCCCGCCTTCATCGCCGGAATGCAAAGCTCGGTGTCCTCTTCCGGCGGCAGGTCGACGATGATCAGACCGTCGACGCCGGCGGTTTTCGCGTCAGTGAGGAATTTGTCGACACCGTAGATGTAGATCGGATTGTAATACCCCATCAACACCAGCGGGGTGGTCTCGTCGTCCTTGCGGAAGCCGCGGACCATCTCCAGCGTCTTCTTCAGGGTCATGCCAGCCTTCAGCGCGCGCAGGCCCGCCGCCTGGATCGACGGCCCGTCTGCCATTGGATCGGTAAACGGCATGCCGATCTCGATGATGTCGGCGCCGGCCTTCGGCAGCGCCTTGATCATGTCGAGCGACGTCGCAGGGTCCGGATCGCCGGCCATCAGGAAGGTGACGAACGCCGAGCGGCCCTGCCTGGCGAGTTCGGCAAATCTTGCGTCGATACGGGTGGTCACTTCTTCCTGCCCTTCAGAATTTCCGTGATCTGCGGAATGTCCTTGTCGCCGCGGCCGGAAAGATTGACAACCATCAGGTGATCTCGCGGACGTTTTGGCGCGAGCTCCATCACCTTGGCGATCGCGTGAGCCGGCTCCAGTGCCGGAGGAATGCCTTCAAGCCGCGTCAGCAGCTGAAACGCCGCGAGCGCTTCCTCGTCGGTCGCGGAGAGATAATTGACCCGGCCGGTCTCGTGCAGCCAGGAATGCTCCGGTCCGATGCCGGGATAATCCAGTCCCGCCGAGATCGAATGCGCGTCCTGGATCTGGCCGTCCTCGTCCATCAGGAGATAGGTGCGGTTGCCGTGCAGGACGCCGGGACGGCCTCCGGCGATCGAGGCGGCGTGGAGCTGTGTCAGCCCGTGGCCGGCGGCCTCGACACCGAAAATCTCGACGGAGGGATCATCGAGGAACGGATGAAACAGGCCCATCGCGTTGGAGCCGCCGCCGATGCAGGCGACCAGCGAATCCGGCAAGCGGCCCTCGGCCTCCTGCATCTGCTTGCGCGTCTCGTCGCCGATCACGGACTGGAAGTCGCGCACCATCATCGGATAGGGATGCGGACCCGCCACCGTGCCGATGCAGTAGAACGTGTTGTGCACGTTGGTGACCCAGTCGCGCAGCGCCTCGTTCATCGCGTCCTTCAGCGTACGAGCGCCGGACTGGACAGGAACCACCTTTGCGCCCAGCATTTCCATGCGGATCACGTTGGGCTGCTGCCGCTCGACATCGACCGCGCCCATATAGACCACGCATTCGAGCCCGAACCGCGCACAGAGCGTTGCGGTCGCGACGCCGTGCTGGCCGGCGCCGGTCTCGGCGATGATGCGCTTCTTGCCCATCCGGCGCGCGACCATGATCTGGCCGAGCACATTGTTGACCTTGTGCGAGCCGGTGTGGTTGAGCTCCTCGCGCTTGAAATAGATCTTTGCACCGCCCAGGTGCTCGGTCAGCCGCTCGGCGAAATAAAGCGGCGAGGGCCGGCCGACATAGTTTTTGAGGTAGCCGTTCATCTCCGCCTGGAACGCCGGATCGGCCTTGGCGTCGGCATAGGCCTTTTCCAGATCGAGGATCAGCGGCATCAGCGTCTCGGCGACGAAGCGCCCGCCGAAAATGCCGAAATGCCCGCGCTCGTCGGGGCCGGTGCGGAATGAATTGGGCAGGTTTGGATTCATCGGACCATCAATTCTTCGGTGGCGCGCGCGGCGCGAATGAAATGGCGGATCATCTCGGGATCCTTGACACCGGGCGCGCTTTCCACGCCGGAGGAAACATCGACGCCGCCGGCGCGGGTGACGCGAACCGCCGCCGCGACATTGTCGGCGGAAAGCCCGCCCGAAACCATGAACGGCAGCTGGAGATCGAGCTTTTCCAGAACGTGCCAGTCGAACACGGCCCCTAGACCGCCGGGGCGGGTGGCGCCCTTGGGCGCGCGGGCGTCGAACAGGATGCGATCGGCGACGCTGGCATAGCCCGGCAACACGGCGAGATCGGCCGACGTCTCGACCGCAATCACCTTCATGACCGGAAGCGCGAACTTCGCCTTGATGTCGCGTACGCGCGCAACGGTTTCCTTGCCGTGCAATTGCAGCAGGTCCGGCCGCAGCGTCTCGACGATGTTTTCAAGCGTCGCGTCGTCGGCGTCGACGGTCAATGCCACCTTGGTGGCGCGGCCCTTGGCCTGCCGGCCGAGTTCGCGCGCCGCCTCGAGGCCGAGATGGCGCGGCGACGGGGAGAAGAACACGAATCCCACCATCTCGGCGCCCGCCTCAAGCGCTGCGTCGAGCGTCTCGGGCGTGGACAGGCCGCAAATTTTGACGAGCAGGGGCATGGTCTCTCAGGGGCGGGATCCCGCGCCGCCGCGGCAAATTGGAACAAGCTGACGGGGCGGGTTCTACAACGTCGCGCCGTGCTTGTCTCGCCCTGTAGCCCCATAGATACCGTACTGGGGCGGCGCCGGAAGCCGCTGCTGATCGGCCCGGGAAACCGCCGCGGCAGCCCGCAAATCGGCCGCCTCCGCCCTCGCCCGGCGGGCATCCGCCTCATGCTGGCGCGCCGCGCGGCGCCAGTGGCGCTGGCGGAACCAGGTCGCCACACCGCCCGCCGCCACCCCCAGAATGGCCACCGCAATGATCACGGCAAACAGCGGCATCGACACCCTGATCGCCGGATCGGTCGAATTGAAGGGATCGAACGACACCGTCACGAAATGGCGGTTGGCGACCGCGAAGACGATGAAGATGACACTCAAGGGAATGACGACCAGCGCCGTGAAGAACTTTCGCATGACCATCTCTCGCGTAGTGATGGAGAAAGGCGGGCACCAAGCCCGCAACACGGCTACATCCAGTCGAACCGAAAAAGCGCCTATGCGCCGGCCTCGGGCGAGCCGTTTTCGCGGTTGAGCCGCTCGCGCATTTCCTTGCCGGTCTTGAAGAACGGCACGCTCTTCTGATCGACCGGTACATGCGCGCCGGTGCGTGGATTGCGCCCCGCGCGCGCCGGGCGATGCTTGACCGAGAAAGCGCCGAAGCCGCGCAGCTCGACACGGTCGCCGCGCGCCAAGGCAGCGACGATCTCATCGAGGATCGCGTTCACAATATTCTCCACGTCCCGCTGATAGAGGTGCGGGTTGTGCTCGGCAATGCGCTGAACAAGTTCGGATTTGATCATCGAAGTTGGGATCCGTCCGTCGTGCGGATATCCATTTCCGTGAAAATACCTTGAACTGTCAAGACGCTAAATCACTTTTGGGCAACGCGAAATGGCGTGACAAAGGGCCCCGAGGGGTTTGTGACGACACCCGCAGTGCGGGAGAATGTGACGAAGGGCAGCCGGTGCGGCTCAATTGGCGGCTGCGGGGCGCCACAGCGCCAACATGCCGTCGAGCGAGAGCTGATCGACCGCCTGTGCAACGCCGGCCTGCTCGATCTGGCGCGCGATGGAACTCAAGCCGAGCGCATCGAACGCGATGGAAGCCGCCGCGCGCAGGAACGTCAGGTCCCCGAATTGCGGGTTAAGCTTGTAATCGCGCACTGGCAGATCGCGCTTGATCTTCTTTTCGGCAACCAGCCAGGCCACGGCGGCTTTTTCATCGCCGAGCTGATCGACCAGCTTCAGTTGGACCGCCTGACGGCCGGTGAAGACGCGGCCATCCGCTACCTTTTCGAGTAGCGCGTCATCCATGGCGCGCCGCTCCTTCACCAGGCCGCGGAACCAGGCATAGGAATCCTTCACCAGCGCGTCGAGCGCGGCGCGCGCCTCCGGGCTGGTCGGCTCGAAACCGTTGGGCGCGGCCTTCAACGGCGAGGATTTCACTTCCTCAACCTTGACGCCCACGGTCTTCATCAGCTCGGTGAAGTTCGGAAACTGGAACAGCACGCCGATCGAACCGACCAGCGAGCTCTGGCGGGCGATGATATGATCGGCGGCCATCGCCGTGATGTAACCGCCCGACGCGGCCAGCCCCTCGACCACCACGACCAGCGGCTTCTTGGCCTTCAGGCGCACCAGCGCGTCATAGAGTTGCTCGGAGCCGGCCGTGGTGCCGCCAGGCGAATTGATGTGCACGATGACGGCGGCATGGCTCGTTTTCTCCAGCCGCTCCAGCGCCTCGACGCGTTGCTGGTCGCTGCGGATCAGCCCGTCGATATTGACACGCGCGATCGATCCCGATGCCGTCAGCGCAGCCGGCCCGTTCCTTGTCGCGATCGCGCCGACGGCGACGATCGCCGCGATGGCAACCAGGCCAGCCACGACGCGCCAGAAGGTCAGCTTGCGGCGGATCCTGCGGCGATCGACGATCACGTCCGAATCGAGCGACATCGAATTTCTCCTGAAATAATCAGCGCGTTTTGCACTCGCAGCGCTAGCGAAGCGTTATCTGATTACATCAATTGCGACGCAATTTGAAGAAAGCAAGGGCTCCTGTTTCCCTTCTCCCCTTGTGGGAGAAGGAAGAACAAGAAAAAGGCCCCGGTCGAAACCGGGGCCTGATGTCGCAGCCAGATTGGCTAAAAGCTTACTTCTCGCGGTTCTTGAGCGCGGTGCCGAGAATATCGCCCAGCGTCGCTCCCGAATCGGAGGAGCCGTACTGCGCGATGGCTTCCTTCTCTTCGGCAACTTCCAGCGCCTTGATCGAGACCTGCACCTTGCGGGCCTTCTTGTCGAACTGGATCACGCGGGCATCGACCTTCTCGCCGACGGCGAAGCGTTCGGCGCGCTGATCGTTGCGGTCACGGGCGAGTTCCGAGCGCTTGATGAAGGTGGTGAAGTCGGTGCCCGAGATCTTCACCTCGATGCCGGCTTCCTTCACTTCGAGCACTTCGCAGGTCACGACCGCGCCCTTCTTGACGTCGCCAGGTTCTGCGAAGGGATCGCCTTCGAGCTGCTTGACGCCGAGCGAGATGCGCTCCTTTTCGACATCGACGTCGAGCACCACGGCCTTGACCATGTCACCCTTCTTGAAGTTGTCGATGACCTGCTCGCCCGGAAGCTTCCAGTCGAGGTCGGACAGATGCACCATGCCGTCGACATCGCCGTCGAGACCGAGAAACAGACCGAACTCGGTCTTGTTCTTGACCTCGCCTTCGACCGTCGAACCGACCGGGAACTTCTCGACGAAGACTTCCCAGGGGTTGCGCATGGTCTGCTTGAGGCCGAGCGAGATGCGGCGCTTGACCGAATCGACTTCCAAGACCTGCACTTCGACTTCCTGCGAGGTCGAAACGATCTTGCCGGGGTGCATGTTCTTCTTGGTCCACGACATTTCCGAGACGTGGATCAGGCCTTCGATGCCCGGCTCCAGTTCAACGAACGCGCCGTAGTCGGTGATGTTGGTGACGCGGCCGGTGAAGCGCGCGTTCAGCGGGTACTTGGCCTCGATGCCCTGCCACGGATCGTCCAGCAGCTGCTTCATGCCGAGCGAAATGCGGTGGGTCTCGTGGTTGATCTTGATGATCTTGACCTTCACGGTCTGGCCGATGGTGAGCACTTCAGTCGGGTGGTTGACCCGGCGCCAGGCGATATCGGTGACGTGAAGCAGGCCGTCGATGCCGCCGAGATCAACGAACGCACCGTAATCGGTTATGTTCTTGACCACGCCGTCGATCACCTGACCCTCTTCGAGGTTCTGCACCAGCTCCTGGCGCTGCTCGGCGCGGGTCTCTTCGAGAACCGTGCGGCGCGACACCACGATGTTGCCGCGGCGGCGATCCATCTTGAGGATCTGGAACGGCTGCGAGTTGTTCATCAGCGGAGCGACGTCGCGGATCGGGCGGATATCGACCTGCGAACGCGGCAGGAAGGCAACGGCACCGTCGAGGTCGACGGTGAAGCCGCCCTTGACCTGGTTGAAGATGACGCCGTGAACCTTCTCGTTGTTGTTGAAGGCCTTCTCGAGCTTGCCCCAGCTTTCCTCGCGGCGCGCCTTGTCGCGCGACAGCACGGCTTCGCCGAGCGCATTTTCGATCCTGTCGAGGAACACCTCGACCTCGTCGCCAACCTTGAGATCGCTTTCGCGGCCGGGGCCGGCGAATTCGCGCAGCGCCACGCGGCCTTCGGTCTTCAGGCCGACGTCGATGACGGCCATGTCCTTTTCAATTGCAACTACCTTGCCCTTGATGACGGAACTTTCCTGCAGATTGCCGCCGGCGAAGGACTCGTCCAGCATCGCAGCGAAATCGTCGCGGGTAGGATTATAAGAAGCAGCAGTCGAAGCCATTTGTTCTCCAATGCGGGATATCGCCGGCCGTTCGGGTCAAAGGGCGCATCGGGCGTGAAGTGTCAGGGGTCCGCAACCCTGACGACCGCTGTTTGCGGGAGGCGCAACAGCGGGCCGGCAGCATGCCTGCACGTTCGATACGTTGATTTGTCCGGAGCCTGAAACGAGCGTATCGACTTCAAGAACCTGGAGCGGGCTTTCCTCCAATGACGGCGGGGTTCAAACCTCCAGCCGGCCCGCTCGGACAGCCCTGATCTTATCGATGGCGGCCCGGATGGCCGTGGATATAGCCCCAAGGGCCATTTTCGGCAAGCCGGAAATGCCCGATTTCAGGGCCGTTTAGCCAAAAACGGGGCTGCAAAACCGATTCATGCCCGCTTGGCGCGGACGGCTTCCACGATGGCGATGGCAGCCCGAACGCCGCCTTCGATGTCGAGATTTGAATTATCCAGAATATGGGCGTCCGCCGCCGCCTTGAGGGGCGCGGCGGCGCGGTTCTTGTCCCGCTCATCGCGCTTGAGGATGTCGGCCAGCACCATCGCCTCGTCGGCGGCTTCGCCACGCGCCAGCGCTTCCAACGTCCGTCGACGGGCGCGCACATGCGGGTCGGCCACGACAAAGATCTTCACATCGGCATTCGGGCAGATCACGGTTCCGATGTCGCGCCCGTCGAGCACGGCGCCCGGCGGATCGGCCGCGAACTGACGCTGAAAATTGACCAGCGCCTCGCGCACGCTTGGAATCGCCGACACCACCGAAGCCGCGTCGCCGATGCGCTGCGTCTTCAACTCGGGATGGCCGAATTTTTCGGGATCGAGCTCCATCGCAACCGCCACCGCCCGCGCCTCGTCGGTGAGATCGAAGCCTTCATCGAGCAGCGCCTTCGCCACCGCGCGATAGATCACGCCGGTGTCGAGGTGGCGATAGCCGTAATGGTGGGCAAGGCGTTTGCCGAGCGTGCCCTTGCCGGAAGCCGCCGGCCCGTCGATGGCGATGATCATGATACCCTATTGCCTGATGGATACGGGCCGCGCGCGCGACGCAGCGGCCGTTCTTCGGTGAAAATGTTGCGGGAAGCAAACTCTGCGGGGCTGCTGAAGGTCAGGTATTCGCGCAGGGCGTCGTCTTCGAAGCGGCAAGTATGCCATGGGCTGCCGAGATAGCGAGCCGACCCTGACGTCCAGGCCGGCACTCGTCCCAACTTGTTCTGCTTCGCAAGGTATTCGGCCATCGCTCCGACCAAGGCGTCCAACCTCTTATTGCCGGTTAGCGCTGGCTCCTGCTCGATCGCCATGTAGCGCGCGTCGCTTGTAGGCGCGAGATCAAATGTGTCGACGAACTCCGCGAGCATCATGTCCTGCGGCTCGCCATTCTGAATCCGGTCGACAGCTTCAGCGAGAGTTTGCGGGCGCATCGGATTGCTGCTTCAGCTCTTTGCCTGCCTCATGAAAACTCAGCCCCCAACGAGCGCATCATCGGGATAAAGTCCGGAAAGCTGGTGGCGATGAAGGCGGTGTCGTCGACCTTGACCGGCTTGTCGGCGGCCAGTCCCATCACCAGTGCCGACATCGCGATGCGGTGATCCATGTGGGTGGCGACGAGGCCGCCACCGGGCACGTGGCCGCGGCCTTCGACGATCAAATCGTCGCCTGCGACCTCGACCTTGACGCCGTTGACGCGCAGCATGGCGGCGGTCGCCTCGAGCCGGTCGGATTCCTTGACGCGCAATTCCTGCAGGCCGCGCATGACGGTGGTGCCTTCGGCAAGGAGGCCGCGACCGCGAGCACCAGATACTCGTCGATCATCGAGGGTGCGCGCTCCGGCGGCACCTCGACGCCGCGCAGTTTCGATGCGCGCACGCGCAAGGTCGCCATCGGCTCGCCGGCGTCGCCGCGGAGTTCGCTTTCCTCGATGGAGGCGCCCATTTCGCGCAGCGTCGTGAACAGGCCGGTCCGCAGCGGGTTGGTCATGACGTCGGCGAAAGTCACATCGGAGCCTTCGACGACCAGCGCCGCCACGATCGGGAATGCGGCCGAGGACGGATCGGCGGGCACCACCACGTCAGCGCCATGCAGTTCGCCCTGACCCGTCAGCGCGATCTTGCGGCCGTGGCTGCCTTCACGAACCGAGGCGATCTCGGCGCCGAAATGTTTCAGCATCAGCTCGGTGTGATCGCGACTGGCTTCCTGCTCGATGACCGTGGTGATACCCGGCGCGGCAAGTCCCGCCAGCAGCACCGCCGATTTGATCTGGGCAGACGCAACAGGCGTCCGGTAGAGGATCGGCACCGGATCGCGGGCACCATGCAGCGTCAGCGGCAGGCGACCGCCTTCCTTGGTCTCACCGGCTTTGGCACCCATCAATTCCAGGGGGTCAAGTATCCGGCGCATCGGGCGGGACCGCAGCGAGGCGTCGCCGTCGAACACGGCGGTGACAGGGCACCCCGCCACTGCCCCCATCACCAGCCGGCAGCCGGTGCCGGAATTGCCGAAATCGAGCGGGGAAGCCGGCTGGGCGAAGCCCGCGACGCCCACACCATCGACCTTCCAGGCGAACGGCCCGGTCCGTTCGACCCGGGCGCCCAGCGCCTGCATGGATTTGGCGGTATTGAGGACGTCCTCTCCCTCGAGCAGGCCCGAAATCCTGGTTTCGCCGACTGAAAGCGCCCCCAGGATGAGGGCGCGGTGCGAAATCGACTTGTCGCCGGGAACGCGGACTTTGCCGCTCAAAGGGCCGCTTGCGCGGGATTCCAGCGGGGTTTGGGTGGTTGAATGGCTCAAGATTGGGGTCCTCTGCGGGGGCGGCAGTACCACATGGGCCACACGGCGTCACGCGGCCGTCAAATGCGACAAACCGCTATTGACAGCAGCCCCTCAACTAGCCAAGTGAAGCACCGTTTTTCAGAAATTCCCAGGATCCCACACGTGGCCAAGTCCGATCTCGGAACCAAACGCATTTGCCCGACGACGGGTAAGAAATTCTACGACCTGAACAAGAGCCCGGTGATTTCGCCCTACACCGGCGAGGTGGTCCCGATTGCGCCGGTTGCGCCGCCGCGGGCCGCCCGTGGCGATGCCGCACGCGCTGCCGCTGCCGCTTCGGCCACCGCCGCTGCCGATGTACCGGAGGCCGCCGAGGCCGAAGAGTTGGTCTCGCTCGAGGAGGCCGACGCCGAGGAAAACACCGGCAAGGTCAAGGCCGTGGTTCCCGATCGGAAGACGACATCGAGATCGACGAGACCATCGAGGGCGATGACGACGACGATTCCACCTTCATCCCGGACGAGGAAGAGGGCGATGAGGACGTCACCGACATCATCGGTGATGTCGGAGGCGATGAAGAGACTTGAGATCGGCCCAGAACTGTGTTCTGGGTCTCCCCGCAAGTCGCCCAAGGCTTGCGGGAGCATGGTCGGAAGAGACCGTGCCCTGACTGTGAAGGGGCCATAGCTCAGCTGGGAGAGCGCTTGCATGGCATGCAAGAGGTCGGCGGTTCGATCCCGCCTGGCTCCACCACGCTTCGCTCGCTTTGCAAGCTACGGCTCGGCAAGCCAGCCAAGTTCAATCGTAGCGTAGCAAACCAACGCTGCCGCGGCGAAGCCGGGCTACTCCCCAGCACCGCATTCAACCGATCGCGTAGCGCGACGATATCGTTCTTCATCGCTACGAGTTCGCCGACCGAGCAAGCTGACGCCGCCAGAATCGATTGCGGCACGGCCCGGGCCTTTTCTCGCAGCGCCTCGCCCTTTGGCGTCAGCGCGATCAGCACCTGCCGCTCGTCCTCCGTGCTGCGCGTGCGCCTAACCAGTTCGGCCGCCTCCAGCCGCTTCAGCAGCGGCGTCAGCGTGCCGGAATCCAGCAGCAGCCGCTCGCCGATGTCCTTGACTGGCACGCCGTCGCGCTCCCACAGCACCAGCATGACCAGATATTGCGGATAGGTCAGACTGAGTTTGTCGAGCAGCGGCTTGTAGACGCGGTTGAACGCATGCGCGGTGGAATACACTGCAAAGCAGAGCTGATTATCGAGCCTGAGCGGCAGGTCGGCCGCGTGTTTCCTGGCCATCACAACCTCGTCAACGGACAGCGTCCCTGCTCCGATCCGGAACCGTAAGCGCCTGATTTCAATTGTATACGATTAGATCGCGGACTTTGCAATAATTTATATTGCGCACAATCTAATTGTGTGCAATACATATACCATCGAAACGGCGAACCCAGGGAGAACCACATGTCCGTGAACGTGCTCTACAAGACCAGCGCCAAGGCCACCGGCGGTCGCGACGGCACCGCCGCCACCCTCGACGGCGCGCTCGACGTCAAGCTTGCCACCCCGAAGGAGCTCGGCGGCGGCGGTGGCGCCGGCAACAACCCCGAGCAGCTGTTTGCGGCCGGCTATGCCGCCTGCTTCATCGGCGCGATGAAGTTCGTCGCCTCGCAAGGCGGCCCGAAGGTGCCCGCGGACGCCTCCGTGACCTCCACCGTCGGCATCGGCCCGCGTTCCGCCGGCGGCTTTGGCCTCGATGTCGAACTCGCCGTCTCGCTGCCCGGCGTTGCCAAGGCGGATGCCGAAGCCCTGGTGGCGAAGGCGCATCAGGTGTGCCCGTATTCCAACGCCACCCGCGGCAACATCGATGTCCGCCTGACCGTCGTCTGACGACGAGATCTCGAATGGCCGCCGCTGATACCGGCGGGCCGTTCGCCCCACGGAATTTTCCGCAAGCGTTGCTACGGCGGCGGCGTCATGCGCCTGTGCGCGAGACGCCATTGCCGCCACGCCTGAAGACCGCTAGCTCAAGACTTCGATTTTCTCCTTGAGCGAAGGTTCTTGTCCATGAGTTCTGTAGCCGCTCCCGGCGCGATGACCGGCCTGCGCGTGATCGATCTCACGCGCGTGCTCGGCGGCCCTATTGCACGCAAATCCTCGCCGACCACGGCGCCGACGTCATCAAGGTCGAACCGCCGGCCGGCGACGAGGTGCGCGACTGGGGCCCTCCGTTCCATGAGGAAGACGCGGCCTATTTCGTCGGCATCAACCGCAACAAGCGCTCGATCGGGCTCGACCTCGCCTCCGAAGGCGGGCGCGCCGTGCTGATGAAGATGCTGGAGACCGCCGACGTCCTGATCGAGAATTTCAAGCCGGGCACGCTGGACAAATGGGGCATCGGCAACGATGTGCTGCGCGCCAAATTCCCAAAGCTGGTGCATTGCCGGATTTCCGGCTTCGGCGCCGACGGCCCGCGCGGCGGCAATCCCGGCTATGACGCCATCATCCAGGCCATGACCGGCATGATCGCGGCGACCGGCTCGCCGGAAAGCGGCCCGATGCGGATCGGCGTTCCCCTGGTCGACATCACCACCGGGCTTTACGCGGCGATCGGCATTCTGATGGCGCTGTCGGAGCGGCAGCGCTCGGGTCTTGGCCAGTTTCTGGAAACCACGCTGTATGAAACCGGCCTTGCGATCATGCATCCGCACACCGCGAATTATTTCATGCATGGCAAGCCGCCCGGACTGACCGGCAACGAGCACCCGAACCTTGTGCCTTACGCGATCTTCCCGACCAAAACCGACAATATCTTCATCGGCGTCGGCAATGACGGCACCTTCCGCAAGCTCGCGACGGAAATCGGCAAGCCCGAACTCGGCACCGACCCGCGCTTTGCCCGCAACAAGGACCGCATCGCCAACCGCGACGCGCTGCGGGCCGAGCTCGCCGCCGTGTTCAGCCAGCACGAGGCCGAACCGCTCTGCAATCGCCTGCTGGCAGCCGGGCTGCCGGCGGGCCCGGTGCAGAAGATCGACCAGGCGCTGACCAATCCGCATACGCTGCATCGCGGCGATATTATTTCAAAGGACTGGTACAAAGGCGTCGCCTCCCCGATCCGGCTGGAACGAACAAAACCGAGCCTGCGCCGGACGCCGCCGAAATTCAGCCAGCACACAGCCGAGGTGCTTGGCGAGTTCGGCTTCTCGGAGGGCGAGATCGAGGCGCTGGTCGCCAAGGGCGCGGTCTGCGGCTCGGACCGCAAGCGGTAAACTTTGGTCGTCCCTGCCTTGTGCGCAATTGCGCACAGGCGCAGGGACCCATACGCTGCGGCTTCGCTTTGGGGCGCTGTGGTAGCCGCCCTTGTGCAATCACAGACGGCTGTGGTTATGGGCCCCTGCGGTTCGCAGGGGCGACGCGGCAGATTACTTCGCCTATTTTCCCGCTTCCCTCGGCGCACGCTTCCCCAATACCATCCTTTCGCTTATAGGGTCATTTGCACGTCATCCATCGCTGTTATCGCGCGAAACGAAGGTGACGACCCCAACCCGGAGGAATTCCATGGCATTTCGACAATTCGGCGCCGCGACGGCAGTGACTGTCGTGCTGGCGCTTGCAACGCCTGCCCACGCTGTGACCGAGATCCAGTGGTGGCACGCCATGACCGGCGGCAACAACGACGTCGTCAACAGGCTTGCCGAGGAGTTCAACGCCAGCCAGTCCGACTACAAGGTCATGCCGTCCTACAAGGGCACCTATGCCGACACCATGAACGCCGGCATTGCCGCGTTCCGCGCCGGCAACGCGCCGCATATCATGCAGGTGTTCGAGGTCGGCACCGCCACCATGATGAGCGCTACCGGCGCCATCAAGCCGGTCCACCAGCTCATGAAGGATGCCGGCGAGCCCTTCGACCCCAAGGCCTACCTGCCGACCATCACCGGCTACTATTCGACCTCGAAGGGCGAGATGCTGTCCTTTCCGTTCAACTCGTCCTCCATGGTGATGTGGATCAACAAGGATGAATTGAAGAAGGCCGGCGTCACCGAGATTCCCAAGACCTGGCCGGACGTGTTCGCCGCCGCCAAGAAGCTGAAGGCGGCCGGCCACGACACCTGCGGCTTCTCCAACGCCTGGGTCTCCTGGGCGCATATCGAGCAATTCTCGGCCTGGCACAACGTGCCGATCGGCACCAAGGCCAACGGCCTCGACGGCTTCGATACCGTGCTGAAATTCAACTCCCCGCTGCATGTGAAGCATCTGCAGAACCTGGTCGACCTGCAAAGGAGAAGATCTACAGCTACGGCGGACGCGACAGCAAGAACGAGGCCCGCTTCGGCTCCGGCGAATGCGCGATTTTCCTGACCTCGTCGGGCTACTACGGCACCGCGAAGGGCACTGCGAAGTTCGACTTCACCTCGGCGCCGATGCCTTATTACCCGGATGTTGCGGGTGCACCGCAGAACTCGATCATCGGCGGCGCTTCGCTGTGGGTAATGGGCGGCAAGAAGCCGGAAGAGTACAAGGGCGTCGCAAAGTTCTTCGCCTTCCTGTCCGACACCAACCGGCAGGCCAAGCTGCACCAGGAATCCGGCTATCTGCCGATCACCAAGGCGGCCTACGAGAAGTCGATCAAGGACGGCTTCTACGAAAAGAACCCCACCCTGCAGACTCCGCTGAAGGAGCTCACCAACAAGGAGCCGACCGAGAACTCGCGCGGCCTGCGCTTCGGCAACATGGTGCAGATGCGCGACCTCTGGGCCGAGGAGATCGAATCGGCGCTGGACGGCAAGAAGACGCCGCAGGAAGCCCTCGACGCAGCGGTGGCGCGCGGCAATGCCATGTTGCGCACCTTTGAGAAGACGGCAAAATAGACTGAGCTACTACCGGCGCTCCTCCCGCGATCCGGGAGGAGTGCTGCATCACCCGGCAGACCGCGGCGCCTGAATGGAAAAGACCACCGTCTTCAATAACCGCCTGCTGCCGTACCTGCTGCTTTTGCCGCAGCTCGTCATCACCGTCGTTTTCTTCTATTGGCCGGCGAGCCAGGCGGTCTGGCAATCCTTTCTGCGCGAGGATGCGTTCGGTCTCGTCTCCGAGTTCGTCGGCCTGGAAAACTACCAGGCGCTGTTCGCCCAGCCTGAATACTACAAGTCGATGCTGACGACCGCGATCTTCTCGACGCTGGTCGCGGCGCTTTCGCTCTCCATCGCGCTATTGTTCGCGACGCAGGCCGACAAGAGCCTCAAGGCCGCGCCCGCCTACAAGACGCTGATGATCTGGCCCTATGCGGTAGCGCCCGCGGTCGCCGGCGTGCTCTGGTTCTTCATGTTCCAGCCCTCGCTCGGCATGCTGGCGCGGCCGCTGCGTGGCATGGGCATCGACTGGAATCCGTTGCTCAATGCCAACCATGCCATGCTCCTCGTGGTGATGGCCGCGGTGTGGAAACAGATCTCCTACAATTTCCTGTTCTTCCTCGCCGGCCTGCAGTCGATTCCGAGAAGCGTGATCGAGGCTAGCGCCATCGACGGCGCCCGCCCGATGCGCCGGTTCTGGACCATCGTCTTCCCGCTGCTGTCCCCCACCACCTTTTTCCTGCTGGTGGTCAATATCGTCTACGTCTTCTTCGACACGTTCGGCATCATCGACGCCGTGACCGGCGGCGGCCCCGCCGGGGCCACCACCACCATGGTCTACAAGGTCTATGCCGACGGCCGGCTCGGCGGCGATCTCGGCGGCTCGGCGGCGCAATCGGTGGTGCTGATGGTAATCGTGATCGCGCTGACCGCGATCCAGTTCCGCTATGTCGAGCGCAAGGTGCAGTACTGATGGTCGAGCACCGCCCGCTGAGCGATTTCATCGCCTACGCCATCCTGACCCTGGGCGTATTCATCGTCGCCTTCCCGGTCTGGCTGGCGCTGGTCGCCTCGACCCATGACGCCGCGACCGTGGTCGGCGGCCACATGCCGGCAACGCCCGGTACGCACGCGCTGGAGAATTACTACCGCGCGATCTTCGTCGGCGGTTCGCGCACCAGCCGCGAGCCGGTCGCCAACATGCTGATCAATTCCTTTGTCTCGGCGATCGGCATTGCGGTCGGCAAGATTTTCATTTCGATTCTCTCGGCGTACGCCGTCGTCTATTTCCGCTTTCCCTTCCGCAAGACCGCGTTCTGGATCATCTTCATCACGCTGATGTTGCCGGTCGAGGTGCGCATCTATCCGACCTACAAGGTGGTCGCCGACCTCAAGATGCTCGACACCTATGCCGGCCTGATCCTGCCCTGATCGCGTCCGCCACCGGCACGCTCTTGTTCCGCCAGTTCTTCATGACCGTGCCGGATGAACTCCTGGAAGCCTCGCGCATCGATGGCGCCGGCCCCTTCCGCTTCTTCAAGGATACACTGCTGCCGCTGTCGGTCACGACCATGGCCGCGTTGTTCGTGATCCAGTTCCTCTATGGCTGGAATCAGTATCTCTGGCCGCTTTTGATCACCACGCAGGATCTGATGCAGACCATCGTGATTGGCATCAAGAAGATGCTGGTGGCCACGGACGAGCTCGCCGAATGGCAGCTCGCGATGGCGACCGCGGTCCTTGCCATGCTGCCGCCGGTCGCGGTCGTCATATTCATGCAGCGGCTGTTCGTGCGCGGCCTGGTCCAGACGGAAAAGTGAAATGGCCAACGTCACCCTCCGCAATGTCCGCAAGACCTACGCAGGTGGCTTCGAGGCCATCAAGGGCATCGATTTCGACGTCGGCGACGGCCAGTTCTGCGTGCTGGTCGGGCCTTCCGGCTGCGGCAAATCCACGCTGCTCCGCATGGTCGCAGGGCTGGAGACCATCACCGGCGGGGAGATCGATATCGGCGGGCGCGTCGTCAACCAGATCGAGCCGGCCGATCGCGACATCGCGATGGTGTTTCAGAACTACGCGCTCTACCCGCATATGAGCGTCTACAACAACATGGCCTACGGCCTGCGCAACCGCCGCATGCCTGAGCCGGAGATCAAGACGCGCGTCGAGGAAGCGGCACGCATTCTCGAACTCGGCACGATGCTCGAGCGCAAGCCGCGGCAATTGTCCGGCGGCCAGCGTCAGCGCGTGGCGATGGGACGCGCCATCGTGCGGCAGCCGAAGGTGTTTCTGTTCGACGAACCCTTGTCGAACCTCGACGCCAAGCTGCGCATCGCCATGCGCGTCGAAATCCGCAAACTGCAGCGCCGCCTCTCCACGACTTCGATCTACGTCACCCACGACCAGCTCGAGGCGATGACGCTGGCCGATATTCTCGTGGTGATGAACGGCGGCCAGGTCGAGCAGATCGGCAATCCGCTCGACATCTACCAGAAGCCTGCGACCACCTTCGTTGCTTCCTTCATCGGCGCGCCGCCGATGAATCTGATGCCGCTGCGCTCCGACGAGATCAAATCGCAATTCGCCGGCGATATCGGCATCGCCGAGGCCGGCATTCTCGGCATTCGCCCTGAGGATTTCGTCATCACGAACGAAACGGTTTCCGGCGGCGTGGCGCTTGGCCTCACGGTGGAAGCGATCGAGCGGGTCGGCGCCGAAACCTTCATCTACGGCACCCGTCATCAGGAGGTGCAGGGCGTCGCCGCCACCCCCGGTGAACTGCCGCCGGGCGAGGTGATCGTGCGGATTCCCGGGGCGGTCGGCCCGGCCATTGGCGAGCGAATCAGGGCGGTTGCAGCGCGCGACAAGCTGCATCTATTTACCGCCGATGGCCGCAAGCGGGTGGGTGGGTAATCCGTCATTCCCCGGTGCGCAATTGCGCACCCCGGTGCGCAGTTGCGCACCTGAGGGCGCGGAGCGAACCCGGAACGGCAGTTGTGGGTGCCGCCGCGGCCGATTTACACAGCTTTCAGAGGCGCTTGAACCGTTCCCAAATCACCCCATATTCCCCTGTGACCGGACGGCAAGTCGGCCGGCCGGTTGAATGGGGCGCCGCAGGCCCCTCAAAGTCGCTTCGAGAGGACTTTGTAATGTCTCGTGTTCCTTCGTTATCCAGTCCGTTCCTGCTTGGGTTCGACGAAATCGAGCGTGCGCTCGATCGCGTCGTCAAGGGTGCCGACGGTTATCCTCCCTACAACATCGAGCGGTGTGACCGCGCCAACGGCCAGCCCGAGCGCTTACGCATCACGCTTGCGGTGGCGGGTTTTACCCGTGACCAACTCGATGTGACCATTGAGGAAAACCAGCTTGTGATCCGGGGCCGCCAGCAGGACGACAAGGCCCGGCAATACATCCATCGCGGCATCGCCGCGCGCCACTTCCAGCGCACCTTCGTGCTGGCGGAGGGGATGCATGTGCTGGGCGCGGATCTGAAAACGGGCTGTTGTCGATCGACCTTGCCAGGCCGGAGCCTGAAAGGGTCGTTAAGACAATTGCTATCAATGAGCACGAATAATGGAACAAGTAGCGGACTCGACCGCTTAGACCCAGAAGGAGTCGAGACCATGAGTGACGTGAGTGTGACCTTCGAACCCGAAAAGTTTCCGTCGAGGCACTGGCCCATCTTGGTGAAGGCCACATCGCCTACGTGAAACAAGTCCGTTCCGAGGACGTGCCGGGACTGTTTCCGCAAGCGCCGAAAATTGCGCCGGGGCTGAAACTGTTCGCGCTGCATGCCGCCGACGGCACGCCGATCATGCTGACCGACAGCCGGGAAGCGGCGATCGCCAATGCATGGAGCAACGAGCTTCAGGCCGTCAGCGTGCACTGACGCGGCCTTCCGCTGTCACTGACGCAGCGCTTGCTGCTGTCACTGACGAAGCTTCGCCGGCATCGCTGATCTGATGCCGGGCGAATGTGAGAAGAGGGTTTCGGATACGCGGGCATCGCCCGCGTATCGTCCTTCATAATAGTTTTTGATCAGCTCACGCCGCGCGCACGGTCGAGAGGAATTTCTCCACCTCACCCTTGAGATGATTGCTCTGTCCCAGCAGGGACCGGGCCAGCCCGTGCACATGCGTCGATGCCGCGCCGGTATCGGTCGCGCCGCGGTTGACGTCGGTGATGCTGCCCGCGACCTGGGTGGCTCCCTGCGCCGCCTGCTGCACGTTGCGCGAGATTTCCTGCGTCGCGGCGCCCTGCTCTTCCACGGCTGCCGCGATCGCCTGCGAGATTTCCGCGATGCGGCCGATTGTGCCGCCGATTTCCTGAATGGCAGATACCGACTGATTGGTCGCCGATTGCATCTGCCCGATCTGCTCGCTGATTTCCTCGGTCGCCTTCGCAGTCTGCGCGGCAAGCGCCTTGACCTCGGATGCGACGACGGCAAATCCCCGTCCCGCCTCGCCGGCGCGTGCCGCTTCGATCGTGGCGTTCAGCGCCAGGAGGTTGGTCTGCTCGGCCACCGCGCTGATCATTTTGACCACCTCACCGATCCGGCTGGCGGACTGGGCGAGATCCGCAATCCGCGCATTGGTCTGCTCGACCTGGCTCACCGCCTCGCGCGAGATCTTGTGCGAATCCTGCACCTGGCGGCTGATCTCCGACACCGATGAGGCCATCTCTTCCGCAGCCGCGGCGGCGGATTGCGCGTTGGCCGAGGATTGCTCCGATGCGGAGGCGACCGTCGCCGAAAGCACCTGGGTCACTTCGGCGGTCTTGGTCAGTTGTCCGGCCGATGATTCGAGTTCGGACGAGGCGGCCGATACGGTCTGGATGATTTTTCCGATCGCGGAATCGAAGCCGTCCGCCATCTGCTGCATCGCGGCCTTGCGGTCGCCTTCCGCCTTCAGCTTCAGGCCGGCCTGTTCCTGTTCCATCGACTGAACGCGCAGCGCGTTGTCCTTGAAGACCTGGACCGCGCGCGCCATGGCGCCCACTTCATCGCCGCGGCTGAGCGCCGGGACCGAGACATTGAGGTCGCCGCCGGCAAGGCCCTTCATCACCTCGGTCATTTCCGCGATGGGACGAATGACGCCGAATGCCACGCCGAAAATGCCTGCGCCGATGACGAGAAACACCGCGGCCGAAACGCCCCACAATACCAACGTGAACGTACTGACGCGTCCCGTCGCCGCGACTTCCGTCGCTGCGTTCTGGTCGTTGGTTTGCTTGACAATGTCGTCAATGATGGCGCGGTGCGCGGTATAACGTGCGGTGATTTCAGCGTAGGATTTCGCGGCGGCTGCGCCGTCGCCCTTGGCGAGCGCGGGCAACAGACCTTGCTGGATCGCGGTCCAGAAGCGGCGTACCTCGCTATCGGATTTCTCCACCAGCTTGGTCTTGAGCGTCGGGTCGAGGTCGGACTTGACCCAGAAATCGTGCCGCTCGTCATATTCCTTCTTGAGCTGCGCAATCCGGTCGCGATGCGCCGAAAGCTGCGCCGGATCGTGCAGCACCAGGGTCGCTTCGAGATAGGCTTCGATGACATATTCCGGCGGCGGCAGGATGTCGGCGATCAGGTCGTTGCCGAGCTTGATCTGGTTGTAGAGCGGGCCGCCGACCTTGAGCTGCGACAGCCCATAAACGCTGGTGGCAATCACGGCACCGAGACCCAATGCGGTAACCAATCCAAAAATCAATATTGCGCGCGAAATCGTCAGCCGCAGCGTCATGGCAATGTACTCCGGGTGAGAAAAATCCCAGCGAACGAAATAACCGCCATTTAGCTTAAAATTGCGTTTACCCTGCACACCACCAAGCGGACAACCGCCAGTTCCGGTCGAAAACGAACTAGGCCGCGCTCGCCGGCGGCAGGGCGAGTACCGAATAGATCGCCTGGGCATCGCGCGAGGCACGCAGCTTCTTGGCGACGTCCTGGTCACGCAGCAGCCGCGCGATCTGCGCCAGCGCCTTCAGATGATCGGCGCCTGCGCCTTCCGGCGCCAGCAGCAGGAAGATCAGGTCGACCGGCTGGCCGTCCATCGCCTCGAAATCGATCGGGCGTTCGAGGCGTGCAAAGAACCCGAACAGCTTTCAAGTTTCGGCAGCTTGCCGTGCGGAATGGCGACGCCGTAGCCGACGGCGGTGGTGCCGAGTTTCTCGCGCTGCAACAGCACCTCGAACACCGAGCGCTCGTTCTGCCCGGTCAAGGCGGAGGCGCGCGCGGCCAGCTCCTGCAGCGCCTGTTTCTTGCTGATGACCTTCAAAGCGGGAAGAATCGCCTCGGGTGCGACCAGATCGGTAATCGTCATGGGGCGTTCCGAGGTGAATTAAACCGTCAGGTTGCGAGATAGGTTGTAGAACCGGGGCGTCAAGAAGATGAGACGGGAGGCGGCTTAGCCCGGGTCCTGATTTGCTGGGCTTTACTCCAACGCATGGCCGGTGCCAACTCCCGAGAGCGGGTTCCTGCACTGCCATCGTTAAGGGCGGCGGACCATAGGGAGGGCGGCAGGGGCGTCAATGCGGTTAGCCACATATCTCAGGGGTCACCGCCGGGGGATCGACCCAGCCGACATTGCCGTCGGTACGGCGGTAAATGATGTTCACCCGGCCGCTGGAGCCATGCTGGAAGACGATGCAGGCGGCCCCGGTCAGATCCAGCTCCATGACCGCCTCGCTGACCGAAAGCCGTTTCAGCGACGTGGTCGCCTCGGCAATGATGACCGGGCTATAGGACGTGACCTCCTCGTCGCCCTCCGCCGGCGCCTCGATCACATAGCTCGGCGCATCGAGCGACGGCCCGTCCATCTCCGCCAGCGCCGCGGAAGCCGCATAGGCCTTGCGGGCCGAGCGGTCCTTCAGCCGGCTCTTGTAGCGGCGCAGACGCTTCTCGATCATCAGCAGCGCCTGATCGGCGCTGGCATAGGCATCGGTGGCGTTGGAATCGGCCTCCAGGGTAATCCCGGAATCCAGATGCAGCGCGCAATCGGTACGGAAGCCGAAGCCGTCCTTGCTCAGCGTGATGTGGCCGGAATAATTGCCGTCGAAATATTTTCTCAAGACCTCATCGGTGCGCTCGCTGACGCGCGAACGAAGGGCGTCGCCGACACTGATGCTTTTCCCGGAGATCTGAAGGGTCATTGGATGCCTCGCTGATGCCTCGACTACT
Organism: Bradyrhizobium sp. RDT10; assembly: GCA_044772375.2. Lineage (GTDB taxonomy): Bacteria > Pseudomonadota > Alphaproteobacteria > Rhizobiales > Xanthobacteraceae > Bradyrhizobium. The sequence goes on from CP187939.1 coordinate 8,036,031, forward strand.
CTGGTGTTGCCGGAGCATGATCCTTTCGGGAACCGCTTTTCCGGATCACGCTCTGTCGGGAACCGACACTATCCCGATTTCACGCGAACGCAATCAGGCCGGAGCCGTATCGCGGGACCGGTCGGAGGAAGTGGCGGGAGCGGAAAGTGCGTTACCGAGCATACTCTGTTTATCGCGGCGGCGCTGGACCGAGGAAGGAATGCGCATGGCTTCGCGGTATTTCGCGACCGTGCGGCGGGCAATATCAATGCCGGATCTCGCGCAATCGTTCCACGATGGTATCGTCGGAGAGGATCGCGCTCGCCGCTTCGGCATCGATCAATTGCTTGATGTGGTGGCGGACCGCCTCCGCCGAATGCGCCTCGCCGCCGTCGGCCGACGCAATCGAGGCGGTGAAGAAATATTTCAACTCGAAGCTGCCGCGATTGGTCGCCATATATTTGTTGGCGGTGACGCGCGACACCGTCGATTCTGTGCATCTGGATCGCATCCGCCACCGCCTTCAGATTCAGCGGCCGCAGATGCGCAACGCCATGCGTGAAGAAACCGTCCTGCTGGCGGACGATTTCGGTGGCGACCTTCAGAATGGTGCGGGCGCGCTGATCGAGCGCGCGGACCAGCCAGGTCGCGTTCTGCAGGCAATCGCTGAAATAGGATTTGTCGCCGTCCTTGCGGATCGTCTTCGATAGCTGCGTGTAATAGACCTGATTGACCAGCACGCGCGGCAAGGTGTCGCTGTTGAGCTCGACATGCCAGCCGCCATCCGGCCCCGGACGCACATAGACGTCCGGCACCATGGTCTGCGTGCGCGCCGAACCGAACTTGAGGCCGGGCTTCGGATCGAGCCGCCGGATCTCGCCGATCATGTCGGTGATGTCTTCGTCGTCGACGCCGCACAATTTGCGCAACGAGGCTATATCGCGCCTCGCGAGCAGATCGAGATTTTCTACCAGCGCCTGCATGGCGGGGTCGTAGCGGTTGAGTTCGCGGAGCTGGATTGCGAGGCACTCGCTCAGGTTTCGGGCACAGACGCCGGGTGGATCGAATTTCTGCAGCACTGACAGCACCGCATCGACATCCCCTTGCGAGGCGCCCAGCCGTTCGGCGGCCTGCCCAAGATCCGGCGGCAGGTAGCCGGCATCGTCGACCAGATCGATCAGATATTGTCCGATCATCCGCTGCGCCGACCCGCTGAACGCCACCGCGAGCTGCTCGGCAAGGTGGCCGCCGAGCGTCACCTCGGCGGCGACGAAAGCTTCCAGGTTGTAATCGTCGTCGTTGGAGGCGCCGCCGCCCCATTCGGTATAGGCGGTCGGCGCCGCATCTTGCGCCACGCGGGCGGCGGCTTCGGCCGGCTCTTCGGAAAAGACGTTGTCGAGCGGGGTGTCCAGCGTCTGCTCGATCTCGGAACGGCTGCCGAGATCGCGGTTCAGCCACTCCTCCTGGCCAGGCTCGAAAGCGTCGCTTCCTGGGCTGGTGCCCATATCGGAGGCATCGCCGCCGCCTTCCTCGCCATAGCTGCCGGAATCGGCCGAATCGGAGAACTCGGCACGGTCGGCGGCCGGCTCGCCCGCCACCGGGGCTTCGGGACCGTCGCTGGCACGCTCCAGCAGCGGATTGCGCTCCAACTCCTCCTCGACGAAAGCCGACAGGTCGAGATCTCGACAGTTGCAGCAGCTTGATCGCCTGCATCAATTGCGGCGTCATCACCAGCGACTGCGACTGGCGGAACTCTAGTCTCTGCGTCAGCGCCATGAGGCCAAGAACCGATCCACTGAAAAGTTGGTCCGATTCTTGCTTATATTAGTCCGGAGCCCTTGTACACGCCTTGACGCGCGCGAAAAATGGGTTAGAGGCGGAATTCCTCGCCAAGGTAAAGGCGGCGCACATCCGGATCGTTGACGATTTCTTCCGGACTGCCCTCGGTCAAGATCTGCCCGGCATAAACGATATAGGCGCGGTCGGTCAGGCCGAGCGTTTCGCGCACATTGTGGTCGGTGATCAGGACGCCGATGCCGCGGTTGGTCAGGTGGCGGACGAGGTCCTGAATGTCGCCCACCGCGATCGGATCGATACCGGCAAAGGGTTCGTCGAGCAGCATGTAGTTCGGACGCGTCGCCAGCGCGCGCGCGATTTCGACGCGGCGGCGCTCGCCGCCGGATAGCGCGATCGAGGGCGATTTGCGTAAGCGCGTGATGTTGAATTCATCGAGCAGCGAGTTGAGCTCGGCCTCGCGCTTCTTGCGGCTGGGCTCAACGACCTCGAGCACGGCGCGAATATTCTGTTCCACGGTGAGGCCGCGAAAGATCGAGGCTTCCTGCGGCAGATAGCCGATGCCGAGCCGCGCGCGCTGATACATCGGCAGCTTGGTCACGTCGTGGCCGTCGAGTTCGATGGCGCCGCGATCGGCCTTGATCAGTCCGGTGATCATGTAGAACACCGTGGTCTTGCCGGCGCCGTTCGGGCCGAGCAGGCCGACGGCCTCGCCGCGGCGGACATAGATGCTGACGCCGCGCACGACCTGACGGGTGCCGAAGCTCTTTTCCACGCTGTGCACCGCGAGGAAACCGGGCCGCTTGATCAGGCGCGGCGCTTCGCCGCCATTGGCCTTGGGGCGGGGTTGCGCACGGGGACGCGGCCTCTCCTCGCGCGGCGGTTCTACGTCGGGCTGCGGCTGCGGCAAATCCAGCCCGGACAATGAAGCGGAGCGCGCCCTCGGCGGCGCATCGCGCACCGGACTCGTCAGCATGTCGCCGAAGGAATCGCCGAGCGCGGTGATGTCGTCGCGCGAACGCGCAAACCCAGGGCGCCGCGCTTCGCGGGGCGTCGACGGAACATGCCGAATAAATCCACCATCCCGCTTCGCTTACGCCTTTCACGGTGATTCCGCGACGCGTCCGCCGGCGAATCGCTTCGCTAGCGAACCATGAATGAATGGATGTCCCCTGCCCAGCGAACACCCCGCCGTGCGCCCTGCCCAGTAGATACAGGCTCGCGCCATCGGCTTCAACCGCACGAGCTCCAAATAATCTTTAAGTCGCTGATCTATATTATTTTTTGCCGGGGATCAGCGACGGTATCTGTACCGGACCCGGCGCCGGCTTCGACCCGCCCGATCCCGATCCGCAATCCTGGCCCTGTATGAACATGCCCTGGACCTTGCCGCTGTCGGATCTGACCCGTGACACGCCGGTGGTCATGTCGACCTTGAGGCGGTCGCCGCGGAGCACGTTCTTGCACTGGGTCAGCACCACCCCACCCACCATGGTGATGAGGTTGGCTCGCGTGTCGAAGATCGCAGTCTCGCCGGTCACGACCTGATCCTTCTGCGTGACCACGACGGACCCTTGGCTTCCAGCCGTCGGATCGACGAACTGCCGCCGGGCCCGGGGCTCGCGGACTGCATCGATCCGGATTTCGATGCCTTCGCCGCGGCGGGCGGCGCGTCCGACGCCGGACCGAGTCGTAAAACACCACCAGCGACTTCGAGGTCATGGTGGTGTCGCCCTGCACGACCTTCACGTTTCCGGCGAAGGTCGCCTCCTTTTCTTGTCGCGCATTTCGAGCGACGCCGCCTCGATCTGAATCGGTTGATCGCGGTTTTGCGAGAACCCCTGCATCGCATTGGGTACGCCCGACATGGCGCCTTGCGCGAACACGTCACCGGACGCGATCAACGCGAGCGCAAACCCCGCGGCCGCAAACTGCGCGAGAAAGACTGCATCATGAATTTCATTTCGTGTTGGCGGACTTGCCGGTGACGGACCGCGTCCTCGGTAGTGGCGCCGGTTCAGGCTCGGGCTCAGGCGCCGGAGGGCTTTCCATGACCAGGTTCATCACGACATTGCCTTCGAAGCGCACCACTTCGCCGCTGTTGATGATCCTGAGCCGGTCGGCGGTGAGCGTCCCGTTCAGCAATTTGACGTCGACATGCTCGTCCGACGTCACCGTTCCCTTGTTGATGTCGACATAGGCCTGCGAGAGCCTGGCTTCATAGCCGGTGGAGGATTGCAGGAAGATGTCCTTGCGCAGGTCCAGCAGCTGCTGCTTGCTGTCGAAGAATCCCGTGCGCGCATCCATCGTCACCGTGCTCTTGTCCTCCATCATGACCTTGGCCCGCAACGTCCGGAGCTCGACGTGGTCGGGGTCGGCCAGATCCTGGATCGCGGCCTTGGCCCACAATTCGTATGGACGCTGGTCGGTCGAGAAGCCGGCAAGGTGCGGCGTTTCCATGGTGATCTTGGTGCCTGACACCACGAGATTGCTCATGTCGACGGGCAGCTTTGCCAGTCCCGTGATGCGGAACGGGTTGAAGACCGAGATCGCGACGATAACAGCCATGGCCAGCAGCACGGCCGCCGGGACCGCGACGCGCAGCACCCGCACCATCCGGCTGTGGCGGGCCGCCGCGGCAAAGCGGGCCTCCAGGCCGGTACTATAGGCTGGGCTCTGTATCGAGTTCACCGCGGCTCCAAGGGGCGACGCCAGGAAAGCGTCACTCTACCCGCAATCGCGGGATTATGCAGCCCGGACACTCGCGATGAGTGTGACCGAAACGGGGCGGAAGCGGCAACCGGACCGCTTCAAATGGTCCCGGTCACGAATGCGCGAAGATGTCCTCAGCCTCCCAGCCGCCGAGATCGAGCTTGGCCCGGGTCGGCAGGAAGTCGAAACAGGCTTGCGCCAGCTCGTTGCGGCCCTCGCGCGCCAGCATGGCATCGAGCCGCTCGCGCAGGGCATGCAGATGCAGCACGTCGGACGCGGCATAGGCGAGCTGCGCCTCGCTGAGGCTCGCTGATCCCCAGTCGCTCGACTGCTGCTGCTTCGACAGGTCGATGTTGAGGACTTCGCGCACGAGGTCTTTCAGGCCGTGCCGGTCGGTATAGGTACGCGTCAGCCGCGAGGCGATCTTGGTGCAATAGACCGGCTGCGGCATCACGCCGAAGGTGTTGTAAAGCGCGGCCAGATCGAACCGTGCGAAGTGAAAGATCTTCGTGACGGCAGGATTGGCCAGCAGCGCCTTCAGGTTCGGCGCGTCGGTGCAATCCTTGGGAATCTGGATGACGTCGGCGCTGCCGTCGCCGTTCGACATCTGCACCACGCAGAGCCGGTCGCGATGCGGGTTGAGCCCCATGGTCTCGGTATCGATCGCCACCGAATCCTTGTAGCGGGACAAATCGGGCAGATCGCCGCGATGCAGGCGGATGGTCATGAAGGAAGCCTCGTGTCTCAGGTCGATCTCGACGGAACACTAGCGCCCGAAGCCGCGGGAGGCGAGCGGCTGGGCATGGCTTATAGGACGGGAAATGGCGGCTTCGTGGCGATTTTATCCGCTTGTCCAGCGTTCGGCTGCTTTGCGCGCCGTCGAGCGTTGCCGGGATGCCGCCGTTTGCGGCCGTCTTCGAGACGTTCAGGCCGTCTCTCTTCGGGTGATTTCGGGGCGGCCGCCGCTTGATCCCGGCCGGCCATCCGTTGGGGCAAGAGCACATGGTGCCCAGGAAAGGACTCGAACCTTCACGGCCGTTAAGCCACTGGCACCTGAAGCCAGCGCGTCTACCAATTCCGCCACCTGGGCCCGGGCGGGTTAGTAAGGATCGGTCGCACGCTTGTCAAATAGCTTCAATGGCGACCAAATACGCTGTACAGCGGAGCCGGGTTGGCGTATCGCGAATCCGCTAAATTTCACCGAAATCTCTCGAATTCGACCCGGCAGGAACTGACCATGGCATCTAACCTGGATACCCTCGTCACGATTTTCGGCGGATCGGGCTTTCTGGGACGAAACGTGGTTCGGGCGCTTTGCAAGCGCGATTACCGTATCCGCGTGGCGGTACGGCGGCCCGAACTGGCCGTCCATTTGCAGCCGGCCGGCAAGGTCGGCCAGATCCACGCCGTGCAGGCCAATGTTCGCCATCCAGCCTCGGTCGAGGCCGCGATGCGCGGTTCGCACATCGTCATCAACCTGGTCGGCATCCTGGCCGAGGGCGGCGCGCAGACCTTCGACGCCGTGCAGACCAGGGGCGCTGAAACCATCGCCAACGCCGCCAGCGCCATCGGCGCGCGGATGGTGCATGTCTCGGCGATCGGCGCCGACGAGAATTCCCCATCCCACTATTCCCGCGCCAAGGCCGCCGGCGAGCAGGCGGTGCTGACCGCGGCCCTCGGCCACGATCCTGCGGCCCTCCTTGATGTTCGGCCCCGAGGATCAATTCACCAACCGCTTTGCCGCGCTGGCGCGGATATCGCCCTTCCTGCCGCTGATCGGCGGCGGCGTGACGCGGGTGCAGCCGGCCTATGTCGGTGACGTCGCCACCGCGGTCGCCGACGCCGTCGACGGCAAAGCGAAGCCCGGCGCAGCTTACGAGCTTGGCGGACCCGAAGTGCTGACCATGTGCGAGATCATGGAGATCATTCTCGCGATCACCCAGCGCAAGCGCATGCTGATTTCGCTGCCGTTCGGGCTGGCACGACTGCAGGCGCTGTTCCTGCAATTTGCGCCGGGACCGTTGAAGCTGACGCCGGACCAGGTGGCGATGCTGCAGTCGGACAATGTGGTGTCGGACGCCGCCAAAGCCGCGGGCCTGACGCTGGAAGGGCTCGGCATCACGCCCGGCTCGATGCAGGCGATCGCCCCGCAATATCTCTGGCGCTTTCGCGCCGCCGGGCAATTTCAGCGCAAGAGCGCGTAAAGGTTTTGTAGGGTGGGCAAAGCGCAGCGTGCCCACCATCGCGAGCGCATGTTGGATGGTGGGCACAGCGCAAGAGCGCCTTTGCCCACCCTACAATTCCGAAACCTACTTCCCCAGCGCCAGCGCGATCAGGCCGAGCGTTCCGGCGGCGACGCGCCACCACGCAAAGAACGTGAAGCCATGGCGCGTGACATAGGTGAGGAACGTCTTCACCACGATCGCCGCCGTGATGAACGACACCACGAATCCGATCGCGACGACGCCGATGTGGTCGATCGTCATCTCGCCGCGGTTCTTGTAGAAATCATAGGCGAACGCGCCGATCATAGTCGGGATCGCAAGAAAGAACGAGAACTCCGCCGCCGACCTCTTGTCGCCGCCGAGCAGCATCGCTGCCACGATGCTGGCGCCGGAACGCGATACGCCCGGAATCATCGCCACGCATTGCGCGATGCCGATCCACAGATACATCATCAGCGGATAGCGCGTGGCGTCGTCCTCGGTCGGCTTGAGATCGAGCTGATCGACCCACAAGAGGATCGCGCCGCCGGCGATCAGCGTGAAACAGACCACCCACGGATTGAACAGCAGCTCCTTGATGTATTTGCCGGCAACCAAGCCGATGATCACCGCGGGCAGGAAAGCCAACAGCACGCCGATCACGAATCGACGGTCGTCGGGATTTGTGAACATGCCGAGGGCTACGCGCGACAGCTTGACGAAATACAGCATGACGATGGCGAGAATCGCACCGAGCTGAATCAGGATCACAAAACTCTGCCAGAAGGCGCCCTCGCCGAGGCCGAAGTAGCGTTGCGCCAGCAGCATATGGCCCGTGGAGGAAACCGGGAGAAATTCCGTGATACCCTCGATGATGCCGAGAATCACCGCCTTGACTGCTTCCGACATCATGATGTGGTCCATTTTGACAGGAAAAGCCGCGCCCTTCTCGCCTATTCGATCCGATGCCGCAATCGCAAAAAAACGCCAAACATAGGTTGCCTCATGCGCCTGCTTGGCTAGTGTCCCGATCTGCCTGACGCGGTTTGAGGGTTCCGGAGTCACCGCGATTTTACCCCAAGGATTTCATGTACACGCTCTACCATCACCCGTTCTGTCCGCATTCGCGCTTCATTCGCCTGGTGCTGGGCGAACACGGCCTCGACCTGCGCCTGGTGGAAGAGCGGGCCTGGGAACGGCGCGAAGGGTTTCTCGTGCTCAATCCCGCGGCCGCCACGCCGGTATTGATGGCTGAGGGCTTTCCGCCGATCCCCGGCGCTGGCGTCATCGCCGAATATCTCGACGAGACGCACGGCCTGGAGGCGGGCGATCGGCGGCTGTTGCCGGCCTCGATGGCCGAGCGCGTCGAGGTGCGCCGGCTGATGGCATGGTTCAACGAAAAATTCTTCGAGGAGGCCTCGAACCCGCTGGTGACCGAGCGTATCTACAAGCGCTTCATGAGCGAGGAGAATGGCGGCGGGGCGCCGGCGGCCGACGTGATCCGCGCGGCCAAGGTCAATGTGCGCTATCATCTGGCCTATATCGGCTGGCTGGCGCAGACGCGGAATTTCCTCGCCGGCGACCGGCTGACCTACGCGGACCTCGCCGCCGCGGCGCATCTTTCGGCGATCGATTATCTGGGCGACGTGCCATGGAACGAGGACGACGCAGCAAGGCGTGGTACGCGCGGGTGAAATCCTGCCCGTCGTTCCGCCCGCTGCTCAGCGAATGGCTGGCGGGCGTGCCGGCGTCGCGGACCTATGTGGACCTCGACTTCTGAACAAGGACGCTAAACTCTCCGCCGCCGATCTGAAGGCCGCGCTCAAGCGCGAAGCGGAGACGCTCGGTTTCGATTGCATCGGCGTGACCGGTCCCGATGCGATCGCCAGCGCCGGCAAATATTTCCGCGAATTCCTCGATGCCGGCGCGCATGGCGACATGGACTGGCTCGCGGCACAGCCCGAACGGCGGATGGACCCGCGCGTGCTGTGGCCAGGGGTGCGCTCCATCATCATGCTCGGCGTCAATTACGGCCCCGATCAGAATCCGCTCGCGCTCCTCGAACAACGTACGCGCGGCGCGATCTCCGCCTACGCCCAGGGCGACGACTATCACGACGTCATCAAGAAGCGCCTGAAGACGCTGGCGCGGTGGCTGGTGGCGGCCTCTGGCGATGACGTGAAAGTATTCATCGACACCGCAGCCGTGATGGAGAAGCCGCTGGCGCAGGCCGCTGGATTGGGCTGGCAGGGCAAGCACACCAACCTCGTCTCGCGCGAATTCGGCTCATGGCTGTTTCTCGGCGCGATCTTTTCCGCATCCAACCTGCCGCGCGACGACGCCGACAGCGATCATTGCGGCTCCTGCAACGCGTGCCAGGAGATCTGTCCGACCGCGGCCTTCCCCGCGCCCTATAAGCTCGATGCGCGGCGCTGCATTTCGTACCTGACGATCGAGAACAAGGGCCCGATCCCGCACGAATTCCGCAAGAGCATCGGCAACCGCATCTATGGCTGCGACGATTGCCTCGCGGTATGCCCGTGGAACAAGTTTGCGCAAGAGGGCCGCGAAGCGAAACTGGCCGCGCGCGCGGAATTGCGGGCGCCTTCGCTTTCCGAGCTTGCGCGGCTGGACGACGCCGCGTTCCGTGCACTGTTTACGAAATCGCCTGTCAAGCGCATCGGCCGCGACCGCTTTATCCGCAACGTGCTGATTGCAATCGGCAACGCGGGTGATGCATCGCTCGCACCCGAGGCCGAACGCTTGCTCGATGATGCAAGCCCGCTGGTTTCGCGGCGCGGCCGTATGGGCGCTGTCGCAGTTGGTCGAGCGGGAGAGATCTGAAGCGCTGGCGGCGAAGGCTTCAAAGAGCGAAGCCGACGAAAGTGTGCAACAGGAATGGCTGCAAGCCTCGTAAACCCGTGGTCATGCCTCGTCACCGGGTCTCGCCTTTGGCGAACCCGATGACAGACGGAGCGAAATCCGCCATGGTCGCGCGCCATGACAAGAAATCAGCCTTTCTTCACGCATAGTCGCAACAGCGACACCTTCATGCCCACACCGGTTGCGAACGGCCCGTGGGACCCCAATTCCCTGCATGGCCGCGTCGTTGTCGGCCTGCTCGCCCATGTGATCGAGCAGCGCCATGGCGCAGAGGATTTCGTGCCGGCGCGGCTCACCGTCGACATGTTCCGCCTGCCCAACACCACGACGCCGATCGAGGTCACGACCAAACTCGTCCGCGACGGCATGCGCATCAAGGTGGTGGAGGCCGAGTTTTGAGCGGCGGCACCAGCATGGCGCGCGCGTCCTGCCAGCTATTGCGCAAGACGGAAAACCCGCCGGGCAATGTCTGGTCGCCGCCGAACTGGGACGTACCGAAGCCGTCGGACATTGCAAAGCCCACCGATCCCAGGCTCGGCATGAACGGCAATGGGCCACGCGGCCGATTGTCGGCCATATGGGTTCGCTCGGGCCACGGCGGTTGTGGATGAGCGAGGTGCGCGAACTGGTCGAGGGCGTGCCGATGTCGCCCTTCGTGCACGTCGCTACAGGAGCGGATTTCGCCAGCCCCTTCGCCAACGCCGGAGACCAGGGCTCGGCTACATCAACAGCGACGTTACGCTGTATCTGCACCGGCTTCCGGTCACGCCATGGGTCGGCTTCGAGGTGGTCAACCACCGCGCCACCGACGGCATCGCGATCGGCGAATGCTGGCTCTACGATGAGCAGGGACCGATCGGGACGTCCACGGTGGCAGCGCCGCGCAGCGCAAGCCGATGACAAACGTGCCGCCGCCGTAACTGCAGTTTTCCGAGCGCGCGCTGATCTCCATCGCATGGCCGGGCTTGTCCCGGCCATCCACGTCTTACTTGTTGCGAGATACGAAGGCGTGGATGCCCGGGACAGGCCCGGGCATCACGAGCCTATGGAGATCGGCGCGCCGTTACTCGAACAAATGTCGCTTCATCTCTGGCCGCGCCTTTAGCGCCGCGCCCTGCTTGGCAACAATCCTGGCGATACGCTCCGGCGCAAACTTGAGATCGACGAACGCCGGCGCGGTGTTGGCGACCTCGTGGTACTCGGTAATCTTGCCGTCGCGCAGCCGCATGATCGCCACGCCCTCGAACATTGCCCGCGCCCCTCGGCCTCCGGCAGCGTCGAGCGGTAGCTGAAGGTGTAGCGTGCATAGAGCGTGTGACCATCGCTGACGGGGTCGTGCATGTCCCAGCGAAAATCGGTGGCTGTGCGGTAGAACCAGTCGTCGATCATCCCGGCGATTTTGGCCCGGCCTTTGAACGCGCCGTAAAACACATCGTGATAGACGCCGTCTTCAGTGAACAGTTCCGAGAAAGCCTTGCCGTTGCGCTGCTCGACGGCGTCGCAGAATGCGCGGAGCATGGTGGATGGGTTCATGGCGTTTCTCCGTTCATGCGCGCGCCCATCCTTCGATGGCTCGCCCAGCGGTGCAAGTGCACCGCAAGGCTCGCGCCTCAGGATGACGCTTTTATGCGTTGCCGTCACCCTGAGGTGCGCGCAATTGCGCGCCTCGAAGGGTGCCCGCTTGCTCAGATCTCCGCCACCGCCGCCAAAATCCGCGCGATGTCCTGCGGGCGCGACAGGCGGTGGTCGCCGTCCTGGATCATGGTCAGCACCACGTCCTCGGCCGGCAGCCGATGCGCCAGCGCAAAGGCGTGCTGCCAGGGCATCGCCGGGGTCCTGCGCGCCCTGCAGGATGCGCACCGGACATCCGACGTCGATGGCGTTGCCGAGCAACAGATGGTTGCGGCCTTCCTCAATCAGCGCGCGGGTGATCGGATAGGGCGTGCCGTCGTCATACCCGACGGTCGCATCCAGACGCCCTTGGTCCTGATCTCCTCGCGGATCTCGTCGGAGAAGCTGTTCCACATCAATTGCTCGGTGAAATCGGGCGCCGGCGCGATCAGCACCAGCCCGGCGAGCGTCGCCTGGTTCGCCTCGCGCTTTGCAATAGCGCGCGCCAGCAGCAGCGCCAGCCAGCCGCCCATCGACGAGCCGATCACGACCTGCGGTCCCCGGCAGAACTGCTCGAACACGGCTAGGCTATCTTCCAGCCAGCGTCCGATGGTGCCATCGATGAAAGCGCCGCCCGATCTCGCCATGGCCGGAATAATCGAACCTAATACAGGCGCGGCCATGTTCCGCAGCCCAGGCGTCCAGCGCCAGCGCCTTGGTGCCCCGCATGTCGGAATTGAAGCCACCGAGCCAGAACAGCCCAGGCCCGCTGCCGGCACGGGCGCGGACGGCGATCCGGCGGCCGCCACTGCCCTCCCCCACCTCGATAAAGGCCGGTTCCTGGTCGATTGTCGCTGAATTGGTCATGGATCTGTCACTCTTGCCCACCGCTTTGTCCGTGAGCACGCTTGATCGGTCAAGCGCGACCGCCCAGCGCTTGCGGATCGGGCCGCCGCTCTATATTTGCCGGACGTGACCGAAATGCCTCGCATTTGACGGTTTTCGGGCGCAGACCGCGAGTTCGCTTGCTGTCTTCAGCGTATTGCTCAAGCCAAGGCCCTTCCTTTCACAACTTTGGAGAGTTACCCATTCGCCGTCCCAACAGAGCCCCGCCCGCTGCAACCAAAGACGGGCCGCGCACCAATGATGAAATCCGCAACGCACAGATCCAGCTGATCGATCAGACCGGCCTCAACCACGGAACGGTCGAGACCGTGGTCGCCGTCAAGATGGCCCTCGAAGCGGGCATGGATCTCGTCGAGATTTCGCCGAACAATAATCCTCCCGTTTGCAAGATCATGGACTACGGGAAGTTCAAATATTCGGCGCAGAAGAAAGCCGCCGAAGCTCGCAAGAAGCAGAAGGTCGTCGAGATCAAGGAGATCAAGCTGCGGCCGATGATCGACGATCACGATTACGACGTGAAGATGCGCGCGATGCAGCGGTTCTTCGAGGAAGGCGACAAGGTCAAGATCACCTTGCGCTACCGTGGCCGCGAAATGGCGCACCAGGAGATCGGCACCAAGCTTTTGGACAAGGTCAAGGCCGATGTCGCCGAGTTTGCCAAGGTCGAACAGGACGCCAGGTTCGAGGGACGCCAGGTCGTGATGGTGCTGGCGCCGCGCTGATTTGAATACCCTGAATTGAGAGTGGCCCGTCGGATGATCCGGCGGGCCATTTTCGTTGGATGGTCTTATCGCGTTCCTCGGATGCTGCGCAGCGCGTCGCGCTTGCGACGTGGTGCGCTGCTGATCCGGGGTCCATCCGGTGGGTCCCGGCTCTGCGGTGCAACGCGTCGCGCTGCGCCGCGTCCGGGACACGAGGGCTTCGTCAGCTCCGCGTGGCCTGCCAGGTGCCGCTGCAGCGGTCGCCCGTAATGATGCCGCTCCAGGCACCCGCGCCATAGGTGCCGGCGAGGCGGCCGCCACCGCTCGCCCTGGATGCGCCGACGGACACCTTGACCGCGACGGCGCCGCCGCGATTGACCGAGCCGGAAACTCTGCCGCCGCCGGCCGACAAGACGCGGTTGCCGGCGACAGTGAAGGGTACGCTGTAGCCGGAACTGCAATTGCCCCGCGTGGTGGCGAAGACCACGTTCCAGGTGCCGTCATAGGCTCTGACGGCCTTGCCGCCCCTCGGCGCGGCCTCGACGATATCAGGCACGGCCGTGGCGGCCAGCGCGGCGAACACGGGAAGCCAGCATAGGGTGCGCAAGCGGGGAAACTCAGCAAAACGGGCAATCGATCGATGAAAATGGGCCATTTGTTCCTGCTCCGAACCGGAATGTTGATGACATCACCGCGTAGGTAGCAGCACGGCCTTCCGCGGTTCATCATTGCCAATTGGCGCTTCCTCTGCCATAAGCCCGACCTTCATCGCCCGGCTGATCAAGGGCTGCCGTGTCGGTGTCCGTGCGGGTTGGTTCGTTTTCGAAAAACCTGAGCACTTTCAACGCTCTAACGAGCATTTTGAGCCGCAAAAGCGCCCCTCGGGCGCATTTTTCTGTGGCCGATAGAGAGCCAAATGCCCAAGCTGAAGACCAAGTCAGGCGCTAAAAAGCGTTTCAAGGTGACTGCCACCGGCAAAGTGATGCACGCCCAGCGCGGTAAGCGCCACGGCATGATCAAGCGGACCAAGAAGCAGATTCGTCAGCTCCGCGGCACCCGCGTGCTGTTCAAGACCGACGGCGACAACGTCAAGAAGTACTTCTTGCCGAACGCCTGATCGCGCTCGCAATCCGCTAAAGCCGGCTGCAGTCCGCGCGGCGATCCATCACCGATTTAAAATTCAAGGATAGCAGTCATGTCTCGCGTCAAACGCGGTGTGACCTCTCACGCCAGGCACAAGAAAGTCTACAAGGCCGCCAAGGGTTTCCGCGGCCGCCGCAAGAACACCATCCGTGCGGCGAAAGCCGCCGTCGAGAAGGCCGGACAATATGCCTTCCGCGACCGCAAGCGCAAGAAGCGCACCTTCCGCGCGCTCTGGATCCAGCGCATCAATGCCGCAGTACGTCCGTTCGGCATGACCTATAGCGTCTTTATCAACGGCCTCGCCAAGTCGGGCATCACGGTGGACCGCAAGGTGCTGTCGGATCTCGCCATCACCGAGCCGGTGGCGTTCCAGGCGATCGCCGAGAAGGCCAAGGCCGCGCTCGCGGCGTAAGCCACGGAACCGCATTGGTTCTTCTGCGATGTCTCTGAAGTCGTCATGGCCGGGCTAGAGCGCGAAGCGCGTCTTCGCGCTAGATAACCCGGCCATCCACGTCTTCCCTCTCGCGAACGCTGTAAGACGTGGATGCCCGGGACGAGCCCGGGCATGACGGGCTAGGAGCGCCGGCTTAGCATCCTAGTCAAAAAGGATTGCCATGACCGACCTCGCCACACTCGAACAAACCATTCTCGCCGATATCGCAGCCGCCGGCGACGAAGCCGCGCTCGAAGCCGTGCGCGTCGCAGCCCTCGGCAAGAAGGGTTCGATCTCCGCCTTGCTCGCCACGCTCGGCAAGATGTCGCCGGACGAACGGAAGACGCAGGGCGCTGCGATCAATCTCGCCAAGGACAAGGTTACGCGGCGCTGCCGCGCGGCGCGACATCCTGAAATCAGCTGCTCTTGACGCCCGCCTCGCCTCCGAGACTATCGACGTCACGCTGCCGCTGCGCGAAGCCGTGGCCGAGCAGGGCCGCATCCATCCGCTCAGCCAGGTGATGGATGAGCTGACGACCATCTTTGCCGATATGGGATTTGCGATCGCCGAGGGTCCCGATATCGAGACCGACGATTACAATTTCACAAAATTGAATTTCCCCGAGGGGCATCCGGCGCGGGAGATGCACGACACGTTCTTCTTCAATCCGAAGGAAGATGGTTCGCGCATGCTGTTGCGCACGCATACGTCGCCGGTGCAGGTGCGCACGATGTTGTCGCAGAAGCCGCCGATCCGCGTGGTCTGCCCCGGCCGCACCTATCGCATCGATCCTGATGCGACGCATACGCCGCAGTTCCATCAGGTCGAGGGCCTCGTCATCGACAAGGGCTCGCATCTCGGCCACCTCAAATGGATCCTGCACGAGTTCTGCAAGGCGTTCTTCGAGGTCGACCACATCAACATGCGGTTCCGGCCGTCGTTCTTCCTGTTCACCGAGCCCTCGCTCGAGGTCGACATCCAGTGCCGGCGCGACAAGGGCGAGATACGTTTCGGCGAAGGCGAGGATTGGCTCGAAATTCTCGGCTGCGGCATGGTGCATCCGAACGTGCTGCGCGCCTGCGGCATCGATCCCGACGTCTACCAGGGCTTTGCCTGGGGCATGGGCATCGACCGCATCGCGATGCTGAAATACGGCATGTCCGACCTGCGCCAACTGTTCGACAGCGACGTGCGCTGGCTCTCGCATTACGGCTTCAAGCCGCTCGACGTCCCGACGCTGGCGGGGGATTGAGCACGTGAGCCTCGTCGAGACCGTCATCGCGGAGACAGCCGCCACCCTAACCCTTCCCTGCATCCGCCTTCGCCGAGGCTTCGGCGGACAAGTGCGGGAGAGCGGACGAGAGAAGCAGAGACCATGAAATTCACGCTCTCCTGGCTGAAGGAACATCTCGACACCGACGAGCCGCTGGAAAAGCTGGCCGACAAGCTCACCATGATCGGGCTCGAGGTCGAGAACATCGAGGACAAGGCGAAGGCGCTGGCGCCGTTCTCGATCGCGCGGGTGATCTCGGCCGAGCAGCATCCGAATGCGGATCGCCTGCGGGTGTGCATGGTGGACACCGGCAATGGGGCTGCGCCGGTGCAGGTGGTCTGCGGCGCGCCGAATGCGCGCGCTGGCCTCGTCAGCGTGTTCTCAGCTCCCGGCACCTTCATCCCTGGCAAGAACATCACGCTCGGCGTCGGCACCATCCGGGGCGTCGAGAGCCGCGGCATGCTGTGTTCGGCGGCCGAACTGCAGATTTCCGAAGATCATGACGGCATCATGGAGCTGCCGGCCGATGCGCCGATCGGCAAGGGCTATGCCGAATGGGCAGGCCTCGGCGACCCCGTGCTCGAAATCAATTTGACGCCGAACCGCCAGGACTGCACCGGCGTGCATGGCATCGCGCGCGACCTGTCCGCCGCCGACATGGGCAAGCTCATCGATCCCGGCATCAAACCGATCAAGGGTGAATTCCCCTGTCCGGTGCAGGTGACGGTGGAAGACGCCACGCTCTGTCCGGGCTTCGCGCTGCGGCTGGTGCGCGGCGTCAAGAACGGCCCGTCGCCGGAGTGGCTGCAGAAGCGGCTGACCTCGATCGGATTGCGACCGATCAATGCGCTGGTCGACATCACCAATTTCATGACCTACGACCGCGCCCGGCCCTTGCACGTGTTCGACGCCAGGAAGGTGAACGGCAATCTCACTGTACGCCGCGCCAAAGACGGCGAGAGCCTGCTGGCGCTCGACGGCCGCACCTACACGCTTGATCCCGCGATCTGCGTGATCGCGGACGAGCACGGCGTCGAATCGCTGGCCGGCATCATGGGCGGCGAGACTTCCGGCTGCGACGAAAACACGACCGACGTGCTGATCGAATCGGCGCTGTGGAACGAGATCAACATCGCGCAGACCGGCCGCAAGCTCGGCATCAATTCGATGCGCGCTATCGTTTCGAGCGCGGCGTCGATCCGGCCTTCATGGTGCCGGGGCTGGAGCTTGCGACGAAACTGGTGATGGAGCTTTGTGGCGGTACGCCGTCTGAGACCGTGGTGGTCGGCAAGGCCTTCGGCGACGACCGCATCATCGATTTCCCGCTGAGCGAGGTCAAACGTCTGGCGGGAATCGAGGTGCCGCTGGTCGAGATGCGACGCATTCTCAGCCATCTCGGCTTCATGGTCGCCGGCAGCGGCCCGGTGGTGAAGGTCGCTGTCCCCTCCTGGCGCACCGATGTGCACGGCAAGGCCGACATCGTCGAGGAAGTCGTGCGCATCGTCGGCGTCGACAAGGTGCCGATGACGCCGTTCGAGCGCGGCGACGAAGCCCGCAAGCCGGTCCTGACCACGATCCAGCTCCGCAACCGCCGCGCCAAGCGCGCGCTGGCGGCGCGCGGCATGGTGGAAGCCGTGACCTGGTCGTTCATTTCCAAACCGCATGCCGAATTGTTCGGCGGCGGTCAGGCCGAACTCGCGCTCGCCAACCTGATCGCCTCCGACCTCTCCGACATGCGGCCGAGCCTGCTGCCGGGCCTCGTCGCCGCGGCACAGGCCAACGCCAACCGCGGTTATCAGGACGTCGCGCTGTTCGAGGTCGGGCAGATCTTCAAGGGCGACAAGCCCGAGAACCAGTTCGTCGCGGCCTCAGGCGTGCGCCACGGCTTCGCCTCCTCGAAAGGCATGGGCCGCCACTGGTCCGGTTCTGCCGTGACCGATGCGCTCGACGCCAAGGCCGATGCGTTCGCCGTGCTCGCGGCCGCCGGCGCGCCGATGCAGGCGCTGCAGGTCGTGCCGGGCGGCGCAAGCTGGCTGCATCCCGGCCGCTCCGGCACCATCCAGATCGGCCCGCAGAACGTGCTGGGTTACTTCGGCGAATTGCACCCGCGCGCAATCGAGGCGCTCGGCGCCGACGGCCCGCTGGTGGCATTCGAGGTCATCCTCGACCGCATTCCCGACGCCAAGAAGAAGCCGACCCGCGCCAAGCCGCTGCTCGAACTCTCCGCGTTCCAGCCGGTATCGCGCGACTTTGCCTTCATCGTCGATCGCAGCGTCAAGGCCGGCGACATCGTGCGATCGGCGCAAAGCGCGGACAAGAAGCTGATCACGGACGTGACCGTTTTCGACGTCTATGAAGGCAAGGGCATCGATCCGGCCCAGAAATCGGTCGCGATTGCCGTGACGATCCAGCCCCGCGAGAAGACCCTGACCGATCAGGAGATCGACGCAGTGGCGGCGAAGATCGTGGCCGAGGTGACGAAGAAGACCGGCGGCACGCTGCGGGGATAATGCCGCATGAACCCTGCGGCGCTCATTCCGGCTGAAATCGGCATCAACGCGGCGATCGCGATCTGCGCGGTTGCCTTCGTCTCCGGAACAGCGCGGGGTTTTCCGGGTTCGGCTCCGCGCTGATCTTTATGCCGCTTGCGAGTTCGATCGCCGACCCACGGCTGGTCGCAGCGCTGCTCTTGATCATCGATTTCGTCGCCGCCGCGCCGCTACTGCCGGGCGCATGGCAAAAGGCCGATCGCAAGGCGACCGCGGTCATCGTAACGGGCGCGCTGATCGGCGTGCCCATCGGCACCTATTTTCTCAGCCGGCTCGAGCCGGTGACGACGCGCTGGATTATTTCCGTCTTCGTCTTCGCGCTGCTTTTGCTGCTGCTGTCGGGCTGGCGCTACCGCGGCAAGGACCACGCGGCTGTAGCGATCGGCATTGGCGGGCTATCCGGCTTTTGCAGCGGACTGGCCCAGACCGGCGGCCCGCCGATCGTCGGCTATTGGCTCGGCCGGCCCATTGCCTCCGTCATCGCGCGCGCGAATATCGTCCTGTTCTTCGGCGCGTCGGATATCTTTTCCGCCGTCAGCTACGCCGCGACCGGACTGATCACGCTGGACGCGATCAAGTTCGCGCTCGTGGTCGGCCCGGTCTACGGCATCGGCGTCTGGTTCGGCGCCTCGCTGTTCGGCAAGGCCAGCGAAGCCGTATTCCGCGCGATCTGCTACGCGCTGATCGCCGCGGCGGTCATCTTCGGATTGCCGGCGCTGGATGGCGTGCTGCGCTGACGCGCGAGAGCCGTAGGGTGGGCAAAGCGAAGCGTGCCCACCATTCCACGCGCGGTGGATATTGTGGTGGGCACGGCGCTCGTGCGCCTTTGCCCACCCTACGGCACGGCGCCCATCATCAGATCGCAATACGCATAACCGTCGCGCTCGACGCGATCACCGGTCTTCACCGCCAGCCGCCGCGTAAACATCGGCCCCGCCACCACGCAGGTGTGAAACTCACCGTTCTCGCCGCAAGCGTCGACGCCTGCAGGCAGTTCGGCCAACAAGGCTGCATCGAATTTGCGGCCGGCGAATTCGGCCGCCAACTTCTTCAGATCGACAGTGGCGACATGCGCTTCCAGTCCGCTCGCAATCATCGCCTGCGCCAGTTCTGCCGTCGGCCGGGCCCACAGTGGAAACACCGGCGCGATGCCGGTGCCCGCGAGTTTCTGTTCGCGATAGGCGCGGATGTCCTGCAGGAAAAGATCGCCGAAGATCATGTGCGTGATGCCGCAGGCAACGGCCTGCGCGACCGCCTCGCCCATCCGCGACTCGTAAATCTCGTTCGGACAGGGATAGGGGATCGGCACGATCCGCTGCGGCAGGCCGGCGGCTTCGCACTGGGCCTGCAATATCTCCTGCCGCACGCCGTGGATCGATACCCGGCCAAACGTCTCGGTCACCGTGGTCAGCGCGCCGACCACATCGAACTTTCCCGCGCGCATCACCTCGTGCAGCGCAAAGGCGGAGTCCTTGCCGCTCGACCAGGAGATCAGTGCTTTCGGGCGCGGCATCAATCGATCGGGGATGCCGACGTGCGCCGTCGTGCTTTCGCCGGCCGCGGCGGCGGCTCAGGATCCTTCAGCGCACCGATCCGCCGCAACGCCGCCTCGGCGGCACGCTCACCGCTTTCCCAGGCGCCGTCGACCGTGCCCCACAGCGTTTCATGGGTCGCCTCGCCGGCGAGATACATGCAGCCGATCGGATCGGTCAAAACCTTTCGCGACGATTGTCCGCCGGGACCGGCCGCCGACATCGCGCCAAGCGCGAACGGCGCGGCGTTCCAGCGCGTCGCGCTCGACTTCTTCACCGCCGCTGCCGCCTCGCTGCCGTACAGTTTCGTCAGCCATTCCACCGCAAACGCCACCATGGCCTTCTCGCCCTGCGCGGAAAGATCGCGGCCGAACGAGCCGGCGACGTCGATCGTGCAGAGCGACGAGCCGCCGATATTGGCAAATATCAACGCGGTCTTCGTCGAATTGCTCTGCTCGATGACGACGTCGTCGCGCGCCAGCCCGAGCGGATTGCCCGGCATCTGCAGCGCGATCCGGTCATAGCTGCCGAGGCTCAGTTTCGAAGCTGCGTCGAGCATGCGCTTTGGGATATCGGGCGCGAATTTGATGTTGCCGGCGGCCAGCACGTTGCTCGACACGGTGATGATGGCAGCGCGCGCGGCGATCTTGCCGGCTGATGTTTCCACGCTGACATCGCGATTGCTCCAGACAATGCGATTGGCCGGCGTCGACAGTGACACCGGCACCTGTTCCCCCAGCTTTGCAATCAGCGTGCCGAGCCCCTCGCGGCAGGTGATCGCGGAATTGCGATCCTGCGCGCGGGACTTGTCGCCGACGGAGAGGTCCTTCAAGTCCTTGCCCGAGAAGCCGGCGCCTAGCACGAATTCGGCCGTGCCGGCCCAGTCGCCGAGATCCTTCGGCAATACCGACGCGCAGGAGACATCGAACCGCCGCGCGGCTTCGTCGATCGCGCGGTTGGCGCGCACCAGGGCTGCGAGAAATTCCTCGGTCTCGCCGGCGCGGGCGTTGCGGCGGCCGATGCGGATCTTCTGGCCCGAGGGCGCCGTCGTGATCCCGAGGCCCGCGGCGCGCGCCAGCTTGATCATCGGATTGGTCTCGGGGTTGTGCATCCAGCGCGCGCCGCGATCGAACGGCACCTCGAAGCTCGAGGTGTCGGTCTGGCAGCGGCCGCCGATCTGGTTTGCCGCCTCCACCACGATCACCTTGCGGTTCGCCGCCATGATCCGCCGCGCCGCAGCAATGCCAGCCGCACCTGCACCGATCACGACGATGTCGGCTTCCCGCGGCAAGGGCGCTGCTGCCGCACGCAGCCCGGTAAAAGCCGGAACAGCCGCCAGACCTGCGGACGCCGACAGGAAGGTGCGGCGGGTCATTGTCATGTCATGGTTTCCGGAGCCTGAAAGAACCGAGAACAGCTAGCGAACTGTGCCGCATCTCACGTGACGCAGCAACACTCATGGTAAATCAATCATGATTGACCCGTTTGGCGCATGAACTAAATTGAAACGGCTTGCGACCATGATAAGGAAACAAAAAAGCGGAAGAAAAGCCGCCCTGGGGGAGTTTGATGGGCGTAATGCTCGACACCATCGGCCAGTTGATTGCGGGCTACCTGCAGAAGGAAGTCCCGGGCTATGAGCCGTTCACCCCCAGCGACCCCGAGCATCTGCGCGGTGTCATCGAGCCCGGCGATGTTCTGCTCGTCGAGGGCAACAACCGTATCTCCGGCATCATCAAATACCTCACGCAATCCACCTGGTCGCACGGCGCGCTCTATGTCGGCCCGGTCGATGGCGCTTGCGAACCCGACGGCGAACCGCATGTGCTGATCGAGGCCAATATCGGCGAAGGCGTGACCTCGGCGCCGCTATCGAAATATTTTCCCTATCACACCCGCGTCTGCCGCCCGATCGGCCTGTCCTACGAGGACCGCACCACGGTGTGCCGCTACGCCATCAACCGGATCGGCTTCGGCTACGACACCAAGAATATCGTCGACCTGATGCGCTTTCTGATTCTGCTGCCGGTGCCGCAGCGCTGGCGCCGTCGCATGATCGCGTTCGGCTCCGGCGATCCCACAAAAATCATCTGCTCGGCATTGATCGCGCAGGCGTTCGACGCGGTACGCTATCCGATCCTGCCCAAGATTACCCGCGCCGCCTCCCGCAAGGCCCGGCGCGAAATCCTGCATATCCGCGATTCCTCGCTCTACATGCCGCGCGATTTCGATATCTCGCCCTATTTCGAAATCGTCAAACCCACCATCGTGCACGGCTTCGACTACACGGCCCTGCACTGGGCCGACAAGCAGAAGCCGCTCCAGGAGGTAGCGGGCGAATTCGGTGTGTTTCCAGAGGTCAAGTCACCGCCGCTTGTTCCTGAAGAGATTGACGAAGAGACGCCGCTTCCGGCTGCGGCTGAAGAAGTGACAGTTGAAGAAGTGACAATGAAAGAAGCGACCTGCGAAACGACGATGATCGAACGCGTCACCGTGTCGGAACATTATCTCGCCGTCGAATACGTCCCGGTCCGCCCGCCGGAGCGTCGCATGAGGCCGCGCAGCACGACGCGGGAGATGGTGGCGTAGAGGCAAGAACGTAGATCGTAGGGTGGGCAAAGCGAAGCGTGCCCACCATTTCAAGCCAACAATGCGGATAAATGGTGGGCACGGCGCAAGTGCGCCTTTGCCCACCCTACTTCAAAACCTCCCCGCCAGCGTCAGCCGCACCGCCAGCGGCTCGGCGGGATGAACATGGCGGTCGGCGATGCCGCCGATCGGCTCGCCCGGCAATCTCGACAGATAGTAATATTCAATCTGGTTGGTTTTCGCGTTGAAGAGGTTGAGCACGTCGAGCTGCAGCCGCAGGCCGTTATCGAATTTGTAGCCCGCGCGCGCATTGAAGATCAGCGACGCTTGCGAACGGACGCTGTTGTCCTCGATCAGGGGACGTGGGCCGAAATAACGGCCACGCAAGGCGCCGAACCAGCCGGTCTCACCACCGAACGTTACGCCGCCGGTTGCCACGCATGCCGGCGCGCCCGGGATGAAGTTGCCTACAGGATCGAAATCCGAGAAGCGGGCACGGGTATAGGCAACGTCGAGATCGAGCCGCATCCACGGCAGCATCTGGTATTGATTGGTCCATTCAACGCCGACGCGTCGGCTCGGCCGGCTGGCTTCGGTGGTGCCGGCGTCGCCGACGAACAGCAATTCCGAGTCGAAATTCAGCACGAACAGCGCAAGCGAGCTGGTGAGGCCTTCGACCGCTTGGGTGTGGATGCCGAGCTCGGCGCCCTTCGACCGGACGAGTAGCGGCACGCGATCCTGCGGCGTCACCTTGTCGATCGGATCGACCGTAATTGTCGCGCCTCTTATATCGTTGGAGTGCAGGCCGTAGCCGGCATTGCCGTAGAACTCGGTCCTGTACCAGGGCCCGAGCACGAAGCCAGCCTTGGGACTCATCATCGACGCCTGCGCATTGCCGGAATTTTGCGGCGTGTCGCTGAGAACCCTTCCGGCAAAATAGTCCTCACGGATGCCGACCGTGGTGCGCAGCCAGTCGGTCCAGCGCGCCGTCGTGTCGGCCCACAGGCCGACATTGCCTTCACCGACGCTGTCTTGCCGCACGGTCGTGAGCGTCTCGCGCTGCAACGTCTTGAACAAGCCGACACGGATGTCGTCGCCGCGTGTCTGCAGCCCGACGCGGGTCTGGGTTTCGATGCCGCCGACGCGCACATCGAAGGCGTGGCTGGCGTTGAGGCCATAGACCGTGCGCCAGTCCATCTGGCTGAACTGATCGCCATTGACGGGATCATCGAGAAAGTAGGTGAAATTGTTGTAGAGCCGCAGCGACGAGTTGATCACGTAGGCGCTGATCTTGCTCTGCCCGTATTCGCTCGATTGCGCCCAATTACTCGAGAGCGAGAACCGGCTCGCGACGCCGCCATCGGTCGGATCGAGCGTGCCGAACCGGCCAATCAAGCCCTGGTCGATCGCGCGCTGCGCCACCTGATCGGTCGAATTCCAGCCATTAGAATAGGCCATCGCCGACAGGGTGAACCCGTCGGTAGCGGTGCCCTGGCTGTAGCGCAGCACGCCGTTCAGCTTGCGCACATTGTCAGGCACGTCCCACGGACCGCTATACCCGACGCCCTCGAAAGCGGCGAGCAACGTGCCCGCGCCCACCGCTGTCGATCCCGCCGCCAGCGCGCGTCGATAGCCAAAACTGCCGAACGTCAGTTCGGCGATGTTCTTCGGCAATCTGTTGACGTAGTCGATGGCGACCGCTCCTGAGGAAGCGAAGTCGCCCTGGTCGGCGAAGTAAGGCCCTTTGCGGACATTGACCGACTGCACCAGTTCCGGGATCAGGAAGTTGATGTCGGCATAGCCCTGCCCGTGGCCGTGGGTCGGCATGTTGACCGGCATGCCGTCAACGCTGATGGCCAGATCAGTGCCGTGATCGAGGTTGAAGCCGCGCAGAAAGTACTGGTTGGCTTTGCCCTCGCCGGAATGCTGGGTCACGATCAACCCCGGCACCACCTCCAGCGCTTCGCCGACGCGCGAGAACGGCAGGGCGTTCACCTCCGCGCCGCTGATGGTCATAGCGCTGGCGGCGGGCTGAAGATATGCCGGCCCTGCGGTCGCGGAGCCTGACGTCACACCGTCGCCGACTTGCGGCGGAACCGGCGCGCTCGGTTGAACCGCGGATCGATTTCGCGCGGCCTGCTCACGGCGCGGCGGCTTGGTCCGGTTGCGCGGACGCGCTTCGGGAGGGCTCACCGTCACAGCGGGCAGCTGGCCGGGCGTGACAGCCGCGACGCTCTGGGCGTCGGCCGATGGCGTCATGACAGTCAGCGATGCGGCGGCGGAAAATATTCGCCAAACGACCTTACGCAACGCCATGCCCCCGCACGATAATTGCTACAGTCGACGTGCGACCGTATCGACTTAACCCGGCGCTTCACGCTAGCAAGCGCAGTATGACGATACAATCGAAATATCATACCGCGTCAGGACGGAAATTTGGGATGCAACGGATCACCATCACCATCGAAGACGAGTTGCTCGCCGAGATCGACACGGCAGCGGAAGCCCGCGGCTATCAAAACCGCTCCGAGATCATCCGCGATCTCGCCCGCGCCGGGCTGCAGCAGAGTGCGGAGGATACAACTCCGTCAGGGCAATGCGTGGCCGCACTGGTCTATGTCTACGATCACGCCGCGCGCGACCTGTCGAAACGGCTGGTGCAGAATTTTCACGGCCACCACGATCTGTCGCTGGCGACGCTGCACGTCCATCTCGACGATGACAGTTGCATGGAGGTCACGGCGCTGAAGGGCGCCAGCGGCGAGGTCCGGCACTTTGCCGACCACATCATCGCCGAGCGCGGCGTGCGCTACGGCCGTGTGGTGATGATCCCAACGGCCTCCGACAAGAAGCCGCGGACGCGCAAACAAGCCCACCGGCATGACTGACGGCTGATCTGGATCAAGGCGCGCGACTGGCCGGAGGAGATAGTCGGCAACCGACCATCCCGAGGGGCTATTGCCGCCGATGCTACCTGTCGGAGCGGCCGATCACGGCCATCAGTTCCGCAATCTTTTCGCGCTGGTCGGCCTTGCTGCCGCTGGTGATCGCATGTTCGACGCAATGCGACACGTGATCCCGCAGCACTTCCTCCTCGACGCGCCGCAGCGCGGCCCGCACGGCGGAAATCTGCGTGACGATGTCGATGCAGTAGCGGTCGTCTTCCACCATCCTGGAGAGGCCGCGGACCTGGCCTTCGATCCGGCTGAGACGCTTTTGACAGGAAGCCTTGATGTCTTTTCGCATGGGCCTTATATACCCCTACAGGGTATAGGTTACAAGCGCCGGAGCGAACGATGAACAAGAATGAAAACGCCGACCGAACCGGCCCGTCAAAGGGTGCCTGCTGCAGCGGCGATGACCACGCCGGCCACGATCACACCGGTCACAGCCATCACGATCGTCATGCCCACACCACTGCATCCGTCCGCGACCCCGTCTGCGGCATGACCGTGAACCCCGCGACCAGCAAGCACCGCTTCGACTATCGCGGCGAGACCTTCCATTTCTGCTCGGCCAGCTGCCGCACCAAATTCGCCGCCGATCCCGCCTCATACCTGGAAAAGGACAGCAAGCCGAAAGCCGCGGTGTCGGAAGGCACGATCTACACCTGCCCGATGCATCCGGAGATCCGACAGGTCGGTCCGGGAAGCTGCCCGATCTGCGGCATGGCGCTGGAGCCGGAGGTCGCGAGCCTCGACGCGCCGCCCAATCCGGAACTCGCCGACATGACGCGCCGCTTCTGGGTAGGCCTCGTGCTCGCGCTGCCCGCGGTCGTCCTCGAAATGGGCGGCCACCTCGTCGGCGGCCATGGCTGGGTCGATCCGACGCTGTCGAACTGGATCCAGTTCGCCTTTGCCACGCCCGTTGTGCTCTGGGCCGGCTGGCCGTTCTTCGTGCGCGGCTGGCAATCGCTCGTCACGCGCAATCTCAACATGTTCACGCTGATCGCGATGGGCACCGGCGTGGCGTATGCCTACAGCGCCATCGGCACGGTGGCGCCAGGAATCTTTCCGGCAACCTTCCGCGGCCATGGCGGAGCGGTCGCGGTCTACTTTGAAGCCGCCGCCGTGATCACCGTGCTCGTGCTGCTCGGCCAGGTGCTCGAACTCCGCGCGCGCGAAGCCACCTCGGGCGCGATCAAGGCGCTGCTCCAGCTCGCGCCGAAGACCGCGCGCCGGATCGGCGACGACGGCGCCGATCACGAGGTGGAAATCGACGCGCTTGCGGTCGGCGACAAACTACGGGTCCGGCCGGGCGAAAAGGTGCCGGTGGACGGCGTCATCCTTGAAGGCCGTTCCTCGCTCGACGAATCGCTGGTGACCGGCGAATCCATGCCTGTGACCAAGGAAGCCGGCAGCAAGGTGATCGCAGGCACGCTCAACCAGTCCGGCGGCTTCGTCATGCGCGCCGACAAGGTCGGGCGCGACACGCTGCTGTCCCAGATCGTCAAGATGGTGGCCGACGCGCAGCGCTCCCGCGCGCCGATCCAGCGGCTGGCCGATCAGGTTTCCGGCTGGTTCGTGCCAGTCGTTATCGTCGTGGCGCTGATCGCGTTCGGCGCCTGGGCCTGGTTCGGGCCGGAGCCGCGCATGGCATTCGGCCTGGTTGCTGCCGTCAGCGTGCTCATCATCGCCTGTCCCTGTGCGCTCGGCCTCGCCACACCGATGTCGATCATGGTCGGTGTCGGGCGCGGCGCGCAGGCCGGCGTGCTGATCAAGAACGCCGAAGCGCTCGAGCGCATGGAGAAGGTCGACACGCTGGTGGTCGACAAGACCGGCACGCTGACCGAGGGCAAGCCGAAGGTGGTCGCCATCGTTCCCGCAGACGGATTTGAGGAAACCGATATTCTGCGGCTGGCGGCCAGCGTCGAGCGCTCCAGCGAACATCCGCTGGCGGACGCCGTCGTGCGGGCGGCCAGGGAACGAAATCTCGATCTCGGCAAGGTCGACGAATTCGACTCACCGACCGGCAAGGGCGCCACCGGCAAGGTGGACGGCAAGACCATCGTTCTCGGAAATGCAAACTTCCTGCAATCGCTCGGCATCGAAACCGGCGCGCTTAACGATCAGGGCGAACGTCTGCGCGGCGATGGCGCCACCGTCATCAGTATCGCCATCGACGGCAGGCTCGCGGGATTGTTCGCCATCGCCGACCCGGTCAAGCCATCGACGCCGGATGCGCTGAAGGCGCTGGCGGCGGAAGGCATCAAAGTCATCATGCTCACGGGTGACAACCGGACCACGGCGAACGCCGTCGCGCGCAGCCTTGGCATCGCGGACGTCGAGGCGGAAGTGCTGCCCGATCAGAAGAGCGCGGTGGTCGCAAAACTGCAGAAGGCCGGACGGATCGTCGCGATGGCCGGCGACGGCGTCAACGATGCGCCGGCGCTCGCGGCGGCTGAAGTCGGCATTGCCATGGGAACGGGTACTGACGTCGCAATGGAGAGCGCCGGCATC
Organism: Bradyrhizobium sp. RDT10; assembly: GCA_044772375.2. Lineage (GTDB taxonomy): Bacteria > Pseudomonadota > Alphaproteobacteria > Rhizobiales > Xanthobacteraceae > Bradyrhizobium. The sequence continues at coordinate 8,063,800 of CP187939.1, forward strand.
ACGCTGTTGAAAGGCGATCTCGGCGGCATCGTGCGTGCCCGCCGCCTGTCGCAGGCAACCATGAGCAATATCCGCCAGAACCTGTTCTTCGCCTTCGTCTACAACGCCGCCGGCATCCCGATCGCCGCAGGCATTCTCTATCCCGCGTTCGGCCTCTTGCTGTCGCCGATCATCGCTGCCGCGGCGATGGCGCTGTCCTCGGTCAGCGTCGTTGGCAATGCGCTGCGGCTGCGGGTGACGCGGCTGTAGAACTCTGAAAGCGGGTCGTCATGCCCGGGCTTGTTCCGGGCATCCACGTTCTTCGCTGCCAGTCTCCAAGACAGACGCGGATGGCCGGGACAAGCCCGGCCATGACGGGCAGTAGTTCACGCCGCCCTCGCCGCCGTCCCGCGCGGCAATCCGGCCCGCGCCAGCCCACCATAGAGCGCCTCGTCAGGCATCTCCGATATCAATATCGAGCGCACCGCGATCAGTTTCTCGATATCGATGCCCGTCTTGAATCCCTTGCTCTCGCACAGGAACACCAGATCTTCGAATACCACGTTGCCGGTCGCGCCCGGCGCGAACGGGCAGCCGCCGAGGCCGCCGAGCGATCCATCCAGCACGCGCGCACCGGCATCGAGCGCGGCGGAGGCGTTGGCGATGCCCATGCCCCTTGTATCGTGCAGGTGAATGCAGATCGGCTTTGAGCCTGCGATCTTCACCGCTGCCGCGGTCAATTCCCCGACCTGCTTCGGCCCGGCATAACCAACCGTGTCGGCAATTGCGACCATGTCGACGCCGGCCTCGAACAGTTTTTCCGTCAGCCGCAACACTTCCTTCGGATCGACCGGACCCACGATCGAGCAGCCCAGCGCCATCGAGATCGCGGCGTTCACCACCGGCTTGTGTGCGCTGGCGTCGCGCAGCTCGCAAAGCCGCTTGACGTTTGCAATCGCTGACTCGCGCGAGCGGTTGGCATTGGCCTGGCTGTGCTCTTCAGTGGCCGAGACCACCGTCGCCACTTCGGCGACGCCGGAGGCCAGCGCCTCGTTGACGCCGCGCTCGTTCAGCGTCAGCGCGATGCCGTAGGCGCCGGGCAGCGAGGCCACGGTCCCGATGATGTCGCGCACATCAGCGAATTGCGGAAACGTCTTCGCCGGCAAAAACGAGCCGACCTCGAAATGCCGCACGCCCGCGGCATATTCGTCACGGATCCAACGCTGCTTCGCGGAAGTCGACGGAAATGTCTTCACGAGCTGCAGGCCGTCGCGCAGCCCCACCTCGCGCAGGACGATCTTGCTGTCGGGATAGAGTTCCTGGACGCGGGTCATGGCAACCTCTTGTTTTTGACGGCAGTCTGTTTCCCCGGGGCCGGCAGGCTGTTGTCGAAACCCTTGCCGAAACCCTTGGGGGTATCTACCTCTCGCGAGGGCTTTTTCACAAGAGGCAGAACCGCCATGTTGGACGCCGCCGTCAAGGCGATTTCGCAGATCCTGTCGCCGCCGATGCGCACCATTCTGTGGCGCTCGATCGCCCTCGCGCTGGTGCTGATTACGGTGCTGGCCATCGGGCTGCAGCGCGCGTTGAGCTGGTTCGCCGAATACGGCGAGGGCTGGGCCGAGGCGATGCTGGGGCCGGGCTTCCACACGACGCTCAACATCCTTTCCTGGATCATCTCGATCGCAGCCGGGCTCGGCGTCGTCCTCGGCGGCATTTTCCTGATGCCGGCGGTCACCTCCCTGATCGCGAGCGTGTTCGTCGACGACGTCGCCGAGCACGTCGAGCGCGAACATTATCCGGCGGAGCGCCCCGGCGACGCGCTGCCGCTCGGTGTCGCGGTTCCAGAGGGCATCAAGACGGCGCTGTTGACGATCCTGGTCTATTTGATCGCGCTGCCCTTCGTGCTGTTCGCGGGCGCGGGCTTCCTGATCTTCTTCTTCGCTACCGCCTGGCTGCTCGGCCGTGAATACTTTGAGCTGGCGGCGATGCGTTTCCGCTCGCCGGCGGAAGCCAAGGCGATGCGCAAGGACAATGCGGCCACTGTCTTCACCGCGGGCCTGTTCATCGCGGCCTTCGTGTCGATCCCGATTGTCAACCTGGCGACGCCCTTGTTCGGCATGGCCTTCATGGTCCACATGCACAAACGGCTGTCCGGCCCGAGGCCGGAGCTGATCGAGCCGGCGCGGAAGACGGGAATGCCGGTGGCTTAGGGAATGCGTCATGGCCGGGCTTGTCCCGGCCATCCACGTTCTTTGGTCCCGAGAGAAAGGACGTGGATGCCCGGCACATGACCGAGCATGACGACTGAGAGGTTGCGCCCCTACACCGTCTTTTCCGGCCAGCGGCAGAGATCGTTGATCAGGCACACCTCACAGCGCGGCGTGCGGGCGAGGCAGGTGTAGCGCCCGTGCAGGATCAGCCAATGATGGGCGTGCAGCATGAATTCTCGCGGGACCACCTTCTCCAGCCCCAGTTCGACTTCGAGCGGGGTGTTGCCGAAGCTAATCCAGTGCGGTTGCCGACGCGGAACACATGGGTGTCCACCGCCATGGTGTGCTCGCCATAGGCCATGTTGAGCACGACGTTGGCGGTCTTGCGCCCGGCGCCGGGCAGCGTCTCGATCTCGGCCCGCGTGCGCGGCACCTCGCCGCCGAATTCGGCGATCAGTTTTTCCGACAGCGCGATAACGTTCCTGGCCTTGTTGCGATAGAGCCCGATGGTCTTGATGTACTCGCGCACTTTCTCTTCGCCGAGTTCCAGCATCTTCTGCGGCGTATCGGCCACCGCAAACAGCGCGCGCGTCGCCTTGTTGACGCCGGCATCCGTTGCCTGCGCCGACAGCACCACGGCGACCAGCAGCGTATAGGGGTTGAGATGTTCGAGCTCGCCCTTCGGCTCCGGATTGGCTTTGCGAAACCGGCCGAACGCCTCGTGGACCTCGGCCGGTGTCCAGGGTTTCGGATTTAGAGGTTTTGGCTTTCGGGACTTTGCCTTGGTCGATTTCTTTGCGAGCTTGGGCAGCGCCTTGGCGGCCTTCTTTGCCGGTTTCTTCGGCACGGATGGAACGCTGGATTTTTTGGCGCTGAGAGAGCGGATGATTTTGGCCATGATCGGGATATACTGATACGCGATGACCGCAAGCAACGACTTTGATCCGGCGCTTGACCAGCCGACGCTGTTTTCGGCGCGGGTGACGCCGCATCGCTCGCTCAATCGAACCGGCTTTTTGGTGCTGATGGCGTTCATCGGCGCGGTGAGCTTTGTCGCCGGCATCGCATTTTTGCTGATGGGTGCCTGGCCGGTGCTCGGCTTGTTCGGCCTCGATGTGCTGGTGATCTACTGGGCGTTCCGCATCAATTTCCGCAGCGCAGCAGCCACCGAGGACATCGTGATGACGCCTTCGGAATTGCGCGTGCGCCGGGTCAGCCATCGCGGCGACGTCATGGAATGGACGCTCAATCCGCTCTGGGTGCAGCTCGAGCAGACAGGCGACCCCGAATTTGGCATCGAGCGGCTCTATCTGGTCTCCCGGGGCCGGCGCGTCTCGATCGGCTACTTTCTGGGACCTGACGAAAAGGCTAGTTTTGCCAAAGCCTTAATGGCCGCACTGCAAATCGCCAAGCGCGGTATCACGTACAATCCGGTCACCTAGGCAGTTGTCGGAAATCGGGTGGTTTGGACCGCGCATGAGCCCTAAATCAGACCCCATGATGATATCAGCCATACATGACCAGCGCCTGGCCAAGCCGGGCCATCAGGCCGCCGCGCTGCGCGATTACGACTCGGTGCGGCGCGCCATCGCCTTCATCTCCGAGCACTGGCGCACGCAGCCGACCATCGAGGCGATGGCGAATGCCGCCGCCGTGACGCCGGATGAACTGCACCATCTGTTCCGCCGCTGGGCTTCGCTGACGCCGAAGGCCTTCATGCAGGCGCTGACGCTCGATCACGCCAAGGGCCTGCTGCGCGATTCTGCCAGCGTGCTCGATGCCGCGCTCGATTCAGGCCTGTCGGGCCCGGGCCGACTGCATGATCTGTTCGTCACCCATGAAGCGATGTCGCCGGGCGAATGGAAGAACGGCGGCGCCGGCATGACGCTGCGCTACGGTTTTCACGCTTGCCCATTCGGCACCGCGATCGTGATCGCCAGCGACCGCGGGCTGGCGGGGCTCGCCTTCGCCGATCCCGGCGAGGAGCCGACGGCGTTTGCCGACATGAAGCGGCGCTGGCCGAACGCGACCTATATCGAGGACCACGACGGCACGACAACTCTCGCGCAACGCATCTTCGATACGCGGCTGTGGCGGCCGGACCAGCCGCTCCGCGTGGTCCTGATCGGCACCGATTTCGAGGTGCGGGTGTGGGAGACGCTGCTGAAAATCCCGATGGGCCGCGCGGTCTGCTATTCCGACATCGCCAACAAGATCAAAAACCCGAAGGCGTCGCGCGCCGTCGGCGCCGCGGTCGGCCGTAACCCGGTGTCGTTCGTGGTGCCCTGCCACCGCGCGCTCGGCAAGGGCGGCGCGCTGACCGGCTATCACTGGGGCATCACGCGCAAACAGGCGATGCTCGGCTGGGAAGCGGGGCAGGTCGGGCTGCATTGATCGCGAATCTGTAGGGTGGGCAAAGGCGCATCGCGCCGTGCCCACCATCTATCCCAACGACACGCGACATGGTGGGCACGCTTCGCTTTGCCCACCCTACACGCCAGAACTTACGCCGCCAGATCAACCTTCGTCGCCACCGTCGAATCCGCATTGAGCCGGTAGATCACCGGCACGCCGGTGGCGAGTTCGCGCTTGATGATCTGTTCGGGCGTCAGCTTCTCCAGCACCATGATCAGCGCGCGCAGCGAATTGCCGTGGGCGGCGACCAGGGTGCGCTGTCCGCGCAGCACGCCGGGCAAAATCTCCTGCACGTAGTACGGCAGCGTGCGCGCCAGCGTATCTTTCAGGCTCTGCCGCCGGGCGGCGGCACGTCGTAGGAACGGCGCCAGATCAGCACCTGGTCCTCGCCCCATTTCTTGCGGGCGTCGTCCTTGTTGAGTCCGGAGAGATCGCCATAGTCGCGTTCGTTGAGCGCGAGGTCCTTCGTCGTCGGCAGCCCGGTCTGCCCGATCTCGGCGAGCATCAGCTTCAGCGTATGCTGGGCGCGCGTCAGGACCGAGGTGAAGGCGACATCGAACGTCAGCCCTTGTGCCTTTAATTTGCAGCCGGCTTCCTTGGCTTCGGCAATCCCCAGCTCGGTGAGATCAGGGTCCTTCCAGCCGGTGAACAGGTTCTTCAAATTCCATTCGCTCTGCCCGTGACGCACGAGCACAAGAAGACGGTCGCTCATTGAAAGGATTTCCGTTTTTCGTTTCGGATTGGATTAGAAGTCGGTCAGGCCGAGCACATCGGTCATCGTATAGAAGCCGGGCTTCCTGCCGTGCGCCCATAGCGCGGCCTTGACGGCGCCCTGCGCGAACATCGTCCGGTCTTCCGCCCGGTGGGTCAGCTCGATGCGCTCCATGGGTCCGGCGAAGATCACGCTGTGATCGCCGGTGACGGTGCCGCCGCGCAGCGCGGCAAAACCGATATCGCCCGGCCGGCGCGCGCCGGTATGCCCATCGCGGCCACGGTCCGAATGGGTGTGCAGATCGACGCCGCGGCCGGCGGCAGCGGCTTCACCGAGCAGGAAGGCGGTGCCCGAGGGCGCATCGATCTTGGCCTTGTGATGCATTTCGACGATTTCGATGTCAAAACTTTCGTCCAGCGACTGCGCGACGCGCTTGACCAGCGCCGCGAGCAGATTGATGCCGAGGCTCATATTGCCTGACTGCACCACCACCGCGCGGGAAGTAACGCTCTTGATCACGGCCATGTCGGACACCGACAGGCCGGTGGTTCCGACAATGTGCACAAGGCTGCGTTCGGCGGCGATCGCGACGTTAGCGATGGTAGCGGCCGGCACGGTGAAGTCGAGAATGCCATCGGCATTGGCCGACAGTTTCCAGAAGTCGGCGGAGAGCTCAATACCGTTGGCAGGCAGGCCGGCAAGAATGCCGGCATCCTTGCCCAAAAGTTCCGAGCCCGGCGCTTCCAGCGCGCCGGTCAAAACCGCGCCCGGCGTTTCCGAAATGACGCGCACCAGCGCACGGCCCATCCGGCCGCCGGCCCCCGCAACGATCAATCGCATATCAGCCATGGCTACACCTCTCCACGCCCTATAGCGGTCGCGGGCCGGTCCGGCAACCGATCAGGCGCTCGGGGAGCTTCCGGCCGGCCAAGCGAATCCGGCCCGGATGGAGGGAAGAGGGCAATCAAGGATGGCGATCCTGCCCAGCGTGCTCGATCTGACGATGATCGGCATCTGTGTCCGCCGGCCGGAATCGGATGCCTCGAAAGACCGGCGCCCCTAGAGGGTGAGTTCCAGCTCCTTCTTCAGAACGACCCGGCCATCGCGCTCTACAACATACGTGGCCTTGTACGTGCCGCGGTCCCAGCCGTTCGCCGGACGCTTTCTGCCGGTGAACAACATGTACTGCGCCTTGTTCGTCTGAAGTTGTGGGGCTCGATTTTCGGCGATGACGTTTCCGAATGGGTCCTTAATGGCGAGCTGTTGTGCGTCGCCCGTCTGCAGGCCGATGACACGAACAAAAGCGACAATCGCCGCCGCGCTGGCAGACGGCAATTCCTTGCCCGCGCTTCCATCCTCGATCAGCTCCATCGTCACCGGACCGTTCGCGAAGCCGGCGTTCAGAACGGTCCGTTCCTGATAAGCAAGTTGCGCGTGAAGTGCAGGATGCCACAGCAGTTCGCCGCCGCCGCAGGAGCCGGAAGCGGCACCATATGCGAAGGGATCTACTATCGCTCCCTTATGCCTGACCGTGAAATGCAGATGAGGATATTCGGTCAGCCCCGAGAGACCGACCCGGCCAATCGCCTGCCCAGGCTTGACTGACTCACCGGGCTTCACCGCCAGGCTGCCTCTGGCCATGTGGCAATATTGGGTTTCCCAGTGCTCCGGGTGTTCGATCACAACGCCATTGCCACATTCGACGTCGCGAACAGTTTCGCGCGCAGATTTGCCAACGGCGCCGTCCGGCGCGCCATCTCGTGTGCGAAGAACGCGACCGCTTGCGGCAGCGAGAACTTCCACGCCGGCCTTCTGCGACGCCAGCGTCGGCAAGCGGAAGTCCGTCCCGTTATGACCGTCATAGGTCCGGGTGCCGCATTTGTAGTCTTGCGTCGATGCTGACGGATCGACATCAACGTAATTCTGGATGTAGCAGGTCCGGCCAGGCTCGCACGCGATTGGCATGCCCAGTTGAATGCTCTGGGCAGTCACCTCGGAAGAAAAGCCAAGCGCCGCCGCGAAGGCAAAGGCCCGGGAAAAGTCACACCGCGCATGAAGTCCCGGGCCATCGCAAGCAGCTTGCGCATCAGGTCGGTGGCCGCTTGCCGGCCGTATCGAGGTCCACCTCACTGCCGCCGTTCAACCGGCAATCCGACGGCACCGGACCGACGGCCTTCTCGCGACCGCCGGCGCCGAACGGGGATTGCGTGAGATGATAGAGCAGAAAGAACTCGGCCTGCCGATTAATGCCCAATTTGAGCATGATACGCTTGGTGTAGGTTCTTACGGTTGCCTCGGTCAACCGCAGATCGGCACCGATATCACGCGGACTTTGGAACTGAAGAATCCGGGCGATGATCTCTCCTCGGCCCAGTTCAAGCTGAAGGCGGATGCAATACGGTTTGCCCCCAGCACTTCATCGAATTGCGGCACGATGACCAACGCTTCCCCGCGCCGCCATGCACTGGCACGGCCCCGATCTTGGCAAAGGCAAACTGCTGGCGCTCGGTCGAGAGAGGCACAGTTGTGTTCAGCCAGACCTGACCGGGCCGCGGCATCAACGCCTCCCGGACGGCCTCCCGCAAACCCTCGGTTATCGGTCCGCCAGACCCCGCCAGCCTGCCGCCATCCACCTTGAGAAGTTCGCTTTTTGCCAGTAGCACTCGTCCGTCGCGATTGACATCGTGAATATGCAGATCTTCGTCCACGATGAGAGCAGGAAAAGCCAGTTTCTCCAGCCAGATTGCTCCGTCTGGATGTCGAACAGCTGACCGCTGCGCAAGGGAATGCGCCGTCTCCCAAACCGTGCGCACGGCGCGCGCGAGACAGGGAATTTCAGCCCGGGCGAGCGCAGCCTGCCGCCACCCCGCTACAAACACCACGGTCGACCTGTCGCGAGAGGCAAACCTGCCTATCACGGAATGACTGTTCGTTCCCGGCTCGGAGCCGATCAATTTCCGCACAAAGGCGGTGCGCGCGTTGACCGGTTCGAGGAGAGCGCAATCTGCTCCAGCGCCCTTGCGGGCAATTCGCGCGACGGTCATGGTGCATGACGGATCGATTGTGGCGTGTCCGATCCGGACCTCCTGAAGCTCCGACCCGCTCGCGCGCGACATGACCGCGACGTAGCAACTACGGCAATCGAAAAGCTCGGCAACAGCCTTGCCAAAATATTCCATCGCACTCTGGTTTGGACCTTGCTCCGTAGGCTGTTCTATCTGCGGCTCGTCGGCGTTCTGAAAAGGTTCGCCGCGCTCAGCGTGATTGACGCGAAATCGACTCTGCCTGAAAGGCAATGCTTTGCTGCTCTCATGCACGGGCGCCTCCCGCAATGGTATCCAGCCGGACTTCTGCCGACAACCTAGTGCTCCCTAAACGCGCGGTTGATGCGAAGTTCCATCGGCTGCAATAAATATTGCGCAAAGTTCGTTCTCCCGTTTCAACAAATATTTCAACGGGCATTCCGGGCAGCAATGATGAGACATACGAGGAAGTCGGCGAGTCGATATCGAGCTCCACTTCCGCCATGTAAGACGTAACGCCAGTCTTGGCGTCGGTCAGTGCGTCTCCCGCCACAGCGATGACTTTTCCATCGAGCATGGGCCGCCGACGAATATTCAGCGCGTGAACACGCACGCGCGCGGTCTGTCCGGCATGAACTTCTTCCCGATCCATTGGTTTCAAAGCTGCCTCGATGACGAGCCGGTCTGCCGTCGGAACGATTTCCAGGAGGGTTTCGCGGGGTGCAAGCACGGCGCTGAGATCTCTGCTGTTGAGGCCGACGATCTTTCCACTCTCTGGGGCGCGCAATTCAGACCGGCCAAGCTGATCGCGCAACGCGGCAATTCGATGTCGAAGATCGCCAATCTCCTCGCTCGTCGCATGCCGCTGCTTCGCGATTTCCTGATTTTGGTTGAAGCCGAGCTGTCGACGCCTGTCCTCCAGCTCCGCCATTTTGCCTCTCATCTCCGCCACCGATGACGAGTTGCGGGCAATCTGTCCGCCGGCCTCGGCTTCGGCTCGCTTCAAGGCCAACAAGCGTGGCTTTCGGGCGAGGCCCTTTGCCAGGAGATAGCTCGTATCAGCTATCTCTTCCTGCAATAGCTTAAGTTGTTGCTCGACACCTTTGGTGTTGCTTTCGAGGCCTCGGATCGAGTCCGTCAATTGCAGCATTTGCTGATCGATCATCTTGCGCTCATTCTCGATCGCGGCCAGTCGCGCTGCAAACTCGGCTTCCTGAGATTGCATGGCAATCCGCGCGGACGCATGGCTCGCGTTCTTCTTGAGTTCGTCGGGAAACAAAATCGATTCGGCGCGGGTCTGTTCTGCCGCCAGCCGCGCCTCCATCGCAAGATCAGCATAATATTTTGTCTCGAGCGAGCCGAGGGTTGCTTCGATCTGCGTGGTGTCGAGCCGCGCGATCAGCTGACCGGTCTCGACCTGATCGTTTTCCCTGACGTGAATCGACTTTAGTATCCCTCCTTCGAGATGCTGGACTGCCTTGCGCTTCGAATGGACCTTTATGACACCTGGTGCCACAACCGCGCCGCGAAGCGGAACCGTCGTGGCCCACACGCCGAAACCGCAAAATTGCAGAATGAGCAATACGCATCCCCATACGATGATCCGCCGCATATCGGATCGCGGTAGTTCCTTGCGGGAATCCGAACCCTGGGTCATCGGCCAGTTCCCCCCACGGTCAGTTTCCGAGGTTCCGTAGTATGCCGGACCACGTGCGGCTTTGGGGCGGATGAGACGGATGAAGTGACAGGCAGACGAAGAACTTCAGCAGGCGGCCCGAAAGCGAGCTGCGCGCCATCCCTCAAAGGAGCACTACATCGGCGATGGTCAATAGTCGGGGCCGATGGGTGACGATCACCAGCGTCGCGCCGCGCGCTTTCGCCAGCTCAATGGCGGAGCACAGTGCTTGCTCGCCGTCCGGGTCGAGATTGGCATTCGGCTCATCGAGCAGGATCAATTTGCGGTTGCCGAAGAACGCACGGGCAAGGCCAATACGCTGGCGCTGTCCACCGGAAAGCTTGTTGCCATCGCGCCCTATTTCGGTCTGGTAGCCGGCTGGCAGAGACAGGATCATCTCATGCGCCTGCGCGAGCTTGGCCGCGGCAACGATGTCCCCGTCCCGCGCATGTTCGTCAAAGCCCGCGATGGCTTCGGCCACGGTGCCGCCCAGAAGCTGCACGTCCTGAGGAAGATAGCCGACAAACTGCCCAAGCTGATCGGGGTCCCAGTCATGCAGGGCTGCGTTGTCCAGCCGGATCGTGCCGCCACTCGGTCGTTCCAGCCCCGCCATCAGGCGCAGCAAGGTCGATTTTCCAGCGCCGGTCGGGCCGATAACGACAACAATCCTGGAGGGCAGGCATCCAAACGTGATGCCTGCGAGGATCGGGCGCCGCGCCGTGGCCATCCGATAGGTCACCCGCATCACTTCAATCCTGCCGGATGGGGACGGCAGCAGCGTACGCCGCTCTCGAACAAGCATTGGAGCTGCGGCCGCCTGAACCTGCTCCCAGGCCTCGCGCGCGGATGCAAGAGCGCGCCACGCCGAGATCAGGCCCTCCATCGGCTGCAGTGTGCGGGCGATCAGGATCGAGCTCGCAATCAGACTGCCCGCCAGCACTTCATTCTGAAGCACGAGCCAGGCACCTGCGGCGATCGCGGCAACCTGCAATATCGTTCTTACCATGCGGGCCACCGCGCCGATGACATACACGCGTTCGCTTGCTCGAACCACGGGCGACAGGGCCTGGTCGTTGAGGTCCATGAACTCGCGGATCGCACCTCTGGTCCAGCCCATCGCGCGCACCAGGCTCGAATGTCGGACGATTCCGTCAAGGGTAGCCTGGGTCTTCTGTGCGGCCCGGTACGCCTGCGCGATTTCGGTCCGGGCAATCCAGCGGCTCGCGATGCCCATGGTGAGCAGGATTGCCGTTCCGATCAAAGCAATCACGCCGTACCAGGGTGCAGGAAGAAGAGAATGAAAATAAATCCCGGAAGAAAGGGAGCATCGAGCAACGCTGCAACAGTTGCGCTGGACAGGAACGTCCTCAACTCGCGCACCTTCGCAAGATCGTGCGTCCTGCCGTCGCCGTGACTGGCGGCATCAACGATCGTACTTTCAAGCACAATGGGAGCGAGGTACCGCTCGAATCTGACCGCGAAGCGACTGAGCAGCCGGCTGCGCAGGGTTTCGAACGCAGCGCTGAAGACAAGGGCCATTACAGCAATGATGGTGAGGCCAATAAGGGTTTCGACGCTGCCGCTGCTGAGGACCCGATCGAACACTTCAATGGAATAGAAGGGCAAGACCAGAAGCAGCACGTTGATCGACACGCTAAAGGCGACGATCCACACCAACGCGGATCGTCCCGGAAGCAATCCAAGCAGCGACCGTTGACCAGACGCTGAGATTTCACCACGATTACGCGAATACATGAGCGGCCGGCACTATCACTAACTGAGTACGGCAGAAGGCAGGACGGGGCGGCCCGGCAGCCGCCCCGCCGAAGTGGGAGTTACACGACTTCGACAGCCTCATAACCTGCGGCAGTGTTGATGTCGTCGATCGACTCGAATTCCGTTCCGGCGCCACCGGTAACGCCGTCGAGCGTGACGGTGCCGAAGCCGAAGTCGAGCGTCGTGTTGATGCCGTCGTCGACCACCACGATGGTGGTCGGATCGAACGCCGGATCGGCATCGACGTTAACTTCATCGCCGTCGGCAAAGCTGAGGTCGGTGACTTCATCGTCGCCGAAGTTGGTGGCAGTGTTGTCGCCGAAATTGTGCGTGTCGGTGCCTGCACCGCCTGTTTGCACATCATCGCCGAGACCGCCGTTCAGGACGTCGGCACCGTTGCCACCGTCCAACTCGTCGTCGCCCGCGCCGCCGTTCAGGACGTCGTTGCCTGCGTCGCCTGAGAGCGTATCAGCGCCGTCGCCGCCATTGAGCAAATCGACACCGGCACCGCCGGCGAGCGTGTCATCTCCGGCATCCCCCTCCAGCAGATCGTCGCCGGCGCCACCGCTGAGTTCGTCATCGCCAGCGCCGCCGGACATCGTGTCGTTGCCGTCGCCACCGTCCATGGTGTCATCGCCGGCGTTGCCGAACATGATGTCGTTGCCGAGACCGCCGTTCAGGATATCGTCGTCGGCGCCGCCATTGAGCGTGTCGTTGCCGTCATCACCGTTCAGCGTGTCGTTGCCGACACCGCCGTTCAGGATATCGTCATCCGCGCCGCCATTGAGTGTGTCGTTGCCGAGACCGCCGTTCAGCGTGTCCATTCCTGCATCGCCGTTCAGGGTATCATCGCCAACGTTGCCGTTGAGCGTGTCATCGCCGTCGCCGCCGTTCAATGTGTCGTCGCCGGCATTACCGCTTATCGTGTCGTTTCCGGCGTCACCTGAGAGGATATCGACACCCGCTCCGCCGCTGATCTCGTCATCGCCATCGCCGCCGACGATGGTGTCATCACCCGCATCACCAAAGAGCTCATCGTTGTCGGCGCCGCCATCGATACTGTCGTTGCCCGCGTTACCGTGGATCGTGTCGAGGCCGGCGTTCCCGGACAGCAGATCGTCTCCCGCGCCGCCGTTGATCTCGTCATCGCCATCGCCGCCGACGATGGTATCGATGCCGGCATTGCCGTTCAGGATGTCGTTGTCGGCGCCGCCATCGATATTGTCATCACCTGCGCCACCATTGACAAGGTCCATGCCGGCCAAAGCGGTTATGGTGTCATTGCCTTGCAGACCGTTGATCTCATCGTCCATGTCCGTGCCGGGCAGTACGTCGTTGCCAGGCGTCCCGTTGATGAGTGCCATGAATCTACCTCCTTACGCGTAGCCGTCCGCGAGGCGGGTCGGCTTGCGGCCCGTCATGCACGTCGGATTTGTGTTTGTGTTGGCTCGACTTCCATCACGATCGATGTGGGTTTCCACGATCGATGTGTCGCACGATCGATGTGCCGTACGATGAGGCAACCTTGGATTAATACGAGGCAGCGTCGCAATCCCCATTTGGGGACAAAAGAAATGCGCGTTAGCGAACACATGGCCCGCAGGCCACGCGTTCACTGCAGGCGATCACTGCAGGAATGACAGCCAGCTATTTGCTTATTTCGCCCGGAACCAATTAGCGAAGCACGGCCGGAAACATTCGCACATATTTCTTGATGCCATATATCGTGATGCCACCAGGTTCCGCGAGGCGGCCCGACAGCGCCGCTTCTGGCATGCGCTCAGGGCTGCGGGCCGTCATAGCCTTCGATAACGATGAGATCGGCGATCGAATGCGGCTGCCGCACCTTGATATTGGCCTGGTATTCCGGCGACTGATAGCAGGCGAGCGCGGTTTCGTAATCGGGGAATTCGATCACCACGTTGCGCGAACGGCTTTGGCCCTCGACAGCGGTGAACCTGCCGCCGCGCACGACAAACCGGCCACCGAATTTCGAGAAGATCGCCGCGTTGGCTGCAATATAGGGCTTGTAGCCTTCCTCATTATGAACATCGACGCGACCGATCCAGTATCCCTTCGCCATCTCGCTCTCCCGTTTCTTGTTTCACTGGTTTGACTATGCCAACGCCTGCTTGATTTCCGCCTGAATGGCGTCCGCCGCCGCCCTGGGGTCGGCAGCTTCCGTCACCGGACGTCCGACCACCAGATAGTCCGCGCCGGCGGCGATCGCGCGCGCCGGCGTCATGATGCGTTTCTGGTCGCCGGTCGCGGCTCCCGCAGGCCGGATGCCGGGTGTCACCAGGTTCATCTGGTGACCGATGATCTTGCGCAGCGCCGCCGCTTCTTCCGGCGAGCTGACGAGCCCGTCGACGCCGAGCACCTGCGCCTGCTGCGCCCGCGCCTCGACGAGATCCGAGACGTTGAGGCGATAGCCCGCGGCATGGAGATCGCCGTCGTCATACGACGTCAGCACGGTGACGGCGAGAATCTTCAGGCCCGATCCGGCGCGCGCCTCGACCGCGGCCTTCATGGTCTGCGGATAGGCATGCACGGTGAGGAAAGTCGCGCCGAGCTTTGCCACGCTCTCAACGCCGCGCGCCACCGTGTTGCCGATGTCGTGCAGCTTGAGATCGACGAAAACCTTCTTGCCGGACTTGGCCAATTGCTGCGCCAGCGGCAATCCGCCGGCGTAAGCCAGTTGATAGCCGATCTTGTAGAAGCTCACGCTGTCGCCGAGCCGCGCAACCATCGCTTCCGCCTCGGCCACCCCGGGCAGGTCGAGCGCGACGATCAGGCGGTCTCTGGCTGCGATATCGGCTGGCTGCATGTCACCTCACATCATGCGTTGGGAAATGTCGATCAGCTGCCGCACCAGCGCTTTCAACGCCTCGGCATCAGCGGAATTCTTCAGCCGATCCGTCTCGTCATAGGCATCGTCGGCAAACGACAGCGCGAACTGGTTCGGGATTACCTGGGCATGGCAGGCCGAGAGGATCAGCCGCAGCGCGGCCAGCGCGCGGGCGCCGCCGAGCCGCCCGCCAGAGGCGGAGGCAATCGCAAACACCCGCTCGCGAAACACCTGTCCGCGGGTCTCGTGCACATCCTGCACCCGGCTCACCCAGTCGATGGTGTTCTTGACCAGCGCCGGCACCGAGGAATTGTACTCCGGCGTCACGATCAGCACGCCATGATGGGCCGCCATCATGCGCTTCAGATTGACCGCGTGCTTCGGCACGCCCGACTTCGCCTGCAGGTCGCCGTCATAGATCGGCAGCGGAAAATCAGCGAGCGAGATCCGGGTGATTTCGGCGCCTTGCTGCGCCAGCGCATGCGCGGCAACGGCCGCCAGCTTCGCATTGAGCGAGCCTGATCGTAGCGATCCCGGGATCACGAGGATTTTCAGCGCGGGCATATTTGAATTCGTATTCGGGGCAGAACCGCTGCGCGAATACGCGCAGCGAGCATTTTCTCCGAAAATGCTCTTAGCTGATAAGTTGCGCGTATTCCATTCGCAAAACCGGTATCCACTTTTGCGGAATACGCGATATCAGCGCTTGCGATATACCCAGACCCGGGCGGGCGGGAGGTTCATCCAGATCCGCTCGGAGGCTTCTGTGGACACGCCGGGCAGCGATTTCGGGATCGGCGGCGCGACCGAATAGGTGAACTGTACGAAGGGCGCACCGGGTGCGAGCGCCACGAAGGCGTCGCGGATCAGTTTCAGGCGCGTCAGCATCGGTTTGGTGACCAGCGGCAGGCCGGAGACCACGGCCGAGGCGGGCGCGTCCAGCACGTCCTTGAGCGAGGAGCGCAGCGCATAGGCGTCGCCCTGCACCACCTTGGCCTGCGGATAGCGGTCGCGCAGCAGTGCGCAGAAGCCCGGATTATACTCGACCAGCACGAGCCGCTTTTGATCGACGCCGTGTTCGATCAGTGCGTTGGTGATCGCGCCGGTCCCGGGCCCAAGTTCGACGACCGGTCCTTGCGCTTCGACGTCGACATATTCCGCCATGGTCCGGGCAAGCAATTTGCTCGACGGCATCACGGCGCCCATGTGCAGCGGCTTTTCGATCCATGAACGAAGGAAGCGGACCTCATCATCGAGACGAGGTTTCTTCAACGCACGCACGGACGATTGCAAAGGCATGTCGCTACCAGGCGGGGCCCCGCAAGTACGCAGGGGATGTCAGAAAACGGTCATAAACACGTATAGATCGACGGGGATGTGGTCAAGCCAAACGGTAACGCGTCAGGCGTGCCAAAGTGCCCGCGATCCGACGATAAGACCCTGTGCAAGCTGAATGAATTATGACTGCGAGGCGAGAACTGCGCTTCGCCTAGCTCGCGTTCGCGCGGGGTCAGGAGCCCGCGCGGCTGCCGAAGAAGTCCTTGACCTTGGTGAAGAAGCCCGCCGCTTCCGGCTGGGTGGCGCCGGACGACAATTTTTCGAACTCGGCGAGCAGTTCCTGCTGCTTCTTGGTCAGATTCTGCGGCGTTTCGACCATGACCTGGACATACATGTCGCCGGTCTGGCGCGAGCGGAGCACCGGCATGCCCTTTGATGCAATGCGGAAACGCCGGCCGGACTGCGTACCCGCCGGCACTTTCACCTTGGTCTTGCCCTTGTCGATGGTCGGGACCTCGAATTCGCCGCCGAGCGCGGCTGCGACCATCGAGATCGGAACCCGGCAATGCAGATCGGCGCCATCGCGCTGGAAGAACTCGTGCGTCGCCAGCGACAGGAAAATATAGAGGTCGCCGGGCGGCCCGCCGCGGACGCCGGCCTCGCCCTCGCCGGCAAGGCGGATGCGGGTGCCGTCCTCGACGCCCTGGGGGATGTTGACCGACAGCGTGCGGTCGCGCGTCACGCGTCCTGAGCCTCCGCAGTTCGGGCAGGCGTCCTCGATCATCTGGCCGCGGCCCTGACAGCCCGGGCAGGTCCGTTCCAGCGTGAAGAAGCCCTGCGCCTGCCGCACGCGGCCGGCGCCGCCGCACATCGAACAGGTCTTCGGCTTGGTGCCGGCCTTGGCGCCGGTGCCCGAACAGGGTTCGCAGGTGACCGAGACCGGAATCTCGATCTGCGCGGTCTTGCCGAGGTAGGCTTCCTCCAGCGTGATTTCCATGTTGTAGCGCAAGTCAGCGCCGCGCTCGCGTCCGCCGCTGCGCCGCTGCCCGGCCATGCCGAACAGGTCTTCGAAAATATCGGAGAATGACGAGGCGAAGCCCGCGCCGAAGCCGGGACCGCCGCCGCCCATGCCCTGCTCGAATGCGGCATGGCCATAGCGGTCATAGGCGGCGCGCTTGTCGCCGTCCTTGAGGACTTCGTAGGCTTCGTTGATTTCCTTGAACTTCACTTCGCTGGTGGCGTCGCCCGGATTCTTGTCCGGATGCCATTTCATCGCGAGCTTGCGGAACGCCGCCTTGAGCTTCGACTCGTCCGCGTTCCGATCGACTTCCAGGGTTTCGTAATAGCAGCGCTTGGTGGACATCAGTCAGACCCGCCCGAACTTCACGCCGAAGGCACACTCAAAGATGCCGCCTTCAGCTTAAAGAAAAATGACCCCCACCCATCGAACGCTAGCCGCGCGCTCTTTGTGGATGAGGGTCATGATCGAAAGCCCGCTTATGCCGACTTCTTGTTGTTCTTGTCGTCGTCGACCTCGGTGAACTCCGCGTCGACCACGTCATCCTTGGCCGCATCCTTCTTGGCGTCGGCTTCGGCCTGCTGCTTGTACATGGCCTCGCCGAGCTTCATCGAAGTCTGTGCCAGCGTGTTGGTCTTGGCCTTGATCGCCTCGGCGTCGTCGCCCTTCAGCGCTTCCTTCAAATCGCTGACGGCGTCCTCGATGGCGCGGCGCTCGCTTTCCTCGACCTTCGAACCGTGCTCGGCCAGCGCCTTCTCGGTGGAATGCACCAGCGCATCGGCATGGTTCTTGGCGTCGACCGCCTCGCGGCGCTTCTTGTCCTCGGCCGCATTGGCCTCGGCGTCCTTGACCATCTTCTGGATGTCGGCTTCCGACAGGCCGCCGGATGCCTGGATCCGGATCTGCTGCTCCTTGCCGGTCGCCTTGTCCCTGGCGGATACGTTGACGATGCCGTTGGCGTCGATGTCGAAGGTGACCTCGATCTGCGGCATGCCGCGCGGCGACGGCGGAATGCCCATCAGGTCGAACTGCCCGAGCACCTTGTTGTCGGCCGCCATTTCGCGCTCGCCCTGGAAGACGCGGATGGTGACGGCGTTCTGGTTATCCTCGGCGGTCGAGAACACCTGGCTCTTCTTGGTCGGGATCGTGGTGTTGCGGTCGATGATGCGGGTGAACACGCCGCCCAGCGTCTCGATGCCGAGCGAAAGCGGGGTGACGTCGAGCAGCAGCACGTCCTTGACGTCGCCCTGCAGCACGCCGGCCTGGATCGCCGCACCGATGGCGACGACTTCGTCCGGATTGACGCCCTTGTGCGGCTCCTTGCCGAACAACTGCTTCACCACTTCCTGAACCTTCGGCATGCGGGTCATGCCGCCGACCAGCACCACTTCGCCGATTTCTGCGGCGGTGAGGCCGGCATCCTTCAGCGCCTTGCGGCAGGGCTCGATGGTCTTCTGGACGAGATCGTCGACGAGGGCCTCGAACTTGGCGCGCGTCAGCTTCATCGTCAGATGCTTCGGTCCGGTCTGGTCGGCCGTGATGAAGGGCAGGTTAATTTCGGTCTGCGTCGTCGAGGACAATTCGATCTTGGCCTTTTCGGCGGCCTCTTTCAGGCGCTGCAAGGCAAGCTTGTCGTTGCGCAGGTTGATGCCCTGCTCCTTCTGGAACTCATCGGCCAGATAGCTGACGAGCCGCATGTCGAAATCTTCACCGCCGAGGAAGGTGTCGCCGTTGGTGGACTTCACCTCGAACACGCCGTCGCCGATCTCGAGGATCGAGATATCGAAGGTGCCGCCGCCGAGGTCGTAGACCGCGATGGTGCCTACCTTCGTCTTGTCGAGACCATAGGCGAGCGCGGCCGCCGTCGGCTCGTTGATGATGCGCAGCACTTCGAGACCGGCGATCTTGCCGGCATCCTTGGTGGCCTGGCGCTGGGCGTCATTGAAATAGGCGGGGACGGTGATGACGGCCTGCTCGACCTTCTGGCCCAGATGGGCTTCCGCGGTCTCTTTCATCTTCTGCAGGATGAAAGCGGAGACTTGCGAGGGCGAGTAGGTCTTGCCGTCGGCTTCGACCCAGGCGTCACCGTTCGATGCCTTGACGATCTTGTAGGGAACGAGCTTCTTGTCCTTCTCGACCATCGGGTCGTCATAGCGGCGGCCGATCAGGCGCTTTACCGCGAAGAACGTACGCTCGGGATTGGTCACCGCCTGACGCTTGGCGGGCTGGCCGACGAGGCGCTCGCCGTCATCGGTGACGGCAACGATCGAAGGCGTCGTGCGCATGCCTTCCGCGTTCTCGATGACTCTTGCAGTCTTGCCATCCATTACGGCGACGCACGAATTTGTGGTGCCGAGATCGATCCCAATGACCTTTCCCATGGTCCTCATATCCTTCTTGTTGCGGCAGGTTGGCTGGGCCCTGGACGGCGCACCTAACCGAACCCCCAACGATCAAATACTCGCGATATTGCGACGGTGAGCCTCATATAGGAGGGGGTTGGGCCTGCAAGGACCGAACGCAAGCTTAGGGCCTGAAAAGGCTGACGTTTGAAAGATTGTGTCAGCGTAGGGCGGGGACGCATCAGTGCCTGGAGTAGCGTTAAGAAATCGGCAAGGCGGCTCTGATCGAAGGCCGCTCCGCGCGCGCACCCGCCGGAGCGTTGCGCAGCAACGCGGCATCCTCCCCATCGAGGGGGCCCGGCCGCCGCGGAAAGGGGAGCGGTATTTGGCCGCTGAAAGCGCCTCAAAAGAGCCCGGATACCGGGCAAAATCCCGCAAAAAAGTCGACATATCGGAACGTGACGGTGGAACGGACGCCTACCCTGCCCTGTTGCAGGGACATCAAAACCGCTAAAAGCGGGCCGACTGGAACGACCCCCGTCGTGCCCCGAGGCTCCAAGATTCCACTAGAGATTCCCAGCTGCATCGTCGGACGACTGAACGGCCCCATTAAACCCGGTAGATCCTCCATGAAGCCACTTCGATACTTTGCTGCGGTTGCCCTGATTGTTGCCGCCAATTCTACCGTATTCTCTTCCGCGTTCGCCGCCGACCCGGTCTTCCCGCCGGGCGCCAGGGTCGGCATGACGCCGCTGGTCGGCCTCAACAAGGCCAGAACGTTCATAGGGTTCGAGACCGAGGACCGCGGCGTCAAGGTGCTGGTCACCGACCTGCCCGCCGAGGCCTATGGCGAGGTCGCCAATGCCTTCAAGGCCAACCCGGGCGGCACCGGCGGGATCAAGCCGGAGAGCATCGAGACCACAGCGGGGCTCGCCTACTACACCGTCGAAAATGCCAAGGACGGCGCCACTAATGTGCGCCGCTATTCGATGATCCTGCCCGGCCCCACCTTCTCCGGCTATGTCGCCGTGCAGGTGCCCGAGAACGCGTCCAAGATCTACACCGACGACGCCGTGCGCCAGATGTTCGCCTCCGCCGTGATCCGTACGGAGGTGCCAGTCGAGGAGCAACTCGGGTTGATGCCGTTCAAGATCAGCGAGCTTTCGAGCTTCAAGAACATCCGAACGCTGGCGCCGGGCGCGGCCCTCATTCTCTCCGACAGCGACGAAAAGAAAGGTTTTGAAATCGCACCCTTCATGATCATCGGCCTGATCGGCTCGACGGCAGCCTCGCCCGACGATCGCGGCCGCTTTGCCCAGCAGATCGCAACCACGATTCCCGGCGTGCGCGACGGGCGGATCACGATGTCCGAGCCGGTCCGCATCGACGGCCAGCCCGGCTACGAGACGCGGATCGACGCCACCAGCGGCAAGGACAATACCCCTGTCACCATCGTGCAATGGCTGCGGTTCGGCTCCCAAACCTCGATGCGCATCATCGGCTCTTCGCCGCGAACCGACTGGGCCAAGGCGTTTCCCCGCTTCCGCGCCGTGCGCGACGGAATTGCGCCGCGGACCTGATCGGCAAATTCGCAAAGCCCGCCAAAATTTCGGGCTTTCGTTCGTACACGAATGGAACTAGCCTTTCCCCGTCGGGTTCCTAACCGGGGAGATGCACCATGGTTACTCGCAGGCGGGCTCTGAAAGGTCTCGGCGCGACGTCGATCGCAGCCATGGTCCCAAGTGTTCTGCGCGCCGCGCCGATCAAACCTGACGACGCATCTGCGCTGCTCGTCATCGACGTGCAAAACTGTTTCCTTCCCGGCGGCAGCCTCGCGGTCAAGGACGGCGACCAGGTCGTTCCGATCATCAACCGCATCGCCAAGGGCTTTGCCAATGTGGTGCTGACGCAGGACTGGCACACGCCGGGCCACGTCTCGTTCGCGACATCGCATTCTGGCAAGAAGCCGTTCGAGACGGTCAACCTGCCCTACGGCAAGCAGGTGCTATGGCCCGAGCACTGCGTGCAGGGCACCGAGGGCGCGTCGCTGTCGAAGGACCTCGCGGTCGCGCATGCCGGCCTCGTCATCCGTAAGGGTTTCAACAAGAACGTCGACAGCTATTCGGCCTTCACCGAGGCCGACGGCAAGACCACAACCGGGCTCGCCGCCTATCTAAAGGCGCGCAAGGTGAAGCGGGTGTTCCTGGCGGGCTTGCCACCGACTTCTGCGTGGCATGGTCAGCGCTCGATGCGCGCAAGGCCGGCTTTGAAACCTACGTGATCGAAGACGCCTGCCGCGGTATCGACACCCAGGGCTCGCTTGCAAAAGCCTGGGCCGACATGACCAAGGCCGGCGTCAAGCGTATCCAGTCGAGCAATATCGCGGCTTAACGTCGTATCCTCTCGCAGAGGTCAGGGATGTCCGACCTGACGGCACCGGTCGCGTTTGAGTTGGCGCGTCGTCCGCCTTCACAGCGCACGGCTGGTCTCATCTCCGGAATGACCGGTTACCGCGAAACGGCGCGTGGCCGGTTTTCCCAGCGTGAGACCGCATCGCTGGTGATACCGCTGATCATCAGCTTCGGCACGCCGTTTCTGATCGCGCTCGGGCGCGAGCCTGATGCCGCCGACCGGCAGCCGAGCTTCGCCGCCGGGCTTTACGCCGGCCCGGTCCTGATCGGGTCCGACGGCGGCGCCGAATGCGTGCAGGTGGATTTCACGCCGCTCGGCGCCTACCGCTTCTTCGGCGGCGCCGTCGTCGATCTCGCCGCGCGCATGGTCGACATGTCAGACGTGCTGGGCCGTGAAGGCCGGCAACTGCGCGAACGGCTTGGCGCGACGCCCCTTGGCAAAACCGTTTCGATCTGGTCGAGGATTTTGTTGCTGATCGCGCCAACCACCTGCCGTCCCCGGAGATCGAATTCGCCTATCGACGATTGGCGCGCACTGCGGGCGGCACGCGGATCGCCGCGCTCGCGAAAGAAATAGGCTGGAGCCGCAAGCACCTGGTGCACCGTTTTCGATCCGAACTCGGTCTCGCGCCGAAGCCGGTTGCCCGCATCATGCGTTTCCACCGAGCCTGTCGGCTTGCACATACTGGAGAAGCGCACGGCTGGGCCGGGGTTGCGGCCGAGAGCGGTTATGCCGACCAGGCGCATCTTGCCCGCGAATTTTCAACCCTTGCCGGCGAAACGCCAACGGCCTGGGCCCGACGGCTGGCCCTGACCGACAGCCGCCTGCTGCGACCGCTGGACGCATAGAGACGGCGACGGGGTTCCGTGTCGCACAATGACATCGCGGAATTCCATCCGAGACCGTGAGGCCGCGTGGGTCTTATGTACTCATTCGCTTCGTCAACATGGCTTCGTATTGGGCTTTAACAGCCGGCTCGTCGGTGTTGCCTAGAACCTGGTTGAGCGCGGCATCTTGCACGCTCCCATCCAATCCTGGCGCCTGCACGATCGCTGCAGCTAGCTGTTCATACGCGATCGGATCGCGCATGAACGACGTCAGATAGGCGTCGAGATGGCCTTTCGGAGGGTTTTCGATTTCCTTGCTGAGGGCGTCGAGATAAGCGTCCTTCGTCGTTACCGACCAGTCGATGCTGAAGCCCGCACGTTGCGCGAGCACGGAATGCACCGTCATGATGGTGCGGCCATTGCCATCGAGAAACGGATGCCCATAGGCAAGATAACCCATGATCTCGCCGGGCTTGGCTTTCATGTAGTCCTTGTCCTGCCCTTTGCGCAAAGCGAACTCGACCGCGGCGCGGATTTCCGGCGCGTTCGCGAAAATGACCGGGCCCTTCTTGATGGTCAGCTTCGGTGCCGTTTCGGCGCGATCCTGCCCGGCCCAGGGATAGACCGCGCCAAACAGGATGCCATGGGTCCTAAGCACGTCATCCTATGCGAGCGTCTTGGCCTTCGCGAGGCTTGCAAAGGCCTCGTCGAGGCCGGTCGTGAACGACGCGTTTTCCGCGCGCTTGACGATCGCGAGATCTTTCTCTTTTTCGAAGTTGCGCAGATAGCCTTCGGTCGCGAAATCGCCGAATGGATCGAAGATCACGGCTTGGCTTCGCGCAGGTACTTAACCTGAAGGTGCACGAGCTGACGGCGGTCAAGATGGCCGGCACGATGCAAGGCAAACAGCATGCATTCGATCTCGTCGGGCTGGATGGCGTCATCCGCCAGCCGCGTCATGTGCTGCGCGAGTAGATCGGATTGAGTCCGAACGTAGGTGACGTGATGCTGCGCCGCGAGCCCACGGATATAGGCTGCAGTGGAGTTCTGGGTCACTGTTTCAGGCTGTTCGGCCATCGCTCATCCTCACCGCCAAATATAACATTCCTTGCCCTGAAAATCCATTAACTGGCCGTCCTGTCCATCGGAAAGGACCCGACAACTCCTTGTTCTTA
The DNA here is from genome assembly GCA_044772375.2 of Bradyrhizobium sp. RDT10. Classification (GTDB taxonomy): domain Bacteria; phylum Pseudomonadota; class Alphaproteobacteria; order Rhizobiales; family Xanthobacteraceae; genus Bradyrhizobium. Next base: position 8,087,493 of record CP187939.1, read on the forward strand.
AAGCCTTAATAGCCGACCAACTTGCACCGGCTTTCCGAAAAGATCATGCTCAAGGAGATGACCGACGAGCATAATTCAACTCAGTTGAAGCATGCTCCAGTTTGGCCCGGTAACAAATCTTCAAGCCGGCGCTGCCGCGCTTGGGCATATTGGCGCGGGAGCCATTAGCAAGGAGGTTTTCCGTGACCCATCAAAGCGAAATCGAAGCGCCGCGTATCTATCCGACGATGCGCTGCCGGGATACCGAGGCCATGATCGGCTGGCTGAAGGACGTGGTCGGCTTCACCGAGCGCGTCGTCTACCGCAACGGCGACACGGTGCAGCATGCCGAGCTTGCCTACGGCCCCTCGCTGCTGATGCTCGGCCAATGCCGCGACGACGAATACGGCAAACTTGTCGGCGATATCAGCGGCCGCCGCACCGACGCGCTCTACGTCGCCGTCGACCATCCCGACGCGCTGCACGCCAGAGTCAAGGCATCAGGCGCAACGATCGAGATGGAGCTGCACGACACGGATTATGGCAGCCGCGACTTCGCCTGCCGGGATCCGGAAGGCAATCTCTGGAGTTTTGGCACGTACCGGCCGAAGGCGGACGAGAAGCCCTAGAGCGTTTTCGAGTCCGGCTCAGTGACGTCGGCGGCCGGTGCGGCCTTCGCGCCGCCCTTGGAGACGGCGACCAGCGCCGGGCGCAGCACGCGCTCGCCGATCATGAAGCCGGCCTGCACGACCTGAACCACCGTCCCGGACGGAACGGAGGGGTCGGGCACTTCGTACATCGCCTGCTGGAAGTTGGGATCGAACTTCTCGCCCGACGGATCGAACTTCTTGACGCCGTTCTTCTCCAGCGTGTTGAGCAGCGAGCGCTCGGTCAGCTCCACGCCTTCGATGAAGGCCTTGATGCCGGGATCGGCAGTCTCCTGGCCTCGGCCGGAATCGCGTCGAGCGCGCGCTGCAGATTGTCGGCGATATCGAGAATGTCGCGTGCAAAGCCTGTGATGCCGTACATCTTGGAATCGGCAACCTCGCGCCTGGTGCGCTGGCGCAGGTTCTCCATTTCCGCCAGCGTGCGCAGCATCTTGTCGCGCGTCTCGGCCAGTTCCTTGGTCAGTGCCTCATTCAATCCTTCCTCGGGATCGTCGGGCATGATGTAGGGTTTTGAGACCACGGGCTCGCCGGTCTGGGCCGGTTTCACCGCATCATCACTCGGCCGGTTCGGATCGGTCATAAGACTGCCTTCTCAAAAAACGTATCTGGTTCGATGGGGATTTGCTGGGCGGGATATCGTGCTTTAGGGGCCGAAAATCAAGCGTTCCATAGCGTTTTCGAGCGAAGTGGGCACCGGTTCGCATAGCAATCAAGCTTGCGCAGATTGCGTAGACTTATCTGCGGTAGTAAACGCGTCAAAACAAGAACGTCCGGATTGGGGTCGATTTGGGGCCGGTTAGCCGCCCAGCATCCGGCTGACGATCCGGGCGGCGTAATCCACCGTCGGAATCACCCTTGCATAGTTCAGCCGCGTCGGCCCGATCACGCCGAGAACGCCGACGATGCGGCCCGCGGCGTCGCTGTAGGGGGCGATGATGGTGGAGGAACCGGACAGCGAGAACAGCTTGTTCTCCGATCCGATGAAAATCCGCACACCTTCAGCGCGCTCGGCCCGGCCGAGCAGATCGATCACGCCGCGCTTGGTCTCGAGATCGTCGAACAGCGACTTGACGCGCTCGAGATCCTCCAGCGCGTGCAGGTCTTCGAGCAAATTGGCATGGCCGCGCACGATCAATTGCCGGTCGTCGTTGTCGCCGCCGGACCAGCTTGCGATGCCGGCCGCGATCACCTTTTGCGTCAATTGATCGAGTTCGACGCGGCTCTGCGTCAGCGCGGTTTCGAGCTCTAACCGCGCTTCGGCGAGCGTGCGGCCGCGAATCCGCGCATTGAGGAAGTTGGTCGCTTCGGTCAGCGCGGAGGAGGGCACGCCGGGCGGCAGCGTCAGGACGCGGTTTTCGACCTGGCCGTCTTCGCCGACCAGCACCACCAGTGCGCGTTCCGGCTCCAGCCGCACGAATTCGATGTGCTTCAGCCGCGAATTCGATTTGGCGGTCAGCACCACGGCCGCGGCCCGGGTCAGGCCGGACAGCCGCGTCAAGGCTTCGCCGAGCGCCGCCTCGACCGATTGCGCGCGCCCGACGGAAGCGAGCTGGCTCTGGATCGATTCCCGTTCCGGCTCCGTGAGGTCGCCGACCTGCATCAAGGCGTCGACGAAGAAGCGCAGGCCGAGCTCGGTCGGAAGGCGGCCTGCCGAGGTATGCGGCGCATAGATCAGGCCGAGCGCTTCGAGGTCCGACATCACGTTGCGGACGGAGGCCGGCGACAGCGGCACCGCAATCAGGCGCGAAATGTTGCGCGAGCCGACGGGATCGCCGGTGGCGAGATAGCTCTCGACAATTTGACGAAAAATGTCGCGCGAGCGCTCGTTGAGCTGGGCGAGCCCGGCAGGCGGCGCGATCAGACCAATCGGATCGTGGTGGGCCACGGCTTAACTCCTTGGACAACCCCTAATTTGTCGATCCGACGGGCCAATGACAAGCGTCCCTTTCCCTCCAAACAGGGCCAAAAGCCCTTGCTGCTGCGCACGCCCCACCTACAAGCACCGCAAACGGTTTTTCGCTCGATTTCGAAAGGATTTCCCATGCGGCCAAGCCGCCGTGCGCCCGATCAGCTGCGCCCCGTGTCGCTGGAACGCGGCGTGGTCAAATATGCCGAAGGTTCCTGCATGGTGAAATTCGGCGACACCCATGTGCTGGTCACCGCGACGCTGGAAGAGCGGCTGCCGCCGTGGCTGAAGGGCCAGGGCCGCGGCTGGGTCACGGCCGAATACGGCATGCTGCCGCGCGCCACGCTGGAACGCACCCGCCGCGAGGCCGCGGCCGGCAAGCAGGGCGGGCGCACGGTCGAGATCCAGCGGCTGATCGGCCGCTCGCTGCGCGCGGCGGTCGACCTCGAAGCACTCGGCGAGCGCCAGATTACCGTCGACTGTGACGTGATCCAGGCCGACGGCGGCACCCGCACGGCTTCGATCACCGGCGCCTGGGTGGCCCTTGCCGACTGCATCTCGTGGATGAAAAACCGCAACATGCTGAAGGCCAACGTGCTGCGCGACAATGTCGCGGCGATCTCCTGCGGCATTTACAACGGCACGCCGGTGCTCGACCTCGACTATGCCGAGGATTCCGAGGCCGAGACCGACGCCAATTTCGTCATGACCGGCGATGGCCGCATCATCGAGGTGCAGGGCACCGCCGAAAAGACACCGTTTTCGCAGGACGAGTTCCTGGCGCTGATGGAACTGGCGCGCAAGGGTGTCGCGCGTCTGGTAGACTTGCAGAAGCTGGCCGTCGCGTAGTCTGATCGCATATGCACCGTCGAATCACCGGCGCCCTCGTGATCGCGACCCACAATCCCGGCAAGCTGGCCGAGATGCGGGAATTGCTGGCGCCGCATGGCGTCGAGGCCGTTTCCGCGGGTGACCTGGGTCTGGCTGAGCCCGAGGAAACCGGCCAGACGTTTCGGGCCAATGCGGCGATCAAGGCAATCGCGGCCGCGAAAGCGGCGCAACTGCCGGCCTTTGCCGACGATTCCGGCCTTGTGGTCGATGCGCTGGACGGCGCGCCTGGAATCTACTCGGCGCGCTGGGCCGGAGAGGGCAAGGATTTCATGGCGGCGATGAGCCGGATCGAGCGCCTGCTGCAGGAGCGCGGCGCGACCACGCCGGACAAGCGAACGGCGCATTTCGTGTCCGCGCTGTGCGTCGCTTGGCCCGATGGTCACCTCGAAGAGGTCGAGGCCCGCGCCGATGGAACTTTGGTGTGGCCCCCGCGCGGCACCGCCGGATTCGGCTATGATCCGGCTTTCCTGCCCGACGGGCACGTCAGGACCTTTGGCGAGATGACCTCGATCGAGAAACACGGCCTGCCGCCGATCGGCCTCGGCCTGTCGCACCGGGCCCGTGCCTTCGTCAAACTGGCGGAGATCTGTCTTGGCTAGCGCCGAACGCCACTACCCGAAGCGAACCGCCTTCGGCGTCTACGTGCACTGGCCGTTCTGCCTGTCGAAATGCCCGTATTGCGATTTCAACAGCCACGTCCGCCATGCGCCGATCGACGAGGAAAGATTTGCCCGTGCGTTTGCGCGCGAAATCGAAACCACGGCAGCGCGCGCGCCGGGACGCACCGTCACGTCGATCTTTCTCGGCGGCGGCACGCCGTCGCTGATGCAGCCGCAAACCGTAGGCTCGGTCCTCGATGCAATCGGCAAGCACTGGCGCGTCGCGCCCAACGTGGAAGTGACGCTTGAAGCCAATCCCACCAGTGTCGAGGCAACGCGGTTTCGCGGCTATCGCACAGCCGGCGTCAACCGCGTCTCGCTCGGCGTACAGGCGCTGGATGATGCCTCGCTGAAGGCGCTGGGACGATTGCACAGCGCACGCGAAGCTCTGGATGCGGTTGCGATCGCACGCACCGCGTTCGACCGTTACTCGTTCGACCTGATCTACGCCCGCCCCGACCAGACGCCGCAGATGTGGGCGGACGAATTGAAGCTCGCGATTTCGGAAGCCGCCGAACATCTCTCGCTGTACCAGCTCACGATCGAGGAAGGCACGCCGTTCTTCGGCCTGCATGCGGCGGGCAAGCTGAAGACGCCGGACGAGGCGGTTGCCCGCGCGCTCTACGATGTGACGCAGGAAGTCTGCGCGCATCACGGCCTGCCGGCCTACGAGATTTCCAACCACGCGCGCGCAGGCGCGGAGTGCCAGCACAATCTGGTCTACTGGCGCGGCGACGAATATGCCGGCATAGGCCCGGGTGCGCATGGGCGGCTGGACATCGATGGCACGAGGCACGCGATCGCGACCGAAAAGCGTCCCGAGGCATGGCTGATGCGCGTCGAGGCCAACGGCCATGGCGTCGTGACCGACGATTTTCTCAACAGCGAAGAGCGCGCCGACGAATTCCTGCTGATGGGATTGCGGCTCGCCGAGGGCATCGATCCCAAACGCTATGCCGCGCTGTCCGGCCGCATGCTCGATCCGAGCCGGATCGCCGTGCTCCGCGAGGAAGGCGCCATCATCGTCGACGCCGACGGCAGGCTGCGCGTGACGAAAGACGGTTTCCCCGTGCTCGATGCGGTGGTCGCGGATCTGGCGGCGTAAAGGCTGTCGTTCCTGCGAAAGCAGGTACCCATACGCCGCGGCCCTCGCAGAGGGCACAAGGGTCGACACTTTCTTTCAACATTAGCGGGCGACGAAAGATCACGCCCCAAAGCTCTTCGGCGATCCCGCCACCGGCGTGCTGCCGCCGCTGGCGACCTTCATCACCGCAAGCCCGCGCTCGTTGCTGCCGTCGGAGCGGAAGCGGAACAGGCCGTCGATGCCGGCAAAGCCCGACGGGTTGGTCAGCGTTTCCGGTGCAAAACGTTGGGCGCCCTGCTTCGATAGCGCGGCGACGAGCGCGACCGCGTCATAGGCCAGCGTTGCGGTGCGCACGGGGTCGGCGCCGTATTTGGCGCGGTAGCGGCCGGAGAAGGCGCGGAAGCCCGAGGGATCCGGCGCGGCATAGAGCCCGCCCTGCAGCGGAGCGCTCGCATAGACACGCGGATTGTCCCAAAGCCCGGTGCCGAGCAACTGGATGTTGCGCAGATTCGCGCCCGCCGCCGTCAAGGCATCCGCCGTCGCCACGACCGATTCGCCGTCGTCGGCGATCAACAGCGCATCCGCCGAGCCCAGCGACTGCGCCACCGTTCGCGCCGCCGCAGCGCGATCGGTGGCGTATTTCTCGAAGGCGACGAGGCGCCCCTTGCGGCCGACCGCCTGCTTGAAGGCTGCTTCCACCACATTGCCATAGGCATTGTCCGGCAACAGCGCCGCGAAAGACTTCTTTCCGATGCTGGCAGAATAATCGACGATCCGGTTGACGTCGGATTCGGGCAGGAAGCTCAGGAGATAAACGCCGCGTCCGGCCACGCTGGAATCGGTTGAGAACGCGATCACCGAAACGCCGCGCGCGCGCGTCAGTTGCGCGGTCGCCGGCACCGAGGCCGCAAACAGCGGGCCCAAAATGATTTCCGCGCCCTCGCCGAGCGCCTGCTGGGTGACCTGCTGGGCGCCTTGCGGGCTGCCGCCGTCGTCCTTGATCAGAAGCTGGATATTCGGATTCTGGAATTCCGCCAGCGCCATCTCGGCCGCGTTCTTCATCGATTGCGCGGCGATGCCGGCATTGCCGGCGGCCGAGAGCGGCAGGATCAGGCCGACCTTGACGTTTCCGGTGCCGACCGCAAGCGGTTGTTGCTGCGGGCCCGCGGGTCCCTCGGGCTGGGGAGAAGCGAACGGGTTCGAAATCGGGCTGCCGCCGGCGCAGGCGCCGAGCAGAGGCGCGCCGAGAATAAGACCGACCGCCGTCCGCCGGGTCAGTCCTGAGGGCCGGGGATACGAGGATCCATGCTTACGATTGAGCGGGCCTACCATCTTGTCTCTTCTCTTGACCGACCGCCGTCGGCCAGGATTCCGGCTTTCTGGGCCGAGGTACCTGAACCGCTACTGAACCCGAACGCGGGATTCTGCATATTGTCGAGAATTAGTTAACCAAAACAAAAGCATTAACGCCCCGCCGCGCGCTGCAAGTCGCGGGGAACTTCAGCCTCGCCTCCCTTCCCGCCAGATATGGCGCTTGCACCAAGACCCCTTTAGATTGCCCATTATGCGCGCAAAACCCAGTTCCAACTACGGGTCTGATACCGAACCGGGTTCGGCCAACAGAACATTTTCGATCGGCGGCCACGTCCTGAATGCCCCGAGGCCGGTTCCCGGCCTCTATCTGGTGGCCACCCCGATCGGCCATCTCGGCGACATCACCTTGCGCGCGCTGGAGACATTGGCCGGCGTCGACATCATCGCCTGCGAAGACACCCGCATCACCCGCCGCCTGACCGAGCGCTATGCAATCTCGGCGGAGCTCAAGCCGTATCACGAGCACAACGCGGCGATGGCGCGGCCGAAAATCCTGGAAAAGCTGGCGCAAGGCGCCTCGATCGCGCTGGTGTCGGACGCCGGCACGCCCTGGATATCGGACCCCGGCTTCAAGCTGGTGCGCGAGGTCTGTGCCGCCGGCCACGCCGTGATCGCGGTGCCGGGCGCGTCCTCGGTGCTGACGGCGCTTTCGGTCGCAGCACTCCCCACCGACCGGTTTTTCTTCGAGGGATTTTTGCCGGCCAAGGAAGTCGCGCGGCGGACGCGGCTGGCCGAGCTTGCCCGGATCGACGCCACGCTCGTGATGTTCGAATCCGGCAACCGCGTGCAGGACACGCTGGCCGATCTGGCCCAAATCATGGGCGGGCGCGACGCCGCGATCTGCCGCGAACTCACAAAGCTGCACGAGGAGATCAAGCGCGCGCCGATGGCGGAGCTGGCGAAGGCCGCAGATCAACTGGAAACCCGCGGCGAGTTCGTCCTGGTGGTCGGCCCGCCGCGCGCCGATGAACAAACCATGACGCAGCACGATCTCGACGACCTCCTGCGCGCCTCGCTTGCGCGCGACAGCGTCAAGGACAGCGTGGCGCACGCGGTCGAAGTGTCCGGGCGGCCGCGCCGCGAGGTCTACGCCCGCGCGCTGGAGCTTGCCAAGGAAGCTAACGAGGAAGCTAACGAGGAAACCCGAGGCGAGCATGGCGAAGACTGACGGCACCCCACCCGAGTCGTCCGCCAACCTCGCCGCGCCCGAGCGGGTCGCAGCCTTCCGCACCGGGCTTTCCGCCGAAAGCCGCGCCGCCGCCTTTCTGATGGCCAAGGGCTATCGCATCCTGGCGAAGCGCTTCCGTACGCCCTATGGCGAGATCGACCTGGTGGCGAAGAAGCGCAATCTCGTCGCCTTTGTCGAGGTCAAGGCGAGGGCCAGCCTCGACGATGCCGCCTACGCGGTGACACCGCGCCAGCAGGCCCGCATCATCGATGCCGCGCAGGGCTGGCTTATGGCGCATCCCGAGCATGCCGAATTTGAGCTTCGTTTCGACGCCATCCTGATTGCGCCGCGGCGTCTGCCACGCCATCTGTTAGCGGCATTCGACGCCAGCACCTGAAGATTCCTCCTGACCTTACGGACCTCCGCATGAAACTGAATGTCGCCGTCCAGATGGACCCCATCGCGCGTATCAACATCCGCGGCGATTCGACCTTTGCGCTATTGCTCGAAGCGCAGAAGCGCGGCCACAGCATTTCCTACTACACGCCGGACAAGCTCTCGCTGCGCGGCGAGGAACTGGTGGCGCCGGTGCAAAAGCTCACCGTGCGCGACGAGGTCGGCGACCATTTTACCCTCGGCGAACCCAAACGCGAGCCGATGACCAATTTCGACGTCATCCTGTTGCGGCAGGAGCCGCCGTTCGATATCGCCTATATCACCTCGACGCATTTGCTGGACCGAGATCCATCCCAGGACGCTGGTCGTCAACGATCCGGCCAGCGTGCGCAACGCGCCGGAAAAGATGTTCGTGCTGAACTTTCCGCAGCTGATGCCGCCGACGCTGATCTCGCGCGACCTCGACGAAATCAATTCGTTCCGCGACGAGCACGGCGCCGTTGTCATGAAGCCGCTGCACGGCCATGGCGGCGCCGCGGTGTTTCGCGTCTTGCCGCAGGACATGAACTTCGGCTCGCTGTTCGACATGTTCTCGGTCACCTTCCGCGAGCCCTGGGTGATCCAGCGCTTTCTCCCCGAGGTCAAGCATGGCGACAAGCGCATCATCCTGGTCGACGGTGAATTCGCCGGCGCCGTCAACCGCGTGCCGGCCCCCGACGACCTGCGCTCCAACATGGTCCGCGGCGGCGCAGCCCAGAGCTACCGAACTGTCCCCGCGTGAACGCGAGATCTGCGACACGCTGGGTCCCGCGTTGCGCGAGCGCGGGCTGTTGTTCGTCGGCATCGATGTGATCGACGGCAATCTCACCGAGATCAACGTCACCTGCCCCACCGGCATCCGCGCGATTGCCAAGCTCGGCGGGCCGGATGTGGCGGCAAGGGCTTGGGACACCATTGAGGCGAAGCGCGCCGGGAAATAATTTCCCCTCGCGCCCTGTCGCGCACATCAACTGACGTCTGAGACCACGTGACCCGTATTCTTCCGTGATACGGCCACTCTCTCCATTATACCGCCATTCTTTGGACAAAACTGGACAACGTGCGGGCGGCTGGTCAAACTGACAGATGATCGACCGGCCACCCTCGGATGACATTGGACGGAAAAGGAAACGCCAATGAACTCCACACCTGATCCGAAAGAAAATGAACCCGACGATGCCCACATCGCGCGCGCCGATGAACGGTTCGCGCACGCCCATGAACAGATCAAGCGCGCGGATGAACAGCTCACGCGTCTGACTGAACAGCTTGCAAAAATGGAGCGCGATGACGCGCGTCCACCTTCGGCCGGATCTGGCCCGCAAGGATCTGGCTCGCAAGGACCTGGCTCGCAAGGACTTGGCTCGCAAGGACTTGGCTCGCAAGGACTTGGCTCGCGCGAACCTGGCCTGCAACCACCATCAGGAGGAAGGCCGGCGCTCCTGACCCTCGTCGGCTTGTCCCTGGCGGCGTGCATCACTGTCGCTGCCCTTCTGGTCTGGCTGTTATCCTATGGCGACGGGCCGACGCTGATTGTCGCCCGTTGGACGCCGCAGCCCGTTTCAACGCCGCCATTGCCGCCGGAAAATCTGTCGTCTCCCGCGCAACCCGCTCCATCTACCTTTCAAGTGGCTGCGGCGGGTCGGCACCGGCGCAGGCGACACCACCGCAACCAACAACCCTGGCTCAGACCGCACCGCAAGACGCCGCGCCGACAGCACCTGCAGCACTTCCCGATCACACACAGTTGCTGCAAACGATGGCGCGCGACCTCGCGAATCTGGAGCGAAACATCGAACAGCTCAAGGCGAACCAGCTACAAATGGCCAGCGACAATTCAAAAGCCATTGCGGAGTTCAAGGCGAGCCAGGAAGAGATAAAACGCGTGCTCGCGAAGGTTTCCGAGCAGAGCCAGGCCAGGCGCCGCCGCCTCCGACCCAGCCGGCTCCGGCCTTGCGCAAGCCCGAGCGGACGCCGCAGGCGCGTGCGCGGCCTCGATACCCAAGGAGTGGATGTACGACGATTGGTAGCCGTCGCTGAGGCGAGCCACCGTTCATGAATGATGCCGGCAGAAATCCGGATCCCGTCGCTTACTGGAACGCAACCTCGGCAAAGCTCCTCAGCTTGCGCGAATGCAGCCGTTCCCGTTCCTGCGACTTGAGCTTTTCCAGCGCTCGAAGGCCGATCTCAAGATGCTGGCCGACGCGGTGGCGGTAGAACTCTCCGGCCATGCCGGCCAATTTGATCTCGCCATGCAGCGGCTTGTCCGATACGCAAAGCAGAGTGCCGTAGGGTACGCGGAAGCGGAACCCATTGGCGGCCACAGCAGCCGACTCCATGTCGAGCGCGACAGCGCGTGACTGCGACAGGCGGCGGATGGTTGCCACGTGGTCACCGAGCTCCCAGTTCCGGTTATCGACGCTGGCGACCGTGCCGGTCCTCATCACCCGTTTGAGCTCAAACCCGCTTAGCCCCGTCACTTCGCCGACCGCCTGCTCGAGCGCGACTTGCATTTCGGCCAGCGCCGGAACCGGCACCCACAGCGGCAATTCCTCATCCAGCACGTGATCCTCGCGGACGTATCCGTGAGCGAGGACGTAATCGCCGAGCTTCTGCGTGTTGCGCAGCCCGGCACAATGGCCGAGCATCAACCAGGCATGGGGACGAAGCACTGCGACGTGGTCGGTGATGTTGCGCGCGTTCGACGGGCCGGTGCCAATGTTGATCATGGTGATGCCGCGGGACGCCTGTTGGACCAGATGAAAAGCCGGCATCTGCGGCAGGCGCTCTGGCGGCGCGTTCGTGGAACCTGGGGCGTCGAAGTCCGCTCTGGCCGTTATGATGTTACCCGGCTCGACGAAGGCATGCGCCACCGGATCGCCGGCCGCCATGCGCTCGCGGCAGATGCGCGCGAAGGCGTCGACGTAGAATTGGTAATTGGTAAAGATCACAAAGTTCTGGAAGTGCTCCGGATCCGTTCCGGTGTAGTGGTAGAGCCGGTGCAGTGAATAATCCACGCGCGCAGCACGGAACATGGCGAGCGGCTGTCGCGGGCCGGCAGGCAGCGTGCCGTTGACGATCGCGTCGTCGATGCTACCGAGATCTGGCGTGTCAAACAGATCACGCAGCGGCCGGTCGCGATTTGGTACACTCGCTGCGATATTGATGTCGCGTCGATAGGCAAAGTGAATCGGGATCGGCTCGTCTGACTCGCCGATCTCGACCGGCACACCATGATTCTGCACGAGAAGCCCGATCTGCTCGGTGAAATACCCGCGAAAAAGATCCGGCCGCGTCACCGACGTCTCGTATGTGCCAGGGCCCGAGACAAAGCCATAAGAGAGGCGCGAGTCGAGGCGGGCGTGAGTTCCTGTGGTGATCCTGACAAATGGATAGGCGGCACGCACGCGAGCGGTAGGCGCTTCGCCGCGAACATACGCTTCAAAAGCGGCGCGCAAGAAGCTGACATTGCGTTCGTAGATTTCGGCGAGACGGGCGACCGCCGCGGCCGCGTCGGTGAAGGCTTCGGTGGCGATCCGCGTTGGCGACAGAATGGTGTCTGGCATCGGCCTGACCTCGTGGGTTGCCGATACATATAATCCAGCCGGACGACGGAAGGAATGGCCCACCAACCGGCATGATTTCAGGATACGATTGGTTGCTTCGCGCACAAGGAAGCGCGGCGCAAGATAGTGCCGCGTCGTCATCGCGTTTTCACATCTCTGCTCTGCCGTCTCATCCCACTTGCCAATTTCGGGGAGCGGGAGCAGCGTGTAGCCACGGATAAATCCGTCCGGGCACAAACGGCAGTTCATAAAAATAGTGGAGGAAGACGCATGACGACGAATCTTTCGCGACGGTCTTTGCTTGCGCTCGGCGCAGGACTCGGTGTCGGTCTTGGCGCCTCAACGATGCTCGGCGGCAGCGCGCTGGCCAAGGCGCCGAAGCTCGGCACGCAGACACCCTACTGGCACCGTTTCGTTCTCGGCGACGCCGAAGTGACCGTCGTCTCCGACGGCCCGCTGCCGCTCGGCGATCCCTCCGGCACCTTCACCGGCGTGCCGAAGGAAGAAGTGAAGAAGATGCTGTCGGACAACTTCCTCAACCCCGACAATGTCGTGCTCGAACAGAACTCGCCGATCGTGAACACCGGCGACAGGCTGATCCTGTTCGATACCGGCATGGGTACGTTAAAGGCGTTTGGTCCGACCACTGGCCGCCAGCAGAAGAGCATGACGGAAGCCGGCATCAAAGCATCTGACATCGACGCCGTGGTGTGCTCGCACGCCCATATCGATCACATCGGCGGCCTCGTCGGCGCCGACGACAAGCCGCTATTCCCCAACGCGCAGGTCTACATCGCCCAAAGCGATTTCGATTTCTGGACCGATGAAGGCAAGCTCGGCAGCCCCTTGAAGGATTTCATCCTCCACGCCCGCAAGAACCTGATGCCGGTGCGCGACCGCATCGTATTCATCAAGGACAACCAGGAATTTTTGCCCGGCGTCACCGCGCTCGCGGCGCCCGGCCACACCGTCGGCCACACCATCTTCATGGTGAGTTCGGCCGGCAAATCCTTCTGCTTCCTCGGCGACCTCTCGCACCACGCCGTGCTGCTCTTGGAGAAGCCGCGGATGGAATTCGCCTACGACACCGACCCGAAGCAGGCGGCAGCCTCGCGGGTGAAAATGCTGGACATGCTCGCCGCGCAAAAGATCCCGGTGATGTCCTACCACTTCGCCTGGCCGGGCTACGGCCACGTCGCCAGGAACGGCGACGGCTTCCGGTATTATCCCGAGCCGATGAACATGCAGCTCTGAGGGGAATCGACGTTCGGAGCCGGTCGACACGACCGGCCCCGAATCTCCCATCCTGCATTAGGGATCGGATGCCTGGTCGCGTAAGTCTCGATCCGCGAATCCCGACCTAACGATCCCGGAGGAAGCCATTGACCGACCAACCGCCTGCCAAGCCGTCCAATCTGATTTACGAGGACACCGGGGCCACGGCCCCGCTGGTCTATTTCGACATCGTCGGCGCCTACGGCACGATGAACGGCGCGGTCGAGGTCGAGCTGGCTACCCGCATCCTCGTGCCGAAGCCTGACGGATCGACCGAGGTGAAATTCATCTCCTCCGGCCGCATCCGCTGCAGCGCGAACGCTGCCACCAATCTGCGCAATGGCCTCGACGCGGCGCTGAAGATGCTGGAGCAGCCGCAAGGCAGCGCGGCGGCGATCGCGGCGGGGAAGTTGAATTGAACGTCCTCTTACGTTCCCCAATGTTCTTGACTTGCCCACGGGTTCCCCGCTACCTTCGATTGCGAAACGAGGGGCAGCATGGTTGCGCGGGTTTCTACCGTAGCCTTTGAGGGGATCGAAGCCCGCGCGGTCGACGTGCAGGTGCAGGTCGCGCCTGGCTTGCCGGCGTTTGCGATCGTTGGTCTCCCGGACAAGGCGGTGTCGGAGGCGCGGGAGAGGGTGCGTTCGGCGCTGATCGCTTCGGGGCTGGCGCTGCCGGCGCGGCGGATCACCGTCAATCTCGCGCCGGCCGATCTGCCGAAGGAAGGCAGCCATTGATGATCTGCCGATCGCGCTTGGCCTGATGGCGGCGATCGGCGCGATCCCGCCGGATGCGCTCAATGGCTTTACGGTGCTCGGCGAGCTCGGGCTCGACGGTTCGATCGCGCCCGTGGCGGGCGTATTGCCGGCCGCGATCGGGGCGAATTCGCGCGAGGAAGGCCTGATCTGTCCTGCGGCGTGCGGAACGGAAGCGGCCTGGGCAAGCCCCGATATCCAGATCATCGCGGCAAAATCGCTGATCCAGATCGCCAACCATTTTAAAGGCACGCAGGTGCTGTCGCGCCCGCAGCCGAAGGTGCACGAGCCGGAAGCGACGCATCTCGATTTGCGCGACATCAAGGGCCAGGAGAGTGCCAAGCGTGCGCTGGAGATCGCTGCGGCCGGTGGGCATCATCTCCTGATGATCGGCTCGCCCGGCGCGGGCAAATCGATGCTGGCGGCGCGGCTGCCTTCGATCCTGCCGCCGCTGTCGCCATCCGAGCTTCTGGAAGTCTCGATGATCGCCTCCGTCGCCGGCGAAATCCGCGACGGCGCCTTGACGGCGCGGCGGCCGTTCCGCGCACCTCATCATTCGGCCAGCATGGCAGCCCTCACCGGCGGCGGCATGCGCGCCAAACCCGGCGAGATTTCACTCGCACACCAGGGCGTATTATTCCTCGACGAATTGCCGGAGTTCGATGCGCGCGTGCTCGATTCGCTGCGCCAGCCATTGGAAAACGGCGAGGTTTCGGTGTCCCGCGCCAATCACCGCGTCACCTATCCGGCCCGCTTCATGCTGGTCGCGGCGATGAACCCGTGCCGCTGCGGCCATGCCTATGAGCCCGGCTATTCGTGCAGGCGCGCACCGGTCGAGCGCTGCACATCAGATTACCAGATGCGCATCTCCGGCCCGCTGATGGACCGCATCGATCTGCGCATCGAGGTGCCGGCGGTGACCGCCGCCGACCTGATCCTGCCGCCGCCTTCCGAGGGATCGGCGGAAGTCGCAGCCCGCGTCGCGGCCGCCCGCGACCTCCAGCTCGCGCGCTATGCGGCGGCCGGCATGCCGCATGTCCGCACCAACGCCGAAGCGCCGGCTTCGCTGCTGGAAACGATCGCGCAGCCGGATTCGCAAGGTCAAAAACTGCTGCGCGATGCCGCCGAGACCATGAAGCTCACCGCGCGCGGCTATCACCGCGTGCTCCGCGTCGCGCGCACGCTCGCCGATCTCGACGGCGCGGAAAAATCGGCCGGCTGCATCTGGCGGAGGCGCTGTCGTACCGTGCGCTGGCGGAGGATCTGCGGCGAGCGGCGTAGGCTACCGGGGACACAGAATCAAGGACCTCTCCTCGTCGTTCCGGGGCCTGCGCGCTCAGCCGAAATTCGCCTGACGCATCAACGTGATTTGGGTCGTCCAGCCCTTCGCACAAAAATATTCCGCTTTCGTTGTCGGGCAAATCATCGGCATAACTCCGCCCGTCTCACGGCAGATGAGGGGCGCTGGCCATCGTCACGAACGCGCGGTGAGATGCGGTGGACGCTGAGGGCGCGATAGACGTACGCGCCGGATGTGTACGGTGAAGTCGTGTGGTTCGGGCGCCGCGGTGCTGGCGTTAAGCGTGCGATAAGAAGCGCAGGCGACGGAGGCAAAAGAGCCGTTCTCCGGGAAGAGCACGAAGTAAGCCGTAAAGCCATTGCGCAGGAAGGCCGGAATGCTCCCGCTGCCCTGTATGCTCGTGTGCAGTTTTGTTTGCGCAAATCGCACGCGAGACCGCGGGTGCAGCAAGCACCCGGTCTTTCCCTGCGCCCTCTGATTTCAAGGAGTGCAAACGAAGATGCAAACCTCGGGCGCAACGCGTCGCGAGATCGTGGATTTATGTCCGATGTTCGACGCCGTCATTGCGGCTACAGCCTCGACTCACATTGACGCACTCGCGACAAGGATGCCGAGCCGCACCATAACAACCGGCGTCAACACGGCGGTAACTAGTTTCCTTTACCCTCCGCCAACCATAAGCCCCTGTCGCGGGCTTATGGTAAGCGAGTAGCGTGTCATGTTGCGTTTGAAGATCCTGGCCTCGGCTGTTCCGCTGGCGATTGCCGCCCTGTTCGCGCGCGGCGAGTTTTTGGCCGGGCCTCGGGCCTGCATCGAGATAGCAGGCACGTCCGTCCAGATCGCCGCGCTCTCCTGGCAGGCGCACCGGCACGTCAGCTTCACCAACGATCCCGACCGCGCGACGGTGCGGGTGCAGATCTCCGACAACGCGGAAGCGGCCGACTTCACCGTGATCGACGATATCGACACGACGGAGGCCGGCGCCTGCGAGAGCAGCGTCCCGCCACGACTGGTCGCGATCTCCCGCAATCCCGCAGGTTCCGATCCCGTGATCTATCTTTCCAGGGATGGACCGGCCGACTACCGGATCTTCGTTTCCTCGAACAGCTTTTCGCTGCTGGATGCCGCCGCCCTGATCGTCGGCGCTCGCGGCGAGCGCCACCGGGTCGAAGCGGCGTCGCTTTAACACTTCATGCACCATGTTCTCATCGCGGCCCTAACGCGCTGAGAGCCTCAAGCACTTTGCAATGTCGGCGTCGCATCGTCTCTCCAAGACAGACGGCGACCGCCGGCCTGGTTCAACAGCAATCTCAGGGTCATTGGCGATGGGACGGACCTTCCGGATCAAACTTCGCTTTCGCCGTTTCGGCCGCCGGCATCCCTGGCTGATCTTCACGCTGCGCTCCTTCATGATCTTCACGATGGTGTTCGGCGGCGCCTATGGATTCATTGCCGGAAGCAAGACGGAAAATTCCGGCTATGACCCGCACGCCTTGCGATCGGCGTCGCTTTCCTGTTTGCGATCGCCTGCGTCGCGCTCGCGGCCCTGAGTGTCCGGCTCCGCCTGATGCGCAAGAAGATGCGCAAGGTCGCCCTGCACAATGAAGCGCTGGCCGACCGGAACTGGGAATTGCAGGAGGCCGAGCAGCGCGCCCGCCGCCTGTTCGAGATCGCAGGGCGACCTGATCGTGCTGCGCGACGCCGAGGGCCGCATCACCTATGCCAACGATGCCTATTGCGAACTCGCGCAAATGCCGTGCGACGCGCTGATCGGCAGCAGCTTCACGCTTGAAGTTCTCGAACAGGGCGACACCGCGCTCGAACCGAACGGCACCCGCGTTCACGACCAGCAGGTCGCGGGTCCGCTCGGTCCGCGCTGGATCGCATGGCGCGAGGGCCTCGTCCGCAACGACGCCGGAGGACCGGCGGAAATGCAGAGCGTCGGCCGTGACGTCACCGATCGCACCGAAAGCGAGCGCGCGCTGGCCGAGGCCCGCGACCAGGCCGATGCGGCAAGCCGCGCCAAGTCGCGCTTCCTCGCAATGGCGAGCCATGAAATCCGCACGCCGCTGAACGGCATCATCGGCATGAGCGGGCTGTTGATGGATACCCCGCTGACGCCGGAACAGGCGACTTATGTCAAGGCCGTGAAGACCTCCGGTGACGCCCTGCTCTCGCTGATCGAGGAGCTGCTGGACTACTCCAAGATCGAGGCCGGCAAGATCGATCTCGAACATCGCCCGTTCGCGCTGTCAGGCATGATCGAGGACATCACCGAATTGCTGGCGCCGCGCGCGGAGGCCAAGAAGATCGAGATCGCCGCCTATGTCGACGAGCGGCTGCCGATGCACGTGATCGGCGACGCGGCGCGGTTGCGGCAGGTGCTGCTCAATCTTGCCGGCAACGCCATCAAGTTCACCTCGGCCGGCGGCGTCGCCCTGATCGTCGAGCCCGGCATCTGGCCCAATGAAGTCAGTTTTCTGGTCCGCGACACCGGCATCGGCATCGCGCCCGAGGCGCGCGAGCGGATCTTCCGCGAGTTCGAGCAGGCCGACGACAAGATCGCCCGCAGCTATGGCGGCACCGGACTCGGCCTGAGCATCTCCGACCGCATCGTCAAGCGCATGGGCGGCCGCATCACGCTGGAAAGCCAGCCGGGCGCCGGCTCGACATTCGAGGTGTCGATCCCGCTCGCCGCCGCCGACGGCGAACAAATCTCCTTCGCCGCGCCGGATCTCTCCGGCCAGTCGATCATGCTGGTCTCGCCACAGAGCATCGAAGCCTCGCTGACCGCGCGGCGGCTGCAGCGCTGGGGCGGACAGACCTGCATGGTAGCGGACGCCGATGTCGCCGAGGCCCTGCTGCCCGAGCGTCCCTGGCATGCCGTGCTGATCGATCATGCGCTGGGGCTGGCCGACATCGAACGGCTCGGCGAAGCCGCGCGCCTGCATGCCACGCAGCGCATCGTGATGTTCACGCCGGCGACGCGGCAGGAATTGCAGCCCTCCGCCACCTCCGCCCTCACCGGCTACCTGGTCAAGCCGTTGCGCGCGGCTTCCCTTGCAGCCCGCCTGACGACCGCGCCGGAAGTGGCCGCGCCGAGCCTGGAGCCGGCCCTCGATACGATCGAGACATCGGCCGCGCCGTCAGCCAAGGGCCTGTCGATCCTGGTTGCCGAAGACAATCAGATCAATGCGTTGTTGATCCGCTCCCTGCTCGGCCGGCTTGGCCATCACGCCGTCATCACCACCAACGGCGCCGAGGCGCTGGAGTCCTGGCTGTCGGCGAAATCCGCTGGCACCCCCTATGATCTCGTGCTGATGGACATCCAGATGCCGCAGCTCAACGGCATCGAAACCACCAAGCGGATTCGCGCCCTCGAGGCCGGCGAGCCGGGTGGCCGGACGCCGATCCTTGCGCTCACCGCCAACACGCTGGTGGAAGACCGTTACGCCTGCTTCGAGGCCGGCATGGACGGATTTTTGATCAAGCCGCTCGATCGCGAGAAACTCGCCGAGGCGCTCGCCGGCCTCGTCGCCTCGCGACACATCGCCGCGTGAGGTGAATTACAGCCGCCGCAGCGCCACCGTCTCGACCAGGTGATCGGCGCGCTTTTTCAGGATCAGCGTCGCGCGCGGCCGGGTGGGCAAAATATTGTCCTCGAGATTGGCGAGGTTGGTACGTTCCCAGATCGCGATCGCGGTCGCCGTGGCCTCCTCGTCCGACAAGACTGCGTAGCGATGGAAATACGATTTGGGATCGTGGAACGCGGTATCCCTGAGCGCAAGGAAGCGCCGCACATACCATTCGCGCAGCACCGGCTCGTCGGCATCGATATAGACGGAGAAGTCGAAGAAGTCGGACACCACGGGCACCGCCTTGCCGTCGCGCGGCAGGCGGCCGGTCTGCAGCACGTTGACGCCCTCGACGATCAGGATGTCCGGGCGGTCGACTTCGATCCACTCGTTCGGCACGATATCGTAGACCAGATGCGAATAAACCGGCGCGCGCACGGGCCGGCGGCCGGCCTTGATGTCGGAGAGAAACGACAGCAGCATCGGCAGATCGTAGCTCTCGGGAAAGCCCTTCTTCTGCATCAGGCCCTGCCGCTCAAGCACGGCGTTGGGAAATAGAAAGCCGTCTGTCGTCACCAGGTCGACCTTGGGCCGCGGCGACCAGCGCGCCAGCAATGCCTGCAGCACGCGCGCAGTGGTCGATTTGCCGACCGCGACCGAGCCAGCGACGCCGATGATGTAGGGCACCTTGCGGTCGCGGATGCCGAGGAACTGGCGCTGCGCCTGGTAGAGGCGGTGGGTGGCATCGACATAGATCGACAACAGGCGCGACAGCGGCAGGTAGATGTCCTCGACCTCCAGCATGTCGAGGCGGTCGTGCATCGAACGCAGCCGCTCGAATTCGCCCGGCTCGAGCGTCATCGGCGTATCGTCGCGCAACCGCGCCCACTGCTCGCGCGTGAAGATGCGGTAGGGGTTATATTGCTGGTCGGGGGTGCGGATGTCCATGAACTGCCCTCTCGGTCAGTCGCGCTTGCGCGACGCCTTTTCCTCAAGCCCGGACATCGACGTCCGCTGCGCCAGCGCGGCTTCGACCTCTTCGAGCTTCACGCCGCGCGCCTTCAACAGCACTAGCAGGTGAAACAGCAGGTCGGCACTTTCGGCGATCAGGTGGTCCCGATCGTTCTCGACGGCCGCGATCACGGTCTCGACCGCCTCCTCGCCCAGCTTCTTGGCGCAGTGCTCCGCGCCCTTGTCGAGCAATTTGCGGGTGTAGGACGCCTCTCCTCCCGATGCGGCCCGTGCATCGATGGTGGCGGCCAGATCATGGATCGTGAAACGCGACATCAACCGAACTCAACACTCGCGCCCGGCCCAAGGCCGGGTCGCCGTCCCAAGTCAGGACTTAGCACTTTTGTGAAAGAGAGTCGTCAGGGATCGAGCCGCATCGGCAGCCCGGCCCGCACCATGTGCTCCTTGGCTTGGCGTATGGTAAATTCGCCGAAGTGGAATATCGAGGCCGCCAGCACCGCGGTGGCGTGGCCCTGGCGGATGCCGTCGACCAGGTGGTCGAGATTGCCGACGCCGCCGGAGGCGATGACCGGTACGGGGACACTGTCGGCGATGGCCTGCGTCAGCGGCAGGTCGAACCCCTGCCGGGTGCCGTCGCGGTCCATTGACGTCAGCAGGATCTCACCGGCGCCGAGCGACACCACTTCCTGCGCGTATTCGATGGCGTCGATCCCGGTGGAGTTGCGCCCGCCATGGGTGAAGATTTCCCAGCGCTCACCGCCGCCGCGCTTGACCCGCTTGGCGTCGATCGCGACCACGATGCACTGCTCGCCGAATTTTTCGGCGGCCTGCTTGACGAATTCGCGGTTAGAGACGGCGGCAGAATTGATCGAGACCTTGTCGGCGCCGTACCGCAGCAGGGTCTTGATGTCGTCGATGGTGCGGACCCCGCCGCCGACCGTCAGCGGCATAAAACAGGCCTCGGCCGTGCGCCGCACGACATCCAGCATGGTGCCGCGGTTTTCGTGGGTCGCGGTAATGTCCAGGAAGCACAATTCGTCGGCGCCGGCGGCGTCGCACGCAATCGCCGCTTCGACGGGATCGCCGGCGTCGCGCAGGTCGACGAAATTGACGCCCTTGACCACCCTTCCGTCCTTGACGTCGAGGCAGGGGATCACGCGAACCTTGAACATGACAATACTCCTACGCCGCGGCGCGCGCGTTGCAGATCAGCGTCAGCGCGGCGGCGGGATCGAGCCGGCCGTCATAGAGCGCGCGGCCGGCAATCGCGCCGGCGAGCTTTTTGGCGCGTGGCTGCAGGAGCGCCTTGACGTCCTCGATCGATGCAAAGCCGCCGGAGGCGATGACGGGAATAGAGATGCGATCGCCAAGCGCGATCGTCGCATCGAGGTTGAGACCCTTCAGCAGGCCATCGCGCGCGATGTCGGTGAAGATGATGGCGGCGACGCCGGCATCCTCGAAGCGCTCTGCGATTTCGAGCGCGGTCACCTGCGAGGTCGCGGCCCAGCCTTCCACCGCAACCTTGCCGTCGCGCGCGTCGAGCCCGACGGCGACGCGGCCAGGGAACTTTTTCGCCGCGCTCTTCACGAGTTCCGGATCGCGCACCGCAGCCGTGCCTATGATGACGCGCGCAATGCCCTTGTCGAGCCAGCCTTCCACGGTCTTGAGATCGCGAATGCCGCCGCCGAGCTGCACCGGCATGGTGACGGCCTTCAGCATCGCCTCGACCGCCAGCGCATTCATCGGCTTGCCGGCAAAGGCGCCGTCGAGATCGACGACGTGCAGATATTCGAGATCCCTGCTCGGCGAAGGATCGCGCCTGCGCCGCGGGATCGAGGTTGAACACGGTCGCGCGCGCCATGTCGCCCTGTTCGAGGCGCACACTGGCCATTCTTCAAGTCAACCGCGGGAAAGAGGATCACGGCTTCCACTTCAAAAAGTTCGAGATCAGGGCCAATCCAAAACGCTGGCTCTTCTCGGGGTGAAACTGCGTGCCGATCGCGGTGTCCTTGCCCACGATCGCCGTCACCGGCCCGCCGTACTCGGCGCGCGCCAGCACATCGGCCTCGTGGAGGCATTGAGATGATAGGAGTGCACGAAATAGGCATGGCGGCCCTTCGGCCCGAGCTGCAGCCGCTCCAGCACCGGATGCTCGCGGATCATGTCGAGCGTGTTCCAGCCCATGTGCGGGATCTTCAAATTTTCCTCGCGCGGCGCGATCTTCTCGACGTCGCCCTCGATCCAGTTGAAGCCCTCGGTTACGACGTGCTCCTTGCCGCGCGTGGCCATCAACTGCATGCCGACGCAGATGCCGAAGAACGGCCGCGCCTTGACGCGCACCGCTTCGGTCATCGCTTCCAGCATGCCGTCCACCGCGTCGAGCCCCGGCGGCAATCGGCGAAGGCGCCGACGCCGGGCAGCACAATGCGATCGGCACGAAACACCGCCTCGGGATCACGCGTCACCATGACCTTCTGCGGATCTTCCATGCTCCGCGCGGCGCGCTCAAACGCCTTCGCCGCCGAGTGAAGGTTGCCGGAGCCGTAATCGACGATCGCAACGGTCATCGCGGCCCTCCCGGCTCCGGAAACAGGCCGATGATCCCGCCTTGCGGCAGTGGCGGCGGCGGTTTGGAGAACGGCTGGCCCGGAATGTGGCGCGTCGGCGGCGGTGCGCCGCGATCGACCGCCCATTGGTCGTTGGTCAGGCCGCGCTGCCGGGCAGTCCAGCGCTCGAAGAATCGGCGTTCGGCAGATTCCTCGTCGTCGGCGACCACGATATCGAGCTGGCGCCATTTGCGTCGCGACAGCGTCCAGCGCCGCAGGCTGGCCGCTTCGAGGCCCATCAGGATCGCAATCAGGACATCAGCAGCGAAGATCGTGCCGCTACTGGCGCCCAGCGCCGACATCCCGAAATGGATAGCTATCATCAGAACGATCCAGCCGATCAGCGCCAGCCACAGCCGATGCCACAACAGCCAGATCACGCTCGCGACCGCAGCCCAGAAATGGAAGCCGTCACGGACAAAGACGAACTTGTCGGTCGCCGTGAGATCGGCGCCGTTGGCTACGGGAGCATGCACTGTGTAGACCGGCATCGAACCTCTCCGCCGCGAGCGAAAACGCAAACAAGAAATCAGCCGCCGAGCTGACCCTTGGTGGAAGGCACTTCGCCGGCCGCGCGCGGATCGATCGCAACCGCGGCACGAAGCGCCCTCGCCAGACCCTTGAAACAGGATTCGGCGATATGATGGCTGTTCTCGCCATATAAGGTCTCGACGTGCAAAGTCACGCCGGCGTTGATGGTGAAGGCGTTGAACCATTCGCGCACCAGCTCGGTGTCGAACTGCCCGACCTTGTCGCGCGGAAAGTCGACCTTGAACACCAGCACCGGCCGGCCCGAAATGTCGATCACGACGCGCGACAGCGTCTCGTCCATCGGCATGTGGATCGAGGCATAGCGGGTGATCCCGGCCATGGTGCCGAGCGCCTGCTTCACGGCCTGCCCCAGCGCAATTCCGACGTCCTCGGTGGTGTGGTGGTGGTCGACATGGAGGTCGCCATCGGCCTTCACGGTGATGTCGATGCGGGAATGCCGGGCCAGCAGGTCGAGCATATGGTCGAAAAAGCCGATCCCGGTCGAAACCTTGGATACGCCCGTGCCATCGAGGTTTACTGCGACCTCGATGTCGGTTTCCTTGGTCTTGCGCTTGATGGACGCTGTGCGCATGAAAACTGCTTCCCTTGGGCCGCTTGGGGCCGAAAACGCGGCCCTTTTAACAGGCCGATCCGGCCTTCGCTACTGCGGGATGATGCTTTTGGAGGCTGAACTTCGGCCTATGGTGACCGGAATCCCGAGCCTTTCGATTCTGACGCGTTTTCTTTACGCGAACCGGTCCCCACTTCGCTCGAAAACGCTACGAATGCCGCTTCCTTGGTCTTGCGCTTGATGGACGCTGTGCGCATGAAAACTGCTTCCCTTGGGCCGCTTGGGGCCGAAAACGCGGCCCTTTTAACAGGCCGATCCGGCCTTCGCTACTGCGGGATGATGCTTTTGGAGGCTGAACTTCGGCCTATGGTGACCGGAATCCCGAGCCTTTCGATTCTGACGCGTTTTCTTTACGCGAACCGGTCCCCACTTCGCTCGAAAACGCTACGAATGCCGCGATTGTAACCCTCCCCGCCAGCCCCTAAATCTGATTTGAACGAGGGCTATTCATGCAAGCATCTGAAAACAACCCGTCGATCTGGCACGGCACCACGATTTTGACGGTCCGCAAGGGTGGCAAGGTGGTGATCGGCGGCGACGGCCAGGTCTCGATCGGCCAGACCGTCATCAAGGCCAACGCCAAAAAGGTCCGCAAAATCGGCAAGGGCGACGTGATCGGCGGCTTTGCCGGGGCTACTGCCGACGCCTTCACCCTGTTCGAGCGGCTGGAAAGCAAGCTCGAGCAATATCCGGGGCAATTGACCCGGGCAGCCGTCGAGCTCGCCAAGGACTGGCGGACCGACCGCTACCTGCGCCGGCTGGAGGCCATGATGATCGTTGCCGACAAGGACGTGTCGCTGATCCTGACCGGCACTGGCGACGTGCTCGAGCCGGAAGCGGGCGTGATGGGGATCGGCTCCGGCGGCAATTATGCCCTGGCCGCCGCCCGGGCACTGGTCGATACCGACAAGGATGCCGAAACCATCGTGCGCCGCTCGCTCGATATCGCCGCCGACATCTGCGTCTACACCAACCGCAACGTCACGATCGAAACGCTCTGGGGAGCCGCTCGATCATGGCGCCGGACTATGTCTTCCGCCCGATGACATCTGAAGATCTTCCGATGATCCGGCAGTGGCTGGCGCAGCCGCATGTCCGGGAATGGTGGGGCGATCCGTCCGAGCAATATGATCTGGTCAGCGGCGATCTCGACGAACCGGCGATGGATCAATTCATCGTCTCGGCAGGGAGCAACGATTTCGCCTATCTGCAATGCTACGACCTGACCGCCTGGAATTCAGGCTTTGGTGAACATCCGCGCGGCACCCGCGGCATCGACCTGTTCATCGGCGAGTCCGACATGATCGCGCGCGGCCATGGGTCGGCGTTCATTCGCGCCTTCGTCGACGAGCGCCTGCGGAATGGTGCGCCGCGCATTGTCACCGATCCCGATCCAGCCAACACCCGGGCCGTTCGTGCCTACCAGAAAGCAGGCTTTGAAAAAGCTGGTATGGTCGATACACCTGATGGGCCCGCTCTGTTGATGGTGCGCAACGCATGACCGCCGAGAACATCGCCGGAAAATCTCCGATCAGTGGCGCCACAACCTGGCACTGGATGCTGATTGCGACCGGCATCCTCGTGCTCCAGGCCGCCATCCTGTATGCGATGGGCCGGCTGCCGATCTGCGCCTGCGGCTATGTCAAACTCTGGCATGGCGTGGTGCTGAGTTCGGAGAATTCGCAGCACATCGCCGACTGGTACACGCTGTCCCATATCCTGCACGGCATCCTGTTCTACGGCGCCGCGTTCCTCGCCTTGCCCCGCTTCGCCTGGCAAGGCCGCCTGATCCTCGCCATGCTGGTCGAAGGCGGCTGGGAACTGGTCGAGAATTCCGACTGGATCATCGACCGCTACCGCGCCGGCACGATCTCGTTGGATTATTTCGGCGATACCATCGTCAACTCGATCTCCGACTCGGCTGCGATGATCGGCGGCTTCCTGCTGGCAAAAAAGCTCCCGGTCGCCATCACCGTGGCGCTCGCGCTCCTGTTCGAGCTTGTGATGGCGCTCCACATTCGCGACAATCTGACGCTCAACATCATCATGCTGATTCACCCCTTCGAGGCGATCAAGGTTTGGCAGAGCGGGCCGCCGATCATCTAGAGACGATTGCATCGGCTGCTTGCGACGGCCCTGATCCGGCTTACTTAACTCCAGAGGTCCAGTGTCGATGATTGCAAGCGAGATTTTGGTGAAAGGCATTGAGCGCGGCATTATTACGGCCGAACAGGCCGAACGCCTGCGCGCGCTGGAAAATGCCGGCGAGCCGCCTGAATTGCCCGCCTCGCCCGACGACGAGCAGCTTCGCTTCATCAGCGGCTTCAGCGACATCTTTGTCACGATCGGACTTGCCCTGTTCATTGGCGCGGTCGGCTATTTTGCCCTGTCATCGAACGGGCCAGTTGGTATGTGGATAGCGGTCGCCGTTACAGCGTGGTTGCTCGCCGAATTCTTCACCCGGTTGCGGCGCATGGCGTTACCAAGCATTGTTCTCCTGATCGTATTTGCCTGGGCCGCTTTCGCCGCCAGCGCCGTCTTTCTCGGGGCGGGCGCTCGGCTATACAGCTTTCCGCTATCTGCATGGGGGCTTACCGGACTTGGTGGGATCGAACCGGCGATGTTGGCGGGTGCCGCATTTCTAACCGTGCTGCTGACAGCACTGCACTACTGGCGCTTTCGGGTACCCATAACTATAGCGGCGGGGTGCGGCGCGCTGGTGCTCACGGTCATGGGGTTAGCTTATGGGCTTTTTCCGCAGCTTCCGCACGGCGCGTACAGCGTCGTAACTCTTGTTTGCGGCCTCGCGATTTTTGGCCTGGCCATGCGGTTTGATATGACCGATCCGGAACGGCTGACCCGCCGAACCGATATCGCCTTCTGGCTACATCTGCTTGCAGCGCCTCTCATCGTCCACTCGCTAATTGGCGGCGTGTTCGACGTGGGCTCGAAACTCGAACCCGAACCGGCTGTTGCGGTGGTGGCAGTGTTCCTGGCACTCAGCCTTGTCGCGGTCTTGATCGACCGCCGCGCTCTGCTCGTATCGGGCCTTGCCTACGCCGGAGCTGCATTCTGGGCTCTGATCCGCCAGGTCGGCCTTTCCGACATAACGACCCCACTCACAATCCTGACCCTCGGCGCTTTCGTGTTATTGCTCAGTGCCGGGTGGAAGCCGCTCCGTGCCGGGATACTGAGATTGGCACCGCCGGCGCTCACGCGTCGCCTCCCGCAACCAACCCTATCCGTATAAGATGTACGAATGACCGACTTTTCTCCTCGTGAAATCGTCTCCGAACTCGACCGCTTCATCGTCGGCCAGGCCGATGCCAAGCGTGCGGTGTCGATCGCGCTGCGTAACCGCTGGCGGCGGCTGCAGCTCACCGGCAGCCTGCGCGAAGAGGTGCTGCCGAAAAATATCCTGATGATCGGGCCGACCGGCGTCGGCAAGACCGAGATCGCGCGGCGGCTGGCGAAGCTGGCCAACGCGCCCTTCATCAAAGTCGAAGCCACCAAGTTCACCGAAGTCGGCTATGTCGGCCGCGATGTCGAGCAGATCATCCGCGATCTCATCGAGGTGGCGATCGTCCAGGTCCGCGAGCGCAAGCGCAAGGACGTGCAGGCCCGCGCGCAGCAGGCCGCCGAAGAACGCGTGCTGGATGCGCTGGTCGGACCGGCATCGAGCCCCGCCACCCGCGATTCCTTCCGCAAGAAGCTGCGCGCCGGCGAGCTCAACGACAAGGAAATCGAGATCGAGACGCAATCGTCCGGCGGTATGCCGATGTTCGAAATCCCGGGCATGCCCGGCGCGCAGATGGGCGCGATTTCGATCGGCGATATCTTCGGAAAGATGGGCGGGCGAACCAAGACCCGCCGCCTGACAGTCGAAAACTCGCACGAGATTCTCGTCAACGAGGAATCCGATAAGTTGCTGGACAGCGACCAGCTGGTGCTGGAAGCCATCAACGCGGTCGAGAACAACGGCATCGTGTTCCTCGACGAGATCGACAAGATCTGCGTACGCGACGGCCGGACCGGTGGCGACGTTTCACGCGAGGGCGTACAGCGCGATTTGCTGCCGCTGATCGAAGGCACCACGGTCTCGACCAAGCACGGCGCGGTCAAGACCGACCACATCCTGTTCATCGCCTCCGGCGCGTTCCATATCTCAAAGCCCTCGGACCTGTTGCCGGAATTGCAGGGCCGCTTGCCGATCCGCGTCGAGCTGGAAGCGCTGACGCGCGACGACATGCGCCGGATCCTGACCGAGCCGGAAGCCTCGCTGATCAAGCAATATGTCGCGCTGCTGCAGACCGAAGGCGTCACGCTCGACATTACCGACAGCGCCATCGACGCGCTGGCGGATATCGCCGTCGCCGTCAATTCGACGGTGGAGAATATCGGCGCGCGGCGGCTGCAGACGGTGATGGAGCGGGTGCTCGACGAGATTTCGTTCGCCGCGCCGGACCGTCATGGCGAGACGATCAAGGTCGATGCCGATTACGTGCAGAAGCACGTCGGCGACCTCGCCAAGAACGCCGATTTGAGCCGGTTTATTTTGTAGGCCAAGGCGCAGTCGTCGTCCCCGCGAAAACGGCCATAGCCACAAATCTCCATTGTGCCCTCGGGCTGGGGCCGCTATCCCGTCTGTGACGCCGGCCTGTGGTTCCGGCTCGCGCTATCGCTTGGCCGGGACGACAATGAATCTGAAGTTGCGTGTGTGGGAAAACCCTGGCGCTTGATGCTTGCCGTCAATGCCGCCGTGCTGATCGGGGTCTTCTGGCACAAGATCACGCTGCCGCCTTACGTCCCCTACATCCATCTGCTGGTCGACTATCATTTTGGCTTCACCAAGCGCGCCCTGATCGGCGCGATCATCTCGCTGTTTACTGCCAAGGTGCCGGTGTGGCTGGTGTTCGCGCTCAGCAGCACGGTCTGGCTGATCACGGCGGGGCTGTTCGTCCAGCTATTCCGGCAGACGTTCGGTTTCGAGCAGAAGCATTTGCCGCTGTTCGTGTTGATGGCGGGCTCGCCGTTCTTCCTGAAGAATTTCATGCACACGCTCGGGCATTTCGACATCTACGGATGCCTGTTTGCGATCTGCCTGCTGCTGATTCCAGCACGCTCGCTTGCCTATGTGTTGCTTGCCGCACTGTTATCGATCGTGCTCGTTCTGATCCACCACATTCATCTCCTGATGTATGTGCCGACGATCGCCGCCATCGTGGCGTTGCGCCATTATCTCGTTCACGGCACCGGCCGGCAGAACGCCGCCGTTGGAATCGCATCGCTCGGGGCGGTGGGCGCGCTTTTCGTTGCCGCGCAGTTCTACGGTACCGTTCCAGTGCCGGAGACGGAGTTTGTCGCGCGCTTACACAGCCGGATGGCCGACCCGTCGCAAACGAACCTGCTGAGCTTTGGCTATATCTGGTACCAGCCGCTCTCGAAGGAAATTTGGGATACCTGGCAACGCCTGCCGCACAACCTTCTCGGCATTCCGGTATTCGCCCTCCTGATCTGGCTGCACACACCGCTTTGGCGATATTTTCGCAATCTGATCGTCGCGCTTTCCATTGACGCGCACCGCCGCATCGTAACCGCTGCGATCATCATGGTCAGCCTCGGCTATCTCGTGATGTTTGCGATCGTGTTCGACTACTCCCGCTGGATTTCGAATTGGGCGGTGTGCCTGTTCCTGATCCTGCACGCGGTGAAGATGCTTCCGGCTTTAAAGGACGCCCCACCGATATCAGCGGACGACCGGAAGACTATTGTGTTCGGCTGGATCGTAACACTGATCCCACGCGTCGGGATCGTGCGGGCGTTTTAGACCCGCGCCCGCCGCACCCTGACATACAAGGCGCCCTCGCCGCCATGGCCGACATGGGCTTCCTCGAAGCCGACCACCAGCGAGCGGAATTCCGGCAGGCCGAGCCATTGCGGCACCTGACGGCGCAACACGCCGCGCTCGGACTCGGCGCCGATCTTGCCCTTGCCGGTGATGACGAGCACGAAGGTCAGCCCGTCATGATGGGCGCGCTGCAGGAAACCGAACAGCGCGCGATGCGCGCGTCTGCGTCATGCCATGGAGGTCGAGCCGGGCATCGATCTCCTTCCGCCCGCGCGACAGATGCGACCTCTCGCGGCGGCCGATCGGCGCCAACGGCGGTGGCTCCGGTTTTGAGGGAGCAACGATACGTTGCGGCGCAGCGCGCCTCGGCGAGACGGCGGGTTTCGGCGCGACTTTGCTATCGGTTTCCGTCGAGACGACCGACGGCTTCGAGGCGCGTTTACGCAGTGGCTTGACCTGCTTGGCGACGCTCTCCCACAGCGCGCGGTCCTCCTCGCTCAGGCCACGCTTGCGTCGCGGCGGCTCCGGCAATTCGGGATCAATCTCGGCGGCCGGCGTTTCATCGACGATGGCGATATCGGCGCAGGTGACGCTGATGCGGCTTTGCGGAAATCGTTTCTTCAACCTTCGGCCGCGGCTCGGGAAGCGGTACCGGCTTTGCCACGGCAGCCTGGACCGCCGGGGCTCGCGAAGGCACCGCGGCTGTTGTCGGCGGTGCTGCCTGCGCCGCGGGCCTGATGTTGGTCGCCGCGGTCACCTCGGGCGGTTTCGCCGCGCCCTTCTGCTCCCCGGACGGATTTTTCAACGGATCGGCTTGCGGGAACAGTTTTGCGATCGTCTCCGACGGCCGCTGGTCGGGCACCGGCATCTTGCGGCCGCGTGCCACCGGATCGAGATTCTTCGGCACCAGAATGACGAAGCGCGCATTGTGGCGGAGGCGACCGGCAACCTTGCCGGCTTCGAGACCGGCGCCGAAATAGAGATCGGCGCGCGCGGGACCGACGATGGCGGAGCCGGTGTCCTGCGCAATCATCAAGCGGCGGAACGGCGTCTTTGACAGCTCCGATTCGATCGGCAGCTCGCCTTCGATGAAGAACGGCGTGCCATAGACATGCAGCGATTTGTCGACCGCGATCGAGCGGCCCGGCGTCAGCGGCACGCCCTGGGCGCCAACGGCCTCGTCCTTGTCGGAAAGCTGCACCTCGCGGAAGAAGACGTAAGACTTGTTCTGCCGCCGAAGCTCGTCGGCCTCATTTGGATTCTGCTCCATCCATTCCCGGATCTTCTGCATCGACATCTGATCTTTGGGGATGATGTTGCGCTCGATCAGGATGCGGCCCACCGCCGTATAGGGATAGCCATTATGGGCATCGTAATTAATACGAAGGGTCGAGCCGTCGTCGAGGCTGACCCGCGCCGAACCCTGGATCTGCGAGAACAGCAGGTCGGTCTGCTCCTTCAGCCAGCAGATTTCGAGCCCGCGGCCGGCAATCGCGCCGTCCTCGATCTCGGCGCGATCGTAATAGGGCACCAGCTTGCGGCGGCCGATCTTGCGGAATACCTGGCCCTTGTTGGGCAAGCCGGCCGAGCTCTGTGTGGTGCCACGGACGAACAGATTGGACGGCCGGCGATAGACCGGCACCTTGTAGACCTCGTTCTCCGTCTTTGAGCCATCGACGATCGGCTCGTAATAGCCGGTGACAAAGCCCTCGCCTTCGCCAAGCCGCGAAATGCGCAAGGAGAAAATGCTCCTCGAAGAAAGCTTTTGCCTTCAGGCCGTCGGATAGTTCCAGGCCTCTCGCGATTTGGCAGGGATCGCGTAGTGAGGTGCCGAGCGCTTTCGGATCGGCCGGCGGCGTTCGTTGCACCGATATCGGCCTGCAGCTCACGCGAAACGCCTTGTAGGCGGCGAGATGATCGTCCTCGCTCCAGCCCGCGATCTCCGACCATGCGAGCGGCGCATACTGGCCGCCGTTAATCTGAAACGGGAATTCAAGCTGTGGATATGGCAGTTGACGGACGGACGGTGGATGCGCAGGCTTTTGCGAACGCGCATGACGTCCTGCAAGGGCATCCACCGGAGCTAGCGAACACGCGAAAGCGATCACGCCAAACGCGAGCCTCGCAAGGCGTCGCGCGTTAGGCCGCGCTTCCGGTGCCAACCAGCTTCCAGTTCGGATCGCGAGAGCTCGTGTCGCGGGCGAATGTCCAGACATCGGTGATATCGGCGACCTTATCGGGATTGCCATCGACAATGGCGCCGGTCTTGTCGCGGGTGACCGAGATCATCTGCGACACAAAACGAACGGTCAGTTGCGCCGCGCGGTCGCGGGCTTCCGCACCCACCAGCTCGGCCTTGTCGATCGAAACAAACCGCGTTTCGGTTTTCTGCTCGTGCTTCTCGCGATCCTTGATCACAGCCTCGAAGCTCTCATAGACCTCGCTGGACAACAGATCCTTCAGCGCGCGCCGGTCGCCATTGGCGAAAGCCAGCACGATCATCTCGTAGGCGCTGCGGGCGCCGGAGATGAAATGCCGGGGATCGAACGAGGAGTCATGGGCGACAATGGCATCGAGGCCCGCAGCCAGCGGCGTGTCCGGCTCGGCAACGCCCTTCCAGCGGTCGGCTGGTGCCACGTCGGCGCTCGGCGCCAGCGGCGCCTGATCGATCACCGCACCCGGCATCGGAACGACATTATTGTTATCCTGCGTACGCTGCACGACGTTGGGCGCGGCGCGATCGTAGGGCGGCCGTTCGCTTCCGGTGCGCTGTCCGAGGACGCTGCGCAGGCGCAGGAAGATAAAGACCGCCAGGGCCAGGAAGATGATGGTGTAAATATCCACGTCGTATTCGCTTTCTGGTTCTAACGCCGGCAACGGGCCCGGCGGTCGAGCGTTCCCTGATGAGAAGCTCTCTTACGAGTTTTCCCTGAGAACGGCAGAGATTACATCATCGATTGAGACTGCAGCATGTAGGCATGAAACTACGCCCGGCCAATGGCGCGTTTTGGCGCGGGTGAATTGTAGCGCGTTTTGGGGGCGAGGGGAAACCCGATCCTGTCCGGAAATCACGCATATTCAATTATTTAGGGATACGTATTGGGCCGCCGGCGGGGCCGTATTAGGCATATCTGCCATATTTCGCCGAGGGTCCAGTCGGCCCGCCCGTCGTCCTTGTGGAACGAGGCGGGGCTATGATAGCCACTCGCCCGGAAAAGGCATCCCGCCCATCGAGCGAATTCAGACGAAAACGGGCTCCGCTCGCCAGCTTCAGGAGAGAGTTTCATGACCAACGGCAACGGCGCACCTCCCGAACAGGCCCCTCCCCAGCTCAACGTGCTGGCCCAGTACACCAAGGATCTGTCGTTCGAGAATCCGAACGCCCCTTCCTCCCTGGCACCGCAACAGCAGCAGCCGGCGATCAACATCCAGATCAACGTTTCCGCGAACAATCTCTCGGAAAACGAGTTCGAAGTGACGCTCTCGATCGAGGGCAAGGCTGAAAACACCGGCAAGGTGATGTTCAGCTTCGAGCTGGCCTATGCCGGCGTGTTCCGCATCGTCAACGTGCCGAAGGAAAACCTGCATCCGCTGGTCATGATCGAATGCCCGCGATTGTTGTTCCCGTTCGCGCGCGAGATCATCGCCACCGCAGTTCGCGACGGTGGTTTCCCGCCGTTGATGCTCGATCCCGTCGATTTCGTCGGCCTGTACCGCCAGAACATGGAGCGGCAGGCTGCGGCACAGGCCGCTTCGGGCGTAAAGCCGAGCTAAACAAAGCCAGCGGCCAAACGCCGCTAGGCTCCCAGAAAGTCGTTCCAGATCGGCTTGTCGCCCAAGGTGGCGATGAAGGCGCGATGCGCTTCGCGGTCTGCCTCGGTGATTCGCGGCGCCAGCGGCACCTCGCGCTGCCGGCGCGGCGTTTCGCCAAATCCGTTGCTGACAGTGACGCGGGTTTCCGACGCCAGGATCAGTTGCGACTGCCGCGCCCCGATCAGGTCGATATAGACTTCGGCCAATAGCTCGGCGTCAAGCAGCGCGCCGTGCTTGGTGCGGCGGGAATTGTCGATCGCATAGCGTGAGCACAGATCGTCCAGCCGGTTCGACACGCCGGGATGCTTGCGACGGGCCAGGAGCAGCGTATCCACCAGCCGGTCGCGTAAAATCGGCTGCCGCTTGATGCGGTCAAGCTCGGCATTGATGAAGCTGATGTCAAACGAGGCGTTGTGGATGACGAGCGGCGCGTCGCCGATGAACTCCAGGAACTCCTCGACCACCTCGGTGAACAGCGGCTTGCTGGCGAGGAACTCGGTGGACAGGCCGTGCACGTTAAATGCTTCCGCCGGCATGTCGCGTTCGGGGTTGATGTAGCGGTGGAATGTCTGCCCCGTCGGCATGCGGTTGTAGATCTCGATGCAGCCGATCTCGACCAGCCGGTCGCCGCGCAGCGGATCGAGGCCAGTGGTTTCGGTATCGAGGACGATTTCGCGCATGGATTTCAGGAACCGGAGCTACAGGCGAATCACGCTCGCCGCTGCGGCATCTTAACGACCTCGGCCAGAATGTCGCGGATTGCCGTGCGCACCGGGTCCAATCCTTGCGACGTATCCACCACGAAATCCGCGCGCTTGCGCTTTTCGGCATCGGGCAATTGCCGCGCCAGAATGGCGTCGAGCGCCTCTGATGTCATGGTGCCGCGCGCCAGAATGCGCTCGCGCTGGGTCGCCGGATCGGTGCTGACCACGACCACGGCATCGACGCGTTTCTCGCCACCGGTTTCGAACAGCAGCGGAATATCCATCACCACGACCGGCGCGCCGGATCTCTCGGCATCATCTAGGAATTGCTGGCGGGACGCGCCGAGCATCGGGTGAACGATCTGCTCGAGCTGCTTGATCGCGGCCGGATCATGCACCACCTTGGCCGACAGCTTTGCGCGATCGACCTTGCCGCCGACGGTCGTGCCGGGAAATGCCGCCTCGATCGCGGGCGCCGCTTCCCCTCATAGATTTTGTGGACCGCCGCATCGGCGTCGTAAACCGGCACGCCCGCCTCAGTGAACAGTTTTGCGGTGGTGGATTTTCCCATCCCGATCGAGCCGGTCAGTCCGAGAATCCGCATAGGGTTCGTCACTCTCAAGAGGATATCAAATTCCCAGCAGTCGCTCGCGGCGCAGGAATGCAAGCAGCGGCAGCAGCGGCAGGCCGAGAATCGTGAAGTGATCGCCTTCGAAGCGATCGAATAGATGTACGCCCAGTCCTTCGAGTTGATAGGCACCGACGCTGGATGTCACGGCCTCGCCGGCCTCGTCCAGATACGCTCTGATCTCCGCCCCGCTTAGAGCACGCATGGTCAAGCGCGCGACCGAAACATCCGAAAACAATACGTTGCCGTCGCAGGCGACCGCAACGGCGGCGTGCAGTTCATGCATGCAACCGGCAAGCAGCCGTAGCTGCTCCGCGGCCTGCGCACGGCCCGCCGGTTTGCTGAACAGCCGGTTTCCCAAAGCCAGCGTCTGATCGGCGCCGATAACATGACGCCCGGGATTCTTTGACGATACGAAGCACGCCTTCTCGCGCGCCAGTAGGCCCGCGATTTCACCGGGCGCGGAAAGGCCGGAATTCTTCTGCACGGATCGTTCGTCGATATCGGCGGGAACGACCTCGAAGGTAATGCCGGCATTGGCGAGCAGCATCTGCCGCGCGCGGCTTTGCGAGGCAAGGATCAACGGATCTTTTCCGCGCCAGATGGTCATCGCAACAGCGTCATTCCGGAAGCCGCTGCCGCTGCCGATCGGTGAACAGTTTCAGCACAGCCGCGGCGGTTTCCTCGATCGAGCGGCGCGTCACGTCGAGCTGCGCCCAACTGAATTTGGCACTCAGTTTCCGGGCGTAGGCGACTTCATCGGTTACCGCCTGACGATCGATGTACTCATCGTTGGGGATATCGGCTCCCATGCTCAGCAACCGGTTTTGCCGGACCTGGATCAACCGCTCCGGCGTCGCATGAAGGCTGACGACCAATGGCTTTTTCAACGTCTCCAGCTGGTGCGGCAGCGGAATGCCCGGCACCAGCGGCACGTTCGCGGTGCGGACGCCGCGGTTGGCGAGATAAATCGAGGTCGGCGTCTTCGATGTGCGGGACACGCCGACCAGAACCACGTCGGCATCCTCCAGGCCTTCGACGTGCTGGCCGTCGTCATGTATCATGGTGTAGTTCAAGGCGTCGATGCGCTTGAAATATTCCGCGTTCAAAACGTGCTGGGCGCCTACCCTGCCTGTCGTTGCTGCACCGAGATACGCCTCGAACATTTGCATCACCGGGCCAATAATTGACAGGCTCGGAATGTTGATGTCCCTGCACTTGGCCTCCAGGCGGCCGACCAGATCCTTTTCCAGCAACGTGAAGAGCACGATGCCCGGCGCCTCCTCGATCTCGTCGAGCACGCGGTCGAGCTGCTTCTGGCTACGCACCAGCGGATAGACATGTTCGACTGCGGTCACATTGGCGTATTGCGCAGCCACCGCGCGCGCCACCGTGATCAGCGTCTCGCCGGTCGAATCGGAAACCAGATGAAGATGAAAATAGTTGCCGGTCGTGGGCACCAGAACCCCTGTGTATCCTGTGAATCCCTGTGGAGCTTAACCAAGATATTCGGCCCTGGGTCGTCACGTCAGGGATAACCCGGACTTTTCTTCACAGGGCTCCGTGAGAGGACAAGTCCGCCAGCTCATCGCCATGATAGTGGGAAGGTGTGGATTTGTCTCTTCATAAGCTGGCCACGAAACGGCGCAAGCAGTTGATGCGCGTGGCGTTATCAGGATGATGCAATGTCCGGCCGGAATTGGGGACGGCTGTGAACAAGCCTCGCAAACATGCGGGATCGTTTTGTGTGAGTCATAATCACCGTCACTTAGACTCAAACCTAAGATTCTATAATTATTAGTTTAGAGAAGCGGTGCTTTGCGGATATGTCTTGCGTCCCCTGGCTGGCGGCGCTTCTTCGCAACGCTGCGAGCGTCGAAAACGTTCCAGGGACGAGCAAGGTCAGCGACTGCAATGTACGAGTGGATCACGATCACCGCGTATCCGTGGATCAAGGCGCTGCACGTGATTGCGGTCATCTCGTGGATGGCCGGCATGCTCTATCTGCCGCGGCTGTTCGTCTATCACTGCGAGGCCGAGGTCGGATCGAAGCAGTCCGAGACTTTCAAGGTGATGGAATGGCGATTGCTGAAGGCGATCATCAATCCGGCGATGATCGTGACCTGGCTGGCCGGGCTTTATCTGGTCTGGAGCGGGCATTGGTACACGTCCGGCTGGTTTCACGCCAAACTGACGCTGGTGCTCATCCTTTCGGGTGTCCACGGCTTTTTCTCCCGCTGGGTCAAGGATTTCGCCGCAGACCGGAATACCAGAAGCCAAAAATTCTATCGTATTATCAATGAGATACCGACGGTTCTGATGATCCTGATCGTCATCCTGGTGATCGTGAAGCCGCTCTAGACCTGAGCTTTCCACGATGACCCGTTTTTCCACCTGCTTGCGAAGCGCCGGATGATTTTCTATATTGTCGAAATCCCACCCCACGCAGGCGGATGTGGTTGCGTTCCGGCTCCTTCATTGGACCGGCCGCCGCATCAGGTTTGAAGCCTCACCGGCGCTTTCCTTGCTTAGACCTGCGGACCTTCCATTTTCGTGTCCGCTTTTTCCTTAAGCCACCTCGCACCCCTTCCCTAAAGAAACACTCCACAGGACCACCCCAATGCGGGAAATGAAACTCCAGGACCTCAAATCGAAAACGCCGGCCGAGCTCGTCTCGTTCGCGGAAGAGAACGGGGTCGAAAATGCCAGCACCATGCGCAAGCAGGAGCTGATGTTCGCCATCCTCAAGCAGCTTGCGATTCAGGAAATCGACATTATCGGCGAAGGCGTCGTCGAGGTTCTCTCCGACGGCTTCGGCTTTCTGCGCTCGCCCGACGCCAACTATCTGCCCGGCCCCGACGACATCTACGTCTCGCCCTCGCAGATCCGCCGCTTCGGCCTTCGCACCGGCGACACCATCGAAGGCCACATCCGCAGTCCGAAAGAAGGCGAACGCTATTTCGCGCTGCTGAAAGTCAACACCCTCAATTTCGAGGATCCGGAAAAGTCCAAGCACAAGGTCAATTTCGACAATTTGACGCCGCTGTTTCCGGACCAGCGCTTCCGGCTCGAGCTCGAGGACCCGACGCGCAAAGACCTTTCTGCAAGGGTGATCGATATCGTTGCCCCGATCGGCAAGGGCCAGCGTGCGCTGATCGTGGCGCCGCCGCGCACCGGCAAGACCGTGCTGATGCAGAACATTGCGCACTCGATCACCGCCAATCATCCGGAATGCTATTTGATCGTTCTGCTGATCGACGAGCGTCCGGAAGAAGTCACGGACATGCAGCGTTCGGTGAAGGGCGAGGTGGTGTCGTCCACCTTTGACGAACCCGCCGTGCGTCACGTCCAGGTCGCCGAGATGGTGATCGAGAAAGCCAAGCGGCTCGTCGAGCACGGCCGCGACGTGGTCATTCTTCTCGACTCGATCACGCGTCTGGGCCGCGCCTACAACACTGTGGTGCCGTCATCCGGCAAGGTGCTGACGGGCGGTGTCGATGCCAACGCGCTGCAGCGGCCGAAACGATTCTTTGGCGCCGCGCGCAACATCGAGGAGGGCGGTTCGCTCACGATCATCGCGACCGCGCTGGTCGATACCGGCAGCCGCATGGACGAAGTGATCTTCGAAGAATTCAAGGGCACCGGTAACTCCGAGCTGATCCTCGACCGCAAGGTCTCCGACAAGCGGACCTTCCCGGCGATCGATATCTCGCGCTCCGGCACCCGCAAGGAAGAGCTGATCACCGATCCGCAGCTCCTGAAGAAAATGTACGTGCTGCGCCGGATCCTCAATCCGATGGGCACCATGGACGCGATCGACTTCCTGCTCGACAAGCTCCGGAATACCAAGAACAACTCGGAGTTCTTCGATTCCATGAATACCTGAGCCGTCAGGCCGGGCTTTAGGGAAGGCGCCTCGCACCACGGGGCGCCTTTTTCATGCTGGGGGCTTGCTGCAATGCGGATCAGCATCGGAAAATCGGTCTTAGCGACTGGTTAACCATTTAAGACATTGAATTTTATATTATTTATTTTGGATC
The DNA here is from genome assembly GCA_044772375.2 of Bradyrhizobium sp. RDT10. Lineage (GTDB taxonomy): Bacteria > Pseudomonadota > Alphaproteobacteria > Rhizobiales > Xanthobacteraceae > Bradyrhizobium. The sequence goes on from CP187939.1 coordinate 8,125,901, forward strand.
TGGATGTCAGGGAGGGTGCCTCTCCTGGTTTTGAAGCATTTTTTGTCACGCCTATCCGCGGTGGACCAGCAGTATGGCCTACGCATTCGGGCCCCGAATCGAGATCGCGTTGCCTTTTCAAAACCGCCCGCACAAATAGGCCATGCATCCGCGGGATCAGACCATCTTTGCATTGTCGTCGGGCCGGCCACCAAGCGCGATCGCCTTGGTGCGCGTCTCGGGTCCAGCAGACCCGAAAGCTCGTGATGGCGCTTGCCGGCAAGTTGCCGTCGCCGCGAATGGCCACCCGCGTGCTGCTTGGGGATGTCGGCCAGCGGCCGATCGACGATGCCGTGATGCTGTGGTTTCCAGGTCCGGCCAGCGCGACCGGCGAAGACGTCGCGGAATTTCACGTCCATGGCGGGCGGGCGGTGCTGGCCGCCTTGTTCGCGGCGCTGTCCGCGTTCGAAGACGTTCGCCCAGCCGAGCCCGGTGAATTTACCCGGCGCGCTTTCGAAAACGGCAAGCTCGATCTGACGGAGGCCGAAGGTCTCGACGATCTCATCCATGCCGACACCGATCGGCAGCGGCGCCAGGCGCTTCGCCAATTGAAGGGACTGCTTGGCGACAGAGCGCGCGATTGGCGCGCGCGGATCATCGAAGCGTCTGCCTTGATCGAGGCTGGGATTGATTTTCGGACGAGGGCGATGTATCGGCGGAATTGATCGCGCCGGCCTTGGCGAAGGTCAACGCGCTGCTGGCCGAGATCGAGGAAGTCCTTGCGGAACAGGGGCGGAGTGAGCGGCTCCGCGACGGTCTCGTCGTCGCAATCGCCGGCCCGCCGAATGTCGGCAAGTCGACGCTGATGAATCAACTCGCGCGCCGTGAGGTCGCGATCGTGTCGCCGCACGCTGGCACCACCCGCGATGTCATCGAGGTGCAGCTCGATCTCGACGGCTATCCGGTGACTGTGATCGACACCGCCGGGATTCGCGAGACGGACGATCCGGTCGAGCAGGAGGGCGTCCGTCGTGCCCGGACGCGTGCGGCTGATGCGGATCTCGTGCTGTGGCTTTCCGACTCGCCGCAGGCGGCGATTGATCACAATGGGGCCGCGCCGATCTGGAAGGTGCGAAACAAGATCGATCTCGAAGGAGCGGGTCGGCCATTGGCCGAGGCAGTGGCGCTCGGGCAGGGAAGCTTCCAGATTTCAGCGAGCCGCGGCGACGGCGTGCCGGAGCTGATCGCGGCATTGGTCGACTTCACCCAGCACTACTTTGGCGGCACCGAGGGCGGACTGATCAGCCGAACCCGGCAACGGAAACTTTTGCAAGAGACGGCGACTTCGCTTCGACGCAGTGTCGCGGTGGTCGGGCAGGGCGAGGAGCTGGCGGCGGAAGAACTTCGATTGGCGGCGTACTCCCTGGGAAGGCTGCTCGGGCGTGTGGACGTCGAGGACATTCTCGACGTCATCTTCCGCGAGTTCTGCGTAGGTAAGTAATACTTCCTTAACTATGGGGACCTGTTTCACGTGAAACAGTCGGCCAGTTCCGGAGCCGTTGTTTCACGTGAAACAAGCTCGGCAACTTCTCTCTTCCGCGTTTTCCAACTCCGGGATAGAAGTCGCGCCATGATTTCCTTGGAGGACTCTTACGACGTCATCGTTATCGGTGGCGGCCACGCCGGCTGCGAGGCCGCCACCGCGGCTGCGCGGATGGGCGCGAAGACGGCGCTGGTGACGCACCGCTTTGCGACCGTGGGGGCGATGTCCTGCAATCCCGCCATTGGCGGTCTCGGCAAGGGTCATCTGGTCCGCGAGGTCGACGCCCTGGACGGTCTGATGGGCCGGGTGGCCGATGCCGGCGGGATCCAGTTTCGAATGCTGAACCGCCGCAAGGGTCCGGCGGTCCGCGGACCGCGGGCCCAGGCGGACCGCAAGCTTTACGCCGCCGCCATGCAGGCCGCGATCCAGGAGACCGCCAATCTCAGCGTGATCGAAGGCGAGGCGAATGAGCTGATCGTCTCGAATGGCCGGGTCACCGGAATTCGTTTGGGCGGTGGCCGTGAGCTGAGCGGCGGGGCCGTGGTCATCACCACCGGGACCTTCCTGCGCGGCCTGATCCACCTCGGCGAAAAGAACTGGCCGGCCGGACGGGTCGGGGAGGCGCCGGCAATGGGGCTTTCGGCCTCGTTCGAAAGGGTTGGCTTTACGCTGGGACGATTGAAGACCGGCACGCCGCCGCGGCTCGATGGTACGACCATCAACTGGACGGCGGTCGAAATGCAGCCCGGCGATGACCCGCCGGAGCCGTTCTCGGTCATGACCGACCGGATCACGACCCCGCAGATCCAGTGCGGGATCACGCGGACAACGCCGGCGACCCATGAAGTCATCCGCGCCAATGTGCATCGTTCGCCGATGTATTCCGGCCAGATCAAGAGCAGCGGTCCGCGCTATTGTCCCTCGATCGAAGACAAGATCGTCCGGTTCGGCGACCGCGACGGCCATCAGATCTTCCTGGAGCCGGAGGGGCTCGACGACTCCACGGTCTATCCCAACGGCATCTCGACCTCGCTGCCGGAGGAGGTTCAGCTCGCGATCCTCGCGACCATTCCAGGACTTGAGCGGGTGAAGATGGTCCGGCCGGGCTATGCCATCGAATACGACCACGTCGATCCTCGCGAACTCGAGCCGACGCTGCAGACCAAGCGCTTGCCGGGCCTCTTCCTGGCCGGACAGATCAACGGCACGACCGGATATGAGGAGGCGGCGGCTCAGGGAGTTGTCGCGGGGCTCAACGCGGCCTTGGCGGCGGGTGGCACCGAACCTATCGTGTTCGATCGGGCGGACGGCTATCTCGGTGTGATGATCGATGACCTCGTGACCCGGGGAATCACCGAGCCGTATCGGATGTTCACCTCGCGGGCCGAGTATCGCCTGACTTTACGGGCCGACAACGCCGACCAGCGCCTGACCAACAAGGGAATTGCCTTGGGCTGCGTAGGGCAGGCGCGCTCAGAGCGGCATCGCGAAAAGATGGCTGCTTTGGAGGCGGCCAAGTCGCTTGCCAAGTCGCTGGCGATCACTCCCAACGAGGCCGCCAAGCACGGCTTGGCCTTGAACCGGGACGGCCATCGGCGCTCGGCGTTTGAGCTGCTGGCTTATCCGGAGGTCGAGTGGGCGAGGCTGCGCGGCATCTGGCCGGAGCTTTCGGCCATTGACCCGACGATCGCCATGCATCTGGAGATCGACGCCAAATACGATGTCTATCTCAAGCGCCAGACGGCCGACGTCGATGCCTTCAGGCGCGACGAGGGCTTGTTCCTGACCGAGATCGATTACGCCGATGTGCCTGGGCTCTCCAACGAAGCGCGGTCCAAGCTGGAGGCGGCGCGGCCGCGGACGGTGGGGCAGGCGGGCCGGCTCGATGGTTTGACGCCGGCGGCGCTGGGAATCCTGGCGGCGTATCTGCGCCGCGAAGCACGGCGAAAGACTTCGCGGGCAAGCGCGTAAGAATCTGTTTCACGTGAAACAGGCGCTGCCGCAAATTCCGACCTCATCCTGAGGTGCGTTCGGCGGCGCAATTGCGCCGCTGGCTTGCGCACCTCGAAGGATGGGCTACGAGTACCCGCGCTATCCCTTCGGGGCTCGCTTTTGCTCGCACCTTCGGAATAAGCGCAAGTGCGCTTATTCCTGAGTTGACGCTCCGAAAGACCGACCGAATGTCAAAAGCGGCCAAGCAAACCGACTCTCCGATCCTACCCGCGGACAAGATCGCTGCTCTCGATCTCACCCCGTTTCACGTGAAACGGAGGCGCGGTTGGATCGCTACGTCGGTCTCCTTCTGGAGTGGCAGGCCAAAACGAATCTCGTAGCACTCTCGACGCTTCCAAATATTTGGACCCGCCATGTCTCCGATTCCCTTCAGCTCCTGGACCTAGCCCCGACGGCGAAGATCTGGGTCGACCTCGGCAGTGGCGGTGGCTTCCCGGGTGTGGTCCTCGCTTGCGCCTTGGCGGAAATGCCGGGCGCAAATGTCCACCTTGTCGAGCGCAACGCCAAGAAGGCAGCCTTCCTGCGCGAAGCCGTCCGCGTAACGTCTGCGGCTGCGACCGTGCATTTGGCTGGAATCGGGGATATTGTGGATAGAATCGGCAGTCGCGTCGATTGCGTCACTGCACGTGCGCTGGCTCCGTTACATCAGCTTGTCGGTTTTGCGGAACCGTTTGTGAAAGAAGGCGCGAAAGCTTTGTTTCTCAAAGGCCAAGATGTAGAGGCTGAATTGACCGGGGCCACTAAATATTGGAATATTGAACCGCGACTCCATTCCAGCCGCACGGGCGGGCACGGCTGGATCGTCGAACTCGATCGGATCGAGCGGCGCAACCCCTCCGCGATCACATATGGCGATCGGGCATGACAGAATTAGACGAATTATATCAAGAGGATAGGGAGCCAACTCCACCGCCCCATCCACGCATCCTGTCGCTCGCCAATCAAAAGGGCGGTGTCGGCAAGACCACCACAGCGATCAATCTGGGCACCGCACTCGCCGCGATTGGCGAGCGCGTGCTGATCGTCGATCTCGATCCACAGGGCAATGCCTCCACCGGTCTCGGCATCGATCGCCGCAACCGCAACTGCTCGACCTATGACGTGCTGATCGGCGAAGCGCCGCTGCGCGAAGCGGTCGTTGCCACCGCGGTGCCGCGGCTGCACATCGCCTCGTCGACGATGGATCTGTCGGGCCTCGAGCTCGAACTCGGCGCGACGCCCGGCCGTGCGTTCCGCCTGCGCGACGCGATCGCTGCGTTGAACAAGAACGCCGCGCCGGACACCGAATACACCTATGTGCTGATCGATTGTCCGCCGTCGCTCAACCTTCTCACCGTCAACGCGATGGCGGCCTCTGACGCGATCCTGGTGCCGCTGCAATGCGAGTTCTTCGCGCTCGAAGGTCTGTCGCAATTGCTGCAGACGGTGGAGCAGGTGCGCTCGACGCTCAATCCGAACCTGTCGATCCACGGCATCGTGCTGACCATGTTCGACTCGCGCAACAATTTGTCGAACCAGGTTGTCGCCGACGTGCGGCAGTTCATGGGCGGCAAGGTCTACGACACCATGATCCCGCGCAATGTGCGCATCTCCGAGGCGCCATCCTACGGCAAGCCGGTGCTGGTCTACGACCTCAAATGCGTCGGCAGCGAAGCGTATCTCAAGCTTGCGACGGAAGTGATCCAGCGCGAGCGCGAGCTGCGGGCGCACTAGTCGGGCATAGGGTGGGCAAAAGGCGTCTTCACTGTGCCTACCATTATCTGTCGCGAAAATCGGTGGGCACGCTTCGCTTTGCCCACCCTACGGTCAACCGAATTCTAGTTCCGGAGTAGCGAAGTGAATCCTAGGGAGTTGGCGGCGATGGCCGACGAAACGCGTTCGCGACTGGGTCGTGGTCTCGCAAGTCTGATCGGAGATGTCGGCGGCGAGGCCGCACATGTCGACCGGCCGCGCAACCAGCGCAAGGTTCCGATCGAATTTTTGAAGCCGAATCCGCGCAACCCGCGCCGGACGTTTTCCGAGGCCGAACTCGGCGAGCTCGCCAGCTCCGTCAAGCAGCACGGCGTGATCCAGCCGATCGTGGTGCGGCCGGTGAAGGGCACGCAGGATCGCTACGAGATCATCGCCGGCGAACGCCGGTGGCGCGCCGCGCAACTCGCCAGCCTGCACGAGGTGCCGATCGTGCCCATCGATGTCAGCGACAGCGACGCGCTCGAGATCATGATCATCGAGAACGTGCAGCGCGAAGACCTCAATGCGATGGAAGAGGCGCAGGGCTATCACGCGCTGGCCGACGAATTCAAACGCAGCCAGGAAGACATCGCCAAGGAAGTCGGCAAGAGCCGCAGCCACGTCGCCAATATGATGCGGCTGACGAAATTGCCGGCGGAGGTGCAGGCCTATATCGCCAACGGCCAATTGTCGGCAGGCCACGCCCGCGCCCTGATCGGCGTGCCCGATCCGCTGGCCGCGGCGAAGCGCATCGTCGAGGAAGGGCTGAACGTACGCCAGACCGAGGCGCTGGCGCATGAGGAGGGCGTACCGGAGCGCAAGCCGCAAAGGCGCGCGGCGGCGGCGGGAAGACAAAGGATCCTGACACGATCGCACTGGAAAAGCGCGTCAGCGATGCCCTCGGCCTTACCGTGACCGTCAACCACCGCGACCCCGGCGGCTCCGTCCATATCAGCTATCGCAACCTCGAACAGCTCGACGAGGTGATGCGACGGCTCGAGAAGGGCGCTTCTTAATCCGTTGTTGTGACGGCAGCTACGGAACTACCTTTCCCGCAACTCACCCCCGCCGCTTCGCGTTCGCCGCGATCGAGAGCAGCGCGCGCTGGGCGATCGCTGACGCCAGCGAGGCCTGCTTGCGCATGTCGAGCGCGGCGGTTCCGAGCTGATCGATGATGGCGGCCAGCCGCGCCGCGTTGAAATTGCGCAGCGCGATTTCGACGGTGCCCTTGCGCGAGAAGTGCAGGCGCGGATAGCCGCTTTCGAGCAAGGTCGAGACCGGCGTCCCTTCGGCCACCGCAAGCGCCGATTTGTGCAGCCATGCCGCCTGGCGCTGTGCGGCGGAGATGATTACGCCGGGATAGGTGCCGGCGACCATCGCTTTGGCAAACTCGCTTTCGACCAGGTCCGGCTTGCCGGCAAAGGCGCCATCCACGATCGGGTCCAGCTTCAGCTCGGACGCATCGGACACCACGGTCATGACATCGTCGAGCGCGATCTCGCCCTTGCCGTGGGCATAGAGCGCCAGCTTGCGAAGCTCGTTGCGCGAGGCCTGGCGGTCGCCGCCGAGCAGGGACATCAGCACGGCGCGCGCGTCAGCGGCGATGCGCAAGTTGGAAGATCGTAATTCCTCGTCGATCAGCCTTGCAAGGTCGCGCTCGGTATCGGGATAGCAGGCGATGGCGACTGCGGTCTTGGCGCGCTCGCAGGCCTTGCGCAGCGGCGATTCCGGCCGCAGTTCGCCGGCCTCGATCACGATACGGCAATCCTTCACGGGAGAATCGGCCAGCGTATCGATGCCGCTGGCGAAACTGCGGGAGCCGGCGCGCACGCGAATGGCGCGGCGGCCGCCGAACATCGGGATCGTCATGGCCTCGTCGACCAGCCGCGACGGTTCGGCTGACAGTTCGTCGCCGTCCAGCCGCACCAGCGAGAAGGGATCGTTGGGGTCGTCGACGGCGGAGGCGATCAGCGCGTCAGCGCGCTCGCGGACCAGGCCGGCATCCGGGCCGTAAAGCAGGATGATGGGGCGGCCGGAATCGGGCCGGGCGAGAAAGGCGTCGATGTCTTTTCCGCGGAGCGCGACCAACGGGATCAGGTACCGGCGTAGAAGTAGGACGCCAGCCGGGTCTGGATGTTTTCCGCAATTTCGTTGGCGGCGCGATCCTCGGCGTCGCGGAAGGCGCGGGCACGGGCGAAGCGCTGCAGATTGCCTGGGATGTCATAGGACACGCGGGAGAAGGTCGTGCCCGTCATGACCGACTTGTTGGTGGCAAGGTCGATCAGATTGTACTGTGCGTCGATGCCGTAGTTCTCGCTCGACGGCAGCGCCGTGGCCGGATCGAGAATCAGCGAGGAGCGGGAACTGTTGAACCGCAGCACCAGCCGATGGGTCGGCGGCATGCCCGTGGCGCTGCCGTAGAGCTTGAACGCCAGCGCGTTGCGGATCTCAACCTGGATTCGGGCTTCCCGCGACGCGTTGGGCTTATCTACCGGCGGGATTTCCACGCCCATCAGCTTTTCACGCAGGCCGGGTTTGCCGTCATTACGTTCGGCATACATCGGCTGGAAACAGCCGGCCGTGAGCGCCGCCAGAGCGGCGACGGCGATGAGCCGAACGGCGATCCGGGTCCTAGCCAACGACATTCACGATCCTCATGGGAACTACGATTACCTTGCGGACGGCCTTGCCGCCGAGAGCGAGTTTTACCGCATCGAGCGCCAAAACGGCAGCCTCAATTTCCGGATTTTGGGCGACCCGTGGCACGGTAACATCACCCCGTTTCTTGCCGTTGACCTGGACCACCAGCGTCACGGTGTCTTCAACCAGCAAATCGCGTTCGATTTGGGGCCAATCGGCCTCCGAAATCAGCCCGGATTGACCCAGCACCGTCCAGCACTCCTCGGCCAGATGCGGCATCATCGGCGCAATGAGTTGCACCAGAATGAGCGCGGCCTCCCGGACCGACCAGGCCAGGTCCGGCGCCGGGTTGCCTTGGCGGCCCAGCACCTCGGCCAGCGCGTTGGCGAATTCCCGGATATGGGCCAGGCAGACGTTGAAATGCAGCCGTTCGATCCCGGACGACACCTTGTCCAGCGCGCCATGGGCGGCCTTGCGCAAGCCGAGCGCATCGGCGCCGAACGAGGCCGGCCGGTCGGCCGGAGCCGCCTTGGCGATCTCGGCCGATTCGTTGACCAGCCGCCACAGCCGCTGGACGAAGCGCGAGGCGCCCTGCACGCGCTCGTCGCTCCAGATCACGTCGCGGTCGGGCGGGGAGTCCGACAGCATGAACCAGCGCGCGACGTCGGCGCCATAGGTCGCGATGATGTCGTCGGGATCGACGGTGTTCTTCTTCGACTTCGACATCTTCTCGATCGCGCCGATCGAGATGTCTTCGCCGGTTGCCAGCAGAATGGCCCGCTTGCCGTTGCCGCCGGTTTCGATCTTCACCTCCGCCGGCGTGACGTAAGAGCCATCCGCCGTCTGGTAGGTCTCGTGCACCACCATGCCTTGCGTGAACATGCCGGCGAACGGTTCGTCCATGCCGATATGGCCGGTCGCCTTCATCGCGCGGGTGAAGAAGCGGCTGTAGAGCAGATGCAGGATCGCATGCTCGACGCCACCGATATACTGGTCGACCGGCATCATCCGGTTGGCCACATCAGGCGTGGTCGGCGCTTTTTCGTTCCAGGGATCGGTGAAGCGCGCAAAATACCACGACGAGATCCACGAAGGTGTCCATGGTGTCGGTTTCGCGCTGGGCCTTGCCGCCGCATTTCGGGCAGGTGACGTGCTTCCAGGTCGGGTGATGGTCGAGCGCGTTGCCGGGCTTGTCGAAGGTGGCGTCCTCCGGCAGCACCACCGGCAACTGATCGTCCGGCACTGGCACCACGTCGCATTTCGGGCAATGGATCACCGGGATCGGGCAGCCCCAATAGCGCTGGCGTGAAATACCCCAGTCGCGCAGGCGGAAGTTCACCTGGCGTTCGCCGACCGGCGCGTTACCGCGAATTTCCGTCTCCAGCCGCTTCGCAACATCTTCCTTGGCCTGTTCGATGGTCATGTCGTCGAGGAAGCGGGAATTGATCATGCGGCCATCGCCGTCATAGGCGGTATCCGTGATGACGAAGCTCTTCGGGTCTTGGCCCTCGGGGCAGACCACCGGAATGTTGCCGAGGTTGTATTTGTTGACGAAATCGAGGTCGCGCTGGTCATGCGCCGGGCAGCCGAAGATCGCGCCCGTGCCGTATTCCATCAGCACGAAATTCGCCACGTAAACCGGCAGCTTCCAGTTCGGATCGAACGGGTGAACGGCCTTGATGCCGGTATCAAAACCCTGCTTCTCGGCGGTGTCGATGATCTCCTGCGCGGTGCCGATCTTTTTCACGTCCGCGATGAACTCGGCGAGATCAGGATTCTTTGCAGCCGCCGCCTGCGCCAGTGGATGATCGGCCGAGATCGCCATGAATTTTGCGCCGAACAGCGTGTCCGGCCGCGTCGTGAAAATCTTCAACTCGGTCTCGCCCGCCGGCGTCGTGGCCGGGTCGAGCGCAGATCGGATCAGCAGGCCTTCCGAGCGGCCGATCCAGTTGCGCTGCATCAGCCGGACCTTGTCGGGCCAGCGGTCCAGGCTATCAAGCGCGTCCAGCAGTTCCTGCGAGTACTTCGTGATCTTGAAGACCCACTGGTTCATCTCGCGCTGCTCGACGACGGCGCCGGAGCGCCAGCCGCGGCCGTCGATCACCTGCTCGTTGGCGAGCACGGTCATGTCGACCGGGTCCCAGTTGATCTTGCGCTTCTCGCGTTCGGCCAGGCCTGCGCGCAGAAAATCCAGAAACATCTTCTGCTGATGCTTGTAGTAGGCGGGATCGCAGGTCGCGAACTCGCGTGACCAGTCCAGCGACAGCCCGATCGACCGCAACTGCTTTTTCATCGCGGCGATATTGTCGTAGGTCCAGGCCTTGGGCGCGACCTTGCGCTCGATCGCGGCGTTCTCGGCCGGCAGCCCGAACGCGTCCCAGCCCATCGGGTGCAGCACGTTGAAACCCTTGGCGCGCATGAAGCGGGCCAGCACGTCACCCAGCGTGTAGTTCCGGACATGCCCGATGTGGATGCGCCCGGACGGGTAGGGGAACATCTCGAGCACATAGTATTTCGGCCGCGGATCGTCGTTTTTAGAGGCGAAGATCGCCTTTTCGTCCCACTGGCGTTGCCAGCGCGGCTCGGAATCACGGGCGTTGTAACGTTCGGAGGTCATGGAATCGCAGGGCTTTTTGTGGATTCGGGGTCCCGTCAGAGGACGGCGGACTAGGCCACAAAGCGGCTGCGGGGTCAACGGCTTGGGGAGGCGGGAATGGCCATTTGACCGGAGGCGTGAAGCGTCCGCTCACCCCGCCATCGCCATGCCGGTCTCGTCCACCAGCTTGGCAAAGCCGTGCTCGACCACGGTGTTGCGGCCGCGGTGTTTGGCGGCGTAGAGGGCAGCGTCGGCGGCCTCGATCAGGTCGCCGGGGTTTGTGTGTCGCTCGGCAGGGTTGCCGCGACGCCGACGCTGACGGTGACGGTGCCGTAGCTGGAGGTGATATGCGGCAGGCCGAGGTCTTGCACGGTCGCGCGCACCGTTTCGCCGATCTCGAGGGCTCTTTGGGGGCTCGTGTTCGGAAGCAGGAGGCAGAATTCCTCGCCGCCATAGCGGCCGGCAAAGCCCAGCGTGTCGCCGGCGACGCCGGCCAGCGCTTCGCCGATCCGGGTGAGGCAGGCGTCGCCCTCGGGGTGGCCATAAGTGTCGTTGTAAAGCTTGAAGTGATCGACATCGATCATCAACAGCGACAACTCGCAATGGTATTGCTGCGCTTTCATCCATTCGAAATCGAGCCGGCTCTGGAAGCCACGGCGGTTGGCGAGACCCGACAGCATGTCGATCGAGGCCATCACGGTGAGCCGGTCGTTGGTGGCGACCAGTTCGCGCTCGCGCTGACTGAGTTGCGCCGCCATCGCGTTGAAGGCGCGGGCCAGCGGCATGAATTCCGACGGCAGCCGGCTGTGCGAGACGCGGGCCGACCAGTCGCCCTCGCCGAACCGCTTGGCCATGCCGGTCATGACCTCGATCGGATTGATGATGAGCTTCTCCGCCCCGATCAGCGCGCCGAGCAGCACGAACAGGCAGACGAGATCCCAGTTGAAGATAGGCGGTGCAGATGTCGCGATTGATCGCGGCCGTCACCTTGTCCTCGTCGATGCTGACGATCAGGCGCGACTGCGTCCCGGGAATGCGCGCGAAACTGATGGTGCGCTTGGAGCCGTCGGTGACGGCAAAGGAAAGCGAGCCCGTATCGGAATTGGAGCTGAGCGCCTTGTACGTGATGGCCGATAGCAGCGGCACGTTGTCGAGCGGCTGTCCGATCATGCCGGCCTGGTCGGGTGGTGCCGCCAGCACGACGCCGGCGCTGTCGATCAACAGAGATGAAATGCCCGGCCGTCCGCCGAGGTTGGCCATGATCTTCGACAGCCAGTCGAGATTGATGCCGGCGACCGCCACGGAATCTTCTTCGGGATTGATCGCCGAGACCGGATAGGCCGCCATCATGATCGGCCGATTGCTGACCCTGCCGAACAGATAGTCGCTGAAAACGAAATCGCGGGTTTCCTGCGCCTTCCTGAAATAGTCGCGATCGCCGATGTTGAGGCCGACCTGGACGTTCAGGGTGGAACACTGCACCACGCCTTCCTTGCTCACGAGCATGATGCTGCGGATCCAGGGCAGGTTGGCGGGCAGGCTGGCGCGCAGGATTTCGCAACTGCGCCCGATGCCGCTGGAGGCGCGGATATAGGCGGCGGATTTCAGCATCGTCTCGACGGAGGAGATCACCTCACGCTGGGTCTCGGCGCTGTGATGGGTGATATTGGCGTATTCTTCCGACGCAGTCGTGATCTGCTTGGCGCGCGTGTCTTCCAGCGAGCGGACGCGATCCAGCATCAAGGGCGCCACCAGCATCACGGCCAGCATCGCAAGCCGCGCCCGGATTCCCAGAAGCTTCTTGAGTTTGACCCGTTTGCGGTTGAATGTAACGCCAGACATCCCTGCCCCCCACACCGCAAGGTAGAGCGAAGGATTCAAAAAGCCTTTCCCGAACTTGGTAAAATTCGAGGAAATGCCGTAGAATTTTCGGCCGAAATCAGGACAAGACGCGAGAGAGATGGCGACGCCGCTAACCAAGTCTTTACCAAACGGTCTGGCTCAGGTGGAGCAGGACATCGCGCGCGCGTGCAAGGAAGCGCGCCGCGAGCGCGCGTCGGTGACGCTGATCGCGGTGTCGAAAACCTTCGACGCCGCGGCCATTTCGCCTGTTATCGATGCCGGCCAGCGCGTGTTCGGTGAAAATCGCGTGCAGGAAGCCAAGGCGAAATGGCCGGCGCTGGTGTCGGCCTGTCCCGGAATTGCGCTGCATCTGATCGGGCCGCTGCAGTCCAACAAGGCGAAGGAAGCGGTCGCATTGTTCGACGCCATCCATTCGGTCGACCGTCCCAGCATTTGCGAAGCGTTAGCCAGGGAAATCAGTTCCCAGAACAAGCGGCCGGAATTGTTCGTTCAACTCAATACCGGCGAGGAACCGCAGAAGGCGGGCGTCGCGCCCGGCGAGGCCGACGCCTTCATTGCGAGCTGCCGCGACAAATACGGTCTGGTCATTTCCGGCTTGATGTGCATCCCGCCGGTCGACGAGGCGCCGGCGCCGCATTTCGCGTTGACGGCCAAGATCGCCGCGCGCAACGGACTGAAGAATCTGTCGATGGGCATGAGCGCCGATTTCGCGGTAGCAATCCAGCTCGGCGCCACGCATGTGCGCGTGGGCTCGGCGATTTTCGGAGCGCGGTAAAGGTCTCTCCCGTCATTGCAACGACGTGGAGAGGCCTACTTAAACCCTACCGATACCTTTCCGAGCGAACCGAAATCGGCCGCGCAAAAATCACCCGATTGAATCGGCAGCGGGGCGTGACAGGTGCCGGTCGTGACGACACGGCCGGCCTTCAGCGTCACGCCAAGCTGGCGCAGTTCGTTGGCGAGCCAGGTCAGTGCGATCCGGGGATCGCCGAGCACATTCTTGCCGTGACCGGTGAATTGCTGGCCGTGCATCGTGATGACGGGCCGCTCCTCGACGAGATCGCGCGTGCGCCAGTCCGCAACCGCTGCCGGGCCGAGCACGAACAGATGCGCGCAGGCGTTGTCGGCAATGATCTGGGCGGCACCGGCGCTGACGAAATCAGCAAACCGCGAATCCGGAATCTCGACGGCTGGATGCAGTGTGTCGACCGCGTCAAGGACTTGCTGCATTGTATAGGGCGTGGTCCGCGCCGGCAGATCGACGCGCATGCGAAAGGCGAATTCCGGTTCGGCGACGCGCATTTCGTTGCCCGCCATCGAAGCCGTTCCGCCATCGGGAATTACGGTCTCGGCCAGGATGCGCCCCGCCATCGGGCCGTCGACGTTGATGTGCTTTTGGCCGGCCTCGCTGGTGGCCGCGATCTTCCAGCCGAACAGGCTATCGGACGAATATTTTTCGATTCTGGCCTGGATCGCATAGGCCTCGATGCGGTCGCGCGGCCGCAGTCTATCGTCGAGGCCGGAGAATTTGGTGCCGGCGCGCCAGTGATCGTACAGCGTCTTTGACGCGGCTGTTATCGCGTTCTTGTCGAGCATTGTTCTGATCCCCGTCAGCCGATTATGATTTTCGTCTGCGGGCCCATTCGCCGCAACAACCGCAGCATGGCGGATTTCGTCATCGAAACGCACCCCGCCGTCGGCGCGAAATTGGGGCGCGCCAGATGCAGGAATACGGCGCTGCCGCGGCCGGCGATTCGTGGGCCGGCATTGTGATCGATTTCGACAATGAAATCGTAGAGGTGGTCCTCGCGCGTCAGCCGGTCGCCGGCCTGATCCCGGACCAGGCGGATGGGCTGATTGTAACGGCGGTCCCGCGGGTCCTCGCACCAGGCGTCTTCGGGCCGGATCGGCCGGACCGGCAGATAGGTCCGCGGTCGGGGATGGCGGTCGGCGCGCCACCACAATTGCAGCGGACGGTACGTGCCCTCGGGGTGCCACCGTCGCCCTCCCGTTTGTTGGCGAGGATTCCGCCGCGACCAAGTGCCACCGGCACGGTCCAGCCGTCCGCTGTCAGCCAGCCGCGGCGCGGGTCGCCAGCAGCCCTTTGGACCCGAATTGTCGTTAGCGGCCGATCACGCGCGTCTGCCTTATAAGTGATTGAAATAGCGTTGCTTTCCATGCCAATGCCCGAATCCCGGGGTTGCCTGCCCGGCCGCAATTGTTCTATTTGACGCCATTACAGGACATTCATCCAAACGGGCCTCAAATTTGGGATAGACTGCGGTTCGGCTTGTGAATCTGTAACAATTTCTTACCTCAATGCGAATCAGTGCCTGACGACCCGGCTTGCTTGCGAAGTTTGCCCGCGAGATCAGGTTTGTCATCGACCAAGACCCGGCTTGAGACGCTTTCACCTGTGTCCGCCGCCTGCCTCAAGAGGATCGTATCCTATGCCCAATGCCCGCAAGATCCTGATCGTGGATGACGACACCGATCTGCGCGACACTCTGGTCGAGCAACTATCGCTGCACGAGGAGTTCGAAGCTTCCGCGGTCGATACCGGGGCCAAGGCGCCAGCGCCGCCAAAGCCAATTCCCCCGACCTGGTGCTGATGGATGTCGGTTTGCCGGATACCGACGGAAGGGAAGTCGTGCGCAGCCTCCGCAAGGGCGGCTTCAAGGCACCGATCATCATGCTGACCGGCCACGACACCGATTCGGACACCATTTTGGGGCTCGAATCGGGCGCCAATGATTACGTCGCAAAGCCGTTCCGGTTCGCCGTCCTGCTCGCCCGGATCAGGGCACAGCTCCGCCAGCACGAGGCCAGCGAGGACGCGGTGTTTTCCGTCGGCCCCTACAGCTTCAGGCCCGGCTCCAAGATGCTGACCGCCGCCAATGCCAGAAAAGTGCGGCTGACCGAGAAGGAAACCGCGATCCTGCGTTTCCTGTATCGCGCCGGCCAGTTGCCGGTGTCACGCGAGACGTTGCTGCAGGAGGTCTGGGGCTACAATTCGGGCGTCACCACGCACACGCTGGAAACCCATATCTACCGTCTCAGGCAGAAGATCGAGAAGGATGCGGCCAATCCGGAAATCCTGGTGACGGAAGCCGGTGGCTACAAGCTGGTGCCGTGATACGATTCGCAGCCACGATTCGTAATTTTCGCGCATCCCGGTCACAGATCCATGTCGATCGAAGATGATGTAGCCCTGCTCGAGCGGGTCCCGACATTACGCCTGTTGGGAACGACGGCGCTGCGCATGCTGGCGATCGGCTCGGAGCAGCGCGATTTCTCGCCCGGCGATTACCTGTTCAACGCCGGCGATGAGGCGGATGCCGGCTATATCGTTCAACGCGGCACGATCCGCGTCGAGGACGGCGGCGCCGAAGTCGTTGCGGGCCCCGGTGCCCTGATCGGCGAACTGGCGCTGATCGTTGCGATGAAGCGGCCGTCCAGCGCGGTCGCGCTCGATCATTCCTCGGTCATCCGGGTGGCGCGCAGCCTGTTTCAACGCGTGCTCGAAAGCGATCCCGCCGCAGCGCGCCGCCTGCGCGACGAACTCGCCACCCGCACCAGCCAGCTCGCCAGCGATATCCTGATGGCCGGCGCCAAGCTCAGTATTTGATCGCTACACTTCCAGCGTCACCGTCACCGGCACGTGGTCGGACGGACGCTCCCAGCCGCGGGCGTCGCGGGTAATCTTGAAATCGCTGACACGGTCCTTCAGTGCGCGCGAGACCCAGATGTGGTCGAGCCGCCGCCCGCGATCGCCCACCGTCCAGTCGGCGGCGCGGTAGCTCCACCACGTATAGACCTTTTCCGAAAGCGGGATCCGTTCGCGCGCGACGTCGAACCACTCGCCATGGGTCTGCGCCGCCAGCAGCTTCTCGCATTCGATCGGCGTGTGCGACACGACCTTCAGGAGTTGCTTGTGCGACCACACGTCGTTCTCATATGGAGCGACATTGAGGTCGCCGACCAGGATATGCCGGTCGTCGCCGCGCGGATGCAGCGGTTCGCACGCTTTCATCTCGTCGAGAAATTTCAGCTTGTGATCGAACTTCGGATTGAGCGCGGGATCGGGAATGTCGCCGCCAGCCGGAACGTAGAAATTGTGCAGCACGAGCGGTTTTGCGAGCTGCGCCTTCTCGCCGAACGCCACCGAGATGTGGCGCAGATCGATCTTGTCGCAGAAGGTTCTGATATCGGTGGCCTCGAAGGGCAGTTTCGAGACGATGGCGACGCCGTGATAACCCTTCTGTCCGTTCAGCGCGACATGCTCATAGCCGAGACGCTTGAATCGCTTCAGTGGGAAAGCGTCGTCGATGCATTTTGTTTCCTGCAGGCACAGCACGTCCGGGCGTGCCGATTTGAGGAATTTGGCGACGATGTCGATGCGCAGGCGCACCGAATTGATATTCCACGTTGTCAGGGAAAACCGCATGAGGACCGTGTATTACCACGGTTGCCGGCGCGGATTTCCGCCTCTCCACAGAAACAATGGGGAAGGCGCGCCGTTCAGTTCGCCGGGTTAGTGTAGTTGGTGAAGTCGATCTTGAATAGGCCAGGGTCGACCTTCTTGGTCGAGTCCAGATTGTAGACCGCAACCGTGGTGTCATAGCCCTGCGGGTCGGTCACGGTCCATTGCTTGAGCTGGCCGTCCTTGGTGCCGACCATCAGCATCAGCCGGCTGGTGCCGATCAGGGCCTGCTTCTCCTCGATGGTGACGCTGATGTAGACGTCATCGGCCATGACGTTGACGACGTTGGTGTCCTTCAGCAGATCGATCCGGTCCGACAACAGGAAGCGCAGCGGCGTCTGCGACAGCGGATAGATGTCTTGGGTCGCAAGCTTTGTATCGCGGACCGCCAGCGACGAGCCGTCGGCGATGATCGCGATCGGGCTGGGCGCATCGTACTCGAAACGCACCTTGCCCGGCTTCTGGATGTAGAAATCGCCCTTGGTCTTGCTGCCGTCAGGACCGACCTGGACGAAATTTCCGACCAGCGTCTGCAGGGAGGACAAATAGGAGCTCACCCGGGCAGCCTGCGCCTTCTGGTTGGCGTCGAAGGTCGCAAAAATATTGGCCGGGACATTGCGGTTCGGATCCGGAATCACCGGGTTCGGTGGCGCCTGGGCGGCGCCGGTGGTCATCGGCCCCTTGTTGTTCTGCGCGCTCATCTGCACGCCGCCGTCGCGGGTCTTGGGCGCGGGCTTCGGAACCGGCACGGTCTGCGAGAGAGCCGGCGGCGCGAAGCCTGCGACGGATGTGGCTATCAAAAGGGCCAGTCCGGAGCGCAGCCCGCGATGGGTGGATTGTTGTGTCATCAGGTATTTCGGATCTCTATTCGACGAGGCATCCCGCTGCCCGCCATTTTATCGTGCTTTCGACCAAAGGAGATATCGTTTTTCCGTGAAAATCGTTACGCCGAATCCACCTTTGGGCCCTTTGGCGCCGCAATCTAGAATCCGCCCTCTTCCTCCGCGACCAGAATTTCGCGCTTGCCGGCGTGATTCGCCTGCCCGACGATGCCTTCGAGTTCCATCCGCTCCATCAACGACGCGGCACGGTTATAGCCGATTTGCAGCCGGCGCTGAATGTAGGAAGTCGAGGCCTTGCGGTCGCGCTTGACGATCGCAACCGCCTGCGAGAACAGGTCGCCGCCGCCATCGCCGCCCATGCCAGTGGAATCGAACACCGCGCCGTCCTCGTCGGTCGGCTCTTCGGCGGTGACCGCTTCCAGATATTCCGGCTGGCCTTGCGTCTTGAGATGGCGCACGACCTTTTCGACCTCCTCGTCGGAGACGAACGGCCCATGCACGCGGCTGATGCGTCCGCCGCCGGCCATATAAAGCATGTCGCCCTGCCCGAGCAGCTGCTCGGCGCCCATTTCGCCTAGGATGGTGCGGCTGTCGATTTTTGAGGTGACCTGAAACGAGATGCGGGTCGGGAAGTTCGCCTTGATGGTGCCGGTGATGACGTCGACCGAGGGACGCTGGGTTGCGAGGATGACGTGCAGACCGGCGGCGCGCGCCATCTGGGCGAGACGCTGCACGGCGCCTTCGATGTCCTTGCCGGCTACCATCATCAGGTCGGCCATTTCATCGACGATGATGACGATATAGGGCAGTGGTTCGAGGTCGAGCTTTTCTTCCTCGTAGATCGCCTTGCCGGTTTCCTTGTCGAACCCGGTATGCACCGTGCGCGTCAGATCTTCGCCCTTGCCCTTGGCTTCGACGAGGCGCTGATTGTAGCCGTCTATGTTGCGCACGCCGAGCTTGGCCATTTTCTTGTAGCGCTCTTCCATCTCGCGCACGGCCCATTTCAGCGCGACCACCGCTTTTTCGGATCGGTCACGACCGGCGTCAGCAGATGCGGGATGCCGTCATAGACGGAGAGTTCGAGCATTTTCGGATCGACCATGATCAGGCGGCACTGATCCGGCCGCAAGCGGTAGACCAGGCTCAGGATCATGGTGTTGATCGCGACCGATTTGCCGGAGCCGGTGGTACCGGCGATCAGCATATGCGGCGTGCGCGCGAGATCGATGATGATGGATTCGCCGCCGATGTTCTTGCCAAGGCAGAGCGGCAGCTTCGCGTGCGACTCGTCCTTCGTGGTCAGCAATTCGCGCAAGTAAACTTTTTCGCGATGCGCATTCGGCAGTTCGATACCGATGGCGTTGCGGCCGGCGACCACGGCGACGCGCGCCGAGAGCGCGCTCATCGAGCGGGCGATATCGTCGGCAAGGCCGATCACGCGCGAAGACTTGATGCCCGGTGCGGGTTCGAGTTCGTAGAGCGTCACGACCGGGCCGGGATTGGCCTTGACGATCTCGCCGCGGACGCCGAAATCGCCGAGCACGCCTTCCAGCGCGCGCGAATTGGCCTCCAGTTCGGCCTTGTTGAGCGGCTGCCGGTCCGACGCCTTGGGCGCCGTGAGCACCGAGACCGAAGGCAGTTCGAATTTCTCGGATTTGCGCGCCGCCGCGCGCGGCGCGGCCTTCTTGCGCGGAGCGCGAGCGGCCGGGACTTCCTCGTCCTCGTCTTCCTCTTCTTCCTCGTCCTCGAATTCCTCATCCCGCGGGGCCAGTGCCGGCGCAGCTCGGCCGCGGAGGCTCGGTTCCTGCCGCTCGAACGCGGCCGTGCGAGGCGGCGGCGAACTCGACACCAGCGATCGATAGGCCGCGCTCATCAGCCAGGCGAGCCGCGCCTTCGCGCTCATCAGCGCGTGATACACCCATCCGAGCGAAACCGAACTGCGATCCCCTTCTTCCTCGAAGGGCGTGTCATCGTCCTCGATCGGTGTCAGCTCTTCGTCTCTCGGGCGCGAGCCCCAGCCGCTGGCGAACAGGAAGGCCGCGCACATCGCCGCGAACAGGATGATGCCGAGCACGAGACGATAGGTGAAGCCGGCCGGACCGAACACCACGGCCGGCGCCCGCACCAGCGCGTCGCCGACGACGCCGCCAAGGCCAGTCGGCAGCGCCCACGCGCCGCCGTGCGGCCAGCAGCTTGCAAAGCCCGCCGCGATCACCGTGCAGAGAATCCAGCATCCAAGACGCAGCGCTTCGCGGTCGAAGGTGCGATGGGTCAGCATGCGCCAGCCCCACACCGCGACGGGGAGGATCAGCATGATCGCGCCGAGGCCGAGGATCTGCATCAGGAGATCGGCGCCGATCGCGCCGGGGTAGCCGAGAACATTGCGGATCGGACGCGATGTCGCGTGGCTCAGGCTCGGGTCCTGTACCGACCATGTCATCAACGCCGCCGCGGCCACGCCGGACAGCGCGATCAGGCAAAGGCCTGCGAGCTCGCGCAGCCGTCGGGCGAGGGCGTCGCGGATTGAGACCGGCAGATGGCCGACCAGGGGAATGACACGTTCGATCGCTGGCATGCTCATGGGGCCCTGCGATTAATCCAGAATTTCGACCAGCCGGTGCAATGCCTCGGCCGTTGATTCACTGTCGGAGACCAGTGCGAGACGGATGTAGCCCGCGCCGGGATTGAAGCCGTCGTTCTGCGGCCGTGACAGATAACTGCCGGGGATCACGCGGACGCCCGCATCCCGATAGAGTTTCACCGCCGTCGCCTCGTCGCCGCCATGCTCGGAAACGTCGAGCCAGACGCAGAAGCCGCCGGCGGGCCGCACATAGCCGTAGCGGCTGCCGAGAATCTGGTCGGCGAGATCGAATTTGATGCGGTAAAGCCTGCGGTTCTCTTCGACATGCGCCTCGTCGCTATAGGCGGCGACCGCGACGTGCTGCAGCGGCACCGGCACCTGGGGCGCCGCGACATTGCGCAATTCGTGAAAGGCCGCGAGAAACTTCCTGTCGCCGGCGGCAAAGCCGACGCGCATGCCGGGCAGGTTCGAGCGCTTCGACAGCGACTGGAACGCAACGACATTGGTGAAATCGGGCCCGGCACATTCGAGCGCGCTGCCCGGCGCCTGCCTGGTGTAGATTTCCGAATAGCACTCGTCGCTCAGGATCATGAAGCCATGGCGGTCGGCGAGTTTCTTCAAACGGATGAAGTAGTCGCGCGAGGCGACCGCGCCCTGCGGATTGGCGGGCGAGGCGATGAACATCGCAACGGTTCGGGCCAGCGTCGCATCGTCGAGCGCATCGAGATCTGGCAAAAATCCGTTGGCGAGCGTGGTCGGCAGGTAGATCAGTTCGCAACCGGCGGCGCGGGCGCCCGCGCCATAGGCCGGATAAAACGGGTTCGGCATCAGGATCGCAGGCCTGCCCTTGCGCGGGCCGACATAACGGGCCGCGGTGATCGCCGCGAAAAACAGCCCTTCGCGGCTGCCGTTCAGCACCAGGATTTCATCTCGGGATCGACCGGCCGCGGCAGTTGGAACCGGGTCGACAGCCAGTTCGCTGCCGCCCGCCGGAACGGCTCGATGCCCTTGGCGAGGGGATAGCGGCCAAACTCAGCGATGTGCTTCGCCAGGACCGGTCCGACAAAATCCGGCACCGGGTGCTGGGGCTCACCTAATGACAGCGTAATCAATGGCTTGGCCGGTTGGTACGGCGCCAACAACTCGGTCGTGCGCAGAAAGGGCGAACGCTCGGCCTGACCGGCAGATACGCTGCCGGCGCCCTGCGCCACGCCGGAAGAGGCAGTCATTGCCATGTCTGAAACGCCAGCACTTTCAATAGCGGTCGAGGCACTAAACCGATGACCGGAAACACATCAAACCACCATAGATACGGCGAGGTTAAGACGCGATTAACCATCGGCTGGTCTGGACAATTTGCGGGGTATTACCATATTTTGAGCCGGTATTACCGAAGCCGGAGAGGCTCCCATGGCGACGACAGTTACGAGCAAGGGCCAAGTCACGATCCTGAAACAAGTCCGCGACTATTTGGGCATTCAGCCCGGCAGTCAGGTCGATTTCCGCCGTAGTGCCGATGGCGGCGTTGTGATCGAGAAAGCCGATGGGCCTCGGCCGCCGAGCAGGTTTGCCAAGGCGCGAGGGTCGGCTGGGCCGGGCATGACGACCGATGAGTTGATGGCTCTCTTGCGTGGCGAACCGGAATGACGCTCGTCGATCCGAATGTCCTCCTGGACGTCATCACCGACGGTGAGGTATGGGCGGACTGGGCGCAAGAACAACTCGAACAAGCAGCCTCCTCCGGGCCGCTTGTCATCAATGACGTCATCTATGCCGAGATATCGACACGGTACGCGACAGTCGAAGGCGTGGACGCGATGCTCCGCGATTTGGACATCGACTTGGCGACGATCCCGCGCGCTGCGCTCTTTCTCGCGGGCAAAGCTTACTTGCGGTACCGCAGCGCCGGGGGCTTCGTACTGGCGTGCTGGCGGATTGCTTCATTGGCGCTCACGCCGCTGTCGAACAGCTACCGTTGCTGACACGCGATGCAAAGCGCTATCGAACCTATTTTCCCACGGTCGAGCTGATCACACCGGAACGCGAACGATAGCACCCAGCGTCTGACCGCCCCGGCAGCGAACACTTTTCGGGCGAGGCGAGCACAAAGAAAGGGGCTCCAACTTGCGCTGGAGCCCCTCAACGGTCAGGGCATTGCCGGGTATGTGCCCGAACCGGAGTTGTGGATGCGACCCTTGGGGGATCGCACCGCGGGAGAGCTTACATGTTGTAGGCGCGCTCGGTGTGCTCGGTGACGTCGAGGCCTTCACGCTCGGTCTCGACGTTGACGCGCAGGCCGACGACGACGTCGACGACCTTGAACAGGATCGCCGAGCCGATGCCCGACCATACCAGCGTGGTGCAGACGCCCCAGAACTGCGAGGTCATCTGGGCGACGAAGTCGTAGTCCGCGATCTTGCCGGCGGCGTAATCCATGACGCCGGTGCCGCCGAGGGCCGGATTCACCAGGATGCCGGTGCCGAGCGCGCCGACGATGCCGCCGACGCAGTGGACGCCGAACACGTCGAGCGAGTCGTCATAGCCCAGCGAGTTCTTCACCACGGTGCAGAAGAACAGGCAGACGACGCCGACCACGAGACCGAGCACGATCGCACCCATCGGACCGGCGAAGCCGGCCGCAGGGGTGACCGCGACGAGGCCCGCCACCGCACCCGACAATGCGCCGAGCACGGAAGGATGGCCCTTGACGATCCATTCCGCAAACATCCAGGCCAGCGCCGCCGCTGCGGTCGCAACGAAGGAGTTGGTCATGGCGAGCGCGGCGCCGCCGGAGGCTTCGAGGTTCGATCCGGCATTGAAGCCGAACCAGCCGACCCAGAGCAGCGAAGCGCCGATCATGCTCATGGTCAGCGAGTGCGGAGCCATCAGCTCCTTGCCGTAACCGACGCGCTTGCCGATCAGCAGCGCACCGACGAGGCCGGCGATACCGGCGTTGATGTGCACCACGGTGCCGCCGGCGAAGTCGATTGCGCCCTTCTTGAAGATCCAGCCCGCATCGGCATTGATCTCGTCGAGCTTGGCCTGCGCCGCGGTTTTCGCCGCACCGTCAGTCGCCGCGGCAAGCGCCTTGGCTGCATCCGTGATCAAGTCCGGTCCGGGCCAATACCAAACCATATGCGCGATCGGGAGATAGATCAGCGTGACCCAGAGCGGGACGAACAGCGCGACCGCCGCGAACTTCATACGTTCGGCGAAGGCGCCGACGATGAGGGCGGGGGTGATCGCCGCAAACGTCATCTGGAAGCAGATGTAGATGAGCTCGCTGATGTTGGCGTCGACGCTGAAGGTCGCGGCTTTCGAATCCGTCGTCACGCCCATCAGGAAGGCCTTGGAGAAGCCGCCGATGAAGTCGGAGCCGCCGGTGAAGGCGAGGCTGTAGCCATAGAGCGCCCAGAGCACGGTCACGATGCAGACGGTGTAGAAGACCTGCATCAGCACCGAGAGCATGTTCTTGGAACGGACGAGACCGCCATAGAACAGCGCCAGGCCCGGGATGGTCATCAACAGCACCAGCACTGTCGACGTCAGCATCCAGGCGTTGTCGCCCTTGTTGACGGTTGGTTCGGCGTAGGCAGCGGTCGCGGCGAACAGGCCGACTGCGAAGCCTGCCAATCCCGCGCTATAGGGACGTTTAAACGTCATTTGGTTTTACTCCTAAGTGGTAAGGTTTGAGCGCGAAATCAGAGGGCCGCGGCATCCGCCTCACCCGTGCGGATGCGCACCGCATGGTCGAGGTTGATGACGAAGATCTTGCCGTCGCCGATCTGGCCGGTCTTGGCAGCTGACGTGATGGCGTCGATGGTCTTGTCGACCTGATCCGAGGCGACCGCGACCTCGATCTTGATCTTGGGCAGGAAACTCACGGCGTATTCGGCGCCGCGATAGATTTCCGTGTGGCCCTTCTGGCGGCCATAACCTTTGACTTCCGTGACGGTGAGACCATGAACGCCGATGGCGGTCAGGGCATCCCGGACTTCTTCGAGCTTGAATGGCTTGATGATCGCCATAACAATTTTCATGGGTATTGTCCCCGCTTGGGCCCGGTTCAGACCGACCGGGCGTTCTCGACTGAGATTCACCACGCGGAGATGTTCACTACGCGGGCACAGCCAGGACCCTTAGAATCAAATGCCGTGCCAGATCGAAGCCCCTCCCTAACAGTTTATGAATGCGGCCCTTTTCGCTCCTTGCGGGGATTGCACTTTCCTGCGCCATTCCGTCGCGCCCAAAGCGTAGTCAGGCCCGCCTAAATCATGAGCAGACCTGCCGATCGAGACGAATCCCTGCTCAGCGACAGGGCAGGAAAACGGTACAGTAATGGGGTAGGCGGCCTATTGCAGCGCTTCGCCGTGCTGCGAGATATCGAGGCCTTCCAGCTCCTGCTGCATCGACACCCGCAGCGGCGCGAACATGCCCACCAGCCTGAGCAGCACAAAGGTCATGCCGCCGGACCACACCAGCGTGGCGGCGATCCCATAGAGCTGGATCAGGACCTGCTGCGCATTGCCCTCGATCAGGCCTGCGGTGCCGCCGATCGCATTCACCGCAAAGACGCCGGCGAGCAATGTGCCGGTCAATCCGCCAACGCCGTGGACGCCGAACACGTCGAGCGAGTCGTCATATTTGAAGCGCTGCTTGAGCCAGGTGCAGGCCCAGAAACAGAGCGTTCCCGCGACGACGCCGATGATCACGCCGTGCCACGGCGCAACGAATCCGGAGGCCGGCGTGATGGTGCCAAGACCGGCGATGGCGCCTGAGATCATGCCGAGCACCGACGGTTTGCGCCGCGTCGCCCATTCGATCGCGGCCCAGGTCAGTGCGCCGGCGCAGGCGGCCAGATGTGTCGCGGTGATCGCCATCACCGCGCGCGAATTCGCGGCCAGCGCCGATCCGCCATTGAAGCCGAACCAGCCGACCCACAACAATCCGGTGCCGATCACGGCAAGCGACAGATCGAACGGCGCGAGGTTCTCGCTGCCATAGCCTTGGCGCCGGCCGATCACCATCGCGGCAACCAGTCCGCCGATGCCGGCGGAAAGATGCACGACAAGGCCGCCGGCGAAATCCAGCACGCCCATGGTGCCGAGGAATCCGCCGCCCCATACCCAGTGCGCGAGCGGCACATAGACGAACGTGAACCAGCCGATGGAAAACAGCAGATAGGCCGAGAACCGCATCCGGTCCGCCACCGCGCCTGCCACCAGCGCCACCGTGATGATCGCAAACGTCATCTGGTACAGCATGAAAAGCGCTTCCGGGATCGTCTTCGCCGCCGGGTTGACGCTCTCCATCGTCATTCCGATCAGGAACCAGCGATCGAGCGTGCCGATCCAGGGACCATCGCCGACGAAGGCCAGCGAATAACCGAACGCCACCCAGAGAATCGAGATGGTCGCAACGGCAGCGAGGCTCTGCGCCATTGTCGCCAGCACGTTCTTCTTGCGCACCATGCCGGAATAGAACAGCGCCAGGCCCGGTATCGTCATCATCAACACCAGCGCGGTGGCGACGATCATCCACGCGGTGTCGGCGGCATTGATGGTGGACGTCTCGGCGGCCACGGCCGGCGTTGCGAGCGAGCTCGCCGCAAGAGTGATGAGCGCAGCATTCGCCGCTGCACGATACGATGGTGCCCCCATGGAATTCCCCGGCGTGTTGTCGTTTCGTTGTCGTTTCTTGGCTTGCGCGTCGGCGTCGTTGCCGCCGCGCCTTGAATTCAGTGATATCTCAGAGTGCGTCGCTATCGGTCTCGCCGGTGCGGATTCTCAGTGCGTGGTCGATTGGCGTGACGAAGATCTTGCCGTCACCGATCTGTCCGGTGCGCGCGTTCGCGGTAATGACCTCGACCGCCTTGTCGGCGACGTCCGAGGCGACCGCGATTTCGATTCGGAGCTTGGGCAGGAAGTTCACGACGTATTCGGCGCCGCGATAGATTTCGGTGTGGCCCTTCTGGCGGCCGTATCCCTTGACCTCGGTCACCGTCATGCCGTGGACGCCGATAGCCGTCAGCGCCTGACGCACCTCGTCAAGCTTGAATGGTTTGATGATCGCGACGACGAGTTTCATGGTCAGGCCTTCATTTCCTTGGATATTTTTTGAGCACTCGGCATGCTGACCGCCCGGCGGCTCGCTGCCCACGCAAATCTGGCATCTTTCCGGGCAAATGGCACAAAAAAGTTGCAGGTAGAAGGGGAAAACATTTCGGGCTGGTGACCTCGATCACTGTACAGGCGGTGGGATCGTCCGCCAAAATAAGGTTTCACCGCCAGCCGTCCGGCTGGCTTCCCCTCTCCACGGCTCAAGGGACAAAAATGTCGAACCGATCGTGGTTTTATGCATCCAGCGGCCTGCAACAGGGGCCCTATCCGGAGGCGCAGCTTCGCGACCTCATTACCCGGGGCATGGTTGGGGCGGACACGTTGGTCTGGACCGAGGGGATGTCGGGCTGGCAGCGGGCGGGAGACATTCCCGGCCTGGTTCCCGGCGGATCAGGCCCGCCCGCTTTCGCACAGCCCGGTGGCCCGCCACAAATGGCCGGAAGCTATAGCGGTGGCCCGCTGTCGATCGATTTCGGAATCTTGGAGTTTACGTGGCGCAGCCTCGTGCTCGTGATCGGGCTCATCCTCATCATCCCGGCCCCGTGGGCCCTGGTGTGGTACCTCAAGTGGCTTGTACCGTGTGCAAGTGCCGGGACGGCCGAACCTTAGCTTCGCAGGCGAGGCGATGACGATCGTTCCGTGGTATTTCGGGGCCCTCGTGCTCATTGTCGGCGCGGGTCTGACCGGCATTGACTTGCTCAGCAACCTGATGAGCCTCGCTCAGATCGTTCTTTACTGGCTTTTCCTGAGATGGTTCGTCGCGAACCTTGCGTCCAACGAGCAGCCGCTCGGGCTCAGCTTCTCCGGCTCGTTCTGGGCCTATCTCGGATGGACCATTCTGGCGGTTGTCTCCATTATCACCATCATTGGCTGGGCGTGGGTTTACGTAGCCTGGATGCGCTGGTTTTCCCGGAATATCCAGGGCACGCGGCGCGAAGTCGTCTTCATCGGCACCGGCCTTGAGTTTCTGTGGCGTGCGATCGTGACTGCAATCGCCAGCAGCTTCATCATCCCAATTCCATGGGTGTATCGCTGGATGTGGCGCTGGCTGGCGTCGCAGACTGTTTTGGCCGAAAGAGGCACGCAGGTGAACGCGTAAAGCGTCACTTGCGCTGGCGCACCGAGCCTTCCTGGGCCACCGACGCCACCAGCGTGCCGTCGGGCTTGAAGATCAGGCCGCGGGTCAGTCCGCGGCCGTCCTGCGCGCTCGGCGAGTCCTGCGCGTAGAGCAGCCATTCGTCGGCGCGAAACGGCCGGTGAAACCACATCGCGTGATCGAGGCTGGCCGGCATCATGCGCTTGTCGAACAGCGTGCGGCCGTAGCGCGCCATCACCGCATCGAGCAGCGAGAAATCCGACGCATAGGCCAGCGCGCACAAATGCAGGGCCGGATCGTCGGGCAGCTTGGCCGCGGTGCGAATCCAGACATGGATGCGGCCGTCGTCGATCTTCTGGCCGAAATAGCGGCCGAGCTCGACCGGGCGCAGCTCGATCGGCCGGTCGGATTCGTAATAGCGGCGGATGAATTCCGGCATCTCCTTGAACATCGGCTGCTTCGACACTTCTTCCGCCGTGAGTTTTTCCGGCGGCGGTACGTCAGGCATCTTTTCCTGATGGTTGAACGCGCCTTCCTCTTCCGCATGGAACGACACCATGATCGAGAAGATCGCGTTGCCATGCTGGATCGCGGTGACGCGACGGGTCGAATAGCTCTTGCCGTCGCGCAGGCGTTCGACCTGGTAGATGATCGGGATCTGCGGATCGCCGGGCAGGATGAAATAGCAATGGATTGAGTGCGGCAGTCGGCCCTCGACGGTGCGGCAGGCCGCGACCATCGCCTGCCCAATCACCTGACCGCCGAACACCCGCTGCCAGCTCGTTTTCGGGCTGTTGCCGCGAAACAGGTTCACCTCAAGCTGTTCGAGATCGAGGATGGAAATCAGGTCAATCAGGCCTTTGGACATTGGGAGTGCTTTCGTTGAATTCTTTCGTCATTTCGAGGCGACACGGAGCATCGAACCCGGAATCCCGTGCCAAACCTCTGGATTCCGGGTTCGCGCTGGCGCGCCCGGAATGACGATCTGGCTAACCATCCTTGTTTCTCGGCCCTGTTTCGCCCAGCTAATATCAGGTAGCAAGTCTGGTCTAATGTGACGGCGTAACCGGGTAAGGATCGCATGGCGCCACAGCGAAGCATTGTCATCTGCGGCGGCGCCTTTGCCGGGCTGGCGCTGGCGCTGGCGCTCCGTCAGGGCCTTGGCGCTGACATTCCCGTCATTGTGGCCGATCCGGCTTTGGCTGCGCGGCCGAGCCGCGATCCGCGGGCGACCGCCATTGTGGCCGCATGCCGGCGGTTGTTCGAGGCGCTCGGCGTCTGGGACCAGGTATCGGACTCCCAGCCGATCCTCGACATGGTCGTCACCGATTCCAAACTCGAGGATGCTACCCGTCCGGTGTTCCTGACCTTTGCCGGCCATGTCGAACCCGGCGAACCCTTCGCCCACATGGTCGAAAACCGCCGGCTGATCGATGCGCTGGTCGCCCGCGCCGAGGCTGAAGGCATCGATCTCCGGGCCACGGCGGTTTCGACCTACGATTCACGTTCCGATGGCGTCACCGTGACGCTCGCCGACGGCAATGTCATCGAGGCAAGCCTGCTGGTCGCCGCCGATGGCGCCCGCTCGAGGCTGCGCGAGCGCGCCGGCATTGCCACCCACGGCTGGGACTACGATCAATCCGGCATCGTCGTAACCGTGGGCCATGAGCGGGATCATCACGGCCGTGCTGAAGAGCATTTTCTTCCCGCAGGTCCGTTCGCGATCCTGCCGCTGACCGGCAAACGCTCGTCGCTGGTGTGGACCGAGAACCGCACCGAGGCCGCACGCATCACCGCGCTCGGCGAAGCCGAATTCCACGATGAACTGGAGAAGCGCTTCGGGCTGCACCTCGGCGAGATCAAGGCGCTCGACAAGCCGCGCGCGTTTCCGCTTGGCTATTTCGTCGCGCGTTCATTCATCGCCGAGCGGCTGGCGCTGGTCGGCGACGCCGCGCACGTCATTCATCCGATCGCGGGGCAGGGGCTCAACATGGGCCTGAAGGACGTGGCGGCGCTGGCCGAAGTGGTCGTCGATGCGGCTCGGCTCGGCATCGATCCCGGCCAGGCCGACGTGCTCGACCGCTACCAGCGCTGGCGGCGCTTCGACACCATGGCGATGGGGCTCGCCACCAATTCGCTGAACTTCCTGTTCTCGAACGAATCGACGCTGCTGCGTACCGTGCGCGATATCGGGCTTGGCCTCGTCGATCGCGCGCCGCCGCTGAAGAACCTGTTCATCCGCCAGGCCGCGGGATTGTCAGGCGAAGTGCCGCGGCTGCTGAAGGGCGAGGCGCTGTAGTGGGCGAATGGCGAATAGGAACTGGCGAAAGGCATTTTCGCCATTCGCTATTCGCCACTCCCTATTCGCCTCAATCAATCTTCCGTGCCTCTTCCGGCAGCATGATCGGGATGCCGTCGCGGATCGGGTAGGCGAGCTTGGCCGAGCGCGAGATCAGTTCCTGGCGGGTCGAGTCGAACTCGAGCGGCCCCTTGGTCACCGGACAGACCAGGATCTCCAGCAGCTTCGGATCGACGGTGCCGTCGAGGCGTTCGGGCGAGGCGTTCATTTACTGTCTCCGGATTGGCGTGGTCCATACCATACAGGATCGCGAGGTGTCATGACGCTGACATCCGCACCAGTTCATCGACCACGGCCTGTTGTCGCGCCTTCGGCAACGGCTGATCCGATAGCGCAAAGCCGAGAAACGCCCAATAGAGAATTTGGGCGCGGGCGCGGGCAATTTCCGCCGATAGTCCGGACTGCGCCAGAAGGCCCTCTACATAGCTCAACCGGCGCCGATCGATCGCCTGCACGGCAGCGCGGGCAGCAGGATCGACGCTCGCCCAGGTGCGGACTGCCCGTTCCAGCGTCAGCCGCTCGCCGAACACGCGGCGCAGCAGCAGCGCGAGCGGGTTCTCGTCGTTCGAGGCCGCCTCGACATTGGCGATGATCTGCTCGGCCGCAACTTCGTGCCAGCGCGCGAGGATCGCGGCGTGGAACGCGCCGATATCGGCGAAATGCCAGTAGAAGCTGCCGCGCGACACCCCCATCGCCTTGGCCAAAGGTTCCGCCTTCAGCGCGGTGAAGCCGCGGCTCGCCAATGCTTTCAGGCCCTGATCGAGCCAGTCCTTTGCCGATAGCTGATCGTTCATAGTCGGTCCCGCAATGCCGCACCATACACCACTGTATTGACAGGCGCCAGAATCCGGCGCATAACCATACAGTAGTGTATGGAGGCGTCCGATGCGCGATCTCATTCTGCAATGTGCTGGCGTCGCCGGAATAGCGGTGGCCCTGATTCACGGCGTGCTGGGTGAAACCAAGGTGTTTGCCAAAGCGACCATCCAGCCGGAGAGCCTGCGAACTCTGATCCGCCTTGTATGGCAGGCGGGTACGGTGGCCTGGATCGGCGGCGGCGTGCTGCTGATCGCCGCGCCCTCGTTTGGATCGGAGAGCGCGCGACACTGGATCGTCGTGACGATCGTCGCGGTCTACGCGTTTGCCGCCGCCGCCAATGCCTGGTGGTCCCGCGGCCGCGGCTTCGGCTGGAAAGCGCTGGGCGCCGTCGTGGTGCTCGCCGTGGCGGGGTACTGACGCGCTACTGCAGCCCGGTGTCGCCGCTGGTGCGCTTCTTGGCGAGGTCCATTTCGGTCACCGCGATCAGGATTTCGGCGCGGGTTTTCAGGTCGGGCGCCTCCAGCATCGCCTGCTTCTCCGCCGGTCCATAGGGCGACATCATGGCGAGCGCGTTGACCAGCGCCTCGTTCGGCGCGCTTTCGATACCTTCCCAATCCACCTTCAGATTGTTGGCTTCGAGAAAATCCGTCAGAACATCGAGCAAGGCCGCGCGGTCGACGGCTTCCTCGCCTTTGCGCGCCACGAAATCGTCGGCATAGGGAAAGAAATCCACCTTGCATTGCCGGTACGCGGTCAGCGCGGTGATTTCCTCAACCACCTTGAAGCGGGCGACGCCGGTCAGTTCCAGGATATAGCGGCCGTCGCCGGATTCGGCGAGCTGCGTGATGCGGCCGACGCAGCCGACCCGGAACAGCTCCGGCCTTACCTCGTCCCTGCTGCGGGAACTATCCGGCTGGATCATCCCGATCAGCCGGTGACCGTCGCGTAGCGCGTCGTCCACCATCGCCAGATAGCGCGGCTCGAAAATATTGAGCGGCATCTGGCCGCGCGGCAGCAACAGCGCGCCCGGCAACGGAAACACCGGAATGACTTCGGGAAGCTCGCCGGGTCCGCGGTATTCGGCATTGATCGGCATCTGCAGTCCCGGTCAGTTCATTGGTTCGGTGGAATACGTCCTACGAGAAGAGAACCGTCGACAGCCGCTTTCGTCCCTCGACGGTGGCTTCGTCGGCGCCGCCCCACGCCTCGAAGAACTGCACCAGCTGCTTGCGCGCGCCGTCATCGTTCCACTTGCGATCGCGCTTGACGATTTCGAGCAGCTGGTTGGTCGCTTCGGCGCGGTTGCCCTTGGCGTTGAGCGCGGTCGCCAGGTCGAATCGCGCTTGATGGTCGAGCGGGTTTGCGGCGACCTTTTGCTCCAGCTCGGCTACCGGACCGACCGCCTGGGCCTGCTCGGCGAGATCGATCGAGGCCTGCACCGCCTTGACGGCGGCGTCATTGCGCTTGGATTCCGGCACCATCGCCAGCGTCTGCTTGGCCTGTTCGATCGCACCCGACGTCACGTAGCATTTCGCCAGCCCGGCCAGGGCCGCGATATTGGTGGCATCTAAGCCCAACACCTGGGCATAGATTTGCGCAGCGGCAGCAGGATCGCCTTCCGCCAGCACGGCCTCGGCCTCTTGCAGGATCTCTGCGATATTCGGCTCGCCCGGCGCCGTCATGCCCTTGGTGAGCTTGTCGATGAAGGCGTTGACCTGGCTCTCCGGCACCGCGCCCATGAAGCCGTCGGCGGGCTGGCCACCCACGAACGCGATCACGGCCGGGATCGATTGAATGCCCATCTGGCCGGGGATCGCCGGATGCTCGTCGATATTCATCTTGACCAGCTTGACCTTGCCCTTGGCCGCGCGGACCGCCTTTTCGAGAACGGGCGTGAGCTGGCGGCAGGGTCCGCACCAGGGCGCCCAGAAATCGATCAGCACTGGCTGACGCTTCGATTCCTCGATGACATCCTTCACGAAGGTCTGGGTGGTCGTCTCCTTGATCAGATCGGGTGCTTCCTGCGGCGCCGGGCCGCCGCCCTGCTCAACTATCGTCACGGTATCCTCGCCTGATGTCTTGAAAAAGAAACGCAGAAGATCGGCTGCGGGTCCGGCCGTTTCTAGCACGGTCTGGAACCAAGTTCTCGTTCGCTAGATGGCGGTTGGAGCGCAAAAATCAATCGGTCTGGGCCTCGATGGCCCTGCAAGCTTTGCTGACCGCGGGGGCAGCCGGCGAATGAAACTACCGACGCCAGTCCTGGGGTGCTTCGAACGGGCCGGCGAGGACGGCGCTAGCCGCCGCGAATCGGGTTATCGTGCGCTTGCAGGGATTCCCGGTTCCCGGAGTCGCCCCGAAGGCCGATAAACGGCCGACAAACGCCGTTTTAGCGTTGTTTCGGACGGATTCGAGCCAATTTGTCAAAGAATAGGACCAGCTTGAAATCGTTTCGGACCGCACGCGGACTGTTGCATTCACAGTCCGCATTTGGCATAGGTCTGCCGTTGACGGCGAGCGTTCGCCGCCATCTCGGATGCGGGTGTAGCTCAGTGGTAGAGCACGACCTTGCCAAGGTCGGGGTCGAGGGTTCGAGCCCCTTCGCCCGCTCCAGATTTTCTTCCATGGCAAATTACTGGATCAATGACAGGCCGCCTTTTGGCGGCCTTGTCGTTTGTGGGCCGACGCTCGCATAACGGGCCGATGACAAGGGGCGGTGCTGGGCCAAAGCGACGGCTGAACCCCGCCAGCCATTGTCCCCGTGATGCCGGAACTCGTGCAGCGGCATGCCACCCGAGCCCGAGGATGCGCCAAGAAATGACCGGTCATCCTTGTTGCTGATCTGGAACGTATAGGTCTGAGAGGCAATGACCTTGGTCGACGTGCAAACATTA
Source organism: Bradyrhizobium sp. RDT10 (assembly GCA_044772375.2). GTDB lineage: Bacteria > Pseudomonadota > Alphaproteobacteria > Rhizobiales > Xanthobacteraceae > Bradyrhizobium. The sequence continues at coordinate 8,159,456 of CP187939.1, forward strand.
CGCGTATCGAACTCAGTTCTCACGGCACAGAGTTTTGTGCACGTGTCGGAAGCGTGCGGCCGGCTGCTTGGATACATCCCCACTTCGGCCGGCGTGCAAAGATCGAACTTGCTCGCCTTGGGATCGGGCTTGCAGAAATCGCCGAAGCTGTCCCGGATATTGAAATTGTAATGGCTCGCGAGCGCGCCGCCGTACAGAAGCAGGAACGCAAAAATCCCCCGCGCTACCTTGAGCTTGATGGTGGTGATGGCTTGCTTGTATCCGTCCTTCAGCCTGAACCAGGCGATGGTCGAGTCCTTGAGCAACAACTGCGTTGTTCGTTTGCCCATCAGAAAAAATGACGCGCGCGATCCGCTGATGTGGAACGCTGCCCACATGCGCGCCTTGCGATGAGAGGCATGCGTTCGCACGACACGAATATTGCGGTGCAGCGGGCGCAGCGGCAGAGGCAGCTGCTTGGCAATCCGTCTCACAATTTGCTTTGATCTGACGGAGCGGCGCGGCCTGCGCTTCTCTCCCGCTTCGAATATGCTACCATTTTCCGGTCTGTTTCTCTTCACCAGACCAAGCTCGCCTCTCGAACATTTCAAAATAATAACAGGCGCAGCCACCAGGCTGCATAGGGAGTGACGCGATGAAATCGGCTTTCAATCGATCTATTCTTGCGCTCGTAGCCATCCTCGTTGTCGCGGGGCCAGCCAGGCCGATGCGCAGCAAAAGGCCCTGAAGAAATACGAGTCCGGCACCAAGGACTTCTGGACCAACCCGCCGCCGGACTGGTTCCTCGGCGACGAGATCGAAGAACAAAAGGGCCTCGCTCCGCCGTCCGGGCCGCCGACCGGCGCCTCGGAAGCGGAACTGGCGGCAATGATGAAAAAGATCAAGCTGCCGGACGGCTTCAAGATCGAAGTCTATGCATCCAATGTATTGTCCGCGCGGCAGATGGCCTGGGGCGACAAGGGCACGCTGTTTGTTGGCACGTTCGATCTCGGCAATGTCTATGCGATCAAGGACAATGGCGGCAAGAAGGAGGTCAAGACCATCCTCAAGGGCCTCAAGATGCCGACCGGCCTCGCCTTTCTCGATGGCGCGCTCTACGTCATCGCGGTCGACAAGCTTATCAAATACGAAAACGCCGAAGCCAATCTCGATAATCTCGGCGCCGGCAAGGTCGTGTATGATGACATGCCGCCTTACATCGCGCACGGCTGGAAATACATCACGGTCGACAAGGATGGCTGGTTCTATTTGCCGTTCGGGCCTCCCTTCAACATCGGCATCCCCCGACCAGCGTCTCGCAGGTCCGCCGCGTCGATCCCAAGACCGGCAATGCCGAGATCTGGGCGCTCGGCGTCCGTAACAGCGTCGGCGGTGACATCGATCCGCGCTCGGGGCGATACTGGTTCACGGAAAACGCCCGCGACTGGATCAGCGACGACATGCCGAGCGACAAGCTCAACATGATCTCCAGGATCGGCGAGCATTTCGGCTACCCCTATTGCCATCAGGGCGATATGCCGGATCCGAAATTCGCGATGGGTCACAAATGCTCTGAATTCACGCCACCCGTCGTTAATCTGGGCGCGCACGTGGCGCCGCTTGGTATGAAGTTCTATACCGGCAATCAATTCCCGCCTGAGTACAGGAACAACATCCTGATCGCTGAGCACGGCTCCTGGAATCGGCATAAATACCAGGGCGCCCGGATCAAGCGCGTCATCGTCGATGCCGACGGCAAGAACGCCAAGTCGGAGATCTTTGCCTCCGGCTGGCTCGAAGGCGACCAGGGCTATCTCGGCCGTCCGAACGATATCATCCTGGACAAGGACGGTTCGATCCTCGTGGCCGACGACTGGGCAGGCGCGATCTATCGCATCAGCTACAGCAAGAAGTAGCGCGTGAATTGGCAGGGGCTGCGGTTGCTCGGGAACGAGCGGCCGCGGCCTTTGTTGTTTGTGCCGCGGCGGAGAATAATTGAAATGCGAAGTGCAATGGTTGGGGCGCTGCTGGCTTTGACGATTTGCGGACCATCTGCGCACGCCGCCGATATCGCCGCCGGTAAGGAAAAGGCCGAACTGTGCGTCGGGTGCCACGGCGAAGGCGGCATTTCGCAGACCGAGAACATTCCCTCGCTGGCGGCGCAGCCCGATCAGTTCATTCAGTGGCAGCTGGTGTTTTTCGCGCCGGCACGCGCAGGAACGAGCAGATGCAGCCGATCGTCGAGCAGCTCAATAACGAGGACATCCGCAACCTCGGCGCCTATTTCGCTTCGCTTGAACCGCCGAAAGCGCCCAAGCCCGATGACAATCCCGAACTTTCGAAAAAGGGCGCGCAGGCCGCCGCCGGGCGACGCTGCGCTTCATGCCACACCGATAGCTACGCCGGCACCAAGGGGGTCGCCCGCATCGCTGGCCAGCGCGAGGAATATCTCGTCAATGCGTTACGCGAGTACAAATCGGGTATGCGATCCGGCGGCGCCATGGCCGCGATGGCGGATGTCGCCTATCCCCTCAGCGAAGAAGAAATCGAAGCGCTCGCGCATTATCTGGCGTATCTCTGAGAGCGGCGAGTAGCGAAGAGGGAACGGCGAGTTTTCTTCACCATTCGCTATTCGCCAATCCAAAGTCATCCCCGCTGCTTCTCATACGCCTTGAGATGGATGTAGGCGATGCGCAGCTTCGGCACCGGGATCTTGGCGGCATCGGCGCGCGCAACGAGATCGCCGACCACATGATCGGCCTCGACCGGCAGGCCCGCCTTGATGTCGCGGAACATCGAGGCGGTCATCGGCGAGCCCTCGGTCGTCAACAAGCCGCTGGTGCGCTGGAAGAACGGGCCGGTCGGCTCGTAACCCGACGCCTTTGCAATCGCGCTGCATTCGTCGAGCATGCCGAGCAGAAAATCCTTGCCGCCGGCGACCGCCAGGATGTTGCCGACCGAGGTGCGCATCAGGCAGGTCGAGGCCGCCAGCGAAGCGAGGAAAACCCACTTCTCCCACATGTCCCGCAGGATGTTCTCACTGGCTACGGCGCCGAACTTGCCGCTGTCGAACACTTTCGCAATCGCACGCACCCGCTCCGATAGGGAGCCATCGCGTTCGCCGAAATTGAGCGACTGCATCGGCGCGAGCTGAACTACCTCGCGGGCGTCGTTGAGCGTCACCGCGATCGCGCAGAGACCGCCGAGCACGCGGTCAGCTCCGAATTTCTGGTCCAGCACGTTGAGATGCAGCATGCCGTTGAGCAGCGGGATGATCGAAGTTTTCGGTCCGACCGCGGGGGCAAAAGACTTGATTGCGTCTTCCAGGTCGAACGCCTTGCAGCTCAGCAGCACGACGTCGAATGTCTCGGCGAGCTTGTCGGCCTGCACCGTCGGCGGGCTCTTGAGCGTCACGTCGCCGGCGGGACTCTTGATGACGAGGCCGGCGCTTGCGAGTTCGGAAGCGCGCTTCGGCCGGACCAGGAACGTCACGTCGTTTCCTGCCTGAAGCAGCCTGCCCCGAAATAGCCGCCGATGGCGCCGGCGCCGACCACGAGAATACGCATGCGATAGCTTCCTTTTGTTATTGGTCTTGGAATGGGCTAATGGCGGGTAGGGAATGGCGAACAGGAGTCCGCGCATCAATCCAGCCACTCACTATTCGCTATTCACCGTTCCCTACTTTACCACTTTCCGCCAAACAGTCGAACCCGCGCGGCTATTTCCCCGAGACCATTTCCTCGACTTCGCGAAGTTGCTCCTTGCCGAAGAACATTTCCTTGCCGACGAAGAACGTCGGCGAGCCGAACGCGCCACGCTCGACGGCGGATTGTGTGTTCTCGATCAGCCTGGCCTTTACGTCGGCGTCCTGCGCGCGCGCCAGCAGTTTTGCTGCATCGAGGCCGGACGCGGCCAGCGCCTTGGCCGCGACTTCGGGGTCATCCATTTTCTTCGGCTCCACCCACATGTGATGAAACGCAGCCTGGACATATTTCTCGAACACGCCTTCGAACTGGGCCGCCACCGCCGCACGCATCAGGTTCAGGGTGTTGACCGGGAAGAACGGGTTCCAGACATAGGGCTTGACCCCAAACCGCTTCAGGAAGCGCTCGGTCTCCAGCGCCTGGAATTCACGCTTGTTCTTGATCCCGGCGAGCGTTTCGGCCGGCGACTTGTTGTTGGTGGCCTTGAAGATGCCGCCGAGCAGGATCGGCACATATTCGAACTTCACCCCGGTGCGCTTTTCGATCGCCGGTATAGCTTCGTGGCTGAGGAACGCATTGGGGCTGCCGAAATCGAACAGGAATTGCGGATTGGTGCTCACGGCAGTCTCCCTGGATGTTTTGGCGCATTGTGGCGCAAGGCAGGCGGCGCGTCCACGGTATTATGACGATCGTAATATCGTGGGAATGCGCGACTTGTCGGCGTCACACGAGCCCGTTGAATCGGTCGGCACGCCGCGCCTAGGAGCTCGGCGCAATCGCTGAAGGCGAGTTTGACGACATGGTCGCGGATATCGTCGGGCCAGCCGGCGACGAGACTGACGAATCGCCGCCGGTCATCGGCGAACAACGCCCGCGACGCTTCCTCGAAGCCGGCAAGGTTGCCGGCCATCACCGACATGAAGCGATAGGCGGCATCCCTCGCTGCTCGGACGCGATCCGCATCGCCACTGGCGCGGCGCGCCTCGTCCACGAGCTTGCGCAACGCGACCGATGCGCCGCCGGGCTGCGACCCCAGCCATTCCCAATGGCGCGGCAGCAACGTCACCTCGCGCGCGACAACGCCGAGCTTGGGCCGTCCGCGTCCACGCGGCTCCGCTGATGCCGTCTCATCGGTTTCGACATCCGGAGGCGAGGCCGGTTGAGGCAAGCGGGCAATGATTTCGCGATCGGTGCCGCGAAGATCGAGATCGATCGGGTGGCCAGTCGCGTCGCTGAATATGATGATCGGCGGCGCGGCGGGCCTGCGGGAAGCCTGCATGACCGCTATCGCGACCTCGGCGAGCGGGCCTGCTGCCAGGCGCTGCGGCCCGATGAAGGCCGTGAATTGGGGACGGGTATTGTCAACCATTGGAGATAACTCTGGATTTTCGACGGTTTATATTTACCCGGATAAATTGGGCTGTCAATATCACCCGGGTAAATATCCCGCTGCTCTTGGCCGTCTCGACTTTCCGTTCCCTGGCTGGCACCAACGGCCGCTAATTGAAGGGAACGCCATGCTCACAGTTCATCATCTCAACAATTCCCGCTCGCAGCGCGTGCTTTGGCTGCTCGAAGAGCTCGGCGTGCCTTACGAGATCGTCCGCTATCAACGCCAGCCGGATATGCGGGCGCCAAAGGAGCTGCGCGCCATCCACCCGCTCGGCAAATCGCCCGTCATTACCGACAACGGCAACACCATCGCCGAGTCCGGTGCGATCTGCGAATACATCATCGGCACCCATGGCAATGGCCGCCTGATCCCGCCGCCGAACACGCCGGAGCGGCTGCGCTACACCTACTGGCTGCACTATGCCGAGGGCTCGGCGATGTCGCCGCTGCTCTTGAAGCTGTTGTTCACGCTGATGCCGAAGCGCGCGCCGGCGCTGCTGCGACCGCTGGTGCGCAAGGTTTCCAACACGGCGCTGACCACGCTGGTCAATCCGCAGCTCAAGCAGCACATGGACTATTGGGAGAGCGAACTCAGCAAGAGCGAATGGTTCGCCGGCAGCGAGCTCACCGGCGCCGACATCCAGATGAGCTTTCCGCTGGAGGCCGCCGCAGCGCGCGGCGGGCTGGAGCAGGGCCACCCCAAAGCGATAGCGTTCCTCGAGCGCATTCACGCCCGTCCGGCCTATGCGCGCGCGCTGGAAAAGGGCGGGCCGTACGTGGTCGGGCGGTGACGGCATCGTTGTTCCGGGGCACGAGCCTCTAACGCGACGTCTGCGCGGCACCCACCGATGGCAGCGCCTGCACAGTGACGCCGGGTGGCGGCACGTCGTCGTCGGGAACGAAGAAGTCCGACATCAACGGCACCGAGCGATCGACACGGTAGGGCTCGAAATCCCTGACGCCGCTGGCGTACAGCACCTTGTCGTCGATGCAGAACTGGCCGGTGAATTCCCGCGATGGTCTTGTCAGAATGGCGTGCGCAGCGTCGCCCATGATCTCGGGCGTGCGGCTGGCACGCATCATGGCCTCGCCGCCGAGCAGGTTGCCGACCGCGGCGGTGGCGATGGTGGTGCGCGGCCACAGCGCGTTGACGGCGACGCCGGCGGATTTCAGTTCGCCTGACAGCCCCAGCACGCACATGCTCATGCCGAACTTCGCCATCGTGTAGGCGGTGGAATGCTCGAACCATTTTGCCTTCATGTCGAGCGGCGGTGACAGCATCAATATGTGCGGGTTGGCCGCCTTCTTCAGGTGCGGGATGCAATATTTCGACACCATGAAGGTGCCGCGGGTGTTGATGCCCATCATCAGGTCGAACCGCTTCATGTCGGTTCCTTGCGAATTGGTCAGGCTGATGGCGCTGGCGTTGTTGACGCAGATATCGATACCGCCGAATTCGGCGACGGTCTGCTCGATCGCCGCGATCACCTGCGCCTCGTCGCGGATGTCGCACAGCACCGGCAGCGCCTTGCCGCCGGCGGCGCGGATTTCCTCCGCCGCGGAGTAGATGGTGCCCTTGAGTTTCGGATGCGGCTCCGCGGTCTTGGCCGCAATCGCGACATTGGCGCCGTCACGTGCGGCACGCAGTGCGATGGCCAGTCCGATGCCCCGGCTGGCACCGGATACGAATAGCGTCTTGCCTTTGAGGGATGTCATGATGAGAGACTCCAGTTAAGGACGCACAAGGGGGACGACGGAGCAAGGCTTAAGCTTATGCCCGCATCAAGCAAATCGGCAATCCAAGGGAATCCTCATTGCCCCACCGCTGCCGCTCCCCTTGTGCGCGGATCGGGGGCGCCGAGCAGGCCGTTCGGCGTGACGGCGATCGAATTGACCGAGGTCTGGCCGAGCGGCTCGATCACCTTGTGGCCTTTCGCTTTCAGCTCGGCCAACGCCTCGTCGGAAAAGCCGCGTTCCACGCGCACTTCGTCGGGCATCCATTGATGATGGACCCGGGGGCCGCCACGGCGGCGGCGACATCCATCTTGTAGTCGAGCACGTCGACCACGACCTGCAGCACCGCCGATATGATGCGGCTGCCGCCCGGCGAACCCGTCACCAGCACGGGCTTGCCGTCTTTCAGCACAATGGTCGGCGACATCGACGATAACGGCCGCTTGCCGGGGCCGGGCAGGTTGGCTTCGAAACCGACCAGGCCAAACGCATTCGATGCGCCGGGTGCCGCGGTGAAATCGTCGAGCTCATTGTTGAGCAGCACGCCGGTACCCTCGGCGACCAGGCCGACGCCATAGGGAAAGTTCAGCGTGTAGGTGTTGCTGACCGCGTTGCCGCTGGAATCGACGACCGAATAATGCGTGGTGTTGCTGCCCTCGCGCGGGCTCACCGCCAGCACATCGGCCGCCGGCGTTGCACGCGCAAGGTCGATGCCGGCGCGTTGCCGGGCCGCATACTCCTTGGTGATCAGCACATTGACGGGCGCGTTGACGAAGGCGGGATCGCCGAGATAGCGCGCGCGATCGGCGTAGGCGCGCTTCATGGCTTCGATCATGACGTGCAGCGAAGGCGCGGAGCCCTGCTTCATGTCTGCCATCGCAAATCCTTCAAGAATGTTCAGCGACTGCAGCAACACCGTGCCGCCGGAGGAGGGCAGCGGCATCGACACGATGTCGTAGCCGCGGTAATTGCCGCGCACCGGGCTGCGGATCACCGCAGAATAGGATTTGAGGTCGTCCACCGTCATGAGGCCGCCGGCATCGCGGACGGCCTTTGCCAGCCGTTCGGCGACCGGCCCTTCATAAAATCCTCGCGGTCCCTGTTCGGCAATCGCAGACAGCGTTGCGGCGAGGTCAGCCTGGATCAGCCGGTCGCCCTCCCGCAGCGACGTGCCGTCGCTGCGGGAGAGCGCCTTCGCCGAATTCGGCCAGCGTGCCGTGCGGCGGTACATATCCGACAGCGTGTCGGCCATGTCGTCGGCGACCACAAAACCGTCGCGCGCCAATTCGATGGAAGGTTTCAGGATTTGCGCGAGTGTGAAACGGCCGGAGCCGTATTTCTCCAGCGCCACTGCCAGCCCCGCTACCGTGCCGGGCACGCCGATACCAAGTGCGGAATTGCGCGACTTGTCGGTATCTGGCTTGCCGTCCGGCCCAAGAAAAATATCGCGCGTGATCGCAGCCGGCGCGGTCTCGCGATAATCGATGGCGACATCTTCGTTGCGCCCGGCCGAATGAATCACCATGAAGCCACCGCCGCCGATGTTTCCGGCGCGCGGGTAGGTGACGGCAAGCGCAAAGCCGGTGGCGACTGCGGCATCGACCGCGTTGCCGCCTTGTCTCAGGATGTCGGCGCCGACTTGTGCGGAGAGCCTTTCCTGCGCCACCACCATGCCATGCTCGGCCGCGATGGCGCGAATGGTGGAGAGATCGGGGGCGAGTAGGAGCGGCGTTCCTGCGCAAAGGCTGTCGCCCCATAGGCAAACACAAGTACGAATGTGGCAGCTACTCGGCGCCACCGGATTGAAAAGACCGCCATCGAAAAACCGCCGCAGTTGGAGCCTGTGTGACGCCTGGCAACAGCCCCCAGCGCCGGTGACGCATGCTATATGGGTTCGGATTCAACGGGGCAAAACGCCTCGATACACTTTTGAAGGAAATTCCTCACATGACGGTGATCGCTTCCGAGGCAGCCGGCGCCGAAATACCGCGGGAATATCCGCGCCGCGCCGCCGTCGTCAGCTGGATCTTCTTCGATTGGGCCGCGCAGCCTTATTTCACGCTGATCACCACGTTTGTATTTGCGCCCTATTTCGCGAGCTTCGTCGCGCCGGATCCGGAGCGGGGGCAGGCGTTGTGGGGATTTGCCACCGCCGCCGCCGGCCTGCTGATCGCGCTGCTGTCGCCGGTATTGGGTGCGATTGCGGACGCCAGCGGCCGCCGCAAGCCGTGGATCGCCGGCTTCGGCTCGCTGCTGGTGATCGGCGCCTCGCTGATGTGGTTCGGAAAGCCCGGTGACCCCAGCGTCATCGCGCCGCTGTTGCTTGCCTATGCAATCGCGAGCGTCGGCGTCGAATTCGCCACCGTCTTCAACAACGCGATGATGCCGACGCTGGTGCCGCCGGATCGAATCGGGCGGTTGTCCGGCACCGGATGGGCCACCGGCTATATCGGCGGCATCCTCAGCCTCATCCTGGTGCTCGGCTTTCTGGCGGCTAACCCCGACACCGGGCGTACACTTTTCGGCCTGGCGCCGCTGTTCGGTCTCGATCCAGTCAGCCACCAGGGCGACCGCATCACCGGTCCGCTGACGGGCATCTGGTTCATCATCTTCGTGTTGCCGATGTTTCTGCTGACGCCGGATTACCCAGCCAAGCGCCAGATCCGCGAGGCGATACGTGAAGGATTGAGCGGGCTGAAGCGAACGCTCGGCGAATTGCCTCGCCAAAAATCGGTGGCGACATTCCTGCTCGCCAACATGATCTATACCGACGGGCTGGTGTCGCTGTTTACGTTCGGGGGCATCTACGCCGCCGGCACTTTCGGCTGGCATACGATCCAGATCGGGACTTTTGGAATTCTGCTGGCCATCGCCGGCACCTTCGGGGCGTGGCTCGGCGGCAGGCTCGACGACAAGCTCGGACCCAAGCGCGTCATCGCCGGCAGCCTGCTGATCCTGCTGCTGGCGCTGGGAACGATTCTGCTGGTCGACAAGGATTCGATTCTGTTCGTGAAGGTCGCGCCGCCGGCGCCAGGCGGCGCGCTGTTCTCCGGCGCCGCCGAGCGCGCCTATCTCGTGCTCGGATGCCTGATCGGCGCCGCCGGCGGTCCGCTGCAGGCGGCGTCGCGCACGCTGCTGATACGCCTCGCGCCAAAGGATCGCATCGCGCAATATTTCGGATTGTTCGCGCTGACCGGAAAGGTCACGTCGTTCATCGGCCCGCTCCTGATAGGCGCGATCACCCACGTGACCGCGAGCCAGAAGGCCGGCATGGCGCTGCTGGTGGTGTTCTTTGCTGCCGGCCTGGCGCTGCTGGCGCGGGTGAGGGAGTGACGGCGAACGATTGGGTGAGCTCGTCATCCCACGCGCATGCGGGGCATCCAGTACGCCGCAGCTTATCGGTTCAATCACTGCTATCTCTGGAATGCTGGGTCGCCCGGTCAAGCCGAGCGATGACGACTGAGTGCGCGTTCGTGATCTCGCAGCGCATTGCGCCCGAGCTTTGCATCTTCGTTTGCCCTCTTCGAGATTAGAGGGCGCAGGGAAGATCGGGTGCTTGCTGCACCCGCGGTCTCGCGTGCGATTTGCGCAAACAAAACTGCACACGAGCATACAGGGCAGCGGGAGCATTCCGGCCTTCCCTGCGCAATGGCTTTACGGCTTACTTCGTGCTCTTCCCGGAGAACGGCTCTTTTGCCTCCGTCGCCACGAGAGAAGCGTCGCCTCTCCCGGACTTAGCGCCAGCACCGCGGCGCCCGAACCACACGACTTCGCCGTACGCTTGAGCCACACACGTCAGTCGCAGCTCTCGCGTCCATCGCATCTCACCGCACGTTCGTGACGATGGCCAACGCCCCTCATCTGCCGTGAGACGGGTGGAGTTATGCAAGTGATTTGGCCGAGAAGTTAAGCGGAATATTTTTGCGCGAAGGGCTGGACCGGCTTCTGGGTGATTTGCCCTACAGGCACGCACAACATCTTGCGGCTGTCACTCCGGGGCTCGCGCTGCGCGCCCCGGAATGACGGCGAGTGTCTTCGTGGCTCAATGTCTGAAATGCCGCACGCCAGTGAACACCATGGCGATGCCGTGGTCGTCGGCGGCCTTGATGACTTCTTCGTCGCGGATCGAGCCGCCGGGCTGGATGACGGCGGTGGCGCCGGCTTCGATGCAGGCCAGCATGCCGTCGGCGAACGGGAAGAAGGCGTCTGATGCGACGACGGAGCCCTTGGTCAGCGGTTCGGCGAGCTTCGCGTCAGCGGCGGCATCCTGGGCCTTGCGGGCGGCGATGCGCGCGGAATCGACCCGGCTCATCTGGCCGGCGCCGATGCCGACGGTGGCGAGATCCTTGGCATAGATGATGGTGTTCGACTTGACGTGCTTGGCGACGCGGAACGCGAATTTGAGATCGCGCAGCTCGGCGTCGGTCGGCGCGCGCTTGGTCATCGTCTTCAGTGTGATGTCGTCGACGACAGCGTTGTCACGGCTCTGCACCAAGAGACCGCCGGCGACGGTCTTTGCGGTGAGGCCCGGCGCGCGGGGATCGGGCAGGCTGCCTGCAAGGAGAAGCCGGAGGTTCTTCCGCTTCGCGACGATCGCGATGGCTTCTTCCGTCGCGTCGGGCGCAATGATGACTTCGGTCAGGATTTCCGTGATGACGCGCGCGGCTTCGGCGTCGAGCGTCCGATTGACGGCGATGATGCCGCCATAGGGCGACTGCGTATCGCAGGCGAACGCCTTGCGATAGGCGGTGACCAGATCGGGTCCCTCGGCGACGCCGCAGGGGTTGGCGTGCTTGACGATGACGCAAGCTGCGGTGCGCGCCGGGTCGAACTCGGCGATGCATTCATAGGCGGCATCGGTATCGTTGATGTTGTTGTAGGACAGCTCTCTGCCCTGCAACTGCCGCACCGTGGCGACGCCCGGCCGCTTGTCAGGCGTGCGATAGAACGCGGCGGTCTGGTGCGGGTTCTCGCCATAGCGCAGTGACTGGATCAGCCGGCCGCCGAAGGCGCGGAAATCCGGCGCGTCATTCTTGAGCTGAAGGGCGAACCAGTTCGAGATCGCGGCGTCGTATGCGGCGGTGCGGGCGTAGGCCTTGGCTGCGAGGCGGCGGCGCAGCGACAGCGTCGTGGCGCCCTTGTTGGCGGCAAGTTCGTCGAGCACGGCCTGATAGTCCTGCGCCTCGACGACGACGGCGACGTCATCGTGATTTTTGGCTGCCGCCCGGATCATCGCGGGACCGCCGATATCGATATTCTCGATGCAGTCCTCGTAACCGGCGCCTTTGTCGACGGTTTCCTCGAACGGGTAGAGGTTGACGACGAGCAGGTCGATCGGCGCGATGCCGTGCGCTTTCATCGCCTCAGTATGTTCCTTGTTGTCGCGGATCGCGAGCAGGCCACCATGCACCTTGGGATGCAGCGTCTTGACCCGGCCGTCCATCATTTCGGGGAAGCCCGTCAGCTCCGAGACGTCCCTAACCTGTAGTCCGGCCGCCGCGATCGCCTTGGCGGTGCCGCCCGTGGAGACGAGCTCGACGCCATGTCCAGCGAGCGCCTTGGCAAATTCGATCAGGCCGGTCTTGTCGGAAACGGACAATAGAGCGCGGGTTACACGGCGCGGATGGTCGGTCATAGGGAGATCCTGCGTGGAAAGGCGCCGGGTAGCACGGTTTTGCATGACATGAAACCGCCGTGGGCACGGATGCCCCCCGAAATTCAAGAGGAACGTCATGGCCGGGCTTGTCCCGGCCATCCACGTCTTTCTGCTCCATAAGGGCCAAGACGTGGATGCCCGGGTCAAGCCCCGGGCATGACGAACTAGCGATGTGTAATCCGCTAGAGCGGCAGTTCCGGCTCGCGGCGCGCATTGCGCCGGGCGCTGGTGGCTCCGGCCGACGTGCTCGAGCGAACAAAGCTCCAGCGGACCGAGGAGGCGTGGCGGGAATTCTGGCGGATCACGATCTGGACGGTGCGGCGGGGGCCGTCATTGCCGGCCAGAAACACGCTGTCCTCAAGGTCGACCTTGTCGTCGAGCGCCTCGAAGGTCCAGACGTCGCGGCTGGGCAATACCAGCATGACGCCGCGCGCGTCGCTGAGGCGGCTTGCCTTCACCGCGGGATGCAGATGAAAGCGCAGGGCAAAATCGGTTTCGGCGCCCTTGATGCGCGCCCCCGGCGCCGGTGAAATGGTGTCCTCGCCGTCAAGCCTGCCGCCGTCCTGGGAGATCATCAACACCCTGCGGTGCAGGACGCCGAACCGCGCGAGGTAGCCGTCATGCGACGTGGTCAGGAGATCGCCGTCGGCCATCGCCTCGCGGTAGCTTTCCACATTGGCCGGGCCGCTGACGACGGGCGCGCCCTGCAGCAGGCGCTTCATCGCCGACAATTCGATGAACTGGCACGATGACGTGTCGTGATAGGTCAGGGTCGAATGCGCCGCGGTGCTGCGCGCAAAGCTGCGCCAGTTGTCGCGGCCGGTCGAGGGCATGCCGCAATTGACGACGATCCGGCTCGGTCCGGAAGACAATTCGAATGAGAGGCAACCGGCATGCGCTTCCTGGCTGACATTCGGCGGCGGCGGCGGCCCGCTGTCCATGATGACGGTCGTGGTGCCGGCGTCGAGACGCTGGAAGCCGGTATGCGGCATGTTCGACATCGGCACGCCGTGGGTATCGTCATAGGCGAGCAGCGTCGCCACCAGATCCGAAGGCGCGTTGCTCATGCCGTTGAACAGCGCAAAACTGCCGTCGCCGTGACGGAAGAAGCGCAGCATCGGCATCATGCGGTCGATCGCATTCAACAGCGCGGGCGGCGGCGCGATGTTGCGCGCCGCAAATGTCTGCCGCAGCGGCAGCAGGTCGCTGAGCAGTTCGACCAGCGCGCCGGGATTGCGCGAGATGTGCCCGCCGTCCGGCATGATCTGCCGCTGCAATTCGTCGGAAAGCCGTCGCGTGGCGGAACGGATGTGCCGCGCCTGATTGGCCAGGCACAGCGAGGCGTAGCAAAGCGCCATCAGGACCTGTAGCCGCGGCACGCCGTCGGCGATGTCGAGCATCGCATAGCGCAGATAGCGAATCTCGCGGGTCAGCCCGCGCAGATACTTGCGATAGAATTTTCCGTCGGTGTCGCCGAGCACCAGCGGCGCCTGCGACAGCAGCGAGATCACGCGGCGTGCCAGCACGTCGGGGCGGCGTTCGAGCGGCCGCTTGCGCGCCGGATTCGAGATCCAGTCGTCGACCAGCGAGCGGGCATTGGCGCGGGTCAGCGCGGTGTCAGCGGCGCGCAGGTGGCGCAGCCAGCCAAAGCCGAGCAGGGCGACTTCCCAATCTTCCGACGGCGGCTCGAGATCGAAGATCGAGCGGCCATGGCAGGTCACGATCTTGCCGGCGAACACGAAGCGGCCGGCATAGATCTCGGCGGCGCGGGTGGCGTCGGCGGTGCGCAGATCATGCGGCGCGATGATCAGCCGGTCGGCGCGGCCGGGCCACAGCCGCGACACCGCCACCGTCGCCCCGGTCGCGCGCGCGATCACGGTCCGCGCCGAGCGGCTCATGATAAGCGTCGAGATGCGTCTGCGTTGAGCGACCGACACGCCGTGCCTTGTTTAGGGAGGAGGGGTATTCTGGCGAACCCTTTTAATCCGGAAACGCCGGGATGACACCATCTTGAAAACCGGCGAATCACCTCCGGGTCGGCGAATTCCAGTTTAAAATCAGGATTTAACCAGCCGCGCGGCGTAAAATCCATCCAGCCCGCCGAGCCGGGGGTCGGCGTGGGGCAAATGGCAGGGCAGGGTCCGTAAATCGCCGTTTGCAGTCACGATTTCGCTGAGGCCGGCGACTTCGTCGGCTTCGACCGGCACGCGGCGCATGCCGGATTCGGTGGCCAACAGGGACGCTATGGCCTGTTCGCCCTCCTCCGGCTCCAGCGAACAGGTGCAATAGACCAGCGTTCCGCCGGGCTTCAGCAGCGCGACCGCCCGTTGCAGCAACCGCTTCTGCAACGCTGTCAGTGCGGCAATATCAGCTTCCTGTCGCAGCCAGGCCACGTCGGGGTGACGCCTTATGGTGCCGGTGGAGGTGCAGGGCGCGTCCACCAGCACGCCGTCGAAGCCTCCATTTCCGTGACCGGGCCATTCGGCGGCGTCGGTCACCACATCGTCGGCCTGCAGCGAAAGCCGCGCCAGATTGTCGCGCAGCCGCGCCATGCGCGCCGGTGAGCGGTCGACCGCGGTCACGCGCGCGCCGGCTTGCGCCAGCTGTGCGGTTTTGCCGCCGGGCGCGGCGCAGAGGTCGGCTATGGTCTTGCCGCCGACGTCGCCGAACAATCGCACCGGCAGCGCGGCGGCGGCGTCCTGCACCCACCAATGCCCCTCGGTGAAACCGGGCAGCATGGTCACCGAACCCTGCAGCAAGGTGCGCACGGTGCCGGTCGGCAAGGTTTCGCCGTGCAGGCGGCTCGCCCATTGCGCCGCGTCTGATTTCACGGTGATGTCGAGCGACGGTTCATAGCCGATGGCGAGCGCCATCTCGCGCGCCGTGGTCTCGCCATACGCGCCGATCCAGCGCGCCAACAGCCACGGCGGAATATCCAGGTTCTGCGATTTGACTTCGTCGATCAGCGGTTGCCCCTCACGGGCGCAACGGCGCAGCACCGCGTTGACGAGGCCGGCATATTTCGCGGCGCGGCGGTCAGATTGCACCAGCCGCACCGAGAGATCGACGGCGGCATGATCGGGAACATCCATCCAGAGAATCTGCGCGGCGCCGATCAGCAGCGCGCTTGCGCGCGCGGCGCGTCCGTCGGGACGCCGCGATCGAGCAGGCGCGACAGCAAATGGCCGAGCGTGCCGAGTCGCCGCAGAATCGTCGCCACCAGCCGCCGCATCAGCGCGCGGTCGCGATCGGCCAGCGTCTTCAGGCCGGGATGCGCGCCGGCGCCGTCGAGCTGATCGTCGAGCGTGCGATGCTTGTGCAGCACGCCGTCGAGAATATCAGCCGCGATCCGTCGCGCCGCGAGACCGGGCACTTCGGAAGGTACTGCGAATCTGGAAGGTGGCATGAATCAGCAATGTCTCGGAAAGCGGAAAGGTTCTGGCTCATGCCATTGGAATGAAAGCCCGTTTGGCATGCGAATATGCCAAATGTAAGAATCGCCACAGACAATTTCACGATTGTGATGTCATCTGTGCGCCCATCCCTGTGCTATGGGAGAATTGCGATGACCGATAGTCCCTCATCTCCCGCGCAAACCGCGGAACGCAAGAAGCTGACGCCCGCCGCCGAGCGCGCGCTCGCCGAGGCCGAAGCCCGCCGCAGGGCCGCCGAGGCCAGCGCCACGCCGCATCAGAAGGAGTTTCAGGGCCCGAAAGGTCCGGAACCGACCCGATATGGCGATTGGGAGCGCAAGGGGATCGCGTCGGACTTTTGACGCCCAAGGGATAGCAATGGGCTATTGCCCGATTCCCCGACTCAGCCCTTAGTCGGGGAATATGCCCCGATACGAGAGAATAAATGCATATCGGCCCCAGCGCCGGGGTCGCTTGCGCCGCTGGTTGTCGGCGGCCCTGCCGTGGCTATTCGTCCTCGGCGTGGCGGCGGGAACGATGCTGCCGGTGCGGGACTGGGTGCGCTGGCCTTGGTCGCATTCCTCGACAGTCAGGCGGCGCGCGATGCCGAGACCATCTGGAAGCGCGCCGGAAGTCCGGACACGCGTCACGCCGTCGATGTCATCCGCACCATCGATGGCGACACCTTTGAGGCGCGGGTTCACCTGTCGCCGGGCCTCGATCCGACAACGCGCATACGCCTGCGCGGCATCGACGCGCCCGAGTTGAAGGCATCGTGCCCGCAGGAGCTGCAGATGGCCGAGGCAGCTACGGGCGCGTTGCGCGCATTGCTTGGCGAAGGCGATGTCCGTATCTTCAATATCGGGCCGGACAAATATGCCGGCCGCGTCGTCGCCGACGTTGTAACCGGGCGCACGGGAAATGTTTCGACGGCGATGCTCGCTGCTGGTCATGCCCGCAACTACGGCGGCGGCCATCGCAACGGATGGTGTGCGAACGCGGGCCAAACGCTGCCCAAATAAAAAGCCGCGCAATCGCGCGGCGTTTCACATTCAATCTAGTCCGTCGATCAGCGCGTGACGGTCACGGTCGTTCCGATCGGTACGCGTTGATAGAGATCCGAGATGTCGTCGTTGAGCATCCGGATACAACCATAGGACACGAAGCCGCCGACCGAGCCCGGCACATTGGTGCCGTGAATGGCATACTCGCCGCCGGCCAGCGTCATCGCCGCGACGCCCATCGGGTTGCGTGGCGAGCCGCCGGGAATGACGTCGGGCATACCAGGCTTGTCGCGCCTGACTTCGCTCGGCGGCGACCAGGCCGGATTGAGATACTTGCCGTCGATCTTCGTGGTGCCGGACCACTGCTTGCCGGCCTTGCCGACCCCGACCGGATAGCGCATGGCGCGGCCGGATTCGAGAATGAGATAGAGTCGTCGCTCGCCGGTCTTCACCACGATCGTGCCCGGCGCGTAATCGCCGCTGATGCCGACCAGTTCCGGCCGCGCCTGCGCCGCCGACGACATAACGATGCCCGTACCGATGGTGGCGGCCAACGCCACCGCAATCCTCATCGACATTCCCAGCTCCACTCTGCCCGCCCCGTTCAGGGCCCTCAAATGTCCTTTGAAGCCTTAGCGCTTGAGGCCTTGGCGGCCCGCTGTCTCGCCCGCGCTTTTTTAGTTTAGTCGCGCGAATTGACCGGCGGGTTTCGACGCCGGCCCTCAAAACCGTTTCGACGGGGGAACAAAGAAAATGTTCGAAATAAAGTAAATGACGTGAAAACAACACATGGCAGCGAAAAGCCCGCCAAGGCGGGCTCGCCACTGACAACCGCGTGAGCGCGACAGACATTGCCGCCACGTCCGGGATTGCATCCTGGATTTGCGGTCCGGATTGCCGGGCTCCCCGCTGCGGCGAGAGGCTTGCTCCGGCGCCAGCCTTACGCCGGCGCGCCCTTCTTGTTCTGCCGGTTCTTCACGAGATCATCGACCACGGCGGGATCGGCCAGCGTCGAGGTGTCGCCCAGGCTGGACGGCTCGTCCTCGGCGATCTTGCGCAGGATGCGCCGCATGATCTTGCCGGAGCGGGTTTTTGGCAGTCCCGGTGCGAACTGGATCTGGTCGGGCGAGGCGATCGGGCCGATGTCCTTGCGCACCCAGGCGACCAGCTCTTTCCGCAACTCCTCGGTCGGTTCGGTGCCAGCCATCAGGGTCACATAGGCATAGATGCCCTGGCCCTTGATGTCGTGGGGATAGCCGACCACGGCCGCTTCCGACACCTTGGCATGCGCGACCAGCGAGCTTTCGACCTCGGCCGTGCCCATGCGATGGCCTGACACGTTGATGACGTCGTCGACGCGGCCGGTAATCCAGTAATAACCGTCGGCATCCCGGCGGCAGCCGTCGCCGGTGAAGTACTTGCCTTTGTAAGTCGAGAAATAGGTCTGCTCGAAACGGGCGTGGTCGCCATAGACCGTGCGCATCATCCCCGGCCAGGATTTGGCGAGGCAGAGGTTGCCTGTGCATTCGCCTTTCCAGCACCTTGCCGTCGGCATCGACGATTTCAGGCACCACGCCGAAGAACGGCCGCGTCGCCGAACCCGGCTTGAGTTTGGTTGCGCCGGGCAACGGCGTGATCAAAATGCCGCCGGTTTCGGTCTGCCACCAGGTATCGACGATCGGGCAGCGGCTGTCGCCGACCACGCGATAGTACCATTCCCAGGCTTCCGGATTGATCGGCTCGCCGACCGTACCGAGCAGACGCAGGCTCTTGCGCGAGGTCTTCTTCACTGGCTCGTCGCCGCTCTGCATCAGCGCGCGGATCGCGGTCGGTGCGGTGTAGAAGATGTTGACGTTGTGCTTGTCGATGACGTTCCAGAAGCGCGAGTTGTCCGGATAGTTCGGGACGCCTTCGAACATCAGCGTGGTGGCGCCGTTGGCGAGCGGCCCGTAGACGATGTAGCTGTGGCCGGTGACCCAGCCGACGTCGGCCGTGCACCAGTAAATGTCGCCGTCGTGATAGTCGAACACGTATTGGTGCGTCATCGCCGCGTAGACGAGATAGCCGCCGGAGGTGTGCAGCACGCCCTTGGGCTGGCCGGTCGAACCCGACGTGTAGAGAATGAACAGCGGATCTTCCGCGTGCATATGCTCGGCCGGGCATTCGGTGGTCACCACTTTGGCGGCGTCGTGGTACCAGAAATCGCGCGAAGGATTCATGTCGACGGCAGCCCCGGTGCGCTTGACCACGATCACCCAGTCGACGCCGCCGGCCTTTTCGATCGCCGCATCGACATTGGCTTTCAGCGGCACCTTCTTGCCGCCGCGCAGCCCCTCGTCGGCGGTGATGATGACCTTGGACTGGCAGTCGGTGATGCGCTGCGCCAGGCTGTCGGGCGAGAAGCCGGCGAACACCACGGAATGAATGGCGCCGATCCGCGCGCAGGCCAGCATCGCATAGGCCGCTTCCGGGATCATCGGCAGATAGATGGTGACGCGGTCACCCTTCTTGACGTTCCTGGTGCGCAAGATGTTCGCCATCTTGCAGACTTCGTCGTGCAGCTGACGATAGGTGATGTGCTTCGACTGCGAGGGATCGTCGCCCTCCCAGATGATCGCGGTCTGGTCGCCGCGCTTGTCGAGATGCCGGTCGATGCAGTTCCAGGCGACGTTCAGGACGCCGTCCTCGAACCATTTGATCGAGATGTTGCCGGGGGCGAAGGAGACGTTCTCGACCTTGTGGAAGGGCTTCATCCAGTCGATGCGCTTGGCCTGTTCGGCCCAGAATCCGTTGGGATCGCTGACCGAGCGGGCATACATCTCGCGGTAACTGGCGTCATCGACCCAGGCGCGCTTGGCCCAATCCGCGGACACGTCGTAAATTTTCTCGGACATCTTGACCCTCCCACTCGTTGCGGCGCCGCACACGCTGATGGCCGCAAACCATCCTGATTGTTGCAACGATTATGCGTCGCGGGACGATGCCCGGACAAGGCGCAAACGTCTGCGACCTTGGTCGCGACGCCCGGCTTGCCGCCTTGTCGTCGATCAAACCGCCGTCATTTTTCGGATCTTTTTCGCGATCCGGCCGAGGCAAAATCAACGTTATCGCCGAATGGCTCCCATGACAGGTATTTTAATACCTGAAATGACGGAATCGGGACTCGCAAAGCGGTTCATTACCCCCTAAATGGCCTCCCCGGGGCCGGACGGCCCTCCGGAACCAAGCCATAACAACTGGCATTGCCGGCAGACAGGTGGAGCAAGGCGATAACGGTCATGATGGATCAGCAGAGTTTCGAGGCTACGCGGCCCGTTTCCGCCGATCCCGCCGTTGCATTGGCCGAGGCGCTCGGGCAACTGCCGAAGGAACCGGCCAAGGCGCCGCTCAGGCTGTCCGCGGCAAAGCCGCACATCGTCGCCAAGACCTCCGTCGAAGAACTGGCACAGGAACTCGGCCTCAAGCTCGGCGACCAGACCGGCCTGACCATCCGCCGCATCAAGCGCGGAAAAGTTTATTCATTCGTTCGCGCCAACGGCACCCAGATCCGTCACGCCGGCACCATCCGCCGTCTGCATTCGATGGCAGTGCCGCCGGCCTATCGCGATGTGCGCTATTCGGTCGATCCGAACTCGCATCTGCAGGCCGTCGGCATCGACGCGGCCGGGCGGCTACAGTACCGCTACCATGTCGATTGGGAAAAGGTTCGCGAGCAGCGCAAGGCGCATCGCCTGGCGCGGCTGGTGGCGGCCTTGCCAAAATCCGCCGCAACGTCTCGGCGCATCTGTCCGGTGACGAGCCGACGCGGGAGTTCGCGCTCTCGGCGGTCATTGAGCTGATTGCCCGCACCGCGATCCGGCCGGGCAATGAATCCTATGCCCGCCTCAACGGCACCCGCGGCGCCACCACGCTGCTGAAGTCCAACGTCATGCTGGAAGACGACAGCCTCGTCCTGACCTTCAAGGCCAAGGGCGGCAAGGCCGTGCGCAAGGAATGCGACGCCGCAAAACTGGTGCGCGCCATCGGCATCCTGCGCACCGTGCCGGGCAAGCGCATGTTCCAGTACCGCGACAATTCCGGCACCGTTCGCACCGTCTCGACCACCACGGTGAACACGTTCCTGCGCGAGATCGCCGGCATCAAGATTTCGCTGAAGGATTTCCGCACCCTGATGGCGTCGGCCGTGGTGCTGGAGTCGCTGTCGCGGATTACGCCCGCAGCAAGTGAGCGCGGCCGCAAGAAGCAGGTGCTGGGCGCCGTGCGCGCCGCAGCGGATGAGCTATCGAACACGCCCGCGATCTGCCGCAAGAGCTATGTGCACGACACCATCGTCACCGCGTTCGAGGACGGCATCCTGGAGCGCTTTGCCGCGACGATGAAGGGTTATCGGACGCAGGCGAAGCGCGAGGCGCTGCTGGCGCAGGTGGTGACCGCGGCAGCGGCGGTGTAACGCCGAAGCCGTAGGGTGGGCAAAGCGCAGCGTGCCCACCATTCAGAACATCGCGAGTAGATAGATGGTGGGCACGCTTCGCTTTGCCCACCCTACGCAACGACGTGGCTACAGCCCGCCCATCTTGCAGACCATCTTCCACTCTTCCGCTGTCACCGGCTGCACCGACAGCCGCGAATATTTCACCAGCGCCATATCGGCGAGTTTTTTGTCGGCCTTGATCGCGGCCATCGTCACCGGTGTCTTCAACGGCTTGTCAGCCTTGATGTCGACGCAGATGAATTTGCCGGTCTTGTCCGTCGGATCGGGATAGGCTTCCTTGATGACCTCCGCGATGCCGACGATCTCCTTGCCCTCGTTGGAATGATAGAAAAAGGCCTTGTCGCCCTTCTTCATGTTCACGAGGTTCTGCCGGGCGGTGAAATTGCGCACGCCGGTCCAGGCTTCGCCCTTTGCGCCCTTGGCAACCTGCTGGTCCCACGACCAGGTTGAGGGTTCGGATTTCACCAGCCAGTAATTCATGACGCCCGCCATCTGTTCGTCATGGCCGGGCTTGACCCGGCCATCCACGTTCTCCTTCGCCATTATCTAAGACGTGGATGCCCGCGACAAGAAGGTATTGAAGACGCGCTCCGCGCTCTAGCGCGGGCATGACCGGAAGAAATCATTCCTCCGCCTTGAACGGCCGCGTCAGCAGGCCCTCGATCGCGGCGTCGATCGTCACCTTGCCGCTCAGGATCGCCGCGACTGCAGTTGATACCGGCATATCGACGTTCTGCGAAGCCGCCAGTTCGATCAGAACAGGCGCGGTGAACTCGCCTTCGGCGAGCTTGTCGCGGTTCGGCTGCTCCCCGCGCCCCAGCGCAATGCCAAGCGCAAAGTTGCGCGATTGCAGGCTGGAACAGCTCAGGACCAGGTCGCCGAGGCCGGAGAGGCCCACCAGAGTCTCTGCTGCGCGCCGCAGGCCCGCCCAAGCCTTGCCAACTCGCTGAAGCCGCGTGTGGTGAGCGCAGCCAACGCCGATGCGCCGAGCTTTCGTCCCTCGACGATGCCGGCGGCAATTGCCAGCACATTCTTCGCGGCGCCGCCGATCTCGACGCCACGGATATCTGACGTGTGATAGGGCCGGAATGTCGACGAGCCCAACGCCTGCACCAATGCTGCCGCCAGCTTCTCATCCTTCGCCGCTAGCGTGACCGCGGTCGGCAGCCCGCGCGCCACGTCGTCGGCGAAACTCGGTCCCGACAGGATCGCGGGCGTCGCATCAGGCGCAGCTTCTGTGATCACTTCAGTCATGAATTTGTGCGTGCCGCGCTCGATGCCCTTGGCGGTGGCGATGACGGGCGTCGCTTTCTTCAGGTGGGGAGCCAGCGCCAACATGGTTTCGCGCAGATGCTGCGCGGGCGTAGCCATCAGGACGATGTCGGCGCTCGCGGCGGCGATCATGTCGCCGGTGATTTCGATGCGATTGTCAACGGGTACGCCAGGCAATCGCGGATTGATGCGCGTCGATTTCATTTGCGCGACAGTTTCGGCGTTGCGTGCGTAAAGCGTCACATCGCGGCCGGCGCGTGCGGCGGCGCCGGCAAGCGCCGTCCCCCATGAGCCGGCGCCGATCACCGCGACCGAATTAAAGGACGCCATGTCAGAATCCCGCGCGAGTGTTGGCGAAGCCGGCCGGCGCGGTTGCGTTGGCGTCAAGCAGCCAGCGCGCACGGGGCGGCGCATCCATCGTATCGGTCAGCCCGAGCGCCATCCGCTCCGCGCCGGCCCAGGCGATCATCGCGCCATTGTCGGTGCACAGCGCCGGCGGCGGAATGATCAGCGTGGTCTGCGCTTTCGCGGCGACGTCCTGCAACGCGCCGCGGATGGCGTGATTGGCCGCAACGCCGCCCGCGGCGACCAGCGCGCGCGGCGGGCCGAACTGCTCGTGGAACAGCCGCAGGCCCACGCTCAGCCGGTCCGCCGTCGATTCCAGCACGGCGGCCTGGAAGCCGGCGCAGAGATCGCTGACGTCCTGCGGTTCCAGCGGCGTCATGCGGCTGGCCTCGTTGCGAACCGCCGTCTTCAATCCCGACAGCGAGAAATTCGCATCCGGCCGGCCGAGCATCGGCCGCGGAAAGGCGAACCGCTTGGCATCGCCGCGCACCGCGGCGCGTTCGACCTCCGGCCCGCCGGGGTAAGGCAGCGACAGCATCTTTGCCACCTTGTCAAAAGCCTCGCCCATCGCGTCGTCGACGGTGGTGCCAAGCCGGACATATTTGCCGACGCCGACCACGGCCACGATCTGGGTGTGCCCGCCCGACGCAAGGAACAGGCAATAGGAAAGGCGAGCGCGCAGGTCAGTCGCGGCGTCAG
Organism: Bradyrhizobium sp. RDT10; assembly: GCA_044772375.2. Taxonomy (GTDB): domain Bacteria; phylum Pseudomonadota; class Alphaproteobacteria; order Rhizobiales; family Xanthobacteraceae; genus Bradyrhizobium. The sequence goes on from CP187939.1 coordinate 8,183,146, forward strand.
CGCGTGGGCCTCGAGATGATTGACCGCGATCAGCGGCGTATCGTGCACCATCGCAATCGCCTTCGCCGTGGTGAGGCCGACGATCACGCCGCCAATCAGGCCGAGGCCGGCGGCGGCCGCCACCGCCGAGAGTTGCGCGAAACCGACATTCGCGTCCTTCATCGCTTGCCCGACGATGCCATCGAGCAGGTCGACATGGGCGCGCGCCGCGATCTCCGGCACCACGCCGCCGAAACGGGCGTGTTCTGTGGTCTGCGAGCGCACGATATTGGACAGAATCTTGCCGCTGCCGTCGCGCTGGCGCTCGACCACGGCTGCTGCGGTTTCATCGCAGGTGGTTTCGATACCCAGCACCAGCATCGGCGTGTCGTTGTCCAACTTGATCCCTTATTTGAACCCTTGCGCTATCGCAACGCTTCCGTAACCGGGTAGCATTACGAGGTGACGGCGTGCAATCGCTTGAGTGGGCCGAAATCGTTTTGGCGGAGATCTGAAATATGGCCGTTCTCGTCACGCGCCCGCATCCGGATGATGAGACGACGGCCAGGCGCTGCGCGCGCGGGGGTTCGATGTCCTGTGCGCGCCGATGCTGCGGTTCGAGCCGGTGCCGTTCCAGGACGATGCGGAAGCGGTCTATGGCGCGGTCATCGTCACCAGCGCCAACGCACTGCGTGCCATCGCGTCACATTTGGCCGACAGCCGGTTCCTCAAACTGCCCCTGTTCGCGGTCGGAGAAAACACCGCAGCCGCAGCGCGCGATGCCGGGTTTGGCGAGGTGATCGCGTCAAAGGGCGACGCCGGCGCGTTGCGCGATCTGGTGCTGGCACGTGCGAAGTCGAAGCAACTGAAGAAAGCCAGCCCACTATTGTACCTCGCGGGCGCCGATCTCGCACGCGATCTCGCCGGCGAACTCGGTGAAAAGGGTTTTACGGTTGTGACGCACACCACCTACCGGATGGTGCCCGCGCCCAGCCTGCCGCGGAAATATGTGACGCCTTCGTGGCGCAGGAGATTGAGGCCGTGCTGCATTACTCACGGCGCAGCGCACGTGCATTTCTGGAGGCGGCCCGCTCCGGGGCGTCGAAATCTCGGCACTGGCGCTGCCGCAATGCTGCATTTCGGCGGCCGTCGCCGCGGTCTTGCGGGATGCCGGCGCGACCCAGGTCACGGCGGCGGCTTCGCCGGATGAAAATGCCCTGTTCGAGGCGCTCGGCCGGGCATTGCAACCGCGGCCGAGCCCTAATCTTTAAGTCTGAGCATGGTCTTATCGGAAAACCGGTGCCGCCACTGCCGGATCATGCTCTAAGACGTCCCGATTCTGCTAAGTTCCGGCACCTAACCACCAGAGGGAACCGCTGTGATCGTCGATGACAGGCCCGAAGACACTGGATCGCTGCCCGATTCGGGCCGGCCGAAGCGCGAGCCACCGACCATCGATCTCGACGCGACCGAAGTGTCGAGCGAGATGAAGAGCTCTGGCGAGGCGCCGCCCGAGCCCGAGCCCGTGGCTGAGCCCGCGCCCGAGGGCGCCAAAGCTGCAGTTGACGAGTCTCCGGTTGCAGCAGAGCCGGCCTCCCGGCCGGTCTCGCCCTGGATCGTCGCGCCGGTCTCCGGCGCGGTCGCGGCTGCGCTGGTGATCGGCGTCGGCTGGTTGCTCGGCTGGCCTGCGATTCAACCCGCGTCCGCGCCGCCCGCCCCACAGCTCAGTGCCGCCATCGACGGTCTCTCCGCCCGTGTCGCCGGACTGGAGCCAAAGGTCGGCAAGCCGGTACCCGATCCCGCGGCTGCCGCGCGCACCGAGGCCCTGGAAAAAACCGTCGCGGCGTTGCGCGCCGAACTCGCGGCAACGCGGGCGCAAGGCGAGAAGCTGGCGTCCGCCATCAACGATGTGAAATCAGCCCCGCGGGGCGATGGCACCGCGTCTGTCGATCTCTCGGGCGTCGATGAACGCATTGCGAAGATCGAGAGCCTGATGCGGGCGCAGAGCGCCGAGATCGCGCAGCAAGGCAGCAAGCTTGCCGACACCAAACCTGCCGACGATATGGCGCTGCGCCGCCTGGTGGCGGAGCCCTGCTCGATGTGCTGGTCCGGATCGGCGATCCCTATCCGGCGGCGCTCGCCGCGACCAAAGCACTGGCGCCCAATCCGGAGGCCCTGAAGCCGCTCGATCAGTTTGCGGAGAAGGGCGTGCCGAACGCCGGCAAGCTGAGCACGGAACTGCTGGCGTTGGTGCCGAAGCTGTTGCCGGCTGCCCAGCAGAGCACCGCCACGACCGGCACGGGCATCGTCGAGCGTTTGCAAGCGGGCGCCGCCAAACTGGTAAAGATCGAACGCACCGATACCGTCGGCAATGATCGCGGCGCCGTGGTGGCGCGGATCACCGCGGCTGCGCTGCGAAATGACGCCAACGAGGCGCGACGGGAATTGAAGACGCTGGAGCCGGACGATCGCGCCGCGGCGCAGTCCTGGCTTGAACGGGCCGATGCGCGCGACGCCGCGCTGGCCGCATCCCGTCAATTTGCGGCCGATGCCATGGCTGCGCTCGCCAAACCGGCGCAATAAGGATTTCGATGGTCCGGATCATTCTGTTTCTGTTGTTGATCGCGCTGGGAGCAGCCGGCGCGGCCTGGATTGCCGAGCAGACCGGCGATGTCGTGCTGTCATGGGGCGGCTATCGCGTCCAGACCACGCTGCCGGTGTTCGTGCTGGTGCTGGGCATCGTCGTCGTTGCCGCCATGATGATGTGGGCGATCCTGCGTGGCGTGTGGCGCACGCCGGCGCGTATGCGGCGCAACCGGCGCGAGCGGCGTCAGGCCCGCGGCCGGCATGCGATCACGCAAGGACTGCTGGCGATCGGTCATGGCGATTCCACGGCGGCCCGCGTCCATGCCGAGGCGGCGCGGAAACATGCGGCGCACGATCCGCTGGCACTGCTGCTGCATGCGCAGTCGGCGCAGCTCGACGGCGACCGCGAGGGCGCGCAGCGCGCCTTCCGCGCCATGGCCGAGCGCGAGGACACGCGGCTGCTCGGCCTGCGCGGCCTGTTCATCGAGGCGCAGCGCGCTGACGATCCGGTTGCGGCCGTGATGGTCGCCGAGGAAGCGCTGAAGCTGTCGCCGTCCTCGTCATGGGCGTCGCATGCCGTGCTCGGCTTCTGCTGCGCCAAGGGCGACTGGGCCGGGGCGTTGACGATCCTCGACAACAATCAATCGGCCGGACTGATCGACAAGGCGACCTATCGCCGGCAACGCGGCGTGCTGCTGACGGCGCGCGCGCTGGAACTCGAAAAGTCGATCGCGATATGGCGCGCGACAGCGTGATGGAGGCGGTCAAGCTGGCGCCGACGCTGGTGCCGGCCGCGGTGCTGGCGAGCAAGTTCGAGAGCGAGGCGCACCAGGTGCGGCGTTCGATGCGTCTGGTCGAGACGGCGTGGCTGGCGCAGCCACATCCCGATCTTGCCGACGCCTATGCGCATGTGAAGTTAGGGATTCCGCACGGCAACGGCTGGTGCGGGTCGAGACGCTCGCGGCGAAGATGCCCGGTCACATCGAAGGTGCGTTGGCGATTGCCCGCGCCGCGATCGACGCGTCGGAGTTTACAAAAGCGCGCGAGGCGCTGGCGCCCTTCATCGCCGCACCGACGCAACGCGTCGCGCTGTTGATGGCGGAGCTCGAACGCACCGAACATGGCGACTCTGGCCGGGCGCGGGCCTGGACCTGCGCGCGGTGCGCGCCTGCACGATCCGGCCTGGACCGCGGATGGCTATGTCAGCGATCGCTGGCGGCCGGTCTCCCCGGTCACCGGCAGGCTGGATGCCTTCCAGTGGCAGACGCCGGTCGCGGCGCTGCCGTCCGACAAGGCCGGTGCGATCGAATCCTCAGCCTTCGAGGAAGCCATGCTGGCGACCCCGCGCCGGGCCGTCGTGCTCGAGCCGCCAAAGGACGCCGAAGAGGAGCCAGCCCCGTCGCCCGTCGCCTCGGCACCTTCCGCCGCGCCCGCTGCTTCAGCTCCTGCGCCAGCCGCCGAGCAGGACAATGCGCCTCCGCCGCCTGCCGCCGCCGAGGCGGCTCCGGCCGAACCGACCCACCCCGAGGCGGTCCCCGCTCCAACGGTAGCGCCGCCCAAGCCGGCCGAATCGACCCCAAGCGGACCGGCCCCTGTTCCGGTCCCGGCAGGACATTCCGAGGGCTGTTCCCACCCCGATTCCGTCGGTTATTCCGCTCATCCGGGCGCCCGACGATCCTGGGGTCGACGACGACGGCCCAGCGGACGAATTCGCGGAACAAATCGGCACGCCCAAGGCGCAGGCCGGCGGCTGGCGGGGATTTTTGTCACGCTGGGGCGGCAACTAGGTTTTTTAAGGCCCGCGTTTTTCTTGCCAATCGGGGCCGTCCCCGATATCAGGTGCGGGCGTTTTCCGGGTTACGCCCGAACGCCGTGTTTGGTCCGCCGCAATAGCTCAGTTGGTAGAGCACGTCATTCGTAATGACGGGGTCACAGGTTCGAGTCCTGTTTGCGGCACCACGCCTTTCAAAAATTCCTTGAACAGCCGGCGCTCACGTTCACCGATACGTGTGCGTGACCTGTCTCACATCAGGGAACCGGCTGCCCCGCATAGTCTCCGCCTCGACCTCAAGGGGAGACACAAACATGCGTAAACTCATTTTTATTGCAGGATTTGTTTTGGCATCCGCCGCCGCGCAGGCTGGTGATCGGAGCCTTCGCTCGGAGGCGTCGAGACGAAGGCCACTCCGGCGCCCATATCGAAAACCGCGGAAGCCCCACAGGCTGCGGAAGCACCAAAATATGTCGAGCGGCCGGCCGTCGTCGAGCCCAAGCCCGAGACGAGCAAGGCCGAGACGAGCAGGGCCGAGACGGCCACGCCCAGGGCGGCCAGGGCGGCCAGGATGCATCGGCCTGCTGCCGGGCCTGCGAGCGCCGGACCCGGCAGCCTGCGGCGCGGAGAGCAGCGTACATGTCGAGGAGCGCGAGGCCGCACCGCGTGCGCTACCAGATCGCAGCGCGCATCATCGGCGCACTGCACCGGCACGGCATCTATTGGTAAGCGTACTTGTAGCGTCTCTTCGTCATGCCCGGCCTTGTGCCGGGCATCCACGTCTTTCATCGCCGCTGCATCCCAAAACGTGGATGGCCGGGACAAGCCCGGCCATGACGAGTGCGGCTAAGACGCAGCGCCTGCAGGCGCCGCGATCTTACTGCGAAACCGTCTGCACCACGCTGCTGATCGGGCGGCTGGCAACCGCCGGCACTTTCTGGTCCTTCACCAGCATCGCATCATATTCCGGCAGAGTTTCGAGCTGCTCCTTGGCCTTCATCTGCACGACCTTGTAGCCGCCGGCCTTCAGGCGACGCAGCAGCGCCGGCAAAGCCACCGCCGTGTTCTTCTGCAGGTCGTGCATCAGGATGACGCCCTTGCCCTGCTTGTCGAGCTTGGTCATGACGTTCTGGATCACCTGGTCGGGGCCCGACGATTTGAAGTCGTTGGAATCGACATCAACTGAAAACATCGCGATGTTGCGCGAGGCGAGATAGCCGAGGGCGGCTGCGTATGCGCGAGCCCGGGGAAGCGGAAGAACGGCGCGGGCGCAGTCCCCAGCGCCATCTTTACGGCGCTAAAGCCCTTCTCGATCTCCTCGCGCATCTGTGCCTCGGTCAGCTTCTTGCTGTCGAGATGGGCGTGCGACCAGGTGTGCGAGCCGATGGTGTGGCCGGCGGCCGCAACCTGCTTGAGGATTTCCGGATGATATGTGGTGTGCTTGCCGACCGGGAAGAACAGCCCCTTGGTGCATTCGTCGGAAAGCGCCTTGAGTACCGCGGGCGTCGTCGGCCATGGGCCGTCGTCGAACGTCAGCACCACTTCCTTGTCGGTCAGGAAGTCGAACTGCTTGTATTGCAGGAAACCGAAGCCGGGGCCGCCTGTGGTGTCGATCACGACGGTGCGGCTGACGCCGAGCGCATCGGGATTGGCGCAGGCCGATCGCACCGGCTGGGCTGCGGGAACGGGCGCGGGGCAGGGGCCGGCTTCGAAAGAGAAGCCGTGATCTCGACGTCGTCCTTCAGCGCGAGCTTTGCCGCGGCCGGCGCCGGTAACGGCTCGGCCTTGCGGGCGGCGACGGTTTGAGGTGGGGCCGCATCGGCGTGCGGCGAGGAGGTCCAGAACCAAACGCCGGTGATCAGAACCGCCGTCACTACACTGGCCAGCATCAGGCCCAACGCATTACGCATCGCTACTCTTTCCAGATACTCGGGGTACACACACGCAGCGACGCATTAATGCCAACAAAGTCTTAACACCTCGCGAACAAGCGCCGGTTAGGTGAAGAAGATGAGGGGTTTATATTTGAGTGACGTCAGTCACAGTCGCCGCGCGGTTCCAGGCCCATGCTCCAGCCATCAACAACGGGCTCGCTTCGCCGGGCCAACAGGAGCCAAAAATGACCGCAGTATTTTTCAATACCGTTCGCAAGGTCAGTTTAGTGCTGGCGTTGACCGCCTCTTTCGCGGCGGTCTCGTCGACCGCGAGCTTCGCCTTCAGCGCCGAAGCGCAGCAGCAGTGCACCGGCGACGCGTTCCGCCTCTGCAGTTCGGAAATCCCCAACATTCCGAAGATCACGGCCTGCATGATCAAGCATCGCGCCGATCTCAGCACCGGCTGTCGCGGGGTGATGGATCGCGATCTCGCAGCGCAGAAGTCCGGCAAGCTCGCCGCGCAGTAACGCCCGGTCTTCGACGGCTCCGAATACGCTTGCGTCGATGCGACGCAGGCGTTTTTCGTTTTCGCGGCGTTCATAGGCGAACGGTAGGGCCATTTCAGCGTTCACAAATGCGTGCGGCCCAGATTTTGGCGCACTGGATTCCCGTTTTGATGCGTTTTCCTGACGCGAACCGGTTCCCACCTCGCTCGAAAACGCTATAGAACGCGCTGATTGCGTTTCTCCGGTGTGAAGGCATAGCAAATGACCAAGATCCTTTTCGTCATTCCCCTGATCCTGATGGCCTCAAGCGTGTCGGCACAGACACAAAAAAGAGGGGCATGACGAGTGCTCGCGCGACGTCTCGCGGTATTGCCGGGCGCAGATGAACGAAGGCGATCAGATCATTCTGGCCTGCCTGAAGCAGAACCGGTCGAAGATCAGCAAGGCCTGCCAGCAGAAGCTGACGAGCGCCGGGCAGTAGAAGCCGCCGGGCAGCCGCGACCTATCCCGCCCCATTGCCGTTGGCGCGCAGCGATTGGTAGAAATCGTAGCTCAGCAGCGCCATCACCAATACGCAGATGATGATCAGCGGCACCGCCTTGATCCACCAGAGCATAATGCCGAGAAACGTGCAGACGCCGGCAATGCCGATCAGTCCGGTGATCAAGTTGGTCATCTGCCGCTCCTTGTTTTCGCGCGACCCGCACCGGTCTTCGCAGGCACGGCTCTGCCGCGGCCACGTTTTCCGAGAGTTTTGACAAGCCAGTTGGCGGTCCGCAGCAGCCGCGCATCGTTGCCGCGGCGCCCGACCAGTTGCACGCCGATGGGCAGGCCGCTTTCCGATTGCAGCAGCGGCAGCGTCACCGCCGGCGTGCCGAGATATGTCCACATCGAGCAGAACGCCGGGTTTCCGGTGCTGTCGAGGCCGCGCGGCGCCGGGCCGGGCGCCGCCGGCGTCAAAATCGCGTCGTATTCGTCGAACACACCGTCGAGCGCCGCGTTGAGCGTCGCGCTGCCGGCCAGCGCCCGCGTGTAGTCGACGGCAAGAGCCTTGCGCCCACGCTCGATCAAGGCGCGCAGCACCTTGCTCAGGAATCGCCGCCCTGCTCGAAATCGCGGTGCAGGTTGTGCGCCATCTCCACTTCCATGACGGTGCGGTGCATGTCGATGGCACGGTCGAAACTCTGCCCGATCGCGACCTCGGAAACGTGCTCGCCCAGCGTTTCCACCAGTTCGGCAAACGCCTCCGTGGTCACCTTCTCGGCATGCGTCCAGGCCGGCGAACGGACGAAGGCGAAGCGCGGCTGCAATGGCGGCTCGCTTGCCGCCACCTCGACGAACGGCGGACGGGCAAGGGGCCGCGTATCCGGGTCGTCTTCGTCGAAGCCGGCAAGCATCTCGGCAAGCAGTGCGGCATCGTCGACCGAGCGCGCAAAGACGCCGACATGATCGAGCGCCCGCGAGAGCAGCAGCGCGCCGCTCCGCGGAATCAGTCCATGTGTCGGCTTGAAGCCGACCACGCCGCAGAAGGCGGCGGGGCGGATCACCGAGCCGTTGGTCTGCGAGCCGATCGCGCCCGGCACCATCAGCGCCGCAACGGCCGCAGCCGAGCCGGAAGACGATCCGCCCGGCGTGTGATCCGGGTTGTGCGGGTTTCGGGTCTTGCCCGGATTGAAGTAGGCGTACTCGGTCGTCACCGTCTTGCCGAGGATCACGGCTCCGGCCGCCCGCAGCCGCGCCACCGCCGCCGCATCGCGGCGTGGCGTGCGTCCGGCCCACAGTTTCGAGCCGAATTCCGTCGGCATGTCGCCGGTGTCGAAGATGTCCTTGATGCCGATCGGCACGCCATGCAGCGGACCTATGGCCTTGCCCTGCTTGCGACGATCGTCGGCAATTTCGGCCTGCAGCATCGCGTGGTCGCGGTCGAGAAACGCCCACGCGTCGATATTGCGATCGACCTCATCGATGCGCTTGAGGCAGTCGCCGACCAACTCCACCGAACTGAGCCGGCCGTCGCGGATGCCGGCCGCAGCTTCAGTGAGCCCGAGCGCATTGAGGCTCATGCGCACCCTTTCAGCGGCTCACCCAACCTGCTCACCGCGATCCATAGAGGTAGTTGGGTAACCACAACGTAATTCCCGGGAAGATGTAGACCAGCGCCATGGTGAGGAAGACCAGGCCGACAAAGGGAAGCGCACCGGAGAAGATGTCGGTGAGCTTCACCTCCGGCGGCGCCACGCCCTTCAGATAGAAGGCCGCCATCGCGACCGGCGGCGTGTTGAATGCTGTCTGCGTGTTCAGGGCGACCAGGATGCCGAAGAAGATCGGATCGATGCCGTACTGGGGAAGCAGCGGCAGGAAGATCGGCACGAAGATGATGATGATCTCGGTCCATTCCAGCGGCCAGCCGAGCAGGAAGATGATCACCTGGGTCAACAGCAGGAACCCGATCGGCGACAGATTCATCGCGGCGAAGAACTGCTCGACCACCGTCTGTCCGCCAAGGACGGCAAACACCGCGGAGAACGTCCACGACCCGATGAACAGGTAACAGACCATCGCGGTGGCGCGCACGGTCAGGTACACCGATCTCGCGCATCATCGTGTAGTTGAGCGAACGATAGGCGGCCGCCAGAACGATGCTCATGAGGGCGCCTACCGCGGCAGCCTCGGACGGCGTCGCCAGGCCGAACAGGATCGCGCCGAGCACGGCAACGATGAGCAGGGCCAGCGGCAGGAACGATGTGGCGAGCGCCCAGATCACCGTGCCGATCGGCACGTTGGTCTGCTCCGGCGGCAGCTTCGGCGCGAGCGCGGGATTGATCATCGCGCGCACGATCACATAGACGACGTAGAGCCCTGCCAGCAGGAACCCCGGAAAGAACGCGGCCGCATAAAGCTTGACCGCCGAAACGCCGGCGGTCGCCGCATAGACGATCAGCAGAATGCTCGGCGGAATCAGGATGCCGAGGCAGCCGCCGGCGCAGACGACGCCGGCCGACAGCTTGGTGTCGTAACCGGCTCGCAGCATCGCGGGCAAAGCCAGCAGGCCCATCAGCGTGACAACGGCGCCAACGATGCCGGTGGCGGTCGCGAACATCGCGCAGGTGATCAGCGTGGCCACCGCCAGCGCGCCCGGCACGTTCTTCATCGACAGTTGCAGCGCGTAGAACAGCCGGTCGAGGATGTTGGCGCGCTCGATCAGATAGCCCATGAACAGGAACAGCGGAACCGCGACCAGCACGTCGCTGGATGTGACCTCGAACGTCTTCTGCACCAGAAGCGTGAAAATACGATTCTCGAAGAAGTCCTGGCCGGCCGTGTAGTAGGCATAGTAGCCGAACGCGACGCCCATCGCCATCAGCGTGAAGGCGATCGGGAAGCCGAGCATGATGATGAAGATGAACAGGCCCAGCATCAGCATGCCGAGTTGAGGATCGGTCATGCGCCTGCTCCCTTCTCGCCCTGCTGAGCCGCCGCCGCCTGCTGACGTTCGCGAATGATGAGGCTCTCGGTCTCCTCCACGTCGTGCAGGCGCTGCGGCCACTGGCCGGTGCGGATGCACAGCACGCAGCGGATGATTTCAGCCACCCCTTGCAGAAACAGAAGGACACCGGTGGCCGGGATCAGCGCTTTCAGCGGAAACACCGGCACGCCGGCCGGACTGAAGATGCTGACTTCGCGGAAGCGCACCGACATGTCGGCATAATTCCAGCCCGAATACATCAGCGCCGCGATCGCCGGCAGGAAGAACAGAATATAGAGAACGAGGTCCATCGACGCCTGGGTGCGCGGCGACCAGAGGCGGTAGACCACGTCGGCGCGCACATGACCGTTGCGCGAGAGCGTATAAGCGCCGGCCATCAGGAACATCGCGCCGTAGGTGATGTAGCTGATGTCGAAAGCCCAGGTGGTCGGCGCACGCAGCACGTAGCGCATGAACACCTCGTAGCTGACACCCAGCGTCAGGACGAGAATCAGCCATGCGAACGCCTTGCCGACCCATGTGCTGAGCTCATCAATGAAGAAGAGAAATTTTCTCATGCGAACTTAACTCGCCGCGAGTCGCACATGCGGATGTCCCCACATTTTTCGTGACCGGGCGGCGCCTTGACTGCGCCGCCCTTCATTCATACAGCGTCTGCGATGCGCCGCGAAGCCGTCAGAGCTTGAGCACGCCGGGGAAGTGATGCTCGAAGGCGCCGCGGTAGTCCGTCGTGTTGTACGTGTTGTAGTAAACCACGCGGCGTACCCATGCCTTCTGCGAGTCCATCACCTTCTTCATGAACGGATCCGAACCGAGTTGGGCGATCAGGCCGTCCCATGCCTTGATCTGGGCTTCGAACACCGATTTCGGCGTCCGCATGACGTTGACCTTGTCTTTGGTGATCAGTTCCTGCAGGTCCTTGGAGTAATAGTCCATCGCCTTCCATTCGTTGGCCGATGACACGGCCTCCGCTGCATATTGCAGGATGGCCTTGTGCTCGGCGGGCAGCGCGTTGAACTTGGTCTTGTTGAACATGATCTCGAAGTATTCCGTCGCCTGATGGTGGCTGCCCATCATGTAGTTCTTGGCGACGTCCTGCGCGCCGAAGCGCCGGTCCGAGGTCGGATTGTTGAATTCGAACCCATCGATCACGCCGCGCTCCATGGCCGGCACGATCTCGCCGCCGGGAAGCTGTGCGACCGATGCCCCCATCGCCTGGAACAGATCCGCGGCAAGGCCCACTGTGCGATACTTCAGGCCCTTAAGATCAGCCTCGCTGGTGATGGGCTTCTTGAACCAGCCGAGCGGCTGGGTCGGCATCGGCATCGCGAAGAAGCTCTTGATGTTGACCTTCATGATCTGGTTCTGGAGCTCTTCGAACAGCTCGCGACCGCCACCGTTATGGATCCAGCCAAGGCCTTCATTGGCGTTGAAGCCGAACACCGGACCTGTGCCGAACAGCGAAGCCGCCTTGTGCTTGCCGTACCAGTAGACCGTCACCGTGTGTGCCGCGTCGATCTGGCCGCCATGCACGCCGTCGAATACCTGGAACGGATGCACAACTGAGCCGCCGACCAGATAGTCGATGCGCAGCCGGCCACCGGCCATCTCGTTGACGCGCTTCACATAGTCTTCGGCCATCTCGTTGAAGACGTCGGCCTTGCCCCACGATCCCTGCATCTTCAGGGTCGCCGTCTGCGCCCGGCTGACCTGCGGCATTGCAATCACTGCGCCGCCGGCGGCGGCCGCCGTCAGGAAACGGCGGCGCGTTGTCTTTGTATCGCTACGCTTGCTCATGAGTTCCTCCCGGTTGAAAGATCGCCCACTGCAGCGCGGGCTTGTTTTGTCTTGACGCCAAGTCAAAGGCTTGCGCGGCACTTTGGCAAGTGGGAAGTGCATTCGCTCATGGTGAATCGCGCATACGGTAAGGCAGCGTCGGTGTTTCGCAGGCGCGAAGAAGGACCTTCCCTACCGCTCGGCGGAGCGAAGGCGCACCAAAGTCTTGCACTTTAGTCGCAGAAAAATTGGTCGCACGAAATCGGCGGCGGCTTGAATCAGACTGGCTGGTTTATTCCCGCGCCATTCTGCGCCCAATAGCCGCGTCGCGTCATGCCTCTAACGCGTCAGGTGCTGCTGCCGGCTGCCGTCGCGACCACCGGCAAGACCTCGTTTGCAGCGCGGTCGGGAGTGTCTTCCTTCCAGCGTACCGAGCCGAACGGCCGCTCCAGCATGCGGCGGACGCGGATCGGATCGGGCCCGAGATGAAAATCGATAGCGCTCTGGTGCAGTGCGCGCTCGGATTGCGTCGCGCGGCTGCGCTGGCGCAGATAATCCAGCCAGGTCGGGCAGTGGTAGCGCTCGGTCCACAATTCCGGGTCGGCGATGTCGCGCGCGATCGACCAGCCATAGGCGCCGTTGCGCTGGCGGCTGAGCTGCACTTCCTGCATGACGTTGTGGAAGGCGCGGGCGTTGTCCTGCGCGACGCGATACTCGATCTCGACCACCAGCGGCCCGCTGCGTCCGGTCAGCGACAGCCGTACTTCGGGATCGGCAAGGACCTCGGTGGCATCCTCGTTGCGCGCGCCGATCGGTGGCATGCGCAGCCGGATCCCGAGCAGCGGCGAAAGCAGCATCAATCCGGCGGAGACCAGCAGCGCCACCTCGACGCCGGCGATGTCGGTGAGGTGGCCCCAGCCCCAGCTTCCGATCGCAATGCCGCCGGCAATTGCGGCCTGGAACGCCGCCAGCGAGCGACCTGCGACCCAGCGCGGCGCCGAGAGCTGCACGCCGATGTTGAACAAGGCCACCGCCAGCATCCAGACCGCGCCGGCCAGCACCAGGGCAATCCCCGTCAGGACGGCGTTCGTGCTCATCGCGACGGCGGCGATCGCACCGGCCAGCGATATCGCACAGGCGCGCACCGCGGCCTCGCCGCTCATGCGCCGGCGCACCTCGCCGATATTCAGCGCGCCGAACACCGCGCCCATGCCGAAGGCGCCCAACATGATGCCGTAGGTCTGCGCGCCGCCATGCAGGAGGTCGCGGGCGACCAGCGGCATCAGCGCCGAGATCGAGCCGCCGATCACGCCGGTAACCAATGTCCGGATCAACACGATGCGGATCGACGGCGAGTTGGCGATGTAGCGCACGCCCGAAACCATGGCGCGGTTGAGACGTTCGCGCGGCAGACGCGACGGCTCGTGGGTGCGATTCCACAGAAACAGCACCACCATCAGCGGCAGGTAGAGCACGGCATTGACGGCAAATGCCGCTACCGCGCCCGCGGTCGCGACCACGATGCCGCCGACCGCTGGCCCGAAGCTGCGCGCGATGTTGTAGCTGATGCCATTGAGCGCGACCGCCGCCGGCAGCGTTTCCGCCGGCACCTGCTCGCTGACCGAGGCCTGCCAGGCCGGCCCGAACAGCGCCATGCCGCTGCCGACCACGAAGCATAGCGCCAGCAGGATATTCGGCGTGACGAGGCCGAGCCATGCCAGCACCGTCAAAACGGTCGCGCCGACCAGTGCGATACCGAGCGAGACCAGCGCGACGACGCGCCGGTCGTGCATGTCGGCAATGGCGCCGGCCGGCATCGAGATCAGCATGATCGGCAGCATCAGCGCGGTCTGCACCAGCGCGACCTTGTCGGCGGAAGATGTCATCTGCGTCATCGCCCAGGCCGCGCCGACGCCCTGGATCAATATCCCCAGATTGGACACGAGACTGGCGAGCCAGATGCGCCGGAACACGGCATGCCTCAACGGCGCTGCGATGCCGTCAGTCGCTAGACGCGAGCGTTTCGGCTGGTCGGTCATGATAGGTTCCGTTAGCCTTCTGTCACCGGCTTGATTCCATTCGACCGTAAAGTGATGCCTGCGAAAACCCTGGCCTGTCCAGTCGCAGAGCCGCTGTCGATCGGTGCTATCGCACAGCTAAAGTATTGAAAAGCAACGAGAGGTTTGGAAATGAGGCTGTCGCGGCGGTCGATCCTGAAGAGTGCAAGAGCCTTGCCTTTGCTGGCGGGCTCATTCGGTTTTCCGGCTTTTGGTTCGCAAGCCTTTGCGCAGACGGCGCCGGGCGCATCCACGCCGGCGGAAATGCCGCCGGTTCTGTTCGTGCACGGCAATGGCGATCATGCCGCCCTGTGGATCACCACAATATGGCGCATGGAATCGAACGGCGTGCCGCGCGAGCGGATGTTGGCGATCAATTTCACCAATCCACTGGCGCGCACCGACGACAAGGTCGAGCAACCGAACCGTTCCTCGACCGAAGACCAGCGCCGCGAGCTCACTGAGGCCGTCAAGGAATTCAAGCAGCGCGCCGGCGCGGCGCGCATTGCGCTGGTCGGCAATTCGCGCGGCGGCTATTCGATCCGCAATTACATCAAGAATGGCGGCGGGGCCGATATCAGCCATGCCGTGCTGTGCGGCGTTCCCAACCACGGCATTTATGAATGGGACGAGGGGCTTGGCGGCGAGTTCAACGGCCGCGGCCCGTTCCTGCGCGGCTTGAACGAAGGCGAGAGCGAGGTAACGCCGGGCACCGCGTTTCTCACCTTGCGCAGCGACGGCATCGACAAATATGCGCAACCCGATGGGCGCTTCGTCGGCAAGCCGGGCACGCCAACCGGCGTGACATCCGACGGCCCTGCGCTGAAAGGCGCAACCAATCTCGTGCTCGGCGCGCTCGATCATCGAGAGGTCGCATTTCATCCACGCGCGTTTCGCGAGATCTACAAATTCATCGCAGGGAAGGAGCCGTCTCGCATCGAGATCGTGCCGGAAGCGGAAGTCAGACTGAGCGGACTTGTGACGGGAACGCCGGGCGGCGTCGTCACCAACCGGCCGGTATCGGGCGCGACGGTTGAAATCTACCGCGTCTCTCCGGAGAATGGCGAACGCATCGGCGGTCCGATCCATTCGTCGCAAACCGGCGCCGACGGCCGCTGGGGCCGGCGCAGGCCGAGCCGGCCTGGTATCTCGAAATCGTGCTGACATCGGCTGGCTCCCCCACAACGCATCTCTATCGCTCGCCATTTCCACGCTCCTCCGACGTCGTACATCTGCGCGCCGCGCGCCCGCTCGGGCCGGCCGATGCCGGCGCGGGCGCCGTGGTCCTGATGTCGCGTCCGAGGGGTTACTTCGGCTTGCCGCGGGACGTGGTGCTGATCGACGGCAAGGAGCCCAGGGACGTGAAATCCGGCGTGCCGGCCGATCTCGGTCACGATTTTGCGGCTTCCGGCGGAGGAGGTTGGCCGTCCTGTGGTAACCATGTTCAATGGGGAGCGGATCGTGGCGCGGGCCTGGCCGGCCTCGGAGAACCGGATTGCGGTTGCCGAACTGACTTACTAGCTGTTCTGGATGGATGCGCCCTTATGGCGCCCGGATCGAAAGACATAATTTCGGCAGTAGCCCGCATGAGCGAAGCGATATGCAGGGCTTGGCAGGATCCCGGATATCGCTGCGCTCGTCCGGGGTACGAAAGTGGCACCCATGAGCATAGCCGAAGCCTACGACATGCCGGGCGCACGCGCGCCGCTGGTGCCGCCAAGCCCGCCGCGGGCGCCCGACGACATGACGATGTTCGGGCGGATGAAGGCGATCCGCATCAGCCCGATCGGGAGCTGGGGCCAGCGCGCCTATGAGGAAGATATCGTCCAAGGGCGCTTCTTCGGGCGCAGCAGTTTCATTCTCAATGCGCCGGATGCGATCAAGCATGTGCTGGTCGACAATTACGAAAACTATACAAGGACGCCGGCCGGCTTCCGTGTGCTGCGTCCGATCCTGGGCCAAGGCTTGCTGATTGCAGAAGGGCGCGCGTGGAAGCATCAGCGCCGAACGCTGGCGCCGGCGTTTACGCCGCGCGCCGTCTCGACGCTGGTTCCGCACATGCTGGCGGCGACCGACGAGACGGTCGCCAAGCTCAGGGCCGCGAGCAACGCGCCCGTCGACCTGCGCGAAGCCATGCAGCGCATGACACTGGAAATCGCCGGCCGCACCATGTTCTCGTTCGGGATGGATCGTCATGGCGGAGCTCTGCGCGATTTCGTCATGGAATACGGTGAGCGGCTGGCGCGTCCGCATTTTCTCGATTTGCTGCTGCCGCTCGGCTGGCCGAGCCCGCAGGATATTTCGCGCGCCCGTTTCCGCAAGCGATGGACGGCGTTCGTCGGCATGCTGATGGCCGAGCGCCGCGCCGCCGGCAAGAACGAGGGCGCGCCAGCGCACGACCTGTTCGACCTGGTGGGTGACGCGCGCGATCCGGAAACCGGCGAGGCCTTCACCGACGAACAGCTCGGCGATCAGGTTGCAACCATGATTCTCGCCGGCCACGAGACGACCGCGACGGCGCTGTTCTGGGCGCTCTACCTGCTGGCGCTCGATCCTGCGATCCAGCAGGAACTCGCGAAAGAGGTGGAGGGCGCAACCGTCAACGGCACGCTCGATATCGAACGGCTGAAATTCACCCGCGCCGTCATCGACGAGACCATGCGGCTCTATCCGCCGGCGTTCCTGATTGCGCGTGCAGCCAGCGGGCCGGACACGATCATGGGGCTTCCGGTCAAGAAGAAGGACGTCATCCTGATCGCGCCGTGGCTGTTGCACCGGCACGAAAAGCTCTGGCGCGATCCGAACGCCTTCATCCCGTCCCGCTTCATGACCGGCACGCCGCCCGATCGCTTCGCCTATCTGCCGTTCGGCGTCGGGGCGCGCGTCTGCATCGGCGCGCATTTCGCGCTGGTCGAAGCGACGCTGGCGCTGGCGAAGATGATCGCTGCGTTTCGCGTCACGCTGGTCGACAAGGAGCCGGTGATGCCGATCGGCGTGGTGACGACACAGCCCGATCGCTCGCCGATGTTTGCCATCACGCCGCGATAATTTCATCCAGGGTTCCACCATGAGCAATACCCAGGCCCAGTTCTCGGTTCTGCGGCAGACCGCCGATCCCGCGGTGGTCGAGGCCATTTCGCAGTTGATCGCAAAGGGCGAGGATCGCGACCTCAACCGGATCAACCTGCTGGATTTTTCTGCGCGGAACGGGCTCGACGAGGAAAAGGTCATCTCGGCCTTCCTGCATGCAGCGCGGCTCGGGCTGTTCGATCTCAGCTGGAACGTCCTGTGTCCCGGCTGTGGCGGCGTGCTCGGTGCGCACAACACCCTGAAATCGCTTCGGCACGACGACTACAATTGTGCGTTATGCGCTCAGGGCTATGAGGCATCCGTCGATGACCGTGTGGAGGTTTCTTTCACCGTCAGTCCCCGCGTCAGGCGGATCGCCGCGCATGATCCCAATACGCTGTCGATCTGGGAATATAACCGCCAGATGTTCTGGAGCTCGGGGATGGACCTGAGCGAGCAATCGATCAAGCGGCTGATCGATGAGGTTTCGCTCGAGGCCATCGAGTTGCCGGCGGGCGAGAAGGCGGTGCTGTCGCTGCAACTGCCCAATCAGTTCGTGATCGTGTTCGAGCCGGTGACGCATTCCGCGCATTTTCTGGATATCCAGGGCGAGCCGACCCGCGAGCGCCAGCAGTTTTCCATCGTCTTCAACAAGCTGCACGCGCCGACCGGCACGACCGTGATGCGTCCCGGGCCGCTGCGGTTGTCTCTCGAAAACCAGACCGACCATCGGGTGCTGCCCGCGGTCTGGATCGCCAACGACACGCTTCATGAGCTGCTCGGCAAGCGCAAGCCGATCCTGACCGCCAAGCGGATGCTGTCCAACCAGACGTTTCGCGACGTCTTCAAGGCGGATAATCTCAACGTCGATCAACGCCTCAAGATCACCTCGCTGACGTTCCTGTTCACCGACCTGAAAGGCTCCACCGCGCTCTATGAGCGGGTCGGCGATCTCGCCGCCTTCGATCTGGTGCGGGCGCATTTCCATGCGCTGCTCGAAATCATCGCGTCAGAGAAGGGCGCGGTCGTGAAGACGATCGGCGATGCCGTGATGGCCACTTTCATCAGGCCGGAACATGCGATCGTGGCGGGGTTGCGCATGCGTGCGGCGATGGCTCAGCTCAATGTCGAGCGCGGCAGGGAGGACCTGATCGTCAAGATCGGCATCCACGAAGGTCCGTGCCTCGCGGTGATGCTCAACGAGCGGCAGGACTATTTCGGCCAGACCGTCAACATCGCATCGCGGGTGCAGAGCCTGTCGACCTCGCAGGAGATTCACATCACCGGCCCGGTGATCGAATCGCCGGCGGTCGCCACGATCCTTCAGAAACAGGCGATCAGGCCGATCCAGAAGGAAGCCGCGCTGCGCGGCATCGCCGACAAGATGGTGGTGTACGAGATACCTTGAGAGCCTGACTTCAAGAGTGAACTGGTAATCGGAGTCGTCATGCCCGGCCTTGTGTCGGGCATCCACGTCTTTGCGGCACGGACGAGAAGACGTGGATGGCCGGGACGAAGCCCGGCCATGACGAAAAGCGCGCTACTCGATCACGATCTCGCCGGTCATGCCGAGATCCGCATGCGTCTTGCCGTCGCTGGTCTTGATGTCGCAGCGCAGGTCGCTGGCACGGCCGGCCGCGATCGGCACCAGCCACCATTCGGCGGATTGTCCCGGATAGACCTCGATCTCGCGGATCGCGCCCTTGAATTCGGCGAGCGTCACGGCCTTGCCGTTCTGCTGCTGCGTCACCTGCACCTTGCGTGTGAACACCATCTGCGAGAACGCATGCGAGGTGAAGTAATGCGGATCGCTGCTCGTGTTGCGCAGGATCAGCTTGTAGAGCTTGCCGGTTTCAAACTTGAGTTGCTTCGGCGCGAATTCATGTTTGCCGGGTGAGCCGAGATCGACCGTCACCTCGATCGGCGTCTGCTTCGACAGGTCGCCTGCCGCCAGCGCAGCTCCCGAAGCGATTCCCAACACAACGGCAGCACCAAGTGCGAAACGGAAGGAGGCCATGGTCGTTTCCTTTTAAAAATCGCTTGCTGGAACAACGAGTTCACCACTAATGCAAATGCGAATGACTTGCAACTAGATATCGGCCTCGCTGCCTGCGGCGAATCGCGCAGTCAGCCACTGGCCGACAGGCCGAATCCTCGCAGGCGGCAAGGTTTTACGCGTTGAACCCACGCCGACGGCTCCGACCCGAAGCGAAGGCTCGGCTGATCGCTGCGACCGTTGCTGGCGCTGCCTTAAGGTTTCGCGCAGATGTTTGCGTACATTTACGTGACGTCGATTTAATCTGCTTGCACTGTCAGGCATTCATCGCGTGCATTGCGGAGGCCAAATCTTCAACCCATATTCGCAGAACAGCTTCCCGATTTTTGCAGGTAGATTGATGCTCGACGGACTGCGCCAATTCATTGCCGATATCGTTGCGCCCAGTGCGGATCCGGATCTGTCGTTCGATGATACCGGGTATCTTCTGGCGGCGACTGCGCTACTGGTTCACGTCGTCTCGCTCGATGGCGAGCCGAGCGCGGTCGAGAAGCGTAAATTGCACAGTTTGATCGAAAGCCGCTTCAAGCTCGATCCCGGTACGGCGGATCATTTGATCGCGTCGGCGACGCGGGCCGAAGGCGAGGCGGTCGATCTCTATCATTTCACCAGCGTCATCATGCGTTCGGTGAATGAGGAGGGCCGGCTCCGCATCATCGAGATGATGTGGGAACTGGTATACGCGGACGGCCAGGTCAGCGAGTTCGAGGATAACGTCGTCTGGCGCGCGGCTGATCTGCTCGGTATTTCATCGCGAGACCGGATCGATCTCAAGCACAAGGTGGCGGAGCGGCAGTCGGCCTCTTCTGTGGGCGCACCGAAGGCCGAAGATGCGGCGATGTGAAAATAAGCGTGCGGCCACGCGTCATTGCAGATGACGAAATTTTAATGTGCGACGCAATCGGCTGCGGTAACGCGCGATAGGCCTGAAAATATAGAGATTTCAGCGCATGGCGCACATGGGTCTGCATGGCGCCATGTTGGGGGATGGCTTGCGCCGCAGCATCCGCCTATGCTCTCGTTCCAGTGCTTGTGGCATAACCTTGAATTGATTTTAAGAGTATTCAATCGTGACCGAGCGTGTGACGCTGATTACCGGTGCATCGGCGGGCATAGGCACCGAACTGGCGCGCGTTTTTGCTTCGCACGGTCATCGCGTGGCGCTGGTGGCGCGGCGCGCCGATCGCCTGGAAGCGCTGGCCAGTGAAATCAAGACGGCCGGCGGCGCCGTGCCGATCGTCATTCCCTGCGACCTTGCGCAACCCGACTGCGGCGACAGAATTGCCGAGGCCCTGACTGCCGCCGGCGTAGAGGTCGAATACCTCGTCAACAACGCCGGATTCGGCGTGTTTGGCAGAGCGATCCAGCGCGATCGGTCCAATCAGCTCGAGATCATCGCCGTCAACATCCGCGCGCTGACCGACCTGTCACTGCGGTTCTCCGATCACCTGATCCGCAATCGTGGCGGCCTTCTCAATGTCGGCTCGATCGCGGGCTTTCTGCCGGGCCCGGGAATGGCGGTCTATTACGCATCCAAGGCGTATGTGCTGTCGTTCACGGAGGCGATGCGGGCCGAACTGGCGCCGCATGGCGTGCGCGTGACGGTGTTGTGTCCCGGGCCTGTGCCCTCGGAATTTCAGGCCCGCGCCGGGTTTGCGCCCGGATACGATCTCGGCGATCCTCAATGTCTCGTCGGCCGACGTGGCAAGCGAAGGCTACCGCGGATTGATGGCAAACAAACGGGCAGTACTGCCCGGTCTCGGCATCAAGATCGTCCCGTTCCTGCTCCGGCTGTTTCCACGCTCCTTTATCCTCGGAGCGGTTGGCCGCTTCCAGCTCCGCCAGCGCTGAGGAAATCCCGGGTTTTTGCGGCGGCAACGCCTATTGACGCCGCGATCGGGCGCGCTGACCACATCTGGCCCACGGTTTGCTTACATTCCTGGATGCGTGCGCGAACTCACGCGAAATTAAGAATCACTTAGGTATGGTTTCGGTTTGAGACACTGAGCAACGCCGATGTCGTTCCGGTCAAACAGCGGTCACGAAAACGTGCTGCCCTTTCCGGGCCAACGCACGTTGGCTGCGACTGACCCGAATTCCTCAAGCCAGTCCTGGTCGTTCTGCACCAGGAGACCTCGACGCCGGGCCGGGTCGGCAATGCGCTGCGGGCGCTCGGCCACCCTCGACATCAGGCGTCCGCGGTTCGGCGACGCGCTGCCGGACACGCTGGACCAGCATGCCGGCGCGGTCATCTTCGGCGGCCCCATGAGCGCCAACGACTCAGATGATTATGTCCGCCGCGAGATCGACTGGATCGAAGTTCCCCTGCGTGAGCAGCGGCCGTTTCTCGGCATCTGCCTGGGCGCGCAGATGCTTGCCAAACAATTGGGCGCGCAGGTCGCGCCGCATCATGAAGGCCGGGTCGAGATCGGCTACTATCCGATCCGTCCGACGGAGGCCGGACATGCGCTGTGCCCGGACTGGCCGGAGCGTGTTTACCATTGGCACGGCGAAGGATTTCAACTGCCGCATGGCGCAAAACTGCTCGCCGAAGGCGACGACTTTCCGGTGCAGGCGTATCAGTACGGTCATGCGTTCGGCTTCCAGTTTCATCCCGATGTCACCTACGCCATGATGCACCGCTGGACCACGCGCGGGTGCGTGCGCATGGATTCGCCGGGCGCACATCCCCGCCATCTTCACTTTGCCGATCGCGCGGTGCATGACGTGATCGAACGCGCCTGGCTGAAGAATTTCATCACCGGCTGGCTCGCGCGCCCGTCGCGCTCGATCGTGCTGGAAGCGGCGGAATAGCCGCCGCGCGGAATTTCATCCGCACCTGCGAGCATCTTTCAGAATTCCTGGATGTGATAGTGTCGCCGCGCGGCCGAAAGGCTCGCGCGCGAAACGCCAATGACAGAAACGACAGGGAGGTCACGGTGAACTATCAGCATATTCTCTACGAGGTGAGCGACAAGATCGCGACCATCACGCTCAACCGGCCCGACCGCATGAATGCGTGGACCGCGACCATGGAGCGCGATGTCCGTCACGCGATGGAGGCGGCGGCCGGTGATAGTGACGTCCGCGTCATCGTGCTCACCGGCGCCGGTCGCGCCTTCTGCGCCGGCGCGGATATGGAGGCGCTGCAGAGTATCGATCCCAGCGAGATCAGGCGCGGCGAGAACACGCCGCCGTTCGACATGAACCGCCGGGCGGACTGGCAGACGCGCTATGCTTATTACCCGGCGATCCCGAAACCCGTGATCGGCATGCTCAATGGAGCCACCGCCGGCATCGGCCTCGTCCATGCGCTCTATTGCGACCTGCGTTTTGCGGCCGACAACACCGTCTTCACCACCTCGTTCGCGCGCCGCGGGCTGATTGCCGAGCACGGCATCAGCTGGATGCTGCCGCGCATTATCGGCCACGCCAATGCGCTCGATCTTTTGATGTCCGCGCGGCGGGTGGGCAGCGAGGAGGCGCTGCGGATCGGGCTGGTCAACCGGCTCTATCCGCCGGACCAGCTGCGCGAGCAGACCTATGCCTATGCGCGCGATCTGGCCGATTTCGTCTCGCCCAGCGCGATTTCGGTGATCAAGCGCCAGCTCTACGACGTGCCGTTCCAGACGCTGGCGGAAGCCACCATCGACGCCAATCGCGAAATGCAGATCGCGCTGAAGGGCAGCGATTTCCGGGAGGGCGTGGCGAGTTTTGTGGAGAAGAGGGCGCCGAAGTTTACGGGGAAGTGAGGGAGGGGTTGGTTGCTTGCGGATCCAGCCCGTCGTCGCCCTTCGGGCTATGCCGGGCACGCTTCGTCCTTCGGACTTGCGTGGCTGCGCCACGCGTAGCCCGAAGGGCGAAGCGTGGTGGAGCCAGGCGGGATCGAACCGCCGACCTCGTCATTGCGAACGACGCGCTCTCCCAGCTGAGCTATGGCCCCGTCGCGACCGCCTCGAAGTGACCCGAAGCGATCGACAATCGGCGCCATTTACAGTCCGGCCCAAGGCCAAGTCAAGAACGGTGCAAGAAACTTGAAACGGCCGATTTTGGCGTGATTTTGCCGGGAACTTCCCTTGTTTGCGGGGGATGAACCGATATCTAGCTGATACCCCACCTCGCGAGCCCCTCCACATGCGCGCTGTCCTCGATATCGTCATCATCGTCCTTGACCTCTATGTCTGGCTTTTGATTGCTTCGGCCATCCTGTCCTGGCTGATCGCCTTCAATGTCGTGAACACACGCAACGGTTTCGTGGCGGCGGTGGCCGAGTTCCTGTACCGGATCACCGAGCCGGCGCTGGCACCGATCCGCAGGTTCATGCCCAATCTTGGCGGTCTCGATATCTCGCCGATCATCCTGATCCTGATCATCCTGTTCATCCAGCGGGTGATTGCCTACTACATCTACCCCAACGTCGTCTGATCGCGGACGCCGATAGCTGATGGATGCCCGATGGATCCTTGGCGCTATTCCACCGAGGGCATCAGTGTCGCGCTGCGGGTGACGCCGCGCGGCGGCCGCGACGATATCGATGGAATTGAAACGCTCGCCGACGGCCGCCCGGTGGTGAAAGTTCGTGTCCGCGCCATCGCCGATGGCGGCGAGGCCAACCGTGCGGTGACCGAGCTGCTGGCAAAAGTGCTCGGCGTGCCGAAGGCGAGGGTGAAGATCCTTTCGGGCGCGACCTCGCGCCTCAAGCAGGTCGCCGTCGACGGCGATCCCAAGGTTCTCGGCGAAACGCTTCGGAAGGCGACCGCCCCCAAGGCGGAAAAGACGAAGGATTGAGATGACGGCACGTATTATCGACGGAAAGGTCATCGCAGCGGAGCTTCGCGCCCGTGTCGCGGCGGAAGTAGAGCGGGTCAAACGGGACCATCAAGTCACGCCGGGCCTTGCCGTGGTGCTGGTCGGCAACGATCCTGCCAGCGAGGTCTATGTCCGCAGCAAGCAGACGCAGACGCAGGCCGCCGGCATGGCCTCGTTCGAACACAAACTGCCAGCCGATGTGACGCAGGCCGACCTGCTGGCGCTGATCGCAAAGCTCAACGGCGATCCCGCCGTGCACGGCATTCTCGTGCAATTGCCGCTGCCGAAATCGATCCACACCGAAACGGTCATCAACGCGATCGATCCCGCCAAGGATGTCGACGGCTTGCATCCCAACAATGCCGGCCGGCTGGCCGGCGGCTTTGCAGCATTGTCGCCATGCACGCCGCTCGGCTGCATCATCCTGACCAAGAGCGTGCATGCCTCGCTGGAAGGCATGAATGCGATCGTGATCGGCCGCTCCAACCTGGTCGGCCGCCCTCTGGTGCAATTGCTGCTCAATGAAAATGCGACGGTGACGATCGCGCATTCGCGCTCAAAGGATCTGCCGCAACTCTGCGCCCGCGCCGATCTGGTCTATGCCGCCGTCGGCAGGCCCGAAATGGTGCGCGCCGACTGGATCAAGCCGGGCGCCACCGTGATCGACGTCGGCATCAGCCGCCTGCCTCTGGCCGACGGCAAGACCCGGCTGGTCGGCGACGTCGCGTTCAAGGAAGTGGCCGAGGTAGCGGGTGCGATCACGCCGGTGCCCGGCGGCGTCGGGCAGATGACGGTGGCGTGCCTCCTGGTGAATACGCTGCGCGCGGCGTGCGCGATTCACGGGCTGGCCAAGCCGGGGTGTGATGATGCGTTCCGGGTTCGATGCTGCCGCATCGCCGCGGAATGGCGGCTACGTTGTCAGGATGTTGCGGAGTGTGCGGAGTGTTCGGCGCATGGTGTAGCCCACCTCGTCATGCCCGGCCTTGTGCCGGGCATCCACGTCTTAACAGTGTAGCGGCGTAGAAGACGTGGATGGCCGGGACAAGCCCGGCCATGACGGTGAGAGGAGCGACGGTGAGAGGAGCGGCTGCCCGCCTGCATTCCGCCTACTTCTTCTTCGCGCGTTCGATGCCTTCCAGGATCAGCCGGTGGGCGTCCTCAGCGCCGCACCAGCGCAGCACCTTCACCCATTTGCCCTTCTCGAGATCCTTGTAATGCTCGAAGAAGTGCTGGATCTGCTGCAGCGTGATGTCGGGGAGGTCGCTGTACGTCCTGATCTTGTCGTAGCGCTGGGTCAGCTTCGAAGACGGCACCGCGATGATCTTCTCGTCGCCGCCGGCCTCGTCTTCCATCAGCAACACGCCGACGGGGCGCACGCTCATCACCGCGCCCGGGACGATGGCGCGGGTATTGGCGACCAAGACGTCGCAGGGGTCGCCGTCGCCGGACAGCGTATGCGGGATGAAGCCGTAATTGCCGGGATAGCGCATCGCCGTATAGAGGAAGCGATCGACCACCAGCGTGCCGGCTTCCTTGTCCATTTCATATTTGATCGGCTCGCCGCCAACGGGCACTTCGATGATGACGTTGACGTCGTGCGGCGGATTTACTCCGATCGGGATGGCGTCAATGCGCATAAGGGGCTCCGCTTTACGTTAAGGGGCACGCCCGGAATCAGGGTGCGTCAGGGTCCCTTTAGACCCACAGCGGAGCAGGGAAAGGCTGAATTCGAGCATGATCCGGAAAAGTGGGTACCGGTTTTCCGCCAAGATCATGCTCAAAACAAAGAGGTTTAGTTGGTCCAGGCGAAAGCGACCTTGTCGAGCGACTTCGGCCCGAACTTCTCCGAGGAGCGCGCCACCATCCGGCCGCCGAGCGCGCGGTAGAATTCCGTCGCCGGGTCGTTGTCGGACAGCGCCCAAATCACCATGCTCTTCAGCCCGCTCTGCATCAGATCGCGCCGGGCGGCGGTGAAGAGGCGGCGGCCGAAGCCGAGACCTTGGAATTCCGGCCGCAGATAGAGTTCGTAAATCTCGCCCTCGAAATGCAGGCTGCGGGCGCGGTTGCGGCCGTAATTGGCGTAGCCCGCGACCTTGTCGCCGAACACCAGCACACTGACGCGGCTGCCTTTGCGGATCGCGCTGTCCCACCATTGCGGGCCGCGGCGGTTAATGAGTTTTTCGAGCTCGGCGCCGGGAATGATGCCCTGATAGGCGGACCGCCAGGCTTCATCATGGGTAGACGCCACCGCGGCTGCGTCTGCAGCCTTGGCCGGTCGGACCTCGATCAGGGTTGTGCTCATGACCTGATCAAAGCAAGTCGGCGGGCCGGCTTCAAGGTCCATCGTTAATTATCGGTTAACCTGTGGATTTTCTGCATCAGTTTTACGTTCTTCTGTATCGAAAGAGGACAATGGTGCTGTCCTTACCCGGTATTTGCCGATGAATGCGGGCGAAATGATTGTCAGAATCGCTTGCGGAAACGCCTCCGCGAATTCCGTTCACGGAAAAACGCGCTGGATTTGATCTCGCCGGCGGTATTCTGTTGGTGACTTTCGCAAATACCCTCCTTCGGCTGTGTCAGGCCCGTTCATGCATCGGTCAAACCTGCTTTTTGCGCTGGTTCTCGTTGCCGCACTCGGTGTGAAGGCCGCAACGGCGCAGCCCGCCTTTGGCGTGCAAGGTGCGGAAGGCGAGCCTCACCGGCTGCAGCAATGGCTGGTACCCTCTCCCGATCCCGTCGCCGCGGCGCATGCGGTGCTGTTTCGGCCGCCCGGCGAGGGACCGTTTCCGCTGGCCGTGATCGCGCACGCCACCACCCAGAACGTGCTGCGACGGGCGCAAATGCCGCGGCCCGAATACCGCGCGCTCGCCGCCTGGCTGGTGGCGCGCGGTTTTGCCGTGCTGGTCCCTGAACGTCCGGGCCATGGCGCGACGGGCGGAGAGTATCTGGAGGATCAGGGCGGCTGCGACGAGGCTGACTACGCCAGGTCTGGCCGCGTCACGGCGGATGAGATCGCCGCTGCCGCCAGCTTCATACGCAAGCAATCCTTCGTCCGCCCCGAGGGCATGGTCGTGATCGGCCATTCGGCCGGTGCCTGGGGCGCACTGGCGCTGGCCAGTGAAGACCCAAAGAACGTTGCCGCCATCATCGCGTTCGCGCCGGGGCGCGGCGGGCATGCCAATGACTTTCCCAACCGGGTCTGCGCGCCGCATACGCTGATGGCCGCGGCGGGCGACTTCGGCAAGGCCGCGCGCGTGAGGGTGACCTGGCTGGTGGCCGCCAATGACAGTTATTTCTCGCCCGCATTCTCGCGCCAGCTGGTCGACGCGTTTCGTGCCGCCGGCGGCAAGGCTGATTTTCGCGTGCTCCAAGCCCACGGCAGCGAAGGCCACTGGCTGGTGGAAACTGGAGGCGGTGTAAACTTGGCCGGAGCTGAACTCGATCGCGCCTTGAAGGCGCGATCCCGGACCCCGGCGGCCAGGCGATGACGCTGTATTTCCTCGTCAAATATCTGCATGTAGCAGGCGCGATCGTCATTCTCGGCACCGGCGCGGGTATCGCGTTCTTCATGCTGATGGCCCATCGCAGCCGGGACGCGGCCTTCATCGCGCGTACGGCTGAAACCGTCGTGATCGCCGACATGCTGTTCACGCTGACGGCGGTGCTGCTGCAGCCGGTGAGTGGTGGCGTGCTGATGTGGCTGTCCTCGACCACGTGGAGCGAGCGCTGGCTGATAATCTCGCTCGGGCTCTATGCGGTCGCGGGGCTGTTCTGGGTGCCGGTGATCTTCATGCAGATCGAAATGCGCGATCTCGCACGCAAGGCGGCTGAGCAGAACCAGAAGTTGCCGCCGCGCTATTTCGCACTTTTCCACCGCTGGTTTCTGTTCGGGATTCCCGGTTTTGGCTCTGTCATGGCTATTCTCTGGCTGATGATCGCCAAACCTCTTTAGGCAAGCATGCGCGCCGACATCCGAAAAATCCTCGTGCTCGGCGCCTCCGGCCTGATCGGCTGCTTCGTTACGCGCGACCTGCGTATCCGGGGATTTCCCGTAGTCGGCGTCGCCCGCAAATTGCCCGCCTCGCAGAGGAACGGCGCGCTCGATCTCGAGCTGCCTGTCATGTCGATGGAAGCGCCCGCGCTGGCGCGGCTGCTGCGCGATCACCACATCGATGTCGTCGTCAATTGCCTCGGCGTGCTGCAGGACGGCCCCGGCAGCGACACGGCCGCCGTGCATCGCGATTTCGTCGTGCGGCTGTTGCAGGCGATCCGCGAAAGCGACCGCGCGATCCGGCTGGTGCATATCTCGATTCCCGGCACGACCGAGACCGACCGAACCGCCTTCAGCACCACCAAACGCGAGGCCGAGCGGCTGATCGCGGAATCCGGCGTTGCGTTCACGATCCTGCGGCCGGGCTTCGTGGTGGCGCTTGCGGCCTATGGCGGCAGCGCCATGGTGCGCTCACTGGCGGCGTTTCCGCTCGATCTCCCGGCCACTGAACGGGCCGCGCCATTCCAGCCGGTCGCCATGGAGGACATTGCCGCGACTATCGCCTGGCTTGCCGCGCGCGATCCTGGCGAGGCGAACGGCGTGACGTGGACCTGATGCAGGAGGAGCCGGTCACGCTTGGCGGCGTGGTCGATCAGTTCCGCCGGGCGTTCGGCACCGGCGAATGGCCGCGCATCGCCATGCCGGCGTTCCTGCTCGATCTCGGCGCCGGGCTCGGCGATCTCGCGAACAGGCTCGGCTGGATGCCGCCGATGCGGACCACCGCGATAGCGGAGCTGCGCCGCGGCGTCAGCGGCAATCCCGCGCGCTGGATGACGGCCACCGGGATCGTGCCGAAGACCATCGCGCAGATGGCCGGACAACGCCCGGCGACCATCCAGGACAAATGGTTTGCCCGGCTGTTCCCGATCAAGGCGCTTGTCATCGCAAGCCTCGTGCTGTTCTGGGTCGTCTCTGGCTTTGTTGCGCTGGTGATTTCCTATGACGCGGCGGCGGGCATCCTGAGCAGTCACGGTTTTCCACCGTCGCTCGTCGGCCCCATCACCGTCGGCACCAGCCTGATGGATATGGGCATCGGCACGCTGATCGCGTTCCGCCGCACCTCGGCATTTGGCCTGATCGCGGGTATCATTGCATCGCTGGGCTACATGGTCGGCGCGGCGATCCTGACGCCAGACCTCTGGATCGAGCCGCTCGGCGCGCTGGTGAAGACCTGCCCCGCCGTCGTGCTGATGCTGGTGGCGTTACTGACCCTGGACAACCGATGACCTTAAACCGATGACCCATTGGCCCGACGATGACGTGATCCTCTATGACGGCGTCTGCGTCTTCTGCTCGCGCTGGGTCCGCTTCGTCGCCACCCGCGACGTCGAGCGGAGATTCCGCTTCACCGCGATCCAGTCGCCTTACGGCACAAAGCTGGCACAGGCGTTCGGCATCGATCCAAACGATCCCGATACCAATGCGGTCATTCATGGCGGCGTCGCTCATTTCAAATCCGATGCCGCGCTGATGGTGCTGGGGGCACTGCCGGGCTGGCGATGGACGCGCGCACTGTTCGCTGTGCCGAAACCGCTGCGCGATGCCGTCTACAGCCTCGTCGCCCGTAATCGCTACCGGATTTTCGGAAAATTTGATGCGTGCTTCGTGCCAGATCCAGACGTGCGCGCGAGGGTGCTGGAATAGCCTCAGCGCCAACGGTTACACGCCGATCGGTAGTTCTTGATAAAAACAGACCTAAGTTGACACGGTATTATTGCACTACCTCAGGTAATCGGGCTAGAATTGCTGATGGCTTCTGAATGAGGATCTTTCCTTCTCCGAGCAACATCTTGCTCCGACTTACCTGATACGAAACCAAGCAATGGGTGAAAAGTGCTGGAGGAGTTGGGAAAAGATGACGCTGTCGGGCCAGCCGGCCCGGATCAACTGAGACCCGAAACGAGTAAACGCAAATCTTGGCAGGCGGCGCCTGATCTTTCGATTTCTGCCTTGGAAATCTCGATCGTTCCAGGCCTTGTCGAAGAGGCCGCGCCGCACCGCGACCGGCGCGTAGAGCGAAACGAGACGGAGCAGAACGCGGCCGGGCATGATCGGGCAACACCGGCTTATTCGGCGTTCGAAATTCCGTGGCAGGATCGGCTGCTGGAGTGTCTTCTCAAGATGAAACCGTCGGCATTCGAGCGCCTGTGTCAGAGGATCTTGAAAGACTCCGGGTTCATCAAGGTCGATGTCACCGGACGAAGCGGGGATGGTGGGATCGACGGCATCGGCGTGCTTCGCCTGAATCTTTTATCGTTTCACGTCTTCTTTCAATGCAAGCGGTGGAAAGGATCAGTCGGCGCGTCGGTGATCAGGGATTTCCGCGGGGCGATGGTTGGCAGGGCAGACAAGGGACTGGTCATGACGACCGGAACGTTCTCCACCGACGCGCGGAAAGAGGCCACCAGGGATGGCGCGCCCGCGATCGATCTGGTCGACGGCGAAACCCTGTGCGAGCTTTTGAAAAGCCTGAAAATCGGCGTCTCGATCCGGAATGTCGAGCACGTGTTGGTGGAGCAGAACGTGTTCCTGGAATTCTAGGACAGAACGATTTTGGATTGGAGGTACTCGGCCTGCGGGCCCCGTTTTAACACGGGTGGTGATGGAGTGATCCGTCATTGCTTCACACTTCCGCCGCTGCCCTCTCGCCGCTGTCCCGCGTCCCATGGGCGTACCGGACGCGGATTTGCAGACAAGGGGAGTAGGATAGTTCGAGACGTTGGTAGCTATCCAAGAAGTCAAAGCTGCTCTAGATTGAGGCAGATTGGGACGACAAGCCGTCGTAGGCCTCTTGAGTATGACCAAAGCAGTCTTCACCACTAAGGTCACTCCCAGTTACAAAGATTTGCCTGAAGATCGATATCATTTTCCGCGTACCTATTTGAACTATGTTCAGCAGACCGTGGGCGATTACATCGTCTACTATGAGCCGCGAAGGTCTAGCGCAGAGCTTTCAAGTCATGGCGGTCGTCAATCCTATTTTGGCGCAGCCTGGGTTATGTCGGTGATCGAAGACACCGACTTGCCGAACCACTACTTCGCAATCATTGATCGCACCACTTATTTGGACTTTGACACGCCGGTTCCTTTCCAGGAGGGCGGACAATATTACGAGAGTGCGCTCGAAAAGGACGATGGCACCACCAACAAGGGTGCGTTTGGCCGCGCTGTGCGTCTTATTCCGGATGCAGAGTTCGATCGAATTTTGAAGTCTGGATTTGCTCCAGTTCTTGTCGAAGCGCCTTTGACCGAAATTACATTGCCTGGATTCTCTGAGCCTCCAGAAGTATTCGAGCGTCCAATGGTCGAAATGCTCGTTTCCCGTCCATTTCGGGAAAGATCTTTCATGCACAATGTGCGTTCTGCTTATTCGAATAGATGCGCCATGACGGGATTACGATTGATCAATGGAGGTGGTCGACCCGAAGTGCAGGCTGCGCACATTCAGCCTGTGGCTTCAAAGGGGCCGGACTCTGTTCGAAATGGACTGGCTTTGTCTGGAACGGTGCATTGGATGTTTGATCGAGGTCTTATTTCGATCGGCGATGACTACAAGATTCTGGTCGCCACGAATCATGTTCCCGAAGATGCGGCTCGTCTTCTGAATCAAAATGGATCGATCAATCTGCCCAAAGATGAAGCTCTCTATCCCAATGCACATTACTTGAAGTTTCATCGGGACAAGCTTTTCAAGGGTTAGCGTCGTATGAGAGGTATCGTTGCGTATCCAAGACTGCATGTCCCGAAGGGTGAGGACTTCCTGCTTCTCTCGCCGACGGCACAGGCCCATGCGTATCGAAATGTCGATCGCATGTTCGCGACGCGGACGATCCGCCGAGGCAACTCGGTTCTGCAACTGGAGCGTGGCCAGGAGATTTCGCCCCGCTATCAAGCCGGGCACGAGGTCCATGGCGTTGACGCGTACATGGATCGTGCCAACGTCGCTGGGCTGCTTGTCATCAGGCAGGAACGGATAGTCTTGGAGCGTTACTCCCTCGGGCTGGAGGAGAACGTGCGCTGGTCTTCGATGTCGATGATCAAGTCGTTGACGGCGACTTTGGTCGGCGTCGCCCTGCAGCAGGGTGCGATCTCGAGCCTGGACGACGCGGTGTCCAAATATATCCCGGCGCTGCGCGGCTGTGCCTATGACGCCGTAACCATTCGAAACCTGATCACCATGTCTTCGGGTGTGCGCTGGAACGAGGACTACACGGACCGGAATTCAGACGTTAATCGTTACAGCAAATCGCTTGGTGACAAGCTTCCGGGAGGCGTTCTGGCGCTGATGCGGAGTTTGAAAGCCGAACATCGGCCTGGCAGTCAATTCAATTACAATACCGGTGATACCTACGTCCTCGGCAGCCTGATATCGGCGGCCACGGGAAAACCCTGGCCGACTACATGTCCGAGATGATCTGGTCCCGCCTTGGCATGGAATTCGATGCGTTCTATACGCTGGAATCCGACGCCGGGCAGGAGATCGGAGGTAGCCGCGCTGGAATCGCTTTGCGGGATTTCGGCCGCTTCGGCGTCTTCCTTCTGCGCAACGGCGTCATCGATGGTACGCCTGCCCTCCCGCCGGACTGGGTCGAACATGCAGGACGCCCGGCATTCGTCCTCGACCCAACAACCAATCGCTACGGGGCGACGGGATACGGTTACAGTTGGTGGCTCGATCCAGACGGCTCGATGGTCGCTGTCGGTTTTGCCGGTCAATCGTTCTACGTTAACAGGAAAAATAACGTCGTCATCGTCACGCTGTCTTGTCAGCCGCAGCCGCCCTATTCGGCCGTTTATGGCGTCGATCTCAAGACCGAGTATCACGCCTTCAAGAATGCAGTTCTCGACGCGTGCAGCTGATCCGGGAGCGTGGGCTATTCGCTCGCGAGCGAAGCTACAACTTCCTCCGCCGCCCGCTCTCCGCTGTCCCTCGCCCCATGCGCGGTCGAGAAAAACTCCGGCGACGTCGCCTCTCCCGCAAAGAACAATCGCCCATCGACGGGCGCAGCCAGTATCGCGCGATCCCCCGCATGCCCCGGCAGCGCATGCGAATACGAACCTCGCGCGAAGGGGTCATCGGCCCAGCGCGATTCCGCGAGCGGCTTCAGCTTGCGGCGAAAATCATTGCCGAGGATTGAGACGATCTCGTTGATGCTCTCGGCGGCGAGCGCGCCGGGGCCGGCGTCCTCCAGCGATTGCGCAAAACGGCCGCCGAAAAAACCATCGATGCAGGGCTGGCCGAACGGGCGGATGTGATAAGTGCCCATTTCGGTGCGCATGGTGGCGGCGCGCAAATTGCCCTCTGTCGGCAGTGCCTCCGGCTCGTCGAGCGCGAGCGTCACCTTGTCGGCCAAGCCCAGTGGCAGGCCGCGCGCGGCGTCGACTTTTGCCGGCAAAGGCGGGTGAAAGCGGATGGATTCTGTCGGCGATCAGATTGGTCGGCACGGTGACGATGACCTTGTCAGCTGTCAGCGTGCCCTGCGAGGTCTCGATGCGGACGCGCTTTGCCGAATGATCGATCAGCGTCACCCTGCAATTGAGCGCGAGCGGACATGTCGCGCCATAGGCCGCAATCAGCGCACCGTAGCCGCGGCGGATGCGCCAGTTGATGTCAGTATCCTCATAGGCGTCCATGTCGAGAATCGAAACCTGATCAAGCTCGCATCCATTGACGTAAGTCGAGATCGCATCGATCATCGGGTTCCAGCGATTGCCGGGTTCGAGGTAAAGGCTGGCGGCGTGGTCGCGGCCGGTCTTGATCGCCTCCGCTGCGGCTTGCTCGGCACGATCGTAGAACGCATTGAGCGCACGCATGAAGTCGTCACGGTCTTCTTGCGGAAACGCCTTGCCGTGGGCGCGCTCGCGCCAAGGCGGTAGCGATCTGTTGATTTCGAAGCCGAGCTGTTCGGCGATCGAGACGAAGGAATTCTCGTCCGCTGAATGCAGCCAGCCGCAGCCGACGTCGAAGGTGACGTCAGGCGAGGCCATGATGGTGTGCGCCCGGCCGCCGACGCGGTCGCGCGCTTCCAGCACGAGGACGGAAAGGCCGGAATTCTTCAGCGCATTCGCGGCGCCGAGGCCGGCTGCGCCCGCGCCGATGATGGCGATGTCTACTGAGGAGGGGAGGGACATGAAGAGGGCGAATGGTGAGTGGCGAATGGCGAACAGGGTATAGCAAACCGGTCGGCGCGGAAACGTCTCTATTCCCTACTTGCCATTCGCTATTCGCCCGATTACGCCATCGCTTCCTTGCCTTTTCGGCGCTTACGGTCGACGCCGCCGATCGACCGGCCGATGCCATCGATCGCCAATCGGCGGAACATTGCGTCGGCCTGAGACGGCGCCAATTTGGGTTGTCGTTCCAGGCACCAGGTCAGAACTGTCAGGAAAGTGCCGACAATGAATTGCAGCGCCAGTTCCCGCGAGACCGCACCGTCATCGCGAAACGCCGATAATTCTTCCTTCACCAACTCCGAAAGCACGCGACGAATTTCCTGGATTGCGACCGCACCGCCACGTCCGCCGACCATGGCCCGGTAGACGTCCTTATACGCGCACGCGTGCTCGTATAAAGCGAGGCTGAATGCGAGCGGCCCGTTCTGCCCGGTACCTGGCTGAGCCAACCCGGCGTCCCGCGCGGCTTTCAGCTCGGCACGAAGCGCCGCGAAACCGCCGCGGAGCAGATCCTCCTTGCCGCGGTAGTGGGCATAGAAGGTCGCGCGTCCGATGTCTGCTTCGTCAATAATCTCCTGGACGGTGATGGCATCGTATCCCTTGCGCAGGATCAGCGAAATCAGCGCCTCGTGAAGCGCGCGCCGCGTGCGCGCGGAGCGGCGATCCACTTCTTTTTCATCTCCTCGCCTCTCTATTCGCAGACTGACGCCCGCCATTGTTCGGTAGTGAACATCTGGACCTTTGGCGTCTGTTGTCCCGAACATGATGTTCAGTATCATACGGAATGTCTCATTTTCCAACAACCTTGGAATCCGTCTGGAGGCAGCCATGTTCGATATCGTCGCCGCGATCTACGCCACGGCTTATTGCTCCGCCCAGGTCGGCCTATTGATAGGCTTTTCGCCGGTTCGGGGCCCACCAAGTTCGCCGCTTTTGCGGCAGCGGCGGCCTGGCTCGCGATTGTCGTTGCCGTCTACGCGCGCGGGGGTTGCAGCCGGGCAGCCTCGGTCCGGTTCCGGCGAACCTGTTGCCGTTCACGCTTCTGCTCATGCTGCTGTTCGGAAGCTGGTTTCTGGTTCCGCAGTTTCAGAAGACACTTTGTCGGTGCCGTTGGCGGCACTGGTGGCGGTGCATGCGGGGCGCATCGGCGGAGTCTTTTTCTGCTTCTCTATCTCGATGGACGATTGTCGGCACCGTTCGCGCCAGCCGCTGGCGTCGGCGACGTGATCACCGGCACCGTGGCGCTGTTTCTCGCCGCAGGCCTGGCGCTCCGATTTGAGATACGCAGACTGTGGCTCGGAGCCTGGAACGCATTCGGGGCTCTCGATCTCGTGATGGCGGTTACGCTCGCCGCGCTTTCAGCGCCGGGCACGCCTTTCCGCATCTTCACCGAGGGGCCGGGTACGCAGGTGATGGCGACATTGCCTTGGGCGTTCGTGCCGGCGATGCTCGTACCGATCGACTTCCTGGTCCATTTCGTGATCGCGACCAAACTCAAAACGGCCCCGCGCGCGACCCAGGTCATGGCTGCGGTGAGCTGAGGAAGCGCGGAACGGACCATGCCTTCCAAAGGGAGAGTTCGATGTCAGAGATCAGCGACAGCGATGGCAGCGCCATGCCGCAGACCAGCGGTTTGGTTTTCCGTTGGGCCCTCGCGTACGACCTTCTGCTGGGAGTCCTGTGGCGCGGATCGGAGCGAGAATATCGCGAGAGGGTGGTTCAGCTTGCGGATCTGGGGACTGGCGAGTCGGTGCTGGATGTTGGCTGCGGCACCGGGACCCTCGCCATCGCCGCAAAACGCCGGGTCGGTCCTACAGGGAGGGTGATCGGGATCGACGCTTCGCCAGAGATGACCGCACGCGCGCGAGCCAAGGCGGCGAAGGCCGCGTTTGATATCCATTTCCGGATGGCGGCTGCCGAGGCGCTGCCGTTCTCCGACGCCACGTTCGATGCCGTGCTCAGTACGATGGTGCTTCATTGCCTGCCAGATCACGCGCGACGGCAATGCATCAGCGAAATGGTCCGGGTCCTCAAGCCGGGCGGACGGCTGCTCGTGGTCGACTTTGGCGGGCCGGTACAGGCGAGGCGCGGCCTGATGGCCCATCTCGCCCACCACCGTGCCTTCGATCTGGACGATCTCATTCCGGTATTGCGCGATACGGGGCCAGCCGGTTTTCAGACAGGCGCGCTGGGCTTCAGCGATCTGCAGTTTGCCCTTGCAAGAGCGCCGATGATAGCGACACCGACCCCGGAGGGAAGGGGCATGAGAAGGGCGGATTGTGACCAGCGAACAGGGTATAGCAATCCGAACGCTGCGGAAACGCCTCTATTCCCTACTCGCCATTCGCTATTCGCCCGATTACGCCACCGCTTCCTTGGCCTTTTCCGCGCGCTTGCGGTCGTTGGCGTCCAGGAACTTCTTGCGCAGGCGAATCGACTTCGGGGTCACTTCGACCAGTTCGTCGTCCTCGATATAGGCCAGCGCCTTTTCCAGCGTCATCCGGATCGGCGGCGTCAGGCGCACCGCTTCGTCCTTGGAGGTGGTGCGGATGTTGGTGAGCTGCTTGCCCTTGAGCACGTTGATTTCGAGGTCGTTGTCGCGGGTGTGCTCACCGACGATCATGCCCTTGTAGACCTTGCAGCCGGGCTCGATCATCATCGGGCCGCGGTCTTCCAGCTTGAACATCGCGTAAGCCACCGCTTCGCCCTGATCGTTGGAGATCAGCACGCCGTTGCGGCGGCCCTGGATGTCGCCCTTGTAGGGCGCGTAGCCGTGGAACAGGCGGTTCATGATCGCGGTGCCGCGGGTGTCGGTCAGCAGTTCGCCCTGATAGCCGATCAGGCCGCGGGTCGGCGCGTAGAACACCAGCCGCAGGCGGTTGCCGCCGGACGGACGCATCTCGATCATCTCGGCCTTGCGCTCGCTCATCTTCTGCACGACGACGCCGGAATGCTCCTCGTCGACGTCGATCACG
Source organism: Bradyrhizobium sp. RDT10 (assembly GCA_044772375.2). Taxonomy (GTDB): domain Bacteria; phylum Pseudomonadota; class Alphaproteobacteria; order Rhizobiales; family Xanthobacteraceae; genus Bradyrhizobium. Next base: position 8,220,319 of record CP187939.1, read on the forward strand.
ACTTCCTCGATCGGCTCCTTCCACTGGCCGGTCGCCTCGTCCTTCTGCAGCACCACGCGCGGACGCGACACCGAGAGCTCGAAGCCCTCGCGGCGCATGGTCTCGATCAGGATCGCGAGCTGCAATTCGCCGCGGCCCGACACTTCCATGGCATCCTTGTCCGTCGCCTCGACCACGCGCAGCGCGACATTGCCTTCGGCCTCGCGCAGCAGGCGGTCGCGGATCATGCGAGAGGTCACCTTGTCGCCTTCGGTACCGGCGAGCGGTGAGTTGTTGACGATGAACGACATCGACACGGTCGGCGGATCGATCGGCTGCGCCACCAGCGGTGTTTCGACCGACGGATCGCAGAAGGTGTCGGCGACGGTGCCCTTGGTGAGGCCCGCAATCGCGACGATGTCGCCGGCGTCGGCTTCATCGAGCGGGGTGCGTTCGATGCCGCGGAAGGCCAGGATCTTGGTGATACGGCCCTGCTCGATGGTCTTGCCGTCGGCGCCGAGCACCTTCACGGCCTGGTTCGGTTTGATCGAGCCGGAAGTGATGCGGCCGGTGATGATGCGGCCGAGATAGGGATTGGCTTCGAGGATGGTGCCGATCATCCGGAACGGGCCTTCCTCGACGGTCGGCGGCGCGACGTGGCGCACGATCAGGTCGAACAGCGGCTGCATGCCGGCGTCTTGCGGACCATCCGGGCTGTCGGCCATCCAGCCCTGCTTGGCCGATCCGTAGAGGATCGGGAAATCGAGCTGCTCCTCGCTGGCGTCGAGCGCGGCGAACAGGTCGAACACTTCGTTGATGACTTCGGTCGGGCGCGCGTCGGGACGGTCGACCTTGTTGATGACGACGATCGGCTTCAGCCCGACCTTGAGCGCCTTGGAGACCACGAATTTGGTTTGCGGCAGCGGGCCTTCGGCCGCGTCCACCAGCACCAGCGCGCCATCCACCATGTTGAGGATGCGCTCGACCTCGCCGCCGAAATCGGCGTGGCCGGGGTGTCGACGATGTTGATGCGGGTGTCCTTCCACTGCACCGAGGCGGCCTTGGCCAGAATGGTGATGCCGCGCTCGCGCTCCAGGTCGTTGGAGTCCATCGCGCGCTCGGTCACCTTCTGGTTTTCGCGATAGGTGCCGGATTGCTGCAGCAGGCGGTCGACGAGGGTGGTCTTGCCGTGGTCGACGTGGGCGATGATGGCGACGTTACGAAGGTTCATGGCTCTTCTTCTGGTCGTGCAAAGGTTGACGCGCGATCTCACCGGAAAACCGGGACCCACTTTTCCGGATCGCGCTCTAAAACCTGGAATACTGGCGCGTGATGACGCTTCTTCGAACCGTCATCCCGCTCCATCTATTTTGTTTGAGCATGATCTCCGGGCAAACGCGTACCGCGTTTGTCCCGAGGGAAAACCGGTACCCACTTTTCCGGATCATGCTCCAGGGGCGCTTTTCCCCTAAAGGAAGCCCGGCCAAAAGGACCGGGCACACCTTACGCGTTGCGGCGCAATATATTCAGAAAACGTCAAAAAACAATGGTTGGTTTGGCATTTGGTTAGCCGATTTTGGGCCTGGAGCCGCTCAATTGCCTTGTTGGGGTCGGAGGCAGATCCCGCGCAAAACCTCGTCAAAACGGGCTTTGACGGCCTCATTGCACAGGCCCGGTCCCCAACTCGGGTACAATAATCAATCTGAGGCCGTCGATATGTTCACAAGTGGACAGACGACGGAGCGGCGATATGGTGGTTTCAGTTCCGGAATCGGCGGATGCGCTTTCAGGCGTCAGCCGGGTGCGCAATTGCCGGGGCTTCGGCCCGGTCCCCGATCAAAATTTCAAACCTGAACTGGCGAGAGCATGGAACCCGGCCGCAGCGACGGCACGCCTAACGACGGCATGCCCAACGATGTCTTGATCGTCGAAGACGATCCAATCATTGCGCTCGATTGCGAAGACACGATTTTGGAGTTTGGCGTGAAAACGGTGCGGACCGCCGCGAACGTGGCCAAAGCGCTCGATATGATCGCTGACCGGCCGCCGGAATTCGCGCTGCTCGATGTCAGCCTCATTTGCGAGAAGAGTTTCGCCGTGGCCGAACGGCTGGAGGCGCTCAAGATTCCGTTTGCCTTCGTCACCGGCTATGACGCCGACGCTCGGCTCCCGGTTGCATTCGCGGGGAAGCCGCGGCTACCGAAGCCCTATTCGACCGACGCGCTGCAGGCGCTATTGAAGAACGGCGGCATGAAGCCCTGAGCGATTGCGGCCGTCGCGACGGCTACACCGGTTTGGGATCGAGCGTTGTTGACCACAGCGCCACGTCGGCGCGGTCGCGCAAGGTCACCGTCATCTGCCCGCTGGCGCCGTCGATCCTGACGTGACCGAAGAACTGCATTCCGGCCGACGGCGGCAGGTTTTGATTGCCGGGCCCCGGCGCCTTGATGAACTTCAATTCGGGTCCGAAGGTGTTGTCGAGTTCGTTCGGGCCAAACGTGCCGGCGTGCAGCGGCCCGGCAACGAACTCCCAGAACGGGTCGAACTCCCCAAACTGCGCCTTGTCGGGGTTGTAGTAGTGCGCGGCCGCGTAGTGTACGTCCGCCGTCAGCCACACCGTGTTGACGACGCCTGATGTCTTGATGAAGCGCAGCAGATCGGCGATTTCCAGCTCGCGGCCGCGCGGCGGCCCGTCGCCCTGCGCAACGGCCTCCGAGCCCTTCTTGTTGCGTGCATCGTCGTAGACGATGATGCTGAGCGGCATGTCTGACGCGATCACCTTCCAGGTGGCGCGCGAATTCATCAGCCCCCGTTTCAGCCAGGCGAGTTGCGCAGGCCCGAGAAAGAAGCTTTCCGGCCCGTAGGCAGTCTCCTGGTTCGGGCCATTGGCGCCGCGATAGCTGCGCTCGTCCAGCATGAACACGTCGAGATGCGGACCGTAGCTCAGCGTGCGATAGACCCGGCCGGGCTCGTTGAGGCTCCCGCGGATCGGATACATTTCGTGAAACGCTCGCGCCGAGCGGGCGGCAAGCACGTTGATGTTGCGTTCCTTGTAGGCCGCGGGCAATTCCTTCGACAGCGACCAGTTGTTGACGACTTCGTGGTCGTCCCACTGCACGAGGACCGGCACCTCGGCGTTGAACGCGCGCAGATGCTCGTCCATGAAATTGTACTTGTGCGCGGCGCGGAATTCATCGAGCGTTTCGGCGACCTTTGACTTCTCCGGGGTCGTGAAATTCTTCCAGACCTTGCCGTCGGGAAGCGTCACCTCGCTCTTGATCGGTCCGTCGGCATAGACGGTGTCGCCGGAGTGCAGCAGGAAATCCGGGCGATGCTTGCGCATGGTGGCGAAGGTGAGCATGCCGCCGTCGTCAGGGTTGATACCCCAGCCCTGTCCGGCAACGTCGCCGCCCCAGACGAAACTGACGTCGCGGCGATCGGCCGGCGCGGTGCGGAACCGTCCGACCATCGGCTCGCTTTCGATGCCGGTATGCGCGAGGTCGCGAAACCGGACACGGTAGAAAATCTCCTGCCCGGCAGGCAGGTTCTCCAGCAGCATTTTTGCTGTGAAATCGCTTTCGGGCAGCGCCGCGATCGGCGGCAAGATCCGTGCGTTGGCAAAGGACTCCGTCGTGGCGGCCTCGACCAGCATTTGCGAGGGACGGTCGGCGCGCGCCCACACCACACCGCCATCGGCGCCGATATCGCCAGATTGCACGCCGGATGTGACGACCGGCCGGTCGGCGGCGCGGCTGAGATGAGGCATTGCAAGGGCGCTGATGGCACCGGCACCCGCGGTGGAGAGAAAACGCCGCCGGGAAAGTCCGCGAGGAATCCTGAACGTCATGGGTGCTCCCTTCGGTCCGGTGCGAGACTGCAATGCCGGCCCCGCCAGAGCTAGAAAGAATTGATGACCGTTCGATTACGGGATTTACAGATCAGGCGTTGCCGGCCGCGCGGAATTGCGCGCTCGCCCGTTGCAGGTTTTGCGGCATGCTCATCAACAGCGCCTTGCGGTCGGCCACCGCGTTGTGGAACTGCTCGATCGCGATATTGAACGCGGTCAACGTGCCTTCCTCGATCGTGCCGTGCTCGAAGCATTGCAGCGTGTGGCGCAGAATGGCGTCCGCTTCCGACTGCATCTGGTCGAGTTCTTCCATCGAATCGCATTGGCGGGCGGCGGTCAGCATGTCGAGAAGCCGGTCGCGCTGCGAGGTGTTGATGCCGCGCTCATCCTTCTTGAGATATCCGGCGAACCAGGCGCCCGCGGAACCCATCGCCGACAGCGCCATCAACATCCACCAGATGTAATCGCTGTAGCGGTCGAGGAAGGTTTTTCCTCGCCGTCGACAAAGGCTGCGGCGCCGGGATGAACCGGGATCGTGGCGTCCTTGTCGGTATCGGGCGTCTCGATCTTGGCGGCCAGCGGAAATTCGTTCTTCAGCGTCTGGCGGATCGCAAACAACTGCCGCGTAAAGATCGCGATGGTCGATTCCGCAATGCCTCTGCGCGCCACGATGTGGTGCGAGAAGCTGATCGTCTTGATCTCTTCCTCGGGCCGGCCCGGGGCGCCGCCAAATGTTCCGGCCGGAATGTCGGAGGCCTCGTAGGCGGGATGATCTCTGCGCAATCGCCTCGGCCGAATCGATCGCGAGGAATTTCGGCGTGCCGCCGTCGCGGGCGGAGGCGGCGATCGCGTCCGCCGTGATCTTGCTGTTGACCGGGCCGGCGGCGAGATAGGCGTCTGCCTTTTGGCTACGAATGGCCTCGGCAGCCTCGTTGGCGGGGAACTGGACGATCTCGACCTTTGCCGGATCGACGCCGTATTGCCGCAGGATCACCTTGAGCAGATTGACGTTGGCCTGGGTGCGGCCGACGACGCCGATGCGGCGCCCAGCGAGCTGGCCGATTTTCGTGATGGCGGGTGCGGCCTTCTTTCCCTTGGTCTTAGCCGCAGGCGGCACCCACAGCACCACGACATTCTTGCGCAGCGTCGCCACGGCCTGCGCATTCTTCGGCACATCGAGGTCGCCCCTGATGATGGCGAGATCGGCCTTGCCCTCGCCGAGCAGGCTGGCGCTTGCCAGCGCGCCATCGGTCTGCACCGGGCGCAACCGGACCACGCTGTTTCGTTGGGTGTTGAAGGCCTGCGTCAGGTTCTGAACGACTTTGAGGTCGTCGCTGTTGGCCGGGCCGACGGCGATCCGCAAGGTCACTGGCCGCATCGCAAAGTAATAACCGGCGACCAGCGCACCGACGATGGCCAGCACGCCGGCCAACGTGACGAATGTCAGCCGTTGTTTCGCTGAGCGGGGCGAGGGTGGGGCGGGCTTTTCCGAAGGGAGGGGGCCGTCGCTCATCAATCCCTGGATAGTCGTTGGAGGTGCAATTTCATGCCGCCGGCACGCTTACAGGAATAGTCTAGCAAATTTCCCGCTTAACCATTGTTACATCTCCGTCATGGTTACCGGTGCCCACGCCGCCATTGTGCGCCTGTTGCGGCCTATTTTGGGCTGGGGGACCTCGATGCGGCCTTCGGTGTTAGAGTAAGAGGAGCTGAAACGGAGGCGATCATGGCGGAACGGCTGTCGGCAGAGGCGCGGAAATCGGCGCTGGCGGAACTTCCCGGCTGGTCCGATACGCCGGGACGCGAGGCGATCGCGCGGACCTTCACCTTCAGGGATTTCAACGAAGCCTTCGGATTCATGTCCCGCGCCGCCCTGGTGGCGGAAAAGAACGACCATCACCCGGAATGGAAGAACGTCTACAAGACGGTGGAGGTGGTGCTGGCGACCCACGACGCCGGCGGCGTCACCCGGCTCGACGTCGACCTGGCCAAGGCGATGAACGCGATCGCGAGGCAATTGGGCGTGGCCTGAGTTGGCGCGGCCCGCGATCTTGCGGCGGCGGCGACACATCCCCAATTCTTGAATCATACGAAGCGGCCGCGTCGATCTGCCGCGCCGGGTTCCGAGGAGCGCCGCGATGGTATCGTCCGATCATACCGCAGGTTTTGAACCGGCCGACCGGCTGGCGCAGGACCGCGAGAGCGTGCGTCGGCGCTTCTGGATCAAGTTCAAGCAGGTGGTGGCGCAGCTTCCCTTCGCCGAAGACCTGCTCGCAGCCTATTACTGTGCGTTCGACAAAGAGACGCCGCGTCACGTGCAGGCGGCGCTGCTCGGCGCTGTCGCCTATTTCGTCCTGCCGCTCGATTTCATGCCGGACATGCTGCCGTTGCTCGGCTTTACCGACGATGCCGCCGTCCTGGCCACCGCCATCCGCTTGGTCGCGGGCCACATCACGCAGGAGCATCGCGATGCCGCCCGCGCTGCGCTGAAGCGCGGGACCGACGCTGGGACGTGACGGAATAGCAGCCGCCTGGAGCCTTTTTGCGTTCCGATTGAATCGGAGCGGGCTCAGGATACTTTCAGGATTCTTGGTGTGACGCGTTTTCTTGCCGCGAACCGGTTCCCACCCCGGATCAAGTCCGGGGCAGGTTTTCGCTGGAAGACGCTTTAGCGCTGCGTCGGAGCCTGCGCCCTTGCGCTTCGCTCGGCTTCCCAGGCCTGGAATTGCCTGAACAGGGTTTCCTTGTCCGCGTCCGTCTTGACGTTTGCCGCGGTCGCCGGGCTCTGTTTCAAGAATTCATCGAACCTGGCCCGCGATACGGCCTCCACGTTGTGGCTCTTGAGCCATTGCTCGGCGACCGGCAGACGCTGCCAGTCGGGCAACGGCGTCGACAGCGAGACCTCCTTCCACTTCGGGTGGAAGGGCGGGTTCTGGAACTTCGGAAACTTCGTGAAAAACGCGTCCACGAACAGAGCCAGCTTGCGATAGCGGTCGGTGTTGGGGGCCCAGTTGTAGGCCGCAAGCACCGCGGGCACCGCTATGGTGTCGACGCGTGCGCCCTCCGCAATCAGGTTGGGATAATCCTTTGAGGTGAGCGTGGCCGGCAGATAGTCGGTCTGCAGCGGCTTTGAATAGTCGACCGGAACCAGATGGAAGCGGTCGTCCTTGAACGCTGCGACGGACTTGTACGGTTTGCCGCCGACGGCAACTACGGCGTCGATCTCGCCGGCCCTCATCTTCTCCATCGCGATGCGCTGTTCGAGATAGAGGAAGGTCGGCTTGATGCCGAGCCGCTCGAACACGATCGCCGCGGTGACGAATGTGCCGCCATTGGGAAGATCGACACTGACCTTCTTGCCGTTGAGCTGGCTGATGTTGGTGACCGATTTCGAGGCGAGGACGTACATCTCTTCGTTGTAAAGCTTGGTCACATAGGTGAACTGCTTCTTGATGTCCTTCGCAAAGCCCTTCTTCTCGAGATAGTCGAGCGTGTCTGCACGCACGATGCCGAGGTCGACGCCCTGCAGGAACAGGATGTCGGCGACGCTCTGCACGGAGCCGCGCCCGACGATCGGAAGTACGCGCAACTTGTTTCCGTCGTCGAGCACGGAAGCGAGGTCAGCACCGAACTGCACATAGGTGCCGCCGATGGTTCCCGAGATCAGCGTGACAGTATTGGCGTTCAGCGCCTGCTTGGTGGCAACCGAACCGAACTGAAAAATGGCCTTCAGGCTTTCGCTGACTTTGGCCGGATCGTATTCCGGCTCTGCGGCACGGGCCGCCGTGTTGCCGCATGCCATCGTCATGGCAAGCAACGCCATTCCGAACAAATGTCGCATAAATAACCTCTGCGCTGATCTAGAGTAATTGGTTAGTTCTGCAGCTGACCGAGCCGCCGTTTCGCGTCCGCCGAACCGAGAGCTGCGGCCTTCTGATACCAAACCCGCGCCTCCGCCGGATCGGGTGCGACACTCCGCAGGTCCTGGCTGCCCAGCACCTGCGGATCATATGTCCCCGCCAGCATCAGCGCCGCGTCGGCCTCCTGCGCGTCCGCGGCCCGTTCGAGCAGCAGTCGGGCGGAAGTGATGTCGCCGATTGAAAGCAGGCTCTTCGCCCGCTTCAGCAGCGCCGCAAGCTCGTCCGGATCGATGCGTCTAGCCGGAACCGCCTCCCGCGTCACCGGAACGGGCTCACGAACAGCCGGAGCAACCGCGACGACCGTGGCCGCCGGAGTTAGCGCAGCGACCTCGCGGGCAGTGTCCCGCGCCACCGGCTCGGGCACTGCGACCTTGCCCTTGAGCGCGCTCTGATAAGCGGCGGCGATTTCGTCGCGCGTCGGCGATGCCGATGCCAGCGCATTGGGCGGCGAGCGGCGAGCGGCCGCAATCTCCGCGCCGGACGGTTCGGCGGCCAGCGGCGGTGCGGCAATGCGCTGCGGCTGCGCAGGCTCCGGCATCGCCGCGGCAAGCTGGGCCGCCGGCGGCGGCGCGCTGCCGCCACCGCCACCGAGCGAGGCATTGAAGATGACGGCGCGCGTCGAGTCGATGGAAAACAGCGCGAGAACGGCTGCTATCGCCGACACCACCACGACGCCGGTTACGATGCGCCCCGCGCGCGGTTTCTTCCGGCTGCCGCTCGCGAAAGTATATTCGGAGAGTGCCTGATGAGCCTCTTCCTCGTAGTTGGAAAGGAAAAGCGGCACCGGCTCGTGCGGCGGCAGCTCCTCTGGCAGCGCATCCGTCCGATCATACTGTAGCGCAAAGGGCTGCTCGTATTGAGGCGGCTCATATTGGGGCTGCTCATATTGAGGCTGCGGCTCATATCGTAGCTGCTCTCGTAGCTGCTGGTATCGAGCTTGATCGGCCTCATACAACCGAGGATCGCTGATGGCTTCGTCGAACCGGTCGAACGGATCTCTTGGCTGTGTTGGCAGCCTTGTATTCTCCACCATGGTGATGCTCCCCACTACCTAAACGCAACGACGGGCGTTCCCCTGCACCTACTTCTTGCTTTTGTTGACGTACAGGGGCCCCTTTACTGATGGTTAAAGTCGCACACGGAATGGGCTCAAAAAACGGCGGCGGCAGGCGCGAATTGGGATATATTTTGGTATGATTGAGGCAGACAAGCGGCAAAAGGGGGTTTTGGAACACGCATTGTTACCGAGAAATGATCTCGGTGATATGACATGGAGGCATGCGTCACCTAGCGACACAGCTCTCCGGCCCGCGCATCGCACGGACCGTTTGCACTTCTTCAAGCGGACGACAATTCAACAATTCAACGGATGATCCGGCATGTCCTCTCAGGGATGCAGGATCACCTTGCCCATTGCCTTGCGGCCGGCGAGAACCTTCAGCGCTTCGGCGGTTTGCGCCAGCGGAAACGTGCGATCGACATGCGAGGAGATCTTGCCTTCCGCAGTCCACCTCACGAGCTTTTCCAAGTTGGCGCGGTTCTTCTCCGGGTTGACCCTGGTCCACGCGCCCCAGAACACGCCGCGGATATCGCAGCCCTTGAGCAGCGCGAGGTTGAGCGGCATCTTCGGAATGTCGCCCGCGGCGAAGCCGATTACCAGGAAGCGACCTTCCCAGGCGATCGAGCGCAAGGCGGCTTCGGCGTAAGTGCCGCCGACCGGATCGAAGATGATGTCGACGCCCTTGCCTCCGGTGAGCCGGCGCAGACCCTCTTTCAGGTCTTCCTTGCTGTAGTTCAGCGTGAGCTCGGCGCCATGCGCCTTGGCAAATTCGAGCTTCTCATCCGATGACGCGCAGGCGATCACCTTCAGGCCCATCAGCTTGCCGAGTTCGCAGGCCGCAAGGCCGGTGCCGCCGGCAGCGCCCAGCACCGCAAGCGTCTCACCGGGCTTCGGGCTGGCGCGGTCTTCCAGCGCGTGCAGCGCCGTGCCGTAGATGATGATGATGCCCGCGGCGCGATCGAAATCCAGATTGTCGGGGATCTTCACGATGGAGCTTGCAGGCAGCGCGATCTTTTCGCGCGCGCCGTTATGGCCGCATGACGCGACCACGCGGTCGCCGACCTTCAGATCGGTGACGCCGGCGCCGACGCTTTCGATCACGCCGGCAACCTCGGCGGCGGGCGAAAACGGGAACGGCGGCTTGATCTGGTACTTGCCCTGGATCATCAGGATGTCGAAGAAATTCAGCGCCGCGGCCTTGATCGCAATCACGGCCTGTCCCGGTTCGGCCACCGGATCGGGTACGTCGGCCAGCACGAGGTCGTCGGGTTGGCAATATTGCGAGCAGAGAATGGCTTTCATGGGCGCACCTGATTTTCGAAACCGGAAAGAAGAGGCTGGATGCTTCTTGCCGGATTTGAAGGCAGGCTACAATCCGATTCAGGCGCAGGGCCTCATGGTGGTCGAGGGGATTCAAACGATGTTTGAAAAGGGCTTGCTGGCGGGAAAGCGGATATTGATCACCGGTGGCGGTTCGGGGCTCGGGGCTGCAATGGGACACCGCTTCGTCGAACTCGGCGCCGAGCTGATCACTTGCGGCCGCCGGCTCGAATTGCTGGAGGCGACGGCCGCGCGGATGCGCAGCGAGCTCGGCGGCAAGGTGGGCGTGATCAGCTGCGATATCCGCAACAGTGCTGCCGTCGATGCCATGATGGAACAGATCTGGCGCGAGGCGCCGATCGATGTGCTGGTCAACAATGCCGCCGCGACCTTCATCGCGCAGACCGAACGTCTGTCGTCGCGGGCGGCAGACGCGATCCTGGCGCCGACACTGCACGGTACGATGTATTGCACGCTCGCCGCGGGCAGGCGCTGGATCGACGGCAAGCACAGCGGCGTGGTGCTGAGCATCCTCTCGACCTCGACGATCACCGGCCGCGCCTTCACGGTGCCGTCGGCGATGGCGAAATCCGCCGTGCTCGCGATGACCAGGAGCCTTGCGGTGGAATGGGGACCCAAGGGTGTGCGCGCGGTCGCGATCGCGCCCGGCGCGTTTCCGACGCCTGGTGCTTCGGGCCAGCTCCGCCCCGAGGGTCGCGATGAAAGCTGGGCGCAACGCAATCCGCTCGGCCGCGCCGGCGAGCATGGCGAACTTGCTGACCTGGCGAGCTTTCTGATTTCGGACCAGGCCGGATATATCAATGGCGAGATGGTGGTGCAGGATGGCGGCGCCCATCTGCGAAGTTCCGGCGCCGAGGATCTGCTGCAATGGACCGATGCGCAGTGGCAAACGCAGCGCGAGCGCCGTCCCAAGGGCTGAAACCGAGGCTCGCGTTTTTGATTCGCCAAAGGGATCTGGGACGAAGCGTCGCCGCGGCAGTAAGCATCACTGTAACTGCCTTCCCAAAAAGCATTTCCCGGCTATCCATCCCCGACGGCGCGAAGCGCGCTCGGGCCATCTTCCAGTCACAATGATGAGGGAACCAGTTGTCCGTGTTGCGAATACTGACATTTCTGGTTGCGATTGCGGCGTTGTGTGGGGCGGCATCCCTCGCGCAAGCACAGAGCGCTGCTTCGAAGGGCGCCAAGGAACCGGCGAAGGAAGCGGCCAAGCCTGCGCCTGCTCCGGCGGCAAAGCCTGGGGCCAAACCTGCGGAACCGGCAGCAGCCGCTGCAGGCGGTGCGGAGCCCACCTTGATCGGTCAGTACGGTACCTGGGGCGCCTACACCGCGACGCCGAACGGCAGGAAGGTCTGCTTCGCGCTGGCGAAGCCATCGTCATCCAAAACCAATCCGCCGAATCGTCCGCGCGATCCCGCTTACGCTTTCGTCTCGACGCGCCCGGCGGAAAAAGTCGTCAATGAAGTTTCGATCATGATCGGGTACGCGCTGAAGCCGGGCTCGGAATCGTCTCTCGAAGTAGGCGGCTCGTCTTATGCGATGTACACGCAGGGCGACGGGCTCTGGATCAAGAACGCCGCGGAAGAAGAGCAGATGGTCAGCGCCATGCGCAAGTCCGCCGAAGTCACCGTCAAGGGCGTTTCGGCCAAGGGCACCGAGACCACGGACGTCTTCTCGCTCAAGGGGCTGTCCCAGGCGCTCGACCGGCTGGCGCAGGACTGCAAGCGTTAGGTCGCTTTTAAGCCCAGAATGACGTTGTTTACGGGCCGTGGAAGGCCTATTTGAAGCTGTCTCCCTCATGGTGAGGAGGCGCTTGCGCCTTCTCGAACCATGGGGCCCGGCTCTTATCCTTCGAGACGCGGCGAAGACGCCGCTCCTCAGGATGAGGGAGAAACCTCCCTAGAACAGAAACATCATGACCGCAGTTTCGACCGAGACGATTTCCACGCTGACTGTGTCCGTGGCGCCGCTGGAGAAGGTTCCGCTCGAAACCTACGTGCCTCCGGCAAAACCTTCGCTGATCGGCCTGTCGCGCGCCGAGATCGCCGATCGGCTGGGCGAGATCGGCGTTCAGCCTGCGCAGCGCAAGATGCGCACGCAGCAGCTCTGGCACTGGATGTATGTCCGCGGCGCCAAAGCGTTCGACGAGATGACCAGCATTTCGAAGGAAATGCGTGTGCAGCTAGTGCAGCATTTTACCGTCGATCGCCCCGAAGTGGTGGCCGAGCAGATTTCCAACGACGGCACCCGCAAATGGCTGTTGCGCCTGCCGAGCGGTGACGCGTTCCAGAAGGCGCATGAAGTCGAGTGCGTCTACATTCCCGAAACCGATCGCGGGACGCTGTGCGTTTCCTCGCAGGTCGGCTGCACCCTGAATTGCTCGTTCTGCCACACCGGCACGCAGCGGCTGGTGCGCAATCTCACGGCGGGCGAAATCGTCGGCCAGATCATGGTGGCGCGCGACCGCCTCAACGACTGGGCCGATCGCGAGACGCCGACCGGCAGCCGGCTCGTCACCAATGTCGTGATGATGGGGATGGGCGAGCCGCTCTATAATTTCGACGCGGTGCGCGATGCGCTGCTGATTGTCGCCGACAATGAAGGCATCGGCATTTCCCGCCGCCGCATCACGCTGTCGACCTCGGGCGTGGTGCCGAACATCATCCGCACCGGCGACGAAATCGGCGTCATGCTGGCGATCTCCTTGCATGCGGTGCGCGACGAGCTGCGCAACGAGCTGGTGCCGCTGAACCGCAAATATCCGATTGCCGAGTTGCTGCAGGCCTGCCGCGACTATCCGGGCTCATCGAATGCGCGGCGCATCACCTTCGAATATGTGATGCTCAAGGGCATCAACGATTCCATTGATGACGCCAAGATGCTGGTGAAGCTGCTCAAGGGCATTCCGGCCAAGATCAATCTGATTCCGTTCAACCCGTGGCCGGGCACGAAGTATGAGTGTTCGGACTGGGAGCAGATCGAAAAATTCTCCGAATATATCTTCAACGCCGGCTATTCCTCGCCGGTCCGCACGCCGCGCGGTCGCGACATCCTCGCCGCATGCGGCCAGTTGAAGTCGGAGACCGAAAAACTGTCCGCGCGCGAGCGCCAGGCGCTGCGCGCCATGGCGATGACCGATTGAATGGCCAGAGCACTAATGGTCGTTATGGCCGGGCTTGACCCGGCCATCCACGTCTTTGGTCAATCTCGACAAAGGTCTTTGGTCAATCTCGACAAAGTAAGACGTGGACGCCCGGGACATCTGCGCGAGGACGCGCTTCGCGCTTTAGCCCGGGCATGACCGTGGAGAGGACGGCGCTATCTATGCCCAACGACGGAGCAGCCTAATGGCGCTGATCGGCCGCATCTTCGTCATCCTGTTCGCCTTCCTCGCCGCCTGCTTCGTGGCGGGGATGATCGTGGTTGGCGCGGTGCTGTATCCTGAGTTCAGCGATCTCGACAGCGGGGCGATCGACCAGAGCGCGATCAATGTCGTGCTCGGCTTCGGCTTCATCTTCCTGTCCGGCTTTGCGCTGCTGCCGGCGCTGATCGTGGTTTTGATCACCGAGGCCTTCTATATCCGCAGCGTGCTCGCTTATGCGGTCGGCGGCGCGATTGTGGGCGCGGCCTGCTATCTCGGCCTCATTCCGTTCGATCCCGAGACGCTGCGTTTCGACGGCATCGTGCGCCGCCATCTCGAAATTATGACCGGCGCGGGTATCGTCGCCGGCTTGGTCTACTGGATGATCGCGGGCCGATCCGCCGGGGCCTGGCGCGAACCAAGGCCCCCTTGCGGCCACCGCCGCCATTGCCGTCGCAGTCCCGGCCGCAGGCGTGACGCGTTCTTGTTTCTTCCTTTCTCCGACGAGGGAGAAGGGATATCAGCGTGAGCCTTTTCATCCCCAACCGCCTCGGCTAAACCCCGCGCCATGAACCGGACCGGACTTGTTATCGCGTTGGGCCTATCGCTCGTCATCGGACTGCTGTTCGGGATTTTTCCTGAACTCGACCTGAAGCTGGCGGCCTTGTTCTACGATTCCACCAGCGCATCGTTTCCGCTGAAGCAGAACGGGCTTGCCGCCTTCGCGCGCGATGGCGCGATGTGGATCGCCTGGGCGCTGGCGCTGCCGGCGCTGATTGCCATCGTGGGAAAGCTGGTGCGGCCGGATCGGCCGATGCTGGTTCCGGGACGCGCGGCGGTGTTTCTGCTGGTCACCATCCTGCTGTCCGCGGTCGTACTGACCAACCTCACCTTCAAAAGCTATTGGGGACGGCCGCGGCCGGTGATGGTGACAGAGTTCAATGGCCCCTGGCAGTTCGTGCCGTGGTGGGATCCCCGCGGGGAATGCGGGCGAAACTGCTCGTTCTTCTCCGGCGAGGGCGCCACCGCGTTCTGGACCTATGCACCCGCGGCCCTGACGCCGCCGGCATGGCGGCCTTTGGCCTACGTGGCCGCGACCGTGTTCGGGATCGTCACCAGTGGGCTGCGGATGGCGTTCGGCGGGCATTTCTTTACCGACGTCGCCGCCGCGGGCCTCGTCAGCTTTTTCGTGATCTGGCTCTGCCATGGCTGGATCTACCGCTGGCCGTCGACCCGGCGGTCAGACGAGCAAATTGAGGCCGCGCTGGCGCGTTGGGGCTGGCCCGGCTACCGGCTGTTGCAGCGCTGGCGCGGGCGCGAAGTAGGGTAATCCGATCCCAGCCGCCATACCTCACTATTAAACGCGTGCCCATCAGCGCGAAATTTGATATTCGCGCCCCCAGCCGCATCCGCCATTTCGACCGATTGGAAGCCCTATGAGTACGATCTTGAAAAGCCTGCCCAAGGGGAAAAAGTCGGCATCGCTTTCTCGGGCGGTCTCGACACCAGCGCGGCGCTGCTCTGGATGAAGCAAAAGGCGCGCGCGTCTTTGCCTATACCGCCAATCTCGGCCAGCCTGACGAGGCCGACTACGACGAGATTCCGCGGAAAGCGCTGGAGTTTGGTGCCGAGAAAGCCCGCTTGGTGGATTGCCGCACGCAACTGGTCCACGAGGGCATCGCCGCCATCCAGTCCGGCGCCTTCCACGTCTCTACCGGCGGCATCGCCTACTTCAACACCACGCCGCTCGGTCGCGCCGTGACCGGCACGATGCTGGTCGCGGCGATGAAGGAGGACGGCGTCAACGTCTGGGGCGATGGCTCAACCTACAAAGGCAACGATATCGAGCGGTTCTACCGCTATGGCCTGCTGACCAATCCGAGCTTGCGGATCTACAAGCCCTGGCTCGACCAGCTGTTCATCGACGAGCTCGGCGGTCGTGCGGAAATGTCGGCGTTCATGACTGCCAATGGTTTCGCCTACAAGATGAGCGCCGAAAAGGCCTATTCGACCGACAGCAATCTCCTCGGCGCCACCCATGAGGCCAAGGATCTCGAGCGCCTGGACAGCGGCATCAAGATCGTCAATCCGATCATGGGCGTGCCGTTCTGGCGCGACGACTGTGTCGTCAAGGCCGAAAAGGTCGCCGTGCGTTTCGAGGAGGGCCAGCCCGTCGCGCTGAACGGCCAGACGTTCGCCGATCCAGTCGCACTGTTTCTCGAGGCCAACGCCATCGGCGGCCGGCATGGCCTTGGCATGAGCGACCAGATCGAGAACCGCATCATCGAAGCCAAGAGCCGCGGCATCTACGAAGCCCCCGGCATGGCGCTGCTGCATATCGCCTACGAACGCCTGGTTACCGGCATCCACAACGAAGACACCATCGAGCAATACCGGATCAGCGGCATGCGCCTTGGCCGATTGCTCTACCAGGGGCGGTGGTTCGATTCCCAGGCCCTCATGCTGCGCGAAACCGCCCAGCGCTGGGTGGCTCGCGCCGTCACCGGCGAAGTGACGCTCGAGCTGCGCCGTGGCAATGACTATTCGATCCTCAACACCGAGAGCCCCAATTTGACCTATCAGCCGGAGCGGCTGAGCATGGAGAAGGTCGAGGATGCGGCGTTCACGCCAGCGGACCGTATCGGTCAACTGACGATGCGCAACCTCGATATCGCCGATACCCGCGCCAAGCTGAAGCTCTATTCGGACACAGGCTTGCTTACGAGCGGCGACGGTTCCGAGATCTTCAAGCTCGGTAACGACAAGAGCTGAACCGCGCGGCTCGAGCGCTGCGAGCCAGGGCCCATTCTACTTTGCATGGGGTTGTTTTCGCAATTTTGTGTCCGGGCTCCTGCCGGCACCGTCCAAGGCGCTTCGGACGCGGTTGTAATCGCGGCGTCATTTGGCACGGCTAGATTCGCCACCCAGCGCGTGCACGTGTTCGTCGGCGCGCCATCGACGATTGCGGAGTACAAGACATGAGGATCAAGCCATTCGTCGCAACCGCGCTTGCGGCCGTGCTGTCGGGATCGCCTGCGCTGGCCCAGACGATCTATCCGATCGACCGCGCCGAAATCCTTTCCGGCGCGCAGTTCGACTTCAAGGTCGAATTTCCCCGACAAGGTCGATCCGGCGAAGCTGAAGGTGACGGTCAATGGCCAGGACTATGCCACCGCCTTCGGCCAGCCTGGAACGTTCGTCGAGCGCGAAGACGGCAAGGATCAGTCGGCGCTGACGCTTCGCGGCGTAACCCTGACCAGGTCCGGCAACGTCACCGTGGAAGTCAGCGACGGCACGCGCAGCCGCACCGTCGCATGGACGGTCTACGATACCGGGCCGCGCAAGGCGAAGAACGTCATCCTGTTTATCGGCGATGGGTTATCGCCGGCGCATCGCACGGCCGCCCGCCTGCTCTCCAAGGGCATCGCAGAGGGCAAGAGCCTCGGCAAGCTTGCGATCGACGACATGCCGCACATGGCGCTGGTGGCGACCGCGGGCTCGGATTCGATCATCACCGATTCGGCGAATGCCGCCAGCGCCTACGCCACCGGCCACAAGACGGCGGTCAATGCCATGGGCGTCTATGCCGACCGCACCGCAAGCCCGTTCGATGACCCCGGGTTGAAACCATCGCCAGCCTGGCGAAGCGGCGGCACGGCATGGGCATCGGCATTGTCACCAATACCGAAGTCGAGGATGCCACGCCGGCGGCAATGGTGGCGCATACCCGCAGGCGCGCCGCCTATGACGAGATTGTCGAGCAGCTTTTTGCGGCAAAGCCCGACGTATTGATGGGCGGCGGAGCTGCGAATTTCCTTCCGCAAACCGCCCCGGGTCGAAGCGCAAGGACGACGTCGATTATGTCGCCAGATTCCGCGACGCCGGCTACTCGGTTGCGACGACAAAGACCGAGCTCGATGCGGTGAACGCCAAATCCGACACGCGCAAATTGCTCGGCCTGTTCGCCACGGGAAATATGGACGGCGCGCTGGACCGCAAATTTCTCAAGGGCGGCGGCGTCAAGAAATTTCCCGACCAGCCCGATCTGACCGAACAGGTGCAAGCCGCGCTGGACATTCTGTCGAAAAACGATGCCGGCTTTTTCCTGATGGTAGAGTCCGGGATGATCGACAAATACGCTCATCTGCTGGATATGGAGCGCGCGGTCTACGACACCATCATGCTCGACAACGCGGTCGGCCTTGCCCGCAAATGGGCGCAGGCGCCGGCGACGACACGCTGATCCTGGTGCTCGCGGACCACAATCATCCCAACAGCCTTGTCGGAACCATCAGCGACGACATGAGCACGACGCCCAACGTGCCGCTGCGCGAGCGCGTCGGCACCTATGACAAAGCCGGATTTCCCAATTATCCCGCTCCCGATGCCGATGGCTATCCGTCACGCGTCGACGTCAGCCGGCGGCTCGCGATCTTCTCGGCGAGCCTCCCGGACCATTACGAGACCTTCCGCCCGAAGCTCGACAATCCCAACGAGCCCAGCGTCAAGGGCGATGCGCCGGGCACGTTCAAGATCAACGAGAAGTACAAGGATGTCCCGGGCGCCGTGCTGCGCTTCGGCAATCTGCCAGCGATGATGGGCGCCAGCGTGCATTCAGGAGAGGACGTCATCCTGACGGCGGTCGGTCCGGGCAGCGAACGGATTCACGGCTCGATGGACAACACCGACGTATTCCGCACCATGGCGGACGCGCTTGGCCTCGCAGCCGCGGGCCAATAGCTTCGCGCATGGGATCCGTGCGTGTCAGGAGACCGGCGGCGCGGCAAACATCAGCTTGACGCAGCTTCGAAAGATCAGGATCTGCCGTTCGAGACGGCTCGGATCGTTCAGCGTCTTCGACATGATGATGGCGCCGTCGACGATGCAGGACAGCATGTCGGCGACATCGTCGAGGTCGACCGGTTCTCTCGGTGGATACACCGCGGCGATGCCGTCGAGAATCCCGCGGAAGCGCGCGTTCCAGTCGCGCACGGATTGCGCGGTCAGCTCGCGAACCTCGCGATCGAACAGCCGTTCCTGATAGCAGATGCTGGCAATCAGGCAGCCGGGATGGCCGTTCGGCAGGTCGGCCATCGTTTCTGCGAGCAGCTTCAGCGAAATGAGGAAGGCCTGCAGCGGGTCGTCGGAGAGCTGACGGCCGCGCGCGAAGATTTCGTCGAACAGGTGGTCATTGGTCGCGACATAGCGGCGAAGCATTTCGCGGGCCAGGGCATTCTTGTCCTTGAAGTGGTAGAAGAAGCCGCTCTTGGTGAGGCCGGCCTCGGCAATTACTTCGTCGATCGAGGTCGCGCCAAATCCCTTGGCGAGTACAGCGGCTTCCGCGATTTCGAGAATTCGCTCGCGCGTTGCCTCGCCCTTTCCCATCCGCCTCTCCAAAACTGCACTCACGGTATGGTTTCTCCCATTGCCGACGGTGCGGCGGTTTTGCGCCTCAGCCGCAACCATTTGAATTCGTATCATTTTGCAGCTTCAGGTTCATCCGCACCGCGGGCCGCCTAGGAAGCCGCGACACTTTGAGGCACCAACATCGCCCGACCCAGACCGGGGCGGAAACGACCTACCGACGGCATGAATAGCTCCGGAGATGTTGAGATGGCCAAATACAGAGACGATCTTCCGCAACGGCGCGGCGGCATTTTCCTTACCGATGGCGGCATGGAAACCACGCTGATCTTTCACGAAGGAATCGAACTGCCGCATTTCGCCGCCTTCGTGCTGCTCGACAGCGCCGAAGGGCGGGAGAAGCTCGAGCAGTATTACGCCAGCTATCTCGCGGTCGCGCGCGAGCATGGGGTCGGTTTCGTGCTCGACAGCCCGACGTGGCGTGCCAATCCGGATTGGGGCGCAAAGCTTGGCTACGATGCGTCCGCGCTCAGGGCGATCAATGTCCGTTCGGTTGCATTTCTTGAGGAGCTGCGCGCCGGTTGGGAGAGGCCGGGCGTGCCCTGCGTCATCAGCGGCGCGATCGGGCCGCGCGGCGATGGTTACAAGGCGGGCAATATGGAAGCTGAGGAAGCCGAGGCCTATCATCAGGCGCAGATCGCCGCGTTTGTCGAGGGCGGCGCCGATATGGTCACGGCCTATACGCTCACCAGTATCAACGAAGCGATCGGCATCGCGCGGGCGGCGCGGGCGCAGCGGATTCCGGCGGCCATCTCGTTCACCGTGGAGACCAACGGTCGTCTGGTGAAGGAGAGACGTTGCGCGAGGCGATCGAGACCGTGGATCGCGAGACCGATGGTGCGCCCGAATATTTCCTGATTAACTGCGCGCACCCAACGCATTTCGACGATGCCTTGAAGGCGGGCGAAGCCTGGACGGCGCGCATCCACGGCGTCAGGGCGAATGCTTCGACGAAGAGCCACGCCGAACTCGACGAGTCCGAAACGCTCGATTCAGGCGACCCGGCCGACCTCGGGCGGCGTTACCTGAAGCTTAGAGACGCGTTTCCGAAGATGCGTATTCTCGGTGGCTGCTGCGGCACCGATCACCGGCACGCCAAAGCCATTTGCGACGCCTGCGTGCCGCCGCGGACGCTCAGCGCCTGAGATAAAAAATGGCCGGGATTGCACCCGGCCATTTTCATTTGCGATGACCTGTCTTATCGGCGCGGCGGCGCGGTGCCGGGCGGGGGCGGCGGCAGCGACGCCTGTCCGCCGTTGAGCAGCGGCGTGATGTTGCGGATGGTGACGCGCCGGTTGATCGCGCTCGGCCCGTCGATCGGTTCCTTCAGATACTGCTCACCATAGCCTTGCGAGGTCAGGTTTTCCGCCGGCACGTTGAACTGCTGCGTCAGCAAGGTGGCCGCGGACTCGGCGCGGCGATCCGACAGCGACAGATTGTCGACATCGTTGCCGACCGCGTCGGTGTGGCCCTCGATCAGGAATACCGCGCGTGGATTTTCCTGAATCGCCCGGTTGAGGCCGTCGGCAATCGCCTGCAGCTTCGACGCCTGATCGGGCGGATTTCCCACGATCCGGTTTCGAAGTTGATGGTGTTGACGTCGATGCTCGGCATCCGCTGGCGCACGGTCGGGCTGTAGCGGATTTCGTCCAGCGAATAACGCCGTTCGATCCGTTCCACCGGCGGCGCCATCATGGTCTCGTACAGTACTTCCGGCGACGCCTCCTCGGCGTCGACGATGTAACGGTTGTAGGGAATGCGGACCACCGGCGGCGCCAGGTCGACATAGAACCCGCCGCCCATGCGCGGATCGCGGTAGCTGTTGTCGATGATGATGATCTCGCGGCCGCGCTCGTCGCGGCGGATACGCCGCAGCAACTGGCCGTCGCGGCCGACCACAGTGATCACCTGCGTGCCGTCAGGCCTGATCACGACGGTGCGGGTCTCGCCACCGACGGTCTGGGTCTGGATGTCACGCGCACCGTAGCGGAAGCGGTCCACCTCGCTGTGGCGGACATATTGCTGTCCGCCGGGATCGCGAATGATGATCCGGCCGGGCTCGGTGATGATGGTGCGGCCGCCCTGCTGGCTCTCGCGGCGCTGGCCGCGGAAGTCGTCCAGCCGCTGTGGGCCTGCAGGCGGAGTTCCCGGGGCAATGGCTCTGAGCCCGGCTTCCGGCGGCGGGCCGCTGGCAGCGGTGCGGTAACCTGCGGTGCCTGGCGGAAGGCCGGCGCGACGGTCGGTGGTGCGTTCTGTGCCCGGCCGGCCGGCGGCGTGGCGGCGGGTGCGCCCGGCACGGCGGTTGGCGCCGCGGGGGCCGTGGCTCCCGGTGCCGTGGGAGCGCCGCCGGCGCCCGGCGCGGGGCTCGTCGTCGGCGCAGGGGTTGCGGTCGGTGCAGTCGCACCCGGCGTAGCCGGAGGCGGCGCGCCGGGTCGTCCCGGCGGTGTGGTCGGCGCGGTTGCGCCCGGTGTAGTCGGAGCTGGCGCGCCGGGTCGTCCCGGTGCTGCGGGTGTCGGCGCGGTTGTCGGGGCGCCCGCGCTCGGAGGCGGTGTCGGCGCGCCGGGACGCGGCGGCGGCGCCGTCGTCGTTCCGCCAGGCGGAGGGCGGTGGTCGGTGGCGCGGTTTGGGTTTGCGGAGCCGGCGTGGTGGCAGGCGCTGGCGGCTGCTTGGCGCCAGCCGGCGGGGGCGGCGGCGGCACAGGCGATGGCGTCGCCTTCTGAGATGAAGGCGGCGGCGGTGTCGGGGTCGGTGCGGCCGGTTGCTTCGGCGCGGCAGGCGCTGCCGCCGGAGGCGGAGGCGGCGGGGGCGTCGGGCGCGCAGGTGCAGCCGCCGGAGGTGGCGGAGGCGGTGTGGGTGCCTTCGGCGCGGCAGCCGGGGCGGCGGAGGCGGTGTCGGCGCCTTCGGTGCGGCAGCCGGAGGCGGCGGGGGCGGTGCCGGCGTTGGACGCGGCGGAGGAGCCGCAGCAGGCGGCGGGGGCGGCGGAGCCTGACGGGGTGGCGGTGCAGCCGCCGGGGGCGGCGGCGGAGGGGCTGCCGGACGCGGAGGTGCCGCAGCCGGGGTGGCGGGGCAGCCGGCGCCGGCGCCTTCGGTGCAGCGGCCGGCGGCGGGGCACCCTTCGGCGCCTCCTTGGGCCTACCGCCCGGGGCTCCCTCTTCCCTTTCCTTGGCTTGCGCCACGACAAGCGGCGCGGTCTGCGCATGCGATGTGAAGGTCGCGAGCTGCGTCGCCGTCAAGGCAGTCGTGGCGAGCAGCAGGATGCGAAGGTTTGTCATGATGTCCTTTGTCCCCGAAGAAAGGCCTGACAGCAACGGAACGGCCTTCATTGACATGTCAGTTGGTCGATTGAGCGGCTAATCATTAGGCCGGATTGTGGCGGCCTACAAATGGTCGGATGCTTTTTATTTCATAAGCACAATGGGTTGCATGCAGCATTATTCACTGTGCGTTCAGGCGGAGTATTCATCCGGCACCCGGATCGGTGGCGGGATTGGGGTGCGGGGGCCGTTCGGCCCGCGTATCGGTAACTCATCCGGCATCTTGCCCGGCAACTCCTGCGGTTGTGGTGGTTGGCCGGGTTCACGGAGCGGTGGCGGTACTTCCGGACGAGGATTGCCCGGAGGGCTCTCTCGCGGCGGCTCGGTCGGTTGTCCCGGTGTCGCCGGCGGTATCTCCGGCGGTTCGATCGGCATCATGTCTCCTGAAGTTTCCACTCCAGGAACAACAACGGCGAGGCGGGCGTAAAGTTCCCGCACACCTCGCCGATGGAACCGGCACAGAGCGTTTCCCAGCGAAGTGGACCGGTTCGCGGCAAGGAAACGCGTCAAATCAGAAACCCAGAGCCCGTTCCGATTCCATCGGAACGGGCTCTAGGCCGGCGCGTGGCAGACAGCTTCGATATTGTGGCCGTCGGGATCGAGCACGAACGCGCCGTAATAGCTCGGATGATAGTGCGCGCGGATTCCCGGTGCGCCGTTGTCGGCCCGCCGGCGGCCATGGCTGCCTTATAGAACGCGTCCACCGTGGCACGGTCCTTCGCCACGATCGCGACATGCAACGGCTTGTCCAACCCGCCTTCGCCGCCGATCCAGAAATCCGGCTTTCCATTGGCGCCGAACCCTGCGGCGGGATCGTGGCCGTGTTGCTCCTGCGTGACTTCCATCACGAGGGTGTAGTCGAGCGGCGCCAAGGCCTTCAGATAGAAGGCTTTGGAGCGCTCGTAATCCGAAACCGGAAATCCGACGTGGTCGATCATCAAGCTCTCCTGCGGTTTGAGGAACGAAGGAAATTCAGCCTCGCGCCAGCAGCGTGTTGCTGCGGGTCTTGCCCGTCTCGAAATAACCCCGCGCGCGCATGTCGGCGATGCAGTCTGCCAGCCACTCGTCCTTCGACAGATGCTCGATCACGATCGCGCGGGGCCACAATGCCTGCGGTGCGTCGGCGAAGAAGCCGGTCAGCACGCGATCCTCAAAACCTTCGACATCGATCTTGAGCGCGTCGACATGCGAGACACCGGCTTCTTCGAGGATGCGCTGCAGCCGCAGCGACGGCACCTTGATCGCCTTGCCGGAGGCCTCGCCCGACACGATGTGGCTGGCGCCGAGATTGTCGCCGTCGGTTTCGATCAGCAATTCGCCATCGGCAGGACCGGCGGCGGCCGCGACCAGTCGCACCTGGGTGGTGCCGGAGGCTGTGTTGTTGAAGGCAAGCCGCGCATGGGTGACCGGATGCGGCTCGATCGCAATCACCTTGCCGCCGGCGCCGACATGACGCGCCAGCGCAAGCGCATAGGTGCCGACATTGGCGCCGACATCGACGAAGACGCCGCCGGCGGGCACATGGGCACGCAAGAAATCCAGCTCCTCGATGTTGTAGGCGGGGTTGAACAGCGCGCCGCGCTCGGTGGCGCTGGCCTGATGGTAGAAGCGGAACGAGGCGCCCTGATATTGCACGTCGACCGGACCGGCGCGCAGCAAATTCACCAGCCGCGATAGCCAGGGGCGGAACGCGCCGCGCTTCAGCCGCGTGCGGTGGGCCAGCGAAATGACCGCGGCCTGTGCGGCATTCGGGCCGAATGCGCCGAACGGCGCGGGCGAAGGATCGTTGTCGGGCGTCAAACCTGTGTCCTCGGTGAAGCGGCGCATGCATAGCCGGTTTTGCGGCGGTGAAACAGGTTCAATTGCGGCTGGTTTCGGCTGGCCGCTGTGCCCCGCAAAGGCAGGCCATCCAGTACGCCGCGGCCTATCCGCGTCATTGCGAGCGAAGCGAAGCAATCCATAGTGCGGCAAGTGGAGAGGTGGATTGCTTCGCTTCGCTCGCAATGACGGCTGATGGATCGTGCAAACCACTGAGGAGAAGGGAAGGAGACTACGCCGCCTTTTTCGTGGCCTTGCGATGGCGCAGGAATCGTCCGAGCAGGCGTCGCCTGCCCTTGCGCGGAATCAGGTTGACGTCGCTGACGAGCTTGGCGCCGTCCTTGCGTCGCTCCAGCACGATCTTGCGGCTGTGAAACGCCTCCAGCTCGGCGCGGTGGCCGACGCTGACGATGGTGGCGCTCGGCAGCTCCCTGATGACCATCTCCATCATCTTGTCCTGGCTTTTTCGTCGAGCGCCGACGTTGCCTCATCCAGCACCACGATGTCGGGGTTGTGCAGCAACAGGCGCGCAAACGCCAGCCGCTGTTTCTCGCCGCCGGATAGCGTCTGGTCCCACGGGCCGTCCTCCTCGATCTTCTCCTTGAGATGGTCGAGGCCGACCTTGTGCAGCGCGTCGCAAATCTGCTCCGTGAGCCAGTCGTCGGCCGCGCCCGGATAGGCGATCGCGCGCCGCAGCGTGCCGGACGGAATGTAGGACTTCTGTGGCAGCATGAAGAGCCGGCGGTCGGATGGAAGTTGACGCTGCCGCCGCCCCATGGCCACAGCCCCGCCAGCGCGCGAACCAACGTGCTCTTGCCGGTGCCGGATTCACCGGCCACCAACAGGCGCTCGCCAGGTTCGATCGCCACTTCGGTTTCGTCGACCACCGCGGTGCCGTCGTCGAGCGTTACCGACAGATCGTTGAGGCTCAGCATGGTATCGCCCTTGGTTTCACCGCGTTGGATGCGCCCGATGCCGTCGCCCTGCTCGGCGCGTTCGAGGCCATCGAGCGACATCATCAGCGAAGCGATGCGCCGTGCGCAGGCGTTCCAGTCGGCGAGCCGCGGATAGTTGTCGACCAGCCAGCCGAACGCGGTTTGCACGATGGTGAAGGCGGAGGCCGCCTGCATCACCTGGCCGAGCGTCATGCTGCCGTCGAGATATTTGGGCGCGCATAACAATAGCGGAACCACCGGCGCAATCAGCCCGGATCCCTGCGACACCACCGTCGTGCGCATATGCTGACCCGCAAGGCGCGCCCACTGCAGCAGCACTTTCGAAAAAGTCTTGTCGATGCCGTCGCGCTCTTCTTCCTCGCCGCCGAGCAGCGCGATGCTTTCGCCATTCTCGCGCACGCGCGTCAGCGCATAGCGATACTCGGCCTCGGCCTGGTTCTTGTCCTCGGATACCTGCACGAAGCTTCGTCCGATCGCCGTGATTGAGCCGGAGGCGATCGCGGCATAAAGCACGGCGGCAATGACGAGAAAGCCGGGAATGGTAATCGTCGATCCCGCGAGCGCCACCGTCAGTGCGCCGCCGATGGTCCAGAGCACGACGATGAAGGTGGCGGCCGAGAGGAACGCCGATGTGACGCCCGCAACGAAATCCACCGGCGAGTCGGTCGCGATCCTCAGATCTTCCGCGATCCGGTATTCCGGATTCTGGTGGTCGCCACCGACAAGGTTGAGCTGATAGTAACGGCCGCTGGCCAGCCAGCGCGATATCACCGCATGCGTCAGCCAGGCGCGCCAGCGGCGCTGGATGCCCATGCGGGTGAACACCTGCGCCACGCCGAGCAGCACGCTGCCGATCGCGAGCGGAAAAACACCGCGGTGAGATAATACACCGTTGAAGCATCGCGCTTCTCGATGGCGTCGAAGATCGCGCGATTCCAGACATTGATGCCGTATTGAAAGCAGACATTGGCGACGATCAGGAGCAATAGCCCGATCGAAAACAGCCATGCCAGCCGGTCGCCGCTTCTGCTCCAGTAGCCGCGCGCGCTGATCCAGAACCGCGTCAGCAGATAATCCTTGCGCGCCTGCTCGGCCTCCTCAGGTGATAATTCCGGATCCGGTTCGACGACCTCCGGCGGTGGCGGTTCGACGTGATCTCCGCCTTCTGCGGTGACTTCAGCGAATTCTGATTTTTCGGCAGAAGGCTTTTCCGCGGGGGATTTTCTGGCAGGTTTGGTCTCGACTTCGGACTTGGCCATGGCCCGATAACGCAAAGAAAATCAGATGGTTCCTCGGGGCCGAGGCGTACCTTTCGTCGCTTGCGCGCCTCGCAATGTCGGCAAGCGGCGGGATCAAATCACTTCGTTGGCGCGCCTCACCTTGCGCAAGCGGCCAACCCGGTGCAGCACGCGCGAGAGCTGCTCGACGGAATAGGGCTTTTGCAGCAGCTCAAAACCGTAGCTGCCGTGCTCTGACAGCACGTGACTGTAACCGCTGGTCAGCACGACCGGCAGGTCGGCGTGCCGACAGCGGATTTCCTGGGCGAGCTCGATGCCGGTCATGCCCGGCATCACCACGTCGGTGAACACGACATCGAAACGATCGGCGCCGGCGGCCAGCTCTTCGAGCGCATGCGCGGCGCTGCCGACCAGGCGGGTGGTGTAGCCGAGATCGGCCAGTGCGTCGGTGGCAAATTGCCCGACCTCGGCATTGTCTTCGACCACCAGCACCGACATCCCCCGTCCGTCGAGCGCCCGCACATCTTCCGCCGGCATCAGTCGCGATTTCCCGCTGCCGGCGGTGCGCGGCAGATACAGCGTGAAAATACTGCCTTTGCCGACTTCGCTGGAGACCGTCACCTCGCCGCCGGATTGCTTGGCGAAACCGAACACCTGCGACAGGCCGAGCCCGGTGCCATGGCCGGCCTGCTTGGTCGTAAAGAACGGCTCGAAGATACGTTCGAACTGATCCGGCGGAATGCCGCTGCCGGTGTCGGCGACGGATACGGCAACATAGCCATATGGATTTTGCGACAAGGGCGCGGCGTTGGGCAGACTGGCCGCCATTCCCACGGCAATCGTCAGCCGTCCAGGGCCTTCAATGGCGTCCCGCGCGTTCACGGCCATGTTGATGATCGCGGTTTCGAACTGGCCGGCGTCGGCGTTGACGAAGCACGGCTCTTCCGGACCGAAGATGACGATCTCGATGCGCGAACCGATCAGGGTGCCGATCATTTCGGCCAGCGTCTGCACGCTTCGCCCGACCTCGAACACCTCCGGCTTCAACGTCTGCCGCCGCGCGAAGGCCAGCAACTGCCCGGTCAGCTTGGCGGCGCGGGTCACCGTATCCGAGATCGCCTCGATATAGCGCAGCCGCCGCGGCTCCGGCAGGTCGGGCCGCCGCAACAGGTCCACGGAAGCGCGGATCACCGTGAGCAGATTGTTGAAGTCGTGCGCGACACCGCCGGTCAGCTGGCCCAGCGCCTCCAGTCGCTGGCCGTGCTTCAGCGCTTCCTCGGCCACCTGCCGCTTCTCGGCCTCCAAATAAAGATGCCGCGTCCGGCGCAACGCCAACCCCAGCAGGGCAAACAGCAGCGCGGTGGCCGGCGCGCCGAAGACCAAGTGCTGGCTCATGGTGGACAGCCAGCGCGCGCGTATCGCCGAGGCCTCGAGGCCGGCGCCGACATAGATCGGGTATTCGGCGAGCCGCCGGTAGCCGAGGCGGCGTTCGATGCCGTCGGTCGGAGACGTCACGGTGATGAGGCCGGTCTTGGGATTGGCCGCGATCAATTGTCCGATCGGCCCGCTGCGGTCGAGCCGGATGTCGCGGTCGATGGCGGGGAAACGCGCCAGCACGGTGCCATCCGTCCGGCCGAGCGCGAAGTAGCTGCCGGGTTCGCGGCCGATCCGGGCGTAGTAATTCTCGAAATATTCCGGAAACACGGAAGCCTGCAGCACGCCGGCGAAGCTGCCGTCCTCGCTCGGGCGCCGTCTGCTGACGCCGAAGAACGCGGCACCCTGATAGGGCGGCCGCGGCTTCAGCGCTTCACCGATATAGGTTCCGATATCGCTGGCCGCGTGGGCCCTGAAATAGTCCCGGTCGGAAAAATCGATCGCGGGCGGCGGAACGACGAGGCTGTTGACGAGCGCGTGGCCTTTAGCGTCGAAGATCCAGACCGACTTCACCTGCGGCAGCGACGCGACCAGTTGCTTCAGCCGCACATGCAGCGCCTGTTCGCGGGCAACGATGTCGGCATCGGGAGTGCCGCGGATGATTTCGGCGATCTCCGACAGGCTGCGGTCGATAGTCTCGAAGACTTTCAACGCATGCTCGTGCGCGACATCCAGCGTGCGCTCGATTTCGCGGTCGGCGGTTTCGCGGATCGAGACCCAGGAGACGGCGGATGCAAATACAAACAGCGCCAACGGAAGGGCCAGCGACGCGACCATCATCCATTGCAGTAGTCTCAGCGAATTACGTTGCGGGGTCTGCACGGGCGCTCCGACTCCGCGCCAAGCTTAACGCAAGATTTCGTTGAGAACAAAGTTGAGCGCAATGGAACCGGGATTGATAACAATCGATTCAAATCAGGCCGCTTGCCGTTCCTCGTTGGCTCCGTCCGGGCGACGGGTCAGCGCCTAGATCTGCCGCTCGACCATCTTCAGCTTGAGCTCGGCGATGGCCTCCGACGGGTTGAGACCCTTCGGGCAGGCCTTGGCGCAGTTCATGATGGTGTGGCAGCGGTAGAGCCGGAACGGATCTTCGAGATTGTCGAGCCGCTCGCCGGTGGCCTCATCACGGGAATCCTTCACCCAGCGCGTCGCCTGCAGCAGCGCGGCGGGGCCGAGGAAGCGGTTGCTGTTCCACCAATAGCTCGGGCAGGCGGTCGAGCAGCAGGCGCACAGGATGCACTCGTAGAGGCCGTCGAGTTTTTCGCGGTCCTCATGGCTCTGCTTCCACTCCTTCTGCGGCGTCGGCGTGGTGGTCTTCAGCCACGGCTCGATGGAAGCGTATTGCGCGTAGAAGTTGGTCAGGTCGGGGACCAGGTCCTTCACGACCGGCTGGTGCGGCAGCGGATTGACCTTGACGGCGCCGCCCGCGGCCACATCGTGCATCGATTTGGTGCAGGCCAGCGTGTTCTGGCCGTCGATGTTCATGGCGCAGGAGCCGCAAACGCCTTCGCGGCAGGAGCGGCGGAAGGTCAGCGTCGGATCGATGTGGTTCTTGATCCAGATCAGCCCGTCCAGCACCATCGGCCCGCAATCATTGATGTCGACGTGATAGGTGTCGACGCTCGGGTTCTTGCCGTCGTCCGGGTTCCAGCGATACACCCTGAACTCGCGCGTTTCGGTCGCGCCCGCCGGCTTCGGCCAGGCCTTGCCGCCGGTGATCTTCGAATTTTTCGGAAGCGCGAATTCAACCATATGTTCTGCCTCTACAGTTCTCCTCGTCATTGCCGGGCCTGACCCGGCAATCCATCCTCTCTCGAAGATGGATGCGCGGATCAAGTCCGCGCATGACCAGTGCGATCAATAAACCCGCGCCTTCGGCGGGATGTACTGCACGTCGTTCGTCATCGTGTAGTCGTGCACCGGGCGGTAGTCGATCGTGGTGTTGCCACGTTCACTGATCCACGCCAGCGTATGCTTCATCCAGTTCTTGTCGTCGCGCTCGGAAAAGTCCTCGCGCGCATGCGCACCGCGGCTTTCGGTGCGGTTGGCGGCCGAATCCATGGTGACGACCGCCTGCACGATCAGATTGTCGAATTCGAGGGTCTCGATCAGGTCGGAGTTCCAG
This sequence comes from Bradyrhizobium sp. RDT10, assembly GCA_044772375.2. GTDB lineage: Bacteria > Pseudomonadota > Alphaproteobacteria > Rhizobiales > Xanthobacteraceae > Bradyrhizobium. Next base: position 8,250,136 of record CP187939.1, read on the forward strand.
ACCAGCGAGCGGTCGGTGGTCGCGATGTCGCCGATGCCGCCATGCACCTTGTGGATCAGGTTCTGGCCTTCGTGCAGGATCTCGCCGGTGCGGAACACCGCGCAATTGCTCTGCATGACGTGCTGCATGCTGTCACGCAGCTTCGCGGTCGGCGTGCCGCCGGAGGCGTAGCGATAATGGTCGAGCCGGCCGAGCGCCAGATCGGAAGAATCCTTCGGTAATTCCGGCTGCTTGCCGTTCGGCGTCAGCTTTTCCGCAAGCCGCAGCGCCGCCGCACGGCCGAACACGACGAGGTCGATCAGCGAATTGGAGCCGAGCCGGTTGGCGCCGTGCACGGAGACGCAGGCCGCTTCGCCGATCGCCATCAGGCCGGGCACCACGGCGTTGTCGTCGCCGTCCTTCTTGGTCAGCACCTCGGCGTGATAATTGGTGGGGATGCCGCCCATGTTGTAGTGCACCGTCGGCACGATCGGGATCGGCTCGCGGGTAACGTCGACATTGGCGAAGATCTTGGCCGATCTCGGAAATGCCGGGCAGGCGCTCCTGCAGCACGTTCGGATCGAGATGATCGAGGTGCAGGTAGATGTGGTCTTTCTTTGCCCACACCGCGGCCTTCGCGGATCTCGATCGTCATCGAGCGCGAGACCACGTCGCGCGAGGCGAGGTCCTTGGCTGAGGGTGCGTAGCGCTCCATGAAACGCTCGCCTTCGGAGTTGACGAGATAGCCGCCTTCGCCACGCGCGCCTTCGGTGACGAGGCAGCCGGCGCCGTAAATGCCGGTCGGATGGAACTGGACGAACTCCATGTCCTGCAGCGGCAGGCCGGCGCGCAGCGCCATGCCGCCGCCGTCGCCGGTGCAGGTATGCGCCGAGGTGCAGGAAGCGTAGGCGCGGCCGTAGCCGCCGGTGGCGAGGATCGTGGTCTGGGCGCGGAAACGATGCAGCGTGCCGTCGTCGAGCTTGAGCGCGATGACGCCGCGGCAGACGCCCTGGTCGTCCATGATCAGGTCGATGGCGAAGAACTCGATGTAGAATTCGGCCGAGTGGCGCAGCGCCTGGCCGTACATTGTGCAGCATGGCGTGGCCGGTGCGGTCGGCGGCGGCGCAGGTGCGCTGCGCCTGGCCCTTGCCGTAGTCCATGGTCATGCCGCCGAACGGGCGCTGGTAGATCCTGCCGTCCTCTGTGCGCGAGAACGGCACGCCCCAGTGCTCGAGCTCGTAGACGGCTTCGGGCGCGTTGCGCACCATGTATTCGATCGCGTCCTGGTCGCCGAGCCAGTCCGACCCTTGACGGTGTCGTACATGTGCCAGCGCCAGTCGTCCGGATGCATGTTGCCGAGCGAAGCCGAAATGCCGCCTTGTGCCGCAACTGTATGCGAGCGGGTCGGGAACACTTTGGTGATGCAGGCGGTGCGCAGGCCGGCCTCGCTGCAGCCGACCACGGCGCGCAAGCCGGCGCCGCCGGCGCCGACGACCACGACGTCGTAGGTGTGGTCCTCGATTGGATAGGCTTTTCCGTTGGTGGCCGGGCCACTGCCGTTGTTGGCCTTGCCGTTACCTTGTGCAGGAGCCATAGGTTAAACTCCCGATGACAATTTGAGGATCGCGTAAATCGAGGCCAAGGCCACCGCGATACAGAAGAAATTATTGGCCATCACGCCTGCGAGCTTCAGCTTCTCGTTGTGCACATAATCCTCGATCACGATCTGCATGCCGATCCGCATGTGCCAGGTGCTGGCGATGATGAAGAGGACCAGGATGATCGCGATCGGAAGCGAGCCGAGAATTTGCGCGGCGCCGGCCTGATTGCGGCCGATCAGCATCAGGACGATCACGATGACGGGCACGATCAGCAGCGCCATCGCCACCGCCGTGAGACGCTGGCGCCAGAAATCGGTGGTGCCGGAATGCGAGGAACCGAGATTGCGGACGCGGCCGAGCGGCGTGCGCATCGAGCGAGGGCCGCTCATCGTCCGCCTCCGACCGTGTAGGCGATGATCCAGACCAGGACGGTCAGCGAAATGCCCGCGATCAGCGCGCCCCAGGTCAGCGCCTCGCGCTCATTGGCCTTGAAGCAATAGCCGAGGTCCCAGACCAAGTAGCGGATACCGCTACACAGATGATGCAGCAGCGCCCAGTGTAGCCGAACACGATCAGCTTGCCGATGATGCTGCCGGTGAACGCCTGGACATTGGCGTAGGCCCCGGGGCCGGACGCCGCGGCAATCAGCCACCAGGCGAGCAGCAACGTGCCGAAATAGAGCGCCATTCCGGTGATGCGGTGGATGATGGAGAGCGCCATCGTCAGGGTGACGCGATAGGTCTGCAAGTGGGGCGATAGCGGTCGTTCGATCCTGGCGGTCATTCGGCGGCTTTATGTTGTGTGGAACCGCAGCCGGCCCATCGGGGAGCGCGGTAGATAAATTCTATTTACGTAGTCGCACCAGTCCGCGCAACGATCAAATCGCTCGGAATCGAACCATCGTTCATTGCTAGGCGGCGATGAGACGCGATTGATCAGTGGCTTGGTATACCACGGCCATTCGGCACGGTTTAAGAATTGAATATCGATTCTGTTTATAGGTCGACGCGGGCTGTGCGCCTACCGCATCGATGCCACGCCAGCGCTCGACGAGATGCACCAGGCGGCCGGCGGCCAGATCGGACTCGGCCTGCCACGACGGCACGCGCACGATGCCGGCACCTTCCCTCGCGGCGGCGGCGAGCGCGTCGAGGCTATTCATCCAGAGCCGACCGGATATGCGGATTTCGCGGCCCGCCTTGCTGCCGTCGGCGAAGCGCCACTCGGTGCTGCCGGGCTCATCCGAGAACACCAGGCAGTCATGATGGCGAGGTCACCCGGCCTCTGCGGTACGCCGCGCGCCGCGAGATAGGAGGGCGACGCGCAGACACACAGGGGAGGCGGCCGACTTATTCCTTCAGTCGTACTTCGCTATGACGCCATTTGCGGAGATCGCCGATACCTTCGATGCGATCGGAATCGCTCAGGACTTGCAGTCGTGCGGCAATCTCTTCATCGCCGATCTGCAGGGCAAGCTCTTGGCAGCGCTTTGCGGCTAGAATGACTACCATCGCGGTCTTTTGCCACCCCGGCTTTAACAACGAGAAAAGGATACCGTCGAGGTCCGCTTCGGTCACGGATGGCGGCAATCGAACCTGATCCCATGTGAGGCTGCTGCAGATAGTTGGGATTTCCTTATCGAGGGGAGGTGGCTCCAATCTGGATACTGGTCGTACACTTGCGCGAGCAGATCCAGATGCAAGGTGTCGACAATTTCTCGAAGCAATCCGTCGAGAGCCAGTCGCTCCTCTTTCCCAAGGCTCGCAATAGCTATTCTCGCATGATCCAATGCGACGTCGGCATCGAGTAGATGCTTCTGAATGCGGACAGCTCGTTCGCGGTTCATTATGCAAGTCGCGACATGCTCGCGCTCCTACGCTTTCGCATAAGTATCCTTATACATATCTCGCAAAATATTCTTCTGCACCTTGCCCATGGCGTTGCGCGGCAGTTCGTCGACCACGAAGACGCGCTTCGGCATCTTGAATTTGGCGAGCCTTCCGTCCAGCGCCCTCAGGATGCCCGCTTCGGTGACGTCGGCGCCCTTGTTGCAGACCACGACCGCGGTAACGCCTTCGCCGAAATCGGCATGCGGCACGCCGATCACGGCGGACTCGATCACGCCCGGCATGGCGTCGATCTCGCTCTCGATCTCCTTGGGGTAAACGTTGAAGCCGCCTGAAATCACGAGATCCTTGCCGCGGCCGAGAATATGCACATAGCCCCTGGCGTCGATCTTGCCGAGATCGCCGGTGATGAAGAAGCCGTCGTCGCGGAATTCGATTTCGTCTTCTCCGGCATCCGCCAGTAGCCCTTGAACACGTTCGGGCCCTTGACCTCGATCATGCCGATCTCGTCGCGCGCGAGTTCCTTCGCCGTTTCAGGGTCGGTGACGCGAACGGAAACGCCGGGCAGGGATGGCCGACGGCGCCGGGCACGCGCTCGCCGTCATAGGGGTTGGAGGTGTTCATGTTGGTTTCGGTCATGCCGTAGCGTTCCAGCACGGCGTGGCCGGTGCGCGCGGCCCACTCGCGGTGGGTATCCGCGAGCAGCGGCGCGGAGCCCGAAACGAACAGCCGCATGTGGCTGGTCGATTCCTTCGAAAGCGCCGGGCTCTGCAACAGCCGCGTGTAGAAGGTCGGCACGCCCATCAGGACGGTTGCGCGCGCCATCAGCCTGATGATCATTTCAGGATCGAACTTCGGCAGGAAGATCATCGAGGCGCGCGCGAACAGCGTGACGTTGCTCGCCACGAACAGGCCGTGGGTGTGATAGATCGGCAACGCGTGGATCAGCACGTCCTTGTCCGTGAAGCGCCAGTAGTCGACCAGGCTGTAGGAGTTCGACGCCAGATTGTCGTGCGTCAGCATCGCGCCCTTGGAACGGCCTGTCGTGCCGGAGGTGTAGAGGATGGCGGCAAGATCGTCATTGGCGCGCGCGACGGTCGCAAACGCAGCTTCGGCCTTGGCGGCGGCATCCGTCAGCGATCCCTTGCCGTCGGGTCCGAGCGTTTCGACTGTTGCCTTCACTTTCGCCGCGATCGCGCCGATGCCTTCCGCCTTCGAGGGGTCGCACACGACCAGCGACGGCTCGGCGTCGGAGATGAAGTAGTCGAGTTCGTTGAGCGTGTAGGCGGTGTTGAGCGGCAGGTACACCGCGCCCGCGCGCACCGTCGCGAGATAGAGCACCAGCGCCGGCACCGATTTCTCGGTCTGGGCCGCGACGCGGTCGCCGGGCTTGACGCCGCGCGCAGCCAGCACATTCGCCAGCTGGCCGGCACGGGCGATCAGATCGCCATAGCTGATGCGCGTGCCATCGAGCATTTCGATCGCGAGCCGGTTCGGATCGTCGAGCGTATCGAACAGGCGGGAAAACAGGTTGGCGTTGGTGGCGGTGTTCATGCAACATTCCCTGAGGGGCGGAAAGCCAGCGGAATTTCGCGGGCTGGAATAGCAAGAACGCCCTTCATAAAGCAACGGAGACAGTTTGCATGACAAATAGCGGGAAACGCGTGGCCTGGGTGACGGGCGGTGGCAGCGGAATCGGCGCGTCAGGGGCGGAATTCCTGGCGGCGGATGGCTGGACCGTGGTGGTTTCGGGACGGCGGAAAGACGCCCTCGACAAGGTCGTGGCCGATATCGCCAAAAGGGCGGCAAGGCCGAGGCGATCGCGCTCGATGTCAGCAACAAGGCCGACGTGGACAAGGCGGCCGCCCAGATTCTCAGCCGGCACGGCCGGATCGATCTTCTCGTCAACAGCGCCGGCATCAACGTGCCGAAGCGAAGCTGGGCCGACATGGAACTGGAAGGCTGGGACAAGGTCGTCGATATCAACCTGAACGGCGTGCTCTACTGCATGCGCGCGGTGCTGCCGGCGATGCGGAAGCAGCAGGACGGCTGCATCATCAACGTCGCGTCCTGGGCCGGCCGTCACGTCTCGAAAATGCCGGGCCCGGCCTACACCACCACAAAACACGCGGTGCTGGCGCTGACCCATTCCTTCAACATGGACGAATGCGTCAACGGCCTGCGCGCCTGCTGCCTGTCGCCCGGCGAGGTCGCGACCCCGATCCTCAAATCGCGCCCCGTGGTGCCGTCGGAGGAGGAGCAGGCGAAAATGCTGCAGCCGGAAGATTGCGGCCGCACCATCGCCTTCGTCGCCAGCATGCCGCCGCGCGTGTGCATGAATGAGATCCTGATCAGCCCGACGCATAATCGCGGGTTCATCCAGACGCCGCACAATAGGGATTGAACTCCCCGTAGCTCGGGTGGAGCGCAGCGTAACCCGGGATATCTCTCGGCTGAGAAGAATCCCGGATTGCGCTGCGCTCCATCCGTGCTACGGCTCTGCGCGCCGCCACCGCACGATCTGCGCCCGCAAAAGTTTCAGACATCACGATAATTTATTCGCCGAAACCGCACCTAAAACCTCCCGTAGCTCGGCCCAACGACGACGAAATCAACCCGGTCAATCGACCTGGCGTCGTTGTTTTCAGCACCGGCGGATGCCCCGCCGGCCATCGCAAATCCTCGGGAGAAGATTCCATGTCCAAACGTATTGCACTTCTGTCCGCCGCCGCCTTCAGCGCTCTGGCTTTCACCGCCGCCATCACCGCGCCCGCCAGCGCGGAGGAAAACCGTGATGGTCGAGGGCGCGGCGATGTTCCCTCCAAGAACATCGTCCAGAACGCCGTCAACTCGAAGGATCACACCACGCTGGTTGCCGCGGTGAAGGCTGCCGGTCTCGTCGACACGCTGCAAAGCAAGGGCCCGTTCACGGTGTTCGCGCCGACCAACACCGCCTTCGGCAAGCTGCCGGCCGGCACGGTCGAGACGCTGGTGAAGCCTGAGAACAAGGCGACGCTGACCAAGATCCTCACCTACCATGTCGTGCCCGGCAAGCTCGCCGCGTCCGACCTGAAGGACGGCATGAAGCTCAAGACCGCCGAAGGCGAGCAACTGTCGGTCAAGCTGCAGGACGGCAAGACCTGGATCGTCGACGCCAAGGGCGGAACCTCGATGGTCACGATCTCGAACGTCAATCAGTCCAACGGTGTGATCCATGTGGTCGACACCGTGCTGATGCCGGCGTCCTGAGCTCCCGCGCGCCCCTGACTGGTCCCAACAGGACGCGTGGATTGGCGGGCCGGGGCAACCCGGCTCGCTTTTTCGTGAATTCGATGCGCGCCAGGCATCGATCTGATAGCGTCTCGGCAGTAACGAAACCTGGTTCCGGGCGTATAATTGATAGCGAATTGCAAGCGGGGATGAGCCATGTCGGCCGTAACAGTCAGCGACGAACACGCCGCGCCAACCAAGGCAAAGGTTATTCAGCCGGCCTGGGTGCGGGCGCTGCACTGGACCAATGCGTTTGCGATGGTCCTGATGATCATGTCGGGATGGCAGATCTATAACGCCTCACCGCTGTTCGGCTTTACGTTCCCCGTTCGGTCACGCTGGGTGGCTGGCTCGCCGGAGGGCTGCTCTGGCATTTCGCCGCGATGTGGCTGTTGATGGTCAACGGCCTGATCTACCTGGTGATGGGCTTTGTTACCGGCCGCTTCCGCAAGAAGCTGCTGCCGATCACGCCGGAGGGCGTGATTTCAGATACGAAAGCCGCGCTGACGGGCAGGCTCTCGCATGACGATCTCACCAAATACAATCAGGTGCAGAAACTGCTGTACGCCGGCATCATCGTCGTCGGCATCCTGATCGTGCTGTCAGGCCTGGCGCTCTGGAAGCCTGTGCAACTGCAATACCTGGCGGCGTTGTTCGGCGGCTACGAGGGCGCCCGTTATGTCCATTTCTTCTGCATGGCGGCGATTGTCGCCTTCATGGTGGTCCATGTCGCGCTCGCTCTTCTGGTGCCGAAGAGTCTGCGCGCCATGATCATCGGCCGCTAATTTAGGGAGAACGACTATGGGCCGCATGCGCAAGCTTTTGATCCCGGGCGTCGACAAGACGCTTCTCGTCAGAGACGCCGTCAAGTCCATGCCGGATCTCACCCGCCGGCGCTTCATCTCGGGCGGCGCCAGCCTCGGTGCGCTGACGCTTCTTACCGGCTGCGACGTCACCGACAGTTTCTCGGCCGAGGAGATGCTGAAGCAGGTCTCGAAATTCAATGACGGCGTGCAGGCATTGATGTTCAATCCCAATGCGATGGCGCCGACGTTCCCCGAAAGCGCGATTACAAAACCGTTCCCGTTCAACGCCTATTATGACCTCGACGAGGCGCCTGAAGTCGACGGCAAGACCTGGAAACTCGAGGTGCGTGGCCTGGTCGAGAACAAGAAATCCTGGACGCTGGAAGAGCTCTATCAATTGCCGCAGGTCAAGCAGGTGACGCGCCACATCTGCGTCGAAGGCTGGAGCGCGATCGGAAGCTGGACCGGTACGCCGCTGCGCGATTTCCTGAAACTGGTCGGCGCCGATACCCGCGCGAACTATGTCTGGTTCCAGTGCGCCGACAAGGACGGCTACAACTCGCCGCTCGATATGCAAAGCGCGCTGCATGCGCAGACCCAGATGACCTTCAAGTTCGGCGACGAGATCTTGCCGCGCGCCTATGGTTTTCCGATGAAGATCAGGGTGCCGACCAAGCTCGGCTTCAAGAATCCGAAATACGTGATGTCGATGGAAGTCACCAACGATTACAAGGGCGGCTTCTGGGAAGACCAGGGGTATAATTCGTTTAGCGGGAGCTGATCGATGTAACCTCCCTCGTCGTCCCTGCGGACGCAGGGACCCATAACCACAGGATTTCGTGGTTGTGCGAAGCTGTTGCTCCAGCCCTCTCCAAAATGCAGATCACGCGGTATGGGTCCCTGCGTTCGAGCCTGTGAGGGAATTGAGCTTAGTAGGGGATGGTTGCCGCTAGCGATGTCGGAGCGGCGTTTGGCGGGCCGGTCGGTTGATGCGGTTACCTCACTGGCTCTCTCCGTCGAACTCTGGTCACGTGGGTCTGCTTCGCAGCCGGTGCGCTGCCATTAGGTTATTGGCGAGCGCATGCCAGAGCGCCACTGCCGCGGCCTTGATCAGGCCACGCACCGGAATGAAGCCGAAGCCGTGGTTTTTGAGGTTGGCGTTGATCCGCTCGATGAGCTTGCGCCGTTCGTACACGTCGGTGCCCGCCTGCGTCGCCATCCGGCTGCGCCACTCTTGACACTGTCAGGCTCGCGGGCCCGCGCTCTGGCCCGCCTGACAAGCGTCTCGGGTTTGACGTCCTGACGGTCTGAAGGTGGCGGCGTATAGACCTTCACCGGTCCGGCCGCGTGCTCCGACAGGGCGGCGATGTCCTCGGCAGTCGCGTAACGGGTGTCGATGAGGAGCGTCTGTGGTGCTTTGCCGTAGCGCTTCACCAACTGATCCACCATCGGCATCGCCAAGCCGGCATCGTTGCGCCGATCCGTCATCTCTACTGCGACAATGATGCCTGGCCGGGGCGCCACCGCGATCTGTGCATTATAGGCCGGACGAGATCGCCCCGTCCGGAAAGCGCATCGAGCGCGCCTGCGGATCACTCAGCGAGACTTTCGGCCCAGACTTCTTCGCCTCGTCCTTGGCATGGGTCTTTTCTCGTTTCGCCTTCTCCGCCCGCATCCGCTCAAGCGCGGCCCGCGCGCGTTCGGCGCGTTCCTTCACTTCCCGAGCCCCTCGCTCCTGCGCCGCCCGCTTGCGGCGCGAAGACGCCTCCGGATCGCTTTCGGTTTCCGCCTTGAGCGCCGCAAGCCGTTGTTCCACGGCAGCCTCAATACGATCAAGCTTGCTGCCGCTCTTGAACGATTCACGGCTGGCATTCGCTCGAACCTTGGTGCCGTCCACCGCAATCTCGGCAAGCGACACCACCCCTTCGGCAATCAACGCCGTCACGCTCTCCGTCAGAAGCCGATCGAGAACCTCCACATGCGCAACCCGGAAGTCCGCAAGCCCGTGATAGTTGAGCGGTACCTCACCGGCGATCCAGCGGTACGCCGGATCGTGCCGTGCAAGCCGTTCAAGTTGCCGAGCCGAACCTACGCCTTCGATCGTCGCATAGAGCCAAAGCCCCAACAGAACCGCCGGATCGGGCGGCGGCCGTCCAGGTTCCCCTTCACGGGCCTTGATCGCCTCGTAAAGCCGCGAAAGGTCCAAGCTCTCCACAAAACTCATCACGATGCGGGCGCGATGGTCGCTCGGAACCAGAGCTTCCAAATCCACAAAGTCCCACTGCGCTTGCGTCCGATCAGCCTGAATAAACCGTGCGTCACTTGCCATCGAATAACCTCGTTCGATGCAAGTGAATCACAGCCCAACCCGCCGCTCAATCCTATTCCCTCACAGGCTCGTTCGCAGGGACGACACGCGATGGACAACGCGTCACGAAGGTTTTTGCTGCACCTTCCTCTGAAACGCCGATAACACCGCACCCAACGCCAGCATCGCGGCCGAAACGTTCAGCGCAAACGACAGGCTCCCAACCGCATCAGTGATCGCACCGACCACAATCGGTCCCAGCGTCTGGCCGATGCCGAACGAAATCGTCATCGCCGCAATCGCCGTCGGCCAGGCCTGCACCGGGTAGTTGAAGCGGACGAAGGCCGTGGTGGACCCGACCACCGCGAAGAACGCGACGCCGAACACCAGCGCCGATAGCGCCAGCAACCATACCGAATGCCCGAAGATCGGCATCGCCGCGCCGATCGCATTGACGCCAAGAATGATGGTGGTGGCGAGGCCGCCGCGGTCGAGCGCGAGCACGCGGCGCCACACCCATGGGGTCACGAATGCGCTGAGGCCGATCAGGCTCCAGAACGCGCTCTGTGCTGCCGCGCCGCCGCCGGCGTCGCGGACATAGGCGATCATGAAGGTCATGTAGGCGATGTAGCCGGCGCCGAACAGGAAATAGCCGGTGAGATAGGTCAAGACCGGCGCTACCGCGAATTTGGCCGCTGTGGTCGCGGCGGCGGTGGCGCCGTCATGGAGCGGCGCGAGCAGCACGGGGATCGTCATGACGACCGCGAGCCCCGTCATCGCCCACCAGACGATCCACCACGAGCCCGGCCCGAATCCCTGCAAGACAAACGGCGCCACCAGTCCCGACGCCAGAATGCCGATCCCGGGTCCGGCATAGAACAGGCTGAGCAGGAAGTTCGCCCGTTCGGGGCGCGATTGCGCAATCGTCGCGGCCAGCGTGCCGCCGCCGATGAATCCAGCCGCCGCGCCGACCCCCGCCAACAGCCGCGCGAAACTCAGCACGTAGAAATTGCCCGACACGGCGCAGAGCGCCAGCGACAACACGCAGGCCAGCGTTCCCCATCGCACCGAATTGGCCAGCCCAAATGTGCTGATCATGCGCGAGGCGAGCAGCGCGCCCGCGAGATAACCGGCCGCGTTGATGGTGTTCATGAATCCGGCTGCGGAATAGGACCAGAGAAGCGTATCGCGCATGTCCGGCAGCACCAGCGCATAGGCAAAGCGGCCGATCCCGAGACCGACGGTCGGCGCCAGCGACAGGATGAGGATCAGCCGCGCGGGATGGGTGTAGGGCTGGAGGCGGTCTGGGGTGGGCAAGAAGGAGGCTCCGGCGGTCCGGCACTCTGGCAGGCCATTGGGCGGTTGCACAGGCCGTGCGGCCGCAATGGTGTCTTGCCAATCGCGCAATGCCGCTCTAGCACTCCGCGCGGATTTCTCATTTTCCGTCATGCCCGGCCTTGTGCCGGGCATCCACGTCTTGCTGGCAACGCAATAGGACGTGGATGGCCGGGACAAGCCCGGCCATGACGAGCTGGTGGAGGTAAACGACATGGCGACCCATAAACTGCTGCTTCTCCCCGGCGACGGCATCGGCCCCGAAGTGATGGGGGAGGTGCAGCGCCTGATCGACTGGCTGAACAAGGAGGGGATCGCGTCATTCGAGACCGAGCAGGGGCTGGTCGGCGGCTCGGCCTATGACGCGCACAAGGTGTCGATCTCGGAAGGGGACATGGCCAAGGCGAAGGCGGCGGACGCCATCATCTTCGGCGCCGTCGGCGGTCCCAAGTGGGACAGCGTTCCCTACGAGGTGCGGCCCGAGGCCGGCCTGCTGCGGCTGCGCAAGGATCTCGGCCTGTTCGCCAATCTGCGCCCTGCCGTTTGCTATCCGGCGCTGGCGGATGCCTCGAGCCTGAAGCGCGAGGCGGTCGAAGGCCTCGACATCATGATCGTGCGCGAATTGACCGGCGGCGTCTATTTCGGCGAGCCGAAGACGATCACCGATCTCGGCAACGGCCAGAAGCGCGCCATCGATACGCAAGTCTACGACACCTATGAGATCGAGCGCATCGGCCGCGTCGCCTTCGACCTGGCGCGCAAGCGCCGCAACAAGGTGACCTCGATGGAAAAGCGCAACGTCATGAAGTCGGGCGTGCTCTGGAACGAGGTCATGACGGCCGTGCATGCGCGCGAATACAAGGACGTGACGCTGGAGCACCAGCTCGCCGATTCCGGCGGCATGATGCTGGTGAAGGCGCCGAAGCAGTTCGACGTCATCGTGACAGACAATCTGTTCGGCGACATGCTGTCCGACATCGCGGCGATGCTGACCGGCTCGCTCGGCATGCTGCCCTCGGCCTCGCTTGGCGAAGTCGATGCCAAGACCAAGAAGCGCCGCTCGCTGTTCGAGCCGGTGCACGGCTCGGCGCCCGATATCGCAGGCCAAGGCCTCGCCAATCCGATCGCGATGATCTCCTCGTTCGGGATGGCGCTGCGCTATTCCTTCGATATGGGCGCGCTGGCCGACAAGGTCGATGCGGCGATCGCGGCCGTGCTCACCAGCGGCCTTCGTACCGCTGATATCAAGTCCGAGGGCACGACGGCTGCCTCAACCACGCAGATGGGCGAGGCGATCCTGAAGGAGCTACAGAAGCTGCACGCGTAAGCGGTTGGATGGTGGGCACGGCGCAAATGCGCCTTTGCCCGCTATAAACCTACGCCACGCTTTCCAGAAACGCCTCTTCCGCGGCCTGCACCGCGTCGGGGGTTCCGACATGCATCCAGACGCCGTCGAGCCGCAGGCCGAACAGCCGTTCCTGCTCGTTGGCGCGGTCGAACATCCTGGTCAGCGAAAACTCGCCGGCGGGCGCGTCGGCGAACAGCGACGGCGACATGATCGCCGCGCCCGCATAGACGAACGGCACCACCTGGTGTTCGCGCCGCTTGCGCAGTGCGCCGTCCGGCAGCATGGCGTAGTCGCCGCGGCCGGCATAGCCGATGCTGCTCGTGGTCGGCGCCATCAGGAGCAGGATGTCCATCCGGTCAGGATCGAAGGTTTCGGCCAGCCGCTCCAGATTGGGCCGCACGCCGTCGATCCACATCGTGTCGGCGTTGACGTGGAAGAACGGCTCTGTGCCGAGCAGGGGCAGCGCCTTCACGACAGCGCCGCCGGTGCCGAGCACCTCGTCGCGTTCGTCGGAAATGATGATGTGGGGCCGGGCACGGTTCGCGGTGTGCTCAATGATCTGGTCGGGCAGATAATGCACGTTGACAACGGCCTCGCTGACGCCGGCACCGGCAAGCTTGTCCAGCACGTGATCGAGCAATGGCTGGCCGGCCACGCGCACCAGCGGCTTCGGCATATGGTCGGTCAACGGTCGCATGCGCAAACCGAGACCGGCGGCAAGGACCATGGCTTTGGCGGGCGTAACGGACATTCCTGGAATTTCTCGAACCATCAAATCGCGCCGCGGATCATACCACGGCGATTCGCTTGAACCAGCAACCATGAGGCCTTAGTGACCGCAGATGACGGCCGTACGACGGCCGCCGGCGCGGCCAAACCTCAGACTTCGGCGTCCTCGGCCCCGCGCTTGGCCGCCTTCTTCTTCTTGTCGCCCTGCTTCAGGAAGTTGACGCCGATCTGATCGCCATTGACCCAGGCCAGTTCGCAGCGCCGATAGGCCAGCCCCGTGGACGACAGCAGCAGGAAGAATTCCTTCAGGTGCAGGCCCTCGACCGAACCTTCGACCGTCAGCTTGGCGCCGGTCTCGGAGACGTCTTCCATCACGCAGTCACGCCGCCAGGTGCCGTCGATGCCCATCATGTGCGCCGCAAAGCCGCGCTCGAATACGACTCGATCTCCCTTGCGCCGCTCCGCCGCCGCCATGGCCGTCTTCCCACTTCAAAACTGGCTGCGCCACGCCGGCTCGGCATGGCCGGCTCCAGATTACGGGCGGGATGGCTAACAGAAGGTAAATCAGGGGAGTGGCGGCGGCACGTTGGCGCCATACCATTCGCGAAACGCCGCCAGCGCCGGGTGCGCCAGCGAGCGGTTCAGATAGGTCCAGATCCGGGGCTGGTGGCGCAGATATTGCGGCTTGCCGTCCCGCCGGTTGAGCCGGGCGAAGGTGCCGAGCAGGCGGGTATTCCGCTGCGCCGACATGATGGCGTAAAGCTCGGCAAAGCTGGCCGGATCGAACCGACCATCCGCCGCCCGGCGCGCCTTGATGTAGCGGGTCAAGAGCGTCAATTCGAGCTGCTCGGGAACGTCGAGCCGCGCGTCCTGCAGCAGCGACACCAGATCGTAGGCGGCGGGGCCGAGCACGGCATCCTGGAAGTCGATGATCCCGACGCGCAAGATCCCCGTGCGGTCGCCGAGCCAGATGATGTTGGGCGAATGGAAATCCCGCATCACCCAGGTTCGTGGCGCGGCTGCGGGCTTTTCCAGCAGCGTTCGCCACATCGTGACGAATTCGTCCCGCCGTTGCTGGCTGACTTCAGCGCCGCGGTCCGGCAGATACCATTCGAGCATCAGGCCGATCTCGACCAGCCATGCATCGATATCGTAGACCGGAATTTGGTATGAGCCCTGCGGCTCCAGCGGCGCCGTTTCGGGCAGGGCTTTGCGATGCAGCTCCGCCAGCATGTCGATTGCCGCTTCATAGCGCTCGACGATCGGCCGCGGCGGGTCGCCCTCGACGATGCTTGCGCTACCGAAATCCTCGGTGATCAGGAAACCGGAATTCAGGTCGGCGTGGCGGATCGCCGGCGCCGAGAAGCCGTGCGCGCGCAGGCCGTTGTCGATGGCGACGAACGGCTTGACGTCCTCGGCGAGATGAACCGCTGCGCTGTAGGATTTTCCTCGTAGACCGCCGGGCCATCCGGACGGCGCGGCGAATTCATCAGGATCGACGTGCCGTCGTCGCGGATCAGCCGCGCATAGGAACGCGTCGAGGCGTCGCCGGGCATGCGCTCGCGCGTCGCATCCAGGAAGCCGGCATTCTCGAGAAATTTGCGCAAGCCCTCAATCGCGCCACCTGCGCCGCCGCCTTGCCGTAGCCGGTGATTTCGGCGGCGCGCGCGGTGGAGCCGAGCGCCGGGCGATGGCTGAAGGCGATCTCGATGCGATCATCGGGCAGCGCATCCGGTGCGCGTTCCGGCCATTCGATCAGCGCCAGCGTGCCTTCCGGCAGCGGCGATAATCCGATTTCCTCCAGCTCGCTCGAATCATTGATCCGGTAGAGATCGGCGTGAAGAAGCGGGAACGGCAGATCGTAGCTCTGCGCCAGCGTGAAGGTCGGGCTTGGCACTTCCAGCGCGGGGTCGTCGGCGAGATAGCGGATCATGGCGCGCGCCGCCGCGGTCTTCCCCGCACCGAGGTCGCCCGAGAGCGTGATGACGTCGCCCGGACCGACCAGCAGCGCGAGGTCGGCCATCAGATGCGCCGTTGCCGCCTCGTTCGCCAGCGCTGCCGTAAATGTCGCTGATACGGTCATTCGGCGGCGTTGCGATGCGCGTTCTGGTCGATCGGAAAGTCGCAGGTGACCGTGGTGCCCTTGCCGACCACCGAATCGACGCGCACCTTGCCGCCATGCAGCTCGACGAAGGAGCGCACCAGCGACAGGCCGAGGCCGGCGCCGCGGTGCCGCGAGCCATGGGAGTGGCTCTCGAACCACTCGAACACCTTGTCCTTCACGTCAGCCGGAATGCCGGGGCCGGAATCGCTGACGGTAAAGATCACGCGATGCTCGGTCCGCTGCGCGCTGATCGTGACCGCGGCATCGTGCGGCGAGAATCCGACGGCGTTGGCAAGCAAATTATAGAGCACCTGCACCACGCGCCGCTCGTCGCCGGTGAAGTTGCCGATATCGGGATCGATGTCGACCTTGAGTTCGATGCGGTCGGTTGCCAGCCGGTCCTGGATGCCTTCGGCGGCAGCCTGGATGGCTTTTCCGATATTGACCGGGCCGAGCTCGAGCTTCATGGCGCCGGCATCGATGGTGGCAAGATCGAGGATGTTGTTGGTGAGCGCCAGCAGCGCGTTGGTCGATTTGGTGACGTAGTCGAGATACTCGGCCTGCTTTGGCGTCAGCGGACCGGTCGAAGGGTCGCTGAGGAAATGCGCAAAGCCGATGATGGTGGTGAGGGGGCGCGCAGTTCGTAGGAGACGTGGTGGACGAAATCGACCTTCATCTGGTCGGCGGCTTCCAGCGCCTCGTTGCGCTCGCGCAGCGCCCGCTCGACATTTTCGGTATCGGTGATGTCCTGGAAGGTCAGCATGGTCGCGCCGTCCGGCAGCGGCATGGTCATGCAGTCCAGCACGCTGCCGTCCTTGCGCTCGAGCTTCAGCGCCACCTGCGCCCGGTTCTCGATCGCGGTGATCGCCTCGCGCAGCGCCCGCCAGGTCAGCGCGTCGTCGAACAGCGGCTTGCACCACGCTTCGACGGTCTCGATGTGGGGTTGCTCCTTCAGCGCTTCCGCCGACAGCTTCCACATTTTCTCGAAAGCGGGATTGAACAGCTCCACGCGGCCATTGCTGCCGAACACCGCGACCGCTTCAGCCAGATTGTCGAGCGTCTCATGCTGAACCCGGGTCAGCCGGTCGTAGCGGCGCGCGAGATCGAGGCTCTCGGTGACATTGTCGAACAGATAGGTGACGCCGCCCTCGAGGTTCGGCGTGGTGACGACGCTGACGGCGCGGCCGTCGGGCAGGAACCAGGTGTAGTTCTCCGGCTCCACGGCGCGGTAGGCTTGGTGCAGCTTGGCTTTCCAGGCCCGGAAGTCGGGCTGTTCAGGCAGTTTGCGCGCCGCGCGCAGCCGGTCCAGCACGCTTGAATCGTCGGGATTGGAATCGAGGAACGCCTGATCGAGGCCCCACAGCCGCCGGTAGGACTCGTTGTAGAAGGCAAGCCGCCGCTGGCCGTCGAATACGGCCACCCCGACGAAAGCTGGTCGAGGGTGCGACGATGGGCTTCCGCCATCCGCTCCATCGCGTCGCGCAACGCGGTCGCCTCGCTGGCGTCGATGGCGATGCCGGCGCTGCCGCCGCCGAGCCTCAGCGCCTGCACGTCATAGATGCGCCGCTCGCCGCCGACCACGATCGGCAGCCGCGCGCTGAAGGTAGCATTGTCGTTCAGCACCCGGCCCATCTCGGCGCGCTGGTCGTTCTCCAGCAGTTCGAGGTTGCGATGAATCGTTTCCGCGACGCTTGCGCCCTCGGTGGCTCGCACATAGGCCGTGTTCGCGTAACGCAGATTGCCCTCGGCGCTCTTGGCCCAGATCGGCCAGGGCGCCGCGGCGGCGAAGTCGCGCAGCAGCTCGGTCTCCTCCAAAAGCGTCCTGTAACGGAGATTGGACTCGGCGAGGTCCCGGCGCAATCCGCCGAGTTCGCGAGATCCGCACAATGGCTTGCCCCCGATGGCACGGCCCATCGCTTCGATGGCGCGGCCGTTCGAGGTGGAGAGATTAAGCAGAAAACCTTCGCCGGCCTCGCGCAGCGCGTCGACCGCATGGTCCATCTGCAGCGCCGGTTCCGGAGGCAGCCAGGTTCCAAAGGCGAGGATACGCTGCGGCGAATTGGACAGCGCGTCCTGCGAGATCAGAAGCGAGGTGTCGCCGCTGATCTGGGGCCGGTTGTCGCCCGCGGCCCAGGCGATCAGGATCTGGGGCTCGGCAAACAAGAGCGCGCGCAGCCAGGTCGGCCTGCACCTGCAGGTCGGCGATGTCGGAGCGCAGGTTGAGTTCCATCCGAGTGGCCCGGACGCGCGTGCGCATCAACAGG
Source organism: Bradyrhizobium sp. RDT10 (assembly GCA_044772375.2). GTDB lineage: Bacteria > Pseudomonadota > Alphaproteobacteria > Rhizobiales > Xanthobacteraceae > Bradyrhizobium. The sequence goes on from CP187939.1 coordinate 8,267,727, forward strand.
ATCGCAGCCACCACGGTAAAGCCGAGCAGCGACAGCGCCGTCGTCAGTACCGCAAATTCCTGGTGATTGAGGTCGAATAGGGCGGAAATCGTCTGCGTGATGGTCAAGTCAGTGGCCAACGCGGGTTCCGGCGAGACGGAGAGGGCGGTGGCGAGCGCAATCAAGCCGTGGCGCGCCAGTGAGGTGCACGACAGCAGGGTTCGACGCATCGCCGCGACTACGCCCGACATTATTCGCCCCAAAAACGCACGACCGGGCCCGGCGCTACCCCCGCCAGGCACAGAATCGGGTCGAGAGTATCCCCTTCGGGAGTCGACCGGTAAGAGTCCAGACCGTGAACGCAAATATGGCTGTGAAAAATTCAGCCGGTTACCGTTGAGAATAGTCTTTACTAAACGATTCAGCGTCCAGTCGAGCCGAAACCGCCACTGCCGCGATCGGTTGCTGAAAGCGATATCACCGGAACAAGTTGCGCCTGCACGACCGACGCGATCACCATCTGCGCGATGCGCTCGCCGCGCCGGATCGGGAATGGCGTGTCGCCATGATTGATCAGAAGCACGTTGACCTCGCCGCGGTAATCCGCATCCACCGTGCCCGGCGAATTCAGGACGGTAACGCCATGCTTGGCGGCAAGCCCGGAACGCGGCCGCACCTGCGCCTCAAAACCGGAAGGCAGTGCGATCGTCAGCCCGGTCGGCACCATCGCATATTTGCCCGGAGGCAGGATCAAGGGCGTGTCGGCCGAAACTGCGGCCAGCAGGTCGAGCCCGGCGGCGTCAGCGCTTTGATAGGCCGGCAGCGGAAGGCCTTCGCCGTGCGGCAGTTGGCAGACCTCGACTTTCACGTTCGCGCTCACGAATTCTTCTCCACGGTCTTGGCAATCTTCGCCACCAGCTCGGCTGCGACCTGTTCCTTGGTCATCACCGGCCAGGACTCCACCTTGATGTTGTCGACATTGATATCCTCGCCGTCACGCGTCAGCAGATGAACGGTGTTGCGGTCGCCGCCCATCACCCCCTGCGCCGGCGAGACGTCGTTGGCGACAATCCAGTCACAGCCCTTGCGCGCGATCTTGGCTTTGGCGTTGTCGATTAGATGCTCGGTCTCAGCGGCAAACCCGATCACCAGCGGCGGGCGCCTGTCCTTCAGTTTCGAGATCGTCGCGAGAATGTCGGGGTTTTCCACCAGTTGCAGCGGCGGCATGCCGGCTGAGGTCTTCTTCAGTTTCTGCTCGCCCGCATTGGCGACGCGCCAGTCGGCAACGGCGGCTGCGAAGATCGCGATGTCGGCCGGCAACGCAGCCTCCACCCGATGCAGCATGTCGCGCGCCGATTCCACACGGATGACGGTCACGCCCGCGGGATCGCGCAATTCGACAGGTCCGGAGACCAGCGTGACGTCGGCGCCCGCAGCCTGCGCGGCGGCGGCGATGGCAAAGCCCTGCTTGCCCGAGGAGCGGTTGGCGATATAGCGCACGGGATCGATCGCCTCATGCGTCGGCCCCGCCGTGATCAGCACGCGCTTGCCCGCGAGCGGACGCGGTGGGCGGAGAATGTCGACGACGGCGGCAGCGATTTCGATCGCCTCCGACATCCGCCCGACCCCCGCTTCCCCTGCCTCGGCCATTTCGCCGGCGCCGGGGCCGATCATGTGGATGCCGTCGCGCCGAAGCTGCAGCACGTTGCGGCGGGTGGCGGCGTTGTTCCACATCAAGGGGTTCATCGCGGGCGCCAGCAGGATCGGCCGGTCTGCCGCCAGCAGGATCGCGGTGGCGAGATCGTCGGCGTGGCCGTGCGCCATCTTCGCCATCAGATCGGCGGTTGCCGGCGCCACCACGATCAGATCGCATTCGCGCGCCAGACGAATATGCCCGGCGTCGAATTCGCTGCCGGGATCGAACAGATCGGTATAGACGCGCTCATGTGACAGCGCGCTGGCGGACAGCGGCGTGACGAATTGCTGCGCGGCCTTGGTCAGCACGCAGCGGACGTTAATGTGGCGCTCCTTCAGCCGCCGGATCAGTTCCAGCGATTTGAAGGCGGCGATGCCGCCGCCGATGATCAGGGTGACATTCCGTTCGCTGTGAGGGCTGACGGACCGCGAGGCCTGCTCGATATCCTCTGTGGCCGGCGGCGAAGAGACGCCGCCTGGCAATTCGGGGCGCCCCTGTATCAACTCCCCGAGGATGACCCGGACTTCCTCCTCGACGGAGCGGCCGTTCCCGGCCGAGCGGAGACGCAGATAGGCTTTGACGGTTTCGTCGAGTTTTCGGATGGTCAGGCTGGCCATGGTGGCCTCCGGCAAACGATGCAATCAATGCTATCACGCTGTGACATCATTGCAATCATAACTGCCGGATAGCTACCAAAATTCCGACAAAGGTCGCCGCGATCACCCAGAGCGCCACCGTCCGCCAGCGGCTCTTGCGGCCCTCGGCGCGACCCATGGCCGCAATCGTCTCCGGCGACAGCGTCAGGCCCTCCGGGTCATTTTCTCCATGTTCTCGAGCACGGCAACCGCCCGCGAGGCGATTGCAGGCAGGCCCGCCATCACCCGGCCGAGTTCGCCCGCGCCGGACATCGCGCCTTGAACCCGCCCGAGCGGACCGAGATTGCGCTCGATCCATTCGCGCACCACGGGGTCGGCGACCTTCCAGATATCGAGCTTGGGGTCGAAGCCGCGCGCCACGCCTTCGACCACCACCATCGTTTTCTGCAGCAGGATCAGTTCGGGCCGGGTCTGCATGTCGAACAGCCCGGTGACCTCGAGCAGCAGCGTCAACAGCTTCGCCATCGAGATTTCTTCGGCGGTACGGTTATGGATCGGCTCGCCGATGGCGCGGATGGCTTGCGCGAAATTCTCCACCGAGTGATGGCCCGGCACATAGCCGGCCTCGAAATGCACTTCGGCAACGCGGCGATAGTCGCGCGTGATGAAGCCCAGCAGAATCTCCGCAAGGAAACGCCGCTCCTTCAGCCCGAGCCGGCCCATGATGCCGAAATCCACCGCCACCAGCCGTCCGGTATCGTCGAGAAACAGATTGCCGGGATGCATGTCGGCATGGAAGAAGCCGTCGCGCAGCGCGTGGCGCAGGAAACTCTGGATCACCTTGCGGCCGAGGTCGGGCAGGTCGACATGCGACGCTTTGAGGCGCGCGTGGTCGTTCAGCGCGATGCCGTCGATCCATTCCATCGTCAGCACGTTGTGGGTGGTGCGGTCCCAGTCGACGGCCGGTACGCGGAAGTCCGGATCGTCGCGGCTGTTCTCCGCCATTTCGGACAGCGCGGCCGCCTCAAGCCGCAGGTCCATCTCCATCGCGACCGAGCGCGACATCGTGTTGATGACCTCGATCAGCCGCAGCCGCCGCGCTTCGGCCGAATGCGCTTCCGCGTTGTGCGCGACAAAGAAGAAATCGGAGAGGTCGCGGTGGAAGCGCGAGGCGACGATTGGGCCGGAGCACCTTGACGGCGACCGGCTGGCGCACGCCATCGCGCTCGATTTCGGCGCGATGCACCTGCGCGATCGAAGCGGCTGCGACCGCCGGCCCGAGGCTGACAAACGCTTTAGCCACAGAGCGTTCCAGCGACGCGGCAATCATGGCCTCGGCTTCGGCCTGCGAAAACGGCGGCAGCCGGTCCTGCAGGGCTTCCAGATCGCGCGCCATCGCAACGCCGACCACGTCGGGCCGCGTCGCCAGAAACTGGCCGAGCTTGAGGTAAGCGGGGCCGAGCCGCGTCAGCGCGCGCGACAGCCGCGGGCCGGATTTGGCGCCCGGGCGTTCGATCAGCCACGCCAGCCGCAGCGCGAGCTGCACGGGCGGCGGCACGAGACTTGGATCGACGACGCCGAACACGCCTTCGCGCGCGAACACGTAAGCGGCGCGGACGAGCCGCGCGATGTGGGTCGCCGCAGAAATCACAAACGCCAGCCCGAATGCAACGCCACGATGCCGCCGGAGAGGCTTTCCCACTTCACCCGCGAAAAGCCGGCGTCGCGGATCATCTCGGCAAATAGATTGGGCCGCGGGAATTTCCGGATTGATTCGACCAGGTACTGGTAGGAATCAGCGTCACCCGTCACGGCTCGGCCGAGTGGCGGGATTACCTTGAACGAAAGAAGTCGTAGAGCCGATCGAGCCCGGGGACGTCGACGGTGGAGAATTCCAGGCAGAGGAATCGGCTGCCGGGCCGGAGCATGCGATAGGCCTCGCGCAGCGCGGCATCGATCCGCGGCACGTTGCGAATGCCGAACGCGATGGTGTAGGCGTCGAAGCTGCGATCGCCGAACGCCAGTGCCTCGGCATTGCCCTCGACGAATGAAACCTGGTGGTCGAGATGCCGCGCCAGGGCGCGGTTGCGGCCGACTTCGAGCATATCGGTGTTGATGTCGCAGACGGTGGCGTGGAAGCCCGCGCCCGCCGTCTCGGCGGCGCGGAAGGCGATATCGCCGGTGCCGCCGGCGACGTCGAGCAATGCGAACGGCGCGTCGCCCTTCGGCGGGTTCAGTGCATTGATCATGATGTCCTTCCAGACCCGGTGCAGGCCCCCCGACATCAGATCGTTCATCAGGTCGTAACGGGACGCCACGCTATGAAATACGTCGTTCACCAGCGTCTGCTTGTCCCCCAGGGGAACGTCCCTGAAGCCAAAATGGGTGGTTTGATCCGGCCGATCCATCATATCTACTCCACTACCGGACCATAGCGCGCCCGCCGCAATGGCGCTATCACGTCACCTCCATAAGGTGAATGCCTGGATGCCTGAATTGCCCGAAGTTGAGACCGTCCGCCGCGGCCTGCAGCCCGCCATGGAGAGGTCGAAAATCCTCAAAGCGGAAGCCCGGCGCAAGGATTTGCGGTTTCCCTTTCAAAAAGACTTTATCGCGCGGCTGGAGGGCCAGACCGTGACCGGTCTCGGCCGCCGCGCCAAATATCTGATGGCGGATCTCGGCTCCGGCGACGTACTGTTGATGCATCTAGGCATGTCCGGCTCGTTCCGGGTCCTCGAAGGCGGCAATAACAACACGCCCGGCCAATTCCACCATCCGCGCAGCGAGGACCGCGCGCACGACCATGTCGTATTTCATATGTCATCGGGTGCGGCTATCGTGTTCAACGATCCGCGCCGCTTCGGTTACATGAAGATCATCGCCCGCAACGCGCTGGAGGACGAACCGCTGTTGAAGGACCTCGGCCCGGAGCCGCTCGGCAACGAATTCGATGCCACGATGCTGGCGCGCTCATGCTTCAACAAGAAGACCAGCCTGAAGGCCGCGCTGCTCGACCAGCGCGTGGTCGCGGGGCTCGGCAATATCTATGTCTGCGAAGCGCTGTACCGGTCGCATCTCTCGCCACGCCGGTTAGCCGCGACGCTGTCGACAAAGAAGGGCGAACCGACCGATCACGCCGGGCGTCTGGTGAGTGCGATTCATTCGGTGCTCAATCAGGCGATCAAGGCCGGCGGCTCTTCGATCAACGATCATCGCCTGACCTCGGGCGAACTCGGCTATTTCCAGCATTCCTTTCAGGTCTATGACCGGGAAGGCGAGAAATGCCAGACCGCCCGTTGCGACGGCATCGTGCGGCGCTTCGCTCAGAACGGCCGCTCGACCTTTTGGTGCCCGAAATGCCAGAAATAACCAACACGCCGACGCTCCAAACGGCACGACTGATCTTGCGTCCGCTCGCGCTATCAGATGCGCTGGCGATCCAACGCCATTTCAACAACTGGAACATCATCCAGCATCTCGCGCAGGTCGTTCCCTGGCCGTATCCGGAAGACGGGGCGGTGACTTTCATCACGCGGGAATTGGAAAGGGTCGCCGCGGGAGAGGAGATCTATAATTGGATGCTGGTGCTGCGCGGCGGTGATGGCGAGGCGATCGGGAATATTCGCTTTCGCCCCGGGTCGGACGATGCGAAGGGCAACCGCGGCTTCTGGCTCGCGGAGCACTATTGGAATCAGGGCCTGATGACCGAAGCCGTCTCGGCGGTGAACGATTTTGCTTTTCGCACGCTCGGGATCGAGAGCTTCTACGCCTGCAATGCGGCGACCAACGTGGCGTCACGCCGGGTCAAGCAAAAGACCGGCGCCGAACTTGTCGGCTACATCGAGCTTGCCCATCACAGCGGTCAGACGCTCGCGGAAAAATGGCTCGTGACGCGGCAGAACTGGCTGCGCCGAAATCCATAGCGAGGCGAAGCAATCCGCCGGGCTGGCGGTCCGGATTGCCTCGCGCTTGGCTCTCCGCAATGATGTTGCGGCGAGAAGGGTTCAGCGCTGGGCTGGCGCTCTCAGGAAGCTGGCACTGTCGTGTTCGATCGGACGCAGGGCAGCCATGACCGGAACAATCTCCGGCGATTCCGCGAACTCCTCGACGGTCTGCTCTTCGGTTGCCACGTTGCCCAACCTTGCTTCGACCCATTGCCAGAGACCGCGGATTTCCTCGGCGGATTTGCCGTTTGGTGCATATTCGCTGACCGCAAGGCCCGCGCTCAAGGCGTCCTGGTGATCGTTGCGCATCACGATGAAGGGTCTTGCGACCACGTCGGCGATGTCGCGTGCGGCCTCATCGCTCAACGCGGCCTCGGCGTTGGCGAGACGCGGGCCCCGGATCGGGGTCTGGTTCAGGATGTAGGCGAACGGCTTGCGCCAGGCCCGGATGACGCTGAGCGTCGCGGCCGTCGCCTCGATGTCGGCGACGCTCGGGCGCGTCGGAATCAGGCAGAAGTCGGCATAGCGAATAGCTGAATTGGTCGCGGCGCTGACGCCGCCGGCGGTATCGATGATCGTCAGCGTCACGCCTTCGCGATCGAGCGATTGCAGGCGTTGTTCGACGTCGCTGGCCGCGTAGACGGGCTCGACGATGGGTTCGGCATAGGGGCGCCGGCGCTGCCAGTTCGAGAGGGTGCCCTGCGAGTCGGTCTCGATCAGGCGGACAGTGTGCCCGGCCTGGATCGCTGCCAACGCAAGGCCGATGGCAAGCGTGCTCTTGCCGGAGCCGCCCTTTTGGGTGGCCAATACGATCGTCTGCATTTCAGGTCCTTTGGATAGTTTCTCAGGGGTCTTTAGGGTTACGCCACACGAGATGCGCCGCATTCTGCGACGCCGAGCTTCCGCTCGCTCAGACGTGCCCAGCCCGATCCAAAGGTCTTGAAGGGATCGCGGTAGTCCAGATCAGTCAACTTACAATGATGTCGGATTATGGAATGGTGGCTATTCCGGGTCAATACGGTCGTGCTCGCGGTGGTGGTGATTTGCTCCGATGAAAACGACAACAAGAAGCGGGAAAGCAGCATGTGGTTGCGGTTGGGTCCCGGCTCTGCGGCGCATCGCTGAAGAAGTGCTGCGCCGCGTCCGGGACACGCGCGAGCGTCTACTTCCTTACGCAGATCACGCGGACCACGGACGCGTTGGCATCGGTCGATCCACCGGCCACATTCACGCCATTGGCCTTGAGGAAGTCGTGCACCATGTCGGCGGTCGCCAGCACCGCCTGTGCCGCCGGTACGCCATTGGTGGGTCCCGCCACCTGAACCGGCTCAACAGCGCGATGCCGGCAAACCTGCCGTCGCCATCCTGCGCGGGCGCGCCGGAAAAGCCGAGCGCCGGCGCGGGCGTCAGCGCGATATCGCTGCCGCCGCCAAGCTGGGCCACCGAAGCCTTGACGCTGGTCACCGCGGCGCCGCCGCCCTGGTTCTGCGGATCGGCAATGCCTGTGAGATCGAGCGCCGTCTTGGTGGCGGCGTTGGCGAGATCGAGCGCTTTGAGCCCGCGCGCACCATAGATGCGCAGCAGCGCGAGATCATGCTCCTTGTCCTCGGCGACGCGATCGGCATTGCCAAATCCCGCAATCGCGACCGTCAGGCAGCCGTCGGTGATCTGGCGGTCGGCGATGATCGTGCCGTCATCACTGACGACGACGCCGGTGCCATATTCCACGGCCTTGCGCGGTGGAGGACCGGCCGTTTGCACGGCAGCCGGAAACGCATTGAACGCGCTCGACATCGCGATCACGACCGGTTCCACGGTATTCTCGATCGCCTGATCGTAGAGGATGGTGAGGATGCGGACCTCGTCGCCCCTAAAGGTGCCGCGGAGATAAAATTTCTTCAGGCCCTGCAGGCCGGACAGCACGAAGAAGTCCGGCTTGACCACGGTGTAGTCGATGTTGGGTCCCGGCTCTTTCTTTTCACGCTCGGCGAGCTTTGCCATGACGGGGCTGGCTTCCTTGCGCCGCGCCAGTTGAATCTGGATCGTGCCGGCAGGCGACGTCCATTTGGTGCCGTTGGCATCGCTGGCCTGCTGCGGCGCCAGTTTGGTCGGGATCCCCAGCCGCACGCCGGTGCCGGGATCGGTGACGATCTTCCAGCCGACGCTTTCCTGCCTTCGCCTGGCGGTGTCGGCGAGGATGCCGCGCTCCTGCGCATTGAGCACGCCGGTTTGTTTACCGCCGCGGGATTTCTGGAATTCCTTGATCGCAGTGACCATGCGCTCGCTGACGTCGCCCGTGATCGCGCCGTTGTACTGCCCGACCCAGGCGAGGTCCGACTGCAGCGCCAGCCGCTCGGCCTGCCCCAATGCCTTGGCTGTGTCCTCCGGCTTCTGCAGCGCGGGACGGATCGGCACCGTCGTCACCGGTTTTGCCTTGGCGCCGGCCGTGGAGGACGGCGTCATCTGCGCCTGGGCCTGCGAGGCGGCCAAACCTAAGGCCGCCATCATCAATGTTGCCGAAAGCACCGATCTCATGACAAATCCAGGCGAATTCAGGAGTGGAGTATTGGAGCGAACATTGACGTCCCGCCAATTAAGCACATCTGCTTAGTCGGCAACAACCGCGCCCCGGTTCAGGGAATTGATTGAGGTAGTGCGATCATGCTGACGGCCGACGAACTCGAACGCTACGCCCGCCATATCGTGCTGCGCGAGGTCGGCGGCCCGGGGCAAACCGCGCTGAAAGAGGCGTCGGTGCTGGTGATCGGCGTCGGCGGCCTCGGCGCCCCGGTCCTGATGTATCTGGCCGCCGCCGGTGTCGGCAGGCTCGGCGCGGTTGATGACGACATCGTTTCGTTGTCCAACCTGCAGCGCCAGATCATCCACACCACGCCCGACATCGGGCTGCGCAAGGTCGACAGCGCCGCGCAGACGGTTCACGCGCTCAATCCGCACGTTCAGTTCGAGGCGCATGCGGTTCGCCTCGACGCGGGGAACGTGATGTCGCTGATCGACGACTACGATCTCGTGCTTGATGGCTCCGACAATTTCGAAACCCGCTATCTGGTTTCCGATGCCTGTTTCTTCGCCGGCAAGCCGCTGATCACGGCGGCGCTCGGCCAGTTCGACGGATCGCTGACCACGATCCGCGCGCATGAACGGGACGCCGATGGCCACTTCAATCCGACCTATCGCTGCCTGTTTCCCGAGCGGCCGCCGCCGGGCACCGTGCCGGCCTGCGCCGAAGCCGGCGTGATGGGCGCGCTGGCGGGCATGCTGGGTTCGATGATGGCGCTGGAGGCGATCCGCGAAATCGTCGGCTTCGGCGAGAGCCTGGTGGGCCGGCTGGTGATGGTGGATGCGCGCGCGATGCGGTTTGAAACCTTGCGTTACACGCGCGATCCACAAAACCCGCTCAACGGCGATACGCCGGTTATCATCGATTTGAGCGGGCACGCGGCGTAGTAGGGCTCACCGCTTCTCGCTGTCGAGCTGCGCCATGTGCTCGGCGGCATAGCGCGTGCCGGCGGCAGCGTCCGGCGGAAATGCGCTGGAGAGCGTCGCTAGATGCGTCGGCGTCAGTTCGACGTCAAGCGCGCCGAGCGCCTCCGCCAGCCGATCGCGCCGCCGTGCGCCAACCAGGGGCACGATGTCGTCGCCCTGCGCGGCGACCCACGCGATCGCCACCTGTGCCGGCGTTGCACCGATTTCGGCGGAGATCGCGCGCAGCGTTTCGACCAAAGCCAGGTTCGCATCGAGGTTGCTGCCCTGGAAGCGCGGGCTTATGAGGCGGAAATCCCCGTCTCCGAACGGTCCTTCGACCAGTGTCCGCTGATCAGCCCGCGCGACAGCACGCCATAGGCGGTGATGCCGATGCCGAGCTCGCGGCAGGTGTTCAGGATGCCGCTCTCGATGCCGCGCGCGATCAGCGAATACTCGACCTGCAGATCGGTGATCGGGTGCACGCGGTGGGCCCGACGAATGGTGTTGGATCCGACTTCTGACAGCCCGATGTGTCTGACATGTCCGGCCTTCACCATGTCAGCGATGGCGCCAACGGTCTCCTCGATCGGCACCGACGGGTCGAGCCGCGCGGGACGATAGATGTCGATTGTCTCGACGCCCAGCCGTTGCAGCGAGTAGGCGAGAAAGGTCTTCACCGCAGCCGGACGGCAATCCACCCCGGCAAAACCAAGCGACGGATCGCGCAGCGCGCCGAACTTGACGCTGATCTGGAGATTGTCGCGGTTGCGTCCCGTGAGCGCCTCGCGGATCAGCATCTCATTGTGGCCCATGCCGTAGAAATCGCCGGTGTCGAGCAGGGTGATCCCGGCGTCGAGCGCCGCGTGGATCGTGGCGATGCTCTCGCTGCGGTCGGCGGGGCCGTAAAAATCCGACATGCCCATGCAGCCGAGGCCGATCGCTGAGACGATGGGGCCGGTGGAGCCGAGTTTGCGCTTTTCCATGATGGTTCTCCTCGAAATCGGCGGCGGATGCTCGCGCCGTGGTGACGAGGCTGATATGAACCCTCCCGCCTGAAGCGATAAGCTGGACAATCATAAATGGCTTGTTCAGTATATCGAACAATGAAGGATTTCGATCTCCGCGACCTCGATGCGTTCGTTGCCGTAGCGCGCACCCGGAATTTTCGCCGCGCCGCGGTTGAGCAGGGTGTCTCGGTCTCGAGCCTCAGCCAGCGGCTGCGCGACATGGAGGAGCGGCTCGGCGTTCGCCTGATGAATCGCACCACGCGCAGCGTTGCGCTCACCGAAGCCGGTGAGCTGCTGCTGGCGCGTGTCGGCCCGGCGATGTCGGATGTCGGCGAGGCGCTGGATCAGGTGCGCGGCCTGCGGGCCGTGCCGTCGGGGCGTCTGCGCATCAATGCGCCGGCGCCGGCGATCGATCTGGTGCTGGCGCCGATGGTCGCGCCGTTTCTTGCAGCGCATCCCAAGATCGATCTGGAAATCGTCGGCGAGAGCGCGTTCGTCGATATCGTGGCCGGAGGCTTTGACGCCGGCGTGCGCTACGGCGAACATCTGGCGCAGGACATGATCGCGGTCTCGCTAGGTGCGCCGCAGCGCTACGCGGTGGTGGCCTCGCGCGAATATGTTGCGCAGCATGGACGGCCGGAGCGGCCGAAGGATCTCTTGGAGCATTCCTGTATCCGCACCCGCTTCGGCAGCGGGGCGATGCTGGACTGGGAATTCGAGAAGGCGGGGCGTGTGGTGAAGGTCTCACCGCCAGCGAAGCTGGTCGCGACCTATCTCGGCCTGGCGCTGCGCGCCGTCCATGACGGCATCGGCTTCTGGCTGACGTTCGAGGGTTACGTTCGGTACGGCATCAAATCCGGCGCATTGGTCAGCGTGCTCGACGACTGGTGCCCGCCGTTTCCCGGACCGTTCCTGTATTATCCGAGCCGCCGACAGCCACCGCCGGCGCTTGCTGCGTTCGTGGCTTTTGTCGCGGAATGGCGGAAGCGCGAGCGGCGGAAGAGCAGATAATGTGCTCAGAGATAAAGCTCACAGCATGCTGGGCAGCACGCGGTCCGGCGGCTTGTGGTTGTCGAGGAAGGTTCGGATATTGATGATCACCTTCTCGCCCATCTCGACACGGCCCTCGATCGTCGCCGAGCCCATATGCGGCAGCAGCGTCACCTTGCCGGCCTTGGCCAGCCGCACCAGTTTTGGATTGACCGCGGGCTCGTGTTCGTAGACGTCGAGGCCGGCGCCGCCGATGTCGCCGGCTTCGATCAGCTTGATCAGCGTGTCCTCGTCGATCACCCCGCCGCGCGCGGTGTTGACGATATAGGCGTCCTTTCGGATCAGCTTCAGCCGCCGCGCCGACAGCAGATGATAGGTCGCCGGCGTATGCGGACAGTTCACCGAGATGATGTCCATCCGCGCCAGCATCTGGTCGAGGCTTTCCCAATAGGTCGCGCCGAGTTCTTCGGCGATGACAGGCGCCACCGGTCGGCGATTGTGATAGTGGATCTGCAGGCCGAAGGCGCGCGCGCGGCGGGCCACCGCCTGTCCGATGCGGCCCATGCCGACGATGCCGAGCCGCTTGCCGCCGATGCGATGGCCGAGCATCCAGGTCGGCGACCATCCCTCCCAGTTCTTGCCCTCGGTCAGGATGGTGGAGCCCTCGATCAGCCGCCGCGGTACCGCAAGAATCAGCGCCATGGTCATGTCGGCGGTGTCTTCGGTCAGCACTTTCGGCGTGTTGGTCACTGTGATGCCGCGCGCATGCGCCGCCGTGACGTCGATATTGTCGACGCCGTTGCCGAAATTGGCGATCATGCGCAGCTTGCACTCGGGATCTTTGAGGATCTCCTCGCTGATCATGTCGGTGACGGTCGGCACCAGCACGTCGGCGGTGCGGACCGCGTCCGCGATCTGTTCCGGCGTCATCGGCGTGTCGTCGAGATTCAACCTGGCGTCGAACAGCTCGCGCATCCGGGTCTCGATCGAGTCCGGCAGCTTGCGGGTAACGACGACGAGAGGTTTTTGACCGACATGTCCTGCTCTCATGAGGGACGGCGGGAAGCGCGCCGTTCAGACCTCATTAACCCGGTTGTTCGACACTGCGTTGGCCACGCGGTCCCGGTATCCGGCTGTTTCCTTAAGGTAAGTCCCTTGGGTTCCCCAATACTTGCCTTGGATTTTCGGCGGAAAATCCGGGCGTTCTGGTTCTTGGCGTTCCGTCCTCTCTATCAGAAGGCCGGGCCAAGACAAGAACCCCTCGGACGTTCGCAAGCCGGGGTGCGGCCAAAGCGGGGCACAGGGGTTTGGGGTTTTTCGGGCGTTAGCGGGCGGTTTCAACTCGAAGAACTCGAGTTGCGGGTAGCTCGGCAGGAGACGGGTTGATGGCGTTGGGGCGTTTCTGTTCGGTGGCGGTGCTGGCGGGGTGCTGGCTTTTGGCATCGGTCAGCACAGGGTTTTCGGCCAAGGATTCGGCCACCACTACGAGCGGCCTGCCGGTGCCGCGATATGTCAGCCTCAAATCCGACCATGTGAATGTCCGGGCCGGTCCGACCAAGGATAACGATGTCGCCTGGGTCTATACCCGCTCGGGCCTGCCGGTCGAAGTCACCGCCGAGTTCGAGAACTGGCGCCGCGTCCGCGATTCCGAGGGCGCCGAGGGCTGGGTCTATCATTCGCTACTGTCCGGCCGCCGCACCGCGGTCGTCACCATGAAGACCAAGGACGAGCTGGCGCCGCTCTATGATCGTCCCGATCCGACCAGCGCAGTTGCGGCTCGTCTGCAGGTTGGCGTCGTCGCCCAGGTCAAGAAATGCATCAACGGCTGGTGCCGCGTGATCGGCAACGGCTTTGACGGCTGGATCGAGCAGCAGCGCCTGTGGGGCGTTTACGCGGATGAGAAGGTGGAGTGAGCAGCACGAATCCTGTGGGATCAGCGAGCTTTCTGTTTGAGGCCGTCATGCCCGGGCTTGTCCCGGGCATCCACGTCTTACTTGTCTGTTGATCGTCAGCAAAGACGTGGATGGCCGGGACAAGCCCGGCCATGACGAACATTTGCTATTCGTTCTGGAGAATCAGCGCTTCTTGCGCAGGCGCACGACCATGTCGACGCGGGCGATTTCGTAGCCTTCCGGCACGTCCGGCATCTTCGACAGCACCAGGTGCGGATCGGGAATGTCGACCAGCTCGTGGTTGTTCTCGAGATAGAAGTGGTGGTGCGCGGTGACGTTGGTATCGAAATAGGTCTTGGTGCCGTCGACCGAGACCTGGCGCAGGAGACCCGCATCGGTGAGCTGATTGAGCGTGTTGTAGACGGTCGCCAGCGATACCGGGACCTTGGCCAGCGTCGCTTCCTCGTACAGCATTTCCGCGGTCAGATGGCGGGCGCCCTTGCCGAACAGGAGCCAGCCCAGCGCCATGCGCTGGCGGGTCGGTCTAAGACCGGCGGCCTGCAGCATTTCATTGACGTCGTGCCAGGGACATCCGGTCAACGCCGGCTGATGTCCGGCGGCCCGAGCGGCCGGATCGATACCGTCGTCGTTCAGGGTGAGGCTTGGTCGTTCATGTCCACTTCGGGCACCACGCTATAACTCTGGCAATAATCTTGCCCAATATAAAAGGAAATCAGGTAGATGCAAGTTTTTCGCAACTAGAACAGGCCCAAGGTTAAGCGGAACCAGCGTGCAGACGCGGCGTTTTAGCCCGTTCCAGCGCTTTGCCGGGCCCTAATGCCTATGTTACAGAGCGCGCGGACCACATATGCGATTTCGGCAGAGGCTAATGCCGATAGCACCTAAGTAGCGCCAATTTGCGGGAAACAAAGCGTTCTCCCGTAGGGAAACGGGTCCGGTTCGCTCAGAAAGCGCTCCATCGGGACATCTAGGTTAGAGGCTGAAAACGATGCTGGATCGGCGCAGCGGCTATGAATACGAGGACTTGCTGGCCTGTGGCCGCGGCGAGATGTTCGGCCCCGGCAATGCGCAGCTGCCGCTGCCGCCGATGCTGATGTTCGACCGCATCACCGAAATTTCCGAAAATGGCGGGGAATTCGGCAAGGGTCTGATTCGGGCTGAACTCGATGTGAAGCCGGACTTGTGGTTTTTCGGCTGCCATTTCAAGAACGATCCGGTCATGCCGGGTTGCCTCGGCCTGGACGCGATGTGGCAGATGGTCGGATTCTACCTCGGCTGGATCGGGGGCGAGGGGCGCGGCCGGGCGCTGGGGCTGGGGGAATTGAAGTTCTCCGGCCAGGTGCTGCCGAATGCCCGCAAGGTTGTGTACAACATCGACATGAAACGCGTGATGCGCTCAAAGCTGGTGCTTGGCGTCGCCGACGGCTGGCTTTCCATGGATGGCGAGATTATCTATCGCGCCAAGGACCTGAAGGTCGGGTTGTTCAAGCAGGGCACCGCGCCCGCCTGAGCGACGCGATCAAAAATATCTTCACGCAAAATATCTTCACGGACGAACGGAAACGGTAGGGCGAGGCGATCATGAAGCGGGTTGTCATAACGGGGATGGGCATTGTCTCGTCCATCGGAAACAACACCCAGGAAGTGCTTGCGAGCCTTCACGACGCGAAATCCGGGATCAAGCGCGCCGATAAATACGCCGAGATGGGCTTCCGCTCGCAGGTGCAGGGCGCGCCGACGCTCAATCCGGCCGACGTCGTTGACCGACGCGCGATGCGATTCCTCGGCGAGGGCGCGGCGTGGAATCACATCGCCATGGAGCAGGCGATCCAGGATTCCGGGCTGTCGCCTGAGGAAGTGTCCGACGTCCGCACCGGCATCATCATGGGCTCCGGCGGGCCGTCCGCCCGCACCATCGTCGAAGCCGCCGACATTACGCGAAGCAAGGGGCCGAAGCGGGTCGGGCCGTTCGCGGTGCCGAAGGCGATGTCGTCGACGGCGTCGGCCACGCTCGCGACCTGGTTCAAGATCAAGGGCGTGAACTACTCGATCTCGTCGGCCTGCGCGACCTCGAACCATTGCATCGGCAACGCCTATGAGACGATCCAGATCGGCAAGCAGGACGTGATCTTCGCCGGCGGCTGCGAGGAGCTCGACTGGTCGCTGTCGGTGCTGTTCGACGCCATGGGCGCGATGTCCTCGAAATACAACGACACCCCGCCACCGCCTCGCGCCCCTACGACGTCAGCCGCGACGGCTTTGTCATCGCTGGCGGCGCCGGCGTGGTGGTGCTGGAAGAACTCGAACGCGCCAAGGCGCGCGGCGCGCGCATTTATGCCGAAGTGGTCGGCTATGGCGCCACCTCTGACGGTTACGACATGGTCGCGCCGTCGGGTGAGGGCGCCGAGCGCTGCATGCGCATGGCGATGTCGACCGTGAAGACCCCGATCGATTACATCAACCCGCATGCGACCTCGACGCCGGCCGGCGATCCCCGGAAATCGAGGCGATCCGAAAGGTGTTCGGCACCGGCGACAAGTGCCCGCCGATCTCGGCGACCAAGGCGCTGACCGGCCACTCGCTCGGCGCCACCGGCGTGCAGGAAGCGATCTACTCGCTTCTGATGATGAACAACGGCTTTGTGTGCGAAAGCGCCCACATCACCGAGCTCGATCCGGTCTTCGCCGACATGCCGATCGTGCGCAAGCGCATCGACAACGCCAAGCTCGGCACCGTGCTGTCGAACTCCTTCGGCTTCGGCGGCACCAACGCCACGCTGGTGTTCAAGCGGATGGATGCGTGATTGCGCGTCAAGCCTTCAATTCGCCGTCATGGCCGGGCTTGTCCCGGCCATCCACGTCTTGATCCAACCGAGGTCAGAAAGACGTGGATGCCCGGGACATCTAGTGCGAAGACGTGCTTCGCACTTTTGCCCGGGGCATGACGAAAGAGAAAGCGTGGAGAGTATGCAGGACCTGATGAAAGGCAAGCGCGGGCTGATCATGGGCGTTGCCAATGATCATTCGATCGCATGGGGCATCGCCAAAACGCTTCACGCGCAGGGCGCCGAACTCGCCTTCACCTATCAGGGCGAGGCGCTCGGCAAGCGCGTCAAGCCCTTGGCGCAGTCGCTCGGGGTCGACACCGTGCTGCCGTGCGACGTGGAAGATATTGCGAGCGTCGATTCCCTGTTTGCGGCGCTGAAGGCCAAATGGGGCCACCTCGACTTTCTCGTCCATGCGATTGCGTTCTCCGACAAGAACGAATTGAAGGGACGCTATGCCGATACCACGCGCGAGAATTTCTCGCGCACCATGCTGATCTCCTGCTTCTCGTTTACCGAGATTGCGAAGCGCGCGGCCGATCTGATGCCGGAGGCCGGCGGCTCCATGATCACGCTGACCTTCGGCGGCTCGATGCGCGTGATGCCAAATTACAATGTGATGGGCGTGGCCAAGGCGGCGCTGGAAGCCTCCGTCCGCTATCTCGCGTCCGACTTCGGCCCGCGCAGGATCCGCGTCAATTCGATCTCGGCAGGCCCGGTGCGCACGCTGGCGGGTTCGGGCATCGGCGATGCGCGCGCGATGTTCGCTTTCCAGCAGAAGCATTCGCCGCTCGGCCGCGGCGTGACGCTGGAAGAACTCGGCGGCTCCGCGCTCTATCTCCTGTCCGATCTGTCGGGCGGCGTCACCGGTGAAATCCACTATGTCGATTCCGGCTACAACGTGATCTCGATGCCGCGGCCGGAAGAATTGAAGGCGGAGTAAGTCGCCGATTCGTAGGGTGGGCAAAGGCGCACTTGCGCCGTGCCCACCATCTATCGTCAGACTGCGTCCTGAACGGTGGGCACGCTGCGCTTTGCCCACCCTACGATCCGCTCACCTGTCCGCAATCTTCTCCGCGCGCTGGAACGCCGAGCGCGCCACGCAGCGGTCGATATAGGCGTCGAACGACGGCCGTGGCGGCACCATCTTGAACATCCGCACGGCGAAGTGCAGTCCGGAGCCGAGCATGATGTCGGCGGCCGAAAATTTTTCGCCGAGAATCCACGGGCCTTTCTGCAGGGCGGCATCGAGCACGTCGAAGGTCTGCGCAGCACTTCCCCACGCCGCCGTGCTCGCCGGCACTTCGAGCTTGGTGAAGAGCTGGATCAGCGCCGGCTCGATGCAGCTCGGCGAAAAGAACAGCCACTGCAGATATCGCGCCCGCAGCGGATCGGTGGCGGCCGGCGCCAGGTTCGTTTCCGGATAGCGGTCGGCAATATAGGCGCAGATCGCAGCCGCCTCCCCGAGCGCGGCGTCGCCGTCCTTCAGTCCCGGCACCTTGCCCATCGGATTGATCGCGAGATACTCCGGCGCCTTCTGCGCGCCGGTCGTGATGTCCGTCAGCACGCGTTCGTAAGGCAGCCCGGTCTCTTCGAGCAGCCAGATCGCGGAGAACGAGCGGGAGCGCGGCGACCAATAGAGCTGGATCATGGGACGGAACCTTTCATCGGCGTGGGACGAAGAGCTCCTGTTCATTGCGCGTCTGCGAGGAGTTGGCAACGCACTATGCCTAGGACGAACGAGCCACGCTCCAAGCGATATGTTGATCAACTCTATCGAGCGGTCTTGGCAACCGCGGTGGTCATGGCCGGAGCATAAACGGGAGCGTCTTGTCCAGGCTTGTCGTCAGCAGGGCGCGCGCGTATTCGCGCAGCGCAAGGTTGCTGGCTGCCTCCTGGGGATTACTCGGGAACGATGCGTCGGCCAGTTCGCTATAGGGGCCCAGGATCAGCGTGCCCAGGAGCATACGCTTCACCAGCGGATCCAGGTGAGTAAGAGCCGAGCCTTGTTTGATGATCGAGAAGTCGCGCCCGTCGAATACGCGGATAAAGCTGAGCGCGAAAAGATAGGTTCGATGTCTGAGCGGTACGTCATGGTCGACGATGCCGATGCCGCGGACGGTCCAGTTGAGGTCGTTGAATCTGCTGATTGACTTGCTCACCAGAACGTAGCGCTGGCAATTTGTGCCGTTCGTGATCCGCCGCATGAGATCGACCAATTCCGCCCTCTCGTCGTGAAACCACTGGCTTTTAGTCTCCTCGCGTGGTGGAAAAGCCGATTTGCTATAGGGGATGCGAACGACCGTAACGCCGGGAGGTGCCGCAGCTCGAACCCGTGCGAATACGAGATCGTTGAGGCCCCAACCTTCGATCGACACCACGGTCTCGCTGTTTTGAAATATCGTCAGGCCGATCTTGTTCACCGTGAACTCGTCGCCAACGGACGCGATGACGCCGAGCCCGCATGGGCCGCTCTTGGCGGAGGCTGGTTTGCTTGGCGATTCGCTTCGCGCAACGGGCTTCCGGATAGCCGGCTTGACGGCCGCCGGTGCTGCCTGCGTTCCTGTCGTTGGCGGCGCGGGTTGGGTCTGCGTCCACGCCGATGTCGAAAGGCACGACAGAACAATTGCGGCGGCTAACAGTCGGGCCATGGAATTCAGTGCAACACAGCAGGGCGGGAGCAGCTAAACTAGAACGTGCAGCCTGGCTTCGCAAGGCAAAGACACGTTGTGCTCATCGTTCCGCCGCTGCCGTCTTCTTCCATCGATAATACTTCATCACAAAGCCCGTCATCGGCTCGACCTGCTCCCTCTCGAACGCAAAGTTCTCGCGCTCGTACCAGCGCCATGCCTTTTCATTTTCGCGCACGCAGCGCAACCAGATTTCATCAGGTAATTGTTGTCGTGTGAAAGCAAGCAAGCGCCGCCCGAGGCCATTGCTCTGATATGCCGGCGCGACAAAGAGTTGATCGAGATAACGCTCGGGCAGATGCAACGCGAGCATTGCCGCCAACCTTCCATTGTCATCGGCAACGTAAAGGCTCCAGCCCTTTTCCACTTCCATCGGAACGCGGGCGCGCAGTTTCGCCAGCAGGAAATTGCTGGCGTCTTCCAGCCCGGTCGAAACCCAGCTCTCCATCCAGATCCGCGCGACCTCGTCATATTCGTCCGCACGGGCGGGAGCGGATCACGGGTTGTGGCAAATCGGTATCTCCCGAAGCGGGCATGTTGGTCAGGCCCGTCATTTCCGCGTTGGCGATTTCGCCTTGCGCTGTTCGCGCAACGCGTCGGCGGCGAGACAAACCACTTCGGAGATTTGCTGAAGCTGTACGGCCAACGGACTTGTCTTGCGCCAGACCATGCCAATGGTTCGCGAGGGTTGCGGGTTCCTGAAGCGGGCGACGGAAACCGGCGCCGAGCGGGTTTCCACCGCGACCGCCATTTCCGGAATCAGGGTGACGCCGATGCCGGCGCCGACCATTGCACCAGCGTCGACAGCGAGCTTGCGTCCAGCACTTCCCGTGGCGGCGACTGCATGTTGCAGAACGATAGCGCCTGGTCGCGGAAGCAGTGTCCCTCTTCGAGCAGCAAGAGCCGCATCTCGCGCAGCGTCTCGTGGCTCGGCACCGGCGTACCCTCGTCCTCGCCCGGCCGCACCAGCAGGAAATTCTCCGAAAAGCACACGACCTCGGTCAGCGAAGGTTCGGATACCGGCAGCGCGACGATCGCCGTATCCAGCCGGCCTTCGACGACCTCCTTGATCAGCTTCGGCGTCAGCGTCTCGCGTACGTGGATGTCTAGTTCCGGATGCATCCGCGCGAGATTCTCGATCACCTTCGGCAGCAGATAGGGCGCAATCGTCGGGATCATGCCGATGCGTAGGCGTCCCGCGAGCCGGTCACGCGAGGCGCGCGCGAAATCACCGAGTTCGTCGACCGAACGCAGGATGTCGCGGACGCGCTGGACGATCTCCTCGCCGAACTTCGTCAGCGTCACCTGTCTCGCGCTGCGCTCCAGCAGCACGCCGCCGAGGTTTCCTCCATTTCCTTGATCTGCATCGACAGCGCCGGCTGCGAGATCGAGCACGCCTCGGCCGCGCGTCCGAAATGGCTATGGCGTGCCAGCGCATCGAAGTAGCGAAGCTGTCTGAGCGTCATCTGTATCATCAGTTAATCTTATCGGATCGATCATTAAAATCAACTTTACCTGATGGAAGGCCGTGCTTAGATTGCTTCCAATCCGAACAGGAACCATCAGGAGACGACCATGGATGATCAAACCAAATGCCCGTTCACGGGCGCGCGCGGACCCAAGAACCGCGACTGGTGGCCGGACGCCCTGGACGTTTCGGTGCTCCACCGGAACTCCACTCTGTCCGATCCAATGGGCGAGGCGTTCGACTACGCCAAGGAGTTCAAGACGCTCGACCTCAACGCGGTGATCAAGGACCTGCATGCGTTGATGACGGAATCGCAGGAGTGGTGGCCGGCCGATTTCGGTCACTATGGCGGTCTGATGATCCGCATGGCGTGGCACAGCGCGGGCACCTACCGCATCACGGATGGCCGCGGTGGCGCCGGCGCGGGTCAGCAGCGCTTCGCACCACTGAACAGCTGGCCTGACAACGCCAACCTCGACAAGGCGCGCCGGCTGCTGTGGCCGATCAAGCAGAAATACGGCCGAAAACTCTCGTGGGCCGATCTGATGATTCTCGCAGGCAACGTCGCCCTCGAATCGAT
Source organism: Bradyrhizobium sp. RDT10 (assembly GCA_044772375.2). Classification (GTDB taxonomy): domain Bacteria; phylum Pseudomonadota; class Alphaproteobacteria; order Rhizobiales; family Xanthobacteraceae; genus Bradyrhizobium. The sequence continues at coordinate 8,288,897 of CP187939.1, forward strand.
GGGCTTCAAGACGTTCGGCTTCGCTGGCGGCCGCGCCGACGTCTGGGAGCCTGAAGAGCTGTTCTGGGGTCCCGAAGGCACGTGGCTCGGCGACGAACGCTACAGCGGCGAACGCCAGCTCGCCGAACCACTCGGCGCCGTGCAGATGGGCCTCATCTACGTCAATCCGGAAGGGCCGAACGGCAATCCGGACCCGCTCGCGGCGGCCAAGGACATCCGCGAAACGTTCTTCCGCATGGCGATGAACGACGAAGAGACCGTAGCCCTGATTGCCGGCGGCCACTCCTTCGGCAAGACCCACGGCGCCGGCGATCCGTCGCTGGTGGGACCGGACCCGGAAAGCGGTGCGCTCGAGGATCAGGGCCTCGGCTGGAAGAGCAAGCATGGCACCGGCGTCGGACCTGACGCCATCACCGGCGGCCCGGAAGTCACCTGGGTGCAGACGCCGACGAAGTGGAGCAATCTGTTCTTCAAGAACCTGTTCGAAAACGAATGGGAGCTGACCCAGAGCCCGGCCGGCGCGAAGCAGTGGAAGGCGAAAGGCGCGGAAGCCACGATCCCGGATGCCTACGACAAGTCGAAGAAGCATGTGCCGACCATGCTCACCACCGACCTGTCGCTGCGTTTCGATCCGGCCTACGAGAAGATCTCGCGGCGCTTCTACGAGCATCCGGACCAGTTTGCTGACGCGTTCGCGCGTGCCTGGTTCAAGCTCACGCACCGCGACATGGGCCCGATCGCGCGCTACCTCGGCCCGCTGGTGCCGAAGGAAACGCTGATCTGGCAGGACCCGATCCCGGCGGTGGATCATCCGCTGATCGGCGAGCAGGACATCGCCGCGCTGAAGGCGAAGATTCTCGGCTCCGGCCTGTCGGTTTCGCAGCTTGTCTCGACCGCATGGGCGTCGGCGTCGACGTTCCGCGGCTCCGACAAGCGCGGTGGCGCGAATGGCGCGCGCATTCGTCTCAGCCCGCAGAAGGACTGGGAGGTCAACCAGCCGGCCGAGCTCAAGACGGTCCTCTCGACGCTCGAAGCGATCCAGAAGGAGTTCGGCAAGAAGGTTTCGCTTGCCGACCTGATCGTTCTCGGCGGCTGCGCGGCGGTCGAAAAAGCCGCCAAGGACGCCGGTGTCGACGTGAAGGTGCCCTTCACGCCGGGGCGCATGGATGCGTCGCAGGATCAAACCGACGTCGAGTCCTTCGCCCCGCTCGAACCGCGTGCCGACGGCTTCCGCAACTATGTCAGCAGCAAGAAGCATCAGTTCATGGCTCCGGAGGAGGCGTTGGTGGATCGGGCGCAATTGCTGCGGCTGACGGGGCCCGAGATGACGGTTCTCCTCGGCGGCCTGCGCGTCCTCGGCGCGAATTTCGGTGGGGCCAAGCACGGCGTGTTCACCAAAAAGCCCGAGACGCTGACGAACGACTTCTTCGTCAACCTGCTCGACATGGGCACGCAATGGCAGCCCGCCGGCTCTGACGGCACGTATGAGAGCCGCGACCGCAAGACCAATGCGGTCAAGTGGACCGGCACCCGCGTCGACCTGATTTTCGGCTCGCACTCGCAGCTTCGCGCCTTTGCGGAAGTCTATGCGTGCACGGACTCGAAGGAGAAATTCGCCAAGGATTTCGTGGCGGCGTGGACCAAGGTGATGAACCTCGATCGTTTCGAGCTCGCCTGATCCCTGAAGTTGTCGCGCCGTTCGCGCGAAGCCATCCGGAAAATGAAACAAAGGGCGGCCGAGAGGCCGCCGCTTTTTCACAGGATTGCGATCACACGCCGAGCGTGCCGGCCTTCGCCGCGGCATAACGCTCCGCGATCTTGGCCCAGTTCACCGTATTCCACCACGCCTTCAGGTAATCCGCGCGGCGGTTCTGGTAATTCAGGTAATAAGCGTGCTCCCAGACGTCGTTGCCCATCAACGCCCGCTTGCCGTCCATCATCGGGTTGTCCTGGTTCGGGCGGGTCTCGATCGCGAGCTTGCCGTCCTTGGCGACGGTCACGAACACCCAGCCCGAGCCGAACTGGCGGCCGCCGGCGGCATTAAAATCGTTCTGGAATTTTTCCATGCCGCCGAGATCGCGGTCGATCGCCGCCAGCACCTCGCCCTCGGGCTTGCCGCCATTCGGGCCCATGATTTCCCAGAACATGGTGTGGTTGGCGTGGCCGCCGAGATTGTTGCGGACGGTGAATTTGATGCTGTCGTCCAGCGCATTCAGGTTGCCGAGCACGTCCTCGATCTTCGCCGTTCCCAACTGCGGATTGGTCTTGGCGACGGTGTTGAGATTGGCGACATATGCGGCGTGGTGCTTGCCGTGATGGATTTCCATCGTCTTGGCGTCAATGTGAGGCTCGAATGCATTTGTCGGATAACCGAGCGGCGGCAGCGTAAACGGACCCGCCGCGGCGTCGGGAGCCGCGGCCTGCGCGAACACAAAACGCGGGGCGGCTGCAACGGCAGCGATACCGGTTGCGGCAAACATCAGATGGCGCCGGGACATGGATGACATCGGTTTCTCCTTACCTGTGGGTGAACTGGGTCGTTACGTCTAGACAGAAGACGCGCCGCTAGCGCGACAGCTACGGACGAAGGTCATAACCGGGTTCGGTTGCGGATATTATAACGCTGCGGCGGAATCGCACAGGGCCACCGGTTGGCGCATTGTACCTCCGGCGGGTAACAAAAAAGGGCGGCCTCTCAGCCGCCCCTTGTTCACATTTTAGCGATGCCTTACTCGCCGGCGGCTTCGCGCTGCGGCGCTTCCGCCTTCTGCTTGGCCTCGAGGTCTTCGCCGGTCTCCTGATCGACCACCTTCATCGACAGCCGGGTCTTGCCGCGGTCGTCGAAGCCGAGCAGCTTGACCTTGACCTTGTCGCCTTCCTTGACGACGTCGGAGGTCTTCTGCACGCGCGCCGAAGCGAGCTGGCTGATGTGGACGAGGCCGTCCTTGGCGCCGAAGAAGTTCACGAACGCGCCGAACTCCATCACCTTGACCACGGTGCCTTCGTAGATCTGGCCGATCTCCGGATCGGAGGCGATCGACTTGATCCACTTGATCGCGGCCTTCATCGCCTCGCCGTCGTTGGAGGCGACCTTGACGGTGCCGTCGTCCTCGATGTTGACCTTGGCGCCGGTCTTCTCGACGATCTCGCGGATCACCTTGCCGCCGGTGCCGATCACTTCACGGATCTTGTCGGTGGCGATCTTGAAGGTTTCGATGCGCGGCGCGTATTCGCCGAGCTCGGCGCGGGCATTGGTGAGCGCCTTGGCCATTTCGCCGAGGATATGGATACGCCCGTCCCTGGCCTGGCCGAGCGCGACCTTCATGATCTCCTCGGTGATGCCCTCGATCTTGATGTCCATCTGCAGCGAGGTGATGCCCTGGTCGGTGCCGGCCACCTTGAAGTCCATGTCGCCGAGATGATCCTCGTCACCGAGAATGTCGGACAGAACCGCAAAGCGCGAACCTTCCAGAATGAGGCCCATCGCGATACCCGCGGTTGGCCGCTTCAAGGGAACGCCCGCATCCATCAGCGCCAGCGAGGCGCCGCACACCGAGGCCATCGACGAGGAGCCGTTGGATTCGGTGATCTCGGAGACCACGCGCACCGTGTAGGGGAATTCGTGATGCGGCGGCAGAACGGGGTGGATCGCGCGCCAGGCGAGCTTGCCGTGGCCGATTTCGCGGCGTTTGGTGCCGCCGAGGCGTCCGGTTTCACCGACCGAGTAGGGAGGAAGTTGTAGTGCAGCAGGAACGTCTCCTTGTACGTTCCCGACAGCGCGTCGATGTACTGCTCGTCCTCGCCGGTGCCGAGCGTGGTCACGACCATCGCTTGCGTCTCACCGCGGGTGAACAGTGCCGAACCGTGGGCACGCGGCAGCACGCCGACTTCGGCGATGATGTTGCGCACGGTCTTGGAATCGCGGCCGTCGATGCGCTTGCCGGTGTCGAGGATGTTCCAGCGAACGATCTTGGCTTCGAGTTCCTTGAACACGGCGGCGATGCGCAGCTTGTCGTATTTCGGCTCCTGCCCTTCCGGGAAGTAGTGCGCCATCACCTTTTCCTTGGCCTTGCCGACCGCGGCATAGCGATCCTGCTTGACCGGAATGGCGTAGGCGGAGCGCAGCTCCTGCTCGATGAGGCCGAGGATTTCCTTTTCCAGCGTGCTTTCGTCGACGACCTTGACTTCGCGCGGCTCCTTGGCGGCCTTCTCGGCTAGTTCGATGATCGCCTTGATCACCGGCTGGAAGTGGCGGTGGCCGAACATCACGGCGCCGAGCATGATGTCTTCGTTGAGCTCTTTCGCTTCCGATTCCACCATCAGCACCGCATCCGCGGTGCCGGCGACGACCAGGTCGAGCTGGGTCTCGACCATTTCGTCGAGCGTCGGGTTGAGCACATATTCGTCGTTAATGAAGCCGACGCGGGCCGCGCCGATCGGGCCCTTGAAGGGAGCGCCTGATATCGTCAGCGCCGCCGAGGAGGCGACCAGCGCCAGGATGTCGGGATCGTTTTCCATGTCGTGCGACAGCGTCGTCACGATCACCTGGGTCTCGTTACGCCAGCCGTCGACGAACAGCGGGCGGATCGGGCGGTCGATCAGGCGGGAGACCAGCGTCTCCTTTTCGGTCGGACGGCCCTCGCGCTTGAAGTAGCCGCCGGGAATGCGGCCCGCGGCGTAGGTCTTTTCCTGATAGTCGACGGTCAGCGGCAGGAAATCGACGCCTTCGCGCGGCGACTTGGCGGCGACGACGGTGGCGAGCACGATGGTCTCGCCATAGGTGGCGAGCACGGCGCCGTCGGCCTGACGGGCGATCTTGCCGGTTTCCAGCTTGAGGGGACGTCCACCCCAGTCGATCTCGACGGAATGCTTATTGAACATAGTGGTTTCTTTCATGGGTTCACGAGAGAGCGGGGCCCAAAAACACAAAGACCATGCGCAAGATTGCGGGACGCTGATCGCAATACGAGATCAGCGTTCGGCGATCCTGCCATGGTCTTCATCTTTCGGATGGCGTCCATCCTCTCGGCAGTCACGGGCACCTTGCCCTGTCCAGCGGCCGGATTGCTGCTGGACGTTTGTCGGGCATGATCCATTTTCGGATGATGCCCTTGCACATGATCGTCTCCGAACAATTCGGAGTCCGTCTCCCGGAAGATCATGCGAAAACGCGCGCAAACTGCGCGCGCGTACTCTCAAATCAACGACGAATGTTATGCTTTTCGAGCAACGCCTTGTAACGCGCCTCGTCCTTCCGCTTGATGTAATCGAGCAGGGAGCGGCGTGTTGCGACCATTTTCAAAAGACCTCGGCGCGAATGATTGTCCTTCACGTGGGATTTGAAGTGCCCGGTGAGGTTGTTGATGCGTTCCGACAGGATCGCGACCTGAACCTCGGGCGAGCCGGTATCGCCGGCCTTGTTGGCATTCGTCTTGATGACTTCCGCTTTGCGTTCGGCGGTAATCGACATCGTCAAACTCTCTCATTGCTGCGACCGGGACTGGCAGTCAGCCCGGTCAGGTTGAACACGCGCTTGGGGATGAGTTCGCCATTGCCAATTTCGGCGAGGGCCAGAAGCCGGCCTGCCACCGTGACATAGACTGTGCCGCTACTATTGGGCGCATCCCGTCCGCGCAACAAAACGGCTTGGCCCCTGTGGAGCCTTGCCGCATCAGCCCGTGTGACGGCCAGTGCCGGGATGTCGTCCAGCGCGGTCTCAACGGGCAAAAGCGCGTCGGCGAGGCTTCCCTCGCCAGACGCGGCTCTATTGCATAAAGCCTCCAACTCTTCCAGCGGAATCATGTCCGTCTCGCGGAACGGGCCCACCAACGTCCGCCGCAACGCGCAGATATGGCCGAAACAGCCCAGAATCCGGCCGATATCGCGGGCCAGCGCCCGGACATAGGTGCCCTTGCCGCACTCGGCCTCGAACACGGACTGGCCGTTATCTTCATGTTCCACAAGGGTTAGTTCATGAATCTCGACCGGCCGGGGCTTTAATTCGACGGTTTCGCCGTCCCGCGCCAGATCATAGGCGCGTTCGCCCTGGACCTTGATCGCGGAATATTGCGGCGGGATCTGCTCGATCTGGCCGGTGAACTGCGGCAGCAGGGCCCGGATCGCTTCCGCCGATGGCTGGATCTCGCTGGTCCTGACCACCCGGCCCTCGGTATCGTCGGTGTCGCGCTCCTCGCCCCAGGCCACCGTGAACCGGTAGCGCTTGCGGCCGTCCATCACGAAAGGCACCGTCTTGGTGGCCTCGCCGAGCGCGATCGGCAGGCCGCCGGATGCCAGCGGATCGAGCGTGCCCGCGTGGCCGGCGCGCTTGGCCTGGAACAGGCGCTTGAGCACGGCAACCGCGTGCGTCGAGGTCATGCCGATCGGTTTGTCGAGCACCACCCAGCCGTGAACGTCGCGCTTGTCGCGCCGCGGCTGGTTGTTCTGGCGCGGCTGCTTGGTGTGGCGCGGATCGTTGTTGCTGCGGCGTTCGCCTTCGCCGGCGCGACCCTTGTCGTCGCCGGCGCGACGGTCGTCGTCGCCAGCGCGACTCTTGTCGTCGCCACGCGGCTCACCTGAAAACATTTTTTTCGGCGTCGAGCGAGATCGGCAGTTTGCGGCGCGATCGCGCTGTTCGCGGTGGGCATAGTCATCACTTGTCGTCCGAATCGGGTGCGAGGTCTCTCTGCACCGCAGGTGTTCTCAGTAATTTCTCGATCCGTTCCGCTTCATCGAATCGTTCGTCGACGCGAAAGCGGAGATCGGGAGCAAATTTTAAGTTAACGCGGTGCGCAATCTCGCCGCGCAGGAACTTTTATTGCGCGCGAGCGCCGCGAGCACGACATCGGTATCGCGGCCGCCGAGCGGCATCACGTAAATCGTCGCAAGCTTCAGGTCAGGCGACATCCTCACCTCGGGAACGGTGATGATTTGGCCTTCGAGATCGGGATCGTGCACATTACCCTGCGACAGAATATCGGCGACGGCATGGCGCACGGTCTCGCCGACGCGCAATTGCCGTTGCGAGCCGCCGGGGGCGGAACCCTTGGTATGATGGCGGGGCATTTTCGTCCTTCGAAAACAAAATCGTTATGGCCGGGCATAGCCGTCTGAAGGACGGCGTCGCTTCCGCTCGCCTATGCCCGGCCATCCACGTCTTTCTCGCTGCTGAATTCTCAAGAGACGTGGATGCCCGGCATAAAGCCGGGCATGACGTCGACCTATTTCAATATCCTTCTGACGAAGCTGTAAGGTTCCGACTTACAGGCTGCGCTGGATGGTCTCCACGCGATAACACTCGATCACGTCGCCGGCACGCATGTCGCCGTAATTTTCGAACGCCATGCCGCATTCCTGGCCGGACTGTACTTCCTTTACTTCGTCCTTGAAGCGCTTCAGCGTCGAGAGCTTGCCTTCGTGCACGACGACGTTGTCGCGGATCAGGCGCACATTGGCGCCGCGTTCCACGGTGCCGTCGGTGACGCGGCAGCCGGCGACCTTGCCGACCTTGGAAATGTTGAACACTTCCAGGATCTGCGCATTGCCCAGCATGGTTTCGCGCAGCGTCGGCGCGAGCAGGCCGGACATCGCCTTTTTGATGTCGTCGACGAGATCGTAGATGATGTTGTAGTAGCGGATCTCGATGCCGTTGCGTTTGGCGGCAGCCGCAGCTTCCTTGTTGGCGCGCACCGAGAAGCCGATGATCGCGGCGTTGAAGCCCTCCGCCAGCGTGACGTCGGATTCGGAGATGCCGCCGACGCCTGCATGCAGGATGCGGGCGGCGACCTCGTCGGTGCCGAGCTTTTCCAGCGATCCCAGGATCGCTTCGAGCGAGCCCTGCACGTCGGCTTTCACGATCAGCGGGAATTCCTTGCGGCCCGCGGTCTTGAGCTGCGACATCATCTGCTCGAGCGAGCCGCGCATGCCGGAAATCGAGGCGGCGGCGTTCTCGCGCTTCTGGTGGGCGCGATAGCTCGTGACCTGGCGGGCGCGGGCTTCGTTCTCGACCACGGCGAGACGGTCGCCGGCTTCCGGCGGGCCGTTGAAGCCGAGCACCTCGACCGGCACCGAAGGTCCGGCCTCGTCGAGGTTCTCGCCCTGGTCCGAAATCAGCGCGCGGACGCGGCCCATTTCGGCGCCGGCCACGATGATGTCGCCGACCTTGAGCGTGCCGCGCTGAACCAGCACGGTCGCCACCGGACCGCGGCCGCGATCGAGCTTGGCCTCGATCACGGTGCCTTCGGCCGGACGTTCCGAATTGGTCTTGAGGTCGAGCAGTTCGGCCTGCAGCGCAATCATCTCGAGCAGCTTGTCGAGATTGGTCTTGTTCTTGGCGGAAACCTCGACGTCGACGACTTCGCCGCCGAACGATTCGACCTGAACCTCGTGCTGCAGCAGCTCGGTACGCACGCGTTCCGGCTTGGCGTCGGGCTTGTCGATCTTGTTGATCGCGACGATCATCGGAACCTTCGCCGCCTTGGCGTGGTTGATCGCCTCGATCGTCTGCGGCATGACGCCGTCATCGGCCGCCACCACCAGGATCACGATATCGGTGACCTTGGCGCCGCGCGCGCGCATCGCGGTGAACGCGGCGTGGCCGGGCGTATCGATGAAGGTGATCTTCTTGCCGCTTTCCGGCGAGGTCACCTGGTAGGCGCCGATATGCTGGGTGATGCCGCCGGCTTCGCCCGACACAACGTTGGCGTGGCGCAGCGCGTCGAGCAGCGAGGTCTTGCCGTGATCGACGTGGCCCATCACGGTGACCACCGGCGAGCGCGGCTCGGTATCGGTGGAATCGTCGACGACGTCGAACAGGCCCTCTTCGACGTCGGACGCGGCGACGCGCTTGACGGAGTGGCCCATTTCCTCGGTGATCAGTTGCGCAGTGTCGGCATCGATCACGTCGGTGATCTTGTGCATCGCGCCCTGCTTCATCAGCAGGCGGATGACGTCGACCGCGCGCTCCGACATGCGGTTGGCGAGTTCCTGGATCGTGATCGCTTCCGGGATCACCACTTCACGAATAAGCTTTTCCTTCGGCTCGTTGGCGGCGTGGCCCTTCAGGCGCTGGGTGCGGCGGCGGAACGAGGCAATCGAACGCTCGCGCACGTCGTCGGCATTGAGCGCGGTGACCAGCGTCAGGCGGCCGCGTTCCTTCTGCGGACCCGGCTTCTGGGTCGTCTTCGGGGGCGTCACGGCACGAACGGCGCCGCCGGGACCGCGGCGGATCTGGCGCGGACCTTCGTCTTCATCGGAACCGTCGGCAGCAACGCCCGGGGCGCGCGCGGGCGGAACGGCTGCCGCAGTCGGACGGGCGCCAGCCGGGCGGGCTGCGGCCGGTCGGGCCGCAGCGGTCGTCGGCGCCGTCGCGGTCTTGGCCTCGGCTTCGCCAAATCGCTTCTTGGCCTCGACTTCGGCCTTGCGCTTGGCTTCCTCTTCCAGCCGGTGCCGTTCTTCCTCGGCCTTGCGGCGGGCTTCGGCGGCCTCGCGTTCCGCCTGCTCGATCCCTTCCTTGCTGGCGCGGCGCTTGGCTTCTTCCTCGGCCAGCCGCCGTTCCTCGACTTCGCGCACCTTGGCGTCGGCCAGCGCGCTGGCGCGGGCGGAACGCTCGTCTTCGGTCAGCGTGCGCAGCACCACGCCGGAACCGCTGCGCGGTGCACCGGGCGTTGCCGCAGGGCGGGAAAGGGGGCCTTTGCGGCGGGCGCCGCCTTGACGGCGGCCGGCTCGGGCGCATGCGTTTCAGTCGCGGGCGCATCTCCGCCCACGCGGCGCTTGCCACGCTTTTCGACCACGACCTGCTTGGTTCGGCCATGGCTGAAGCTCTGGCGCACAGTGCCCGTCTCGACCCGCGGCTTCAGCGTCAAGGTCTTGGTCGGAACACTCAGAGTCTTGTCGCCAGGCGTTTTGGTATCAACCATTCAGCAGTCCTAATCTCGTTACATTGTGCGCATCCGCACATTCATTGAAGCAAAAGGCTTCGGAACCAATCTTCGTCCGTCAGAATTTCTGGCCGCCATCCCCGGTCTTGTCGTCATCGTCCATCCGGTATCGAACCAGGATCTGGCAGCGCGACAGGAACGTTTTGCTCGCCGGGCCCGCGAGCAGCGCAGCATGTATCACATTTGACCGGCCCAGTGCCAAATCCAATTGTGCCGAGGTTAAAGCGGTAACGATCGGTAAACCCCGCGATTCACCGATATTTCCGGTCCTTTGCCCGGCGATAGCGTCCAATTTGCGGATTCCGTCGGCCGCGCCGTCGGAAGCGTGAATCAGAGCTTCGGCCCTGCCCTGCTCGAGCAGGCCCTCGACCTTGGCAAAACCGGAAATGACCTGACCGGCCTTGGCCGCCATGGCCAGCGCCTCGGTACAGCTTCGCTCCAGCAGGGCCTCGGTATCGGCGGGAAGGGTCGCCGCGGCGCGAACGTTGCGCTTGAAGCCTCTGCTAAATTGGTTACGCCGCACCGCTTCTGCAACCGTCCGGCGCGAGGCCTGGACCCACAGGCCGCGGCCGGGCAGCTTGCGCTTCAAATCTGGGATTACTTCACCCGACGGTGCGACCACAAAGCGGATCAGCTCGTCGATCGGGCGGACCTCGCGGCTGACCGCGCACATCCGCATGGTCGCGGACTTGTCGGTCCGCGGCCCATGGTCGAGATCGGGGTCAGCCAAAGCGAGCATGCCTGTTTAGTGGCTCCGGTCATCTGCGCACGGTCGGCGCGCAGAAAGATTTTCGGCTTTGCGGAACACCCGCATTACGCCGTCTGGTCTTCGGTGGTCTCGGCCGCCTCGGGTTCCTTGGCGAGTTCGGCCTCGGTGATCCAGCCGGCAATGACGCGGGCCTGCATGATCATGCGCTCGGCATCGTCGCGCGAGACCTCGTTGGCGTCGAGAATGCCAGGGTGCTTGGTCGGCTCGCCGCCTTCCTTGCGTTCGGTCCAGCCGACCAGATCGTCGGTCGCACAGCCCGCCAGATCCTCGACGGACTTGATGTCGTTTTCGCCGAACTTGACCAGCATCTTCGAGGTCACTCCGGGCACCGTCTTCAAAGCATCATCCACACCGAGTTCCTTGCGCTTGTTTTCCAGCTCGGTCTCGAGCTGTTCCAGATATTCCTTGGCCCGGCTCTGCAGCTCGTTGGCAGTTTCCTCGTCAAAGCCTTCGATCCCGGCCAGTTCCTTGACATCGACCAGCGCGAGTTCCTCGACCGAAGTAAAGCCTTCAGACGCCAGCAACTGGCCGACCACCTCGTCGACGTTCAGCGCTTCCATGAACACCCGCGTGGAGTTCTCGAAGTCAGCCTGGCGGCGCTCGGATTCTTCCTGCTCGGTGAGGATGTCGATATCCCAGCCGGTCAGTTGCGAGGCGAGGCGGACGTTCTGGCCGCGGCGCCCGATCGCCAGCGAGAGCTGGTTATTGGTGTCGGGAACCACGACTTCGATCCGCTCGCGGTCCTCGTCGATCACGACCTTGGCGACTTCGGCGGGCGCCAGCGCGTTGACGACAAAGGTCGCGATGTCGGGCGACCACGGAATGATGTCGATCTTCTCGCCCTGCAGCTCGTTCACCACTGCCTGCACGCGCGAGCCGCGCATGCCGACGCAGGCGCCGACCGGATCCACCGAAGAATCTCTTGAAATCACGCCGATTTTCGCGCGCGAGCCGGGATCGCGGGCCACCGCCTTGATCTCGACGATGCCGTCATAGATTTCCGGCACTTCCTGCGCGAACAGCTTTGCCATGAATTGCGGATGGGTGCGGGAGAGGAAGATCTGCGGTCCGCGGGTTTCGCGGCGGACATCGAAGATGTAGGCGCGGACGCGGTCGCCGTTGCGGAACACCTCGCGCGGCAGCATTTCGTCGCGGCGGATGATGGCTTCACCGCGGCCGAGATCGACGATCACGCTGCCATATTCGACGCGCTTGACGACGCCGTTGACGATGTCGCCGATGCGGTCCTTGAATTCCTGGTATTGCCGGTCGCGCTCGGCCTCGCGCACCTTCTGCACGATCACCTGCTTGGCGGATTGCGCGGCGATGCGGCCGTATTCCAGCGGCGGCAGGGTGTCGGCGATGGTGTCGCCGACCTGGGCGCCAGGGTTGGCGCGCTGCGCGTCCGCCAGCGAAATCTGGTTCGAGGAGTTCTCTACCTGCTCGACGACCAGCATGTGGCGCGATAGCCGCAGCTCACCCTTCTTGGCGTCGATCTCGGCGTGAACGTCGGTCTCGCTGCCGTAACGGGCGCGGGCCGCCTTGGCGATGGCGTCTTCCATCGCGGCGATCACGATGCCGCGGTCGATCGACTTTTCGCGGGCGACCGCGTCTGCGATCTGCAGCAGTTCGAGTTTGTTGGCACTGACGGCCATGGCTAGTCTCCTTCAGTAGGATCGGTGTCGCCCCTGCGCAGTCTTTCTGCGGCGAGGCGGTGCTTCTTTGTATTGGTCGGCTCCGGCTTGTTGCCGGGCTTGCTTGCGATCTTGGGCTTCGGCTTGCTGCTCTTGGCCGGATCGCTCTTCTTTGCGTGCGGCGGCGGTGGCGGAGCCAGCCCGAGATTCTGCTTCAATTCGCGCTCGGCCTGCTTGCCGCGCCGCATCGATTCCGCAATCAATTCGTCGGTCAGAACCAGTCGCGCGTCGGAGATGTCTTCCATCACCAGCAGCACGTCGGCATCTTCGCCCGCGCGTGTGTCATCCCGATGTAGCCGCACGGCATCGCCTTCGATACCGGCCAGGAGCCCGCGGAAACGCTTGCGGCCCTGATGGGCGACCGCCATTTCGATCTTCACGAGATGACCGGCGTAGCGCTCGAAATCGGAACGGCGCACCAGCGGGCGATCGATGCCCGGCGAGGATATCTCAAGCCGGTAGGCGCGGTCGATCGGATCGGCGACGTCGAGCACCGGCGACAGCGCCCGCGAGATCGCCTCGCAATCCTCGATCTGCATCGTACCATCAGGCCGTTCGGCCATGATCTGCACCGTGCAGCCGGCCTCGGCTGAAATCTTGATCCGGACCAGTCGGTAGCCCATTCCCTGCAGAACTGGTCCAGCCACCGCCGATACCCGCGCGGCCGCGCCAGCTCGACGACGAGACGGGGCTCGGCCAAGAGGTCGGCATCCACGGAAACAGCAGTTGGATCGGTCATGTCCAGGGTCAAAAGCGTCTTACTTGCATGGGTTTAGGCCGGGCCTTAACCGGCGGTCCGGCCGGTTCCCCCAAACCGCGCCTGACGCCCATTCTGGGCAGGGGCAGGTTCAGGTAATAAAGAGCGGGTCCCGGGGGCCCACTCTCAATACGCGATCGTATGAGAACCATAAGTTGCCGCGGATATAGCGGTTTTGCGCAATCCGACAAGGCCCGCGATCCCGTTAAGTCCGATTTTGCCAAGCTTTGAAGGCGGGGGCAATGTCTAACCCTTCATTCATGAACGCTGCCTAGATTTCCCGAAAACCAGCCAATTCAGGCCGGTTTGGGCGGGTTTATGATAATTTCACCATCGCTGATCCCGGAACTCGACGACATCATCAGTCGTGGCGACCCCAAGCGCCGCGCCGATGCCGCGCGCCGCATCAGCGAGCTTTTTCTGCAGGGTGCGGCGAGCTTCCGCTCCGATCATGTCGATCTGTTCGACGGTGTCCTGACCAGTCTAGTCCCGCATGCCGAGCTTGCCGAGCGCGCCGAACTGGCCGAGCGCCTGTCGATGCTGGCGAACGCGCCGCGCGGTTTGGTCGGCCAACTCGCCCATGACGATGAAATTGCCATTGCAGGCCCGCTGCTGCGCCGCTCGCCGCTCATCGACGAAAAGATGCTGATCGAAATCGCGTCCGAGAAGGGCCAGGGCCATCTGCTGGCGATGGCGGAACGGCCCACGCTTTCAACCGATCTCACCGACGTCATCGTCGCGCGCGGCGACCGCGACGTCGTCAGGCGTGCCGCCGGCAATACGGGGGCAGCCTTCTCGTCGAGCAGCTATTCGACGCTGATCAAGCGCGCCGGCCAGGATGGCGTGCTGACGATCAGGCTCGGCCAGCGCGACGATCTGTCTTCCGAGCATCTGAAGGAGTTGCTCTCCGGCTCCATCGACGTCGTCCGTCGCCGCCTGTTCCAGGTCGTCAAGCCCGAACGGCAGGCCGACATCAAGCAGGCGATGGCCGCCATCACCGGCCCATCCGAGCGCGAGGAGCGGCGCGACTTTATGTCGGCGCAACGCACCGTGTTGAAGCTCCACCGCGAAGGCATGCTCGGCGAAGGCGCGTTGCTCAACTTCGCCAGGGCCTTCAAATACGAGGAGTCGGTTGCCGCGCTGTCGGCGATGACCGGCGTCAAGATCGAAACCCTCGACCGCCTGATCGGCGGCGACCGCTACGATCCGATCCTGATCGCCGGCAAAGCCATCAATGTCGAATGGGCGACCGTGCGCGCGCTGATCCTGCTTCGGCTCGGTCCGAACCGGACCACGTCCCCCGCCGACATCGAAAACGCGCGAGTGAATTTTACGCGCCTGATGCCATCGACCGCCGAGCGCGTGGTTGCGTTCTGGAAGACGCGATAATCCGGCCTGACGCTTTCTCCCCGTCATGGCCGGGCTTGTCCGGCCATCCACGTCCTTGTTTCAACGCGGCGTGTAAGACGTGGATGCCCGGGACAAGCCCGGGCATGACGAGTTTCTAGCAGCTCGTTCACCCCACTCGCCGAAACCGCAAATACGCCGCCACCCGTCCCTCGCGCTCGGCCTTTCGCCCATAGCGCGTCATGGTGTAGCCGTCCCACGGTTGTCGCCAGTCGGCGGCGCGTTCGGCGGTCCAGAGAAAATCGGAGCTGCGCATCAGATGCGCCAGCGTCCAGGCGCAGTAGTCGTCGATGTCGCTGACGAAACGGAATTCACCGCCCGCTTTAAGGATGTGCGCCATCGCGTTGACCGTTGCGTCCTGCACGAAGCGCCGCTTCCAGTGCCGCCGCTTCGGCCAGGGATCGGGATGGATCAGGTCGATCCGCGCCAGCGATCGTGGCGGCGCCCAGGCCAGCAACTCCGCGGCATCGCCGGCATAGAGGCGGATGTTGCCGATGTTGTGCGTCTCGATCTGCGTCAGGATCTTGGCCATGCCGTTGACATAGGGCTCGCAGCCGATGAACCCGATGTGCGGATACCCCTGTGCCTCCGCGATCAGATGTTCGCCGCCGCCGAAACCGATTTCGAGCCTGACATCCTCGATGTCGCCTTCGAAGAGATCGGCAAGACGCTCCGGCGCAGGCGCCCCGATATCGAGCGCCAGGCGCGGCAGCAGATTGTCGATCAGGTCGGCCTGGTGGATGCGGAGCTTGTGGCCCTTGCGGCGGCCGAAGAACGAGCCGCGCGCATGGGTCGACGCGCCATCATCGGGCGGCGCGTCGCGGTCGCCGGTATCGCGCGGGGCAGTCATCATCGCAGCGTCTGATAGAGACGGTACAACAGCCGTGCCCTCGGCTCGATCGAGGAGATGTACATCTGCTCGTGGTGGGTATGCGCGCCCTGGCCGTCGACGCCGAGCCCGTCCAGCGTTGCGGTATACGGCGCGGTGAAATTGCCGTCGGAGCCGCCGCCGGTCGACGTATCGACCAGGTCGAAACCGATCTCCGCCGCAATCGTCCTGGCATGCTCGTAGAGCGCGGCGCCGGCATTGCTCTTTTTCGTAAGGCGGGCGGTTCAGCTCGCCGATCACCTTGACGCTGACGCCCTCGGTGCGCGATTTCAGATTGAGAATTTTCGCCGTGAGCTCGTCGGAATCCGATATCGTCGGCACGCGCATATCGACCTCGGCATAGGCCTCTTCCGCAATCACGTTCGGTTTTGTGCCGCCTCTGACGACGCCGACATTGACGGTGATGCCGCGTGCCAGATCGTTCATCGCCTCCAGCGTCTGGATGACGTTGCCGAGCTCGCGGATGGCGCTGCGGCCGTCCTCGGGCCTGGTGCCGGCATGCGACGGCACGCCCTTGATGAAAACCTCAAAGCGCCCGACGCCCTTGCGCCCCGTCACGACCTTGCCGCCGTCGCGCGCGGGTTCGGTGACCAGCACATATTTCGCTTTCCGCCCCTCGCTCTCGATCAGCGCACGCGAGGTCGGGCTGCCGATCTCCTCATCGGAGACATAGAGCTGGGTGATGCCGAGCGACGGCCGCGCGCTGTCGGCGCAAACTTGCCGAAACGCATGATAGGCGAGATAGGCGCCGCCCTTCATGTCGTAGATGCCCGGGCCGAAAGCGCTGTCATCAGCGATCTTGAACGGCAGGCGCTCGATGAAGCCAAGCGGATGCACCGTATCGAGATGGCTCAGCACCAGGATGCCCGGTGCGTCCTGCCCCCATGACGAGCGCGCCACCAGATGATCCCCGCAGCCGGAGTGCCCGGCGATCCGCTCCACGGTCGCGGGCAGGCCGCGATAGCCTTCAGCGACGAGGTCGGCGAGCTTGTTGACCTGCTCAGGCGCTTCGGTCGGGGTCTCGATCTCGACCCAGCGGCGGATGCCCTCGAGGATCGGCGCGGCATCGAATGGATTGGCTGTCGTCATATCGTATCCGAATACAGCGTCATTTCACGATGCGCAATTTCGCACCGGGAAATCATGGCATATTCCAGAATACGAAATTCTCAAACCGGTGCGGACGAAAATCAGCGCTGGTCGGGGCCGTCGCGCGCCGCGATCTGCTCGACCAGCTCGACGATGGAGCGCCGCATTTTTGAATCGCTGATACGCGTGAACGCGCGCGTCAGCGCCAGACCCTCCGATGTGGCGAGGAAATCGACACGTAGGCCGGGGAGGCGCCTTCGGCGAAGCCCGCGCCGTTCACCGCGCCGCTCGGCCCGCCATCGAACAGAAACGACACCGGGACCTGCAATATTTCGGAGATCTGCTGCAGGCGGCTGGCGCCGACCCGGTTGGTGCCTTTTTCGTATTTCTGAACCTGCTGGAAAGTAAGGCCGAGCGCTTCGCCCAGTTTTCCTGGCTCATACCCAGCATGATACGGCGCATCCGGACGCGGCTGCCGACATACTTGTCAACCGGATTGGGCGCTTTGGTGGACGTGGACATCTGCATCACTCCTGGGATGGGCGCCGGGAATGAGGCAGTGGAAGGCTGTGCCTCAGGCGCGCCGTGACCGTCATATCCTGCTCGGAGGATCGGGTAGAATTGCGGACGATCTGAGCAATGAAGTGACTGGTTGCTGTTCTTAGCTTGCAACCGCAGAAAGCAGATCGCAGGCTGTCTGTCAACAGGTGGAACCGCGCAGCAGCGTTTTTAGTAAACCAGTGACAATCAGCGATGAGCAAATCTCAGGCAGCTTGCTTTGCAGCGCGGCGCCTGACGACGAACAGCAGGGCGGCGGCGACGATGATGGCAGCCGGAATATCTCCAAGGCGAGCATAAACCGTCGGCGGCAGCGCCGACGGCAGGCCGGCGTCCAGCACACCTTCGATGCCGAGGCCGAGCCGTGCCACAATCCGCCCCGAGGATCGATCACCGCCGAGATGCCGGTGTTGGCGGCGCGAACCATCGGCAGCCCTTCCTCGATCGCACGCAGGCGCGCCTGCTGCAGGTGCTGGTAGGGGCCCGTCGAATTTCCGAACCAGCCGTCGTTGGTCAGGTTGACCATCCAGCCGGGGCGCTCGTCACGCGCTGCCACATTTCCGGGAAAAATCGCTTCGTAACAAATCAGCGGCAGCGCGCGCGGCGCATTCGGTATCTCCATCGCGCGGCGCCGCGTGCCGGGAATGAAGCCGCCATGCACTTTTGTAAGCTGCACGAAGCCGAGCTTTTCCATCCACTCCTGAAACGGCAAATATTCGCCGAACGGCACCAGATGCAGCTTGTCGTAGACCGACAGCACACCACCGTCATGGTCGATCAGATATATCGAGTTGTAGGCGCGGGAGACGCGGACGCCGGGCGGTCCGTCCGGGGCGCGTACCGAGCCGGTCATCAGCACCGTACCCTTCGGCAGCAGCTCGGCGATCTGCGCCATCGCGTCGGCCTCCCGCGTCAGGAAGAACGGGAAAGCCGATTCCGGCCAGATCAGGATCTGCACGTCGCGCACGCCGGTGGATTGCGGTCCTGAAGCGCGGTCGGAAAGCGTCAGGTATTTCTGCATCACCTCCGCCTTGGCGGCGTAGTTGAGTTTGACGTCCTGCTGCAGGTTCGGCTGCATGATGCGCAGCCTGACCTTGGTCATGGCGGTCGGCTGCAGCGACAGCCGCACGGCGCCGTAGACACCCATCACCACGAGCAGCGACAGCGCCGCCGCCGGCGCGATCCAGGGCTTTCGGCCGCGCGAAGACCCGTCGATCAGCGCCGCCGGGCTGGCAAAGATCGCGACGCTGAGGAAAGTCATGCCCCACAGCCCGATCAGCGACGCCGTCTGCGCCAGCGCCAAAGGCTCCGACAGCGCGTAACCGAAGGCATTCCACGGGAATCCCGACAGCACGTAGCCGCGCAGCCATTCGCTGAACGTGAGCCCGATCGCAAGCGCCAGCACCCGCGAAGCATCCCGCGTCCAGATCAGGCGCGCCAGCGCGAAGCCGAGCGCCGGAAACAAGGCAAGGTAGGCCGGCAGGCCGAGCACCGCGAATGGCATCAGCCAGGCAAAGGTCGGTGCATCGACCAGGAAGGCGTTGCCGGTCCAATAAAGCCCGGGCACGAAATAGCCGAGCCCGAACCAGAAGCCCGACATTGCCGCCGCCGGCACACCGCGCCATTTTCCGGCCGCTGCTCCGTCGATCAGCCAGACCGCGACCGGAAAGGTCACAAACAGCACCGGCCAGGCATTGAACGGCGCCATCGCAAGCACCGACAAGGCGCCCGCGGCCAGCGCGATGATCGCGCGCTTCCAGCCCCAGGCCAGGATGATCGAAAGTCCCGCGAGGCGGAATTGCTGGTTGCGATCACTGCGAGCCGGCTCCATCGCCGGAGCTCGGCGGTGTATTGTCATTGGTCGGCGGCACGTTGGTATCGGGCGCGGCCTCGCGGCGGCTTCGCTCGCGCGTCGCGCGCGTCGCCGGGCGCTCTTTCCAGATCCCGATCCGCAGCCGCTTGACCCGCCGCGGATCGGCATCGAGCACCTCGATCTCGAAATTGCCCGGGCCCGCAATGACTTCGCCGCGCACCGGCAGGCGGCCGACCTGCGCCACCAGGTAGCCGCCCAGCGTCTCGACCTCCTCGCCGGCCTCGCCGGTCACGAATTCCTCGCCGATCATCTTGCGCGCATCCTCGAGGCTGGCGCGGGCGTCTGCGATGAATGCATTGTCTCCCTGCCGGATAATCGACGGCGGCTCGTCGCTGTCGTGCTCGTCGTCGATCTCGCCGACGATCTGCTCGACGATGTCCTCGATCGACACCAGCCCGTCGGTGCCGCCATATTCGTCGACCACCAGCGCCAGATGGATGCGCGAGGCCTGCATCTGCGCCAAGAGATCGATCGCCCGCATCGACGGCGGCACATACAAAAGCTTGCGGATGATGTTGGCCTCCGCCAGCGGCATTGCGAGATCGACCGCGCGCAGGTCGAGGCCCGCCGGGAACGGCTTCTTGCGCTTCGGCTTGGTGGTATCGCCGACCCGCGCCTTCGCGGTCATGAACGCCAGGAGGTCGCGGATATGAACGATGCCTTCGGGATCATCGAGGGTTTCGTTGTAGACCACGAGCCGCGAATGCGCCGCGCTTTCGAACAGGCTCATTAGTTCGCCGAGCGGAATATCTCGCTTTACTGCGACGATGTCGGCGCGGTGAACCATCACATCGGCGATCCGCCGTTCGTTGAGGCCGAGGATGTTGCGCAGCATGGTGCGCTCGATGGCGGAAAAGCCGACATCATCGGGGGTGGAGGCGTCGAGCACGACCTGAAGATCGGCGCGCACCGATCCCGCCCTCCAGCCGAACAGCGTGCGGATCGCGCGCATCAGCCAGTTGTCGGCGGCCGGGCGTAGTACCTCGCCTTCCTTCACCACCGCCGGCAGGTTGGGCGTGTCGCGCGGGTTGTCCTGTATCGGGTCGGAGTCCGGCATTTTCAGTCTATCCGCTCCCGGTCCGCGTAGGGATCTCGATCCGTATACGGATCGGGAATGCCGAGCTGGGCGAGAATCTCCCGTTCGAGACCTTCCATGGCTTCGGCGTCGTCGTCCTTTTCGTGGTCGTAGCCGATCAAATGCAGGAAGCCGTGGACCGCCAGATGGCTGAGATGATGATCGAACGGCATTTCCGCGTCGTCGGCCTCTTTCCGCGTAGTCTCATAGGTGATCGCGATATCGCCGAGCATCCGCGGCGCGTCAGGGGCGCGCTCGCGGTCGGCTGCAATGCCGGAAACGACAGCACGTTGGTCGGCTTGTCGATGCCGCGCCAGTTATTGTTGAGCGTGCGGATGCCGGCATCGTCGGTCAGCATGACGGCGAGCTCGGCCTCGCCGACATCGGCATCGGCGATTTCGGCTGCCGCATTGATGGCGCGATGGATCACCGCCTCGGCCTCCGGCTCGGTCCGCCAGCAATCGGCGACGACGAGAACCTCGATAAGGGGAAGGGCGGACGACACGGGCGTTCCAGCGCTTTGCATTTCAGGATTCGGGTTACGGCCGGGACCTGCCTGTAGCAGGTCCACGGCCGACGATTGTTGGGTCAAGATTTGCCGGTTGCCGGTTTTTGCGGCAATCCCTCATAGGCGGCGACGATCCGCGCCACCAGTTCATGGCGGATGACGTCTTCCGCGGTGAATTTCACCTGCGCAATGCCTTCGACGCCATCGAGCAGCTTGACCGCTTCGGCAAGCCCGGAGGCCTGGCCGTGCGGCAGGTCGACCTGCGACGGATCGCCGGTGATGATCATGCGGCTGTTCTCGCCGAGCCGGGTCAGGAACATCTTCATCTGCATCGTTGTCGTGTTCTGGGCTTCGTCGAGAATGATGACGGCATTGGTCAGCGTGCGGCCGCGCATGAACGCCAGCGGCGCGATCTCGATCTCGCCGGCCTGCAGCGCGCGCTCGACGATGCGTGAATCCATCAAATCGTACAGCGCGTCGTAGATCGGCCTTAAGTAAGGATCGACCTTTTCCCGCAAGTCGCCGGGCAGGAAGCCGAGCCGCTCGCCGGCCTCGACCGCCGGCCGCGACAGGATGATGCGATCGACTTCCTTGCGTTCGAACAATTGTGCGGCATGCGCCACCGCAAGCCATGTCTTGCCGGTGCCCGCCGGGCCTACGCCGAACACCAGCTCGTGCCGCTTCAGCGCGCGGATGTAGAATCCTGCGCCGCCGTGCGTGCCCGCACCGGGCGCTTGCGCAGGTTAATGGTCTCGAACGAGGTCTTGGCGGCCTTGGGGTCGAACTCGAACAACGAGCCCTGTGCGAGCACGGCGCGGATCGCGCCTTCGACCTCGCCCTGCGAGAGATCGTGACCTTGCACGGCCTGTGCGTAGAGCGTCTCCAGCACGCGCCGCGCGGCGTCGCAGCCGTCGCGGGAGCCGGCGATGGTGATGTGGTTGCCGCGGGAATCGACGACGATGCCGAGCCGCCGTTCGACCAGCGCCAGGTTTTGTCCGTAGGGGCCGACAAGCGCGGAAGCGGCGCGGTTGTCGTCGAAGTCGATGACGACCTGGGTTTCGGGCGGAATTTGCATGTCGCGGTCAAATTTGCGGCTAGGAGCGAGCGAAGACGAATCCGATGCGCTTTTGGGCAAGGGTTCAGGCTCCAGTTTCTTGAGAAGGATTGGTTTGTTGAGAAGAATTGGTCATGGTTGAAAGTGTTGAAGACATTGGCCGTGCGGCAGCGCTGGCGAGTTCGCCGAGCAGGCTGTACCGCTCGAGGCTTCCGATCGTGACCGGCAGCACCTGTCCGATGATGTCAGGCGAGGCAAAGACATGCGCGGGCTGAAGGTACGCGGTGCGGCCGACGATCTGGCCGGGATTGCGGGCCGCGCGTTCGAACAGCACATCGACGGTGTTGCCAATCATGGCCTTGTTGAAGGCCGATTGCTGGCTGTCGATCAATCCCTGGAGCCGCACCAATCGCTCGTCCATCTCAGCCGCTGACACCGTCTCCTGCATGTCCGCCGCCGGCGTGCCGGGCCGAGGCGAATATTTGAACGAATATGCCGCAGCGTATCCGATTTGCATGACAAGCGCGAGGGTCGCGGCAAATTCTCCTCGGTTTCGCCGGGGAAGCCGACGATAAAATCCGATGAAAAAGCAATATCTTGGCGGGCGTCGCGAAAACGGTCGATGACGCGGCGGTAGTCATCGGCGGTATGCTTGCGGTTCATGGCGGCCAGGATCCGGTCGGAGCCGGACTGCACCGGAAGATGCACGAACGGCATCAGCGCGGCGAGATCGCGATGCGCCGCAATCAGCGAGTCATCGACATCGCGGGGATGGCTGGTCGAGTAGCGCAGCCGCACGATACCTTCGATTTCGGCCAGCCGATGCAACAGCTTGCCGAGCGGCCAGGTCCGTCCGTCGGGGCCCTCGCCGTGATAGGCGTTGACGTTCTGGCCGATCAGCGTGATCTCGCGCACGCCGTTGTCGGCCAGCCGCTTCACGTCGTCGACGATTTTTGCGACCGGGCGCGAGACTTCCGCGCCGCGCGTATAGGGCACCACGCAGAAGGTGCAGAACTTGTCGCAGCCTTCCTGCACGGTAACGAAAGCGGAGATGCCGCGCGCGCGGATCGCAGCCGGCTTAGGGGCGAGGAGGAAACCGAACTTGTCCTCCACCGGGAATTCGGTCTCCAGCGCGCGGCCATGGCTTTTCGCGTGCGCCAAAAGTTGCGGCAGATGATGATAGCTCTGCGGCCCGACCACGACGTCAACCGTCGGTGCGCGGCGGATGATTTCCTCGCCCTCGGCCTGCGCGACGCAGCCCGCGACCGCGATGCGCATCTCACGGCCATTGCGCGCCGCCTCATCCTTGGCGACCCGCAGCCGCCCGAGCTCGGAGTAAACCTTCTCGGAGGCCTTTTCGCGGATATGGCAGGTGTTGAGGATCACCAGATCCGCATCCTCGGCGCTGTCAGTCTCGACAAAGCCCTCGGGAGCCAGCGTGTCCACCATGCGTTGCGCATCGTAGACGTTCATCTGGCAGCCATAGGACTTGATATGCAGCTTGCGCGGCGGCTTCATGGAACCTGAGTGCTGGTGGAAAAGGCGCCCTGACGGCGGCTGAGGCTCAGATATAGCCTAAATGGCCAAAAAGCCAGCGGTTGAGGCCGTCATTTCCGGGGCGCGAAGCGAACCTCAGGCGCAATTGCGAGCCGGGACCGCGGGTGCGCACCTGCTGGTGTACCTGCCGTCATGGCCGGGCTTTGACCCGGCCATCCACGTCTTCTTCGCCTCAGCGGTAAGAAAGACGTGGATGCCCGGGACATCTAGCGCGAAGACGCGCTTCGCGCTTCTGCCCGGGCATGACGGGTGGAGGGAACGTCCGAATAACGGGCAGGCTCAATTCGCCTTGCCCCAGAGATCGAACAGTTCGGGCGGCGGAACCTCCACCCACTCGTTGCCGAGGTTGATGCGGTAGGGGTGCCGGCCGATGCGGACAGGCGCCACAATTTTGGATCGACGGGACGGCCGTTGGCGCGCACCCATCGGGCGATCGGATCGATCGCCGCCGTCTGCTTTGCAGGCGCCAGGGTAAATCCGCCAAGCATCACGAAGCGCAGTTGCCTGTCCGAGGCCAGCCGTTCGACATCCGAAGGCGTCAGGATCGGATCGTCGCCGAGATAGCCGCCGATCGCCATGACGGGCAAGCCGGTCGAGATGATGAGCGGCGCGGCGACGTTGGCGTTGGGGACCGCGACGAGAAACTTTGCGGTCTCGCGATGGGCGATCAGGTAGCCGGTGAGCTTCTGGCGGGCGGCGTCCAGCCGCGATGTCCGCAGGGCCGCACGCTCGGTATCCGACGGCGCGAGCAAAGCGGTCATGTTGGCGACCGGTGCCGCGATGTTGGGGCGTCTCAGAACGACGCTCGCGGTGGTCAGGATCGGCGCAACGAGCAGCGCGCCGATGGCGGCGCCCGCGAACAGTTTTGCGAATCTGCTGTCCTGCTGTGGCAATGCATAAAGGACGGCCGCGCAAATGTGGCGATCCCGATCGACGTCAGCCATGTCAGGCTGAGCCAATCGGATCCGATTCCTCGGACTGCGCCATGCAGAGATAGGTTTGCCAGGCGGCCGTGGCCACGATGATCAGCGGCAAATATATCCGCCCCGGCTTGCCCGCTTTCCACCTGGGCCAGAGCCCGGCGACGGCGATGCCGGAAACACGGCGAGCGGCGGACCGAGCACGGCGACGTAGTAGGTGTGGATCAATCCGCCCGCAAAGCTGAGCACGATCCAGTACATCGCGAGCCAGCCGGTCCACACACCGGCGCTGATGCGGCGTGACACGGGCGCGCCCGCACCCCGTGCGTCCGACCAGGCGAGAACGAGGCCCGCGAGCGCGAGCGGAAGCAGCCAGGCGAACTGTGTCGCGGCCCTCGGCCGAAACAGGCGGAGAGGGCCCGTCGCCGAGTCGTCGGTCATAACGGGCTGTGGCCGAACTTGCGCGCTCGCAGGCGCCGTCTCGCCGGGGACGGTGGAAGCGGAGTTTGCCGGAATGGCTGCGGGCGCGGACATCGCAACGAAGCGGGCCGCGCCATTATGCACCAAGGCAAGCTCGAGCATGGAATTGTGTTTGGTGCTGCCCGCATAGGGCCGGTCTCGAACCGGCGTGAGATCGAAGAAGGTCGCCCATGACAGCGAGACGGCAACGAGGACGACGCCCGCGATGGCTTGTCGCTGGAGATGCCAGGTGACGGGAGCCGCCGGCCGGGCGAGGCTGAACGTCAGGGCCAGCGCGGGAGCCAACACCAGCGCAGTTCCCATCTTGACGTTGAAGCCTACACCGATCGCGGCCATCGCGGCGCAGAACGTCGTGAGCCGGCCGGTTTCGGCCGCGCGCATCGCGAGCCATACGCCGGCCAGTAGCACCAGGATGAGACAGCTATCGGTATTGTTGGAACGGTCGACGGCAACATTGACCGGGCTGAGCGCGAGCGACAGCGCGGCGATAGCCCCAGCCGTCCCGCCCCAATATTTCCGCACCAGAACGTAAATCAAGAAGATCGCGGCCAATCCCGCCATCACCTGCGTGAGCAGGATCGGAAGCGCGCCAAAGCCGAGCAGCTTGGCGCTGGCGACCTGCAGCCAGATCGCCACGGGCGGCTTGTCGATGGAGACGAAGCCTGCGGGGTCGAACGCGTTGAAGATGAAATTGTGCCAGCTACCCAGCATGCTGCGCACGCCTGCGGCGTAGTACTGCCTTCCAAAATCGTTCTGCGAAAGCTGCCAGGTTCGCGCCAGCACAGCCACCGCCGCAACGAGCGTGAGCGGCAAGGCCGCCTTCAACAGCAAGGCTGCTTTTTGATATCCGGCTGTCAGGTAATTTCACGATGCGCGCGCTCCGCTCACGCAGGTTCATCGGAAACTATCACCTGCGGGTTTCGCGCCCAGTTAACTCGCGGCAAGGTTGCTTGATCTGACGTCGGAGATAACGCCGGCCTTCAACCATGCGATGCAGGATTAACCGACCGTTCGACCGATGCGCGCAATCAGGTCGGGCAGTTGCCGCATATCGTCGAAAATCATGGCGGCACCGGCGGCGCGCAGCATCTCGGCATGGCCCGGCTGACAATGGCTGCCGCCGTGGAAGCCGAGCACCGTCATCCCGGCGGCGCGGCCGCCGGTGACACCGGGAACGCTATCTTCGATCACGATGCAGCGTTCCGGCGGTGCGTTCATTTGCTCGGCCGCGAATAGAAACAGATCGGGCGCGGGCTTGCCGCGGCTGACCTGCGTCGCGGAGAAAATATGCGGCGCGAGTTGGTCGTAGAGGCCGGCGCACGTGAGGCCGTGGCGAATCTTTTCGGGCGTTCCGCTGGAAGCGACGCATTTGGGCAGGCGTATCGCGCCGATCGCCTCGCCGACATGCGCGATCGCCTGCAAATCGCCCTCGTAAAATTTCAGCGTGGCCGCCTTCACCTGTTGTTCGAAGTCATCAGGCAGCTTCCGGTCGATCTCGCGCTCGATCGTTTGGCGCGCCTCGCGGTCAGACACGCCGAGAAAGCGAACGAGCACCTGTTCCGCCGTGATCGGATAGCCGTGACGCGTCAGCGTCTCCGCATGGGCGCGACACGAAATGACTTCGCTGTCGACCAGCACGCCATCGCAGTCGAAGATGACCAGATCGAAATTTGGATCCAAGTTGGCACGCGATCAGGATTTCTCTTCGTCGAGCGGGACGCAATACAGTTCCAGCCGGTGATCGACCAGCTTGTAGCCGAGCTTGCGGGCGATCTCGGCCTGCAATTTCTCGATCTCCTCGGAGGTGAACTCGATCACCTTGCCGTCGCGCAGATTGATCAGGTGGTCGTGGTGGCTGTCGGGCATCTGCTCGTAGCGCGCGCGCCCTCGCGGAAATCGTGCCGCTCGATGATCCCGGCGTCTTCGAACAATTTAACGGTGCGATACACCGTCGAGATCGATATCTTGTCGTCGACCGCGACACAGCGCCGGTAGAGTTCCTCGACGTCGGGATGGTCGACCGAATCGGCCAGCACGCGTGCGATCACCCGGCGCTGTTCGGTCATGCGCATGCCTGTGGCGGCGCAGCGGGCCTCGATGCCGGTATTCTTGTGCGCAGGCGGGGATTTCAGTACGGGCATGGTCTCAGGGCCTTCGGACGCAGGTCGGTGGTCTTTTGCCACCCGGCGCACATTACGACAAGTCACGCCGCATCAGAAGTGCATTCAATTGCTCGCCGCCGGGCTGCTGATAATAGCGTTCCCGGCGGCCAACGACCTCAAATCCGGCCCATTCATACAGTCGCCGCGCCGGCTGATTATTTTCTTCGACCTCGAGGAACACCTTGCGTACGCCGCGGCCCGCGAGATGGCCAAGATGCGTCAGCAACAGGTTGCGCGACAGGCCACGGCCACGCTGGGTCGCATCGATGGCGATCGACAGTAACTCCGCCTCGTCGGCCGCCATGCGCGACACCGCAAAGCCGATGATCTTGCGCCCCTGTCTGAGCCGGTGAACGAGCGTGTTGCGCTCGGTCAGCATGACCTCGAATTCGCCTTCGCCCCAGCCGCGGTGAAACGATGCGCCATGCAGTTGTGCCAGACGCGCCGCGTCGCGCAGGCTGGCCGGTTCGATCACGGCCGTGCCGCCGCCCCACCATTCAGAGAGCCATGTCATCGCGATGCCGGCGGCTGTACTGCGTTCGCCAGCGGATCCTTCGGCGGCTTGGCATCGGGCGCGCGCAGATAATAGGGCCGTGCCGGTGAGCTCTCGGGACTGACCGCGGCGCCCAGCCAAGCCACCCAGGCGATATCGGGCGCTGCCTGCTGGTCGACCTTGAAGGGCGGCGCTGCATCGGCCGGCCAGCGGTCGGCGAGAATTTTCGCGGCATTGCCTATCAGATGCGGTGTGCCGAAGCGCGCCGCGTCGAGCGCTTCGGCGATCGGCGCCACTTTCGCCTTGATGAGCGAATGGCCGTCGCCGCCCAGCACCTGGAAATAGACATGATCATGCCGCGCATCGATGGCCGATATCACCGGATGTTCGCTGGTCTCGCTGACGACGGGGGCGGCAAACGCGGTCAGTGTCGTCACGCCGACGACCGGCTTGCCGGCGGCGAGCGCTATGCCGCGGGCGGCGGAAAGGCCGACGCGCAATCCGGTAAAGCTGCCGGGACCGGTCGTGGCGGCGATGCGGTCGAGCGCGGCAAAGGCAACGCCTGACGTCTTCATCACGCGCGCGATCAGCGGCATCAGGGCTTCGGCATGACCGCGCGTCATCGCCTGCGATTCCAGCGCGATGACGCCGCCTGCGCTGGTGTCGAGCACGGCCGCGGCGCAGGCATCAAGCGCGGTATCGATGGCGAGGATCAGCATGAGGCTACCATTCTCGTCATGCCCGGGCAGAAGCGCGAAGCGCGTCTTCGCGCTAGATGTCCCGGGCATCCAGGTCTTTTGCCTTTACTACAAGACAAGACGTGGATGGCCGGGACAAGCCCGGCCATGACGAAAACCTTTAAGTTCGCATATTGGAATCGGTTCGGCTCAGAGCATCACACCGGCCGGACTTCGACCACGTCGGGCACGAAATGCCTGAGCAGATTCTGGATGCCGTGCTGCAGTGTCGCCGTCGAGGACGGGCAGCCGGCGCAGGAGCCCTTCATATTGAGATAGACCACGCCGTCCTTGAAGCCGCGGAAGGTGATGTCGCCGCCGTCATTGGCCACGGCGGGGCGCACCCGCGTCTCGATCAGGTCCTTGATGGTCGCCACCGTATCGGCATCGGCCTCGTTGAAGAACTCGCCTTCCTCATCGGAAGCCTCGTCGTTGCCGGCGGTGCCGTCGGCGAGCAGCGGCGCGCCGGACATGTAGTGCTCCATGATGGCGCCGAGGATCGCGGGCTTGAGGTGCTGCCAGTCGCCATCCGCCTTGGTTACGGTGACGAAATCGTAGCCGTAGAACACGCTGGAGATGCCGGGCACATCGAACAAGCGTTCGGCGAGCGGCGAGCGAGCGGCGGCTTCGCGATTGGAAAATTCCATCGTGCCGGTGTCGAGCACGGTACGGCCCGGAATGAATTTCAGCGTGGCGGGATTGGGCGTGGCTTCGGTCTGAATGAACATGGTTTTTCTCCGGCGTCGCCGGTTCAAGGCCGGCGCGTGGGGCTTCCCATAGCAGATGGCGACGGGGCGTGCACGATCAAGTGGCGCAGATCAGTAATTCTCTAGGTGGATCAAGCTCTAAGACAGGCCGTCGATGTCCGCATCGCTGAGATCGCCGGGAACGATGACGACCGGAATCGGGAAGGAACCTGCGACCTGCGCCATCATGCTGATCAGCGGGCCGGGGCCTTCCGGGCCTGGATTGGCGGCCAGCACCAGCATCGAAATATCGACGTCCTTGTCGATCACGTCGAGGATCTGGGCGGTCGGGTCGCCCTCGCGAATCACCCGCTCCGGCGTGATCGCGGCGATGCCATTGGCGCGGCCGGCGGCGCGGTCGAGCGCCTCGTTGGCGGCGTCCTCGGCCTCGGCGCGCATCAGGTCGGCAACGCCCAGCCATTGCTGGTTCTGGTCCTCGATGGCGATGATGCGCAGCATCACCACGCCGCCGCCGACGCGCACCGCCCAGCGGCTGGCGTAATACACCGCGCGGTCCCACTCCGCGGTGTCGTCAACGATGACAAGGCATTTTGGCTTGTGACCCGTTTCGTAGCTTCGTCGCTGGGTGGTCATGCATATCCCGGTGCTGCGCCAAACCGCCGCATGGTGCCACGGCGCAGCCGCCTTCGACAAGCGGCGTCGCTGTTCCTCAATCTCGCGGCGATGGAATCTTAGGGAGGGTCGGCCTCGCATGAGCACAGCGAAATGCGAGACGGGGTGGGGTGACAGTCTCTCAGCTCGGGCACTGTTCGAGGGAGAGACCGTCACCACCCCGCCGCTCGCGTCGACCCTCCCCTCCAGGGAGGTAAGAGACCATCTCCGGATACGTTCTACGGCTTGCGGATGAAACCGACGATATCCCGGGCCGCACGCATGGTTTCGTCGGCGATGACGCGTGCCGGTCGGCGCCGTCGACCAGGATTTTGTCGACATGGCCGGGGTCGGCGACCAGCCGTTTCATTTCGGAGGCGATCGGCGAGAGTTTTGCCACGCAAAGTTCCACCAGCGCGTTCTTGAAGCTGGAGAACTGCCCGCCGCCGAATTCCTTCAGAACGTCGGCCTTGCTGCGCTCGGAAAGCGCCGCATAGATGCCGACGAGGTTGTCGGCCTCGGGCCGGCTCTCCAGGCCCTTTTCTTCCGACGGCAACGGTTCCGGATCGGTCTTCGCCTTGCGGATCTTCTGCGCGATCGTATCCGCATCGTCGGTCAGGTTGATGCGCGAATTGTCCGACGCGTCCGACTTCGACATCTTCTTGGTGCCGTCGCGCAGGCTCATCACCCGCGTCGCGGGGCCGGTGATCAGCGGTTCGGGTTGCGGGAAGAACAGCCCGTCGTTGAAGCCGTGGCCGCAGATCAGATCGCCAAAGTCATTGTTGAACTTCTGCGCGATGTCGCGCGACAGCTCCAGATGCTGCTTCTGGTCCTCGCCGACAGGCACGTGGGTGGCGCGGTACAGCAGAATGTCCGCCGCCATCAGCACCGGATAATCGTACAGCCCGACGGAAGCGTTCTCGCGGTCCTTGCCGGCCTTCTCCTTGAACTGGGTCATGCGGCTGAGCCAGCCAACCCGCGCCACGCAATTGAAGATCCAGGTCAGCTCGGCGTGGCCGGCGACCTGGCTCTGGTTGAACACGATGTGCTTGTTCGGATCGATGCCGGCGGCGATGAAGGCCGCGGTGACCTCACGGGTGTTGCGCGCAAGCTCCGCCGGACCGCCCCAGACGTCCACGCCGTGCGTGATCGCGTGCATGTCGACGACGCAATAGATGCAGTCATGGGTTTCCTGCATCTTCACGAAGTTGACGATCGCACCTAGGTAATTGCCGAGATGCAGATTGCCCGTCGGCTGAACGCCCGAAAATACTTTTTCAACAAACGCCATAGTCAGCTTCCCCAAGGATCCTATATCGGATGCCTGTTTCGCGCTGTCGTTTGCCACGCAGGGGCTATCGGCGCAAGCGGCTAGACCTTGGATTGCCTGAAGGCGTTAACCGCCTCGCGCCAGCCGGTGACGCCGAAAAGCCGCAGAAACAGGCCGTAAATCGCCATTCCCGCCGCGATCACGGCAAGCCACAGGACGGCCTGCACGAGCCCGTGCGCGTCTGAGGCGAGCGCCGGCAGCGACCGTGTCGCGAGCCACAGCAGCGCGCCCATGGCGAGCGCTGATAGCGCGATGCGCGGCAGCCGCCGTCGCGCTTCCGTATCGATCGAAAACCCGAACGTCGCCGCGCCGCGGCGGATCAGGCTGAACGCCATGCCCCACGCGCCCAGCGCAATCGCCGCCGCGATGCCGTCAGCGCCGTACCAATGGCTGAGCAGGAAGGCAGTCGCGATCGCCAGCGCGGCGCCCTTGAGCGCTGCGACCAGCGGCGTCATCGTATCCTCGCGCGCGAAGAACGCCGGCGACAATGCCTTCACCAGCACATGCGCCGGTAGCGCCAGCGTCAGCCACATCAGCGCACGGGCGGTGGCTTTGGTGTCATCGGCGGTGAACGCGCCGTGCTCGAACAACAGCCGCACGATCGGCGCAGCTAACACGATCAGCCCGAGCGTGGCGGGCAGCGCCAGCCCAACGGCAAGTTCGAGCCCGCGCGATTCCGCGTGCGCTACGGCCGCGCGATCCTCCGCCCGCAATGCGCGCGTCAGCTCCGGAATCAGCACCGTGCCCATGGCGACGCCGACAATGCCGAGCGGCAGCTCGACCAGGCGGCCCGCAAAATAGAGCCACGACACCGCCGACGGCGAGGACGACGCAATGATCGCACCGGCTACCATCAGCAGCTGCGGCGCGCTCGACGCCATCATGCCGGGCGCGGCCTTGCCGAGAAAGCCGCGGATTTCCGCATCGAATGAAATCCGCAACGGAGCGGCGATGTTGCCGCCACGGCGCAGCACCAGCACCGATAGCTGTAACAGTCCGGCAATGCCGACGGTCGCAGCGACGATTTGCGCTGATAGCACCGCATCCGGCCGTACGGCGAGCAGGACGACCATCACCGCGATCAGCGCGATGTTGAACAATAGCGGCGAAAACGCCGTCAGCGCGAAGCGGCCTTGCGCGTTCAACAGCGCCATCATCACGGTCACTGGCCCTGCAAAGGCGAGGTACGGCAGCATCAGCCGCGCATTGCCGGTGGCGAGTTGCAGCGTCTCGCGGCCCGAGAAGCCCGGCGCCAGCGCTGTGATCACAAGCGGCATCGCCAGCGCGAGCACCGCTGTGGCAGCGATCAACGCCGTTGTCACCGTGCCGAGCACGCGCCCCGCAAACGCCGCCGCGGCCACAGCCCCATCGGTTTCACGCACCCGCAGCCATGCCGGCACCAGCGCCGCATTCAGCCCGCCCTCGGCGAGCAGCCGCCTGACAACATTGACCAGCTGAAATGCCGCCAGAAAAGCATCCGCAACCGGACCCGCGCCGAGCAGCGCCGCCAGCGCCGAGATCGCGCACAGAATCCAAGCAGCCGCGAGGCCAGCGTTCCCGAGGACACGGTGAGAAAGGAGCGGATCATTCGAGGGGCTGTATAGCAGCCGCTTCCCAATCC
Source organism: Bradyrhizobium sp. RDT10 (assembly GCA_044772375.2). Classification (GTDB taxonomy): domain Bacteria; phylum Pseudomonadota; class Alphaproteobacteria; order Rhizobiales; family Xanthobacteraceae; genus Bradyrhizobium. Next base: position 8,321,163 of record CP187939.1, read on the forward strand.
GTCATGCCCGGGCAGAAGCGCGAAGCGCGTCTTCGCGCTAGATGTCCCGGGCATCCACGTCTTTACGGTCTCTCGGCGACGAAGACGTGGATGGCCGGGACATAGGCGAGCGGAAGCGACGCCGTCCTTCAGACGGCTATGCCCGGCCATGACGAAAGACTTTCGGCATGGCAGGTAGCGGCCCGCAGCTTCCTTGCTGGCGCGGGGCCGATCTGGTAGGCCGCAGCCTTCTTGGCCGCGCTCGGCTTCTTCGCAAACAGCCGTAAACAGGACGGATGAATGACTGACGCAAAATACGACGTTCTCGGGATCGGCAATGCGATTTTCGACGTCTTCGCGCAAACCGATGAGAAGTTCCTTAGCCAGCACGGCATGGCCAAGGGCGGCATGGCGCTGATCGACGAGGCCCGCGCCATTTCGATCTACCGCGATATGGGCCCGGCGACGGAAGTCTCCGGCGGCTCCTGCGCCAACACCATCGTCGGCGTGGCCGGCTTCGGCGCCCGCGCCGCCTTCATCGGCAAGGTCAAGGCCGACCAGATCGGCACCCTCTATACCCACGACATCAGAGCCGCCGGCGTCGCCTTCGAGACCAAGGCCGCCGCTGACGGACCCGCCACCGGCTGCTCCTATATCCTGGTGACGCCGGACGGCGAGCGCACCATGAACACCTATCTCGGCGCCGCGCAGCATCTGAACCCATCGGATATCGACGAGGCGCAGATCGCAGCCGCGCGCATCGTCTATCTCGAAGGCTATCTCTGGGATCCGAAGAACGCCAAGGAAGCCTTCGTCAAGGCAGCTCACATCGCACATGCGGCCGGCCGCCAGGTGGCGCTGACGCTGTCGGATTCCTTCTGCGTGGATCGTTACCGTGATGAGTTTCTCGACCTGATGCGCAAACGCACCGTCGATCTCGTGTTCGCCAACGAGACCGAGCTGCATTCGCTGTACCAGACCTCGGATTTCGATGCTGCGCTGAAGCAGCTCCGCCTCGACACCAAGCTCGCCGTCGTCACCCGCAGCGAAAAGGGCTGCGTGGTGGCCTCATCCGACGGCATCACCGCAGTCCCCGCGTTCCCGATCGAAAAACTCGTCGACACCACCGGCGCCGGCGACTTGTTCGCCGCCGGCTTCCTGTTCGGGCTGGTGCGTAATGCCGGCCATGAGACGTGCGGCCGGCTGGGGGCACTCGCCGCGGCTGAGGTGATCCAGCACATCGGGGCAAGGCCGCAGGTATCGCTGAAGGAACTGGCGGGGCAGAACGGGTTGCCGGTGTAGGCAGTAGGGAGAGGGCGCTATCTCTCCACCGTCGTGCCCGGGCTTGGCCCGGGCATCCACGCCCATCAAACGCGCCGCCAGTAATTCGTGGACGGTCTGAACAACTGGGCAGTACTATTACCGCCTCGACGAACGGGGCTATGGGCTTCCGATCAGGCGCAACTTCGCCTAGAAGTTGATCATGAGCGATTTCGCCTTCCATCCGGAAGACAAGGCCCGGTCTTTGATCGACAGGCGGCTTATCGCGTGTGGGTGGCTGATCCAGTCCAAGGCCGAAATGAGATCTCGGCGCCGGGCTCGGCGTGGCGGTACGCGAATTCCAGACGGCCTCGGGCCCCGTGGACTACGGCTTGTTTGTAGGCCGCAAGCTCTGCGGCGTGATCGAAGCCAAGTCCGAAGGCAGCACGCTTTCCGGCTTTTCGGAGCAAGCATCGCGGTACATCGCCGACATGCCCAAGCACCTCGTCCATGACGAAGGACAGGTTCGTTTCGAATATGTCGCGTCGGGCTCCGAAACCATCTTCCGGGATCACGCCGATCCTGATCCGGCTTCGCGCCATGTCTTTACTTTCCATCGGCCCGAAACGCTGGAGCGTCAGCTCAGGAGTCCCTCACTGTGCGGGGCCGGCTCCGGGCCATGCCGCCATTCGTCACCGATGGCTTGCGCGCCTGCCAGATCGACGCCGTGTCCGCACTCGAAGGCTCGATGGGACAAAACCGTCCGCGCGCGCTGGTGCAGATGGCGACCGGTGCCGGGAAAACCTTCACCGCGTGCACGCTGAGTTACCGGTTGCTGGCACATGCAGGCTTCAAGCAGAATCCTGTTCCTGGCCGATCGCGCCAATCTCGTTCGCCAGACGCGCGATGAATATCTCGCCTATCGCCCGCCCGGTACCGGACGCTCGTTTTCCGAAATCTACAATGTGCAGAAGCTGGGGCCGGGCGGATTGGATAAGTCGGCGCAGATCGTGATCGCCACGATCCAGCGCGTCTATTCCGTTTTGACCGGCAAGGAATTGCCCGAGGAAGAGGAAGAGGCCTCGTCCTTCGAACTATCGAGGGCCGACACCGAGCGGCTCGTTTCCTGCAATCCCTCGATCCCGATCGAGAGTTTCGACCTAGTCATCACCGATGAATGCCACCGTTCGATCTACGGCACATGGCGGCAGGTTCTGGAGTATTTCGACGCCTTCACCGTCGGTCTCACCGCGACGCCCTCGCTGCACACGCTCGGTTTCTTCGGCAAGAATCTCGTGGCGCAATATCCCTATGAGCGTTCCGTCGTTGATAGTGTCAACGTCGGTTTCGAAATTTTCCGCATCCGCACCGAGATCGGCGAGCGCGGCAGCACGGTGAAAGCGGGCTACGATCTGCCCGTTCGTGACAAGCGTACCCGGGCGGAGCGCTACGAGACGCTCGACGCCGACTTCAGCTACACGCCCGACCAGATCGACCGCACGGTGCTGGTGCCGAACCAGATCCGCACCGTGCTCGAGACCTATCGCGATTCGCTGTTCAGCGAGCTGTTTCCTGGCCGCACCGAAGTCCCGAAGACGCTGATCTTTGCCAAGGACGATCACCATGCCGAGGAGATCACCGGAATAGTTCGCGAGGTTTTCGGCAAGGGCAACGACTTTGCGAAGAAGATCACCTACAAGACCGACGGGCAGGACCCGGAAGAACTGATCCGCTGCTTTCGCAATGACTACAATCCGCGGATCGCTATCACGGTCGACATGATCGCCACCGGTACCGACGTGAAGCCGCTCGAGGTCCTGATCTTCCTGCGCGACGTGAAATCGGAATTGTATTTCGAACAGATGAAGGGTCGCGGCGCGCGCACGATCTCGGTCGAAAAACTGCGCGAGGTGACGCCCGACGCCGAGGCGAAGACCCGCTTCGTGCTGATCGACGCCGTTGGCGTGTCGGAAAGCCTCAAGACCGTATCGCAGCCGCTGGAGCGGGATCGCGCGATCTCTTTCGACCGGCTGATCGACCAGATCGCGGCTGGCCGACGGGACGATGACGCCTTTGCCACATTGGCGGCACGCCTCGCGGCGCTCGATCGTCGCATTGGCGACAAGGACCGCGCTGCAATCGTCAAAGCCTCGGGCGGTGTCGATCTTTCCGGTATCGCTTCGCGCCTGCTCGACGCCATTGACCCCGATGCATTGGCCCAGCGTGTGCCTGACGACGCGCCGGAACCGGAACAGAAGAAGGCGCGCGAAGTCGCCAAGGATGCCGCCGCGATCATCTTAGACGATCCCAAGCTGCGAGCCTTGCTGAAGGACGTCAAGGCCGCAGCGGACATCCGCATCGACACCATCTCGACTGACGCTGTGGTCTCCTCGGGCTGGGACGAAAAAAGGCCACCGACACGGTGCAACGCTTCACGCGTTTTCTTGAAGAGCGTCGCGACGAACTCGCAGCCCTGCAAATCCTCTACCGCTTGCCGTATGCGCAACGGCGACTGACCTATGAGGCGGTGGACGATTTAAAGGAGGCGCTGAAGCGCCCGCCATGGCTGCTGGAGCCCATCGACATCTGGCGCGCCTATAAGCGGCTCGCGTCCGACAAGGTGCGTGGCAATCCGGCCGGAACGCTGGCCGACATCGTCATGCTGGTGCGTTATGCCATCGGCCAGTCGAAATCGCTTGAGCCGATGTCCTCACTTGTCGCCGGACGCTTCAACCTCTGGCTTGGCCGCGAGGAAAAGGCGGGCCGCACCTACACCGACGCGCAGCGTGGCTGGCTGATGGCGATCCGCGATCATCTCGGCGTCAATATCGAAATCCGGCCCGAGGACCTGATGGATGCGCCGGAATTTTCCGCACGCGGCGGCATCGTCCGGGCGCGGGCGCTGTTCGGCGCGAGGCTGCCGGCACTGCTGGACGAGTTGACGGATACGCTGGTCGCATGATATATATCATTGGTATCTATCATCGTTTCCGAGGAGGCGGATCATGAATTCAACCGCCAAACTGTTCATGCATGGCCGCAGCCAGGCCGTGCGCCTGCCCAAGGAATTCCGCTTTGAGGGTACCGAGGTGCGCGTCAGCAAGGTCGGCGACAAGGTGATCCTGGAGCCGCTGAAGAAGAAGCCCATCGACCTCGACAAGTTCTGGGCTGAACTCGATGCGCTTGGAGCAAAGGACTTTCTTCCGGACGGCATCCCCGACGAACCGCCGGCCGAGCCGGACCCACGCGTCTTCTTCGACGAATGATTTGCCTGGACACCAATATCGTCATCTGGATCGTGAACGGACGCAGTTCATCGCTTCGCCACCGCCTCGGAGAACAGATGCGTGCGGGCACGCCGATCGCGCTGCCGGTCATCGCCCTGTTCGAAATGCGCTACGGCTTCGCCAAGAGCGATCGGCGCGACCATAACGAGCAACTGATCGAACGATTTCTTGGTCTGGGCATCGATATTCTCCCGTTCGAGGCAGAAGACGCCGAGCATGCCGGTAATATCCGCGCCGAACTGGAAACCGCCGGCACGCCGATCGGCCACTATGATTATCTGATCGCCGCGCAGGCCCGCCGACGCGGCGCATCGCTTGTGACACTCAATCGACGCGAATTCGCGCGCGTGCCGGGGCTGCTGTTGACGGATTGGACGGCGTGATGGACGCGACGGCGGCGGTAGTGGACAACGTCGGCGCGACGGAGGCGCCGTGGGCGTTGCCGGAGGGATGGGCTTGGACCGAGGCCCGGTCTTTGCTGACGTCATCGGCGGCGGGACACCCTCAAATGCGGCTGATCCCGCCAATTTTGATGCCGATGGCGTGCCCTGGATTACCCCCGCTGATCTATCTGGCTATTCCGGTTCAGCTATTCGCAAAGGTTCGCGAAGCCTCTCGCCGACGGGGCTTCAGCGCAGTTCAACTCAGATGCTACCAGCCGGGAGCGTGCTCATTTCGTCGCGCGCGCCGGTTGGGTATTGTGTGATTGCGGAAGTGCCGGTGTGCACAAATCAAGGTTTCAAAAATCTTCGGCTCAAGGCTTCCATCGACCCATACTTCATTCGATACTTTGTTCTCTACGCAAAGCGTCGCTTGAATGACGCCGCAAGTGGGACGACATTTAAGGAACTTTCAGGTCGCGCCATGGGACAGATATTGTTCCCGCTTGCGCCACTTGCCGAACAGCGCCGCATCGTGGTGCGAATCGATGCGCTGTTAGCCGAGATCGCCGAGGGCGAGGCGGCGCTGGCGGAGGCGCGCAAGGGCTCGACGTCTTCCGCCGCGCGCTGCTGAAAGCGGCTGTTACTGGCGAATTAACAAAGGACTGGCGTGTGGCCAATCCGGCTTCCGAGACCGCTCTCGCGCACCTCGCCCGCATCGCAGACGATCGTACGACAAGAACTCCTACCAGACGTCGGTCCCGCCGTAATGCTAATGCACCGCCTTACGATACGCCCAGCCTCGCAGAGCTTCCGGAGGGCTGGACTTGGGCTACTGTCAATGAAGTGAAGAGCGGTGAGCAACGCAACGGTATCTCGATCGCGGGTTCACCATCGCCGCCTGGCGTAAAGGCAATGCGACTTGATGCCCTAACCGCTCAGGGGCTGAATCTAGAAGCGGTTCGCTATATCCCATTGCCAAAGGATCGCATCCAAGACTATCGCGTGAATGATGGGGATCTGCTGATCTCGCGCGCAAATGGATCGCCAGAGTTCGTCGGTCGAGCGGTCTACGTCGCGGAGCTCCGCGAGACGGTCGTCTTCCCCGACACGATCATTCGCTATCCATTGGGTACGGATCAGCAAATCGGGCGGTGGATCGAACTAGCCTGGAACGGCCCGTTTGGCAGGAGCCAGATCCGACGCCTAGCAAAAACCACCGCTGGAATTCTGAAGATTTCCCAAGAAGACATCGCGCAGATCGTGCTTTCCTATCCCCCCACCCGAAGAAGCCACAGAGATCCTTCGCCGGGTCTCAGACGCGCTCACCGCCGCCGCCGATACGCTGGCGATGTTAGATGCGGAGGCCGCCGACGCCGCGCGTCTGAAGCAATCCATTCTCAAAGCCGCCTTTGAGGGCCGTCTTGTGCCGCAAGATTCCGCAGACGAGCCCGCGAGCGCGCTTCTCGCACGCATCGCCACCAATCTACCCGCCATTCACGGCAAGCGTGGGCGCGCCAGAAAGTCCAACGCATGAACGCCCAATCGCTCGTCGCAAAAGTCTGGAACTTTGCGCATGTGCTGCGCGATCAAGGCGTCTCCTATCAGGCCTATATCAGCCAGATCTCCTATCTGCTGTTTCTCAAGATGGACGAGGAGCGTGTCACCCAGATCGGTGAAGCCTCGATGCTGCCGGAAGGCGCGCGCTGGGACGACATCAAGGATCTTTCCGGCGAGGCGCTGAATGCCGCTTACGTCAAGCTGCTCGACAAGCTGTCGAAGCAGGGCGGCATCATTGGCGCGATCTTCCTGAAGGCGCAGAGCGAGATTCAGGATCCGGCCAAACTGAAGCGCCTCGTGGGTCTGATCGATAGCGAAACGTGGCTTGGCCTGCCGGTCGACGTGAAGGGCAACATCTACGAAGGCCTACTGGCCCGCAACGCCGAAGACGTGAAGTCAGGCGCAGGCCAGTACTTCACGCCGCGACCGCTCATTGAGGCGATGGTGCAGGTCGTCGATCCCAAGCCGCATCAAACCGTGCACGATCCCGCCTGCGGCACCGCGGGCTTTCTGCTCGCAGCCTGGGAACACATGAAGCAGCACCCGAAGGCGCGCGATCGCGGCGTCTATTCGGCGTTGAAGAACAAATTTTCCGGTGTGGATATTGTGCCGGAGGTCGTACGTCTCGCTGCGATGAATCTCTATCTCCACGGCATTACCGGCGTCGACTCGATTGTCGAGCAGAAGGATGCGTTGCTCGGTGCCGGCGGCAAGAGCTACGAAGTTATCCTCACCAATCCGCCGTTCGGCAAGAAGCAGAGCTATCGCATCGTCCGCGACGATGGCGAAATCGACAGCGAGCGCGAGGATTACGACCGGCAGGACTTTTTCGTCACCACGTCGAACAAGCAATTGAACTTCCTGCAGCATATCATGACCGTGCTCGCTCCCAATGGAGAAGCTGCCGTGGTGCTGCCTGACAACGTCCTATTCGAGGGCGGCGCGGGCGAGACGATCCGGCGCAGGCTGCTCAAGAACTTCGATTTTCACACGCTGCTGCGGTTGCCGACCGGCATTTTCTACAAGCAGGGCGTCAAGGCCAACGTGTTGTTCTTCGACAAGAAGCCGCCTTCGGAAGAATCCGCAACAAAGGATCTCTGGATCTACGACCTCCGCACCAATCAGCGCTTCACGCTGAAAGAGCGGCCAATGGTGCGCGCCGATCTCGACGATTTCATCGCCTGCTATCAGTCCGGCCGCCGTGCCAAACGCGTAGAGGCCGAGAAGTTCAAACGCTTCCCGCTCGAAACCTTGCTGGCGCGCGACAAGGTCAATCTCGACATTTTCTGGCTCAAGGATAACGCGCTCGACGACCCCGATCTGCTACCGCCGCCGGACGAGGTCGCAGCCGAGATCGTGGAAAGTTTGCAGACGGCGCTCGATCGATTTCGCAATGTAGCCAAAGCATTGGGCGAAGGGCCGGTTTGAGCGATGTCGGTGCGGCTCGCACCTGTCTCTCTCGCTAACGCTGGGGTATCAGGGTAGGTGTTGCGAGCCGCAAATCCTACTTTGCATGGGGTTGTTTTCGTCCTTTTTTGGTGACGCCCGCGGCAGGCGCTGCGCCGCGTAGGATACCGTGTCGTTACCCATCCCGCCCCGGCGCCGCCTCCTTCCCCTTCACGCCGTCTTCGCCGCCTTCAGCCCCAGCTTCGCTTCCACCGCTTCCCGCATCAAAAACTTCTGGATCTTGCCCGTCACCGTCATCGGAAATTCGTCGACGAACTCGACATAGCGCGGGATCTTGTTGTGGGCGATCTGGCCCTGGCAGAAGGCGCGGACGTCCTCGGCAGTGAGCGTCTCGCCGGGCCGGGTGCGGATCCAGGCACAGAGTTCTTCGCCGTAGCGATCATCCGCAACGCCGAAAATCTGCACGTCCTGGATTTTGGGGTGGCGATAGAGGAATTCCTCAATCTCGCGCGGATACAGGTTTTCGCCGCCGCGGATCACCATATCCTTGATGCGGCCGACGATGTTGCAATAGCCCTCGGCGTCGATGATGGCGATGTCGCCGGTGTGCATCCACCCCTGCGCGTCGAGCACGTCGCGGGTCTTTTCGGGTTCGTCCCAATAGCCCAGCATCACGCTGTAGCCGCGGGTGCAGAGTTCGCCGCGCTCGCCGCGCGGGACCACGCGCCCCTCGAGATTGACGACCTTGACCTCGACATGCGGATGGATGCGCCCGACGGTCGAGACGCGCCGCTCCAGCGGATCGTCGGTCGAGCTCTGAAAACTCACCGGCGAGGTTTCGGTCATGCCATAGGCGATCGTCACCTCGCCCATGTTCATCTCGTTGTTGACGCGCTTCATCACCTCGATCGGGCAGGGCGCGCCGGCCATGATGCCGGTGCGCAGCGATTTCAGATTGAAGCGCGAAAATTCCGGATGATCGAGTTCGGCGATGAACATGGTCGGCACGCCGTAGAGCGCGGTGCATTTCTCCTTTTCGATGGTCTGCAGCGTCGCCAGCGGATCGAAGCCTTCGCCGGGATAGACCATGGTCGCGCCGAGCGTGACGGAAGCGAGGTTGCCCATCACCATGCCAAAGCAGTGGTAGAGCGGCACGGGGATGCAGATGCGGTCCTGTTCCGTCAGCCGCATCGCGCGGCCGACGAAATAACCGTTGTTGAGGATGTTGTGATGCGTCAGCGTCACGCCCTTCGGCGAACCCGTGGTGCCGCTGGTGAACTGGATATTGACCGCATCGTCGAATTGCAGCGTCCTGGCCAGCTCGGCAAGCTGCTCGCGGTGCCGCGCGCCACCCCTTTTCGCCACGTCCTCGAAGGCGAGGGTGCCCGGACATTTGGGGCCGCCGATCTGGATCACCGCGCGCAGGTTCGGCAGCCGCGCCGCCTGCAATTCGCCCGGCTGGGAGGCCGCAAGCTCCGGCAGCAGCGTATTGAGCATCTCCATGTAGTTGGAGGTTTTGAACGCGGTCGCGGTGACGATCGCGGCGCAGCCGACCTTTGTCAGCGCGAATTCGAGTTCGCTCAGGCGGTAGGCGGGATTGATGGTGACGAGAATGAGTCCTGCTTTCGCGGCGGCGAATTGCGTCAGCGGCCACTCCGGGCGATTGAGCGACCACACCCCGATCCGCGCGCCGCGTTCGAGGCCGAGCGCGAGAAAGCCCGCCGCCAGTGCGTCGACGTGTTCGGCAAATTCGTGCCAGGTCCAGCGTACGCCGTGGCTTGGCGAAACCAGCGCCTCGCGATTGCCCCAGCGCTGGGCTGCGCGATCGAGGCTGGCGCCGATGGTGTCGCCCAAGAGTGGCGCGTCGGCGATGCCGCAGACGTAGCTGTTGGTGGTGTCGGTCAAATCGGCTTCTCCAAAAATAGGATCTACAAGTATCGAAGAAGAAGTGCGCCGCGATATCAGCCGTTCCCTCCCCGCAAGGGGAGGGAACGGAGATGCTGTGGTAAGCTACGCCGCCTTCTGCCCGGCATCGAGCCCGGCATAAATCCCGCTCTCAAACCCCGCAAAGGCTTCCAGCGCCTTGGCGTCGGCGAATGGCAACAGCTGCATCAGGATCACGCCGGCGACGTTGCGCGCCGGGTCGATCCAGAAATAGGTGTTGGCGAGGCCGGCCCAGGCGAGGCTGCCGGCGCTGCGGCCTTCCGGGGTCCTGGCGGTGTTGATCAGGAAGCTCAAGCCCCACTTCTTCACCATGTCGGGATAGAGATCGACATCGTTGGTGTAGATCGGCGCCACCGTCACCATCTTGCCCATGGTGAGATCGCCGATGTGGTTCTGGCTCATCAGCGCGACCGTCTCCGGCTTCAGCACCTGGTTGCCGTTGCCGCGGCCATTGTTGAGGATCATCTGGGTGAACGTGATGTAATCGGCCGCCGTGCCGTAAAGGCCGCCGCCGCCCATATGAAATTCCGGCGCCTGTTCGAGCTCGAACGGGATCGGCGCCAGCGCGCCATCCGCGCCGCGCGCATGCATGCCGACCAGCCGCTGGCGCATCGAGTCCGTGATCTTGAAGGCGGTGTCGTTCATGCCGAGCGGCGCGAACATGTTCTCGCGCAGATACACATCGAGCCGCTTGCCGCTGACAGCTTCAATAGCCTTGCCGACAAAATCGATGTTGATGCCGTACTCCCAGCGCGTGCCGGGGTCGCTCGCGAGCGGGGTCGTCAGCGCGGCGTTCAGGCAGGAGATGATACCGGGCGTGGCGGTCTTCTCCATGTATTTTCCGATGTCGCCGTTCCACATGTCGTAGCAGAAGCCGGCGGTATGGGTCATGAGATGGCGCAGCGTGATCGGCTTCGTGGCCGGGCGCAGCTTCGGCTCGCCGCTGGCGTCAAAACCTTCCAGCACCTGCGGGTTGGCCAGATCGGGCAGCAGCTTGCCGATCGGCTCGTCGAGGGAGAGCTTGCCCTGTTCGACAAGTTGCATGCCGGCCGCCGTCGTAATCGCCTTGGTCATGGAGGCGATCCAGAACACGCTGTCGGCGGTCATGGCGTCATCCTTGCCGAGGTCGCGCTTGCCGAACGCGCCCTGGTAGATCACTTCGCTGCCGGTCGCCGCCATTGCGACCACGCCGGGAATCTCGTTGGCCTCGCATTTCTGACGCAGAATCTGGTCGATCTCAGCTTTGCTTTGCATGGGTCACCTCCCGCTTTGATTTTTATGGAAGTGGAACGATCTTCCTCCCGGCCGCCTTATCCCGCAAGCGTCCGCGCTCAGCCTCCGCGGATGTCGCGATCTCGTGATGGTCAAAGGGGCCTTGGAGCTGTGTGGGCAAGGTGCGTGGGGCGATCCGAAACAAAACTGCAACACCTCGCCGCAATTCCCGGTGGACGAAGTGCAACGGCGGTGACCCTGCTCTGCATCCACGATAACGTGATTTCGCCACGATTCCCGCCGCCGAGTTTTTGCAGTAAAGCGTTCAGATTCCAGCACAAACGCCAGCGCGTCGGCTGGCTCAATTGACGAAAATTGTCTCATTTCCGAACGTTTTGAAGGTACGCAAATGATTTCGACCTGGAGCGAATGGAAGCGGTATCCCCGTGCCGGGCGGGGCGAGAACATCGAGGCGCCGATCACGCCTGGCATTTACGAAGTCCGCTACGCCGGCACCGGCGCGCTGCATTCCTTCGAGGCGGTCGATAACGTCGCCCAGGCGCTGGCGCAGCTTTCGGTCGGGTCCAAATCCTGGTTCGGCCGCCGCGAACCCGCCAAGCTGCCCGATCTCGAATACCGGACCTGCGCGACCTCCTCGAAGGCGGACGCCAAGGCGGCCGCGCAACGCATGGTCGGCCGCCGCGAAACCTATATGAGCGGCGCGGCGTGACCTCAAGATTGGTTGACGCAGGGTTGCCTCAGCGGGCGGTGCATTGCTGACGATACGGGCCTATACTCGGACCAATCTCTCAAGAAAATCCGAGGAGTAACGCCATGAACCCGCCCGTCGCCGCTCGCGCTTCGAAAGCCCAACCCTCGCTGCACGACCGCCTGAAAGACCCCTCGCTGCTGCGCGACCGCTGCTACATCGATGGCGCCTGGGTCGGCACGCCGTCGCGCCCCGTAACCAACCCGGTGAACGGCGTCGAATTGGCAAGGTGCCAGCCATGAGCACCGCCGAAGCGACGCAAGCCGTCGAAGCCGCCGAGCGCGCATTCCCGGCCTGGGCCAAGCTCACCGCCAAACAGCGCTCCAATATCCTCCGTAAATGGTTCGATCTGATCATCGCCAACCGCGAGGACCTCGCGCTGATCCTGACCTCCGAGCAGGGCAAGCCGCTGGCCGAAGCGCTCGGCGAGGTCGATATCGGCGGCGCCTATGTCGAATTCTTCGCTGAGGAAGCCCGCCGCGTCTATGGCGAAACCATCCCGACCCAGCGGCCGGATGCGCGGCTGCTCGCGATCAAGCAGCCGATCGGCGTCTGCGGCGCCATCACGCCGTGGAACTTCCCGTGCTCGATGATCACCCGAAAAGTCTCGCCGGCGCTCGCCGCGGGCTGCACCGTCGTGCTCAAGCCCGCCAACGAGACGCCGCTGACCGCGCTGGCGCTGGTCGCGCTCGCCGAAAAGGCCGGCGTGCCGAAGGGCGTGTTCAACATCCTCACCGGCAATTCGTCCGCGATCGGCAAGGTGCTGTGCGAACATCCCGCGGTGCGCTTCATCGGCTTCACCGGCTCGACCGAGGTCGGCAAGATCCTGTATCAGCAGGCCGCCGTCGGCGTGAAGAAGCTCGGCCTCGAGCTCGGCGGCAACGCGCCGTTCATCGTGTTCGATGACGCCGATATCGATGCGGCGGTCGAGGGCGCCATGATCTCCAAGTACCGCAACATGGGCCAGACCTGCGTCTGCGCCAACCGCATCTATGCGCAGGACGGGATCTACGACCAGTTCGTCGAAAAGCTTTCGAAGAAAGCCGCGGCGATGAAGATCGGCGACGGCACCGAAGCGGGCGTGACGCAGGGCCCGCTGATCAACATGGCAGCGATCGACAAGGTCGAGAAGCACATTGCGGATGCGGTCAAGGGCGGCGCGAAAATCGTCACCGGCGGAAAACGCCATTCGCTCGGCGGCAGCTTCTTCGAGCCGACGGTGCTTTCGAATGTGAAGCCCGACGCCCTCGTCGCGCACGAAGAAACATTTGGCCCGCTGGCGCCGGTGTTCCGCTTCAAGGACGAGGCCGACGTGATCGCGATGTGCAACAACTCGCCGTTCGGCCTCGCGTCGTACTTCTACTCCCGCGATCTCGGCCGCGTCTGGCGCGTCGCCGAAGCGCTGGAATCAGGCATGGTCGGCGTCAACACTGGCCTGATCACGACCGAAGTCGCGCCCTTCGGCGGCGTGAAGGAGTCAGGCCTCGGCCGCGAAGGCTCGCATCACGGCATGGAGGAATATGTCGAGATCAAATACGTGATGATGGCCGGGGTGTAGCTTTCACCCGTACTACCTGCGCAGTACCGCGATGGTGCGGTTCGCGAACGAGAGCCGCTCGGCCATTACGGACACGAAGTAAGTCAGGAGCTTTTGGCTCAGCTCGGGCGCATCGGTCTTGATCGCCTCGAATTGATGCGTGTTCAACACATAGAGCACGCTGGCGACCTCGGCCTGGATCGTCGCGCTGCGCGGCGCGTGCGAGACGAGGCCCATCTCGCCGATCGTGGTATAGCGGCCGAGGCTGCGCACCCGCGTGGTGCGGCCATCGCCGGCCGGCACCATGATGCCGACGCGTCCGTCGAGAATGAAATGCATGGAATCGGCGGCATCGCCGGCGCGCACGATGATCTCGGCGGCATCGACTTCAATGCGCTGGCATCGGCGGATCAGTTCGTCGGCGTCATCCTCGCTGTTGAGGATCTGGGTGAACCATTCGTGCAGATTGGCCGCTTCCTGCGCGAGCCCCTGATGCTGCATGATGATCTCGTTCTCACACCATTCCAGCGCATGGTCGAGCTCGCCGATCATGGTGACGCCATCGGTGACGAAGTCGCTCGAATGCAGCACCTTCTCGGCGGTGGCGGACAGATGCACCAACACCAGATGGACGCCGAGATCGTGCGCGCTGCGCTTGATCTGGGCAAAACTGTACGCCGCCGACGAATCGATGCCGGTGACGAGCTTGAAGTCGAACAGCAGATAACGGCACTCCGGCTGCTCCCGCAGCAGCGCCTTGACGTGCTGATAGAGCCGGTTGGCGGAGCCGAAGAACAGATAGCTCTGCAGGTTCAGCCCCTGGATCTTGCCGCCATGGGCCAGCAACACTTTCTGGTCGTTGCGCGAGCGGTCCAGCGAGCTGCGATACTCCGATCCGTCAAAGCTGAACTTGATCGCCTCGATCCGCGCCGCGCTGAGCGCAAAGGTCGCGCAGCCGAAGATGATTCCTGATCAGGATACCCGGCACGAAGCCCCATTGGACGATGATGACGATGATCACCAGCAGCGACGCGTATTCGGTCCTGGTCAGGCGCTTGCGCGACTCGATAATCCATTTGTGCAGTTGATCCGCGCCCAGATAGAGCAGGAGCCCGCCAAGCACGAATTTCGGCATGTAGCCGAGCAGCTCGGGCGCCATCGCCAGCATCAGCAGCGAGACGGCCGCGGCCGTCAGGCCGGACAGCCGGCCCCTGCCGCCGCTGCTGAAATTCAGGATGGTGCGGCTTACCGAGACGCAGCCGGCATAGCCGGCCAGCGCCCCGGCCAGGATATTGGCAAAGCCGGTGACGTTGAGTTCGCGTTCCAGATTGGCTTCGCGATGCGCCGCGACCTCGACGCCGGTGGTGTTGAACAGCGTGCTGGCCGCCGTAACGAAGACCACTGCAATCAGGTTGCCGAGCAGGTCCGGTACCGCGGTCCAGGGATACTGTGCAAGCGCGTCCGCGTGCCAAGGCAGCATGAATGCCGACGGCGGCGGAGGCCCGAAGGTCCAGCCGGTCGCGCGGGCCTGTTCCGGCGAGATGCCGATGATCCAGAAGGCCAGATGCGCCACGATCACGCCGCCGATCAGGATGATCGGCAGGCCGAACGGGCCGCGCGAACGGTGCCAGGTCAAATACAGCACCAGCGCCATCGCGCAGGCTGCGGCGAGTTCCGATATTGTGACGATATCGGCGAACTGAGGCAGCGAGCTGAATTGTACCGGATGATCGGTGATCACGCGGATCGCACCCAACATGATCAGAAGCCCGGTCGCGCCCAGGAAGCCGCCGATGACGGGATAGGGCACGTAGCGGATGGCGCGGCCCATCCGGGTCAGGCCCAGGCCGCACAGCACCATGCCGGTGACGATGGTCGAGAGGCCGAGCGTGATCAGAACAGGCGTGAGCAGCGGCGCCGACGGATCGGCTGCGATGATGCGTTCGACCAGCGATGCGGCCAGAATTCCAGTCACTGCCGCGGTGGAGCTGTCGGGGCCGGCGACCGCAAATGACAGGGAGCTGCCAAGCGCGATGGTGCTCGCAATCACGGCCGAGCTGATGAAGGTTGCCGCGATACCATAGGACAAATAGGGCGACAGCGGCCCCGCGAAGATCAGCAACGCATAGGACAGGCCGAATGTAATGCCGAGGACGCTCGCCGCGCTCCCGCCAAGAACATCATTGACGGCCCGCCTTGCCCGCGGGCCGAAATAAATTGATCGACTAATCACGCGAAAAAAGCCCCAAAATTCAGCACGTTAGTCGTAGCCGAGGGCGGCGTGGGCCGACAACAACAATTTTATGACAGTCGGGCTCTCAAAGGAGGCACATGGCTGCGCGGCGTCAGTCGGTTCCCGCCTCGCCGCCGAACGCGCCATGCCGGCCCATGCCGGAGGCGAAGCGCGTTGCGCCCGACAGCGTTTCGCCCGAGGCGATCACCTCCAGCCCGCCGCGCATCTCGTTGGCGATCGCTTCCTCCTCCGAAAGGTCCCATTGCCGCAGCGCCGACAGCCGATCGGCACGCAGGCATTTTTGCGGGAAGCGCGCAATCTCCCGCGCCAGCGCGATCGCCTGCGCGGTGGCCTCGCCGCGGCCGACGACGCGATTGGCGAGGCCCATGCGCAGCGCCTCCTGCGCGCCGACCGGGCGGCCAGTGAGGATCAGGTCGATCGCCTGGGAATGGCCGATCAGCCGCGGCAGGCGGATGGTGCCGAGATCGATCAAGGGCACGCCGAAGCGGCGGCAGAAGACGCCGAAGGTGGCGTCCTCCGCGACCACGCGCATATCAGCCCACAGCGCCAGCTCCATGCCGCCGGCGACCGCAAAGCCTTCGACCGCCGCGATCACCGGCTTTGACAGCCGCAACCGGCTCGGCCCCATCGGCGCGATCGAGATCATGCCCGCCGAGCTCGCGCCGCTTGTTGGGATCGCCCGCCGCCACCGCCTTGAGATCGGCGCCGGCGCAGAAATAGCCGCCGGTGCCGGTGAACACGGCAACCGACGCCGTGTCGTCAGCATCGAAGGCAAGAAAGGCGTCGTACAATTTGCGCGCCGTCGCGCCGTCCACGGCGTTGCGACAATGCGGGCGGTTGATGGAAACGATGGTGACGGGGCCGTCGCATTTGACGAGCACGGAATCGGTCTCGGTCATTGGGCGCTCCCTCTGTGCCATTTTGGGCGGAATCAAACCGATAGCTCACTCCCCGTCACCCGCCGATACGCTTCGAGATACCGCTTGCTCGTCGCTTCCACCACGCTGTCAGGCAGCGGTGGGGGCGGGGCGTCGCCGTTCCAGCGGCCGGCGCGGCGCTCGGCGTCGAGATAGTCGCGCAGCGGCTGCTTGTCGAAGGAGGGCTGCGGCCGGCCGGGCTTGTAGACGTCGGCGGCCCAGAACCGCGAACTGTCCGGCGTCATCACCTCGTCGATCAGAATGATGCGGCCGTCCGCCGCGCGGCCGAACTCGAATTTGGTGTCGGCGATGATGATGCCCTGGTGACGGGCGATCCGTTCGCCGAAATTATAGACCGTGCGGGCCATGCTCTCGAGTTTTTCGGCGACGTCGGCGCCCAAAATCTCGCGCACCCGCGCAATCGTGATGTTTTCGTCATGGCCGGTCTCGGCCTTGGTGGCCGGGCTGAAGATCGGCGCGTCGAGCTTCTCGCTTTCGACGAGACCGTCTTTCAGCTCCTCGCCGGCGAGCGTGCCGGATGCGGCATATTCCTTCCAGGCCGAGCCCGAGATGTAGCCGCGGATCACGCATTCCACTGGGAAGACGGTGGTGCGCTTGCATAGCATCGCGCGCCCGAGAATATCGGCGCGCTGATTTTTCAGTGCGGGCACCTCGCGGATGATCTCGTCGGCGTCGGCGCTGATCATGTGATGCGGCACCACGCCTTCGAGCTGGCGGAACCACCACGCGCTGATCTGCGTCAGCACCGCGCCCTTCATCGGGATTGTCTCGGCCATCACGACATCGAACGCGCTGATGCGGTCGGTGGTGAGCAGCAGCACGCGGTCGTTGCCGACGGCATAGATATCGCGCACCTTGCCGCGGCCGATCCGTGGCAGGGGCAAGTCGCTGGCGAGCATCGCGTTCATTCGGTCAGGCTTTCGAGCATGCGGCCTCGCGTAGGCTAGGGCGCAAATGGAAAACGGAGCAATAGCTCACTCCGGCAGCGGAATGAACTCGTGTTCCTGCGGAACAGCCGCAAAACGACCGGTTTTCCAGTCCTGTTTGGCCTGCTCGATCCGCTCCCTGCTGGAAGAGACGAAATTCCACCAGATATGCCGCGGCCCCTCCAGCGCGTCGCCGCCCAGAAACATCATCCGCGTCGGCTTCACGGCTTTCACCGTGATGCGGTCACCGGGCCGGAAAATCAGCAGGCGCGGCCCCTCATAGCGCTCGCCAGCGATCTCGACCTCGCCCTCGACCAGATAGATCGCGCGCTCCTCATGGTCGGGATCGAGCGGGACGCTGGTGCCGGGCTGCGCCGTCACTTCGGTATAGAACCATGGCGACACCATGCTGACCGGCGATTTCATGCCGAAGCCGTGGCCCGCGATGATGCGCGCGGTGAAGCCACTCTCCTTCACGGTCGGCAGCGCTTCGGCGGCGTAGTGCTGGAACGACGGCGCGATCTCTTCCGACCCCGCCGGCAGCGCGATCCAGCTCTGCAGGCCCAGCATCTTCTGCCCGTCGCGGCGCTGGACATCGGGCGTGCGTTCGGAATGCGCGATGCCGCGCCCCGCCGTCATCAGGTTCATGGCGCCGGGCTGGATCTCCTGGATGTTGCCCTCGCTGTCGCGGTGCATGATCGAGCCGTCGAACAGATAGGTGACGGTGGCAAGGCCAATATGCGGATGCGGGCGCACGTCCATGCCCCTGCCGGCCATGAACTGCACCGGGCCGAAATGATCGAAGAAGATGAAGGGCCCGACCATCTGCCGCTTGCCATGCGGCAGCGCGCGCCGCACCGCGAATCCATCGCCGAGATCGCGGGTGCGCGGCACGATGATGAGATCGAGCGCATCGCAGGTCTTGGGGTCGCCGAGCACGGGATCGTTGGACGGTTGCCAACTCATGGGGGCTCCTTGATGTTTGCGGCGATCATAGCAGCAAGTGGGCGAGTTGCGTCCAAACTTTGCCGGCACTTGCGATCAACTGCATCGGTTCGTCATGCCCGGCCTTGTGCCGGGCATCCACGTCTTTTATGCCGGAGCAGGTAAGACGTGGATGGCCGGGTCAAGCCCGGCCATGACAAGAAGGCAAGGGAAACCCATGATCCCTCCACTCAAGCCCGGCGCCAGATTGTTGAAAGTGGATGGTCCCATCGTCGAGACCGCGCGCCTGATCCTTCGGCCATGGCGCAGCGACGACATTGCCGCGAATACGGCGATGCTGTCCGATCCCGGCACCGCGCGCTACATCACGCCGGACGGTATCGCCATCACCACCGAGATCGGCGGGTGGCGCAACGCCGCCGTGATATCGGGGCATTGGGCGCTGCATGGCTTCGGCATGTTCGCCGTCGAGGAAAAATCGAGCCGCCGATATATCGGCCGGGTCGGACCGTGGTGCCCGCCGGGATGGCCGGGCTTTGAAGTCGGCTGGGGCATCGACCGCGCATACCGCGGCAAGGGTTACGCGGTGGAGGCGGCGTGCGCGTCGATCGACTGGGTGTTCGCGACCTTCGAGATCGGTGAGATCATTCATTGCATCGAAGCCAGCAACGAACCGTCCAAGAGCGTCGCGCGACGGCTGGGGGCGAGGCGGGATGGCGAAGTCGATCTATTCGGCAAGGCCAATGAGCGCTGGGTGACGTCGCGCGCGACGTGGAACGGCCGGTCCGCGTAAATTGAACGGCGAGAAGATTCGCACTAGATTGACGATGCGCGGACGACCGCGCCAACGGACCCGATCGGATGATGCTTTCCACCATCGACATCGCCTTGCGCGGCGCCACCGTGGCGCTGCTGCTGGTGCTGGCGGCGTCGCTGGCTCGCGGCTTCGGCACGGTGCTCGCCGGTCGACTGGCCGCGGCTTTCGCGCTGGGGTCGGCGGCGCATGCCGTGACCGCGTCGATCGGGGCGACGTCGCAGGTCGCGGCAGTGCATGCGCCTGTAATCGCGCTGTCGACGGGCAATGTCGTGGTGTTCTGGCTGTTCACGCGGGCGCTATTCGACGAGGCGTTCAGGCTGCGATGGTGGCACGCGCTGATCTGGGCGGCAGTCGCAGCTTTCAGCTTGGTCAATTGCATGTGGCTGGCGCCGGCATCCGGTGTGCGGCTGTCCATTATCGCAGTCAATCTGCTGGCGCTCGGCTTTATCGTCCTGGCCGTCGCACAGACCATCGCATCCTGGTCGTCGGATCTCGTCGAGGGCCGGCGTCGCGTCCGCGTCTTCATCGTCAGCGCAGCCGCGCTGTATGGCGGCCTCAACGCAGTGCTGCAGATATCGTTGTCCGGCAGTGACGCCGCTGAGATCGCGAACACCGTCAATTCCGCGGCGTTGGCCGCCGTGGTGACAGCGATCTCGATTGCGATGATGCGCGTCGATGGTGCCGACCTGTTCCCGGCGGCGCCTGAGATTCAGGCCGAGGCAAGCAACGCGGCGGCCGTGGTCGAGATCCAGCGCCGTCGATCAAAAGCTGGTCGATGCCTTGATGCGGCTGATGGGCGACGAGCGCATCTATCGCCAAGACAACGTTACCATCGGCACGCTGGCGACCAAGCTCGGGATTCCCGAATACCGGCTGCGGCGGCTGATCAACCAGCGGCTCGGCTACCGGAATTTCAATGTCTTCCTGAACGAGCACCGGATTGCGGAGGCCAAGGCCGCGCTGGCTGATCCGAGCCAGACGGAAGTCCCCGTCATTACAATTGCGATGGATGCCGGCTTCCAATCGCTCGGGCCCTTCAACCGCGCCTTCAAGGCCATCACCGGCGTCACGCCGACCGAATATCGCCGGCTCAAGGCCAGCGCGGCCTGATCGGCATGGCATTGTAACTACTCTATTATTTTAGAATCGGCGAGGCGTTTTCAGCTTCGGACAAGGCGATTTCCAAATCCGGCGAGCGGCCAGCGGGCAGCTTCGCCACCATCTCCGGCACGCGCTGATGCGTCATGCCGGAGGCCCTGTGACCAGACGAAATCTCATCCTCATCCTTGCCGCGTCAACCGCTCTCAGCGCGCTCGCGCTCTCCGCCGCACGCGCCGTGCCAAAGGTCGCGACCGGCTTTGTCGCCAACGTGGTCTGCACCGAGGCCTTCGTCTCCGGCCTCGACCCGGCGCGGGTGTTTGCCGAGACCACGTCGGCGATGCCCGGCGTCGGGCTGATCTCCTGGGCGCTGGACTATCGCGTCGACCAAGCGCGCAGGGACGTCACGGTGACGCTGTTCGGCCTGGGCCGAAGCCACGCCGTCTATCGCGGCGAAGGTCTCGGCTGCTATCTCGATCACGGCGGGGCGGTCGCCGACGTCTCGCTGCCGGCGCCCGATGCGAAGCCAGCGCTGCAGCCCGACATCGCCGGTCCGTCCATTGTCGCGCCGCAAACGCCGCAACTGGCTGCCGCGCTCGACCGGGCCTTTGCCGAGCCGGACAAATCGACGCCGCGCCACACGCGGGCGATCGTGGTCATGAAGGACGGGCGCGTCGTTGCTGAGCGCTATGCCGACGGCATCGGCATCGATACGCCACTGCTCGGATTCTCCGCCACCAAATCGATCATCTCGGCGCTGGCCGGGATCCTCGTGCGCAAGGAGCGCTGAGGCTGCAAGAGCCTGTGTCCATCGCGGCGTGGCAAGGCCCCGGCGACGCCAGACGCGCCATCACGCTCGATCATCTGTTGCGCCATACCGCAGGCCTTGCGCTCGGCAGTTCATTGCAGGCGTCGCTGGCGTCCGCGCTCGAGCCGGTCAACCGCATGAAGTTCATGGAGCCGGATATGGCGGCCTATGCGACGAGCATGCCGCTGGAAAGCGTGCCGGGCGCAGCATGGAACTATCACGATGGCAACACCGTCATCCTCGCAGAATCTGATCCGCCAGGCCACCGGCGGCAGCGCATCCAAAATGATACGCTTTGCGCGGCAGGAGTTGTTCGATCCGCTTGGCATGCGCAACGTGACGCTCGAATTCGACGCGTCGGGGAATGCGGAAGGGTCGAGCCAGTTGCTGGCGAGCGCGCGCGACTGGGCGCGCTTCGGCCAGCTCTATCTTAATGACGGTACGGCCGGCGGCAAACGCATCCTCCCCGAAGGCTGGGTGAAATATTCCGCTACGCCAACGCCGAATGCCTGGGTCGGCCAGGGCGCGGGCTTCTGGACCAATCTCGGCGACAGTTTTGGCGCGACCTACCGCACCGAACGCGGCTGGCCGCGCGATGCGTTCTTCGCCAAGGGCACGATCGGGCAATATGTGATCATCGTGCCCTCGGAGCGGCTCGTCATCGTCCGCCTCGGCCGTTCGCCGAACTGGCCGCCGGAAGCCGACGGCGTGTTCGACCTCGTGCGCGACGTCGTTGGGGCGACGGGAAGCAAGGGAAAGTTTGCGGGAACGAATTGAACGCGATGCGGCAGCTCTTCCTTCTCCCCTTGTGGGAGAAGGTGGCGGACGTAGTCCGCCGGATGAGGGTTGGATCCGCGAATACCAATGCGAGAAGGTCATTCGGGAGAGAGACCCTCACCCGTCTCAATCGTGCTTCGCACGATTGATCCACCCTCTCCCACAAGGGGAGAGGGGATACCGCCGATGCGGCGCCGGCTTAACCTACTGCCGCCCCAACTGCGTGGCCTTCTCGACGCGATCGAGATCTCTCGAGCGACAAGATCGCGTCAGCGAGCTGGTCGGCGCGGCCGTTCAGCACGGGGCGGGCGAGCGTGAGGAATTTTGCTGCATCGCCTGTGCGTCGGGAAACGAATTCGGCTCGCCGGACGGGTCGGCATACAGCCGTTCATGCACGCCGTCGTCGGTGGTGATGGAAACGCGCGCGCCGAATGGATGGGTACGGCCGAGCTCGAGGCGGTCGTCCTGCACCACGTCGAACTTGTCGGCGAGCGCATTCACTGCCGCGTCGCCGAGCCGGTCGTAGTCGTCCCAGCCGAAGCTGCCCTGATCGAGCGCCAGCGCACCGGTGAAGAACATCGAGAATTGTCCGCCGACGATCGAGGTCGGGTGCCGCTTGGTGGCGGCGTCGCCGGTCAGCGTGATGCCGTTGCGGTGGAGACCGATCTCGACGCGCTTGATCTGGTCCGGCGTCAGATTGTGCTCGCGCCGCATCGCGATCAGCGCATCCAGCGCCGCATGGGTATAGCGGCAGCTCGGATAGGGCTTCACGCCGATCTTCAGCGTCTCATAGGTCTTGCCGAGACCTGCGACAGCCTTGTCGGGATGGGCGTCGTCGCTGTAGCCGACCAGGAGACCATGCTTGCCCTCGACCGATTCGGTCGAGCCGACAAAATTGTTGCGCGCCAGCGTGGCTGATATGACGCCGTTCATCGCGGCGGCGCCGACCTGATAGCGCTTGTTCCAGGCGCCATTGACCAGAAACTGCAGCGAGCCCGCGGCCTGGCTTGCCGGAAACGCCGAAGGCGGATATGAGCTGGTCCTTCGACAGCCCGAACAGTTTTCCGGCCGCCGCCGCGGCGCCATAGGTTCCCGCTGTCGCGGTCGGGTGGAAGCCGCGCGCATAATGCGAGGTCGGATCGAGCGCGTTGCCGAGGCGGCAGCACACTTCATAGCCGGCCACGATCGCGGTCAGGACGTCGCGCCCGGATGCGCCGACCATTTCGCCGACCGCGAAGGCCGACGGCACCACGGGTGCGCTCGGATGCAGCGAGGAGTCCGCGTGGGTATCATCGAAATCAAGGGAATGGCCGAGCGCACCGTTGAGCAGCGCCGCGACCGCGGGCGTCCAGGTCTTTGCATCGCCGAACACGGTGGCCTCGCCCTTGCCGTCGAGCGCCAGCGCTTCCAACATCCTAAGCAGCGAGGGGTGGATTCCGCATCCCGCCGCGCCCGGATCGTGCTGCCGAGGAAATCCAGCGTCAGCACCTTGGCGCGCTCCAGCACCTCAGGCGGGATGTGCTCGAATTTCAGGTCGGCGACATAGGCTGCAAGCGTTGCGGTTTCGTTGGCCACGGCGTTGCCTCTCATTTTTTGTCATTGCGAGCGCTTGCGAAGCAATCCATCGCGCCGCGTCGGGGAAGGATGGAATGCTTCGTCGCTTTTGCTTCTCGCAATGACGAGGACTGTCATTGGGTGCTCTTGGGCCATTTTGGTAAGGCGGCAGCATCACGCCGTCAACATCACTTGCGGCGGGGCAGACCCTTGCTTTCCACGATCAGGCGGTCCGATCCGATCCAGCCTCAGGCGGCAACCTGCCGCAGCAGGGCCGGAACGATCAGCCGATGAAACGGCAGGATGATCGCGAGATAGGTCCGCCCGAGCCGGTTGTGGGTCTTGACCAGCGTCGTCGCGGTGACCTGCCTGACGCCGCCGGGCGCCGTCACATCCACCACGATGCGAAAATCCAGATGGTGATCGTTGAAGCCGGCAATGAGGCGATCCGGCGTTTCGCTCACGACCGGAAATATTCCGATCATGTCGCGGAGCGCGGCCAGCCCGCGCCTGACGTTTTCAGTCCAAGCGGCGCGACCAGCAAATTGCGCAGCGACAACAGCGCCTCGGCCCATCGCGGCTGCCGCGCCATCATCCGCTCCGCTGCGCGGCGGGCGTCGAGATTACGGTCGCTGATCTCAATGCAAAAGGCGTCGGCGAACTGCGCGCCGGCCAGCAGCGTATCGGCATCGACGGCAGGCGTGACTTCGCGGACTTTCATCGGAACGTGAGCTTGTTCGCCAGCAGGCGGAAGCGCAACAGCAGAAGCACGGCATAGACAGCGGTCCCGATCGACAGCCCGATCCACACGCCGACGGCGCCTGATGGTGTCCGGAAGCCGAGCCAGCAGGCGCAGGCGAAACCGATCAGCCAATAGCTGAGGATCGCGAACAACAGCGGCACGCGCGTGTCGTTCATGCCGCGCAACGAGCCGGCGACGACGGTCTGGATGGCATCGGCGATGAAGAAAGTCGAGCCGACCAGTAGCAGCGTTGCGGAGAGTTCGGCTGTCGCGTCGGTGCTTTCGCCCAGGAAAATCGCTGCAATGCCAAAGCGGCTGACGATCACGGCGACCGTCAGGACCGCGACGAGAACGATGCCGAGCCAGGTGGCGACGTAGCCGGCGCGCCGGACCGCGCCCGCGTCGCCGCGGCCGATGGCGTGGCCGACCCGCACGGTGGCGGCCATGCCGATGCCGAACGGCACCATGAACAGGATAGCGGCGACCTGCAGCGCAATCTGATGCGCCGCCAGTGCCGTGGTGCTGATCACGCCCATTAAAAGGCCGGCGGCGCCGAACAGGCCGTATTCGAGCAGGAACGAGAGCGAGATCGGCGCGCCGATGACGATGAGTTGCCGCATCAATTGCCAGTCGACGCGCCAGATATGGCCGAGCACGTGATATTTCCGGAACGGGCGGCGGCGGGCGGCAAACCACAAGCCCGCCAGGAACGTGCCGAGATTGACGATGGAGGTCGCCAGACCCGCACCGAACAGGCCAAGTTCCGGCAGGCCGAACGCGCCATACAACAGAGATAGACCAGCAAGGCATTGGCCGGGATCGCAGCCAGCGTGATCCACAGGATCGGCTCAGGCCGGTTGACCGCGCTCATGAAGCCGCGGATCGCCAGAAACCACAGCGCCGGCAGGATGCTCCACGTCAGCCCGAACAGATACTCCTGCGCGAGGCGCGCCGCCGTCGGCGCCTGGCCCAGCATCAACAGGATCGGTTCGCCGCGGAACGACAGCGCCATCATCGGCAGCGACATCAGCAGTGCGGCCCACAGGCCGACGCGGAGCGAACGCCGGATCAAATGCGGATCACGCGCGCCGAACGCCTGCGCCGCCAAGGGTGCTACCGCGGATACCAGCCCCATGCCGAAGGTGAAGCTGACAAAGAAAACCGTATGCGCCAGCGTGGCTGCCGCCATCGCCTCGGTGCCGAGGCGGCCGATCAGGGCAATGTCGGTCGTCATCATCGCGATCTGCCCGAGCTGGGTCAGCGCGATCGGCACCGCGAGCTTCAGCGTTTCGGCGAGTTCCAGCGCGAGATGACGTCCACGCACCACTGTGGAATCGGGCGGCGCGACTGATGTGGCTTCGACTTTTTCGAGCATTGCAACGGACTAACACCGACGAAGGTCAGAAAAGTGACAGCGCGCAGGGTCTAGCGGCCGTCTCGCGCCGGCACACGCGTAATCCTGGCGCCGAGCGCATTGAGCCGTTCCTCGATGCGCTCATAGCCGCGCTCGATCTGGTCGGCGTTGTTGATTGTGCTGGTGCCTTCGGCAGCCACCGCCGCCAGCAGCATGGCCATGCCGGCGCGGATGTCGGGGGAGGTCATTGGCGCGCCGCGCAGCCGGCTCGGGCCCGCCACGATCGCGCGATGCGGATCGCACAGCACGATGCGGGCGCCCATCGAGATCAGCTTGTCGACGAAGAACATTCGCGACTCGAACATTTTTTCGAACATCAGGATCACGCCGTCACATTGCGTCGCGGTGACGATCGCAATCGACATCAGGTCAGCCGGGAAAGCAGGCCACGGCTGGTCCTCCAGCTTCGGCACGTGGCCGCCGAAATCGTCGTGGATCTTCATGGTCTGACCTGAGGGCACCACGAGGTCGTCGCCCTCGACGCCGCAGACGATGCCGAGCCGTTCGAAGCCCATCCGGATCGAGCGAAGATGCTCGACGCCGGCCTTCGCGATGCGCAGCGACGAACAGGTCACCGCGGCGAGCCCGATCAGGGAGCCGACCTCGATATGGTCGGGCTGGATCGAATAGCTCGTGCCGCCAAGCGTCGCCGGGCCGTGCACGATGACGGTATTGGTGCCGATGCCCTCGATCTTCGCGCCGAGCGCGACCAGGAAATGCGCGAGGTCCTGCACATGAGGCTCGGAGGCGGCGTTGCGCAGATAAGTGGTGCCATGGGCGGCGACCGCCGCGACCAGCGCGTTTTCGGTGGCGGTGACGCTGGGCTCGTCGAGAAACACGTCGGCGCCCTGCAACCTGGTCGCGCGGAACTCCAGCCGGTGCGTTGCGGTGACGGTGGCGCCCAACTGCTCGAAGGCGAGGAAATGCGTGTCGAGGCGACGGCGGCCGATGACATCGCCGCCGGGCGGCGGCAGCGCCACCTCGCCGCAGCGGGCCAGCAGCGGCCCGGCCAGCAGGATCGAGGCGCGGATCCGCGCGCAGAGTTCAGGATCGAGGTCGGCGGAACGGACGTCCTTGGCGTGGATCGCAAGTGTATTGCGCTCTTTCCACTCGGCCGAAGCGCCGACCGAGCGGATCAGTTCGACCAGCGTCTCGGTGTCGCGGATGCGCGGCACGTTTTCCAGCGTGACCGGATGCTCGGTGAGCAGGGCGGCGGCGATGATCGGCAGCGCGGCGTTCTTGTTGCCGGACGGCTCGATCGTCCCCGCGAGCCGGTGGCCGCCTTCAACGATGTATTGAATGGGCGACACGGGCGCGTCCTGCCTCACACGTCGACATTGGCGCTGAGCGAATTATCCTGGATGAATTCGCGGCGCGGCTCGACCACGTCACCCATCAGCTTGGTGAAGATGTCGTCGGCTTCGTCGACCTCCTTGATCTTCACCTGCAGCAGCGAGCGTTCGTTGGCGTCGAGCGTGGTTTCCCAGAGCTGGCCGGGGTTCATTTCGCCAAGGCCTTTGTAGCGCTGCAGCGCCACGCCCTTGCGGCCGGCGTCAGTCACCGCCTCGAACAGGCCGACCGGCCCGTGGATCGCGGTCTCCGTATCCTTGCGGCGCAACACGCCAGGCTTCGGATAGGCCTCCTGGAGTCTGACGGCATAGTCGTCGAGCTTGCGCGCGTCCGCTGAGCCGAGCAGGGCGTCGTCGATGATGGCGACGTCCTTGACGCCGCGGATGGTGCGCTCGAAGAAGAATCCTTCGCCTTCGGTGAAACGGCCGATCCAGCCGCGCTCGACCTCGTCGGCCAGCGCATCGAGGCGCCTGGCGATGTAGTCGGCGGCGGCATTGGCGGTCGCGATGTCGCTGGTGATCTTCGGGCTCAGGACGCCGGCAATCGCCGCCTGCTCGACCACCTTGCGGTTATAGCGGCTGTGCAGATTGTTCAGGATGCCGCGGATGACGCGTGCGTCCTCCACCAGCGACAGCAGGTCGCGGCCGGCGCGATCCGATCCCGTCGCCGGCTTGAAGACACAGTCGTCGAGGCCGGTGGCGATCAGGTAATCTTCCAGCGCGCGCTCGTCCTTCAAATACTGCTCGGACTTGCCGCGCGTCACCTTGTAGAGCGGCGGCTGCGCGATATAGAGGTGGCCGCGGTCGATCAATTCGCGCATCTGCCGGTAAAAGAAGGTGAGCAGCAGCGTGCGGATATGGGCGCCGTCGACATCGGCGTCCGTCATCACGATGATCTTGTGGTAGCGCAGCTTGTCAGCCGAGAAATCGTCGCTGATGCCGGTGCCAAGCGCTGTAATGAGCGTGCCGATCTGCTCGGAGGACAGCATCTTGTCGGTGCGGACGCGCTCGACGTTGAGGATCTTGCCGCGCAGCGGCAGCACGGCCTGGAATTCACGGTTGCGGCCCTGCTTGGCGCTGCCGCCTGCCGAGTCGCCCTCGACGATGAACAGTTCGGACTTGGCCGGGTCTTTCTCCTGGCAGTCGGCGAGCTTGCCGGGCAGCGACGAAATGCTGAGCGGACTTTTGCGGGTCAGCTCGCGCGCCTTGCGGGCGGCTTCGCGTGCCGCCGCCGCCTGGATCACCTTGCCGACAATGACTTTGGCTTCGGCGGGATGCTCCTCGAACCACGCCGCCAGCGCCTCGTTCAGCACGTTCTCGACCACTGGGCGCACTTCCGAGGAAACCAGCTTATCCTTGGTCTGCGAGGAGAATTTCGGGTCGGGCACTTTCACCGACAGCACGGCGGTGAGGCCTTCGCGGCAATCGTCGCCGGTGAGCGCGATCTTCTCCCTTTTGCATTGGCCTCGGCATAGCCGTTGACCTGGCGCGTCAGCGCGCCGCGGAAGCCCGCAAGATGGGTGCCGCCGTCGCGCTGCGGGATGTTGTTGGTGAAGCACAGCACGTTCTCATGGTAGCTGTCGTTCCACCACAAGGCGGCCTCGACGCCGATGTCGTTGAGCTCCGCCCGAACCATGATCGGGGCAGGCACCATCGCCTTCTTGTTGCGGTCGAGATATTTGACGAATTCCTCGACGCCGCCGTCGTAACGCATCGCCTCGCGCTTCTCGACCGCGTGGCGCATGTCCGACAGCACGATATTGACGCCGGAATTCAGGAACGCGAGCTCGCGCAAGCGATGCTCCAGCGTCGGGAAATCATATTCGACGTTGGTGAAAGTCGCGGTGGAAGCAAGGAACGTCACCTCGGTGCCGCGCTTGCCGTTGGCGTCCCCGACGACCTTGAGCGGGGCGACCGCATCGCCATGGGCGAACTCGATGTAGTGCTCCTTGCCATCGCGCCAGACGCGAAGCTGCAGCTTGCTGGACAGCGCGTTGACGACGGAGACGCCGACGCCGTGCAGGCCACCGGAGACCTTGTAGGAATTCTGGTCGAACTTTCCGCCGGCGTGGAGCTGGGTCATGATGACCTCGGCCGCGGAGATGCCTTCGCCCTTATGAATGTCGACCGGAATGCCGCGGCCGTCGTCGCGCACCGTCACCGAGCCGTCGGCATTGAGGATGACTTCCACGGCGGTGGCGTGACCCGCGAGAGCCTCGTCGATGGCATTGTCGACGACCTCGTAGACCATGTGGTGCAGGCCGGAACCGTCATCGGTGTCGCCGATATACATGCCCGGCCGCTTGCGCACGGCGTCGAGCCCCTTCAGCACCCGGATCGATTCCGCGCCATATTCGACCGGAATGGGATGCTCAGTATCGGCAGGTGTCTGCCGGGCAGGTTCTGTCATGTGAAGCCTTCGAGGGTGTCCCGAATCAGCTGCGCAATATGAGGCGCTGATTGATCTATTTGTGCCATGAAAGAGGCATCGCGCCTAGCGCAATCTCTCTCTCAACAAGTCATTGATTAAATGGCAATTTTTTAACGTTTTTCAAGGTCTCCGAGGGCCGATTCTGACGGTCTCGAAATGCGCGATTCGGCGGCTGATTCTGCGCCCTCGACCGCCGGATTTTTGGCCGCCGTCGCGCTGGGAAATGGCAGGTCGCCGCGGACCTGCTAGAGAAAGGCGGCGCGGCAGCTTGTAGTGGTTGTCCGCCGTCCGCAGCGATCCCGGGTTAGCCCTCCATTGTCCCAGCCTTCACAAAGTATCGGCCCGATGTCGACGGCCTGCGGGCCATCGCCGTGATGCTGGTGCTGAATTTCCATGCGTTCCCGGATGCCATGCCGGGAGGCTTCATCGGTGTCGACGTGTTCTTCGTGATTTCGGGCTTCCTGATCACAGGCATCATCACGCGCGAACTGGAACTCGGCCGCTTCAGCCTGGTCGAATTCTACAACCGGCGGATCCGGCGCATCTTCCCGGCGCTGATCGTGGTGCTCTCTGCGACGTTGATGCTGGGCTGGTTCTGGATGTTGCCACAGGCCTTTGCACGGCTCGGCAGCGACAGTTTCGCCAGCGCGGCGTTCTTGGCCAATATCGCACTGCTGCTGCAGTCCGGCTACTTCGACGTCGAGTCCGCCAAAAAGCCTTTGCTGCATCTATGGTCGCTCGGCATCGAGGAACAGTTCTATCTGTTCTGGCCGCTGCTGTTGATGCTCGCAGCCCGGCTGCGAATGAGCATTATGGCAATGGCTGCGATGCTCGGCATCGCCTCTTTCCTGCTCAACGTGGCATTGATCGGCTCTAATCCAATCGCGACCTTCTATCTGCCGTTCACGCGCGCATTTGAACTGCTGACCGGTGCGGTGCTCGCCTGCGGCTGGATCAACGTCAATCATTCCAGCGCGGCGAGCAGCCGGCGCGCCTGGATCGGCGTGGCGCTGATCGCTGTGGCGGTCGTCATGCTCGACAGCCACAGTGCCTTTCCGGGCTGGTGGGCGGTGCTGCCGGTCGCCGGCAGCGCGCTTCTGCTATCGGCGCCGGCGGCGTGGGTGAACCGCGTCGTGCTGGCAAGCCCGCCGCTGGTGTGGATCGGGCTGATCAGTTACCCGCTCTATCTCTGGCACTGGCCGCTATTGGTGTTTGGTGGAATTATCAAATTCGGTCCGCTGACGCTGCCGGAACGCGAATTGATATTGCTCGCGAGCGCGCTCTTGGCGTGGGCGACCTATCGGTTTGTCGAGATACCGTTCCGTTTCGGCCTCCCGAGCCGGCGCAAGATGTACGGCCTCGGGGCCGGCATGGCGATGATCGCGGTCGCAGGGGTTGCCGTCATTTGGGGGCGCGGCTTCGACTTCCGGCTGCCGCCGGAAATCCGCGCGATGGCCAGCGTGCCGACGGAGAGCTTCAAGTGGCGGTTTCATGAATGCCTGCTCGATCTCAGCAACGAAACAACGTTTGCCGACACTTGCGTCGATCGCGATCGGCGCCCGCTGGTTCTGATATGGGGCGACTCGACCGCAGGGGCGCTGCTGCCCGGCCTGCGCAAGGCTCAGGAGACGCGAAACTTCGGCATTGCGCAGTTGACCTCCAGTTCCTGCATTCCGGCATTGAACGCCGACAGCGCGCCTGGCTGCCGCGCGATGAACGACAAGGTTTTTTCGCTCGTCCGGCAGATCAAGCCGGATGTCGTCTTGCTGCACGGAACCTGGGAAAAACATCTCGACAATGTGGCTGAGACCGTGGTCGCGCTAAAGAAGGAAACGAACGCGCGTGTCGTTGTTCTCGGCGGCGTACCGACGTGGCGGCGCGGGCTTCCGTCCGAGGTGCTCAGGTATTTCATCCTTCATCGCGCGCTGATCCCGCAGCGTTCGCCCAATGCCGCACCACCCACCGCCTACGATGCCGTGATGCGCGCCAGGCTCGAGCCGCTGGGCGCGGAATTCATCTCGGCGTCGGACGTGTTTTGCAATGCGCAGGGTTGCCTGACCCGCATTGGCGATGCGGCGACGGACATCACCGTCAGTGATCAGGTGCACGTCACTGAAAAGGGATCGGTGTTTCTGATCGCATCCATCATCGACCGCTTGCTCGCCGGCGCGGCGCCTGCGGGCAAGCCGAGATAGGGCACGCGCTCAATACATCTGCAACGGCAGCACATCGCCGCCAGGCCCGATCATCACGCCCCAGGTATCGCCGGCGCCGATCTCGATCTGGTTGCTGCGCGCCGGCCCGCCCGCGATTTTCAGCGCATACTGGTACTTGCCCGGCGGCAGATCGATCATCGGAGGCCTTGGCGATTGCGGTCCGCCGGCGCCCGCCGCGATCTTGATCGTCTGCCTGTTGATCGAAACCGTGGCGTCGCTCTTGCCGATATTGCCGAACATCAGTTTGGACTGGCCGGGCTTCGGTACGACGTCGGCCTTGGCGGCTGCGGCCGGATATTTCTGGGCGAGATTGATCGAGGTCTCGCCCTTGCTGCGGCCGAGTTTCAGCGTCGCCGGTCCATCGGGGGAGGTAAACGCCAGCTGCACTTGGTCAGGTCTTACGATGGCGCCTTGCGCCGTCTCCTGCCAGCCGCGGTTGCGAAGTTCGCTGCGGTAGAAGACCAGCACCGAATTGAGCGTGGCGGGAACGCTGGCCTCGAGCTCCCTGCGGAACGGTGCGTCGCTGCCGGGCATCTTTCCGGTTCCGATCGAGCGCATGGTGCGTTTTCTCGGCACCGGCAACGGTGAATCGGGCTCGGCTTCAAGAACCTCGTCGGCGGCCTTGGTCTCCGCTTCATTGGAGGCTTGAGCGCCCGATCCGTCAGCCTTGGCAGCCATTTTTTGGTTTGCCATTACCAGGCCGGTACCATCCGCGCTGACCTTGACTTTGGGCCCCATCTGCATGGCGGTGAGCGAGAACGCCTTGCCGCCTTTGGAAAAGTCCATCATGACCATGCTGGCCTGATTGATCACCGAAGGCCGCTCCTTCCAGCCCTGCGACTTCAGCGCGCCACGATAGAATGCGGCGATCGCCTTCACGCTGGAGACGGAATCGAATCCGAGCCGGCCGTCGGCGCCGTCGAACTTTACGTTTTCCGCATTCTCCGGCAGCGGCACCGGGGTTGCGCTGTCGGCCAACGCGAGCAGCGGCGCATCCGAGAGATTGGCGGCCTGCGCGACCCGTCGCGCCTCGTCGGCGGCGATCACCTGCTTTGCCATCGCTGCGGCGTCGCTCATGAATTTTGCGTCGGCCTCCTTCTTCGCTCTGGCGCGCGCGGCCAGCGCCGCTTCGCTCATCTGCGTGACGAGACTGACGACGGTCAGATCGTATTTGCGGCTGAGCTTCAGCGTTGCGGTCTGTTCGGCGGACGAGAATTTCAGGGCGACATTGTCAGGCGTGACGACTGCGCCGTTTTGCTCCTCGGTCCAGTTGCGGCTTGCGAGTTCGCGGCGATAGAAAGCGAGCGTTGCGGGAAGCTCGGCGATGACTGCGACCTCGATCTCGCGGCGGACGGAATCGGAGCCGCCCAAACTCTTCGCGGTCTTGGTCGGCTTCGGCCGCGGCAGGCCGGCCATCTCGGAATCGGCATCGAGAGGCTGCGGCAAGGCGAATGGCGCAACCCGGATTTCCACGCCAGTCCTGCCGTCATCGCGGCGCAGCAGTGTCAGCATGATCGGCCGCTGCCGGTAGAAGCCATCGCCATCGTCATGGCTGTAATAGGTGCGGACGCCGTTTGGGACTGTCTCGCTGAATTCGGCGTTCGGCCAGCGCGCGGCTGCGTCGGCGGCGGTGAGCGGTTTCCAGCCGATCGCGGCCAGCTCGTTGCGAAGAAAACGAGCGTTGCGTCGAACGCGAGAGGCGCTATGCAGCCGAGATACGGCCGGTGCTGATCGAACACGATTTCGGTCGCATCAGGTGGGAACGGCACGTTGGAGGTGATCCGCTCGGCAGTGTAGTACACCACCGATTGATCGGGCCGGCCGAGGCCCTGCGTGAAATGAACGTTCAGCCCCTGCTGGGCTTTCTTGAAGGTAAGCAGGCTGCTCTTCTCATCGAGTGGTCGCAGGAATTGCACCCAGCCATCGGCGACGAGCAGCTTTTTGGTGGCTGCTGACGTCACCGGGACCACGGTCGGAGCGCTGTAGCTCATGCTGTAGGATTGTGTGCGCGAGGAATCTTCGACGGCGCCTTCCAGACGCGGCAGCGCGCGGACGTCCACGATGCCTTTGTCGGCTTTCGCCGCAAGCGGCGCGCCGACCGCGAGCAGCAAGATCAGCGGCAGCAGGCGTTTTCCGGCCGGGACGATCCCGCGCGCGATCTCAGGCATTTTCGTCTCCGGGATTTGCCGGCGTACTCGCCGCAGGACTGCAATGGCCGCGGCGTCGCTGACGCCGTTTCCGTAAGCTAGTCGCGCCAGCGCGGGATCAGGTTCAAAACCGGCCCTATCCGCCGCGTTCAAGCGCGGCGACTCACCTGGCCGGACTCCACGTCGAAAATCTCGCCGGCGGCACCAATGTCGACGAAGGCGGCCGGATCGGCGCCGGTCATCCAGACCTGTGCGCCGAGCTTTGCGAGTTCATCGAACAGCGCCTTGCGCCTGACGGGATCGAGATGCGCGACGACCTCATCGAGCAGCAGCAGCGGCACGATGCCGGTCATCTCGGCAACCAGCGTGGCATGGGCCAGCACCAGCCCGATCAGAAGCGCCTTTTGCTCGCCGGTGGAGGCGTCGCGGGCCGGCATGTTTTTGGGCGCATAGACCACCTGCAGATCGGTGAGGTGGGGACCGTCGAGCGTGCGGCCGGCCGCGGCGTCGCGGGCGCGGCTGGCGCGCAGGATCTCGCGGTAGCGATCCTCGACTGCGGTCGCGGACTCGTTCACCAGCGCGTTCTCCATCCAGCCGTCGAGCATGATCTGTGCCGACGGAAAGGCCGAAGCTTGCCCACGTTCGCGCAGCATCGTCGCCAGCCGCGTCACCGTTTGGCCGCGAGTGGCGGCGACCGCGACCGCAAGCTCGGCGGTTTCGCGCTCGATCGCGTCGCACCAATGGTCGTCATAGTTGCGCACTTCGAGCAAGCGGTTGCGCGAGCGCAACGAGCGTTCCAGCGCCGAGACCCGGCTGGAATGCTCGCTGTCGATCGCCAGCACCAGCCGGTCGAAGAAGCGCCGCCGCTCGGAAGCTGCGCCGAGAAACAGCCCGTCCATTGCGGGCGTCAGCCACACCATGCGCAAATGATCGCCAAAGGCGGTTGCCGAGCTCACGGGCTCGCGGTCGATCCGGCAGCGCCGGCTGGTTGACGCTGCTTCCGCGGCAGGCGCATCGATACCGGTGCCGAGCGTGGCGAGCCCAAGCGCGCCCTCGACCTCGGCCGATACCGCCCAGGAGCCGTCGCCCTGGTTGTCCGCGACATCCTCCAGCGTCGCGCGCCGCAGGCCGCGCCCCGGTGACAGAAACGAGATCGCCTCCAGGCAATTGGTCTTGCCGGCGCCGTTCGGCCCCACCAGCACCACGACATCACCCCGCGCCTGCATGCTCGCCGCGCGATAATTGCGAAAGTGCGTGAGGGAGAGGCGATGGATACGGGAGGGGTCATGCCAAGCTGTCATTGCCGAGGGTCGGAAAAGTAGCGGCAACCTCTGTCGTCATCATCCGCGAGAGCGGATGATCCAGTACGCCGAGCCACTCGATTTCCTCGCTGGCGCCGGCGATTACTGGATACCCGCCTTCGCGAGTATGACAGCTGCATTCTTGTCGGGCGCCACCCTCTCCCACAAGGGGAGAGGAAGGCCAGCGTCCGTTCTGCGCGAAACCGTCACACCCGCATCGGCATCAGCACGTAGAGGGCGCCCTTGTTGTCCTTGTCCTGCACCAGCGTCGGCGAGCCGGGGTCGGCGAGGCGCAGCACGGCGACCTCGCCTTCGATTTGGGCGGCGATGTCGAGCAGATAGCGCGAGTTGAAGCCGATATCGAGGGCGTCGGAGGCGTATTCGACTTCCAGCTCTTCGGTGGCGCTGCCGGAATCCGGATTGGTCACCGACAGCACCAGTTTGCCGGCGGACAGCGCCAGCTTCACCGCGCGGCCGCGCTCGCTGGAAATGGTCGAGACGCGGTCTACCGCTGCCTCGAAATCCTTCTTGTCGACGATCAGTTCCTTGTCGTTGTTCTGCGGAATGACGCGGCCGTAATCCGGGAAGGTGCCGTCGATCAGTTTTGAGGTCAGCACGACGTTGCCGAGCGTGAAGCGGATCTTGCCCTGCGAGAGTTCGATTTTGACTTCGGCCTCATTGTCCTCGATCAGCCGCTGCACCTCGCCGACAGTCTTGCGCGGCACGATCACGCCGGGCATGCCGGTGGCGCCAGAGGGCAGCGCCAGGTCGATCTGCGCCAGCCGATGTCCGTCGGTCGCTACCCCGCGCAGGGTTGCGGCCTTGGCGCTGCCGGCCGTGTGCAGATAGATGCCGTTGAGGTAGTAGCGCGTCTCTTCGGTCGAGATCGCGAACTGCGTGCGGTCGATCAGGCGCTTGACGTCGGTGGCGGGCAGCGCGAACGAATGCGTCATGTCGCCGGCGGCAAGGTCCGGGAAGTCGCTCTCGGGCAGGGTCTGCAGGGTGAAGCGCGAGCGGCCCGCGCGGATCGCCAGCACCGAACGGTCGCCATCGGCTTCCAGCACGATCTGCGCGCCATCGGGCAATTTGCGGACGATGTCGTAGAACATATGCGCCGGCACGGTGGTGGAGCCGCCGGTCGCGGTTTCCGCCGCCAGCGTTTCGGTCACCTCCAGGTCGAGGTCGGTCGCCTTCAGCGACAGCCTGGCGTTTTCGGCGCGGACCAGCACGTTGCCGAGGATCGGGATGGTGTTGCGGCGCTCGACCACACGATGGACGTGGCCCAGCGATTTCAGCAGTTGCGCGCGTTCGACGGTGACCTTCATTGCAATATCCGCCAGAGATGGAAAAGCCGGGCGGCCCGTAAAGGCAGCGCCGCGGCATTGGAAACCCGAAAAGCCGGATCAGGATCGGAGTTGATCAAACCCCCGGGGGACCGCAAGGTGGCGCGGATGGCCCGCCGGTGCAAGGGAGGCGAGACCCCGTTCCCCACTTTTGCGGCAGAAAATGGCGGCAGAAAAATTCTCCCGCCCTGGGGATCTGGGCGGGAGAGGCTGGGGAGGAGCCACAATCCTGCTTCGGCTAACCGCTATTCCTGCAATTGCCGCTTCAGCGACTCGACCTCTTCTGACAGCGCGGTATCCCGGGTCACCAGTGCCTCGATCTTGCGCACGGCGTGCAGCACTGTGGTGTGGTCGCGTCCGCCGAACCGGCGGCCGATCTCGGGCAGCGAACGCAGCGTCAGCGTCTTCGCCAGATACATCGCGACCTGACGCGGCCGAACCACGTTCGCGGTCCGCCGCGACGAGAGCAGGTCCGAACGGCTGACATTGTACTGCCGGGCGACCACCCGCTGGATGTCCTCGATCTTGATCCGCTTCGGTTCCTGCGGGCGGACCAAGTCGCGGACCTCGCGCTCGGCCATTTCCAGCGTCACTGGCTGGGCGTTGAGCTTGGAATGGGCGAGCAGTCGGTTGATGGCGCCTTCGAGGTCGCGGCCGTTATGGGTGATGGTGCGCGCCAGATAGTCCAGCACCGCTTCCGGCACGTCGAAGCTCGCGTGATGCGCACGCGCAGCCGCCACGCGCGATTTCAGGATTCCGAGCCGCAGCTCTTCGCCGAGCGAACCCATCTCCACGACTAGACCGCCCGCCAGCCGCGAGCGCACGCGATCGTCGAGGCTTTCGAGATCCGACGGCGGGCGGTCGGCGGCGATCACCACCTGGCGGCCGGCATCGATCAGCGCGTTCAGCGTGTGGCAGAACTCGGCCTGGGTCGATTTGCCCTGCAGGAATTGCAGGTCATCGATCACGAGCACATCGATGCCGCGCAGCGCCTCCTTGAACGCCAGCGCCGTCTGCGTCTTCAGCGCGGCGACGAAGCCGTACATGAACTTCTCGGCGGTGAGATAGAGCACCTTGCGCTCGCTGCCCGAATTGCCGGCCCAAGTCACCGCCTGCAACAGGTGGGTTTTGCCGAGGCCGACGCCGGCGTGAATATAGAGCGGGTTGAACATCACGGCATCGCCGCGGCGTCCCTCGGCGACCTGACGTGCGGCCGCATGCGCCAGCGTGTTGGAGCGGCCGATCACGAAGCTCGCAAAGGTCAGGCGCGGGTCGAGCGGCGAGCCGCCGAGCGCATCATGGCTGGCCGATACCGGCGCCGTCGCAGTCGCGCGCAATTCGGGCGCGGGCCGGC
Source organism: Bradyrhizobium sp. RDT10 (assembly GCA_044772375.2). Classification (GTDB taxonomy): domain Bacteria; phylum Pseudomonadota; class Alphaproteobacteria; order Rhizobiales; family Xanthobacteraceae; genus Bradyrhizobium. The sequence continues at coordinate 8,358,912 of CP187939.1, forward strand.
CATTGGTCTGCTCGGCACGGCGTTGATCGGCCGGCGCGATTTCTTTGGCGGGCGCGGCGCAACGCATCGCGGTGCGCACGGTGAGGTCGATGCGGTGCACTTCCGGCATCTCGGCCTGCCAGCAGGTCAGAACACGGTCGGCGTAATGGGCCTGGATCCAGCTCTTGAGGAACCGGGTCGGAACCGAGAGATGCACGCTTTCGTCCTGCACGCCTTCCAGGTCCATGCGCGCAAACCAACTCGTATAGACGTCTTCGCCCACGGTCGTCCGCAACCGTCCCTTTACGCGCGACCAACGATCCTGTTCCGTATTTGTCATTGCCTGAGAACTTTTCTGAATGAGTAATGGTGTTTGCGAAATCGACCGGCGAGTTGCAGGTTTCCTGCCAGACGTGACCTCGACGCGGAGCTTCAGCCACCAGACAAAGATCAGGCGTTCGGCGGAATCGCCGTTTGCTGAGATCAAAGGCTGGATGGAGTGAGAGGCTACCGCGAGGTCAGCGCGTACTCGACGGTCTGCCCGGAGTTCGCGTGGGTGGACGACTGGAAACGTCGTTCAGGGATTCAGAAGCGGTCTCGATGGAAATGAGTGTGCCGAATGTCGCGTTGATTCCGTAAAGCATAGTACCTCCCCTCTCGCCGCGAAAACGCGCGGCGAGCAATCACATCACCAGTGTTTCAAAGCCAGTCTGCCGCTACCGAACATCCGCTTGTCCGACCGCTGCGCCGCCGCGTATCTCAGTCTGTCGTCTTCAACACGTTCACGATCTCCGCGTTCCCACCCATTGCATCATCGGCCAGCATCTCATTCCCGTTGCCTTATTCCCCTTGTCCGGAACGCGCTGAACGCGAGCACCACGCCGGGAAATTTAGACACAGAACAGCCGCTCTCATATTGCTATGAGCTACCAACTCAGCTTCGCTTGGAAAGCGTCGCTAACGCGCACACCGCCGCCGATTTGCACGTCCGCTCTTGGGTCTCATACCGCGCTGGTGAGGAGAGCCTTGGGCGTCGCGAACGAGTAACAAATACACCAAGCGCGATTTCTGACAATCCGTGATTCGACGACGTGGCCCGACTCTTCGTCGGTGTTGCAACACTGCAATTGCGAAACTCCACACCAAGTTTTTGAATCCGCGCGTAGAATCGCGCGGCTCCGACTAAGCGTGACAATTTTCGTTGCACTCGCAAAATTTTTTAAGAAACCGTTACAATCGTGGTTACCGGGACCAATTTTCGAAACGCTTGTGCTCGCTATGTGGATAAGTGATTAGCGAGACGAAGTTTTTCGGAATTGTTTTTCAGGGTAACCCCACACGGCAGAGCTGCGGGCGGGAAGAAGCTGACGTCTGATTGGTCAGCCGTTGCGATCGCACTTCTCGCAAATGCGCATGGCAACGCCGGTGCAATAAATTGCACCTCGTAAAATTACGGGCGCTAGAAATGTGACACGTAACCCGGTGCTCGGCAACGGGACAATTGAACTGTCACGGCCAATCCGGGGCACGCTTTCAGCGTGAGCCAAAAATGCAACAGGATGCACGTGCGTGGTGAAATAGATTTTCGGGCTCGCGCCCGTACGCCCCGGCATGACAGAAAAACAAAAGCCCGGCGAAGCCGGCTTTTGACGAATATCTATTTCTGTCAGTTCACTTCGCGAGCTTGGCGATCGCGTGCGTCAGGCGCGACACCTTCCGGCTCGCATTGTTCTTGTGAATGATGTTGCGCTGCGCGGCCTGCATCAGTTCCGGTTCCGCGTGCTGCATCGCCTTGAGTGCCGCCTCGCGATCGCCGCTCTTGATCGCCTCCTCGACGGTGCGGACCGCGCCACGCATCTGGGTGCGGCGCGACTTGTTGACGATGGTGCGGCGGGCAATCTTGCGGGTCGCCTTTTTGGCGGAAGAGGTATTGGCCATGTTCTCAACTATCCTTCGGCTGTCATCGCTCGGGTGGTCGGGCTTGAGCGCGCCGGCCGTTCAAATTGCGTGATCGACGCTGGTTGTGTTTTCCAGGGGTGTACTGACGTAAGCCGTTCTTGAGGATGCCATGGACGGAAGCCAAAATGCTCCCGTAAGCGGCGCTGCTCAAAGAACAGCGGCGGCGGGATTGCGCCCGCCGCCATTGGGGGTCTTATAGAGGGCGCGTCCGGCACCGTCAACGCTTTCCGCCCCTCCCCGAAAGGCCGGAAAGGGGGCGAAAATGGCGCGTAAGGTGTTGACGAGGTTGAATTTCCGGGGTGCCCCCGGTATTGGCTGACGGTCTTTTGGGGGCGATAGATATAAGGTGGCGCATGATCCGCGGTTTTTTCCGGCTAATCGGCCTGCTGCTCCTGGCCGGCGGATTCATCTTCATGGTCTATGACGGCGCCCGTTTCGTCGCCGACCAGACCCTGCGGTTTACCCGGTTTGGGCAGTTCTGGAACGACGTCCATCAGTCCAGCCAGCTTGCATTCCGGACCTGGGTCGAGAGTACCGCGCCCTGGCTCTGGAACAGCGTCGTCAAGGTCCTCTTGGATCAGCCGGTTTTTGCCGTGCTGGGCGTGGTCGGCATTCTGCTCATGATCCTGTTCCGGCCCCGCAAGCCATTGATCGGCTATTCGCGGGACTGACCCCGCCCGTCGCCCGCCTGCGGGGCGCGGCATAACAGGGCTACGGCATCTGGCGTAAAGACATATATAGAAGTCCAACCGGCCGACGCCGTTGTCGCGTCCGCCGATGTCCCGCCTGGAGGTACTCCATGTTGTTCATGCGCAAGACCACCGCGTTGCCAAGTGCAGCCGAAGCGCTGCCGGGCCGTGCCGCCCCGATACCGACCGCCACCACGCATTTCGTCAACGGCCGCAAGCTGCAGCCGCCCTATCCCGCGGGCCTCGAGCAAGCGGTGTTCGGCCTCGGCTGTTTCTGGGGCGCGGAGCGCAAGTTCTGGGAACTCGGTGACGGCATCCATGCGACCGCCGTCGGCTATGCCGGCGGGCATACGCCCAATCCGACCTATGAAGAGGTCTGTTCGGGCCGCACCGGTCATACCGAAGTGGTGCTGGTCGTGTTCGATCCGAAGAAGATCTCCTACGAGCAGCTCCTGAAGACGTTCTGGGAAAATCACAACCCGACGCAGGGCATGCGCCAGGGCAACGATGTTGGCACCCAGTATCGCTCGGCGATCTACACCTTCGGCGATGCGCAGCGCCAAGCCGCCGACGCGTCGAAGGCAACGTACCAGAAGGCGCTGGCGGCGAAGGGTCTCGGCGCCATCACCACCGAGATCGCGCCATCGGGCGAGTTCTATTTCGCCGAGGACTATCACCAGCAATATCTCGCCAAGAACCCAGCCGGCTATTGCGGATTGGGCGGCACCGGCGTGTCGTGCCCGATCGGTGTCGGCGTGACGGCCTGATTGCTGAACTCTTGCTTTCTTAACCTCGCCCCGCTTGCCGGGAGAGGTCGACGCGCTTGCGCGGCGGGTGAGGGATACAGGTACTTCGGCAATCTCATTCGCGGAGAGAGCCCCTCAACCCGACCCTCTAAGAGCGAGCTTCGCTCGTCTCGACCCCGTAAAAGGACGGGGAGAGGGAGCTTCACACACCACGTCGCAAAATACCCTTTGTTAACCATACCCGGTGCAAGACTAGAGCCGTCTCGTTTTGAGGGATGTCTCCGGTGCGGGTTGTGCGCGCGTTTCGAATACCGATCACTGCGATCATCGCCGCGCTCGCGCTGTCGGGCTGCATGCGCACGACCGGGCCGGTTGCGGTCGCGCCGCAAGGCGATCTCGATTCAATGGCCTATGGCCAGCCTAACAGCGCACCACCGCAGGCGGTCGCAGCAGAGTCCGGCGGCGGCGCCATCGGCGCGGTTCGCGCTGCCTTCGCCGCGGCGCCGCGCGCAACACCGGCACCAGCCGGCGTTGCGGCACCCGTCGCCTATGTCGAACCCGTGCCGGCGCGATACGACGCGGCCTATCATCTCGATGCCGGCGATAAATTGCGCGTCGTTGTCTACGGCCAGGAAGGCCTGACCAACACCTACGCGATCGACGCCGGCGGCTCGATCACGATGCCGCTGATCGGTGCGGTGCCGGCGCGCGGCCGTACCACGGCGGGACTGGCGGCACAGATATCAGCGAAACTGCGCGCCGGCTTCATCAGGGACCCGTCGGTCGCGGTAGAGATCGAAGCGTATCGGCCGTTCTTCATTCTCGGCGAGGTCGCAGCACCCGGGCAATATCCGTACGTACCCAACATGACGGTCGAGAGCGCGGTGGCGATTGCCGGCGGCTTTTCGCCGCGTGCTCGCCGCGATCGCGTTACTGTCACCCACACCGATGCGTCGGGAACAGCGCGCTTCGTCGTTCCGCCCGGCAGCCCGATCAGTCCCGGCGACACCGTGCTCGTCGGCGAGCGCTGGTTCTAGGGCATGAGGCCTTTTCATTGAACCGGCTCTCATCTCGAGCATTTGTGTCAGGCAAATGCCTCGCATTTGACCAGGAAAATTCATCATCCATCTCATGCCAGCGCGGACACTGCGTTCTGCATCACGTTGCGGGGCCGATCTGGCGGAATGATATAACTTGCAGTGGCGGACACGCGGCTTCGCACGTGTCTGGAGGTCGTGTTGACGCCCGCGCATCGCTGTCGAGCCGCTTTGGCTGCGATAAATTAGCGCTATGCGCTGAGTGCATTCGAAACCTTGTTTCAAGTTGCACTGCAGCGATGTAGAAGAGCGTCGTCAAATCTAGGCGCGCCGGTTTGTCGGTTAAGTGCCTGCAATCCGGAGTATGACCATGAACTATCACTTGCCGGTCCGCGTGGTGCGCGCGGCGACCGCCGCAGCCTTGCTCGCTTCCATTGCCGTGACGGCTTTGTGTGCCTCTTCGCATCAGGCATCGGCGGATGCCTATCCGAGCCGACGGATCACGTTCGTCGTGCCGTATCCCGCAGGCGGAGCCACCGACGTCCTGGCCCGGTTGCTGGCCAACAAATTGCAGGAGTCGTGGAAGCAGACCGTCCTCGTCGAGAACAAGTCGGGCGGCGGCGGCGTGATCGGCAACGACCATGTGGCGAAGGCGCAGCCGGATGGCCACACCGTGCTGATCGGCATCACGCAGATCATTCAGGCGCCGAGCCTCGTTGCGAAACTGCCCTATGATGTCTTCAAGGATCTCGCGCCGGTCACCCAGATCGCGCTGTCGACGATCGTTCTGGTGGTCCCCGAGCAGCAGCCGATCAAGTCCGTCAAGGAGCTGATCGATTATGCCAAGGCGAACCCCGGCAAGCCTTACGGTACCTTCGGCAACGCTACGACGTCGCATCTCTACGGCGAATTGCTCAAGAAGACCGCCAATATCGACATGACCCATATCCCCTATCGCGGCTCGGCGCCTCTCACGAACGACTTGCTCGCCAACACGGTTACCTCGGCGTTCCAGGACCTGGACCACGGCGAGCGCGCAAATCAAGGCGGGCAAGCTCCGGGCTCTGGCGGTTGGCGGCGAAAGCGCAGGACCGCGCTGCCCGACGTGCCGACGATGGCCGAACTCGGTTACCCCGGGTTTGAGATCGAAGGCTGGCTCGGCGTGTTCGTACCCGCCGCAACGCCCAAGGAGATCGTGAAGAAGCTTTCGGACGAACTCGCCCGTATCATCGCTTCGCCCGAGGGCGTCGCCGGGATCGAGACGCTCAGCCTCGTGCCGGTGGGCGGATCGGCGGAAACGTTCGAGAAGGTCCTGCGCCGCGACTATGATAAATGGGCCGATGTCGTGAAGGCAACCGGCGTCAAGGGCGAGTGAGATCCTTAGCTTCGTCGTTCCGGGTTCGCGCTATCGCGCGCCCCGGAATGACGACAGATCGTCACTTCAAATGCTTCGCGAAAAACGCCAGGCTGCGCGGCCAGGCGATGTCGGCGCTGGCCTTGTCGTAGCTTGCGCGCTCGTCGCAGTGAAAGCCGTGCTGCGCGCCGGGATAGACGTGGACCTCGACTTCCGGCCGCTTGGCCTTGATGATCTCGACATCGGTCAGCGGAATGCCCGCATCCTTTTCGCCGAAATGCAGTTGCGTCGGCGCTGGCGGTTTGTCGTCGGCAAAGCGGACGACGGCGCCGCCGTAATAGCCGACCGCGGCTGATAGCCCTGACAGCTTGGTCGCCGCCGCATAGGCGATGCTGCCGCCGAGGCAGAAGCCGATGATACCGACCGGGCCGACGTCCTTCACGGCATCGATCGCGGCCTGGGTATCGCGCAGCATCGCGGCCCAATCGGGATTGGCGATGAACTTTCGCGCGGTCGCAATCTCGTCAGGCGAATAGCCGCACTGGAAGTCCGGCTGGGTGCGATCGAAGATCGACGGAGCGATCGCGACATAGCCTTCGTCCGCCAGCCGGTCGCACACCGAGCGGATGTGGTGATTGACGCCAAAGATCTCCTGGATCACGACGATGGCCGCCTTCGGCGCGCCGGCGAGGTCGGCACGATAGCCGCCCGGTTTGAATCCGTCCGAAGCCGTCAGTTTGATATCCTGTCCCACGGGTCATCCATTTGCGTTTGAGTTGCATGAAGTCGCTTGCGCGAGGATCCCTGTTCGAGAGGCGGCTACTGCCACATCCAGTTGTGACCCCAGTCGCCTTTCCAGCCGGCCAGCCTGCCCTTGCGGAATTGTAGAAACAGCCGGTCCTTCTTGTAGAACAATCCGCTGCCGCCGATGTTGCGGAACGCGAGGAAGATTTCTTCGCCCGGCCGTCCCCGGACATAGTTGAGCGGGGTGCCGAGCGCGCGCGCGGCTTCTTGCGCGTCCATGCCGAACGCCAATGGCGTATTGTTCGATAGCGTTTCGGTGAAAGGCGGCGGGTAGGGGCCGCCGATCGGCGGCAGGTGCTGCGCAGGAGCGGGGACGGAGGCGCCGGCGATCAAAAGCGCCACAACGGTAAATGTTCTCATGACGCCGCCTTCTGCGCTGCCTTGCTGTCGAGGAGTCAAGGAACGGCAGCACGGCGTCGATGAAGGCCTGCGGTTGGTCGATGTTGACGGCGTGGCCGGCGGCCAGGATCACGACTTTCTGCGCGCTGGGAATCTTGGCGGCCATGTAGTCGGAGGCGGCGAGAAATGGTGTCGTCGGCGCCGACCACGATCAGTGACGGCACCTTGATATCCGGCAGGGAATCGATCACGCGGGCATCGCGTTGGGTCAGCATGCCGCGCGCGGCGCGCGCCAGTCCGGACGCGTCGCGATGGGTAACGCTGGAGCGCTCCCGGCTGGCCGATTTCAGAACCTCAAGTCCCTCGCGTTCGAAGCGGTCGCCGGTGTCGTGCGCGCGCTTGTTCCAGGCCTCGCGGGCCTCGTCCTTCTTGAAGCCCGGGCCGGTGTCGATGATCAGTAGTGCGCGGACGCGCTCCGGATGAATGCGATAGAACGCCAGCGACATGTAGCCGCCAAGCGAGAGTCCGCCGACGATCGCCGTCTCCGCGCCGACGGCGTCGAGCAGCGCCGCCATGTCCGCGACCGTCAGCGCTTCGCTATAGGCCGAGGTATCCTCGGGGTACCCGGACTGGCCATGACCCCGCATGTCCCACAACACGAGCTTGTGATGTTTTGACAGGGCCGCGATCTGTCCCTGCCACATCCCACTGGTCGACGAATAGCCGTGTGTCAGCAGCAACGGTGGGCCGGAGCCGTGAACCTCGTAATAGATGCGGACTCCGTCACGATCGATTGTCGGCATTGCGATTTCCCAAGCAAATAACGCGAAATTCCGGCCTCGTTTCATCCTAGCGCAATCGGTCCGCCGTTGGGAAATGCGTAAACGGAATGTGCGTCTACGGCGGCCCGCTTGATTGACAAGCACGTGACAGACCGTGCCGCAGCGCACAACTCGCGGCTCGCGAATGCGCTTTCGGCGAGGATGTCGGTCTCGACGCGGCGCATCACGAAGCAGATCGCTAAAATTTTAGCGTCTATGGTAGTTCGCTTTCAGCATTCCTCTTAAGCCCCGGGGAACTCCTTGTCCGCTAGCTTCGGTTGCAGGTCATCACCGCTAGGGGTCTGGGGTTTCATGACATCGGTAGCCAACAAGACTTCGACCAAGCGCCGGCTGCTGCTGGCTTCGGATCGGAGCGATCAAAGCAGTGAGCTCGCCAGCATTCTGCGATCCGTCGGTCAGGTCGACACCATCGCGACATCAGATATTCCCGACGCGCCGGAGCGCGACCTGGCGGGTATCGTGGTCGACATCAACCTGCGCTCCGCCGAGAGTGTGCAGCTGGTGCGCAACAAGCTGCGGGCCGAAGCCTATCGCGAAATGCCGCGGCTGTTCGTGCTGGCCGACGCGCTGCATCACGGATCGATGCAGGCCTGGGCGCTCGGCGCCACCGACACCATCGCGCGGCCGTTCGACGCACAAGGCATCCTGCAGCGGATACGCGCCGCGTTTCCGGACAGCGACGGATATGACGAGACCGATCGCGGCAAGGTACTGAACAGGGGCGTCGAAGCGGCGCATGCCGTGATGGTCAAGATCTTCGAAAAGCTTCCGGCCGGCGTCCCCTTGAAATTCAGCGACATCATCGAGGCCGAGAACAAGATTCTCAAGGCGATCAGGCATTCGTCCTTGCGGGAATGGCTGACGACGGTCGGCTGCCATCACGCCGGCAGCTACCGCCATTGTCTCTTTGTTACCGGCTTTGCGGTCGCCTACGCGCAGCATCTTGGCATGCGCGAGGACGACCAGCGCCGTCTCGCCCGCGCCGCGTTGCTGCACGACGTCGGCAAGGCGTTCATTCCGGTGGCGATCCTGGACAAGCCGGGCCCGCTGACGCTGGAAGAGATGGAAGAGATGCGCCAGCATCCGCGCCGCGGCTATGACGCGCTGGTCGAGCAAGGCGGTTTTCCGCCCGAAATGCTCGACGTGGTGCTGCACCATCACGAGTTTCTCGACGGCACCGGCTATCCCGACGGCCTGAACGGCAAGCAGATCAGCGACATCGTGCGGCTGACCACGATCGTGGATATCTATGCCGCCCTGGTCGAGAAGCGTGCCTACCGGCTGCAGTTCACCCACGCCAAGGCGTTCGGCATGATGGAAGAAATGGGCGACAAGATCGACCAGCATTTGCTGCACGCCTTCCGCCCGGTGGCGTTCGGGTATTATTGAGTCTACGCGATAACCGCGTCTCTCACTCCAGCATCTTCCGCAATTCCGCCTTCGCCACCTTCTCCAGCGTCGAGCGCGGCATGTCGTCGACGAAATGGATTTCGCGCGGCACCTTGAAGTCCGCCAGCGAAGTGCGGCAGGCGGTCATGACCGTGTCATGCAGATCGGCCGGTGCGTCCTTGACGCCGGCCTGCGGAATGATGAACACGACGGGCACTTCATCGAGCATCGGATGCTTCTTCGCCACCACGGCGGCCTCGCGCACGCCGGGCACCACCGCGATCACCTGCTCGATCTCGGACGCCGCGACGTTCTCGCCACCGACCTTCAGCATGTCCTTGGTGCGGTCGCCGAAGCGGATGAAACCGTTCTCGAGCAGCGTGACGCGGTCGCCGGTGATGAAATAGCCGTGCTCGTCGAAGCTTTCGCGGGTGGCCTTTTCGTTGTGCAGATATTCCGCAAACAGCGACAGGCCGGGAATGCCCTTGATCAGGAGATTGCCGGTGCCGCCGACGTCCGTAGGCCGGCCGTCGTCCTCGACGATGCGGATCTGATATTCCGGTGCGGCGCGTCCGATCGACATCGGCGTATTGGGTTGGTCGACCTCGCCGACGATCCCGTGGGTGATGGTTTCGGTCATGCCCCACCAGCCGATCGTCTTGACGCCGAAGGCGGCAAATGGCGGCGGCTCGGATACCGCAGTGCCCCAGAGCCGGAACTTGTGGCTGTTCGGAATCTCATGTTCGAGCAGCGCCTTCATGCAGAACGGGATCGTCGAGGTCCAGGTGCAGTTGTGTTCGAGCGCCACGTCCCAGAAGCGGCTGGCGGAAAACCGCGGCTGGATCACGCAAGAAGCACCAACCCACAGCGTCGCCAGCATCGAATAGGCCAGTGCATTGGTGTGAAACAGCGGCAGATAGGTCTGGTGCACGTCGCCCGCGTGCAGGTCCTCATGTGCGGCGTTGATCTTGGCGCCCCACAGCGCATTGGCATGCGTCCACAGCACCGCCTTCGGCCGCGACGTGGTGCCCGAGGTGTATTGCACGCTGCACGGCGCGAAGGGGTCGGCTGGGCGGCGCGGCCGGTCGGCGCTGTCGGCGAACAGCTGCTCAAAACTGTCGCCGCGCGGCGCGCCTTGCGCCGGCGTGCTGCCGGCATCATGCGCGATCACAGCGATCCAGCGCAGGCCGCGGCAATTGGCCGAGATCAGTTCGGCATAGGCGGGCTGGGTGATGGCGGCGACCGCGCCGCAATGGCCGGCGAAATATTCCATTTCCGCCGCCGCCGAGCGGGTGTTGGTGGTGACCGCGACGGCGCCGAGTTCGACGCAGGCAAACCAGGCCAGCATGGCCTCGATGCAATTGTCGAGATGGATCAGCACATATTCGCCGGGCTTGATGCCGCGTTTGACGAGGCCGGCGGAGAGCGCGCCGACGCGTTCGTGGAATTCGCCGTAGGACCAGCTCCGCGCCGGGCCCTGGAACGGCGCCCAGATCAGGAACGGATGGTTGCGCCGGCTCTCGGCGCGCATCCGCAGCAGCCACGGCACGTCGAGGCCTGAAAATGGTCCGACAATGCCCGGCGCGGCTTGCGAAAGTGGCATGGAATTCCTCCCGTGCCGCCTCGCGGCGGCTTTGCTCTTGCTTGGGAGTAGTTCTGCCATCTGAAGGCGCGGCGGGCAAATCGGTCGTTAGCTCTCCTTCATGCCTGTCCCGGGCATCCACGTCTTCCTATGCTGCAGCAACAAAGACGTGGATGGCCGGGCATAGACGAGCGGAAGCGACGCCGTCCTTCGGACGGCTATGCCCGGCCATGACGACAAGGAGTGGTGTCTACTTCGCCCCACCCTCATACGACGAAATCTCGATCAGGCTGCCATCGGGATCCCGGCAATAGACCGATCGCAGCGTGCCGCGGGCGCCCTGTTTGGCGACCGGGCCTTCCTCGATCGCGACGCCGTTGGCTTTCAGGTGCGCCACCACTTCGTCCGGCGTGCTTGACGTCAGGAAGCACAGATCGTCGCTGCCGGCGGTTTCGTGGTCGGCGGTGAACCATTCGACCTTGTCGGCGTCGCGCGGCCGCACATTGATCTTCTGGTTACCAAACACCAGCGAGGTCCGCGGCGTTTTGCCCGCACCCGGATCGAACACCTTGACCTCCATGCCGAGGATTTTTCGATACCACTCGGCGGAACGCGCGACGTCGGAGACATTGATAACGAGATGATCGAGTGCGTTAACCTTGACTGACATGCCTTATCCTTTGGTCGCGGTCGGCGGCGCTTGCGTCGCACTGGCCGCACCTGACTTTGTTTGTTACAACGCGGCCCGCGTTCGGTTCAATAGAGCCGCGCCTCAATAGAAACGGACTGGGCTTTGAATCCCGGCCTCCAGGAGAAGCTTTATGATTTCACGCCGTACTGCGATTTGTCTGGCCGTCATCGGTCTTTCTACCGCCGCCTCGATGGGCAGCGCTTCGGCGCAGGATTACCCGACCCGACCGGTGAAATGGGTCGTCGGATATCCGCCGGGCGGCGCGACCGATATTATCGCGCGGCTGCTCGGCCAACGGCTCTCCGGAACGGCTCGGCCAGCAATTCGTGATCGAGAACAAGCCCGGCGCCGGCAATAACATCGCCACCGAATCGGTGATCAACGCCGAGCCCGATGGCTACACCCTGCTGCTGGTCAATCCCGCGAACTACATCAACGCCACGCTCTACGCCAACCTGAAATTCAACCTCGTTCGCGATCTTGCGCCGATCGCGGCGTTCAACCGCGTGCCGAACGTGATGACGGTCAACAAGGACGTGCCGGCGAAGACGGCCGCTGAGTTCATCGCCTATGCGAAGGCCAATCCCGGCAAGGTGAACCTGGCGTCGTCGGGCAACGGCACGTCGGTGCATCTGTCTCGGCGAAATGTTCATGGCGATGTCCGGCGTCAAGATGCAGCATGTGCCCTATCGCGGCGCCGCTCCCGCTATCACCGACCTGCTCGGCGGTCAGGTACAATTGATTTTCGACAACATGCCCTCGATTCTCCAGCATGTCCGCGCCGGTTCGGTGCGGGCACTGGCCGTCACCGGTACCGTGCGGTCGCCGCTGCTGCCTGACGTGCCGGTTCTCGCCGATACCCTCCCGGGCTACGAGGCGAGCGCGCTGTTCGGTGTGGGAGCACCGAAGAACACGCCAAAGGCGGTCATCGAGAAGCTGAACAAGGAGATCAACGCCGTGCTCGCCGAGCCGGCGATCAAGGCGCGCCTGCTCGACCTTGGCGGCGAACCGCTGATCGGCCCGCCGGAAGCGTTCGGCGCGATGATCGTGGCCGAGACGGAGAAGTGGAGGAAGGTCATCGAGGAAGCCAAGGTCGAAAAGGTGCAGTGATCTACCTCACGGAACATTGGCGCGGTCGCGGTGTTTTATGGCAGAAGCGACGCGGCTTTTGCGTCACGTGAAGGAGATCGAAGATGCGCAGTGCAATGTTAGCGATAGTGGCGCTGTCGGCGGCGACTGTCGCCACGATGGCGGGCAGCTCGCCGGCGGCGGCGTACGATTATCCGTATTGCCTTCAGGGCCGGGAGTCGGCATCCCCGGCGACTGCTCCTACAGCAGCTATGGCCAGTGCATGGCATCGGCGTCCGGACGGGCGCTCTACTGCAATGTCAATCCGCGCGTTGCCTTCGGACAGCAGCGGCGGATGCGGGTTTATCGGGATTATTGATCGGACCCGCGAATTCTTCCGGGATGGCCGGACTGACGCGCGAAAGCTTTTTCGCTGAATGATCTGGCCATCCACGCCTCTGTTGCCGCAACTCTCGACTTCGTGATGCAAACGCCGGCTTGACGGCGTTTGTTTTGCGTCTATACTAAACCGAATGGTTAAGTATCAGGAAGACGTTCTGGACCGCACTTTTGCCGCGCTTTCCGATCCGACCAGGCGCGCGCTGCTGGCGCGGCTCGGCGATCGCGAAAGCCTGTCCGTCAGCGAGCTGGCGCAGCCGTTTTCGATGTCGCTGCCCGCAATCATGAAGCATCTCGATGTGCTGTCGGACGCCGGCCTGATCGCGCGCGAAAAGACCGGCCGCACGGTCGCGTGCCGGTTGACCGCTCAGCCGATGGAGCAGGCGATGGACTGGCTCAATCGCTATCAGCGCTTCTGGTCCGACGCTCTCGACCGCCTTGCCGCTTTTGTGGAGGAAGACCCATGGCCACCCAGTCAAGCCTTGCCAAGCACGACGCTACCCGCGACGCCGAACTCGCCGCGCGGCCAAGCCTACGATCACGCGACGTCTCAACGCGGCGCCCGAAAAGTCTACGCCGCGTGGGCCGACCCGCAAAGGCTGATGCAATGGTTCGGGCCAACCTCGGTCGAGGAGGGCTCGGTCAAGGCCGACATCGATCTGCGCGTCGGCGGCCGCTACCGCATCAGCTTCAGCGCCAACGGCAACTACAACGAGGTCGGCGGCGTCTATCGCGAGGTCGTGCCGAACCAGCGGCTGGTCTTTAGCTGGGCGTGGCACTCCACGCCGGAGCGGGAATCGCTGGTGACCATTTCGATCAAGCCGGAAGGCGCTGGCACGCTGCTCATCTTCAATCACGCGCAGTTCGTCGATGCGACCGCACGCGACAATCACGAGCGCGGATGGACGGAATTCCTTGGCAAGCTCGAAAGCTACCTGGCCTGAACGGAGGAGCCGCACATGCACCCCGTCGTCTCCCGCGAGGAATGGATCGCCGCCCGCAAGGCTCACCTTGCGCATGAAAAGGAATACACCAGGGCACGCGAGCGCCTGAACGAAGAGCGCCGTGCGCTGCCCTGGGTCAGGGTCGAGAAGAATTACATGTTCGACGGGCCCGACGGCAAGGTGTCGCTCGGCGAGCTGTTCAAGGGGCGCAGCCAGCTCGTGGTGCAGCACATCATGTTCGCGCCCGACTGGAACGAGGCCTGCAAGAGCTGCTCGTTCTGGGCCGACGGCTTCGAGCGCATGATCCCGCATCTGGCCGCGCGCGACACCACGATGGTCGCGATCTCGCGCGCGCCGCTGCCAAAGCTCGCCGCATTCAAGCAGCGAATGGGCTGGACCTTCGACTGGCTGTCATCCGGCGGCAACGCGTTCAATTACGACTACGGCGTTTCGTTCACGCCGGAGCAAATCGAGAGAGGCGGCAACTACAATTTCGGAACCACCCCGTTCGGAAGCGAGGAAGCGCCCGGAATCAGCGTGTTCTATCGCGATGAGGCCGGGAACATCTTCCACACCTATTCCTGCTTCTCGCGCGGCCTCGACATGATGAACGCCGCCTATCACTACCTCGACCTGACCCCGCTCGGGCGTCATGAGGAAGGCCTGCCATATCCGATGGACTGGGTGCGGCTACGTGACCAATACCAACCAGCGCCGGTTCAGGCATCTTGTTGTCATAGCTAAAATCGCCTGGCTCGCAATGACGCCGGAGAAAAAGAGGAAACTTCCCCATGCCCTACGTCGATGGCTTCATCGTCGCCGTGCCGAAGAAAAGCTCGCGGAATACGCCGCGCTATCGAAGAAGGCCGGCAAGCTCTGGCGCGAATACGGCGCGCTTGATTACCGCGAATGGGTCGCCGACGACGTCAAGGTCGGCAAGCTCACGTCCTTCCCGCGCAGCGTCAAGCTCAAGCCGGGCGAGACCGTGATATTCTCCTGGATCACCTACAAGTCGCGCGCCCAGCGCGACAAGATCAACGCCAAGGTGATGGCGGACCCGCGGCTCTCGTCGATGATGGATCCGAAATCCCCGCCGTTCGACGGCAAGCGGATGATCTATGGCGGCTTCGAAAGCCTGGTGAAGGTGTAGGCAGCACTGCGCCTGTGTATCCGCCCCATGCCGGGGCGGCCGGTGGAAAGCTGGGGCCAAGCCCGAGCGTTCGTTCCCCTGTGATATAACTGTCAAACAAGCCCATTAGGAAATCCGGTACCCGCAGCTACGGATACCGGATTGAAATGGCCGAAATCGAGATTCGGGCTCTTCGCAAGGCCTTTGACGGAACCGACGTGCTGAAAGGCGTCGATCTCACGATAGAGGACGGCGAGTTCATCTCGCTCGTCGGCCCGTCAGGGTGCGGCAAATCTACACTTCTGCGCATCATCGCCGGTCTCGAACCGCAGTCCTCCGGCGAGATCTGGATCGACCGGGCCAGCGCCGACGGCGTCAGGCCGAGCGCGCGAAATCTGGCGATGGTGTTCCAGTCCTACGCGCTCTATCCGCATCTCTGCGTGTTCGACAATATCGCAGTTCCGCTCCGGATGAAGCGCCTGTCGGCGCTGCAGCGGATGCCGCTGGTCGGCCGGCTGATGCCGGGTCGCCGCCGCGCCGAGCGCGTCATCCGCGAGGATGTCGAAAGGGTCGCCGAACAGCTCGAAATTTCACTGTTGCTGAAGCGCAAGCCCGGGCAATTGTCCGGCGGTCAGCGCCAGCGCGTTGCCGTCGGCCGCGCCATCGTGCGCCAGCCCCGCGCGTTTCTGTTTGACGAGCCGCTATCCAATCTCGACGCCAAGCTTCGCGTGCATATGCGCGCCGAGATCGCCCAATTGCACCGCCAGCTCAAGACCACCTTCATCTACGTCACCCACGATCAGGCGGAAGCCATGACCATGTCGGGGCGGATTGCCGTCATGATCGGCGGCGAGCTCATTCAGGTGGGAACGCCCTCGGCCATCTATGAAGACCCGCGCGATATCCGCGTCGCCGAATTCATCGGCACCCCGAAGATAAATGCGTTTCCCGGCCGCGTCCGCAGCGATGGCCGGCTGGAGGCGCTCGGACATGTCCTGCATGCGGCAACCTCGGTGCCGGCGGGAGAGTGTTGCGTTTGCGTCCGGCCGGAGCGGATCGAACTCGGGGCGTCCGGCGTCCTTTCCGGCACGGTCGTGCATCTGGAAAATCTGGGGTCGGAAGCCTTTGTTCATATCGCCACCACGGGCATGAACGCGCCGGCGGTGGCGCGCGTCAACGATCCCAGCCAGTTGCCGGCGATCGGAGCCTCGGTCGGGTATGGCTTTGCGCCGGAGGCGGTTCGTGCCTTGACGCTGACGGCAAGCGTATCGTGACCTCCATGCCGTCACGCGTCGAACGGCCGCGGGAGATGGCCGTTGTCTGACGCCGCCGCAACGCTGCAGGGCTGGCCGCAGCGCCACGCCTGCGTGCGCGGATATTTGCCAGATCTCGCCCGGCAGGGCGTTCGGCGGCGGCCTATGCGCTGGCGGCGCCGGCCTTCGTTCTGATGCTGATGATGCTGATCGGCCCGCTCGGTGGCGTGATCGCCCTCTCGTTTACGGACTACCAGCTCGGCGCGCCGTCGTTCTCCTGGATCGGGCTGTCGAACTATCAGGAGATGTTCGCCGACAGGGTGTTCTGGATTTCGCTGAAGAACACGCTGACCTATGTCGCCATCGTGGTGCCGGGCGCGGTGGCGCTCGGGCTCGGCGTTGCGCTCCTGATCCAGAGCGGTACGGGCCTGCGGAGTTGGTATCGCACCGTCTATTTCCTTCCCGTGATGGCAACGTTGATCGCGATGGCGATCGTCTGGGAATTCATGCTGCACCCGCAGTTTGGCCTCGTGAACGGGCTTCTGCGCGCCGCAGGACTGCAGGGCCATAGCTGGCTGCAGGACCGCAGCACCGCGCTTTATTCGCTGTGCGTGATCGGCATATGGCAGGCGGTCGGTTTCAACATGGTGCTATTTCTCGCCGGCCTCGTATCGATCCCGAAGCATCTCTACGATGCGGCCGAGATCGACGGCGCCGAAAGCCCGTGGTCGCGTTTCCGCCTGGTGACGTGGCCGATGCTCGGGCCGGTGACCGTGTTCGTGATCGCGATCTCCGCGATCCGTTCGTTTCAGGTGTTCGACACCGTTCAGGTTCTCACCAAGGGCGGACCCTCGAAATCGTCCGAGGTGCTGATCTACACGATGTACACCGAAGGGTTCGAGTTCTTTCGCTCCGGTTATGGCGCGGCGGTTACCGTCGTGTTCCTGGCCTTCGTCTTGCTGCTTACGCTGCTCAAATCCGCACTCGGCAACCGCGAAGTGCACTACGCATGACGGTGCAGGCCCGCACGCTTTTCTGGTCTGCGACTCGGCACATGGTGCTGCTGGCCGGCGCGCTGGTGATGCTGACGCCCTTCATCTGGATGCTGTCGACCGCGTCAAAACCGCAAACCGAGATATTCTCCTCCGATCTGCATCTGATTCCCTACCACTTCGCGCTGTGGGACAATCTCCGCATCGCCTTCGCCAAGGCCGATCTGTGGCGCTACTTGCTCAACGGCCTGATTGTCACGATTTCGATCTTCGGCCTGCAGGTGCTGGTCGCCCTGCCGGCCGCCTATGCCCTTGCGAAGCTGCGCTTTCTCGGCCGTGACGTGCTGTTCGCGCTCGTCGTGTTCTGCATCCTGATCCCGCCGCAGGCAACCGCCATTCCGGTGTTCCTGCTGCTGCACAAACTGGGCGTGCTCGACAGTTATGCGGCGCTGGTGCTGCCGTTCACGATCTCGGTGTTCGGCATCTTCCTGATGCGCCAGTTCTTCAAGACCGTGCCTGATGATCTCATCGATGCAGCGCGAATGGACGGGATTTCCGAGTTCGGCATCGTCTGGCGCGTGATGCTGCCGACCGCGATCCCGGCGGTGACCGCGTTCGGCATCTTCTCGGTTGTGGCGCACTGGAACGATTATTTCTGGCCGCTGATCGTGCTGAACAGCGAGCATCTGCAGACGCCGCCGCTTGCGGTCGCGCAATTCCGCAACAACGAGGCCGGCACCAACTACGGGCCGCTGATGGCGGCCGCGCTGGTCATCATCGCGCCGCTGGTCATCGCCTTCCTGTTCGCCCAGCGCCGCTTCATCGAAGGCATCACGCTAACCGGCATCAAGTAACCGCGTTGTTTTTCAAACCTCAGGAGACGACAATGTTCAGAACATGGATTGCCGCTGCCGCCTTTCGCTTGTCGCCGGTCTGGCGCAAGCGGAGACCGAAGTCGTCGTTCAATATCCCTATGCCGAATTGTTCGAAGGCACCCACAAGCGCATCATCGAGGAGTTCGCCAAGGTGCGGCCGGACATCAAGGTCACGTTGCGCGCGCCGTACGATTCTGTACGAGGAAGGCACCCAGAAAGTCCTGCGCGAGGCGGTGACCAACCAGATGCCCGACGTGACCTTCCAGGGCCTCAACCGCATCCGCGTGCTGGTGGACAAGAACATTCCCACCGAACTCGATGGCTACATCGCTGCCGAGAAGGATTTCGACAAGCAGGGCTTCCACCAGGCGATGTACGATATCGGCACCGCGAGCGGCAAGGTCTACGCGCTGCCGTTCGCGATCTCACTGCCGATCGTCTACGTCAACCTCGATCTGGCGAAGAAGGCCGGCGCCGATCCGGCCAACCTGCCGAAGACGTGGGACGGGCTGATCGATCTTGCCAGGAAGATCAAGGCGCTCGGCCCTGATATCAACGGCATCACCTATGCCTGGGATATCACCGGCAACTGGCTGTGGCAGGCGCCGGTGTTTGCGCGCGGCGGCACCATGCTGAACGCCGACGAAACCAAGGTGGCATTCAACGGTCCGGAAGGCCAGTTCGCGATTCGGACGCTGGCACGCCTCGTCGGCGAGGCCGGCATGCCCAACCTCGACCAGCCCGCGATGCGGGCGACCTTCGCCGCCGGCAAAACCGGCATTCACATCACCTCGACCTCCGACCTCAACAAGACCACGCAGATGATCGGCGGCAGGTTCGAGCTGAAGACCCACACCTTCCCTGATGTTGTATCGCCGAACAGCCGTCTGCCGGCAGGCGGCAACGTCGTGCTGATCCTCGCCAAGGACAAGGCCAAGCGCGATGCGGCCTGGGAAGTGGTGAAATTCTGGACCGGCCCGAAGGGCGCGGCGATCATGGCGGAAACCACCGGCTACATGCCGCCGAACAAGGTCGCCAACGACGTTTACCTGAAGGACTTCTACGTCAAGAATCCGAACAACTACACCGCGGTCAGCCAGCTCGCGCTGCTGACCAAATGGTACGCGTTCCCCGGCGACAACGGCCTCAAGATCACCGATGTGATCAAGGATCATCTCAACAGCATCGTCACCGGTGCCCGTGCCAAGGAGCCGGAGGCCGTGCTCGCCGACATGACGGGCGATGTGCAGAAGCTGTTGCCCAAGACGGTCGGTTCGGTGCGCTGAGCCCTGCCTCAACTACTGCCGCGGCGAGCTGTGACATGCCGCGGCAGACTTCATCGAAGAAGATCATCGAGGTAGCCAATGAAGCTTGTCCATATGAGCGATATTCATCTGACCGCGCCCGGCAAGACCATCGGTGGCCGCGATCCCAGGCTCAATTTCGAGCGGGCGCTGACCGACATTCTCAAGTGTCACCACGATGCCGAGCTGCTGGTCATCACCGGCGATCTCTCGGATTGGGGCGACCGCGATGATTACGAATGGCTCAAGGCACGGCTCGACCGGTTTCCCGTTCCGGTGCGGCTGTGCATCGGCAATCACGATCGGCGTGCGACCTTCCTGAGCGTCTTCCCGGATTATAACGGGCCGGGAGGGTTCGCTCACGGCGTGCACGACACCGCCGCCGGGCGCTGCCTGTTTCTCGACACGGTGCAGCCGGAGACCCACGCCGGCCATTTCTGCGAAGCGCGGCAGCAATGGCTCGAGGCGCGGCTGTCCGAACATCGCGGGCCGTTTCTCTTGTTCATGCATCACAATCCGATGCCGATCCATCTCGAACCGATGGACCGGATCCGGCTGCTCGATGACATCGCCTTCCGCAACATCGTCGGCCGTCATCGCGACAGGATCCGTCATATCTTTTTCGGCCATTGCCATCTGCCGCTGGCCGGCTCCGTTGCCGGCGTACCGGCCTCGTCGCTGCGCGGCACCAATCATGCGAGCTATCCGGCCTTTGCCGAGAAGGAGCTGTTGAGCGCCTCCGACCTGCCGGAAGCCTATGGCGTCGTGTTCCTCGGCGAGGATTACGTCACCGTCCATATGGTCGAGTTCGGCTATGCCGGTCCGATCCGGATCGAGGGCTCGCCCGATTACAAAGCGTGGGACCGGGAGACCATGGCGCGATGAAATTCGTCATTCTCACCGACACCCACTTTGTCGCGCGTGGCCGCAAGCTGTATGGGCTGGATCCCGCCGAACGGCTTGGCGCGGCGGTCGACCGGATCAACCGCGATCATCCGGATATTTCCTTCGTGATCGTGACCGGCGATCTCGCCCATTGGGGCGAGGACGAGGCTTACGAACACCTCGCTTCGGTCCTCGCCCGATTGAATGCTCCGACCATCCTCTTGATGGGTAACCACGACAACCGCGATCCGTTCGGCCGCTTCTTCCCTGGCGTGCCGCGCGACGAGTCCGGCTTCGTGCAGTCCGTTCACCTGTTCGACGCCGCGACGGTCGTCACGCTCGATACGCTGAACGAAGCCGCCCCTGATCATGCCGGACTGCTGTGCGCGGCGCGGCTCGCCTTCCTCGAACACGCGCTTGCTTCGGCGCCAGCCGACCGCCCGCTGCTGCTGCTTCAGCATCATCCGCCGTTCGACACCGGTCTGCGTTACATGGACGGCATCAAGCTCGCCAATCCAGAGGCCGAGTGGGACGTGATCGCACGTACGCGAAAGCCGGACTACCTCTTCATGGGCCATTTGCACCGGCCGATCTCGGGCACCTGGCGCGGCATTCCGTTTCACATCCAGCGCGCCTTGGCGCATCAGGTGGCGTTCGATCTCGAGACGGCGGATCACATTCCCGGATCGCACGAACTGCCGGACTATTCGCATGTCACCGTCAGTGCCGGGCAGGTCGTGATCCATCAGTGCTCGTTCCTCTACAAGGGACCGCTGTTCTCATTGCAGGACCGCGCGGCGATGGAATGGATCAACCGATAGCGCCAGGTTCGATTCCGCGATGGGTCGCGCGATCGGGCGAAGCCTGACGCGCTCAATCCACTGTCAGTTCGGCCGTGACTGCGCCTCCAGATGCCGGCTGTAGCGCGACATCGCGAAGCAGAACACGAAATAGATCAGCCCCACAAATATGTAGACCTCGACGCTGAACGTCTGCCAGGCGGGATCGATGATCGACGTCTTCGCCGTCGTCAAGAGGTCGAAGATGCCGATGATCAGCACCAGGCTGGTATCCTTGAAGAAGGCGATGAACGTGTTCACCAGCGGCGGGATCACGTGGCGGATCGCCTGCGGCAGGATGATCAGGCCATTCTTCTTCCAGTAGGAAAGCCCGAGCGCGTCGGCGGCGTCGTGCTGGCCTCTCGGAATGGCCTGCAGGCCGCCGCGGACGACTTCGGCGAGGTAGGCGCCGGCATACAGCACGAACGCGATCTGTGCCCGCAGCAATTTATCGATGTTAACGCCATCGGGCATGAACAGCGGAAACATCACGCTCGCCATGAACAGCAGGCTGATCAGGGGAACGCCGCGGATCAGTTCGACATAGAGCACGCAGAGCGAGCGTATCGCAGGAAGTTTCGACCGGCGGCCCAGCGCCACGACGATGCCGAGCGGAAAGCCGAAGGCGAGCCCGAATGTTGCGAGGATCAACGTCACCGGCAGACCGCCCCAGCGGTCCTGCGACACGTAGGTCAATCCGGCAACGCCGCCCCACATCAGGACGCCGATCAGCACCAGTGCGGCCGCCCACACCGCCACCAGTTCCGTGCGCCACCAGCTTCGCCGGCTCGACACATAGAACAGCGCAACGAATGTCAGGCACACCAGCGCCGGTCGCCATTGCTCGCTAAACGGATAGGTGCCGAACAGGATGAAGCGATATTTCTCGGGGATCACGGCCCAGCAGGCGCCGAGTCCGCGGATCGACCGGCAGGC
Organism: Bradyrhizobium sp. RDT10; assembly: GCA_044772375.2. Classification (GTDB taxonomy): domain Bacteria; phylum Pseudomonadota; class Alphaproteobacteria; order Rhizobiales; family Xanthobacteraceae; genus Bradyrhizobium. The sequence goes on from CP187939.1 coordinate 8,380,947, forward strand.
GCCGGTCTGGTCGCCGGACACCGACCAGATCGCATTCCAGTAGCCCCATTGCACGAGGCTCACAAAGGCCTTGGCGAGCAGCGCGATCAGGAGCAGAGAAATGACGCTTGAGGTGACCGAAGCGAACAGGTTCGCGCGCAGCCATCGGATGGCCTGACGGCCGGGGGTCTTGCGCGATCGTGCGCTGTTGAATGGAAGCGGATTTTCTGGCGCGTCCGTGATCGACGTCATGGGATCAGCGCTCCACCAGCGCGATGCGCGCATTGTACCAGTTCATGAACAGGCTGATGCCGAGGCTGATCGTCAGGAACACCATCATGATAAGCGCGATGGCTTCGATCGCCTGGCCGGTCTGGTTCAGCGTCGTGTTGGCGATCGACACCACGTCCTGGTAGCCGACCGCGACGGCAAGCGAGGAATTCTTGGTGAGGTTGAGGTACTGGCTGGTCATCGGCGGAATGATGACGCGCAAGGCCTGCGGCAGCACGATACGCCGAAGCACAAAACTCCGGCGCAGGCCGAGCGCGTTGGCCGCATCCCATTGCCCTATGGGAACGGACTGGATACCGCTGCGGACGATCTCGGCGATGAAGGCCGACGTATAGGTGACCAGCGCGATCAGCAGCGCAAAGTATTCCGGCGCCAGTGTCAGCCCGCCGACGAAATTGAAGCCGCGCAGCTCCGGCATCGTGACGGTCCACGACGCGCCCAGGCCAAAGGACACCAGCGCCGGCAATCCCGCGAGCAAGGCCAAAGCGTAGGGCCAGAGATGGCGCACCTTGCCGTCGGCCATTTGCCGCGCCATCAACTGCCGCCGCAGCCCATAGAGCGCGATCAGTCCGGCGACGACGGCCGCGATCACCCAGAGGTTTGCTTCCGCGATCGGGACTGATGGAAGCACTAGGCCCCGGTTGGAAAGAAAGACGCCTTCGATCGGCTTCCACGCGGCGCGCGCTGCCGGCAATCCCTGCATCAGCACGTACCAGAACAGCAATTGCAGCAGCAGGGGAATGTCGCGGAGCAGTTCGACATAGATGGCGGCAAGCCGCGACAGCAACCAGTTCGACGATAGCCGCGCGATGCCGACCAGCGTGCCGATCACGGTCGCCAGCACGATGCCGATCACGGCGACGCGGAGTGTATTGACGATGCCGACGATGAAGGCACGGACGTAGGGTCCTTCGGGCTGTAGGCGAGCCAGCTGTCCGCGATCGGCATCCCGGCTTCGCGGCCGAGAAACGCGAAGCCGGTTGAAATCCGGCGTACCGACAGATTGTGCAGCGCATTCGACCACAGCCAGCCAACGATCGCGACGGCGATCCCGACCACCACGATTTGCCAGGCAAGGCCGATAAGCTGTTGGCGGTTCAGCGAGAAGCGCAGCCGCCCGCGGCGTGGGAGATCGGGTGTGGATGTCTTCACAGCACAAGGATCCTTCTGGCGACAGCGATCTTCGGCCATGCGTCCCGAGGAAGCATTTCAAATGTTGCACCAAACTGGATTTCGTGCAACATTTGTTTCATGGCGCAGCTTCAGCCGAAATCCTCGCCGCTCAGCGAATTATGCAGTGCCTTGCCGTCGCTTCCGGCGCGGCTGCAGCAAGTCGGGCGCTTTGTCGCCGCCAATGATTACGACGCCACCACGCGTTCGATGCGCGATCTGGCGGCCGAGGCCGGCGCCGATCCCGCCGCCTTCACCCGCCTGGCGAAAGCGCTGGGTTATTCGGGATGGGACGAATTGCGCGCCGCGTTGACCGAGGCGCGCCGGCCGGCGCAAGCCCAGCCGTTCTCGGCCCGCACCCGCGCCGGCCGCAAGGACCCCACGCCGAAATATCGCTGGTCGCCGACAAGCTGGAAGCCGAGGCGGCGGGCCTTGCGCGCATTTCGACGGGCTCGGTGGCCGAAGCGGCCAAGGCCTTGCATGCCGCGCGGCGAATCTGGATCGCCGGGTTTCGAAGCTGCCGCAGCGTGGCCGAGTTGCTCAATTATCAGCTCCGCCTGTTTCGCTCCGACGAGGTGCAACTGGTCGGTGGCTCCGGACCGGAAGATCTCGACCTCGGCGCCTTCCAGCGCGGCGATGCGGTCGTGGTCATCGGCTTTGCGCCCTATTCCAGGGCCAGCGTGCTGTCGGCGCGCGCCGCGCATGACTCCGGTGCCACGCTGGTCGCGATTGCCGACGCGATCACCGCGCCGATGGCGGAGGGCGCCGATCATCTGCTGCTCTATGAAGCGGCCGCATCGCCCGGATTCTTCCCGAGCCTGACCGGCGCCATTGCGATTGCGCAGTCGCTGGCGGCGGTCACCTTCGTGCTCGGCGGCGCCAAGGCAAAGCGGCGCCTTGAGGCGACCGAAGGCCGGCTGGCCGCGATGTCGCAATATGTCGCCGAGGAAGGTTGATCGATATGGGTGCGAGCCGAAGTCGGGTGCTGCATCGAAGCCTGCGTGAAACCCCTCCCAAGGCAATCGGCGGCGAGGGCGTCTGGCTGATTGGCGAGGACGGAAGGCGGATTCTGGATGCGTCCGGCGGCGCTGCCGTCTCCTGTCTCGGCCACCAGCATCCGCGCGTGCTCGAGGCGATGTCGCGGCAGGCGTCGAAACTCGTCTATGCCCATACCAGCTTCTTTTCGTCGGAGCCGGCCGAGGCGCTGGCCGACAAGCTCGTCGACCACGAGCCCGGCGGGCTTGGCTACGCCTATCTCGTCAGCAGCGGTTCGGAAGCGATCGAAGCCGGCATCAAGCTGGCGCGGCAGTATTTTATCGAGATAGGCCAGCCGGAGCGACGGCACTTCATCGCGCGCCGCCAGAGCTATCACGGCAATACGCTGGGTGCGCTGGCTGCCGGCGGCAACGCCTGGCGCCGCGAGCCCTATGCCCCGCTACTGTCAACGGCTTTCAGCCATGTGACGCCGGCCTTCGCCTATCACGAAAAACACGACAACGAATCCGAGGCGGATTTCGTCGCTCGCCTGGCGGCTGAACTGGAGGCGGAATTCCAGCGCCTTGGCCCGGAGAGCGTGGCGGCGTTCATCGCCGAACCTGTCGTGGGCGCGACCGCCGGCTGCGTGCCGGCGCCGGAGGGATATTTCCGCGCCGTCCGCGAGATCTGCGACCGGCACGGCGCGCTGGTCCTCCTCGACGAGGTGATGTGCGGCATGGGCCGCACCGGCACGCTTCACGCCTGGGAGCAGGAAGGCATCGCGCCCGACATCCAGGCGATCGCCAAGGGGCTGGGCGGCGGCTATCAGCCGATCGGCGCCATGCTTGCGAGCGCGCGCATCGTCGATGTCATCCGCGACGGTTCGGGCGCGTTCCAGCACGGCCATACCTATCTGGCCCACCCGCTGGCCTGCGCCGCGGCCCTTGAAGTGCAGCGGGTGATCGACGACGAGCAATTGCTCGACAGGGTCAAGACCCTCGGCCGTCACCTTGAGCGGCGGCTGATCGAGCGCTTCGGCAATCACCGGCATGTCGGAGACATCAGGGGCCGCGGCCTGTTCCAGGCCATCGAACTCGTCGCCGATCGCGCCACCCGCGCGCCGTTCGATCCGGCGCTGAAATTGAACCAGCGCATCAAGGCGATCGCGTTCGAAGGCGGCCTTGGCTGCTATCCCGCGGGCGGATGCATGGATGGCCGCCGCGGCGATCATGTCCTGCTCGCGCCGCCCTATATCGCGACATCGGACGATATCGACATGATCGTCGACCGCCTGGGCCAGGCGGTGGACGGCGCCTTGAAGAGTGTGGGCCATTAGCAGGAGGAGCAGTATGAAGAGGATTGTCATCGCTACAGGCTTGCTCGCCGCGTCGTGCGTGACGGCGCAGGCCGCTACGCTGGATACGGTCAAGCAGCGCGGCATGCTGGTGTGCGGAGTCAGCGCCGGTTTTGCCGGCTTCTCGACGCCGGACTCGCAAGGCAACTACAAGGGCCTCGACGTCGACTATTGCCGCGCCTTGGCGGCCGGCGTGCTCGGCGACGCCACAAAGGTGCGATACGTCGCGCTGACGGCGCAGAATCGCTATACTGCCCTGCAGTCGGGCGAAATCGACGTGCTTTATCGCAACTCGACCCAGACCTATCTGCGCGGCGCGACGCTCGGGCTGCGGCAAGGGCCGGTCAATTTCTACGACGGTCAGGGGTTTATCGTGCGCGCTGACGCCGGCGTAAAGGACCTCAAAGGGCTGAACGGCGCCACCGTCTGTGTCGCACAGGGCACGACCCACGAGGTCACGCTCGGCGACTACGGCCGCGCCAACGGCATCGAATGGAAGCCGCTGGTGTTCGACCGCACCGACACCATGTACCAGACCTTTTTCGGCGGGCGCTGCGATGCCATGACCCAGGATGCGTCAGCGCTGGCGGGCGCCGTCACCACAGCGGCCTCGAACCCCGCCGACTATGTCGTCCTGCCGCAGACCATCAGCAAGGAGCCGCTCGGGCCTTTCACCCGCAACGGCGACGAGGTGTGGACCGACATCATCGCCTGGCTGCATTACGGCCTGATCGAGGCGGAAGAACTCGGCGTCACCGCTGCTAATGCCGATGAGATGACGAAGTCCAGCGGCATTCCGGCCATCCAGCGGCTGCTCGGCACGTCAGGCGAACTCGGATCGCGGCTCGGCCTCGACAACAAGTGGATGCTGAAGGCGATCAAGGCGGGCGGCAATTACGGCGAGATCTTTGAGCGCAATGTCGGCAAGTCGAGCCCGCTGAAGCTCGATCGCGGCCTGAACGCGACCTGGACCAAGGGCGGCCTGATGTACGCCTTGCCGTTCAAGTGAAAATCACGCTGCGACGCGTCGGGTTGACACCAGCCGTGCCGCAGCCAGACTGATCCGCATGCGCATCACCCTGATCCACGCCCTGAAACACTCGATCGTGCCGATCGAGGCCTCCTTTGCGAGGCTTTGGCCGGACGCCCGCCTGATGAACTTGCTGGACGACAGCCTGTCGGCTGATCTGGCGCGCGACGGCGGGCTGTCCGATGCCATGACCGAGCGTTTCCTGGAGCTAGGGCGCTATGCGGCCGGTACCGGTTCGGACGCAATCCTGTTCACGTGCTCCGCCTTCGGTCCCTGCATCGAAGCGGTCGCCCGCGCGCATTCGCCAATGCCGGTGCTCAAGCCCAACGAAGCCATGATCGAGCAGGCCGCCGCCCGCGGCCGCAAGATCGGTCTGCTGTCGACGTTTCCGCCGACGCTGGCCTCGATGCCGCCGGAGTTTCCGTCGTCGATCGAGCTGGTGCCGAAACTGGCGGAAGGCGCGCTGGTCGCGCTCGATCGCGGCGACCGCGCCACGCATGATCGGTTGGTGGTGGAGGCGTCAAAGGACCTGCGCGATTGCGATTTGATTGCACTCGCCCAGTACAGCATGGCGCCGGTGGCCGCAGAGGTCGCTGAAGCGACCGGGCGGCCGGTGCTCACGACGCCCGACAGCGCGGTGCAGAAGCTGAGGAAGATGCTGGGCGTCGAGCGCGCCTAGCCGTCCTTCTTCTTCGGAGCCTTTTTCGCCGCCTTTTGCGCAGCCGCTTCCTCGGCCGCGTTCCTGATTGCCCGGGCGTAACTGTCGGCGGTGTTTTCCGCTGAATTCTGCAGTCGCTTGGCGGCGGCGGTGCCGAGCAGCATCGTGCTCTTGGCGATCAGCCGGAATTGGTCCCGGGTCTCCTTGTCCTTGGCCTTGGCCGCACGGGCCATGATCTGGTCGCGCCGCTTCTTGACGGCGGCCATCAGGCTCTTGTTCTGCGCTTTTGCGATTTGCCGGATGACGACGTCGAGATCGGCTTCAGTCATTATGGGTCACTCTTACCGCACCATGCCATCCGTACGGTGCGGGGATCATCGGCGCGTCATGTTGGAAGGATTGGCGCCATTGTGCGCCGCGGCGCGGTCATTTCAAGCACGATTCTCCGATATTGGACGCTGCGAGCCGTCCGCGTCCGCGCCGCTAACAGTAGATTAACGGTGTATTGGTACGAATCCTCAACCAACAGGAAGGCCAGCGGCATGCGTAACCTCACAGTCTATCAGCGTTTTGCGATGATCATTGCGGCGCTGACGATGGTGCTCTTTGCCGTCTCCGCCTTGCAGATCCTGGTGTTGCGGGATGCGGTCCTGGGCGAGCGGCGCACTACGGTCCGCGATCTCGTCGAGGCCGCGACCAAGGTTCTCGCCCACTATGAGGGCGAGGCCAAGGCCGGCAGGATCGAGCCGGATAAGGCGCGCCAGATGGCCTTCGCCTCGATCAGCTCCATGCGCTGGGGCGAATATTCGGACTATATCGGCGTCTACGGCACGGGCAGCTCGGATGCGGGTGTGACCTACGTGCATGCCAATCCCAAATACATCAACGTCAACCGCTGGGACTTCAAGGACAAGAGCGGCAAGCTGCTGATCCAGGACATCGTGCGGACGGCGCGCGCCGGCGGCGGCTTTGTCGAATATCTGGCGCCCCGGTCGGCCGGTGGCGCCGAACTTCGCAAGGTCTCCTATGTCGGGGCCTTTGGCGCGGGCGACAAGCTTCTGGCGCTTCAGGCGGGTGCCTATGTCGACGATATCGACGCCGTGGTCTTTCGCCGGATGATCTGGGCAGGGATCGCCGGGCTGGCCGGGCTGGCCTTCGCGGCATTCGCGGCGTTCTGGCTCGGCCGCGGCCTGGTCGGCCCTCTCAACAGAACCTGCTCGGCCATGGACGAGCTGGCCAAGGGCAATCTTGCGATCGACATTCCGTTCGCTGACCGGACCAACGAGGTCGGCCGGATTGCGCGAAGCCTGCAGGTCTTCAGGGATCATCTGGTCGAAACGACGCGGCTCCGCACCGAGCAGGAAGAGATGAAGGTCCGTTCCGCCGAGGAGCGGCGGACGGATCTCGCCCGTATCGCCGACGAATTCGAGCGCAGCATCGGCGGAGTGATCCGGGGCACCGCCACCGCCGCCGACGAGCTGCAGAATTCGGCGTCGTCGATGTCCACGATCGCGGTGGGGACGACGGGTCAGAGCGCCAAGGTCGCGGCCGCGGCCGAGCAGACCGCATCGAACGTCCAAACCGTTGCGGCTTCGGCGGAGGAGCTGTCGTCCTCGATCCAGGAGATCGCGCGGCAGGTCACCCAGTCTTCGTCAATTGCCCAGAATGCAGTCGGGCAGGCCAACCGAACCGAGGCCATGGTCGGGCGCCTGGTCGAGGCTTCCCAGAAGATCGGCGAGGTCATGGCGCTGATCCAGACCATCGCAGGTCAGACGAATCTGCTGGCGCTGAACGCAACCATCGAGGCCGCCCGGGCCGGCGAAGCCGGCAGGGGCTTTGCCGTCGTGGCCAACGAGGTCAAGGCGCTGTCGTCGCAGACAGCCAAGGCTACCGACGAGATCACCAGCCAGATCCAGGAAATTCGCGACGCGACCGGCTCGACGGTCAACGCCATCCGCGAGATCGGCACCACGATCGGGCAGATGAACGAAATCACCGGCTCCATTGCCGCCGCCGTCGAAGAGCAGGGCGCTGCGACCAACGAGATTGCCCGTAGCGTGCAGCAGGCGGCACAGGGCGCCCAGGAGGTGATGCAAAACATCACGGGCGTTCGCGAAGCGTCGAGCAAGGTCGACGCTGCCGCGACCCTTGTCCTGAATGCCGCCGCACAACTGACGTCGCAATCCGAGCAGCTCGAGACCGAAACCGGAAAATTCCTCGGCAACATCCGCGCCGCGTGACCGTCGGGCACTGGCTTCATCGTCATGCCCGGGCTCGTCCCGGGCATCCACGCCTTTACGGTCTCGCCGCGAACAAGACGTGGATGGCCGGGACAAGCCCGGCCATGACGGAAAATCGAGTCCCTTTCAAGAGTCGCCGGAAAACGAGCATCCTGGCCGCCGTTTAGGTCAGCCGCTGGCGTTCAATTCAGCCGCGCGCCGATCCCCGTGAGGATGCGATAATCGGGCTTGGACTGAATGCCGTTGTGCTGGTTGATGACCGGCACGCCGACGGAGACGAAGCCCGAAAAGCGATCGAAGCCCACGCGCACGCCGGGTGAGAGATAGACCGTGGTGCCGCCCGAATTGGGATCCGGAATGCCGCCGATCCGCTGCTTGTCGTGCCACTCGCCATTGAGCTCGAGAACGAGGTCGAGCGTGTAGGGCGTCTTCTTCATGTCGCTGTGGTCGTGATTGGCGTGATAGAGGCAATGCTCCTGCAGCTGGTTGCGGGGCTGCATGCAGTATTCGTGCAACTCCACCTCTTTAGCCGAGCCGGTGGCGCCGACCAGGCGATACGACACCGCGGTGCCGAACAGGAAGCGGTCGCCGAGATTGGTGTTCTGCGTGCCCGTGCTAATCAGATAATAGAGGCCGCTCACGTCGAACGACCAGCGGCCTGTGCGCTTGGTGAAGGCGGCGCCGAACAGGCCGTCCCACGAGCCCGAACCCGGCTGAAACTCGGCCTGGAATAGCTCGCCGAGGCTGTCGCGCCGGTTGGTGACCCCGGTCGGCGCCTTGAAGCCAAACAGCACGGCGGCCGACGTTCCCGTCTGCGCGTTGTTGTGGAAGCGGTATTGCCCGAGCATGGTCACGTCGCCGAAGCCTGCCGAATTGCCGCGCCGGTTGATGCCGTCGGGGCTCATCAGGCTGGTCATGTCGCTCGTATTCATCATGCCCATATGGCCGCCGCTCAGCATGTCCTCGCCGGGCTCGCTGATACCCGAGCGGCGGACGCCGGCGGCGCGAACGGCAACGGTCAGGTCATTGGTGATGCCGTAGGCGACCGAAAGCGAGACGGCGTCGATCGAGCGGATCGAGTGCGCGTGGGTGCCCTTAGCTGCGGCGGCGAGCAGCTGGGCGTCGCTGAGCTGGCCCAGCCGGATGAATTCGTAGCGGACGGATGCTGCCATCAGTCCTTCGGAAAGCGTGTCGGCCGAGATGGTGTTGATGGGGCCGCCGCTACCGGTATTGCCGCCGCCGCCGGGATGATGCGCTTCCGCGGGTAACGCGAGAAAAAATATGATGGATGAAAAGACACCGGCAGCCGGCCGTTTAAGATACGCACGCACATACGCCCCTTTACTTACTGTCGGACGATTAGCCATTGCAATCGGGCGCGAGATTGACTGGATCGTGCGAGAAGCGCGGCTTGCTGGCGACGGAAGGGAAGCGGAAAAGCGAAGACATCATCGTGAGCGCGGCATCGGTGTGGCTGTCGCATGTTGAGCAAATGGTGAAACAGGTGCGGCCTGGCTGCTTGGTTGTGCATCCGATTTTCTTCGCGTCGCGATGCGGGAGCCGCAATCACGTCCGGCCGTAGCCGCAATCACGGCGAGCACCAGCCGTAATCGCGTCTGATTGTTTCTCTACGCCTTGTCCGTCCAGCGCGCGTATCGGAGTAGGACAAATTATGACAGCCATCGTCAGAGATATCTTTGTATTTGTCGCAGCGGCCATTTTCGTCGCAGCCGCTGTGCTCATTACGACCGGGGCCGGCGCGCACGAGTTCAAGGTCGGCGCGATCGACATCGGTCACCCTGGTCGCGCCCGACCCCGAAGGACGCCAACATTGCGGGCGGCTATCTCACCATCACCAACAAGGGAAAGACTGCGGATCGTCTGATCGGAGGCGCCTCACCCTCGGCGAGCCAGATCGAGGTGCACGAGGTGGTCGATGTCGACGGCATGACGAAGACGCGCCCGCTCGCCAACGGCATCGAGATCAAGCCAGGCAAGACCGTAGAGCTCAAGCCCGGCTCGTATCGTATCCTGCTGCTCGGCCTCAAGGAGCCGTTCCAGCTCGGCCAGAAGGTGAAGGGCACGCTGGTGTTCGAGAAGGCCGGGCCTGTCGAGATCGTCTACAACGTCGAGGAAAATGCCGGAGCCGCAGTCAGTGGAGTCGCGCAGCAGCATAAGCACCATTAGGGCGCGGCCTCGCGTGTGTTGCCTGGGAAGGGCTCCTCACCCTTGAGCATCGAATAGCTCTCGGCAGATTGCGTGATGTCTGCGAGTTGCGGCGTCGCGGTCTGTTCGGCGTCACGCGCCGAACAGACAGCGCCGGGTCATCGCGATCGGCGATGGCCCGTCTCGACCTCATCATTCTCCAGCCAGGATCCTGACCAGTGTCCAGCGCGAACCAAATGTCAGCCATCGCCGCGGCCAGCCTGCAACCATCACCGAAAGGAAGACGAGTGACCTGGCCGTTCGCTGCCACGATGTTGTGCGCATCGCTTCTCGGGATCGGGTTGGCCTACTGTGCCCGTACATCGTCGATCCCGGCATGGGGGTTTGATGGAGGCGGCGCGTCTCTCTTGCCAAGGGACGTCGTCTGTTCGAGCGACAATTCTTCGACCGCGCCGCAGACAACTCGCACAGACGAGTGACGCGGTCGAGCTTTTCGGACTTTGAGGGGCCACGCCGCGTCTATCCGTTGAGTGCCCGCCGTCAACCGTTCGGAAACCACAGGTCCTCTCTTCCAGTCCCGCTAACTAATCGAAAATCGTTCTGCCGCAAGTTCGTGCCCGGGAAAGAAAGGGGAGATCCGACATGAACAGCATGGCCATCATGGAAAACGTTCGCCGATACCGCACCATCGCTTCGTTGTATCGCCAAACCGCGGCCTTCCGGCCGCTTCATGCTGCTCCCTCTTGGCGCAAGCCAAGGAATGGGAGCATCGCGCCGTAGCCGAGCTGGAAGCCTACTATGAGGCCTTCTATTACGCGGCTTCCGGCAATGCCCCGACCCACTCCGCAAGCTGTGCCTTAAACTAACGGCGGGCGCTCCGGAAGGGACGCGCCTCGAATTCGTTAAGAATTGCGGCGGCGTGGGATGGGATCAGCCGGTAATTTGCGCGCCTTCGGTTTTTAGGCCATCGACGCGTCAGAGACCGATCCTGGATCGGGCAGGCCCGACAAATTTCAAGAGATTTTTGGCGCACCACGGCTGATGAAGATGGGCACTATTCGTTCGCCGTGCCCCTATGATGCCGCAGCCGACCAAGCGCTCTAATCGGCCAATCTGCGGCGGCCTACGATCTTGCGCTACGCGTCATGGGTGGCTGTCTTCCCGATTTCGCAACAGGCTGGTCCGGATCGCTTCGGCCGTTTCAGCGTGGCAAGTGCACGCCGGCAATTGCGAGAAGGCCAAAACCTCCCATCGAAATGAAGGTCAGGATCATGCCAATGGCCCTGCCAATGCCCCACTCGGAGCGCACCAGGGTCGCGAGATGCGCCGATCGGCCCGCAAGCAGGACGGCGCCGCCGCTCCAGAGCACCCAATGCGGCGCGCCGACCACCTCCGCTGCAGCCATCGCAAGCAGGGTCATCGGGACCGTCTCAGTGAAATTTCCATGTGCCCGCATGCGGCGCATCAGCGTCTGGTCACCCCCATCAAAGAACGGAACACCCGTTTGGAGGCGGCGGTATCCGACCATGATGGTGATCGGAACCTGCATCACCGCGAAGAAGCCAATGAAGACGGGTGTAATGGTCAACGTCATAGTCAATCCCTGTCGCGCCTGTTGCGAGATCGTGAGCCTCACCCGATCTTCATCCCCTCCGGCGGCTTCGGCTCCCCCGTCGTCTGATAGAACCAGATCTCGTATCCGCACGGGTCCATCACCTTGAAGGTGCTGTCGCCCCACCACTGCATGGTGAGAGGCTCGGTGACCTTCACTCCCTTCTTCTGCAAGTGCCGGAAATAGGCCTCGACGTCGCCGACTTCGAGATAGATCTCGACCGGTTGCTTCGCGCGATCGGTCAGCGGGCCCTGTGCCCGCGCGAACATGATGCGCGCGCCGTCTTTGACGACCGTGACGAAGTCGAACTCGCCGTCCTTGCCGACCACGCCCATCACGTGATCGAAGCCGAGCTTCTCGACGTAGAAATTGCGCGCTCTGTCAACCGACTCGACCGCGATGATGGGCATGATGGCTTTCGACGTGGCTTTCTTCACAGCGCTCTCTCCTTCCGCAACGACGCCGATACTGCCGCTTCGATCTGGCGTCTTTCAACTACTCGTGGTAGTAGATAAAATCTGATGCGCATCCCGGATTCAGAGCTTCTCCAGGAAATCGGCCTGACGCTCTACGAGCGCAAAGCCTTTGCGGCGCTTATGGTTTTGGGCGTCGCTGACGCCGCAAGCCTGTGCCGGGAAGGCGCCGTGCCAACCTCGAAAATCTACCGTGCCATGGAGAAGCTCGCTCAGCTGGAACTGGCGCAGGTTCAGCCGACGCGACCGAAGATGTATGCGGCACTTCCTGTGAGCGCGGTCGTCGACCGGGTCGTTGCGTTGGTTCACGAGCGCGCCGATCGCCTCTCAGGCAGCGGCGACGACCTTCGCCGATCCCTGATGTCATTGACCGGAACAGTGCGCGGGAGCCACCCGTTCGTTGACCTCGCTTTAGGAGCCGAAAGCCACGTCCGCCGGCACCTGGTCCATCTTGCGGATGCGAATGACCGCATTCTGTCTTACATGGAGGCAGGCGATCTTGCATCCATCGACCGAACCATCAACGCCGGCTTTCCCATTCTGCGTCGTATCGCGCGCAATGCTGCCGAGAGAAAGGTTCGACATCAGGTGGTGTTTGGTTTCTCTTATCGAACCGCACCGCAGTTACTCGAATTCCTGAGAAGGCATCGTGCGGAGATCCGTAATCTCACCGGCATACGATATTCGGGTGAGGTCGGGCATCCGTTTCATGTCGTGGACGACCGCATCGTCATTCTGCCGCTCGACCATCCTTTCGTCCCTGAAGGTCGTTTCGCGTCACTTCTCATCCGCGACGAGGAATTGGCACGCAACCTGGTCGACGGTTTCGAGAAGCTGTGGCGCAAGGCGATGCGAAGTCTCCAGGAGATCAACGCCGATCCGAGGAGCAAGCGCAGCCCATAGTCGGATTGGTTCCGAGCAGCCGACTGACGGGGGCGCGCGCAGCAGGGCCAATCTGGCGTGCGGAGCGCATGGATTCGGTCGGCATGATGAAATGGCGCACCCGACACGATTCGAACGTGTGACCTTTGCCTTCGGAGGGCAACGCTCTATCCAGCTGAGCTACGGGTGCTTCGGGGGTTCATTTAGCCGATTGGCCGGGCGGGGGCAACGGCCCTTGCAGGGGTGGGGAGACGAAGGTGGAATGACTTCGGCCGTGTTTCCCATACAAAATTCCGATCCGATCCCTCCAATTGGTGCTAGTCTTGCCGTGTTGAACTTTTCGCCATGGATGGGGACGTCCGATGTATAAGAAGGTTCTTCTCGCCTATGACGGTTCGGTCGAGGGCCGGCGCGCATTGCGGGAGGGCGCAAAGCTCGCACAACTCTGCCGTTCCGAGGTCTTTTTGCTCGCTGTCGTCGAGGTTTCCTCGATCATGACGCCCGAGGCCGGGCTCACGATCCCGATCGAACTGCAGACCGAGGATTACAAGGCCATCCTGAATGAAGGCGCCGAGCGGCTGAAGGCGCTGGGATTTACACCGACCACTCGGCTCGAGGTCGGCGATGCCGGGCAGAAAATCGCCGAGGTTGCCGAAGAAATCGGCGCGCATCTCGTCGTCGTCGGCCACCGCCCGCAGGGGACGCTGGCGCGGTGGTTCGGCTCGATCGGCAGCTATCTGGTCAAGCGCCTGCGCTGCAGCGTGCTGGTGGCCCAGACCGAGATCAGCGATGCCGAGTTCGAGCGGCTGAAGCCGGCGGAAGCGGCGGCCTCGGGATAGGTCCAAGGCTGAGCTCTGAGCTGATCTGGGCTGACCTGAACTTAAGTCGTGGGAACGATGATCTTGCCGATCGGCCATAGCGCTATGCCGGCAAGCTTCAGATGCGCCCAGGCAAGGGAATCCCGATGATGGTCACGGCCAGCACCACGGCCGTGACGACGTGCCCGAGCGCCAGCCACCATCCCGCCAGCACCAGCCAGATGATGTTGCCGATCACGCCGAGCGGTCCGGTACCGATATCTTCCTGGCCGGTATAGGCGTCGCGAGAGATCGCCGTGAAGCCGAACGGGAACAGGGTGTAGGCCGCGATGTTGAACGCCGCCCGCGCCCAGGGAATTCCGATGATCGTGATTGCCATGACGACAGCGGCAACCAGCCAGCCGAACGCCATCCACGCGCCGCCGAGAACGACCCAGATGATATTGAGCAGCAGCGAGACCGGTGACATCGGAAAATTCTATCTTGCCGTGCGCGCGATTGAAATCGAAAACCGTCCTCGCAGGGGAACCCGATTGCCCCGGGCTTCGCAACCGCTAAACTCATCTGCCTAACGACCGAGCAACAAGCGTTGATAGGGAGAAACGTTCATGCGTCCGCTCGAATTCGGCTGGTATCTGCCCACGCATGGCGACACCACGGCATATGGCCTGATGGACGCACAGATTCCGGGCTCGCCCGAACTGTGCGACCGCGTGCTGCAGGCGGCGGAACAGGCCGGTTTTGAGTATCTCCTGATTCCGGTCGGCTCGGTGTGCTGGGAAGCCTGGATCACGGGGGCGTTCATGGCGGCGCGTTCGTCGTCCATCAAGCCGCTGATTGCGGCGCGGCCGGGCTACATCAACCCGGTGCTGCTGGCGAAGATGATCTCGACCTTCGATCAGATGTCGGGCGGGCGCATCTGCATCAATTTGATCGCCGGCCAGAATGAAAGCGAGGTCGAAGGCGAGGGCGTGCGCTATCCCAAGGAACAGCGCTACGAACTAATGGAGGAGGAGGTCTCGATCCTGAAGGCGCTGTGGACCACGCGCGGACCGCTAAACTTCGAAGGAAAATTTCACAAACTTTCGGCTGCGCATATCCGGCCTCGTCCGCACCAGCAGCCGTTTCCAAAATTCTATCTCGGCGGCGGCTCGCGCCAGGCCTGGGGATTATCCGCGAAGCATTCCGACGTGCATCTGTTCTGGGGCGACCTGCCGGAAAAGATCGCCTCGAACATTGCCGAGATCAGGGAGATGGCGCGCGCGCATGGCCGCGAAACCGACATCGGGTTCGGCATGAGGCTGCAGGTGATCTGCCGCGAGAACGAGGCGGACGCCTGGGAGGCCGCCGATCAACTGGTGCGCCACGCCACCGAGCGGCAGAAGCAGGAAATCAAGACACTCTACAACAAGTCGGAAGCGAACCTGCGCGTGCAGCAGCTTGCCCGCGAGCATGGCGACCTGTTGCTGCCGCATCTGTGGACCGGCATCACCAAGGTCCGCCCCGGCGCCGGCATCGCTGTCGTCGGCAATCCCGTCCAGTGCGCCAACACGCTGCAGCAATTCATCGATGCCGGCTGCCATTCGTTCTGCCTGTCCGGCTATCTGCATGATGAGGAGGCCGAGCGCTTCGGCCGACTGATCCGGCCCATTCTGGTCGAGACCAATCGCGGCCGGTGGGCGGCGTAAGCTGCAGCGGGGGCATGCTGCAGTGCAGCCGCCGCGGCCGTTAGACGCCCGGGCGCATTGCTGCGGTGCGCTCGCGCACAGGCTTGATATCGCTCGCGGTAGTGTGGGCCCGGCGCTAAGGTTGGGCCTGAGAATTCAACTGGGTACCGCCAAATGAGTGGATCGAGTTCGGTACTTGCGTGGAGCTCCGCCCTGGAGGAGTTCGCGCTGTTTCGAACGCTCAGTTCCGAACAGCGGCTGAAGACGCTCAACGCCATGGTCCGCCAGGATCTGGTGCGCGGGCAGATGCTGGTCGCGCAAGGCGGGCCCTCGGATTCGCTTTTCCTGGTACTGCATGGTGCGCTCGCGGTGCGCAAGACCGGCTATCTCGAACCGATCGCCGAGCTTCGGGCCGGCGAACTGGTGGGCGAGATCGGCTTCTTCGCCAATGTCCCGCGTACGGCGGATGTGATCGCGATCCGCGACACCAGCGTGCTGGCGCTGACACGCCCGGCCTATCAGAAGCTGGTCGAGGAAGCTCCCGCCATCGTCGAGGCGCTGCTGGCTGCGCTGGCGCGGCGGTTCGCCAAGGAGACCGCGCGCATCGCGCCGTTCCCTTCTTCGCCGAAGGCGCGCACCGTGGCGCTGATCGACGGCGGATTGGAGCCGCTGCCGGGCGCGTTCGATCGCCGGATGCGCGAGCGCCTGGCCGCGACCAATGCCGAGATCATCGACGCCGCCCGTCTCGACACGATGTTTCCCGGTCGCGCGCTCGATGCGCACGAAGTCACCGAATGGCTCAACAAGCTCGAACACACGGCGCCGCTGGTGGTTTATCTCGCCGGCCGCGACGCTTCGCTCTGGGCACGCAAGGCCATCCGCCAGGCCGACATGGTGGTGTTCGCGTGCCGCGGGGAGGCGCCTGCCGCCGCATTGACTGACATCGAGGCCTTCGCCTGCGAGGTTCATTCCGTCTCGGCCAGACGCCTCGTTCGCATTCACGACAAGCGAAGCGGCGAGGTCTCTGGCACCGCGGCCTGGCTGACCCGGCTGCCCGCCTTCATGCATCACCATGTCGCCCTCGAAGACCAGGTCGATATCGACAGCCTGATCCGTTTTCTGTGCGGCCGGGCGGTCGGCTTCGTCGCCGCCGGCGGCGGCAGTTTTGGAACCGCGCATGTCGGAATCTACAAGGCGTTTCGCGAACGCGGCGTGATGTTCGACATCTTTGTCGGCACCAGCGTCGGTTCCGCGATGGTGGCCGGCTTTGCCAAAATCTCGAGGCCGAGCATCTCGAGCGCGGCACGCACGAGATCTTCGTCAGGAGCCGAAGCTTTCGGCGGCCGACCTGGCCGCGCTACGCGCTGCTGGATCACAAGGCGTTCGATCGCGCGCTCGCCCATCAGTACGGCCCCGACTGCCGGATCGAGGATTGCTGGCGGCCTTTCGCCGCCGTCGCAACCAATCTTTCGACCCACAATCTCGAACTGATCCGCACCGGGCCGCTCTGGCAGGCGGTGCGCGCATCGAGCGCGATCCCCGGGCTGTTGCCGCCATTCTACACGCCGGAGGGTGCGATGCTGGTCGATGGATGTCTCATCGACAACGTTCCGCTGGCGTCGATGCACCAGCTCAAGAGCGGCCCCAACCTGGTCGTGCATTTCGGGGAGCCGGCGGCGGAGATGTTCGACGTCGACTATGCGTCGCTGCCGGGACGCTTCGAGCTGATCGCCGCCATGCTGACGCCGTTCCGCAAGAAGCTGCTGCCGGCCGCGCCAAGCGCGGTGAACGTGCTGTGGCGAAGCCTCGTGGCGCATCAGCGCTACGATACGTTGCCGGTCGGGCCGTTCGATACGGTGATGCGGCCGCCGCTACCGCTCGATATCGATGTGACGGATTTCGATCGCCACACCGAAATCTTCGAGGCTTCCTACCTCTGGGCCAAAGAGGCCATCGCGGCGCTGGAGGCGGGAGGCAGTTCGGCCATCGCGGCCATACTCGACGCCGGCGCGCTGGAACGGCGTCAGGCGACGGCGGTCGCAGTCTCCAATCGCGCGCCCAGCAATCGCCTCGCCTCGGCTGCCGGTTTCGGCGCGCTGAACAGGTAGCCCTGCATCTGGGTGCAGCCGAACTGGCGCAGTATCTCGCGCTGCTGCTCGGTCTCGACGCCTTCCGCGGTCGTTGTCATGTGGCGGGCTGCTGCGATGTTGACCACCGCCTGCACGATCGCCGCCGAGCCTTCGACCTCGATGTCGCTGACGAAGCAGCGGTCGATCTTGATCTTGTCGAACGGGAACCGCTTCAGATAGCTCAACGAGGAGAAGCCGGTGCCGAAATCGTCGAGCGCGATGCGCACGCCGATAGCGCGGAGCTGATGCAGGATCGCCAGCGCGCTTTCGTCGTCATGGATCAGCACCGCCTCGGTGATTTCGATCTCTAGCCGATCGGGCGGCAGGCCGGAGGCGGCAAGCGCGCCCGTGATCCGCAACGCCAGCGTAGGCGACTTCAACTGGATCGGCGAAACGTTGACGGCGAGCCGGACCCGCGACGGCCAGCCGGCCGCTTCGGTGCAAGCGGTCTGCATGACCCAGTCGCCGAGTTCATTGATCAGGCCGGTGTCCTCGGCGACCGGAATGAATTCCGCCGGCGAGACCATGCCGCGTTCGGGATGACGCCAGCGCAAGAGCGCCTCGCAGCCGGTCACCTCGCCGCTCGCGAGATCGAGCAACGGCTGATAGTGGATTTCGAAGGCGCCATCGACCAGCGCCTGCCGCAGATCCTGCTCCATGGTGAGCCGCGCCTTGGCGCGGGCATCCATGGCAGGCTCGAAGAAGCGATGGATGCGGCGTCCCTCGGCCTTGGCGGCGTACATCGCAAGGTCGGCGTGCTTGATCAACTGGTCGAGTTCGGTGCCGTCCTCCAGCGCGAGCGCGATGCCGATGCTGGCGTCGGTCGAAAGATGATGTCCGAGGCATTGATAGGGTTGGCGTATCGCCTCGTAAATGCGGGTCACGAATTCCTCGACGTCGGCGCGGCCGCTGACCGAGGTCTGAATCACCGCAAATTCGTCGCCGCCGAGGCGGGCAATGAGATCGCCCGGCTTGATGCAGTCCTTGAGGCTGGTCGCGACCGCCTTCAAAAGTTCATCGCCGACATGATGTCCAAGCGAGTCGTTGATGCCCTTGAATTCGTCGATGTCGATATAGAGCAGTGCGAATTGTTGGCCGCCAACGGCCTTGCGAAGCTCGCGCTCGATCTGCTCGCGGAACAGCACCCGGTTCGGAAGGTCGGTCAGCGCGTCGTAATGCGCCAGATGCGCGATCTTCTCGTTGGCCAGCCGGCGTTCGGTAACGTCGTCGACGACGTTGATGATGTAACGCGCCTGACCCGCCGCATTGCGGATTCCGAGCCGCTTGGAGGTGACGTAGCGTGGGCCCATCCCCTGGGTTTCCCAGACATGCTCGTCCTTGAACAGACCACCGGGCGACTGCAAGGTTTTCTCTTCATCGGCCGTGATGATCTCGGCGGCGGTCTTTGGAAAGATGTCGGAGGCCGTCTTGCCGATGATCAGGTCACGCGAAATGCCGAACTGGACTTCCGCCACGCGGTTGACCAGCAGATAGCGCCGGTCGTGCACGTCCTTCACCGTGATCTGCGACGGGATGTGATCGATGATCTGGCTCAGGAAGGCGTAGTTGCGGTCGCGCTCCTGTTCGAGATTGCTTCGCTCGGTGATGTCTTCCATGGTGGCGACCCAGCCGCCGTCCGCCAGGGGCTTGCTCACCTCCATGAAGGAGCGTCCGTCAGGGCATTGCATGATGCTGTGGTCGACCTGACCGCGTGCGATGTTTTGCATGACGGTAGTGCAGAAGTCGTCGACGTCGCCGGCGAACGATCCGCAGTCCTTGCGGTGCTGCATCAGGTCGCGGAAATGACAGCCCGGCTTCACCACGTCGGTCGACAAATTATACATGTCGATGTAGCGCCGGTTGAAGGTGACGAGGCGTGCCGAGGCATCGAACGTCACCAGGCCTTGGATCATGTTGTTGAGCGCGGTATCGAGCCGGCCCCGTTCCGCCTCCAGCCGTTGCTGCGCCTCGCGGTTCTGCCGGGCGATCTGCCGGATGATCAGGAACAGGATCAGGGCGATCACTGCCGCCGCCAGCGTTGCTGCGATGACGAGAAACCGGGTTTGTTCGCGCCAGTCGGCGAGTGCGGCGGTAACCGTGTTGGTCGCGACCACCACGCCCGAGTAATGCCCGAGCGGGGCTGCAGATCCCAGCCTGTCTGTCTGGTCGATCGGGCTTTGTACGCGCAGCGTCTGCTGGGTGCCTCGCTTCCGGACCTGCTGCAGCAGCGGCGCCTTCGCGAAATTCTGGCCGATCAGTTCGTCGACCCGCGGATAGCGCGCCAGCAGGGTGCCGTCGGCATGAAACATCGAGATGGCGGCGCCCGTTCCGAGCGCGACGGAAGCGAAGAATTTTTCGTAAGTGGCGGGGTTGATACGCCGCGTCATCACGCCGAGGAAGATACCATCTTCGCCGCGCAATCGATGGGCGATGACGGAGTTCAGATTGCCGGTGAGATAGCTGCGAACCGACTCGGCCAGAATGGATGGCGATCGCGAATCGAATTTGAAGCTCTTGAAGTAGGCCCGCTCGGAAATGTTGAGCTTCGGCACCGGCAGCGGCCGCGACCAGTTGATCATGTCGCCATTGGAATCGAAGATGGAGATGTCGCCGAGATAGGACAGGACGCCCGCCTTGGATCTCAGGATTTCGTGCGATTCGGAGCTCGCGACATGTTTGCGGAATTCCTTCTCCGAGGCGATGCCGGAAATTTGCAGCCGGGAAATCACGTCGTCGGCCAGCGTGTCGGAGTCCTCGAACTGCTGGTCGAAGTGACGGGAAAGCAAGAGGACGGTATTCTCCAGCTCGCGTTCGCTGTTGAGAAGTGCGCGCTCGCGGAATTCACCGGTCATCATGATGGTGCCGACGAAAATCGCCGCGACCAGCAAGCCGCCGCAAAGGGTCAGCCACAACACCGGGCCCCGAATGGTCGCGGCAAGGTGCCGCCCGGTGGCTGCTGTTCGGGCCTTCATGCCGTGCAGGTGCTGAAACAGACCGCGCATTCTCCCTTCTCCCCGGGAACATGCATACGATGGGCGGATGTCATAAGCTGTTAGGAAATCCGGTTACCTAAGGCTTAATCGCGTGTCCTTCGGGTGCGTTCGCGGCAAGCAGCCTGCCCCTCAGCGGCGATAGCGGCCGCCGCGCGAGTAGGCGGCGCGGGTTTCCGGCGCGGGGCGGCTAACGAGGCCGGCGCGCGCCTCGCTGGCGCGCGGGGTCGCCAGCTTGAGGTCTTCCAGGAAGATCGGCCTCGAGAAGTAGTAGCCCTGGGCGTAGCGGATCTTGGTCGCGGCCTGCAGGTAGGCCAGTTCCTCGAAGCTTTCGAGCCCTTCGGCGACCACGGTCATGCCGAGCGCTTCGCTCAAGGATTCGATCGCCCGCAAGATGCCCTGGCTGCGGGGACGCTTATGGATGTCGGTGATGAAGGAGCGGTCGATCTTGATCTCGTCGGCGGTAATGTCGGCCAGCGCCGACAGCGACGAATAACCGGTGCCGAAATCGTCGATCGAGATCTTTACGCCGAGGTTGCGGAAGATCGGCAGGATATCGTCCTGGAAATGCGCCTTGGTGACGAAGGCGTCTTCCGTCACCTCGATCATGAAGCGCTTTGGAAATCCCGTGGCCTCGATCGCTTCTGCAAACGGCCGCATGAATTCGGGATTGCCGGCCTGCTTGGCCGCGACGTTCATGCTGATCGTGATGTCGGGGCCGAAGGTCTCGTTGATCAGGTCGATCGACTTGACGATCTCCGCCAGCACCAGATGCGTCAGTTCGTCGATCAGGCCCAGTTCGGTGGCAAGGTTGATGAAGGTGCTGGGGGCCTGAATCACCCCTCATCGTCGCGCAGGCGCACCAGCGCCTCGACGCCCGTGACCTCCTGGGTCCGGATATCGACCTTGGGCTGGAAGGCGCAGCAAAGCGCTTCTCCAGGATTGCCAGCCGCAGCGATTGCTCGATCTTCATCCGCGCCAGCGCCTCGCGCTCCATGCTGGCATCGAAGAACGCCGCGGCGCCCTTGCTGCCGTTCTTGACACGGTACATCGCGATGTCGGCGTTCTGGCGCAGCACTTCGTAGCTGCGGCCGTGTTCGGGATAGAGGCTGACGCCGATCGAGGTCGAGGCGAATATCTCGGATTGGTCGATGAAGAATGGCGCCTTCAGCCGCTGCAGGATGAAGTGGATGTATTCTTCGACCTCGGCGTCGCTCTGGATCGGGTTGAGCAGCAGCACGAACTCGTCGCCGCTGATCCGTGACAGGATATCGGAATCGCGCAGGTCCAGCCCCAGCCGCTTGGCCATCTCCACCAGCAGCGCGTCGCCGACCGGGTGTCCGTAATAGTCGTTGATGTGCTTGAAATTGTCGATGTCGAGAAACGCCAGCGCGAAACGGCCCTGTCCGTTGTCGTACTTCAGCAGACTGTTGACGCGATGCTCGATCACGCGCCGCGTCGGCAGGCCGGTCAGTTCATCGTAGTAGGCGGAGCGGAACAGGTGATCCTCGAATGCCTTCTGTTCGGTGATGTCAGTCGAGCTCGAGATCAGCAAATTGCGCCCGGCGACCTGGACGGGCCGGTGCGAGGTGAGAAACACCTTTTTGGCCGGACCGCCGGCGACGGCTTCTTCCAGCACGGCCGGGCGGCCGGTACGCAGCAATTCGAGGCAGGTTTCGCGGCGATCGCTCAGTTGCGAGGCCGATGGCGCCGCGGCGGCCGCCTCCAGGATGGCAGTCGCGGCATCGTTCATCAGCACGAACTCGCCGTGCTCATCCTGAACCGTCACGCTGGCCGGAAGCAACCTGAAGATATCCCGCAGGATGTTCAATTCGGATTCAAATGTGCTTTCATCACCGGCTTGCGTCGCCGCCGTCTGAAAGTCGTGCTTGTTGGGACTATGCATGCCACGGAGATTGGCAAAGTCCCTTGTAGCATTGGTTAAGCGGAACTGCGAAAAGCCGTAACAACCGTAGAAGTCAGCCATTTCCAACGGCGTTGGGCTTGATCGTTATTAACAGAAGGTCAACGCCGTAGCAGAGGGCTCGCTTGCGAGCCGAATGTCGGTTCGCGCCCGTTTCGCCAGCGGTCCGCGCTTCGCTGGAAACCGGTCTAATTCGCGGGAATCCGGCATTGCATCGTGCAATGCACGCCGGTTTTCAGAAAGCGGATCTCTGTCTTGCCATCGAACGCACGAAGCGCCGATTGCAGCAGCTTGGTGCCGAAGCCCGCAGGGCCGACGTTTTCGACCGCGGGACCTTCCGTTTCATCCCAGGTGACGTTGAGGCGATTCTCCGACACTGACCACGACACCTGCAATAGCCCGCGAGCCGAAGAAAACGCGCCGTACTTGCCCGCATTGGTGGCCAGTTCGTGAAAGATCAGCGCCAGGCTGACTGCCAGTTGAGCCGGCAGGAACAGCGGATCGCCGTTCAAATTGAACCGGACGTGACCGTACGGCCCGAGTTCGGAATGCAGCATGTCCTTGATGTCGCAGCCGCTGCCGTCCAGCCGCGCGATCAAATCGTCGGTCGCCGACAGCGCGCGGAGGCGGCGATCGATGCTGCCCCAGATCTGCGGCTGGTTCTGCAGCACCTGGTGCAGCACAGCGTGGATCGTCGACGTCTTGTTCTTGAGGCGGTGCTGCAATTCTTCGACCAGAAGCTTGCGGTATTCCTCTTCCCTGATCAGGCGTTTCGAATCTTCCTGCTGTTGCGCGACGATCGTCCGGTAATGCTCGACGCCCCAGATGGCGAACCCGCAAACCGCCCAGAACATCAGGAGCAGCGCAAACCGCGCGGAATCCGCAATAGAGCTATCGAAATTGACGGTGACGCCGAGCAGGCCTCCTGCGATGGCCGTCGCGATCCCGATCCGGGCGCCGCCGATGGCGGTGGCCAGGAACACGGCCGGGAAGTAGGGCGTGAAGAATACGTCGGGGCGGATCTGGGCCACGCCCCACCGGGCGATGGTCGACAAGACGAGGCAGCCGGTCGCGAAGGCCGTGCTGAAAAGCAGCGAGGGCTGGGAGATTCCCCGCCAGGCGAGCCTGAATTCATCGATCAATTTCTTCATCGGAATTGTCACTTCACGTGATCAGCGAATCCAAAATAAGGCCGATCATAGCGAAATTCGGGTATTTCGGGGCCGCCGATAGCAGCAAAGCCGGATCATCGCGATGGAACAAGCTCGCTTGCGTTGTCCGCGAGGGGCGGGGATATTGACGTCAACCGATATCGACAGAGGGGTAACGCTACATGAGACGGCTGGACGGCAAGGTCGCGGTCATCACCGGTGCGACAAGCGGCATCGGATTGCACACCGCAGAGTTATTCGTCGCCGAAGGCGCAAAGGTCGTGATCGCCGGGCGCCGCGCGCCGGAGGGCGAGGCGCTGGCCAGGAAGCTCGGCGCCAACTGCATCTTTCGCCAGACCGACGTCACGGTGGAAGAGCAGATGAAGGCGCTGATCGCCCTTTCGGTGGAGAAATTCGGCCGCATCGATTGCCTGTTCAACAATGCCGGCGGTCCGGCGCAAACCGGCGGCATCGAAGGCCTTGAGGTCGAGCGTTTCGACGCCGCGATGGCGACGCTGGTGCGCAGCGTGATGCTCGGCATGAAACATGCGGCTCCCCATATGCGGAAGCAGGGTGCCGGCAGCATCATCAACAATGGCAGCATCGCCGGCACGCTGGCCGGCTATTCGTCGTCGATGGTCTACAGTGCGGCCAAGGCCGCCGTTATCCATTTGACCAGATGCGTCGCGATGGAGCTCGGCGAATCCAACATTCGCGTCAATTCGATTTCGCCCGGTGCAATTGCGACCGGCATCTTCGGCAAGGCGCTGGGCCTGTCGGTGGAGGCCGCCGAAAAGACCCCGGCCGTGATGCGTGAGGTCTATAAATCGGCGCAGCCGATCCCGCGCGCCGGTCTGCCGGAGGATATCGCGCACGCTGCGGTGTTCCTTGCGAGCGACGAATCCTCCTTCATCAACGGCCACGATCTGGTGGTCGACGGCGCCATGATCGGCGGCCGCAATTGGAGCCAGCAACAGCAGGGTTACGTGACCCTGCGCAAGGCGTTCGATCAGGGTGCCGGGTAAGGAGAGACGCAAATGTCTGCAACATTCCGCCTGTCACCGACATCGGAAGGCCGTCCGTTCTACCTCGCCATCATCGCCGGCCTCGCCTGCGCCTTCGTCATCGGCAAGACGCTGCCATCGACCATGGACGCGATCTCGGCGGTCATCGAGCCGCTGTGCGCGAACAGCGTTTCGTCGGGATCCGCGCAGGATACGGTGGAGCCGATCAGCTCGCACGCGCTGCCGAACGTGCCGGGCAAGCGCGTCACCATCGTGCGCGTGTTCTATGGTCCCGGCGGGTTCACGCCCGCGCACCGGCATGCCGGTTCGGTCACCGCCTATGTCACCAAGGGCGAAATCCGCTCGCAATTGGCGGGCGGCCCGGTTGAGACGTTTGGCGTCGGCCAGTCGTTCTTCGAGCCGCCCGGCTCGACTCATCTGGTCTCGGCCAATGCCAGCCTGACCGAGCCCGCGGAGTTAATCGCAGTGTTCGTGGCCGATGAGGGCGCGCAACTCACGACGCTGGTGAAGTAGGTTTGGAAAAAGATCGGTAGGGTGGGCAAAGCGAAGCGTGCCCACCATTCAAGCCGTAGTGTGAGAGGAATGGTGGGCACTCGCTTTGCCCACCCTACGCGTCCAGCGGCTTCAGCACCACCCGTAGTCCATCCCGCGGTTTCGGGATCGGCCACATCTGCCAGTCCGGCTTGTAGCCGGGCTCCAGCGACACCTCGATATTCTGCAGGAAATGCCGCGCAAAGCATTTCGCCTGCATATAGGCGAAGTGCAGGCCGAGGCACATATGCGCGCCGCCGCCGAACGGCACCCAGGCGAAGCGGTGGCGGGTGCGCTGCGCTTCGTCAGAGAAACGCATCGGATCGAACTTATCCGGTTCGGGCCAGATCTCCGGCATATGGTGCGTGAACAGCGGGTTGACGCCGACGGCCGTACCGGCGGGAACGTCGTACCCCTTAAACGAAAAGTCGCGCACCGCGCGGCGCGGCATCGACGGCACCGGCGGCTTCAGCCGCAACGCTTCCTTGAACGCCATTTCCGACAGCGGCATCTTTTCGAGATTGTCGATGCTGGAGAGTCGTTGGCCTCGATGCCGAGGCCTTTGACTTCCTGGCGCAACTGCTGCTGCCATTCGGGGTGGGCGGCAAGCTCGCCGACAAAGGAAGTCAGCGACGATGTCAGCGTGTCATGCGCCGCCATCATCAGAAAGCTCATGTGGTCGATGATGTCCTGGGTCGACAGCAGCGCGCCGTCCTCGTGCGTCGCCTGGCACAGTTGCGAGAACAGGTCATCGCCGCCGCCCCGCGCGCGGCGGATCGGAATCTGCTCGGCGAAATAGGCAACGATCCGCTTGCGGCCTGCAACGCCGCGGCCCATCTGCGTGAATGGCAGCGGCCGCCGGATCGGCGCCACGGCTGCGGCCACCATGTCGATGAAGGCGCGGGTGATCTCGTCGACCTCAGGCCCGATGTCGGCGCCGAGGAACGACGTCGCCGCCAGATCGAGCGTGAGCTGCTTCATCGCCGGATACACCAGCATCTCGCCCGGCCGCGCCGTCCACTGCTTGACCCGCGCGGCAATGCCGCGGTCGAGATCGACGAGGTAGGACTTCATCGGCCCCGACTTGAACGCGACCGACAGCGCGCGGCGGTGCAGGCGGTGCTCTTCAAAATCCAGCAGCATCAGCCCGCGCGGAAACAACAGGCCGAGGATCGGCCCCCAGCCATGGGTGGAGGAGAACAGGCGCGCCTGGTCGAACAGCACGAGCTCGTTGGCCTCGGGCCCGAGCATCGTCACGCTGGTCTCGCCGAACAGATGGGTGCGGTAGATCAGACCGTATTTGGCGGCCGACTTCTCAATCTGTCCTTTGGGGTCGGCGAGCACCGCCAGCGTGTTGCCGATGAACGGCCAACCCTCGTTGCCGGGAATGTGCCGTAACGCCTTGGGGTTCGGCGGCACCGGGATATTGACGGGGAAGCCACACTCTGCATCGCCATGGCAATTGCTCCGGTTGAGCCTCGCAAATCGCAATTACTATCCACCCTGTTGGCGGCTTTGTCGCGGCCTGAATATTGGCGCGTGGGCAGGTCGGACGTAGGCTGGTCGACGCGGAATGTAATCCGCGCCGTTCAGAACGTGTTGTTTTAACGCGTTTTCTTCACGCCTTGCGCTTCGCCGCTTCCTTCTGCAGGTCGGGCGCGTTGATGGTCGGGATCGCCACGCGGCCCGGGCCGGTATGGGCAAGGGCCTCGGCGGCCTTTTCGTTCTCCATGATTTTCGCCATCACGGCCTGGCCCGCACGCTCGAATACCGCGCGGTTCTCGACCAGGAATTTTTGCGACTCGCGCAGCTTGGTAACGTAGCCGTTGATTTCCGGAATGACGTAACGCGCCACCATGTCCCAGCTGCGGCGGGTGTTTTCCGGGTTGGCCCAGTCGTGCACGAAGCCGATGATGGTGCCGACGCCGCCCGAGACCTGCATCAAATTCTTGATGGTTTTGACGAGGTCATCAGGCGTGCCGATGGTGGACGCGGCGTTCTCGCCGCCCGCGGTTTTCTCGATCGCATCCTCCGGCGAACTGAACGGCTCCAGCCCCGGGCGCTGCAGCGTCCGGACGTTATATTCGTTGTGCCAGCGCATCAGGCCGGGACCGGCCTCGCGCTCGGCTTGCTCGCGGGTCTCGGCGATGTGCCAGCTCAAGAGTACTCGCCAATCGGAACGGCTCACCGTGGTGCCGGCCTTCTTCGCGGCATCCTCGGCAAAGCCCCATTGCGTCGGCAGCGCCATCAGGCCCTGTG
This sequence comes from Bradyrhizobium sp. RDT10, assembly GCA_044772375.2. Taxonomy (GTDB): domain Bacteria; phylum Pseudomonadota; class Alphaproteobacteria; order Rhizobiales; family Xanthobacteraceae; genus Bradyrhizobium. The sequence goes on from CP187939.1 coordinate 8,408,271, forward strand.
TCGACATCGAGCCGAGCGAGATGATGCCGATGCCGTACTTGCCGGCAAGCGTCATGCCCGACGGCGAAATCTGCGACGCCACCACGAACGGCATCTCTTCCTGCAGCGGCAACAGTTGCAGCGCGGCATCGTTCATCGTGAACCAGTCGCTCTTGGCGCTGACGCGTTCACCCTTGAACAGGCGGCGGATGATCGCGATCGCCTCGTCCTGACGGTCGCGCTGCGTCATCGGATCGATGCCGAGCGTGTGCGCGTCGGAGGCCAGCGCGCCCGGGCCGGAGCCGAAGATCGCGCGGCCGCCGGTCATCCAGTCGAGCTGCACCATGCGCTGCGCGACATTGTACGGGTGATGATAGGGCAGCGAGATCACGCCGGTGCCGAGCTTGATGCGCTTGGTGCGCTCGCCGGCGGCCGCCAGGAACATTTCCGGCGAGGCGATCATTTCCCAGCCGGAGGAATGGTGTTCGCCGCACCAAAACTCGTCGAAGCCGAGCGCGTCGATCTGCTCGACGAAGTCGAGGTCGCGGCGGAACTGCAGCAGGGGATTCTCGCCGATCGGATGATGCGGGGCGAGAAAGGCTCCGAACTTCAGGCGTGCCATGGGGTTTTCACTCCGGATTTATTGTTCTTCTGCATTGCTCGGGACCAAGTTACGGGGTGGGCAGGGGCAAGGCAATCCTTGCACCCCGCGGCCAGCGCATGGTGGTCGCGCAGAGTCCATCGATCTGCCGCCGCCCGGAATTCCGCACCGGGGCGGAATGGGATGCCACAGGCCGACTTCCGGCCAAGGCCGGGCAGGAAAGATCTCTTACCTCCGGGGTAATCGCAGCGATGACCAAAGCCTGAGATCGTCCGATGAAAGCGATTCCCGGACAAGGCCCGTACCCATGCATCAGATCGTCTCAGCCCCCGTCGATGCTTCGCGCCGCTGGTGGGTACTTGCGACGGTCGTCGCGGCGCAATTCATGTTCGGGGTCGACGCCTTTATCGTCAACGTCGCGATCCCGACCATCGCGACCGAGTTGAACGCCAGCGCGGCGCAGATCGAGGCTGTTATCGCGATCTACCTGATCGCCTATGCCACGCTGGTCGTCACCGGCGGGCGGCTCGGCGATATCTACGGCACGCGGAATACATTCATTGCCGGAGTGCTCGGCTTCACCGTCACCTCGCTATGGTGCGCGCTGGCGCAATCCGGCCCCGAATTGATCGCGGCACGGCTGGCACAGGGCGCGACCGCGGCGCTGATGGTGCCGCAGGTGCTTGCCACCATTCACCTGTTGTTCGCAGATAGCTCGCGCGGGCGCGCCTTGGCATTTACGGCATCGTGCTCGGGCTTGCCGGTGCAGCCGGTTTCCTGCTCGGCGGCCTGCTGGTGACATCAGATCTGGCAGGGCTCGGCTGGCGCGCGGTGTTTTTGTCAACGTGCCGTTTGGCGTGATCATCATGGCCGCGGCCTTCAGGGTCATGCCGACAGTGCCGCGCCGTGCCGGCACACGGCTGGATATTGCAGGCGCCTTCGTGCTGTTTCTCGGCCTGCTATGCCTGATCGGTCCGCTGCTGTTCGGCCATGATTTGCACTGGTCGCCCTCGGTCTGGCTGGTGATGGCGGCGGGCGCGGTCATCATCGCCGCCTTCCTGCGGCTGGAGCGCGCGGTCGCCCGCCGCGGCGGCATGCCGCTGATCGATCTTTCGCTGCTAGCGGACAAGGCGTTCATGCGCGGGCTGGCGGCCGTGTTCTTTTCTTCTTTGCCAATCTGTCGTTCTACCTCGTCATGACGATCTACCTGCAGAACGGGCTGCATATTCCACCGCTGCAGGCCGGCCTCGTGTTCGTGCCTCTGGCGCTGACCTTCGTGGTCGCCTCGCGGCATAGTGGAATGCGCGCCAAACATCGCGGCACGCTGGTGCTGATCGAGGGGTGCGCGGTGCAGATTGCCGGCCTTGCGGCACTGGTGACCGCCGTCGAATGGATCGCTGCGCCGTCCGCAATGATACTGGCGCTGGTGCTGACGATCTTTGGTTACGGCCAGGGGCTCGTGATGGCGCCATTGTCGAGCGCCGTGCTCTCGACCGTGAAGCCGGCCAGCGCCGGCGCGGGCTCCGGCATGTACGGCACGACAGCACAAATCGCCAACGCGGCCGGCGTGGCCGCGATCGGCGCGGTGTTCTTTGCGATCGAGGCTGGTCAATCGGCTCGGCTGGCGCTGCTTGCTGCGTGCGCACTGTTTGCGTTGTCGATTATCGCCTGCGCCGCATTCCTGACATGGATGCGTCAGGTCACGGGATGACAAATTAACGTCATCTGCCAAAATTTGATTGTGGGGAATGACAGTGCACGGCCTTTTTATTTCGCAGTGCAGCAACTATCTGTTCTGGGTAACGTGATTAAGAACAATCGTCCCAAGCAATCGCCCCAGGAGCCATCTTGTCGCTCGCGAAGAACGTCGAATTCTTGCGCCATTTCCCGAAGCTGAACGGGTTCAATGGCTTGGGAATCTATGGCCGAACCGCTTCGCCGGCGGGGCAGAGTCCGCTGGTTGAAATCAGCGGATTTGGCACCAATCCCGGCGCGCTCAAGATGTTCGCCTATGTGCCGGACCCGTTGCCGCGCGCGCCTGCGCTCGTCGTCGTCCTGCACGGCTGCGGCCAGACCGCGGCCGGTTACGACTTCGGCACCGGCTGGTCGACGCTTGCCAAGCGCTATGGCTTTGCGTTGCTGATGCCCGAACAGCAGGCCTCGAATAACGCCAACACCTGTTTCAACTGGTTCAATCCCGGCGACATCGCGCGCGGCCGCGGCGAAGCCGCTTCGATCCGGCAGATGGTCGCGCGGATGGTCGCCGATCAAAAAATCGATTCCCGCCGCATCTATATCACGGGACTTTCTGCCGGCGGCGCGATGACGTCGGTGATGCTGGCTGTCTACCCGGAAGTGTTCGCCGGCGGCGCCATCATCGCCGGTCTCCCCTACGGCATCGCCAGCAATGTCCGGGAAGCGCTCGGCGGCATGATGCAGTCGACGCCCCGCCCCGCCGCCAAGTTGGGCGATCTCGTCCGCAAGGCCTCGAAGCACAAGGGCCCGTGGCCGAAAGTGTCGGTGTGGCACGGCAGCGCCGACCGCACGGTGAATCCCGGCAACGCCAACGAAATCGTCAAGCAATGGCTCGACGTTCACGGTCTGCCGTCAGCACCGATGTCGGCCGGCGATGTCGACGGCCATCCGCGCGAGGTCTGGTGGAACGCCGACGGCGAGACCGTCGTCGAGTCCTACACCATCACCGATATGGCCCATGGCACGCCGCTGGGCTTAGCCGGCAATGACGAGCGCTATGGCGCGGAAGGCGCGTTCCTGATCGAAGCGGGGATCTCGTCGTCCTATCACATCGCGAACTTTTTCGGCCTGACCGAGCGCCTCAGCGAGACTGCCAAGCCAGTGATCAAGGCGCCGGTCACTCCGTCGGCCGCTACAGCATCCCTGCAGTCGTCCGATCTCGCCGCAACGCTCTGGTCGCGGGCCAACAAGCCGGTTCGCCAAACCAAGCCGGTGCCGCGCGAACCGAAGCGCCGCGGTATCGATGTCGGCGCCGTCATCACCCGCGCCCTGACGGCTGCGGGACTGATGAAATAGCCGCGCCGGCCATCAAGCCCAGCGGAATTAAATTCCGATCTCGCCGGTGATGAACGGATTGGTCAGGCGCTCCTGGCCGATGCTGGAGCCAGCGCCGTGGCCGCAGATGAAGCCAACATCGTCGCCGAGCGGCAGCAGCTTTTCCTTGATCGAGTTGATCAGCGTGGCGTGGCTGCCGCCGGGCAAATCCGTGCGCCCGACCGATCCGTTGAACAAGACGTCGCCGACATGGGCGAAGCGCAATTCCTTGTTGAAGAACACCACGCTGCCCGGCGAATGGCCGGGGCAATGCAGGATGTCGAAGGTCAACTCGCCGATCGAGACCTGATCGCCCTCGTCGAGCCAGCGGTCGGGTCCGAAATTGCGCACGCCGGTCATGCCGAAGCGCTCGCCGCTGCTCACGACATTGTCGAGCAGATATTTGTCGGCGATATGCGGACCTTCGATCTTCACCTGCAGCGCGTCGCGCAAATCGGCGGCGCCGCCGACATGGTCGATATGGCCGTGGGTGAGCCAGATCTTCTCGACCGTGACGCCGGTCTGCTTGATCGCTTCCAGAATCTTGGGAACGTCCCCGCCGGGATCGATCACCACGGCCTTCTTGGAAGGCTCGTGCCAGATGATGCTGCAGTTCTGCTCGAACAGCGTCACCGGCACGATCATCGCGCCGGCCTGCGCTTTGGTTTCCGCTTGCTGGGTCATGCGCGCCACATTGCCGATTTTTTACGCCTCGCCAAGTCAAAGATTCGCGCATTCCGGGGAACATTGCGAGCCCACGCTTACGGACAGGTCCGGTCTGACCGCCCTTGACCCTTGATGCAGGATGGCAACCGGGGCAATTTTGAACTGAACGGGCATCGGGGTGTTAGCGCATCTGCCGAATACGCTTGGCCTCGATCGCATTTTGCCGGATTCAGGTTTGATGAACCAGACTGCCAAACCGCCACTTGGCGGGTCTCGTACAACAGCCCGCGCCTTCTTTATCGGCGAACGCCTCAATCCGTCGGGCCTTGAGCGCGGCGATGTCCTCTCCACGACGCCCCTGGCCTTTCGCGTCAACGAAAGCGGCGGCGTCGCGATTCTGTTTCGCTATGGCGTTGTGGTCTTGATCGGCCTCAATGCCCTTGAAGAGGAGGAATTCCTTCGTAGCCTGCAATCGCGCATGACGGGAACGTTCGCAAAGCGCGACGAAGAAACCGCCGTCATTGAGCTCGCATCCGACAAGGAGGACCTGATTCCACCCGGCGGACCGATTTGCCTGCAAAGCTTCTCGCCGGAACGGCTGATTTTGGTTGGTGAGGCGCTCGCCAAGAGCGTCGTCCTGGCGCGGCACGAGCGTGAGGTGGCCAGCGTGTTCGACGCCACCGAGCCGTTCGCGCGGGAGCTGGCGCGCAATGGCCGGATGGGCGGCGGCCGCCGCTCGATCCTCAAGCACATCGGCAATGCGCTATTGGTACGGCACCGGGTGTCGGGGCCGGTCGAAGTCGCGGAGAAGCCCGACGTGCTGTGGGACAAGCCGCATCTCGAGCGGCTCTATGCGCGGCTGGAAGACGAGTACGAACTGAACGAACGCGCGGAATCGCTGAACCGCAAGCTTGCCGTGATTGCCGAAACCGCTCAGGTACTGACCGACATCATCGATACCAGGCGCTCGCTGCGGCTCGAAGTGATTATCGTGCTCCTGATCCTGTTCGAGGTGATCATTACCGTCTATCAGCTTGCAATGGGCCGGCACGGTTAGTGCGGCTCCGCCCGGCGCGGCCATTGGCGCCTGAGCTTCCTGGCGGTCGCGCATTTATGCGAACGGCTGATGGGCGATTACCCCAAAATCGGCTAGGCTTGAGCAATGGAATCGCCCGCCCGCCAGATCAGCCTCGTGCCGCCGCCGGATCGCCGCCAGTCGGAAACTGCGCTCGCAATCGCGCGCGGCACCGCGAGGCTGTTACGGTCGCTGGGGTTTTCCTGCATCAGCGAGTTGCCGTTGCCATCGGGACGCCGCGCCGATCTGGTAGCGCTGAATGAGCGCGGCGACGTCTGGATCGTCGAGATCAAGTCATCGGTGGAGGATTTGCGCGCCGACCAGAAATGGCAGGATTACCGGATGCATTGCGACCGGCTGTTCTTTGCCTTCACGCAAGACCTGCCGTGCGAGATCTTTCCTCAGGACACCGGCCTGATCATCGCCGACGCCTACGGCGCACATCTGCATTGCGAGGCGCCGGAGCATCGCTTGCCGGCACCGACCCGCAAGCTGATGACGGTGCGTTTTGCCATGGCGGCAGCACAGCGGTTCAATCGGCTGATCGATCCGCAGGGACATGTGGAGTTTTAGGGGCGCGAAGCGAGACCGCTTCGCGTCAAGAAAACGCTCAAATCAAAAATCCACAGCCCGTTCCGTTTCAATCGGAACGGAAAAGGCTCCAGGGAACTCGCTCCTCACGGATGGGTTTATGGTTAGGTATAAAACCTTCAGTTCCGGAGGGAAGCCATGGAGCATCTCCGCTACCCGAACGAAAGCACCGAGTACCGCGCTGCCAGAAGCGCGCTGCTGAACGACGAGATCGCGCTTCGGGCCCAGATTGAAGCTGTTGCAGCCAAGCGTCGCGCGCTGCCGCCGGGCGGCGAGATACCCGAGGACTATGTATTCGAGCGGATCGGCAAGAATGCAAGGCCTGAGAAGGTCAAAATGTCCGAGCTGTTCGGTCCGCACGACACGCTCGTCCTGTACAGCTTCATGTATGGACCCGAGCGGGAGTTACCGTGTCCCGGCTGCACGCATCTGCTCGATGGGCTCGACGGCGCGGCAAGGCATGTCGGCCAGCGAGCTGCATTTTACATCGTCGCGAAATCCCCAATTGCACGTCTCGCCGCGTGGGCACACGAGCGCGGCTGGGACCATCTCTCGCTCGTGTCGACGGCGGGCAATAGCTACGACGCGGATTACTTCGGCGATACGTCCAGGTTTTCCAAAGGGATGCGCGCACAGCATCGCGTGCCCGACGGCGAGAACTGGGATGAAACGATATTTAATGTGTTCAACAGGAACAACGGAGCAATCCGTCACTTTTGGGGGTCCGAGTTGAGCTTTGCGCCAACCGAACCCAATCAGCACCATCGCGCCGGCGACCTGGTCGATCCGCTATGGGGTCTTCTCGATATGACGCCCGAGGGGCGTGGAGATTTCTTTCCCAAGGTGCACTACGATTGAACGCCGCCTAACGTTTGGCTCGGTCCTCCCAGTCCTCCCACTCGACATCGTGGACTTCCAGGTAGCCGGAAACGGCTGCGCCGATGGTCGGGAAAAAGCAATTCTCGCCAAGCTGCGCCAATAATCCGAATTTCTTCAGCTTGTCCTTACGGGATCCTTGAGTTCGGCAAAACAAAGCTCGATACCCTGTGCGTGCAACGCCTCGTCCAATTCGGCGAGCGTATCGCCGGCGGTGACGTCCACGCCGGTGACCGGCTCCGCCGCAACCACCAGCCAGCGTACCGGCGTCGGCGATTTCGCCACCGCGGCCAGAGCACGCTCCTTGAAAAATTCAGCATTGGCGAAGAACAGAGGCGCATCCCACCGAAACAGAACCAGCCCGGGGATCTGCCGTGCATCCGGATATCGCGTGATGTCGTGATAACCTTTCACGCCGTCGGCGCGGCCCAGTACGGCCGAGTGCGGGCGCCACCCGCTCCACAGAAACTCGGCAATGGCGATGGCGATGGCGAGACCAATTCCGGGATCACCCCGAGTACGACGACGCCGGCAAAGCAGACGATCGATAGCCAGAACTCCCATGGCTGAACGCGGTAGATCCGCTTGAGGTCGGCGACCTCAATCAATCCGATTGCAGCGGCGATCACGACGGCGGCCAATGCAGCGTTGGGCAAATATTGAAGCAGGTTGGGCGCCATCAGTAGAAGAAAAGCGATGGCAAGCGCGCCAACGACGCAGGTCAATTGAGTGCGGGCGCCGGCGGCTTCTGCAACAGGCGTACGCGAACCGCTGCTGCTGATCGGGAAACCCTGAAAAAGACCGGTTGCCAGATTGGCGGCGCCGAGCGCCACCATCTCCTGGTTGGGATCGACATGATCGCCCAGTCGCGCCGCATAGGCCCGCGAAAGCACGCTGGTATCGGCAAAAGATACCATCGCGATCGCGCAACCGCCGATCAGCACCGGAACGATATCGGCGGGGCCGATCCAGGGAACGGCGAAACCTGGCAGACCCTGCGCAAGGGGACCCAGAACTGTCACGCCGTAACGCGCCGCAAGATCCAGCGCAGCGACGGCTGCCGTTGCCCCGACCACTGCAATCAGAATGCCTGGCAGCCGCTGGTATTTCTGAAGCAGCAGGATAACCGTCAACGTGCCGAGCCCAATCCCGAAGGCTACCCAGTTGGTCTTTCCTTCAAGGATTGCACCGGCGATCGCCCACAAGCTCCGCAAGGATCCTTCGCTCTCGATCGAGAAGCCGAACAGCTTTGGCAGTTGGCTGATCAATACGGTCAATGCAATTCCGTTGATGTAGCCGTAGCGTATCGGCTTGAGAGAAGCTCGGTCACAAAGCCCAGGCGCGCGATGCCTGCCAGAATGCAAACCGTCCCGGAAACGATTGCCATCATGGCGGCCAAGGTTGCCGCGCGGACGGGATCGCCGCCAGACAACGGAACGACAACGCCAAGGATGATGGCGGCAAGAGCCGAGTCCGGTCCCAGGACGAGGATGCGGCTTGGCCCGAACAATGCGTAGACAAAGAGCGGTATGATCGTTGCGTACAGACCGTAGATGCCGGGCAAGCCCGAGGCCTCCGCGTAGGCAATGCCAACCGGGATCAGCATGGCCGACAGCACGAGCCCGGCGAGGATATCGTGCCTGAGCCACGCCGCTTCATATCGACGGAGGGTGCCCAGACCTGGCAGCCAGCGGATCCAATGCTTCATTGCCGGTCACTCCCCCGGCCGGAAGTTTTACCGGAATTGTAGGGTGGGCAAAGGCGCATTCGCGCCGTGCCCACCATCTATCCGCGATCCACAGCTTGAATGGTGTGCCCGCGGAGCCAGTCATCGGGCGCGCATTCGCGCGACCCGCTACATTCTGGCGGTAGCTACCGCGGCGCGCGTTTCGCCAGAATCCGCTGCAAGGTGCGGCGGTGCATGTTCAGCCGCCGCGCGGTTTCGGAGACGTTGCGGTTGCACATCTCGTAGATGCGCTGGATGTGTTCCCAGCGCACGCGATCCGCCGACATCGGATTTGACGGCAGCTCGGACTTCTCGGTGCCGCTGGCGAGCAGCGCCGCAACGACGTCGTCGGCGTCCGCAGGCTTCGAGAGATAATCCACCGCGCCCATCTTCACCGCGGTCACGGCGGTTGCGATGTTGCCATAGCCGGTCAGCACGATGGTGCGCGCGTCGGGGCGCTTGCGCTTCAGCGCCGACACCACGTCGAGCCCGTTGCCGTCGCCAAGCCGCAGGTCCACCACGGCGAAGGCCGGGGCGGCTTTGTTGATCTGGGCCAGCCCGTCGGACACGGTGTCGCAGGATGTCACCGCGAAGCCGCGGGTTTCCATCGCGCGCGACAGGCGCTCCAGAAATGGCTTGTCGTCCTCGACGATCAGCAGCGAGCGGTCGGCGAGATCGTTCAGTTCGGCGATGGCGTTCAAGTCGGCTATCCCCCGGTTGCGGATATAAAGGATATGGCGTGGTAATTTTGCGCTGCCAAGGCCCCCAAGTCGATCGGTTCCTTTTCCCTGATGCCTGGGACGGTTCTAATCCGCTGGCCCTGTGGGACTTTCCTCGGTTTCGAAGCGGGCGCGGGGCCAGGCGATCTGCACCACGGCGCCGTGATCGGGAAACGTCCGGTTGGAGAACGAAACCTTGGCGCCGGTCCGTTCCAGCAGCGTGCGGGCGATGAACACGCCAAGGCCCAGGCCGGCGCGGTCGCGGTGGGCCTCATCGGCGGTGCGGCGCCTTGATAAATAGGGTTCCCCGATCCGTTTCAGCATATCGGGCGCGATGCCCGGGCCATCGTCCGAAATGACGATTTCGACCGTATCGGCGTTCCACCAGGCGTTCACCTCTACGGTCGTCCGTGCGAAATCGACGGCATTCTCCAGAATGTTGCCGACGCCGTAGAGGATGGCCGGATTTCGAGCGACGACCGGTTCCCGCGTGGCTGCGACAGCTAGCCGCACCTTGATCGCGACGTCGAAATCGCGATGTGGCGCCACCGCCTCCTCGATCAGCGTCGACAGCGGCATCAGGTCGAACGGCGCGCCGGAGGAGGAAAGCTGGGTGAGCTTGGCCAGGATGTCGCGGCAGCGCTGCGCCTGCTCGCGCAGGGTTTTCAGATCGGACGCCAATGGGTCGTTGCCGTCGACCGTCTTTTCCAGCTCCCGCGAAATCAGGAAGATCGTCGACAGCGGCGTGCCGAGTTCATGCGCGGCGGCGGCGGCGAGGCCATCGAGCTGGGTCAGATGCTGCTCGCGCGTCAGTACCAGCTCGGTTGCGGCCAGCGCGTCGGAAAGCTTCCGCGCCTCCTCGTTCGCCTGGAACGCATAGAGGCTGGTGACGCCGATCGCGAGCACGATCGAGAGCCAGACCCCGAACAGATAGATCGGCGGCAACACCAGCGGATCTTCGCTGTCCCAAGGCAGCGGCAGATTGAAGAACACCAGGGCCGAAGCGCAGGCGACCGCGAGCAGGCCGAGCCCGACCGTCATCCGGACCGGCAGCACCGTCGCCGAGATCAGGACCGGGCCGAGGAACAGAAACGAAAACGGATTCTGCAAGCCCCCGGTCAGGAACAGCAGCGCCGCCAGTTCGACGATGTTGAGCGCGAGCAGCGCCGCCGCATAGACCGGTTCCAGCCGCTGCATCGGATTGAAGGCAACCTGCAGCGCGAGATTCAGCAGTGCCGAAACGCCGACAATTGCGACGCATGCAATGACGGGAAAGTCGAATTCCAGCCCATGCGCCACGATGAAGATCGCGGTGAGCTGGCCAAGCGCAGCCAGCCAGCGCAGCCGAAGGATCGTGTCGAGACGGACATAGCGGTGCGGAAGGCGGAAATCGGAGGTGGCGACGTCGGTCATTACTGGAGTTTAGCCGTGCCGGCGTGCGATCACAAATTCGCGCGGACCCGATACTCTCTCCGTCATGGCCGGGCTTGTTGTCCCGGCCATCCGTGTCTTTGTCGCCGCAACACTGTTAAGACGTGGATGCCCGGGACAAGCCCGGGCATGACGAGCTTCTTGCGCTATCAGCCGCAATGGCTCAATGAACGCGTTGCATGACGCCAGAAGACGCCACGCCAGCGCAACCGCCCGCGGCCGGGCCGCAAGGTCCCGCCGCGATCGACGTCGCGCATCTCATAAAACTCTACAAGACCACCCGCGCCGTCGACGACGTGTCGTTCCGGATCGCGCGCGGCAGCATCACCGGCCTGCTCGGCGGCAATGGCGCCGGCAAGACCACGACGATCGCCATGATCATGGGGCTGGTGCTGCCGACCTCGGGGCGCGTCCGGGTGCTCGGTCACGCGATGCCGGAGCAAAGCGCCGAGGTGCTCGGCCGGATGAATTTCGAGAGCCCTTATGTCGACATGCCGATGCGGCTCACGGTGCGGCAGAACCTCACCATCTTCGGCCGGCTCTATGCGGTGAAGAATCTCGCCGAGCGCATCGAACAGCTCGCCTCCGACCTCGATCTCATGGATTTCCTCGACCGCGCCAACGGCAAGCTCTCGGCCGGGCAGAAGACCCGCGTCGCGCTGGCGAAAGCGCTGATCAACCAGCCTGAACTGTTGCTGCTCGACGAGCCGACGGCCTCGCTCGACCCCGACACCGCCGACTGGGTGCGCCAGCATTTGCAGGATTACCGCCGGACCCATGACGCCACCATCCTGCTGGCGTCGCACAATATGCTGGAAGTGGAGCGGCTGTGCGACCGCGTCATCATCATGAAGCGCGGCCGCATCGAGGATGACGACAGCCCCGACCAGATCATGGCGCGCTACAACCGGACCACGCTGGAAGAGGTGTTCCTCGATGTCGCGCGCGGGCGGGTGCGGAGGGGACACCATGAGCGAGATCGCCGCGCATCATGCCATTTCCTGGCATCGCATCCAGGCGATGGTGCTGCGCTACTGGTATCTGCTGATGTCCTCCTGGCCGCGGCTGCTGGAGCTGATCTACTGGCCGGCGCTGCAGATCATCACCTGGGGCTTTCTGCAGAACTACATCGCTCAGAACGACAATTTCTTTGCACGTGCCGGCGGCACGCTGATCGGCGCGGTGATCCTGTGGGACATCCTGTTCCGCGGCCAGCTCGGCTTCTCGATCTCGTTCCTCGAGGAGATGTGGGCCCGCAACCTCGGCAACCTGATGATGAGCCCGTTGAAGCCGATCGAGTTCCTGATCTCGCTGATGATCATGAGCCTGATCCGGCTTGCGATCGGCGTGATCCCGATGACGCTGCTGGCGCTGTTCTTCTTCGATTTCAATTTCTTCGCGATCGGCCTGCCGCTGATCGCGTTCTTCTGCAACCTGATCTTCACGAGCTGGTCGGTCGGAATTTTCGTATCTGGTCTCGTGCTGCGCAACGGGCTCGGCGCCGAGAGCATCGTCTGGACGTTGATGTTCGGCCTGATGCCGCTGGCCTGCATCTATTATCCGGTCGCGGTGCTGCCTGGCTGGCTACAAACCATCGCCTGGACGCTGCCGCCGACCTATGTGTTCGAGGGCATGCGTGCGCTCTTGATCGATCACGTGTTCAGGGCCGACCTGATGGTCTGGTCGCTTGGCATCAACGCGGTGCTGTTCGCTGCTTCCTTTGCGATCTTCCTTGCTCTTTTGCGCAGCGCCAAACATCACGGTTCTTTGCTCGGGGGTGGCGAATAAGTCACAGTTTCCCGTGTATTTCCGGGGTTTCTAAGCCTTTTGGCGCGTGGACATAACTAATCGGTCCATTGACGCATTATTACGCATTCTGCACTATGCTGCGGCGCAAACAGAGGAAATAAAATGCCGATTGGTGAGTTTGGCGGCGCACCGCCACTGGTGGCCGAAGGCAGTCCGGCGCTTACGACGCCGATGTACTGGATGTACGAATTGGGCCACGCGTCGCTCAACCCGGCACGCGCCGTGACCGACGCCACCAAGATCCTATTTCAAAATCCGCTTAATCCCTGGTCGCACACTCAATTCGGCAAGTCGATCGCCGCAGCCTGCGAATTGTTCGAGCGCACCACGCGCCGTTACGGCAAGCCCGAATGGGATCTCGACTTCACCGAAGTTAACGGCATCCGCACGCCGGTCGAGGTCCGCTCGATCTGGGAAAAGCCGTTCTGCCGTCTGCTGCATTTCGATCGCAAGCTGATCCGGCCGCTGCGCAGCCCCCATCCGCGCGTCCTGATCGTGGCGCCGATGTCCGGCCACTACGCGACGCTGCTGCGCGGCACGGTCGAGGCGTTCCTGCCGACGCATGAAGTCTACATCACCGACTGGTCCGACGCGCGCATGGTGCCTCTCACCGAGGGCCGCTTCGATCTCGACGACTATGTCGATTACGTCATCGAGATGCTGCACGTGCTCGGCGGCAACATGCACGTGATCGCGGTGTGCCAGCCTTCGGTGCCCGTGGTGGCGGCGGTCTCCGTGATGGAAGCTGCGCGCGATCCCTTCGTGCCGCTGTCGATGACGCTGATGGGCGGCCCGATCGATACCCGCCGCAATCCGACCTCGGTGAACAACCTCGCGGCCGAGCGCGGCATCGAATGGTTCCGCAACCATGTCATCACCAAGGTGCCGTTCCCGCATCCCGGCGTGATGCGCGACGTCTATCCGGGCTTTTGCAGCTCTCGGGCTTCATCACCATGAATCTCGATCGCCATACCGACGCGCACAAGGCCCTGTTCAACAATCTGGTGAAGGGCGACGGCGACATGGTCGACAAGCACCGCGAATTCTATGACGAATACCTCGCGGTGATGGATCTAACGGCGGAATATTATCTACAGACCGTCGACCTCGTTTTCGTCAAGCACGCGCTGCCCAAGGGCGAGATGACCCATCGCGGCAAGCTGGTCGATCCGTCGCAAATCCGGCGTGTGGCGCTGATGACTGTGGAAGGCGAGAACGACGACATCTCCGGGCTCGGCCAGACCGAAGCGACGCATGCGCTATGCCCCGCAATTCCCGATCATCGCCGCGTGCATTACGTGCAAAAGGGCGTTGGACATTACGGCGTGTTCAACGGTTCGCGATTCCGTTCCGAAATCGTGCCGCGCATCTCCGATTTCATGATGTCGGCGGCCAATACCATGACGTCAGCGGCTGATACAAAGATGTCAGCGGCCAAAACCAAGCCGACATTGGTCCGTGCAGCCGAATAGTGCCCCGGCGGCATCGATTTTGGTGTCGCCCATAAGTTGCTGATTTGATTCAAACATTCCAATTTCCGGTCGAGATCAAGGGTGAGTTCAGAATCACTTCTTGAGGCCGGTTCTGACCCTTGGTTCCAGTCCAAAATTTCGGGTTCCAGCCCCTGCCGGTAGAGGCTATTTGGCTCCCAGCCCCTGTATATTGGGCAAATGATTTGTTTTTGCGCCGAGCGATTTAGATGAGATTCCCTTGGCGGCGGATATGGCAGAATCCGGGCGAACTCCTGCTCCCCGGACTCCAAGACATGGCTACTCGCGCCCTCCTTTATCGGCGGCCCGCCGAACCCGCGACTCTTTTGGTCAAACACGGCTCGCAAATCTTTGCGATCCGGCTGCGCCGGCACCGCCGGGCGCGGCGTTACACGTTACGCATTCATCCGACCGATCGCGAAGCCATCCTGACGATGCCGCCGCGTGGCACGATCATGGAAGCCAAGGATTTTGCGCAGCTTCACGGCGGCTGGATCGCTGCCCGTCTCGGCCGTCTGCCGAAGGCCGCGCCGTTTCAGGCCGGCACTGTCATACCGTTGCGCGGTGTGCCGCACCGGATCGTGCATCGCGCAGGGGAGCGCGGCACGGTGTGGACGGAAATCCGCGACAGCGGCGAAAGGATTCTCTGCGTGGCCGGCGGCGCCGACCACATGGACCGGCGCGTCCATGACTTTCTCAAGCGCGAAGCGCGCAAGGATCTGCACAAGGCATCGCTGGCCTATGCGGCGGATCTCGGTGTGCGGGTCAGGCGGGTGTCGATTCGCGACCAGTCGAGCCGCTGGGGTTCGTGCACCTCGGCCGGCTCATTGTCGTATTCCTGGCGCTTGATCCTCGCGCCGCCCTATGTGCTGGACTATCTCGCCGCCCATGAGGTGGCGCATCTCGTCGAGATGAATCACTCTCCCAGGTTCTGGCGCGTCGTCGGCCGTATCTGCGACCATGTCGAACGCGCCAAGCGCTGGCTCGACACCTACGGCAACGACCTGCATCGTTACGGGGTCGAGGATTAGGTCCGTTATCTCCGCACATTACGCTGTCATCGTCCGCGAAGGCGGACGATCCAGTATCCCAGAGACGTCCGAATTGAGTCGAGAAGCCGCGGAGTACTGGATACCCCGCCTTCGCGGGGTATGACGGGTGCGTGGGACGCGCCCTACCTTCCAAACAGCCGATCCACCAACCAGCCATCCAGTCCCGCCGCCGCTTCCGGGCGTGCCGATGGATTGGGTGGCGGCGCGGACGTGCGTGCCGGCGGCGGACGGTACGAACCGCCTGATGGAACCGGCGCTGATGGGTTCGGCGATGCGCTGGCCTGCGACGCGGTCTGAAACAGGTTCGTCAGGAAACCGCCGCGCTGCGAGTTCGGCAAACCCGCCACCGGAACGCCCTGATGCGCTGTGCGCATGAAGCGGGTCCACACTTCCACCGGCAGGCCGCCGCCGGTCGCCTTCTTGGTCGGCGAATTATCGTCATTGCCGAGCCAGACGCCGGTAACCAGGTTGGACGTATAGCCGATGAACCAGGCGTCGCGGAAATCCTGGCTGGTGCCGGTCTTGCCGGCGGCCATCCAGCCTGGAATTTCCGCCTTGCGCGCGGTGCCGGAGAGCAGCGTCTCCTGCATCATCGTATTCATCATCGCGACATGGCGCGGCTCGATCACCTTGCTGAGCTGATCGGGTTGCCGCATGTACAGCACCTTGCCTTCATTGGTGCGGATTTTGGTCACGACATGCGGGGACACGCCGAGCCCGCCATTGGCAAATGGCGCATAGGCCCCGACCAGCTCGATGACGGACACTTCCGAGGTGCCGAGCGCGATCGAGGGATTGGCCTCGAGCTTCGATGAAATGCCGAGCCGGTGCGCGGTCCGCGCCACGTTCTTCGGTCCGACTTCGAGGCCGACCCGCACCGCGACCGTGTTGAGCGACATCGCCAGCGCCTGCGTCAGCGTCACCGCGCCGAAATATTCATGGGTGTAGTTCTCCGGCCGCCACCCCTTGAGATCGAGCGGCGCATCCTGGCGGATCGTTTCCGGCGTCAGGCCGCCTTCGATCGCGGTCAGATAGATGAACGGCTTGAACGCCGAGCCGGGCTGGCGTTTGGCCGTCACGGCGCGGTTATACTGGCTGTCGGCATAGTTCCGCCCGCCGACCATGGCGCGCACCGCCCCCTCGGGCGTCATCGCCACCAGCGCGCCCTGCGTGACGTTGAACTTCACGCTCTTCGCCGCCAGTTCGTCGATGATGGCGGCTTCGGCCACGCTCTGCAGCTTCGGATCGATCGTGGTCTCGACCACGATGCTCTGGTCGATCTGGCCGACGAGATCGTCGAGCACCTCGCCGATCCAGTCGGCGACGTAGTTGACCGTGCCGGCGCCGGCCGGCTTCACCTTGTAGGAGGGATGTCCGATCGAGGCCTTGGCCTGCGCGTCGCTGATGAATTTGGCCTCCGCCATCGCCGCGAGCACGATTCCGGCGCGCGCTTCCGCGCCCTCGGGGTTGCGGTTCGGCGCCAGCCGCGACGGCGATTTGACAAGGCCCGCCAGCATCGCGGCTTCCGCGACCGTGACGTTCTTCGCCGACTTGCCGAAATAGCGCTGCGCTGCGGCCTCGACGCCATAGGCGCCGGAACCGAAATAGACGCGGTTAAGGTAGAGCTCGAGAATTTCGTTCTTGGAGTGCTTGCGCTCCAGCCACAGCGCCAGTTCCACTTCCTGCAGCTTGCGCGCCACCGTGCGTTCCTGGGTCAGGAACAGATTTTTCGCGAGCTGCTGCGTCAGCGTCGACCCGCCCTGCGACACGCCGCGATGCAGGATGTTGGCGACCGCCGCGCGCGCGATGCCGACGGGGTCGATGCCGTAATGCGAATAGAAGCGGCGGTCCTCGATGGCGATGAAGGCCTTCGGCAAATAGGGCGGCAGATCCTTCAGCGCGACATTGGTGCCGGCCATTTCGCCGCGCGAGGCCAGCAGGCTGCCGTCGACGCCGACAATTTGGATGGTCGGCGGGCGCTTTGGAATTTCCAGCGACTGGATCGCCGGCAGATGCGCGCCGACCCAGATCACGACGCCGATGATCGCGATCGCCGCCCACAGGCCGAGCACCGCGCCCCAATAGACCAGCCGGCCGAACCTGAACCGGCCGCGCGATTTCGCACGCCGCCTGGCGCCGCCTCTCGCCGCGCGCGGCTTGCGCTCGCGCGGCGGCGCCTCGTCGTCGTCCTCATCGGGCTTGCGCTTCGGCACTGGCTTCTTCGGTTTGTCGTCGTCGTCGTCGGTGGCGGGTGGAATGCGATCTTCGGGAGAAGGCGCAGGTCGGCGAGCGCGGCCTGAAGGCCGAATAGCGGCTCCTTGCGTGCGCCGCTCTTTTTCCGTCCCCACGCCATGACAAACGCCGCTCACACCCGTCCAGCCCTACGCTAGCGGGGGCTGTTTAAGGGTCGGTTACGGAAAGGTTAATGCGAGATTAGGAGGTGCGGCGGGGCCATATTAGGATGGCTGCAAACCACAGCGTGCTCAGGGGAAATCGGCATGGGCCACATCGATCCGACCAAGGAAATGTTCGCGCAATTCAAGGCCAATGACCGGCCGGGGCCCATCCATATGCTCAATCTGGTCCGGCTGCGCGCGCTGGCCGCCTATCCCGACGGCCGCAAGGCGACGGGCGCGGAAGCCTACGCCGCCTATGGGCGCGAAAGCGGCCCGGTGTTCGAGCGGCTCGGCGGCCGCATCGTCTGGCAGGGCAGGTTCGAGCTGATGCTGATCGGGCCGCAAGACGAGCGCTGGGACCATTGCTTCATCGCCGAATACCCAAGCGTCGCAGCCTTCGCGGAAATGATCCGCGATCCCGTCTACCGCGAAGCGGTGAAGCACCGCCAGGCTGCGGTCGAGGATTCCCGCCTGATCCGGCACGCGGTGCTGCCGGTCGGCAAGACGTTTGGCGAGATACCTACCTAGATCGTCATCGCCAAGCTTGACCCGGCCATCTACGTCTTTCTTGCTGCTGTACCGTTAAGACGTGGATGCCCGGGACATCTAGCCGGAAGTTGCCGCGCGCTTTTGGGGTAAGTCATTGAGAACAGGGGATAAAGCGCCTTCGACGGTCTGCGTTGTACCCATGTAATTGGTGTTTTCCGGTTGACGGATGCGTGCGGCTGTGATTCAAGCTTGCCATGTACGTCGAGCGCATTCCCAACCGCAATTCGCCGCCGGCGATCTTGCTGCGCGAGAGCTATCGCGACGGCGACAAGATCAAGAAGCGCACGCTCGCCAACCTTTCGGATTGGCCTGCGGCAAAGATCGAGGCATTGCGCCGCGTGCTGCGCGGCGACGCTGTGGCGGCGAGCGATCCGAAGGCGTTGACCCTGCTGCGCAGTCTGCCGCACGGCCATGTGGCGGCGGCGCTGGGGACCCTGCACAAGCTGGGGCTCGATCGGCTGCTGGCGCAGGGCGGCCGGCAGCCAAAGCGCGACGTCGCGCTGTGCACCGCGATGATCGTGGCGCGTCTGGTCGATCACCGCTCCAAGCTTGCGACGTCACGTCTGCTTGATGACGAGACTGCCACCTGCTCCCTGGGGCAGGTGCTCGGGCTCGGATCGGTCGACGAGCAGGAGCTTTATGCCGCACTCGACTGGTTGATCGGGCAGCAGGACCGCATCGAAGCGGCGCTGGCCCGGCGCCATCTGAAGAACGGCATGCTGGTTCTCTACGACGTCAGTTCGACCTATTTCGAGGGCCGCACCTGTTCACTCGCCAAATTCGGCTACAACCGCGACGGCAAGAAGGGCAAGCTGCAGATCGTGTTTGGACTGCTGTGCACGGCCGACGGCTGCCCCGTTGCAGTCGAAGTGTTCGAAGGCAATGTCGGCGATCCGTCGACACTGCAAAGCCAGATCACCAAGCTCAAGCAGCGCTTTGATCTCGAGCGCGTGGTGCTCGTGGGCGATCGCGGCATGATCACCGCAGCACGCCTGGAGGAGACCATCAAGCCGGCCGGGCTCGACTGGATCACCGCACTGCGCGCCCCGGCGATCCGCGCTCTCGCCGAGGCCGGCACGCTACAGCTCTCCTTGTTCGACAAGCGCGACCTCGCCGAGATCGCCTCGCCCGACTATCCCGGCGAGCGGCTCATGGTCTGCCGCAATCCTTGCTGGCCGACCAGCGTGCGCGCAAACGACGCGAGCTGCTCGATGCCACCGAACGCAAGCTGCACGACGTTCAGGCCCGCGTTCGCCGCGATAAAAAGCCGCTCCGTGGCAAGGACAGGATCGGACTCGCCGTCGGCGCCGATCTCAATCACTACAAAATGGCCAAGCACTTCGTCGTGACCATTACCGACGACGACCTGACATTCTCGCGCAACACCGCACAAATCGATGGTGAAGCCGCGCTCGACGGCGTCTATGTGCTGCGCACCAGCCTCGCGCCCGAGGCGCTCGACGCCACCTCGACCGTCAAGGCATACAAACAACTCGCCGGCGTCGAGCGCGCCTTCCGCAGCATCAAGACCGTCGATCTCGAGGTGCGGCCCATTCATCACAGGCGAGCTGACCGCGTGCGTGCCCACGTCCTGTTGTGCATGCTCGCCTACTATCTCGAATGGCACATGCGCCAGGCGCTCAAGCCGATCCTGTTCGATGACCATGACACGCAGGCCGCCGAAGCCGCGCGCAGTTCCATCGTCGCCAAAGCCCAACGCTCCGAAGCCGCACAGCGCAAGGCCGCCACCAAACAAACCGACGACGGCTTGCCGGTCCACAGCTTCCGCTCGCTGCTCGACGATCTCGCGACCGTCACACGCAACACAATGGCAATGGCGCAAAACCCGGACGCCTCGTTCGTCCTCTATCCGCAACTCACGCAGATCCAGGCGCGCGCCTTCCAGCTCCTCGACGTCGCCGTCAAGTCGTAGCCAGTACCCAAACCGACGACATCCCAATCCGTGAGTCGGATCAACCGCTTGCGCTTTTCAAAGGGAGCAACTTCCGTCTAGCGCGAAGACGCGCTTCGCGCTTCTGCCCGGGCATGACGAATGCAAAAATCGGCGGCCCCGAGGGGCCGCCGATCGCTTCTTTCCGCCGATCGTTTCGATTGGTTCGCCGCGACTAACCCGCCGCGCCCTTGTCCTCGAGGATCGGGCCGAACATTTCCCAACGCTCGCCGTTGAACTTCATCATCTGCAACTGCTTGTTGACGCGATAATCGTCCGGCGTGGTGTTGACGGAAATGCCCGGCAACAGCAGATCGAGCTGGACGTTCTTCAGGTTGGTGGCCTGCTTCAGCACGTTCTCGCGGGTCAGGTTGTCGCCGCACGCCTTCAGCACATGGATCAGCAATTGCGAGGTCATGTAGCCATAGGAGTTGAAGCTCGAATCCTTGTCGCCATCCGGATAGTACTTCGCCATGAATTCGAAATACTTCTTCATGCCGGCGTCGTCCTTCCAGGTCGGATCGAGCGGATCCTTGCCGTAGTTGACGCTGATCACGCCCTTGGAAGCTTCGAGGCCTGCCGGCTTCATCACCGCACCGACCGAGGTGGCGTTGATGTCGAGGATGTGCACCGGCTTCCAGTTCAGCTCGGCGATCTTCTTGATCGCCTGCGCCGCCGGCTTCGGCGTCGTCGCCGAGAAGAACAGGTCCGCGCCGGCGTCCTTGATCTTGAGGATCTGCGAGATCGATGGTCGGATCGGAGACTTCGTAGGAGGCTTCCGCCACCACCATCTTCGCCGCCTTGTCGCCGAGGCCGGCCTTGATGCCGTTCAGGTAATCCTTTCCGAGGTCGTCGTTCTGATAGAGGATTCCGACCTTGGCGTTCGGATATTCCTTCAGGATGTACTGGCCGTAGATGCGCCCCTCGACGAAGTAGTTGGGGTTGAAGCCCATCGTCCACGGAAAATTCTTCGGGTCGGTAAACTTCGACGCGCCGGTCGCAGCGAACAGTTGCGGCACCTTCTTGGCGTTGAGATATTTCTGCACGGCTGCGTTCGAGGGCGTGCCGAGGAGTTGGAAGGTGAGCAGCACCTCGTCGCTCTCGACCAGCTTGCGCACCTGCTCGACCGCCTTGGGCGGTGAGTAGGCGTCGTCATACTGGATCAGATTGATCTTGCGGCCGTTCACGCCGCCCTGATCGTTGATCATCTTGATGTAGGCCGCCTGGGTCTTGCCGATCGTGGCATAGGAGGAGGCCGGTCCGCTGAATGGATTGGTCTGGCCGATCTTGATCTCGGTGTCGGTCGCGCCGGTATCGTATTTCTTCTGCGCTGACGCCGTCGAGACCGACAGCGCAAGCGCGAGCGCCGTGCCGGTGACCAGATGGAAAATACCCTTCCGCATATTGATGCATTCCTCATGTGTTTATGATTGAGCCGATGATCTTTCCCCGGGGCTGTAATTAACCCAGGCGGACGCCATCGCTGCGGCGATACTGGCGGAAGCCATGTTGCATTGCAAGGCGAGCCGTTCCGAGCGCGCGATTTCGTCTCGACGGTCGCAAGCTCAAAGCAAGGGCGTCGGCTGCCGGTGCACAAAAACAGATCATCGGTATTGCCGTGCCGCCGTGCCGCCGTGTGTGCTCCTGGGGCAGGTATGGAACCTCATGGAAACGAAACTGCCGGTGCCGGGAAGACGCGGCGCCGGCAGTTGTTTCAAATTGGATCGAACGTGCTCTATTTAACCGGACGGTCCGGTATCCTCGATGATCGGGCCGAACAGTTCCCAGCGCTCGCCGTTGAACTTCATCATCTGCATCTGCTTGTTGATGCGGTAGTCGGTCGGCGAGGTGTTGGTGACCATGCCCGGCAGCGACAGGCTGCCGGTGATATTCTTCAGATTGGCGGCCTGCTTCATGATGTTTTCGCGGGTGAGATCGTCGCCGCATTGCTGCAGGATCTTCACCAGCAATTCCGCGGTCGCATAGCCATAGGTGTTGACGGTGTTGAGCTTGTCGCCCTCCGGGTAATATTTGTCCATGAAGGCGAAATAGGCCTTCATGCCCGGATCGTCCTTCCACTGCGGATCGCCCGGGTCCTTGCCGTAGTTGGTCGAGATGATGTCCTTGGAGATATCGAGGCCCGCGGGCTTGAGCGTCGCCGACACCGGGCTCGCATTGATGTCGAGGATGTGGACCGGCTTCCAGCCGAGGTCGGCGACCTTCTTGATCGCTTGGGCCGCGAATTTCGGGGTCGAGGCGTCGTAGAGCAGGTCGGCGCCGGCCGCCTTCAGCTTGACGACCTGCGAGTCGATGGTCGGATCGGTCAGTTCATAGGACGTTTCGGCGACGATCATCGACGCGGCCTTGGCGCCGAGCCCTTCTTTTAGACCCGTGACGTAGTCGCGGCCCAGATCGTCGTTCTGATAGAGAATGCCGATCTTGGCGTTGGGGTGATTTTGCAGAATGTATTTTGCGTAGATGCGCCCCTCGGACTGGTAGTTGGGATTGTAGCCCATCGTCCAGGGAAGTTCTTGGGATCGGTGAACTTCGAGGCCCCGGTCGCGGCGAGGAGTTGCGGCACCTTCTTGGCATTGAGATATTTCTGGACGGCCGCGTTCGACGGCGTGCCGATGATCTGGAAGGTGAACAGAACTTCGTCGCTCTCGACCAGCTTGCGCACCTGTTCGACGGCTTTCGGCGGGGAATAGGCGTCGTCATACTGGATCAGGTTGATCTTGCGGCCGTTAATGCCGCCCTGCTCGTTGATCATCCTGAAATAGGCGGCCTGCGTCTTGCCGATGCCGGCATACGCGGAGGCCGGTCCCGAGAACGGAACGGTCTGGCCGATCTTGATTTCGGTATCGCTGGCGCCGGTATCGTATTTCTTCTGCGCATTGGCCGGTGACGCCAGCGCGATCGCAACCGCCGTGCCTGCGATCAGATGAAGAACGCCGCTTCTCATATCGCTGCTCCCTAATGTTGGCCGATGATTGTTCCGCCCATCCGTTGGGATGGCTGGCCGTCATCGTTGGAGGGAGTTTGGCGGAACGGTTTTGCCAATGCAAGATAGTGGGGCAGGTCTCCCAACCGGCAGCGGAATTCGGGTGGACGCCAGCACGGCGTGCGTGAAAAGTGCGGGGCGCGCCTATCGATTTTTCAGGGAATGACGATGCCAGAGAGCTTCACCCTCGACCGCCTGCCAACGCCGATTGGGACGGCGCTATTGGTCACCGATGCGGACGGCCTGCTCCGCGCGCTGGACTGGGAGGATTATGAGCCGCGCATGAAGCAGTTGCTGCGTCTGCATTATGGCGCGGTGGATTTGGAGAACGCGCGGGCGCCGCGCGAGCTGCGCGCCGCATTGACCGGCTATTTCAAGGGCGACCTCGACCGCCTCGCTGCGATCGAATGGCGCGTCGCCGGCACGCCGTTTCAGCAAAAGGTCTGGAACGCGCTGCCGAAGATCCCGGCCGGCACGACGCTGAGCTACGGTGCGCTCGCCGCGAAGCTTCGGATGCCCAAAGCCGTCCGTGCCGTCGGCCACGCCAACGGCTCGAATCCGATCAGCGTGGTCGTACCCTGTCACCGCCTGATCGGCGCTAACGGTTCGCTGGTGAAGTACGGCGGCGGGCTGGAGCGCAAGCGCTGGCTGTTGCAGCACGAGGGCGCTCGGATTCAGGAAGGGGGCGGGTCAATCAAGCGACTGGAAGCTGCGCTTGCGGACCCGTCATAGGCGAACGGAAAAGGCTCTAGTCGAGGCCTCGTGTGTTTCGCATGTCCCGCACGATATAGATGAACACAAGAATCGTTGGTGCCCAGGCCAGTATCGCACCCACCATCATCGCTTGTACCGTCGTCATGACCGCTCCTTGAGTGACCGCTCCGCCCCGTGGCTGGGTCAGCTTCTTTCCGCGACCGACGACTCAGGGCATTTGTAGAGCCATTTCCAGTAGGCCCGGTTGCGCTCCAGCTGACGCTTGTAGATTTCGCGGCACTTCGCCGAGCAAAACTGTTCGAAGTACCAGCTGCGCCGGACCAGCCCGAAGGGGCGCTTGCATTCCGGATTTCCGCAACAATTGGTCATGACGCGACCTCCGCATTCGTACGCCGTATCCAGCGAATGAAATTCTCGTGACCCTTGTCGAGACAGAAGCGTCCGCAATAGCGTTCAAACGCAGGATTTCGCAGAGAGATGATTTTCGGGCCTTCACTGTCGCAATGAGAGCAGCGCGGTTCTAAACGCATGGCGACCTCCTCTTAAGGAATTGCCATTTGCCGGATCAAAATGTGATGCTTTGCTGTCGCCTTCGTTCTCTCGATGAGCGACGATGCGAAGTCTCGCGCCGGCCCCGCTTTTCTTCAACTTGTCTACATGTTTGGCGAGGTCATCCATGCGTATAGCCGGCCCGCAACACATTGGCGCCGCGCCCACCCTGTTGGGTCATTTGCCGGTTGCCGCGCCCTTTCCTTCCAGGGCGGCATCGAGGCATCCGATCAAGGCTTCCCCGTCGAAGGGCTTGGTCAGATAGCAGATCGCCCCGGCCTTCAGAGCTCGTGCGCGATCGCTCTCGATGGCGAAAGCGGTAATGAAAATGAACGGCAGGCTGTGTCCCCGGGCAAGCAAGTAGGCCTGCAATTCGAGCCCGCTCATGGCAGGCATTCTGACATCCGCTATCACGCACGATGTGTCACCCAGGTGGGACGATTGCAAGAACTCCTCGGGCGACGCGAATGTATGGACGGCGTAGCCAAGCGACCTCACGAGATTGTGGGTCGCGGCGCGAACGGACCCATCATCGTCGATGATTGAAATTACCGGTGGGTTGGACACAGCGGTCCTTCCTGGAGACGACCGGAAGGTGTCTCTTGCTGTAGTGCCACGGGGTGGGAGAGTGCGTCCGAAATCAGAGTCGGAGAATCATACTTAGGTTTGCGCTTAGGTTTGCGGCCCGCCGGATGCGGGCCCGATCCCGAGCATCTCGGCCATTCTCACCAGATCGGGCAGCGATTTCGCGGCCATTTTTCGCATGATGTGCCCGCGGTGTATCTTCACGGTGATCTCGGCAATACCGATTTCGGCCGCGATCTGCTTGTTCATGCGTCCGGCCGTGACCAGAGCCATCACCTCGCGTTCCCGAGGGTCAGCGTCGCGAAACGAGCATGCACGCCCGCGAGCATCCTGGCTTCATCGCGGCTCACCCGGTCGCGTTCGATTGCCGTGGTTACGGCATCCAGCATGTCCTGGTCGCGGAATGGCTTGGTCAGGAAGTCGACGGCTCCGGCCTTCATTGCCCTGACCGTCATCGGGATATCGCCGTGACCCGTCATGAAGATGATCGGAATGCGAATATCGGCCTTCGCCAGTTCGGCCTGAAAGTCGAGGCCGCTCAGCCGGGGCAGCCTGATGTCGAGGATCAGGCAACTGGCGACATTTGGAAGCTTGCTCTGCAGAAACTCGTGAGCCGAACCGAACACTTCGACCCGCAAGCCCACCGACCGGAAAAGATTGCTCAGCGCTTCACGCACTGATGCGTCGTCGTCGACAACGAAGACGACGGGTTCCTCGGCACCTGCGAGGGTGTGAGGCGATGCTGGGCGACCGGTCACGTACTGCCCTCCTGATGCGATGGCAAGGTGAACTGAAACGTCGCACCGGGGCCGGCATTGTCCGAGACCGATAGCCGTCCTCCGTGAGCGTCGACGATCGAGCGGCAAATCGACAGGCCCATGCCCATGCCGCTGGATTTGGTGGTGAAGAAGGCGTCGAACAGCCGATCGGCATTCTCGGCGGCCACTCCGACACCGCAGTCGCTCACCGTGACCAGAACCTGGCGGGTCTCATTCTGTCGCGTCCGGATCACCAGCTCGCGCGGCCGGTCCTTGACCGGCTGCATCGCTTCAATCCCGTTGATGACGAGGTTGAGGATGACTTGCTGCAGCTGGATCCGGTCGGCGAGGACCACGGGGAGAGCAGGGCAAGTTCCAGCCGCAGCGCCACCCGGTGGCTCAGCAGCTCATGCTGCACCAGGCTGATGACCTCGTTGACGACTTCATTGATGTGGAGCGGCGCTTTCTGATCGGCAGTCTTGTTCACGAGCGCACGGACGCGCTGGATCACCTCGCCCGCCCGATTACCGTCTTCGACGATCGATTGCACGGTGCTACGCGCTTCTTTCAGGTTGGCAGGCTCGCGGTCGAGCCAGCGCAGGCACGCGGCGGCATTGGTGACGACGGCGGCGAGCGGCTGGTTCACTTCATGGGCGATCGACGCGGCGAGTTCGCCCAGCGCAGTCACACGCGTGACATGCGCGAGGTTCGCCAGCGCTTCGTGCAACTCCGCTTCGGCTCGCTTGCGGGAGGTAACGTCCGTCACCGCTCCAACAAATTCGATCTCACCCGACGCATCTTTTACGGCATGCGCGGTGGCATGGACATGTTTGACCGAGCCGTCGGGCATCAGCAATCGATATCCGTGCGCGAAGTCCTTTCCGTCGCGGGACGCACGGTCGATGGTCTGTTGCACCCGCGCACGATCGTCCGGGTGAACGCGCTGAAGGACCGCATCGAGCTTGACCGAAGGGGCTCGCTCGAACCCGAATATTCTGAAGGTTTCTTCCGACCAGACAATTTCACCGCTGGCGACGTGCAAGCCATAGCTGCCGGTGTGGCTCAATCGCTGAGCTTCGGCCAAGTACATTTCACTTTGCCGCAGCGCATCTTCAGCCTCCTTGCGTTCGGTGATGTCCTCGCATGCGATCAGGACGATCAGTTGGTTGTCCAGCCGCCGCACGGCCTGGCGTTTTCACGAACCCAAAGCGACGAACCGTCCTTGCGAACCTTGCAGATCTCCCAACTGTGGGTTTGGCCGATATTTTCCAGGCATATGGCGACGTTGCGCTGGGCGGCACGTTGCTCTTCGTTGGGAAAGACTTTCAGCACGGATTGCCCGAGCAATTCGCTGACGGCGTAGCCAAGTTGTGCAGCGCCGAACGTGTTGACGGACAGGACGGTGCCGGCCGCGTCGACCATGAAATACATCACCGGGTTGTGCTCGAATACCTCCTTCCATTGCGCTTCGCTATGGCGCAGCGCTTCTATCGCGTGTTGTTCGGCTCTCGTCCGGCCGTGAAGCACGGCTTCCATCTGCCTGCGGGTAGTGCCCACCCGGCGCATCATGATCAGGGCCGCGAGAAGCGAGGCGATGAGCAATACGACGGCGGTCAAATAGGCTGGCGCCGCCGGTGCGGGGCCGAGAACAAGCCAGATGAAAGCCGCCATCGCCAACGCCAGCACCATGCCGCCCAGCAGCCATTGCTCGGCTGAGCGCCAGGATTTCATGGTCTGGTTACGCATCATCGGCAGCACAAAAGGCTTGGCCATCCCGGGCCGGCGCTGCGTCGCTGGGTGATCTCGATCATTAGCGGCGACAACGTCGCCCTCCTAACAGGCCGCATACTAGCAGCTTTTGGACCTCCGAAGCGATATTCCGGAAGACATTAAAATCCGGGGCGGTCCTTGCGGTGCTCCGATGCGCCTCCCGGGAGTGCCGATCGCCCGCCGCGGCCCGGATAGCGATCCCAAACCAAGGTATGATGCTGCCAACCGAATGTAACGTGTGGATCAACCTCCGTTTAGTGGTCAGTTTCGTTTCAATGATGAAGCTTGTCGGGTAACCCGATGGGACAAGAGTTTTCTGGAATTGCCCCACGGGAAGGCCTTTACGCGAGACCTTCAACCGGACGTCTCGCCGAACGCAAATATCTCGTCGCAGTTGTCAAACCCGTAACCCGGCGATCGCCGACCGCAGATCTGGGGATTGATATGACGAAAGCACATCTGCACTTGATCTGTTGCTCCGATGACATCGAACCCGAAGCAATGGGTCGGAGGCGCGGGCGCAGCTTCCAGCTATCCGTTATCGACGGAGGCAAGCGAGCAATCGACGCGCCGGAGAGAAGCTTTGGCAAACCATGCTTGATCTGTTCGATCTGGGCATTCTGGTTTCCCAGGCAAACTATCTGACCTTCGTTGCAGCGAGCCTGACAGCTATCGAACTCCATGGTTGGGCTGATCCCAAACAGGCCAGCCAAACGCGATACCCGTCAGTGATCCGTCCGGGCTAAACACTACGCGGGGGATGGCGATAGTGTGCTGCGTCGCTACCTCCTCATCATTGCGCTCGCAATGACGGTTAGGCCCAGGGGAGGACGGCCCATCACGCCGCCGGCTGCGCGACGTTGTCTTCAATGGAGAGCAGATGAATCAGCGCGCTCTTGATCGCGGCCTGCCGGGTCGGCGCGTTGATCTGGGCGCCGAGCAGATCCGTCACGTAGAACACGTCACGGGCGCGTTCGCCGAAGGTCGCGACATGGGCGGAGGCAATGTTGAGGTTGAGTTTCGATATCGCAGTCGTGAGCTGATATAGCAGGCCGGGGCGGTCGAGGCCGGAAACCTCGATCACAGTGTAGCGGTCCGACCACTGGTTGTTGATGGTGACCTCCGGCTCGACCACGAAAGCGCGCACCTTGCCGCGGTTGGCCGCCTTGCGGGCCACCACTTCGGGCAGCCGCAGCTTGCCCTCGAGCACCTGCTCGATCATCTCGCCGATGCGGGTGGCGCGCCGTCCTTCATCCTCGTCGCGGTCGTACTCCCTGGAGATTGCGATGGTGTCAAGCGCGCGGCCGTCGGTGGTGGTGTAGATCTGCGCGTCGACGATGTTGGCGCCAGCGGACGCGCAGGCGCCTGCAATGATCGACAGCAGCCACGGATGGTCGGTCGCCAGGATCGTCAGTTCGGTGACGCCGCGCGCCTCGTCGAAGCCGACATTGATCGCGAGCTGGTGTCCGGCCTGTTCGCTGGCGCGGATGAAACGCGCCTGGCGGATCTTGCGCGGCAGGTCGACCTTGAGCCAGTAGGCGGGATAATGCCGCCCGATATAGGCGTTGAGCTCCTGCTCGGGCCACTCGTTGAACGCGGCGCGGAATTCGGATTGCGCTACCGCGATGCGCTGCGCGCGGTTCACTTCCGAGAAGCCGCCGGTCAGCGCCGGCTCGGTCTCATAATACAGCGTGCGCAGCAACTGCGCCTTCCAGCCGTTCCACACGCCGGGGCCGACGCCCCTGATGTCAGCGGTAGTCAGGATGGTCAACAGCTTCATCTGCTCGACCGACTGCACGACAGCGGCAAAATTCTCGATCGTCTTGCGGTCGGAGAGGTCGCGCGACTGCGCTACGGTGGACATCGTCAGATGCTCTTCGATCAGCCATGCCACCAGCTCGGTATCGGCGGCGTTGAAGCCGAGGCGCGGGCACAGCCGCCGCGCCACTCGGGCGCCCGCGATCGAATGATCCTCCGGCCGGCCCTTGGCGACGTCGTGCAGCAGCGTGGTAATGTAGATCACCGCGCGATGCTCGGGGCGGATCTTGCGGAACAGGTCGCTCGCGACCGTGAACTCGTCATTGCCGCCGCGCTCGATCTCTTGCAGGTGGCCTATGCAGCGGATCAAATGCTCGTCCACCGTATAATGGTGGTACATGTTGAACTGCATCATCGACACGATCTTGCCGAAGGCGCGGATGAAGTGACCGAGCACGCCGGTCTCATTCATGCGCCGCAGCACGATCTCCGCGTTATCGGACGTCAGGATCTCCATGAACAGCCGATTGGCTTCCGGATTTTCGCGAAGCTGGGCGTTCACCAGCTTCAGCGAGCGCGTCACCGTGCGCATCGCGTCGGGATGGAAGGCGAGGTTGTTCTTTTGCGCCAGCTGGAAGATCCGGATCAGGTTGACCGGGTCGTGCTTGAAGACGTCGGGCGCGGCGAGGTTGATGCGGTTGTTGTCGATGATGAAGTCGTCGCTGTCGGGCACCCGCCGCCGCTTGGTACCCGGCCGCAGCCGCGCCACCATGCGGCTCAAAACCGGCGCAGGCTTGGCCTGCTCGTCTTCCAGCTTGGCGCACAGGATCGCGGTCAGGTCGCCGACGTCCTTGGCGACCAGGAAGTAGTGCTTCATGAAGCGTTCGACATCCTGCATGCCGGGATGCGAAGTGTAGCCGAGCCGCACCGCGATCTCGCGCTGCATGTCGAACGACAATCGTTCCTCGGCGCGGCCGGAAACGAAATGCAAATTGCAGCGCACCGACCACAGGAAATCGGCACAGCGGCGGAAGGTGCGGTATTCCTGCGCGTCGAACACACCGCGCTCGACCAGTTCGCCGGTCTCGCGCACGCGGTAGACGTATTTGGCGATCCAGAACAGCGTGTGCAGGTCGCGCAAGCCCCCTTGCCGTCCTTGACGTTGGGCTCGACCAGATAGCGTGATTGCCCGGCGCGGCGGTGGCGCTCTTCGCGCTCGGCGAGTTTGGCGGTGACGAAATCGAAGCCGTGCCCTGCACCACCTCCTTGTCGAACCGCGCGACCAGCTCGTCATAGAGCGGCCGGTCGCCGGTCAGGAACCGCGTCTCGAGGATCGCGGTGCGGATCGTCATGTCGCCGCGCGCCTGACGGATACATTCGTCGACCGAGCGCGTCGCGTGGCCGACCTTCAGTCCCATGTCCCACAGGCAATAGAGAATGGCTTCCGCGACCTGCTCGCCCCAGGCGGTCTGCTTGTAGGGCAGGATGAACAGCAGATCGATGTCGGATTCCGGCGCCATCAGGCCGCGGCCGTAACCGCCGGTGGCGACCACGGCCATGCGCTCGGCGCCGGAGGGCACATGCGAGCGATAGAGATGCCGCGTGGCGGCGGCGTAGAGGATGCGGATGATTTCGTCCTGCATGAAGCAGAGCCGCTCCGCGCAGCGGCGGCCGTGGCGATCCTTCAGCAGCACGGCCTGCGCGGTGGCGCGCGCCGCGATCATCTCGGCTTTCAGGAGTTGGGCCAGCGCCGAGCGAAACACGTCCTCGCGGCCGGCATGTTTTTCGGCCAGCGCATCGACCGCCGCAGTGATCCGCGCGGTATCGAAACGCTCATCCTCCCCCGAGGGGACCTCTGTCACGACGCTGTCCATGATCTCCCCGATATCGGACGGCGCAGGGGCTGTCACGGGCGATTGTACGGTCAAGTCAAAGCTATGCCGCCGCGTGCGCGAATGCCAGCCATAACCTGTTGGAAAAACGTGGATTTCCGATGCCGCATCGGGCTGCCGCGAGGGACCGTGATGACAGCGCGTCGATAGCCCTTTATATCCGATGCACAAACAAAGTCGGGAGATGGAAATGGACGCTGCCGAACTCCGCGCGATGCAGGCCCCGATCAAGGAACGCTACAAGTCCGATCCCTCGGCCGCCGTCATCACCCTCAAAGCCAAAGGCTCGATCGACAATGAAGGCATCGCCTGCAAGGTCGAAACCGGCCGCGCGCTGGCGGTGGCCGGCCTGCATCCCGCGACCGGCGGCTCCGGGCTGGAGCTGTGCTCCGGCGACATGCTACTCGAAGCCCTCGTCGCCTGCGCCGGCGTGACGCTGAAATCGGTCGCCACCGCCGTCGACATTCCGCTTCGAAGCGGCAACGTCATCGCCGAAGGCGATCTGGATTTTCGCGGCACGCTCGGCGTCGACAAGGAAGCCCCGGTCGGTTTCGAGGAGATCCGCCTGCGCTTCGAGGTCGGAACCGACGCGCCGCAGGACAAGCTTGACCTGCTGCTGAAACTCACCGAACGCTATTGCGTGGTCTACCAGACCATCAGGAACGGCCCGAAGGTCTCGGTGTCGATGAAGCGGGTTTAGTTCGGTGTCGCCCCTGCCTAGTGCGCAATTGCGCACGGGCGCAGGGGCCCATAGCCACCGGAGTCCATGGGTGCGGGGAGTATCAACCCACACCTCCCATAATCGATAGGCCGCGGCGTATGGGCCCTGCGTTCCGCAGGGGCGACAGATAGAGAATGTCCCCGAACTCGCCTTCATCCTCACGCTCGCCCTGCGCATGGCGATCACCGCGGTGTTCGTGGTGACGGCCTCGATCGTCACCGAGCGATCAGGTCCGGTGATCGGCGCACTGATCGCGACGCTGCCGATCTCGGCCGGCCCGTCCTATGTGTTCCTCGCGCTCGATCATGACGCGGCCTTCATCGCCGAGGGCGCGCTGGCAAGCCTGCCGATCAACGCCGCGACGATCTTCCTCGGGCTGACCTATGTCGTGCTGGCACAGCGCCATGGCGCGCTGCTCAGTTGCTTCGCGGCGGTGGCTGTGTGGCTCGCGCTCGCCGCAATCATCCGTTCGGTGCAATGGTCATTGGCCGGCGGGCTGATCGCCAATGTCATCGCTTACGCCATCTGCGTCCCGCTGCTCGCCCGCTACCGCCACGCCAAAATGCCGCCGATCAGGCGCCGCTGGTACGACATTCCGCTGCGGGCATCGCTGGTCGCGACACTGGTGGCGACCGTGGTCACGACGTCGAGCTGGGTCGGGCCCAAGGTCAGCGGCATGATCGCGCTATTCCCGATCGTGTTCACCTCCATGATGCTGATCCTGCATCCCCGCATCGGCGGTCCGCCGACGGCCGCCGTGCTCGCCAACAGCGCCTGGGGCTTGATCGGCCTTGGCATCGCGATTGCGGTGCTGCATGTGGCCGCGCTGCAGTTCGGTTCGGCGATCGGGCTGGGCCTGGCGCTCGCGACGTGTGTGGGGTGGAATCTCGGCCTGTGGTGGCTCGGGCGGCGACGCCCCGTCTCGCGCTGACTACGACTTCGGCAATTTCGCCTTCAACGCATACAACGCCTCCAGCGCCTCGCGCGGCGACATCTCGTCGGGATGCAGTGCCTTGACCGCTTCCATCATTTGCTCGGCCTCGCTCGGCGGTGCGGCTTCCACGGCGGCGCGCGAGGGGACGGCGAACAGCGGCAAATCGTCGGCGAGCGCGCGGGCGGTCTGGCCGCGGTCCTGGGCCTCGAGCTTCGCCAGCACCGATTTGGCGCGCGCGATCACGGCCGGCGGCAGGCCTGCGAGTTTCGCGACCTGAATGCCATAGGAGCGGTCGGCGGAGCCCGGCAGCACCTCGTGCAGGAATACGACGTCGCCCTGCCACTCCTTGACGCGCACCGTGGCGTTGAACATCCGCGGCAGTTTGGCGGAAAGCGCAGTCAGCTCATGATAATGTGTCGCGAACAGCGCGCGGCAGCGATTGGCCTCGTGCAGGTGCTCGATCGCGGCCCAGGCGATCGAGAGACCGTCGAATGTCGCGGTGCCGCGGCCGATCTCGTCGAGGATAACCAGCGAGCGTTCACTGGCCTGATTGAGGATTACCGCGGTCTCGACCATCTCGACCATGAAGGTCGATCGTCCCCGCGCGAGGTCGTCAGCCGCGCCGACGCGTGAGAACAATCTATCGGCGACGCCGATCCGCGCGCGCGACGCCGGCACGTAGGAACCGATCTGCGCCATCAGCGCGATCAGCGCGTTCTGGCGCAGGAAAGTCGACTTGCCCGCCATGTTGGGGCCGGTGATCAGCCAGATCTGGCCGGATTTCTGCGCAGGGCCCGGCGACAGGTCGCAGGCATTGGCGATGAACGGCTGGCCGTCGCGCTTCAGCGCCTGTTCGACCACGGGATGCCGGCCGCCCTCGACGGCGAAGCCGAGCGAGCCATCGACCTCGGGCCGCACATAATTGTCGTCGACCGCAAGCTTGGCCAGCGCGGTCGCGACATCGAGTAGCGCAAAGGCGTGCGCGGCGGCACGCAGATCGTCGCTGGCGGCAAGCGCCATCGCACAGAGCCGCTCGAAAATTTCCAGTTCCAGATTGAGCGCGCGGTCGCCGGCATTGGCGATTTTGGCTTCGATCTCGCCGAGCTCGGAGGTGGTGAAGCGAACCTGTCCCGCCAGCGTCTGGCGATGGATGAAGGTCGCGTTCAACGGCGGCGCCATCAGCTTGTCGCCATGCTGCGCCGTGACCTCGACGAAATAGCCGAGCACGTTGTTGTGGCGGATCTTGAGCGCCTTGATGGAGGTCGCGTCGGCATAGCGCGCCTGCATCGCGGCGACGACCAGGCGGGAAGCGTCGCGCAAACTCCGGCTCTCGTCGAGCGCGGCTTCATAGCCTTCGCGGATGAAACCGCCGTCGCGCTTGATCAGCGGCAGTTGTTCGGCGAGTGCGCGCTCGAACTCGCGCGCGAGGTCGCGCGAAGGGCAGCGCAGCGCCTCCATCACGGCAACGATCTCCGGCGGTGGCGCCTCCAGTGCCCCAGCCGCGCCAGTGCCTGATCGGCGGCAAGGATGCCGTCGCGCAGGCCAGCAAGGTCGCGCGGGCCGCCGCGTCCGACCGACAATCGCGCCAGCGCGCGCGACATGTCGGGCGCCGCGCGCAATGTAGTCCTGACGTCGTCGCGCGCCGCGCTGTCGGCGACGAAAGCCGTAATCGCATCCAGCCGCCGGGCGATTCCCGCGCTGTCGGTCAGCGGCGCGGCAAGGCGCTGCGCCAGTAGCCGCGATCCCGCGGCGGTGACGGTGCAGTCGATCGCGTCGAGCAGCGATCCGCGCCGTTCGCCTGACAGCGTGCGGGTCAGTTCGAGGTTGGCGCGTGTGGCGGGATCGATCGCCATCGTGGTGCCGGCAGCCTCGCGCGAGGGCGGCGACAGCGGCGGACGTTTGCCGACCTGGGTGCGGTCGATATAGGTGACGGCGGCGGCGGCCGCGGTCGCCTCCAGCCGCGACATTGCGGAGAGACCGTCCATGGTCGCGACCGCGAAATAGTCGCACAGCCGCCGTTCCGCGGTAGCGCCGTCGAAGACGTCGCGGGTCAGAGGCGTCACTGACGGCAATTCGCGTAGCAACGGCCCGAGATCAGCATCGCCATAGAGCGCGTCGGTGACGATGACCTCGTTCGGATTGATCCGCGCCAGCGTCGCCGCCAGTTCCGCGGTCGAGCATTCCGTGACCATGAATTCGGAGGTCGAGATGTCGATCCAGGCGAGGCCAATGCGGTCGCCACCGGAAGAGGCACGGGCGCGCGCGATTGCGAGCAAATAATTGTTGGTGCGGGCATCGAGCAGCGTGTCTTCGGTCAGCGTCCCCGGCGTCACCAGCCGCACCACGCCGCGGGCCACCACGCTCTTGTTGCCGCGGGCGCGCGCCGCGGCGGGATTCTCGGTCTGCTCGCACACCGCGACCCGATGGCCGGCGTTGATCAGGCGGTGCAGATAGTCCTCGGAGCGCTCCACCGGCACGCCGCACATCGGGATATCCATGCCCTGATGCTTGCCGCGCTTGGTCAGCACGATGCCGAGCGTTTTCGAGGCGATCTCGGCGTCCTCGAAGAACAGCTCGTAGAAATCGCCCATCCGGTAGAACAGCAGGAGCCCGGGATGGGCGGCCTTGATCTCGAGATATTGTTCCATCATCGGCGTGACGCGCGAATTTGCGTCAGGTGCCGGCGTGGCCTCGGGCAGTGCGGGAGCGGGGATGGATTGCTGGATCGTCATTGCGGGCGGCAAACTACAGAATTTCGCTGCCCGGTCCTATTCCCATACCCGCGTTGTCAGAGTTTTCCACGCCCGGTGCCACTCAGCCGATTCTACCCCTTGAGAGAGCATGGCGGACCCTCCGCGAAAGCGCCGCGCGGGAACGACGCCTCAATTGACCTGCCGCAGTCGCGCTCCTAAAACTCGCCATCAATTCCGGGTCAACGCCTAAAGCACGGCATTCAGGGAGAGATTCTATGCGTGATGTATTCATTTGCGATGCCGTCCGGACCCCGATCGGCCGTTTCGGCGGCTCGCTCGCCAAGGTGCGCGCCGACGATCTGGCCGCAACCCCGATCAAGGCGCTGATGGCGAAGCATCCCTATCTCGACTGGTCCCAGGTGGATGAGGTGTTTTTCGGCTGCGCCAACCAGGCCGGCGAGGACAACCGCAACGTGGCGCGGATGGCGCTGTTGCTCGCGGGCATGCCGGAATCGGTTCCCGGCCAGACCCTCAATCGGCTCTGCGCGTCGGGCCTCGATGCGGTCGGTGCCGCGGGCCGGGCGATTCGATCAGGCGAGATCGATTTCGCGATTGCCGGCGGCGTCGAGTCGATGACGCGGGCGCCGTTCGTGATGGGTAAGGCGCCGGAAGCGTTTGCGCGCTCGGCCGAGATTTACGACACCACCATCGGCTGGCGCTTTATCAATCCGCTGATGAAGGCGCAGTACGGCGTCGATGCGATGCCGGAGACCGGCGAAAACGTCGCCGAGGAATTCCAGGTGTCGCGTGCCGACCAGGATGCGATGGCGATCCGCTCGCAGCAGCGCGCCGGTGCCGCGATTGCTTCCGGCTATTTCGCCGAGGAAATCACGCCCGTATCGGTGCCGGGCGGCAAGGCCGGGCCTGTCATCGTCGACAAGGACGAGCATCCGCGTCCCGAGACCACGCTGGAAGGTCTGACGAAATTGAAGCCGATCGTGCGCAATCCCGGCACGGTGACGGCGGGCAATGCGTCCGGCGTCAATGACGGCGCGGCGGCGATGATCCTGGCGTCGGAAGCCGCGGTGAAGAAGCACGGGCTGACGCCGCGGGCGCGCATCCTGGGGTTAGCCTCGGCCGCGGTGCCGCCGCGCATCATGGGCATCGGCCCGGTGCCGGCGACGAAGAAGCTGATGGAGCGGCTCGGCATCAAGATCTCTGACTTCGATTTGATCGAGCTCAATGAAGCCTTCGCCTCGCAGGGCATAGCCTGTTTGCGGCAACTGGGCGTCAAGGACGACGCCGATTTCGTCAACCCGCATGGCGGCGCGATCGCGCTCGGCCATCCGCTCGGCATGAGCGGCGCGCGGCTGGCGTTGACGGCGGTGCACGGCATGGAGAAGCGGGGCGGGAAGCTTGCCTTGGCAACCATGTGCGTCGGGGTCGGCCAAGGCGTTGCGGTCGCGATCGAAAAGATTAATTAAAACAACTAATTGGGAGGGTGAAAAACAGCGCTTTCCCGGATTAGTTATGTCATATAATGATTCGGCGGCGCGGCTCAGCGACAAAATTGCGAAGCAATTTTGCGCTGCGAGCGCGATGCGAGGAGGAATTCGTCATGACATTGGTCTATCCAGTGCAAAGTCTCGCGGCCCATCCGCCGCGGCTGTCTCCCGCCTACAAGAGCACGGTCAAGCGCTCGCCCTCCAAGCCGCTGATTCCGATGCGGCACACGCTGTCGGAATTGACCGGGCCGGTCTACGGCCACGAGACCGTGCGCGCGAACGATCACGATCTCACCGTTCAAGGCAAGGGCGAGCCGATCGGCGAGCGCATCATCGTGCACGGCCATGTGCTCAACGAAGACGGCCGCGGCGTCCCGAATGCGCTGGTCGAACTGTGGCAGGCCAATTCCTGCGGCCGCTACGTCCATGTCGTCGATCAGCATCCCGCGCCGCTCGATCCGAATTTCACCGGCGCCGGCCGCGCGCAAACTGACGCCCAAGGCTATTACCGCTTCGTCACCATCAAGCCCGGCGCCTATCCCTGGGGCAATCACCACAACGCCTGGCGGCCGGCCCACATTCACTTCTCGGTGTTCGGCCACTCGTTCGTCTCGCGGCTGGTGACGCAGATGTATTTCCCCGGCGATCCGCTGTTTCCGTTCGATCCGATCTTCAATTCGGTCACCGACGAGAAGGCGCGCAACCGGATGATTTCCTCGTTCGATCTGGAGAACACCAGGCCGGATTGGGCGCTGTGCTACCGCTTCAACATTGTGCTGCGCGGGCGCAACGCCACGCCGATGGAGAACAAATAAGTGCAACAGACCAAGCCGGATGGGATCACCCCGTCGCAAACCGTCGGTCCGTATTTCGCCTATGGGCTGACGCCGAACGGCAAGTACGACTGGAACGACGCGTTCGACAATAATCTTGTCACGCCGGATACCTCGGGCGAACGCATTCGCATCGAAGGACAGGTGTTCGACGGCGACGGCGCGGTCGTGCCGGATTGCATGCTGGAGATCTGGCAGGCGGACGCCCAGGGGCGCTTCTCGGACCCGCAGGACAAGCGGGCGCTGTCGAATACGTCATTCAAGGGGTTTGGCCGCATCGGCACCGATGCGAAGGGCGGTTACGCGTTCGATACCATCAAGCCGGGGCAGGTTGCCGATCCCGACGGCAAGCCGCAGGCGCCGCATATCGTGCTCGCGATCTATGCGCGCGGCATGCTGCTGCATCTCTATTCGCGGATCTATTTCGACGGCGAGGCCGCCAATGCCGCCGATCCGGTGCTGGCGCTGGTGCCGGTCGACCGCCGCGCCACGCTGATCGCGACGCGACAGCCGGGCAACGGCAATGCGGTCTACCGCTTCGATATCCACCTGCAGGGCGACAAAGAGACGGTGTTTTTCGAGGTCTGACCGGAGTTGGCGCAGAGCCTGCGTCGAAGCCTGTGATTGCCGCGGGGCATGGCGATGATGACCGGAGATCGATCCTCGACCCGCAAAAATTTCTGACGGGGTTGATCGGTGCGCCGATCGCGCGGTCTGCGGCGCCGGCAATGCATGAGCAGGCCGGCGACGCCCTGGGCGTTCGCTGCCACTATCAACTGATCGAAGTCGCGGGCGCCGATGCGGCCGGCTTACGCTCCTTGCTCGACGGCGTCAGACGCCTTGGTTTTGCCGGCGTCAACGTCACGTTTCCGTACAAGGAAGCTGTCGTCCCATTGCTCGATGAAATGTCGGCGCGGACCCGTGACATCGGCGCGGTCAACACCGTCGTCGTGCGCGATGGGCGGCTGATCGGACATAATACCGACGCCTCGGGCTT
The DNA here is from genome assembly GCA_044772375.2 of Bradyrhizobium sp. RDT10. Taxonomy (GTDB): domain Bacteria; phylum Pseudomonadota; class Alphaproteobacteria; order Rhizobiales; family Xanthobacteraceae; genus Bradyrhizobium. The sequence goes on from CP187939.1 coordinate 8,446,961, forward strand.
CGAGCGCGCTATCGTCGATCTGGTCGCGGTCTCCAATCGCGGAGCGGTCGCGCTGATCGGCGCCGGCGGCGTCGGTAAGGCGATTGCATTTGCGCTCGCGAACCTTGGCGTCGCCGAAATCAGCATCTTCGATGCCGATCGCGCCAAAGCCAAGCAACTGGCGATGCAATTGCGCGACCGTCTGGAAGTGCGGGTTGCCGATCATGTTGCGGAGGCGCTGCAGGGCGCTGCCGGCGTGGTGAACGGAACGCCGGTCGGCATGTTGCCGGATTGCGGCATGGCTGTGCCAGAGGCGCTGTTGCATCGCGACCTGTGGGTAGCCGATGCGGTCTACACGCCGCTCTGGACGCCGCTGCTGACCGCAGCTAGGGCAAGAGGCGCCAAGGTCATGACCGGGCGCGAACTTGCGATCTATCAGGCCGCGGACGCTTTCGAATTGTTTACCGGATTGAAGCCCCCGGTCGCCGCGATCGGGAATGCGTTCGACGCGGTGATGGCAAGCCGATACTCTGCTGCGTGACGAATATCGCTACGGCCTCGCAGGCACTGGATATGAGCGAACCACCCAAGGAAGCCGCCAGCAGGGCGCGCGAAGTGCTGGGCCTGCTCGGCTTTGTGCTGGTCGCCACCGCCCAGGTCTCCAACATGATTTTGGCGCGCGGCGTTGCGGGAAGCGTTCCGCCGTTTTCGATCGCCTTCTTTCGCTGGAGCATCGTGGCGCTCGGCCTGCTGCCGGCGGTCGTGATGGCATTGCGGGAAAAACCCGGCCTGTTGCGCGGCGACCGCTTCGGCATCGTCGCGGCTGGCTTCCTCGGCATGTTCGTCTGCGGCGGCCCGGTCTATGTCGCCGGTGTTACGACCTCGGCGATCAATCTGGCGCTGATCATGGCGCTCGCGCCGCTCATGGTACTGCTGTTTTCTTTCGTGTCGGGCCAGGAAGCCATCCATCGAAGCCAGATCATCGGCATGCTGTTCTCGCTGGCGGGCGCCGCGTTGATCATTACCAGGGGCAAGCTGCCATCGGGGCAAGCGTAGCGCCCGGAGATCTGCTCGCGCTGCTGGCGATGCTGGGTTGGGCGGGATACACCTTGCTGCAGAACCGTGTGGGCAGCGGTGTGAGCTTTCTGGCGCGGATCGGTCTGTTCGCTGCGGCGGGCGCGCTGTTCTCGCTGCCTTTCGCCATCCACGAAATGTGGTCTGCACCTGCCGCCGCGTTCAGCGGGCGTGCGGCGCTGGTCTATCTCTTCGCAGGGGTGGTCCCCGGCCTCTTTGCCTATTCGGCCTATGCCTATCTCGGCGCGAAGTTCGGCGCGGTGTCGACGTCATTGAGCCTCTATCTCGGGCCGATCGTCAGCGCGGTGCTGTCGATCCTGTTTCTCGGCGAGGCGCCGACCATCATCCATCTGATCGGCGGCGCGTTGTCGCTCGGCGGCATGTGGCTAAGCCTGCAGGCCAAGAAGAGCGGGTCACCACCCTAACGCGACATCGGCTGCCGCGGCCACTTGACAGTAACCAATCAATTATATAACATATGTCTTATATAACTGATCTGAAATGAACATGTCGAACCTCGATGCCGCCTTTTCGGCGCTGGCCGACCCGACACGCCGGGCGATTCTGGCGCGTCTCGCGCTCGGCGAAGCCACCGTCATGGAACTGGCCGAGCCGTTCGAGATGACGCAGCCCGCCATCTCCCGACATCTCAAGGTGCTCGAAGGCGCAGGCCTCATCCTCCGGCGTGCCGAAGGGACGAAGCGGCCGTGCCGGCTGGCGCCGACGGCCGTCAACGAGATCGACCAATGGCTTGCGATGCTCCGGCAAGCCCTGTCTGCGAATTACAACCGGCTCGACGACGTTCTGGCCGCCATGAAAACCGAAGAGTGAAAGGCTGTCCTATGGGCAAGTTGACGCTGAAGACCGAAGGCGACACCCACGTCGTTGTTACCAGGCACTTCGCGGCCACGCCGGAGGCGGTGTATCGCGCGCACACCGAGCCGGCGCTGATCCAGAAATGGCTGCTCGGTCCGGAGGGCTGGACGATGCCGGTTTGCATCAACGAGGCGCGACCAGGCGGCAAGATCCGATACGAATGGAGCGACGGCAAGGAGGCGGCTTCTACCTGACCGGAGAGTTTATCGAGGTCGTGCCGCTCAGCCGGCTCGTTCACGTCGAACGGATGCATCTGCCCGACCCGACGCCGGACAATCATGTCGAAACGAATTTTGCACCCGACGGCACCGGCACGCTGATGACCATGCGGATGACGCTGCCTGATGCAGCAACGCGCGCCACCATGCTGGCGACCGGCATGGAAGACGGAATGGAAGCGAGCTACGCGCGGCTTGACGCACTTTCCTCACCGGCGCGGCCGTAACGAAAACCGCGCGTGGGCGGCCTACTCCATCACCGCATGATCCGGCGCGATCGACTGCTCGCGCAGGGTCGCCTTGCTCGAGCCGATCATGATGGCAAGCGGGATAGCGCAGGCGGTGAAGATCATCACCATCTGGTAGTCGTACGAAAACGCGATGATCTGCGCCTGCGCCTTGACCATCATATCCGCCATGGCGCGGCCCTTGTCGGTGGCGAGATCGATCAGGCCGGCTACGTTGGGCATCTGCAGGGCGTGATTGAACGGATTGATATGCTCCGAGAGGATCGCGTAGCTGTGGCGCGTGCCCTGCGTCAGTTGCGAGATGACGAGTGAGATCCCGACCGAGCTTGCGACATTGCGCATCAAGGTCAGCATCGAGGTTCCGTCGGTGCGCAGATGATTGGGCAGCGTCAGGAACGCCACCGTGGAGAGCGGCACGAACACCAGGCCGAAACCAAAGCCCTGGACCACGCTGATGACCACGATCTCGGTCACGCCGGTCTGGTCGGTCCAGCCGGTCATGTAGAACAGCGACAGGCAGGTGATGCCGAGGCCCGAGACGATCAGCGTCCGCGCCTCGATATGGCGCATCATGCGGCCGACCAGCATCATCGCCACGAACGTGCCGCAGCCGCGGGTGGCCAGCAGAAGCCCTGCAGTGATGATCGGATAGCCGATCACGTTCTGCAGGAAGGGTGACGATAGCGCCATGGTAGAGAACAGCACCAGTCCCATCACGGCCATGAACACGCAACCGCCGACGAAATTCTTGTCCTTGAATAACGCGAACTGGACGAATGGATGCTGCGTGGTCAGCGAATGCGCCAGGAAATAATAGAAGCCGATCGCTGATATGATGAACTCGGCGATGATCTCGCTGGATTCCAGCCAGTCAAGCTGCTCGCCGCGGTCGAGCGCGAGCTGCAGCGCACCGATGGCGACCGCAAGCGCGGTGAATCCGAACCAGTCGAACCGCAGCGCGCCGTCCTTCTTCGTCTCGTCCATGAAGATCACGAGGCCGAGGACGGTGATGATGCCGAACGGCAGGTTGACGAAGAACACCCAGTGCCAGGAATAGGTCTCGGTCAGCCAGGCGCCGAGCGACGGGCCCATGATCGGCCCCATCATCACGCCCATGCCCCAGATCGCCATCGCTTTCGCCCGTTCATGCAGCGCGTAGGAGTCGAGCATCACCGCCTGCGACAGCGGCACCAGCGCCGCGCCGAACACGCCCTGCAGCAGGCGGAACAACACCATCTGGCCGATATCCTGCGCCAGCCCGCACATCACGGAAGCAATGGTGAAGCCGGCCGAGCAGATGATGAAAATGCGCTTGCGGCCGAAGCGGTTGGCGATCCACCCGACCGGCGCGGTCATGATCGCGGCGGCGACGATATAGGAGGTGAGCACCCAGTTGATCTGGTCTTGCGACGCCGACAGCGTTCCCTGCATGTAGGGCAGCGCGACGTTGGCGATGGTGGTATCGAGCGCCTGCATGATCGTCGCCGTCATGGCGCAGATCGTCACCATGTTCCGGCGCAGGCCGGGAACGGCAGCCGATGGTGCGCCCGTCGTCGCCATGGCGCTAGTCGTGGTCCTGGTTTGCGACCGCGGGCAATAGGCCGAGCAGGGCCGATAGCGAGCGGCGATGATTGGTGTCGATGGTGGCGTAGACGCTCATGCCGGCCTTCAGCTTGCGGACGAACGTGTCGTTCTTGTCGAAATAGATCCGCACCGGCACGCGCTGCACCACCTTGACGAAATTGCCCGAGGCGTTCTGCGGCGGCAGGATCGCGAACTGCGCACCGGTGCCGGGCGAGAGCGATCCGACCGTGCCCTTGAACGGGTGATTGGGGAACGCGTCGACCTCGAGCGTGACGGACTGGCCGACCGCGACATAGGTGAAATCGGATTCCTTCGGGTTGGCGTCGACCCACGGGTTCGAGGTGTCGATGATGCTGAACACGGGCGTGCCGGCGGTGACGAAGCGGCCGAGCTGAATCTGCTCGACCTGCGTGGCGATGCCGGTCATCGGCGCGCGCATCACCGTGTGATCGAGATTGCGCTGGGCCTGGTCGAGCGCCGCCTTGGCCTGGGCGTAGGGCGGGAACTCGTCGAGCGGCAGTTCGGGATTGCCGAGCAGTTGCGCTTTGCGGTGGCGATCTTCTGCTGCAGCAACTGGAACTGGGCGCTCGCAGTCACCAGCGCCGTCGACGCATTGTCAAGGTCGAGCTGCGAACCGAAGTTGTTCTTCACCAGTGAAGACTTGCGTTCGACGTCGCGCCGCTTCAGGTCCATGCCCTGTTGCGAAAGCTCGCTCATCTGGCCGTAGATCCTGAGGTCGGCGATCAGATTGTCATAGGTGACCTTGGTCTGCGCGAGGTTGGCCTTGGCCTGCGCCACGGCGAGGCGGAACGGGACGGGATCGATCTCGAACAGCACGTCGCCCGGACCAACCTGCTGGCCCTCCTTCACCACGACCTTCTCGATCTTGCCGGAGATATCGGGCGTGATCAGAATCTTCTGCGCGCCGACATAGGCGTCGTCGGTAGTCACGTAGCGGCCGCCATTGAGATAGAACGTCACGCCGGCCACCAGCGCGGCCAAAGGCAACACTACCAGCAGCAGGAAGCGGCGGTAGCGGCGCATGCCGGCCATCAGGCGGCGGCGCGGCTCGGCCGCCAGTTTCGGCCGTGGCGTCGCAGGGTTGCCCTTCTGTTCGGGCGGAAATTTGAGCACGGGATCAGCCATAACGCTGCTCCTTTCGCGGAGGTTCGTTCGCCGGATTCTGGATCGCGTTGCGGACGTTCTCCTTGATCAGGTCGAGTTGGTCGAGCAGGCGGTGGGCATCAGTGGGGTTGATGCCGTCAAGCGCGGTTGCCGTCAGTTCGGAGCGGAGCCCGGCGAGCTTGCCGAGCAGTGGCCGCGCAGCCTTGCGCAGATAGAGGCGGTTGACGCGGCGGTCGTTCTCGTCGCCGCGGCGCTCGATCCAACCGTTGTCGCAGAGCTTGTCGATCAGCCGCGTCAGCGTGATCGGCTGCATCTCCATCAATTCGGCGAGTTCCGACTGCTTCAAACCCTCGCTGCGTTCGACCTTGGCCAGAACCGCCCATTGTGCGCGGGTGATGCCGTAGCGCGCCGCCTGCCTGTCGGCATAGGCACGCACCATCCGCTGCACCTCGCCGAGCGTGAACAGGAAGTTCATATCCACGGAACCGCGCATCGTCTCAGCCTCCATAAGCTTGCGATATAATAAGCTTGCTTATGAATTCTGCATGGCGAGTTAACAATGGCCTGATCCGCTTCCAGCACATGGCTCGGAACCAAGGAGCTTTGGGATTGGCCCTCGAACTGATACAAAAGCCCGACATGACCCTGACGAAGCCGACATTTCCCGCGCCCGACCACGATCACGGCCGCTGCACTGCGGAAGCGATCGCGCATGCCGAACAGGTTTGCGCGCGGCGGGCGCAGAAATTCACGCCGATCCGGCGCCAGGTGCTGCAGGCGCTGCTCTCGAGCCACCGTCCGCTCGGCGCCTATGAGGTGATCGACGAACTCGCCAAATCGATGCCGCGGCCGGCGCCGATCACGGTCTACCGCGCGCTCGATTTTTTGATGGAGAACGGCCTCGTCCACCGGATCGAAAGCCGCAATGCGTTCCTTGCCTGCGCGCATGACCATGACGAGACTTCGATGGTGGCGTTCCTGATCTGCGACCATTGCGGTTCCGTTGGCGAGATCCCTGCAGCCCCGGTGGCGCAAAGCCTCAATGCGGCGGCGCGGGCCTCGGGTTTCGCGCCAAAGCTCTCCGTCGTCGAGATCGCCGGCACCTGCGCGCACTGTCAAAAATAACAAGAACACGGCGCCAGGCCGGCCACGAGGATCAATGTCGTCCAAGCCAGTAGGTCCTTCAGCCGGGCGTGCGCTCACCCCGGCGCCATCGCCTTGATGCTGATGCTGTGCCTGAGCTGGGGCTTCAACCAGATCGCGGTGAAGCTGGTGTTGGCGGACGTGCCGCCGATGCTGCAGGCGCTGAGCCGCTCTGTCGGCGCGTTGCCGGTGTTGCTCGCGATCGGCTGGTTCCGCGGTGTGAAATTCTTCGAGCGTGACGGCACGCTATGGGCCGGCGTGAGCGCGGGGGTGATCTTCGGTATCGAATTCGTGCTGATCTATCGCGGCCTGCTGCTGACATCGGCGTCGCGTGCGGTGGTGTTTTTGTATACGGCGCCCTTCTTCGTCGCGCTCGGCTCGTATGTCTTTCTCGGCGAACGGCTGCGGGCGCCGCAATGGGGCGGCCTGGCCCTGAGCTTCGCCGGGGTCGCGCTGGCGATCGGGGTCCCCCAGACCAATGTCGACGCGAAGGTCCTGCTGGGCGACCTCCTGATCGTCGCCGGCGGCGCGCTTTGGGCGACCACGACGCTGATCGTCAAGACCACCGCGCTGATCAAGGCCCCCGCGGAGAAGGGGCTCGGCTATCAGGTGGCGCTATCGATCCCGATTCTCGCTGCTGCCGCGTGGATATCGGACGAAACCATCACCCACGTTCCGGGGCCGCTGTCGCTGTCGCTGCTGGCCTATCAGGCGTTCTGGGTGGTGGGCCTGACGTTCCTGTTGTGGTTCGCGCTGGTGAAAACCTACTCAGCCAGCAAACTGTCAGCCTTCACCTTCGTCACGCCGCTGTTCGGCGTCGTCGCCAGCTACTTCATCATGCACGACACGCTGACCATCGCCTTCGGCGTCGCCGCGCTGCTGGTCATTGCCGGACTCTATCTCGTGAACAAGCCGGATCCGAAGGTCGTGCCGGATCCGAACCTGCCGGCGTGATGCTTCCGTCATTGCGAGCGAAGCGAAGCAATCCATCTTTCACCCGAGCTGAAAGATGGATTGCTTCGTCGCTGTCGCTCCTCGCAACGACGTGGAGAGAGCCTAACCCGTCTCGATCGGCAGCGACGTATCCTTGGCCCATTCGCCCATCGAGCCGTCGTAGAGGGTCAGGTCGTCGTAGCCGAGCTGGTAGAGCAGGAACAGATCGACGGTCGCCGAGATGCCGCCGCCGCAATAGGCGACCACGCGCTTGTCCTTGGTCATGCCCTGCGCCTTGAATTTTGCTTCCGCCTCGGCCAGTGGGATGAACGCCTTGGTCTTGGGATCGAGCAGCGTTGCGGCCGACACGTTGCAACTGCCGGGCACGCGGCCGGGCCGGCCGTAGCGGCTCGGCTCAAGGCCCTTGTGGAATTGCGGGCCGAGCGCGTTGACGACGACGGTGCCCTGCTCGGAAGTGGCGGCGAGCGTTTGGTGCTTGTCGACGAAAAATCCGCTCTTTGGTTTTGCCGCAAATGTCGCCGGCTTGTATCCCTTCGCCGGTCCGGTTTCGAGCGGGCGGCCTTCGAGCTTCCATTTGTCGAGGCCGCCGTCGAGCACCGCGGCGTTCTCGAAGCCGAGCGATTTGAGCATCCACCAGAACCGCGTCGCCCACATCGGCGTGCCGATGCTGTACAGCACCACCCGGCTGCCGTTCGATACGCCGTGCCGGCCGAACGCAGCCTCGAGATACGCAACATCCGGCATCATGAAGCGCAGCTCGGTATTGGAATCGGAGAACTCGCCCTGCAAATCCAGAAAGTCCGCGCCCGGAATATGCCCGGCTTCGAACGTGTGACGTCCGGGTACGGCGAGATAGGGCTGGCCAGAGCCTTCGGGCGCGGGTTCGAGATAGGTGGTGCAGTCGAACAGGCGCAGGTCGGCCTGGCCCTGAATACCAGCGAGTTCCGCGGTGGAGATGAGCCCGTTACGCCCCGACATTGTTGGCCTCCCGTTATTTGAGGCCGATGCTAGGGCCCGCATCGGGCCATGAAAAGGCGGCCGGGAAGTACGCTCGCCCTTTCAATTCGGCGATTCCTGTCCAATATAGCTGTAACGGAAGTCGCGGTATTTCGCCCGGCTTCCGGCCGCCGTGACCGGCCTAAGCTATTGAATACACAATGCAAAAATCCGAAGGGTGACGGGGCGCACAGACCCTTCGCCATCTCCTTGGTGAATGTCACCAAAACCTGATATTCGAGGCCCCATGAACAAGCCCGAAATAATTCCGCAAGACGACGTCGCAGGCCCCCGCGCCCGGCATAAAACCACCCAGGTCATGGTCGGCAATGTGGCCGTCGGCGGGGGCGCCGATCGTCGTGCAGTCGATGACCAATACCGACACCGCCGATGTCGATGGCACGATCGCGCAGGTTGCGGCGCTGTCGCGCGCCGGATCGGAAATGGTGCGCATTACCGTCGATCGCGAGGAGGCTGCCGCGGCCGTTCCGCATATCCGCGACGGCCTGCGCAAGCGCGGCATCACCACGCCCCTGATCGGCGACTTCCATTACATCGGCCACAAGCTGCTCGCCGACTATCCGGCCTGCGCGGAGGCGCTCGACAAGTACCGCATCAATCCCGGCAATGTCGGCTTCAAGAACAAGCGAGACACGCAGTTCGCCGACATCATCGAGATCGCCAACAAGAACGACAAGCCGGTGCGCATCGGCGCCAATTGGGGCTCGCTCGACCAGGAGCTGCTGACCAAGCTGATGGACGAGAACACGGCGTCAGCGAACCCGCGCGATGCACGCGCGGTGACCCGCGAAGCCATGGTGCAGTCGGCCTTGCTGTCGGCGGCGCGGGCACAAGAGCTCGGCATGCCCAAGAACCGCATGATCCTGTCGGCAAAGGTGTCCGCCGTGCAGGACCTGATCGCGGTCTATCAGACGCTGGCCTCGCGTTCGGATTACGCGATCCACCTCGGCCTCACCGAAGCCGGCATGGGATCGAAGGGCATCGTGGCGTCGTCCGCGGCGCTCGGCATCCTATTGCAGGACGGCATCGGCGACACCATCCGCATTTCGCTGACGCCGGAGCCCGGCGGCGACCGCACGCTGGAAGTTCAGGTCGCGCAGGAACTGCTGCAGACCATGGGTTTCCGCACCTTCGTGCCGCTGGTCGCGGCCTGTCCGGGCTGCGGCCGCACCACCTCGACCACGTTCCAGGAATTGGCGCGCTCGATCCAGGATTTCATCCGCGAGGAAATGCCGGGCTGGAAGACGCAATATCCCGGCGTCGAATCGCTCAACGTCGCGGTGATGGGCTGCATCGTCAACGGCCCCGGCGAGTCCAAGCACGCCAATATCGGCATCTCCTTGCCCGGCACCGGCGAAGCGCCGGCCGCGCCGGTGTTCGTCGACGGCAAGAAGTTCCGCACCCTGCGCGGGCCAACGATTGCCGCCGACTTCAAGGCGCTGGTGATCGACTATATCGACCAGCGTTATGGCGCGGCCAGCAAGACGCCGGAGAGCGCGGTGACGGCGGCGGAGTAAAAGCCGTAGCCCGGGTGGAGCGTAGCGAAACCCGGGACTCTGTCGCAATCTGATGGACCGATCCCGGATTGCGCTTCGCTCCATCCGGGCTACGATGCGCCCCAATCAAGAACGATTGGGAGAATCGCAGATGTCTTCTCTGTCCGGCAGACAGGGTCCGCGTTACAGGCACATCGCCGGCGAAGCCGAAGCCCTACGAGACCATCGCCGTCGAAAAACTGACACCGATCATCGGTGCGGAAATTTCCGGCGTCGACATTGCAAAACTCGTCTCGGATGACGCGCGCTCCAATCGGCAGATGGACGAGATCCACCGCGCGCTCGCCGAAAACCTCGTGATCTTCTTCCGCGACCAGCACATCACCCCGCAGCAGCATCTCGCCTTCGGCCGCAAGTTCGGCGAATTGCATGTGCATCCGGCGGCGCCCAACGAGGGCGACCCGGCGCTGATGAAGATCTATGCCGACAAGGATTCGCCGCGCGCCAATGGCGAGGGCTGGCACACCGACGTGTCCTGTGACGTCGAGCCGCCGATGGGATCGATCCTCTACATCAAGCAATGTCCGCCGCGCGGCGGCGATACGCTGTTCGCCAACATGTACGCCGCCTATGAGGCGCTGTCGGACCGGATGAAGGCCTATCTCGACGGGCTCACCGCGCTGCACGATGGTGAGCAGACCTATCGCGGGCTCTACGCTAATTACGGCGTTGCCGACCGTCCTGAATATCCACGCGCCGAGCATCCGGTGGTGCGTACCCATCCGGTGACGGGCAGGAAAGCGCTCTACGTCAACCGCGGCTTCACCCGTTACATCGTGGGCATCCCGCGCGACGAGAGCGACGCCATGCTCGCCTATCTCTACCAGCACGCGGAAAACCCGCTGTTCCAGTGCCGCTTCCGCTGGACCGAAAACGCCATCGCGTTCTGGGACAACCGCTGCGCCCAGCACCGCGCGATGTGGGACTACTGGCCGCACACAAGGGCAGGCACCCGGGTGACGGTGAAGGGGAGCGGCCGGTGTAAGGCGGAGCATCGTGCCCCGGACGCAGTGCATCGCGAAGCGGTGCACTGCAGAGCCGGGGCCCACGCTTTGCATCCACGATGGGTCCCGGCTCTGCAGCGCGTCACCATAGCGCGTCGAAGACGCGCGTAAACGCGCTGATGGTGCCGCGCCGCGTCCGGGACACGAGAGTGGAACGAGCGTTGACGTTATCGACGGCCCGCGTCAATCTTCTGCAACCAAAGAACAACAATCCGGAGGACGCCCATGCTCCGCGCCGAAGACAACAGATTCCTCACCGAGAGTGGCGCAGGCACCGGCATGGGCGAGTTGCTTCGCCGCTTCTGGATTCCCGTACTGCTTTCGGCGGAATTGCCCGAGGTCGACGGCCCCCGAAGAAGATCGTCGTGATGGGCGAGGAGCTGCTCGCCTTCCGCGACACCCGCGGTGTGGTCGGCGTCATCGATCAATATTGCCCGCATCGCGGCGCCAATCTCTGGCTCGGACGGAACGAGGAATGCGGCATTCGCTGCGTCTATCACGGCTGGAAGTTCGATACCGACGGGCGCTGCGTCGACATGCCGACCTCCTATCCCGACCTCAACGCAAAAGACCTGATCCGCATCAAGTCCTATCCGGTGCGGGAATGGGGCGACATGATCTGGGCCTATATGGGTCCGGCGGAGCAGGTGCCCGAACTGCCTGATCTGGAAATGGCGCTGGTGCCGGCTTCGCACCGTTACGTTTCGAAGAAATGGCAGGACTGCAATTGGGTGCAGGCGCTGGAAGGCTCGATCGACACCGCGCATTTCACCTTCGCGCATCTCTCCTTCGAAAAGGAAGAGAACGAGATCCTCGACATCAAGAAGCACTTTGTGAACCCGCTGACGCGGGTGGCGACCGACCATATGCGCTGGATCGCCGAAGACCCGCGCCCGGTCATCAAGATCAATCCGCACGAGGCCGGCCTCACGGTCGCCGGAGGCCGGCTCACCGGAACCGACAACATTTACTGGCGCATCGCCCAGTTCCTGATGCCGGTGCACGCCTATGCGCCAAGTTCGATGCCCGGCGAGAACATTTTCGGCCAGAGCTTCGTTCCGGTGACCGATACCAGCTGCTGGATCTTCACCTATGCCTGGAATGCGGAACGTCCGCTGACGCAGGCCGAGCGCGATGGCTATGACCGCGGCAACGGCGTGATGTCGGAGGTCGACGAGAACTATATTCCGCTGCGAAACAAGTCGAACAATTACCTGATCGATCGTAAGCTGCAGCAGACCAACAGCTACACCGGCATCAAGGGCGTGTCCGAACAGGACGCCGCCGTGCAGGACAGCCAGGGGCCGATCGCCGACCGCACCCGCGAACATCTCGGACCGACCGATCTCGGCATCATGCATTTCCGGAAACTGGTGATGGATGCCGCCCGCGCCTTGCAGAAAGGCGAGGCGCCGCCGCACCTCAAACATCAGGATCGTTATGCGGTGCGATCCGGCGCGTGCGTCACCAGCAAGGCCAAGGACCTCACCGCGGTCATGATCGAGCGGTTCGGCGACGCGGCCGGCTACGTTGGCCGGCCCGGCAGGAATGCGGCGGCGGAGTAGGGATCTGTCCGTAGGGGAGCAAGTCTGCGTGGATATTACTCGCGCAGATCGTAGCGGTAGGATTTCGAGACGATCTTCCAGCCGTCGCGCAGTTTCATCGCCACCAGATAGTCGGTGAAATAGCGCGGCGGCAACTGGCAGCGCACCTTGATGAAGGCGGTCTGATCATCGGAGCGGTCGATCGTGACGATGAAATCCTCGCGCGGCTTGCCTTCGGCCTTGGCTGAGGGGCGCTTGCGCACGCGATCGAGCCAGTCCGGTACAGTCAGCACCTGCAACTCGCCTTTTTCAAGCCAACGCAGATCGGCAGTGGGGTCGAATATCGCGCCGAGCTTGTCGGCATCGCCTTCATACAGGCCATCGAAATAGTTCTTCACCACGGCTTCGACAGTCGATCGGTCAGGACTCACGGCTTTCCTCCCGGCAAACGAAAAATTGTTCGGGGCGAATTAAGCCATGAACCGGCTGGTTGTGCCATTGAGAAAAGGCGAACGCTCGCATCGCTGCGGAAGAATGCGTGTCTCGCGGGGTTGTCATAAGCGCTGCCAGCCTCCGGAACCGGGCGGAAATGGACGGCGTGGCCGAACCTGGCGGCTCGTTCGCCTGACCAAGGATATAGCGAGGGCACAATTCACGTCAGCGTGGATCGTGACTTAACTCACAAAGCCGGGCTGTGGCTTCTGGTAGGCAGGCCGGTGTGGTAAAAAGTACAAGGCTCCGGAGGAGTCACGAAGATGTCTGGATCACTGAAATTGCTTCGATGGGCCGCTGCGGCGGCGGCCTTCCTGTTCGTGAGCGAGCCGGCCTTTGCCGAGAAGCGCGTAGCGCTGGTGCTTGGCAATTCCGCCTACAAGAATGTCGCGCCGCTGGCCAATCCCGTTAACGACAGCGCCAAGATCGCGGCGACGTTGAAAGACGCGGGCTTTGATGTCGTCGATTCCGCCGCGACCTGCCGGCGGCCGAGACCGTCGCGCGCTGCGCGACTTCGCAGATCGCGCGCGCGATGCCGATATCGCGGTGGTCTATTATGCCGGCCACGGTATCGAGGTGGACGGCGGGAACTACCTGATTCCCGTCGATGCACGGCTGGAACGCGACACTGACATCTATGACGAAGGCCTCTCGCTCGACCGCATCCTGATCGCGATCGAGCCGGCCAAGAAGCTGCGGCTCGTGATTCTCGACGCCTGCCGCGACAATCCGTTCGCCCGGACCATGAAGCGCACCGTCGCTTCGCGCGCCATCGGGCAGGGCCTGGCCAAGGTCGAGCCGACCAGCCCGAACGTCCTGATCGCCTATTCGGCGAAGGCCGGGTCCACCGCTGCCGACGGCGACGGCCAGAACAGCCCGTTCACAGCCGCGCTGTCGCATCATTTGACGAAGCCCGGGCTCGACGTGCGCCGCGCGTTCGGCTTTGTCCGCGACGAGGTGCTCAAGACCACCAATAACCGGCAGGAACCCTTTGTGTATGGTTCGCTCGGCGGTGAAGACGTGCCGTTGGTGCCGGCCCGCCCGGCGGCTGCGGCGGCCCTGCGACGTCAGCCCTCAGTGCGCAGGCCGAAGCCCGCCGCGATTACGAACTCGCGCTGCAGATCGGCAACAAGAGCGCGCTCAACGCCTTCCTCGCGCAATATCCCGATGGCTTCTACGCCAGCCTCGCCAAGCTTCAGCTCGACAAGATCGCCGCCGAAGAAACGCGCGTCGCAGCGACCGAGAAAGCGCGGCTGGCCGAGCAGGAGCGGGCACGGCTCGCCGCCGAGGGCGCCCGGAAGTCGCAACAGGCAAAAGCCGAAGCGGAAGCCAAAGCCGCCGAGCAGGCGCGCATCGCGGCTGAAAAGGCCAAGCAGGTGGCGCAGGACCAGGCGGCTGCCGCCGAACAGAAGCGCGTCGCCGCCGAAAGCGCCAACGCCGACAAGGCATCTGCTCCAGCCCCCGCAGACAAGGACAAGGCGGTGAACGTTGCCGCCCTCGCCGCGGGGCCGCCGCAGGCTGACGTCACCAAGTCGGTGCAGGCCGAACTGCGCCGTGTCGGCTGCCTGACCGGCAACGCCGATGGCAACTGGAATAATGCCTCGCAGCGGTCGCTGACGCTGTTCAACCGCTACGCCGGGACCAAGCTCGACACCAAGGTCGCCAGCGTCGATACGCTCGATACGATCAAGCTGAAGTCGTCACGGGTATGTCCGCTGGTCTGCGAACACGGCTTCCAGGCCGATGGCGACCGCTGCACCAAGATCACTTGCGCCGAGGGCTCGTTCCTCAACGACGACAATGAATGCGAGAAGCGTCGCGCCAAAAAGCCGGTGGCAACGCGCAACAGGCCGGAATCACGGCGCGTTCCCGAAGCAAGGCATGCTCCGGAACCAAGGCAAGTTATCGTCAGGCGTTCTCAGGGACCGACTGGTCCAGGGCTGTCGTCTACAGGCCGGCCGCTTACCGGCCAGGAACGTCAGGTGGGTTGCCACTCCTACAGCGCCATCATGTCGGGCGTGTGCCCATAGCCACCGCCGCGTATTATCGAACACGCCACGGCCCCGGCTCATCTCTGTCTTCACGGCAGGGTCCGGGGCCAGATTCAAGGCGCCGGGCGATGGGGTTAGATCGCGCTCGCCGCGATATTCACCATCAATGCCAGCAGCGCCGTGTTGAACACGAACGAGATGATGCCGTGCACGGTCGCGGTGCGGCGGATGACCTTGTCGGTGATGCCGACGTCGGAGACTTGCGCGGTCATGCCGATCACGAACGAGAAGTAGACGAAGTCCCAATAATCCGCCTCGGCATGCGCGTCGCCGCTCGGGAACTGCAGGCCGCCCGGCTTGCTGCCGCGGTAAAACTCGTGCGCGTAGTGCAGCGAGAAGGCGGTATGAACCACCGTCCATGACAGTACGATTGTCACCGTGGCCAGGATCAGCCCGGCCGGGTTGCCCCTCGAGGCGCCAAGTTCGAACACGATGGCGGCAAGGCTCGCGAAGGCGCCGAGCGCTGTAACCAGCAGCATCACGAAGCGCCCGTCGTCCTGCAACACCGCGCTGCGCCTGATATGGCCGACGTCACAGCGCAGCATCATGATGTAGGCGAGCACGAGATACAGCGCGGTGAACACGTCCCAGCCGACGACAAGCCGCGTTGGCAACCGCAGCGTGCCGGGCAGCAGCAGGAACGCGATGACGCCGACCGCGAGCGCGATGAAGGTGCGCGGCCTCCCGTAGACCACGCGGACCGGCAGCGGCAGGTTGCGGAACCGAACAAGGTGCTCTTCGAATTCCTTGTTCATTCGCTGACTTTGTTGCCCTAGTTCTTGCGCTCCGCGACGAAGCGCGCGGCTGCCCGCAACACGTCGCCCTTGGTCCCGAAGATCGACAGCGCGGAATCGGCGCGTGCCAAGAGATCGCGCACGCGCTGCTTGGCGCCGTCGATACCGAGCTGGGTGACAAAGGTGGTCTTGCCGAGCGCCGCATCCTGCCCGGTCTGCTTGCCGAGCGCCGCCGCGTCGCCCTCGACGTCGAGCAGATCGTCGGCGATCTGGAAGGCCTCGCCGAGCGCGCGGCCATAATCGTCAAGCGCCTGGTATTCCTTCTGGGAAGACTGGCCGAGGATCGCGCCGGCGATGCAGCCATAGCGCAACAGCGCGCCGGTCTTCATCTGCTGCAACCGCGCCACGTCGACCGGCTCGCGGTCGCCGAACCGCCCCTCGCCCGCGAGGTCCAGGATCTGGCCACCGACCATGCCGCCGATGCCGGAGGCGCGCGCCAGCGCGCGCGTCAAAAGCAGGCGCACATTCGCGTCCTTGTGGACCTCCTCGCGGGTGACAATGTCGAACGCCAGCGTCAACAGCCCGTCGCCGGCGAGGATCGCGGTGGCGTCGTCGGTCTTCTTGTGCAGCGTCGGCCGGCCACGGCGGAGGTCGCTGTTGTCCATCGCCGGCAGATCATCATGGATCAGCGAATAGCAATGGATGCATTCCAGTGCGGCGCCGACCAGCAGGGCAGCTTCGCGCGGGACGCCGAACACGGCGGAACTTTCGGCTACCAGAAAGGGCCGCAGCCGCTTTCCGCCGTCGAGGCTGGAATAGCGCATCGCGTCCATCAGCCGCTTTGGCCGGACGATCTCGTCGGGCAACAGCGTATCGGACAACAGCTTCGCCAGCAGGGCTTCGGTGTCCTCCGCGGTCTGTTCCAGTCGTTTGGCAAAATCGGCATTGGCGGTCGTCATTAAGAATAGCTCCAGATCAATTTGGCCGGACAATGTTTGATAGCAGGCGCTTCGTCAATTCCATGACCCCGGTCACAAAAGCGCTGGAAAACGCACGAAATATCATGGAGATGTCACGTGGGTGGGGCCTGATCGCCGGTCCCGGGCCGGGTTGGGCTGAACCGGAAGCATTCCAATTTGCGCATTGTCCGAATTTTAGTGCTGATCCTGCTCGTGGTGCTGTTGCTGCCTTATCTGGTGACGCCGTTCTACCGAAC
This sequence comes from Bradyrhizobium sp. RDT10, assembly GCA_044772375.2. Lineage (GTDB taxonomy): Bacteria > Pseudomonadota > Alphaproteobacteria > Rhizobiales > Xanthobacteraceae > Bradyrhizobium. The sequence continues at coordinate 8,463,776 of CP187939.1, forward strand.
CGGCCATCCTGTCTCGGCGCTGATGGCCTGGCGCTGGCTCACGGGCGCGCCGGTGTCCCGGCAATGGGTCAATTTCAACGCGATTTCGCCCTCACTGCCGCGCTCGGTGGTGGGCTCCGAAGACGCCAGATTCTGCAGCCATCGCGGGGTCGATTGGGGTGCGTTGCAGGATGCGATCGACGATGCCGAGGACGGTGAGCCTGCCCGCGGCGGATCGACCATCACCCAGCAGGTGGCCAAGAACTTGTTCCTGTGGCCGGGCCGTAGCGTGGTCCGCAAGGCGCTGGAACTGCCGCTGGCGATGTGGATCGATCTGGTGCTGCCCAAGCAGCGGATCCTGGAAATTTACCTCAACATCGCCGAGCTCGGGCCCTCAGGACAATTCGGAGCCGAGGCCGGGTCGATGTACGCGTTCGGCCATTCGGCGGCCACGCTTTCCGCGCGCGAGGCCGCCTTGCTGGCGGCGATCCTGCCCAATCCCGTCAGGCGCAGCGCCCGCAACCCCGGCCCCGGCGTGCGCCGTCTGGCCGGAACCTATATGGCCCGGGCCAACGCCGTGCCCCGCTGCTGGAGCGAAAATCGTGCTTTTCGAGCCAATTTTCAGTCCCTTTAACCGCAAGCCGGCCTAGCTTTACGCCATCCCATCCTCTATAAGCGCGGCCTTATCGGCATCGCAGCCCGTGCGCGCAGCGCTGGGCCGTCCGGCTTCGGACGATGCCTCCGACAACACCCCTAGAGGACCGTTATGGCCGTTCCCAGAAGAAAAACATCGCCCTCGCGGCGTGGCATGCGCCGCTCGGCGGACGCGCTGAAGAAGCCGACCTATGCCGAGGACAAGGATTCCGGCGAACTGCGCCGTCCGCACCACCTCGACCTGAAGACCGGCATGTACAAGGGCCGGCAGGTGCTGAAAAAGAAGGAATCCTAATCGGATTCGGGGATAAGGCGCCGCTTCCAGCGGCGTCTGCCCGAACTTGGCCAACGAGTGGGCCAACGGTTCCACAGGGTGAAGCGATGCTTTGCCGGGGGACATTCCGGTTTTCCTAGGAAGGCGCGATACCCATGGTCGGTTTTCCGCTGCTTCTGATTCCGCTCGCGATCTACAACATTATCGTCTTCCTGATGCCCGACCTGTCCTTCACCGAGCCGCTGGTGAAGCTGACGTTGATGTCGGGCGCGGAATGGACGGTGACGCTGAGCGACGTGCTGCTTACGCTCGCCATCCTGCTGCTGCTCGCCGAAGTCATCAAGGGCGCGCGCCCCGGCGCTAAATATCTCACCGACCATCTGCTGTCGCTGATCGTGTTCGGGGCGGCTGCGGCCGAATTCGTGCTGTGGCCGAAGTTCGGCACCTCGACCTATTTCCTGATGACCGCGCTGTCGCTGGTGGATTTCCTTTCCGGCCTCGCATTACGAACGCGGCGACGAGCTGTGGCGCCGGCGCCGGCGCCTGCACCTGCGCCAAAAGCCACCGAACCTCCGCCAAAAGCCGTCGAAAAAGTCGAGGCGCCGGCGGCCGAGCCACGAATCGAGCCCGCGCCGGCAGCCGCAGCTGCGCCATCGGTGCCGCCGGCAGCCTCTGTTGCCGAATCCGTGTTGAAGGATCAGCCCGAGCCGAAACCGGTGCAGCCCGCCACCGCGCCCGAGGCGACCTCGCCGAAACCGGTGCAGCCGGCCACCGAGCCCGAGGTGACCTCGCCGAAAACGCCTTCACCGGAAGTCCATTCGGCAGAAATCTCGTCACCGGAAGTCCCGTCGCCGGGAATACAGCCGGGCAGCGGCCCGCAGCCCTCGCCGGACAAGCCGGATACACCCCAGCGCTGATCTAGATGATTTGCCGCGTCCGGAAGCCGGTGCCGGACCGCCGGATCTGGCTGGCGCCATAGGCCGTCTGTGCATCCGCCAGCGAAGCCCGCCTCAGGCCGCGGGTTTGCGGCGCCCGATCGGCGGTCGCGATCAGCTGCGCGACGAAGGTTGGATCGGGCCGCGGCGCCGGCCTCGGCGACCAGTGCACGGACTGGGTCACCGGCACCAGCTCGGTGCAGGCCGGCTCGTCGAGGTTGACGAACTCGCCGTCCAAGATTTCGTCTGATCGATCGATATCCAGCATCGCGCACCGTAACCGGCTAAACTGTCACGTTTTGGGACGTTACGCCCCACCTGCGATCTGACCTCGCAAGGCCTATGCCGCTTCCTTCCGGTTCGTTCCCGCCGGGCCCGGCAGCTCTGTGAAACATGGTTTCCGGATTATTTAGGAACTTGGCCTAGCCTCGTGTTCGAAAGAGCCACTATCCTCAGGCGGTAGGAATCACCCGGCGGTGTCCCGAATCGAGGCGTCCTGATGCTCCCTGTCCCGCAAGCCTCCAGCATTCTTGCCTCGCTAGGTCAGGCGGCCTTCCTCTGGGACCTGACGGCTGACACCATCGCCTGGAGCGATAATGCCGGCGCGGTCTTCGCCGATATTCCGGCGGAGGCGCTGGCCAGCGGCTCAGGGTTCGCCAGATTGATTGAGCCCGCCCAATCGATTCGCAACGAGGCGCTCGCCCAATCGGCGCCGGCGCGGGGCGGCGAAGGCGTCGCCTACCGGATCGAATATGGCGTACGGGCCGCGGCCTCGGCGCCCGTGATCTGGATCGAGGAGACCGGTTGCTGGTTTGCAGGGCCTGACGGCAAGCCGGTGCGCGCGCAAGGCATCGTCCGTGTCAACAACGAGCGCCACGCCCGCGACGAACAGCTCATGCGGCTTTCGAGGCACGATCCGCTGACCGGTGAACTTAATCGCACGCATCTCGTCGCCTCGCTGGCGGAAACGATCGAAGAAACCATGCGTTTCCGATCGTCCTCCGCCTTCATGCTGATCGGCATCGATCATCTGGCGCGCGTCAACGACGCCTTCGGTTTCGACGTAGCGGACGCCGTGATCGCCGAGGTCGGAAAACGCATCCGCGGCAAGCTGCGCGGCGGCGATATGCTCGGCCGGTTCTCCGGCAACAAGTTCGGGCTGGTCTTGCGGAACTGCACGATCGACGACACCAATACTGCGGCCGAGCGCTTCCTGGCAGGAATTCGCGACGAAGTGATCCCGACCAAATCCGGCCCCGTCTCGGTGACGGCCTCGATCGGTGCGATCAGCATCCCGCGCTACGCCCGCAATGCCGATGAGGCGATCAACCGCGCCCAGGAAACACTCGACGGCGCGAAGCGCCGCCGCGCCGGATCGTTCTCGCTGTGGCGTCCGAATGTCGAACGCGATGCCCAGCGCCGCGTCAACATCCGCGTCACCGACGAGATCGTCACCGCGCTCAACGAGCGCCGCATCGTCACGGCGTTCGAACCCGTCGTGGAAGCACGCTCGCGACAGCCGGCGTTCTACGAGTGCCTGGTGCGGATGGAGCAGGCGGACGGGCAGGCGCTGCTGGCGCCGGATATCGTTCCGGTCGCCGAGCGATTGGGCCTGATCCGGCTGGTCGATCACCGCGTGCTCGAACTCGCGGTCGCCGAACTTGCGGCGTCGCCGAACGTACGGCTCAGCCTCAATATCTCGCCCGACACCACGATGGACCCGGACTGGTGGACCGGAATCGAATCGCTGATGCGGGCCCATCCCGGCGCCGGCGAACGGCTGATCGTCGAAATCACCGAAACGGTGGCGATCCAGGACATCGACGACGTCCGCGGCTTCGTGACCCGCTTGAAGAATTTCGGCAGCCAGATCGCGATCGACGATTTCGGCGCCGGCTACACCTCATTCCGAAATTTGCGCAAGCTCGGCGTCGATATCGTGAAGATCGACGGCGCCTTCGTGCAGAACATTGCACGCTCCGCGGACGATCGCGCCTTCGTGCATACGCTGATCGATCTGGCCAACCGCCTGCAGATCAAGACGGTGGCGGAATGGGTGCAGGACGAGGAAGCCGCCGTGATGCTGCGCGAATGGGGTTGCGACTACATCCAGGGCCGCCTGATCGGGCTGGCCTCGCCGGAACGGCCGTGGGCGGTGGCGGGTGATACGGCGCTGCCTGCGGCGGGCTAGGAAGGAACAGCATCAAAAACGTGGATGGCCGGGCATAGGCGAGCGGAAGCGACGCCGTCCTTCAGACGGCTTTGCCCGGCCATGACGAGAAACTCTGAGCAGTTTCGGCAAAGAAGACTACTCTTCTTTCTTCGGCTCTTTCGACATGCGCTCGAGGCGTTCCTGCATGTCCTTCATCTGGCGGCGAAGATCGTCGATGTTGTCTTCGTCAGGCACCGGCTCCGGCACCTTCTCCGGCTCGGTCGTGCTTGAGCCGGGGCGCGGCGGCACGAACGGCTTGAACATCGAGAACGTCTGCTGAAACAATTCCATGTTGCGGCGGACATGTTCTTCGAGTGGCGCAAACGGCGTGCCGCTGAACGTGTTGGTGAGCTGCTTGCGGAATTTTTCCTGTTCGCGCGTCAGCGTGTCGATCGACTGCTCCAGATATTTCGGCACCACCATCTGCATGCTGTCGCCGTAGAACCGGATCAACTGCCGCAGGAAAGTGGTCGGCAACAGATTCTGTCCGGCCTTGTTTTCCTGCTCGAAGATAATCTGCGCCAGCACCGAGCGGGTGATGTCGTCGCCGGTCTTGGCGTCGTAGACGAGAAAGTCCTCGCCGTCCTTCACCATCGCCGCGAGATCCTCGAGCGTCACATAGGTGCTGGTGCCGGTATTATAGAGCCGCCGGTTGGCGTATTTTTTGATAGTCGTAGGTTGGTCTGACTTTGCCATGAGCTCACACATCGACACCGAGAGCAGGGAACCCGACGGCATCGCCGACGGGCAGACGAGCAACGCAACGCAGCAAAGTAAGCATTTTCAATGCGGTTCGGCTACCGTTTTGTGCGGCACGGTTAATTCCAAGGCATGGACGCTGCTGTGGAAACCCTCACGTGGATCAATTTGAATGCGCCGCGGCAGGATTTTGGGTCTTGGCCAATTGACATGGGTCAATGGGGTTAACAGGATGAGGTGAGAGACAGGTATGCCATCCGGCCGCCCGCCGTCGAAGAAACCTCAAGCCCAAGAAACCCAATAAGGAGATGTCCATGTCAGACGATGTCGTCATCGTCAGCGCCGCCCGCACCCCGGTCGGCAGCTTCAACGGCGCGTTCGCCACGACCCCGGCGCATGACCTCGGCGCCGTCGCCATCAAGGCCGCGTTGGAGAGGGCCGGCATTGAGCCTGGCCGCGTCTCCGAAGTCATCATGGGCCAGATCCTGACCGCTGCCCAAGGCCAGAACCCGGCCCGCCAGGCCTCGATCGCCGCCGGCATTCCGGTGGAAAGCCCGGCCTGGGGCGTCAACCAGCTCTGCGGCTCCGGCTTGCGCACGGTGGCACTCGGCTACCAGGCGCTGCTCAACGGCGATTCCGAAATCGTCGTCGCCGGCGGCCAGGAATCCATGAGTATGGCCCCGCACGCGCAATATCTGCGCGGTGGTGTGAAGATGGGTGGCCTGGAGCTGGTCGACACCATGATCAAGGACGGGCTGTGGGACGCGTTCAATGGCTACCACATGGGCAACACCGCCGAGAACGTCGCCCGCCAGTACCAGATCACCCGCGCGCAGCAGGACGAGTTCGCGGTTCACTCGCAGAACAAGGCCGAGGCCGCGCAGAAGGCCGGCAGGTTCAAGGACGAGATCGTCCCCGTCACCATCAAGACCCGCAAGGGCGACATCATCGTCAGCGACGACGAGTATCCGCGCCACGGCGCGACGCTCGACTCGATGGCCAAGCTGAAGCCCGCCTTCGAGAAGGACGGCACCGTCACCGCCGGCAGCGCGTCCGGCATCAATGACGGTGCCGCCGCGGTCGTGCTGATGACTGCCAAGCAGGCCGCCAAGGAAGGCAAGAAGGTGCTCGGCCGCATCGTGTCGTGGGGCCAGGCCGGCGTCGATCCCAAGATCATGGGCACCGGGCCGATCCCGGCTTCCCGCGCCGCGCTGAAGAAGGCCGGCTGGAACATCGGCGATCTCGATTTGATCGAGGCCAACGAGGCGTTCGCGGCGCAGGCCTGCGCGGTCAACAAGGACCTCGGCTGGGATACCGGCAAGGTCAACGTCAATGGCGGCGCGATTGCGATCGGCCACCCGGTCGGCGCGTCCGGCGCGCGCGTGCTGGTGACGCTCTTGCACGAGATGCAGAAGCGCGATGCCAAGAAGGGCCTCGCCACACTGTGCATCGGCGGCGGCATGGGCATCGCGATGTGCATCGCACGCGACTGAACTAAAGGCAGAGTGACTGGTTGAATGATGAAAAGATCATCTCGCAACCGCGGCTCGAATTGATAAAGATGAAATGCCCGGTCTCGCGCCGGGCATTTTCATCTTACGCAAGCGTTTCCAAGCGCGCTGCAAAAACAAGAGCGCTGCAAAACCGGAAGATTGAGTTTCGTCAAAAGACCGGAGCAATTCCGGCGTAGAAAAAAGACCACCAAGGAGGACTACGACATGGCACGTGTTGCATTGGTAACTGGGGGACGAGGGGCATCGGGGCTGCGATCAGCAAGGCGCTGAAGGCTGCGGGCTACAAGGTTGCGGCGAGCTACGCCGGCAATGATGCCGCCGCCGAAAAATTCAAATCGGAGACCGGCATCCCCGTCTACAAATGGGACGTCAGCTCGTTCGACGCCTGTGCGGCCGGCGTCAAGCAGGTCGAGGCCGATCTCGGGCCCGTCGACGTGCTCGTCAACAATGCCGGCATCACCAAGGACGGCGCCTTCCACAAGATGACGCTCGATCAGTGGAACGCGGTCATCAACACCAATCTCGGCTCATTGTTCAACATGACCCGCCCGGTGATCGAGGGCATGCGCGCCCGCAAATTCGGCCGCATCATCAACATCTCCTCGATCAACGGCCAGAAGGGACAGTTCGGCCAGGTCAACTATTCCGCGGCCAAGGCCGGCGACATCGGATTCACCAAGGCCCTGGCGCTGGAGAATGCCAAGGGCGGCGTCACCGTGAACGCGATCTGCCCTGGCTACATCAACACCGAGATGGTGCAGGCGGTGCCGAAGGAGGTGCTGGAGAAGAGCATCCTGCCGCTGATCCCGGTCAATCGCCTCGGCGAGCCCGAGGAAATCGCCCGCGCCGTGGTGTTCCTCGCCGCCGACGAGGCTGGCGGCATCACCGGCTCGACGATGACGATCAACGGCGGGCAGTACATGGTGTGACCTGAGCGTCACGATCGTGTCGTAGCGTCAGAACGTCGTCATGCCCGGGCTTGTCCCGGGCATCCACGTCTTTACAACCATCCGGCGACGAAGACGTGGATGGCCGGGTCAAGCCCGGCCATGACGGAAAGTACCTGCATAAATGACTCCCCGTACCGCCACGCTGATCGGACTGACCGCGATCCTGATGTGGTCGCTGCTGTCGGTGTTGACGGTTGCGACCGGAAAGGTCCCGGCGTTCCAGCTCGCCGCCATGACGTTCGGGATCGGCGCCCTGGTCGCCTTGGCGAGCTTTCTGTTCCGGCCGTCTGCCTTTGGCGCATTGAAGCAGCCGCTGGTAGCTTGGGTCGTCGGTGTCGGCGGATTGTTCGGCTACCACGCGCTATATTTCCTCGCGCTGCGCTTCGCGCCGCCGGCGGAAGCGGGGCTGTTGAACTATCTCTGGCCGCTCCTGATCGTGCTGTTCTCCTCGCTGCTGCCGGGCGAGCGGCTGGCACCGCATCACATCATCGGTGCCGTGTTGGGATTGGTCGGAACGGTCCTGCTGTTCGCCGGCAACACCGGCAGCTTTACGCCGGGTCAAATACCGGGCCTGGCGGCAGCGTTCGTCGCCGCCTTTGTGTGGGCGGCCTATTCGGTGATGTCGCGCAAGCTCAAGGCGGTGCCGACCGATGCGGTCGCCGGCTTCTGTCTCGCCACCGCACTGCTGGCGGCGCTGGTGCATGGCATGGTCGAAACTACTGTCTGGCCTGAGACGGTCGGGCAGTGGCTTGCGATCATTGCGCTCGGCGTCGGTCCCGTTGGCGCCGCGTTCTTCGTCTGGGACATCGGCATGAAACGTGGCGATATCCGCGTGCTCGGCGCCGCGTCCTACGCGACACCGCTGCTGTCTACGTTGTTCCTGATTCTCGCCGGCTTTGCGCAGCCGACCGCGACGATTACCATTGCCGCGATCCTGATCGCCGGTGGCGGCCTGATCGCGGCGAAGGATATGGTGTGGCGGAAGTACTAAGCCGCCGGCTTCCAGCCCGGTGGCTTGTACATCGCTTCCGGAATCTCTCCGAGTTCGGAGCGCTGCAGCTTTTGCGGCGTCAGTCCGTAGAATTGCTGGAAGCTCATGATCAGCGGCCGCCATTTGTCGGGATCGACGCGGTTGGGCTCACCTTCCATCATGATTCCCGGATGCGCATGCACGCGGGTGATGCTCACCTCGATCGCCGTGATGTTGCCGCGCCAGACACTATCCTCTTGCGCCATTTCATGGACCTGCGCGATCTTGGCTTCGATCTGCACCGGACATTCCAGCGCACGCGGTGCCGCAACTGTTTCGCCTGGCATCGCCGTCAGGCCGCACAGGCCGAACTTGTCGCGCGCATGCCGGTAGCCGCGCATGATCTTGCTCGGCGGCACTGGATCGGAGCCGGTAGTGCGCGCCAGTCGATCGACCGCGCCGACGAGTGCGGCGGATGGCAGGTTGAGCACGCACTCGCCGGACCGGATCATGTTCTCGGTGGTCTTCGAATTGGCAGCCAACCCAAGCATGCACCGCCATCCAACCCACCATGCCGACGACATCGGGGCGAGGTTGAATGAGCCGTCCTCATTGGTTGAGCCGATCAGAACCACCGGCGTGCCGAAATAGAAAATCGCCGGCTCGATGTGATGTGAAACGCTGAATGTCCCGTGCATTTTCCGCTCCTCTTGCTGCGAGGCCGGAAACTATGTGCACGGATGGATGAAACCCACCCGATTCCCGATTGGCCGTTTCAGCGCGGAGGGGTCCAATCCTCAGGCGCGAGTTCAAATTTCGCAAATTCGAATCCGGGCGCAACAGTGCAGCCGACCAATGTCCAGTCGCCGGTGCTTTCGGCTGCCTGCCACGCATGCGCGGGCACGATCGCCTGGGGGCTTCACCGGCCGCGAGATCGGGGCCGAGCCTTATGCTGCGCTGTCCGTTATCATCAGCGATTTGCAGCGTCAGCGGGTGGCCCGCGTAAAAATGCTAAGTCTCCACCGCATCGATGCGATGCCAGTGCGAGCGCTCGCCGCGCGCCAGCAGGAAATAGATCGCGGTCGATCGCGAACGTCCATCGGCGTCCGCGCTGATATCGCGAAACGTCTCGCGATAATGCCCGCCTTCCGGATGCGGCTTCAGGTCAAGCCGCGCGATGATGTCGGCGGCTTCTTGCGGCAGCGCCATCAGGACTTGTTCTTGCGTTCGCGGAGCTCGCCGAACACTTTGTCGGCGCTGGCGCCCTTCATGTGCAGCTTCGCCGCTACCGACGGCTCGTCGGCGCGCAGGAAGACGTTGGCTTTCTTCTCCTCACCGAGCAGCACCGGGATCGTCGGCTTGTTCTCCGCACGCAGCCGCGTCACTTCCTCGGCGCGCGCCTTCAGCGCGGGATTGTCGGTATCGACTGACAGCGCGAACTTGACGTTCGAGGCGGTATACTCATGGCCGCAATAGAGTTTGAAATCGTCGGGCAGCGCGCGCAGCTTCAACAGCGAATCCCACATCATCGCGTAGTTGCCTTCGAATACCCGGCCGCAGCCGATCGAGAACAGCGTGTCGGCGGCGAAGACGGCCTTGTCGCTGTCGAACACATAGGAAATATGGTCGAGCGTATGACCCGGGGTTTCCAGCACCCGCGCCAGCAGGCTGCCGACCTTGATCACATCGCCATGGGCCGCGCGCAGATCGACATTGGCGATCTTGGTGGACTTGTCGTGCGGGGCAACGACGCGGCAGCCATATTTCTGCTTAAGCTCGGCAACGCCGCCGACGTGATCATGATGGTGGTGGGTGATCAGGATATCGGTCAGCGTCCAGCCTTCGCGCTCCAGCGCCTTGATGATCGGGGCGGCTTCCGGCGCGTCGATCGATGCAGTGGCCTTGGTTGCGGGATCGTGGATCAAATAGCCGAAATTGTCGTTGAGGCAGGTGAAAGTACGAATTTCCGCGGCCATGATAGCTCCGTGACTAAGGCTTTCCACCCCCATTGGGTATCAAGAAATATGGCGTTAACGCTCGCGCGGCAATGCCATTTTCGGCGCACCGCAACGAAACGCCATGTGGTAGATTGCGCCCATGACCATCGACGTCATCGATCTCCGCGATTTTTATTCGCAGCGCCTCGGCACCGTGGCGCGGCAGTTGATCAACCGCGGCATCCGGGCGCGCTGGCCCGATGCGACGGGTCAGCGCGTGCTCGGGCTCGGCTACCCGACGCCCTATCTCGGCCTGTTTCGTGAGGATTCCGAGCGCTGCCTCGCTTTCATGCCGGCGGCGCAGGGCGTGCTGAAATGGCCGACCGCGCGCCCCGCACTGGCGACCCTGATCGACGAATTCTCAATGCCGCTGCCGGACGCCGCGGTGGACCGCATCCTGCTGGTCCACGCGCTGGAAATGTCCGACGATCCGGAACGCTTGCTGCGGGAAGTTTGGCGGGTGCTGGCGCCGTCCGGCCGACTGATCGCCGTCATCCCGAACAGGCGCGGCGTATGGACGCGCACCGACAATACGCCGTTCGGTCACGGCCGGCCGTATTCGCGCGCGCAGATCACGCAATTGCTGCGGCAGACCTGGTTTACGCCGGCGGCGTGGGGCGAGGCGCTGTTCCTGCCGCCGGTCGGTAATAGCTGGTTCCTGCGCTCGGCGATGGCGTGGGAGCGTGTCGGCGCGGCGCTGTCGCTACCGTTCGCGGGCGTCCATATCGTGGAAGCGACCAAACAGGTCTATCGCGCGATCCCCGCGGGCCGCGAACGCACGCGGTTGATCCCGTCACTGGAGCCGGTGCTGGTGCCGTCGTCGACGGCGACAAGGGATAAGGCGTAGTCTATCCGCTCGTCGTCCCTGCGTTCGTTCGCAGGGACGACGGTTGTGAGCGAATTACCTACTCATTCCCCGGATTGAAATCTTCGCTGGGTGCGGCAGGCGCGGCCATGCTGTCGGGACGCGGACCATGCGGCCGACGGCGTCGGCGCGGGAAACGCTCGCCGCCACGGCCCTCTTCATACCCGCCCGGCGCGCCATTCACCTGCGGCTGCGGGCCGGTGATGAAGGAGGGCAGGCGATCGACGCCGCCGGTATCGGCAATCACGGGTTGCGGCTGGGGTTGCGGCTGATATTGCGGCTGCGGACGATGCTCGCGTTCGCGATGATGCTCGCGCGGCGGCTGGTCGCGCTGGAAGGGCGGAGCGTCGCCGCGCTGTTCGCGCGGATTGTTGTCGCGGATGTAGGGCTGCGGCTGCTGCGGGACGAAGCCCGGTTCCTGGCCGAAATGCGAGAAGCTCTCGCCGTCGTCGTCGCCGTCTTCCGTCGCCGGCATTTCGGTGTCGACGCGCGGCTGCGGCTGGCTCTGCCGGAACTGCTCCTGGGCGGCTGCAATCAGGCGGAAGTAATGTTCGGCGTGCTGGTAGTAGTTCTCGGCCGCGACCGGGTCGCCGGAAGAGCGCGCGTCACGCGCCAGCTGAACGTATTTTTCGGCGACGTGCGAGGCGGTGCCGCGGATTTTGATATCGGGTCCGTTCGATTCGAACACCCGGGTCATCGGGTTTTGACCGCGCCGGTTATTATTGTTGCTACTATTGTTGTTATTCCGGTTACGCATCCGCTTGTTGTTCTGACCGTTTCTCATGTCTCGCCTTTATTCCAGCCCTGAAGTTATGCAGTTGCCGTCGTAGCCTGATCCGACCCGGCGCGCTCATGCGCACCGAATCACGATGCCGTTCAGATTCTTGTCGTCTCGTCGATTTCGCCAACCATCGCGTTCAGCAAAGACGCGTTCCCCAACCGGCGGCGTACACTCGCTCGCCGGACCAAATCATTCAGCCTGCCAAAGCCAGCCTAATCGTCTTGCGTGACGGCTTCGCGTGACCAGCTGTTGCGTAAGTCTTCAAGCGCAATATCAGGCTTTCGTTCGCTTTGCGGTCAAGAGCAGCACAGCTCCAGCTATTGCGCTCAATTCGACCTGCGTTTTGGAACCTTTCACTCGGCGGGCTCTCGTTTCGAGAACTCTGGCCTCCACCCGTGAATACCTACGGGGCCAGCGACCCTGGACCGACGTTGTGAGCGGAACGTAGTCGCTCCCGGGCAATATTCCAAGTGGTTTTTTTGCGTTCCAATGGGACTTTATCGGGCCGTTTTGTGGCCCGCGACGGCCCGCGGAACGCCCGCCAGATCGGCTTTGGCGCGCCAGCGGGCGTTAACCCAGCCGCGGTCATCAAGGCCTGGATCTGGCCGCTTTGGCCCTCTCCGGCCTCCACAACCAGGACGGCTCCGGGCGCCAGGCGGCAAGCCGCCTGGGGGATCAGCGCGCGATAGGCATCCAGCCCGTCGGCGCCGCCGTCGAGCGCGGCCAAGGGATCGTGATTCCTGACCTCCGCTGCCAGACCACCGATATCCGCTGATCGGATGTAGGGCGGATTCGAAACGATCAGATCAAACAGGCCGGATAGTCCGCTCGCATAATCGCACGCGATGAATGTCGCGCGCCCCGGGAGCCCTGCGCGGGCGGCGTTGGCTGCGGCGGTTTGCAAAGCCAGTTCGGAGAAGTCGGTGCCGAATCCCGTTGCCGCCGGCAATTCGGACAACAGCGCCAGAAGAATCGCGCCGCTGCCGGTGCCGAGATCGGCGATGCGCAGCGGGCGATTGAGGTCGCCGTCGGCGCGCAAAAGCTCCAGCGCCAGTTCGACCACCGTCTCGGTATCGGGTCGCGGCACCAGCGTCGCGGTCGAGAGTTGCAGCGGCAGCCCCCAGAATTCTCTCTCGCCGACAATGCGGGCGACCGGTTCTCCCGCGAGGCGACGGCGGGCGAATTCCTCGAGGCGTACCGATTCGTCCGAGGTGAGTTGGCGCTGCGCGGCCGATATCAAGCTGGTCAGGTCGAGGCCGAGTGCGTGGCCCGTCAGTATCCGCGCGTCGAGTTCGGCGGATTCGATGGCGGCCGATTTGAATTGTGCGGCAAGCGCACGCCGCGCCGCGTCGACGGTTTGTCCGGCGCAGGAGCCCGTCATGCGGCGGCCTCGCCCAAATCTCTCCACACGTCGTCCCTGCGAACGCAGGGACCCATAACCACAGGCTTTCGTTGCAACGGAAGATATCTACCCACACCACCGCCTCCGCCGAAAAGCCGCGGAGTATGGGTCCCTGCGTTCGCAGGGACGACATCGAACCTGTTGATGGGTCCCCGCGTTCGCGGGGACGACACGCGGATGGTGCTCACGCCGCCGCGCCCTGGGCCGCAAGCTGGGCGGCCTGGTGCTCGGTGGTCAGCGCGTCGATCAATTCACCCAGCGCTTCGCCCGAAATCACCTGCGGCAATTTGTAGAGCGTCAGGTTGATGCGGTGGTCGGTGACGCGGCCTTGCGGGAAATTATAGGTGCGGATGCGCTCGCTCCGGTCGCCGGAGCCGACTTTCTCCTTGCGGTCCGCGGAGCGCACCGCATCGACGCGCTGGCGCTCGGCGTCATAGATCCGCGTGCGCAGGATATTCATCGCGGAGGCGCGGTTTTTATGCTGCGAGCGGCTGTCCTGCATCATGACGACGATGCCGGTCGGGATGTGGGTGATGCGGATCGCCGATTCGGTCTTGTTGACGTGCTGGCCACCGGCGCCTTGCGCGCGCATGGTCTCGATCCGCAAATCGTCGGTCTTGATGTCGACATCGACATCCTCGACCTCGGGCAGCACGGCGACGGTTGCCGCTGACGTGTGAATCCGCCCCTGCGTTTCGGTGTCGGGCACGCGCTGCACGCGGTGCACGCCGGATTCGAACTTCAGCTTGGCGAACGCGCCGCGGCCCTGCACTTCGGCGATGATTTCCTTGTAGCCGCCCATGGTGCCTTCGGAGGCCGAGATCACCTCGACCTTCCAGCCCTGCAACGCGGCAAACCGCTCATACATCCGGAACAGGTCGCCGGCGAACAGCGAGGCTTCGTCACCGCCGGTGCCGGCGCGGATTTCCAGCATCACGTTGCGGTCGTCCATGGCGTCCTTGGGCAGCAGCGCCACGCGAATCTTCTGCTCCAACTCGGCTGTGCGCGCCTGCAGCGTTTCGAGCTCAAGCTCCGCCATGCTGCGCATTTCGGCATCGGTGGCGGCATCCGCCAACAGCGATTCGGCGCCCGCAATCTCGGCCCGCGCCGCGCGATAGTCTTTCACGGCGTCGATCAGCGGATTGAGCTCGGCGAGCTCGCGCGTGATCTGGACGTATTTTTCGAATTCACCTGGCCCAGCAGCTCCGCTTCTAGCGAGGCGTGGTGGGCGAGCAGGATATCGAGTTTGGCTTCGGGTAGCATGGCGTTGTTCTCAGGGATCGGATGCGGACGGCTACGTTGTCGGGACAGAGCCTCGCTACAACGACAGCCCCTCGGCCTCCGCGAATTCCGTCAGTTTCTTCCGGATCGAGACGCTGCCGGCCGGCGCGTCGAGCAGCGGCATGAGAACAGCCTCGGCCTTCTTGGCGTCGAGGTCGAGGATCATGGCCTTCACCGGACCGTGCGCGGTGGCGGATAGCGACAGCGAGCGGTAACCCAGCGCAATCAGCGCCAGCGCGCCCAGCGGCTTTGAGGCCATCTCGCCGCACAGCGACGCCGCCTTCTTCGCCGCCTGCGCCTTGCGCACGATGTCGCGCAGCGCACGCATGATCGGCGCCGACATGGTGTCGAACCGCTCGGAAACCTTGGCGTTGCCGCGGTCGACCGCGAACAAGAACTGGAACAGATCGTTCGATCCGACCGAGACGAAATCGACCTTCTTCAGGAGCTCGTCGAGCTGATAGAGCAGCGCCGGCACCTCTATCATGGTGCCGACGTCGATACGTTCCGGCAGCGAATGACCGTGCTGGCGCAAATAGGTCAGCTCGCGCTCGACGATCGCCTTGGCCTGATCGAACTCGGCGACATCGGAAATCATCGGGAACATGATCTTCAGCGCGCGGCCACCGCCGGCCCGCAGCAATGCGCGGATCTGGCCGCGCAGCAATCCCGGCCGGTCCAGCCCGAGCCGGATCGCCCGCCAGCCGAGCGCGGGATTTTCCTCGATCACGGTCTCCATGTAGGGCAGCGCCTTGTCGCCGCCAATATCGAGCGTCCGGAACGTCACGGGCTTGGAGCCGGCGGCGTCCAGCACGGTGCGATAGAGCGCCAATTGGTCTGAGCTGCGCGGCAGGCTCTGGCCGACCATGAACTGCAACTCGGTACGGAACAGCCCAATGCCGGCGCTGCCGGTGTCCTCGATATGCGGCAGGTCGATCGCGAGGCCCGCATTGATCATCAGCTCGACCGGCTGGCCATCCTTGGTCACGCAGGGCTTGTCGCGCAGCGCAGCATACTGCGCCTGCCGCCGCGCCCGAAACCGCACCCGCTCGGCATAGGCCGATCTCGATCTCGGCCGAGGGGCGGACATAGATCGAGCCCGAGGTGCCATCGACGATGATGGCGTCGCCGGGATCGGCGATGCCGGGCGCGTTCGGCACTTCGCCGACGGCGGGAATGCCGAGCGCGCGCGCCACGATCGAGACATGTGAGTTGGCGGTGCCTTCCTCCAGCACCAGGCCGCGCAGCCGCTTGCGATCGTAGTCAAGCAGGGCTGCCGGTCCCATCGCGCGCGCGATCAGGATGGCGTTCTCGGGAAGCTGCTCGCGCGACGGCGCATGATCCTGCCCGACCAATTGGCGCATCAGGCGATGGCCGAGGTCTTCCAGATCGTGCAGGCGGTCGCGCAAATAGGGATCGGTCGAGCGCAGCATGCGGGCGCGGGTGTCGGACTGCACGCGCTCGACGGCGGCTTCGGCGGTAAGGCCGGTGGCGACCGCCTCGTGCAATTTGTGCGACCAGCCGTGGTCGTTGGCGAACATCCGGTAGGCTTCCAGCACCTCGCGGTGTTCGCCGCCCTCGGCGACGTCGCCGCGCTCCAGCATGCGGTCGAGATCGGCGCGCAGCTTGGTCAGCGCCGCGTCGAGCTTCTTGATTTCCTTCGGCAGGTCTTCGGCGATGTAGTTGGTGATGACGACGCGCGGCTCGTGCAGCACGACGTGGCCGAGCGCGATGCCGTCGGAGAGGATCGCGCCTGTCTTGTGCAGGGAATGCCGCGCCGCCGGTTCCGCGCCGGGCTGTGCCAGCGCCGCCAGTTCGCCGGAGGCGATCATTTCCGCCAGCACCATGGCGGTGGTCTGCAGCGCCTCGACCTCTTCCTCGACATAGGTGCGCTTGGCGCGGTTCTGGACGACCAGCACGCCGAGCGTGTTGCCGGCCCTCAGGATCGGCACGCCGAGGAACGAATGGTAGATTTCTTCACCGGTTTCAGGCCGGAACGAGAACGCCGGGTGATTTTGCGCGTCCGAGAGGTTGAGCGGGCTCGCCTCGCTGGCGACCAGGCCGACGAGGCCCTCATGCGCGTTCAGCACCGTTCGGTGCACCGCGTCGCGGTTCAGACCTTCGGTGGCATAAAGCTCGAGCGTGTTATCGATGCGCAGCACGTAACAGGAGCAGACCTCGGCCACCATGTTGGCCGCGATCAGCACCACGATCTTGTCCAGGCGTTCCTGGGCCGAGACCTGCTCCGCCATGGTTTCGCGGAGCCGTCTCAACAAGACGCGGGGACCTCCCGAAGCGCTCCGCATGTGCTGGTATCCTCCCCGCGAGTCTAGGCCGCCGGGTGGCCGGCGGCTGGCGTGAAACGCACGAAAACAACAATTTTATTCATTCGGCGCGGCCGCAGGCACCTGATCCCGGCCAGAATCGGGATCGCCAAAACCGTGGCGCAGTTTGCGGCAACCCACCTCACAGGCCGTATAGCCAATCGAGGCTTGCTTTGCCAAGCAAAACGCCTGCCAGCAGCAATAACGTGTGTGTCAGAGCCGATGCTGCGCCAGCGAAGCGCATGATCCGCCAAAACGCCGCCGGTTCGGCGATCGGACCATGCGCCAAATTTGAGAGAAAATTGTTCTAAGCTTGGTCGAGCCCGTAGAGTGTGTGCAGCGTACGCACTGCAAGTTCGGTGTAGGCGGCGTCGATCAGCACCGAAAACTTGATCTCGGAGGTGGTAATGGCGCGGATGTTGATGTTGCGCCCGGCCAGCGCGGCGAACGCCTGCGCCGCCACACCGGCATGGCTGCGCATGCCGCTGCCGATCACGGAAACCTTGGCCACGTCAGTGGCGCTGTCGAGCCTGATATAGCCGATCTTGGCCTTGGCCGAACTGATGGTGTCGCGCGCGCGGTTATAGTCGGAGGCCGGAACGGTGAAGGTGAGGTCAGTGGTCTTGCCGTCTTCGGAGACGTTCTGGACGATCATGTCGACATTGATGTTGGCTTCCGCCAGCGGCCCGAAAATCGCGGCAGCAACGCCCGGCTTGTCCTCGATTTGGCGCACGGAAATCTGGGCTTCGTCCTTGGAGAAGGCGATGCCGGTGACGACGTGGCTTTCCATGATTTCCTCCTCGCTGCAGATCAGCGTGCCCGGCGGTGTGCCGTGCGGGTCGATATCCTCGGGCTTGTCGAAACTGGAACGGACGAACACGGGCATGTTGTGCACCATGCCGAGTTCCACAGAACGGACCTGCAGGACCTTGGCGCCCTGAGAGGCCAGTTCCAGCATGTCCTCGAAGGCGATCTTGTCGAGCCGCCGCGCCTTGGGAACCACGCGGGGATCGGTGGTGTAGACGCCGTCCACGTCGGTATAGATGTCGCAGCGGTCGGCGCGGATCGCGGCCGCAATGGCCACCGCCGAGGTGTCCGAGCCGCCGCGCCCGAGCGTGGTGATTCGGTTGTTCTGCGGATTGATGCCCTGGAAGCCGGCAATGACGGCGACTTCCTTGCGATCTTTGAAGCGGGCACTGATCTCGGTGCCGTCGATCTCCAGAATTCGCGCTGAGGCGTGGGCATCGGAGGTCTTGATCGCGATCTGCCAGCCCTGCCAGGAGCGGGCCTGGATGCCCATGCCCTGCAGCACGATCGCGAGCAGGCCCGAGGTGACCTGTTCGCCGGATGCCACCACGGCGTCATATTCGCGCGCATCATGCAGCGGCGAGGCGTCGCGGCACCATTCCACCAGCTCGTTGGTCTTGCCGGCCATGGCCGACACGACGACAGCGACATCGTGCCCGGCGTCGACTTCGCGCTTGACATGACGCGCGACGTTGCGGATTCGGTCGATATTGGCGACGGACGTACCGCCGAATTTCATCACGAGGCGGCCCATGACGACGCGTGCATTCCCTGTGAGGATAAGTAAGGTGACCCGCACGGAAAGTGGAGCGCCCGGGCCGAAAGCGGCGTATACATAGCGGCGCGGTCCGGAGCAAGCAACCAGCTTCGTTTTCGGCCCAAAAATGGCGCAAATGGCTGTGGTAGCGGGTTAATTCAAGGCAGGCGTATGGGCCGTTATATCGATGATATCCTGCAGCCCGGCGAGACGGTGCTGTATTCGACCAACGCGCACTGGATGTTCTATCTGCCGGCTATCGCGGCGTGGACAGTGGCGATCGTGTTTCTGGTGCTGTCGCGGATGGTCACCGCCGACGCGCTGATGTTGCTTTGCGTGGCGCTGGCGGCCGTCGCCGGACTTGCGGCATTGTATTGGAGCGCGACGGCCTGGTTCCATCGCTGGACCACCGAGACCGATGTCACCAATATGCGAGTCGTCCACAAGACGGGTTTCATCAAGCGCCGGACCTTCGAGATGAGCCTCGACAAGGTCGAGAGCGTCGACGTCAACCAGAGCATTCTCGGCCGCATCATGAACTACGGCGACGTCACCATTCAGGGCGTCGGCGAGGGCACGCAAACCATTTCCACCATTTCGCGCCCACTGGCGTTTCGCACCGCCATCACCACCCGACCGGCCGGCACCTAAATCATGGCTACGCAGCAAAATTCATCCGCCGGCTTTTCCGCGACGGGCGGCAGCGTTGACCCCGCCGAAGTCGCCAAGTTTTCAAAGCTGTCCGACGAGTGGTGGGATCCCAGGGGCAAGATGGCCCCGCTGCACAAGATCAATCCGCTGCGGCTCGCCTATATCCGTGACGCCGCCTGCCGCAAGTTCGAGCGCAATGCAAAGAGCCTGAGCTGTCTGTCGGGCCTGCGCATCCTCGATATCGGCTGCGGCGCCGGGCTGTTGTGCGAGCCGTTCACGAGGCTGGGCGCACAGGTGATCGGGATCGATCCGTCCCCCACCAACATCGCCGCGGCCAAGCTGCATGCCGACAAGGGGCATTTGTCGATCGACTACCGCTGCACCACCGTCGAGGCGATGGATGTGCGCGAGCGCTTCGACATCGTGCTGGCGATGGAGGTGATCGAGCATGTCACCGACGTCGGCGCGTTCCTTGCGCGCTGTGCGGCGATGGTCAAGCCGGGCGGCATGATGGTGGTCTCGACACTGAACCGCAACTGGAAGAGCTTTGCGCTCGCAATCGTCGGCGCGGAATATGTGCTGCGCTGGCTGCCGCGCGGTACCCATCAATGGGACAAGTTCATCACGCCCGACGAACTCGCCCAGCACCTCGGCCACAACCGCCTCACCATCACCGAGCAGGCCGGCGTGGTCTATAACCCGCTCGCCGACCGATGGAGCATCTCGTCCGACATGGACGTGAACTACATGGTGGTGGCCGAGGGGCGTAGCGAATTCTCAGTTGTTGTCGTCCCTGCGAACGAGCCTGTGAGGGAATAGGATTGAGCGGCGGGTTGGGCTGTGATTCACTTGCATCGAACGAGGTTATTCGATGGCAAGTGACGCACGGTTTATTCAGGCTGATCGGACGCAAGCGCAGTGGGACTTTGTGGATTTGGAAGCTCTGGTTCCGAGCGACCATCGCGCCCGCATCGTGATGAGTTTTGTGGAGAGCTTGGACCTTTCGCGGCTTTACGAGGCGATCAAGGCCCGTGAAGGGGAACCTGGACGGCCGCCGCCCGATCCGGCGGTTCTGTTGGGGCTTTGGCTCTATGCGACGATCGAAGGCGTAGGTTCGGCTCGGCAACTTGAACGGCTTGCACGGCACGATCCGGCGTACCGCTGGATCGCCGGTGGGGTACCGCTCAACTATCACGGGCTTGCGGACTTCCGGGTTGCGCATGTGGAGGTTCTCGATCGGCTTCTGACGGAGAGCGTGACGGCGTTGATTGCCGAAGGGGTGGTGTCGCTTGCCGAGATTGCGGTGGACGGCACCAAGGTTCGAGCGAATGCCAGCCGTGAATCGTTCAAGAGCGGCAGCAAGCTTGATCGTATTGAGGCTGCCGTGGAACAACGGCTTGCGGCGCTCAAGGCGGAAACCGAAAGCGATCCGGAGGCGTCTTCGCGCCGCAAGCGGGCGGCGCAGGAGCGAGGGGCTCGGGAAGTGAAGGAACGCGCCGAACGCGCGCGGGCCGCGCTTGAGCGGATGCGGGCGGAGAAGGCGAAACGAGAAAAGACCCATGCCAAGGACGAGGCGAAGAAGTCTGGGCCGAAAGTCTCGCTGAGTGATCCGCAGGCGCGCTCGATGCGCTTTCCGGACGGGGCGATTCGTCCGGCCTATAATGCACAGATCGCGGTGGCGCCCCGGCCAGGCATCATTGTCGCAGTAGAGATGACGGATCGGCGCAACGATGCCGGCTTGGCGATGCCGATGGTGGATCAGTTGGTGAAGCGCTACGGCAAAGCACCACAGACGCTCCTCATCGACACCCGTTACGCGACTGCCGAGGACATCGCCGCCCTGTCGGAGCACGCGGCCGGACCGGTGAAGGTCTATACGCCGCCACCTTCAGACCGTCAGGACGTCAAACCCGAGACGCTTGTCAGGCGGGCCAGAGCGCGGGCCCGCGAGCCTGACAGTGTCGAGAGTGGCGCAGCCGGATGGCGACGCAGGCGGGCACCGACGTGTACGAACGGCGCAAGCTCATCGAGCGGATCAACGCCAACCTCAAAAACCACGGCTTCGGCTTCATTCCGGTGCGTGGCCTGATCAAGGCCGCGGCAGTGGCGCTCTGGCATGCGCTCGCCAATAACCTAATGGCAGCGCACCGGCTGCGAAGCAGACCCACGTGACCAGAGTTCGACGGAGAGAGCCAGTGAGGTAACCGCATCAACCGACCGGCCCGCCAAACGCCGCTCCGACATCGCTAGCGGCAACCATCCCCTACTAAGCTCAATTCCCTCACAGGCTCGAAAGCAGGGACCCATACTCCGCGGCGCCAATTGCGTTACGAGACGTCTGCCATTCGTGCTCACGTGCGAGAGCGCGGCGTATGGGTCCCTGCTTTCGCAGGGACGACGAGAATTTCGGCTTGATCGCAATCCAGTCATGACGCCGGTTCGGTTGACCTAACGCATCCCACCCGGCACGGTGCGGCAGCCTCCCGCCGGTATTCCCCATGCTCTCCGTCGCCTCACTCTGGATTCCTTCACCATCATCGCTGCGCTGGGCCAGGTCGCCCGCAACGCGATGCAGCGGTCGTTGACGGGGCCGCTCGGGACCTGGGGCGCGACCAATATCCGCTTCCTGTTCGGCTTTCCGTTCTCGCTGGTGTTCTTCGCGGTCGTGGTGGCGGTGACTGGCGACCCCATACCGTGGCCGACGGCGGTGTTCTGGCCGTGGCTGCTGCTGGGTGCGCTCAGTCAGATCGTCGCCACCGGCTTGATGCTGCTTGCGATGAACGACCGCTCCTTCGTCGTGACCACGGCGTATCTCAAGACCGAGGCGATCCAGACCGCGATCTTCGGTTTCATCTTTCTCGGCGATCATTTGACGCTGCTGAAAGTGGTCGCGATCGTGATCGCGACCGTCGGCGTGGTCATCACGGCGCTGCGTCCGGGCGGTGAAAAGGGCTTTGCGGAGCTGAAGCCGACCATCATCGGCCTGGTCGCCGCCGGTTGCTTTGCCCTCTCGGCGGTCGGCTTTCGCGGCGCAGTCATCGTGGTGCCCGGCGTCTCCTTTGTGACGGCGGCGTCCTACACGCTGGTGTTCGCCCTGTTCGTGCAGACACTGGTGTTGACGATTTATCTGCTGGTCCGCGCGCCTGATGTGCTGATGAAGATTTTAGGACTGTGGCGGCCCTCGATGCTCGCGGGCTTCATGGGCGCGTTCGCCTCGCAATTCTGGTTTCTGGCACTTGCGCTGACGGTGGCTGCGAACGTGCGCACGCTGGCGCTGGTCGAGGTGCTGTTCGCGCAGGCCGTGGCGTATTATTCGTTCAAGCAGCCATTGTCGGCGCGCGAACTGTCCGGAATTGTGCTGATCGTGGCGGGCGTTGCGCTGCTGGTGGCGGCTTGAGTCGGGAATCGTAGGGTGGGCGAAGGCGCTTTGCGCCGTGCCCACCATCTTTAGCCCCGAGATATTCGCTGTAAAATGGTGGGCACGCTCCGCTTTGCCCACCCTACGGAGCCGCAGCTCGCATCAATTCCGGTCGTCCGGCAGCACCGGCAGCGGGGAGACCTCGACGCCTTCGTCGAGCAGCGCGCGCGCCTCGTCCGGCGAGGCCTCGCCGTAGATCGGGCGATGCTCGATATCGCCGTAATGCATCTTGCGTGCTTCGTTAGGGAAGCGCTCGCCGACATTGTCGGCATTTTTCACGATGTGATCGCGCAATTCCTTCAGCTTGGCACGCAGCTCGCGCTCCTGCGCCATCAGGAGCGGCGTCGATCTCGGACGGCGCCGTCGCTTCCGCGGGCGCGGCCGGCGCGGGAGCAGTTACCTCGCGGCCCTTCTTGCTCACGATCTGCGGGGCCATGATGGCGCGCTCGACCTTGACCGAGCCGCAGGCGGGGCAGCTCACCAGCCTACGCTTCTCCTGGCTCTCATAAGCCGCGGAGCTTTGAAACCAGCTTTCGAACGCATGGCCCTTCTCGCAGCGAAGGTTGTACCGGATCATGCCGAACCCCGGACGAGATGCAGATGCTCCGGGCCGGCCTTGGGGTCGACGATGCCGAAGCGTCTGCCATGCTGCAGCGACGGCACGGCTCTCCGCGCTGTCTCGACCTTGGATGTATCGATCTCGGCGAGGAATACGCCGGGCTCGACGCCGCCCTCGGCGAGAATTTCACCCCAGGGGCCTATGATCAGCGAATGGCCGAACGTCTCGCGCTTGTTTTCGTGCATGCCGCATTGCGCCGCCGCGAAGACGAAGCAGCCGTTCTCGATAGCGCGGGCGCGGAGCAGCGTGTGCCAATGCGCCTCGCCGGTCTTCCCAGTGAAGGCGGACGGAACCGTGAGGAACGACGCACCGGCTTCGGCAAGCGCGCGATAGAGCGCCGGAAAGCGCACGTCGTAACAGATCGTCAGCCCGATACGGCCCCACGGCAGATCCGAGATCACGGCTGTCTCGCCCGGCTGATAATTGGCGGATCTCGCGATAGCTCTCGCCGCCGGGCAGATCGATATCGAACATGTGGATCTTGTCGTAGCTGGCGAGCAAATTGCCGTCAGGCCCGATCAGGAACGAGCGGTTGACGGCGCGCTCCGGTGAATAGCGCAGCGCCAGCGAGCCGATGTGGAGATGGATGTTCAGTTCCGCCGCCAGCGCGCGATAGGCTTTCAGCGAGAGATCGTCTTGTTCGGACGCAAGATGCTCGAACAGCGCCTTGCGGTTCAACTGCATCATGTTGCTCACTTCGGGGTGAGCACGTAGTCGGCGCCTCGGGCCGCGGCCTCGCGAATCAGCTTGATGCCTTGCTCGAGGCTCGGCTCGGGCAACAGACCGGTGCGCATCTGCACCATGGCGGCGGTAAAGGTCGAGCCAGCGCTCATGAGGAGGCCTTTTCTCCCGCCAGCATGGCGTCGAGCCTGCCCGCGCGATCCAGCGCGTAGAGCTCGTCGCAGCCGCCGACATGGGTTGTGCCGATGAAGATCTGCGGAAAGGTCGAACCGTGGCCTGCGCGACCGTACATCTGATCGCGGTAGGTCAGGTCGGTCGCCACGTTCAATTCGGTGAACGCGGCGTTCTTGCGTGTGAGCAGCGATTTGGCAGCGGTGCAATAGCCGCAGCCCGGGCGGGTGTAGATTTCAATGGCAGTCATGGCGCGCTCTGATTTGGCAAGTGTTTGAATTATATGGGAGCCCGGTGGCTGTCCACAACCCGCGCGAATACCAGCACGTCGACCTGCGCGGCCTTGGCGCGCAGTAGTGCCCGGGCGCAGGCGTCCGCCGTGGCGCCCGACGTCAAGACATCGTCGATCAGGATGACGCGGCGGCCCTGGATATCTGCCATGCGATCGGCGGCGACCTTGAAGGCGCCCTGCACATTGCTGGCGCGCTGCGGCCGGGACAGGCCGATCTGCTGCTCGGTCGCGCGAATGCGGCGAAGCGCCTCAGTGGTCAGTTTGACGCCGGTTTGCCGCGAAATTACCCGCGCCAGCGCGCCGGACTGGTTGTAGCGGCGGCTCCAGCCGCGCCGCCAGTGCAGGGGAACCGGCACCAGCACGTCGGCCTCTGCGAGCAATTCCTGACCCGCGCGGGCCATCCAGCGGCCCATCGCCGGCGCCAGATCGGTGCGGTCCTGGTATTTCAGCGAATGAACCAGCGTGCGGGCAACGTCGTCATAGCGCACGGCGGCGCGGGCGCGCTGGTAGGCCGGCGGACTGGCGATCGCCTCCATCGACAGCAATTCCGGACCCGGATCATAGACAAAGGGAATGCCGAGCCGCGGACAGAACGGCGGTGCGATGAACGACAGTTTCGCCCAGCACGCCGCGCAGACGCCCTCGCCATCGACCGGCTCGCGGCAGGAAACGCATAGGGTCGGCAGCGCGATATCGAGCGCGAGCCGCGGAAGATGCGCGAACGCGTCGCGGCAGGCGCCGAGCGCGCCGCGCAGGTGGCTGGAGATGGAGCGTGGTGGTGATGCTTCGGCGTCCATGGGGCGAGGCTAGCGCTGCCGGGCAGCGTGCTCAAGCAGGATTGCCAGAGATAGGGGAGCCAGCGTACCAACCGGCATGGTTTCGAACCCGACCGCAGCCCCGTCCTGTTCGACCGCGCACTCTTGCGTGCGCGCATCGATCGCGCACGGCGTGCCGGGCCGGCGACATTTCTGCTCGACCGCGTCCGGGAAGACTTCGAAGAGCGGCTGCAGGCGGTGATGCGGAGTTTTGCCGACGTGGCTGAAATCTGGACGCCGGATGAATTGCTGCGAAAGCCTGTCGCTGATCGCTTCCAGTCGATCACCCGCATCGATCTCGATCAATCGGAAACGCTGCGCTTGCCGCTGCAATCGCTCGACCTCGCCGTCTCGGCGCTCGCCTTCCAGTTCGTCAACGACCTGCCGGGCGTGCTGGCGCAAATCCGCCGCGCGCTCAAGCCCGATGGGTTGTTGCTCGCAGTGATGATCGGCGGCGATACGCTGACTGAGCTCAGGCAATCCTTTGCCGCCGCGGAAGCCGAATGCGAGGGCGGGGTGTCGCCGCGGGTCGCGCCGTTCGCGGACTTGCGCGATATTGGCGCGCTGCTGCAGCGCGCCGGCTTTGCGCTGCCGGTCACCGACGTCGACCGCGTTGTGGTGCGCTACGACAGCGCGTTCGCGCTGATGCAGGATTTGAGGCGCATGGGCGCGACTAACATCCTTTGCGAACGGCGGCGCGCGCCGACCCGCCGCGCCACCATGTTGCGGATGGCGCAGATTTACGGCGAGCGTTTTGCCGATCCTGATGGCCGCATCCGCGCCACCTTCGATCTTGTCTGGCTGTCCGGCTGGGCGCCGCATGAGAGCCAGCAAAAGCCGTTGAAGCCAGGCTCGGCGAAAGCAAGCCTGGAAGCGGCGGTGAAGAAAACTGCTCCCAAGTAGACAACCCAAGGCGGGATGAGATTAGGCCATGTACCCATAACCCGTCGGCGTGACGCGACGAAGACTATGTCCGCTTTGCCCAGCTTGCGACCAGGCTCGCGCCGCGGCGCAATATGTCGCGAAGGGTCACACTTGCCGACCTAACCGAAAGGGCATCAGCGGCGGCTAAGAACCTACGAGCGGACAAGATATCCTTTTCTCACGGTCCCTCTGGCACTTGGATAGCCCGCCGGTAATTCGCACCCCGCCACCGCGCTAGCTTAAGGCGCTGAAAGTCAGGTTGACACGGTTGACAAGGTTGACATCGGTTGACAGGGAGGTTCTTCGAAACTCTAGGAGAGACGTTCTCAAGGCCGGTCTTCCTGGTCCACGCGCAAAACTGTAATCGGCCACATGAATGGCTGCATCCACAATGGCGAGAGATCCGTGGCCGCGGCTAGCTAGATAATCGATAGCATCGGACTTCGAGGCGAAGTGATTGAGCCAGGTCCCTTGGCCGATTCGGCATTTATGACCCGTCACGGCATACGCTAACCATGTAGATGCCCAGCTCATTGGTTTTGATAAGCTCGTACGGATCGGTCACCCTTCTTCCCGCAGCCATTTGATCTGCAGTTCGTATGCTTGGCGTTCGTAAGCAGCAATACAGGGAGGACGATGTTGTTTGATCTCTGCACGTGGTGCACCAGTTCATGCAGCAGCGTGCTTTTCTGTCGCAGATCATCGGGTCGCCAGCCCTGAGGCAGGTAAATTGAGCCCTCGTTGCGATTATAGAGCGCCTGCAACTCCAGCCCGCTATTTTCCGGCGAGCCGTGTCGCATTGCCATTTCCGCCGGTGTCACGAAGTGGATCGGCGGATGATCGGGAGCCGACAAACCGGTCTGGGCTACGATCCATGCGATGTAGATTGCGATCAGGCTATCCAAGGAAACGACCTCCTGCAGCAAGACCGCAGCGCGGCCTGCTGGTGACGAGCATTTCCCGAGTTTCGGAATCCTGGCTAGATTGGCGCGGAGCGGATTGCTCGGAAGGCGCGATCAAGTGTTCGTATTGACGCAGGATTCGACCTGCCTGAAGGCGCCGTGAGCTGTGCAGCGCCGACGTGATAAAAGCGAAGAAGCTTCGCCTTTCCTTTCGACGTGAAACGGAGCGAGAGGCGGCAGTACGGCCGAAGGGTGCGAAGTGTTTTTCATTATCAGGACACCACGGTAGATTGATGACTTGAAGCGTTTTCAGCACAATATCTGGAACCAATGGCCCCGACGGCCGGCCGCGCGATGGCGTCAGTTGCAGGGGCGCAATCCAGGATCGGCAGGCGCTTCAGCGTGATCGGTTGCCAGAAAAAGCGGCACGCTTCAGCATGCGCTTCAAGCACGTCGATGCCGACATCGCGTAGAAAATCAGATCTGTCCCTGATATCCTCGCGCAGCTTTGACCGGAAGCAGGCGCGCTCCCACCATCTCAAAGGCAGCCGCGCAATGGCATGGTCGGTGTGACCAAGTTTATTTCTGTAAATTTGCAAGAAAACCTCCTGAGGCAGTTGGGTCCGCGATGATTTTTGAAAAGAAGGAGCTTAGATATTTACCGCTCAATACCGATTGTCGCTCCGGGTGTGAGTATTGAGAAGAAAAGCGACACCCGCGTCTCGGAGGCGCTAGATCGTGCGATCAATCGCACTGGAAATACGAAGGTCATGTCTAAAAATTCTCCACGGAGAGATCTTTGATCTCTCGATGTCTCTCGGGGACGTCGATGCTCCCGCTTTTGCAACCGGAGCAGCGCATGACGGGATGATGAAAGAGCCGGGAAGCCATCGGTACCGTTCGCTCTTCGACAGGCCTTCCAATGTCGTCACGGTGGGAGGACCCGTCTTCCCAGCACCCGTGCTGAATATCGCGCCACGTGATGCGTCTGAAAACTACCTAGAAAGGTGGTTCGTTGTCGTTTATGCATGCCCGCGCAGGCTGGCGACCTGCACACGCTTTGGGAATGACATGCATCTCTCCACGGATCCCATCGATCCGCAAAACCAAGATGTCTATGCACTCTGGGATCAGCTGGCCGACTTCTCGGTCGCCGACAGCGACGCCGCGCTGACACACCTGCTGTCCGCACTGCGTACCATGTTGTCGGCACGCAATGTGCTATGGGGTGTGCTTGTGCGATTGCCTTCGCCGAAGCGGACCGATCCCTTGCTCGGCTGGCGTCCGCGCCTCGTACGGGTGCTGGACCCGATACCGGCCGTGGCGGCATCTGTGCAGAAGCAGTACGATACGCTCTGGTCCCACAACGTCGACCTGTCTCAGATTCTTTCCGCGTCGGGAGATGAGCCGTTCCGTGTCCGCCTGCTGTTCGAAGCGCTGCCGCCGGAATGGTTCGAGGGCGAGCATTATCGTCGGCACTATTTGGACGTCGGATTCGCCGACAGCATTTCAGTGCGCATTGCGCTCAATGACGACGTGAGGATCCGCCTGTTCGTATTTCGCGATGCACAGGCACCTCGCTTCTCGGCGCACGACGGCCAGCGCCTGGGCTTCACGATGCGGGGGTTGAGATGGTTTCACCGTCAACAACTGCTCAGCCACGGCCTGCTGATCGCCGACGCGGCCCTGACACCCGCTGAGCGCAGGGTATTGCTCGCACTGCTCGGCGGGCACGCGGAAAAGGAGATTGCGCGGAAGTTTGACCAAAGTCCGAACACCACGCACTTCCACGTCAAGTCGATCTACGCCAAGTTCGGCGTGCGCAACCGCGCGATGCTAGCCGCGCTCTGGCTCGGCAAGCTGCGATAATGAACTGAAGCCGCATCTCCCGCAAATCAATCACTGCAGAGAATCATGGCCGCCGGCCCTCCGCCATGAAAAGATTCACAGCCTCGTAGGGTGGGCCGTGACGACGGACCATCTTTCTTGTCGTGCCCGTACGCAAGCAGCACGCTCGCTGCGAGCCGGGCCCCATTCTACTTTGCATGGGGTTGTTTTCGCGATTTTGTGTCGGGGCGCTGCGTGCCGCCGAAGAGGCGCTGCGGCCGGGCTCGGCGAAGGCGAGTTTGGAGGCGGCGGTGAAGGGGAAGAAGACTTGAGTCTCCACTTCGTCATGCCCGGGCAGAAGCGCGAAGCGCGTCTTCGCGCTTGATGTCCCGGGCATCCACGTCTTTCTTTGGAGCGTGACCAAGACGTGGATGGCCGGGACAAGCCCGGCCATGACGGCGACTTCAGAATCTCACATCAACAAATCAATCAGATGCGGGATCAGCGGAATGTCTGCGGGCGGCATCGGGTAGTCGCGCAGCTTGTTGGCGCGGACCCAGGCAAGTTGCTGGCCCTCGCGCGCGATCACCATGCCTTCCCAGCGCCGGCAGATGTAGAGCGGCATCAGCAAATGGAAGCTGTCATAGGCGTAGCTCGCGAAAGTCAGCGGCGCCAGGCACGGCTCACTGACGTCGATGCCGATCTCTTCATGCAGTTCGCGGATCAGGGTCTGCTCCGGCCGTTCGCCGGGCTCGACCTTGCCGCCGGGAAATTCCCACAAGCCCGCGAGCGCCTTGCCTTGCGGGCGCTGCGCGATCAGCACGCGCTTGTCGGCATCGACGAGAGCGCAGGCGACCACGAGGGTGAGCTTGATGTCAGCCATGCGCCGCTGTCTCGCTCATGACCGGTAGTCGCCGTTGATCGCGACATATTCCTTGGTGAGATCGCAGGTCAGCACGCGGTCGCGGCCCTTGCCAAGGCCAAGCGCGACCTTGATCTGGATCTTCGGATTTTTCATTACCTCGGAAACCTCGGCCTCGTTGTAGGACGGATCGCGCGCACCGCTCTTGGCGACCCGAATGCCGTTGAACGAGATCGAAAGCTTGTCGCGGTTGGCGGGCTCGCCGGCCTTGCCGACCGCCATCACCACGCGGCCCCAATTGGCGTCCTCGCCGGCGATCGCCGTCTTCACCAGCGGCGAATTCGCGATCGACATCGCGATTCGGCGCGCCGAGGCCTTGGTGGTCGCGCCTTCGACGATCACCTCGACCAGCTTGCGCGCGCCTTCGCCGTCGCGGGCCACCTGTTCGGCGAGGTTGGCCAGCACGTCACGGAACGCCTTGGCGAACGCCTTCAATCGAGGATCGCTGGCGCGGCTGATCTTTGGTGCGCCGCCGGCGGCGGCCGCGCCCGTGGCGAAGGCCAGCAGCGTATCCGACGTCGAGGTGTCGCTGTCGATGGTGATGGCGTTGAAGGTGTCCTCGACGCCGCTCTTGAGCAGCGCCTGCAGCACGGCGGACGACAGCGGCGCATCGGTGAACACGAACGACAGCATGGTCGCCATATCGGGCGCGATCATGCCCGCGCCCTTGGCCATGCCGTTGATGGTTACCTTGGTCTTGCCGAGCTTCACCGTGGCGGTTGCGACTTTCGGGAAGGTGTCGGTAGTCATGATCGCGCTTGCCGCGCTCATCCAGTCATCCGGCGCGGCGGTTTCCGCCAGCGTGGCCAGGACGCCGTCGAACTTGGTGGCGTCCAGCGGCTCGCCGATCACGCCGGTCGAGGCAAGAAATACCTCGTTGGCGCTGCAGCCTACCGCCTTCGCTGCGGTTTGCGCGGTCAGCGCCGTCGACTGCTTGCCGGTCTTGCCGGTGAATGCGTTGGCGTTGCCGGAATTCACCACCAGCGCGCGGGCAAATCCTGCCTTGGAAGATCGGCCCCGGCCGAGCCTGGCGCGGCACCATTCAACGGGAGCGGACGGGCATTTCGATTTGGTGAAGACGCCCGCGACCGTGGTGCCCTTGTCCATGACGGCGAGCAGCACGTCGGTACGCCCCTTGTAGCGGATGCCGGCGGCGGCGGTGGCGAGCTTCACGCCCGCAATCGCTGGCATCTCGGGGACATCGGCCGGGGCGAGGGGAGACGGTGGTGGACATGCGGGCACCTTCTTCGACCAGATCAACCATAGCCGGACCTGCGCCGGCATCGACGTCTTCAGGGCCTGCCAACCAGTCCCTGGACATGGAACGGCCGGGCGCTTCGGCCCGGCCATGACGATGGTAGATACTATCGGTCTCGAAGAAGGGACAGCGATTTTTTACTTCTTCGGCGGCGCCATCTTGGAATCCGCGGGCTTGGCGGCGTCCGGCTTGGCGGCTTCCGCCGGCTTGTCCATGCGTTCGACCTTGGCGGCTTCACGCAGCTTGGCGACGTATTCGGCCTGCGCCTTGCGCGTCACGTAGGTCTCGATCTGCGCCTTGACCTGCTCGAATTCGGGCGCCTTGCGGGCGCGCTTTTCCTCGAGCTTGATGATGTGCCAGCCGAATTGCGACTTCACGGGGTCGGAGATCTTGCCGGGTTCGAGCGTGAACGCGACGGCGGAGAATTCCGGCACCATCTGTTCCTTGGTGAAGAAGCCGAGATCGCCGCCATCGGAGGCGCCGGGGTCCTTGGACTTCTTCTTCGCCAGCTCGGCGAAGTCGCCGCCCTTCTTCAGCTCTTCCGCGATCGCCTTGGCCTCGTCCTCGGTCTCGACCAGGATGTGCCGGGCGTGAACTTCCATTTCGCCGGTGATTTGCTTGGAGGCCTCCTCATAGACCTTCTTCATGGCCTCGTCGGTGGTCGCAGCCTTGCCCTCGGTGGCGAGCAGGTTGTCCATCAGAAGACGGCTGCGGGTGAACGCCAGGCGTCTCTTGAAGTCTTCGGAATTCTCGACCTTCTTGTCCTCGGCGGCCTTGGCGACGATTTTCAGGTCGATCAGGAAGGCCAGCACATTGTCCTTCTTGGTCGCCGGGTCCATTTGCGCGAGGCTGGGGCCGAGTTCCTCTTCCGCGAGCGCCACATCGCTCTGGCGGATCTCCGCACCGTTAACCTTGGCGAGAACGGGGTTGTCCTGGGCACGAACCGGCAGGCCGGCGGCCAGAACCGCAGCCAGACAGGCCGTCGCGGCCAGGGAGGCGAGGCCGAAGCGCAGGCCGGTTTTCGTTTCCGGGAACGAGGTGGTCATGGAAAATCCTTGTCTTGAAGAAGGGGCAGCAAAAGGCGGCGGGACACTCGCCCAATCATGCGGCCTTGGCAACGCGAAAAGTCTGTCAAAATGATGAATTCCTTGACAGATGGACCCACGTTGACAAGGCCCCAACCCAGCCATATCTGTGCCGGATCGTACGGCGGCGATAGCGCTTATTTTGCTGCGTTTTTTGCCGTTGAACCTTGGATTGCTTAATTCCCACTCATTAGGCGGATGACCCCGGATCGGGGTGTTTGCCGCGACGCGTCACGGTGAGTTGATAAGCAATTTGGTGGACCCCGTCACGGCTTGCAACGCAAGTAACGGCAAAGGCAGGAATTGGCATGATCGGCGCGCTCGCCCGCAAGTTTTTCGGCTCCGCCAACGACCGGCGGGTGAAGGGATATCAGTCCCGCGTCGACGCCATCAACGCGCTTGAGCCCGAGCTCGCCGCGCTCTCCGACGAGGCGCTGAAGGCCCGCACCGCCGAGTTCCGCCAGCAGCTCGCCGACGGCAAGACGCTCGACGATATCCTGGTTCCGGCCTTCGCCACCGTGCGCGAAGCCGCCAAGCGCACCCTCGGCCAGCGCCATTTCGACGTCCAGCTGATCGGCGGCATGGTGCTGCATGAGGGCGACATCGCCGAGATGAAGACCGGCGAAGGCAAGACGCTGGTGGCGACGCTTGCGGTCTATCTCAACGCGCTGGCCAGCAAGGGCGTCCATGTCGTCACCGTCAACGACTATCTCGCCCGCCGCGATAGCGAATGGATGGGCCAGATCTACAATTTCCTCGGCCTGACCGTCGGCGTGATCGTCCACGGGCTCGACGACGCCGAGCGCAAGGAAGCCTATTCGCGCGACATCACCTACGGCACCAACAACGAATACGGTTTCGATTATCTGCGCGACAACATGAAGTACCGGCTGGAGGACATGGTCCAGCGCGGACATTCCTACGCCATCGTCGACGAAGTCGACTCGATCCTGATCGACGAGGCGCGCACGCCGCTGATCATCTCCGGTCCGCTCGACGACCGCTCGGAATTCTACAACACCATCGACACCTTCTTCCCCCAGCTCGACAAGACCGATTACGAGGTCGACGAGAAGCAGCGCACGGTGACGCTGACCGAAGCCGGCATGGAGAAGATCGAGACGCTGCTGCGCGATGCCGGTCAGCTCAAGGGTGAATCGCTCTACGACGTAGAGAACGTCTCCGTCGTTCACCACATCAACCAGGCGCTGCGGGCGCACTCGCTGTTCAACCGCGACAAGGACTACATCGTCCGCGACGGCGAAGTCATCATCATCGACGAATTCACCGGCCGCATGATGCAGGGCCGCCGCTATTCCGAAGGCCTGCACCAGGCGCTGGAAGCCAAGGAGCACGTCCAGGTCCAGCCGGAAAACCAGACGCTGGCCTCGATCACGTTCCAGAACTATTTCCGGATGTACCAAAAGCTCGCCGGCATGACCGGTACGGCGCTGACCGAAGCCGACGAATTGTTCGACATCTACAAGCTCGAGGTCGTGGAAATCCCGACCAACGTGCCGGTCGCGCGTCTCGACGAAGACGATGAAGTCTACCGCACCCAGAACGAGAAATATGCCGCGATCCTGGCTGAGATCGAACGCGCCAACAAGCGGCTGCAGCCCGTGCTGGTCGGCACCGCCTCGATCGAGAAGTCGGAGGTGCTGGCCGAATATCTCAAGAAGCACGGCTACAAGCAGATCGATTTCGGCTCTGAATCCAGCATGGAAAAGCTCTACGCCGCAGCGCGCGCGGGCAAGCCTGCAAAGCTGTTTGCGGTCTTGAACGCGCGCTTCCACGAACAGGAAGCCTATATCGTCGCCGAAGCCGGCGTCCCCGGCGCGATCACGATCGCGACCAACATGGCCGGCCGCGGTACCGACATCAAGCTCGGCGGCTCGCTCGAGATGCGGATCCTGCAGGAGACCGCCAACATTACCGACGAGGCCGAGAAGGCCACGAAGATCGAACAGATCAAGGCCGATATCGAACGCTTCCGCGAGATCGTGCTGAAGGCCGAGGACGTGGTCGAGATCGAGCCCGCCAAGGGCAACAAGCCCGCCAAGACCATCACCAAGCCGGGTGGGCTCTACATCATGGGCTCGGAGCGGCATGAATCCCGCCGCATCGACAACCAGTTGCGCGGCCGTTCCGGCCGTCAGGGCGATCCCGGCCGCTCAAAATTCTTCCTGTCGCTGGAAGATGATCTGATGCGGATCTTCGGGTCCGACCGGCTCGACAGCATGCTGCAGCGGCTCGGCCTCAAGGAGGGCGAGGCCATCATCCATCCCTGGATCAACAAGGCGCTGGAAAAGGCGCAGCAGAAGGTCGAAGCCCGCAACTTCGACATCCGCAAGAACCTGCTCAAGTTCGACAACGTCCAGAACGACCAGCGCAAGGTGATCTTCGATCAGCGCGTCGAGCTGATGAAGAGCGACAGCGTGGCCGAAATGGTTGCGGACATGCGTCATGACTTCATCGACGACATCGTCGTCAAGCATGTGCCGGAACACGCCTATGCCGAGCAGTGGGATGTCGCGGGCCTCAAGGAAGAGCTGAAGCGCGTGCTCGACATCGACCTGCCGGTCGACGAATGGGCCAAGGAAGAGGGCATTGCGGACGAGGAATTGCTGACGCGGATCGAGCAGCGCGTCGACGAGCACATGGCGGCCAAGGTGGCGCAGTGGGGCCCCGACGTGATGCGCTACGTCGAGAAGACCATTCTGCTGCAGACGCTGGATCACCTTTGGCGCGAGCACCTGATCATGCTCGATCATCTGCGTCAGGTGATCGGCCTGCGCGGCTACGGCCAGCGCGATCCGTTGCAGGAGTACAAGTCGGAAGCCTTCGGCCTGTATGAGGCAATGACCGCGCACCTGCGCGAGGCGGTGACGGCGCAATTGATGCGCGTCGAGATCGTGCCACCGGAAGAACAGCAGCCGGTGCTGCCGGCGATGGAAGCGCACAAGTTCGATCCGAATACCGGCGAAGACGAGATGGCCTTCGCCAACGTCTCGCTGGTGCCCGAGGCCATTGCCGCCGAGCGCGATCCGAAAAACCCCGCAAGCTGGGGCAAGGTCGGCCGCAACGAGGATTGCCCCTGCGGAAGCGGCAAGAAGTACAAGCACTGCCACGGCAAGTACGGGTGATCTTTTCGGTGATGGCGCGCTGACGCCATCACGCGCCGCTGTCATCATCCGCGAAAGCGGATGATTCAGTACGCCGCACCGCTTCGGTTCTTCCAATTCGCGTTAGGGAACACCCGCTTTCGCAGGGCGCATGACGGCATTGTGCTGTTGTGCAGTCCGGGGAGCCGCGTCGCGCTTCTTACTTCACCGCCGCCCCGAAGCGGCTGTCGAACGAGTTCGACGACACGATCGGTGCAGAGCCGGAGACCTGATTGTCCTTGGCAGCGGGGGCCGCGGTGTCCACCGACGGCTTCAGCGGCGGTCGGCCGGCGGCAGCATGCTTGGCGTCAGCAGGCTTCGGCGCCGTGCTTTCGGCGCCGCCGCCTCGGGACGGGGCGCAGCTTGCTTGGCCTCGGGTGCCTTCGGCTTCGAAGGCGGTGTGCTTGCGGTAGCATCAGCCGCGCCGCCGATACCGACCTTGCGGGCGAGGCTGGAGAAGAACCCGTCATTCTGCGCCGTCGGCGCCGCATTGGCGACGCGCGTCGGTGCCGCGGCAGGGGCGGGAGCCGGGGCTGCAGCAAGCTTCGGCGGTTCCGGCGCACCCATCAGCAGATTATCGGAGGGTGCCTTGGGCGGATTGACGTGGAGGGAACGGTGCCGGGAGCGCGCGCCATCAGCGACAGGCTTGCGCCGTCGCCGGGCTCGGAAAGGCCGGTGCTGGCTTCAGGCACACGGGCGGCGAACACCCGGTGCATGCCGCCGTCGATGCCGGTGTTGGTCCGGGCGACCGGCGTTCCTTTGCGATCAGCCGCGCGGTTTCGGCGAGGTCGGTGGCCTGCTTTTCGCGGACGGCATCGGCGACATCCTGGGGAATCACGTAGGCCGGGCACTTGGCCGAAGCATCGAACACCAGATCGCGCGTCGCGTTCGGCGGCTTGGCGGCATCGAACACGTATTTCTTCTCGCAGAAATCGACCTTCGGCTCCTGCTTCGTCACCTCGAAATGATCATTGCCTTCCTTGATCATCTTCCAGAACGGCATGTTCGGATTGTTGCGATGCTTCGCCATGTTGATCGGCGTCATCTTGAACGGATAGGCCTGTAGCTGGAACGATTTCTGGCCGCCGAAGAAGGATTCGCGGCCCAGCGAATAGATTTCCGCGATCTGCTCGTCGGTCATCGCGTAGCAGCCGCGCGATGAGCAGTCGCCATGCACCATCAGCTGCGAGCCGGTACGCCCCAGCGCCTTGTCGAAGGCGTTCGGATAGCCGGTGTTGAAGGAAAGATAATAGGCCGACTGCGGGTTCATCTGCGCCGGCGAAATCGAATAGAAGCCTTCCGGCGCCTGGCGGTCGCCCTCGCGGACCTTGGGTCCGAGATCGCCCGACCAGCGGCAGATCGGATAGGTTTTCAGGAGCGCGAAACGGCCGGAGCGGTCCTGCTTCCAGATCTCGAGTTCGGCTTCCTGTTTGAACAGGCGAACCAGGATCGGCGACTGCAGGTCCATGTCCTTCGCCGTCATGTCGGCGATCAGTTTTGGCGGGACCGGCTGGTTGGCCTTGGCGTTATTGGCCAGCGAGATGTCGTCACCGTTGCAACCGGCCATCAGCAGGCCCGCGCCCACAAGGGCAGCCGACGTGACGAGCGCGCGAACCAGCGAGCAGTTAATCAAAGGCTAAGCTCCACACCCACCGGGCATTTTCGCACCCCAAATCACAGCGAACATGCCCTGAAGCCATTGCATAAAATAGTACCCTTTGACCTTCCGCGCCGCAACCCGAACGCGATGCGCCAGCCGCTTCCACGGCAGGCATGGTCAATAGAGTTTAAAGATGGGGTCTGGGCCTAATTAGGGCCGAATCAAGCGATCCGACGAAATAAAGCACCTTTAAGGCGGCGTTAACGAATGGGATGCCGGGCCGTCCGACCTCCATCCAGGGGGCGATCAGGGCCCATCAGCCAAGCTTGCGGCCGATATCCAGAAATTTCTGCCGCCGCTGCCGGCGGACGCCATCGGCGTCCAGATTGCGGAAATCGTTAAAGGCCTCGGCGATCGCATCGCCCGTGGCCGAGATCATGGCGGCGGAATCGCGGTGGGCGCCGCCGGAGGGTTCTTTCAGGATCTGGTCGATCACGCCGAATCGCAGCATGTCCTGGGCAGTGATCTTCATGCCGTTGGCGACTTCCTGGGCCTTGGTGCCGTCGCGCCACAGGATCGAGGAGGCAGCCTCCGGCGAGATCACGCTGTAGATCGCGTGTTCGAACATCAGCACCTTGTTTGCGGTGGTGATCGCAATGGCGCCGCCCGACATGCCCTCGCCGGTGATGATCGCGACATTGGGGACGCCAAGCGAGAGGCATGTGTCGGTCGAGCGCGCGATGGCTTCCGCCACGCCGCGCTCCTCGGCGCCGATGCCGGGATAGGCGCCGGCGGAATCGACGATCGACAGCACGGGAATGCCAAAACGGTCGGCCATCTCCATTAGCCGCACCGCTTTGCGATAGCCCTCGGGCCGCGCCATGCCAAAATTGTGCTTGATGCGGCTGTCGGTGGTGGCGCCCTTTTCCTGGCCCATCACGCAGATCGCCTCGCCGCGGAAACGGCCGAAGCCGCCCATCAGCGCCTCGTCCTCGGCGAATTTGCGGTCGCCCGCCATCGGGGTGAATTCAGTGATCAGCGCGTTGACGAAATCGCTGAAGTGCGGGCGCTGCGGATGGCGCGCCACCAGCGTCTTCTGCCACGGCGTCAAATTGGCATAGAGGTCGGTTAGCGCCTGCTGCGCCTTGTCCTCTATGCGTGCGATCTCGTCGCCGATGTCGCTGCCGGACGCCGCCAGCGCGCGCAGTTCATCGACCTTGGCCTCCAGTTCGGCGACGGGTTTTTCGAAGTCGAGATAGCTGCGCATCTGATCCGGCATCAAACCAATATAGGTAACAACGTGCTTTGAGGCGAAGCGGTTTCGATTCGCTTAAGGAAAGCACGCATCTTCAATGATTTAGCGTGCAGCTCGGTCCGGATGACCCGGTTTACCGAAAGCGCGCCAAACAAGGCCGCGGGCGGGAGACGGCTCTTTCAGGGGAGACGCCGCGGAAGTCAAGGCAGGTGTTGCGACGAAGGTTACTTCTCCGCCAGCGGATGCAGGTCGCGCACCAGGCTTTTCAGCCGCTCCTCAACCACATGGGTATAGATCTGCGTGGTCGAGATGTCGGTATGGCCGAGCAGCGTCTGCACGATGCGCAGGTCGGCGCCGTTGTGCAGCAGGTGGCTGGCAAAGGCATGGCGCAACACGTGCGGCGAGACCAGCCGCGGCGCGAGGCCCGATGCCGCCGCCAGTTCCTTCAGGTCACGGGCGAAATGCTGCCGCGTCAGATGGCCGCTCTCGCCGAAGGATGGAAAAAGCCACTTTGACGCGCCGGCGTTTTTCTTCTTCTCGGGCTTGAGCGCCTCCATCGCGGCGAGATAATCGGCCATCGCCTGCCGCGACGCTTCGTTGAGCGGCACCAGCCGTTCCTTGTTGCCCTTGCCGCGCACCACGATCATGCGGGCGTCGCGCCGCGAGGCCGACAGCGGCAGCGCCACCAGTTCGGAGACGCGTAAGCCCGTGGCGTAGAGCACCTCCAGCAGGCAATACAGCCGCATCGCGCGCAGCCGCTGCTGTGGCGAAACGTTCTCGGCCTCGGTCAATTCCTTGGCCCGCGTCAGCATGCGGTCGACGTCCGCGATCGACAGCACCTTCGGCAAGCCGCGGCCGCGTTTCGGGCCGGACAGGATCGCCGCCGGATCGTCGCTGCGGATGCGCTCGTTCAGGAGGAAGCGGAACAGATGCCGCATCGCCGACAGCCGGCGCGCCACGCTGGAGGATTTGAAGCCGCGGGTATCGAGGTCGGCGAGGTAGTCGCGCAGCACGTCGGTCTCCGCGCCGGCAAAGTTTTGTCCCTTGCGACCGAGAAACTCGGAGAAATCCGTGAGGTCGCGGCGATAGGCATCGAGCGTGTTGTCGCCCGCCCCTGTTCCGCAGCGAGCATGTCGAGGAACAGGTTGGTCAGTTTCGCATCTGAAGGCGTGGTGCGCATTCGCTTTGATAACGCATGATCGGGGCGGGACCGAGACTTTTCAAACCGCGCTCAGAGATTGCAGGTAAGCTAGGGCATCGGGCTGATCGCGGTGGCCTGCGACCAGACCACCATCCATTGGCCGTCGCGACGTTCGTAGGCGTCGGTGTGCCAGTAATCACCTGGCGCGACCCTGTGGCCGCCGAAGACCACTTCGAGCCTGGCGCGATACCGGATCACCGCATGGCTGTGGTGATATCGCACGGCGATGGGCCCCGGCTCCCAGGCGAGATATTTGATCTGTCCGCTCGCAATCGCTCCTAGATAATCGTTCTTGGACAAGGCCATTCCGATCGGCGTTATCAACTGGAACTCGGTCGCATGAAGTCGTCCAGCCTTCTCCACGTCGCCTTCGACCAGCGCGCGAAGTCGGGTGCGCTCGGTATCGCGGATCAATTCGGCTTCGGGCGATGGGTCCTGATCGGCCGCATAGGTGGACATGACGTGTTCTCCTTGATCGTGTGATTCGTGAAAGGATCGTGGGATCATGCTCTAGGCTGCTGCGACGAGACCGTGGTCGATCAGGCTCTGTGCAGTGGCGCGGATGCAGTCCTCGTCGGGCCGCGCTTTCCAGTTCAGTACCCGCTGCGCCTTGGCGGCGCTGACGCTGAGGTCGCGATTGAGCTCGTGAACGATCATGCGCGAACGGGCGCTGAAGGGGCCATCGCCCTCACCATCCAGTCGGGCACTTCGCCTGACGGCAAATGCGCAGCATGCGCCGGAAACGACTTTGCCAGTACCTCGGCCAATTCTCTCAACCAGAAAAACCGCCCGCCGACGATGAAGCGCTGGCCGGACGCGTCCGGGTGGGTCATTGCGCGGACATGGGCGTCGGCTGCGTCTCGCACATCGACAACCGAAAAGCCGAAGCGCGGAACACGCCGGAGCTGGCCGCTCATCATTTGCCTGATCAGCCCGACCGACGTGCCGTGTTCCGGCCCGAGCAGCGGCCCAAAGATGGTGGCAGGATTGATGACAGCCAGATCAAGTCCGGTTTCGTTCGCAAAGGTCCAGGCTGCCTGCTCGGCCAGCGTTTTCGACCGGTAGTAGGGCGTCGCCCGGGTACTGGCCGGATCGGTCCAGTCGTTCTCGGTGAAGGGAGCCTGCCCGTTGCCATAATTGGTGGCCGCGATCGACGATGTCAGCACCACGCGCGCCACGCCGGCTTCTTGGGCGGCGCGCAGCACACGAAGCGTGCCGTCCCGCGCGGTTCGGATCATTAGGTCCGCATCCCTCGGCAAGGTTGCCGGAAAAGGCGAGGCCGTGTGAATGACGTAGCGGCATCCCCTGAGCGCGACGTCCCATCCGGCATCGGAGCAGAGATCCGCCTCGACAAAGCTGATCGCCTCGGCCGCCGCGTCGGGACAAAGCTGGCGCCTGATCCTGTCGCAAACGCCAAGGCTGCGCACACTGCCTCGAACGCGGTAGCCGGCTGCCAGCAATTGCCCGGCGATATGTCCGCCGAGGAATCCGCCGATACCCGTGACGAGAACAATGGCGGGCGCGGGGTCGTTCAATTTGGAAGGCATTTATCGACTCCTCGGCCCTGTGGAAGTCTTGGACCGCGTTCCAATTAGACACTTGGACAATTACTGTCTATATGTTTTTGACGGATTGGACGAAAACTGTCAGATTGCCTGGATGGAGCGGGCTGACCAGAAATCCGAGGCTATTCTCGACGCGGCGCTGCCGGTTTTCGTGCGTCACGGTTTTCGCAAAACTTCCATGGCCGACATCGCGCGTGCGGCAGGCATGTCGCGCGCAGCGCTTTATCTGAGCTTTGGCAGCAAAGAGGAGCTGTTCCGGGCAGGGTCTGCGCGTGCGCATGCCCGTACCATGCAGAACGTCGAAGCTGCGCTCGCGGCCGACGGCGACGTTTTCAGCCGGATCGAGTCGGCACTCGCGGCTTTCCAGCGAGAACTGGTTGCGCCTTTCGCCGGCAGCGCCGACGCGGCCGAGCTGTTCGACGTCAACATGACGTTGGCCAGGGACATTACCCTTGGGGCGCGGGCCAGGCTGGTGGCTCTGCTCGCTCAAGCTCTGTCCGATGCAGAGGAAAACGGCGCCATATCCATGCAGGGACTGGAAGCCAAGCCTGCCGATGTGGCCGGCATGGTCGTCGCGGCAATCGAGGGCATTAAAGACGCGAAAGAAGTTGGCCAGAGCCTGGATGAGGGCACGCGACTTTTCATTCGGCTGCTGCGTGCAGCGTTAAGTCGGAATATGCCGAGAAGCTGACCCCGCGGGTCGCTCCAGCGCTTATCTCTTGAGGAACTTATCTGCGGGGATCGTGACCGTCATTTCCCGGGGCTTGGGGGTGACGAAATTCGCCAGCGAAAAACCACGCCATAGATTACCCCGGCGATGATGCCGACGACCGTCAGAAAACGGAACAAACTGGGCATAGGGGGCTCAGGGCGGCGAATTAACCAATGAAATCATCCAACATGTTCCTACCCCTCTGGCAAGAGACTCTGGCAACGGCATCGATGGGGGTAGTATAGCTGTCGCATCGCGGAGCAAGTTCCGCAAAACCGCAGAGTTTTCGATGTCCGAGACCGCCGCGCCGGCACAAACGAATCCCGCCCAGGAGGCCGACATCTCGTCGGCGCTGGGAAGGCGTTCGGTCGTGCTGGTCGGCATGATGGGCGCCGGCAAGTCCACCATCGGCCGGCGGCTGGCGGCCCGGCTGCGCCTGCCGTTTCTCGACGCCGACGTCGAGATCGAGGCGGCGGCGGGGATGTCGATCCCGGATATTTTCGAAACCCATGGCGAGCCGCATTTCCGGGACGGCGAGGCGCGGGTGATCGCGCGGCTGCTCGATGGCGGCCCGGCCGTGATTGCCACCGGCGGCGGCGCCTTCATGCGCGAGGAGACCCGCAACCGCATCCGCGACAAGGCGGTCTCGATCTGGCTCAAGGCGGATGTCGAAATCATCATGAAGCGCGTCAAGCGCCGCGCCGACCGGCCGCTGCTGCAGACCGAGGATCCGGCTGCGACCGTCAGCCGTCTGCTCGAGGCGCGCGAGCCGGTCTACCGGACCGCCGACCTGACGATCGCCTCGCGCGACGTGCCGCACGACCGCATCGTCGACGAATGTATCGATGCCCTGCGCGCCCGGCTGTGCGTAGGCAGCCCTCCTGCCCAGCCGACAACCGACGGGATCAGCGTTACGCCATGACTGCGCCACTGAAACATTCCGCCGATATCACGGTCGGTGTCGCCCTCGGCGAACGCGCCTATGACATCGTCATCGGCCGCGGCGTGCTGGCGTCGCTCGGCGCGCGCGTCGCCGCGCTGCGTCCTGGCGTGCGGACCGCCATCGTCACCGACCGCACCGTGGCAAAGCACTGGCTGGAGCAGACCGAGCGTTCGCTGGCGGAAGCCGGCATTCCGACCTCACGCGTCATCGTCGAGGAAGGCGAAGCGTCGAAGACCTATGCAGGTCTTGAAAAGGTCTCTGAGGCGCTGATCGCGGCCAAGATCGAGCGCAACGATCTGGTGATTGCGCTCGGCGGCGGCGTGGTCGGCGATCTCGCCGGTTTCGCGGCGGCGATCCTGCGCCGCGGCGTCGATTTCGTGCAGGTGCCGACCTCGCTTTTGGCGCAGGTCGATTCCTCGGTCGGCGGCAAGACCGGCATCAACTCGCCGCAGGGCAAGAACCTGCTCGGCGCGTTTCATCAGCCGGTGCTTGTTATCGCCGATACGTCGGTCTTGGACACGCTGTCGCCGCGCCAGTTCCGCGCCGGCTATGCCGAAGTCGCCAAATACGGCGTGCTCGGCGACGAAGCTTTTTCAGCTGGTTAGAGGCCAACTACGCCGACATCTTCTC
Organism: Bradyrhizobium sp. RDT10; assembly: GCA_044772375.2. Lineage (GTDB taxonomy): Bacteria > Pseudomonadota > Alphaproteobacteria > Rhizobiales > Xanthobacteraceae > Bradyrhizobium. The sequence continues at coordinate 8,506,812 of CP187939.1, forward strand.
CGGCGGCGCGGCGCGCGAGCATGCGATTGCGACCTCCTGCCGCGCCAAGGCCGCGATCGTGTCGCGCGACGAGCGCGAGAACGGCGAGCGCGCGCTGCTCAATCTCGGCCACACTTTCGGCCATGCGCTGGAGGCCGCGACCGGCTTCTCCGACCGTCTGTTCCACGGCGAAGGCGTTGCCGTCGGCATGGTGCTGGCGGCGGAATTTTCCGCCGAACTCGGCATGATCTCCAAAGCCAGTGCCGCCCGCGTCGAGCGCCACCTTGCCTCGGTCGGTCTGCCGACCCATTTGCAGGATATCGCAGGCTTCGCCCAGGAGGGACTGGCGGATGCCGATGCCCTGATGGCGCTGATGGCGCAGGACAAGAAGGTCAAGCGCGGCAAGCTGACGTTCATCCTGCTGGAGGCGATAGGCCGCGCGGTGGTCGCAAACGACGTTGAGCCTGCCTTGGTTCGCGCCTTCCTGCAACAGAAGCTGTCGGGATGAGAGCGACATTGTCCGGGCGCATCGAGCGGGAAGCGTCGCGCAGGTCCGGGGCAGTCGCGAGGCAAACATGAGTTCGACCGCATTCAATCTCCTGCTCGCGTTTCTTCTGCTCGCCGCCAACGCGTTCTACGTGGCGGCCGAGTTTGCGCTGGTGAAGAGCCGCGGGTTTCGCATCAGGGCGATGGTCGAGCAGAATCGTTTCGGCGCACACCTGCTGCAGAGCATGATGGGCAACATCGAGGCCTATCTCGCGTGTTGCCAACTCGGCATCACCATGGCCTCGCTCGGCCTCGGTTGGGTTGGCGAACCGACCGTTTCGGCGCTGCTCGAACCGCTGCTCATCCCGCTCGGAATGTCGGAAGCCTCCTTGCACTTCGTGTCGTTCATGGCGGGCTTTCTGGTGTTTTCCTCGCTGCACATCGTCATCGGTGAGCAGGTGCCGAAGACGCTCGCTATCCGGGAGCCGATGCCGGTCTCGCAATGGATCGCCTATCCGCTGTATTTGTCCTATCTGGTTTTCTGGCCGCTGAACTGGCTGCTCAATAGCGCATCACGCGCGATTCTGCGCCTGCTCGGCGTCAAGGAATCCTCGCAGCACGAAATTCTCACCGACTCCGAGATCGAAGGCCTGGTGGAAGAATCGGCCGTGCACGGCGGGATGGAAAGCGGTGAGGCCGAATACATTCAAAATGTCTTCCGCTTTGGCGACCTGGCCGTGTCCGATGTCATGGTCCACCGCACCGCCATGGTTATGATCAATGCCGACCTGCCGCCGGACGAACTGGTGCGCGAGGTGCTGGCCACCGAATACACCCGCATCCCGTTGTGGCGCGACAAGCCGGAAAACATCATCGGCGTGCTGCACGCCAAGGATCTGCTGCGCGCGATTCGCGCTTCCGAAGGCGACACTTCGCATATCGACGTTTCGGCGATCATGCTGCCGCCATGGTTCGTGCCAGAGATGCGGCCTTTGTCCGAACAGCTCAAGGCGTTCCGCCGCCGCAAGACCCATTTCGCGCTCGTCGTGGATGAGTATGGCGAAGTCGAAGGCATGGTGACGCTGGAAGACGTTCTGGAAGAGATCGTCGGCGATATTTCAGACGAGCATGACGTGGTGGTCGCCGGTGTCCGCGCCCAGCCCGACGGCTCCGTGGTGGTCGATGGTTCGGTGCCGATCCGCGATCTCAACCGCGCCATGAACTGGCATCTGCCGGACGAGGAGGCAACCACCGTCGCAGGCCTCGTGATTCACGAAGCGCGCTCGATCCCCGAGCGCGGGCAGAGTTTTACCTTCCACGACTTCCGCTTCCGCGTGCTGCGGCGTGAGCGTAACCGCATCACGGCGCTCAAGATCGGGCCGCTGCCGCGCGAAACCGAGGCTGAGGATCCGAAGCCGAAGCGGGCTGGAACGGCGTTTTAGAAGCGCTGATCATCAGTGCCGGCTCGTTCGCTATTCGATATCGATGGTGATGCCGCTGAGCTTCCACTGGCCGTCGGAGGGGATGAAGCCGAGCTGGTACTTCACCTTTTTGGGCGCCGTGTCGAAATGGCCCTTCAGGCGCAGCACGCCCTTGTCGTCGATCTTCGCATCTTCATCCGGAATGACCGGGTTTGCGACGATCGCGTCGAACACGGCGTGCTTCTCGACCAGGTCCTTGAAGACGGCCCGCAGCTTCTCGGGCGGAAACTGATCGCGGAACGGCTTTGAAATCTTGGCGTGCAGTACCGTGAAATTATCCGATGCCACCGCGTCGTTGAGCGTCACCAGAATGCTCTTGATCAGGACCTCCTGGACAAAGGGGCTCGGCATATCAAGCGCGTGCGCCCTGATTGGGAAGGTCACAACCAGCAGCGCCACGGCGGCGGCCCATCTGAAGCGTGCCCAATATCGCATCGGACGACCCCATCGACCTGCGACGGCATCAAGGTCAGCCTGACCCCGCGTCCGAACGGAACCTGATCCGTCGCTTCGGGGATTGTCTCATAGTTGCGAAAACGGTTCTACCGTCGCGGCCGGTCTTCACAGAAAGCTGGCGGATAGCGCCACGCAGGTAGAAGATGGCGTCCGCGACCAACCGTTCGGCCGGGTGTGCCGAAATTTCCGGCGTCAGCGGACGCTCATATCCTTGCGGCAGACCAAATTACCGGCCGGCGGTTTCTCCCGGCGCCTGCGCCTTGATCGCGAGCGCATGGACGGAGCCCGCAAGTTCCGCTGCAAGCGTCGCATTTACCATGCGGTGGCGTTCAACCCGGCTCTTCCCTTCGAAGGCCGGAGATACGATATAGACCCTGAAATGCGTCTCGCCGCCCGGCCGGTGGCCCGCATGGCCCTCATGCAGATGAGATTCGTCCGTAACGTCGAGGCTTTCCGGCAAGAAAGCTTCACGCAACTTGTTTATGATAGCGTCCCTGATGCTCATGATGGCGGCAGATAAATCTGTTGTCCGCTTTCCGTCAATGGCGCATCCGAACAGAGGTATTCGCAATGTCAAGACTTGAAGCCTCGGGCATTGCGTAGTCAAAGTCAGCCATGGCAATTGATTCATCCAAATTCTTCGATTCCATTCGCATCAAGCCCAACAAGCTGAGCGCGAAGCAGCAGGCGCAGGCGCGCGAGGAAGCCGCCATGTGCGAATGGGCAGGCTGCCAGAACAAGGGCCCGCACCGCGCGCTCAAGGGCCGGGAGAATTCCCGGGAGTACTGGCATTTCTGTCTCAACCACGTCCGCGAGTACAATCAGTCCTACAATTTCTTCCAGGGCATGAATGCCGATGCCGTCGCGCGCTACCAGAAGGATGCGCTGACCGGCCATCGCCCGACCTGGAAGATGGGCGCCAACACCGCCGGCAAGAAGGGCAAGCAGGCCGCCGAGGATTTTGACGGCGCCGCTGATCCCTTCAGCGTGTTCTCCGAGCTCAACGGCCGCGGACGCTGGCGGCCCGGACCGGGCGCCGAGGCCAAGGTCGAAACCCGGAAGGTGATGAACGCCGAGCGCAAGGCGCTGCAGGTGATGGGGCTCACCGCCGAAGCCACCCTCGAGGACATCAAGGCGAAGTACAAGGCGCTGGTCAAGCAGCACCATCCCGACGCCAACGGCGGCGACCGCTCCACCGAGGATCGCCTGATCGAGATCATCAAGGCGTATAATTATCTGAAGACGGTGGTACGCGGCGCTTAGCGCCTGGCGCAAATCTGTCGCCCCCGCGAACGCAGGGGCCTATACGCCGCGGCTTTTCAATTTTACTTCGCTGGTCGACGGCTTTCGCGCAACAACAAACGCCTGTGGTTATGGGTCCCTGCTTTCGCAGGGACGACCGCCGACATTTGTAACTTCACCCCGGCATCGCCCCGATATAAGCCGAGCTCGGCCGGATCAACCTCCCGCCGCGCTGCTGCTCGCGGGCATGCGCGGTCCAGCCGGCGGCGCGTGCCACAGCGAAAATCGGCGTAAACGCCTGCCGCGGAATTTTCAGCGCGTCGAGCAGGATCGCGGTGAAGAACTCCACATTGGTGTCGAGCGGGCGGTCCGGATTCTTTATCCGCAACGCGCTGCGGATGTACGCCTCGACTTCGCCTGCGAACGGCAGATCGGTGCCTTCACCGGCAAGCCGCTCGATCGCGCCCTTCAGCACATCGGCGCGTGGATCGCGGACGCGATAGATGCGGTGGCCGAATCCCATCAGCCGCTCGCCACGGGCCAGCGCGCTGTCGACCCAAGGCTTGATGCGCTCGGTTGAGCCGATCGCGTCCAGCATTTCCAGCACCGGTTCAGGTGCGCCGCCATGCAGCGGCCCGGTCAGCGCGCAATAGCCGGCGGTGACGGCTGCGAACAAATCCGCCTGTGTCGAGGCCACCACGCGCGTCGCGAAGGTCGACGCGTTCATGCCGTGGTCGCACACCGTGACGAAATAGGCGTCAAGCGCCGCGGTCTCGCGCGCGTTGGGCTTGCGGCCGAGCATCATCGAGAGCGTGTCGGCGGCGTGGCCGGCAGTGGGATCGGGCGCGACGGGATCATTGCCCTTCACCCGCTGGACCAGGGCACCGGCAATCACCGGAAACGCGCCGACGATGGTGGCTTCGTGCGCAAGCCCCGCTTCCGCGCGCAGCCCCGCGATCGCCGCGCGAAAACCGTCGACGATCGAGAGACCGCGGGTGATGCCGAGCAGATCCGGCAACCGGGCGAAGGCGCGTTCGCGGCCCGCGCCGAGCGGCGCGTACCGCCGCTTCGCCGACCGGCTGGCCGGTTCCGCCGCTCCAAAGCCGGGCTGTCACGCCCTCAAAACCGGTCTTGCGGGCGAGGTCGCCGACCCGCTCGCCGGCGATGATCAGTTCGCCGCGCTCGCCATCGACATGGCTGAGCACGGTTTCGGCGGCGGGAATCCCATCCAGGCCGATCGGGGTCTTCGAAAGCTGCATATTCATGAGGGCTCTCCTTTGTCGCTTCCAAAGATCGGGCCTCTCGACAGGTTGATCAATCTTGATTATGTAAATCAATATGAAAAAATCCGCCGGCCTTTATCTCTCGGCCCGCGAGGCCTCCGCCGAACTCGCGATCTCGCAGGCAACGCTCTACGCCTATGTCAGCCGCGGGCTGATCCGCTCGGAGCCGTCGCAGGATTCCCGCAGCCACCGCTACCGGGCCGAGGATGTCCGCACCCTGAAGGAACGCCGCGCGCCGTCGCCGGAGCCGCGCGGTCTGCGCAGCTTCGACGCCGATCTGCCGGTGATGGATCCGGCGGTCGCAACCATCACCGAGGACGGGCCGATCTATCGCGGCGTCAATTGCGTCGACCTCGCCGAGCGCGACACGCTCGAACATGCGGCGACGCTGCTGTGGGATGTCACCGGCGCCGATCCGTTCGAACAGGACAATTGCCCCGTCGTGTCGGACGAAATGCGTGCCGTGGCCGAGGCTGCACGCGGGGCCAATGCGATCGATCGCACGATCGCCGTGCTGGCGCTGGCGGCCAGCGCCGACCCGCGGGCGTTCACCCGGGCGCCCGAAGGGCGCGCGATGCTCGGCGGCCGCATCATGCGGCTGGTGGTCGCGACCATGCTGAACGCCAAATCCTCGGCAAGACCGCTTCATCTGCAGATCGCGCGCGTCTGGGCGCCGGAGCACAAGCACGCAGCCGATTTGATCCGCCGCGCGCTGGTGCTGCTGGCGGATCACGAACTGAACGCCTCGACCTTCACCGTGCGTTGCGCGGCCTCGACCGGCTTGAATCTCTATGACGCTGTTATCGCCGGCCTCGTCGCGCTGAAAGGCCCCAAGCATGGCGGCGCCGGCGTGCTGGCGGCGCAGCTTCTGAAGACGCTCGCCAATGGCGAGGTCGCCCTCGTCATCCGCGAGCGCGTCGCGCTCGGCGAACGCTTCGCGGGCTTTGGTCACGGCGTCTACAAGCATGGCGATCCGCGGGCGCGGGCCCTGCTGGAAGCGCTGGCGCGCTCCGGCGCCGACCGCAAGCTCACCCACGAAATCCCGGAGCGGATCGCGGAAGCGACCGGCGAGTTCGTCAACATCGACTATGCCCTTGCGGTGCTCGTGCACACGCTCGGCCTGCCGCCCGGCCATGAACTCGTGCTGTTTTCCATGGCGCGCACGGTGGGGTGGATCGCGCATGCCTGCGAACAATTGCGGCATGGCCGGCTGATCCGGCCCCGCGCCCGTTATGTCGGTCCGGCGCCCGGGCGCAGCCCCGTCCGGGCCTGACGGCGGCGCAGCGTCCCGACGCCGAGCGCGATGATTGCCACCGCGAACACAGCCAGTATCCATAGGTGTTTGCCGGTGTGCTGGTGATGCGGCAGGCCGGCATATTCATGCAATGCCGAGACCGCGAGCACGCCTGGCAGCACGTGCGCCAACGCCCAGGCGAGTACCGCCGGAATATTGACGCCGAAGAAAAGCATCGGGGGCATCCCGAGCGCGCCGGCAGTGACCGGTACGAAGGCGCGGATCGGCGGCACAAAGCGCGCGAACAACACGGCCAGCGTTCCCCAGCGGTGGAAGAACGCCTCGCTCTGCGCCATGACGCCCGGATATCTCGACATCGGCCAGGCGCCCAGAATCTCGCGTTGCGAGCGATGGCCGGCCCAGAACGCCGAGCCGTCACCGAGCACGGCGCCGGCGATCGCTGCCGCCAGCACGCCCCACAGCTTCAGTTCACCGCCGGGCACCAGCGCACTCAGGGCGAGGATGATGGTCGAGCCCGGCACCAGCGCCCCCACGACCGGGATCGCCTCCAGCAGGGCCGCGAGAAATAGCGTCAGATAGGCTGCCCATGGATGGGCCGAAACGAATGCAATCACGGGATCGAGGAATGTCACAACCTTGCTGTCCAGTCGGGGGCTGAATCAGAGCTACCAAGCCCGGGCAGGAGCTGAAAGTGCCGGCCAGCCTCCGGTTTTGAGCCTGGTGGGGTGGCCAAGGCGGCAAAAGTACGGCGTGATTCGCAGGGCAGCCCTCCAAAAACCTGAGACACGGCCTATCTCAATGATAAGGCAACGGAACTTTGATTGCGCCGCGGGCTTCTGCCGGCCCCTTGTCTCTGCTAGGTTCACGTTAGCCCCCATCCGCAGCCATTCAACAGATCTGGTTTCGGGAACGCCCGGGACCTCGGAGGATTGATGACGACCGCCGCCATGAGCAAAGTTTCGGAGCCGGCCGGTTTGCCCGACATGAAGGTGTCGGTCCGGCAGGTTTTCGGTATCGACAGCGATCTCGAAGTTCCGGCCTATTCCGAAGTCGACCCGCATGTGCCGGAAGTCGATTCGGATTACCGCTTCGACCGTGCCACCACGCTCGCCATCCTCGCCGGTTTTGCCAAGAACCGCCGCGTCATGGTCACCGGCTATCACGGCACCGGCAAATCGACCCACATCGAGCAGGTCGCGGCGAGGCTGAACTGGCCTTGCGTGCGCGTCAACCTCGACAGCCACATCAGCCGTATCGACCTCGTCGGCAAGGACTCGATCGTGGTCCGGGACGGCAAGCAGGTCACCGAATTCCGCGACGGCATCCTGCCCTGGGCGCTGCAGCACAATATCGCGCTGGTGTTCGACGAATATGACGCCGGCCGTCCCGACGTGATGTTCGTTATCCAGCGTGTGCTGGAAGTTTCCGGCCGCCTGACGCTGCTGGACCAGAACAAGGTGATCAAGCCGCATCCGTCGTTCCGCCTGTTCTCGACCGCCAACACGGTCGGCCTCGGCGATACGTCGGGCCTCTATCACGGCACCCAGCAGATCAACCAGGGCCAGATGGACCGCTGGTCGATCGTCACCACGCTGAACTATCTGGCGCACGACGAAGAGGTCGAAATCGTGCTGGCCAAGGCGCATCACTATCGCACGCAGGAAGGCCGCGACATCGTCAACAAGATGGTGCGGCTCGCCGATCTCACCCGCAACGCGTTCGCCAATGGCGATTTGTCGACGGTGATGAGCCCGCGCACCGTGATCACCTGGGCCGAGAACGCCGATATCTTCAGCGACATCGGCTTTGCGTTTCGCGTCACCTTCCTCAACAAGTGCGACGAACTGGAGCGGCCGCTGGTGGCCGAATTCTACCAGCGCTGCTTCAACCAGGAACTCGCGGAATCTTCGGTGAATGTGGCGCTCTCTTAGTCGTCCGTAGTTGTCGTCCCTGCGAAAGCAGGGACCTATACGCCGTGACGTTTCAGTAGCGCAACGGAGCCAGAGTTTGGAAGACAATGATCGCCGGTGGTTATGGGTCCCTGCTTTCGCAGGGACGACGGCGGTGAGGTGGCAATGACGACGTCGAACTCCAAATTCCGTACCGGATCGAAGGAAGCCCCGACCGAGCCGTTCAAGCGCGCGGTGACCTCGTGTCTGCGTGCGATCGCAAAGGCGCCGGAACTGGAAGTGACGTTCGCGGCCGAGCGCCCCGGTCTCGCGCCGGGCAAGGCGCGGCTGCCGGAGCCGGCCCGCAAGATGACCAAGCGCGATGCGGCCATCGTGCGCGGCCATGCCGATTCGATCGCGCTGAAACTCGCCTGTCACGATCCCAAGGTGCACCGCAAGCTGATGCCGGGAAATCCGCAGGCGCGCGGCGTGTTCGAGGCGGTCGAGCAGGCCCGCGTCGAGGCCATCGGCTCGCGCCGGATGGCCGGCGTGGCGAAAAACCTCACCGCGATGCTCGACGATCATTTCCATCGCGGCAAGTATGACGAGATCACCGACCGCGCCGATGCGCCGCTGTCGGATGCGCTGGCGATGCTGGTGCGTGAGCGGCTAACCGGCATGGCGCCGCCCACGGCTGCCAAGAAGATGGTCGACCTCTGGCGACCGGTGCTGGAAGACAAGATCGGCACCCGGCTCGACAAGCTCATCCGCGTCACCGAGGATCAGGCGAAGTTCGGCGATCTCGTGCACGACCTGCTGTCGGCGCTCGATCTCGGCGACGAGCGCGATGCGGACGCCGATGACGACGAGAACGACGAGAATCAGGACGGCGAGAACGACCAGTCCGGCGCCGAAGGCTCGCCCGACAGCGACGCCGCGCAGGAAATGAGCGCCGATCAGGCGCAGGCTTCCACCGACGAAATGTCGGAAAGTGCGATGGAGAGCGCGCAAGCGTCCACCAGCGACACATTTGACGATGGCGAACTCGGCGACGACGAGACGCCGGGCGAAGCGACGCGGCCGAATACCCGCGGCGTCAACGAGCCGCGCGGGCCGGAATATCACGCGTTTGCGCCGAAGTTCGACGAGGTCATCGCGGCCGAAGATCTCTGCGACCATGACGAGCTGGAACGCTTGCGCTCCTATCTCGACAAGCAGCTCGCGCATCTGCAGGGCATCGTCGCGCGGCTCGCCAACCGGCTGCAGCGCCGCCTGATGGCGCAGCAGAACCGCGCCTGGGAGTTCGATCTCGAGGAAGGCATCCTCGATCCGGCGCGGCTGTCGCGCGTGGTCACCGATCCCTATCATCCGCTGTCCTTCATGCACGAGAAGGAAGCGACGTTCCGCGATACTGTGGTGACGCTGCTCTTGGACAATTCCGGTTCGATGCGTGGCCGCCCCATTACGGTGGCGGCGACCTGCGCCGATATTCTCGCGCGCACGCTGGAGCGCTGCGGCGTCAAGGTCGAGATTCTCGGCTTCACGACGCGCGCGTGGAAGGGCGGGCAGTCGCGCGAGGCGTGGCTTGCCGCCGGCAAGCCGACCAGTCCCGGCCGGCTGAACGATTTGCGCCACATCATCTACAAATCCGCCGATGCGCCGTGGCGGCGCTCGCGGAAGAATTTGGGCCTGATGATGCGCGAGGGCCTCCTGAAGGAGAACATCGACGGCGAGGCGCTGGACTGGGCGCACAAGCGGCTGCTTGGCCGGGCCGAACAGCGCAAGATCCTGATGATGATTTCGGACGGCGCGCCGGTGGACGACTCCACGCTGTCGGTCAATGCCGGCAACTACCTCGAGCGGCACTTGCGCCACATCATCGAGGAGATCGAGACCCGCTCGCCGGTCGAACTGATCGCGATCGGCATCGGTCACGACGTCACGCGCTATTATCGCCGTGCGGTCACCATCGTCGATGCCGAGGAACTCGGCGGTGCCATCACCGAAAAGCTTGCCGAACTGTTCAGCGAGACCCACGGCGCCGCGCCTGCCACTGGCCATCGCCGGCCGCGCCGCCTGCATTCGTGAGTATGCGCACGCCCATAGGCCGCCGCCGGCTTTTGAAATATGCCGCGGCGGGGCTTTCGATGGCGGCCGTGCCGGGCGCGGTGCTGGCGCAAACCGCCGTTCAGCGGCCCCCGAGGCGGACCGTTCCCGACGAATTCTCGGTCACCACGCCGGTCTCGATCGAGGTCAATGCCCGGCCGCTGCCCTCGTTCGATACCCGCGACCGGTCGCGTCTGCGGTTTGGCGAACTCGAATATCGCAGCGGGCTCATTCTGACCTCGCGGTTTCGCGGCTTCGGCGGATTGTCGGGCCTGCGGCTGGACGCCAAGGGCGAGCGCTTCATCGCGATCAGCGACAAGGGCGGCTGGTTCACCGGGCGCATTGTCTACAAGGGCCGCGAGATGACGGGGCTCGACGATGTCGAGGCTTCGCCGATGCTCGGTCCCGACGGCAAGCCGATCACCTCGCGCGGCTGGTTCGATACCGAGGCGGTCGCGCTCGACGGCTCGCTGGTCTATGTCGGTCTCGAGCGCGTCAATCAGATACTGCGGTTCGACTTCGCCAGGGATTTACGCGCGCGCATGGCGAGTTGATTCAGTTGCCGCTGGGCGTGCGCAAGCTTCCCAACAACAAGGGGATCGAGGCACTTGTCGTGGTGCCGAAGGGCTTGCCGCTGGCGGGAACGCTGATCGCGATTTCCGAACGCGGGCTCGACACGCAGGGCAACATCACAGCCTTCCTGATCGGGGGCAAGACGCTGGGGCTGTTCAGCATTCGCCGCACCGAAAATTTCGACGTCAGCGATGCGGTGCTGCTGCCGTCCGGCGGCCTGTTGCTGCTGGAGCGCAAATTCTCCTGGCTCGGCGGGATCGGCATTCGCATCCGCCGCATTGCGCTTGCCTCCATCGCGCCCGGTGCCGTGATCGACGGTCCCTCGATCTTCGAGGCCGATCTCGGCCACGAGATCGACAACATGGAAGGCATCGACGCCCACGTCACGCCGGAGGGCGACACGGTGCTGACGCTGGTCTCCGACGACAATTTTTCGATGATCCAGCGCAATCTGCTGCTGCAATTCACGCTGGTGGAGTGACGTTGCCGGTGGCACGGCCAACGATGAATCGCCCGGCAGGGTTGCAGCTGGAGCGGGTTGAGGAGAGGGTAGCGGCTCGCTAGACATGGCGGGTCGCTTTCCTCCCGGTCCGGATCCTTAAGCCCATGAGCGCTTTGTTTACCCCGATCAAGCTGCGCGGCCTTGACCTTGCCAACCGCATCATGGTGGCGCCGATGTGCCAGTACTCGTCCGTCGACGGCGAGGCCAATGACTGGCACTTCACGCACATCAATTCGCTGGCGCTGTCGGGGGCCGCGGTGTTCTGCATCGAGGCGACGGCGGTGGAGGCGATCGGCCGCATCACCCCGGCTGCCTCGGCCTCTACAACGACGCCACCGAAGCGGCCTTGAGGCCGATCCTCGCCTCGGTGCGCAAGCGCTCGAAGGCTAAGGTGATGATCCAGCTCGCGCATGCCGGCCGCAAGGCCTCGAGCCACACGCCGTGGGACGGCGGGCAACTGATCCCGGTGTCTGAGGGCGGCTGGCCGGCGGAGGGGCCCTCGGCGATCCCGCACAAGCAGGGCGAGACGCCGCCGCTGGCGTTCGACGCGGCGGGATTGAAGCGCGTGCGCGACGCCTTCGTGGCGACGGCCAGGCGCGCCGAGCGGCTCGGCATCGACGCCATCGAGGTGCACTCCGCGCACGGCTATCTCTTGCATCAGTTCCTGTCGCCGATCGCGAACCAGCGCACCGATCAATATGGCGGCTCGTTGCAGAACCGCATGCGCTTCCCGCTCGAAGTGTTCGACGCGGTGCGCGCGGCGTTCCCGCACGACAAGCCGGTGGGATTGCGCGTCTCCTGCACCGACTGGGTCGAGGGTGGCTGGGATCTGCCGCAGACCATCGAGTTCGCGCATGAGCTGAAGAAGCACGGCGTCGACTGGATCGACGCGTCCTCGGGCGGCGTGTCGCCCTTGCAGAAGATTCCGCTCGGCCCCGGCTACCAGGTGCCGTTCGCGCAGGCGATCCGCGAGGCGACCGGCCTTCCCACCATCGCCGTCGGCCTGATCACCGACGCCAGGCAGGCCGAGGAGATCGTCGCCTCCGGCAAGGCCGACATGGTCGCGCTCGCCCGCGCCATGCTCTACGACCCGCGCTGGGGCTGGCATGCGGCGGCCGAACTCGGCGGCGAGGTGTTCGCCCCGCCGCAATACTGGCGCTCGCAGCCCTCGACGCAGAAGGCGCTGTTCGGCGCCACCACGTTCGGGACAAGGTAGCTTCGCTCCTCAATGCGGCTTCGGCGGCGCGTCGGCGGCGCGGACCTGCCAGAATTTTATCAGGCGGCGGGCGTTTTCGACGGTCAGCTTGCCGTATTGCTCTTTGGCTTTCGCCAGCTCGTGGCGGCCCATGCTCCCCGAAGCGAAGCGGCTGTCGAGCACGGCTGCGACCGTATCCCAATTCAATCCGGCGACGCGGCAGGGGATCAGCACGCCGTCGTCGCGCAGGCTTTGCATCACCGGGCGGATCACATCGATGGTCGAGCCTGACAGTTCGGCAAGCGCTGCAACCGTCTCGGCGTATTTGCGCTCTTTCGCAAACGCCAGCAGCGCCGGCTCGCTGAGCTTGCCGTGCTTGGCAAGCGCCGCGACGAAGCGGCGGGCCGCGCTGAAATCGCGCGTGCGCGACATTTCGCGGTTGGCGCCGGCGGCGGCAAGCGCGATCGCGTTCCTGATTTCCTCGAACAGATGCGGCGGGGCGCGCGACAACAGCCGCGTGCGCACGGCCTCGGTGGCGCTGCGCAGCAACTGCTGGCGCTGCTCGGCCGGCAGGTCGACGCGAATGCCGGTCTCGACGGCGAGATGAGGATCGCTCTCCGCCTGCTTCAGCACGATGGCATAGCCGCTCGCCGACATCCGCGCGCCGGGATTGCTCACCAGCCGCAGGCTGACGGAAGGATAATGCCGCTTGAGCAGCGCGTCGGTGACGATCTCGGTCAGCCACCAGCGCCCGGAGATCGCCAGCAGGTGCTGCTCGCCCTTGGTTTGTGCGAGCTCCACCAGATCCTCGGCCGTCAGCCGCGCCGATTCGGTCAGCACCGGCCGCGCAATCGAAATCTCGTCATTATGCGCCAGGCGGCGGACCACGGCCGCCGGCGCCTGCTTGATGGAGGCGAACTGCGTGCTCATTTCGGCGAGCGCAATGCGCGCGGAGACATCGGCCAGCGCGCGCAGCTCGATGGTCCGGATCAGCCGTTCCAGCACGTCGCCGAACAGCTCGATCTGTTCGCCGGAATAGCCGTCGGCGGACACTAAAAACAGGTCGGTGACCTGCCTCAGCGTATCCAGATGTTTTTCCGTCGAGCCGGCCTTGATGGCCGCCTCGACCTCCTCAGTGATCGATCGTTCCAACATCGCTCGTCCTGAGCGTTTCAAGCCGGTTCTGGCTGTGGGCTGAGAATAGGGGTGAGAGTTGAACGATCCGTAAACCATTTGGGTCGGGAGGGGCGGGAATGGGGCCGTAAGATTGCGGGGGTGGTAGGCCAGTGGCCGAGTGATGGGGCGTTGGCTTTACCCATCCTGCGAAACTCCGGCCCATCAACGTCATTGCGAGCGAAGCGAAGCAATCCATAGCTCGGCACAACGGACAGATGGATTGCTTCGTCGCTTCGCTCCTCGCAATGACGGTGGATGGAGCGACCTGCGCGTCCACAATCTTCTTACGAACCTTCCTCCGTCTCCGCGGACGCATGCACCGGCGCCACGGGCATCGGAAACTTCTCGAACTGCTTCGGCAAATTCACCGGCCGATAGCTCGGCATCGCGTCCATGCGCAACATCGCAGATTCGTGGATGATGGCGCCGTCGGGAATCAAGCGCGGCTCGGCGTCCGGGATGTAATAGCCGAAATAACTCCTGCGCGCCGGCCATTCCTTGTACTTCGCGCTCTTCGGCAAATATTCGAGGATCCACCACGCACCTCGCAGCGAGGTGTGCAGCTCGCCGCGCACGTCAGGCACGACGTAGGAGAACGGTGAGCCCTTGCGCTGAATGCCCCAGGCGAGTTGGTTGACGGTGGCCTGGTTGACCTGCAAACCACATTTGGTCGCCTCGTCGATCATCCACAGCAGCGGATATTTGGAAAGCCCGCTTTGCTTTTCCGGATAGCCGCCGCCGATATCGGCATGCACGCCGGCGAACCACACCTGCAAAATATCCTGCGGCTCGGCATGCGCGTCGTTGAAGCGGTTGTGCTTGTAGGTCTGCGGATCGTCCCACTTCTTGAGGCGGAACATGCAGCGCCGCTCGTCGATCGAGATCGCCTGCCGGAACGTCTGCACGCTCGGGTTCGCGATGGTGAACGCCAGCTCCTCCAGGCTCGGCCAATAGAAGCGATCGGCCCGCGGCACGATCACGCTGGCGACCGTATCCCAGACGCCGACGAAGCGAACGTTCGGCCAGCGCGACGAGGTGATGCGCGCGAACTGCGCGGCGTTGTCGAACGCGGTCTGCGGCAGCGGCCCCAGCGCGTCGCCGGTCTCGGTGAGCAGCTTGGCCTCGGCCCGCAGCTTCGGCGCCTCGTCGGAGGAGAACTGCTTGTAGGCGATCAGGCCGCTTCCTGCGAGATTGACCTGCTCCGGCGAGATCAGCCCCACCTTGTGGATCAGCCCCGCCAGCACCCGCACGGTATAGGCGCCGCGGGAAAAGCCGAACAGATAGATCTGGTCGCCGGCCTGATAATTGTGGACCAGAAAGGCATAGGCCGCGAGCACGTTGTCATCGAGCCCATAGCCGGTGGCGAGCCCCAGGATGGCGTTGAAATCCTGCTTGAGCTTGTGCCACGGATCCGGCCGCTCCAGCGTGCCGACCCCCGGATCGTAAAACACGAGCTGCCGCGGCTGCGTCTTCTCCGTCTTGCGCAGGCAGCGATAGAGCTTCAGCACATTGGAGATATTCTCGGAGATTTCGTTTCCGGTGCCGTCGCAGCAGATGATGATGTTGCGCATGCTGATGCTCCCCGTGCTACCGGAGCGAGTATAGCGAAATTTGGGGATTTTGGATGACGCCGCGAGCGCCGGACGCGCCTCGTCCACGGTATTTCCGGGCGTAAAGGCCCGCGTCAGGCCGCCTCGGTGACCGCGCGAATCTTCAGGTGCACGCCAGTCTCTTCCTGCAGTGCGCCGATGACGCCGAGCAGGTTTTTCGCGGTGGGGTTGCCCTCCGGCCCGAACATCCGCATCAGGCTCTTGGGCGAACGCCCGAGCCCTCCCCCAGCCGGTCGAAGCCGACAGTCGCATTGATATAGGCCCGCAGCGCCGCGCGGCCCTGATCGGTCTCGCCCTGCAGCAGCGCTTGAATGGCCTCCTGGAACAGCGCCCTGCGGAAGGCAGGCTCGCGCTCCGCCCGCGCCCGCACCGTGTCGCGAAAATTCCGGGTCAGTGGCATGGCGTCATCCTTCACTGCGTTTTCGCTTCTTGTAATCGCGCCAGCGCCGGAGCGCGGCGTCGACGTCTTTCGATGTGGCGTAGTAGCCAACCTTCGTCATTTCCGCTTGAACATACTCATAGTGTTTGCTGAATATAACGTAGTCGATGCAAATTCGCGGTCGCTTCGCCGCTCTCTCAAACTCCTGTACCGTGAGAAGACCAAACTACACCTACCGAAACCGTGGCCGTGACTCATGCAAGAATGAAAGTTCTCGGTCTTCTCAGTGCGTCCTCGCCTGCGAGATTCCAAATGTCGGCATTAAATGTTCGCAAGTGTGCGGATTCTTCTTCCTCAGAACCCACACTGATTAGGGGAAATCAAACGTCCCAATCGGAAGCTGGCCGCTGAAGTCAATTTCTTGCTCAATAGCTTGTAAGGTTGCAGGTTTACCAAAGACAGAGACCTGTGGGGCGAGAATGTACTCAACGGCCGTTCCGCTTTCCTTTTTCAGTCTCCCTATCCAAGCCAGGATTTTTCCGAACCCTCCGGCGAGCCATCCTTCATAAATGTTGGGGCGGTCGTCGGTTAGCTTTAGATACATCGATATCTCACACGTTCCGTCAGTCTCAAGTGAATAGGCCGCGTGCCTCGTTGTGGCGATGTGGGAGCTTGATATGGAACGCAAGCCGGGCTTCCACTGAGATGTAGGATCGAAGGGCCACTTCATTTCGCTATTGCCTCTGCCCGCTGCCGCGACCACCATAGAACTCAAGTTAATCAGGTTCGGCCTGCCAACCACTCTAACTAGATCGATAGTGGATGCGGGCATTGCGAGGAATTGAGGGGCTGCACCCCACGGCTCTTCATGCGCCGCGTGCACATTCTTTATCCAGCACACGCTGGTCTCGTTAAATTGATCGCGGCGCTCTCGAATCTTCTTCTCTACACGCGCACCCTCAGAGACGGCCTGAATCGTCAACTCTTGAATTTCACGCATGCTGATACGCACCGATTCATCTGCCCGACGATAAAAGACCTCCTTGCTAACCGCGTGCCTGTGTGGTCGTCGCCTTGACGGCGGGACACGCAACACAACCACGCCGTTCCCTTGACCATCAAGATCAATGCCTACCGCTTCCAGCACGGACAACGGCGGGTCAATCACATCGTATACCGCCTGGCGTAGTCGACGTGCCAACTCGTAAACGCGAGGCAAAGGCTGTGGTTTATCGGCCCTCTTCGGATGATCCTGGGTTTCGCCAATACCGATGCAGACGACGCCACCCATGGTGTTCGCGAACGCGGTTATTTCCTCGGCGATTGCGTTCCTTGCATATTCTCCAACCGCGCCACCACTGTGCCAAGCGTCTAGCTGCGCTCGACCTCCCTTGGTCGGCAAATCTGACTTGTATTCGACTTCCGTCCCCTCTGGCACATGGTCCGTGCAAACTTGCTGGACATCATGAGCCGCTAGAGATTCTAGATTGCCGCCGAAGATGCCCACGGTTTCGCTTCCTTGATCCGGCTCAGATGCAACAATATCTCCACCAACACCGTCTGAAGTAATGACGCGCTCGCAGAAATAGCGTCGATCTTAGGGTTCTCTGTCCAAAATCTCCGTTACGACGACCGCAAGCTCCTCCGCTTGCTTCAACATATCCGAAAGCCTGACCTTGAGCGCATCACTCACGCGCGCCTTTTCCTGCTGTCCAGGGTCAACAGTCTCGATGATGGCGTTATAGGCATCAACTGCAGCGACAAGGAGCGCCGCGTCTCGTCGAATGCTCTTTGGCAGCAGGATCATAGCGTTACCTGCCGACCGCAACCCATTTGATACACTGATGACTAGCCGGACTCTTGGAATATGGTAACCGCCATCGTGCGCCTTCCGCTCCTTAATCGCAGACGTAAGTCTCGCCACTTCAACGCCGAGGTCCCATGCCGCGCCGTACTGCCGACCATAGTCAATTGCACGCTTCATTGCGTCGCGCACTTCGCTGTCGTTCATCATCAGCCGCGTACGTTCGTGCCGTCGGTGATACCGATAATCCGGCGTCTGATGGGGCGCGTTGCGAGTAGCTTTGGGGACGTGAATTATGAACGCAAACCTTCCGTCTCCTTAGATTTCATTTCAATAGGTTCAATCGAAAGGCCCTCCAGCGGAGGGCGGACGTTGTTCAGCAAAATTTGCTCCATTCCGTCCGCGTTCAATCTAGAGGTATCAAATCCCTGATCCGTCTCTAAGGGAAAACCGTCTCTGTCAGCTTTCACCCCCGTGTAGATTTTACCACCCTCCCCATTTGCCATCGCGGCAACATCAAGGATAAACTCCTCTCGATGCTTTTGCCCGAGTGTCTTCTGGCTCCTGCCGTCCCTGCCCAGAGGTGTTCGATCGTCGAAGTTCAACGTGGCCGACGTCTTGTATTCCACGCTTGCGTTTTCCTGTTGGCCTCCGTTTACAACTTCGATTAGATCCCTCTCTTCCAGCCCCGGCATAGCTCATTGCTCCGTCCCCGTTAGCAACATTGCCACTTTGGTGAAGCAAAGTATGCAGAGCGGAATCACAGCGATTCCAAGACGTGGGTTGTCCACAATCTAAACGCTCATTTGATGTTCATACAAGTGAAAGGGCAACTTTACGCTAAGTCAGCTAAGCTAAGCTCAAAATATAAAAAACGGCCGGGTCTTTCGACCCGGCCGCTTCAAACTCTGATCCGCCGATGTAGCTAAGGCTCAGCTCGCCTTCTTCACGAACACCGGCTTGCCGACCTTCTTCTCGATCGCGCGCTTCAGATCGAGGGCGCGGGGAGAGCACGTCGGCCTTGGCCTTCAACAAATACTTGTCGAGGCCGCCATTGTGGTCGACGCTCTTCAGCGCATTGGTCGAGACGCGCAGGCGCACGTTGCGGGCGAGCGCGTCCGAGATGAAGGTGACGTTGACCAGGTTCGGCAGGAAGCGCCGCTTGGTCTTGATGTTCGAGTGGCTCACCTTGTGGCCCACCTGGGGGCCCTTGGCCGTCAGTTCGCAGCGCCGGGACATTTCGAAAAATCCTCTACCATCCCCGCCCGTGGCAAAGCGCGCTCTGCGGCCCGCGGGGTCCAAATTCACGTCCATTTTCAGGAACCGCGGACGTATAGGGGCAGACGGCCGAGCGGTCAAGGTTCTTCGCCCCGTTCGGAGGCCGGAATTAGCTTGAATGCAAGGGGTTCCAGCCACTTAAGGCATCATATAAAGGGCGCAATCCCCGCCGACATCATGGGTTTCTGTAATGTAGGCCTTGGCCCTCCGCGAGAGGCGGGCGGCGGCGAGGGGTCTGGAAGCGTGGTTTTCGCGAAAGCTGCGCGTTGTTTGCCGGATATTTCTGCCTAAATGAACATCAGCTCGCGCCGATCCCGGGACAAGCCATTCGTGACTGCCAAACGCGCCGTTTCGCCCCTCTCAAGGCTCGGTTTCAGCCTGTGCGCCATAGCGTTCGCAGCGCTGGCGCCGCAGGCGGCATCCGCGCAGGGCCGGCTGGACGCGCAATATGAGGCGACGCTGGCGGGCATTCCGGTCGGCAAGGGGCCTGGACCATCGAAATCGGCGACGACACGTTTTCGGCCTCCGCGCAGGGCGGCACCGCAGGCCTCCTGAAGGCGTTCTCCGGCGGGACAGGCTCGGGCGCCAGCCAGGACGTGTCGTGAACGGCGCGCTGGTCGCCAACGCCTATACCGCCACCACCACCACGCAGAAGAAGTCCGAAACCATCCGCTTGGTGCTGGCGAACGGCAATGTGAAGGATTTTTCGATCGATCCGACGCCGCCGGTCGATCCCGACCGGGTCGTCGTCACCGATGCGCACCGCAAAAACGTGCTCGATCCCATGACCGGCTCGATGCTGCGCGTTCCCGGCAATGGCGAGGTGCTGTCGCCGGATTCCTGCCGCACCGGCGCGGGGATCTTTGACGGACGGCTGCGCTACGACCTCAAGCTCGATTACAAGCGCATGGAAACGGTGAAGGCCGAGCGCGGCTATCACGGGCCGGCGATCGTCTGCGCGATCTATTTCAACCCGGTTGCGGGCTACATCCCCGATCGCCCCGTGATCAAACATCTCGCCACCGAGCGCCGGATCGAGATCGCGTTCGTGCCGATTGCGGGAACCCGCGTCCTGGTTCCATTCCGCATGACCATCCCGACGCCGTTCGGGCCGGCGATGCTGGAGGCGACGTCGTTCGTGACATCGGCGATGCCGCCAAGGGTGGCGAAGACGAATTGAAGTTTGGCCGGCGCTCGTGATCCACGCTCCGCAGTCGTCCTTGCGAACGCAGGGACCCATAACCACAGGCGTTCATTGTTGTGGGCAGTAGCAGCTTCCACCGCCTCAAAGCCGCACGGCCGCGGCGTACGGGTCCCGGCGTTCGCAGGGACGACGAGATAGCTGAATCGGCTTGACTCTTACCCGGATCTGATTCGACTCCGCGCCCTCTCGATTTTTAAGGATTGCACCCAAAAACCGTCGCTTGTGGAGCCCGTGCAAACTTGATCTAGTGCCGCCTCGATCGCATCAACGCGAGATGTTGCGGTGAACGAAGGGGGTCTCGGGAGGAGTCAGCGATCCGGGCGCGTTTCGTTCCAGACTCGTTCCAGACCTTAAGCCGCGACCGCATCGCCGTCGCAGAATGAAACACTTCCAAAGCAGCGCGACGCAAGAAATACCTGCAACACATGGCTTTCTCACCTTCCACGTACGCGGCCGATCGCGCGCCCGGCGCCGGCGTTACCGCCGTGCTCGGGCCTACCAACACCGGCAAGACGCATCTGGCGATCGAGCGGATGCTGGCGCATTCGTCCGGCGTGATCGGCCTGCCGCTGCGGCTGCTCGCGCGCGAGGTCTACAACAAGATCGCGGCGCGCGCCGGCAGCGAGGCGGTGGCGCTCATCACCGGCGAGGAGAAGATCAAGCCGAAGAACCCGCGCTACTGGGTATCCACCGTCGAGGCGATGCCGCGGGATCTGGACGTCTCGTTTCTCGCCGTCGATGAAATCCAGATCGCGGCCGATCTCGAGCGCGGGCATGTGTTCACCGACCGCATCCTGCATCGCCGCGGCCGCGACGAGACGCTGCTGCTCGGCGCCGCTACCATGCGACCGATCATCGAGCGGTTGCTGCCGGGCGCGTCCATCATCACACGACCGCGGCTGTCGCAGCTCGAATTCGCCGGCGACCGCAAGATCACGCGCCAGCCCAGGCGCACCGCGATCGTCGCGTTCTCGGCCGATGAAGTCTATGCCATCGCTGAGCTGATCCGCCGGCAGCATGGCGGGGCTGCTGTCGTATTGGGCTCGCTGTCGCCGCGCACGCGCAATGCGCAAGTCGAGATGTTCCAGAACGGCGACGTCGATTATCTCGTCGCCACCGACGCGGTCGGCATGGGGCTGAACCTCGACGTCGATCACGTCGCGTTCGCCTCCGACCGCAAATACGACGGCTATCAGTTCCGAAGGCTCAATCCGGCGGAGTTCGCGCAGATCGCGGGCCGCGCGGGACGCGCCACGCGCAACGGTACTTTCGGCACCACGGGGCGCTGCGCGCCGTTCGAGCCGGAACTGGTGAATGCGCTGCAGAACCACACCTTCGACAGCGTCAAAATGCTGCAGTGGCGCAATTCGAAGCTGGATTTTGCCTCGCTCGGCGCACTTCAGGTGTCGCTGGCGCTGTCTCCGGGCCACGAGGCCTTGACCCGCGCGCCGATCGCCGAGGACCTGCGCGTGCTCGATCACGCCGCCCGCGACGGCGAGGTGAGGACATGGCCCACGGCGCGGCCGCCGTGGAACGGCTGTGGGACGCCTGCCAGATCCCGGATTACCGCAAGATCGCGCCGGCCGCCCATGCCGAGCTGGTGACCACGCTTTATGCATTCCTGATGAAGAAAGGCCGCATACCGGACGCCTGGTTCGGCGCCCAGGTCGACCAGGCCGACCGCGTGACCGGCGATATCGACACGCTGTCGGGCCGGATCGCGCAAATCCGCACCTGGACCTTCGTCGCCAACCGCCCGGACTGGCTGTCCGACCCCGACCACTGGCAGGGGATCACCCGGGAGGTCGAAAATAAATTATCCGATGCGCTGCATGAACGGCTTACGGAGCGTTTCGTTGACCGCCGTACCAGTGTATTGATGCGCCGCCTGCGGGAGAACTCAGTTTTGAATACGGAAATTGGCAAGACCGGCGAAGTGATTGTGGAAGGCCACGCGATCGGCCGGCTCGATGGATTTACCTTTGCACCCGATGCGGCAGAAGCCGGCTCGGACGCCAAGGCGCTGCAGGCGGCCGCCCAGCAGGTGCTTGCCAGCGAGATCGACGCGCGCGCCACCAAGCTTGCTAGCGCCCCCGACGATCAGTTCGTGCTGGCGTCAGACGGCACCATCCGCTGGACCGGCGATGCGGTGGCAAAGCTCGTCGCCGCCGACGACGCGCTGCATCCGCGCATTCGCATCATTGCCGACGATCGTCTTCCGGCGCGCCGCGCGAGGCGGTGCAGGCGCGGCTCGATCTCTGGCTGAAGACGCATATCGAAAAGCTGCTCGGACCGCTGTTCGGATTGTCGAAGGCCGAGGACATCACCGGCATCGGACGCGGCATTGCGTTCCAGTTGGTCGAGGCGCTCGGCGTGCTGGAGCGCGCAGAAATTTCCGCCGAGATGAAGGATCTCGACCAGGCCTCGCGCGCCACCTTGCGCAAATACGGCGTGCGGTTCGGCGCCTATCACATCTATTTCCCCGGGCCCTGAAGCCCGCCGCGCGCGCGCTGGCTTCGCTGTTGTGGGCCGAGAAGCAGGACAATGTCGACATGTCCGCGCTATCAGGGGCGCAGCATCTGGCGAGCTCGGGCCGCACCTCGTTCCCGGTCGACAAGGCGCTGCCGCGCGATGCCTATCGCCTGCTCGGCTATCGCCAGTGCGGCGAGCGTGCCGTGCGCGTCGATATCCTGGAGCGGCTTGCCGACCTCATTCGTCCCGCGCTGGCGTGGCGCGAAACTTCGCCCGGCGAAAAACCGACCGGCGCGTTCGACGGCCGCGGCTTTGTCGTGACGCAGGCGATGACCTCGCTCACGGGATCGGCCGGCGAGGATTTTGCCTCGATCCTGCGCGCGCTCGGCTATCGCATGGAGCGCCGCCCGCCATTGCCGCCGAAGCCCGCGCCCGAGGTGGTTGTCGAGACCGTCTCCACCGAGGCGCCGCCGGTCAAGGCGAGCGCCGAGACAGCGGCAGAGAGGCCGGCGGCAGAAGTTGTCGCCGAAGTGCCTGATACCAGCGAGCCCGTGTCATCGGCTTCATTGCTGCCGAATGTCACGCCCGTGACGGAAGCGACCGAAGAGATTGCACCCGCCGAGACCACGCCGGCGGAAGCCGCGATCGCGGACGCGCCCCTGAACAGGAGGCGCCGGAAGCGATCAGCGCCGCGGAAGCTGCGGCTGAGCCCGCCACCGCGAGCGAAGCTCCCAGTGAAGCCGCCGCAGAAGCCGCTCCCGCTGAAGCCGCCGCCGCAGAGGCCGCTCCCGCGGAAACCGTTGCCGCGGAAGCCAAGTCCGATGCGCCGGCCGAGCCGCAATTCGTCGAAGTCTGGCGGCCCGGTGGCCGTTCCGACGAGCGCCGCCCGCATCACGATCGCAACCGCCAGCGCCATCACGGCCGCCCGGCCGAAGGCGCGCAGGCCGCTGCCGGAGAGGGCGCCGAGGGCGCGCCGCGCGAGCAGCGCCATCGCCGCGGCCGCCGCCCCAACGAGTTTCGCAAGCCCCGCGAGGGCGCGCCGGCGGATGCGGCGGCTGCCCCGGCGGCGGCTGAGGGTGCGCCGGCGGCTGAAGCGCGTCAGGACCGTCCGCCCCGCGAGCGCGTCGAGGGCAAGGGCCGCGATGACAACCGCCGCGACAAGTTCGATCGCAACAAGAGCGACCGCAACAAAGGTGGCGGTCGCGACAAGGGCGAGCGCGGCGGCCGTGATTTCGGCGGACGCGACAAGGGCGGCCGCGACAAGCGCGACAGCGGCCCCTCGCACCGTCAATGGGCGACCAGCGCGAGCCTGCGCGACCGCGACCGTCCGGTCGATCCCACCTGCCGTTCGCAAAACTGGCGGCGCTGAAGGAACAACTCGCCGGCAATCGCAAGGAATAGTCGAGCAGGTATTTGGAGCGGCAGCGTCTCGACAAGTGGCTGTGGCACGCGCGGGTGGTGAAGGCCCGCACCTCCGCTGCCGCGCTCGTCGAGGCCGGTCACGTCCGCATCAACGGCGTGCGCGAAACGGCGCCCGGCCACTCGGTGAAGATCGGCGACGTCTTGACGATCGGGCTCGATCGCAGCGTGCGCCTTCTCAAAGTGGTGGGATTTTCCGAGCGGCGGGGCGACGCTGCGGCCGCGCGCGTGCTCTATGATGATTTGCAGAACGGCAAACAATAACTATCTGCATTGGGCTCGCGGCACGCCTGAAAAACGGCCGTTTGCGGTCTTCCGCTTCCTTGCGGCAGCGCACCGCATGCGCTACGCAAACCCCGGAAAACTGATCCGTTTCGGAGCCTTGTTCGGAGCCCTGGATGACTTACGTCGTCACTGAAGCCTGCATCAAATGCAAATATACCGACTGCGTTGAAGTCTGCCCCGTCGACTGCTTCTACGAGGGCGAGAACATGCTGGTTATCCATCCCGACGAATGCATCGACTGCGGCGTCTGCGAACCCGAATGTCCCGCCGACGCCATCAAGCCGGACACCGAGCCCGGGCTGGAGAAGTGGCTCGAGGTCAACACCGAGTACGCCAAGAGCTGGCCCAACATCACCCAGAAGAAGGAAGCGCCGACGGACGCGAAAGAATTCGAAGGTGTGGAGGGCAAGTTCGATAAATATTTTTCCAAGGAGCCCGGTGCCGGCGACTAGGCTGTGGATAAGTGGGTAAGTTAAGGGCTCGCTGAGCCCTGTTTTCGGCCCCAATCTGAACCGAACCAGCTTGGCGGATTTAACCCTGTTAGCGGACTTATGGCGGAACGGCCCCGTAAAGGCCCGGAACCCGGCGTAAATCATTGATTTTTGCGGAAAATGTGCTATATTGGGCACATTATAAGCCGATCCTGGCCATGCGTAGCTTGTGGCCCCGGTGGGTTCCCGTAAAAACATCGAACAGGGGCGTGGCAGTTCCGCGCGCAGGCTGTGTCACAGAAAACGCGTAAAAAGAGTGCTTCCAAGACCACGAAAAGCCGCTCCGGCCAGCCGCAGCGCAACCAAGGGCCGTGCCAAGGCGACTGTAAAGGTCGCCAGGAAGGTTGCGGCCACAAAGTCCTCAAAGAACAAAAGAAGCGCAATGCCAGAAAAGACTGCCAAGACTGCCGCGAAAGCGACGGGTTCAAAGACCACTGCGTCGAAAGTTGCTGCCAAGGCTCCCGTGAAGACCGCTGTGAAGGCTGCGCCCCCGAAGGCTGCCGTTGCGCCGAAGGCTGCGGTCAAGCCGGCCGCCGCCGCGCCGCGCGTCGAGGAGCCGAAGAAGGTCGTGACCCAGCGTCAGGGCTTCAAGGCGAACGAATTCGTGGTCTATCCCGCCCACGGCGTCGGCCAGATTCTGGCCATCGAGGAGCAGGAAATCGCGGGCGCCAAGCTCGAGCTGTTCGTGATCAATTTCATGAAGGACAAGATGACGCTCCGCGTGCCGACCGCCAAGGTCGCCAATGTCGGCATGCGCAAGCTGTCCGAGCCGGCGCTGGTCAAGAAGGCGCTGGAGACGCTCAAGGGCCGTGCGCGCGTCAAGCGGACCATGTGGTCGCGCCGGGCGCAGGAATACGAAGCCAAGATCAATTCGGGCGACATCGTCGCGATCGCCGAAGTGGTCCGCGACCTCTACCGTTCGGAATCGCAGCCCGAGCAGTCCTACAGCGAACGCCAGCTTTATGAAGCAGCGCTCGATCGCCTGTCGCGCGAGATCGCCGTCGTGCAGCATTCGACGGAGACCGAAGCGGTCAAGGAAATCGAGAGCCAGCTCGCCAAGAGCCCGCGCCGCGGCGCCAAGGCGGAGACAACCGAAGCTGACGGCGAAGCCGACGAGGCCGATGTCGAAGCCGACGGCGACGACGCTGCCGTGGCGGATGAGGCTGCCTGAAAGGATCCCAATTCCCGGATTGAAACGAAAAGCCCGGTCGCAAGACCGGGCTTTTTGTTTGGGTTGCGCTAGTTTCCCGTCCTCGCGCCGCTTCCCTTCTCTCTGCACGAGACAACACGGTCGAACTCATTGCGGCAGCATCAACGCTCGCGGGGTTAACCTCTTGTTAACCATAACCGCTCAGCATCCGGCATTACCAAGAGGTGCCAAGGCTTGGCCTGAAGGCGGTCTTCATTGTTCATCCGGGGCTTGCGGGGGCTCCAAGGAGTAACGCCATGTCGTTACCTGATGTACGACCCCAAGCAAATCTGCTCTCCGAGTTCGCCCTGGCCACGCTCAGCGCATTTGGTTTGGGCTTGCCGATTGCGGTCGCGATCATCTGGATCTGCTCCTGATCTCGGGGTCGCTTGACGCAGTCGGACGACGAACAATTCGCCTGCACTCGCAATAATAGATGGTTGCCGCCTCCCCTCAACCCATGGAGCCGCCACTCGCCCGGAATGTGGCCAAATTTTCGGCCATTTGTGACCAAATTTAAAAGTGAGGCTCCTGTCCACATTTATTTGAACCGCAGGGGGTGTTCGATGAAGACGCAAATTCTGCTGGTCTTTTTCGCCGCTTGTATCGCTGCGCTCATGCCAACCGGCGTGGCAAATGCGAAGGCCATGGAATGCAGTGTCGCTCGGCCATCGAGTGCGCAAGGGTATTGGTCCTGGCGCCTGATCGATGGACGAAAATGCTGGTACGCCGGCAAGACCATGATCTCGAAATCGCTGTTGCAGTGGCCCGCGAAGGCGTCGGTGCAAGCGAAAGCCGATACAGCGCCAGTGCCGGTAACCATCGCCACGGAGAAGCGCAGCGATCCACTCGACGCGCAAGCGCGGCTGCTCGACTACGCCAACAGTTTCGAGGTGCGGTGGCGCGCGCGGGCGATTACCGACTAGGCTTGGTCACGAAGCCGCAGGAAAGTAAGTCGGCGAATGCGTGCGTGCGGCGGGCAGTGTCCGCGCCCTTTGGATGGGGCCACCGGAGATCATCCCTGATGGCGTTTTGAGGGCTTTGACGTGGAATTCAGCCAGATTTTCGACCTTTATGACCAGAATAGAGGGCGAAGTTGCTCCCGCGCTCAACTAACCGCAGGGGAGTGACCGATGAAGATGCAGATACGGCTTATCTTTTTCGCCGTTTGCATTGCTGCGCTCGTACCGATTGGCATGCTGACCGCGCAGGCTAAAGCGCAGATCAGGGAATGCAGTGCTTCGCCATCAAAGGCGCAAGGGCATTGGTCCTGGCGCCTGATCGACGGGCGAAAATGCTGGTACGCCGGCAAGACCGTGATCTCGAAATCTTTGCTGAAGTGGCCCGCAGCGGCGCCCGCGCAAGCCAAGGCCGATGTGGCGCCCATCAGCGTTGCTACAGAGAAACGTAGCGAGCCTATGGACGCGCAGGCGCGGATGCTCGATGACGACAATAGTTTCGAATCGCGGTGGCGCGCGCGTGTGACTACCCAGTAGATTTAGATCGTACGAACTTTCTCAACACGTCGTTCCTGCTCAATATCGCAAATGAACCCATTGCAGACTCTCGAGCGAGAGCCCGCTCACGTTCAAGGTGTCTCCGGAGACATGCTTCCAGAACGGTAACGCTTGGCGTTATTCACGGGAATGCGGGGTCATGTGCCCAAGCCATGCCGTGAGCCTTGATCTTTCCCTGACCAAGCCATCCTGATTGAAGTGGTGAACACAGAAGTGCGCCCATGAATCTTCGAACGCCATTTCCACGTCACCTGTGACCGACGTGGTACCTAGCCCGATTTCTGCGTAGGTAAACTCGAAACTGCCACTGGGACGCGCCAGCGCAATGTGGAATGGTTGACCAGTAAACTCGTTGATCTTCGGCCTGCCGGTGCTCCGCATGACGCCTTGTATCTCTACCCTTGCGGTTCTGAGTTCCAAGTCCGCATCGAGATCAATCGGCAGGAACAACGTCTCGCAAAATTCCGAGCATGTGGACGCGAATACGGCGAAAAGGTTGCTCAATGGTTCGCATGCCTCGCCTGAGATGATCGTTTCAAGCGCGATTCGTTGAGCCTCATCCGCACGCTCGTCGACAACGATCTGGCGCCGGCCGTTGCCGTTCTTGATTTCGCCGGGCCACTTGTACAGCGCCGCCCAGTTCAAGCCTGAGAGCGGCGTATCGTTGAAGTGGCCTTCGACGATGGTGCCGACGAAGGCCGACTGACAATAGCCGTGAGTACTCGGCAGGTTGAACTGGCAACCACAATTCATAGCGCAGTTGCAGTTATCATAAGTCTCGCTCTTGAACAGCCATTGATCAGCCATCTCACTGCGCCTCCCGAAAGCGATGATGCTCAACTCGACTTTGCGCGAGCTTCAAGTCGGAACGAAGCGATAGGCGCCATCCTTGCGCTCGACGAAGCCGGTGCCAGGGAATGGCAGGTGAGCGCCGATCAGCCGACGCTTGTCAATGACGAGTCGATCAAGCAGGCGTCGGCGGGTCGAGATGCCGCGATCGGGCTCATGGTCGACTGGCACCGGCCACGACGGATGCTGGAACGAGATCACAGCGTGCGTAAGCGCGTCCGCAACGACGACGAGACCATCGCCACCGGCGATTTCGATCGAGATGTGGCCCTGCGTATGCCCTGGCGTATCGATGACCTGCACGCCACTGACAATCTCATCGCCATCCCGTACCGTCCTCATCTTGTCCTTGACGTGCGAAAAATGGTTCCTGGCGCCATTGATGATGCGATCGTTGGTTGCCAGGACTGCCGGCAACCTTCGCATCACATCCGGGTCGGCCCAAAGGTTCCATTCGACGGCCGAAACGAGATAGCTCGCATTCGGATAGATCGGTTTGTCATTCGCGTCGAGGATGCCCCAGAGGTGGTCGGGATGGCCGTGGGTCAGCACGATCTTGGTCACGGCCGCAGGTGGTATGCCGGCAGCTTTGAGGTTCTCTGCAAGCTTTCCCGCCGTGGGCTGATGGCGCGGGCCGGTGCCCGTGTCGACCAGGACCACATCGGACCGGCTACGGATCACCGCGACAGTGTTCACGAGCTGGAGCTGGTCGGCGGTTTGTCCGGCTGCGTTCAGGGCGGCTTCGCGCTCGGCGGGCGGAGAGTCCGGCGTCACGAGGAAGCCCGCTGGAAGGAAGAAATGGCCGTCGCTTACGACCAGAGTCTCGAGGCTGCCTGATTGGTGGACCGATATCGTAGGGACGGCTGCCCTTGTCGGTCGCAGCGAAGACACGCACGCCGCTGCCGCCAGAGCCGCTGCAGCCGATTCACCCAGAAATTGGCGACGAGCCATTCTGTGAATATGCCCTGCAGTCACGACACTTCCCTCGTTGATGGGCCACCCGATCGACAGGCGCCGCCTGTTGGGCGCGAAGCTTAACTGGCGCATTTGGGTGCCAGATATCCGATTGCCGCGAGGGCCTATCCGGAAACCGCGTAAAACGTGGCAATCGCCCTCCGGCAACCGCCAACGATCACTATCCAAAAACTGCAAGAACGATCGGGCCATTATCTGCCCCGGTACCCATACCTCGGCACGCATGGTATGATCGATCAACACGGAGGCGAGCATGCAGCCTGGCACAGCGCCGCTTCTGGAGCAGCTGCCGATCTTCCGCAGCCGCAATGTGGAAGAGACCGGTGCATTCCTGCGCGCGAAAGGCTACCGCTTCGACATCGCAGGGCGGCAGGCCGGCCGGCTCGATGCGCGCCTCAACGGCGTTTACATGCCGGGCCTCTATATGGGTTACGTGCAGTACGGCGGCGCATCGATCGTCCTGTCTCCGAGTCCCGCCCGCACGGACACCTGGATCCACCTGCCGCTTCGCGGGCAACTGGAAGCCACCATTGGCCGTGACAACATCGTTTGCAATCCGAACCTCGCCACGATCATCTCGCCGATGCGCGAGAGTTGTCGGCTGGTATCGGAGGCCGATAGCAGCCGCATCCAACTGTCTTTGACCAAATCCAGCCTTACAGGTCAGCTTGCCGCCCTACTCGGCGAGCCACCAACCGCTCCCTCGACTTTGCGCCTACCATCGACCTCGCCGCCGGGTATGGCCGCAGCCTGGCACGCTACGTGCTGATGGCCGTCGCGGACCTGGAACAGGAGGGATCGGTGCTCTGGAGCCCGACAACGATGAGCAAATTCGAGCAGTTCATTGTTACCGCACTGCTGCTGTCGCACCCGCACAATTACAGCGAAGCGCTGCGACGCCTCGAGAGGCCGATTGCGCCGCGTGACGTGAGGCGCGCGGTCGACTATATCGAAGCCCATCTCGACCAGGCAGTCACAATGGCCGACCTCGTTACGGCGACCGGGGTTGCGGGCCGAACGCTCTTTATGCACTTCAGGGATTTCAAGGGCGTCTCGCCGATGCGGTACCTACGGAACGCCCGCTTGAGGCAAGTTCGCCAAGCCTTGCTGCGGGCCGACCCGGAAGCGAATGTCACCGACATTGCCATGAGCACGGGGTTCACCCATATGGGCCGGTTCTCGGTCACGTACCGCGCGTACTTTGGGGAAAGTCCTTCGGAGACGCTGAGAGGTCAGACGCAGCAGCTTCGGAAGCAACCGTAGTTTGGGGAAGCTCCAGGCCAGCAATTGCGTTTGCGAGTGCCCCGCCTCAATCCACCACGATCTTCACTCGATCCCTTGGCTTGACCTGGGCGTGCTGGTCGAGGCCGTTGAGGATGCGGAAGCGCTCGGCGGGGCGATCGACACCGGTCATGCGGTGGGCGAGGGATTCCACGGTATCGCCGGGCTGCACGGTGATGACCTTGATGCGCAAGGGACGCGCGGCCTGGATTTCTTCCAGCGTCAGGCGGCGGAACGAATTCACGGTCTCGCGCGCATTACGCTCGCTCTCGGTGTTGCGCTGCTTGGCGGCGAAGATGAAGCGGTAGACGTCGCTGCCGTAGCGCAGCGCATAGACCTTGAACTGCCACTGATCGCCATTCGCCGAGGCTGCCGCCACCGGGAAACCGTTGATCATGAGGTCTTCGGTCGAGCCCTTGTCAACGCCTTCCATCCAGCCGGAATTGAGATAATCGGACAGCGACTGTTCGGCCGGCACGCGCACCACGTCGAAACGCATCGCCTGCGTGCCGCCCTCGCGCACGCCGATCACGGCCTGCGCGGTGTTATCGAGCGTGAAGGTATCGGGCGCAGCGAAGGTGAAGCCGAGCTTCGGATGCAGGAAGCGCCGGCCGCGCACAAAACCTTCGCTGGGGTCCTCGCCATAGACGATGTTGTCGATCGCGGCGAGATAGGTCTCGCGGTCGCGCTCGGCGCTCTGCGGCGAGGTGTATTGCCGGGCGCTGGCCTGCGCGTTCTGCACGCGCTCGGGCGTCGCCGGATGCGAGGACAGGAAATCCTGCGCGCGGGGATCGAGCGAGGTCTTGCCCGCCTTCAGCGCCGCGTTGCGTTCCATCGCGGCGAGGAAGCGCGCCGCGCCATAGGGATCGAAACGGGCACGGGCCGCAATGCCGACGCCGATGCCATCGGCCTCGAATTCCTGTGCGCGCGAGAAGCTCGCCATCGTCAGTTTCGTTTTCGCCAGCGCCAGCGCCGTCAGATCGGGGTCGTTGCTCATGTCGGTGACGACACGGGTCACCACCGCAGCCTGCCGCGCCTGGTCTTCCCGGATCGAGGCGTGCTTTGCGATGACATGCGCCATCTCGTGGCTCAGCACCGAGGACAATTCGGAGGTGTCGCTGGCGAGCGCCACCAGGCCGCGCGTCACATAGAGCTGGCCGGTCGGCAGCGCGAAGGCGTTGACCGCGCCGGAATTGAGGATGGTCACCCGGTAGGCCTGCTCGGGACGGTCGGAGGCCGCGACCAGCCGGTCGACCGTTTTGCCGATCAGGGTCGCGAGTTTCGGATCGTCATAGGCGCCGCCATAGGAGGCGAGAATCCGCTCATGTTCGCGCTCGCTGGCGGGCGTCTGCGCGACGGCGCGGCTCGGCTTCGGCGCCGCCACCGTCGGCGCGGCGGTTTCGAGTTTTCCGAGATTTCCACAGGAAGAAAGCGTGAGCGCGGCGCACAGCAGCGCCGGCGCAGCCAGGAGGCGGCAGCCCGTGTTTCCTTCGCGCCGTTCTGCACGATGCGTCAAATCAGCCACTGGACCCACGATCCGATCGGGATCGTCGATCTCATCCCTTTTTGCGCGTGATCCAAACGAAAACCGGTGCCCAGCCCTCGGATCAAGCGCTATTTCCCGCCCAGCACCTCAATTTGCCCCACCCGGAGCAGTTCGATCCGTGGTCCTCCCCGCGACGAGACAACGCCGCGGACACGAATCCGTCGATTTTCGAGCAACTTAGGTCCAAGGCCGGCGCCCTCAAACACCGGAATGACGCGCCTTGAAATAGTCGCAGCAAAGTCCCGTGTCCAGTTCCGCCCGAAATTCAGGTAGGTCATTGCCCCCGCCTGCCGAACGGACAGAACTCTGCCTTCGACTACCGCAAACTGCCCAATCGCGGCCAGAATATCGCCCGGACTTTCCGTGTTTTTTATGGCCGAGGTTTCAGCCCAAATGCCCAATTTAGCATCGCGTGCCGCGCCCTCGGCGGCGGCCAGTGCTGCAGCGCAATTTTTGTCGGCTGAATCGGCCGAAAACAGCGCCTCGCCGCGGCGCAGCAGCTCGCTTTGCACCGAGTGTTCCGAACCGGTCACGAACACAAAGGCGCCCTGGCGGCCGTAGCGATCCGGCGTGTCGTCCTCGCCGTGCAGCGTCACGTCGCGGCCGCCTGCGATCGCGGACAATGCGGCTCTGCCGCTGGCCCTGTCGGTTCCACCGCGCTCGATGCCGGCGAGGCGGACCTCGCGGCCGTCTTCGAGGCGAAAGCTGCGCGCATCGACCACCGCGGCGACGCGTCCTTCGCCCTGCGGTTCGAGCGCGCAATCGGCGGCATCGGCCGGGCCGATGCACGCCGGCACGAGAAACGACATGGCGAATGCCGGAAGCGCAGCGCTGCAACGCAATGCCGGACGGATCATAACGCTGCTCTCTGCCCCGCTTGTTCCTGTATGCTCGATCGCAACGGCGTTACTACCTGAGATTGCCACGCAGGGGAAGACAATGGAAGTCAACGGCATCGCACATATTTTTCTCACCGCCTCGAATTACGAACGGTCCCGCGATTTTATCGCAGGTTGCTGCCGTTCCTCGGCCTGAAGCCTGTGATCGACACCGAGACCACGTACTACTGCGTCGGCGGCCGCACCGCGGTCGGCATCAGCGCGCCGTCGGCCGAACATGAAGGCGCGGCATTCGAGCAGCAGCGTGTCGGTCTGCATCACCTCTGCTTTCGCGCCCGCGAGCGCGCCGACGTCGATGAGCTGCACAGTTTTCTCCAGACGCTCGGCGCAAAGATCATCCGTGCGCCGCGCGAGGATCAGTGGGCGCCGGGATATTATTCGATCTTGTTCGAAGATCCCGATGGCATCCGGCTCGAGCTCAATCATGTGCCGGGGAAAGGGCTGTTGGGGTAGTGCGCTATGTAGCTACCCATCCTGTACGCCCTGGTTGAGCAACGCGGCTTGATGCAAATCGCGCGCGCATCAAAATCCAGTTGTTGTCATCATGTCGTGCGCTGCTTGGTAGCGAGCACCGTAGCCGAGCACCGCTTTTGCAAGAAATAGAGAGCTAATTGCTGCATCAAGGCGTGCCATCCGAGGGGCATTGGGATAAGTTTTTGTCGCCGTGGCCCAACATGCGGCCTGCTGTCAACCACATATTCCGGTGGAGCCAATGCAGCAGATTTCAGATTGGCTCGAGAAGCTTGGGCTTGGACAATACGCGCTGCGTTTTGCCGAGAACGGGATCGATCTTGGTGTCCTTCCAGAACTGACGGACCAGGACTTCGACAGGCTCGGTGTCCTGCTCGGCCATCGACGTAAAATGCTGCGCGCGATCGCCGAACTCGATCAAGGCGAACTGGTCGCCGAGCCGGCGCTTCAGCGCGATGCCGAGCGACGCCACCTCACCGTCATGTTCTGCGATCTGGTAGGCTCGACTGCGCTCTCGGCTCGCCTGGATCCCGAAGACATGTGGGAGGTGATCCGCGCCTATCGCGCCGCCTGCGCGAGGGTGATTGCTACTTACGACGGCAGTCTCGCCCGGTTTGTGGGCGACGGGATACTCGCCTATTTCGGCTATCCCCGCGCGCACGAGGATGACGCGGAGCGCGCCGTGCGAGCGGGGCTCGACATCATCGCCGCAGTAGGACCGCTTGAAACGCGCGCGGAACGGGTCGAAGTGCGGATCGCGATCGCGACCGGGCTGGTGGTGGTAGGCGACCTCATCAGCGGAGGCGCGTCAGAGCAACAGGCGATGGTCGGCGATACACCGAATGTCGCTGCCCGGCTCCAGGGCCTGGCAGAGCCGGGAGCGGTCGTCGTTGCTGCTTCGACGCGCGAGCTGCTTGGCGATCTATTCATTTTTCGCAACCTCGGCCTCCGAGAGGTCAAGGGCATTGCCGAACCCATCGCAGTCTGGGCCGTCGAAGGTAGAGCTGCATCGGAGAGCCGCTTCGAGGCGGTGCGTACCGCGCGATCCATTGGCTTTGTCGGCCGCAAGGCAGAAATCGAATTCGCGCTTTCGCGCCAGCAGCTGGCGTGGCAGGGCCAAGGCCAGGTGATGATGATTTCCGGCGAGGCCGGCATCGGCAAATCGCGCTTTGTCGCAACGCTCTCAGAGAGCCTCAGGCTAGGGGCGCACCGCCGGGTGAGGTATCAGTGCTCGCCCTACCACACGAACAGTGCGCTGCATCCCTTCATTGCTCAACTCGAGCGCGCTGCTGGCATAGAGCCACAGGATACGATCGGGCAAAAGCTCGACAAGCTCGAGGCAATGCTTGCACTCGGAACGCGACAGGTGGCCAACGCGGCGCCGTTGATCGCCGCGCTTCTTTCGATCCCAACCGGCGAGCGCTATCCGCCGCTCGGTTTGAATCCAGTGCAGCAGCGGCGACAGACGTTCGCCACCCTGCTCGATCAGCTTGAGGGGTTGGCCCGGCAGCAACCTGTGCTGATTGTCTGCGAGGACATGCATTGGGCCGACGCTACGACGCTTGAGCTGTTTGATCTCGCAGTCGACCGGGTGAGAGGGTTGCCAATCCTCGCGCTCATGACCTTCCGGCCCGAGTTCGAACCGCCTTGGGCGGGTCTTGCCAACGTCAGCTTGTTGCGGCTCGATCGCCTTGATCGGCAGGACACGCGCGCTCTGGTCGAGCAGGTGACCGTCGGCCGGCATCTGCCAGGCGAAATGATGACGCAGATCATCGACAGGACGGATGGTATCCCGCTGTTTGTCGAGGAACTGACCAAGATGGTGCTGGAGTCCGGACTGCTCGTGGAAGATGCCGGACGCTATCGCCTCGATAGTCCGCTCCCGCCGCTCGCCATCCCCGCGACATTGCAGGACTCGCTGATGGCACGCCTTGACCGGCTGGCCCCAGTCAAGGAAGTGGCACAGATAGGCGCTGCCATTGGCCGCGACTTCTCATACAGGCTGTTGCGAAGTGTGGCGGGGCGCGATGATCTGACGCTGAGCGCCGCGCTGGGTCAGCTCGAAGAGGCCGAACTGCTATCGCGCCGCGGGACACCGCCGGAAGCGAACTATAGCTTCAAGCATGCGCTGGTTCAGGAAGCGGCTTACGAGAGCCTGCTGAAGAGCCGCCGGCAATTGCTCCATAAGCACATTGGCGATGTCCTACGCGATCAGTTTCCGGTGATCGCCGAGACCGAGCCGGAAGTCGTGGCATATCACTTCACTGAAGCGGGGCTGGGCGTGGTAGCCTTCGAGTGGTGGCGCAAGGCCGGTCAGCAGGCGCTGAAACGCTCGGCCTATACCGAGGCAATCGCACATCTCGGCAAGGCTGTCGCCATTGCCGATGCGCTGCCCGATGAGCCGGGCCGGAGCATGAACCGGCTGCAGCTTCAAATCGCATATGGCCGCGCGCTGCGGGGCAGCCTTGGCCACAGCGCCCCCGAAACGGTGGCCGCATGGAAGCGCGCGCGACAGTTCGCAGCCGACATCAATGACCCGGTCGAACTGGCGCCGATCCATTCGGGCCTGTTCAACGCCTGCCTGACCCATGGCGAGATTGCGCCGATGCGGGAGTTGACGGAGGCAGTCATGGGCGTCGCCAGGCAGCGACCGGAATCGCCGGTGGCCGCGGTCGTCGCACACTCGACAGCCGGGGTAACCTGTTGGTTCGGCGGCGATTACCTGAACGCGCGACTGCATCTCGAGCGCGCGCTTGCGATCTATGAGGCTGAGCCTGATCCGGCGACCTTCAAGGCATCGGCGCTGGACCTGCCTTTCGTCATCAAGAGGTTTCTTGCCCTGGTGCTTTGGCCGCTCGGTACGATTGATCGATCGCGCCGGCTCGCCGCCGAAGCGGTGCGCGCCACCGGAGATAGGCCGGCGCTTTCTCAAGCCAATGCGCTCGTTCACAAGGCGGTCTTCGATGGACTGTGCGGAGGCATGTTGCAGGAAACAGAGACGATTCTGGCTCTCGCTCTCGCGCGCGAGCATACGATGCCGTTATATATAGCTGCCGGCAGCTACCTGAACGGCCTGGCAAAGTGGCGCGCCGGCGACCGGATGGGTGGGCTTTCGGAAATGCAACGGGGCTGGACACTGCTTCACGAAAACGACTGCTACCTCTGCGAACCATTTTGGGGGATGCAGGTTGCCGCGGCGAATGCGGAAGCCGGGCAAACTGAGACCGGGCTAGAAATTTTGCGCGAGTTGATCTCCTCAACGGAGAAATCCGGCCAGCATTGGCTCGATGCCGAACTCCATCGCAGCCAGGGTGAGCTTTTGTTGCGCCTTGGTCCGCCGAATGTTTCCGTGGCCGAAGACACGTTCCGCAGAGCTCTGGAAATCGCCCGAACCCAACAAACGAAGACTTTCGAGCTGCGCAGCGCAATTGGACTTGCGCGCCTCTACCGTGCAAACGGGCGAGCGGAAGCAATACCCGAGATGCTCGCACCAGTTCTTGCTGATTTCGACACGGAGCGGGATCTGCCCGAAATCGAAGAAGCGGAAGCCTTGCTCAAGCGTGGATAGGTGGCCCACCCATCCTGCGGGTCGCCTGGTTAGTCATTCCGTTTAACGGAAAACGTCAGCGCCTTGCCGCTATGGATGCCATGCGGCATGATCGCGGCGAGCAAAATTCAAAGCCGCAGGCAATGTGGCGCGTGAACAGGGAGGCCTCCGTGAAGAGAGCAACAACAGGCATTGTCGCCGCGGTACTGGCGATGTCGGCGACGGCGGCGCTGGCGCAGAGCAAGCCGTCGCTCAAGCTCGGCGGCATTCTCGACATGTCCGGGCTTTACGCCGATATCACCGGGCCAGGCTCGGAGACGGCCGCGAAGATGGCGGTGGAGGATTTTGGCGGCGAGGTGCTGGGACGCAAGGTCGAGATCGTCGCGGCCGACCATCTCAACAAGGCCGACCTTGCCGCCAGCATCGCGCGCGACATGCTCGACAACCAGGGCGTCGAGATGCTGTACGACGTGGCGGCGTCCGCGACCGCGCTGGCTGCCGGCGAGATTGCGAAAGCGCGCAACAAGATCGTGATGTATAGCGGCCCGGCCTCGATCCGCCTGAGCAACGAGGCCTGCGGCCCCTACACCGTGCATTACGCCTACGACACTTTCGCGCAGGCCAACGTCACCGGGCTCGCCACCGTCAAATCAGGTTTTGAGACCTGGTTCTTTCTCACCGCCGACTATGCGTTCGGCCAGGATTTGGAAAAGGACACCACCAATGTGGTGAAGAAGGCCGGCGGCAAGGTGCTCGGCGGCGTCAAGCATCCGCTCAACACGTCGGACTTCTCCTCGTTCCTGCTGCAGGCGCAGAGCTCGAAGGCCAAGGTCGTGGGCCTTGCGAATGCCGGTGGCGATACCATCAACGCGATCAAGCAGGCGGCGGAATTCGGGCTGACCAGGAGCGGCGGCCAGAAGCTGTCGCCGCTGCTCGCCTTCGTGACCGACATCGACAGCGTTGGGCTGGAGACCGCGCAGGGCCTGTTGCTGGCGGAGGCGTTCTACTGGGACCTCAACGACGATACGCGCGCGTTCTCAAAACGCTTCCAGGAGCGCGTCAAGCGGCCGCCGACCGCGGCGCAGGCCAGCGTCTACTCTTCCGTCGGCCATTACCTGAAAGCCGTGAAGGCCGCGGGCACCACGGACGCCGCCGCGGTCATGAAGGTCATGAAGGAGACGCCGGTCAACGACATGTTCGCCAGGAACGGCAAGATTCGAGACGATGGCCGCATGGTGCACGACATGTATCTGTTCGAGGTCAAGAAGCCACAGGAATCGAAGGCGCGCTGGGACTATTACAAGCTCGTGGCGACGATTCCCGGCGGCGAAGCGTTCCAGCCGCTGGAAGCCTCGCGCTGCCCGCTTGTGAAGAAATAGATTCGCATCTTCGTAGGGTGGGCAAAGCGTAGCGTGCCCACCATTGCAGCGGAATAGTTGGTGGGCACGGCGCAAGCGCGCCTTTGCCCACCCTACAAATTCGTCTCAACCAACAACAACGAAAGCACGACACATGAGCGCAAACGAAATGGTCCTCCAAAACTCGAACAGGGCTTGCTCACCATCACAATGAACCGCCCCGACCGGCGCAACGCGCTCAACCCGGACATGACGCGCGGGCTGGTGGAGGCGGCGCGGCGCGCGGCGGAGGATCACGAGGTGCGCGCGGTGCTCTTGAAGGGCGCCGGCGGCACGTTCTGCGTCGGCGGCGACGTCAAGTCGATGGCGGAGGGCCGGGCGCCGCTCGGCTTCGAGGCCAAGATGGCCAATCTGCGCCGCGGCATGGAAGTGTCGCGCATCCTGCATCAGATGCCGAAGCCCGTGGTCGCGCAACTCGATGGCGCAGCCGCCGGTGCCGGACTTTCGATCGCGCTGTCCTGCGACCTGCGTGTTGCCAGCGCGTCCTGCAAGATCACCACGGCTTTCGCCAAGGTCGGATTGTCAGGCGATTACGGCGGCACCTATTTCCTCACCCAGATGCTCGGCAGCGCCAAGGCGCGTGAGCTTTATTTGATGTCGCCGGTGCTGTCGGCGCCGGAAGCGTACAATCTCGGCATGGTGACGAAAGTGGTGCCGGACGCCGACATCGACGCCGAGGCGCATGATCTTGCGATGTCGCTGGCGCAGGGGCCGTCGGTGACGCTGGGCTACATCAAGCGCAACATCAACAACGCCGAGACGATGTCGCTGGAAGCCTGCTTCGACGCCGAAGCCATCCACCATTCGCGCTCGGGCGACACCGCCGACCACAAGGAAGCGGCGAAGGCCTTTGTCGAGAAGCGCAAGCCGGTATTTCAGGGGCATTGATATGGCCGAATATCTCAGGCTGCGGCAGATCTGCCTGGTAGCGCCGCATCTAGAGCCGGTGATCTCGGATATTTCCGAAATCATGGGCCTCAACGTCTGCTACCGCGACGGCAACGTCGCCAAATATGGGCTGGAGAATGCGCTGCTGCCGGTCGACACCATTTTGCTGGAGGTGGTGGCGCCGATCCAGCCGGGGACCGCGGCGGGACGCTTTCTCGACAAGACCGGCGGCCGCGGCGGCTACATGGCGATCTTCTGCTGCGACAATCCCGACGCACGCGGCAAACACGCCAACGCGATCGGCGTGCGGACGGCGAACGTGATCACGCATGCGCCCTATCACGGCGTGCAACTGCACCCGCGCGATTGCCGCGCCGCCTTCATCGAATTCAATCACACCACAGGCAGCGACGATGTGCTGGGGCCCTATCCGCCGGCGGGACCGGATTGGCAGAAGGCGATCCGGAAAGATGTGACGCTCGCTTTGACTGATGTCGAGATGCAGAGCCCGGATCCGCAAGGGCTGGCCGAGCACTGGGGGAAGATCACGGGGATTACCGTCACCAGGAATGCAAGCGGCGAGCCTGAGTTGAAATTGCCCAATGCCAGCCTCCGTTTCGTCAAGGGCGCGAGCGATCTGATGAGCGGGCTGACGTTCAAGGTCGCTGACGTCGCGAAAGTGCGCGATGCGGCCAAGGCGAAGGGCTGCCAGGTGTCGGGCGATTCGTTCGATCTGTGCGGGGTGACGTTCCGGCTGATGGCGTGACGGCACACTGCCGTAGGGTGGGCAAAGGAGCGTAAGCGACGTGCCCACCATCCATCATCGTGCGCGCCGCGCGATGGTGGGCACGCTTTGCGTTGCCCATCCCACGCAGTGACGTTCGGCGCGATCCTACCTTCCCTTGAAATTAGCCGCGCGGCGCTCTGCCGTGGCCTTGACGCCTTCCTTGAAATCCTCCGTCGCGCGGAGTTTGGTCTGCTCGGCGAGTTCGTGGTTGGTGGCGGCCATGACGCGGTCGGCGAGGCCGGCACGCATGGTGGCGCGGGTCGAGATCAGGCCGAGTGGCGAGCACTCGGCGATCTCTGCGGCAAGCTTCATCGCCTCGGCGCGCACCTGATCCTGCGGCACGCAGAGATTGGCGAGGCCCATCCTTGTGGCTTCCTCGCCGGTGACGCGGCGGCTGGTGTAGAAAATCAGCTCCGCATTGTTCCTGCCGACCAGTTCGGGAAGCGTCGCGGTCAGGCCGAAGCCGGGATGGAAGCCGAGTTTTGTAAAATTGGCGGCGAAGCGCGCTTCAGGGCAGGTGACGCGGAAATCCGCGGAGACGGCAAGCCCGAGGCCGCCGCCGATGGCTGCGCCATGGATGGCGGCGACGACCGGCTTCTTGTTGCGGAAGATGCGCACGGCCTGGACGTAGAGATGGTTGATCGGCAGGTTAGCCGCTGGATCGTTTTGCGCGCTGGCTTCCTGCTCCTGCCGCTTCGGATCGGAAAAATCAGCGCCGGCGCAGAACGCCTTGCCTTGCGCTGCAAGCACCGAGGCGCGGATTTCGATGTCGTTGTCGAATTCTTCCAGCGCATCCGCGATCTGGTTGATCAAGGAGACGTCGAAGAAGTTCAGCGGGGGCTTTCGGATTTCAATCAGGCCGACATGGTCGTGCCTCTCGACGCCGATATCCGTGTACTTGGTCATTGGGTTTCCTCGTTGAATTAGCGCAAGCCAAGCCCGCGGGCGATGATGCCGCGCAGCACTTCGGTGGTGCCGCCCTGGATCGTCAGCTTGGGCGCGGTCTTGATCGCGAACGACAGTTGCTGTTCCAGCGTCTCGCGGTTGGTGGCGGTTTCCTCGACGAAGGCGGCGAGCTCGCGCACGCGGTGCGGCAGCTGTTGCTCCCACACCGTGCCGATGTCTTTCACGATGGAAGCTTCCACCACCGGCTCCTTGCCGGCCTGCAGCATGCCCGCCACCGAAACCGACATGCGTCGCATGGTGTGGACCTGCGCCACCAGCCGGCCGATGCCCTCGGCGCTGCGGGTGTCCGGGTTGTTGCCGACGGCGCGGACCAGTTCGGTCAGCACGTAATAGGTTTCGAGAAAGCGTTCGGGCCCGCTTCGCTCATAGGCAAGCTCCGAAGTCGCCTGCTTCCAGGCACCGTCGATTTCGCCGAGCACGTGGTCGTCGGGAATGAAGTGGTCGGTGAAAACAACCTCGTTGAATTCATACTGCCCGGTGATTTGGCCGATCGGATTCACCTGGATGCCCGGCTGCTTCATCTTGACCAGAAATTGCGTCAGGCCATGACGGCGGTTCTCCTTGGTCGGCGGCGAGGTCCGGAAGATCGCGATCATGTAGTCGGCGATGTGGGCCGAGGAGGTCCAGATCTTGGTGCCGTTGATCAGATAGCCGCCGTCGGTCTTGGTCGCACGCGTCTTCGCCGCGAACAGGTCGGAGCCGGAATTCGGCTCGCTCATGCCAATCGCGAAGCAGACCTCGCCGCGGCAGATGCGCGGCAGGATGTCCATCTTGATGTTCTCGGGCGCGTATTTCAAGAGCACCGGGCCGCTCTGGCGGTCGGCGACGAAGAAGCGCCGCGTCGGCGCGTTCGCCACGCGCATTTCCTCGGTCACCACATAACGCTCGAGGAACGAGCGCTCGTGGCCGCCATATTTCTTCGGCCAGGTCATGCCGAGCCAGCCGCGCGCACCGACTTTTCGGGAAAATTCCGGCACGTCGGTGTCTTCGCGGTTCGGCTTGTGCGGATCGAAGGTGCCGGCGGCGATTTCCTCCGCGAGGAAGGCGCGCACTTCCTTGCGCAACTGCTCGCATTCGCTCGGAAGGCGGATCGGATCGAAACGGAGGGCTGCGGTCATTTAATGTCTCGACTTCTATGCAGGCAGATCGGTGTTGATTGTCAGCGCGAGGCCACCAGCGGCCACAATTCGTCGGCGCCACGGCTGGCTACCAGCTTGCCGAGCTCGACCGCCCAGTAGCTTTCCGAGCCGAAATCGTCGCGCCAGGCCAGCGCGCGCAGCGAATAGCGATGCAGGATGTGCTCGATGGTGAAGCCGATCGCGCCGTGCACCTGATGGGCGATGGCGCCGCCTTTCTCCGCGGCTTCCGCACAGCAGATCTTTGCCGCCACCGCTTCGAGGAACACTTCGTCATTGAACGAGGTGGCGTTGGCGATGGCGTCCGCGGCGGAGGTCGCCGCGGCCAGCGCCGCCGCCGACTCGCCGGCGAGCCGCGCCAGATTGTGCTGCACCGCCTGGAATTTTGAAATCTTCTTCTCGAAGGCGACGCGCTCGTTGGAATAGCGCACGGAAATTTCCAGCATCGATTCCAGCGCGCCCGCGATCTGCAGGGATCGCGCGACGCCGCCCATCAGCATCAGCCGGGTCTGGTCGAAGCCTTGCGGCGCCGGCTTGATCGTGACCGGCTGGACCTTGTCCAGCGTTACGGCGTCCGAATGGTCGCCACCGAGATTGAGCCCGGTCTCGATCCGGCACTTGCCGGCGTCGACCAGCGCGATGGAGAGGCTGCCCTTCGCATCGCTTGCGAGCACGGCAACGTGCTTTGCCGCCTTGGCAAACGGCACGCCGCGAGCCTTGCCCGACAGGCTGCCATCGGCGTTGACGGCGATCCGGTCCTTCGGGCTCGCGGGCACCACCGTCATTTCGCCGTCGGGCGAAGCGATCCTGGCCTGCGCCAGCAGCCAGCCGGCCAGCATGGTCTCTGCCAGCGGCACCGCGACCGCAAAACGTCCGGCGGCGCTGAGCACGCTAAAGCCTTCGGCGAGCGAGGCGCCCGAACCGCCGCAATCTTCGTCCACCCACGACAGCGGCAGGCCGGCGTCCGTCAGCGCCTGCCAGAGCGGCGCTTTCCACGCGCCTTTGTTATCGCGATTGATGGTTTGGGCGTCGGCGAGATCGGCGAAGATTTTCTCCGCGGTCTCGGCAACGATGTTCTCACTCTCCGCCACAGCGTTCCCCGATTTGAAATTGGCATGCCAATCCCAACTGATATGCTGGGGTCGGCTGCGGTCTTTTCTTGCGCTTTATGATGGGCAAAAGCCATAGCCGTGACAAGCGCTGTCCGCAGGGCGGCATGTGGCGGTGGCATGAAGGCCATCAGGCAAAGAATAAATTCCGCGCAACGGATTTCGCGGATTTGCACGCCGTTCATCGCGGGATATGGTAGCCGTGAAGCCTGTCCACGGGCGGTTCGAAACCCAGCCAAAAGCAACAAGAGGAAATGCGGATGTCGAAGGATGGTTTGTGCGCGATTGTCACCGGTTCTGCCTCGGGCCTCGGGGCCGCTACCGCCGCCATTCTGGCAAAGGGCGGCGCGCGCATCGTCGTCAACTATTCCAACAGCAAGGCGGAAGCTGAAGCGACCGCCGATCTCTGCCGCAGCGCCGGCGCCGAAGTCGTGGTGGTGCAGGGCGACGTATCGCGCGACGAGGATTGCAGGAAGATTGCGGCTGCCGCTGCGCCGTGGGGCCGTCTCGATGTGCTGGTCAACAATGCCGGCACCACCAAACATGTGGCGCATCACGATCTCGACGGGCTTTCGGCTGAGGATTTTCAGCGCATCTACGCCGTCAACACGATCGGCCCGTTCCAGATGATCCGCGCGGCGCGCGCGCAGCTCGAGGCCGGCGCGAAGGCCTCAGGCCTGCCGTCCGCCGTGGTCAACGTGTCGTCGGTCGCCGGCATCTCCGGCGGCGGCTCCTCGGTCGCCTATGCCGCCAGCAAGGGCGCGCTCAACACCATGACGCAATCGCTGGCGCGCGCGCTGGCGCCGTTGATCCGCGTCAACACGGTGTGCCCCGGCTATATCGATACGCCCTGGTTCACCAAGGGCCGCGGCGAGGCCGGCGCCAAGGCGGTGCGCGACGCCGTGGTGGCGAAGGTGCCGCTGAAGGTCGCCTCGACGGCCGAAGACATCGCGCAACTGGTGTGCTTCCTCGCCTCGCCGGCATCGAGCAACATGACCGGCGAGTTCGTCCGCATGGATGCGGGGATGCATCTGGTTCTCTGACGCGCGGACATCATTGCAAGATTGTAGGGTGGGCAAAGCGAAGCGTGCCCACCATCAGCACCGCAAGAAAAATGGTGGGCACGGCGCAAGGGCGCCTTTGCCCACCCTACGCAGCGACGACGGAGCGCCGTCACCTGTTACCCG
The DNA here is from genome assembly GCA_044772375.2 of Bradyrhizobium sp. RDT10. GTDB lineage: Bacteria > Pseudomonadota > Alphaproteobacteria > Rhizobiales > Xanthobacteraceae > Bradyrhizobium. Next base: position 8,551,142 of record CP187939.1, read on the forward strand.
GATCGGAAATCATTCCCCTCGCCACCAGCCGGTTCCAGATGAACAGCACTATCAGCGCGCCGATGGTGGCGGTGATGAAGCCGGCGCCCTGTTCGGGGCCGTAATAGCCCATCGCCTGGCCAATGAAGGTCGCCAGAAACGCGCCGGCGATGCCGAGCACCGTGGTCAGGATGAAGCCGGTCGGGTTGTTCTGGCCTGGCGAAAGGATACGCGCGATGATGCCGGCGACAAAGCCGACGGCGATGATCCAGATGATGCCGCTCATGGCTGTCCTTCTCCGATGCGTCGATGATGAAGCAGAGCGGCGCGGACCGCCGCGTTAGGTTCTTGTTTGACGCGTTTTCTTCACGCGAACCGGTATCCACTTCGCTCGAAAACGCTATGACGCGGCGTCAAATCCGTTCCGACAACTCGTTCTCGTTGGGCAGCCGTCCATCCGGCGTCAAATGATTGACGACGTCGGGCAAATACTGGCTGAGGCCTTGCAGCAAATCGTCGCGGGACAGGCCGCTCTGCGCCGATAGCTGATCGATCTGGTCGGCGCCGAGCGCGTTGGCGAGATCGCCGGGCGCGATCTGCTTGTTGGGACCGTTGCTGACCCAGGAGTCGGCCTGATCGCCAAGTCCCTTCTGCTGGAATTGATTCAGCAGGTCGCCGAGGCCGCCGCTCAGGATGCTGCCGGCCGCGCCACCGCCAGAAGGCCGCCCAAGCCGCCCTTGAGCATGTCGCTCAGTCCGCCGCTGCCCATGCCGCCGCCGGGCATGCCGGCGTTCACATTGCCGGGCGCAGGCGCCGGTTGCGGCGCGGAGCCGGTCTGGTTGCCGCTGAAATGCTTGATGCCCTTCCAGGCCAGCAGCGCCAGGATCGCCATGGTGAGGGCGACATCCCGCCGCCGTCATCTTTTGCGCTGGGCCGGCTCGGGCCGCGCGGGCCATTCTGCATGCCGTTGAGTACGTCGAGTAAACCCATAGTCGTCTCCTCTGCGTAGCCCCGCGCGAAACATAACGGTGGCCCATGACGGTTACAAGGCGCGGGCGGCCAGCGCCTGCGATAGGCATGGTCCGCGCGCTCTGCTATTTGAAGCCCGGTGCAACGCGGTAGTGGCGAAATGGTTTCGGGCCAAACGATCGGTATTGCAGGGGCGGGTAGCATCGGCGGCTTCGTCGGCGGCATGCTGGCGGCCGGCGGCCGCCGTGTTGCGCTGCTGGCGCGTCCGCGCGTGATCGCTGAAATCGAAGCAGGCGGCCTGCGGCTGACGAGTTTTGAAGGCTTTGACCAGACCATCACGCGCGACCAGTTCGCATTGTCGGAAAATCCTTCCATTTTTGAGGACGCCGGCATCGTGCTCGTCACGGTCAAGAGCGCGGATACCGCTGCCATGGCCGAAATCATCGCGAAGCACGCACCATCCGATGCCGTCATCGTCAGCCTGCAGAACGGCGTCGGCAATGCCGCCGTCCTGCGCAACCGGCTGCCGGGACGGCGCGTGCTCGGCGGCATGGTGCCGTTCAACGTGATCGCGCTGGACAAGGGACGGCTTCATCGCGCGACCTCGGGCGACATTGTTATCGAGCAGGACGAGGCGCGCACGGCCGAAAAGCTCTCGGTGCCGGGCCTGACGATGCGTCCGACCGACAACATCGACGGCGTGCAATGGGGCAAGCTCGTGGTCAATCTCAACAACGCGCTCAATGCGCTGGCCGATCTGCCGCTGCGCCGGCAACTCAGCTCACGGTCATGGCGGCGATTGTTCGCCGACCAGATGGCGGAAGGGCTGGCGGCAATCCGCGCCGAGGGCATCAAGCCGGTCTCGCCGACGCCGATCCCGGTGCGATTGATGCCGCCGCTGCTGCGCCTGCCCAATATCATCTTCGAACCGATGCTGGGACGGACGATGAAAATCGATCCCGACGCGCGGTCGTCGATGTGGGAAGATCTGAAACAGGGCCGGCGCACCGAGATCGATTATCTGCAGGGCGTCATCACCGAGATCGCCGAGCGTCGTGGGCTGCAGGCGCCGCTGTCGCGCCGGATCGTGGAACTGATCCGGCAGGCCGAGCGCGACGCCAAGGGCTCGCCCGGCCTGACACCCGAGCAGATCCGAGCTGCGAATTGATTGGCTCGGCGAGTGCGGCTTGGCCTAGATTGGCGACGGTCCAGCACAGAGCGAACATGCGTTCGAGGGAGATGCGAATGAAACGGACAGGTCTGGCATTGATGGCGGTTGTCCTTGCCGGTTCGACGTCGTTGACACCTGCCCAGGCGGTGCCGCCGACGGCTACGCCATCGCCGGGCTATGATGCGCGGCTGCAGGAGCAGAGGGCAGCATCGCGGGCGGCCGTACCTCCGGTCGTCAAGCCGCGTCGGGTCAAGCGGACGCGTGCACATTGATTGAACGACGTTTGGTCGTCATGCCCGCGAAGGCATCCAGTAATCACCAGCGGATTTGGGAGGCGGTGCTGTATCCACGTTAGTTCTGCGGATACTGGGCGGGGAATGACGGACGGGAGTGTCAGCTCTTCTTCTGCTTGGCCGGCTGCTGCTGTGGGTTGAGCAGCTTTTTCAGTTCGTTGATGCTCTCTGAAAGCCGCGGCCATTCACACGAGAATTGGTTCTTGGCGCATTGGGCAGCCTTGATGCGCGCCGCCTGCTTGACTGGACTTGCCACCGGTATCGGCACCTTTTCGGTCTCAACCGGCGGAGGAGATGCCTGTTCGGTGCGCAGCGAGACCTGCTGTATTCCTGCGCTTGCGGCGGCTCTGGCTGTTGCTGCTTGGCCGCCATTGCTGCGGCGATGTGGTTACGCCGCTCGCGTTCGAGATAGGCGGTATATTGTTCGTCGATTCTCTTCTGCTCTTCCGGCGTCGGGTTGGGGCCAGCGATGTCGAAGGTCCGGTCCTGCATGAAATCGTAATAGGTGTAGCCGCCGCCGGGCTTGCGGCGGCCGGCGAATTTCGCGTTGCACTCGGCAAGCTTCGCCGTCTTTTCTTCCTTGGTGCTCGCCTTCTCGGCCACATCGGCGCAGGATTCGAAATCGACAGGCGCGCTGCGCCACCACTGTGCGTCGCAGCGCACCGGGGCGAGCACGACGAGGCACCCGATGGTGGCAACAACAAACGAAGATGCACGTGAGGCGATCACGGACGGTAGTCTCCAGTCGAATTCTCTCGGGAACTTTGATTGAGTCGATTGTCATCATTTTGGCAGCGCTGTCACGCCGAAATTGCATGGCGTTCCCGCTGTCGTTGTGACCTTATCCGCTGGATGTGACCGATGGAACACAGTGCTATGTCGTTGAAAATTATCGAGGAAATTCAACGGCGAAGCACGCGCGCGGGCATGATATTGCAGCGATTCTAAGTGCACCATCCGAGGGCGAGCGGATATGCACGCCACATTGTGGCAGGAATCAGTCAGCGCCTCGCGCGCGGGCCAATGTGCGCGACGCCGTTTCATGGAACGTTGCGCGATAGAGCCTTGCAAATTCGCCCATGTGATGGAAGCCGTTGGCTCGGGCGCACGACGTCACGGTTATTGCGTCGGATCCTTTCACGAGTTGTGCGCGGGCCGACCAAAGCTGCTTGAGACGCAAATAGCGATGCAGGCTCATGCCGCGAACGCTCGCCACCGCCGTGCCCAGGGTTCTGACCGACACGCCGCATTGTTCGGCGAGGTCGGCGCTGTAGATCGCCGAGGCGGCATGAAAGGCGACATAGTCGTCGATCATGCGAACGAGGCGGCAATAGCTCCTGCTGGCAAGCCGGCCCGCCACTTCCGGCGTCCTGCTGCGGCGGAACATCTCGTCGATGGCGAGCAGCAGGCCCTCTTGGAGGGCAAGTGCCGAGCGCGGCTCCTGCAACAGATCGGGTCTGGTGGAAGCCGTCTGCAAAATACCTGTGGTGACCGATCGGACCGCCGCCAGATCGTCGGGGTCCGGCGTGAACGGGCACAACTCGTCCGGCGCATCGAACCATTCCCGATCCTGCAAGCCGGCGCCAAGGGTGATGATCGCGTGCAGCGACCCACGGGGCTCGACGAACTGCAAATCCACGTTGCCGCGCATGCCGATAAAGGCCGGACGGTTCACGGACATGCCGTTAACTGACACCTCGTGGCGGTCCTCTATCTGGAACATGACGACGCCATGCGTCGCGCGGTAGCTGACATCGACAATGCGGGGAAACGAGGTGAACACGGCGATCTGGCAGAACGGCAACTGCACGATCGCGCGCGCGGTATGGAAGTTGGCGAGGTTCAGCGGGAGGCTGCGCGCATCGGCGACGAACTCGACCGGCCGGAAGGCGTCGATGTCGGAAAATTGCGTGATCGCGAGCGCCGGTGAAGGCGAAAGGTTCTGGAACAGCATCTCGAGGTGCCCGGCGCCTGAATCGTCGAATCCGGTCTCTAGCGTCGAACGCTCTGGTTAACTTCGTGTTAACAAGTGTGGCCGGTGGGAGGTGCGATTGCAAGCCACCGGCGTGAACATGGCCGCGTTAGATGCCGAGGGCGCCGAAAAACTACCGAGGAGTTCGAAGGACTTAGCCGGTGGCGAGGCTGACGGCCGGTCCGCCGGTCGAGGTGCTGCACGACGTGTTGCAAATCTATTATAGCTGCTCACGCGGAATGCTATTTGTTTTGCGGCAACGGAAGACTTCATGGTGTTGCGCCGCGCGGTGACCCCGAGCCATCGGTTCAGCGCGCAACTTCACTCACCCCGACGCCAGCTGTGCCGGCGGGCGGATGGCAAAAAGTCCGGCCCAACTGCAAGGGGAAAACAGTCTGCATGAGCATCACCACGGCCATGACGAGCGTGCCGAAGCCCGCACCTGACCTGATCGAAGCCTTCAGGGATGCGCCGACCTCGGTCATCAGCGACAATCTTGCCCGGCTGCCGGGCGCCGTCGGCCTGCGGCCGTTTCACCGCGCCGGCCGGCTGGTCGGGATTGCCTTCACGGTGCGCACGCGGCCCGGCGACAATCTTGCGATCCACCGGGCGCTGGAACTGGTCGGGCCGGGCGACGTCATCGTGGTCGATGGCGGCGGCGACGAGACGCGGGCGCTGGTCGGCGAGATCATGAAGAACATCGCCGAGTACAGGGTGCCGCAGGCTATGTGATCGACGGCGCCATCCGCGACGTCGCGGCATTCGCCGCCTCCGACTTTCCCTGCTTTGCGCGTGCGGCCATCCACCGCGGGCCCTACAAGAGCGGGCCGGGCGAAATCAACGTGCCGGTTTCGATCGGCGGCTCGGTGATCTCCCCCGGCGATATCGTGGTCGGCGACGAGGACGGCGTGGTGTCGTTTCCGGCCCCGATCGCAGCCACCGTGCTGGCGGCGGTCCGCGCCCAGATCGCGCGCGAGGAGGATACGATCACCGCGATACGCGAAGGCCGCTACCAGGGCAGCTACGGCAAATCTTGAAGCGCCAAGTCATGATCGGAGCGCAACCGCGCTGACGGAGGAACGATGAGTCAGAAGGACGAATTTCACAATCTGGATAATCCCGCCGACGGCCTGTTTCGCGAACTCGCGTCCGGGGTCACGACGCGAATCTTCTCCGGCGAACATGCGATGCTGTCGGTGGTGACGCTGGCGCCGCATGCGCAAGGCACCCTGCATCATCACCCCGAGGAGCAATGGGGCGTGTTGCTCGATGGCTCGGCCATCCGGGTTCAGGGGGATGAGGAAATTCCGGTCCAGAAAGGCGATTTCTGGCGCACGCCGGGAAATGTGCCGCATACGATGCGGGCTGGACCGGATGGCGCCCGCGTGCTTGACATCTTCAGCCCGCCGCGGCCCGAGTACAAAAAGGCCGGGTCCGGCTTCGGCACTTAAGACAAGTCTGCGAACAAAAGCAAAAAAGCGCAGCCACCATCGGGAGGAGACACTTGGTGAAGATTACCAGACGCAACTTGCTTGCGGCGTCGGCCGCGTTCGCGGTGACGCCGGCGCTGGCGCAGCCGGCCAAGAACATGACGCTGGTGGTGCCGTTCCCGCCGGGAGGCTCCACCGATGCGCTGGCGCGGCTATTGCAGTCCCATCTGCAGACGAAGCTCGGCCGCACCGTGCTGGTGGAGAACAAATCCGGCGCGGCCGGCTCGCTTGGCGCCGTACAGGTCGCCAAGAGCGCGCCTGACGGCGCGACGTTTCTGGTGACCTTCGACTCGCATGCGGTCATCCCCTCGATCCTCGAAAAGCCGGGGCTGGATGTCGAGAAGGATCTGGTGCCGGTGTTCCTGGTCGGCACCGCGCCCTACGTCCTCGCCGCGAACGCCGAGCGGCCGTACAAGACCTTTGCCGACGTGGTCGCGGCATGCAAGGCAAGTCCCGGCGCGGTGAAATACGCCTCCGTCGGCATCGGCACGCTCGGGCATCTGGCGATGACGGTGCTCGCCAAGAAGGCCGGCGTCGAGATCACGCATGTGCCCTACCGCGGCGGCGGCCCGGCGATGAACGATGTGCTCGGCGGCCATGTCGATTTGATCATCGGGTCGGCGGCGTTGATCACGGCGCAGCTCGGCACCAACCGGCTGCGTCCCATCCTGCAAATGGGGCGCGAGCGGATGGCTGCGCTCAAGGACACGCAGACCGCGATCGAGGCAGGCTTCCCCGATTTCGAGACGCTGGCCTGGTGGGGCGTTTTCGCGCCGAAGGCCACGCCGCCCGACATCATCGCCAGCATGGCGAAATCGGTGAAGGAGATCCTGAGCGAGCCGGCGGTCGCCACGCAATTGCGCGAGACGCAGCAGATGACGCTGCTGCTCGCCGACGGCAAGGAGTTCTCGACGTTCTTCGCCAGGCAGGTCAGCATCTGGGGCCAGGTCGTGCGCGAGAACAACATCAAGGCGTAGCGGCGGCGGGGCGACGCTACACTACGCGGAGGCCGGCATGCTGGAGCCGTCGGTGGACGGCTCCTTTGGCTTTCGCGATCCCGGGCGTTCTCCGACGGAGGAACCCGGCCTTGTTCGATGCGGCCCGAGAACAGTCCGGAGGGCTGGCGATACCAAGCTTGCTTTGCTATGAAGTGGCCCAGCACCTGCTTGCGCAAGCGGGTCCGCGGTCCCGTAGCTCAGCCGGATAGAGCGACGGTTTCCTAAACCGTAGGTCGGAAGTTCGAGTCTTCCCGGGATCGCCAGCATGTTCGGATCCACCACGCGGTCTGTCGTTCGACCGAATGGTGCAACGGCTCGCTACGCGCCCTTGTCGAGCAACGCCTTGAAATCCGCACGCGCACGCTGCGCCTCGCGCTTGGCAGTCTCCGACGCCTCGCCGAGGCCGAAATAGCCGTGGATCAGGCCGAGGCCGTCGTAATAGCTGGTCGGAACGCCGGCGGCGGCAAGCGCGTCGGCGTAGGCTTTGCCTTCGTCGCGAAGCGGATCGAACCAGGCGGTCGCGACGATGGCAGGTGCTACACCGGCGAGGTTTTCGGCGCGGAGCGGCGAGACGCGCCAGTCGGTGCCGTGGGTCTTGTCGGCGAGGTAATGGCCGCAAAACCATTCCATGGTGGCGCGGGTGAGGAAATAGCCTTCCGCGTTCTCTGCGCGCGAGGGAAAGCGCGCGTTCTCTTTGGCATCCGCGAAATTTCCGGCGACGTCGGTGACGGGATAGACCAGCAGTTGCGCCGCCAGTCCTATGCCGGCGTCGCGGCAGGCGATTGCGGTGGTGGCCGCCAGATTGCCGCCGGCGCTGTCACCGGCGACGCCGACGCGACTGTCGTCGCCGCCGAATTCGGTAATGCGTGCGATGACGTCCTTGGTGGTGGTGAACGCATCCTCGAACGCGCCGGGAAACCGCACCTCGGGCGGGCGGCGATAATCGACGGAGACGACGACTGCGCCGGTCTCGATCGCAAGCCAGCGCGCCTGGCGGTCATGGGTGTCGAGATCGCCGGCGACCCAGCCTCCGCCGTGGAAGAACACCACCGTCGACGATTTGTCGCTCGAGTTCCGATAGGCTCGCGCGCTGAGGAATCCGGCCGCGCCTTTCACCTTGATGTCTTCCGCGCTCATCACCGGCGGCGGCGGAACCGCCGCGCGCGAGGCCGCCAGCGCGCGTAGCGCATCGCGCGCGCTCTGCGGCGTCATCGTCATGGGATCGCGCAGCGGCAGCAGTGGAATGATCTGGGCGACGACGGGATCGAGCGGTGGAATCATGCGGGGAGCGCCTCGTTACGGAACAAGGCAGCAGCATAGGTAACGGGGACGGCCGCCGCAATTGCGGCATTGGGCCGGTCAGAGCGGCCGATTTCCTTCTATTGATAGTGAGTCCTGCAAGCGGATGCGCGGTGCGTTGATAGAATCGCGCTCCGTTTACTTTTCATTATCCGTAAACAGGCGCGCGCGGGGAACGGGCGGGCGCGCTGCTCATTACTCCTTTCAGAGGAGTGGTGCGATGGATCAAATTGCCGGAGTGAATCGGGCGCTCGACGAAATGCTGGTGCAGCTCGGCGGGATGGTGCTGCGGCTGTCCAGCCCGGAAGTGACGCGGACGCCTGAAGAGCGGCGCGCGCTGACGTGCTCGGTCAACCAATATTCGGTGTGCGCGGCGCGGTCGGGCGATCCGCGCGTGCATCAGCTCAAGGTCGAACTGGAAGAGACGATCAGGCCGCACGTGCGGCTGGTCGCCAGCCGGTAAGGCGCGCCGCCTGATCCATCTGCGACGCGATCCGCGTCGGGAAAAGCGGCGGCCGGGCGCGGTCCAGCCGTGGTGGCCTCGAATGACCTCAAAGCGTCTTGAGGTATTCGATCAGCGCCTTTCGATCGTCCTCCGACAGCTCCGGTCCGATCACGCCTTTGACTTCCTTGTTCTTGTTGTAGTCCTTCCTGAACTCGTGGCCTCTGTTCGAGTTTCCGCGAATTGAAGTGTCGAACTCGAAACCGTTGGCGATCGGGTCGGTCTTGTAGCCGAGCTTCACGGGGTCGTATTCGCGGCTGCCGAGATAGAATTTCTTCGGCCTTTTTCCGGGTCGCCAAGCAGATCTTCGATGGTCGGCACCGCGCCGTTGTGCAGATAGGGCGGCGTCGCCCAGACACCGTTGAGCGGACGGACCTTGTAGGCTAGCTCACCGCGAAGCTCGTTCGGCATATAGCCGTCGATCCGCTTCCGCTCCTCGGGGCTCACCGGCGGCTTTTGCTGGTCGAAGACGTAGTTGACAGTCTTTGCGACCACGGCGCCGAGCGCGTCGGCGAAGCCGCTTTTGTCGATGCCGAGATTTGTGGGGAGAACGACCGTTCGGCTTATCATGTCGGCGGCCTGCGCGGGATCGGTCCCGATATGCGAGATCGGAACGTTCTCGACCTTCAGGATCGGTTCGCCGGCCTCGTTCTTTGTCCACCAGTCCTTGTTGTTGAAATCCCAGAACGCAGCGTTCGACACCGGCGGGCGGTGGCATTCCTGACAATGGGTCTTGTAGAGTTCGGCACCCTTGTCCGCCAGTTTCTGGTCGATCGGTGGCAGAATATCGTTCGGCCATTTCGGAGACCTCAGACCCGGGAAACCGTCTTTCGCGTTCGGCTGCGTGTCGCCCTTGATCATCTGCTCCATCTCGAACAGCGACTTCACGTCGACGCTTGATTTGTACAGACCCTTTGACGGATCGGTCAGATTGAGCTCCGCCGACACGCCGAGCGATTCGCCGGCGTTACGCACCATCGGCTGCATGATGGAGCCGTTATACTGCACCCAGTCGAACCACGGCGTGTTCCAGATCCGGGGTAATGCACCGGCGCAGAGGAGCCGGCGTAGTTTTCCGGCTTCTTGAGGTCGATGGAAAACACCTGGTTGCCGATCCGATTCAGGGCGTCGAGCCGTCCGTAACCTTCCACGATGCTCCAGGGGCGACGCGCTCTTCCAGATTCTTGACCTGCTTGTACTGATTGAGAACCTGGGCGAGCTGGTTCTTCAGCGTCTCGCGGTCTTCGTCGGTCGCGTCCGGTCCCAGGATGCGCTCGGCGAAGCGGCTGAAGCGGCCAGGCCAGACTCGCGTCAGCAGCAGCGAAATACCCATGCCCTGCTTCATGGCGAAGAGGTTGGTGAGCGCGGGTCCGCCGTCGATGACGACGGCGGTGTCCTTGTAGGTGAAGCTGCCGGTGTGGCAGGCAGCGCAGGTCAGACCGACGCCAGTCATGTCCTGCCTGGTGCGCGGGTTGCGCCAGGGCGCACCCGTCGAGTCCAGCATCGCGCCGCCCCGCGCAAAACCGATCGGAAGCGCCTTCTTGTCCGGAATGATGGTATCCGGGATGAAGCCGTAGCGATCGAGATAGGCGGTGTCGCTGAAGAGGCCGGGGAGGTAAACAACGACCACGGTATCGTCGGCTGCTCCAGCGCCATGAACCACTCATAGGGAAAGCCGAAGGTCCGCGTTCCCTGATCGGCGTGATAGAACCAGCTCAGTTTTTCCTTGGCGATGCCCTGGTCGAGCCAGACGGTCTTCTTTGGCGTCGGATGCTCCACGATCTTGACGTGAAAATCCTGCCAGAGCTTGGCGACATCGTCCTTGACGGCATAACCGATGCCGACGATCGCCAGTGCGATCACAATTTTCGCAATCGTCTTGCCACGCATGGCCTGCCCCTTCAAAACCGCGCTGCTAGCGCGCAATATTCGTCTGTCTATCAAAAGCGCCGGAAAACGAATCACCCTCGGCGTGCGATCAAGTATCGTACCAGCTTATAGTGGCATCATAAGCCTGTCCATAAATCCGGCAGGTCAGCCCGGAGCATGATTTCGCGCCGGTCGCGGCATTTTAAGGCGCTCCGGAAATCCCATCGATCTATTTCGGGGTGTTGCCGTGAAATATGCCCAGGAATTACTTGCCAGAATTACTTGCCAGTTTTGCGGCGCCGGCATGTATGAAAAAGGCGCTTGACTTTGACGTAGCGTCAAACCCGCATAACGCGCTCCTCGAAACAGAGGAGCCTGCCCATGACCACCCGTCGCAGCTTTCTTCATCTTTCCCTTGTCACCCTTGCCGCCACCTCCACCGCTGTCACTTTGCCGCCTATGGCCGACTTCCGTCGCGAACTCGCTGCGGTCAAGGTGCCGACGCTCGTGCTGCACGGCACTGCGGACATTCCGGTGCCGTTCGCGATCGGAACGGCGACCACTGAGGGCATCGCTCAGGCGAGGTTGATCGAATATCCTGATGCCTCGCACGGCATCGTGCTCACCGAGCGCGATCGGGTGACCCGCGACCTGCAAGCCTTCATCGCAAGCTAAACCAGCGCCGGCTCATAACGGGATTGGAGAGTTCTGATGTTCCGGATCGGAGAGTTCGCCCAGATCGCGCAGGTCTCGGCACGGCAGCTGCGGTTCTACGACCAGCTCGGATTGCTGCAGCCCGCCCATATCGATGCCCAGACCGGCTATCGCCACTACAGCATCCGGCAATTGCCGCGGCTGAACGGTATTCTCGCGCTGAAGGAGCTCGGCCTGTCGCTGGAGCAGATCGGGCCGCTGTTGAAGGACGAGATTTCGCCAACCGAATTGCGCGCCATGCTGACGCTGAAGCGGGCGGAGGTGGAGCGCTCGCTGCGCGAGGAGGAGAGACGGTTGCGGCATATCGAATCCCGCATCGCGCAGATCGACCGGCATGGCGGCACGGAAGGTTTTGACGTCATCGTCAAGTCGGTCGAGTCGGCGCCGTTTCTGTCGCTGCATTGTTCCTGCGCCGACATGGACGAGGTGGTCCGCATGGTCCGCCTCGTCGCCAAGGACGGCGCGCGGCAGATCAGGCCGGCGCTGCGCGACAAACTGGTGGTGGTGGCGCGCAACGATTACGATGACGACAAGCTCGATCTCGAAATCGGTTTTTCGTTGACCCGGCCTTCGAACGCCGGGGTCCGCCTGACCGGCGATTATCTGCTGCGCGCCAGCGAACTGCCGGCGGTGGAAACCATGGCGACCATCGTACGGCCGGGCACCAACATGGAAAGCCATACGTCATTCGGCGCGGTCGGTACCTGGATCGAAGCCAACGACTACCAGATTGCCGGGCCGTGCCGCGAAGTGTTTCTGGAGCCTATCACCGGGCCTCCCGGCTTTGAGGGCGCGCTGGTGGAAATCCAGTTTCCGATCAGGCCGGCCGCCTAGCTTCTTTCGTTTCCCTGAAACTACCCAATCCGGGCGCATGCGCGTTCCGGCAACCAGAACTGCTGCGTCAAATCCGGCCGGCAGCCAAACCGTAACAGGAGTGAAGATGATTACGATCCACGGCGTTCCGCTTTCCGTCCATACCCGCAAGGCCATCGTCACCGCGATCCTGAAAAAGATCGACTACAAGTTCGAGGTGGTGATTCCGGTCATCCCCGGTAACCCGCCAGCCAACTGGAGCACGCTCAGCCCGACCGGATTGATCCCTGTCATGCAGGACGGTGACTTCACGCTGGCGGATTCCACTGCCATCTGCCTCTACCTCGACAGGAAGCAGCCCGCGCCGTCGATTTGCCCTGCGGACATCAGGGACTACGCGCGCGTGCTATGGTTCGACGCCTATGCCGGCGGCACCATCTTCCGGCATGTCGTGCATCCACTCTTCGTTCAGACGGTCGTCGGACCGAACATTCGCAACGTTCCGACCGACAAGGCGGTGGTGGACGACGTTCTGACGAACGTGCAGCCGAACATCCTTGGCTATCTCGACAGGCAGATCACGGGGAAATTTCTGGTCGGCGACGCCATGACGCTGGCCGACATCGCGATCGTGTCGAACTTCATTGTCTATCAATATCTGGGCTTTGAAATCGACGCTGCCCGATATCCGAAGCTTGCCAGGTATCTCCGCGAGATCGCCGCAACCGCCGCGTTCCAGCGGGCGCTTGCGGACGAAAGACCGTTCGTCGACCAGATGGGGCTGAAGCGCGACTTCCTTTCGGCGGCATGACGCTCAAGAGCATCGAACACCCCGGCGGTGGCCGCTTTTGGCCCCGGCCGGGATTGTTGCGCTCACCTGATCGTCGCAATCGCTTCGATTTGTTCCCGGCAGGTTCGGCTTTCGCCGGGCCGTTTCCAGTATAGTGTTCCGGTCATGCAGATAAATACTGGTCGGATCATATGACAGCCGTTAGCGCGCAATCGCTCCGAATTGAAGTTGGCCCGGATGAGGCGGTCTCCGCCCTGCTGATCCAGCCGCCGCAGGCGCGCGTGTGTTACGTGTTCGCGCACGGCGCCGGAGCCGGCATGAACCATGCGTCGATGGAGACAGTTGCGGCTGGCCTCGCCGAGCGCGGCATTGCGACGCTGCGCTATCAATTTCCCTATATGGAAAAAGGCAGCAAGCGCCCCGATCCTCCGGCGGTCGCGCACGCCGCGGTCCGAGCCGCCGTGGCGGAAGCCGGTCGACGCTTTCCCGCGCTGCCGCTGATCGCGGGCGGCCGATCGTTCGGCGGACGGATGACCTCGCAGGCGCAGGCGCTTTCTCCCTTGCCCGGCGTTCGCGGGCTGGCGTTTCTCGGTTTTCCCCTGCATCCGGCGGGAAAGCCTTCCAGTGATCGCGCCAAGCATCTTGCCGATGTCGAAATCCCGATGCTGTTTCTGCAGGGCACTCGCGACACACTGGCGGAATTGAGTCTGCTCGAACCCGTCGTCAAAAGCCTGGGATCGCGGGCGACGCTGCATTTGCTTGAGGGCGCGGATCATTCCTTCCATGTGCTGAAGAGTTCAGGGCGGAATGATCGCGAGGTGATGGGTGAGGCGCTGGATGCGTTTGCGGCGTGGGTCGACGAGATCATCGGCTAAGCGGATTGCACTTCGCGCGCCATCCCGGCTACGATGCGCCCATGGCAAAAATCCTGATCGTCAATCCGAACACGACTACCTCGATGACCGAAACGATCGGCGCGGCCGCGCGCGCCGTCGCCGGCCCCGGCACCGAAATCTCAGCCGTCACGTCGTCGATGGGGCCCGTCTCGATCGAGGGATATTACGACGAGGCGTTCGCCGTGCCCGGCCTGATCCAGGCGCTCATGAATGCGCCGGACGCCGATGCGGCGATCGTCGCCTGTTTCGACGACACCGGCCTCGACGCCGCCCGGACCGCCGCGCGTTTTCCGGTGGTCGGCATCTGCGAGGCGGCGCTCGTGACGGCTGGCCAGATCGCAAAGCGCATCGCCGTCGTCACCACGCTGCCGCGCTCGATCGTGCCGCTCGAGGAACTGGTGCGCCGCTATGGTTTTGCGGAGAGGGTGCGGGTCACCGCCTGCGACGTCGCGGTGCTCGATCTCGAAAAGCCCGGCTCGGGCGCCGCGGAAAAGCTTGAAGCAGAGATTGCCCGCGCGCTCGACAAGGGCGCGGAGGCGATCGTGCTCGGCTGCGCGGGGATGGCCGATCTCGCACAGAAACTGTCGCGGAAATTTGACGTGCCTGTCGTCGATGGCGTGGCGGCTGCGGTAAAGCAGGCCGAGGCGTTGGCCGGCCTGAAGCTGACGACGTCGCGGCGCGGCTCTTATGCATCGCCGGGCGTGAAGAGCTACACCGGGATATTGCAGCCGTTCGCGCCGAAAGCCTCACGCTGACGTCGGCGCGCCGTAGATCTTGTCGCGCAACCGGCGCATGCCGGTGAGCCAGCGGTCGCGGTTGGACGCCTTGCGCTGTATGTATTCGGCGACCTGCGGGTGCGATAGAATGAGAAAGCGTTCTTCCGCCATCGCCTCGATCACCATGCGCGCCACTTCCGGCGGCTGCAGCACGCCGTCGATCCTTGCCGCACTGGGGCCGGGCGTCGTCATGCCGGTTTGCACCGATTGCGGGCACAGCACTGACACGCGGATGCCGCGGTCGCCATATTGGATGGCGAGATGTTCGGCGAGCGCCACCGCGGCATTCTTGGTGACTCCGTAAGGCATCGAGTTCAGCGACGCCAGCAAGCCGGCGGCGGAAGCGGTGTTGAGGAGATAGCCGGAGCCGCGCGCGAGCATGCCCGGCACCAGCGCGCGCGCCGCGAACACATGGCTCATGACATGGACCCGCCAGCTTACATCCCAGTCGGCGTCGGAGGCGCTCTCCTGTCCCTTGCGCGAGAGGCCTGCGTTGGAAAAGAACACGTCGACCGGCCCATACTTGTCTTCTGCCGCGGAGATCAGCGCCTTGACGTCTTCCTCAAGCCCGACATCGGCAGTCACCGCGAGGCCGTCGATGTCGCCCGCCACTTTCGCCAGCCTGTCGCGCGATGTCTTGAGGTCGGCGACGACGACGCCGCGCGCGCCGGCTTCCGCATAGGCACGGGCCACGGCTTCGCCGATGCCGCTCGCAGCTCCCGTGACGACGCAGACCTTGCCTTTGACGTGCATGTTCGGTTCCCGCTGGCTTTTTTGTTGAACAAGGTCGAGAGTGATACGACCTCCGCTGCGCGGTCAATGCCGGTTCGCGACGGCGATCAATTTTTACAAGCACGGCGCGCGCCGCTGGTGTCAGCTTCGCCAGCGTGCGATGACGGCCAGACGGCAATCACGATCTGGAGAATTGAAGAATGCTCGAAGTGCGGGATGAATTGGTGACGGCGCCGATCGCGGACAAACCGAAGTGGACGAGCGAGGCGGCCTGGTCGCTGTACCAGTTGCCGTTCAACGATCTCTTGTTCAAGGCGCAAACTATTCACCGCCGGCATTTCGATCCCAACCGCGTGCAGCTCAGCAAGCTGCTCAACATCAAGACCGGCGGCTGCCCAGAAGATTGCGGCTATTGCAGCCAATCCTCGCATCATTCGACGGGTCTTGCCGCCTCGAAGCTGATGGACGTCGAAAAGGTCGTCGCCGAGGCGCGGAAAGCGCGAGACGGCGGCGCAACGCGCTACTGCATGGGCGCGGCGTGGCGCAATCCGAAGCCGAGAGACATGGATGCCATCGTTGAAATGGTTGGCGCGGTGAAGGCGCTCGGGCTCGAGACCTGCATGACGCTGGGAATGCTGGACCGCGATCAGTCGGACCGTCTCAGCGCGGCGGGACTGGACTACTACAACCACAATATCGATACGTCGGAGCGCTATTACCCGCAGGTGATCTCGACGCGCAACTATGCCGATCGTCTCGACACGCTGGAGAATGTCCGGCAGTCCGGCATGAAAGTGTGCTGCGGCGGCATCGTCGGCATGGGCGAGGAGGAAGTCGACCGTGTCGACATGCTGGTCACGCTTGCGAACCTGGCCGAGCCGCCGGAAAGCGTTCCGATCAACATGCTGATTCCGATCGCCGGCACGCCGCTCGCCGAAGCAGCGCCGATCGCACCCATCGAGTTTGTCCGGATCGTCGCGCTGGCGCGCATCATGATGCCGAAATCATATGTTCGCCTGTCGGCGGGCCGCTCGGCCATGACCGATGAGATGCAGGCGCTCTGCTTCTTCGCAGGGGCGAATTCGATCTTCGTCGGCGACACCTTGCTGACAGCCGGCAATCCCGAGGACGAGGCCGACCGGAAGCTGTTCCAGCGGCTGGGATTGCAGGCCATCTGATCGGCTCCGCATCAAGCGGGTCGGTTAGCCCGGATAGAGTCCCTTGTCGCGCGCCTGACGGATCGCGAGCGCTGCCATCATGTCGAGCATCGGCGTCGAAAGTCCGGCCGCGCGCGCGAACGCAGCCGGCGCGCGGACCAGCACGTCGATCTCCATGGCGCGGCCAAGTTCGTAATCCTGCAGGATTGAAGGCTTGTGGTCCGGCGCGGGGCCGGAGCGCGTGACGCGCTTGACCTCGGGAAAGCAGCTTTGCGCGACGGCGTTGGCCTCGTCGAGCAAGCGCGGCACGATTTCGGCAAGCGCCGGATCGTCGCGAACGGCGCGCGCGGTCTGCCCGGTCAACAGGCACAGCACCGACATCGACATGTTGGTCAGGAGTTTTGACCAGATCGTTTCCCTGATCTGCGTGACCTCGGGCGAATCGATCGAAGCTTCGTTCAGCGCCGCACGCAGCTTCGCCACTCGCTCGCTCTGGCGGTCGTCGCATTCGCCGATCAGGAGCCGGTTACGCTCGGGCGAAAGGTTCGCCACCACGCCGGGGGCGACGACTTCATTGGACGAAAATACCACGCCGCCGACGATAAGCTGTTTCGGGATGGCGCCACGCAAGCGGCCGCCGGGATCGAGGAAGGCCAGATCCGGCACCGGCGGATGCGTAGGCGAGAGCCCGATATGGTACCACCAGGGAATGCCGTTCTGCGCGAACACCACGGCGGTATCCTCGCCGAGCAGCGGCTGCAGCCCCACGGCGAGGCTGGAGAGGCCCGTTGCCTTCAGCGTGCAGATGACGGCATCCTGCGGGCCCAGCGCGGCCGGATCGCTCGATGCGCTCACCTTCGCCTTGAACTCGCCATTTCCAACCCGCAGCGTCAGCCCGCTCGCTTTCACGGCATCCAGATGCGCGCCCCGCATTACGCAGGAAACGTCATGTCCTGCCAGTGCGAGCCGCACGGCAAAATGGCTGCCGACGGCGCCCGCACCGAAAACGCAAATCCGCATGGGGAGTCCTGCTGATGGGAATGATCTCAGGACTAGTTTTCATAAGCCTTGGTCAGGTGCAACCGGTCCGCCGCACAGGGCGGGTTGCGGAGGGCGCGGCCTTGCCGGCTCCAGGAACCTTGCCGTTCAGTCAACATTCATCAGCGTGCCGTCAAGCTCGCGGCATAGCGGCAATGGGACGTGCGACGCTGATGGGACGTACCATGTCAAAAATCGCACTGGGAATTGCCGCCATTGTCTTCGCAACGGCGCTATCAGTAGCAGACTTTGCGATCGCGAAAGGTGGCCATGGAGGCGGCCACGGCGGTGGTCGCGGTGGCGGTCATCATGGCGGCGCCCATCGTGGTGGCGGTCATGGTCACGGCCATCATTTCGGCGGTCGGCATCATGGCGGCGGCCATTTTCACGGCAGATCCGCGCGTCCCCGTTCATTCTCCGCTCACCGTTCATTCTCCGCGCATCGCATGAATTTCGCGGGTGGCGGCCGTGCGCTGAACTCGCGCGCACTCGCCCGCAGCTATCGCCACACGGCTGCCCTGCATCGTCCGGCCATGCGGGCCAGCGTGACCGCGGGCGCCGCGCTTGCCGGATGGCAATATGGACGGTCCAGAGGCGGCGGCTGGTGGCGACACGGCAACGGCGGATACGGCTGGGTCGGGCCGCTGTTCTGGCCGTTCGCCTATTACGACATCTACGACTATACGCTGTGGGGACCGCGTGTCGGCGCGCCGTTCTGGTACTACGGCTACGACGACATTTATGCCGGCCTGTTCGGCCCCTATGACTATGAGGGTCTTGCCGGCTACATGCCGCCGCGCCGTTCTCCCGGCACCGGGCCGGACCGGCTGGCGCTATTGTGCGGTGAGGACAGCCGCGAAATCGCCGGCCTCCCGATCGACCTGATCGCGCAGGCGATCGAGCCGACCGAGGCGCAACGCGCAGCCCTCGACGATCTCGCCAATGCATCGGTGACTTCAGCGCAGAAGATCAAGGCGGCGTGCCCGTCCTCGATCACGTTGACGGCGTCCGGCCGGCTTGCGTCGATGCAGCAGCGCATCGAGGCGATGATATCGGGCGTCGCGACCGTGCAGCCGGCGCTCGACAGGTTTTACGGCCTCTTGAACGACGAGCAGAAGGCGCGGCTGAATGCGGTCGCTGAGGATCAGGAGAGGAAAGCCGAGCGGCGCCGTAACACGTCGGTTGCGCGGCCCTGCGACGTCACGCAATCCTCAAGCTTGCGATGGCCGACCGAGGAAGTCGAGGCAAGGTTGCATCCGACCGATGCGCAACGCACCGCCCTTACCGCCCTGCAGAACGCCAGCGCAAAGGCGGCCGACATGCTGGCCACATCGTGCCGGATCGACGAAGCGGCCACGCCACCGGCGCGGCTCGCAGCCGTCGGCAAGCGGCTCGACGTCATGCTGGAGCAGGTCAAACTCGTGCGCACGGCGCTCGATGATTTCTATGCGATGTTGAGCGACGAGCAGAAGGCCCAATTCGAGGCGATCGGCCCAAGGCGGACCTCCGTTGCCGACAGGGCAGATATGATGCAGCGGCGCGGCCGCCGATAGGTCGGCGGCGGTGACAAGGGCTGCGCTCCCGGCCTATTGTCCGGCATAACAAATGCCGAACAAAAAGGGGCCGCCGAATGAGTGCCAATCCGGTTTTGTGGAATCTCGACGCGCGCGGCGTCGCAACCGTCACGTTGAATCGTCCCGAGGTGAACAATGCCTATGACGCCGGGCTCATCAACGGCGTGCTAGCGGCGATGGATGAGCTTGGCACGAAGCCCAATCTTCGCGTCGTGGTCCTCAAGGGCAATGGCAAGCATTTCCAGGCCGGCGCCGACCTGAAATGGATCAACGGCGTGCGGCCGAAATCGACTGACGAGAACGAGGCGGTATCGCGCGCGACGTTCGAGGCCGTGCAGCGGCTGAATACGCTACCGATTCCGACGGTCGCGTTGGTGCAGGGCGGCTGCTTCGGCGGCGGCACCGGCGTGATCTCGGCGTGCGACGTCGTGATCGCCGCCGACAATGCACTGTTCTCGATCACCGAAGTGCGCTGGGGCCTGACTGCCGCGATCATCATCCCGCAACTCTGCGACGCCATCGGCGTCCGCCAGGTGCGCCGTTACGCGCTGACCGGCGAACGGTTTGGCGCGGAGGAGGCGCGCCGCATTGGGCTGGTGCATGAGGTGGTGCCGCTGGCCGAGCTGGAAACCGCTGGAGCCAAGGTCGTCGAACAATTGCTTGCCAACGGCCCGGAAGCGCTGGCCGAAACCAAGCGGCTGGCGATGGAAAGCTCGTTTGGCGGCATGAGCGTCGACGACGAGGCTTATGTACGGCTGGTGAAAATGCATTCGGCACGGCGGCAGACCAGGGAGGCGTCCGAAGGGCTGGCCTCGTTTGCAGAAAAGCGGGCGGCGAAGTGGGGAACGGGGAAATAGTGTCTCCGTGACATAGACGTTGGGACGGCGGTGGCGGATTTGGAAGAGTTTGCTATATTGAAGCCATGACAGCGAAAGATCTTGAAGAACTGATTGAGCGCGTCCGGCACTGGCCCAAGGAGCGCCAGGAGGACGCGGCAGAAGTCTTGCTCGAAATGGAGCGGCAGGATGCGAGCCGCTATCGTTTGACCGATGCTCAAGCGAAGGAGGTCGCTCGCATCCAGCGCGATGTTCGCGAGGGCAGGGGTACGTTCGCAACCGATGAGCAGATGGCGGCGCTTTGGAAGTCGTGCGGCCTGTGAGACTCCGCTTCACCATCGAAGCGCGGGAACACATTTCTGCAATTTACAATTACATCAGAGATCGCAATCCTGTCGCGGCCACGCAGGTGGTCGCCCGGATCAGAATAGCCGCCGAACAGTTGGCTGAATTTCCACGTATGGGGCATGTCGGTCGCGTACCGGGTACCCATGAATGGGTCGTGCGTGGCTTGCCCTACATCATTGTCTATCAACCAGGCGCGACCGATCCTGACGAGGTGCTGATCCTCGGCATATTCCATGGGGCCCAAGACCGAGAGCGACAATGACGTTGCAATCCCAAGAGCGCCACGGTTTGCCATCCAAACGCATCGCCATTGCCGGACTGGGCGAGATCGGTCGAGCCGTGGCGCGCAAGCTGGCGCAGGGTTTGCCGGGCCTCTCGCTGGCGGCGATCGCGACCAAGGATCGCGCGAAAGCGCAAGCCTGGCTCGATCGCGAAGGCATCGCCTGTCCGCTGGTTTCGC
Organism: Bradyrhizobium sp. RDT10; assembly: GCA_044772375.2. Taxonomy (GTDB): domain Bacteria; phylum Pseudomonadota; class Alphaproteobacteria; order Rhizobiales; family Xanthobacteraceae; genus Bradyrhizobium. Next base: position 8,571,818 of record CP187939.1, read on the forward strand.
TCGATGAGCTGCCTGATCACGCCGACCTCGTTGTCGAGTGCGCCCCGGCTGATATCCTCGATCAGATCTGCCGGCCGATGCTGCGGGCCGGCGGGCAGGTCATGGTGCTGAGCGCCAGTGCGCTGCTGCCCCGTCTCGATCTGGTCGAGCTCGCCCGCGCGCATGGCGGTCGGATCATCGTGCCGACCGGCGCCCTGATCGGCTTCGATGCGGTTTCGGCCGCCGCCGAAGGCACGATCAATTCGGTGCAGATGGTGACGCGTAAGCCGCCCGGAGGCCTCGCCGGCGCGCCTTATCTCGTTGAGAACGGGATTTCGATGGAGGGCCTGAAATCCGCGCTCTGCGTTTTCAAGGGCTCGGCGCGGGATGCCGCCGCGGCCTTTCCCGCCAACGTCAATGTCGTGGCGGCATTGTCGCTGGCCGGCATCGGCCCGGATCGCACCACGATCGAGATCTGGGCCGATCCGGCCGTGACGCGCAACTGCCACCAGATCAGGGTCGAGGCCGACTCGGCGTCGTTCACGATGTCGATCGAGAACATCCCATCGGAAAACCCGAAGACAGGCCGCATCACCGCGCTCTCGGTGATAGCGGCGCTGCGCAAGCTGACTTCGCCGCTGCAGGTCGGAACGTAAGCCCCCGCGCGCTTTACAGCGCCGGCGAGCGCGCGCTTCAATTGCTGCAGCAGCGCCTGCACGGCAGCGGCGTTGACCCGTCGCTCGGGAATGGTCGCCTTGACCCACAAATCGGGGATCGGGAATTCCGGGAGCACCACCTGCAGCGACCCGTCGCGCAGCGCGTCGGCCGCGAGATAGTGCGAAATGAAAGCAATGCCATTTCCGGCGATCGCGCTTTTCACCAGCACGTGGCCCTCGTTCGAGTTCAACAGCGGGCGTACCTGAATGGTGATGCGGCCACGGGGTCCGTCGAATATCCAATCGGGCCCGGTCGGAAGAAAGCTCAGGCAGCGGTGTTCGACCAGATCGCGCGGATGCCGTGGCGTGCCGTGTGACCTGAGATAGGCCGGCGCTGCGCACAGCAGGCGCTTGAGTGCGCACAACGGTTCATCGACGACACCCCCGAACGAATGCGGGAATGCGCCGATGGCGACGTCAAAACCTTCCGTAACCGGATCGACCGGCCGGTCAATCAGCACGACTTCCAGTTTCAGCCGCGGATTTTCCGTCTGGAAGACGCTGAACACATCGGCCAGCCGGGCGATGGTCAGCGACGTCGGCGCCTTGATGCGAAGATGATCGATCAGATCATGGTCCTTTTCGCCCATGCGCGACAGAAGATCGCCGACGTCAGCCACCACGCTGCGTGCGCGATGCACGTATTGATGTCCGGCTTCGGTCAACCGCAATTGACGGGTCGAGCGATGAAACAACGCGACGCCGATTTGATCTTCTAGCTGGGTGACGCGCTTTGCCACGACCGAGGTCGAGACGTTCAGCTTGCGGGCGGCAGCCGAGAAGCCGGCGGCATCGGCGGTAGCCAGAAAGGCCTGGAGATTGACGAGCGTATCCATCTTACTTTTCTCGATTCGAGAAAACTGGTCGCGCAATTTGCCTGATTGTAGTCTCATTCGCGTTAATTCATAGTCCCGCGAAACAAAATCATCAGGGATGGGATCGCTGCCGTGTCGGCCAGAACCATTGAAGAACCCGCTCGCCAGATTCCGCTGTACGGCAAATATGAAGTCGCCGTCCTCGGCGGTGGGCCGGCGGGCATTGCCGCTGCGGTGGCCGCCGCGCGGGCTGGCCGCCGCACGCTGCTGATCGAGCGCTACGGCTTTCTCGGCGGCATGGGCACGGCCGCAGGGGTCACGAATTTCTGCGGGCTGCACGCCAATGTCCATGGCGTGATGCATCGGGTGGTGCAGGGCGTCGCCTCCGATCTGCTCGCGCGGATCGACAGGCTCGATGGGCTCAACGCGCCGCACCTGATCCTCGGCAAGATTTTGCGCAAGCCTACGACACCGCGGCCTACAAGATCGCGGCGGATGAGTTGCTCGCCGCCCACAAGGTCGACATCCTCTTTCATGCGCTCGGCGCCGGCGTGGTGATGCAGGACGAGAAGCGCATCAACGTGCTGATGGTGGAGACCAAGGCCGGGCGTCAGGCGGTGCGCGCCGGCATCTTCATCGACTGCTCGGGCGATGGCGATCTGGCCGCCTGGGCAGGCGCGCCGTTTGAGGTCGGCGACAATGCCGGCGGCATGCTCTATCCCTCGATGATGTTCCGCCTCAACGGCATCGATCCTGAAAGGGCGGGCGACGCCTGGCGCACCATTCCAGCGCTGATGGAAAAGGCCGAGGCCGCGGGCACGCATCGATTTCCACGCAAGACCGCGATCGTGCGGCCGCAGCGGTCGGCGATCGAGTGGCGGGTGAATTTCACCCAGCTTGCGCGCGAGGACGGCACGGCCGTCAGCGGGCTCGAACCCGACGACCTCACGCGCGGCGAGATCGAAGGACGCCGACAGGCAGTGCAAGCATTCGAATTCCTGCGCACGGTGCCAGGATTTGAAAAATCCTACATCGTCGACCTGCCGCCGCAGCTCGGCATCCGCGAGACCCGGCGCGTGATCGGCGGTTACATGCTGTCGGGCGAGGACGTGCTCGGCTGCGCCTCGTTCGACGATTCCATCGGCGTCAATGGCTGGCCGATGGAACAGCATGTCGCGGGAGATGTGACCTTCACATTTCCGCCGATTCCGGAATCCCGCGGCTTCAACGAATTGCCGTATCGCATGCTGGTCCCCGAGGGCATAGACAATCTCCTGATGGCCGGGCGCTGCGCCTCGATGACCCATGACGGCCAGTCGGCGGCGCGGGTCTCCGGCGCCTGTTTTGCGATGGGGGAGGCGGCGGGCGCGGCGGCGGCGTTGGCGCTGTCGGGCAATACGATTCCACGCGACATTGCGGTTGAAAAGTTGCAACAAAGCCTGAAACAACACGGCGCGTTCATCGGGCGGGACCAGAAGGTGCCCGAAGGGCTATAAGCTATAAGAAGTGACGGAGGAGACGGGATGATGAAGTTTTCACGGCTTGCGCTGGCGGGCCTGCTGGTGATGGCGGCTGGCGGCATTGCGCGGGCCGATGACGCGCAAAAGGCAAAAATCGGCGTGCTCCGGCTGTCATCGTCGGCGCCGGTGTTCATTGCGCAGGACAAGGGCTATTTCCGCGAGGCCGGCCTCGACATCGAACTGAAGTTCTTCGATGCCGCGCAGCCGATCGCGGTGGCGACGACTTCGGGCGATGTCGATTTCGGCATCACGGCGTTTACCGCCGGGCTCTACAATCTCGCCGGCAAGGGCACGCTGAAGGTGATCGGCGGCATGAGCCGCGAGAAGGCCGGCTATCCGCTGATCGGCTATTTCGCCAGCAACAACGCCTATGCGGCCGGACTGAAGACGCCGAAGGATCTTGCCGGCAAGCGCATCGCGGTGACGCAAGTCGGCTCCAGCTTCCATTATTCGCTCGGCCTGCTCGCCGACAAATACGGCTTCAAGCTTGCGGACGTGAAAGTGCTGCCGCTGCAGTCGCTGTCGAATGCCGCAGCTGCGCTCAAGGGCGAAACCGTCGATGCCGCATTGCTGCCGATCTCGACCGCGCGGTCGCTGGTGGATTCCGGTGGCGCCAAATTCCTGGGCTGGGTCGGCGACGAGACGCCGTGGCAACTCGGCGCGGTGTTCGCCTCGCCGAAGACGCTGAGCAACAATGCGATGGTGACCAAGCTGCTGGCCGCGCTGGTCCGCGCCGATCGCGAGTATCATGACGTGATCCTGGCTTCCGTGAAGGACGGCAAGGCCGAGATCAACGACAAGACAAAGCCGCTGCTCGAGATCATCGCCAAATACACCAACCTGCCGGTGGAGCAGGTGGTCGGCAATTGCGCCTATATCGATCCGGACGGCAAGCTCGATGTGAAGAACGTCGCCAACCAGATCGCGTGGATGCAGGAGCAGGGTTTTGTCGACAAGGGGTTTGCGGCAGATGCGATCATCGCGAAGGAATATGTGAAAGCGGACTGAGGATGACATTCTCCGTCATGGCCGGGCTTGGCCCGGCCATCCACGTCTTTGGTCCCACGGGCCGGTCAAGACGTGGATGCCCGGGACATCTAGCGCGAAGACGCGCTTCGCGCTTTTGCCCGGGCATGACGAGCCAGGCCTCTGAAAAGGTGTACTAGCTAAATGGACCTGATCGCCGACCATATTAGCCACCGCTTCGGTGGACTCGGCGTGCTCGACAAGGTGTCGTTCACGGTTGCCTCCGGTGAGGTGGTCGCGATCGTGGGGCCCTCCGGCTGCGGCAAGAGCACGCTGCTGTCGATTCTTGGCGGGCTGCTGCAGCCGAGCGAGGAAGGGCAGAGCTGCGCGGCGCACCGCCAGCCGGCAGCCTCAATCCGCTGACTTTCGTGTTTCAGGATTTTGCGCTGCTACCATGGTGCACGGTGGAAGCGAATGTCGAATTTCCGCTGGTTCATACCGCGCTCGACGCCGCCACGCGCCGCGCCGTCGTCGATGACGCGCTACGTCGGACAGGCTTGTCCGATTTCCGCGGCGCCTATCCAAAACAATTGTCCGGCGGCATGCGTCAGCGCGTCGGCATCGCGCGGGCGCTCGCGGTGCGGCCGGCGATTCTCCTGATGGACGAGCCGCTGTCGGCGCTGGACTCGCAGACCCGCGAATTGCTGATGGAGGATTTCATCAGCCTGCTCGCGGACGGGGCGATGGGCGCGGTCTATGTCACGCATAATCTGGAGGAAGCGGTGCGGCTCGCCGATCGCATCGTGGTGCTGTCGCGCCGGCCCGGCCGCGTCAGGGAGATCGTCGACATCCCGATGACGCGCGCCGAGCGCGGTGCGATCGATGCGCGCGGCAAGTTGGTGGTGCTGCAGAACGATCTGTGGTCGCTGATCCGCGAGGAGGCGATCGATGCCGAGCGCGAGGTGCAGCATGCTTGAGCGCGCACCGCAGGACGATCGCGCAACCGAAGCCCGGCCGGTCGCATTTCGCGGCGCCGGTTTTGTGCCCACGTCAGGGCGCACCTCTGGCTGGATCGCGCTCGCGCTTGTCATCGCGTTGTGGCAACTCGCCGGCAGCGCCGGCTGGGTCAATCCGCTGTTCCTGCCGGCGCCCTCGGCCATTGCGGTCGCGATCTACAAGCTCGCGATGTCAGGCGCGCTCTGGCAGCACGTCTCGGCTTCGGTCGTTCGGATCGGCTTAGGCTGGCTGCTCGGCACCGTGGCCGGCGTGATCACAGGTTTTGCGATCGGGCTGTCGACGCTGGCGCGCGGCGTCGGCATCACCTTCATCTCGGCGCTGTTTCCGATTCCCAAGATTGCGCTGCTGCCGCTGTTGATCCTCTGGCTCGGGATCGGCGAGGAGCCGAAGATCGCGACCATTGCGCTCGGCGTGTTCTTCTCCACCGCCATTTCGGTCTATAGCGGCGTCGACGCGGTGCCGCGCAACCTGATCAGGATGGCGCAGAGTTTTAACGTACCGTTCCACGCCATTGTGCGCTGCGTGATCTGGCCGGGCGCGCTGCCCTCGATCCTCGCGGGATTCCGTATCACGGCGTCGGTGGCGCTGCTACTCGTCGTCAGCGCGGAAATGATCGGCGCCCAGTTCGGCATCGGCGCGTTCGTGCTGCAGGCCGGCAATTTGATGCAGACCGATCAGTTGCTAGCCGGTGTGGTGATCCTGTCGCTGTTCGGGCTGGCGGTGGGGAAGGCGATCAATGTGCTGGAGGTGCGGTTGCTGCACTGGCGGTAGACTAATCCCATCTCTCCGTCATGGCCGGGCTCGTCCCGGCCATCCACGTCTTTGGTTGCAGCCGGAAAGAAAGTCGTGGATGCCCGGGTCAAGCCCGGGCATGACGGCGGAGAGAATCAGCATCACACATTCCCGCGGTCCTCGCGGAACAGGTCGAGCTTCTGCTGCACCGGACGGTCGGAGAACGAGAACAACACTGCGTCGGTGTCGGCCTCGTGCGTGACCCAGTGCCAGCTCGGCACCACGAACAGGTCGCGTGCGCCCCACTCGAACGTCTGGTCGCCGATCCTGGTGCGGCCCTTGCCCTCGATCGCGGCGAACACGGTGGCGTCGGTCGCGCGATAGCGCGCGGTCTTGAAGCCTTTCGGCAATAGCTGGATAAAGGTGCCGATGGTCGGCATCGCGAAATCGCCGGTTTCGGGATTGGAGAACTTCAGCTTCAGCCCATGGCAGGCGTCCCATTCGTCGCGCGCTTTCGCCTGCTCCAGCGCCTCGCGCGTATAATGATAGGGATAGTTGAAGATCGGCGAGGTCCTGGATTTGCGCTTCTCGTCGACCGGCAGCAGATTGTGGCCGTAGCGCGCAAAACTGTCGCCGGCGGGCTTGGAGATCTTCTGCTGGTCCTCGTTCGATCCTTCGGCAAAGGACGCATCGAAGAATTGCACCATCGGGATATCGAGCCCGTCGAGCCAGAACATCGGCTCGTTCGTCTCGTTGGAGTGGTCGTGCCAGGTCATCGACGGCGTGATGACGAAATCGCCGGGCTCCATCGCGGTGCGCTCGCCGTCGACGGTGGTATGGGCGCCCTTGCCTTCGAGCACGAAGCGCAGCGCCGACTGGCTGTGCCGGTGGGCCGGGGCGACGTCGCCCGGGACCACCATCTGCACGCCGGCAAACAGCGAGGTCGTGACCTTCGACTGGCCACGCAGGCCGGGATTTTCCAGCACCAGCACCCGCCGCTCGGCTTCCTTGGCGGTGATCAGCTTGCCGGCTTCGGTCATGTAATCGCGGATCGAATCGAACTTCCACAGATGCGGCCGGCAGGCGCTTCGCGGCTCCGGCGTGACGAGATCGCCCAGCACGTTCCACAGCGCGGAAAGATTCTCGCCGTCGATCTTCTTGTAGAACGCCTCGCGTTCCGGGGTCTTCTGCACGGCTTCCATGGTAAGCCTCCCGTCATTTTTATTGTCGCCAGATTGACAGTATACTTACGATATTGATAACGTCAATGATAGCCCGCCGGGGCATACAACAAAATCCGAGGGAGGTTCCGATGAAGCTGCATGGCTATTTCCGCAGCAGCGCGGCATACCGGGTCAGGATCGCGCTGAACCTCAAGGGGCTCACGGCCCAGCATCTGCCGCATCACCTTCGCAAGGGTGAACAAAGCGCACCCGCCTATCTCGCGATCAACCCGCAGGGGCTGGTGCCGGCGCTGGAGGACGATGGCGGCGCGGCGCTGACGCAGTCGCTCGCCATCATCGAATGGCTGGACGAGACCCACCCCAACCCGCCGCTATTGCCAAAGGATCCGCTGCACCGCGCCAGGGTGCGCGCCTTCGCGCTGGCCATCGCCTGCGATATCCATCCGGTGCAGAATTTGAAGGTTCTGGCCCGGCTGCGCCAGCTTGGTCTGCCCGAAGAGAAAGTGACGGAGTGGGCAGCCTGGGCCAACCGCGAGGGGCTCGCCGCCTGCGAAGCCCTGATCGCGCACGAACCCGGCCCGTTCTGCTTCGGCGACCAGCCGACGGTTGCGGACCTCTGCCTGGTGCCGCAGCTTGCGAACGCGCGGCGCTTCGGCGTCGACGTCGCAGCCTTTCCGCGCCTGCTCGAGGCAGAAGCCGCGGCCAAGGAAATCAAGGCGTTCACTGATGCCGCGCCGGACAGGCAGCCCGATGCCGAGTAAGCCATCCCCCATCACGATGGACGCGGTCTACACCGCGCCCGGTTACCTGTTCCGCCGGATGCAGCAGATTGCGGTCTCGATCTTCGTCGAGGAGTGCAGGGCGTTCGATCTGACGCCGGTGCAATATGCGGCGCTGGTGGCGATCCACACCCATCCCGGCATCGACGCCACGCGGCTGTCGGCGGTGATCGCATTCGACCGCTCCACGCTCGGCAACGTGATCGAGCGGCTGGAGAGCAAGGCGCTGATCGAGCGCAAGCCCTCGCGCGAGGACAAGCGCGTCAAGCTGCTCTATCTCAGCAAATCGGGCACGGGCGTGCTGCGCGACATCATGCCGTCGGTGGAGCGCGCGCAACTAAGGATGCTGCAGCCGCTGAAGCCGGCCGACCGCAAGACCCTGCTGGCGCTGCTGACGCAGCTCGTCGATCTCAACAACGAGGCCTCGCGCGTGCCGTTGCGCGCCGAAGATGCGCTCGAACATCTGGGGAAATCGAACTGATGGACGTACGGCCGGTTTTGATCGCAGGTGGCGGAATCGGCGGGCTCGCCGTAGCGCTTGGTCTGGCGCAAAAGGCATCCGCTCGATCTTGCTGGAAAAGGCCTCGGCGCTCGGCGAAATCGGCGCCGGCATCCAGCTCGGGCCCAACGCGTTCCACGCCTTCGACTATCTCGGCGTCGGCGAAGCCGCACGAAGCATGGCCGTCTATATCGATCAGCTCCGGCTGATGGATGCACTCACCGCCGAAGAAATCACCCATGTCGATCTCGGCGAGGCGTTTCGCGCTCGCTTCCGCAATCCCTACGCGGTGGTGCATCGCGGCGATCTGCATGGCGTGTTCCTGCGCGCCTGCCAGAATCACGAGTTGATCGAGTTGCGCGTCAGCAGCGAAGTCGTCGGCTACGATCAGGATGGCTCGTCGGTGACGGCGAGGCTCGCCAATGGCGAACGCGTCACGGGATCGCTTCTGATCGGCGCCGACGGATTGTGGTCGAACGTCCGCAAGCAGGTGGTCGCGGACGGACCGCCGCGTGTGTCCGGGCATACGACGTACCGCTCGGTGATTCCGACCGAGCAGATGCCGGAAGATTTGCGCTGGAACGCGGCCACGCTGTGGGCCGGGCCGAAATGCCACATCGTGCATTATCCGCTGTCGGGCTGGAAGGTGTTCAATCTCGTCGTCACCTATCACAACGACGCGCCGGAGCCGGTCGCCGGCAAGCCGGTCAGCGATGAGGAAGTCATGCAGGGCTTTGGCCACGTGCATGAGCGCGCGAAGGAGATCATCCGCCACGGCAGGAACTGGCGGCTATGGGTTTTGTGCGACCGCGATCCGGTCGAGCGCTGGGTCGATGGCCGCGTCGCGCTGCTCGGCGACGCCGCACATCCGATGCTGCAGTATTTCGCGCAAGGCGCGTGCCAGGCGATGGAAGATGCGGTGTGCCTCGCACATGCTGTCACAGCATGACGATCATGCGGTCGCGCTGGAAGCCTATCGCACGCAGCGTTTCCTGCGCACCGCAAAGGTGCAGTTGATGTCCCGCGCCATCGGCGAGCACATCTATCACCCATCAGGCGGACATGCCCGGCTGCGCAATGCGATCATGGGCGCGAAGACGTCGGAAGAGTGGTACGGCGATCTGGCATGGCTGTATGGCGGAACGGGGTTGGGGAGTTAGCGCCAAAATCCGCTGTCGTCCTGGCGAACGCAGGGACGACCGTAGGGGAAAGGCGAGAACCTATCAACCTGTCGCCCCTGCGGACGTTCGCAGGGGCGACAGCGAGTCTACATCTTCATCAACGCCTGCCGGTCGATCTTTCCCGTTCCCGTTTTCGGCAGTTCTTCGATGAACCGGATCTCGCGCGGATATTTGTAGGGCAGCAGCTTTGCCTTGACGTAATCCTGCAGCGTCTTCGTGGCGTCCGCAGTATCGAAATCGCCCTTGTTCATGACCACCACCGCCTTCAGCGTCATGCGTCGATCGGGCAGTTCGGCGGCGAAGACGGCGCATTCTCGGATGTCGGGGTGTTCGGCGAGACACAGTTCGACCCTCGAGCGGGTAGACCCACTGGCCCGATATTTTGATCAGGTCGTCGGCGCGACCGCGGAAGAAGTGGAAACCCTCGGCATCGCGCAGAAAACGGTCGCCGGTGTAGATCCATCCCTCCTCACGGATGGTCTCCGCCGACTTGTCGGGCCGGTTCCAGTACAACGGTGTGTTGGAATCGCCGCGAACCCACAAAATGCCTTCCTCGTCGTCGCCGACCTCGCGGCCGTCCTTGTCCTTCAGCAGGATCTCGTAGCCAGGCACGCGCAGGCCGCGGCGCCGAGCTTCTTCTTCTCGGGGCGGTTGGAGAGATAGATGTGCAGCACCTCGGTCGAGCCGAGCCCCTCGATGATCTCGAGCCCGGTCAGCGCCTTCCAGCCGTTGAACACTTCCGCCGACAGCACCTCGGCGGCCGACAGCGCCATCCGCAGCGAGGAGAAATCGGTGGCCGCCGCGCCTTCGGCCTTGGTCAGCGAGGTGTAGAGCGTCGGTAATCCGTAGAACACCGACGGCCGGTATTTTTCGATCGCCTCGAAGATCGCGGCCGGCTTCGGTTGTCCGGGCAGCAGCAGCGTCGCCGCACCGACCGAGAACGGGAAGGTGATGGCGTTGCCAAAGCCGTAGGCGAAGAAAATCTTCGGCACCGAGAAACAGATGTCATCAGGCCCGAGCTTGAGCACGTTGCGCGCAAACGCCTGCTCGCTATAGGCCATGTCGTGCTGCAGGTGCACGATGCCCTTGGGACGTCCGGTCGAGCCGGATGAATACATCCAGAACGCCATCTCATCGCGTTGCGTATCGGCTTCCGGCAGATCGCTGGAGAATCCCTGCAGCCATTGCTGAGCAATGAGGGCTTTCGGCACGGCGTGCTCGCCCGCGGTGCCATTGACCACGACCAGGGTTTGCAGCGGCGTATCCTTGCAGGCCTCCGCATTGAACCGCGAGGTAAACTCGGCCTCAGCGACCGCCACCGCTGCGCCGGCATCCGAGAGGTAGAACTGCAGCAGGTCCGGCGGGGTCAGCGTGTTGATCAGGAGCGGCACAAAGCCCGAGCGCACCGCGCCGAAGAAGGCGGCGGGGTAGGCTGGCGTGTCGTCGAGGAACATCAGGATGCGGTCGCCGCGCTTCAAGCCCAACGACTGAAAGCCATGCCCCCATTGCGAAGCCTCGGCGCAGAGCTGCGTGTAGGTGCACGTGCCGCCCGGGCCGGTCAGCGCCAGCCGGTCGCCGCGGCCTGCCGCGAGATTGTCGAACAGGATGCGGCTGGCGTTATAGCTTTCCGGAATCGCGAACCCGATCTCGCGTGTGCCGGGATTGTCCCGCGGAACCTGATCGCGGATGTCATGCGTCATGATCGGCTCCCGATCTTTCTTTCCGCCTCGTAGCGCGCCATGAAGGCCGGCGACATCGCGCGCAGCCGCGCGTCGTCGATCCGCCCGGAGCGGGTGATGTAGCTATGGGCAAAATCCATCAGGTCGAGCTTCATGTGTTCGGGGAAATGTTCGTACCAGTCGGCGCTGGTGCGCGCCGCCGTCACCAGCTTCTTCACGATCGGCTTGCGTTCGGCCTGGTAACGGGCAAGCGCGGTCGTGACATGCGATTCCATCTCGAGCGCCTTGGTCAGCGCGATCGCGTCCTCGATCGCAAGCCGCGTGCCTGAGCCGATCGAGAAGTGCGCGGAATGCAGGGCATCGCCGACCAAGACCATGTTCTTGAATGACCAGTGCTCGTTCCAGACCCAAGGGAAGTTGCGCCACACCGATTTGTTCGAAATCAGCGGGCGCCCGCCGAGCGTATCGGCGAATACCTCTTCGCAAATCGCCCTGGATTGCTCGGCGTCCTTGTAGGCAAAGCCGTAGGCCTGCCAGGTCGCGCGATCGCACTCGACCAGGAACGTGCTCATGTGTGGCGAATAGCGGTAGTGGTGCGCATTGAACGCACCGCGTTCGGTCTTGACGAAGGTCTGCGACAGCGTCTCGAACCGCTTCGGGGTGCCGTACCAGGCGAACTTGTTCGATGAATAAGTGAGCGAGGTTCCGAAATCGCCCTCAAAACTGCGGCGCACTAGCGAGTTCAGCCCGTCGGCTGCGACGATCAGGTCGTATCCGCCGAGTTCGTCCAGCGAGCGGACGGTCGTGTCGTAGCGCGGCGTGACGCCCGCCGCGCGCACGCGCTGCTGCAGGATGGTGAGCAGTTCGAGCCGGCCGATCGAGGAGAAGCCGACGCCGTCGATCTCGACGCTCTCGCCATCCAGATTGAGCGTGATGTTCTGCCAGCTCTCCATCCGCGGGGTGATGGCGTCCACCGTCTCGGGATCGTCGGCGCGCAGAAATTCCAGCGCCTGCTCCGAGAACACCACGCCGAAGCCCCAGGTCGCGCCCTCGGGGTTCTGCTCGAACAGATCGATGTGGGCGTCCGGGTGACGCCGCTTCCAGAGATAGGCGAAATAGAGGCCTCCGGGACCTCCGCCGACCACGGCGATACGCACGTCTTCCTCCCTAATCGACAGTATACTGACTAATTGGCCCGAGACTAATCCGCGTCCGAAATTTCCGCCAGTGGAAAATCTTGCAAAAATCGTCACCGCGCCCGGTTCCGATCGAATCCGAACCGGGCTGCAGCAGCCTTTGATATCGACCGCTTTCTACCGCAGGTAAGCCCGTGCGATCTATCTCGCCGCCGCGAACTGCGACAGCACTTCCTTGCATGCGGGCGAAAGCCGTCCGGCATTGGTTGCGAGGCACTGCACGATCCGGCCGCCGCCCGGCGCAACGCCGCCGCAAATCGAGCGGACGTCGGCGCCGCAGGCCGACCGCAGCACGAACAGTTCTTCACGCGGCCGCATCGGCCGCAGCACGATCGGGGCAGCCGCCGGCGCTGCGGCGGCAGCCGCGCCCGCTGCGGCCGGAGCTGCGTCGGGTGCGGCCGCTGCCGCGCCACCGCCGCTCGCAGCAGAGACGGCTTTCTCGCAACCGGCCGAGAGTTTCGCCTTGTTCTTTTCCAGGCATTGCAGCGCCGGCGCACCACCGGTCGGCACGCCCGCGCAGACCTTCGGATAATCAGAGCGGCACGCGCTGCGGACGGCGGAAATCTGGGCGCTGGTCGGCTGTCCCGTCGGGGCGGCGGCTGCAGCCTTCGGCTCGGCAGGTTTCGCTGGCGCTGTTGTTGCAGCTGCTGGTGCAGCGGATTTCGGCGCCGCAGTCTCCGCCGGCTTGGCAGTCTCCGCCGGCTTCGCGGTCTCGGCGGGCTTGGCCGTTTCGGCCGGCTTGGCGGTCGCAGCCGCCGGCGCTTCGACGGCGCGCACCGCGCTCTGGCAACTCGACGAGAGGCTCGACATGTTCTTCTGCAGGCATTGCAGCGACGCCTCGGTCCCCGGCGGCACGCTGGAGCAATGCGCCATATAGTCGGAACGGCACTGGGATTTGATGGCGTCGCGTTGCGCCTGGCTCGGCGCTTGCGCAAACGCGGGTGCTGCAATTGCCAATATCGCGGCCGCCAACAACCGTCCAAGCTCTTTCGCGCGCGTCAACGTGTTGATCATTTGAATAAATCCTTTGTTGTCGCCGGAAGCCGCCGCTTCAACCCGAGTGAAATATCGAATGGCTATGGAAAATCGGGCGGCATCATTTTCGCTTTCCGGTTCCGCTGCAAGCGGATTGTTGCTATTTTCATGGAGTGGCGGAAAGCCAGTTTTTGAATAATGCCTTTTCCAGAACAAAACCTATTGGGGCACGAAAAATGAAGGCTTTGCGTTCGCCTGCACGCTTCAGACCATACGGCACCGCCGGACAACGAGGCGCCGCCGCCTGCCGTGCAGGTTTCGCGATTGCGGCGATGGGTATCTTAAGTGCCTGCGAACAAAATACTTTTGTTCCGCCGCCGCCGCCGAAAGTCGATGTCGCGGTGCCGGTGCAGCGGCCCTTCACGCGCTATCTGGAAACGACCGGCAATACCGCTGCGATCAAGAATGTCGATCTGGTCGCGCGCGTGCAGGGCTTTCTGCAATCGATCAACTACAAGGACGGCGCCTTCGTGAAGCAAGGCACGTCCCTGTTCACGATCGAGCCCGATACCTACAAGCTGAAGCTCGAACAGGCGCAGGCTGCGGAAACCGGTGCACAGGCATCCGTGAGACAGACCGAGGCGGACTTCAAGCGCCAACAGGAACTGGTGCAGCGGCAAGCCGTTTCCCAGGCCACGCTGGACAATTCCACCTCCGCCCGCGACAACGCGCAGGCGAGCCTGCTTCAGGCCCAGGTCAATACCAAGATCGCGGCGGTCAATTACGGTTATACCAATGTGACCGCGCCGTTCGACGGCGTCGTCAGCGCGCATCTCGTCTCCGTCGGCGAACTCGTCGGCGCGTCGTCACCGACGCAGCTCGCCACCATCGTGGCGCTCGATCCCATCTACGTGAATTTCAACGTCAACGAACAGGACGTGCTGCGGATCCGGGAGGAAGCCCGCCGGCGCGGGATGACGCCGGACGATCTCAGACAGTTGCCGATCGAGATCGGCCTGCAGACCGAAACCGGCTTCCCCCACAAGGGCAAGCTCGACTATGCCGCCACGACGCTCAACCAGTCGACCGGCACGCTTGCCGTGCGCGGCGTGCTGCCCAATTCGGACCGTGCCCTGTTGCCCGGCTTCTTCGTCCGGGTCCGCGTACCCCTGGATCAGGTGCAGAATGCGCTGTTGGTGCCTGACGTTGCGTTGGGCAGCGATCAGGCCGGACGTTACGTGCTGGCCGTGAACGGCGATAATATCGTCGAACAGCGCAAGGTGCGGGTCGGGCCGCTGGAAGGCGAGCTGCGCGTCATCGAAGAAGGCCTGAAGGCCGACGATCGCGTGATTACCGCCGGCCTGTTGCGCGCGATTCCCGGCCAGAAGGTCGATCCGCAACTGAAGAAAGTCGAAGCGCAGCCGGCATCGGCCAAATAGGAGCCGGCCATGATTTCAAAATTCTTCATCGAGCGGCCGGTTCTTTCCAACGTCATCGCCATCCTGATGATCCTGATCGGCGGCGTTTGCCTGTTCCGGCTCGCCGTCGCGCAATATCCCGACATCGTGCCGCCGACGGTCCAGGTCACCACCCGTTACCCCGGCGCCAGCGCGAAAACCGTGATCGACACGGTGGCGCTGCCGATCGAGCAACAGGTCAACGGCGTCGAGGACATGCTCTACATGCAGTCCTATAGCGGCGCCGACGGCTCCTATTCGCTGACGGTTACGTTCAAGATCGGTACCGACCTCAACTTCGCACAGGTGCTGGTGCAGAACCGGGTGTCCAGCGCGCTGTCGCAGTTGCCGCAATCGGTGCAGAACCAGGGCGTCACCGTGCAGAAGAAGTCGACGGCGATCCTCTTGTTCGTGACGCTGACCTCGCCGAAAGCGACCTATGACAGTCTGTTCCTGTCGAACTACGCCACCATCAGTATCCGCGACGAGCTGTCGCGTTTGCCCGGCGTCGGCAACGTCACGGTGTTTGGCGCCGGTCAGTATTCGATGCGGGTCTGGCTCGATCCGAACAAGCTTTATGCGCGCAACCTGATGCCGCAGGATGTTATTTCCGCGATCCAGCAGCAGAGCCAGCAGGTCACGGCCGGCCAGGTCGGCGCGCCGCCGGCACCGGCAGGGCAGGCGTTTCAATATACGCTGAACGTCGCCGGGCGGCTCGACGACACCACCGAGTTCGAGAACGTGATCGTCAAGACCGGCAGTAACGGCGACGTCACGCGCGTGCGCGACGTCGGCTGGGTCGAGCTCGGCGCCCAGACCTACAGCCAGATGTTCTCGCTCAACAATAAGCCAGCCACCGGCATCGGCGTGTTCCAGTCGCCGGGCGCCAACGCGCTGGAGGTCGAAGAGGCCGTCAAGAAGAAGATGGAGGTGCTGGCGAAGTCGTTCCCGCAGGATGTGGTCTACGACACGCCGTTCGACACCACCAAGTTCGTCAAGGAATCGATCAGTGAGGTCTACAAGACGTTGATCGAGGCGGGCCTGCTGGTTCTCGTGGTGATCCTGATCTTCCTGCAGGACTGGCGCGCGATGCTGGTGCCGGCGACCACGGTGCCGGTGACCATCATCGGCGCTTTCGCGGCGATGGCGGCGCTCGGCTTCACCGTCAATATCTCGACGCTGTTTGCGATCGTGCTCGCGATCGGCATCGTGGTGGATGATGCGATCGTCGTGGTCGAAGGCGCCGCCCACAATATCGAGAAAGGGATGTCCGGTCATGATGCGGCGATCAGCGCGATGGACGCGCTGTTTGCGCCGATCGTCGGCATCACACTGGTGCTGATCTCGGTGTTCCTGCCGTCGGCGTTCCTGCCGGGATTGACGGGGCGGATGTATGCCCAGTTCGCGCTGGTCATCGCCGCAACCGCGCTGCTCAGTGCCATCAACGCCGCGACGCTGAAGCCGACGCAGTGCGCATTATGGCTGCGCCGCCCGCGCCGCCGGAGCAGCGCAACTTCTTCTACCGCGGCTTTAACGCGGCCTATAACCGCTTAGAGGCCTGGTATAGCCGGCTGATCGGCCGGCTGGTCGCGCACAGCAACGTTTCGGTGATCTGCGCGCTGATCCTGATCGCGATCGGCGGGTACGGCCTGTCGCGGGTGCCGACCGGCTTTATTCCGATCGAGGATCAGGGCTATCTGTTGGTGGCCGTGCAACTGCCCGACGGTGCGTCGCTGGATCGGACCCAGAGCGTGCTGACACGGGTCAGCGAGATCACCGGCAAATCGCCGGGCGTCGATCAGGTCATTACCATTGCTGGCATTTCGGCACTCGACAATTCCTCCAGCCTCGCCAATGCGGGCGTGGCTTATCTGATCCTGAAGGAGTGGAGCGCGCGCGGCGAGGGCGAGGATCTGCGATCGCTGTTCGTCGGATTGAACGAGAAGCTGTCAGTGATCGAGGAGGCGCGGATCCTGGTGGTCCCGCCGCCGCCGATCCAGGGCATCGGCAACGCCGCTGGCTTCGCCATGCAAGTGCAGCTCCGGGACGGCAATTCCGATTTCAGCAAGCTGCAGGCGATTACGGGCGCCATGGTCTCCAATGCAGCGACGCAGAGCGCGCTGCAGCGGGTCAGTTCGCCATTCCGTTCGATGGTGCCGCAGTTCGACGTCGAGGTTGACAGGGTCAAGATCCAGACCATGCATGTCACCACCGACCAGATCTTCTCGACACTGTCGTCTTACATGGGTTCGAGCTACGTCAACCAGTTCAACAAGTTCGGCCGTACCTTCCAGGTCTATGCTCAAGGAGACGCGCAATTCCGCCTGACGCCGCGTGACATCGAAAGGCTGACGGTGCGCAACAGCCAGGGCGACATGATCGCGCTCGGCGCGGTGGCGAAGATTACTCCCGCCGTCGGTCCGTCGCTGATCAGCCTGTATAACCTCTATCCGTCGGCCACCATCATCGGCCTGCCGGCCACCGGCTACAGCTCCGGCCAGTCGATGAAGCTGATGGAAGAGATCGCCGCGAAGACGCTGCCGCCGGGCACGGGCTTCGAGTGGACGGCGATGTCGTACCAGGAGAAGGTGGTCGGCGGCCAGATCTACTGGGCGTTCGGCCTTGCCTTGCTGCTGGTGTACCTCGTGCTGGCCGGACAATATGAGAGCTGGTACGCGCCGGCCTCGGTGATTCTCGCGGTGCCGCTGTCGCTGCTCGGGCCGATGGCGGTGCTGACCGGCTGAGGATCGAGAACAACCTCTATACCCAGATCGGCATTATCCTGCTGATCGCGCTGTCGGCCAAGAATGCGATCCTGATCGTCGAGGTGGCGCTGGAACTGCACGTGCGCGACCGCAAGCCGCTACTGGAATCCGCCGTCGAGGCGGCGCGCGCCCGCTTCCGTCCGATCCTGATGACGTCGTTCGCCTTCATCCTCGGCGTCGTCCCGCTGGTGCTCGCCACCGGCGCCGGCGCCAATGCGCGGAAGTCGATCGGCATCACGGTGTTCTCGGGCATGCTGGCCTCGACGTGTCTGGCCGTGCTGTTCGTGCCGACGTTCTTTGTCGTGGTGCAGCGGTTTGAGAACTGGCTCAAGGAGCGCAAGGCGAAGAAGGCGGGGGTGCAGGCGACGCCGCAAACGCCAACCACGGTGCATTAGGTTCGGCCGTCATGCCCGGCCTTGTGCCGGGCATCCACGTCTTTTCGATGTTTCGGCGGCAAAGACGTGGATGGCCGGGACAAGCCCGGCCATGACGGAAAGTGGAGTCCGCTACACTTTCACCATCCTCTTGCCGCGGTTCTCGCCGGCGAGCAGGCCGATCAGCGCTTTCGGCGTGTTCTCGATCCCGTCGATCACGTCTTCCTGCACCTTCAATTTGCCTGAGGCGACCCAGGACTGCAGGTCGGCCAGCGCCGTGCCGCTCTGGTCCATGTAATCCATCACGATGAAGCCCTGCATGATGAGGCGCTTCACCACGATCAGGCCGGGCACGCCGCGCGGGCCGTGGGCCGACGGCACGCCGTCATATTGCGAGATCGCGCCGCAGCAGGCGATGCGGCCGCGGTTGTTCATCAGCGAAAGGCAGGCTTCGAGAATGTCGCCGCCGACATTGTCGAAATAGACGTCGATGCCCTTGGGCGCCGCCGCCCGCAGCGCCTTGAAGGTGGCGCCGTCCTTGTAATCGACCGCGGCGTCGAAGCCGAGTTCGGAAGTCAGCCAGTGGCACTTGTCCTTGCCGCCGGCAATGCCGATGACGTTGCAGCCCTTGATCTTGGCGATCTGTCCGACAATCGATCCGACCGAGCCGGCCGCGGCCGAGACCACCACCGTCTCGCCCTCCCTGGGTTTGCCGACATGCAAAAGACCAAAATAGGCGGTGAGGCCGGCAATGCCGTAGACACTGAGGAGATGCGTCATCGGCTCCATCTTGGGCATCTTGGTGAGATGCTTGGCGGGCACAGCGGCATAATCCTGCCAGCCGGTGTCGCCGAATACGATATCGCCCGGCGCGAGTCCCGGTGCCTTCGAGGATACGACCTCCGCAATGCTGCCGCCCGCCATCACGGTGTTCGCCTCAACGGCGGCGCGGTAGGTGGCGCCGTGCATCCATGCCCGGTTGGCGGCGTCGAGCGAGATATAGCGCGTCCGCACCAGCGCCTCGCCGTCCTTCGGCTCGGGCACGGTACCCTTGACCATGTTGAAATGCTCAGGGCCGAGCTTGCCGCTCGGCTTCTCGACCAGCAGGATCTGACGATTGACGGTGTCGCTCATGATGTTCTCTCCTCGCATTGTCTTATTCTGGCGGTTTCCGGATGCACTGGCCGCGGACGAGCCTTTCGACTGCGCGGATTGTGCGCCACGTTCAGAAAAATTCCAAATCTTCCGCGCGGCCACCCTTGATGACGGTCGCGTATTCGACCGCCAGGAATAATCCGCCCGCGACGTATACTTTTCGCTGTTGCGCCCGGGCCATCTCCTGCGAGAGCCGAGCCGCGTCCGCGATTGTCGCGGCGACATGAATGTTCGCCTTGGGATTGCCGAGCCCGGCCGCGGCCGCGATGCCTTGCGCGTCGGCTCCCTTGTGATGCGCTGCCGTACAAATGATCGTGTCAAAGGATGGCGCCAGCGCGCCGACGATTTCGTCGGCCTTTTTGTCGCGCGAGGCGCCGGTGACAAGGATCCAGCCGTTGCGACCATGAATCGACATGAGGCTGGCAAGCGATTGCCGGATGCCGTCCGGGGTATGGCCGACATCGATCACGGTGAGCGGGTCTTGCCGGATGGTTTCGAGGCGGCCGGGCCAGCGCGCCTCGCGCAGTCCGGCGCGTATCGCGGCTTCGATCCGGTCGGGAGCCTTGCGCGGTTGCTCGCGCTGCAGCCAGAGCAGAAACAGGGTGACCGCAACGGCGGCATTGTTGAACTGGAATGCGCCGGGCAGGTTCACTTCAAGGCGACGATAATCATGATACCCGAACTGGAAATCGAAATGCTGGCCTGTCGCCGCGGCAGCCTCATTGTCGATACGGATATCATCGCGGACGAACAGCGGCGTGCAACCGCGCCCGCGATTATATTCGACGAGATGCGGCCGCAAGCCTCGGCAGTTCTCGCCATAGACGATCGTGCCGCCGGCAGCGCAGGCGTCGCTCTTGTCTGATACGATCAGTTCAAGCGAATTTCCGAGCAGTTCGACATGCTCGTAATCAGCAGAGGTGACGCAGGTCTCGCGCGCGCCGACCAGACGGACCGGATCGTAGCGGCCGCCGATGCCCGACTCGAACACAGCGAAGTCGCATCCGCTCTCCTGGAAGTGCAGGCAGGCAAGCGAAAACAGCGCTTCGAAAGCGCCGAACTTCTCGTCCATCTTGTTCGAGACAGTTGCGATGGCAATTTCAACCCGCAACTTCAGGCGAGCGAGCGCGTCGTCGGCGATCTCGACGCCATCGATCTGAAACCGTTCGTTGAAGCGAAACAGGTGTGGCGATGTGAACAGGCCGGTGCGCAGGCCATAGGCGCGGCCAATAGCGGCGCACATCGCCGCCGTGCTGCCCTTGCCATTGGAGCCGGTGACCACCACCGAGTTGCGTTGTAGGCGCACGCGATCGATTCCGAGCGCTTCCAGCAACCTGGCCATGCGGGCGAGGCAGACACCGTCGCCATATTTCGGCAGGTCGAACACTACAGCAGACCCATGGCGGAGAAAGTGTGATGCCAGATTTTTAGAATGAGGTCGCCGCGATTGGATTCTTCCAGCAGCCGGATCGCGGGATTGGAGTTGATCTCGATGATCTCGATCGCATCAGGATTGCCGCCGATACCGACGAACATGTCGATGGCCGCGACGCGAAGTCCGATCGCACGGGCGGCCTGCCGCGCCAGGGTGACCGCCTTTTCGGATGGCGCCGGCGCCAGCACCATCGTGCCGCCCGCGCTCAGATTCATGCGCCCGGGGATCTCGCGACGTTCGCCCTTTGCCGGGACAGTATCGAGCGACGGATCCTGGTTCGGTAGCGAAGCAGGCGAGAGACCGCGTGCGCGCAGGGCATCATTGTGTACGGTGAGTAATTGGCGCGCTGTGTGCACGCCGTCGCCCATGACGGACGGCGGATATTTTCGCGCGCAATAGAGCACATCATCGTCGAGCAGAAAAACGCGATACTCTGTGCCTTCGACGATCGGCTGGATCAGGACCGCATCATAATACTTCATCACGTCATCGAGATACCGAGCCAGCGCCGTTTCGCCGTGAACAGCCTGCGCGAAATCGCCGCGCGATCCCGCGAGCGGCTTAACGAAGGCCGCCCCGCCCAATCTCCTGAAGCAGTCGATGGCGTCGCTGCGCTCATGTCCCGCCGGGCGATACGCGCGGTGGCGGTCATGCAGGAAGAAATATTCACCGCCGAGCGCGGGCACGCCGGCGTCTCGCAGTATCCTGCTCGCAAAGTGCTTGTCGGACGCCAGCGTCGAAGCGGTCGCGTTGTTCTGCGGATACCAGGAGCATCGGCCGGCACCGAAATGAAGCAGCCTGTCGCGCGAGGCGACGCTGAACAGCAGTCCCGACCCGCCATCGAGGTCGCGAAACGCCAGTCCGAATTCGGCGCAGGCAAATTCGGCATAGATCGACTGATCCGGATAAAAGCCCGGTTTACCCTTTCGAAATTCGCCCGGGCTTCGCATGCGATCTCTTTTGAAACGTTCTTAATTTGACGTGGTCATTTATTGCCAGATCGGCGCCGAATTCAGCAAGTTAATTGCGCGAGAAAGCATTAACGAAGCCAATCGAACCTTTTTGCAAAATAGACCGACAGCCATTCCGAGTTCTCGATTGTGCTGCAGGTCATATTGACTATGTGTGTCCCGTGCGCAAATGAAGCGCCAAATCGCCAATGATTTCGCTGATTTTTGGCACTTCGAGGCCCGAAGACCGAAACGTTCTACATCGAGACGTCAGGAAAAACGAAAACCCATGAGCGCATTCTATAGAGAAGGTTCTTTCTGTCCGCCACTGGACCGATACGCTTTTCAGCTTCCGGGCCACCCGCGATTCCGGCTTCCGCTTCCAGAACGGCCAATTTGCGATGATCGGCCTCGAGGTCGAGGGCCGGCCCTGCTGCGCGCCTACAGCATGGCGAGCGCCAATCACGAGGAAGAACTCGAGTTCTTCTCTATCAAGGTCGCGGACGGGCCGCTGACCTCGAAGCTGCAGAAGATCCGCGAAGGCGACGAAATCCTGGTCGGCCGCAAGGCGACCGGCACGCTGATCACCGACAATCTGATTCCGGGCAAGCGCCTGCTGCTGCTGTCGACCGGCACGGGTCTCGCGCCGTTCGCGAGCCTGATCAAGGACCCCGACGTCTATGAGCGGTTCGAGACCATCGTGCTCGTTCATGGCTGCCGTCAGGTTTCCGAACTTGCCTATGGCGAGGAGCTGGTCGCCAAGCTGCGCGAGGACGAACTGTTCGGACCGCTGCTATCGGAGAAGCTGCTGTATTACCCGACGGTGACCCGCGAGCCGTTCCGCAACCGCGGCCGCATCACCGACTTGATCTCGTCCGAGCAGTTGTTCAACGATATCCATCAGCCGCCGCTCAATATCGAGACTGATCGCATCATGATGTGCGGCAGCCCGGGCATGCTGGACGAGTTGAAGCAGATGTTCGAGTCCGGCGGCTTCCTCGAAGGCAGCCACAACACGCCCGGCCATTTCGTGATCGAGAAGGCGTTCGTCGAGCGCTGAAATTTTCTTGCCCCCGACGCGGTGCAGCGCCTCTTCGGCGGTGCTCCGCAGAGCCGGGAGCCCTCCGGCATGGATCGACCCCAGACCAGCAGCGCACCACGCCGCAAGTGCGGCGCACTGCGTAGCATCCGGGGAACGTCAGCTGTTGCCGCCGCTATGCCCGCCGGTGGGCTCACCCTACGATTTCTCGCGAACCGCCCATCATATCGACCGCGCCATTCTCTCCACCGACGCCTGGCTGGCCCAGCACGGCCTGCAGCAGGGCAAGATTCCGCACGAGATCCGGTTGCACAGCCACTGAGTGGCCGGAGGCCGGGCCGTTACGCTGCACTGCAAAAAGGCGACAGGCTTATTTTGGCCTGGTGAAGCCGCCACCAGGCCGACGTCACTTCCGTGAGCATACGCTCCGTATATCGTGTAGCGCTCGTTCCGGCGGTTGGACTAAGCTGGCGCCGGCGACGCGACAATCCGGCTGAGGGGTTCCATGGATACGCTGCTGCTTCCGTTCTCGCCACGCTACATCATTCTGACGATCTGCGCCGTCGTCACGGCATTGCTGATCGGCATCGGGATTTTCGACCAAAATCTCAAGGTGTGGGAGCTGCTGCTGCTGCCGATCGTGATTTTCGGCGCCCTCACATTTCTCGGCATTCGCGATCTCCTGCAAAAGAACCACGCGGTTTTGCGCAACTATCCGATATCAGCGCATATTCGTTTCCTGCTCGAGGAAATTCGCCCGGAGATACGGCAGTACTTCTTCGAGAGCGAAAAGGACGGCATGCCGTTCTCCCGCGACACCCGCGCTCTGGTCTATCAGCGCGCCAAGATGCAGCTCGACAAGCGGCCCTTCGGCACCCAGGAGGACGTCTATCGCGAGGGTTACGAATGGATGCACCATTCGGTGGCGCCGAAGGCCCGTAGCGGCGCGGAATTCCGCGTCACCATCGGCGGCCCCGATTGCACCAAGCCGTATTCGGCATCGGTCTTCAATATCTCGGCAATGAGTTTTGGCGCGCTCAGCCCTCACGCCGTGCGGGCGCTAAATGCCGGTGCCAGGAAGGGCGGCTTCGCGCACGATACCGGCGAGGGCGGTGTCAGTCCCTACCATCGCGAAAATGGCGGCGACATCATCTGGGAGATCGGCTCCGGCTATTTCGGCTGCCGCAACTGCGATGGTTCGTTCAACCCGGAAGAATTCGCCCGCGTCGCGGCCGACGACCAGATCAAGATGGTCGAACTCAAGATCAGCCAGGGCGCCAAGCCCGGACATGGCGGCGTGCTGCCGGCAGCCAAGGTGTCGGAGGAGATCTCCAAAATCCGCGGCGTCGCGATGGGCGAGGATTGCATCTCACCGGCCACCCACCGCGCGTTTTCGACGCCGCTGCAGATGATGGCGTTCATCGGCGAGTTGCGCAGGCTGTCGGGCGGCAAGCCGACCGGGTTCAAGATGTGCATCGGCCACCCCTGGGAATTCCTGGCGATCTGCAAGGCGATGCTGGAGACCGGCATTTATCCGGATTTCATCGTCGTCGACGGCAACGAGGGCGGCACCGGCGCGGCTCCGCTGGAGTTCATGGATCATCTGGGCATGCCGATGCGCGAGGGCGTCAGTTTCGTCCATAACGCGCTGATCGGTATCAATGCGCGTGACCGCATCAAGATCGGCGCCGCCGGCAAGATCGCGACCGCCTTCGACATGGCCCGCGCCATGGCGATCGGCGCCGACTGGTGTAATTCCGCGCGCGGATTCATGTTCGCGCTGGGCTGCATCCAGTCCTTGAGCTGCCACACCGATCGCTGTCCGACCGGTGTGAGCACGCAGGATCCCACCCGCGCCCGAGCGCTGGTGGTGCCGCTCAAGACCGAGCGGGTCTACATGTACCATCATGCCACCCTGCACGCGCTGTCCGAGCTTCTCGCCGCCGCCGGCCTCGACCACCCGCAGCAGCTGCGGCCTATTCACTTCTCGAAGCGAACGTCGAGCACCGAGGTCATGTCATTTGCGAAGCTCTATCCGTCGCTGCGGCCGGGCGAGTTGATCGAAGGCACCCAGGATCCGCGCTTCCGCGACGCCTGGACGATGGCGCGCACGGATTCGTTCCAGCCGGTGGGGTAGAGGCCTCTCCATCTTGGCCGGGACGACGAAGAATAGCTAGAACTCGCCGTGGAGACGGCCGGAGAAGATATGGACCGGGCCGCGGTCGGCGTTGTAGGCGGGGTTCGCAATCAGCTGGTAATCGGCGGTGAGCGTGAAGTTCTTGTCGATAGCGTAGGCGTAGTAGGTCTCGAGGATTCGTTCGTTGCTGTAGTTGAGACGGCCGTCGCCGATCAGCAGGCCGAGACCGCCGGCCGCCAGGAAATCGCGGTGCGCGCTGGAGAGACCATTGATTGCGCCACCCAGACCGAATGTATCGCTCGGCCGTCCCCAATAGCTGCCCTTGACTGACAGGCCTGCCGAGACGCTGCGGTCGATGTCGGTAAAGGACAGGATTTCGTTGCGGCCATCGTTCCAGCTCGCGCGCGCGAACAGGCCGACGTCCTTCATGACCTGTTGCTCGGCGTTGACGTAGAATCCGCGTTTGAGATTTTGTCGCCGGATGTCTGTCATGACGTTGTTGATGTCGAGCGTCGGGTCTGCGGCGCTGATCGCCAACGCGTTGCGGTAGTTGCCGGTATTGCCGCGATTGGCGAAGATGCCGAGCCGCAATTTGCCGGGCTGGTCGAACACGGTGTGACGTTCTTCGAATTCGACAACAGCTCCACCGGTCTTGAAGGTGAGGACATCGCTGTTGGGAGCGGAGGGCACCTGAAACAGGCCGGCGCGGACTGCCCAATCCTTGCGATTGAGTTCGACCACGGCGCCGCGGGTGAATCCGGGGAGATCGGCCGGAAAGTCATAGGCCGCGGACGCCCACATTGCCCAGTTCATGAAATCCAAGCGGGGATCTTTTGCGTAGGAATTGCCGTCAAAGAAATCTCCGACGGCAAATCGCCCGACCGTCACCGTGACCCGGTCGATGTCGCGCTTGCCCGGCAACTGATTGGCCGCATCGGCCACTTCTTCCTGTTCGCCGCCCAGCCCGAACGTCTGCCGGAAGAAATAGCGCTGTGCGCGGAATCTCGGATACTCGGCGCCGCCTTTTTGCGCTTCGCCGTTTGAAAAACCTGCCAGGCCTAAGGTGCCGCCGATTCCAAAGCCCTGCGCAAGCTCCGGACCAAAATAGAACTCTCCGCCGTCCCACAACCGCCAGCCGAGAAAGGCTCCGACCGTCCAGGTCTCTCTGACGCGTCCGGCGCCCGGCAGGCTGTTCGTACCTTGATACGGCGAGCGGAAGCTCGGATAGCCCTGCGGAAGGAATGTCGTCTGGGCGTGGACGTTCCAGTCCTTGGATGCGGGAGGGTGGGTGGCCTGATGGCGTAATCGCTTGATGTCGCGGAAGGTGGCCCGTCCCAGATCTTGTAGTTCAATCCGAGCTTGACCGTGTGGATCTTTGGATCGACCCTGACATCCGGCAGCGGTACGTCCGCAAGCCCATAGGCTCGGGCTCCCAGATCGATGTAGTCGTATTCGAGTTTTGCGCTCCATCTGGCATCGGCGGCATACTCGACGCCAGCGCCAGCGGTCCAGCCGAGATATGTATGCCCGCGCGTGGACAGCACGCTGCCGTCGGCATCACTGATGTCGACATGGGTCCAGGCCCAGGCGACGCCGCCTGTCACATAGGGCAACAGCGTTCCGAAGGCGTACCCGACGCGGCCACGGGCCGTGGCAATGTAGTCGAAGGTGGTGTTGAAAGGGGCCGGCACAAGCCGTGGACGATCAATCGTGCTCAGGAACGAAACATCGGCTTCGGCGCCCAATACCAGGTTGTTCGGGAGCTGAAAATTATATCCGGCCTGATAGCCGCCGATTAGGCCCGTGATGCTGTGGGGAAAAAACACGCCTTGCAGCGGCAGGGGATTGGTATCAGGGCCAAAGCTGCCGCCGCCATAACCGACATGGCCGCCGAGATAGAAGCCGGTCCAGCTATAAACGGCTCTAACGGCCGGGGCCTTTAGGGACATGTCGGCGGCGCTGGCAACGCCATCCAATGCGAGCAGGCTCAGGCCCAGGCCTGCCAGCGCACACTCTCGGGATCGGCTGCGGCGGGTCATCGTGCGGGCACTCTCGGCGCGAACATTCCGGCGGTCTCTCCTATCACTGCAGATTTGCCGGCGCGCTGCCACCAAAGAGATCGCATGAAATCATCGGCCCAGCCCCCTTTTTGTGGATTAGCTGTTTCCGGCCGAAAGCCGGACCGAGCAGCAACGCAATCCGCTTGCGAGCTTTGTTGGGGACAATTCGCAATTGCAAGAAGGGTCGAGCCGTTTCGTCTAAATGACATCGTCACGTGACGTGCGCGCAACATACGGGGCCTGGTCAGGGCGATGGTCCGCAAAGGTGACCCGCCCGGGGGACAACCGGGCGGGTCGGGTTCGGCACGGGTGGATGAGGCGCCCGTGCCGGACGCAAATCCACGACAGAAGCGTTTTCGAGCGAAGTGGTATTCCGGTTCGCGTGAAGAAAACGCGTCAAACAAGAAGAAGCGTTTTTGGGGTCTGAAGTGGTTTGCTTGAAGAAGACGCTTCTCAAACAGCAACCAAGTCAGCCGCAGAAATCAGTAACCGCAGGTACGGACGCGGCCGATGTAATTGCCGAAAGCGTCGAACTGGCGAACCCAGCCGCAGCGGCGATAGCCGTCGTAGTGGTAGCCGGGGCCTGAAGCGGCGATCGCGGTGCCGACGATGGCGGCGCCAACGAGGCCGGCTCCGACACCCCAGTGCAGCGGCTGGCTTGCGCCTGGGTGGTGGAAGCGATCGTGCCGGTAACGGCGAGGGTAGCGAGAGCGAGAGCGGCGAACTTGGTCTTGATCGACATGGAAGTCTCCATCCTGTGTTGGGCGGCCATTGTGGTCCGCATGCCCAGTTGGACGGAGCGTGCTGGAAAGCGGTTCGAAAACCCGCCTGGAAATATGGCTTCGTCATTTATTTCTTATATATTTCAGATAGTTACGAGAATATATCGCGATTCCATGCTTTACGAAGAAACAATTCCGGATCGAATTTGTCGACGTCGTCGAGCAATTCGCAGAACGCGCGCGCGCCGTGATCGAGCAATTGTTCGCCCTTCTCCGCGGAGGCTTTGGTGGCGTCGCCGACCGCGCCGCTTTCATGCAGATCCTGCGCCTGCCACGCAAAAGGCACCGGCCGATGCGCCGAGAGCCAGCGAAACTTCTTCTCCATCGCGATGCTGGCGGGATGAAAATCCGCGATCGCTTCTGTCCGCACGGTGTGCGGATAGCGCGCCAGCATGATCGAAGTTTCGACCGCGCCGCCATGAATGCCGTGACGGATTTCTTCCGCGGAAAATAGTCCATCCGGCGCGCCGAAGCGCGACCAGCTCGTGGTGACCGCGAGAAGCCCGTGATGCGCGCGCAGATCCTGCGCCACCAGCGACATCGCTGCGCTGTTGCCGCCATGGCTTGTCACGATCACAAGCTTGCGGATGCCCGACCGTGCGACACTCTCGCCGATCCCCATCCACTCCTTCAAAGCGACATCGGTCGGCAGCGTCTGCGTGCCCGGATAATCGATATGCTCGGTGGAAATGCCGACCGGCTGCAGCGGCAGAAAGGTGACGGGAAGCGCGACAGGCAGCAGCTCGCGCACCCGCGCCAGATAGGCCTCGCCGATCAGGACGTCGGTTTCCAGCGGCAGATGCGGCCCGTGCTGCTCGGTGGCCGCCAGCGGCAGCACCGCGATCCAGCCCGCGGCGTCGGCGCTGGCGATATCCGGCCAGTGGATGTCGGTCCAGTCGCGGGGCGGAACGGTTGAGGTCATCGCGCGAAGCATTTCTTTGGATGAATTTGCAGGGTAGTTTGTTAGATGTTCCGGAAATTGATCCAATTCCCGGATAAACCCGTGGAACGATATCCACGTCCACTGCCTCCCATCATGGGCCAGAACGATCGACGGAGTCCAACCATGAACCCGGTCTTTTTGCTGCGAGCGTTAACCGCTGGCCTTCTGGCGCTGGCCGCAGGGCTGATGCCTGTGCGCGCCCAAACCCTCGACAAGGTGTCGTTCGGAACCAACTGGGTCGCGGAGGCCGAACATGGCGGCTTCTTCCAGGCGGTCGCCGACGGTACCTACAAGAAATACGGCCTCGACGTCACTATCGTCCCCGGCGGCCCCAATACCAACAATCGCATCCTGCTGACCGCCGGCAAGCTCGATTTCTTCATGACCGCGAACACGCTGCAATCGTTCGACGCGATCACCAACAACGTGCCCGTGGTCGCCGTCGCCGCCATCTTCCAGAAGGATCCGCAGGTCTTCCTGACCCATCCAGAGACCAAATTCACCAAGCTCGAAGATCTCAAGCCGCTCACGCTATTCGTGTCCAAGGAAGGCGTCACGAGCTACTTCCAATGGCTGAAGTCCGAATACGGCTTCAGCGAGAGCAAGGTGAAACCCTACACCTTCAATTCGCAGCCCTTCATCGTGAACAAGCAGAGCGCGATGCAGGGCTATGTCACTTCCGAGCCGTTCGCCGTCGAGAAGGCGGCGGGCTTCAAGCCCGGCGTGATCCTGCTCGCCGATCATGGTTTCAATGCCTATTCCACGCTGATCGAGACCCGCCGCGAGATCGTCGACAAGAAGCCGGACCTCGTGCAGCGCTTCGTCGATGCCTCCGTCATCGGCTGGTACAATTATCTCTACGGCGACAATTCGGCCGGCAATGCGATGATCAAGAAGATGAACCCGGAAATGACCGACGAATTGCTCGGCTATTCCGTCACCAAGATGAAGGAATACGGCATCGTCGATTCCGGCGATACCTTGCGCGACGGCATCGGCGCCATGACCGATGCGCGCGTTGCGAGCTTCTTCGACAAGATGGTGCGAGCCGGCGTGGTTCGCCGCGATATCGATTACCGCCAGGCCTACACGTTGCGTTTCGTCAACAAGGGCGTCGGTGTCGATCTGCGGCCGAAGAACTGACGCGAGATGGCCGGGCCCGCTTTGTCCCAGACGGATATCGATGCGGCTGGCCTTGCAGTGCGTCTGCGCGCCGTTACCAAGACCTATGATAACGGCGTGACCGCTCTCGGACCGCTCGATCTCGATGTCGCAAAAGGCGAATTCGTCTCGTTGCTCGGGCCTTCCGGCTGCGGAAAATCGACCGCGCTCCGGTTGATCGCGGGGCTCAGCGCGCCGAGCGCAGGCACGGTGAGCGTCTCCCATCGCGCCAACAGGAAGGATGGGCGGCATCCCATCGGCTTCGTGTTTCAGGAGCCGACGTTGATGCCGTGGGCAAGCGTGCGCGACAACGTTCGCCTGCCGCTGAAACTTTCGCATGCGCCGGCGACTGAAGCCGACAGCC
This sequence comes from Bradyrhizobium sp. RDT10, assembly GCA_044772375.2. Lineage (GTDB taxonomy): Bacteria > Pseudomonadota > Alphaproteobacteria > Rhizobiales > Xanthobacteraceae > Bradyrhizobium. The sequence goes on from CP187939.1 coordinate 8,601,678, forward strand.
GCATCGAGGAGGCGCTGGCGCAGGTCGGCCTTGCCGAATTCGCCGATGCATACCCCGTGAATTGTCCGGCGGCATGAAGATGCGGGTCTCATTGGCGCGCGCGCTCGTCACCGACCCGGATATTCTGCTGCTGGACGAGCCGTTCGCGGCGCTCGACGAAATCACGCGCTTTCGACTCAACAACGACCTGCTGGCGCTATGGCGCAAGCTGCACAAGACCGTCATCTTCGTCACCCATTCGGTGTTCGAGTCGGTCTATCTGTCGCAGCGGGTGATCGTGATGACGGCGCGGCCGGGCAGCTTGGCAAGCGCGTTCCGCATCGCCACCGTGGAGCCGCGCGGGGAGGAGTTTCGCACTTCCGTCGAATATGCCGGCTATTGCCGCGAGGTCTCCAGCGCGCTCGCGCCTTCCTATTCCGGGCAGCGCAGCGCATGAGCTCCTTGCAGAATATCGGCCGGATGCTGCTTCCTTTGTCGTACTCGCTGCGGGCCTGGGCTTTTGGGAACTCGTGGTGCGCGTCAACGACATCCAGCCCTACGTGCTGCCGAGCCCTTATGTCGTGTTCCAGACGCTCGTCGGCGACTGGCCGGTGCTGTCGGAATCGCTCGGCGTCACCCTGCTGACCACGCTGGAAGGCTTCGTCGCCGCGGCGGTCGGCGGTGTCGCGCTGGCGTTGTTGTTCAATCAGTCGAAATGGCTGGAGTATTCCCTGTTCCCTTACGCCGTGATCCTGCAGGTCACGCCGGTGATCGCAATCGCGCCGTTGTTGCTGATCTACCTGCCGCAGCAGACCGCGGTGATCGTCTGCGCCTGGATCGTCGCCTTCTTTCCGGTCTTGTCCAACACCACGCTCGGGCTGAATTCGGTGGACCGCAATCTGGCCGGGCTGTTTCAGCTCTACGGTGCGTCACGGCTGCAGACGTTGCGGTACCTGAAATTGCCGGCGGCGCTGCCGTATATTCTCGGCGGCCTGCGGATCGCGGGCGGCCTGTCGTTGATCGGCGCCGTGGTCGCCGAAATCGCGGCGGGCACCGCGGGCGCCGGCTCCGGGCTGGCCTTCCGGATCGCCGAGTCCGGCTATCGCCTCAACATTCCCCGAATGTTCGCGGCGTTGTTGTTGCTGTCGGTGGCCGGGATTGTCATCTATGGGCTGCTGGCGCTAGTTTCGCATCTGGTACTACGGCGCTGGCATGAGAGCGCGCTTGGAAAGGAAAATTGATGGCTGCCGCGAATATTTCGTCCGAAAAGATCGATGTCCTGATCTACGGGCCGATCAGGCCGATACTGGAAAACGGCTTTCCGGACCAGTTCGTCCTGCATATGGCGGAGAGCCGCGCCGACCTCGAGCGGTTGACGCCCGATACGATAGCGAAGATCCGCGGCATGGCGGTGACCTATCACATGGTGCCGGCCGATGCGAAGGCGCTGTCGCAGTTTCCAAAACTCGAAATCATCGCGAGCTTCGGCGTCGGCTACGACCATGTCGATTCCGCTTATGCGCGTGAGCACGATATCGTCGTCACCAACACGCCCGACGTGTTGACCGAAGAGGTCGCCGACGTCGCGATGGGGCTTTTGATTTCGACCTTGCGCGAGTTCGTCAAGGCCGACCGCTATCTGCGCTCCGGCCTGTGGCAGACGCAGAACTATCCGTTGAGCGTCGGCTCGCTGCGCGACCGCAAGGTCGGGATCGTCGGCATGGGCCGCATCGGCCAGGCGATCGGACGGCGGCTCGAGGCCTCGCGCGTGCCGGTGTGCTATCACTCGCGCAGCCCGTCCTCGGCCGTCTCCTACAAGCACTATCCCGACCTCTTGGAGATGGCGAAGGACGTGGACACGCTGATCGTGATCGTGCCGGGCGGCGCCTCCACCGCCAAGATGATCAATGCCGATGTGCTCAAAGCGCTCGGTCCGCGCGGCGTGCTGATCAACGTCGCGCGCGGCTCCGTCGTCGACGAGCCGGCGCTGGTCGCGGCGCTGAAATCCGGCACCATTCTCGCGGCCGGGCTCGACGTCTTCGCCAACGAGCCGAACGTGCCGGACGAGCTGAAAGCCATGCAAAATGTCGTGCTGTTGCCACATATCGGCTCAGCTTCGGTGGTAACGCGCAACGCCATGGATCAGCTTGTCGTCGACAATCTGAAAAACTGGTTTGCCGGCAAGGCGCCGTTGACGCCTGTTCCGGAAACCCCGGTGAAGGGGCGCTGATGTTGCTTGGGCGTTCGGGCATCACGGTGGGAGCGCTGACGGCGCTGCTTGCGCTTGCGTCGCAGGCAGCGGCGCAGGATGCCTCGACCCTGAAGAAGGACATGATCGGGCAGTGGGAGCTTGCCACCACCGAGCGCAGCAAGACCTGCGTCGTCACGCTGAAGGGCGATACGACGCCGCAGGGGCTGAAGCTCGAGCTCGAGCCCGGCTGCGCCGCGGCGCTGCCGTTTACCAAGGAAATCACGGCCTGGAATATCAAGGGGCTGGATATTGTGCGGCTGCAGGATGCGGCAGGCCAGCCGGTGATCGACCTCACCGAAGTCGAGAGCGGCATCTTCGAAGGCTTGCGGACCGGCGAGGGCGTCTACATCCTGCAGAACCTCGCCGCCGCCCGTTCGCTCGCCAAATCGATGGACCAGATGATCGGCGACTGGTCGATGGTTCGCGGCAACGGCCAGACGGTCTGCGGCCTGACGCTGACCAATACCGAAGCCACCGGCGATAATTTCCAGGTGTTTTTGAAGCCGAAATGCGATCCCGCGGTCGCAGCCTTTGCGCCGAACCAGTGGCGGCTCGATCACGGCCGGATGCTGCTGATGTCGGCCAAGGGCGACACCTGGCAGTTCGAGGCCGATGACAATGCGCAGTGGCGGCGAGTGCCTGACGCGGCCGATCCGCTGATCATGATCCGCGGGCAATAGTTTCCGGCAGGCAGGGCGGCTGGGGCCCGTCCAGCCCGAAATATTTCCAGCACGCCTGTCGATCCGGCGCCATCCCGTTCGTCGTCCCCCATAGCGAGACAGTTTCGTGGCGATTGCCGCCGCGGCTCGCCTCAACGGGAGTCTTTCGATGCGCTTCATGTATATCGTTACCTCGCCGCAGCCCGACAAAGGCCCGACGCCTGCGCTGATGGAGGCCATGGGCAAGCTTGCCGACCGCGAGATCAAGGCCGGCCGCATGCTGGATACCGGCGGGCTGATGCCGATCGCCATGGCCGGTGCACAGGTCAAGATAACGAACAGCAAGCTCGGTGTGATCGATGGGCCGTTCGTCGAGACCAAGGAGCTGATCGGCGGCTACGCGATCTTCGAACTCCGGGACATGGAAGAGGCTGTGGCCGCCGCGAAGGAGTTCATGCAGTTGCACCTCGAGCACATGCCAGGCTGGGAAGGCACCTGCGAAGTTCGCGTGCTTGCGACGCCGGGCGTGGATGGCGCCTGCGAGGTCGGCATACGCGCCCACGCATGATGTGGACGTTCACCAGGCGCAGTCGGCGGCGATGACGGCCGCCGACGTCAATCGCACCATTCTGGCGGTCTGGCGCATCGAGCAGCCGCGCCTGATCACCGGGCTGTCCCGGATGTTGCGCGATGTGACGTTGGCCGAAGACCTGACGCAGGAAGCCCTGGTGGCGGCGCTCGAACATTGGCCCGCCACCGGCGTGCCGGAAAGGCCCGGCGCGTGGCTGATGGCGACCGCCAAACGCCGCGCGCTCGATGACATGCGCCGGCGCAACATGCTCGCCCGCAAGCACGAGATGCTGATGCGCGACCTGGAGCAGGAGCAGCAGGCGATGCCCGATCCGGATGCCGGCCTGGACGACGATATCGGCGACGAACTGTTGCGGCTGATCTTCACTGCCTGCCATCCGAGACTGTCGCGCGAGGCGCGCGCGGCTCTCGCGCTCAGGATGATCTGCGGCCTGACCACGGAAGAGATCGCGCGCGCCTTCCTGCAGCCGGAGGCGACTATTGCCCAGCGCATCGTGCGCGCGAAGCGGACGCTATCGGAATCCGGGCTTGCCTATGAGACCCCGCGCGGCGAGGAGCTTTCGGAGCGGCTCGCCTCGGTGCTGGAGGTCGTCTATCTCATCTTTAATGAGGGCTATACGGCCGCCCGCGGCGACGAATGGCTGCGGCCGCAGCTTTGCAACGACGCGCTGCGCATGGGTCGCGTGCTGACACTGGTCGCGCCGCAGGAGGCCGAAGCCCACGGCCTGCTCGCGCTGATGGAGATGAACGCTTCGCGCACCGCGGCGCGCACCGATGCGGCCGGCGACCCGATTCTCTTGATGGACCAGAACCGAATGCTGTGGGACCGGCTTCAGATCCGCCGCGGGTTATCGGCGCTGGCACGGGCGTGCGAACTCGGCGGCGGGCACGGATTCTATGCGCTGCAGGCGGCGATCGTCGCCTGTCACGCCAGAGCCGCCACACCTGACGAAACGGACTGGCCGCGCATCGCAAAGCTCTATGCCGAACTCTCAGGCCTGGTGCGCTCGCCGGTCATCGAGCTCAACCGCGCGGTGGCTATCGGCATGGCCGAGGGGCCAGCGGCCGCGCTCGTGATTGTGGAAGAACTGGCGCACGAGCCGGCGCTGAAGAACTATCATCTGCTGGAAAGCGTTCGCGGCGATCTGCTTTGCAAGCTCGGCCGCCTTGCGGAAGCGCGCGCCGCGTTCGAGATCGCAGCCACACTCGCCGGCAACAGGCGCGAGCGGGAGTTGCTGAAGCGGCGCGCCGCCGAGGCGAACGCCTAGGGGCCGCTCCACGTGCGGGACTGACCACCTTCGGGTTCGCTCGGCGCTATGGCCAGAGCCGCCTCACGCCTTTGCAGCCTTGCGGTCTTGCCGGTGACGAAGACGAACGCGGCAATGAAGGCGATGGTCATCAGCAGCACGATGGTGGGGGCCGGCGCGCTGTCGATGAAAAACGAAAGATAGACCCCGAGGAACGAAGCGATCACCGCGATGGTGACGGCGATAGCCAGCATGGCGCTGAAGCTGCGCGCCATCAGAAAGGCAATGGCCCCCGGCGCAATCAGCATGGCAATCGCCATGATGATGCCGACGGCCTTTAGCGCACCGACGACCGTCAGAGAGAGGATCGACAATAACCCGTAGTGCAGGAGCCTGACCGGCAGGCCGATCGCTCTGGCTTGCACCGGGTCGAATGCGTGCAACAGCAGGTCCCGCCATTTTACGACGAGGATACCGGCGGCAATGGCCGCGATGATTCCGCTTTCGGCGATATCGCGAAGATCGACGCCAAGCATGTCGCCGAACAGAATATGATCGAGGTGAACGTCGCTCTGGATCTTGACGTAGAGCACGAGCCCCAGCCCGAACATGCCGGAGAACACGACCCCCATCACCGTGTCCTGCTTGATGCGGCTGTTCTCCTTGAGGAAGCCGGTCGCCAGCGCGCAGATCATGCCGGCCGCGAACGCGCCGACGGCATAGGGAAACCCGACAATGTAGGCGATCACGACGCCGGGAAAAACCGCATGCGAGATCGCATCGCCCATCAGCGACCAGCCCTTGAGGACGAGAAAACAGGAGAGAAGCGCGGTCGGGATCGCCACCAGCACCGAGATGATCAGCGCATAGCGCATGAACTCTAGCTGGAAGGGTTGCAGCAGCGTATCGAGCAGCGTCATGGGCCGGTATCCAGCGCCTGCATTGCGCGGCGGCGGGCCGCCAGCATCCCATGCTTGGGGGCGAGGAAGAAGACCGCGAGGAATGCCAGTGTCTGCAGGACGACGATGATTCCGCCGGTCGCGCCGTCCAGGAAATAGCTTGCATAGGCGCCGACGAAACTCGTCGTGGATCCGATCACGACGCTGATCAGGAGCAGGCGCGGAAAGCGGTCGGTCAGAAGATAGGCGGTCGCGCCCGGTGTCACCACCATGCAGATGACGAGGAAGGCGCCGACAGTCTGCAGTGCCGCAACCGTCGAGGCGGATAACAGCGTGAAGAACATGATCTTGAGCATGGTCGTATTGAGCCCGATCGAGCGCGCGTGGGTCTCGTCGAAGAAGGTGACCATCAGGTCCTTCCATTTGACGATCAGAACGGCGAACGAGACGAAACCGATGATGGCGAGCTGCAGCGTGTCTTCCGGGGTAATCGCCAGGATGTTGCCGAGCACGATGGTCTGGATATTCACGGAAGTCGGCGAAAGCGACACCATGAAAAGCCCGAGGCCGAAAAAGAAGAAAAGATCAGGCCGATGATGGCATCCTCTTTCAGCTTGGTGCGCTGGTTGAGGAAAAGCATCGCGGCTGCCGCGAGACTGCCCGAGAAAAACGCCCCGATGGAAAACGGCAGGCCAAGCATGTAAGCGCCGGCGACGCCGGGCACGATGGCGTGGAGAGCGCGTCGCCGATCAGCGACCAGCCCTTCAGCATCAGGTAGGCGGACAGAAACGCGCAGACCCCGCCGACGAGCGCGGAGACCCACATGGCATTGAGCATGTATCCGTACGTGAAGGGTTCGAGCAGCGAGGACACTAGCCGCGATCCCCATTGTCCGATGACGATTTGTGCCTGGTCGCCTGGCCGTCCCGGAAGACCACCGCCCGCTCGTCATCGGTGATCACATCGAACGCACGCGGCTTGCCGCCCTCGGTTTCGTCCAGCACGAAATGCCGCAAGACGCCGCCGAAGGTCTTTTCCAGGTTCGCCTGCGTGAAAATCTCGACCGTGGGCCCATAGGCGAGCACGGTGCGATTGAGAAGCACGGTGCGATCGCAGAATTCCGGCACGCTGCCGAGATTGTGCGTGGAGACCAGCATCACCCGCCCTTCGTCGCGAAGCGAACGCAACAGCTTGACGATGGCGTCTTCGGTGTTGACGTCGACGCCGGTAAAGGGCTCGTCGAGCAGAATCACGCGCCCGTCCTGGGCCAGCGCGCGGGCGAGGAACACGCGCTTCTTCTGGCCGCCGGAGAGTTCGCCGATCTGGCGCTTGCGGAAATCGCTCATGCCGACGCGGGCAAGCGCTGCCGCGACCGCTTCATGATCTGCGGCCCTGGCGAGGCGCATCATGTTCATGTGGCCATAGCGGCCCATCATCACCACGTCCTCGACGAGAACGGGGAAGTTCCAGTCGATGTCCTCGCTCTGCGGCACATAGGCGACCACGTTCTTTTTCAATGCGGCATTGCCCGGCTGGCCGAGAATGGCGATCTCGCCTTTGGCGAGGCCGACGAAGCCCATGATCGCCTTGAACATGGTCGATTTGCCGCTGCCGTTCACCCCGACCAGCGCGGTGATCGTGCCCGCCGGGATTTTGAACGTCGCATCGCGCAAGGCGGTGTGACCGTTGCGATAGGTGACGGTGACGTTTCTGATGGAGAGGCCGGATCCCGTATCCGAGGATACAGGATTGAGGAACGGATCGATCATCGCGCTCACTGTGCGAGGCCGTTTGCGATCGTCTCGGACGTCACGCGCAGCAGATCGATGTAGGTCGGAACCTTACCGTCGGCGGCGCTGAGCGAGTCCACATAGAGAACGCCACCATATTTGGCTCCGGTCTCGCGGGCAACCTGCTTGGCCGGGTCCGGCGAGATGGTGCTCTCGGAGAAGACCACCGGGATCTTGTTGGCTCGCACGGCGTCGATCACCTTGCGGACCTGCTGCGGCGTGCCCTGCTGATCGGCATTGATCGGCCAGAGATAGAGCTCCTTCAGGCCGAAGTCTCGGGCAAGATAGCTGAAGGCGCCCTCGCTCGACGCCAGCCATCGGCGCTCAGGTGGAATCGCCGCGAGCCTCGCCTGGATTGGAGCTATCGCAGCTGAGATCTTCTGCTTGTACGCCTCGGCATTTGCCTTGTAGGTCGCGGCGTTGTTCGGATCGTATTTGATGAAGGCGTCACGGATGTTGTCGACGTAGATGAGCGCCGCCTTCGGCGACATCCAGGCATGCGGGTTGGGCTTATCTTTGTAGGGGCCGTCCACGATTCCCATCGGCTGGACGCCCTGGGAGACGACGACGCCTGGAACGCCCTTGAGGCGCTGGAAGAACCTTTCGAACCAAAGCTCGAGATTGAGCCCGTTCCAGAGGACGAGATTTGCTTCCTGCGCCTTCAGGATGTCGCCGGGCGTCGGCTGATAGTTATGGATTTCGGCGTCGGGCTTGGTGATCGACTCGACGGTCGCCGCGTCGCCGGCAACATTTCGGGCCATATCGGCGATAACGGTGAAGGTCGTGACGGCCTTGAACTTGGCCTGGGCGAACGCCGCTCCGGTTGTCAGCCCAAGTAGCGTAGCGCCCGCAACCGTCGCCAGAACGACGCGCCTGCCTCGATCGAACATGTCCATTTCTCTCCTGTGCCGTGCGCACGCGCTGCTGCTGTCCGCAACGGGCTGCGACATCCGTAATTGCAATTCATTCGCAACTAGCTTGACGTTTAGCTAACCTTCAGACATTTTGCAAATGCGACTTAGTCGCAAACTCCTCAACAGCTCCTGATCGGAAGGCGCCGCGAGGGTGATCCATTCTTTAGATGCAACTGAGTTGCAGTAGCAGTAAGGGTTCCAGTGAACAAGTTAAGGCTGAGTATTTCCGTCTTCGCGGCGGCCATCGCGATGGCCGAACCGGCGGCGGCGGAAGCGGAAGTTATCGATGGCATTCCGCCCGCGTCGATCGCGACCAGCATGGCGGCCAACGGCGATCCGACGGGCAGCCGCAGATGGCTCGCCCAACATGGAATTACCTACGGCTTGATCTACACCGGCGAAGCACTCGGCAATGTGTCCGGCGGCTTACGTCGCGGCAATCTGTATCAAGGCAAGCTTGAGGCGTTCACCGCGGTCGATTTCGGGAAGTTCGCCGGGTGGCAGGGCTTGAGCTTCTTCGGCAACGCTTTTCAGATCCATCGCACCTCCGGAATGCGCGGCGACCACTTCAACAGCCTGATTACGATCAGCAACATCGAGGCCGTGCCTTCGACGCGGCTTTCCGAACTGTGGCTTGAGCAAAAGCTCTTTGACGACCGGTTTGGCTTTCGCTTCGGCCAGCTTGCCGCCGACGCGGAGTTCTTCATCAGCGAATACAGCAAGATGTTCCTGAGCAGCGATTGGCCAACGATCACAGGCGCCAACCTGCCCGGCGGTGGACCGGCCTATCCTCTCGCCACGCCGGGCGTACGCTGGAGGTTCGATCCCGACAAAAGCTGGTCCGCCCTGGTCGCGGTGTTCAATGGCGATCCTGGAGAACAAGGGACGGTCAACACTACTGGAACCAATTTCAGGATCAACGACCCGCCGTTGCTGATGGGTGAGGTTCAATACCGGCACAATCAGGGAAAGGACGACAGCGGGCTGGCTGGAGGCTATCGGCTGGGCGGATGGCATCATTTCGGCGCGTTCCACGACCACAGATACGGCACAGATGGACTTGCGCTTGCCGACCCCCTGAGCAACGGCACTGCCCGCCGGATCCGCGGCAACAGCGGCATCTACGGCATCATCGACCAGCAGATCTACCGTCCCGTGAACGGCGGCCCCGACAGCGGCATCGGCGTCTTCAGCCGGATTTCGGCCAGCCCCTCCGATAGCAGCCACATCAACTTCTTTGTCGACAGCGGAATTGTCTTCTCCGGCATGATCCCGAGCCGTCCCAATGACAGGTTAGGCGCAAGCTTCATCCATGCGAACATCTCAAAGCATGTACGGGACTTCGATCGCGACATGATTGCGCATTCCGGACATGAACTGCCGGTCCGCAGCTATGAGATGACGATCGAGTTGAGCTATCAGGCCCAGATCAAACCTGGCTGGATCCTGCAACCCTCATTCCAGTATGTGACTCATCCAGGCGGCCACATATCCGATCCCGACAGGCCGGAGAGGCCGATCAAGAACGGCGCGATATTTGGCGTGCGAACGGCCATCGCATATTAGGTCACGCCGCTCTCGGGCTGTCCGACACCGCGGAGGCCGTGCAGCGATGGCTCGAGCCGAGAGGCGTTGCGAACGCTCTTAAGCCGTGCGGAAGGCGCCGAGCAGACTGCCGATGATCTTTTGCCCGCGGGCGCGGAGCTTTTCGGATTCTCCGCCCCGGGCAGCAGCAGCGCCATCTCGCAGATCATCGCATCGACCATGCGGCTCAGCAGATCGATGTCTTCGAAATCGAGCTCACCCTGGCGCTTCAGCGCCGCCAGCGTCGCGGTGAGCAGGGGCATCGGATGGGCTTCCTCGATCTCCCGGTAGCGCGCATTGCCGAGCACCGCCGGGGCTTCCTGGATCACGATGCGCGCGTAGGCCGGTTCGAGGCAGACGTCGAGATAGGCATCGATGCCCTCGGTCAGGCGATCCCATACCTTGCGCTGCGTCTTGGCTCTCACCTCGATCTTGGCGGCAGCTTCGATCTGCAACGCGACGACCACGGCGTCGAACAGCGCCTTCTTGTCCTCGAAGTGGTGATAGAAGGCGCCCCGTGTCACCCGCGCGGCGCGCGAGATCGCCTCGATCCCCGCCGCCTGATAGCCCTCGCTCGCAAAAGCGTCCCGGCCGGCCTCCAGCAACGCCTGCCTCGTGGCCTCGGTGTATTCCTCGCGGCGGGTTCGTTCGCGTCCGGGTTCCTGCATGCCCCGACATACCACTTGACGCCTATGATCCTATCAACATATAACATACATACGGTATGTAAAAAACAGGTGATATGAATTTAAGGCCGCCTTTCCGCACCGGCGGAGAGCAGGCTTTCGGTAAGGAGGGGATCAGATGGACAGCGATCGGATGTTCGAACTCGCCCAGGCACTGGCTGCCGCGAAGAGCCGGCAGGATGTGCCGGCTGCGTTGAAGGTCCTGCACCCTGAGATGCTGCTGGAAAACCCGGCGTTCGGAACCAGGGCATGTGGTCTTGCCGAGAACGCGAAGGTGTTAAGCCGGTTCTTCGCGTCATTCCCGGACTATAACGTCGTCCTCGAAGGCCATGCCGCCAGCGACGAGGCGCTCGTTTGCTGGGGGCGCGTGCAGATGACCATGACCGGCGACCGCTTCGGCATCGCCCCCAACGGCAGGCGGGCCGAACTGCCGGTCTTCATTCAGTTCGCTTTCAAGGACGATCTGATCGTCCACGAGCGCTTCTTCTTCGACCTGTCGGAGCTGTGCGCTCAATCGGGCGTCTCGACCGATGCAGTCCGGAACAGGATTTTCGGCGCTGCGGCTGCCCTGCCGGTCGCCGCCGAATGACGTCTTCCCAGTAAGCCGGAGTGTTGGACATGACAGCAGACCCGCGCGTCAAACCCGTTGCAGCCATCAAGACGGCGCCGTTGTTCGATATCGTCGTCGATCTTAACCCGAGACTGAACATCGGCGATGGCCCGCTCGGTCGACGCATCCTGTTCGGTGCTGCCGGCGGCAGCTTCGAAGGCCCAAGGCTGCGCGGCGAGGTGGTGCCCGGCGGCGGCGACTGGGCGCTATTTCGCGCCGACGGCGCCATGTCGCTCGACGTCCGCCTGACCTTGCGCACCCATGACGATGCGCTGGTGCACATGACCTATGGTGGCCGCTGGATCACGCCTCCGGAGTTGCGCGCTGAGATGGCCAATCCCACTACGCGTTTTCAGGTCGATCCTTCGCGCTATTATTTCCGAACCAATCCGCTGTTCGAAACCGGGGCGGAGCAGTATGCCTGGATGAACGACATCGTCTGCGTCGGGTCGGGTTACTTGGTCGAGGGCGGCATCGCCTACAACGTCTCCCAGGTCATTTGAAGATACACTGGCACGGGCAAGCTGCATCGCGAACCCATCGGTCGCCCTTTGCGTGGATTCACGCGGTTGAAGGCGATCCGCGCTGACGGATAATGATCCAGATCCAGCCTGCAGCGGCGAGCGCCAGGGCGGCATAAGGGCCCAGGCTTGCGGCTCTCCCATCGTGCTGAGGGTTACGCCGCTCAGGAGGCACCAGAGAGCGGGGATTGGCAGCAGCACCGGCAAAAGCCTGCCGCGGGCGAGGAGCAGAACGCCGAGGGTCGCGATCGCCATCGGATCCGGCGCGATGCCAAAGACCTCGGACGAGGCCCAGCCGCGTCCCTGTAGCGGCGCAAGCAACGGCTGTCCGGCGAGTGCGAAGCCAAGGATGAGATATCCTATCCAGCCGGCAGGCCCGCGCCGGTCGAAGGCGAGACCATCGAGCAGGAACAAGACCAGGAGCAGCACGCCTTCAACGGCGAAAGCCGGCGCCACATAGGCGGCTGCCCAATTGATGGCCGCGTAGCGATTCCACAGGAAGGACCACCCGACGAAAATCCAAAGCATCGCGAGGATGAGTGCGACCCAGCGTGCCCAGATTCCCGGCCGCCACGCAACGAGCAGGATGATGGTGAGGCCGGCGGCGAGCGTCAGCACGTGCAGCGGCCAGAGCGCCGCATTGTGCGATTCGAACATGCGCCAGTAGACTCGCGGCGAAAACAGCAGGAAATCCTCCGCCCGGTAGGTCCACCACTCCGACATCAAAGAGCCTTCACGTGGGCCGAGATGCGCTCCCGCATGGCCTGGTCCGGCATCGGTCCGGCGGCAGCGGCGAGGTTTTCACGAACGTGGTCGGCGCGGCTGGTTGCCGGAATTGCGACGGTGACGGCCGGGTGAGAGAGGATGAACTTCAGGACCAGCTGCGCCCAGCTCGACACCCCGAGTTCGGCCGCCCATTCGGGCAGCGGCTCATTCTTGAGCCGGTTGGTCAGCGCACCCTGCCGGAAGGGACGGTTGACGATTACGGCGATGCCGCGCTCCGACGCCAGTGGCAGCAGCCGCGCCTCCGCCTCGCGGTCGACGACGTTGTAGGAGAGCTGCACGAAATCGATGGGCTCGTTCCGCATGATCTGTTCGATGAGATCATGACGGCGGCCTTCGGACGTGGTGATGCCAACGTAACGCAGCGTGCCGGCCGCCTTCATCTGAAACAGCATCTGCAGATGCGCCTTCCAGGCGAGGAGATTGTGAACCTGAACGAGATCGAACTTCGGCACACCCCAGAAGCGACGCGATTGCTCGATCTGGGGCGGACCTGCCGCTGCCGAGGACGTCCAGACCTTCTCGGCCGAGAATAGTGCGGAGGGTCGCCCGAGCTTTGCAGGCCGTAGCCTATCACCGGCTGCGACGAGCCATACATGGGAGAGCAATCGATCATGCGGCCGCCCGCCTCGAAGAAGGCGGCCATGACACCAGCGCATTCGTCTCTCAGCGCCGGATCGCCACCGACGTTGAAGGTGATCCAGGTCCCCAGTCCGACGATCGGTATCTCCTCGCGGGTCGAGGGTATCGGTCGGCGCACGGGCGGGCCTGCCTGAGCATGCAGCGAGATTGGCAACAGCGCCGTAGCAGCCGTCGCCGCCAAGGCGGCCTGCACGAACGTTCGGCGTGTCGTGCGCATCCGATGCTCCATCATCGCGGCGGGCAAGCCCCGCGCAAGAAATGCACGGAGTAACGGAACGCCGCCGCCAGTTTCGTAATACGAAAATGCCGATTGAGGCACTGGACCAAATATGCAGTCGTACGCCGTCCTCAATCTACGATGGACGATTGAAATCGCTAGATGAGCTTCAGTCCCCTCAAACTTGCGTGACCGTTCTTTACGACGATGATGTGGTCGTGCACGGAAATGCCGAGCGGCGTGGTGATCTGGACGATCGCTTTGGTCATATGGATATCGGCCTGCGACAAGCAGGACGTCGGCGAAACGACACTCAATTCAGGACGCTCCGATACGTCCTCTCGACCCTTCGTAGGATCGGCGCAGTAGTGCGAACAGACTGCCGCCCGTCGCCGCGCCAAGCAGGTAGGCGACGGCGACCAGCACAGCGAGCGGCACGCGGGCATTCAGGCCGAGAAAGGACATGGTGACGACCTCGAAGTTCTGCAGCGCGAAGATGATGGTTGCCGCGACGAACAGAATGATGACGGCGAGGTAGATCCAGCGCATGGGCGCCTCCTTTTCGTCGATCAAGGGACTGCGCTGCGCAATCCGCCAACCACACCTCAGCGAGCGCGGCGCAGGCCGAAACCAAGCCCGATCCAGCCAGCGCCGGCCATGATGAGATCGATGGCGAGGAACAGGCCGAGGATATAGAGACTGGACACCGGCCAGCGCACCAGGATCAGCACGCCGAGCAAAAGCGTGATCACGCCTGATAGCGCCACCCAGATCCAGGGCGTTTCCTGTTTCATGCTGAAGGCCAGCACGATCCTCATGATGCCCGAGACCAGCAGCGATGCGCCGAGAACGAGGGTCAGTAGCACTGCGGCGAGCAGCGGATTCTGGAACGTGACGAAGCCGGCGATGATGTAGAGCACGCCGAGCAGGGCCCAGAGCAGGAATTTGCCCCAGCTCTTGATCTGGAAGGCGCCGAACACCTCTGCGACGCCGGCGATGATCATCATCACGCCGACCACGAGGACGCTCACGACGGTGGCCATCGCGACGCTGCCAAGCGCGATAAACCCGGCGAGCAGATAGACGACGCCGAGTGCGACGATCCAGCCCCACTTGGCGCGCAGCGGCGCGGTATCCGAACCGGCCTGAGGGCTTTTTACGGTATCTGAAGTGCTGGTCATGACGGTCCTCCGATGCGGAAACCTATCCGACGTTAGTTTGTCGGTCCCTCGACGCCGTAGCGCGCGGCGAGGGACGTTCGACGCGTGGATACTAGCGCAACTGCGCGTTGCGATCACCTGATTTCAATATCATCGGTCGTGATTCATCGTGCGAGGTCTTGCCGCGGCACGATGCTGATCGCCTCGTTGGGATAGGCGATTATTGAGTAATAGCGGTAGGTTAGATCAGCCGCATCGCCCTCAAACTCGCATGCCCGTTCTTGCCGACGATGATGTGGTCGTGCACGGAAATGCCGAGCGAGGCGGCGATGGCAGCACAGGCGCGCGAGAGTTCATCAACGGCTACGGGCCTTGGCCGAACGCCGCTTGAACTTCATCGAGCAGGCGTGCCTCTTCGCCGTTGTAGCGCGCAGAAAAATGGAAGGGCTCGACGCGCCGCGCGCCCGCTTGTCGCGCAATTTCTCCGGCGGCCGTGGTCGTCAGATGCGCCCGCTCGGCCGCCAGCGCCGTGTCGCTGCTTGCAAAAGGGGCCTCGATGAACAGGAGGTCGGCGTTGCGCACAAGCTCGATGATGGCTTGGCGATTGGCGGCGGTGTCGGCGACATCGGTCACGTAACCGATCTTCTGCCCAGGTATGACCGTCACGGCGGACCTGATCTCGCCGAGGCGTATCGTGTGTCCGGCATCGATCCGCACGCGCTCGTCGTCCGGCCTTTGCTCAATGACGGCACGCTTGAAATCGCGCAACCAGGGTCCGACGGGCAGCCCCAGTTCCTTCAAGCGACTTTTCCAGACGTTAGCGTGGGCAGCTTCCTCGATCGCAAATCCGAGGCACGGGGTGCCGTGCTCCAGCATCGCCGTCGACACGTGAAAGGTCGGATGGTCGCAGAGCACGTCGCTAAACTTTCGACGTTCGCTGACCGCCTCGGCCGCAAAACCGCTCTTCAGGCGAAAGCGAACTGTGTTCGTTCGCAGCGACGAATCCAGTTCCGTAACGAGGAAGACGAGGTCGTTTTCGAACCGGTCGACCAAATTCCATCGGTAGGCTTGCAGCTTGTGGTGGACTTGATCGACGAAGCCCTCGGGTCCATAGAGCCTTACCGTCGTGTCCCGGCCGATCAGCAGTCTCAAGAGATGATCAAAGCCGATGAAGTGATCGACATGTGCGTGCGAGACGAAGACGTATTCGAGGCGCAGGAGCTTGCGCGGCGGCAGCGCTGAAATATCGCCGAGGTCGAACAGGATCGCGCGCCGCTCGAACAGCGTTTCGATGTAGAGCGCCGGATCGCCGGACCTGCCGTTGACCAGGCTTGGATGCAAGCTCGGGCGCATGGTCGATCAATGCTACCGCGGAGCTGAAGTTCCTGCACCGGCGGTGGGCAAAAGCACGATGGCGGTTCGACCGTGCCATCGCGCTTTAGTCGCCGAATCAATCGAACAGCACCTTGGTTCGCGCCTCGTTGCGGGCCAAACTGTTGATTTCAGCAAGCGCCATCGCGCCCCTCAGTTCCTCGAGCCTGTCCAGAAATTTGTCCACCAGGTGCTCCGGGCTCATCTTGCCGACGATGATGTGGTCGTGCACGGAAATGCCGAGTGGAGCGGCGATCTGGACGAAACGTGATCTTCACGATGCAGCCACGCTCGTTATCCGCAGATGTGTCTGGAGCACTGCCGATCGTCGAATGTCCGCTTTTGCTCCTCACTGCGGACACGATCGCAATCGGGCACTTAAGGCACACGCGACCCATCCGTCTCATTCAGCACTCCAAAGCGCGATGTCTGCTTTTGGGGCCAGAAGCGGACCTTTCGAATGAGTTGGAGATGTGGCGCGGCACCGCTTGCGGCGCGCCACTATACCAGCGCCACGCCCGACTCGAAGCGTTGTCTGCGGAACGCCACGATCGACGCGCCGCGAGGATCGGCCGCCAGCATCACATGGGCGGTCGGTTCTTGGCCCACTCCGTATACTTCTTCGCCTTTGCGTGCGTTTCGGCGAAGTACTTTTCGTACTCATCGCCAATCATGATCTTGATGGCGAGACCCTGCTCCTCGAGCTTCTTCACGTGCTCGGGGTCTTCCATCGCCTTCTTGAGAACGTCGCGCAGCCTGGCCACGAGCGGCGTTGGCATGCCCTTCGGACCGGCGATACCGCGCGTCGAGCTCGAGACCACTGTCGGAAAGCCGAGCTCTTTCATGGTCGGCACGTCGGGCAAGAACTTGGACCGCACATCATCCATCACGGCCAACGCCCGCACCTCGCCCGACTGTACGCGCTTGACGATGCTTCCGACATTATCGTACGCGACATCGACGTTGCCGGCCATGATCTCCTTGAATTGCGGAGCGGCGCCTTCAAGGTGCACGAGACGGAATTTAACGCCCGGGGCTGCTTCCTCGGTCATCAGGATCGCCAGGTGGTCATCCGACAGGATGCCGGTCGTGGCGGCGCGGATCGTTCCCGGCGATTTCCTGGCCGCGTCGATGAGGTCCTGCACGGTCTTGTAGCGACTGTCCGCTCTGACCCAGATGACGCCGGGATCCAGCACCTGGTTGATGATCGGTGTGAAGTCCTTCTCGGTGAAGATCGCCTTGCGCTCCGGATCGAGGATCACCGTATTGGTAGCGGGCAGGTTGATGAAGCCGAGGTAATAGCCGTCGGGCTTCTGGCGCACCAATTCGGTCCATCCGATCTGGCCGCCGGCGCCGCCGCGGTTGACGACCACGATCGGCTGTCCCAGCGCCTTCTCGGCGATGGATCCGACAATGCGCGCTGCAATATCGGTCGATCCTCCCGCAGGGAAGGCGACCATCAGCTGGATCGGCTTGGTGGGAAAGTCCTGCTGCGCCGTCACAGCTCCGGTCACCGCGGCGAGCACAATGGCCGCAACGGAGAGGCGTTTCGTGAGCTTGGGCATTTCTCATCCTCCTTATGCTTCGAACTCTCAGACTCTCAATTCCAGTCAGGTGGTAGATGCCTCGCGGAGTTCGCGCGGCGGCAGCCGCAGCGCGGAGGCAACGAGGACGATACCTGCCAGCACCAGCAGCGTGAGGCAGAGCGGGCGCGTAAAGAAGATGGAGTAGTCGCCCGCCGACATCTCCAGCGATGTTCTGAGCGACTTCTCGAGGAAGGGCCCGAGGATCAGCCCCAGCACCAGTGGTGCGATCGGCATGTCGATCTTGCGCATGCCATAGCCGATAATGCCGCAGGCGATCATGACGCCGATATCGAACACGTTCTGCTGCAGGCTGTAGGCGCCGATGACGCAAAACAGCAGCGTGCCGACGCACACATAAGCATAGGGCAGATGCAGGATGCGCGCCCACAAGCCGACGAAAGGCAAATTCAGAACGAGCAGCAGGATATTGCCGAGAAAGAAGCTCGCGATCACGGCCCAGACAAGATCCGGGCGCTCCTGGAAGAGGAACGGCCCCGGGGTGAGCCCGTTGATGATGAACGCGCCCATCAGCACCGCAATCGTCGGCGAGCTTGGGATGCCGAGGGTCAGCAGCGGAATCATGGCGGCATTGGCGTAGGCGTTGTTGGCGCTCTCGGGTGCCGCCACGCCTTCGATGGCGCCGTGTCCAAACCGCTCTGGCGTCTTCGAGAGACGCTTCTCGAAGACATATGCCACGAAGGTCGGAATGATCGCCCCGACACCCGGAATAAGCCCAAGGAAAAAGCCGATGCCGGTCCCGCGTCCGATGGCGCCGATAGAGCGGCGCCACTCTTCGCGCGAAGGCAGCAATGAGGCGAGGTCGGTCTTGATGACCTGGTGACGCGGCTGCCCGATGCCGAGCAGGATTTCGGCGACGCCGAACAGGCCCATCACGACGGGAATGAAACCGAGGCCGTCATAGAGGCTCGGAATGCCGAGCGTGAAGCGCGGAGCCCCGCGTACGGGATCGATCCCGACCATGGCAATCAGAAGCCCGAGTATTGCCATGGTGAGTCCGGCGAGCAGCGAACGGCCGCCGAGGCCGGTGATGAGGCAGAGGCCGACCAGCATCAGCGCGAAGAATTCCGGCGGACCGAACTTCAAGGCTACCTGCGCGAGCGGCAGGGCGACGATGACCAGCGCAATGGTCGCGACGATTCCGCCGACAAATGAGCCGATCGCCGCGATGCCCAGCGCGGTGCCGCCGCGGCCCTGTTTGGCCATCTGGTGCCCGTCGATACAGGTGATCACTGACGCAGCTTCGCCCGGCACGTTGATCAGCACCGAGGTCACCGTGCCCCCATACATCGCGCCATAGTAGATCGCGGAAAGCATGATGAGGGCGCCGGTCGGGTCGAGCTTGAAGGTCAGCGGTATCAAGATCGCGGTGCCGGCGGCAGGCCCGAGGCCGGGCAGCACGCCGATGAGCGTGCCAAGCACGCAGCCGATGAGCGCGAAAGCGAGGTTCTGCAGACTGAGCGCCGCCGTCAGGCCCGCCATCAGATGCGCAAGAGTGTCCATCGCGTGCCCTGCATCACATCCCGAATGCGCCGATCGGCAACGGCACCTTGAGCCAGTGGTAGAAGACGTGGAAGACGACGAAGCTTCCCGCGAGCGCTGTCAGCGCGATGGCGATCGGCGACCGTGCGCCGAGAATGAGGAGCACTCCCACGATGAATGGCAGCATGGTCAGCCGGTACCCGAGGGGCTCGAACAGGGCTGCCGCCGCCGTCAGGGCAATGAGTACGCCGATTGCCTGCAGCGCCATCCGCCGGTCCGGTGCAAGGCTGATGGCGGTGCCCTCGGCCGCCTTGGCCAGTGTCACTTGCACCAGGATCGCGGCGGAGAGGACCGCACCGATGAGGCTGAGCCAGAACGGAAAGAAGCCGGGGCCCGGGCCCAAGGCATCGGTCAGCGAATAGCCAAGGGAGGTCACGAGCGCGGGCACGAAGATGCCAAGGAGGCACAAGCAGGCGACTTGCCAGCCCAATTTGAGAGCCTTGCTGCCGCTGGTCGGCATGGCTTCCTCCCTCGCCGCCGGCTATCGAGCATCCTTGGCGCGGGTCAGACCCACCGCTTCCTTGACGCGTTGACGCTCTTTTCAGCTGGCGCCGCGGATCATCTCGCAAACCTCACGGGATTACCAGCCACATTCGGCACGGCCGCTGCCACGGCTGTGCGCTCATGATCTGGCTGACCTGACCGATGTCCGGCAACGCCCCGAGAGCGGCGCGCGAGCGGATGTTCCAGAACCGCCGGCGTCGAAACTGCAACGTCCGCAATCGAGTCCGCTCTGCTCCAAAGCTGACATCGCTAGATCAGCTTCAGCCCCTTCAAGCTCGCATGCCCGTTCTTGCCGACGATGATGTGGTCGTGCACGGAAATGCCGAGTGGGGTGGCGATCTGGACGATCGCCTTGGTCATCTGGATATCGGCCTGCGAGGGCGTGGGATCGCCGGAGGGGTGGTTGTGCACCAGGATCAGTGCGGTCGCCGATAGTTCGAGCGCGCGCTTGATCACCTCGCGCGGATAGACCGGAGTGTGGTCGACGGTGCCGGTCTGCTGGACTTCGTCTGATATCAACTGGTTGCGCTTGTCGAGGAAGAGCAGGCGAAACTGCTCCTTGTCGGCGAATGCCATGCCGGTCCGGCAATACTCGATCACGTCGTTCCAGGACGACAGCGCAATCTTGCGCTTGATCTCGCCCTTTGCCACCCGGCTCGCGGCGGCCGCGAGCAATTTTATCTGGTTGATCGAGGCCTCGCCGATGCCGTCGACCTCGCGCAGGCGCGCGACCGGAGCGTGAATGACTTCGGCGAACGAGCCGAATTTTTCAACAGCGCTTTCGCCAGCGGCTTGGTGTCGCGCCGGGGCAGGGCCGGGAATAGCGCCATCTCCAGCAATTCATAATCGCTCAGCGCCTCCGGCCCCGCACTATAGAAGCGCTCGCGCAGCCGTTCGCGATGGCCGTGATAATGCGGCGTCTCGGCGGGTTGATCCGGGGAGTGCTGGTCTTGGCTGGCATCGACGGTAACCATGCAGTGCCGGCCAACTTTTGCAACTCTGAAGTGCGGGCGGGCGGGCGATTTCAGATGGAGAAAAGGCGCCGCGCAAAGCACGGCGCCCTTCGACCGTTTCAAATCAGCCGCGCTATCAGGCTTTCACGGCCGCGAATGCATAGCCGTTGCCGTCCTTTGACAGCGTGCCGACGTTCGGGAAGCCGAAGTGATAGCCCGCGATCATGCCCTTTTCGGCGATGACGCGATCGAAGAACGCGCGCCGCGTGGCTTCCGCTTTCGGTGCGTCCGAATCGAACATCGAGAACCAGCCGGGATTTTTGACGAACAGCTGGTGGATACCCGTGACGTCGCTCTGGATGAACAATTGCTGCCCGCCCGAGGCCACCAGGAAGGACATGTGGCCGACAGTGTGGCCCGGCGTGGCAATGGCGCGCACGCCGGGGACCAGTTCGGCGCCATCGACATATTGCTTGATGTTCTTCCAGGTCGGGAAGGTCGACTGGATCCGTCGCACGTTGGCGCGAGCAGCCTCCGGGAGCTTCTCCACCAGCGCCGGATCGGTCCAGAACTTGTACTCCACCTCGGGCATCAGGATTTCCGCATTCGGAAATACCTGCGCGTTGGTCTCCTTCACCCACAGGCCGGAGATGTGATCCGGATGGAAATGCGAGATCACCACCGTGGAGACGGCAGCCGGATCGAGGCCCGCCGCCTTCATGTTGTCGGCGAGCTTGCCCACGGTCGGCGGCCCGTTGCCGCCGAAGCCGGTGTCGAACAGCACGACCTTGCCGCCGGTCCGGATCGCGGTGACGGTAAAGGGATTGTCGAACTTGTCCGGACCGATCCCGCCGGCCGTCAGCGCCTTTTTGACGTCGTCGAGCGACGCATTCTTGACGAAGCCCTCGTTAAGGACGCGCTCGATGCTGCCTTCATGCAGGCTGAAGGCCTCGATCTCGCCGACCTTGAATTTGAGGCTGTCCGCGGCCCGCTGCGCATGCGCCGCCCCGATGAATGAAACCGGTCCCTTGAGGCCGAAAACGAGCGCTGCCCCCGTGCTCCCGAGGACCAGATCGCGACGTGAAATTTCGAACATTGCCCTTGCTCCCTTGGTTGATCCCTTGCCCGCCAGAGACGTTTGTTCCGAAGGGCCCCACGCTACCTCTACACCAGACAACCCGAGATATTCCGGTGCGATTTCGCCTCAATGACAGGCGTGCTGCCGCGTTGCAGCGGGACCCATTTAGGCGTCGAGCCGTCGGACGATTTCGCCGACCTGATGAAGGTCGGATACCACGCCGGCACAAAGCGCCTCGATTTCCGCCGTCGGTGCCACGGCATCTGGCACCATGATCACCATCGCGCCAGTGGCGTGCGCCGCCCGCACGCCGTTGGGCGAATCCTCGAGAATGAGGCAGTCGGGTGCCGCAACTCCCAGCACGGCCAGCGCTTTCAGGTGAACGTCGGGATAGGGCTTGCCGCGCGTAACGTCGTCCCGCGCTCCGATGGCACAGAAAAAATGATCGATCTGACACAGGCTTAGACGGAAGTTGCTCCCTTTGAAAAGCGCAAGCGGTTGATCCGACTCACGGATTGGGATGTCGTCGGTTTGGGTACTGGCTACGACTTGACGGCGACGTCGAGGAGCTGGAAGGCGCGCGCCTGGATCTGCGTGAGTTGCGGATAGAGGACGAACGAGGCGTCCGGGTTTTGCGCCATTGCCATTGTGTTGCGTGTGACGGTCGCGAGATCGTCGAGCAGCGAGCGGAAGCTGTGGACCGGCAAGCCGTCGTCGGTTTGTTTGGTGGCGGCCTTGCGCTGTGCGGCTTCGGAGCGTTGGGCTTTGGCGACGATGGAACTGCGCGCGGCTTCGGCGGCCTGCGTGTCATGGTCATCGAACAGGATCGGCTTGAGCGCCTGGCGCATGTGCCATTCGAGATAGTAGGCGAGCATGCACAACAGGACGTGGGCACGCACGCGGTCAGCTCGCCTGTGATGAATGGGCCGCACCTCGAGATCGACGGTCTTGATGCTGCGGAAGGCGCGCTCGACGCCGGCGAGTTGTTTGTATGCCTTGACGGTCGAGGTGGCGTCGAGCGCCTCGGGCGCGAGGCTGGTGCGCAGCACATAGACGCCGTCGAGCGCGGCTTCACCATCGATTTGTGCGGTGTTGCGCGAGAATGTCAGGTCGTCGTCGGTAATGGTCACGACGAAGTGCTTGGCCATTTTGTAGTGATTGAGATCGGCGCCGACGGCGAGTCCGATCCTGTCCTTGCCACGGAGCGGCTTTTTATCGCGGCGAACGCGGGCCTGAACGTCGTGCAGCTTGCGTTCGGTGGCATCGAGCAGCTCGCGTCGTTTGCGCGCACGCTGGTCGGCCAGCAAGGGATTGCGGCAGACCATGAGCCGCTCGCCGGGATAGTCGGGCGAGGCGATCTCGGCGAGGTCGCGCTTGTCGAACAAGGAGAGCTGTAGCGTGCCGGCCTCGGCGAGAGCGCGGATCGCCGGGGCGCGCAGTGCGGTGATCCAGTCGAGCCCGGCCGGCTTGATGGTCTCCTCCAGGCGTGCTGCGGTGATCATGCCGCGATCGCCCACGAGCACCACGCGCTCGAGATCAAAGCGCTGCTTGAGCTTGGTGATCTGGCTTTGCAGTGTCGACGGATCGCCGACATTGCCTTCGAACACTTCGACTGCAACGGGGCAGCCGTCGGCCGTGCACAGCAGTCCAAACACGATCTGCAGCTTGCCCTTCTTGCCGTCGCGGTTGTAGCCGAATTTGGCGAGTGAACAGGTGCGGCCCTCGAAATAGGTCGAACTGACGTCGTAGAGAACCAGCATGCCGTTCTTCAGATGGCGCCGGGCCAGCGCCGCTTCGATGCGGTCCTGCTGCCCGATCAACCAGTCGAGTGCGGCATAAAGCTCCTGCTCGTCGACCGATCCGAGCCCGAGCACCTGCCCCAGGGAGCAGGTGGCAGTCTCGTCATCAAGCAGACGTGACGTCGCAAGCTTGGAGCGGTGATCGACCAGACGCGCCACGATCATCGCGGTGCACAGCGCGACGTCGCGCTTTGGCTGCCGGCCGCCCTGCGCCAGCAGCCGATCGAGCCCCAGCTTGTGCAGGGTCCCCAGCGCCGCCGCCACATGGCCGTGCGGCAGACTGCGCAGCAGGGTCAACGCCTTCGGATCGCTCGCCGCCACAGCGTCGCCGCGCAGCACGCGGCGCAATGCCTCGATCTTTGCCGCAGGCCAATCCGAAAGGTTGGCGAGCGTGCGCTTCTTGATCTTGTCGCCGTCGCGATAGCTCTCGCGCAGCAAGATCGCCGGCGGCGAATTGCGGTTGGGAATGCGCTCGACGTACATGGCAAGCTTGAATCACAGCCGCACGCATCCGTCAACCGGAAAACACCAATTACATGGGTACAACGCAGACCGTCGAAGGCGCTTTATCCCCTGTTCTCAATGACTTACCCCAAAAGCGCGCGGCAACTTCCGCTTAGATGATGAAGCGCCTCCTTGCGCGTCATCGATGTGCCGATGGCCAAAGGAACGCCCGCCAGCGTCAGTTCTTCGAGCAATTGCCGCGCACCGGCCTTCAAGGGAACGCCGGCGTTCAAGATTGGGCCGAGTCGGATGGAGACGGCGGTTAGATAATCAGTCATCGGAAACGCGTCGCCATGGTCGGCTCGGAGCCGGGCTTCGAGCTCTGCGCCAAGAAGTCCGGCAAGTGTCAGCACGTAGTCTTTTGAGACAGAATAGCTGACGTCATGGCCCGCCTGAACCATAGCGCTGACATAGGCTGGGATGGTGTCGATCAAGAGGCCGTCCATATCGAAGACGACCGCCTTGGGCCTGCGCGGGAGGAGCAGGCGCTGGCCAACTACGTCGTAACCAGCGGCTTCTCGCCGTGGCGCTGCGACAGCGTGAAGATTTCGACGCCGTTGGCGGTCACGCCGACCGAATGCTCGAACTGTGCCGACAGCGAACGGTCGCGCGTCACCGCGGTCCAGCCGTCGGACAGGATTTTTACATGCGGCTTGCCGAGATTGATCATCGGCTCGATGGTGAAGAACATGCCGGGCTTCAGCGTCACGCCTTCGCCGGGCCGGCCGATATGGATGATGTTCGGCTCGTCGTGGAACATGCGTCCCAGCCCATGGCCGCAGAAATCGCGCACCACGCTCATGCCCTGCGGTTCGACAAAACTCTGGATGGCGTGGCCGATGTCGCCGGTGGTGGCGCCTGGCTTCACCGCGGCGATGCCGCGCATCATCGCCTCATAGGTGACCTCGATCAGCCGCTCCGCCTTGCGGGCGATCGGGCCGATCGCATACATGCGGCTGGAATCGCCGTACCAGCCCTCGACGATGAAGGTGACGTCGATGTTGACGATGTCGCCTTCCTTCAGCGCGCGGTCGCCGGGCATGCCGTGGCAGACCACGTGATTGATCGAGGTGCAGGTCGAATAGCGGTAACCGCGGTACATCAGCGTCGCCGGATAGGCGCCATGGCTGAAGGCGAAGTCGCGGACGAATTCGTCGACCCGTGCGGTCGGGACGCCCGCCTTGACGACGTCGGTGAGCTCGTCGAGGCATTTGGCGACCAGCGCGCCCGCCTTGCGCATGCCGGCGAAGCCGCTCGCGCCATGCAGCTTGATCTGGCCGGTTTTTCGCAAGGAGGTGTCTGACGCTTCAATATAGCTCATGGCGGGTCATGCTTCGGAGGAACGGGAATGGTTGATTTAATGGTCTAATTTAGTGATCGGAGCGGTCTGCGGCAAGCCGAGGTTGACCGGCTCGAACCCTAAAAAGGCTTGCACCTAGCCGGAAACTTCCACCACGGGCTCGACCGGCAGCGCGCCGCCGCGGACGCGGATTTCGCGGACCGGATAGGGAACATGGATCCCCTCGCGCTTGAACGCGTCCCACAGTGCCAGCATCACCTCGCTCTTGACGTTGTCCAGGCCGTCCGGATCGGGCAACCAGAAGGTCAGGGAGAACTTCATCCCGGCCTCGGCGAATTCGGTCAGGATGCAGTTCGGGGGCTTGTTCTTGATCGCGCGCGGCACGGCGCCCGCAATGTCGATGGCCAGCTTGCACACCGCCCGCGGATCGGCGTCGTAATTGGTGCTGAACAGCACCTTCACCAGCGTGTTCTTGTCGGTATAGGTCCAGTTCACCACCTTCTGCGTCACCAGATCCTCGTTCGGGATCAGGAACTCGCGGCCGTCGCCGGCGGCGACCGAGATGTAGCGCGTCTTCATCGTGCTGATGCGCCCGGTGTTGTCGCCGATGGTGACGAGGTCGCCGGGTTTTACCGATTTGTCGACCAGCAGGATGATGCCGCTGATGAAGTTGGCGACGATCTTCTGCAGGCCGAGACCGATGCCGACGCCGGCCGCGCCGGTGAACACCGCGAGCGCCGCAAGATTGATGCCGACCGCGCTCAGGGCGATCGCAATCGCAAACACCATCAGCGTCAGCCGGACGATCTTGACCAGCAGCACCTGGATCGACGGCGTCAGAT
Source organism: Bradyrhizobium sp. RDT10 (assembly GCA_044772375.2). Classification (GTDB taxonomy): domain Bacteria; phylum Pseudomonadota; class Alphaproteobacteria; order Rhizobiales; family Xanthobacteraceae; genus Bradyrhizobium. Next base: position 8,627,708 of record CP187939.1, read on the forward strand.
CGCCGGATTGGGTGATCCGGCCTTCGACGAAATTGCTGGCGATGTTGGTCAGCCACAGCGCCACGATCAGGAGCGCGCCAAGCTTGATCAGCAGCAGCGGCGTCAGCCTGAGGTCGCCGAGCACGATCGAGACCGAGTCGAGCGCTTCGATCGCCGGCTCGAGCTGGCCCAGAACGCTCAAGGCCACCACCAGCCATGCCGATATCGATACCAGCCGGACCACGAAGGTGTTGCGGATCACCGAGGTGACGAGGTTGATGACCAGCCACGCGAAGGCGAGCTTGGCGGCCACCACGAGCAGATAGCTGCGGCTCGGCCAGGTCGAGGCCAGCATGACCGCGCGCGCCAGCATCATCAGGAGCGCGAACACCGCCGTCGATGTGCTGCCGACCAGCACGCGGACGAACAGCCGCAGCGGCGCCGGCCAGCCCATCGCAACCGACGACACGTCTATCCTGGAGCGGACGGCCGCGCCGCCGGCCCAGGCGAGCCCGGCCGCGGTCAGGATCAGTCCGAGCTGCAGATAGAACCAGGGCGAGGTGACCTCCGCACCGACCGATCGCGCGGCGTTGTGCAGGACCTCGATGATCTCTTTCAAATCCATCGGCAAAATCTCGTTCGAGGCTACCCGGCCTCATCAGGCAACGTTGATTCGCACGCAGCCGGCAGATTCCCACAAGCGGCGTGCGGATGCCATCGATACGACTGCTGCAGGAGCAGGTCAGGCCTGTAAATCGGGCACATTGCCGCCATCGCAGAAATGGGTTGGCGTTCAACTGTGGCAACGATAAGGATGCAATTGCAAGTATTTGCAACGATTGCGGAGGTTATTGCGAAAGTTCATGGCTTCTCTCGACTCGGTCAGCATAGCCATCTTTCTGGGCGCCGTTCTGGTGATGGCGGGCATCCTGTCGAGCCTGCTCGCGCTGCGCTTCGGGGCGCCGCTGCTGCTGGTGTTCCTCCTGATCGGCATGCTGGCCGGCGATTCCGGGCCGGGCCAGCTCTCCTTCGATGACGTCCGCACCACCTATCTGGTGGGATCGGTGGCGCTGGCGCTGATCCTGTTCGACGGCGGCCTGCGAACCAGGTTTCAAAGCATCCGCACCGTGCTGGCGCCATCGATGGTGCTGGCGACCGTCGGTGTGCTGGTCACCGCGCTGGTCGCCGCGCCGGCCGCCAAATATGCGCTCGATCTGAACTGGACCGAGGCGCTGCTGGTCGGCGCCGTGGTGGCATCGACCGACGCCGCGGCGGTGTTCCTGCTCGTTCACACGCAGGGCCTGCGCCTGCGCCCCCGTGTCGGCGCAACCCTGGAAGCCGAATCCGGCACCAACGACCCGTTCGCGATCTTTCTCACCCTGATGCTGGTCGAATTCATTTCACTCGGGGAAAGCTCGCCTGCGCATGTTGTCATGGAGCTGGCGCGCGAAGGTCTGCTCGGCGCCGTCGTCGGCGTGATCGGTGGCCGTCTGGTGGTGGTGGCGCTCAATCGCATGGCGCTGCCGCAAGGCCTGCATGCGCCCTTTGTCACCACCGCCGCTCTGGTGATCTTCGGCGTGGCGCAGATCTCGCACGCCTCGGGATTTCTCGCGGTCTATCTCGCCGGCATCATCGTCGGCAACCGGCCGACGCGCGCGCATAATTCGGTGGTGACGTTTCTCGATGCCGCGACCTGGCTGGCGCAGATCGTGATGTTCGTTCTGCTGGGCCTTCTGGCCTCGCCGCAGCGCCTGCTGGACAGCGTGGGTCCCTCCGTGATCGTGGCGCTGGTGCTGATGCTTGTGGCGCGGCCGCTCGCGGTGCTGGTGTGCCTGGCGCCGTTCCGGTTCAACTGGCGGGAAAAGGTTTTCATCGCCTGGACCGGCCTGCGCGGGGCGGTCGCGATCTTTCTCGCCTCGATCCCGATGCTGGTCGGGCTATCGAAAGCCTATCTCTATTTCGACGTCGCCTTTGTCGTGGTCGTGATCTCGCTGCTGCTGCAGGGCTGGACGCTGGCGCCGGCGGCGCGGTGGCTGCACGTGGCGCTGCCACGCGTCGACCGCGGCCCGCGGCGCGTCGAGCTCGATCTGCCGGGCCAGCTCGAACAGCAACTGGTCGGCTATCCCGTCCGCTCGAAGAGCTTGTATTTCCGGCGCGGCCTGCTGCCATCCTGGTCGAAGCCGACGCTGGTGATCCGCGACGAGCGGATCCTCTCGCCGGTCGAGGCCGATCCGGTCGCGGCCGGCGATTACCTCTATCTGCTGGCGCCGCCGGAAAAGGCCGAGGCACTGGATCGCTTCTTCGTCGACATGGCGCCGAGCTCGGCACCCGACCCGCATCTGCTCGGCGATTTCATGGTATCGGGCGAACACACGCTCGGCGAACTGGCCGAGATCTACGGCGTTTCCGTCGGCGAAGAGCAGGCGAAGCTGACGCTATCGGATTACTTCGACATTCATCTCGATCACGCGCCGAAGGAAGGCGCCGAACTCGCGCTTGATCCCATCGTTCTTGTCGCACGCAGCATCAGTGGCGGCCGGGTCAACATGGTCGGCCTGCGGCTGCCCGAGGACGAGGAAGAGCTCGTGCCGCTGACGCGCCGGCAGGCGTTCAGGCGCAAGCTTGCGGATATCTGGTCGTCGGTGGCGGGGGTCTGAATGAAGTGCGTAGGGCGGATTGGAGCCGAAGGCGTAATCCGCCGTTCGCGACTCCAGTGCAGCGTCCCCTGTGCTATCTTGCGACCGATGCCGAATGATCGTCATGAATACAAATCGGCGCACAGGCTTAAAGTGGCGGATTACGCCTTCGGCTCCAATCCGCCCTACGAGCTACTACGAGCTACGAGCTGTTAGTTGCCAAACCCTCTCCCAAATATCTCCTTAAGCTTATCATTATGTCCCTTCGTGTCTCCGTAGCGGTCAATGAACTTCGCTGCCTCAGAAGTGTAGCCGCCGTGCTTGACACATTCGTCGTATAGGGCTTGGATTTCATCAGCCAGCTTGCGCGCCGCTTCAGCATCTTGTGCGCTAACCCACGTTGTCGGGAGCGCCCGGCGAAGCGACGATTTGAAATTGTAGCCGTCTACGTCGTCATAGGGATGGTCAAGCTGCGCTCTCCATTCGTTCACGGCGAAAGTGTACTTCTGGTAAGCATCCTTCGCGGCCTGATTGTCTGGCTGCTGCCTCATTTGATCGTTGTAGTCCCCATTGCGAACGTTCACGTAACGATCCATCGTTTGCAGAAACGAGTGGTAGAGATCGAGCCCGATCAAGCGCACGAGCGGACGCGCAATCTCTTTCCGCTCCGCCTTGCTGACGTGCAGAACTTCAAGTTGCTGCTCCACCTGATCGAGGAGCGCTTTCTTTTCCTCGGCAGTCGGCGCTCCCATGCGGTTGCCCCACGCCAACGTCGTGTACCCTACGCGAGCGTTCACTTTCGCGAGGTCGCGTAGCTGCTCAATGGCGTCCTTGGCTAGGTCCACATTTTTCTTAAGTCTGACGTTCACTGCGAAGGCGTTGATGCTCTCAGCCTGAGGAAGGTAGGCGAGGACTACGCAGAGGAAGAACAGAGCACTCAGCGCTCCCGCCGTTTTCAAACTCTCGTGCCAAAAGAACCAGAGAGCCATTCCGAAACAGATCAAAGCACCAAAAGCCAAAAGATAGGGAGGCAAAGCGTCAATGAAGCGCATGAGGCCAGTCCGTGTCAGGGATTTCCTTAGAAGACCCTCATATCACAACCTGTCATCGGCCCACGATCCTACCATCGGTTGTCCCCACATAGTTGGGAATTACGGTGACAGCACGTAGGGCGGATTGGAGCCGAAGGCGTAATCCGCCGTTTGCGGCTCCATTGCCGCGTCCCCTGTGCTATCCTGCGACCGATGCCGAATGATCGTCGTGAATACAATCGGCGCACAGGCTTAAAGCGGCGGATTACGCCTTCGGCTCCAATCCGCCCTACGAGCTACGGCGTCTCCGTCGCCGAAGAGCGGGCGAAGCAGACGCTGGCGGATTACTTCGACATTCATCTCGAAAGGAAGGCGCGGAGCTCGTGCTCGATCCGATCGTTCTCGTCGCGCGCAGCATCGGCGGCGGGCGGGTCAACGTGGTCGGCCTGCGGCTGCCTGAGGATGAGGAAGAGGCCGTGGCGCTGACGCGCGCGCAGGCGTTCAGGCGCAAGCTCGCCGATATCTGGTCGTCGGTGGCGGGGGTCTGAATGAAGAGAAGGCCCCAGCCGCCGGCTGAGGCCTTTCCCGTTCATGCGCCATGCGCCATCAATAGATGTCGGGAGCGCAGACGTTCACAGTGCGCGGACCATACTTGGTGAAGATGGTCTTGTAGCAGCTTCCGCCGACATAGAACGACGGCCCGAAGTGGCGATGGCCCCAGTGACCGTGATGGCCATGATGACCATGGCCGTGATGCATACCGTGACCGTGACCGTGGCCACCATGCCCACCGTGTCCGCCATGACCACCGTGCCCGCCGCCGGCGGGCACGGCGCTTCAACGGATCCTTGGGGATCGTGAACCACGCCAGCACGACGTCGGCATAGCGAAATTTTTGGCCAATAGGAACCGGCGTTGAAGAGAAGGGTTTGCATCGAAGAAGGCGCTGGGGAGCCGCAGGATGGCGCGACCGCTTGTCGCAGCAGAGCGAGGAACGGCGATGGCAAAAAACCCCACAGGCGAAAGCGCAGCAGACATCCGAGAGGAATTGAAGGGTGCGGTCGGCGGCGTCAAGGAAGGGATCGCTGACGCGGCGGATGAGGCCAAGTCCAAAGGCGTCGATCAGATGGCCGGCGTAACTCGCGCGGTACACGGTGCGGCTGACGAACTGAGCCACGAACTGCCGCTGGCAGCGGGCTATATCCACTCCGTAGCGGACAAGCTTGAAAGCGCATCGTCAGCGTTGCGCGAGCGCAGCGTCGAGGATCTCGTGTCCAGCTTCAATAACTTCGCTCGACGGCAGCCGGCCGCGGCCTTCGCTGGCTCAGTCCTCGCCGGCTTCGCCCTGTCGCGTTTCCTAAAGAGTTCCGCCGCGCGCTCTGAGCACCGGCGGGAACACGCAGGAGAAAGCCATGGATCATCGTCGCTTTGAGCGTTCGATTCCCGAAATCATCGGAGACCTGCTGACCCAATTTCCGGCGCTGGCGCGTAAGGAAAGTCAGCTCGCCCGGGCGGAAATATCCGAGAAGATCAGCCAGGCGGCTTTCGGCCTGGCGTTCATTGTGGTTGGGGCGGTGCTGCTGATTCCAGCGCTGGTCGTGCTGCTTCAGGCCGCCGTCGCAGCCCTAGAACAGGGCGGGTTCCAGCCGACTGCTGCCGCGTTGATCGCGGGCGGTGCGGCCCTTTTGATCGGCGTCATTTTCCTCTTGGTCGGCATCAATCGGCTGAAAGTCGGGAATCTGGTTCCGAACAGGACAATTCATCAAATCCAGGAAGACGCTTCGGTCGCGAAGCAACAATTGAGGCCCGGCCATGAGCATCAGCGAGCAGCTTGAACGCGAAACCGAGGAAGAGCGAGCGCGAGTTTCCGAAACGCTCGATGAGCTTCGCTCCAGGATGACCCCGGGCCATGTCGTCGATCGGTTGGTCGACTATGCGACCGAAACCAGCGGCGGAATGTTTTTCCGCAACCTTCGGCAGCAAGCCGTCGACAATCCCTTGCCGGTCGCCCTGCTAGGGGCTGGACTCGCCTGGCTCGCCCTCTCCGGGCGGCGGCGCGACTCAACCCACGGAACGAGAGCTGATAGTCTGGTTTCGCGAATGGCCGACAAACTCAGTACCGCAGGTGACGATGTGGCCGACCGCGCAAGACATGCGGCGGATACTGCTTCCGATGCCACTTCGAAATGGAGTGATCAGGCGAAGTCAGCGGCCGCTGATTTAGGTCAGCGCGGCCAAACCACAGCGTCAAACCTGCAGGACAGCGCGCGCGCGACTGCCGATCGGATGGCTGACACAGCTTCCTCTACCTATGCTGCCGCTTCCGAGGTTGCAGGCGACGCTACATCCCGGGTACAAGGTGCCGCGCGGTCAGCTAGGGACACCGCCGCAGAGACTGCGTCGGCTACATACGGCGCAGCCGCCGACCAAGCACGGCGCGCTGGGGACAAGCTGCAAAAATCCGCATCCGACCTGCGCAGCAAAGTCGCCGCGCGCGGCCGGAGCATCATGGATCTTGCTTACGAACAGCCGCTTGTGCTGGTTGGGCTCGGCCTCGCCATCGGTGCGGCAATCGGAGCAGCCTCGCCTTCCACCGAAGCCGAAGATGAGTTGATGGGCGAAAGCAGTGATGCGGTGAAGGAGGAAGCGGCTGACCGAGCCAAGGAGCAGTTGAAGAAGGGCGAGGCAGTCGCCGAGCGAGCTTGGCAGAGCGCAACGGACGAGGCTGAAAAGCAGGGGTTGGCTGCTACCCACAAGGAGGGTGAGAGTGTAGTCACCTCTCCGCTGAATCCCATGACGAATGAAATACCGCTGGTACCTTCGACGGAAGAGCCTGCGAGCCGGGAAGATGAGCGAAGCCGGCATTGATTGATGGTCGCGCGGAGCAATAGCAGCATGTCGAACCATTCGGCGGAAGCGCTGTGGGTAACAGCGCTGACCGCCGTGCTGCTGTTTGCCGGCTTCAAGCCACAGCGATTTTCAGGAACAGCTTACGCACGCGACGGTCGACGCGGTCACGAGCGAGTGCCGCGGGGCGGGTACGAGCCTGGCCGGGGCCGGCTTGCGGAAACACCGTCCGAGATTCCGTCTCCCGGATGGGGAGACATCGTTCTACGGGTCTATCAAAACATTGGAAGCGATCGCATCGTAGCGATGGCCGCCGGCGTGACATTTTACTCCATACTTGCACTGTTTCCCGCGATTGCGGCGTTGGTAGCTTTGTACGGATTGTTCGCAGATCCCAACACGATCGCCCCGCACCTCGATAGCCTTTCCGGCATCCTGCCCGAAGGCGCACTGCAGGTCGTGGGCGATGAGATGAAGCGCATTGCGGCTCAAGGAAATAATGCGCTGGGCTTGACATTCGTCGTGGGCCTAGCGACGGCGCTCTGGAGCGCAAATGCCGGCATCAAATCGCTCTTCGAAACATTGAATATCATCAACAAGGAGCCAGAGAAGAGAGGGTTCATAAAGCTGAATGCAATTTCGTTGACCTTCACCTTGGCCGCGATTGCCTTCGTGCTTCTGGCCTTGGGGGTGATGGTCGTCCTTCCGATCGTTATGAATTATCTGGGCATTACTGCTGCGGCCGATTTGGCTGCCAAGATCCTTCGATGGCCCGCACTGCTCATTGTGGTGATGTTTGGCCTTGCGCTTGTTTATCGTTATGGCCCCAGCCGGGCCAAGCCGAAGTGGCGGTGGATTACTTGGGGCAGCGCCTTTGCCGCGATCGGATGGCTCGCCGTTTCCTCCTCTTTTCATGGTACGCCGCCAACTTCAGAACCTATGGCTCGCTGGGTGCGGCGATCGGCTTCATGGTCTGGATCTGGCTCTCCATCATCGTCATTCTCCTCGGGGCCGAACTGAACGCCGAAATCGAACATCAATCGGTGCGGGACACGACGACGGGCGCCCCAAAACCGATGGGTTCTCGCGGTGCGAAAATGGCCGACACCGTCGGAGCAAAGGCTTGAAACGCCAATGATGCTTGTCGTCGAAGTTTGTCGTCGAATTTCTCAGTGAGCCTCTCGGCGACGAGGCGGGAGTTACGGGAGTTACGGTGCACTCAACTTTTTTGTCGATGCGATCGTCCGCAATACGCCCATCAATGACGCAACGTGAAAGTTAAATGTGCACCGTAATCCCCGTAATTCCACGACGGGGCAAATCAATGAGCGTTTCGGCCCACGGTCGCGCGGTCTTGCTTCCAAAAACACCGCCAAACCCGCTGCGCGCAAAAACGAATTTCCCCAGCCATTTCAACGCGATTTGGGTCGTCCAGATTGCATGTCAAAATAAGCCGCTTCTCATTTCCCCCAAATCAGCTCCATCTTCGCGCCATCCCGCCTCATCGAAGAGGGGCGTACGCGTCGTCACGATACGTGGAGTGCGGGTTGCGGTGGACGCGAGGCGCCCGCGCGCGCGAGGCATTGCAGGGCGGTCTCGAGCTTCGTCTCGGGGCTCGTGAGCGATCGATCCGCGCAGGGCGAGCGGCGCAGTTCGCGTACGGCAAAAGCGTGTGGTTCTGGCACCCGTGGCTGGTGTCAAGCTGGCGGAGGTTGATCGAAATCCAACCGGGTTCGATCGGCCGTCAATCCGGCAGCGACGGAGGCAAAAGGAATTCGTCTCCGGGAAGAGCGCGCCATAAGCCGTCAAACCATTGCGCAGGGAAGGCCGGATGCTCTCCGCTGGACCTGTATGCTCGTGTGCGCACTTCTTTGTGCACATTGCACACGAGACCGCGGGTGCAGCGCGCACCCGGTCTTCCCTGCGCCCTCGTTATTCTGGGGGACACGAGCCGTCGCATCGCATCAACTCGGGGCGCGCGTCGCCTGCGAGCGTGGAGGTGCGTCTGGACGCTTCTCCACCTCTCCCCGCGAAGAGCGGGGGCGAGGGAGAAGAGGCCGCGGCGCCGGTCGCCGGTCAGGCGGGTTTGAGTTGCACTTTCGGCAGTTGAGGAACCGGCCGACTATCTCTAGTCTGATTGAAATCGATCTTACGCTCGCGGTGGAAACGCAGGAGAAACACAATGTCCGCCCCCTCGACGACCAGCTCGGCTTCGCGCCCGACTATGATTCTCCGATCCCCTATATGCAGCGGACCCGCGATTATTATGCGGCAATCGGCTACACCACGCCCTACCGCTGGGCGCATTATGTCGACGCGCCGTTCCAGCCGCTGAGAAAGCCGCTCGCGCAGTCGCGCGTGACCATCGTCACGACCGCCGCGAAGTATGATCCCACCAAGGGCGATCAAGGTCCCGGAGCGGCCTACAATGGCAGCGCCAAGTTCTACCAGGTCTATGACGGCGACACCGCCAAGCAGCATGATCTGCGGATCTCGCATATCGGCTACGACCGCAAGCACACCACAGCTACCGACAGCGGCACCTGGTTTCCGTTGCCGCAGCTCCTCAAAGCCGCCGCCGCGGGCCGCATCGGCGAGGTCGCGCCGCGCTTCTTCGGTGCGCCGACCAATCGCAGCCACCGCGTCACCATCGATGTCGACGCGCCTGACATTCTCGCCCGCTGCCAGGCCGACAAGGTCGATGTCGCCGTGATCGTCCCGAACTGCCCGGTCTGCCATCAGACCTCGGCGCTGGTGGCGCGTCATCTCGAAGCCAACGGCATCGCTACCGTCGTGATGGGTTGCGCCAAGGATATCGTCGAACACGCCGCGGCGCCGCGCTTCCTGTTTTCGGATTTCCCGCTCGGCAACTCCGCCGGCAAGCCGCAGGACGTGGAGTCGCAGGCGATGACGCTCGAACTGGCGCTGCGGCTTCTGGAGTCCGCACCCGGTGCGCGCACCACAATGCAGTCGCCGCTGCGCTGGAGCGAGGATGCCTCCTGGAAGCTCGACTACAACAACATCGCGCAGATGAGCCCGGAAGAACTGGCGCGGCGCCGCGCCGAGTTCGACAAGCAGAAAGAGATCGCGCGCGGCAACCGGGCGGCGTGATCCCTTCCTTCTCCCCTTGTGGGAGAAGGTGGCGTGAAGCGCCGGATGAGGGTATCTCACCGCTCATTCGGTGTTCGCGGAGAGAACCCCTCACCCGTCTCGCCGCCGCTTCGCGTTGTCGATCCACCCTCTCCCACAAGGGGAGAGGAAGCGAGGAGGAAACTGATTTGACCCGACCGTTCGAAGGCGTGAAGATTCTCGACTTCACGCAGGTGCTGGCCGGCCCCTATGCGAGCTACCAGCTCGCGCTGCTCGGGGCCGACGTCATCAAGGTGGAGCGTCGCGAAGGCGAGGACATGCGCCGCACGCCGCTGAGCCGCGAATGGGCGGAGCGCGGCCTTGCGCCAGGCTGGCAGGCGATCAACGGCAATAAGCGCAGCCTCACCCTCGACCTCTCGAAGCCGGAGGCAATCGCCATCGTCAAGCAGCTCGCTGCCCAGGCCGACGTGGTGATGGAGAATTTCCGCCCCGGCGTGATGGACAAGCTTGGCATCGGCTATGCCGCGCTGTCGGCGATCAATCCGCGGCTGATCTATTGCGCCATTTCGGGTTTTGGCCAGACCGGGCCGGAGCGGCTGGGTGCCGGCTATGACGGCAAGATCCAGGCACTGTCAGGCATCATGTCGATCACCGGCCACGCCGAGACCGGGCCGACCCGCGCCGGCTTTGCGGTCTGCGACGTGCTGTCGGGCGCGACCGCCGCCTTCGGTGTGTCCAGCGCGCTGTTCCAGCGCACCCATACCGGCAAGGGTCAGTTGGTCGATGTCTCCATGCTGGAGGCAACGCTGGCGTTCCTGTCCGGGCAGGTCGCGGACTACTCGGTTGCCGGCCATCGCCAGCAGCTTTCCGGCAACCAGGCCGTGAGCCGCCGGCCAACCGCCAATCTGTTTAAGGCCGGCGACGGCTATCTGCTGCTGGCCGTCAACAGCGAGAAGCAATACCGCGCGCTGATGACCGCGCTGGGGCGCGCTGATGCCCTGGAGGACCCGCGCTTCGCCGACTGGTTCGCCCGTCAGGAAAACGAGAAGGCTTTGCGGGCCATCATCGAGGAGGCGCTGTCGAAAAAGGACCCGCGCGAGTGGGAAAAGATCCTGGAGGCTGCAGGCGCGCCCTGCGCCAGCATCTGGAAGGTCGAGGAGGTGATCGATCATCCGCAGATCGCCGCGCGCGGCGCCATTCAGGAGATCGATACGCCCTATGGACGCCTGCGCTTTGCCGGCAGCGGCTTCCAGCTCGCCCATGGCGGCGGCAGGCTCGACCGCATGGCGCCCGCGCTCAGCGCCCATACCGAGGAGGTGCTGGCCTCGCTCGGCTACGACACCGAAGCAATCGCGGAACTGCGTGCGCGCGAGATCGTCTAGCGGTAGCCGGGGCAGGGCGCCCATAGCCCTGTCCCGTTTTGGGCAGGCCAGCGCATGGCGACCCTGCGCCAAGGCGCTTTAATCGATCTGGTTCACCGTCTAAAAGACGACTGCCGCCTCGAAATTTTTCGACCCAAGAAGGACAGATCATGCCCGCCTACCGTTCCCGGACCACGACCCACGGCCGCAACATGGCGGGCGCCCGCGGCCTCTGGCGCGCTACCGGCATGAAGAACGAGGATTTCGGCAAACCGATCATCGCCGTGGTCAATTCGTTCACCCAGTTCGTGCCCGGCCACGTGCATCTGAAGGATCTCGGCCAGCTCGTCGCCCGCGAGATCGAGGACGCCGGCGGCGTCGCCAAGGAGTTCAACACCATCGCGGTCGATGACGGCATCGCGATGGGCCATGACGGCATGCTCTACAGCCTGCCGTCGCGCGAGATCATCGCCGACAGCGTCGAGTACATGGTCAATGCGCATTGCGCCGACGCCATGGTCTGCATCTCCAACTGCGACAAGATCACGCCCGGCATGCTGATGGCGGCGCTGCGGATCAACATCCCGACCGTGTTCGTCTCGGGCGGACCGATGGAGTCAGGCAAGGTCAACATCAAGGGAAAGGTCCGCGCGGTCGACCTGATCGACGCCATGGTCGCAGCCGCCGACAGCAATGTCAGCGACGCGGACGTCGAAGCGATCGAGCGCTCGGCCTGTCCGACCTGCGGCTCGTGCTCGGGTATGTTCACGGCCAATTCCATGAACTGTCTCACCGAGGCGCTGGGCCTCGCGCTGCCCGGCAACGGCTCGGTGCTGGCGACGCATGCCGACCGCAAGGGATTGTTCGTCGAGGCCGGGCATCTGATCGTCGACCTGGCGCGTCGTTACTACGAGCAGGACGACGAAACCGCGTTGCCGCGCAAGATCGCGAACTTCAGGGCGTTCGAGAACGCCATGACGCTCGACATCGCCATGGGCGGCTCGACCAACACAGTGCTGCATTTGTTGGCGGCGGCCTATGAAGGGCAGGTGCCGTTCACGATGCGGGATATCGACCGGCTGTCGCGGCGGGTGCCGGTTCTCTGCAAGGTGGCGCCGTCGGTGGCGGACGTGCATCTGGAAGACGTGCATCGTGCCGGCGGGGTGATGGCAATTCTGGGCGAACTCGACCGCGCGGGCCTGCTCAACCGCGGCCTGCCGATGGTTCACTCGAGGACGCTGGAGGACGCGCTTAGCCGCTGGGACATCAAGCAGACCAGGAGCGAGAGCGTCCGCAAATTCTTCATGGCCGCGCCGGGCAATGTGCCCACGCAAGTCGCGTTCAGCCAGGAGCGCCGGTTCGAGGAACTCGATACCGACCGCGCAACCGGTTGCGTCCGCGACGCCGAGCACGCCTATTCAAAGGACGGCGGCCTTGCGGTGCTGTCGGGCAATCTCGCGCTGGACGGCTGCATCGTGAAAACCGCAGGCGTCGATGAGAGCATTTTGAAGTTCGAGGGGCCGGCGCGAATTTTTGAAAGCCAGGACGCCGCGGTCGAAGGCATTTTGGGCGGCAAGATCAAGGCCGGCGACGTCGTCGTCGTCCGCTACGAGGGCCGCGCGGCGGCCCCGGCATGCAGGAAATGCTGTACCCGACCAGCTATCTGAAATCGAAGGGGCTCGGAAAGGTCTGCGCGCTGATCACCGACGGCCGCTTCTCCGGCGGCTCCTCGGGCCTGTCGATCGGCCACATCTCGCCGGAAGCCGCCGAAGGCGGCCTGATCGGCCTCGTAGAGGACGGCGACCGCATCAAGATCGACATTCCGTCGCGGTCGATCAGCCTTGAGGTTGACGACGCCACACTGGCAAAGCGCCGCCAAGCCATGCTGGCCCGTGGCTCGGAAGCGTGGAAGCCCGCCAAGAAGCGCAGCCGCAACGTGTCGATGGCGCTGAAGGCCTATGCGGCGCTGACGACGAGCGCTGCCCGCGGCGCGGTGCGCATCGTTCCGGAGTGATATCCTACGTCAGCACCTTGACGCCGCCCAGCGCGGTCACGCGGCCGCGCTGGAGCATGACGATCTGCGTCGCCAGCTGACGCAGCTCCGCGGCGTCGTGGCTGACATAGACCATCGGAATGCCCTCGTCGCGCAGCCGCACCAGGTAGGGCAGGATCTCCTCCTTGCGGCCCTCGTCGAGCGAGCCCAGCGGCTCGTCCAGCAGCAGCAGGCGCGGCTTCGATAGCAGCGCACGGCCGAGCGCGACGCGCTGGCGCTCGCCGCCGGAGAGCTTTCCGGGCCGGCGGTCGAGCAGATGGCCGATGTCGAGCAGGTCGGTGACGCGCGTATGCTGCGCTGTGTCCACGGCAAGGCGGTTCATGCGCCGGCCGTAGTCGAGGTTTTGCCGCACGTCGAGATGCGGAAACAGCCGCGCGTCCTGAAACACGTAGCCGATCCGGCGCCGGTGAGGCGGCACGTGGACGCCGACGGAGGTGTCATCGAGCGTTTCGCCGTCGAGCGCGATGACGCCGCGATCAGGCCGCAAGAGTCCTGCGATCATGTTGATCAGCGAGGTCTTGCCGGCGCCGGACGCGCCGAACAGGCCGGTGACGCGGCCCTGGCTTTCGAACGCGGCTTCGAGCGAAAACTCGCCGAGCTGCTTGGTGACGTCGACCCGCAGCATGGTCAGTTCCCATGCAGGCGTTTGGTGGCGCGCCGTGCGAACCATTCGGAGGCGATCAGGGCGCCCATTGCGATCACGGTGGAAACGACGACCAGCCGCCCGGCCGCGCTGTCGCCGTCGGGGTCTGGATCAGCGAATAGATTGCGGTCGAGATGGTCTGGGTCTCGCCGGGAATGTTGGAGACAAAGGTGATGGTGGCGCCGAACTCGCCGATCGCCTTGGCAAAGCCGAGCACCATGCCGGCGAGCACGCCCGGCAGCGCCAGCGGCAGGGTCACGGTGGCGAACACCTGCCACGGGGCGGCGCCGAGCGTGCTCGATGCCTGTTCCAGCCGGCGGTCGATCGCCTCGATCGACAGCCGGATCGGCCGCACCAGCAGTGGGAACGACATGATGCCGCAGGCCAGCGCCGCCCCGGTCCAGCGAAACGCGAACACGATGCCGAGGTTATCGGCGAGCCATGCGCCGACCAGGCCGCGGCGGCCGAAGGTCAGCAGCAGCAGATAGCCGGTGACGACCGGTGGCAGCACCAGCGGCAAATGGACCAGAGCATCGAGGATGGACTTGCCCCAGAATTCACGCCGTGCCAGCAGCCACGCCAGCGCGATGCCGAACGGCGTCGCCACCAGCGTTGCAGCGACGGCGACCCGCAGCGAGAGCAGGATGGCCGTCCATTCGGCCGGCGATATCTCGAACATCAGGTCGACGGGCTGACGAGGAACTTGAAGCCGTGTTTTTCAAGGATAGTCTTGGCCACAGTCGAGCGCAGGAAGGCGAGATAGTCCGACGCCTCCGGTTTTGCGGTGGTGGTCGCCGCCACGGGATAGACGATCGCCGGATGAGAATCGGCCGGGAACGTGCCGACGACCTTGACGCCGGGCTCGACCTTGGCGTCGGTCGAGTAGACAATGCCGAGCACCGCTTCGCCGCGCGCGACCAGCGTCAGCGCGGCGCGCACGCTTTCGGCCATCGCGAATTTGGATTCGGCGGCCTGCCATGAACCAAGCTTCTCGAGCGTCGCCTTGCCGTATTTGCCGACCGGCACTGACTTGACGTCGCCGGTGGCGATCCTGCCGTCGCCCGCGAGCTTCGCGAGATCGAAGCCGGGGCCTATGATCACATTGTCGATCCTGGAATCCTTTGGCGCGATCAGCACGATGCTGTTGCCGAGCAGATTGACCCGGCTCGATTCATTGATCGTCTTTTTCGACGTCGCATAATCCATCCAGTCGGTGTCGGCGGAGATGAACACGTCGGCCGGTGCGCCCTGTTCGATCTGTTTTGCCAATGCCGAGCTTGCCGCATAGCTCACCGTGATCTTGATCCCCGTCTTCACGGCATAGGCGGCGTGGATCTCGTCGAGCGCGCTCTTCATCGAGGCCGCGGCAAAGACGATCAGGGTCTTGTCCTGCGCGGCGGCGGGCGTGGAGATGGCTGCTAGCGATACGGCGAAGGCCACGAAAAGGCCGGCAAGACGATTCATCGGGCGCTCCATGCATGATTGCGAGCCGCGGTTACCGCGCGCAAGACAGGCGTTGGTTGGGTTAAGGCGACTGTCGGAAGCGCCGTTCCGGTATTCCCTGGAGGACTTGCGGTCGATCGGGATGTCGCCAGCCCTGACAATAGTCAGGATGGAGTAGGAGGTAAAGGCGGCTGCACCGCCCTGCAAGGTGCAGCCGGGGTGTCAATGGTGGTGGTGTCGCTTGTGCCCGCCGCCGCCGTAACCGCGCAATTCCGCATACTTTGTCATCTGCGACGGGGTCAGGATACTTCCCGTCGACAAGTGATATTTCAGATGGGTTTCGCGCAATATCCCCTGCGTGACCGCAACGGCCGCGGTGGACGTCTTCAGGCTTTCCGGCGTGACGGTCCGGGCAGCAAACTGTTTGTCCAGTTCGGCTTCCTGCTCGATCAGCTTCGCGCCCAGCGGCATCGCTTCGGCCTTCATGGAATCGAACAGGCGCTGCATGTTGGCGCGCTGCTCGGCGGACAGTTCGAGCTTGTCGGCGAGCTCGAGAACGTGCGATGGCCCTGGATAGCCATTCAGTTCGGCCGCGAGCGCCAGGCCCATTCCGCGGCCGGCGCCGAGGTCGGCAATCTGCTGCTCGGAAAGCGCCTTGATCGGGCGCGTCTGCATCCCGGCATAAGGGGTTTGTGCATGCACGCTGGTCACGAAGGCGATGGATGCAATCAGGGGCCAAATCTTCATCATCGTTCTCCGGTGGGTCTGCTTGACGCTTCGTGTTTGGCATCCGGCGCGTCCAATACCGCCCTGCAGGCGGATGGCAACTCCGCCATCGTCATCGGCGGTTTCGGCTTCGGCGGCACTTTCGGCGGCTTGGGGTGCAGCACCGCATCGCTGAACCAGTAGGCGAGATCGCCGGCGCTGCAGCCCTCGCCTTCATTCGGCTCCGGCTGGCTCTCGCATTCACTGGCGCCGGGCGGGCACCTCATGCGGATGTGGAAGTGATAGTCGTGGCCGTACATCGGCCGCACCTTGTGGAGCCAGCCGCGATCGCCCCTGGCTTCGCGGCACAGCGCCTTCTTGATCGCGGCATTGACGAAGATGCGCTGCACGCTGGGCTCCTGCGCGGCGGCGCGGATCACCGCAACATGCGTCGGCGTCCACGCGTGCGGATCGATGTCGAGCCGGTCGCTGCGCACCATCATCACGGCGGATGTTTCCTCGCGCTCGTTGCGCGATAGTTGCCGGTTCGGCATCGGGGTCAGCCAGATGTCGGCATCGAGCCCCACCTGATGGCTGGCGTGTCCGGTAAGCATCGGCCCGCCGCGCGGCTGCGACATGTCGCCGACCAATATGCCCGGCCAGCCGGCATCCCTGCGCGCCTTGGCAGCGAGCCGCTTGACCAGTGCGACCAGATCGGGATGGCCCCAGTAACGATTGCGCGACAGCCGCATTACCTGCCAGGTGTCGCCGTTGATCGGCAGCCCGTCCGCGCCCGCGATGCAGCCATGGGCATAGAAGCCGTGCACGCGCGTCGGCATCGCCGCCGGCAGCACCTTGCGGCCGAACAGCTCCTTGGCGGCGATCTTGGGATCGTTGGGATTGGCGAGCGGCGGCAGCGGCTTCGGGTTGACCGTGCCCTTGTCCTGCGCCCATGCGCTTGCGGCGTGGCGGCGGCTAACAAGGTTATGAGGGGATCAGAAACAGGCGGGGGTTCATCGGACCAGAGAGTTCATGGATCGCTCACTTCGCGCAAACGTAGCACGAAATCGCCAACAGGGAGAGGCGCGGTTAGCACAATTGCGTGGTCCCGCTCCAGCGCAACAACCCGCGCAACCCCGCATCGGGATCGACTCACGCGTGCCCTCACTGCAACTCGATGTTGGCGGACTTGATCACCGTGGCCCACCGGTCGACTTCCTCGCGCATATAGGCGGATGTCTTGTCGACCGGGCCGCCAAAATTGCGACGGATAGTTTCTTGAGCTGATCCCGCACCTCCGGCTGACGCAACGCCTCGTTCACATCGGCATTGATCTTGTCGACGATGTTCTTCGGAGTTTTGGGCGGCGCCACGATGCCGTACCAGGCGACCGCTTCAAAACCCGGAAGCGTTTCGGCCATCGTCGGTACATCCGGCAGCGCCGGCAGACGGTCGGGCGAGGCCACCGCGAGCAGTTTCAGCTTGCCGGCCTGAACCAGCGCCAGCGAGACGCCGAGATTGTCGAACATGACGTCGCCGGCGACAAGACCCTGCAGCGCTGGCGCCGAGCCGCGATACGGAATGTGCCGCAGCTTTACCTTTGCCATTAGTTGAAACAGCTCCGAGGTCAGATGCGAGGTCGTGCCATTGCCTTGCGTGGCGCAGATGGTTTTGTCGGAATTGCCCTTCAGGTATTCGATCAACTCGGGCACGCTCGATGCCTTGATGTTGTTCGGGTTGACGATCAGCGCATTTGGCACCTGGGCCATGACGATGACAGGCTCGAACTTCGTCGGATCGAAGCCTAGCCTGGGGTACAGATTGTGATTGATCACAAGCGGCGGCGGCGGTGACGAGAGCAGGGTGTAGCCGTCGGGCGCCGAATGGTAGACCTGTTCGGCGCCGATGTTTCCGGCGGCGCCTGTGCGGTTCTCGATGACTACCGGCTGGCTCCATTTGCGTGACAGCCAGTCGGCGACAATTCGTGGAATCGCGTCGGCCGTTCCTCCGGCCGGAAATGGAACGACGATTTTTACGGGACGGTCCGGGTAATCACCGGCCAGCGCCGGCGTGTGACCATGCGCGGAGAAGGCCAGAAGCAGCGTCAGGACAGCCAATTTACGGCGGACGGGAAGCAAAGCTGGCGCAGAGCCGGGCATTCAAACTCCTCCCGCTGCCGTTTTTGCTCCGTCCAGTTTGAGCTGACGGCGCTTGGTGTTTGCAGCAAGGCAGGATAGCTTGAACGAGCAAGCTTCCGAAGCATTTTTTGCGTGGGACAATGAGGCAGCCGCAGCTCACTGTCGTGATCATTGGAGGCGGAATTGGCGGGCTTTTCGCCGCGAACGCGCTGATTGCTCAGGGCTTCCGTGTTTCCGTCTATGAGCAGGCTCCTGCGCTCGGCGAGGTCGGGGCAGGGGTATTCCTGACGCCGAACAGCGTGCGCCAGTTGCAGCGGGTTGGCCTCGGCCCTCAGGTGGAACGATGGGGCGCCAGGGTCGGCCACGGCTCTCACTATTTTCGTCACGACGGCGCGCCGATAGCTCCGGTCCAGGTGACGGACTCCGCGGGCTGGAACGCCACCTTCGGCATGCATCGCGCCGATCTGGTCGAGATGCTGTCGAACGCACTGCCATCAGGCGTGGTGCGCACGGGGCATCGCGGTATCGGCTTTGAGCAGACGGGCGAGGTCGCGCGCGTGTCATTCGCCAACGGTGCGGTGGCCGAAGGCGACGTCGTCATTGCAGCCGATGGCATCCACTCCGAACTCCGGCCTTTTGCCGCGCCGCCGTCGCGGCCGGTCTTCCACGGCTCCGTCGCCTATCGCGGCGTGCTGCCGCACCAGCGCATTCCGCACTGGCCGACTGATTGCTGGCAGATGTGGCTCGGCAAGGGAAAACATTTCCTCACCTTTCCGGTGCGGTCCGGCGAACTCATCAACTATGTCGGCTTCGTGCCGGCCGATGCGGAAATGAAGGAATCCTGGTCGGCACCGGGAGATCCCGACGTGCTGCGCCGCGAGTTCGAGGGCTGGGATCCGCGCACCGGGACCCTGCTGAGCCGGATTGAAAAGACATTCCGCTGGGCGCTGTACGACCGCGAGCCGCTGCCGGCCTGGACGCGCGGCCGGTTGACGTTGCTCGGCGATGCCGCGCACCCGATGCTGCCGCATCTCGGCCAGGGCGCCAACCAGTCGATCGAGGACGGCATGGCGCTGGCGACAATTCTGGCGCTGATGTCACGCGCCAGCGTACCGGCGGCGCTGCTTGCGTATGAGCGGCTGCGACGTGAGCGCGTGGCGGCGGTTCAGCGCGGTGCGCGCGAGAATGGCATGCGCTACGACTCGTCCTATGCCGATCTCGGCGTTCGCGATGCCGAGATATCGGCGCATGCGGCGTTCCGGCGACGGCTTTACGATCACGACGTCGTGCCGGAAGCGCAAGCCGCGGCGGCTGCCTTGAGTTGAACGGGCGTTATGTCGCCACCGTTCTTAACCGCGCGATAACCCTGTCGATCGTTGACGGATTTTCGTGCGCACGCGCGGCGGCGTTGTTTGCCCTGGTCCAGCGCAGCGGACCGCGCAACACGCGGATTGAGATCAACTAGGCCACGGTGCTGAAGCACGATCGCCGGCTGCGCCGCGCGAGCAGGCAACCGTCATTTTAGCCCTTTGATAACCTTGTCTGTCACCGTCGAAATTCCGGACACGTGTCGCTTGTCCGCGCACGTGACGATTCTGCCTTGGGCATTTGCTTTGGCGTCGACCGCCCTGTGCGGCGGGGTGGGTCACGGCTGCAACCCCGCCGTGAACCTCGGCTCGATCCCGCAACCGTACAAGTACGGACCGATCAATAATTAATCTGTTCTGAAGCTATTGGGCTCAAAATCGCAACGCAGTGTTGCAGTGCCGTCATGTCAACGACGACCAGGCCAGCAACTCCGTTCGACCTTTACACCCGCCAAAGGACAAATTCATATGCGAGCTACTCCGTTCAACGCCCTCCTTGCTGCGTCGGCTGTCCTCCTCGCGACGAGCATTCCCGCATCCGCCGAAAACGGCGTGTCGGCCGACAAGATCGTGTTTGGTCAGGCCGCAGCGCTCGACGGCGCGGCCTCGGCCTTGGGCCAGGGCATGAAGATCGGGCTGGAAGCAGCCTTCGCGGAAATCAACAAGGCCGGCGGCGTCAAGGGCCGCAAGCTTGAGCTCAAGAGCGTCGACGATGGCTATGAGCCGACCAAGTCGATCGAAGCGGTCAAGAAGCTGCTGGAGGAAGACAAGGTCTTCGCGCTCATCGGCGCGGTAGGCACCCCGACGGCCGCCGCCACCCAGCCGATCGCAACGGCGGCAGGCGCGCCCTTCATCGGTGCCTTTACCGGCGCCGAGTTCCTGCGAGAGCCGCACAAGCCGCTGGTGATGAATATTCGCGCCAGCTACTTTCAGGAAACCGAAGCTATGGTCGAGCGATTGACCAAGGATCTCGGTGCGACCAAGATCGCGATCATGTACCAGGACGACGCTTTCGGTCAGGCCGGCCTTGCCGGCGTCAAGAAGGCGCTCAGCGGCAGATGCAGCTTGCCGGCGAAGGCACCTTCGAGCGCAACACAGTGGCCGTGAAAGCCGCGCTGTTGTCGATCAAGAAGGTCGAGCCCCAGGCCGTGATCATGATCAGCCCCTACAAGCCTGCGGCTGAGTTCATCAAGCTGGCCAAGCAGATCAAGCTCGACGCCACCTTTGTGAATATCTCCTTTGTCGGCTCCGATGCGCTTGCAAGGAACTCGGCGCGGCCGGTGCCGGCGTCGTGATCACGCAGGTCGTCCCGTTCCCGAAGGACGCGGCGATCCCGGTGGTCGGGCGTTACCAGGCTTCGCTCAAGGCCAGCGCTCCCGACGCGCAGCCGGGCTTCGTCTCGCTCGAGGGTTATCTCGTCGGCCGTGCAATTGCCGCGGCGATCGAAAAGGTTGATGGCGACCTCACCCGGCAAGCCATGATCGACGCCGTGCAAAAAGCCGGCAGCCTCGATCTCGGCGGGTTCAAGCTCTCCTACAGCCCCACCAGCAACCGCGGCTCGAATGAAGTGTTCCTGACCGTGATCCAGGCGGACGGCAGCTTCAAGGCGGTCGATCGCCTCGAGAAGTCCGGATCGTAAGCTAAAAAAGCCGCGAGCACTGAGGCAACGCCCGGCTGCTCGCGGCACGATTTTGCCGTTGCTATTTGGAGTTATGCGATGAACGCTGGCATGTCGTGGTATCGCCTCGGCCTTCGCGGTCGATTGTTTATGGCCTTCGGCGTCGTCGCCGCGCTCACCGTATTGGCGAGCGGCAGCGCGATCATCTCCTACGACAGCCTCGGGCGTTCGCTGGGCGCGATTTCCGAGAAGAGCCTGCCCGAGATTACGCGTGCCTCCGAGGTCGCCAGGGCAGCCGGCAACGTCGCCGCGGCAGCACCTCGCCTTCTCGCCGCGACCGATCAGGCCGAGCGCGACCACGCCTCCGGGATTCTGACGGCGGCGCGTCAGGAACTCAAGCAAAGCATCGGCGCGCTCGCCGCCGATGACGTCGCGAAAGTCAGCAAGACCGCCGATCGCATCCTGGTCAATCTCGACCGGCTGATACAATCCGTCACCGAACGCCGGACCATTGCGACCGCGCGCAACGCGCTGGTCGCGAGCTTGCGCAATCGCATCGAAGCTCGCCGAAAACTGGCGCCGATGGCCGACGACGCCGGGTTCAGCTTGACGATGGGCCTGCGAGACTGCGGCGGACAACAAGGATATGGAAGTCGTTCAGAAGACGTTGTCGGCGCTGGCCGACAACGAACTGGCGTCGCTGCAGGCCATTCTGGAGTTGCGCGCGGAATCCAACCTGATGTTGGGAATCTTGGTGGAGGCGGCCGACCTGCCGTCCGCCGATCTGCTGCCGCCGGTCGAGGACCGCTTCACGGCGACCGCGGGCCGGCTTGGCAAGGCGGCGACGGCCTTCAAGAGATCCAGAGGCGTCGAAACTTGTCGATGAGCTGGTCAAGACCGGCAAGGATGCCGGCAATATTTTCGAGCTGAAGCAACGCGAGCTGGTTGCCGCGAAAGCCGGCGCCAATGTGGTGAGGAGAATCGCACGCTCGCCCAGGAATTCGAAAGGAAGTCGCCAGCCTGAGAAACCGCAGCGAAGCTGGGGCAGCCAACGCGGTTCGTGAGTCCGGAGGCGGAGATCGGACAGGGACGCATCATCCTGATCAGTCTTGCGCTCATCAGCCTCTTAATGGCGCTGGTCATTGGCTGGTGATTATGTCGGGCGCGGCGTCGTGCGCCGCCTGGTGCATTGCAGAACAGCATGAAATCCATTGCCGCAGGCGATCTGACGACCAATGTCGCAACCAACGGCTCGGATGAAATCGCCGACATGGCAGGGGCGCTGCAGGTCTTCAAGGACAACATGCTGGAATCGAACCGGCTGCGCGGGGAACGTTCGGAAGCCGAAAAACACGCGCTTGCCCAGCGAAGGGCGGAAATGCAGAAACTCGCGGCCGAATTCGAGGCCGCGGTCGGCGAGATCGTTGAGACGGTATCCTCGGCTTCGGCGGAACTGGAAGCTTCGGCGACTAGCTTGACCCGAACCGCCGAAGAGACGCAGCGGCTCACCGGCAGGGTGGAAGCAGCGTCCGAGGAGGCCTCCTCAAACGTCAGATCGGTCGCCGCTGCGACGGGAAGAAATGACCGCATCGGTCGCCGAGATCAGCCGGCAAGTCCAGGAATCGAATCGGATCGCCGGCGAAGCCGTCAATCAGGCAGAGATGACCGACGCGCGCATCAACGAGCTGTCGAAGGCAGCTTTGCGGATCGGTGACGTCGTCAATCTGATCACCACGATCGCCGAACAGACCAATCTGCTGGCGCTGAACGCTACCATCGAGGCGGCGCGCGCGGAGAGTCCGGACGGGGCTTCGCGGTGGTCGCGCAGGAAGTGAAAGCGCTCGCTGCGCAGACCGCCAGCGCGACCAAGGAAATCAGCAGCCAGATTGCCGGGATGCAGGTGGCGACCCAGGAATCGGTGCTGGCGATCAAGCAGATCGGCGCCACCATCAGCCGCATCTCGCAAATTGCGGCGACGATCTCGACCTCCGTGGACCAGCAAGGCGGCGCCACGCAGGAGATCGCGCGCAATGTCGAGCAGGCTGCGCTGGGCACCTCCGAGGTTGCCACCAACATCGTTGACGTGAACCAGGGCGCTCGCCGGACTGGCTCCGCTTCGGCGCAGGTTCTTTCCTCGGCTCAGTCCTATCCGGCGAAAGCAATCGCCTCAAATTGGAAGTCGGCAAGTTCCTCGACACGGTGCGTGCGGCCTGAGCCTGGAACCGACGAACAGAGCTTGGGTCCTGATTGAATGAACCGAAGCTCTGGATTCCTGTTCAACGCGCTTTCCATCGCGCAATCTGCGTAAACGTGATTGCGACGCGAACCGAGGTCCACACTTCGCTCGAAAACGCATTGAAGCGCCTGCGCGCCACGACGATTCGCTGCCGATTTAACCCCTCGATAACCCTGTCGATCATTGACGAATATGCAAGCGCGCGCGCGGAGTTTCGCGCATTCCTTGTGCATCCGGCGCGCGCGTCACCGGCCTGCCACCCAGGTGTGGCGATTCTGCCCCGTTAACTTGCGATTTGCGTCAAAAGCGATACACGCAGAGCGTGCGTCCGCTTTTCCAGCAGGCAATGAATGTGGGCACGCGTGAGCCATTTCTGCGGCAAGAGATACCTTTTTTCAGATACTTATCTGCAAACATCGCCCGCACAATTGCGCGGAGTAGGCGTTGCGATGTCGACGAAGAAGCGAAGAACAGCAGGAAGCCCAAGCAGGCAGCGATTGTCCGCTTTCGCGGTCGGCCGGTAAAATCCGCGCCCAAGCCTCCCGCCAAACGCGGGCGTCGCTCGCTGACCGAGGATGGCGGCATCATCGGTCTGCGCGTAGATATCACCGAATTGAAACAGCGCGAGGCCTCGTTCCGGCTGCTGTTCGACAGCAATCCGGTTCCGATGATCGTCTGCGCGCTGGACGACGAACGCATTCTCGCCGTCAACGACGCTGCGATCCAGCACTATGGTTACAGCCGCAGCGAATTCGAGAAGCTGACGATCCGCAGCCTGCAGGCCTTCGACGCCGAACTGCCATGGATCGGCGACGAGCGCGCTGCGCGCACGTGGAAGCATGTCCGGGCCGACGGTACGCTGATCGATCTGGCGATCTTTTCACGCCAACTCGTCTATGGCGATCGGCCTGCGATCCTGCTGGCGCTGATGGACACCACCGAACGCAAGCGCGCCGAGGCGCGGCTGACTTTCATGGCCGAGCATGACGGCCTGACCGGGCTGCCGAACCGCAATTTGCTGCGTCAGCAGATGGACGACATCCTGCTGCGCCCACGCCGCAACGCCGAGCAGGTGGCGGTGCTCGTGCTCGGTCTCGACCATTTCAAGGCGGTCAACGATACGCTCGGCCATGGCATCGGCGACAAGCTCCTGCGCGGCGTCGGCAAGCGATTGCGATCGATGCTGCGCGACGACGATGCGCTGGCCCGGCTCAACTCCGACGAATTCGCAATCGTTCAAAGCGGAGTGACGCGCCCCGAGGATGCGGCGTTCCTGGCAAGGCGCCTGCTGGACGCAATCGGCGATCCCTATCTTCTGGACGGGCATTCCGTCGTGATCGGCGCCAGCATCGGCATTGCGATGTCGCCCGGCGACGGCGACGAATCCGAGAAGCTGTTGAAGAACGCCGACCTCGCCTTGTCGCGTGCCAAGAACGATTCGCGCGGCACATTCTCGTTCTTCGAGGCCGGAATGGACGCGCGCGCCCAGACCCGCCGCAAGATCGAAACCGAGCTGCGCGAGGCCGTCCAGGGCGATGCGCTGCGGCCCTACTACCAGCCGCTGGTCGATCTTTCGAACGGGCGCATCACCGGCTTCGAAGCGCTGGTGCGTTGGCCGCATCCCGAGCGCGGCATGATCTCGCCAGCCGAATTCATCCCCGTTGCGGAAGAGACCGGACTGATCAACGCCGTCGGCGGTTTGATGCTGCGCCGCGCCTGCACGGATGCGGCGCAATGGCCCGACGATGTCCACGTCGCGGTCAATCTGTCACCGCTGCAGTTCCGTCTCGGCAATCTGCTGTCGCTGGTCGTGGATACGCTGAAGCAGTCCGGCCTGCCGGCGAGACGTCTGGAGCTCGAGATCACGGAGACGCTGCTTCTGGAAAAGAGCAGCGAGGTGCTGGCGACCCTGCATGCGCTGCGCGCGCTCGGGGTTCGCATCTCGATGGACGATTTCGGCACCGGCTATTCCAGCCTGAGCTATCTGCGCAGCTTTCCGTTCGACAAGATCAAGATCGACCAGTCCTTCGTGCGCGACCTCGCTGCCAATCCCGACGCGCAGGCGATCGTGCGTTCGATCATCAGCCTCGGCAAGGGCCTGGGCGTCACGATCACGGCGGAGGGCGTCGAGACCGAAGCCGAATTAAACTGTCTGCGCAACGAGGGATGCCACGAGGGGCAGGGCTTTCTGTTCAGCCGCGCGCGGCCCAACGCTGACATCGTGAGCATGTTGAAGACGCAGGGCAACTGGAGCTCGCCCGCAAGTGCGGCGCTGGTGGCTTAGTCGCAAGCGTAGCCCGGATGGAGCGAAGCGCAATCCGGGATAAGTGCGCTGATAACGCTGTCCCGGATTTCGCTTCGCTCCATCCGGGCTACGCGCGTCTATTGGCCGCCTTCCGCTTCCTCAAATGATACGTCAACGCCAGCGCGATGCAGTGGCGCAGCGCTTTCTCGGGAAGCTTCTCGCCGGCGTCGAGCAGAATGGCGCGGTTGCCGCTATAGCTCAGCTCCGGATAAAGCTCGCGAAAGGTCTCGACCAGATCGGTCTGGCAGTGGAAATAAACCGCGTAGCGGCCGGCTTCCGCCTTCACTTGGTCGATCCGGATCGTGCTGCCGCTCTTGGTCTCGGTCGTGAGATAGCTCGGCTGCCCCCATTTCAGCGTCTCTTCCAGCGCGCCGACGCCCGAGGTCGTTTTTGCCGTGTCGAAAATCAGCTTGCGGAGCGCTAGCAGCTTCGTCCTGACCTGACCGGGATAGGCGCCGAAGACCGCATCGACCGCGGACTCCAGGTGATTCACACGCTTCCCGCCTGGGGAAGCGATCTTTCGTGCTTTTGCCATCGCAACCTGTCGGTGTGGTTCGGTGGAAAGGCTAGCGCGTAATCAGCCAAAATGCATAAATGACAGGTATGACCGAAAGCCGCTACCTGAAATGAATGCTTATCCTGAAGCGCCGATGACGGCTGCGCCGAAATACGCCCGGTTTTCGCGCCGCTTTCGCGGGATTGTGCTCGACTGGATGATCCTCATGGCGATCCTGTTCGGCGCGCTGACGCTGGCGAGCACGGTGCGAGACGACAATTTCTCCCGCGCGCTCGGCATTCTGGTGATACCCGCACTTTTGCTGTACGAGCCGGTTCTCGTGTCGTTCACCGGAAGCACGCTGGGGCACTATCTCACCAATCTGCGCGTCGTCGATGAGCGCACCGGCGGCAATGTCAGTTTCCTCAAGGCCTGTGCCCGCGTCGTGATCAAGGGTATGCTCGGCCTGTACTCGTTCGTTACTTTGGCGGCGACGCGGCGCAATCAGGCGGCTCACGATCTCCTGACGAAGTCGACCGTGCAGATCCGGAATCCGGCGAAGGCGCTACCGGGCCAATATGTCAACGAGCGCAACGGCGCGGCAGATACCGGCCTGCCGTCGTGGTGGCGACGCGTTGCCACGATTTGCGTGTATCTGGCGCTGGTGCACGTCGCCTACATCGCCGTAGCGATGAGCCTCAGCGCAGCCGGCCTCATGTCAAATGCCTGTATCGACAAACTCAGCCGTTGTTCGGCGGGCGAGTGGCTTTTCAACGCGGCGGCGGCCGTCCTGACGCTGCTGCTGACTGCCCTGATCATCGCGCGTGGCTGGAGGGCAGGTTGTTCGGCGCACGCAAGGCGCGCTAGCCGATCCGATCCAGCACGATCCCTTGCTCCGTCGCGATTTCAGCGCAGCCTGACAGGGCCGTTGCGGGTATCCGGGAAGCAGATTGCGAAGCGCCTACTTCCTTCGCGCGGTCTTCCGCGCACCCGAGCGCGACGTCTTGCGTGCGCTGGATCGTGTCGTCTTGCGTGCGCTGGACCTTGCCGCGGCCTTTCGCTTGCGCGTGGCGGCTGCTTTCTTCGCCGAGCGTGATCGCGCCGCAGCCGGCCGGCGTGCCGCGGCCTTGCCGCCGCGCGGGCCGCCGATCCGGCCGCCCTTTTTGCCGCGACGTTGGTGTCCTTGACGCCGCGGCCGGAGCCGCTCTTGTTGCCGCCGCCGGTTTCCTTGTTGACGGTCGCCCACGCGCGCCGCTCGGCTTCATCCTCGCTGATGCCGCGCTTCTCGTAGCCTTCCTCGATATGTTCGGCCTTGCGTTTTTGCTTGTTGGTGTAGCTGGACTTGTCACCGCGGGGCATGCCGTATCTCTCGTTGTTGCGGTTGCTGGAAAAGCAACGCACACCTTGCAAGGGGTTCCGAGCGGAGCTTTCTCGCCGCGCGAGCCGGAATGGCCGCCTCAACGCATCGTCGGCGGCGTATCGAGATGGCCTGACAGGATCGCCTTGCCGGCATCCTCATAATGGGCGTCGCGGCCCTGGATCTGCTGCGCGATCGCATGCATGTCGCGAAAGCGGCGCTCGAACTTGTTGGCGTTGAATACGGCCGTGGCGCCCGTCATGTGATAGGCGGTGTCGACCACGGCGGCCGATTGATGGATGGTCCATGTCGAGGCGATGCGCAGCGCCACCCGATGGGCTTCGCTGATGGCCGCGCCTTCCGACAGATCGCGCCATACATCCGCTGCAGTGGCATAGAGATAGGCGCGGGTGGCGCGCAGTTGCGCCTCGGTGCGCCCGATCAGCCCCTGCACAGCGTTGTTGTCGCGCATCGCCTTTGACGCTTGCGGTGTCTTGCCCCGTGCAAGATCGATCGCCGCATCAAGCGTGGCGCGCGCGACGCCGAGCGAGGTCGCCGCAAAGCCCATGCCGAAAACCATGTTGGTAGAGAGCTTGTACAGCGGGCCGTTCTGGCGCAGCGCCGCCGGATCGTCGCGCAGCGCTGCGAACGTTTCCGGGATGAACAAATTGTCGACCGAATAGGAATCGGTACCCGTCCCCCGCAGGCCGATCACGTCCCAAACGTCGTATAGCGTGGCGCTGGTCACCGGAAACAGGATGGTGCGGATCTCCGGCGAGCCATCGGGCTTGCGCCGCGGCTTGCCATCGGCCTCGACGACGCGGACATGGGCGCCGAGCCAGCTCGCCTGCCGCGAGCCGGAGGCAAAATCCCAGCGTGCGCTGGCTCTGTAGCCGCCCGGAACCGCCTGCACTTCATGGTTGATCGCGCCCCAGGCGAGAATGCCGGGCGCAACATTGAAGATTTCGTTGGCGGCGTCGGGATCGAGATAGGCCGCGGTCATGGCGCAGACGCTGCACTGGCCGAGGCACCACGCGGTCGAGGCATCCGCCTTGGCGATTTCCTCCTGCATCTGCATGAAGGTTTCGAGCGGCACCTCGGCGCCGCCAAAGCTTTGCGGCAGCAGCGCGCGGTAAAGCCCGTTCTCGATCAGCGCCTGTGTCACCGCTGGCGTCAGCCGCCGCGTCCGCTCGATCTCGTCGGCCTCGTGCACGATCAATGGCGCCAGCGCTCGTGCACGCTCGACGAGGTCGAGGCCGGGATGCCTGTTCATGCGCTTCCTCGCATTCTCTTGTTCTTGGGCTTAGCCGCGATGGTGACCCATCCGCCGCCCTCGATCAAGGCGGCGGGATTTCGTCCTTCGCACAACGCATCGCACTGAGTCTTGCCCGGGCGGTCTTCCATGGCGTTGTCAATGCGAGACAGTGCGCCAGTGGCCGCCCAGGGACACTCGACTTTACGTTGAAGTTGTGAGCTAATTCATCTGATCGAAAAGCTATCGGGGAGGATACGATGGCTAGCCTGCGCCCTCCGGGACTGGGACCGTTGGTCGGTGCGACGACGGACAGCACCTGCCGCATCTGGATTCGTGCCGGCGATCCCGCGGATCACAGGGCCGATCTCGATGAAGATCGCCGAACGATCGGCGTGATCGGGATGTTGGACACAAGCAAGCCCCAGGCGACGGTGACGGTTGCGTGGTATTTTCGCTTGCAGCGCGAATTCGATCGCACGGGCACGTTTGTGCTCGGCAAGGACGTTCAGCTAGGCTTTCATTCGACCGACTTTCAGGAACAGATTGCCAAGGGCATCATCGCCGGTCTTCCCGCGCCGCTGCCGCCGGAAGCCATTTCCACTCCGCTGGAGCCGGACAAGCAATACACGGTGCGGTGCGGTACGCTGACGGTCGACGACCCGATGCCGAACGCCGCCAGCCTGTCCGACTGGGAGCTGATCCAACGTCTGCCGGACATCAACAAGATCAAGGGCGAGCTTCTCAACTTTAAACCGGAGGACTGCGAGGCAACGTTCCGCACCTTCGCCGCGGCGCAGGGGCCGGTCGAAGCTAGCCTGTCCTTTCTGCTCGGCTCCTGCCGGTATCCCGGCCTGTTGTGGAAAATCAAGGAAGCCGATCGCATCTTTGGACCGATGCACGCGCACTTCGCGGACGGGCCGTTGGGCAAGGCGGCGCGCTATACCATGATGTGCGGCGACCAGGTCTATGCCGACATGCTGCATCGCGTGATCCCCATTCTGCGGGCCGATACTTTCGACGAATTCCAGGAGCGATATCTGACGGCCTATGGGGCACCGAATCTCCGTCGGCTGCTACGCAGCTCTACCACCTACATGATTCTGGACGACCATGAGATCGAGGACAACTGGACCCAGGACCGTGTCACTGACGAAGGGAAACATCAGCTCTTCAACATCGCGATCGGCGCCTATCAGAGCTACCAGTGGAGTCACAGCCCCCGCACGTTCGGGCAGTTGTTTTATTATACGTTCGAGTGCGGCGGCTATCCGACATTCGTGCTCGATACGCGCACGCAGCGGTTCAAGGACGATCAGACTGGCTTGCGCGACAACCATTTGCTGGGCCGGCCAAGCATCGACCCGAACCATCCCGGTCAGCTCCAGCGCCTGCTCGACTGGCTTTCCGCCCAGCAGAAGCAGCGCAAGGACGTGCCGAAGTTCATTGTCACTTCGAGCGTGTTCGTGCCAAACGACATGAGCGAGCGTATTGCGCCTGTTCAGGGCGTTGTCAGCGGCCCCGGAAAGAGAAAGACTCCCAACAATATGCTGTTCGAGTGGAATCGCGGGCGCCGCGAGGACAGCGACAGCTGGCCGGCCTATCCCAGCACCCGGCTGGCGCTACTCCAGCACATCGTGGAGAACAAGATTCAGAATGTCGTGTTTCTCGGCGGCGACATTCACTGCTCGAATACGGCGACGATCGAGTTTGATGGCAAAGATGCCAAGGGTATCAAGGCATTCTCGGTGACGTCTTCGGCATTTTATTGGCCATTTCCGTTCGCCGACGGCGACCCCAACAATTACGTGCACGATTCCGGAAGCCCGAGCAGAGCGATCCTTCCCGATCGACGGGACCGATGCGGCCATGCATTACAAATCGTTCGGTTACACCCAGGAGGACAATTTCACGCGTATCGATCTCGACAAGGCGACGAGCACGCTCACCGTGCGCGTGTTTGACAAGGAAGGTAACCCGGTTCTTGTTGGTCCTGACGACAACAAGCAGCCACTGATCAATGCGCTCCAGCTTGCCAGTTGGAACTGACGCAGGCCAAAGCTCAATTCACGCCGTCGCCCGACCCAGATCGAGCGACGGTTGCGCTGGCCGCTTTGCCGACGGGAAGCTTAGCGCCACGGCGACGGCGGCTATGCCGATGGCGAAGGAGCCGACATAGAGCCAGTTGTAGGCGTGGAAGGTGTCGAACACCCATCCGCCGGCGAGCGGGCCCAGCGCCATGCCGAGGCTGGCGAAGGCGGAGACGGCGCCGAACATGCTGCCCATGATGCGCACGCCGAAATATTCGCGCACCAGCACGGCGTAGAGCGGCATCACGCCGCCATAGGCGAGGCCAAAGATCACCGACAGCGCATAGAATTCGCCGAGCTGGGCGACCGCGAGAAAGGTGGCGATCGACATGGCCTGCACGAACAGGCCGCCGACCAGAACATGCTTGGCGCCGAAGCGATCGGCCAGGACGCCGAGCAGCAGCCGGCCGCCGAGGCCGGAGAAGCCGGCAAGGCTGTAGACGGTGACCGCGGTCAAAGGCGCGATGCCGCAGATCATGGCGTAGCTCACCAGGTGGAAGATCGGTCCGGAATGCGCCGCGCAGCAGGCGAAATGCGCTCCTGCCAGGATGATGAATTGCGGTGTTCGCAGCGCCTGCGCGACGGTCCACTGCTGCCCCTCAGGCACGCCCGCCCCATTTGCGGCAGCAGGTGTCGAGGGCTCTGGCGGCTGTCGCACCAGCAGAGAGGCCGGAATCAACAGCGCCAATGCGCCAATGCCGATCACCAGCATCGCCGTGCGCCAGTCATAGGTCGTGATCAGCCAGCTCGCGAACGGGGCGACCGTCAACGGTGAAACGCCCATGCCGGCCGATACCAGCGCGACGGCGAGGCTGCGGCGATGTTCGATCCAGGCGCTCGCCGCGGCCACCATCGGCGCGTAGAAACTGCCGGCCGCAACGCCAATCAAGACGCCGAACGCCAACTGGAACTGCCACAGGCTGGTGGCCTGGCTCGCCCCGATCAGCCCGGCGCCGAGCAGCAGTGTGCCCGACAGCACCACGATCCGGGTGCCGAACCGGTCGGACAGCGCGCCCCAGAAGAACGCCGCCACTCCCATGGCAAGGAAGTCGATCGTGGCCGCCGCCGACACGCCGCTGCGCGACCAGCCCATCGCCTCCGAAATCGGCTGCAGAAACACCGCCAGCGACAGCATCGACCCGAACGCAACGCAGGTCATCAGCGCGCCTACAGCCACCACGACCCAGCCGTAGGAAAATCCGGCGGATTTGCTCATGCGTTTCCTCGCGGTTGTGGTGTTGTTCGTGTGCGCGGAACAATGGTGGCCTATTCGTCACCCTCGCGCAATGCGGTGGAAGGCAACCCTCTCATTCGAAAGATCATGTGATTGTGCGTTGCATTCGGCGGATTGCTAATCGGGCTCGCCGGGGCCAGATATTGATGCGTTTGATGCGCTGAATGGAACGATAGGACGTCAATGCAGGAAATTCTTATTGCGCCATTTTCCGATGCCGATCAGCAGGGAGTCCTCGATGTCATCTGCCGATCCAGCAACGAGAATTTGGAATCCCCATCACGGCAGCCGATCAGCCCGATCTCACTGATATTTCCGAGTTCTACCAGTCCGGCGCCGGCGGCTTCTGGGTGGCCCGATCCAATGGCCAAGTCGTCGGCACGATCGGATTGAAGGATATCGGCGCAAGACAAACGGCACTGCGCAAGATGTTTGTTGCCGCTCCGTTTCGCGGCCGGGAGTTGGGCGTGGCGGGAAAGCTGCTTGATGTGTTGCTGGCGCATGCTCGCACGCAGGGCGTCACCGAGATCTTTCTCGGCACCACGGATAAATTCCTGGCGGCGCATCGCTTCTACGAAAAGCGGAATTTCAAGGAGCTGCAAAAAGTCGATCTGCCCAGCGCTTTTCCGGTCATGGCCGTCGATTCGAAATTCTATATCTTGCGCGTGTCGTGAGGCGCTTTGTGGCTTCGATCAAAGGATCCTCATGTCGGCGATCGTCGACGACATCAGGCAAGTCGATGTGGATTCTATCTCCTGGCCGTCGGTCAGGTGCATCTTGTGGATCACGCGCGGCGCGGCCGCGATCAGATCGAGGTCGAACTCGCGCGACAGCCGTTCCCAGATGATTTCAGATGCATGAGGCGGAGGAAGCCGCAGCGCAAGCCTCGCGCGCGCCTAGCCTGAGCTTGATAGGGTTGCCGCCATCGGCGACGCGGTGTCTTGGGATGACTGCTCGCGCTGCTGTTGCTGCTGGACCACTTCTTCGGGCCAACCATGCGCGCGCAAGCGATCGGCATTGATCTTCCCGAGGCTCGTTTCGGGATTATGTACGATCACGTTGTTCGCCAGCCGCATGGCTATCTCCGTCTACCGGATTGATCCTACGATGCAATCCTTAACGAACTTAATTCACCTCCCGGTGTCCCGCAAGGGGCAGCGCCGCCTCAGGGAACCGTGGGAACCACGGGACCGGCTTTGCTGCCCGCGGTTCCGATGATGCCAAGCATATCGAAAACGCATTGCTGAGCCAGTATTTGCGCTTCCTGTCCGATTTCCTCGCCTCTCTCACCCGTTGGATCCTCCTCGTTGGGTGCGCACTCGCTGATTCTTGATGCAGCGTTATCCGATCCCAGCGTGATGACACAGAGCACGGCTCCAGGTTCGGTATCGAGTTCATTGCCCGTGGCGTTCAGGCCTCCCTGGTGAAACACGGGCAGCGCCAGCACCCAATGCGAATTGAGAACTCCCGATGAAGCCGGCTTGATCAGGGACTTGCTGTTCGGATCGTTCCTCCAGGCGATGATCTGGCGCTGCAGAAAGGCAGCCCCGGCCACGCCGCCACCGAGCGGGACCTCATACGTTCCGTCCGGTATGGGTCCATCCTCAGCGCAGGCCGCAGGCAAAGATCCGTCGAGTCGTACAGCATCAGGAAGGCAGCTTGCTGTTCCGCGGCGTCGAAGCCCACTCGAAAACGGAGCATCAGGCTTCGGGCAAGCCGCCTGAAGCGATCCTGGCATTTCTGGATGACTTCGCTGCCGCAAGAGCCATCGAAGAGACGTGCGAGCATATTTCGATAGGCGATCGTACGATCGCAAACCTTCTGTGGGGCACGAGGATTGGGCACGCGCCATTGCAGGCTGTAGGAGCATCCCGGCACTGGGTGATCAATCTCCAGCACCCAAGTCCGCTTGCTTGCTTCATAAGTTAGCTCTCTCGTTTCCTCCTTTGCGAGATCGTCATCGGAGATGAGCTGCGGTTGAGGCTGGCCGCGTCTTGGCCGTCCCTCGGGCAGGTATCGCAGGGGAAAATCCGGCATCGCCGGATGCCGTCGGCAGCGCGGTTTCGGCGCGATGCCGTCAAGATTCGGCGGAAAAGTCACCCGTATGGTCAATTTCTCGATCGGATAGCTGATGTGCGATCCGACCTCTTCGAATCCGTAGTCGGGATTCCCGGCGCCGTTCTGATGATGCGACCGCTCCTCGATTTCCCATTGGCTCATCGCGATGGTGTTGGCGGCTGCCTCACGAATGGCAAAGGTGAGCGGGTCCTTGTCGACACGTAGCGGCTCCTGAAAGTTCAACCAGTAGAAACAATCCGCTGGAAGGTTAGGCTCGTTCAGAGAGTAGTTTTTGCCGGCGTCGTCGCGTCGGCACAGACTGACCCGGCCGCTTCCCTCCTCCAACTGAACGTCAAGCCGGGTGTCGTGAAGGGCCAGGTCGACGTTCGAAACGATGCCCGGCAGTGTCATGCCCTTGCTTCTCACCCTCAACTCCGATGTAGTGTCGAGGCTGCGCAGATGGCCAACCTCGTCGATCACGATGTCCGAGATCCACTGGCTTGCCGAAATCTTGGTTCGCTCCAGTGCGCGTGCGAAGGCACGGCGCTTAAGCACCTCGATCGGTTCGCGATAGTTCCGGTCGGATTGCAAGATACCCTGCCGGAAGCTCCGCACCTTCAATCGACCGTTGGCCTCGGTCCCGATATCGCGGAGCGTGTTATCGGATGGAGACTCGTCCCGCTTCGCGGTGCTTCCGCCGGCGAGCACGAGAATCGGATAGCGCTCCGGATCGTCGGCACGCAGTTCGACCCGGGCAAATTGCGGCCGGTGTTTGTGGCCATGCAGGATCAGGTCGAACTTCTGACGCTGCAGTTCGTGCACGAGGTCGCCACTGTTCTTCAGGATCAGGAAAGGCTCGAGCCTCGCCTCCTGAACCTGACTGTCGAGGGATTTGTCGCGGACTGCGATCGGCATCGGATGATGATGCAGGACCGCGATCCGCAGCAAGATGCCGCCGTTTGCGGGGGCTTGGTTCGGTCGCGTTCCGCAGCAAGGACAGGCATCGGGCAAGCCTGATGCGCTAATCCTTTCGATCTGGTTCCTTGCGATCGTCCCGGTCGCAAAGACGAATTGGCGGAGCACCGGGTTGTTGGAATCGAGGCATGTGATGAGTGTCTGGTCGTGGACGCTGCGGGTCGGCCATCGCTTGCCGGCCCTGCGGTAGTCGCAGCTCTGCAGCCGGCCGTCGCATTTGTCGGTCCACGTCTCCACCCAAAGCCAGTTGCGCGGCTGCATCCGCCGGTATCGCGGAAACTTCGCCCAGCGCAGTGTCTCCTTGTTGAGGCCGAGCTGAAAGCCCAGGCCTGACTGGAGCTTGTTTCTGAGGTTCGTCGTGTCATGAAACATCACACGATCGAACCATTTCGCGCTGCCGGGATGAAGCAAGTTACCGAGGTCGAGCAGGTCGTGGTTTCCCGGAACGACGAAGAACTCGGTGCCATTCCCGCACTGCCTGCACAAGTCTTCGAGCTCACTCTTGGCGGCGAGCAGCAGCAGCGGATCTGGATCGTCAGTGAAATCCCCGAGGCGATGATGGTCCTCGGTTGAAACCCGACAATTTCTTCCTTGGTCCTGTTCCAGATGTCGTCGTCGAAGGTCTTACCGAAATGGATATCTGAAATATGGGCGATGCGGGCCATCAACAATCCTCCCCGCCGGTAGTCGCGCTGCCCACTATAGACGGCGGCGCAAATACGCGTAAAGGTAGAATTTGTCGTGCGGCCCGGATTCGCTCCTTTGGCGGATTATCGACGGAGCTCTGCCGGCCTGAGGCTCAGCTATCCACCTTCAGCGCGGCGATGAACGCCTCCTGCGGGATGTCGACCTTGCCGAACTGCCGCATCTTCTTCTTGCCTTCCTTCTGCTTCTCCAGAAGTTTGCGTTTGCGCGTGATGTCGCCGCCGTAGCATTTGGCGGTGACGTCCTTGCGCAGCGCGCGGACGGTTTCGCGGGCGATCACCTTGCCGCCGATCGCGGCCTGGATCAGAATCTGGAACATGTGCGGCGGGATCAGTTCCTTCATCTTCTCGACCATGGCGCGGCCGCGGCCTTCCGCGCGGGTCCGGTGCACCAGCATCGACAGCGCATCGACCGGCTCGTTGTTGACCAGGATCTGCATCTTGACGAGATCCGCCACCTTGTAATCGGTCAGGTGATAGTCGAACGAGGCGTAGCCCTTGGAGACCGATTTCAGGCGGTCGTAGAAATCGAACACGACTTCGTTGAGCGGCAGATCGTATTTCACCATCGCGCGGGAACCGACATAGGTCAGCTCCTTCTGTGCGCCGCGCCGGTCCTGGCAAAGTTTCAGCACGCTGCCGAGATATTCGTCGGGCGTGAGGATCGTGGCCTCGATCCAGGGCTCCTCGATGTCGGCGATCTTCACCACGTCGGGCATGTCGACCGGGTTGTGGATCTCGATCTCCTGGCCGTCGGTCAGGTGCATCTTGTAGATCACGCTCGGCGCGGTCGCGATCAGGTTGAGATCGAACTCGCGCGACAGCCGTTCCTGGATGATTTCCAGATGCAAGAGGCCGAGGAAGCCGCAGCGGAAGCCGAAGCCCAGCGCCGCCGAAGTTTCCATCTCGTAGGAGAAGCTGGCGTCGTTGAGGCGCAGCTTGCCCATCGCCGCGCGCAGCGTCTCGAAATCGTTGGCGTCGACCGGGAACAGGCCGCAGAACACGACCGGGATCGCCGGCTTGAAGCCCGGCAGCATCTCGGTGATCGGCTTCTTGTCGTCGGTGATGGTGTCGCCCACTCTCGTATCGGCGACTTCCTTGATTGCCGCGGTGATGAAGCCGATCTCGCCGGGGCCGAGTTCGTCGACCTGCGTCATCTTCGGGGTGAAGAAACCGACGCGCTCGACATCGTAGGCTGCATTGGTGCCCATCATGCGGATGCGGCCACCCTTCTTCATCGTGCCGTCGACGACGCGAATGAGCACGACGACGCCGAGATAGACGTCGTACCAGCTATCGACCAGTAGCGCCTTCAGCGTGGCGTTGCGGTCGCCCTTCGGTGGCGGCAGGCGGGTGACGATCGCTTCCAGCACGTCGGGAACGCCCAAGCCCGTCTTGGCCGAGATCATCACGGCATCCGAGGCATCGATGCCGATCACGTCCTCGATCTGCTGCCTTATCTTCTCCGGTTCGGCCGCAGGCAGGTCCACCTTGTTGAGAACAGGTACGATCTCATGGCCTGCATCGAGCGCGTGGTAGACGTTGGCGAGCGTCTGCGCTTCCACGCCCTGGCTGGCGTCGACCACCAGCAGCGACCCTTCGCAGGCAGCCAGCGACCGTGAGACTTCGTAGGCGAAGTCGACATGGCCGGGCGTGTCCATCAGGTTGAAGATGTAATCGTTGCCGTCCTTGGCGCGGTAGTTCAGCCGCACCGTCTGCGCCTTGATGGTAATGCCGCGCTCGCGCTCGATATCCATGGAATCGAGCACCTGTTCCTTGCCCGCCATTTCGCGGTCCGTCAGCCCGCCCGTCATCTGGATCAGGCGGTCGGCCAGCGTCGATTTGCCATGGTCGATATGGGCGACGATGGAGAAGTTGCGGATGTTGGAAATGGGGACGGTTGTCATGGGCGCGGGATAGCATTCACGTCCCCGGGCGGCAACCATCTTGCTGTATTCCAAGGGGTTCTTCACGCCAAGCTGATTCCACTCTGGCCCAAAACACGCTACGGAATTGCTCATGTCGACTGCATCCATTTTGCCCACGGCCGCGCGCGGCAAGCGTTTTCCCTCCATTCGGCGGCTGGCGGCGTGGCTGGCCTCGCGCGCCAGCGATCCCAAAGCCGGGCTGTGGCTGGTGACCGGCTTTGCGGCGGTTCACGCGGTGCTGTGGACGCTGATCCTGGTCAATCTGAAGACCGGGCAGGACGTCCACATGGACGTCGCGGAAGCCTACGCCTGGGGACAGAAGTTCCTGCTCGGCTATGGCAAGCACCCGCCGCTATCGGGATGGGTCGCCGGCGTCTGGTTCATGCTCTTTCCGGTCACCGACTGGGCGACTTACGCGCTGGCGATGGCGACGCTGGCCTGCGGGCTCGTGATCTGCTGGCTGCTGGCGCTGCGCGTGGTCGATCGCCGCCGCGCGTTCTTCGTCGTGGTGATGCTCGCGCTCTATCCGATCTTCAACTTCAAGGGCTTCAAATACAATCCGGACCTGTTACAGCTCGTCACGCTGCCGCTTGTCGTGCTGGCCTATCTCGACGCGTTCGAGAAGCGCAGCATCAAATCCGGTGTATGGCTCGGGCTCGCCGGTGCGCTGGCGCTGATGACCAAATACTGGGTGCTGACCATGATCGGCGCCATCGGCCTTGCCGCGCTGATCCATCCCGCGCGCCTGCAGTTCCTGCGCTCGCCGGCGCCGTGGGTCGCGATTGCCGCGCTAGTGGTGGCGATGCTGCCGCACCTGATGTGGCTGAAGCAGGTGGACTTCGTCCCGCTCACCTATGCGGGCGACACGTATTCGCTCACCGACCGCGCGATGATCGACGATCTCGCACTCGGCTATGTCTTGCATAATCTCGCGCTGCTGGCCTTGCCGGTGGTGCTCGGCGCGATCGCGCTTGGCTGGCGGCCGCTTCGCTTGACGCCGTTTCCGGCCTTGGCGCGCGGCGCCAATTCCGGCGTGAACATGTCCCAGGCGCTCAATATCTGGATCATCCAGGCGGTGGTGGCGATCGGACCGCCGCTCGGCGCCTTGCTGTTCCACGTCTACATCAAGACCGACTGGGGTATCCCGCTGTTCTTCCTGATGCCGCTCGCGCTGATCGCGATCCCAGCGGTGCGGGTCCGGAAAATCGCGCTGTTGATCCTGACGGCGAACTGGCTGGTGATTTCGCTCGTCGTGCTGGCGGTATCACCAAGAATCGTCGCCTATGAACTGAGCGAAAAGCGCACGGCAGGGGCCACCTACCGGGCGCGTTCCGAACTCGCCCGCGAACTGACGGAAGCCTGGCACACGCGCTTTCATTCGCGCTGGCCGGTGGTTGCGGCCTATACCGATACCGGCCAGCCCGTCACCTTCTACAGCCCCGATCATCCGGCGCCGCTGACCCCTGACGAGCCATGGTCGTCGGGCCTGACCTCGCTCGACGAAGCGAAGCGATCGGGCTTCATCGGCATCTGCGAGGTCGGCGACTGGAAGCTGGAAAAATGCGAGGCGTGGATGAACGCCCATGCCGCCAATGGCGAGCGCATGGTGATGACCACGCGGCGATTCTTCTTAGGCATGCCCGGCCCCGCGACGGCCTGGAACATCTTCATCGTGCCGCCGGCCAAATAGAAGCGGCCAACCAAGAAAGCTCGAAGGGGTAACGCATGGATCTCGACCTGACGGATAAGACGGCGCTCGTCACCGGTTCGACGCGCGGCATCGGGCTCGCGACCGCAATCGGGCTTGCGCAAATGGGTGCGGAGGTGATCGTCAACGGGCGCGACAAGGCGACGGTCGGCGAGGCCATGGCAAAAGTCCAACAGGCTGCGCCGCCGGCCAGGGTGCACGCGGCGACGTTCGATCTCGGCCATGCGGCGGGCTGTGCGGCGCTGGCGGCGCAATTCCCTGACGTCGACATCCTCGTCAACAATCTCGGCATCTACGAGCCGAAGGGCTTCTTCGAGATCGAGGATTCCGACTGGTCAAAGATGTTCGAAGTCAACGTCATGAGCGGAGTCCGGCTGACGCGGCATTATTTGAAGCGGATGCTTGATAACAAGGACTGGGGCCGCGTCGTGTTCGTCTCCAGCGAGTCCGGCGTCTATATACCGAAGGAGATGGTGCATTACGGTTTCTCGAAGTCGGCGCAGCTCGTGATCGCGCGCGGCGCAGCGGAGACCACCAAGGGCACCAACGTAACGGTCAATTCGGTGATGCCCGGTCCGACCTGGGTCGAGATGGCGCCGGTCCGTCTGGCCGCGCGCGCCGAGGCCGCCGGAACCACCGTCGACGATCTGGTCCAGCGCACCTTCACCGAACGCCGGCCGGCGTCCCTGCTGCAGCGCTACGCCAAGCCGGAAGAGGTCGCCAATCTGATCTGCTACGTCTGCTCGAAAGCCTCCAGCGCCACCAACGGCGCCGCGCTCCGTGTCGACGGCGGGATTGTGACGAACCCGTTTTGAATTTGTAGGGTGGGCAAAGCGAAGCGTGCCCACCATTCAAAGCGCGCCTGGAAGATGGTGGGCACGGCGCAAGTGCGCCTTTGCCCACCCTACGAACGCCGCTCTCACACGCCTTCTTCGTTGAACTTGTCGGCGACCAGCGCGGCGATGGCATCGACGGCCGCCTGCGCTTCGGGGCCGATCGCGGAGACCACGACCGAGGTTCCCGGTCCCGCCGCCAGCATCATCAGCCCCATGATCGAGGTTCCGCCGACCGTCTCGCTGCCGCGCGTCACCCAGACCTCGGCATTGAAGCGTTCGACCAGCTGGACGAACTTGGCCGAGGCCCGCGCGTGCAGGCCGCGCTTGTTGATGATTTGAAGTTCCCGCGAAATGGCGCCCGCCGGCACGCTCGGCCCGAGTTCCTTTTCCGGCGAGGCCTCGTCGCTCATTTGCCGGCGAGCACGCGGCTGGCGATGGTGACGTATTTGCGGCCGGCTTCCTGCGCCATGGCGATGGCGTCGGGAAGCGAGCGCTCTTCGCGCACCTTGGCAAGCTTGACCAGCATGGGAAGATTGATGCCTGCCAGCACTTCCACCTTGGGACGGCTCATGCAGGAAATCGCGAGGTTGGAAGGCGTGCCGCCGAACATGTCGGTGAGGATCGCGACACCATCGCCGCTGTCGACGCGATTCACCGCTTCGATGATATCGCTTCGACACAGATCGGAGTCGTCCTCGGCTCCAATCGTGATGGCTTCAATTTGTTTTTGCGGACCCATGACATGTTCGAGCGCCGCCTTGAACTCGTCGGCAAGGCGCCCATGGGTCACAAGCACTAGACCAATCATCGGAAACTCCTCGCGGGTGCTTTTGGTGCACCGCACGAACGCGCCACTTTGACCATCCAGAGGCCCCGCGCAAGAGGGCATCTTGGCTATAGTTCCGGTATTTGGCGGTAAACAGTGGGGCCTGTGCCGGTTTATTCGGTGGCGATATTGGGGCTTATATGGTTACCAATCCCCTTCGAACAATCATCCAAAGGTTGGACGGAGCCTGAACTTGCGGTTGTCGTCAGGGCAGCTGCAATCAACGGGAGGGGGTCATAGCCGGTTCCGACGGGGATTCGCGGTAACAAAACACCATTTAGGCTGATGGAGAGCGCTCCGGGCGGCGGCAGCCGCTCCGCATCGCTAGCCGCGAGGTCGGCGATCAGGCCGACCACCGCCTCCCCAACAAAGTCACAATGGCGAATGCCGAGGCCCCGGATTTCGATCAGGCCGGCCAGTTCCGGCGCCGGACGAACCCACAATTCTCCGGCCACTGTGTCGAGATGGACACGGTCATCGCCGACCAGAACGGCCGGCGGAACCTGTCCGGCGCGTCCGGCGAGAATCAGATCGAAGGCCAGCCGCGACTTGCCCGCGCCCGACGGCCCGCGGATCAGCACGGCGCGGTCGCCCACCAAGACGGCGGAGGCGTGCACACTTGCGACCGGCGTCATGGCGCTGGCAGCCGGACCACGAAGCGCGCGCCGACCACCGTCGGCTTGCCGTCGGCGTCGGCCGGGCCGTGGCGATTTTCCGCCCAGACCCGCCCGCTATGCGCTTCGATGATCTGCTTGGAGATCGACAGGCCCAGGCCCGAGTTCTGGCCAAAGCCCTGATGCGGCCGGTCGGTATAGAAGCGCTCGAAGATGCGCTCCAGCGCATCCTCGCCAATGCCCGGCCCGTCGTCATCGACGACGATTTCGATTTCCGAGCGCACGCGGCGGCAGGTGACGCGCACCTTCCCGCCAGGGTTGGAGAACGATTGCGCGTTGGACAGCAGGTTGGAGATCACCTGCCCGAGCCGGGAATCATGGCCCGGCACCGAGAACGTGTCGGTTGCTCCGCGGCCCTCGAAGCGCGCCTCGACCGCGACGTCGTGGCCGAGCCGGGTTTCGTTGGCGACCGAGGTGAGCGTCGTCAGCAGCCGGCGCAGATCGACCGGCGCCATGTCCTGGCGCTGCAATTCGGCATCGAGACGGCTGGCGTCGGAAATATCCGAGATCAGCCGGTCGAGCCGCTTGACGTCGTGCTCGATCACCTCGAGCAGGCGCGCGCGGCTGGTTTCGTTGCGCGCCAGCGGCAGCGTCTCCACCGCCGACCGCAGCGAGGTCAGCGGGTTCTTCAATTCATGGGCGACGTCGGCGGCGAACATCTCGATCGCCTCGATGCGGCTATAGAGCGCATTCGTCATGTCGCGCAGCGCGCCGGACAGATGGCCGATCTCGTCGCGGCGGCGGGTGAAATCGGGAATCTCGACGCGGGTCTGGATGCGCCGGCGGACGCGCTCGGCGCCGTCGGCCAACCGCCGCACCGGACCCGCGATCGTGCTCGCCAGCAGTAGCGACAGTACGATCATGACCGCGGAGGCGACGCCGCCAACCTTCAGGATCGCCAGCCGCTCGGCCGTCACCATCTGGTCGATGTCGTCGCCCTGTGTCGAGAGCATCAGTGCGCCGTGCACGGCGCGGAATCGCTGCACCGGCACTGCGACCGAGACGATCACCTCGCCGCGGTCGTTGACACGCACCATGCTGCTCTTGACACCGTCGAGCGCCTGCACGATTTCCTGGTAGCCCTTGCCGTTTTCCGGACCCAGCTCGCGATAGAGCGGGAGGTCGCCGCGATTGAGCCAGGTGCGGATCGAGATCGTGGCGCGCTCGACGAAGCCCGGTTTCTCCGTCGAGGGCGGCGGCAGTTCGAAACGCAACACGTCGCCGCGGCCGTAGAGGCTGCGGCTGTCGAGGATCATGCCGCCGTCGCCGCCATAGATGCGCGCGCGGGTCTTGGTCGGCGAGATCAGCCGCCGCAGCACCGGCGCGACGCGCTCCGGATTGATCGGAAAATCCAGCCCGGAGGATTCGTCCGGCGCGCCGTAGCTTTCACCGGGCTTGAGGTCGAGCAGGCGGTCCGGATCGATGGTGATGGTGTTGGTTTCGACGGTGGCGGAGGCGGCAATCGCGCCGGCAATGATTTCGGCCTGCACCAGAAGGCTCTGCGCGCGCGCATCGATCAGGCCGGCGCGGAACTGCGAGAGATAGAGAATGCTCGCGACCAGGGCTACGAGGCCCGCCAGATTGAGCGAGACGATCCGGCGCGTGAGGCTGGAGAAGGAAAGCGCGAAGAAGAATTGCCCGGCCCGGCGCAGCCAGCCGAGCGGCCGCCGCCAGCCCTTCTCGCCCGCATTATCGTCGGCAACGCGATCCCGATCGAGGAGCTCCGGGGCTTCCTCGTGGGTCAGGCTGGGATCGGGCTGCGTTCGATCTAGCAATGGCTGAGACTGCCGGTTGTGATGCGCCGCTTCGTAATTCTAGGCTTTTACGCCGAACGGGCGGATGTGTCAGTCGGCACATCCGCCCGGAAAACGCAGATCAGGCTTCCTTGAAGCGATAGCCGACGCCGTACAGCGTCTCGATCATCTCGAAATCGTCGTCGACCACCTTGAACTTCTTGCGCAGCCGCTTGATGTGGCTGTCGATGGTGCGATCGTCGACATAGACCTGGTCGTCATAGGCCGCGTCCATCAGCGCGTTGCGGCTCTTCACGACCCCGGGGCGGGTCGCCAGTGCCTGCAGGATGAGGAACTCGGTCACCGTCAGCGTCACCGGCTCGTTCTTCCAGGTGCAGGTATGACGTTCCGGATCCATCCGCAGGAGGCCGCGGTCCAATGCGCGCGCATCCGGCTCCTTCGGCACGGCGGTCGGATCCTTGGGCTGGCCGCGGCGGAGCACGGCCTTGACGCGTTCGACCAGCAGGCGCTGCGAAAACGGCTTGCGGATGAAATCGTCGGCGCCCATCTTGAGGCCGAACAATTCGTCGATCTCTTCATCCTTGGAGGTTAAGAAGATCACCGGCAGATCGGACTTCTGCCGCAGCCGGCGTAACGTTTCCATGCCGTCCATGCGCGGCATCTTGATGTCGAGGATCGCGAGGTCCGGCGGCGAAGTGCGGAAGCCGTCGAGCGCCGAGGCACCATCCGTGTAGGTCATGATGCGATAGCCTTCGGCTTCGAGCGCGATCGACACGGAAGTGAGAATGTTTCGGTCATCATCGACCAGGGCGATTGTGGGCATGAGCCTGCTTTCGAATAAGAGAGTGGCTTAAACGGCGGGCAATCCAGCCAGACGCCGCATAAATGGGCTTTGTACAGGGTCAACGAGCAATGCAAGCTGGGCTGAAGTGTGACCGAGTTCCGCAAAACGTTCCCGCGGGGATACGCCGTCCCCCATATAGCACCCTGTTTGGTTGAGAAAACCCCTTTTTGCAACAAGATGGCCGAAACGGAACCATGCAGCCGACCGCAGATTTTGATGCTTCCAAACTTGCCCGTTCGCTGCTGCGGCGCAGCCGGCAGGGCGCGCTCGCCACTCTTATGCCCGAAAGCGGCGATCCCTATTGCTCGTTGGTTAGCGTCGCAAGCCACGCCGACGCATCCCCGATTCTGCTGATTTCGCGGCTCGCGCTGCATACGAAAAATATTCTCGGCGACGGCCGCGTATCGCTGATGCTGGACGAGCGCGCCGCCGGCGATCCGCTGGAGGGCGCGCGAATCATGCTGGCGGGGCGGGCCGAGGAGGCCACAGGGGAGGCAGCGAAAATCCTGCGGCAGCGCTACCTCAACGCCCATCCATCCGCGGAAGCCTTCGTGGATTTCAAGGACTTTTCGTTCTTTCGGATCGCCCCGTCGGGCCTGCATCTGGTCGCCGGTTTTGGCCGCATCATCGACCTCAAGCCAGCGCAGTTTCTGACCGAGATCGGCGATGCCGCCGATCTGCTGGAAGCGGAGCAGGGCGCCGTCGAGCATATGAACGAGGATCACCGCGAGGCGATGAACCTCTATGCGACCAAACTGC
Organism: Bradyrhizobium sp. RDT10; assembly: GCA_044772375.2. Classification (GTDB taxonomy): domain Bacteria; phylum Pseudomonadota; class Alphaproteobacteria; order Rhizobiales; family Xanthobacteraceae; genus Bradyrhizobium. Next base: position 8,672,655 of record CP187939.1, read on the forward strand.
TGGCGGCCGAATCCGCCGATTGGCGCTGCACCGGCTGCGATCCTGATGGCATGGACATGCAGGCCGGCAGCGCGACGCTGCGGCTGGATTTCCCGGAACGGGTCACCAGCGCCATGGCATTGCGCAAGATGCTGGTGCGGCTGGCGGGCGAGGCGCGGGCCAAGGGCTGACAGCGTTAACGCCATCGCTCTTACAAAAGGACGATGTCGGCGCGCCCAGCGCGAAAATAAAGAGCTTGGCCGCGCCGGAGAATATGCGGAAGCCGTTGCGCTGGCGCAGGCACAAGTCGAAAGTCTCAAGAAAGAATTCCGGCCCGCGACGTTGGCGCTGCGCTGACCCATGTTGCGCAGGCAGTCGTCGCACCAGCACCGCCGCACGCAACCTTGCGGCCGGCGCCTACATGTATTTGTTATTTGTCAGCCGGCGCGGAGCATTTCCAAAACAGCCGCCGGAGTGCGGATGACGGTCTGCTCACCGCGAGCGAAGTCGCGCATTGAAGCTCAATGCCGGTTGGGTGGTATTTGCGCTGATCGAAGAGGGCGCCGCGCGCTTATTTTTTGATTGTGCGTCGCAGCAATTTTTGCCCGAGCCGGGCAGCGGCCGATGGTCGCGCAACCACGACGGCAAACCAGCGAAAAGCGCCGCAGCAAGCGATTGATGCAGATCAACCACCCTCGCTTGAATAAACCAAATCGCGTGGATCGGCTTGGCAAGCCCAGCGTTCATCAGTATTAGGTCGCCGGACCGAAGCCGGAAGGCTATATTCAAGGGTCACCGCGACAGAGCGCGTCAAGCGACAGGCGCGCGATTCGAGTAACGCGGGTTCGAGGAGGACTTCTTCGTGCAAGAGACGGGTTTACGCAACGGCGCCTTCGGCGCCGACAAATTCGGCTTAAAAATCTCAAGACGGTGCACTGGAATCTCGGTGCGCCGCAGCTCTATCAATATTCACTCGCTGCGGGTGAAGCGGTGCTGTCCGCCGACGGCGCCTTGTGTGCGGATACCGGCGAATTCACCGGCCGCAGCCCGAAGGACAAGTTCACAGTTCGGGATGCCACCACCGACAAGAACATGTGGTGGGCCGGCAACCAGTCGATCACCGCGGACCAGTTCTCCGCGCTCTATGCCGACTTCCTCAAGCATGCCGAAGGCATGACCCTGTTCGCGCAGGATCTCTATGGTGGCGCCGATCCGAGCTTCCAGATCAAGACCCGCGTCTTCACCGAGCTCGCCTGGCACTCGCTGTTCATCCGCACGCTGCTGATCCGCCCCGAGGCGTCCGCGCTGAAGGATTTCGTGCCCGAACTCACCATCATCGACCTGCCGAGCTTCCGCGCCGATCCCAAACGTCACGGCGTGCGCTCGGAGAACGTCGTCGCGATCGATTTCGCCCGCAAGATCGTCCTGATCGGCGGGTCTTATTATGCTGGCGAGATGAAGAAGTCGGTCTTCACCACGCTGAACTATTATCTGCCTGCCAAGGGCGTGCTGCCGATGCACTGCTCGGCCAATGTCGGGCCCAAGGGCGACAGCGCGATCTTCTTCGGCCTTTCCGGGACCGGCAAGACCACGCTGTCGGCCGATCCGAACCGTACCCTGATCGGCGACGACGAGCACGGCTGGGGCAATGACGGCGTTTTCAATTTCGAGGGCGGCTGCTACGCCAAGTGCATCAAGCTATCCAAGGAAGCCGAGCCGCAGATCTACGCTGCGAGCAAGCGCTTCGGCGCGGTGCTTGAGAATTGCGTGCTCGACGAAGACACCCGCGAGGTGGATTTCGACGATGGCTCCAAAACCGAGAACACGCGTTCGGCCTATCCGCTCGACTTCATCCCGAATGCCTCCCGCACCGGCCGGGCCGGCCAGCCGAAGAATGTCGTGATGCTGGCCGCCGATGCCTTCGGCGTGCTGCCGCCGATTGCAAAGCTGACGCCGGCGCAGGCGATGTATCACTTCCTGTCCGGCTACACCGCCAAGGTCGCCGGCACCGAGCGCGGTCTCGGCAACGAGCCGCAGCCGGAATTCTCCACCTGCTTCGGCTCGCCGTTCCTGCCGCTCGATCCTTCCGTCTACGGCAACATGCTGCGTGAGCTGATCGCCAAGCACAATGTCGATTGCTGGCTGGTCAACACCGGCTGGACCGGCGGCAAATACGGCACCGGCAGCCGGATGCCGATCAAGGTGACGCGCGCGCTGCTCACCGCTGCGCTCGACGGCAGCCTGCGCAATGTCGAATTCCGCACCGACAAGTATTTCGGCTTTGCGGTGCCTTCAGCGCTGCCCGGCGTGCCGAGCGAGATCCTCAATCCCGTCAATACCTGGAAGGACAAGGCCGAGTTTGACAAGACCGCCCGTAGCCTGGTCGGCATGTTCCAGAAGAATTTTGCCAAGTTCGAAGCCCAGGTCGACGCCGAAGTCCGCGCTGCTGCGCCGGACCTGAAGCTCGCGGCGGAGTAAGGCTCAAACGCAATCAACTTCTCCAAAGGGCGGCTTCATGGGCCGCCCTTTTTGCTTTTCCGACGAATTTGGCTGTTGTCCGGAAAGACCGCGTTGCTCGGCGTGCGGCGATCGGTGATCTGCAGTCCGAACAGGCTGCCGATCAGTTCGACGGCGACGCGCGCGGTGCGGCCGCGTTCGTCGAGAAACGGGTTGAGCTCGACGATATCGACCGCGCGGACCAGTCCGGAATCGTGCAGCAGCTCCATGATGAGATGCGCTTCGCGATAGGTCGCGCCGCCCGGCACCGTGGTACCGACGCCCGGCGCGACCGCGGGATCGAGAAAATCGACGTCGAAGCTCAAATGCAGGACGCCGTTCTGCGCCCGCACGCGGTCGATGACCTTGCGGATCAGCACGCCGACGCCGAATTCGTCGATCGCGCGCATGTCGGCGATCGCGATGCGGCGCTCGAACACCAGCTTCTTCTCCAGCGGGTCGATCGAGCGGATGCCGAACAGTTCGAGCCTATCGGGACCGATCGAGGCGCGGGGATGGTTGCCGAGCAGCCCGTCGAGGCCGCTCTCGCCGCACAGAAAGGCCGCCGACATGCCGTGCATGTTGCCGGTTTCCGTGGTCTGCGGCGTGTTGTAGTCGGCATGGGCATCGAGCCACATGACGAATAGTGGCCGGCCCTGCTCGTGCCAGTGGCGCGCAACACCGTTCACCGATCCCATGGACAGCGAGTGATCGCCGCCCATGAAGATCGGAACGGCGCCGGAGCGCGCCAGTGAATAGGAACGTTCGCTGAGATCGCGGATCCAGCCCTTGATCGTGTCGTAATATTTGGCATTCGCCGGCGGCGGGCCCTCATCGGGAGCACCGTCAGGTTTGGCCATGTTGCCGTGGTCCTCGACGGCAAAGCCGAGCTGATCGAGGATGCGGCCGATGCCCGCGGTGCGCAGCGCGTCCGGCCCCATCAAGGTTCCGAGTTGCGAGGCTCCGATCTCGATGGGGACGCCGAGCAGGGCGATGCGGGGAGCGTTGCCGTCTGACATGAGGCGAGGCCTCCGAAGAATTGTAGGGTGGGCAAAGCGTAGCGTGCCCACCGATAAAGATCACCAGCCGGATAGATGGTGGGCACGGCGCAAGCGCGCCTTTGCCCACCCTACGCCGCTACGCCTTGAAATAGGCGATCTGCGTCGTCGTCGCGAGCAACCGTCCCGCCGGCGACCACAATTCGCCGTTCTGGTCGCCATAGCTCCTGTGGAAGATCCTGGCATCAGCCACTGCCAACACCCGCGTGATGTCCTCGGCCGCGAGCTCGTCCGAGGAGGTGTGGAAATAGGTCGTCAGCGAGACCGTGCCGAATGGGATCAATTCCCGGCGCGCCAGAAACACCCGGCCGAAGAACGCGTCCGACATCGACATCAGCGACAGCATGTCGATCTTTCGCGGCACGTGATCGCCGATCCACTGCTTCGAATACGCATCGAGCGGCCACTCTGCCGGCGAGCCGTAGAAGCTCGGTTCGCCCTCGATAAAGCGGAAATCATACTGGTGCGTCCATGTCATCGGCGTGCGCGGAAAGGAGCGCGCCTGCTCGAACGGCACTGAGTGCGGAAAGGCTGCCTGCTGGTGCGACCAGGACGGGCGGCGCTCGGCGAACACAGCGGTCGCCAGCGTCGTTACCTCGCCGCCTTGCGTCATCTCCACGCACCAATGCTGGCTCGAACGGTTGGCCTTGACCAGGCGGACGTCGAGATCGAACGCGCCTTCGGCGATCGGCGCGCAGAAGTTCACCGTGAGCGACAGCGGATCGCCGGAGCGCTGCGGATGGTCGATCAGCGCGCGCAGGATGGTCGCGGCCGTCGCGCCGCCGAACGGGCCGACAAAGGCCCAGTAGTCCGGGCTGGTGCTGCCCTGCCAGCAGCTATCGCCGGCGGTGACCTTCGTGGCGTCGTCGAAAAGATGTGGGGCTTTTGTGAGCATATTGATCCATCAAATCTTTATAGGCGTCCCGTCCCAATGTCGAAATTCAACTGTCTCTTCGGCCTGACCGTATTTTCTGCAATCCCGGAGGGCTCCTTCGGGATCGTCCGTGACCCAGACGCTTGTCAGTTCGCCTGAAATCCGCGTCAAAGCAATCACACTGACGTTGCCAATCAAATCAGCAAGGAAGCGTTCGACGGCAGGGACCTCATCCTGCCCCGACAACTCAGCGAGAATGCTTCCATGCGTATGCCAGGGAAATCCGTCGAAGCCGATCGTCCAATCACCATCGGGGCAGGTGACCAGGAATTTCAGCTGCCCATCTGGACTGACATACTCACCGATCGGCACGTCTATCTCCGGCCTTTGTACTGCGTACATGCAGTAACATTGCCGATACCGCGAATTCAATGACGCGCGAGGTAATGGATTTCCGCCCGCCGGGATTTACCGCGTCGCCCCGCGCTGGGCGCCGGCTTCCGGCACCGGCGCGGCGGCGCGCACCGGCACATGCCAGATATCCTCGGCGTACTCCCGGATGGTGCGGTCGGAGGAGAACCACGGCATCCGCGCCACGTTGAGGATCGAGGCGCGGGTCCAGGCCGGCACCACCTGCCAGCGGGCGTCGATGCCGCGCTGCGCCGCATAGTAGGAATCGAAATCGGCCGAGACCATGTAGTGGTCGAGATAGCGTAGCGCGTGACCCATCGAGGCAAAGCGGGCGCGATCGTCGGGCGAGAACGCGCCGCTCTCGATGGCGGTGATGGCCCGCGCCAGCCGCGGCGAGCGGCTGATCACATCCGTTGCGTCCAGGCCCTGCTTGCGGCGAACCATGACGTCGCCGGCCTCCATGCCGAAGATCGCGATGTTCTCCGCGCCGACATGGTCGCGGATTTCGATATTGGCGCCGTCAAGCGTGCCGATGGTGAGCGCGCCGTTGAGCGCCAGCTTCATGTTGCCGGTACCGGAGGCCTCCATGCCGGCGGTGGAAATCTGCTCGGAGAGATCGGCGGCTGGAATGATCACCTCGGCGAGGCTGACATTGTAATCGGCGAGGAAGACGACCTTCAGCCGCCCTGAGACATCAGGATCGTTGTTGACGACCTCGGCGACGTCGTTGATCAGCTTGACGATCAGCTTGGCGTAGCGATAGCTCGCCGCCGCCTTGCCGGCGAAGATCTTGACCCGCGGCACCCAGTCGCGCTGCGGCTCGTCCTTGATCGCCTGATACAGCGCGACGGCCTCGACGACGTTAAGCAATTGCCGCTTGTATTCGTGGATGCGCTTGATCTGGACATCGAACAGCGCCGACGGATCGACCTTGATGCCGAGCCGCTCGCCGATCAGCCGCGCCAGCGCCAGCTTGTTGTGATGCTTGACCTCGCGAAAACGTTGCTGGAACGCATTGTCGCTGGCGCGGGCCTCGAGGCGCTCGAACAGGGAGAAGTCGTCGAGCACGGCCTCGCCGCAGACCTCGCGCATCAGTCCGGTCAGCTTCGGGTTGGCGAGCATCAGCCAGCGGCGGAAGGTGATGCCGTTGGTCTTGTTGGTGATGCGGCCGGGATAGAGATGGTTGAGATCGTGGAATACAGTCTCCTTCATCAGGTCCGAATGCATCGCCGAGACGCCGTTGATGCGGTGCGAGCCGACGAAAGCGAGTTGCCCCATCCGCACCCGCCGTCCGGACTTCTCGTCGATCAGCGACACCGAGGCGCGGTAGTCGATGTCGCCCGGGCAACGCTGATCCGCCAGCGCCAGGTGCGCGGCATTGATGCGGTAAATGATTTCGAGATGCCGCGGCAACAGCCGCTCGAACAGTTCGACCGGCCAGGTCTCCAGCGCCTCCGGCAGCAGCGTGTGGTTGGTGTAGGACAGCGTCGCCACCGTGATCTTCCACGCTTCGTCCCAGCGGAAATTGTGCAGATCGACCAGGATGCGCATCAGCTCGGTGACGGCGAGGCTCGGATGAGTGTCGTTGAGCTGGACCGCGACCTTGGAGGAGGTTGCGCAACTGCCCGTCGGAGGCCAGATGGCGCTTGACCAGATCCTGCAGCGAGGCCGAGACGAAAAATATTCCTGCCGCAGCCGCAGCTCGCGGCCCGCAGGGCTCTCGTCATTCGGGTAGAGGAACTTGCAGATCGATTCCGCGCGCGCCTCCTCGGCGACGGCACCGAGATAATCGCCGCTGTTGAAGACGTCGAGCCGCAGCGGGTCGGGCGAGCGCGCCGACCACAGCCGCAGCGCGTTGACGTGCTGGCCGCGCCAGCCCACGATCGGTGTGTCGTAGGCGACCGCCTGCACGGTTTCCGCCGGACGCCAGGTGGCGCGGTCGCGGCCGCGGTCGTCGACGTGGTCGACAAAGCCGCCGAAATGGATGTGGTAGACCACCTCGGCCCGCTGGAATTCCCAGGGGTTGCCAAAACTCAGCCATTCGTCCGGGTATTCGTGCTGCCAGCCCTGCGCGATGATCTGACGGAACAGGCCGAAATCGTAGCGGATGCCGTAGCCGATCGCGGGAATGGCCAGCGTTGCCATGCTCTCCATGAAGCACGCCGCCAGCCGCCCGAGGCCGCCATTGCCGAGCGCCGCGTCCGGCTCGCATTTGCGCAGGTCGTCAAGCCCGACGCCGAGATCGCCGAGCGCCGCTTCGAACACCGGCAGCAGGCCCATATTGTTCAGCGCGTCGGTGAACAGGCGGCCGATCAGGAATTCGAGCGAGAGGTAATAGACCCGCTTGCTGCCGGCATCGTAGCTCTCCTTTTCTGCCGTCAGCCAGCGGTGCACGATGCGGTCACGCAGCGCCAGCGCCGCGGCCTTGTACCAGTCGCGCCGCGTCGCCATGCCGGCGTCCTTGCCGATCGCAAGCCGGAGTTTGGCGAGGATCGCACCCTTGATCTCGGCCAGCGCCAGTTCATCGATCGGCTGGCCCAGCGCCGGATAGTTGGCCGGAGAGTTTCCTGGGATTTGTTCCTGCAACACGTCGATTCCTGCAGTTGAGACTCACATGAAGATACGCGTCTTGTCCGGCAACCGAAACCAGCCGGAAGTATGCGGTGCACCGCTGGTATAATTTTATGCAAGGACCGGGCCGATTTCGCGGCACCGCCACGGCCGCTTTTGGTGCTATAATTTGATACGAAAGCTGCGGGATCGCCGGAACCTGGCTGGTGGATGCCGGTTCGTGTGAAGGAGGCTTCCTCAAAAGAGAGGACCTGCCATGAGATTGACGATCGAGATCGCTGCCACTGCACTGCTGGTCGTCTGTCTCAGTGCGACCAGCGCAGCCTATGCCGCGGGCAAGGCTGGCAAGAGCGCCGACGGCCTGAGCTGCTCCTTCACTATCGCGAAGGGCGCTTCGCCCGCCGCACGCTGTGCGGCGATCAAGCGGCAGTGCGGCGGAAAATTCTACGCCAATTACTGCGGCGACAAGCTGTTGTCGGCGATGTGAGGCGATTGGTCCTGACAGTTCACACCATGGTGCCCTCCCAATCTTCGCTTTCCTCGGCAAGCCCGGGGTAGCGGAGATAGAGCTTTTGCAGCAGCTCGAAATGCAAGGCGGACGATATCTCGTCGAGAGGCGTGGCAAGCAAGGCTCGGTCGTCGCTGTCGAGGGTGGATACGATCGCATTCGCGCGATCGATCGCGTCGGCCGCTTCCAGTAACAGGATCCGGATCTGGGTAGCCTGTGTCGCGTCCATCGCCCTAGGTTCTTTGCGGCAAATCACCAAAAGCAACCTCTGATAGGAGAAATTTTGTCGCTCCACCAGAACAAATTAAGAACACCTTAGCAAGTATCTGATATATCATTGTGATTCGGCGCATCGCCGACACAACATTTATGGTCTATCCGAGTTTGCGAGGACTACATGTCCACCATCGCCTTCGATCAGTTCGCTCTCACCCGTATCGCCGATTTTGCGCGCTCGCTGTCGCGCCTGCATCAGGCCTCGCGCCGCCGGCTCGTCGACGACGACGCGATCGACCGCGAGTTCAACGCGGTCTGCATGTCGGTGTGGGGCTACACCACCGACGATTTCAGCGACGAGCTGTTTTCGGTCGAGGACCACGCCTTTCTCGACGCGCTGGATGAAGCGCAGGCGCGAATCTTTGCCGCCGAACAAGGCTACGACCTGGTCGACGATCAGGGCATGCTGACCGACTGGTGGGGCTATTGCTGGATGATACTTGCCGAAAAGCGCGGCTTGCTGACGCCGGAAAACCGCGCCGCGGCGCGTGCGGCGATCGAGGAAAATATCTGTCGGCGCCGAACGTGATCGGGGTCATCGTGGGGCGGTAGTGCTGGCGTCAGCTATGTGAATGCTGCGAGGCCGGGCCCACGCTACTTTGCATGGGGTTGTTTTCGCAATTTTGTGTTTGGGCCCTGCGGCGTACTGCGGTTGCCCTATCGCGCTTCCGCCCGCTTCGCCGCTTTCGGCGCGGCCGTCTTCGGGATCGAGGCGGTCGGCAGTTCGTCGTCGCGCCGTGCTTCGGGCAGCGGGGCGGTGCCGGCGACCATCTCGGCGCTGACCGGTGCCACCTTCATTTCGCCGAGCCGGGCGCGGACATCTGCCGTGAGGCCGGGATAGGAGGCGACGGGGGTGAATTCCGCCGTCTGGTCGGCGCCCAAGCGAACGCCGGTATAGGCCACCAGGCCGTCGGTGGTGGCGACGACGTCGCCGGAGCGCAGCGAGGTGTCGAGCGTGAGATCGACCGGCGCCAGTCCGGACGGGCTTCGGCCGTTGCAGGTGCAATCGGCGCGCAGGGCCTTGCGATAGGCGTAGGCGTTTTCGCTGTCGGCATAGCGCTCGCCATTGCCCGCAGTCGCGCCGTCGATGTTGCTGCCGTAAAACACCTTGGTGACGCTCGCCGGGCAGAAGGCCTGGCAGGTCTGAACCGGCGAGGCGTTGCTGCGCATGGTCAGCGGAAAATATTTGCCGTCGCAGCTTCGCACGCAGAAGGCAGGTCCGGAGCCTGCGACGCGCGGCGCCGGCGCAGGATGGGCTGGTTGATTGATGCCGAACGGATCGGCGAAGAAGTTCGCCTGCGCGGGGGCTTGCCGCGTCTGCTGTTTCTGGACTCCGCCGAACAGGAAATCGAACAGACCCTCGGCGGAGACGCTGCCGGGCGTCAGCGTGAGGGCACCGGCAAGGGCCACGGCGGCCACAAAGGTCGCGCGGCGCCGCACGCGCGAAAAAGCCAACTCTGTACGCAACGCCAACTCCACCCAACGCAACAAACGCGCTGAAGCGCCAAGGCTTCAGTTCGGGTAACCTTAACGGGGGATGGTAAATGAGTGGTGAGCGGGGGCGGAGGAAGGCTGAAAGAAAGGGAGATAGAGACAGGCTCTCTCCGCGTCATGGCCGGGCTTGACCCGCCCATCCACGTCTTTCTCGCTGGCGGCAGATCAAGTCGTGGATGCCCGGGTCAAGCCCGGGCATGACGGCTGTGTGTGCGGGGGCGCCGCAATCACGCTTTCAAAAATTCACCGGCCTTGTAGAGCGAGCGAAACTCCAGCCCTGCCTCGGCAAAGGTTTCGGTCGCGCCTTCCTCGCGGTCGACCATGGTGAGCACGAGCACGATCTCACCGCCGGCGTCGCGCACCGCCTCAACCGCCTTCAGTGCCGAGCCGCCGGTGGTGGTGACGTCCTCGACGATGACGATGCGCTTGCCCTGCAGGGTCTCGCCCTTGGCGAGCCCCTCCACCGCGAGGCGGGCGCCGTGCTCCTTCGGCTTCTTGCGCACGAAGAATGCGGCGATCGGGTGACCCTTAAGCCAGGACAGCTGCGCGATTGCGCCCGCCAGCGGGACTGCGCCCATCTCCAGCCCGCCGACGAAATCGAGATTGTCGTCCTTCAGCGCCTCATAGGTCAGCTCGGCCAGGAGCGCCGCGCCTTCGGGGTCGAGCATGGTCGGCTTGAGGTTGAAGTAAAGTCGCTCTTGCGGCCCGAGGCCAGCGTGATCTCGCCGCGGCCGAACGAACGCTTGCGGATGATCTCGGCGAGGCGAGCGCGGGAGGCTGATTTGGACAAGGCGCTTTTTCCCGGGGTTGAGGCGGGCCGCAATCTATCGGCGCTGCCGGCCACATTCCAGCGCCGATGTCGTGCCGTCAACAGGGCACGGTGTCCCGCGGCCTCGGCGAACACAGGGACGACATTCGAAAAAGGCCGGTTGTAACGGCCTTTGGTTCCGCGCTACGGGAAGGCCAAAGCTTCTATCAAAGCGTCTCTCGGGGGAAACCGTAAATGACGATCGAACTGCACACCTGGAACACGCCGAACGGCCGCAAGATTTCGGTCGCGCTGGAGGAAATGGGACTGCCCTACAAGGTGATCCCGGTGAACATCACCAAGGGCGAGCAGATGGCGCCCGGTTTCCTCAAGATCAGCCCGAACAACAAGATTCCGCGATCGTCGATCCCGACGGCCCTGGCGGCCAGCCGGTCAGTATTTTCGAGTCCGGCGCGATCCTGCTTTATCTCGGCGAGAAGACCGGCAAGTTCCTGCCCAAGCCGCTCGCCGAGCGTATCCCGGTCTATGAATGGCTGATGTGGCAGATGGGCGGCTTCGGGCCGTTTCCGGGCCAGGTGCATCATTTCATCGCGCTGGAGAACGAAACCGACCGAGCCTACGGCCTGAAGCGCTTCATGGCCGAGACCCGCCGGCTCTATGGCGTGCTGGACCGTCGGCTGGAAGGCCGTGAGTTCGTCGCCGACACCCTGTCGGTCGCCGACTTCGCCATCCTCGGCTGGGCCTGGCGCCACCCGCGCCACAAGGTGGAGCTGAAGGATTTTCCCAACGTCGAGCGCTGGTACAACGCGCTGATGGCCCGCCCGGCCACCAAGCGCGGCATGGAAGCCAAGCTGGATTGATTTCCTTCTCCTCGCCTCGCTTTTGCGGGGTCGAGACGAGCGAAGCTCGCTCTTAGAGGGTCGGGGTGAGGGGCTCTCTCCGCGATCGTGATCTATCGATAGACCTGTACCCCCTCACCCGGATCGGATCTTCGATGCAATCCGACCTCTCCCCGCAAGCGGGGCGAGATAAAAGATCACGCCCGCTTCGCCTCGAACGCCATCTTTACCGCAAGCCCCGCCAGCACTGTTCCCATCAGCCAGCGCTGCAGCAACAGCCAGCTCGGCCGCGTGCCGAGAAAGCGCGCGATCGATCCGGCGGCGAGCGCAATCATGGCGTTGACGCTGACGCTGATCACGATCTGGATCGCACCCAGCGCCAGCGACTGCGTCAGCACGCTGCCCACCGTCGGATCGATGAACTGCGGCAACAGCGCCAGGTACAGCATCGCGATTTTCGGATTGAGCAGATTGGTGACGAACCCCATCGCGAACAATTTGCGCGGACCGTCGACCGCGAGCTTCTTCACCTGAAACAACGAACGGCCATTCGGCTTGACCGCCTGCCACGCCAGCCACAGCAGATAGGCGGCGCCCGCGAACCGCAGCGCGTCATAGGCGTAGGGCACGGCGAACAACAGCGCCGTGATGCCGAACGCCGCGCACAGCATGTAGAACACAAAACCGAGGGCTACGCCGCCGAGCGACACGATCCCCGCCGCGGGCCCTTGCGTGACCGAGCGCGAGATCAGGTAAACCATGTTCGGCCCCGGCGTCAGCACCATGCCGAGCGAGACCAGCGCGAAACCGAGCAGCGTTGCAATGTGAGGCATGGGAGACTCGCGGGATGCCCACGTTTCTAACGCGCGACACACAGCGATTCCATTGCGCAATTGCACCGATATGGAGCGACTATAGTTCGGAGCAATGCAGATCGCGTGTCCCGGACGCGGCGCGGCATGAAATGACGCGACGCAGAGCCGGGACCCAGTGGACCCCGGACCAGCAGCGCATCACTTCGTGCTGCGCAGCATCCGGGGAATGCATCTATTCAATGCGCCTCGTCCCAATTATTCGCCGCTCGCGCGTCGACCTGCAACGGCAGCGATAGCACCACCGCCGGGAACGGCGCGTCCTGCATCACGTGCTGCACCACCGGCAACGTCGCCGCCACCTCGTCGTCGGGCACCTCGAAGATCAGTTCATCGTGCACCTGCAACAGCATCTGCGCCGAGAGCTTCTTCTCCGCCAGCGCGTCTTCCATCCGGATCATGGCGCGGCGGATGATGTCGGCGGCGGTGCCTTGCAGGCGCGCGTTGATCGCGGCGCGTTCGTTGAAGGAGCGGACCGAGGCGTTGGAGGCCTTGATATCGGGGTAATGGCATTTCCGCCCGAACAGGGTCAGGACATAGCCGTTGGTGCGGCAGAAATCCCGCGTCTCGTCCATGTAGGCGCGGATGCCCGGAAAGCGCTCGAAATACTTCTTGATGTAGGCGGAGGCTTCCTCGCGGGCGATGCCGAGCTGGTTCGCAAGCCCGAACGCCGAGATGCCGTAGATGATGCCGAAATTGATCGCTTTCGCGCGACGGCGTACCTCGCCCGGCATGTCCTTGATCGGCACGCCGAACATTTCGGATGCCGTCATGGCGTGAATGTCGAGCCCGTCGCGGAACGCCTGCTTCAGCACCGGGATATCGGCAATCTCGGCCAGCAGCCGCAATTCGATCTGCGAATAATCCGCCGACACCAGCTTGTGGCCGGGCGTCGCGATAAAGGCGCGGCGGATTTTTCGGCCGTCCTCGGTACGGACAGGAATGTTCTGCAGGTTCGGCTCGTTGGATGATAACCGCCCGGTAGTCGTGGCCGCTAGCGCATACGTCGTGTGCACGCGGTGGGTCTGCGGATGGACATATTCCGGTAGCGCGTCGGTGTAGGTCGACTTCAACTTCGACACCTGCCGCCATTCCAGGATCTTCTTCGGAAATTCATGGCCCTGTTCGGCGAGTTCGTCGAGGATCTGCGCCGAGGTCGACCACGCCCCGGTCTTGGTCTTGGTGCCGCCGGTTATGCCCATCTTGCCGAAGATGATGTCGCCGATCTGCTTGGGGCTGCCGACATTGATCGGCTCGCCCGCGATCTCCTGAAGCTCGGCCTCGACGCGGGCCGCGGTCTGGGCGAACTCGCCCGACAGCCGCGACAGCACCTGCCGGTCGATCGAGATGCCGCGCCGCTCCATCCGCGCCAGCACGCTGACCAGCGGCCGCTCCAAGGTCTCATAGACCGTCGTCATGTGTTCGGCGGCGAGGCGCGGCTTGAGCACGCGATGCAGCCGCAGGATCAGGTCGGCGCTTTCAGCCGAATAGACGGTCGCCTTGTCAATTGCCACCTGGTCGAACGTGAGCTTGTTCTTGCCGTTGCCGATTAGCTCGCTTTCGCCGATTACGGCATGGCCAAACCAACGTTCGGCGAGCGACCCCAGCGCATGTGAATTGCGTCCGGCGTCGAGCGCGTACGACATCAATTGCGCGTCATCGACGTTGCACAGCGTGATGCCGTGCTGCGCCAGCATCACGGCGCTGAACTTGATGTCGAAGCCGATCTTGAGAATGCCCGGCGATTCCAACAGCGGCTGCAACCCTGCCAGCGCCTCGGCGACCGTGATCTGGTCCGGCGCGAGGCCAGCGTCGAACAGGCCTGCGCCGCCGCCGGATTGCTTGTGCGTGAGTGGAATATAGCAGGCGTCGTTTGGCGCCAGCGCCAGCGCGATGCCGCAGATGTCCGCCTGCATTGGATCGTCCGAGCTCGCCTTGGCGTCGATCGCAAAAGTGCCGGCGTCATAGGCCCGCGCAACCCAGGCGTTGAGCTCATCGAATGTGCGGATGGTCTGGTACTTGGTCCGATCGACCGGCAGTTTTCGCGCGGCCTCCGCGCGGACCGCAGCCAGCGATATCGGCGTACCCTTGTGGCTCGCCCCTTGTCCTGCTTGTCGCCGCCGGTCTTGCCCGGTGCGGCGCCAGCTTTGCCGACGGGCGGACTATCGAATAGCGTCGCGCCTTCAAGATAGCCATCCGGCTTCTTGCCCGATGGCGGTACCGCGAAGACACTGGCGCCGCTCTTGTTTCCCGCATCCGGCTCGATATCGGCGGGATCGATCTGCGAATATTCGGCGACGCGCCGGGTGAGGGTGGAGAATTCCATCGCCTTGAGGAAGGCGATCAGCTTGCGCGCATCCGGCTCGTGCACGGCAAGGTCGTCGAGCGGCACTTCGAGATCGACCTTGTCGTCGAGCAGCACCAGCTGCCGCGAAATCCGCGCCTTCTCGGCGTTCTCGATCAGAGCCTCGCGCCGCTTAGGCTGCTTGATCTCGCCGGCGCGGAACAACAGTTGTTCCAGATCGCCATATTCGATGATCAATTGCGCCGCGGTCTTGACGCCGATACCAGGCACGCCGGGAACATTATCGGTGGAGTCGCCGGCCAGCGCTTGCACCTCGACCACCTTCTCCGGCGGCACGCCGAACTTCTCGATCACTTCCGGAATACCGATACGGCGATCCTTCATGGTGTCGTACATGGTGACGCAATCGGTCACGAGCTGCATCAGGTCCTTGTCCGAGGAAACGATGGTGGCAGAAGCCCCGCGCTCGCAGGCGATGCGGACATAGGTCGCGATCAGATCGTCGGCCTCGAAGCCGACCTGTTCCAGGCAGGGCAGATCGAACGCGCGCACCGCCTCGCGGATCAATGCAAATTGCGGGATCAGATCGTCCGGCGCCGCTGCCCGGTGCGCCTTGTAATCGGGATAGAGCTTGTTGCGGAACGTGATCTCCGACTTGTCGAACACGACCGCCAGATGCGTCGGCCGGTTATCCTCGGGCATCTCGCGCAACAGCTTCCACAGCATGTTGCAGAAGCCGAGCACGGCATTGACCTGCAGCCCGTCGGATCTGCGGTTTAGGGGCGGCAGCGCGTGATAGGCGCGGAAAATGTAGCCGGAACCGTCGACCAGGAAGACATGGTCGCCCTTGGCGGGGGCTTTGGCCGGCGCCTTGGCAGGGGTTTTGGCGGCGGGAGCGGGTTTCGCGGCGGCTTTGGGGGCTGATTTCGGCATGGCCGAAATTTAGGGATTTTGCGCGGATTGACAGCCTTGGGAGGTGAATTTTGGTCGCTACCGCACAGCCAAATTGCGGTCGTCCCGGCCAAGAATCGTAGCCCGGATGGAGCGCAGCGCAATCCGGGAGCTTCGCGCGTTCAAACCCGGATTTCGCTGCGCTCCATCCGGGCTACAACAACCTACTCCGCCGGCTGCAACGCAGGCGCAGCCTTCTTCGGCGCGATCCAGAAGGCGCCGGGGCGCTCGAACAGGAAATCGGCACGCAGCGCCAGCGCCAGCCGCCAGATCGCCACTGCGCCAGCAATGCCCGCAACGGTCACGATCAGGAGATCGTCCCGATATCGGCGATCAGGCCGGTCTTCAGCAGCAGCGTTCGGGTCACCGCCATCGGCAGGAAGAAGGCGAGATAGATGACGATGGAATGCTCGCCGCAATAACGCAGGAAATTGAGCCACTGCATGCGCGCCAGCAGCGTACCCATCACGATGATGGCGCCGGCCCCGGCGAACCCGAGCGCCAGCGAGACCAGCGGCCAATCGCTGAAGCCCGACATCACGAGGCCGCCATTGACGAACGTCCACAGCGCCAGTCCGGCCAGCGCCAGCGCAGGCTTTGCCCGTGAACGATCCGACAGCGCGAACACGTAAGAAGCGAACAGATAGCCGGAATAGAAATAGACGAAGCGCGCGCAGAATTCGTCGATCACCGTCCAACCTGTCACGACATGCGCCGTCTCCAGCGCCGCGGCGACGAGCCAGACCGCCATGGCGGGGATGCCGCGTGACAGTTTTGTGACGACGAAGAAAATCGGCAGCAGATAAATGAACCACAGCGTGCCGAACGGCTCGATGAAGGATTCCAGATACAGGAAGCCGACATGACGCCAGCCGCTTTCAGCAGCGAAGCCCGGCGCCTTGAAGCCGAACTGGATCGTCATCCACAGCACATAGAAATAGGCGAAGTGCAGAACCTTGCGGTCGAGATAGGTGCGCCAGTCGCGGTCGATCACGACAGCGAGAAAAAGCCCTGAAATCAGGAAGAAATCCGGCATCCGGAACGGCTGCGCGAACATGACGAACGCATGCATGAAACCGGTCTCGCCGGCCGCCTTTTCCACGCCCAGCACCGAATGCATCATCACCACCATGACGATGCAGATGCCCTTGGCATAGTCTACCCAGTCGATACGGGTGGAACGCTCAGGTCTGGCGGATGTGCCGTTTAAGGTCATCGGTGTCCCTCTTCGGTGCGACGCGGCCGCATCTTCGGCCCGATCCGTTGCTTTCTCCTTTATCCATACAAAGGACATGCCGGTATCGAGCGCTTTTTCCGGTTTCCCCTTTGCTGAAAAATGCTCTAAGACGCCCGCAAAATCGGGATTGGCGTTAACCATCAAATACGGACTGTTTTCATGCGAATCGCCATGATTGGCACGGGCTATGTGGGGCTGGTATCCGGCGCCTGCTTTGCCGATTTCGGCCACCAGGTCACCTGCGTGGACAAGGATGCCGGCAAGATCGAAGCCCTGCGCAGAGGCGAAATCCCGATTTTCGAGCCCGGCCTCGACGCGCTGGTGGCGTCCAACGTCAAGGCCAAGCGGCTGGATTTCACCACCGACCTGACCGTGCCGGTCGCGGAAGCCGACGCCGTGTTCATCGCGGTCGGCACCCCGTCGCGGCGCGGCGACGGCCATGCCGACCTGACTTACGTCTACAGCGCGGCGCGCGAGATCGCAGCCGCGCTGTCAGGCTTCACGGTAGTGGTGACAAAATCGACCGTGCCGGTCGGCACCGGCGATGAGGTCGAGCGGCTGATCGTTGAGGCCAATCCATCGGCTGACGTCGTGGTCGCGTCCAATCCGGAATTCCTGCGCGAGGGCGCCGCGATCCGCGACTTCAAATTCCCCGATCGCGTCGTGGTCGGCACTTCGGACGAGCGCGGCCGCAAAGTACTCGGCGACGTCTACCGGCCGCTGTCGCTCAACCAGGCGCCCTTGATGTTCACGGCGCGGCGTACCGCCGAGTTGATCAAATACGCGGCGAACGCGTTCCTCGCCACCAAGATCACCTTCATCAACGAGATGGCGGATCTTTCCGAAAAAGTCGGCGCCGACGTGCAGGAAGTGGCGCGCGGCATCGGGCTCGACAACCGCATCGGCACGAAATTCCTGCACGCGGGCCCGGGCTTCGGCGGCTCCTGCTTTCCCAAGGACATCCGCGCGCTAGTCAAGGTCGCGCTCGATCACGATGTGCAGTTGCGCATCGTCGAGGCGGTGCTGGGTGTCAACGACAACCGCAAGCGCGCGATGGCGCGAAAAGTTTCCAACGCGGCGGGCGGCAGCCTGCGCGGCAAGACCGTGGCGGTGCTCGGCCTCACCTTCAAGCCGGATACCGACGACATGCGCGAGGCGCCGTCGATTCCCTTGATCACCGGCCTGTTCGACATGGGCGCCAAGGTCCGCGCGCACGATCCGGTCGGCATGGAACAAGCGCGCAAAGAATTGCCCGACATCGAATATTGCGACGACCCCTATGAGTGCGTGAAGGGGGCGGACGCCATGGTGATCGTGACCGAGTGGGTGCAATACCGCGCGCTCGATTGGGAGCAGATCAAGAGCGAGATGGCGCAGCCGGTCGTGGTGGATTTGCGCAACATCTATCGTTCCGAAGACATGGCCGCCCATGGCTTCACTTATGACAGCGTCGGACGGGCGGCTGGACCGAGAACTTAATGCGCCGACGCGGCGTCAGGAGTTCGTCATGGCCGGGCTTGTCCCGGCCATCCACGTCTTGTTTTCTGGCCGGACAGAAAAGACGTGGATGCCCGGGACAAGCCCGGGCATGACGACGTGGTGATATTTGCCTCTTGCTTTCGATACCCCACTTCCGATCGACGCGGTGCTCGATGAACTCGGGCGAACGCTGACGGCAAACAACGCCGCCGTGCTGGTGGCGCCTCCCGGCGCCGGCAAGACCACGCGGGTGCCGCTGGCGCTGCTCGACGCGCCCTGGCTGAACGGCAAGAAGATCATCATGCTGGAGCCGCGGCGGATCGCGGCCCGCGCCAGTGCCGAGCGCATGGCACGGACGCTCGGCGAGCGCGCCGGTGAGACCGTCGGCTATCGCGTCCGCTTCGGCTCCAAGATTTCGCGCGCGACGCGGATCGAGGTGGTCACCGAGGGCATTTTCTCGCGGCAGATTCTCGACGATCCCGAACTATCAGGCGTCGCCGCCGTGCTGTTCGACGAGTTTCACGAGCGTTCGCTCGACGCCGATCTGGGGCTCGCGCTGGCGCGCGATGCGCAGACCGGCTTGCGTGAAGACCTGCGCATCCTGGTGATGTCGGCGACGCTCGATGGCGCGCGGGTCGGCAAATTGCTGGGCGACGCGCCGGTGGTTGCCAGCGAAGGCCGCGCCTTTCCGGTGGCGACGCGTTATCTCGGCCGCAAGGCGGATGCGCCGATCGAGCGGCAGATGGCGGATGCGATCGCGACCGCGCTGCGGGCCGATCCCGGCTCGGTGCTGGCCTTCCTGCCGGGCGCCGCCGAAATCCGCCGCACGCAGAATTTTCTTGACGAGCGGGTTCATGATACGAGCGTCGAGATCGTGCCGCTGTTCGGCGCGCTCGACGCTGCCGTGCAGGACCGCGCCATCGCGCCGGCGCCGAAGGGGCAACGCAAGGTGGTGCTGGCGACCTCGATCGCCGAGACCTCGCTGACCATCGAGGGCGTCCGCATCGTCGTCGATTCCGGTCTGGCGCGGGTACCGCGCTATGAGCCCGACATCGGCCTGACCCGGCTGGAGACCGTGCGCGCCTCGCGCGCCGCGGTCGACCAGCGCCGCGGCCGCGCCGGCCGCACCGAGCCCGGCGTGTGCTACCGGCTGTGGGACGAGCCGCAGACCGCGTCGCTCGCCGCCTACACCCAGCCTGAAATTCTCTCGGCCGATCTGTCCTCGCTGGTGCTGGATCTCGCGCAATGGGGCGTCCGCGACCCCGCGACGCTGGCGTTTCTCGATCCTCCGCCTGCGCCCGCGCTGAAGGAGGCCAACAGCCTGCTTAGCGAACTTGGCGCGCTCGATTCGGATGGCCGGATCACCGCGGAAGGCCAGAGCCTGCGGGCGCTGGCGCTGCCGCCGCGGCTGGCGCGCATGATCGTGGATTCGCATCGGCTGGGCGCGGGCGAGGAGGCGGCCGACATCGCGGCGATCCTGACCGAACGCGGCCTCGGGGGCGACAGCGTCGATCTCGACCACAGGCTCGATCAGTTCCGCCGCGACCGCTCGCCGCGCGCCAGTAGCGCCCGCAGTCTCGCGCAGCGCTGGGCGCAGCAGGTGGCGGCGACAGAAGGGCCGCCCGGCGAGGATGCCTCGCCCGCCACCGGCATCATGCTGGCGCTGGCCTTCCCCGACCGCGTTGCGCGCAATCGCGGCAACGGCAGTTTCGTGCTGGCCAATGGCCGCGGCGCTGCCGTCGAGCAGACCTCGTCGCTGGCGCGCGCACCCTATATCGCCGTTGCCGAGCTGAGCGGCACCGCCGCCCAGGGGCGCATTCTGCTGGCGGCGCCGATCGCGCAAGAAGATATCGAAACGCGCTTCGCCGACCAGATCGAGGACAGGAAGAGATTTCATTCGATCGCGGCGCGATGGCACTGCGTGCGCGCCGCAAACGGACGCTGCACGCGATCACGCTGTCGGAAGCCCCTGTCGCGCTGTCGCCCTCGGCAGAGACCGCGCGCATTTTCGCCGCGGGTTTGATGGCCGCCGGCCTCGACAAGCTGCCGTGGTCGAAATCCCTGAAGCAGTGGCGCGACCGCGTGATGTTCCTGCGCAAGGCGGAAGGCGATAGCTGGCCCGATCTGTCGGACGCTGCGCTCGCAGCCGACGGCGAGAACTGGCTGGTGCATGTTCTCTACGACAAGACCTCGCTGAAGGAGCTTTCCGCCGGCGATCTCTCCGACGCGCTGATGACGCTGTTGCCGTGGGAGCTGCGCGCGCGGCTGGAGCGCGAAGCGCCGACCCATTTCGAGGCGCCGACCGGCACCATGCTGGCGATCGACTACGAGGCCGAGCAAGGCCCGACCATTGCGGTTCGCTTACAGGAATTGTTCGGGCTCAACACCCACCCTCCATTGCAAAAGGCGCGGTGCCGCTGGTGCTGGAATTGCTGTCGCCGGCGCAACGCCCGGTGCAGGTGACGCGCGATCTTCCGGGTTTCTGGCGCGGCAGCTATGCGGCCGTGCGCTCCGACCTGCGCGGCCGCTATCCCCGCCACCCTGGCCGGAAGACCCGGCGACCGCGCTGCCGACCCGGCGGGTCAAGCCGCGCGGGACGTGAATCTCAGACCGCCATTGCCGGGCTCGACCCGGCAATCCATCTCTCTTGAGAAGAGCCCTTTACTGAAGGTTGATGGATACGCGGGTCGAGCCCGCGTATGACGATCTCGCCCGTTAACCGGAAGTTGCTCCCTTTGAAAAGCGCAAGCGGTTGATCCGACTCACGGATTGGGATGTCGTCGGTTTGGGTACTGGCTACGACTTGACGGCGACGTCGAGGAGCTGGAAGGCGCGCGCCTGGATCTGCGTGAGTTGCGGATAGAGGACGAACGAGGCGTCCGGGTTTTGCGCCATTGCCATTGTGTTGCGTGTGACGGTCGCGAGATCGTCGAGCAGCGAGCGGAAGCTGTGGACCGGCAAGCCGTCGTCGGTTTGTTTGGTGGCGGCCTTGCGCTGTGCGGCTTCGGAGCGTTGGGCTTTGGCGACGATGGAACTGCGCGCGGCTTCGGCGGCCTGCGTGTCATGGTCATCGAACAGGATCGGCTTGAGCGCCTGGCGCATGTGCCATTCGAGATAGTAGGCGAGCATGCACAACAGGACGTGGGCACGCACGCGGTCAGCTCGCCTGTGATGAATGGGCCGCACCTCGAGATCGACGGTCTTGATGCTGCGGAAGGCGCGCTCGACGCCGGCGAGTTGTTTGTATGCCTTGACGGTCGAGGTGGCGTCGAGCGCCTCGGGCGCGAGGCTGGTGCGCAGCACATAGACGCCGTCGAGCGCGGCTTCACCATCGATTTGTGCGGTGTTGCGCGAGAATGTCAGGTCGTCGTCGGTAATGGTCACGACGAAGTGCTTGGCCATTTTGTAGTGATTGAGATCGGCGCCGACGGCGAGTCCGATCCTGTCCTTGCCACGGAGCGGCTTTTTATCGCGGCGAACGCGGGCCTGAACGTCGTGCAGCTTGCGTTCGGTGGCATCGAGCAGCTCGCGTCGTTTGCGCGCACGCTGGTCGGCCAGCAAGGGATTGCGGCAGACCATGAGCCGCTCGCCGGGATAGTCGGGCGAGGCGATCTCGGCGAGGTCGCGCTTGTCGAACAAGGAGAGCTGTAGCGTGCCGGCCTCGGCGAGAGCGCGGATCGCCGGGGCGCGCAGTGCGGTGATCCAGTCGAGCCCGGCCGGCTTGATGGTCTCCTCCAGGCGTGCTGCGGTGATCATGCCGCGATCGCCCACGAGCACCACGCGCTCGAGATCAAAGCGCTGCTTGAGCTTGGTGATCTGGCTTTGCAGTGTCGACGGATCGCCGACATTGCCTTCGAACACTTCGACTGCAACGGGGCAGCCGTCGGCCGTGCACAGCAGTCCAAACACGATCTGCAGCTTGCCCTTCTTGCCGTCGCGGTTGTAGCCGAATTTGGCGAGTGAACAGGTGCGGCCCTCGAAATAGGTCGAACTGACGTCGTAGAGAACCAGCATGCCGTTCTTCAGATGGCGCCGGGCCAGCGCCGCTTCGATGCGGTCCTGCTGCCCGATCAACCAGTCGAGTGCGGCATAAAGCTCCTGCTCGTCGACCGATCCGAGCCCGAGCACCTGCCCCAGGGAGCAGGTGGCAGTCTCGTCATCAAGCAGACGTGACGTCGCAAGCTTGGAGCGGTGATCGACCAGACGCGCCACGATCATCGCGGTGCACAGCGCGACGTCGCGCTTTGGCTGCCGGCCGCCCTGCGCCAGCAGCCGATCGAGCCCCAGCTTGTGCAGGGTCCCCAGCGCCGCCGCCACATGGCCGTGCGGCAGACTGCGCAGCAGGGTCAACGCCTTCGGATCGCTCGCCGCCACAGCGTCGCCGCGCAGCACGCGGCGCAATGCCTCGATCTTTGCCGCAGGCCAATCCGAAAGGTTGGCGAGCGTGCGCTTCTTGATCTTGTCGCCGTCGCGATAGCTCTCGCGCAGCAAGATCGCCGGCGGCGAATTGCGGTTGGGAATGCGCTCGACGTACATGGCAAGCTTGAATCACAGCCGCACGCATCCGTCAACCGGAAAACACCAATTACATGGGTACAACGCAGACCGTCGAAGGCGCTTTATCCCCTGTTCTCAATGACTTACCCCAAAAGCGCGCGGCAACTTCCGGTTAACGCTTCACTCATCCTTTTCGTCAAAATGGCAGCCTTGGCTGCCTCTGTTAGTCGCGGCTTGGCCCCAGGCGTGGTGTTATCGGCGGTCTGGCAATCGAGTGTGGCGTAATGCGTAACCTGATGATCCTTGCCGCCGTTCTCGTCGGTCTCGGTACCTACATGGCGCAGATGGCGGACAAGATGTCGCCGGCGCCGGCCTCCGCCAGCGCATCGCCGACAAAAGCTCCCGCTCAAACGGTCGCGCAGGCCTCCGGCCGCAGCCTCGACATTCCCCGCGACGCCCGCGGCCATTTCCTGACCGACGGCCGCATCGAAGGTCAGCGCGTCAATTTCATGATCGACACCGGCGCCTCGCTGGTGGCGCTGAACGAGAAGTCCGCGGCGCGGTTCGGCCTGCGTCCCTCGCGCAGCGATTACAACGCGACCGTCACCACCGCCAACGGCACCATCAAGGCCGCCCGCACGCGGCTTGCCATGATCGAGCTCGGCGGTCTGGTGGTGCGCGACGTCGACGCCGTGGTGCTGCCCGACGAGGCGCTGTCGGAGAACCTGCTCGGCCTGTCGTTCCTGTCGAAACTGAAGCGTTTTGAGTACGCCAACGGCAGGCTGGTGCTGGAACAGTAAGGTTTACCGGTTACCAATCTGCCTTAATTAGCTGCCACAAGGCGCCGGTCCCGCCTATCGCCCAGCCAGCGTATTCGCTAAGGCTGCGGTGTTCCCTTCGCATTTCACGACAAGGTACCTCATGTTCCCGAAGCCCAAATCCGTGCTGGTTCCGAATACCTATGAGTTTGAATCCGGGCCGATGGTGAAGGCAACCGGCTTTCGCGAGTACGACGCCCGCTGGCTGTTCGAGAAGGAAATCAATCTGATGGGCGTGCAGGCGCTGGGCATGGGGCTCGGCGCGCTGATTGGGGAACTCGGCGTCAAACGGGAAATCGTTACCGGTCACGATTTCCGGAGCTATTCGGCCTCGATCAAATACGCGCTGATAACAGGCCTGATGGCGGCGGGCTGCAAGGTGCACGACATCGGGCTGGCGATGACGCCGATGGCCTATTTCGCGCAGTTCGATCTCGACGTGCCCTGCGTCGCGATGGTGACCGCGTCGCATAACGACAATGGCTGGACTGGGGTGAAGATGGGCGTCAACCGTCCGCTCACCTTCGGGCCCGACGAGATGACGCGGCTGAAGGAAATCGTGCTTAACGCCGATTTCAACAACAAGGCCGGCGGCTCCTATCAATTCCACGAGAATTTCCCGGCACGCTATATCGCCGATCTCACCAAGCGGGAGAAGCTCAAGCGCAGGCTGAAAGTCGTGGTTGCCTGCGGCAACGGCACGGCGGGCGCGTTTGCGCCCCAGGTGATGGAGGCGATTGGCTGCGAGGTGATCCCGCTCGACACCGAGCTCGACCACACCTTCCCAAAATACAATCCGAATCCCGAAGATATGGAGATGCTGCACGCGATCCGGGACGCGGTGCTCAAGCACAAGGCCGATGTCGGCTTAGGCTTCGACGGCGACGGCGACCGCTGCGGCGTGGTCGACAACACCGGCGAGGAAATCTTCGCCGACAAAGTCGGCGTGATGCTGGCACGCGACATGTCTGCGATCCACAAGGATGCGCAGTTTGTGGTCGACGTGAAATCCACCGGGCTGTTCGTGACCGACCCGGTGCTGCAGAAGCAGGGCGCCAAAACCGCCTACTGGAAGACCGGCCATTCCTACATGAAGCGCCGCACCAACGAGATGGGCGCGCTGGCGGGGTTCGAGAAATCCGGCCACTTCTTCTTCAACAAGCCGTTCGGCCGCGGCTATGACGATGGTCTCGTCTCGGCGATTGCGATCTGCGAGATGCTCGATCGCGCCTCTGATAAGTCGATGGCGGACCTGAAAGATGCGCTACCGAAGACCTGGTCGTCGCCGACGATGTCGCCGCATTGCGCCGACGAAACCAAATACGGCGTCGCCGATGCCGTGGTGAAGCATTTCGAGGCGTTGCAGAAAAAGGGCGACACAGTCGCGGGCCAGAAGATCCGCGATCTCGTCACCGTCAACGGCGTGCGTGTCACGGTCGAGGACGGCAGCTGGGGTCTGGTGCGGGCCTCATCGAACAAGCCCGAACTGGTGGTGGTGGTCGAGAGCCCGGTTTCAGAACAGCGCATGCGCGACATGTTCGAGGCGATGGATTCAGTGCTGCGGACGCATCCCGAAGTCGGCGCGTATAACCAGAAGATTTGATACGCGATCGCGTGTCCCGGGCGCGGCGCAATATGAGCGCAGCGAATAGTGCGCCGCAGAACCGGGACCTATCTCGCGGTGGATACCGTGGGTCCCGGCTCTGCGGTGCACCGCTGAAGAAGCGCTGCACCGCGTCCGGGACACGATAAAAACCTACGCCGCCGGCACCGGCAGTGCGGTCACCGATTTGATCTTCTCCATCGCAAAGCGCGAGGTGACGTTCTTCAGCGGCACGGCGCTGATCAGCTTCTTGTAGAACACGTCGTAGCTCGCCATGTCGGCGACCACGACGCGCAGCATGTAATCGACGTCGCCGGCCATCCGGTAGAACTCCATCACCTCGGGCATGGCGCTGACAGCGCTGGCGAAGGTTTTCAGCCAGGCCTCGGAGTGATCGGAACTCTCGACCGAGACGAACACCGAAATACCGAGGCCGATCTTGTTCTGGTCGACCAGTGCGACCCGGCGCAGGATCACGCCATCGGCCTCCAGCCGCTGGATCCGTTTCCAGCACGGCGTCGACGACAGCCCGACCCGGTCCCCGATCTCGGCGACCGACAAGGAGGCGTCCTCCTGCAGCACGGTCAGGATCTTGCGGTCGATGGCGTCTAAGCGGCGGTTGGCTTCAGGGAGCTGAACGGCTAGATCGGTCATGAGAAGAATGTTCCATACGGGAGATCTTATCTCCTAATATATAGAAAATTCTTCTATAGCAAGCCCTGCTATTGGCCGGTCGACGCCCGGTCTGCAGCTTGGCCGTGGCTTAAAAATTCCTCAACTTCAGCACGCTGCGGGGCGGCGAAGGCACCCCGAAACGGGTGCATTTCAGCGCCGCGGCGGCGGAGGCGAATCGCAGCGCCTGCCGCAACTCCTGCTTCTCGGTGATGGCCAGCGCAAATGCGCCGTGAAACACGTCACCGGCGCCGAGGGTATCCACCGTATGCACCGGGAAGGCCGGGGTTTCCTGGATCGTGCCGTTCTCGTCGAGCCAGATCGTGCCCCTCGGGCCCCGCGTTCCCGCCAGGAACGACGGCGTCAGCTTGGCAATCTTCTTCAGCGCCTGGGCGTCGTCGGTAACATCTGCGGTTTCCTGCAGTGGCTCGCTGGAGAACACCAGGTGCGTGGAAGCGTTCAACAGGCCCTCGCGCAGCGACATGGCCCGATCGACGTCGACGATCACGGGAATGCCGCGACGGACGGCCTCGGCGCAAAGCTCGGTGCAGAACTCTGCGCAACGGCTTTCGGTGAGAATGGCGGCGCAATCGTCCAACAGCGTGTCGAAGTCGGGCAATTTCACATGCCACAGTTTCGGATCGCGGAAGGTCACGATGGTGCGCTCGCCGGAAGGATCGATCATCACCGCCGAGATTGGCGTCACCAGTCCCGGCATGTGAATGAGGTGTTTTGTTTCGATTCCCTCGTGCGCCATCTGCTCGAAGATGAAACGACTGGATGTTTCCTTGGAATCACCCATCGGCCCACAGATCGAGGCGCGGCCGCCGAGCCTCACGATGCCAATCGCGCCATTCAACGCGTTGCCGCCGCAGATTTCGTCGAAACCTGTCGCATTCTCCTTGGAGCCACGCCCAGGGACAGCGGGGGTGTTGAAGGTAAGGTCGCGCACCGGCATGCCGATGCAGAGAATCCGCGGCGGCTTAGTGGGCGCTTTGTCTTGAAAGTTCATCTGGGAATCCGTCATGCCGGTTCCGCCCTCAGTCGGAACCAAGATCCCGAGTTAATCGACTGGTCCATGGACGGTTCCCGCTATGCACCGCTCTCTTTTCCGTCATGCACCCAGCGTCCGATGAGATGATGCGCAATCGCAAACGGATGCGCCGCAAATAAGCCGTCAGGATGTTCGCGCCGGTGCATCAGGGCGACCTCGTCGCGATCGAACCAGCGCGCATCCTCGAGCTCGGTGCGGTCCACCACGATATCCTCGTTGAGCGCCCGCGCGGCGCAGCCGATCATCAGCGATGACGGATATGGCCATGGCTGCGTCATGTAATAGCTCACGTCGGTGCAACGGATGCCGGATTCCTCGAAAATCTCGCGGCGGACCGCGTCCTCGATGGTCTCCGCGGCTTCGACAAAGCCGGCCAGACACGACCACATCCCGGGCAAAAACTGCTTCTGCCGGCCGAGCAGGCATTTTTCACCATGCGTGACCAGCATGATCACGACCGGATCGGTACGCGGAAAATGCTCGGCCTTGCAGCTCGGGCACTCGCGCTTCCAGCCGCCGTCCTTCATCGCCGTGCGCGTGCCGCAATTGGCGCAATAGCCGTGGCGCTGGTGCCAGGTCACCATCGATTTGGCCATGGCGATAGCGGAGAGCTGTTCCGGCGGCACCGTGCCCTGCATGGCCATGCCGCGCAGCTCGGTCACGGCGACGTCGTCGCGCGTCATCAGCTTCTCGACAGCCGCGGCCGAAATGCCCATGCCGAAAACAGGCGCGCCGTCGCGCAGCCCCAAAAAGATCGTGCCAGGATTGGCGCCGAGCTTCACCGCCTCTTCGAGGCCGAGCAGCACGCGCGGTCCATCCGCCTCCTGCCTCACCAGAAGCGAGTCGCGGTAGATCACATAGGCGCCGGCGTTGCGCTGGCCCTCCAGCGCGAACAGTTTTTCGTCATTGGTGCGCAGATGCGCGGCGCGATCCAGAATGTGGGTAACGAAAGCGGGCTTTCCCAGCGGATATTTGTCGAATGCGGACATCGGTTCAACCCAACCAGATCTTGCGGCGAAGCGCGTTGATGAAATTCTGTACTTCCTCGGCGTTATGCGCCAGCGGCGGCATCACGCCCCAGACCGGGCGCGGCCAGGCCGCGTCGCTGGTGCGCCGCGCGATGACGTGGACATGCAACTGCGGCACCAGATTGCCCAGCGCCGCGACATTGAGCTTGTCGCATCTGGTGACCTCTTTCAGCGCGCGTGAGACCCGGGAGACTTCCGTCATCAACTGCGCCTGCTCGACCTCGTCGAGGTCGATGATTTCCACCGCACCCTTCCGGCGCGGCACCAGCAACAGCCACGGGTAATGCGCATCCTTGATGACCAGCACCTTGCACAGCGGCAGGTCGCCGATGTCGATCGTGTCCTTTTTGAGCTGGGAATGCAGCGACCAGGCGGAGGCGTCAGAGGGCATGCATATTTCCTCGTCATGCCCGGCCTTGTGCCGGGCATCCAAGTCTTCCTTTTGTTCCACAATCAGAAAGACGTGGATGGCCGGGACAAGCCCGGCCATAACGGCAACTAATGCCTTTCCCGGTTTGCGCACAAGCCCCGGAAACCCGTGCCAACCCCGCTTGCTTTCCGGCCCTTTTGGCCCCAAATAAGGACCGGGAGATTGGCGGTGGACGAGCCACTCGCCAACCGGGTCAGGTCCGGAAGGAAGCAGCCCTAACGAGGTCCGGATCGGGTCGCTCGTCAGTCTCCTACCTGTTTTTCGAGCGAATCGCGCAAGGAGGGCGAAAAAGTCCGCGCCTTTCGTTCCTTTCCGCAAGCCGGCTCCGAGAGACAATCAATTGCGGATCGACCGATGAGTGATGCTGGCGCTCCCCCGACAAGTCAGACGGCGCCGGCCAGAGCGGCTTTGGCCTCGGCGGCCAGGGCGAGACGGCCAAGCCCTACCGGGTGCTGGCACGAAAATACCGCCCGTCCAGTTTTGACGACCTGATCGGCCAGGAGGCGATGGTCCGCACCGTTTCGAACGCGTTCGAAACCGGCCGGATTCCGCAGGCCTGGATCCTGACCGGCGTCCGCGGGGTCGGTAAAACCACCACGGCGCGGATTCTCGCCCGCGCGCTGAACTACGAAAAGCCTGATGGTTCGGTGAAGGGGCCGACCATCCACATGCCTGACCTCGGCGTGCACTGCCAGGCGATCATGGAAAGCCGGCACATGGATGTGCTGGAAATGGACGCGGCGTCCCATACCGGCGTCGACGACGTCCGCCAGATCAACGACAGCGTGCGCTACGCGCCGGCCAGCGCCCGCTACAAGGTCTACATCATCGACGAAGTCCACATGCTGTCGACGGCGGCCTTCAACGCCTTCCTGAAGACGCTGGAGGAGCCGCCCGAGCACGCCAAATTCGTGTTTGCCACCACGGAAATCCGCAAAGTCCCGGTCACCGTGCTGTCGCGCTGCCAGCGTTTTGATCTCCGCCGGGTCGAGGCGGATGTGCTGATGAACCATCTCGGTAGCATTGCCGCGAAGGAAGGTGTTGAAGTCGAGCCCGAGGCGCTCGGCATCATCGCGCGCGCCGCGGAAGGCTCGGTGCGCGATCCGTTGTCGCTGTTCGATCAGGCGATTGCGCACGCGGCGGGCCTTGTCCGTGCCGACGCGGTGCGGCAGATGCTGGGGCTTGCCGACCGCACCCGCGTGATCGACCTGTTTGAGCATCTGGCGCGCGGCGATATCGCCAGCGCCTTTGGCGAATTCCGTTCGCAGTATGACGTCGGCGCCGATCCGGTCGTGGTGCTGTCCGACCTCGCCGAATTCGTCAATTTCGTCACCCGCGTGAAGATCGTTCCCGCCACCGCCGACAACGTCGCGTTCGGCGAGACCGAGCGCGTCCGTGCCCGCGAATTCGCCGCAAAATTGTCGATGCGGGTGCTGTCGCGGATGTGGCAGATGCTGCTCAAGGGCATCACCGAGGTGCAGACCGCGACTCGGCCGGCGGCAGCCGCGGAAATGGTGCTGGTCCGCATCGCCTATGTCGCCGATTTGCCGACGCCGGACGAGGCGATCCGGATGCTCGACCAGAACGGCGGCGGATCACAAATTGCCTCCGGCGGCGCGGCACCATCGCGGGCTGCGCCCACCGCACCGGTATCTTCCGCACCGGTATCTTCAATGTCTGCCGCTTCGCCGATGCGGACGCCTGCCTCGCCCTGCTCCGGCGCGGAAGCGTCCGCGCGGCCGCAAATGGTGGCGCCGTCGGCCCAAACCGAGTCTGCGCCCGTCCTGCGGATCACCACTTTTCCGCAACTCGTAGCCCTCGCCGGCGAGAAACGCGATATCCTGACCAAGACGGCGCTGGAATCCGATATGCGCCTCGTTCGCTTCGAAGACGGACGGCTGGAGGTGGCGCTGGAGCGCCATGCGGCGCGGGGGCTGGTCAACGACCTCTCGCGCAAGCTGGAATTGTGGACCGGGCGGCGCTGGACTGTGATCGTTTCCAACGAGGCCGGCCAGCCGACCCTGCGCTCGCAGAATGAGCAGGCGCGGAACGAGCACGCCCGCGCCGCGGAGGCCGATCCACGCGTGCAAGAGGTGCTGGCGCGGTTTCCCGGCGCCAAGGTGGTCGAGGTGCGCCGGCTTGCCGCCGAGCCGCCGGAATCCAATATTAACGGTGAAGAGTTGAACGAGACTTCCGACGGCGACGACGACTGATCGGACTCTCGAGAGGACGGATGAATGGCTGATTTTCTCGGCATGATGAAGCAGGCGGCGGAACTGCAATCCAAGATGCAGGCGATGCAGGAAGAGCTCGGCAATCTCGAGGTCGAGGGCATTTCCGGCGGCGGGCTGGTTGCCGTGCGCATGACCGCGAAGATGGAAGTGAAGGGCGTCAAGATCGACCCGTCGCTGATGAAGGCCGAGGAGCGCGAAGTGCTCGAGGATCTGCTGGTGACCGCGCATAACGACGCGCGGCGCAAGGCGGAAACCGCGGCGATGGAAAAGATGCAGGCGCTGACCGGCGGGCTTGGGCTACCGCCCGGACTTCTCGGTCTCGGCTGAAATGGCAGCAAGCGTTGCCGGCCCTGAAATCGAACGCCTGATCCAGCTTCTGGCGCGCCTGCCGGGGCTGGGGCCGCGCTCGGCGCGGCGTGCGGCGCTGCATCTGATCAAGAAGCGCGAGGCGCTGATGACGCCGCTGGCCGGCGCGCTCCAGGTCGCAATCGACAAGATCCAGGTCTGCAAGACCTGCGGCAATATCGACACGCAAAATCCCTGCACAGTGTGCACCGACCCGCGCCGTGATCCCTCGACCATTGTCGTGGTCGCCGACGTCGCCGATCTCTGGGCGCTGGAACGGGCGAATGCGACCAACGGCCGCTATCACGTGCTCGGCGCCACATTGTCGCCACTCGACGGCGTCGGTCCGCAGGATCTGACCATCGACGCGCTGGTGGCCCGCGCGCACGAATCACAAGTCAGCGAAATCGTTCTGGCGCTGAACGCAACAGTTGATGGCCAGACCACCGCCCATTACATCACCGATCTCCTGCAGGACGCCAACGTCAAGGTGACCCGGCTTGCCCACGGTGTACCGGTCGGCGGCGAACTTGATTATCTCGACGAAGGTACGCTATCGGCTGCCATGCGGCAGCGAACGCTGTTCTAACCCACATCAACGGAACTGATCGACATGACGAAACCACGATTCGGCAAACGCTCCCGCTTTGCGGTCATCATCATGGCCGCAGCCCTGGTTGCGCCTTCCGCCTGGGCGCAGCAGGCCGAGCCGGCGCCGAAGCCCGGCAAGCCGATCAACGCCGGCGACGTCCTGTCCGGCGAACTCAACGCCATGAAGGGCGGCAAGAAAAGCAAGCGCGCCGCGACCTACCAGATCACCAGCGAACCACGCCGGCTGCCGCCGCCGAACGGGCTGTGCAATCTCGAAACCGGACCTGAGACGTTCCAGCTCGTCACCAGCAGCGACGCCCAGGCCGCGCAACTGAAAAATTTCATCGGCAAGGAAATTTCCGTCAAGGTCGACGAAGTCGCCTGTGCGCAGGACGCCGGGCAGATGAGCGAAGCCGTGATCACCAAATGGAGCGTGGTGACGAAGCATTGAGTGTGCGCATTGCGTTTCATCGTCATGGCCGGGCTTGACCCGGCCATCCACGCCTTCGCCCTTCGCTGAAGTAAGACGTGGATGCCCGGGACAGGCCCGGGCATGACGCGGATAGTACGCAACTAAACCTTCACCTGTCCCACCGCCTCGAAATGCCCGCGCCGCTGCAGCCATGCCATTAGAATCAGGCTTGGGATCGCGACCAAGACGGAGATCACGAAGAACAGCGGCCAGCCCGTCGTCTCCGCCACATAGCCGGCGCCGGACGACAGGTAGGTGCGCCCGACTGCGGCGAGCGCCGTGAGCAGCGCGTATTGGGTCGCGGTGTGCAGCGGATTCTGGCACAAGGCCGAGAGATAGGCGACGAAGATCACGGTACCGATCGCACCGGTGAAGTTCTCCGCCGAGATAGCGGCCGCCAGCGCCCATTGATTGACGCCAACATAGGCGAGCCACGCGAACACCAGGTTGGAGACCGCCTGCAGCACGCCGCCGATCCACAGGCTGGCGACCAGCGAATAGCGCCGCGCCAGATAGCCGCCGGCAAAACCGCCGATCAGGGTCGCGATGAGGCCGACGCCCTTGACGATGGCGGCGTAGTCGTTGCGGGTGAAGCCGAGGTCGATCACGAACGGCGCGGTCATCGTGCCGGAAAACGCGTCGGTGAATTTGAACAGCACCACGAAGGCCAGCGCCACCCAGGCATACTTGCGGGCGAGAAATTCGGAGAACGCCCCGATGGCCGCATGCATGACGCGCGAGAAAGCTGCCTCGCCGCGGGTCTTGGCCTCCGCACGCACCGATTGTTCCGGCTCGGTTGCGGCCAGCGCGGTGACGGTGCCGATCAGCACCAAGGCGGCCATGGCAACATAGCCCCACATCCAGGCTGCGTGACGTCCGATGCCGGTGCTTTCGAATGCGCTCACCAGGAATAGAACGCCGGCGGTCGATACCAGCAAGCCGATCCGGTAGGCCGCGACATAGGAGGCCATGCCGGCGGCCTGTTCGCTCTCGGGCAAGCTTTCGACGCGGAACGCATCGACCACGATGTCCTGGGTCGATGACATCGTTGCGACCAACAGCGCGCCGAGCGCGACGAACAACGGCGAGCGCGCCGGGTCGGTCAGCGCCAGCAGCAGGATCGCACCGATCAGGAGCAGTTGCGAGAACACCAGCCAGCCACGCCTTCGGCCGAAGGCGCGCGTGAAAAACGGCACGTGCAGTGCATCGACCAGTGGCGCCCAGATAAATTTCAGCGTGTAGGGCGTGCCGACCAGCGCAAACAGTCCGATGGTGCCGAGATCGACGCCGGATTCCCGCATCCATACCAATAGCGTCGATCCCGATAGCGCCAGCGGCAGGCCGGACGAAAAGCCGAGCATCAGCACGATCAGCACGCGCGGCTGAAGATAGACGGCCCAGCCCTCGCGCCAGGACGGTGAGGGCGTCGGCGTGGCTGATGTCGGGGAGCGGCTTCAGGTGCGATCATGGGGAGGTGTTAGCAGATTCTGACAGGAAAAGACTGTCATCGCCCGGCTTGAAGTCGGGTGATGACAGTGGAGTGTAGCTTCGCAATAACAAGCCTACTCCCCGCCTGCAGCTTGCGCGGCAGGGGGAACAGTTCCGGCGTCGCGCTTTTGACCGCGCGCGGCGCTTCGACCGGCGCGTCGGTCTTGCTGAAATCGAGTTCCTCGATCCGGCCTGCACGCTTTTCGATCTTGTCGGCGGAGATGAGGATCTGTCGGACATCCTCGTTGACGTCGCCAAAGTGCTTCTGCAGCTTCAGCACGCGATCCCGTAGACGCCCGAGGTCGTCGCCGAGATTGAGTACTTCGGTGCGGATCTGGTCGGCAGCGTCGCGCATCCGGGCGTCTTTCAGGATCTGCTGCATCACCTGGATCGCCAGCATCAGAAGCGAGGGCGACACCAGCACGACGCGGGCGCGGTAGGCCTTTTGGATCACGTCGTCGAAGCCGTCATGGATTTCGGCATAGACCGATTCCGACGGTACGAACATCAGCGCGGTGTCCTGGGTCTCGCCGGTAATCAGATATTTCTCGGCGATATCATTGACGTGCTTCATCACGTCGTTGCGCAGCCGCTGCGTGGCGAATTTCTTTTCCTCGTCGCTGCGCGCATCGTGCAGCGCGGTCATCGCTTCCAGCGGAAATTTCGCGTCGATGCATAGCGGCCGCTGGTCGGGCAGGAACACCACGCAATCCGGCCGCTTCCCGGTCGAGAGCGTGTGCTGGAACGCGTAGGAGCCCTGCGGCATGCCGTCCTGCACGATCGCTTCCATCCGCGCCTGGCCGAACGCGCCGCGCGATTGCTTGTTGGCGAGCACGTCGCGCAAGGTCGTCACCTGCGAGGTCAGGTCGGTGAGATTCTTGTGCGCGTTGTCGATGATGCCGAGCCGTTCATGCAGCACGCGCAAGCTGTCCATGGTGTGGCGCGTGGTCGCCTCCATCGACTGGCCGACGCGGTGCGTCACCGAATCCAGCCGCTCGTTGACTGCGCGCGTCATCTCGGACTGGCGGCCCACCAGCGCCTGCGCCATGGCGTCGACCCGGCCGGTGGACTCGCTCTGCGCCCGCAGCATCTGGCTCAAGCGCTCTTCCAGCTCGTCGGCGCGGATCGCCTGCGCCATCGCCAGTTCCGCGCCACGGCGGCCGGAGCGGGCGATGACGATGGCAATCGCCAGCAGCAGCACCAACGCGAGCGCGCCGAAGCCTGCCAGCGCTTCGCCCACGTGGATCGGCAGGTCGCCGACGATGAAAAGAATTTCGTTCATGCGCGACTTGTAGCCCGATTCGCCGGCTTTCGCGAACGAAGAGGGAACAATCATGGTAAATGGTGGGTTAATTTTCGTGGTTAACGCGCCGTTAAAAATCATGGTTAAGGCCGTCTTAACGGGGTCTCCGGCGCATTGACCCCGGCAAATCAGCAGCTTAAATCGCGCGCTATGGCCATAAGAGAAATCATCATCCTGCCGGACAAGCAGCTCCGGCTGGTCTCCAAACCCATCGAGAAGGTGACGACGGAGATCCGCAAGCTCGCCGACGACATGTTCGAGACCATGTACGACGCCCCCGGCATTGGCCTGGCGGCGATCCAGGTCGCGCAACCCCTGCGGCTGATCACCATGGACCTCGCCAAGAAGACCGAGGACGGCGAAACCAGGCCGCAGCCGCGGGTCTTCATCAATCCGGAAATCATCTTCTCCTCGGAGGAATTGTCGGTCTACGAGGAGGGCTGTCTCTCGATCCCCGAATATTACGAGGAGGTCGAGCGCCCCGCGCAGGTGCGCATCCGCTTCACCGATCTCGACGGCAAGGTGCACGAGGAAGACGCCGACGGCCTGTTCGCCACCTGCATCCAGCACGAGATCGACCACCTCAACGGCGTGCTGTTCGTCGACTATCTGTCGAAGCTGAAACGCGACCGCGTGATGAAGAAGTTTACGAAAGCGGCCAAGCGCGCGGCGGAATGAGCCCGCCCTCTCTCCACCGTCATGCCCGGGCTTGACCCGGGCATCCACGTCTTTCTCACGGGCACAAAGAACGTGGATGGCCGGGACAAGCCCGGCCATGACGATTAAACTACGATCGTCGCAGGTAATCTCTCACAATGCCACTCCGTCTGATCTTCATGGGCACGCCCGATTTCGCGGTGCCGACGCTGCTGGAACTCGTGGCCCACGGCCATGAGGTCGCGGCCGTCTACACCCGCGCGCCGAAGCCGGCCGGGCGGGGCATGAAGCTGCAGCCGACGCCCGTGGAGCAGGAAGCGCGGCGGCTTGGGATTCCTGTGCTGACGCCGACCACGCTCAAGACGCCGGAAGCGCTGGAGGAATTTCGCGCGCACAATGCCGATGCGGCGGTCGTCGTCGCCTACGGCATGATCCTGCCGCAGGCCATTCTGGATGCGCCGCCGCTCGGCTGCTTCAATCTGCACGCTTCGCTTTTGCCGCGCTGGCGCGGCGCCGCCCCAATCAACCGCGCCATCATGGCAGGCGACGCCGAGAGCGGCGTGATGGTGATGAAGATGGATACAGGCCTCGATACCGGCGACGTCGCGATGGCCGAGCGGCTGGCGATCACGGACACCATGACCGCGGCCGACCTGCACGACGCGCTGGCGCCGCTCGGCGCCGACCTGATGGTACGCGCGATGGGCGCGCTGGAACGTGGCAAACTGCAGCTCAGCAAGCAGATCGACGACGGCGTGACCTACGCCGCCAAGATCGAGAAGGGCGAGGCGCGGATCGGCTGGCAGCGGCCGGCGCGAGAAGTGCTGCGGCATATTCATGGCCTGTCGCCGTTTCCCGGTGCCTGGTGCGAAATCGTCACCGACGGCGAGCCGGCCCGCATCAAGGTCCTGCGCTGCGAGCCGGCAAATGGCTCCGGCACACCAGGCGAGGTACTCGACGATCGCCTGGCAGTGGCCTGCGGCGAGGGCGCGATCCGCATTCTGGAACTGCAGCGTGCCGGGAAGGCGCCGATGAAGGCGGCGGAGTTTTGCGCGGCACGCCGCTCAAACCGCCGGCGCGGCTCGGCTGATGCCCCGCTACAAACTCATCATCGAATATGACGGCAGCCCGTTCTGCGGCTGGCAACTGCAGGAAAATGGCGCCTCGGTGCAGGGCGCGCTGGAAGATGCGGTCAAGGCGATCTGCGGCGAGCGGGTGCGCGTGCATGGCGCCGGCCGCACCGACGCCGGGGTGCACGCGCTGGGCCAGGTCGCGCATTGCGATATCGCCAAACATTTCGTGCCGGGCCGCTTCCGCGACGGGCTGAATGCGCATCTTCGGCCGCATCCGATCGGCGTGCTGTCGGCGGAGATCGTGCCCGATACGTTCGAGGCACGTTTCTCGGCCAAGAAGCGGCATTACCTCTATCGAATATCCAATCGCCGGGCCAATCTCGCGCTCGACATCGGCAAGGTCTGGCGGCTGCCGCGGCCGCTTGACACCGATGCGATGCATGAGGCCGCGCAGCGGCTGGTCGGCAAATTCGATTTCACCACGTTTCGCGACACCGAATGTCAGGCGAAGTCGCCGGAGAAGACGCTCGACCAGCTCGACGTGATCAGGCAGGGCGACGCCGTCAACATCATCACCTCGGCGCGCTCGTTCCTGCACAGCCAGGTGCGCTCGATGGTGGGCTCGCTGGTCTGGGTCGGCGAGGGCCGCTGGAACGCCGACGATCTGCAGAAGGCGCTCGACGCCCGCAGCCGCGCCGCCTGCGGCCCGGTCGCGCCGCCGGAGGGATTGTATCTGGTGCGGGTGGAATATTAGTCGCCTGCGCGCGGCCTCCGCACCCCATCGTCATACCCCGCGAAGGCGGGGTATCCAGTACGCCGCACCCTAGCGATTGAATCGAGACGTCACGGCGTGCTGGATCGTCCGCCTTCGCGGACGATGACGGCGGAACAAACGTCTTGGCTTGACCGGGCGATCCAGTGCTCCGAAACTTGCGGCATGCGCCCTAGACACTTCTACGTCTACATCCTCGCAAGCAAGATCGGCGGAACGCTCTACATCGGAGTGACCAGCGATCTTATTCGTCGCGTTGCCGAGCATCGGTTGAAGGTAGTGGAGAGCTTCACCGAGAAATACAATGTTGTCAGGTTGGTGTACTTCGAGCAGTTCGACGATGCCGAAAATGCCATCAAGCGCGAGAAGCGGTTGAAGAAGTGGAATCGCGCGTGGAAAGTCCGTTTGATCGAGGAACACAATCCAAACTGGGACGACCTTTACGCGGGAATAGCCGGCCCTCCGTAGTTTCGTCGTACCCCGCGAAGGCGGTATCCGGTACGCCGCGGCTTCAGCGGATGAACGGAGACGCCGCGGCGTACTGGATCGTCCGCCTTCGCGGACGATGACGGCGGTGAGCTACCCAAAATACCTCTCCAGCACGCCGCGATAGATCTTCGTCAACTTTTCCAGATCCGACACCGGCGTGCGCTCGTCGATCTGGTGCATGGTCTGGCCGACCAGGCCGAACTCGATCACCGGGCAGTAGCTCGAAATGAAGCGTGCGTCCGACGTGCCTCCGGAGGTCGAGAGCTCCGGCTTGCGCCCCGTGACTTCCTCGATCGCGCTGACGGCCAAATCAGTGAAGGCCCCGGGTTTTGTCACGAACACGTTGGAGTTGGAATATTCCCACGCGACGCGGGCGCGGATGCGGTTGCCGCAGGCCTTCGCCAGCCGTTCCTCGACCAGCGCGCGCAGCGTTTCCTGGGTGTGGTTGTCGTTGAAGCGGATGTTGAATTTCGCCCGAGCCTGTCCCGGGATCACATTGCTCGCGGTGTTGCCGACATCGACGGAAGTGAATTCGAGATTGGAGGCCTGAAACTGTGCGCTGCCGTGGTCGAGCGGCTCGTCCGAGAGCGCAACGATCAGCCGCGAAATATCCGGCACTGGATTGGCGGCGCGGTGCGGATAGGCGACGTGGCCCTGCACGCCATCGACATAGAGCGTGCCGGATTGCGAGCCGCGGCGGCCGATCTTGATGCAATCGCCGAGCACTTCGACATTCGAGGGCTCGCCGAGCACGCAATGATCGAATTTCTCGCCACGCTCGGCGCACCACTTCAAAAGCTTGATGGTGCCGTTGACGGAAATGTCTTCCTCATCCCCGGTGATCAAAAACGAGATCGAACCTCCGCCATTTTTTTGCGGCTTGCCGCCATTGTCTTTCAGATAGTCGAGCACCGCGGCGACGCTACAGGCGATGCCGCCCTTCATGTCGACGGCGCCTCGGCCATACAGGAAGCCGTCCCTGACCTCGCCCGAGAATGCGCCGTGCGTCCACGCAGTCTCGTCGCCGGCCGGCACCACGTCGGTGTGGCCGGCAAAGGTGATGTGCGGGGCGCCGTCGCCGATGCGGGCGTAGAGGTTGTCGATATCTGATGTGCCGGGCTCGCCGAAGGTCACCCGATGCACCTCGAAGCCGGCGTCTTTCAGCAGGCGCTCGAGGACGCCGAGCGCACCGGCATCGGCAGGGGTGACAGACGGGCAGCGGACGAGGTCGCGGGTAATGGTAACGGCGTCATTCATACCCCGGCTTAACACGCCAAACCGGCGGCGGGCCAGCCTTGTGCGGCACCATTTCGATCTCGCTCTGCTGGTCCCAGTGCGGTTGCGTGTCACGTGGGGGCGGCGGCGTCAGCGGATCGGCGCCGAACCGGTTGGTCTTCCGCGAGCCCTTCAAACAGTACATTTCGATGAAGCCCCACAGGCAGAGAATGCCTGCGAGCAAGCCAAGCGGAAGCGTCAGATAGGAATCGGGGAGCCGGTCCGCGAACTGGTTGTAGAGGCCGGGCACCGCGAAGAACGGCACCATCCACCAGCCGCTCTTGTCGCGGTCATGCAGCCGCTTGATAGAGGTCGCGAAATAGACCCACATGAGCAGCGACGTGCCGAACAGCTTGATCAGGAGCCTGGGGAGGTCAGTTAATGTCAGCGATCGATACGCGTCGGAATCCACCAGCTTGAAGAGGTCGGCGGCGCCGAAATGGAAGGATGCGGGGCCGCCGAACAGGCTGTGGACCGCAACGATCACCGCCCCCACAGACATCATCAAGCCCAACAGGACCACCATCGCGAGCCACAATTTGGCGCGGTTGATGCGGCCGTCAAATCGGAACAGGTACCAGGTCCAGTCCATGCGCAACGCTCCGGCCGCGGCGGAAGCCCGCGGGTCCGGTACGTTAGTCGCGTGGAAAAGTCCCCGGTTCGATCAATCCCGCAGCAGCTCGTTGATGCTGGTCTTGGCGCGGGTGCGCTCGTCGACGCGCTTGACGATCACGGCGCAGGCCGTTGACGGCCCGGGCTGGCCGTTCTTCAAGGGCTTGCCGGGCAGCGCGCCGGGAACCACGACCGAATATTCCGGAACCTCGCCAATGAAGGTTTCGCCGGTTTCGCGGTCGACGATCTTGGTGGAGGCGCCGAGGAACACGCCCATCGACAGCACGGCGCCCTTGCGCACGATCACGCCCTCGGCGACTTCGCTGCGCGCGCCGATGAAGCAATCGTCCTCGATGATCACGGGTTCCGCCTGAAGCGGCTCCAGCACGCCGCCGATGCCGACGCCGCCCGAAATATGCACGCGCTTGCCGATCTGCGCGCAGCTTCCAACCGTCGACCAGGTGTCGATCATGGTCGCTTCATCGACATAGGCGCCGAGATTCACGAAAGACGGCATCAGCACGACGTTGCGGGCGATGAAGGCCGAGCGGCGCACGATCGCGCCGGGCACCGCGCGGAATCCTGCATCGCGAAAGCGGTTCTCGCCCCAGCCCTCGAACTTCGACGGCACCTTGTCCCACCACGACGCCTTGCCCGGCCCGCCGGGGATCGCGCTCATGTCGTTGAGGCGGAACGACAGCAGCACCGCCTTCTTCAGCCACTGATTGACCTTCCACTTGCCGTTAGTCTCGCGCTCGGCCACGCGCGCCTCGCCCTTGTCGAGCAGCTCGAGCGCGTGATCCACGGCCTCGCGCACCTCGCCCTTGGTCGAAGTCAAAATGCCGTCGCGGGCATCGAAGGCGGCGTTGACGGTGGATCTCGAGTGCGGACAGGGACATCGGGATTCCTCAGGATTTCGGGCGAAGTTGACGGGCTTTTTCGGGACTTGGACAGTGAGAGTCAAGGCAGGATGTCGTCCGTGAAGGTCTCGTAGCTCGGATGGAGCGCAGCGCAATCCGGGATAGTTCACCAGTTGCGAGACCGTCCCCGGATTACGCTGCGCTCCATCCGGGCTACGCGGCGCTCAGCTTCTGCAAAAACCCCGTCAGATCATCCGTCACATGATCGACGTAAGCCGCATCGCGGCCCTCCAACTCCCAGTCCTCGCGCACCACTTCCTTGGCGCCGTCGGGCACCACCAGCACCGTGGTCATGCCGAGCTGGTGCGGCACCACGAGGTTGCGGGCGAGATCCTCGAACATCGCCGACCTCAGGGGATCGACGCCATGGACGCGCAGGAATCTGTCGTAAGTCTGCGGCGCCGGCTTCGGCTCCAGTTCGGCAGCGATGATGTCGAACACCGCCTCGAAATGCTCGCCGATGCCGAGCCGCGCCAGCACCGCGCCGGCATGGTCGGTCGAGCCGTTGGTCAGGATCAGCTTGCGACCCGGAAGTTTCGCGATCGCCGCGCCCATCGCCGGGTTCGGCTCCAGCGGCGAATGATCGATCTTGTGCACGTAAGCCAGATAATCGTCGGCGTGCACGCCGTGCTCGGTCATCATGCCGCGCATGCTGGTGCCGTAGCGGCGGTAATAATCCTTCTGGATCACGCGGGCTTCTTCCGCGGAGATCTTGAGAAACGCAGCGATGAATTCCCCGATCCGGGCGTCGACCTGCTGCCACAGATTGACGTGATGCGGGTAGAGCGTGTTGTCGAGATCGAACACCCAGGTGTCGATGTGGCTGAAGGGGCGGGGAGACATCATAACTCGTTCCATCACGGCATCGCAAATCGCAGCGTCTTGCCGCCGCTACTCATGTCGACCGGCGCAAAGCCGATCACCGCAAGCCCGCGGGTGCGGCAATCGCCCTGTTCCGATATCTCGAACTTGCTCTCGCGCGTGCAGAGCTCTTTCGGGCCGCCCCAGTTCAACGGCCTGTCCCGGTATTTGACGGCGCGGTTTTCGCCATCGACGGCTTCGGCAAAGCTGTAGACCTGTTTGGGCTGGCCGATCACGTCGGGATGCAGGCACTTGCCGGGATCGATACGGTACCAGCCGCGGCTGGTCACCACTTTGCCGTCGTCGGTCGCGACCGCGGCCATGACCTTGTGCGGCGTGTCGTTGCACCAGGTCAGCCCCGAGGAGGAGGGTTTTTGCACGGCCTCGACCATTGTGGTGAAGAAATTCTGCGACTGCACGATGTCGGCCGTCAGCCCGCGGCTCTTCAGGAACGCCGAGAGCGCGCCTTGCGTCTTCGGCCCGTCGACGCCGTCGATCGGAGCGGCGTCATAGCCCGCGATGACCAGCAGCCGCTGGATGCCGGCCAGCCGCGCCTGCTCGTCGTCATATTCGGAATCCTCGGCGAGATAGGCGACAAGGTTGCCGTCATCGGTCCGCGTCGGCGTGATCTGGGTGAAGGGCGCAGGCGTCTGGTTGCCGCGGCACTGGCGGGCGGCGGCGATGACGAAATTTTCAGGCGCGATGCACAGCGTATCGCTGCCGTGCTGCGGGATCGGCGACGCGCCGTAGACGCCCAGTGCGCGCGCATTCAGCAGGATGCGGTCCGCGGTCAGCGCGCCCTGCAGCACCACGCGGCAGGCGGCCGGATCGATCCGGAACCAGCCCCGCGTCGCGGTCGCCGACTTGTCGTCGATGCCGATCGCCGCCTCGACCACATAGCTCATGCGGTTGCAGAGTTTCAGGTCGGCAAAGGCGGGCAGGGAGGAAACGAAGAATGAAACTAGCGCAGCCGGCAGAGACATCAGGAAGCGTGTCAGAGTTGAACGAGATGGACGTCTCGTCCTCAACTCGTCATGCCCGGGCTTGACCCGGGCATCCACGTCTTTCTTTCCGCCGGGAGCAAACAAGTCGTGGATGGCCGGGTCAAGCCCGGCCATGACGAACCCTCTTCGCGTCGCCGCTTTGTGTGTCACTTGTGGATCAGCGTGCCGGTGCCCTGATTGGTGAACAATTCGAGTAAGACCGCATGCTGCGTCTTGCCGTCGATGATCACGACACCCTGCACGCCCTGTTCCAGCGCGTAGATGCAGGTCTCGACCTTCGGGATCATGCCGCCGGAAATCGTACCGTCGGCGATCAGTTTTCGCGCGTCCTTGACCGACAGTTCCGGAATCAATTTTTTCGACTTGTCGAGCACGCCGGGAACGTCGGTCAGCAGCAGCAGCCGCTTGGCCTTCAGCGCGCCGGCCACTGCGCCGGCAAAGGTGTCGGCGTTGACGTTGAGCGTGTGGCCGTCATGCGAGGTCGCAAGCGGCGCCAGCACCGGGATCAGCTCGTGTCCGATCAACTGGTTCAATAGCGTCAGATCGACCTTGTCGGGGTCGCCGACGAAGCCGAGGTCGATCGCTTTCTCGATGTTCGAATCCGGATCGACCATGGTGCGCGACGTCTTCGACGCCTTCACCATGTTGCCGTCCTTACCGCTCAAACCTACGGCCTTGCCGCCGGCTTCGTTGATGTAGCCGACCAGCTGCTTGTTGACCGACCCCGCCAGCACCATCTCGACGATCTCGATGGTGGCGGCATCGGTGATGCGCAGGCCTGCGGCGAATTCCGACTGGATGCCGAGCCGCTTGAGCATGGTCGCGATCTGCGGCCCGCCGCCATGCACCACCACCGGATTGATCGCGGTCTGCTCCAAAAGCACGATGTCGCGGGCAAAGGCTTTTGCGGTTTCTTCGGCGCCCATGGCATGGCCGCCATATTTGATGACGATGGTTTCCTCGTCATACTGCTGCATATGCGGCAGCGCTTCCGACAGGATGCGGGCCTGATCGAGCGGGCTGATATTTTGCGCAGATGTCATGAAGCGGGTCTCGCCATTCCGGATGTCGGGGCGGGTTCTATCCGATTGGCGGGCAGGGCGCAAAGTTGCTTTCTTCTCCCGCAAGAAGGGAGAGGGAAGCATGCCGCGCGTCACCCCGCTTCGGCCAGGCGGCTGCTACCGCCAGCGCCAGCCAGCTCGCGATCAGCAGCGTCCCGCCGGTCGGCGCGGCCATTGGAAACAGCCCATGGCCCGCATAGTGCCGCAGCGTCAGGTCGCCGGCGAACAGGCTTGCCGCGAGAATGAAGCCGAAAGCCGCTGCGATCCCGAGTTTCGCATGCACGATGCCGCGCTCCGCCAGCGCAACGGCACCTAATACCGCGGTGGCATGAAACAGCAGCATCGACGACGCCGACGCCAGCCGCGACGCGTCGGCGCCATGCGCGGAAGCCGCCGCCAGCATGACGCCGTCGGCGCCCATGACTGCGGCCAGCACGATCAGGATGCGGCAGGCGCGGCTCATCCGGCGCGCTCGTTCAACAGGCGCACCATCGCGGCGCGCAATTCCGGCATGCCGGCGCCGGAGCGCGAGGAAGTTACCAGCACGTCCGGAAACGCCGCCGGATGCTTGGCGAGCGCCGCCATGGTCTCGGCGATGGTCTTTTCGAGTTCGGCCTTCTTCACCTGGTCCGCCTTGGTCAGCACCACCTGATAGCTCACGGCGGACTTATCCAGCGTCTTCAGCACGTCCTGGTCGACATCCTTGATGCCGTGGCGCGCGTCGATCAGCACATAGACCCGCGCCAGCGTGGCGCGTCCCTGCAGGAATTGATGGATCAGCCTGGTCCAGGACGCGACCTGGGTCTTGGGCGCCGAAGCGTAGCCGTAGCCGGGCATGTCGACCAGCCGCAGTCCTGCCTTGTCCGGGCCGTCGAAGAAGATCAGTTCCTGGGTGCGGCCCGGCGTGTGCGAGGTGCGCGCCAGCGCGTTGCGGCCGGTGAGCGCATTGATCAGGCTCGATTTGCCGACATTGGAGCGGCCGGCGAACGCCACTTCCACGCCCGCCATCGGC
Source organism: Bradyrhizobium sp. RDT10 (assembly GCA_044772375.2). GTDB lineage: Bacteria > Pseudomonadota > Alphaproteobacteria > Rhizobiales > Xanthobacteraceae > Bradyrhizobium. The sequence continues at coordinate 8,717,045 of CP187939.1, forward strand.
GGCAGCGTCTCGATCGAGGGCGAGGCCCAGACGAACTTCCAGTCGCCGGCGAAGAGTTTTCGGCCCTCCTCGATCAGCTTCGCATCGATGTCAGCGTTCATGCGAAGGTCCCAGATACATCGTCATGGCCGGGCATAGCTGTCTGCCTTGCGCAGACTGCGTAAACTTGTCTGCGCTCCCGGCCATCCACGTCTTTCTCTATCACTAACACCGCACAGACGTGGATGCCCGGCACAAGGCCGGGCATGACGCGGTTAGAAAGTGCTTTCACCGCTGAAAGTGCGGCAGCTCTCACGTCTTCTCGGCAGCCTTCTTGGGCGCGAACGTCGCCTTGATGTTGTCGAACAGCTCCACCTTCACGCCGTTCTTGCGCATGATGTAGCTCTGCTGCAGCACCGAGAGCAGGTTGTTCCAGGCCCAGTAGATCACGAGTCCCGCCGGGAACGAGGCCAGCATGAAGGTGAAGATGAGCGGCATCCAGTCGAAGATCATCTTCTGGGTCGGATCCGGCGGCGTCGGATTCAGCTTCATCTGAATCCACATCGTGATGCCCATGACAATCGGCCAGACGCCGAGCATCAGATAGGCGCCGACACCCGGACCGAGCACGGCGATCGGATCGAACGGGATCAGCCCGAACAGGTTGAAGATCGTAGTCGGGTCGGGCGCCGAAAGGTCCTTGATCCAGCCGTAGAACGGCGCATGCCGCATCTCGATGGTGACGAACAGCACCTTGTAGAGCGAGAAGAACACCGGAATCTGCAGCGCTATGGGAAGACAGCCCGCGATCGGGTTGATCTTCTCCTTGCGGTAGATCTCCATCATCTCCTGCTGCTGCTTCTGCCGGTCGTCCGGGTAGCGCTCCTTCAGCGCGGCCAATTGCGGCTGCACCGACTTCATCTTCGCCATCGACTCGTAGGATTTGTTGGCGAGCGGGAAGAACACCAGCTTGATCAGCACGGTCACCAGCAGAATGGAGACGCCGAAATTGCCGACCAGATGGAAGAAATAGTCGAGCAACAGGAACATCGGCTTGGTGATGAAATAGAACCAGCCCCAGTCGATCAACAGATCGAAATGGTTGAGGTCGAGCTGCTTGTTGTAGCCGCCGTGGCCGGCGAGGGAAAGTTGATGCCGACGACGCCGGCTTCCTTGGCCCCCGCAAACAACCGCGCATTGGTGCTGCCGGTGCCGCCGATCGCAATGGTCTGCGGATCCTGCAGGTAGTCGGCCTGATAACGAACTTTGGCGCCCGGTTCGGCCAGGAAGCGGGCCTTGAGGCGTGCCGTCGTGTCGGGCAATAGCGCGGCAGCCCAATACTTGTCGGTGATGCCGAGCCAGCCATTCGTGACATTAAACTCGAAGCCCCGCCCGCCATTGCCCAGAACGGGCGCCTCGGCGACGGCCGTGTAGCCGTGTTCCTGCAGGCCCTTTTCGCCGAGATAGCCGATCAGGCCTTCATGCAGGATGTAGTAGCCCGAGACCTCCGGCGTGCCGTGGCGGGAGATCAGGGCGAACGGATAGAGCGTGACCGGCGCATTGCCGACGTTGGTGACGTCGTCCTTGATGGTGAAGAGATAGCGATCGTCGATCGCAATGGTGCGGCGGAAGGTGAGGCCTTCGCCATTATCCCATTTCAGCGTCACCGGGTTGCTTGGCGACAGCGCGCCCGAGCCCTCCTGCTGCCACACCGTATCGCGGTCGGGAAGCCGCGCCGTCGAGCCCGAGGCCGCGACCCAGCCGAACTCGGCATAATAGGGATGAGCCGTGTTCGAAGGCGAGAACAGCACGATCGCGGGCGACTTCGGATCGACGGTGTCGCGGAATTTCTCCAGCGACAGGTCGTCGATGCGCGCGCCCTTCAGCGCGATGCTGCCCGAAACCCGCGGCGTCTCGATCTTGATGCGGGGTGAGGCCGCGATCGCGGCGTTACGGCCGACGACAGGCGCGGGCGCACCCGGCTGGCCGGCGGGCGTGGTGGTGGATGGCGCCGAGCCTGGTTGTGGCGTGGTCGATCCCGGCGCCGTCTGCGGCGACGGCTTGGCGAGTTCGGCCTGGGTCTGGGTTTGCGCGCGCTGCCGCTCCATCTGCGGCATGTTGTAGAAATACTGCCACGCGATCAGCACAAGGCCGGACAGAATGACGGCGAGGATGGTGTTGCGGTTGTCGGTCATCGTTCTCGGGTCTCGCCATTCAATTCGGACTGCGGGTCCTTTCGGTTCCGACTGACGTCGGACCCGAGGCCCTCACTTTTCGTTTGGACGCGTTTTTCTTCACGCGAACCGGTATCCACTTCGCTCGAAAACGCCTTGGTGCCGCCGAACGGTTTCGGCTGCCGGTCGAGGCGATGCAGCGCCGAACGGAGATCGTCGAGCATGGTTGCGAAGTCGCGGGTGAGCGCGGCCCGGCGGCCGACCAGCACATAATCATGGTGTGGTCGCATGGATATGACGTCCAGCCGCTTCACGAGTTCGCGAAGCCGGCGCCGGATGCGATTGCGTTCGGTGGCGGTACCGTTCTTTTTGGTAACCGTGAAACCGATCCGGATCGGGCCATCATCGTCGCGGAGGCGCCCTGCACCACAAAGGCAGCGCTGTTCGCCCGCGTGCCATTGGCAACGGCGAGAAAGTCCGCCCGCTGCCTCAGCCGATCCATGAATGAAATCTCCGGAAGGTCCGGCTCAGGCGCTCAGACGCTTGCGGCCACGCGCACGGCGGGCGGCGAGAACCTTGCGACCGCCGGCGGTGGCGAGGCGGGCGCGGAAGCCGTGACGGCGCTTGCGCACCAGTTTGCTGGGTTGATAAGTCCGCTTCACGGGTAGTTCTCCGCTGACCGGGCAATTTGCCTGTTGGATTGAGATGCGTCCGGTGATGCGGGCCGGCTCGAAAAGGGCCATTTACGGCCCAAACGAGCCGCCCCCGGTGGAACCGGGCCATCGCGGACAGTTGGCGCGGCTTATACGGGAGCGACCTGTTTTCGTCAATGTCGGGGGCAGCCGGATCTGCCGTTCTTTGAAACGTCGCAATTGGGGCGAATATATCTGTTTTCGCGGGGTTTTTAGGGGCGGGACGGCGGCGTGCCTGAACCATCGGAACATCAGGACATTAGCGATCGGTAATTTGACCGCTCGGTGGCCCAAACGCATCCTCGGAATCAGTGTACGGGTGAGGACCAGCGCCGGTCCTGAGTCCGGCGGGGCTCCAAACACAGCGATATCAAGGCGGATGTTCGTGTCAGCGACCAACGATCAGTCGACCCCTCAAGCGCCGCGGCCGTCGGGCCCGCGTCGGCTCGGCCTGTCCGGCAAGCTGCTGCTGCTGACGATCCCGCTCGTGATGATCGCCCTCCTGATGATCTACGTGCCTTCGATCGCGAATTTCTGGACCAACCGGCTGAACGACCGCCTCGCGGCGGCCAACACTGCCGCCTTGGTGCTGGATGCCGCGCCGCTTGGCATGGTGCCGGATTCGCTGGCGCGGCAGATCCTGACCAGCGTCGGCGCCCGCGCGGTCGCCATCAAGATGGGACAGCACCGCCGGCTGCTTGCCAGCGCAGACCTGCCGGCGGCGATCGACCGCGATATCGATCTGCGGACCCTGACGGTGTGGTCCGCGATCGTCGAGTCCTTTGAGACCATGCTGGACACCGGCAACCAGACCATTCGCGTGGTAGGGCCAGCGCCTGGTGGCGCACAATTCATCGAGGTCGTGGTCGATGAAAAGCCGTTGCGGCAGGCGATGTACCGCTTTTCCGGCAATCTGCTGCTGGTCTCGCTGGGGATCGCGATGCTCGCCGCGGGGCTGGTCTATCTGGCGCTGCATTACCTGTTCGTGCGGCCGATGCGGCGGCTGACCGCCAATCTCGTCGGCTTCCACGAAAACCCGGAAAGTGCGGCGCGCATCATCGTGCCGAGCCAGCGCGGCGACGAGATCGGGGTCGCCGAGCGCGAATTGTCCGACATGCAGCGCGACCTCGTCTCGATGCTCTCGCAGAAGAGCCGGCTCGCCGCGCTCGGCCTCGCGGTGTCGAAGATCAACCACGATCTGCGCAATCTTCTGGCGTCCTCGCAATTGCTGTCGGATCAACTCGCCAGCGTGCCGGATCCGCGGGTGCAGCGCTTTGCGCCGAAGCTGATGCGCTCGCTGGAGCGCGCCATCGACTTCTGCCAGTCGACTCTTTCCTATGGCCGCGCGCAGGAGGCCGAGCCCGACCGCCGGATGATTCTGGTCGAACCCGTGGTATCAGAGGTGCGCAGATCCGCCGGCCTTGCCGCCGATGCCTCGATCACATGGATCAGCGCGATCGAGCGCTCCCTCTCGATTGACGCCGATCCGGACCAGCTGTTTCGCGTGCTCCTCAACCTGGTGCGCAATGCGGCTCAGGCGCTGGAAAGTGCCAAGGGCGATGCCGCAACCTTGCAGATCCGCATCACCGGCCGCCGCGAAGGCTCGGTCGCGATCATCGAGGTATCCGATACCGGCCCCGGCGTGCCGGCGAAGGCGCGCGAACACCTGTTCGAGGCGTTCCAGACTTCCGGCCGCCTCGGCGGCAGCGGGCTGGGGCTCGCCATTGCCGCCGAACTGGTGCGCGCCCATGGCGGCGACATCCGCCTGGTCGAAGGCACCATCGGCGCCACCTTCCGGGTCTCGATCCCCGACCGCCCGGTGGAACTGCAGAGCGTCCGCAACGAGCGGGCGCTGGCGTAAGGCGCGGCTTGGACCGCGTTTTGCGGCCGTTTGCGGCCGATTTACTATCCGAAATGGATGGGCAGATCCCGTCAGGCGGACCTTGCAAAGCAAGGCCGGAGCAGGTAGCTAAAGCGCTCTTTCGCGGCCGTCCGGACCTTATTCGGACGCATCCGGGCCCCTTAAAGCCCAAATGCACAAGCGAAAACGCGCCCGTAGCTCAGCTGGATAGAGCACCAGACTACGAATCTGGGGGTCAGGAGTTCGAATCTCTTCGGGCGCGCCATTTCCGCTTCGTTTGCGATGCCGCCAATTAATCATCGCCGTTGCTGCGCTTCCAGTGGCCTACGGAATCCTTGCCACAACGTTGGGCCGATTTTTCTCGAGCCACGCCATGGCCTCGGGTCCATCGACGACGCACTCGAAGGTTTCCCAAGTTGGGTCCTCCAGGGATTCCGATTGCAGTCGTTTCGCCGCATACTCAACGAGGTCGTGCAAGCGTTCGTATCCTCGTCGGCGCTCGAGGGAATCTGCAATCGCTGTGCTGGCCCATCCTCGTCGGGCCAAATCGACAATGCTCGGAGCGTCAGCCTCGCTGAACCAGGGTGTGGCATCGAACTCGATGCAGCGGACATTATCGGCGGTATGGCAAGTAGCGTGGATCATTGGATTCCTCCGTTCGCCGGCTGACAATCTGCGCTAGCATTGCACTTCAGAGTTTTACATCGCTGCCTCGCGCGCCCTCAGGCTTTGACCAAGTCCCCTAGCAGGTTCGCCGCCACCGTCAGCTTGGCGAGCGTCAAGCCGCTGGCACCAATCTCCTCGACCGAGCGGCGGATGCGCGTCGCTTCGGGGTGAGCCGCGATCCAGGTCTCGACGGCCTGCTGGCCGGACTGTCCGGTTGCCAGCATATCCGCGGCCAATCTTCTTTCGGCGCCAGCGATCTGCTCAACGGCGCGATCGATGGCCATACGTTCGAAATAATCGTTTGCCGGCACGCTGCGCGCGGCGGCGATAATGCGGTCGAGACGGAAGTTGGCCTCGGCGGCGAAGAAGGTCGCCGCCGCATCGCCGATGGCGCGCGTGGTGCGCTCCGCAACCGTCACGATGTCAGGTGCCGAGACCAGGGTGTCGAGATCGGCGAGCTCGCCGGCGAGGCCGGTCGGGACACCGGCATCGGTCAGGTCCTGCCGACGCTTGGCACGTGCGGCCTGCAAGTCCGGCGGCAGGGTGGTGTCGAGCCCGGCGACGATCTGGCGGATAGCCGGGCCGAAGCGCGCGACGACGGCCTCCAGCCCGTCATTGAAATCGACATTGCGCACGTACCAGACCATGCGGGAGAGCAGGAGGTCCTGCACAGAAGCGTAGAGGGACAGCTGCACCTGCCCGTCGATGCAGGTATCGAGTGCATCGATCGCGTCATTGAGCCACTTCAGTCCGTAGCATTCATCCACCGCCACGTAGGCCATGACGATGGTCGCGATATCGGCGTCCGTCTCGTCGATCAGGCGCACGACACAGGCCGGGCCGCCGCGGTTGATCACCGCATTGGCGAGGCAAGTCGCGATGATCTCCCGCCGCAGGCGATGGAATTCGACCGCTGTCGGGAATTTGTCCTGAACCTCGCGCGGAAAATACTGGGATAGTTCGCGGGCAAGATAGGGATCGTCGGGCACGCTGGTGACGAGCAGGTCATCGTAGAGGGTTAGCTTGGCGTAGGCGAGCAACACGGCAAGCTCGGGCCGCGTCAGGAACTGGCCGCGCCGTGTGCGCTCGGTAAGCGCTGCGTCGTCGGGCAAGAACTCCACCGTGCGACTGAGCAAGCCGCGCAGCTCCAGCGACTGCATCAGGCGGGTGAGGAAGCCGGTCTCGGCCACGCCCTTGCGCTCGACGAGCGAGAGCGCCAGCGTCTGCAGATAGTTGTTGCGCAGCACCAGCACGCCGACCTCGTCGGTCATCGCGGCAAGCAGGCTGTTGCGGTCGGCTGGGCTGAGGCGTCCCTCGCGCTCGAGGCGCGCCATCGCGATCTTGATATTGACCTCGACGTCGGACGTGTTCACGCCGGCCGAATTGTCGATGGCATCGGTGTTCAGCTTGACGCCCTTCTGCGCCGCTTCAATGCGGCCGCGCTGGGTGACGCCGAGATTGGCACCTTCGCCGATCACCCGGGCGCGCACGTCGCCACCCGTGATACGGATCGTATCGTTGGCGCGGTCGCCGGCCTGATCGTCGCTTTCCCCGGAGCAGCGGACATAGGTGCCGATACCGCCAAACCACAAGAGGTCCGCGCGCGCCTTCAGGATCGCCGTCATCACCTCGAAAGGCGTGGCTTGCGGCTTGTCGAGATCGAGCAGGGTGCGCACTTCCGGAGCGAGTGGGATCGCCTTGAGCTGGCGCGAGAACACGCCGCCGCCCTGCGAGATCAGCGACTTGTTGTAGTCCTGCCAGCTCGATCGCGGCAGGTCGAACAGGCGCTTGCGCTCAGCGAAGCTGATCGAAGGATCAGGGAGGGATCGATGAAGATGTCGCGATGATCGAAAGCCGCTACAAGCTTTGTCGCCGGCGAGAGCAGCATGCCATTGCCGAAAACGTCGCCGGACATGTCGCCCACGCCGACCGCGGTGAACGGCATGGTCTGAATATCGGTGCCGAGCTCGCGGAAGTGGCGCTTGACCGCCTCCCAGGCGCCGCGCGCCGTGATCCCCATCTTCTTGTGGTCGTAGCCCTGGCTGCCGCCGGAAGCGAAGGCATCGCCGAGCCAATGTTTCTTCTCGGCCGAGATCGCGTTGGCGGTGTCGGAGAAGGTGGCGGTGCCCTTGTCGGCTGCGACGACGAGGTAGGGTCGTCGCCGTCGTGGCGCACGGTGGATTCGGGCGGCACGACGATGTCGCCGTCGAGATTGTCGGTGAGTTCGAGCAGCGAGCGAACGAAGATGCGATAGGCTTCGGTGCCTTCCGCGAGCCAGGCGTCGCGATTGGAAGGCGGCGGCAGCCGCTTGGGCACGAAGCCGCCCTTGGCGCCGACCGGCACGATCACGGCGTTCTTGACCTGCTGCGCCTTCACGAGGCCCAGGATCTCAGTGCGGAAATCCTGCGGCCGGTCGGACCAGCGCAAGCCACCGCGAGCAACCTTGCCGAAGCGCAGGTGAATACCTTCGACACGAGGTGAATAGACGAAGATCTCGTAGAGTGGTCGTGGAGCCGGCAAGTCGTCGATCCGGCGCGCGTCGAACTTGAAGGAGATCACCGGACGCGGATGTCCATCCTCGCCGATCTGCCACAGATTGGTGCGGATGGTTGCCTGCACCAGATTGGTGAAGCGGCGCAGGATGCGGTCTTCATCGAGCGAGGCCACGGATTTGAGCTGCTCCTCGATCTCGGCAAGCAGGGCCGTCTCGCGCGCCGAGCGCTCGGTATCCGTTGAGGCGAGGCGCGGATCGAGGCGGGTCTGGAACAGCGCGACGAGGCTGGCCGTGATCGCGGCGTTCTTGCGCAAGGTCTCCCACATATAGTCCTGGGTAAATGGAGCGCGGATCTGGTGCAGGTAGCGCGACAGCGCCCGGATGGCCGAGACTTCCCGCCAGCCCAGGGCGGTGCGCAGGATCAGGGTGTTATATCCATCGGATTCGGCGCGATCGCGGACCACCGCCATGATCGAGGCTTCCAGGCGATGGTTGAATTCCGTGCTGATCGCAATCGGCTGGCCGTCGCTGGTCTCGATCGTCATGTCGTGGAGCCAGACCGGCGGAGGCGCCGGCATGGCGCGGGGCGCGATCTGATAGGTGCGTTCATTGACCACGCGCAGGCCGTGATTCTCGATCACGGGCACGCGATAGGATAGCGACAGGGGGCGCCGTGCGAGAACACCTTCAGTCCGAAGCGCCGGGGATCACCCTCGCTTTCGTCGCGGTGAACCGAAATCGCCACCGGACGCATTGGCGTGAGCTTTTCGATGGTGGCGATATCGGTGATCGCCTGTTTCGCGCCGAACACCTCGGTATAGCCGCCGCTAAAGGCCTGGGCATATCGGTTGGTGAGCATGCGCGCCCGCATGCCATCGGTCGACGTGGTGAGCGCGGCCTTCAGCCTGTCGGCCCAGGTCGCGGCAATGGCGCTGATCCCGGCTTCGAGCGTGGCGCGCTCGACGACGGGAGTTTTGCCTTCATAGCGCCCGATGATGTACTGGACGCGCGCAAGCGCCCCTTCAGGGAATGATACGTAGGAGGCGGACAGGGTCCCCTTGTAGGCCTGCGCCAGGAAAGCACCGACGCGCGTGCGGACGTCGGTGTCGTATTTCTCGCGCGGAATGAAGGTGAGGATGGAGACGAAGCGATCGAACTTGTCTACCCGCGCCAGCGCCCGGACGCGGGGGCGCTCGTAGAGGATCAGGATCTCTATGACGAAATTGTTGAGGGTATCGACGTCGATCTGGAACAGTTCGTCACGCGGATATTCTTCGAGAATATGCATGAGCGCTTTGCCGGAATGACCGCTCGGGTCGAAACCCGCGCGCTGGAGCACCCCGAAACCTTGTGGCGGACATAGGGGATCTGTCGTACCGAGCGGGTATAGGCGCCTGAGGTGAAAAGGCCGACGACGCGCAATTCGCCCTCAAGCCGGCCGTCGGGCGTATAGAGCTTGATGCCCACATAATCCATCCGGATGCGGCGATGGACGCGGCTGGAGACATTGGCCTTGATGACGATCAGCAGGGTCGGATCGCGCATGAAGTCGCGAATTTCCGAGGTCATCACCACCATTTCGCTGCCGCGGCGCAGGACCTTCGAATCTGGATCGCGGAGAATGCCGAGGCCTTCGCCGGTCGTGATGTCGTCCGACGCATCGCGGTCGGGCGAGAAGCGATATTCGCGCACGCCGAGGAAGGTGAAATTGTCCGCGCACAGCCATTGCAGGAACTGGTTGGCTTCGGCGACCTCGTCGATCGGCAGCGGCGGCGGATTGGAAGAGAAAGTCTTGATCGCTTCCTCGACGCGGTCACGCATGGCGCGCCAGTCGGTAACGCAGGCGCGGACGTCGTTCAACGTCCTGGTGAGGCCGTCGATCAGCTTCTGGCGATCGGCATCGGCGTCCAGGCGGGTGATGTGGAGATGAATCAGGCTTTCGCGCGTGCCCTTGCTCCCTCGGGCAGCGCTTCACCGTAGAAACGCAGCAGCTTGCCCTGGTCATCGCGCTCCACGGCGATGATCGGGTGAGCGACGAGGGTGACCTCGATGCCCTGCTCGGCGAGCTCCGCCATGGTGGAATCGAACAGGAAAGGCATGTTGTCGTTGAGAATTTCGAGCACGGAAATCTCGCGCCCGTCCGGCATCATCGGGTTGACGACGCGGATATCGGCGCTGCCTGCCGTGCGCCGCTGCACGTGTTCCCAGGCTTGCTCCGCCAGGAGTGCAAGCGAGGCGGCATCGTAATTGGCGAGGTCCTCGATATTGGTGTAGCCGAACAATGGCTCGGCAAAGGCCCGGGACTCTTGCCCGGCTGCACGTTGCCCGCTGCATCCCGGATCAAAGTTGCCCGGGCTTTGTCGTCACGCGCCATAATGTCCTCCATTTGCCGCGCCGTCAGACCGCAGCCGCGATCATCAGCTTGATTCTGGAGTGCATCTCTTCGAACGCCGCGATCGAGTGCGTACGCGAAATCCTCGGTCTCGAAGCTTCGACGGCTCCCGACGACAATACTACCATCCCAGAGCGAAAGGGGCACGCTGTCGTGAGGCGCGCTGAAATTCCCTACGGCAGCGCGTGAGGCCGAAGTCGGCGGCGACGGCCGTCGAACCATTGGGGGTAGAAAAATCACAAGCAATTTCAATTGTGTATGAGTTCGTAGGTTTGTTCTGAATGGCTCGCCACTCTACGATTTTGTACGATATCGTTGTCGGGTGTCGGAAATCACCGCATCGAGCCGCCGGCAGCCGCGCTCGAGTCTTGCTGTCCGTCGCCCGGACCAAAAGCATCGCTAGTCCGCGAGCCCCAAGACAAACGCCAAAGCAATTCCGAGCCGCGCCATGTCCTGGTTGTTGAGGCGCCCGATCTTCTGCCCGATCCGTTCGCGTCTGATGGTGACCGGCTTGTCGGCCATTATCTGCGATTTGAGCCGCAATCCATTTTCAGGGCTGGGCTCGATTGTGACGCGAAAATCCGGAGCGTCCACCAGATCGGACGTCAACTGGCAGACCACCACTGAAGCATGGCTCTCCGGAAAAGCGTCAGTCTGCACGATGACCGCCGGACGGGGCTTGCCGTAATCACCAGCCGCGGCGACGGTCACCAGTTCACCGCGTCGCATCTGCGTCGAACTCGGAGACAGATTCGATCCATTGCAGCGTGTCGCGCTCGCGATCTGGGTCGAGGCCGGCGACCTGCTTCGCCACCCGCCGTCGCACCGCCCGCGAGCGGGCGTCGGCGACAACGAGACGCAACTCGCGCAGGCCCCGGGCGCGCCGCCGTTGCCGCATCATCTTCATCCTCTCGGCAGGCGCCGCCATCGGACTTCTCCTCTGTAACGCGTGACGATGTAACGCGTTACAGACCGAAAGGCAAGGGCGGGGCTCGCAAATCACAAGCCCGCAGAATGCCTCGGGCGAAGCCGAAGCGTGCGGCACGCTCGGATATTGTCCGGCTCTGAGCTGCGCTCGCGCGTTCCATCGCATTTCATCATAGTGCTACCACAGCGCTGTTCCCAAAGCGGTCGCAAGGAACAGTCCTTCGATATCGATGGCCCGGTAGCCGCAGTTGTGGACGCATCATCATCGCGACCGCTCTCATTCTTGTGATGCAGCTTCGTGGCAGTCTGGCTTGAGCCGCTCCAAGAGCTGGTTCCAGCTCTGCTGTCTGGGGCCACTGCCCCACACGATTTCAAAGGTTGTCCTTGAGACGCGAGGATGTTCCATCGCCTCGACGAACGCTTCGGCGGCATCTGCGCGGGCAATGCGATTGCTGAGCGCTAGCGGCAGGGCACCTTGGCTGACACTGACTGCATGCATGCCACCACGCCGATCGAGAAGGAAGCCGACGCGGATGATTGTGTAGTCCAGTCCGCTGCCGCGGATTCTGTCTTCGACGCGCCGACGCCAGAGGAGCGTATTCCTCTTTAGCAAGTTAATGAGAAGGGCCGCACACGAGGGCGTCTTGATCCCGATTGTGTTAAGATAGACAAAGCGGCCCTGGAATCCAGCGCCTTGCGCGGCTGCAAGGGTATCGATGACGCCGTCGTAGTCTGTCGCCTTGACCAGCGCTTCTGAAGCATACCGCCCGCTCGGTGCGCCGGCGGTGAAGATTATGTGGTCCACATCTTGTACCGCGGGACGAAGTGTGTCCGCTTTCGTGAGATCTCCAGCGACCACCTCAAACGCCGAGCCCAGCTGGGTTGAAGCTTTGGCAGGATCGCGCGCCAGTACGCGGACCCTGTAGCGTCGTTGATGCAGCAACCGCGCGATCTGGAGTCCGACACCGCGCGTGCCTCCGATCACCAGGACACGCTTCTGTCCGGCCTCGCTCATAGAACCTCCGGCTCAAGCACTCTCTGCACCGGGCCTGCAAATGCAGGAAGTGGGAATCAGATAATCCCGTGCTGCTTCAGAACGGCTTGCTCATCCCCCGATACCCATCCAAAGATCTTCGGCGCGTGTTCAAGCTGCTGCACCAGGTAATGGACCTCAAAATCAATGGAAATATCCGGCTCGCTGCCTCGGTCGTAGATGGCGGTCCAGGCGACGTGCGCCAGGCAGTGGTGCTCGTCGATGGGTGCGATGCGGACATTACGAAGTCGCATGTCCTTCGTACCGATTCGGCGATAGTTTTCGAATCCCTGCTGCATCACTTGCTTCAGGTGCTCGTCATTCTGGCCGACACTGACGCCAGCCGGAGACGCAGCGACGAACGCAGCGGCGTATGAAGAGGCCACCTTGTCCATGTCCACTTCATCCGTGAGCGCCATTCGGAACAGCTTCTCGTATCGCTCAAACAACTCCTTTACGCTATTCTCCATATGGCGCCTCCCGAAGTTCGCAGTCGTAATCCACGCTGGGGCGCCATTCTGCGACGGCATGCACTTTCAGGGGCGCTCGGCGCGGGGTTGTTCTCCCGGGCCATACTCCCGAGCGATCAAGTCCTCAAGCCATAGCGACTCATTCCCCTCGGCGGGAACGCGCGTCGACTGCAACGGCCTCGTCCAGTTGCAGGCTTGCGGGTGATAAAAGACTTCTCGACCGCCCTTCGCCAGGATCGCGAAAAAGAGGTAGCGTTGTCCGGGTTGGAAAGAGAACTCGCAGTCCAGCGTTGCGTAGACGTCCATCAGCTTGACGGTGCGAGTGAGCCTTTCATGGCCTTTCCACACGCGCTCGACCTCAATGAGCCAAGCGTGGTGGTCTGCTTGGATGACTTTGCCGGCGAACACGTATTGGGCGCGGTCGAAGCCGGCTTCGGGAGAGATAGGATCGCATTGACATGCGTATGCAGCGCCAGCGCCCCACATCCAACAGATCGCCAATATGAGGAGCCTCTCCAGCTTCTTCATTCTTCCCCGCTACCTTCGCTGGCTCCGCGCTACCCGCCTGGGAAGAATGCCGCACCTCACGCAAGCGAAGTGGCACAGCTGGTTGGCAGGAATGCTGTCAGCATCACCTGGCGCTTAGCTCGCCGCGTCCTTGATGGCGGTTTCGAAGCTCTTTGCGTCGAAGGCCGGCATACTCTGGATCCGTCCCAGACCCTGGGTCGCGTACCAGACGGAGAACGCGAGCATCGCCGCCTCATTCGGGGCATCCACGATGTCGACGAAATCGTAGTAGCCCTGCGTGTAGTGGATCGACTCGATCTTGATGCCCAGCTTGTCGAGTTTTGCCTTGGCCTTGCTGGTCCGCTCCGATTGCTTGCTTGCCCACTCCGGGCTCAGATTACCAAGCAGCACATATTTCATGGCTACCTCCCTGTCATGTTGATCATGCGCGAAGGACCACACGATTATACGCCTTCCGGGGACCCCTGCCATGCCGTTGCGTAGCAGCCGTTGTGCGTTTGTCCGACAAGCCCTACAGCCAGCGTCGTACCCGCGCGCGGTAGCGGCGATAGACGTCCCCGAACTTGCGCTCGAGATAGGCTTCCTCGCGGGCGATCGCACCGTAGCGGATGACAAGCGCAAAGAGCGCCACGCTGCAGCAGACTACCGGCCGCTGCTGCGGCCACAAAGCAAGATGACAATTTGACGAGATGGTGGCAGACTTGGTTTCGAGACCAGGCGCGGCAAGAAAAAGCGAAGAAAAACGATCGCCCGGGTCGCGTCGTCAAAGGGAGGAGAGGACTCATGAAACGCTTGTTTCTGGGACTAATCGCTGCTGCCCTTATGGCATCGGCGTTTGTCGGATCCACCACTGCAGTCATGGCGCAGACGAAGGTGCTGAAGATGCAGGCCACGTGGCCAGCGTCGCTCACACTTTTTGATAACTTCACCTATTTCGCCGAGCGGGTGAACAAGCTATCGGCCGGCACGTTGAAGATCGAGGCGATGCCCGCCGGCCAGGTCGTGCCAGCCTTCGAGGTGCTGGACGCGACCCACAAGAAGGTGCTCGACGGAGCACATGCGTGGGCCGGCTACTGGACCGGCAAGAACAAGACCGCGATTCTGTTCACCGGCGGTCCCGGCGGTACATTCGGCATGGACTACATGGACGTGATGGGCTGGTTCTATCACGGCGGTGGCCTCGATCTGTACAATGAGTTCTATCAGAAGGAGCTCAAGCTCAACGTCGTCGTGTTTCCCATCCTGCCTGCAGGGCCGCAGGCTTTCGGCTGGTTCAAGAAGCCGATCCAGACGGTCGAGGACATGAAGGGTATGAAATGCCGCCAGACCGGCATGGCCGGCGAAGTCTGGCAGGCGCTCGGCTTCACGGTGGTCAACATGCCGGGCGGCGAAATCATTCCCTCCGCGCAGCGCGGCGTGATCGATTGCGCGGAATGGGTCGGCGGCATCGAGGACATGCAGCTCGGTTTCCACAACGTCTGGAAGTACCACTATTCGCCCGGCTTGCATGAGAACGTGACGGTCGGCGAAATCGTGATCAACGGCGATGTGTGGAAAGAGCTCAGCCCGCAGCACCAGGAGATCATCAAGTCGGCGGCCAACGAGACATTCCTCGTCTGGTGGACCAAGTGGCAGCGCCAGAACGCCGATGCGTTGACTGAGATGCAGCAGAAGCACGGCGTACAGATCCTGCGCACGCCGACGGAGATCCTGCTGACCTTCATCAAGAAGTGGGACGAGATCGCGGCGGCCGAGGGCGCCAAGAACCCGTTCTTCAAGAAGGTGCACGACTCGCAGAAGGCCTACGCCAGCGCCGTGGTGCCGTACAAGCGGTCCTATTTCCCGCCATACTCATTCATGGCGAACTACTACTTCCCCGTCGAGAAATAGGACTTCGTCTGAGGGCGGCCGGTTCGGCCGCCCTCCATTCGCTCGCGGCCGGTCTGCGTCGCGCCGCACGAGCGGTCGGCGGAAGGGGAAGGGATGGCTGAGGCAACAGACAGGCAGTCGCCGGCGCTGCTGGCCATGATCCGGATCATCGACGGCTTCACGGATCGGACCGGCACGGTCATCTCGTGGCTGGCAGTGCCGCTTGTTCTGGCGGTCGCCTACGAGGTGGCAGCGCGCTACCTGTTCAACGCGCCGACCATATGGGCCTACGACGCAACCTACATGCTCTACGGCTCGCTGTTCATGCTTGGCGCCGCTTACGCGCTGCACAAGGGCGCTCACATCCGCACCGACTTTTTCTGGGAGAAGTTCTCGATCCGCAGGAAGGGCTTGATCGACACGATCTCCTACATCGTCTTCTTCTTCCCTAGCCTGATCATGCTGTTGCTGATCAGCTGGAACGAGTTTCACTACTCCTGGCAGATCAACGAGATGTCGGACCAGACGCCGTGGCGGCCGTTGCTGTGGCCGTTCAAGTTCGTCGTGCCGCTTGCCTGCCTGTTGCTGCTGATCCAGGGCGTGTCCGAGTTGATCAAGAGCATCTACATGCTGCGCACCGGCGTCGAGCTCGAGCACAAGGAGAAGGTCGAGATATGACCGCAGAGGCGCTCATCGGCCTCATCATGCTCCTGGTCTTGCTGGGAGCGATCTTCATCGGCGTGCCGATCTCGTTCACGCTGCTGTTTCTCGCCTTTGCGTTCGGCTACGTGGGCATGGGCGCGACGGTCTTCGACCTTGCCTACTTCCAGACCATCGGCATGATGAAGGAGGAGCTCCTGGCCGCCGTGCCGCTGTTCATTTTCATGGGCTTCATCACCGAGCAGGCCGGGCTCATGGAGCGCCTTTTACGGCGTTCCGCATGCTGCTTGCGCCGGTGCGCGGCGCACTCTTTCTCGTCGTCATCCTGACCTCGACCGTGTTCGCGATGGCGACGGGCATCGTTGGAGCAGCGGTCACCGTTCTTGGCATCATGGCCTCGCCGATCATGACGAAGGCGGGTTATGACGCCAAGCTTTCAGCGGGCACCATCACGGCGGGCGGCACGCTCGGCATTCTTATTCCGCCGTCGGTGATGCTGATCGTGATGGGGCCGGTGCTCGGGGTGTCGGTCGCCGATCTCTATGCTGCAGCCTTCGGGCCGGGCTTCCTGCTGGCCGGCATGTACATCGCCTATCTGATGGGCCGCTCCTTCATGAACCCCAAACCAGGGCCGCCGGTGCCAATGGACGAACGCATCTATTCGGCGGGATACATTGCGCGCGAGGTGATCATCGGCACGCTGCCCCTGCTCGGGCTCATCACGGCGACGCTCGGCTCGATCATCGGGGTCTTGCGACGCCGACGGAGGCCGCCGGCATCGGCAGCGTCGGCGCGCTGATCCTGTCCATCGCATATGGCAGGTTCTCGCTCGGTGGGCTGCAACGGGCGCTGATCTCGACGATGGCGACGTCGAGCATGGTCCTGCTACTGGCGGTCACGTCGAACATTTTCGGTGCGGTGTTCGCCCGCCTCGGCTCGGCGAACTGGATCACCGAGACGATGCTCGGCCTCCAGTTGCCGCCCAGCCTCATGCTGATTGCCGTGCTGTTGCTCATTTTCCTGCTGGGTTGGCCGTTTGAGTGGCCAGCCATCATCCTGGTGTTCCTGCCGATCTTCTACCCCGTCGTGAAGGGCATGGGCATCGACCTCATATGGTTCGGAGCATTGGTTGCGGTGGTGCTGCAGACCGCCTTCCTGTCGCCGCCGGTCGCCATGTCGGCGTACTATCTCAGGCAGGTGGTCAAGGGCTGGAGTCTCGCGACGATTTACGCCGGCATGTTCCAGTTCATGATCCTGCAAGTGATCTGCATTGGGCTGATGATCGCCTTCCCCGGCATCGCGACCTGGTTCCCGCACACGCTGAACGAGGCATCCCGCAGTCAGGTCATCCCCGAGGAGTACAAGAAAATCCTGGAACAGCAGAAGCGGGCACCGTCCCTGGAAGACGAAGACTGGCTGACACCAAAAAGAAGTAGCCGGGCGTCGGCCGAATGAGACCGCCCTTGGCGCAGCTCGTTCGGTCCTTTCACGGCGACGCGTAGCTGCACACCATGTGACCCGCACATGCGTGACCTGAGGTGCTCACTCCGGATCAATAGTTCCCGAACCGCCACCTCTGGTTCTGCGCTCCGTGCTACCCGCCTGGGAAGAATGCCGCACCTCGCGCAAGCGAAGTGGCACAGCTGGTTGGCAGGAATGCTGTCAGCACCACCCGGCGCTTAGCTCGCCGCGTCCTTGATGGCGGTTT
Organism: Bradyrhizobium sp. RDT10; assembly: GCA_044772375.2. Lineage (GTDB taxonomy): Bacteria > Pseudomonadota > Alphaproteobacteria > Rhizobiales > Xanthobacteraceae > Bradyrhizobium. The sequence goes on from CP187939.1 coordinate 8,734,498, forward strand.
CGAAGGTCTTTGCGTCGAAGGCCGGCATACTCTGGATCCGTCCCAGACCTTGGGTCGCGTACCAGACGGAGAACGCGAGCATCGCCCCTCATTCGGGGCATCGACGATGTCGACGAAATCGTAGTAGCCCTGCGTGTAGTGGATCGACTCGATCTTGATGCCCAGCTTGTCGAGTTTTGCCTTGGCCTTGCCGGTCCGCTCCGATTGCTTGCCTGCCCATTCCGGGCTCAGGTTACCAAGCAGCACATATTTCATGGCTACCTCCATGTCATGTTGATCATGCGCGAAGGACCACACGATTATACGCCTTCCGGCGACCCGCGCCTATGCCGTTCCGCGTAGCGGGAACGGCGAGGTAGGGAACTCCCGGCCCCTTGGCTGGCAAGCCCTACAGCCAGCGTCGTACCCGCGCCTGGTAGCGGCGATAGACGTCCCCGAACTTGCGCTCGAGATAAGCTTCCTCGCGGGCGATCACACCGTAGCGGATGACAAGCGCAAAGAGCGCCAGCGTCATCAGCAGCCAGAGGCTGTCGAAGGCAATGGCAAGGCCGACGAGCCCCAGCACCATGCCGAGATAGATGGGATTGCGCGTGAAATGGTAGGGGCCGGCCTCCACGATGGTCGTGGTCGGCAGGTTGGTGGGCACGTTCGAACCGGCCCGGGTCATAGTAGAGATCGCCCACGCGACCAGCGCCAGCGCAAGGACGAACACCATCGCGCCGAGCCAGCCTGCAGATACCGCGGCCGGCACGAACGGCAAGGGCATCAGCCAGTTGAGCGCGAGCCCGGCGAGCCCCGCGAGCGCCCACGCGATCGGCGGCCGCACAATGACATTTGCGGTATCTGCTGTGTCAGCCATGGCGGGACCGGTAAAGCTGCGCTGCTTTCGATGTGGCCAGCCGAAGACCATTTGCAAGGTCGCGAAAATCGCAGGACATCGCGGACTTTCGGTTGGAGCGAGAGAGGGGCGTTACCCGGATGCCCGGGCGTGGCCCGGCGCGCCGTCCCCGATCCTGGATCAAGATCGACCAGCAGCGATCGGAACGATCCGGCAGATGCCAACTTGAATCGCGGAGCCGTTGTGTGGGGCGGCACCTTCGCCCGATCTAGGGCGGTAGTCCAAACACGAAGTCCGTGCTTGCGCATCAAACCGGACCGAACAAGGGAGGAATACGATGAGTTGGAATTGGGGCGAGCTGCTTGGGCTGAGCTTCGCTGTGTTGCTGCTCGGCGCTGCGATGATTGCCAATGTCAGTGACGGCCCTATGCGCGAAGTGCGTGGGGCTTGGGTGGCCAAGGTCCTGCGATAGGCAGGCCTGGCCTTTTGGCTGAGGTCAACGGGCCGCGGTTGCGCCACGCTCGCTATTTCAACGTCTACTGCCGAAGCCTGATCCCGGCGCGCTCGTGCAAACGAACGCCACGGCGAGGCCGTCTACGATTGCAGCCGTACCTGTAGGCTTCGGCTGCATCGAGGAATTGCATTGTAATTTCAAATACATAAGAGCTTGTATCGCGGGCTCCTCGCGCCCGATCCAGGACGGTGTGTGGCCGAGGCGATAAGCCGTCGCCTCGACCAGCCGGGCTCACGCAGTCAGCTCTCCTCGGCAAACAGCTTGGCGTAGCGCTCCAAATAGTGCGGCCAACCCCGATCGCCGGCCACGCCCTCGCGGACGCCCTGCCAGCCCTCGCCGTGGCGGTCGAGATTGCGGTGTTCGATCTCGACCCGCGTCCGTTGCGGGGTTTCGGCGATGAACCGTACTTCCCACTCGCTGGTTTTCAGCGGGTCGTCCTCGATCTGCCACCGCGGGCTGATGTCCCAGCTCAGCAATACCCGGCTGGGCGGCTCGTAGGCCAGCACCCGCGCCCAACGGCAGACGCTGCCGTCAACGCCGCGGTCGTAGAGAAAGCCGCCGACCTTCGGCTCGAACACCGTCTCGGCGATCGCGACGTTGAGCAGGTTGTGCTCGGCGGGCTTGAAGCTGCCGAAGTCCTCCGTGAAGACCTTGAATGCGCGCGCGATCGGAGCCTCGACCACGATCGACGTGCGCACGGATGTGTCTGCTGCCTGGATACTCATCGGATCTCCTCTTTCGGTTGCTCGACGACCGTTTTGTAGGCCGCGAGCGTCTTGGTCCAGAAGCGGTCGAGTTCGGCCCGAAGCGCTGCCAGCCCATCGGGGTCGACCTGGTAGATGCGCTGCTTGCCGGCTCGTTTGTCGACGACGAGACCGGCATCCCTCAGCACCTTCAGGTGCTGCGAGACCGCCGGCCGGCTGACGGGCAGCGCACGGGCCAGTTCGCCGACCGCGCTCGGGTGCTCGATCAGCCGCTCAAAGATCGCCCGCCGGGTCGGATCGCCCAGCGCCGTCCAGCCATTCGTTGCGTAAGTCATCACTTACGCGTAAGTCTATACTTACGCGTTTCGCGGAGTCAACCCGGTCCGCGAACTGATTTGCAGCGGACTGTTTTGAACGCGTCCCATGAGCAGGACACGCCGGACGCGCCAGCTCGAGCCCTCTTGCCGGCGGGATTGCCGGCGGTTTCTTCAGAAATGATGCACGCCCAGCGCCGAGAACGCGCCGTCATGCGGCTCGTGGCCGTCCAAGGTCGGCTGACCGAGAAAACCGAGCTGCAGCGGCATCGGGTGCAAGAGCGACGTCGGTATGGCGCCGGCGGTGTCGAGCAGCGGCACGTCATGCTGCGTGGCGCCGGAAATATCCGTGGCGCTGGACGTCAGTCCGGAAAGGTCCGTCGCCAGCGGCGCAAGCGGGCCTGTGGCGGGTGCATCATGGATCAGGCCGCTCACCGCGCCGGTAAGGCCGTCGGTGAGATGACTGGCGGTATCGGACAGGGACGACGTCAGTTGCCCGACCGTGGCGCTCAAGCTCGATATCGCGCCCGACACCGTTGCGAGCGCGGTGTCGACGATCCCGGTGACGGTATCTGCAAGCGTGTGAACGGATGCGCCGAGATCGAGCGCGGGTGATGCGATGCTGCCGCTCGCGCCCGCCGATGGCGCGTGATCCGCCGACGCGCCGAGGCCTGATTGCGCGGGCGACGATACAAATGCTTCCGTGGCGAGCACTTCGCCCGATGACGTGTGGTCCAGCGTCGCGTTCGCATCCGGTGGCAAGGTCGTTGCCGTGGCGCCGGCGTGGAGCGCTGGTGAAAGATCGGCTGAGGGAGATTCGATCGTGCCGGCATGTTGGTCCTGATGGTTCGGCTCGGGATCAGCCGGTACCAGCGCGGCCGGGACTGCCGGAAGCGGGTGCGGGGCAGCCGACTCCGCCGCGCGCGATTCAGCCTCATGCTCCAGGCGATGCAGTACCGCATCGGCGTCGTTGAGCAGGCCGAGCAGCACGGTGGCGAAAGCAACCGACTCGGTTGCCGCGATATGGCGGCTGCGCTCGGCTTCGTCGGAGCGGCGGGCGTTCTTTTCGGATTCGGCCATGGCCATCTCCTCGTCAGCGTTCGCGGAACGCGCGGGTGATCTCGTCGCGCAGCGGACCGAGCAGATATTCGAACAGCGTGCGCGGACGCGTCGGCACGATCACCTCGGCCGGCATGCCGGCCTGCAGATCGATGCGCGACTTCTTGACGTCGTTCGGATCGAGCGCGACCTCGACGGCGTAATAGCCCTTTCCGGATTTGTCGTCGGTCAGGCGGTCGGCGGACACCGTGTGCACGGTGCCATAGAGCCGGGGCGCTCGATGTAGTTGACGCCGATGAGCTGCACTTCGGCGCGGTGGCCGACGGCGACGTCATTGATGTCGGACAGTTTCAGCTTCGCAGCCGCGATCAGCGGATTGTCGGTCGGTACGATGTCCATCAGCCGCGCGCCGGGCTGGATCACGCCGCCCTCGGTAAAGACGTCGAGGCCGACCACGGAGCCGGTCGCGGGCGCGGTAATCCGCGTGCGGGTCATCACGTCCGTGGCGGCGTCGATCTTGGGCGCCAGTTCGGCGAGCTTGTTTTCGGTCGCGCGCAACTGGTCGGTGATCTCGCTCATCCGCGCGCGCTCCACCCTGGCGATCTCGAGATCGTTCTGCGCGATCTGCTGCTGCATGCCGGCGATGCTGGCCTGCTGCGCGCCGATATCGGCCTGCAGCCTGGCGTCTTCGCGTTGCAAAGCGAGGATGCGGGTCTTCGGCGTGTAACCTTGCGCGAACAGATGCTGCGCGCCGTTCATCTCGTCCGTCAGCAGTTCCCGCTGCTTCTCGGTGCCGGCAAGCTGCGCCTGCGTGCCCGTGATTTGCGACTCCAGCTCCTTGATCTTGCCGCGCAGCACCGCCGTCTCGGCCGCGAACTGGTGTTTGCGTGCCGCCATCATTGCCATCTCGTTCGCCATGGCCTGGCGCACGGCGGACAGCTCGCTGCGCGCGCGGAGATGTTCGTCGAAATCGGGCGCATCGCTTTTGTCCCGTTCGGCCATCAGCCGCGCGCGGGCGGCGAGCGCGGCGTCGCGATCGGCGGTGAGGACGTCGAGCTTGGCGCGCGGGTCGCTGTCGTCGAGCCGGATCAGGAGCTGGCCTTTTTCGACGCGCGCGCCGTCGCGCACGGTGAGCTGGCGCACGACCCCGCCATAGGGGTGCTGCACGCTCTGGCGGCGGCCTTCGACCTGGAGGTTGCCGTTGGCGATGGCCGCGCCGGAGATCGGCGCGAGCGTTCCCCACATCGTCATCGCGGCCGCAAATGCTGCGACCACGCTGCCGCCGATGAGCGCCGGCCGCCCGGGGCGCGCGTAGCGCGCGCGGTCGCGCATCGGGGCGAAGCCGTCGTCGATCGCCGTCATGATGCGTGCCCCGCGGCAGCCTGCTGCAAGGCGCGATAGACCTCGCCCGGCGGCCCGAGCATGTCGAGCATGCCGCCCCGCAGCACCATCATGACGTCGACGATGTCGAGAATGGTGGTCCGGTGGGTGATCACGATGACGGTCGCGCCCTCGTTCTTGGCCTGCAGCAGTGCGACCTTGAGCGCCTCTTCGCCGGGGCCGTCGAGATTGGCGTTGGGCTCGTCGAGCACGAGCAGCGGCGGGCGGCCGAGCAGCGCCCGCGCCAGTGCCAGACGCTGGCGCTGCCCGCCGGACAGGCCGACGCCGCCGGGGCCCAGTCGCGTGTCGTATTGCTTGGGCAGGTCGAGCACCATCTCGTGAATGCCGGCGCGCTTGGCGGCGTCGATGATCTCCTCCGTCGAGGCGTCGCCGAAGCGGGCGATGTTCTCGCGTACGGTGCCGGCGAACAGGCCGACGTCCTGCGGCAAATAGCCGACATGGCGGCCGAACTCGAGCGGATCCCAATGGCTGTAGTCGAGCCCGCCGAAACGCAACCGCCCGTCGGCAGGCGCGATGGCGCCGACCAGGAGCCGCGCCAGCGTGCTTTGCCGGAGCCGCTCGGGCCGACGATGCCGAGCGCCTGGCCGCCGCCAAGCTCGAACGTCAGGTCCCTGATGACGGGCTCCTTGCGAGCCGGCAGCAGGCAGCGCAGTTCACGCACCTCGATGGTATTGCGCGCCCGCGGCACGATGGTGTGCGGCGGCGTCAGGTCAATCTCGGCGAGCAGCTCGCGCACTTCCGCATAGGCCTCGCGCGCGCCGATGAACTGCTTCCAGGTGCCGACCGCCTGTTCCACCGGGACCAGCGCCCGGCCCATCACGATGCTGGCGGCGAAGATGGTTGCCGGCGTGATGGCATGGTCGATGGCAAGCCAGGCGCCGGTGCCGAGCATCAGCGATTGCAGCAGCAGGCGGAAAAAACGGATCGAGGAGGTCATCACCGCGTTCTTGTCGCTGGCCTGCGCCTGCTGCACCAGCATCGACGAGCGCTGGCTCTGCCAGTTGCGCTCCACCGCCGGCTGCATGCCCATCGCGCGGATGACGTCGGCGTGGCGCAGGATGTTTTCGGTAAACACGTAGGACTGGTTGCCGGCGGCTTCCGCCTGCTTCATCGGCTCGCGGGTCATCACCTCGTTGAGGCCGGCGAGCCCGAGCAGCAGCACCGCGCCGATGGTCGCGACGATGCCGAGCAGCGGATGGATGAAGAACAACAGCATGAGGTAGATCGGAATCCATGGCAGGTCGAACGCGAAATAGATGCCCGGACCGGTCACGAAGGTGCGGAACTGATCGAGATTGCGCAATTGCTGCGCGCCGCGCGATGCGCCGCGTTGCGCCGAGCGCACCACCAACGCCTCGAACACGCGCGCCGACAGCTCCATGTCGAGGCGGATACCGCAACGGATCAGGATACAGGAGCGCACCGCGTCCAGCGCCGCCATGGTGAGCAGCGCGATCGCGAGAATCAGGGTGAGGAGGACGAGCGTGGAAACGTTTTCGTTGAGCAGGACACGGTTGTAGACCTGCATCAGATAGAGCGGCGAGCTCAGATAGAGCAGGTTGATGCCGCTGGAGAACAGCCCGGCCCAGAGAAAGTGCGGCCACAGCGCGACCAGCGCCTGGCGAACGTCATCGATCCGCCGCGCCGGCGCGACGGAGTCGTCAAGAGCGGTCAGCGTGCCCGTAGGCATTCGGGGATCACCTTGGGCATGGTTGATATGACGCTGCGCGATAAGTTCGTGCAGCGCAGACGGTCGAGATGTGGCGTGGGGATGCGTTCCCCACGCCGCGCGTTCTTGAAATGATTTGACTCAACTAAGGTTAGGCGAGCCCGTGGAGCAGGCCGCCGGCATCGAGGTGACCGACATCCGCGCTGGCACCGATCAGGGTCGGTGCGGAAACCGAGGCGTCGACGCCGTCGAGCCCGGCGGAGAGGTCGATGCTCGGGCTGGTTTCGATCACCGCGCCGAGATCGAGCGTGTGCGACAGATCCGCCGTGCCGCTGGCGCTTGCAGAAGCGCTACCGCTTGCGCTTGCACCTCCACCGAGGACGCCGGTGGCGGTTCCGAGCAGGCCATCGACGGTGCCAAGCAGGTTTCCGAGTAGTGCAGCCATATAGTCAACTCCTATGAAGGTTGGCTGGAATGCGACGAACGTCGCGGTGCACAAAGCCACGGCAGAAGGAAAGGTTGCGGACTCACATGCGGCCTTTTGGTGATCATTTGTTGGAAGGGGAACCTTCCCGGTGTTGCCGGTCGGCGGCGGGCCGACCATGATGTGAAACCTTGTTGGGAAGTGTTCTGGAAATTCGATGTTGGAAGACAAAGCGGATGTCGTGGTGCTCGGCGCGGGCATCGTCGGCGTGTCAACAGCCTATGCCGTACGGCAGCGCGGGATGTCGGTCGTTCTTATCGACCGGCGCGAGCCGGGCAGCGAGACCTCCTATGGCAATGCCGGCATCATCAGCAGCGGCTCGATAACACCGCTCAATAATCCGTCGCTGTGGAAGGCGCTGCCGAAATACCTGACCAACCGCCACCCGGCACTGCGGTGGAATCCGCTTTGGGCGATTCAAAATGCGGGCTGGGTCGCGCGCTTTCTGGCCGATTCGGCTGCGTCGCGTTTCAGGCCGCGGGCGACCGCGCTGCACGGACTGATCGGCGCATCGGCAAAGCTGCATCGGGAATGGATCGTGCAAGCGGAAGCGGGGCATCGCATCCGCGAGACCGGCTGGCTGAAGGCGTGGCGCAGCGATGCCGTCGCCGCGGCGAAGCAGGAGCAGGCCCTGCTGGCCGAATATGGCATCGCCAGTGAGTTGCTCGACCGCCAGGCCATCTCCGCGCTCGAGCCCGATATCGTGCCTGTCTATAAAGTGGGCCTGCTGCATACCCAGACCACCTCGGTCGACTCGCCGGGCGCGGTGGTCAAGGCCTATGCGCGGATGTTCGCGGGCGCTGGCGGCGATGTCAGGCAGTCGGATGTCAAGGCGATCATGCCGGACGGCGATCGTTGGCGCGTGGTGCTGGCGGGCGGCGAGATGTCGACGCGCCATGTCGTGGTCGCACTGGGACCATGGTCCGCGGAAATCTTGCGGCCGCTCGGCTATCGCGTGCCGCTTGCCTTTGAACGCGGCTACCATCGGGAGTTCAAGCCGAACCCGGCCCGTCCGTTGCGGCGTCCGATCTATGACATCGACGGCGGTTTCATCATGACCCCGATGGAGCAGGGCATCCGCGTCACCTCCGGCGTCGAACTGACCGGCCGCGATGCGCCTTCCTCGTTCGCCCAGCTCGATCAGGTGGTTCCGCTCGCGCGCGGCGTGGCAGAATTCGGCGACGCTGTCGGCGAAACATGGCGAGGCTCGCGCCCGACGCTGCCCGACAGCCTGCCGATGATCGGTGCGGCGCCCCGGCATGCCGGCCTGTGGCTTGCTTTCGGCAATCAGCACATCGGCTTTACCACCGGTCCCGCGACCGGCGCCGCCATCGCCGCCATGATCGGCGGTGCACCGCCGCCCTTTGACGTCGCGCCGTTCGCGCCAGGGCGCTACATTTGACCTGAGCCGAGTGGAACACTCTTCGATACCGAATCGTCAGAAAAATTGGGTTGCTGCGCCCGACCGGCGCCTTCAGTGGGTTCCCCGAAGATCCGCGAAACAACCCCAAACTGCCGGCGTTAGCTTGCAGGTTCGTCATTCAGGAGACCAACCATGCAGGTCCGGGAAATCATGACGCCGGCAGTACGCATCGCGGATCCCAACATGACCATTCGTGATGCTGCAAAGTGCATGAGGGCCGACAATGTCGGTGCCCTGCCGGTCGGCGAAAGCAATCGTCTGATCGGTATGGTCACCGACCGGGATATCGCGGTGCGCGCGGTCGCCGAAGAGCGGTCGCCCGGCAATACGACTGTTCGAGAGGTGATGTCCGAAGGTATCTGCTACTGCTTCGGCGACGACGATGCCGAAGCCGCCGCGCAAATCATGGCCAAGCATCAGGTGCGACGCCTGCCTGTTCTCAACAGAGACAAGCGGCTCGTCGGAGTCGTCACGCTGGCCGACCTCGGCCGCTCGGAGGACGAAGCGGCGCGGGGCGCGTTGAAGTACATTTCGCAGCCGACTGCGAAGGCGCGTCGATAAAATATCTGCAAAAATATCTGCCCCCAGCTGCAGCGGAGCGGCCGAGATCGAGTGTTGGCAGCCATCGGCGCCGCAGTCGAAACTGTGGAACACCGCTTGTACGACGGAGTTCAACGCTCGGATCAATGGTAAGCGGAGACAACAGATGGCGGGTAGGCTGGAAAGCAAGATAGCAATCGTGACGGGGGCAGGGACGGGTATTGGCGAAGCCATCGCACACAAGTTCGCAAGAGAAGGCGCCAAAGTCGTGGCCGCCGGGTTGTCCGAGGATCCTGTGGATGACGTCGTCCGGGCGATCCGGGCGCGCGGCGGCGCGGCCGAATCATTTCTCGGCGATCTCTCGGACGAAGTAGACGCCCAGGCCTGCGTCGCTCTGGCGGCGGATGCGTTTGGCAAGATCGACATTCTGGTCAACAATGCCGGCGTGTTTCCCGAAATCGCCGAATGTCAGGATCATTCCGTCGAGATGTTCGATTACATCGTTCGGAACAACGTCCGTTCCGCGTTCCTGATGACCAAGTTCGCGTTGCCGCAGCTTCAACGTTCGCGCGGTGTCGTGATCTCGACCGGTTCGGAAGCCGGCGAGATGGGTGAGCCGACGGCGGCGCCCTACGGCGGCTCCAAGGGCTTTCTGCACGCCTTCATGCGGGGCGTCGCCTACGAGCAGGGCAAGTACGGCGTGCGTGCGCTGTGCGTGTGCCCGGGCCCGATCGACACGGCCTGGACGCACAAGGAGACGGGACCAATGGATGCGCAAATGGAAAAGCAGACCGTTGCCGGCACGGTGCTCGGCCGCCGCGGCACGCCCGAGGAGATGGCCAATGTATTCGCCTTCGCCGCCTCCGATGAAGCGAGTTTCCTGACGGGAACGCTGATATTTGCCGATGGCGGAACCACGATTGCAAAAGGCGGCCCGGGAGAAATGGCAAAGAGCTTTGTCAGAGAGCAGCCAAAGCCGACGCTCGACCTCAGGCACTCGCACGACGGCCTGAAAGGCAAACCTGTCGAGAATCGCATGCACTAGAACATGCACTAGCGAGGACTACGCACGACGCCTTCCGTTCCGGGTTCCGACCTCCGTTCGTTCGGGACAGCCATTTTTTGAATTCTTCGGAACGTAACTGTGTCCTGAGAGTTATCGAGACAAGGAGCAGGTAACCTTCAATCAATAAGAAGGTGAATGCTCCGAAAGCCCCGTCATCTCGCTAGAATGCGGATGGCGGGGTTTCTCTTTGAGGCTCGGTTTCGTCACACTGTATCCGCTGGTCCAATCTCTGGAACGCTCAACGGAAATCCCGGTTGTTTCGGTACAGCAGGCAAGCCGGATTGGTAGCGCCCGCAGCGGAGCCGAGCGGCTGCGGGCTCACAACGAGAAGCTCCCGCCGGGCCGGCATTCTGGCTCTAGATATAGCAGATGCAGTCTGTCGCTCGCAAAGGAGCGCCCATGACGATTGGCCAGGACGGGTTCAGCAATCGACGCGAGGCCGGGCGCCAGCTCGCGGCGGCGCTCGCGCACTTGCGTGACGCCAATCCGTTGGTTCTCGCGCTGCCGCGCGGTGGCGTTCCGGTTGCTTTCGAGGTCGCAAAGTCGCTCGCCGCGCCGCTCGACCTCCTGCTGGTGTGCAAGATCGGGGCACCCGGGCATGAGGAGCTTGGCATCGGTGCCGTGGTGGACGGCCGGAACCCGCAACTCGTGCTCAATTGGGAGGTCGTCGACATGGTCGCTCCGCCGCCGGGCTACATCGCCGCGGAACAGAAGCGGCAGCTCGCCGAAATCGAACGCCGCCGACTGCTCTATCGCGGCGAGCAGCCCGCCGCCGATACCAGCGGGCGCACCGTTATCGTGGTCGACGATGGCATCGCCACCGGCGGAACAGTAAAGGCGGCGCTGCGAGGCGTGCGACAAGGCCGGCCGAGGCGCCTCGTTCTCGCCGTGCCGGTCGCTCCGCAGGACAGTCTCGATGAAGTCGCGACGGAATGTGACGAGGTCGTGTGTCTCCTGACCCCCGATCCGTTCTACGCCGTCGGTGCCTACTATGCCGACTTTGCCCAGACGACCGACGCAGAGGTGATCCGCCTGCTCAAGAAAGCGCAGCAGCAGCTGAGCCATTCATAGTCGCCGCAAATCGACCAGGATCGGCAACGGCGGCAGCAAGCCGCTTGCCGGACTACGGCGTTGACTGCGCTTTGCCCGGATCAGGCGCCGGGGCTGCCCTGTGCTGGCATACACATTGCATATGTTTCAATGCACATGTTTCAATGCATGCGCTTCAATGGGGTGGCACGGGTGCAACGCTCGTCACCTCCGCTCACTCAGAATCGATCCTTTGGCGAGGCCAGCATTCCGGGACAACGCGCGGTGCACGAAATATCGTCGTCTCCCTTGCATGGAGCGATAGTTTGATGACACCGTTGCGCTCGCTTCGGGGATGGCGGCCGGCCTGCGATCGCGCGTTCCGGGTCGCTAGTGGAGCCTTTGGTATATGTTGCGTCTGATTGTCCGGCGTCTTGCTATCGGAGTGCTGGTCGCGCTCACCGTGATGACGCTCGCATTCCTGCTGACGCGGCTGTCGGGCGATCTTGCGGTCTCGATCGCGGGTCCGCAGGCGACGCAGGCCGATGTCGAAATCATACGCAAGGCCTACGGCCTCGACCGCCCGCTCTATGTCCAGTTCTTTGCCTGGACCGGGCGCGCCATGGTCGGGGATTTCGGCCAGAGCTACTTCTTCAAGGACAGCGTAGCGAACCTGATCCAGAAGCGCCTGCCGATCACGCTGACGCTCGGCCTGGTCGGCTTAAGCCTCGCCTTGATCATCTCGCTGCCGCTCGGCATCCTGGCGGCGCTGCGCGAGAACACCTGGATCGATCGCGGCGTCACCCTGTTCACGATGGTCGGGCAGGCGGTGCCGAGCTTCTGGCTCGCATTGATCCTGATGATCGTGCTCGGCCTGCAGCTCGGCATCCTGCCGATCTCGGGCACCGGCACCTGGCAGCACTTCGTGATGCCGGGGATCGTGCTCGCCTTCACGGCGATCCCGGCGCTGACGCGGCTGACGCGCTCGGGGATGATCGAGGCGATGGCGTCGGACTACATCCGCACCGCGCGCGCAAAGGCCTGTCGCGGGCGCGCATCGTCTTCAAGCACGCGCTGCGCAACGCCGCCATTCCCGTCGTTTCGATCGCCGCGGTCCAGCTCGGCTTCATGCTGGGCGGCTCGATCGTCATCGAGACGGTGTTCGCGCTGCATGGCGTCGGCTATCTCGGCTGGGAGAGCATCGCCAAGAATGATTTTCCCGTCGTGCAGGCGGTGGTGCTGGTGCTGGCCGTGTTCTATATCGGCCTCACTTTGCTGGCCGACATCCTCAATGCACTGCTCGATCCGAGGCTGCGGACCGGATGAGCGAACCGATTGCCATTCAGGCGCCCCAGCCTTCGAGCACAGGTAGCTCGCGCATCGGCACCGCCGGCTTTGCGATCGGGATCGCCATCGTCGCGATCGTCCTGGCCGCCGCGCTCGTCGGCAATGCGCTGGTGCCGCAGGATCCATTCACGCAAGACCTTGGCAACCGTCTCAAGCCGCCGTTCTGGATGGAAGGCAGCCAGGCGGGGCACCTGCTCGGCACCGACCAACTCGGGCGGGATTATCTGGCGCGGCTGGTCTATGGCGCGCGTATTTCGCTGCTGATCGGCATCATGACGGTGATCACTTCAGGGTTGATCGGCATCACGCTCGGCGTGCTCGGCGGATTCTTCGGCGGCCGCGTCGATGATGTCGTGCTGTTCGCCATCACGACGCGATTGTCGATTCCGTCGTGCTGGTCGCGCTCGCGGTGGTCGGGCTGATGGGATCAGGCCTCGGGCTCGTCGTGGCCACCCTTGGGCTATTGTTGTGGGATCGCTTCGCCGTGGTGGCGCGCGCCACCACCATGCAGGTCCGCAACCACGACTATGTCAGCGCCGCCTGGTGCGCCGGCGCCTCGACGTCGCATATCCTCATCAAGGAGATCCTGCCGAACATCGCCAGTCACCTCGCCGTGGTGGCAACGCTGGAGATGGCGCTGGCGATCCTGCTCGAAGCGGCCCTGTCGTTCCTCGGCCTTGGCGTGCCGCCGCCGCTGCCGTCCTGGGGGCTGATGATCGCCGAGGGCAAGGACTACATGTTCTTTTCGCCTTGGGTGATCATGATTCCCGGCGTCGCGCTGCTTGTTCTGGTGCTCGGCATCAATCTGGTCGGCGACGGACTGCGCAATTTGCTCGGTGCGGAGCGGTTGCGATGAGCGCGCTACTGGAGGTCGAGGAGCTTCAGGTGACGTTCGGCGGCCGCACCGCGGCGGTGCGCGGCGCCTCGTTCCGGGTCGAGAAGGGCGAGACCCATTGCCTGGTCGGCGAATCCGGTTGCGGCAAGTCGGTCACGGCGCTGGCGGTGATGAGCTTGCTGGCGCGCGGCGGCCATCGTTCGGCGAAACGGATGAGCTTTGCCGGCACCGACCTCACCTCGCTTTCGGATCGCGAAATGGCGCGCCTGCGCGGCAATCGCATGGCGATGATCTTCCAGGAGCCGATGACCAGTCTCAACCCAGCCTTCACGATCGGCTCGCAGATGGCGGAGGTGCTGACGCGCCACAAGGGCGGCTCGCGCACGGCGGCGCTGGACCGCGCCGCCGAATTGATGGGGCTCGTCGGCATCACCGCGCCCGGCATGCGGCTCGGCCAGTTTCCGCACCAGCTCTCGGGCGGCCTGCGTCAGCGCGTCATGATCGCGATGGCGCTGATGTGCGATCCCGAACTATTGATCGCCGACGAGCCGACCACCGCGCTCGACGTTACCGTGCAGGCGCAGATCCTGCGGCTGCTCGCCAACCTCAAGCGCGAGTTCGGCCTCTCGATCCTGCTGATTACCCACGATCTCGGCATCGTCGCGCGCGTCGCCGACCATGTGTCGGTCATGTATGCCGGCGAGGTGGTGGAGCGCGCGACGACCGCGGAACTGTTCCGCGCGCCGCAACACCCCTACACGCGTGGTCTATTGTCCTGCGTGCCGGTGCCGGGCCGCGTGCAGCGCGACAAGCCGCTCGGCTCGATCCCCGGCGTGGTGCCGGCGATCGGGGAGGGCTTTGCCGGCTGCGCCTTTCGCTCGCGCTGCGCCCATGCCGACGAGACATGCGCGCGTGCAATTCCGCGGCGGCAAGCGGGCAACGCGCACGACTATCTTTGCCGGCTCGAGCCGGACTGGGCGGAGCTGCAACCCGCATGACCGCCGCGATCGAAGTTGAGAACCTGCGATGTGAATTCCGCGTCAACACCGGGTTGATGTCGGCGGAAAAGCGCGTGGTCGCGGTCGACGATGTCACCTTCAGCGTTCCGGCCGGCAGCGTGCTCGGCGTCGTCGGCGAGTCCGGATGCGGCAAATCCACGCTCGCCCGCATGATCCTCGGATTGCTCAAGCCGACGGCAGGGACCGTGCTGGTCGACGGCAAGCGCCTGTTCGACCTCGACCGCAAGGCGCGCGCCCGGCTGATCCAGCCGGTGTTCCAGGATCCGTTCGCCTCGCTCAATCCGCGCCGGCGCATCAAGGACATCGTAGCCCTGCCGCTGGCAGCCCAAGGCACGTTCTCGCGCGGCGAGATCGAGCGCCGGGTCGCAGGCATTCTTGAGCGCGTCGGGCTATCGGCTGCGATGGGCGAGCGCATGCCGGCGCAACTCTCCGGCGGGCAACGCCAGCGCGCCGCGATTGCGCGGGCGCTGGTGCTCGAGCCCAGGATCGTGATCTGCGACGAGCCGACCAGCGCGCTCGACGTCTCGGTGCAGGCGCAAATTCTCAACCTCCTTGCAGATTTGCGCCGCGATCTCGGGTTGACCTACCTCTTCATCAGCCACAATCTTGCCGTCGTGGAGCACGTGGCGAGCGAGGTCGCGGTGATGTATCTCGGTCGGATCGTCGAGCGCAACGAAACCGACGCGCTGTTTCGTGAGCCCCGGCATCCCTATACGCAGGTGCTGCTGGAAAGTGTGCTGACACCGGAGCCGGGCAAGGGTGTGCCGGACATCGGCCTCGGCGACGCCATGCCGGATCCGGCCAATATTCCGCCGGGCTGCCGGTTCAATCCGCGCTGCCGCATCGCGGTCGAACGCTGCCGCCATGAGGCACCAACACGCATGGTCCGGCCGCCCCAGGGGATGGTAGAGTGTCATCTGGCATAAGGCGTGCTTCACGCCACTTCACAAAATACTGATAAATGGAGGGCGATATGCGTATGCAAAACAAACTCGGTGCTGCCATTCTGGCGGTAGCTCTGCTCGGCACCGGCGCGGTGCCCGCGACAGCGCAGAAATCCGCCGACACGCTGCGGATCGTGATGCGCGACGCGCTTCCCAACGTCGATCCCTTCTACAACAATTTGCGCACCGGCGTGGTGATGCACCATCAGGGCTGGGACGCGCTGGTCTATCGCAATCCGGATACCTTCAAGCTCGAGCCGTTGCTCGCAACCGAGTGGAAGTTTCCGGATCCGACTACGATCGAGTTCACGCTGCGGCCGGGCGTAAAATTCCACGACGGCAGCGCGTTCACGGCCGACGACGTGGTCTACACCATCAACATCGTCGCCGATCCGGCGAGCCGCGTGTCGACGCCGTCGAACTACAACTGGATCGACAAGGCGGAGAAGACCGGTGACCTTTCGGTGCGCGTCAAGCTGAAGCGGCCGAACCCCGCGGCGCTGGAATATTTCGCGCTGGTGCTGCCGATCTATCCCAAGGCCTATCGTGAGAAGGTCGGTGCCGAGGGCTACGCCAAGGCGCCGGTCGGCGCGGGGCCCTACAAGATCACCAAGGTCGAGTCGGGCGTCTCCATCGATTTCGAGCGGTTTGAGGATTACTGGGCCGGCAGCCCAAAGGGTAAACCCGCGATCAAGAAGATGAGCGTGCGCTTCGTGCCGGATGCCGGGACCGAGATGACGGAGTTGCTCGCCGGCCGTGCCGACTGGATCTGGAACATGAACCCGGACCAGCTAGAGCCTGTGAACCGGATGCCGCATCTGCAAGCCGTGCGCAAGGAATCGATGCGGATCGGCTTTCTCTCGATGGACGCCGGCGGCCGCACCGGCGCCGACAACCCTGACCAAGCTCAAGGTGCGTCAGGCGATCTGGCACGCGATCGACCGCAAGGCGATCGCCGACAAGCTCGTCACCGGCGGCAGCCGCGTTCCTTCAGCGCCGTGTTTCCCGTCGCAGTTCGGCTGCGATGCCGAAGCAGCCGTGACCTACGACTACAATCCGGCGAAGGCAAAGCAGCTTCTGGCCGAGGCCGGTTATCCCGATGGTTTCGATGTCGAGCTTGCCAGCTACGTGCTGCCGCAATGGGGCTCGTCGGTCCAGAACTACCTGCATGCGGTCGGCATCCGCGCCAAGCTCAACCAACTCCAGACGGCGGCGCTGATCCAGCGTGCCAAGGCGGGTGAGCTGCGCGCGTATCTCGGAAGCTGGGGCAGCTACTCGATCAATGACGTCTCGGCTATCCTGCCGAATTACTTCGACGGCGGCGCCGACGACTATGCGCGCGATCCCGACGTGCAGAAATGGCTGCTGCAAGGCGGATCATCCATTAACCCCGAGGTGCGCAAGGAGGCCTATTCGGCGGCAATCAAGAAGATCACCGAGCAGGCCTACTGGGCGCCGCTGCACACCTATGTCACGACCTACGGCCACTCCAAGCAGCTCGACTTCACGCCGTACCCGGACGAATTGCCGCGGTTTTATCTAGCGAAGTGGAAGTAAAGCCCGGACCTCACTTGCGGTCGTTCGCCACGTGTGCACTGCGCAGGGCTTCGGCCCCGCGACCGAATGCCGTGGGGCTCGCCTCTCCGGCAGCCCCGCCGCCGCCATCGGCTCGGCGCCACCTAATCCCGGCCTGCGCTCGCGGTTTGCGTCACATGGCGCTGGACTATTTTTGTGACCAGCCGGGCTGCTGGCAGCCCGGAAATTCCCGAATATTTAATCTTTCGGCTGCATAGTACCTTTTTTGGATACTGTCTCCTTTGATGTCTCCCGGAGTTTTTCGCGATGGTCGAAACCCGGATTGCGCCACGCGTCCGTGTTATGAAGGCCGCCAAAATCGAGTATGGCGGCGACAAGTATGCTTGTACCGTTCGCGATCTATCCGCTACGGGCGCGGCGCTGGATTTTCCGGACCTGATCCGTATTCCCAATGAATTCGCATTGATCCTCCCTGAGGACGGATTGAAGCTGCTTTGCCATGTCGTTTGGCGCAGGGAGTACAGGGTCGGCGTAGCATTCGACTAGCCCGGCGAGCATCGCGTACCCGTTGGTCGACGGTTCGCCCCTGTTTGTTTTTACCAACACTTGCTGCCAGGCCGTGCGAGTGACCTCAGTCGCCGAACCGCTCGGCAACATCCGCGAGCGGGATATGGCCAACACAAGCGCCAGCTCCCGAACCGGTATCCCCGTTCTCCAACGCCGTTGCATAGATGACGGCGGGGTCGGCCTCGATGCGCCGACGCAGGGCGGCGAGTTTTGGCCAGCGTGAGGGATCGGCGACCTGATGGAAATCGAGCCACCGCGCGACGCCGACCAGAAGTCCATCGGCCAGCGTCGGACGCTCACCCATGAGAAAGGGCTGATCCCCGATCATGGCCTCGAGCTTGTCATGGCGCTCGATCACCCGCGCGGCGCCGAACTCACGCAGCGATGCCTGCATTTGCGGGTTCGGCTTCGCCATCTCCATCGCTGCCCATAGCGGCGAGAACGCGCTGGTGAATCCCGTGTTAACAAAGCCCATCAGCTGGTGCATCCGGTCTGCTTCAGGTGAAAGCGGTGCGAAGCTGATGCGCCGCTCGCTGTCTCTTGCCTCGAGCCAGGCGGCGATCGCCATCGTCTCGGTCAGCACCCGCCCTGCGTCCGTGATCAGGACCGGCGTTTCATGCCGGGCATTGATGCGGGCATAGGAAGGGTCGCGCATCTCGCCGAGCATATCGACCCGGCACAATCGATAGGGTTTGCCAAGCCATTCGAGAGCGGCGACAAGCCCCATCGAGCTTCCGGCCGGGAAGCCATAAACAAGAATCGGTTCCACTGTTATGTTCTCCGTGATTTCTGCTGATCACGCTGCGCAGCGTGGCTGGAATCTACGGATCGCGCTGCCCAAGTAAATGACGCACCTTTTTGTAACCACGAGTAATCAGATGAAAGATCTTGTCTCCCGCTGTCCGATCGAAGAAGTGATGCAGGTCATGAGCGGCCGCTGGCCCACGCTGCTGATCTACTATCTGAAGCAGGGCACGAAACGCTTCAGCGACCTGCGCAGGGACAATCCCACCATCTCGCACAAGATGCTCACTTTGGAGCTTCGCAAGCTGGAGGACGCCGGCATTGTCGCGCGCACTGAATTCGGAGGATATCCGTTGCGCGTCGAGTATGATCTGACGCCGGCCGGTCTCAAGCTCGTGCCGCTGCTTGACGCCCTCGGTAGCTGGTGGGATGCGACGGCCGCTGGCCGTGATCAGAACAACACGTTGCCGGTTCAGGCCACGGAATAATCTCGGCGGGCGTTGGATCACTCCTCCGGCAGCCCCGCCGCGACCATCGATCGCATGATCCGTTCGGAAGCTTCGAGATAGGCCTGGCTGGAATTCTTCCTGGGCGGCGGCACGTTGTCCACGGTCGAGCCGGGGCGCAATTCGCGCGCCTTTTCCATCGCCTCTCTGGCTTCCTCGGTCTTGCCGAGTTGCTGATAGGCCGCCGCCAGCAGCATATGCGTGCGTCCGCTGGCGGAGGTGATCGCGATCGACTTCTGCAGCCACGGGACGGCGTCTTCGGCGCGGCCCATCATCATGTTGGCCCAGCCTGCGCCAATCATCCATGTCCAGCGCGACACCTGCGGCGTATCGAACCGGTCCGCCTGCTTGAACGTTGCCAGCGCATCCTCGAAACGTCCGGTTCGGATCTGGGCAAGGCCGATATGATACAGCGCGATCCCGTTCCACGGATCGAAGCTCAGGGCTCGCGCGCACGCGACAAGACTCGCGCGGAACTGGTTGGTGGCGCTGAGGAAGCGGCAATAGGCCTCGTGCGCCGGGATATGATTGGGTTTTGCGCGCAGCGTCTGCTGCAGCAGCGCCTCGGCCTTGCTCTCCGACGCCTCTCGCTCGGCCGGGGTCAACCAGACCATCTGCACGCCGCGCATCAGCAGCGCGGCGAGCGCGATCTGAAGCTCGACATTGTCAGGATCTTCGGCGAGCGCCTTCTCCAGCATAGCCTGCGCCGCCTGAAAACGTTCCGGTGAGGTCTGGTTGATATGGGCGGTCGCCTGCTCGATCACTACCTTGCTGTTCGTAGACGACGGCGTATCGGCATTCAGCAATTCGTTGATGCGCAGCGCGAGAGCGTGGCCGACGCCCGCCGCGAGCCGGGACTGCTGCATCTGCAGGTCCGTATCCGCAGGGTTGACCTGATATGACGCGGTCCACTTGACCTCACCGGTCGCCGCTTCTGTCATGCGCGTCCGTATGGTCCAGGCCTGCTCGCTTTTCTGCAGTTCGCCCTTCACCACGAAGTCGGCTTTCGGTGCGGCCGTATCCGAGGCCAGCACGCGAATGTTTTCGATCTTCGCCAGCCCGTCGGTCAGGCGTCCGCTCACATTGGCGGCCATCCGGGTGACGGGCGGATCGCTGCTCAGGTCCGCGATCGGCATCACGGCGATGGTCGCGGGCCCGCGCGCAAGGATCAGGCCGGGGCGCAACATCCACACGGCGAGAGCGGTGCCCAGGATCGCCAGCCCCGCGACAGAAGCGAACGCGATGCGATGCCGGCTGAAGTCGAAAAGCGTTTCCCGAGATCGCTGCTCGTTCCGGCGGCCACCACCGTATCCGGTGCGGCGGGGACAGGCTGGCCGGTCGGGGCTACTTTCGGCGCTGCAGGGACGGGGACCTCGGTCACTTCGGCCTGGAACAGATAGCCGCGGCCGGAGACCACCCGGACCACTTGGCGCTTGTCGTCGCCCAGCGCGGTGCGGATTTCGCGGATGCACTGAAACAGGCTGTCCTCGCCGACATGGACGTTCGGCCAGACCGCTTCCATCAACTGCTGCTTGCTCAGGACGCGCCCGGCATTGCCCGCGAGCAGCCGCAGTATCTCCAGGGACTTGGGCCGGAGCCTGATCGTGTTGCCATCGGGCCGGCGCAGCTCGGCGCGCTCGGAATCGAGCTCAAAACCGGAAAAGCGCAGCACCGTTCCTCTCCCACCGGCAACTGTCCCCATTTAGTCCCCGGATCGGCCGAAAAAATGTGCCCAAACGCACAGGCGCGCCGAATATCAGAAAAATTTCAGAATGTCTCAACAGCCGCTTCAGGACATCGCCGCCCCCCAATGCGATGTTGCCGATACCGCTGAGGCCGGGGACGGGGAATTCCGAGTGCGACCAAGGGTCTTCGAAGGCGAGTTCTCCAATGTCCCCCGAGCTACGCAGGCAAGCGCATCGTGCGCCATGTGTGGTAAATTTCACAATCGGACCAGCATTTTCATGCTCAAATCAATTCGCCCCGCCGACGCTAAGGCCTTTGAAGAAGCCGATCAGCCCGCAGAGCAAGGACCGAACAGCATGGACGATGCGGTGAATCTTGCTCAAGTCAGGGCCGAGCTGTCCTATCTCAATCGCCTGGAGGAAAGACGCGAGACCAATGTGGCGAGTTTGAAACGCCTGAAGGAAGCCCGTGACGCGCTCCTTGGCATGGGAAGCGAAGTCGCGGGGGCCTCAACCTCACGAAGAATCTAGAGCAGCCGAAATAGCACGGCTGCGGACGGCGGCGGGTGGCTCGCAATGACGGTTGAGATCACCGCAGTTCAGCCGCTCGTCACATGCACGCCGGGCCTCTGCCCCGCGTTCCATTTGCCGCCGATCGCGCGCTCGATCTGCGCCGCCAGTTGCAGCAGCAACCCGTCATTGGCCTGCTTGGCGATCGCCTGGATGCCGAGCGGCAGGCCGTGCTCGTGGGTGGCGAGCGGCAGCGAGATCGCGGGGATACCGCAGAGATTGGCGAGCGGCGTAAAGGCAAAATTGCGCCAGAGATTGCCGAACCAGTCGAGCACGTCAGGATTGTCGCTGATCGTCAGATACTCCGTGGTGCCGACCTTCGGCGTCGGCAATGCCGTGATCGGCGTCAGGATGATGTCCCAATCCTCGAAGAACGCGCCGAAGCCGCGCGACGTCGTGTTGAACACCGCCTGCATCCGGGCCCGGTCGGCATAGCTCGTGTTCCGGCCATGCTCCCAGATCCGGATGTTGATGGGCTCGATCAGATCTTCCGGTGGTTTCTCCAGCCCGCGCGCGGCCAGCATGTTGGAGATGATGACGGCAAAATTGCTGATGTAGCAGGTGGTCTGCGCCGCAAAGGCTTCGCGATAGTCCAGCTCCGGCAAGGCGTAGTCGACGTGATGGCCGAGGCCTTCGAGGAAGCGTCCGACCTTCTGCAACTCGGCTGCAATATGCGGCGTCGCGCGGTACTCGCCCCACTGGTACGACAGTGCAATTTTCAGCCGTGCCGGATCGCGCGCGATCATCCGCGTGTAGGGCTCGGGCGGACTCCAGAACGGCATGAATTCGCCTGGCGCCGGACCGCGGCAGGCGTCGACGAAGGCGGCTGTGTCGCGCACCGTGCGCGACTGGCAGCCCTGGATGGAGACCAGCCCGCTCAGATCGGACAGAAGCGGCGCCAGCGAGAACACGCCGCGCGAGACTTTCAGCCCGATATTGCCGTTGACGCCTGCGGGAATGCGGATCGAGCCGCCGCCATCCGTCGCATGCGCGATCGGCACGCAGCCGGCGGCGACCATCGCGGCGCTGCCGGCGGATGAGCCGCAGGTGGTGTAGTCGGTATTCCAGGGGTTGCGCGTGACGTAGACGGCGGGATTGTCCGCCGAGCTGCAGACCCCGAATTCCGGCGTGGTGGTGCGGCCGATCAGATTGAGCCCGGCCCCGCGCATCTTCGTCGTCATGAACGTGTCGGCCGTGGCGCGGTTGCCGCGCATGTAGAGCGAGCCCATTTCCTGCAGGCGGCCCTTCAGTGTCGGACCAAGGTCCTTCATCAGGAACGGAAGTCCGGCAAACGGGCCGTCGAGATTGGTGCCGTCGGTGCCGGGTCTGCGACTGCATCTTCGAAGATTTCGACGACGGCTGAAAGCGCGGGATCGACCTTGGCGATGCCGGCGGCGGCCTGCGCGGCCAGTTCCGCCGCCGTCAACTCACCCTTCGCGACGTGCGCGGCCAGCGCAACGCCGTCGTGGTCAGCCCATTCGTCCCAGCTCATCGGCAAGTTCATGCAATCGGCCCCCGCGGAAAATAGCTCGGACCTTAGTGCATGATGGGGAAAGGCGGAACTATTTTTCACCGGTCCGTAGACCGGCTCATCGCGGCCGTCGTGACGGCCGCTGAGCGGCAGCGTCTTCAGGAACGGAAATCGATGCCGCGCACGATGATGCCGGGGAGAGCCTTCGAACTCCCGCGCCTCGAATTTGCGGGACGCGCACGCCTCGATCCGGTCCCGCAACCGCGAAAACTGTTCCTCGCGCCGGTCTGCCGGCGTCCGCGGCACGTGTTCCAGTTCATCCATCGCCGCAGCGCTGACGGCGCAGGGCACTTCCTGCTGCCATCCATCATGGAGAACAGCAGGACCATCCGGTCGTCGTCATAGCCTCGGATGTTGCCGCGCGCGAATGTCATCAGGCTTTTCTCCCGGAGCGAAACCATCTTCTCATCCGATTACCCTCTTTTTTACGACCGGCGGCGGATTGATTTCCAGGATCCTGCGCAGGCAGTCCGCTTCGGAAGAATGCGGGCCCGAGACGAAGGTTCCACTGACCTTGGTCGAGTACCAGCCGGACTCGACGCCGAGGCGAAGCGATTCTTCCGTCATGACGTGACGTGGCGAGAGATTTTGCATCAGTTGCTTTCGGTTTGCGCCGTTCGATCCTGGTCGGAACGGCTGGATGAAATATACAGTTGTTTTAGGCCGAACATCGCCTTGTTCAGGTCTCTTCTCCCGAGAGCCGGGTGAGGTCCGCAAGCACCGCGGACACGAGGTCGCGGTGATGAGTGTCGGTCGCCGGCAGACCGGCGGAATACAGATTGAGCACGTAACGCGCCTTGGCCACCGCCTCGGGCCACGAGGTGGCCGGCACGGCAAGGAGCTGGATTTCGACAACGCCCTGCTTGTCACGCAACAGTTTTGCGTTGGCCTCGACGTCGGCAATCACGCGACGGATATCGGTGGCCTTCTGCGCCGCCATGCCGCGATGTTTGTCGAGCTCGATCGGGGTCTCAGTCACGCGGCGCGCTCGCGTCGATGCGTTGCGCGTCGGACAGATCGATCGAACTGATCGAGATCATTTCCATCGCGGAACGTTGCGGCGGCGCACCGGGCACCATGATCATGGTGGCGACGCGCCGGAAGCACGGAAACGAAAGGCCCTCGATCATCTCCTCGTCGGTAACGATTTCGTAAGCTCCCGGTGCGAGCTGCCGGTCGATACCCCTAATGCGGAAGGGATGCCTGAAATGAACCGTTTCCCGTCGCGTGCGCGTGGTCATGCCGGCAGCCCAGCGCATCTGCGCACGACGTCATGAGGTTTTGCGGACATCGTCGCAGCGTGCGCGCTTTTGCGGCAATTAGCTATCGTTTTCTCCGCTGCCGGCCGCATTTGGTCGAATGAGGCGGCCGGCGCCTTGTATTCGCCGGTTTCGTAGCCACTTCGAGCAATCAGTAGATGGAGAAGGGCTTTCGAGTGAAGATCTGCGTCGGATCTCGAAATGCTCTACGATTTCCCGCAGCCGACGCCGATGATCATGGTGCTGGGCACACACTTCACCCGTGCGTCCGATGTCATCGTGCCGGATTTCCTGACCACCGATCCGGCGGTCGAAATCACGCCCTATCGCGATATGTTCGGCAATTGGTGCAGCCGCATGGTGGCGCCCGCCGGCCGCGTGCGCCTTGCGGCCGACGGCGTCGTTCGCGACAGCGGTCTGCCCGATCCGGTGTTTGCTTCCGCGGTTCAGCATGCGGTCGAGGACCTGCCCGCGGACACCCTGGTCTATCTGCTCGGCAGCCGCTATTGCGAGACCGACCGGCTTTCGGAAATCGCCTGGCAATTGTTTGCGAACACGGCACCGGGCTGGGCGCGGGTCCAGGCGATCTGCGATTTCGTCCACCGTCACATCGCGTTCGGATATGAGCACGCGCGCGCCACCAGGACGGCGTGGGAGGCTTACGAGGAAGGCAAGGGCGTCTGCCGCGATTACGCCCATCTCGCCGTCGCGTTCTGCCGCTGCATGAACATTCCCGCGCGCTATTGCACGGGCTATCTCAGCGACATCGGCACGCCAAAGCCCTGGGCCGCAGGCGATTTCGCCGGCTGGTTCGAAGCCTATATCGGCGGGCACTGGCGCACCTTCGATCCGCGCAACAACGTGCCGAGGATCGGCCGCATCCTGATCGCGCAGGGGCGCGACGCCGCCGATGTGCCGATCACCCAGACCTTCGGGCCCAATACATTGGCCGGCTTCAAGGTCTGGACCGACGAGGTTGCGTGACGACGGAATCGTCCCGCGTCGACCTGCTTGATTTGAAACTGCGACCCATCGGGAAGGAACTTCGGATGAAGACGACTCTCGCCGTACTGGCACTGTGCATGTGTGCGACGGGTGCTCTTGCCGCAGCGCCAGAGTGCCGCGCGATCGAGAACGCCAATGCGCGCCTGTCGTGCTACGACGCTGCGTATCCGCCGAAAATGGAAAAGTCCGCAGCCCCCGAAAAGGAGCCGTCGCGAGCCGCCTACAAGGACCCTTTCATTGCGGAAGACGCCAGGACCAACGCCAAGCTGAATAATATCTGCCGCGGTTGCTGAGATCGAGGGCCCCGGTGGGGCTTTTCTCCGCCCGGACGGCTAGCTCAACAAGGTGCGCACCTTCATCGCGGCATCGTAGACCTGGACCTGAAGCATCGGATAAGCGGTCTTCAGCTTTCGACCGGAGACTTCGGCGGCCTCGGCCGTGTCAAACTCCGACTTGAAATGGCCGTCGACAATCGTCGCGAACCCTTCGGTGGGAGGTCTGTCGGCCCGCACCGCCTTCTTCGGCTCCGGCTCTTCAATGGAAAGCAGGGGTTTCTTCATCGTCATTCCTTTCGCGTTCACTACGATTTTTCTATCTGTGTGGAAGCTGGTTGCAAAAGCCGCGGCTGGCGCACCGTGATGCGCGTCCTCCGTCGCTGCGGAAATTACCACTGGACGATAACTGCTCCAGCGATCAGGAGGCCAAGAACAACTGGCACCAGGATTGGAGGTACCAGCCACTCTTGCAGATTGAAGGGTTGGCTGGTGGACATGTCGACCGCCCGTCGTGTGGCGGGAGTACAAGTCTCTCAGTCACCGATAGCAGCCAATGAAGGGCGGTGATGCGCACAGCAGACGCTCATTTCGTCACGATGTCGAGGGAAATCCCCAAAACGAAGGCAAGGGTCAGCGTTGGTGCCGCATCTTCTGCGATCGCGGTAGCAACGTGATGCGGAACCGGGATCGATTTCCAGCCGCCCAGGCCGTGCTCGGCGTGCCGTCTTGCACTATATCGGCGCGCGCGAAGCAAAATGGTTGCTATTGGGTATGGCCGTATCCATATGACCAACAGCGTGCCCGGTTTCGCAACAAGGCGGTCCGGCAGACGCGACGCTTAGCCACACAATCCTGCAGATGATATCGACCAACGGCATGTCGCTTCGGCGTGCGCGTCACGGGTCAGGAGATCCTATGCCTATCGAACACGCGTCCGTGCAAGCCATGCGCAAGCCCTGGGGCGTTAGCGATCTCCAGCCATGGAGCAGCGTCGACGGTACCACGGATGCCGTGGGAGAGCTCTGGTTCGAGCGCGCCGACGGTAATGCGCCCACTCCTGCCTTGCTTCTCAAGTTGCTCTTCACCAGCGCGCCGTTATCGATCCAGGTGCATCCGGACGATACGTTTGCGCGCGCGATGGGGATGCCAAACGGCAAGAGCGAAGCGTGGTACATCATTTCGGCGGAACCGGGCGCGCAGATCGGCGTCGGCCTGAATCGACGGATCACGCCACAGGAATTACGCGCGGCGATCACGAACGGCTCGATCGTTGATCTGGTTCAATGGCGTTCGGTTGCGAAAGGCGACGTCATCTTCATTCCGGCCGGCACCATCCATGCCCTGGGCGCCGGCATCGTGCTCGCCGAGATTCAACAGCGCAGCGACACGACATTTCGCCTGTTCGACTACGGCCGAGCGCGCGAACTGCACATCGATAATGGCGTAGCCGTTGCCGACGTCTTTCCGCTTCGGCCGCCGCGTCATCCCGTCAGCCTCACTCTTGAGCGGACGGTTCTGGTCGCGAGCCAGCATTTTGTGCTCGAGCGGCTCGAGCTGCCCGCAGGTTCAAGCTGGGCGCTGCTCGCCGATCTCGGAAACCTGGGTTTTCGCGCTCGACGGCCATGCGGCGATCGGATTGGCCGCGCTATCTATCGGGGAGGCGATCTTCGTCGGCGGCGGCCGCGCCAGCATCGAAGTCGGTGCCAACGGGTTGACCGCCCTGGTCGCGTATCCCGCAAGCGGTCCGATCGGCTCCTTCTGCACAGGCTTTCCGGGCGATCGACCAGGCCTGTTCAGGCCGTTGCTGCTGACCTGGCGGAACTCACCGGCCTGGCCGAGGCGCACGCATGACGCCGCTCCGCAGGATCGCAGTGATCGGCAATTCGCTGCCTCGCCGCTGTGGGATCGCAACATTTTCAACCGACCTGCAACGCGCGATCTCGAATTCGCGGCCAAACCTGCAGACCTGCATCGTGGCGATGACCGACCACGATCAGACCTATGACTATCCTGCTTCGGTCGCATTGCAGATCAAGGACGGCAGCATCGAGGAGTATGTCGGCGCCGCGGCGTTTCTCAACGCCGGCCGCTTCGACATCGTCTGTCTGCAGCACGAATTCGGAATTTTCGGCGGTGACGCCGGGGCCCATATCCTGGAGCTGCTGTCGCGCCTGACCATGCCGGTCGTCACGACGCTGCACACGGTGCTGGCCGCACCGACGGCGGCTCAGCGCGCGGTCATGGAGCGCATCGTCGAGATGTCCTCGAAGGTCGTCGTGATGGCCAACAAGGGCCGTGAACTGCTGCGCAACGTCTATCGCGTGCCGGACGACAAGATCGAGGTCATAGCCCATGGCATTCCCGACTTTCCGTTCGTTGCGCCGGACGTGGCAAGGCCAAGCTCGGATTCAGCAACCGGTCGGTCATTCTGACGTTCGGCCTGCTGTCTCCCAGCAAGGGTATCGAGGTCATGATCGACGCCATGCCCTCGATCCTGCAAAGGCGGCCGGACGCGGTCTATGTGGTACTCGGTGCGACGCATCCCAATCTGGTTCGCGACCAGGGCGAAGCCTATCGTGGCAGCCTCATGGCGCGCGTGCGAGATCTTGGCGTCGAGGATCACGTCGTATTCCTCGACCAGTTCGTGGATCAGGCCACGCTGCTCGAATTCATTTCGATGTGCGACGTCTATGTCACGCCCTATCTCAACGAGGCGCAGATGACGTCCGGCACGCTGGCCTACAGCTTCGGCCTCGGCAAGCCGGTGGTCTCAACGCCTTACTGGCATGCACGCGAGCTGTTGGCCGACGGCCGCGGCGTTCTTGTTTCCTTTGGTGACCCGATAGAGACCGGCAACGAAATAGCGTCATTGCTTACCGACGGTCCTCGCCGGCAGGCGATGCGCGAGCGTGCCTACGCTGCAAGCCGGTCGATGACATGGGAGCGCACGGCCGAGCGTTACATGACTGCCTTCGAAAATGCACGGCACGGCCACCGGCTGAAGGTGATCGCGCGCGCCGCGCCGGACGCGATCGCGCCGCACGGTCCCCCGGTGCCCGATATGCAATTGGGCCATTTCCTGTCGATGTGCGACGATACCGGCCTGTTCCAGCACGCCGTGCATTCGGTGCCTGATCGCGCGCACGGTTACTGCGTGGACGACAACGCCCGCGCGCTGCTGTTGGCTTGCGCGCTCAATGAACCGGGCGAGCGCCCGCTTTCGGAGAGCCAGACCGGCCGCTTTGCCGCCTTTGTGCAGCATGCGTGGAATCCCGATACCAGGCGCTTTCGCAACTTCATGGGCTTCAACCGGACCTGGCTCGAAGATCAAGGCTCCGAGGACAGCCACGGGCGAACGCTGTGGGCCCTGGGGGAATGCGCGCGGAAGGATGCCAGCCGGTCACGGCGCCGGTGGGCGGCGGCCTTGTTTGCCGAAGCCCTGTCGGCCGCCGCGGTCTTTCGCTCGCCTCGCGCAATGGCCTTCACGCTTCTCGGTCTGGATGCCTATTGCGCCGTAGCTCCGGATGATCCGCGCGCCCGTGAGATCAGGCATTCTCTGGCCGACGCGCTGGTGTCCGCCCTCGCTTTGGTCGAAACGCCGGACTGGGTGTGGTTCGAGGAAGGCCTGGCGTATGACAATGCGCGCCTGCCGCAGGCCCTGATTGCGACAGGCCTCGCAACGCAAACGCCGGCCTATGTGGATGCCGGTTTGAGAACCCTGCGTTGGCTGATGACGCTGCAAACGACGTCGACCGGGCATTTCCGTCCGGTGGGTACGACAAGCTTCGGCGAACTTCGAAAGCCTCCCGGGGCCTTCGATCAGCAGCCGGTGGAAGCCACCGCCACGATTGCGGCGTGCCTGACCGCGTGGCGCGCCGACGGCGATGCCGAATGGAAGGCCATCGCGGCCGGGGTTTTCTTCTGGTTCTTCGGCGGCAACGACCTGTCGGTTCCGCTGGTCGATTCCGAGACCGGCAGTTGTCGCGATGGGCTGCATCCCGATCGTGCCAATGAAAATCGCGGCGGCGAGTCGGTCGTGTCCTATCTGCTGGCGCTGGCCGAGATGCGTCAGCTTGCGCGCGCCAATATCAATCCGACGAACCCGGTGGCGCTTCGCGCCATCGTCGCCTGAGTTAAGCGTCTACTCACGCAAATTCGAACAGAGGGCACCTTGTTACAAGCCACTTTTATCAATCGGCGAGCGCTCCATCTGCGGCCTGATCCTGCGCGCGTGATCGTGCGTCCGTTCAAGCCGACGACCGAACCGCGCGATCTCAACCCGACCGACAAGACGCGCGCCAACCATATTGTCGAGCGCGTTCTCAATCTCGATCCACAGGCCGCGGCCGGCCAACTGGCCGACGTGCTGGAGAATTTCCAGGGCCGGCACCGCAACCTGCTGAAGACGTTTGAGCGGCGGGCCGACGAAATGGAGGAGGCGCTGCTGGCGCACTGTACGTTTTCCGAGGTACAGCGCCAGCTCATCGGCGCCTACTTCCTGCACGAATATTCCTTCGAAGCGTCGGCACTGTTCAATCCAAGCATCGTGCCGCACCCCGACCAGTCGGGAATCCCGAACGGCAGCCTGCGCTTCATTCTGAGCCTCCGGGCCGTCGGCGAGGGGCACGTATCGTCGCTGACGTTCCGCGCCGGCGCCATCGCGGCGGACGGCAGCATTACAGTCGATCCGACCGCCCGGCTCGCCACGAGTCCCCGCATCACGCATCGGACGGCCGGACCGGTTGGCGACGAAGTCGAATTCGCCTTCGAGCCGGCACCGGACATCAGCGAACGCGTGATCTTTCCGGTGACGGAATCGCAATCGAACGGCATCGAAGACGCGCGCTTCGTCCAGTTCAGCGATGGCGGCCGGACGACCTATTACGCAACCTATACCGCCTACAAGGGCACTGCGATCCGATCGGAGTTGATCGAGACCGCCGACTTCCTCTCGTTTCGGATGACGCCGCTGCAAGGCGCAGCCGCGCGCAACAAGGGAATGGCGCTGTTCCCGCGCAAAATCGACGGCAGGTACGCCATGATTGCGCGACAAGACAACGAGAATCTCTACCTGATCTATTCGGACGATCTCTACAGATGGGAAGGCGGTCAGGCGATCCTGAAGCCGCAATTTCCCTGGGAGTTCGTGCAGATCGGTAACTGTGGATCACCGATCGAACTGGAGGAAGGCTGGCTGATGTTGACGCACGGTGTCGGTCCGGTTCGAAAATATTCGATCGGCGCAGCACTGCTCGACAAGCGCGATCCCTCCAGGGTGCTGGCGCGTTCGAGCGAACCGTTGCTGCGACCCGAGCCATCCGAGCGCGAAGGCTACGTTCCCAATGTGGTCTATACCTGCGGGGCGATGACGCACAATGATCAGCTCATTTTGCCCTACGCCGTGTCGGATACGTATTCCAACTTTGCGACAATCCAGATTTCCGCGCTGATGCGATCGATGTCCTGAACCGGAAATCGCGCGGTGCTGCCGGCGTCCTCAAAGGAGAGTCCATGGCGCGCGAAACAAGCTACTTCGTTCAGGCCTTCGACGCCGGCCGGGGAGGAAACCTGAAAGCGGGCGCTCCGATCGCCTGCAAGACGGCAACGGGCGCGCTTCGCACCGCGGAGCGGCTGGCCTTGAGCAAGCTCGGGGTCGTTGCCTTTTCATCCACCGGCGACCCTGAAATGGGCGATTATGATGACGAGCCGACGGTCATCTTCCGCAAGGGAGAGCTGCCATCGGCCTTCGATTGAGACAGACCCGGCAACCTGCGGCGGATCGGGCCGGCATTCGGACCGGAGATTTCGATCGGCTTCGGGTTGGAAGCGACGGGATTGCGTCAGCGACCCTTCCGTAGTCGCGATCAAGGCTGGGATTGGCCACGTGCGGGCATTGCCGCCGGAAGGGCGCTCGCGAATGTCTCCTGTCTCCGCTTCGTTTTAGCGCTCGCTATTCCCGCGACGCGCGCATAGGGTTGGTCATCACCGCGTTTCCACGGCGCTCCGGGGCCGGATCCTGTTGTCTGATGAGTTCGATCGGCTTGAGGGATAGCGGAGCGCCCGCAAGAGGCCCGGGAGGCACGCCGTGAGCGCCAGAGCCTTCAAGACCGCCGATGAGCTCCAGGGTATGATTGTCGAGCAGGCGAGAGTCCTCCATGGTCCCTGGCCTTCGGGAATGACGATGTTTGTTTCGACGATGCTTACGGGTGGAGCGCCAGCATTAGCCGGCCAATATCGGAGGCCGACGATTTCTATCGCGCCCGGACGCTCGATCTGATCAGGACGTTGAAGATCAGCTATGATCTGGACGCGCCTCACCTCTAGTCGACGATATCTAGCCGGATCTGCACGAGTTCCGGCATCACCATCAACCTCAAGGAGATCGACATGGCCAAAGGCGAGCAAAGAGGCAATCGCGAAACCAAGAAACCCAAGAAAGAGAAGATCAAGGTAATTGCCGCAGCACCGAGTCAGAAGGCCGGAGGCTGGCAGCCGACCTTGGGTTCCGGCAAGAAGAAATAATATTGGTGCCCTTGGCGGGGACGGAGCTCATTCCGCCCCGCGCACCCATGGTCTACCGGGGCATGCAGAGCAGGGCTGATCGACGGTCGCTGACGGCATCAGACTTTGATCAGCCGCAGCTTCGTACCCCAGGGATCCGCGGTCTCGATGCCATCGGCGATCGCTGCAGCCGGCGCGCCAGCCTGCCGCAGGCGCAGCGTTTGGGCCTCGAGAATTTGCTGCGTCGCGACCTCCAGCGAAAACCACGCAAGCCCCGTGGCTGTGTCGTCGCGCGGGCCGGCGCCGGCGCTTTGCCAGACGTTGATGCCGAGGTGATGGTGATAGCGCCCCGAGGAGAGGAACGCGGCGCCGCTCCGCTTGCGGGTCGGATCGAAGCCGATGGCACCGCCATAGAAGCGGTCGGCCTGTTCGAGATCGCCGACGCGCAGGTGCATGTGGCCGATGCGCAAGTCATCGGGAGCCTTGGCATAATTGGTCGTGCGCGTATCCGTCAGCGCCAGGAGGCCGTCGATGTCGAGCTGGTCGGTTGCCATCGCGACCGAGCCGCCATCCCATTTCCAGGTTTCCGGCGCGCGATCGGCATAGACCTCGATGCCGTTGCCTTCGGGGTCGTCGAGATAGACGGACTCGCTGACGAGGTGATCGGCGAAGCCGGAGAGCGGGACTTTGTTCTTCGCCGCGTGCACCAGCCAGCGCGCGAGATCCTTGCGCGTCGGCATCAGGAACGCGGTGTGATAGAGCCCTGCCGCGTTCCGCGCCTCGGCGGTCGCGCCCGCGCGTAAGGAGAGATCGAGTAGCGGCACGCCGCCCGCGCCGAGACGAGCGCCCGTTGCTGTGCGCTGCATGACAGTGAGCCCGATCGCGTCGCGATAGTAATCGGCGATGAGATCGAGATTGCGCACGCGCAAGGTCACCATGCCGACCCGCATCGGCGTCCGGTTGGCGAAGGTCGGCCCGCCGCCGCCTGCCGTGCCTTCAGCCCGCGCGGCGGCCATCGCCGCAGCGGACAGCGAGGAGGCGCCGGCAAGGTGGAGCAACGTGCGCCGCGTCAGGTCGATGGTCATGAAGGCTCCCTTGACGACCGGCTGAGAGAAGCAAATCTTGGGCCGATCTGATCGCTGCCATGGCCCCAACGTACAGCCTGACGGCCGGTTATCGCAATGTCGGGATGGCCATCTCGGGACCATCGTTGCGGCAGAATGCTTTCCTCCGGGCAAGCTGTTCCTAGACCATTGGAGACGAAAATGGTCCACGTCGCGGCAGCGATTTTCGCAGCCTTTCAATTTCGCAATACAAGCCATGCTCACATTCAAATTCCTTAGGCTGCGGCCGCGCTCTATTGTCCGCCCCAATTACCATAGGAATCGCAGAGGAAACTGAGCCCGATGGCGGAAGCAGCGAAATCACGGAGCGAGGCCCAGGCCGCGCTGCCGACATGGCCGGACGAGATCTATCGTGTGCTGAAGGACGCCGGCATCCGCCAGGTCGCGATGGTGCCGGACGCCGGCCACAGCCGCCTGATCCGTTCTTTCGAGGCCGATCCCGAAACCCGCGTCGTGACGCTGACGACGGAGGAGGAGGGCGTGGCGATGCTGGCGGGCGCATGGCTCGGCGGCGAGCGCGGCGTTCTGCTGTTGCAATCGAGCGGTGTCGGCAACTGCATCAACATGCTGTCGCTGCCGGTGATTTGCCACATGCCGCTGTTGATGATCGTCACCATGCGCGGCGATTGGGGCGAGTTCAATCCGTGGCAGATCCCGATGGGGCAGGGGACGCGGCCCTCACTCGAAGCCATGGGCGTGATCGTGAACAAGGTGGACGAGCCTGATCTCGTCGCTTCCACCGTGCAGGGCGCGGCGCACCTCGCCTTCAACACCTGGAAGCCGGTGGTGGTGCTGATCGGACAGCGCGTGCTCGGCGCCAAGAACTTCAAGGAGCTTGCCCGCAAATGACCAACCCGAACGCGCTCCTGCATCGCCGCGACGTCGTCAACGAATTGTTGCGTGACCGCGCCGATCTCCTCGTCATCGCCGGTCTCGGCGCACCGAACTGGGACGTCTCCGCCGCCGGCGATCATCCCAACAACTTCCCGCTCTGGGGCGCCATGGGCGCCGCTGCCATGATCGGGCTTGGGCTGGCGCTGGCACAGCCCAAGCGCAAGGTGATGGTTATCACCGGCGACGGCGAGATGCTGATGAACATCGGCTCGCTCGCGCCAATCGCGGTGGAAGCGCCGAAGAATCTCACGATCGCCGTGCTCGACAATGAGCGTTTTGGCGAGACCGGCATGCAGAAAACGCCCACTGCCTCCGGCGTCGACCTCGCTGCCATCGCAACCGCCTGCGGCATCCGCACCTCGCGCATCGTGCGCACGATGGCCGAAGTCACCGAGCTGCGCGACCTCGCGCATGCGGGAAGGGAACTGCCTTCGCGCAGATCAAGATCAATCCCGAGGCGCTGGCGTTCGTGATGCCGCCGGCCGACGGTGTCATCCTGACGACGCGCTTCCGGCAATCGGTGCTGGGAGACGAGGCGCTGTTTAATTGAGGAGTGCCGCTACGACCAAACTCGTCATGCCCGGCCTTGTGCCGGGCATCCACGTCTTTGGTGGACCTTGCGCAAGTAAGACGTGGATGGCCGGGACATCTGCGCGAAGACGCGCTTCGCGCTTTGGCCCGGCCATGACGGCGAATATAGCGGGACTACGCCGTCATGTTGATCTTCCAGAGCCCTTCCTTCGAAAGCTGCTGAATCTCCGACACGATGAGCGTCGCGATCGTCGTCGTTGCAATCGACGGCGGATGGGCGATCGGCGATGCGAGAATCAGTTCGCGCGACACCGAGGGGCTGACGGCCGCCATCTCCAGGCGTTTCGCCGCAACTTCAGTGCGAATCGCGGACGGCGGCAGCAGCGTGTAGCCGAGCCCTTCCTCCATCAGGCTGATCTGGGCGCGGTAGGAATCGACCTCGATCATGGCGTCGAGTTTCAACTTCTCGCGCGCCAGCGCCTTTTCCAGCAGCGCCCGCAAGCCATGCGAGATGCTGGGCAGGATCAGCTTCTGCTTCACCAGCCATTTGAGGTCGACCTGCTTCCGCTTGCTGAGGCCCGACCCCGGCGGTCCGACCGCGACGATATCCTCGCGGCCGATGGACTGGACCTGAAGATGCAGGTCGACGGCGGGGCCGTAGATGATCGCGAGATCCATTTCGCCGCGGTGCAGCCACTCGACCAGATGCCCGCCGTAGCTTTCCACGATGCGCAGCGAGACGTCGGGAAATTCGTTGATGACGCGGCGGGCGAACCGTCCGGACAGCACCGCGCTCACCGTCGGCACCAGCCCGAGGATGACGCGGCCCGACGGATTGCCGTTTGCCGATTTGAGGTCATCGCTGACCTGCTCGATCTGGCGGATCAGGCCGGTGGTGCGGTCGAGCAGCATCCGGCCGGCGCTGGTCAGGAGCATGCCGCGGCCGTTGCGGACGAACAGCTCGACGCGCAGCTCGTGCTCGAGCAGCTTGACGTGCCGGCTGAGCGCGGGCTGGGCGGCGCGCAGCCGGTCCGCCGCCTTGCTGAGGCTGCCCAGCTCGGCCACGGCGCGGAAGGTGCGCAATTGTTTGAGGTCCATCGGATGCCTAGCTGCTTAATTGACAGGCATCATATGCCGTTTTCAGCGAAGTCGGTGCAATCAGTTCAATGCTCGACGACATGAGAGTTAATGGCCTCGCAGAGTTATTGGCCTGTCTGGCGTGACGCACGCCGCTCGATGCTGTTAATGGGGGAACGATTCCTGTCCGGAATTCACGATCCATGACCATACCCTCCGTCACCCCTTCGCAAGTCCGCACCAAGCTGCTGCTGCGGGACGAAATCGCGCTGCTCGATGTCAGGCACGAGGCCGTCTTCGCCACCGGCCACCCCTGTTCGCCGCCAACATGGCGGCCGGCCGGATCGAACTCGAAGCGGAGGTGCGGCTGCCGCGCAAGGATGTGCCGGTCGTTATCTATGACGACGGCGAGGGCCTCGCCGTCGCAGCGGCGGATCGCCTGAAAGCCCTGGGCTACATCAACGTCTGCCAACTCGGCGGCGGGCTGCAGGCCTGGAAACAGGCCGGCTACGAACTATTCCAGGACGTCAATTCCTATGCCAAGGCGTTCGGCGAGCTGGTCGAGGCGCGCCGGCACACGCCTTCGCTGGCCGCCGAGGAAGTCAGCGCCCTGATTGCGAGCGGTGCCAACATTCAAATCCTCGATGTCCGCCGCTTCGACGAATACGCAACCATGAATATCCCGGGCTCGATCAGCGTACCGGGCGCGGAGCTGGTATTGCGCGCCGGCCACGCCGCGCCGGATCCCGAAACCACCATCATCGTCAATTGTGCCGGCCGCACCCGCTCGATCATCGGCGCCCAGTCGCTGATCAATGCCGGCGTCACCAACAAGGTGCGGGCGCTGCGCAATGGAACGATCGGCTGGACCTTGGCCAAACAGAATCTCGAACATGGCGCCGGCAGGCGCGGCGAGATCGGCGCCATCGCGGGCGGTGAGGCGAACGCGCGCGATGTCGCCTATCGCGCCGGCGTCCGGCACATCGGGCTTGCGGAGATGGCGGCGCTGCAGACGCAGGCCGATCGTACGCTCTATCGCTTCGATGTGCGCTCGGAAGAGGAATACACGGCCGGCCATCTCGCGGGCTTCCGCCATTATGCCGGCGGGCAACTGGTGCAGGAGATCGACATGGCAGCGCCGGTGCGCGGCGCGCGCATCGTGCTGACGGACAATAGAAGCGTCCGCGCCGACATGACCGCATCCTGGCTCGCGCAGATGGGATGGGAAACCTATGTGCTCGAAGGCGGCTATGATCGCGCACTCGAGATCGGCCCGCCGCATGTGATCCCAAAGCCCGACCCGTCACACCGCTACCGCCGTCCCTATGAAGGCACCGATATCAAGGAAAGCGCGATGCAGGCCTATCTCGACTGGGAATACGGCCTCGTCGAACAACTCCGCCGCGACGCCACGCATGGATTCTTCGTCATATAGTTCCAAACCGACGAATCCGACCGGATGGGGTGGGCGGGCTTGTCGCGCCGTAGCTCAAAGTGCGAAGGCGGATCATTCATCCCCGCCGAGCATGCTCTCGAGTTTCTCTGCCGCATAATTCTCGCCGATCGACAGCGCACAAATCCGCGAGAGCTGCACGTAAGCAAGCCCCGTCTCCTCGGCCCATGCATTGAACTGCGCCTGCACCTTGGCGAGGTCGCGCTTCGAAGTCACCGTCTCCGCGATGTCGAGCCCGGCGTCGCGCAGGCACAGCACCACGTCCCTGGAGGTGACGAAGCCGTCCCAGCCGAGGAAGCGCAGCATCATCTGTCCCGTGTTGCCGCCGAGTCGGCTGCCGCGCTTGGCCAGCAATTCGAGCAAGCCGGCCTCATCGGAGGGCGGCCATTTCGCAAGGAACTTGCCGAAGCTGCCGTGTTCCTTCGCGATGTCCCTCACGAAGCCTGCATTGGCGCGCACCGACATGATCTTGGCGCCGTTGCGGACGATGCGCGTGTCCTTCATCAGATCGTCCCAGAACTCGTCCGGCTGCAGCGTGAGCGGGCCCGGCTTGAAGCCGAGAAACGCCTTCTCAAAGCCTGCCCATTTGCTCTCGATCACGCTCCAGGCAAAGCCCGCGCAAAATACCCGCCTGGTCATTTCGGCGAGAATCCGGTCGTCGCCGAGCCTGGCGAGCACTTTCGGGTCGGGCTTGGCCGGTAGCAGCTTGGCGAGCGCCTTGGGGCCGCCCTTGCGCTTCTCGGCCCGGGCGCGAATGGTCTTGAACGCGGTCACGGTGCACGGCCCCTTGAACGACGGCGGATGTGAAAAACATGCGCGAAACGCCTCAAAACCGCAGTGTAGCCGATCGTTCCGGGATTCCCAGCGTCGCCGCGCGAAAGGTTAACCGCCGCAGAAGTGATCGGCTGATCTGCAAAGAATGGATGGCGTATTGGCTGGTTTTCGCCTAAAGCATCCCCACCTCAGTAAAATCGGTCAGGCCGTACGGCTGCGCTTCGTGAAACGCGCAAGCCTCGAGCCATTTTCGGTTCGGGGCGGTATTCAACATTTTCCGGCTGATAGAGCCAACCTAAGGTCTGACATCTCGTGACATTCTTGACCACAAGTCCGCAGCTCGCCCGAGCTTTGGCGGAACGCAACTTCGATCGGCTTACGCAGGTCCAGACCGCAGTGCTCGCCGACGCCGCCGCCGGCCGCGATCTACTGGTTTCGGCGCAGACCGGTTCCGGCAAGACGGTCGCCTATGGCCTCGCGATCGCGAGCAACCTGTTGAATGGCAGCGAGCGGTTCGAACGGGCCGCGGCGCCCTTGGCATTGATCGTCGCGCCGACCCGCGAGCTGGCCCTTCAGGTCCATCGCGAACTCGCCTGGCTCTATCAATATGCGGATGCGCGCGTGGTTTCCTGCGTCGGCGGCATGGACCCGCGTCGCGAGCAGCGTGAGCTGGCCGCGGGCGCCCACATCGTGGTCGGCACGCCCGGACGGCTCTGCGATCATTTGCGGCGAGGCCGGCTCGACGTTTCGGAACTGAAAGCGATCGTACTCGACGAGGCCGACGAGATGCTCGATCTCGGCTTCCGCGAGGATATGGAATTCATCCTTGAGGCCACGCCGGAGGACCGCCGCACGCTCTTGTTCTCGGCGACATTGCCGCGCGGCATCGTCGCGCTGGCAAAGGAATATCAGCAGCAGGCCTTTCGCGTCGAAGTCGCTGGCGACGAGGGCGGACACGCCGATATCGAGTACCGCGCGATCCGGATCGCCGCCGGAGATGTCG
The DNA here is from genome assembly GCA_044772375.2 of Bradyrhizobium sp. RDT10. Taxonomy (GTDB): domain Bacteria; phylum Pseudomonadota; class Alphaproteobacteria; order Rhizobiales; family Xanthobacteraceae; genus Bradyrhizobium. The sequence continues at coordinate 8,772,719 of CP187939.1, forward strand.
AGCACGCCGTCGTCAACACTTTGCGATTCTACGAATCGCCGAGTGCGCTGGTATTTTGCAACACGCGGAAGCCGTTCGGCATCTGCAGGCGACGCTGCTGGAGCGCGGCTTCTCCGTGGTAGCGCTGTCAGGCGAATTGACGCAGAACGAGCGAACGATGGCGCTGCAGGCATTGCGGGATGGGCGCGCCCGTGTCTGCGTCGCCACCGACGTGGCGGCGCGTGGCATCGACTTGCCGAACCTCGATCTTGTCATCCACGCCGACATTCCGAACGATCCGGAAGTCATGCAGCATCGCTCCGGCCGTACCGGCCGCGCGGGCCGCAAGGGCGTCAGTGTGCTGCTGGTGCCGCCGGCACGCCGGCGACGCGCCGAGGTGCTGCTGAACCTGGCCGGCATCGATACGGTCTGGGGCACGGCACCCCAGCCGGATGAAATTCGCAAGCTCGATCAGGAGCGCATGCTGAACGATGCGCTGTTTTCGGAGGAGACGACCGCTGAGGATCTGACGCTGGCGCAGGCCTTGCTCGCCGAACGTTCGGCGGAGGACATCGCCGCGGCGCTGGCGCGGCTCTATCGCGCACGGCTGCCGTCGCCCGAGGATATTCTCGATCCCGGCCAGGGCAGTGGCCGGTCCCGCGAGGATCGCGGCCGGGAAAGGAAAGCCGCCCGTCGCGCGGCGACGATCGCAGCGCCGGGCCGCGATCGAAGAAAGGGAAATCATCGCCGCGTCACGGCATGGGCGAAGGCAGCGTCTGGTTCAGCGCCTCCATCGGCAGCCGGAAGAATGCGGAAGCGCGCTGGCTGTTGCCGATGATCTGCCGCCGCGGCGGCATCGACAAGTCCGACATCGGCGCCATCCGCATCATGGACACCACCAGCGAATTCGAGATTTCCGCCCGCGCCGCGGAATCCTTTGCCGTCAAGATCCGGCGCCCCGACAAGGAAGACAACATCCGTATCGAGGCGCTCGGCGATGCACTGCCGCGCGAGGAGGTTCATAAGCAGGAGTGGACGCCGAAGCCGCACGCCAAAAACGCAAAGAGCCCTGATAAACCAGGGTTTGACAGGAAAGCGCGTTACGATACGAAGAAACCGCATCGGGACAGACCGGCTCACGCCGGTAAGCCGCGGCACGAAAATAGCGCGCCTGCGAAGGCCGCATTCGGAAAGAAGAAAAAGAAGAAGTTTCGCGATTGACCGGCGGGGCCATGACCTGAAGGCGCCGTCTGACGCGTGAGATGAGGAGCCGTCATGAGCGTTTACATTATCGCCCAGTTGAAATTCACCCGCCGCGAACTCTATGACCGCTACCAATCGCGCTTCATGGGTGTGTTCAGGAAGTTCAAGGGCAAGCTGCTGGTGGCGGACGCGCATCCGGTGGTGCTGGAAGGCGAATGGCCGCGCGACAAAATCGTGATCATGGAATTCCCGGATGACGCCGCGGCGCAGGACTTCCAGACCTCGCCGGAGTATCAGGAGATATCCGTCGACCGCAAAGCGGGCGCCGACGCTGTCGTGCTCACGGTGAGAGGCCTGGGCTGAGCGCAGCGAGCTGTTATTCCGGAATGAAACTGAGGCCGTCTCGCCCGATTAAGTGTCGCAGGGTTCCGTGCCAAGCATTGTTCCATTCCGGAACGTCAACGAGGTCGGGTTTCGCCGGACCCTTCTTGTGCTATTGCTGTCGTCAGGCGCTTTGCTCGCTTTGGCCTGATGGCGTGATCACGGCCGAAGGCGGCGAAGCCTTCAAAATCCAACAGCATTGGCCGAAAGAATCATGACCGCACATCAGCGCAACGTTTCCCCTTCGATCGATCCCGTGAAACTCGACCGCCTCGCCGAAGTCGCGGTCAAGGTCGGCTTGCGGCTGCAGCCGGGACAGGACCTGCTGCTGACCGCGCCCTCGGTCGCGCTGCCGCTGGTGCGCCGGATTGCCGAACATGCCTACAAGGCCGGCGCGGGTATCGTGACCCCTTTCTGTCGGATGAGGCGATCACGCTGGCGCGCTATCGCTACGCCCACGACGCGAGCTTCGATCGCGCCGCCGGCTGGCTCTATGAGGGCATGGCGAAGGCGTTCACCGCCAACACCGCGCGGCTGGCCATCGTCGGCGACAATCCGATGCTGCTGTCGGGCGAGGATCCGGTGAAGGTGGCGCGCGCCAGCAAGGCCAATTCGGTCGCCTATCAGCCGGCGCTGGAGAAGATCGTCAATTTCGAAACCAACTGGAACATCATTGCCTATCCGAGCCCGTCCTGGGCAAAACTGGTTTTCCCCGACGTCCCGGAGGATGTCGCGGTGGCGAAACTGGCGGATGCGATCTTTGCAGCGTCCCGCGTCGATCAGGACGGCGCCGTCGCCGCGTGGGAGAAGCACAACGCCGTGCTGCGCGAGCGGACCGACTGGCTGAACGGCCAGCGCTTCCATGCACTGAAATATTCCGGCCCGGGCACCGATCTGACGATCGGACTTGCCGATGGCCATGAATGGGAGGGCGGCGCCTCGACCGCCAGGAACGGCATCACCTGTAACGCCAACATTCCGACCGAGGAAGTCTTCACCACGCCGCATTGCCGGCGCGTCAGTGGCCATGTCGTCAGCTCAAAACCGCTGTCCTATCAGGGCACGCTGATCGACAACATCGCGGTAAGATTTGAGGAAGGGCGCATCGTCGAGGCAAAAGCCTCGCGCGGCGAGGAGGTGTTGAAGAAGGTGCTCGACACCGATGAGGGCGCGGCCCGTCTCGGCGAAGTGGCGCTGGTGCCGCATTCCTCGCCGATCTCCAAAAGCGGGCTGTTGTTCTTCAACACGCTGTTCGATGAGAACGCCGCTTCCCATATCGCGCTCGGCCAGTGCTACTCGAAATGCTTCGTCGGCGGCGACAAGCTGACGCCGCAGCAGATCGCGGCGCAAGGCGGCAACAAGAGCCTCATTCACATCGACTGGATGATCGGATCAAGCGAGACCGACATCGATGGCATTCACGCCGACGGAAGCCGCGTGCCGGTGTTCCGCAAGGGCGAGTGGGCGTAATCAGTCCAGCTTGAGCTTGTAAAATTCCGTCGCCGTCCCGGAGAACAGCGCGATCTTCTCCGCCTCGCTATATGGCGCGGCTAGCCGCTTGAAGGCGTTGAAGATCACCTGATAGCTGCACTGGCCCTTGTCCGGCGGAAAGTTGCTTTCGAACATGCATCGACCGGGCCCGAACGCCTCGATGCAGGTTTCGATATAGGGCCGCCACGCGGCGGCCGCCTGTTCCGAAGACGGCGGCTTCGGGCGCAGATGAAAATCGTAGCCGAGCAGGCACATGGCGAGCCCGCCGAGCTTGACGACGACGTTTTCACATCTGGCGATTTCCTGGATCGAGGCTTTCCACACCGGGAAGATTTCCTCGCGCCGCCCGGCAAAGCGGCCGATGCCGACCGGGCCGCCGCAATGATCGAGCACGACTTTGGTGTCGGGGAAGGCGCGGGCGAGATCGGTGAGTTCGCCGATCTGCGGATGAAACAGCCAGGCGTCGAAGCTCAAGCCCAGTGGCGCGAGGCAGGCAAAACCCTTGCGGAAGCTGCTGTCGAGCAGCAACCCTTCGGCCGCATCGCATACATGCCGGCCACGTCGGGATCGGCATCCCAGGCCGAGGAATGCCGGATGCCGCGGAAGCGGCCGTTGCCGGCAATGATCTCCGCCTCCAGCACCGGCTTCGCGCCTTCGCCCAGCAGCAGATTGACGTGGCTGACGATGCCGGCACAGATCGCGGCCTTGCCGTAGCCGCCGCTTGCGGCCATCGCCGCCACGCCATTGGCGAACTCGACCTCGCCGACGGGGCGGAACGCCTCAGGGCCGTGCGCACGGTACATCGAGCGGCAATCGACATAGACGGTTGCGATGATGTTGTGACCGGAGGCGATGTCGGCCGCCATCTCCTCGATCATGTAGCGCAAGCCGCCGCGGTCCCAGAGATGGTGATGCGGATCGACGATCGGTCGCGCCGGATCGATGATCTCCTCGGTGTGTTGCGCCAGCCAGTCCTCGCGCGGATCGGCGTAGAGCCCGCTTCTGGAGGCGGGTGCAGTGCTGGCGGCCATCAGTTTCGCTCCTTTGATTTTTGTTTGTTGGCGGCCGCTGCCGTGAACACTTCAGTCCGGCAGGCCACGGATGAAATCGATGATCGCCGCGCTGACCTCGCTCGGACGTTCCTGCTGGGTCCAGTGTCCGCAGCCGGGCAGAATTCGTACGTCACGCAGCGTGGTGACGAACTGCCTGAGGTTGGCGAGATGCTGGTCCATGCCAGGGGAGCAGCCATCACCATGTCATGGTCGCCGGCGATAAAGAGCGCCGGAACCTTCAACGTGACGCCTGTAAACGCCGCCATCAGCTCCCAATTGCGGTCGAGGTTGCGATAATAGTTGAGCGGACCGCGGAAGCCGGTGCGCCTGAATTCGCCGGCATAGAAATCGATATCCGCGTCGGTGAGCCACGCAGGCAATGTCGGCGGCGTCCCCGAGCCCCGCAACATGCCTCCGTCGCGCGGAACCATGCCGGGCGTTCGCGTGATGTCGCCGCGCGCTGCGGCGGCACGGAATGCAGCAGCGCCTTCGCCCGACGCGCCGTAGAGCATGCTGAGCACGGTGACCCGTGGATCCCGGCCCAGCTCCGCCTCGGCCACGCCGGGTTCCTGGAAGTACAGCTGGTAGAATTGCGCGTCCGCGGTCTGCGGCATCACGCTGGTCGGGCGAACCGGACCACGCGGCCGAAGCGGTACACTGAGGCTTGCCACGGCGCGGAAGCGGTCGGGGCGCAGGCGTGCCGCTTGCCAGGCGATATGCGCGCCCCAATCATGGCCGACGATAATTGCGGTCGGCGCTTCGAGGGCATCGAGCAGCCCCACCAGGTCACCGATCAGATGGAAGATCGTGTATTGATCGATCGCCTCCGGCCGGTCGCTTTTGCCGTAGCCGCGCATGTCGGGAGCAACCGCGCGGAAGCCCGCCGCGGCGAGTGCTGAGATCTGATGACGCCAGGAATACCAGGATTCGGGAAATCCGTGACACAGGATCACCGGGGGCCCGTTGCCTTGCTCGGCGACGTTGAGGCGTATGCCATTGCTCTCAATGATTCGCTGCATAGGTCCGCTCAAACTTCCTCCCTCTGCACTTGTCCCCGCTGCGAAATTCCGGCGCGGTCACACCCCATCCAGAATGATCACCGTGGGCGTGCCCGGCAGCGTCTCGCGTGAAATCTTCAGGGTGCGCTCGCTCCGCTGGTCGATGACGAATTGCTGGCCGATCAGGCGCATGAATTCGTCGAGCGGGGTGGCGAAGCGATGCATCGGGAGCACGACGGAGGAGCGCAGGCGCTTGGTGATCTCTGAGACGCCGTCGAGCGACATCGTATAGGTGCCGTCGATCGGCACCATCAGGATGTCGAGCCGGCCGATCGCCGCGAAATGCGTATCGTCGAGCTTGTGGTGCAGATGTCCGAGATGGCCGATGCAGAGGCCGGCGACCTCGAAGATGAAGATCGAGTTGCCGTCCTTGAGCATCGCCCCACTGGTGCCCTCGCCATAGTAGCGGCGGATGTCGGTGGGCACGTTGCGGATATAGACGTCGCCGACGCGCGTTGAGATATTCGCCGCTTGTCCGTTCTCACCCCAGCCATGCAGGACGTGCGGAATTTTTGGATCGGGAAACAAAGTGTAGTGGGTCGAGTGGGCGCGATTCATGGTGACGACATCGGGCAGGCGGCCGGTCTGGTAGGCGCCGTTGAAGTCGGTCGCGATCCGCACGCCGCCGGGCGTGTCGATGTAATAGGTGGAATGCCCGACATAGGTGATCGCGACGTCTTCGGCCTTGGCGGCGGTACGGCGAAGGCTGACCGGCACGGCGCGGGGCGGGGCGTTCGCCATCGCCAGGCACTCGCTGCGCAATGGCTGCTGGGCGGCCGCCGGGACGAGCAGCGAACCGAGGAAGGCAAGGGCTGTGGCAAGGGATACTGTAACCGATCGCAACATGGGCATGACCCGTCTGCGGCAAAGACCACTGGCGACACTGTATCGCCGAATTCGGGGGACGTCATGATGGCATTCGCGCACGGCAGCGCGCCGGATTTGCTTCATCAGGAGCGGGCCATGCCATACTGTAAGATACACCTGAGGAGTTCGCCGTGACTGAAAAGACCGCCGCCCCGGCCCCGCGTGCCCCGTCGTCGAAGCGGCTGGAGCCGCTGCGCCACGTCGATGCCGGCGTCCTCAGCATCGCCTATTACGAGGCGGGTCCCGCCGATGGACCGGCCGTGACGCTCATGCACGGCTTCCCCTACGACATTCATTCCTATGTCGACGTCGCGCCGCAACTGGCTGCCCAAGGTTGCCGCGTCATCGTTCCCTATTTGCGCGGCTACGGCCCGACCCGGTTTCGTGATGCGAACACACCGCGCTCGGGCGAGCAGGCGGCGGTCGGCGCCGACATGATGGCGCTGATGGATGCGCTTGGCATCCGCCGCGCGGTGTTCGCGGGCTACGATTGGGGTGGCCGCGCGGCCTGCGTCGGCGCTGCGCTATGGCCGGAGCGCTGCATCGGCCTCGTCTGCGTCAATTCCTATCTGATCCAGGATATTGCCAAGGCTATGACGCCGATGCGCCCCGAACGCGAGCTGGCGCTGTGGTACCAGTATTATTTCCAGCTCGAGCGCGGCCGCGCGGGACTAGCCGCCAACCGGCGCGAGATTGCGAGGATATTGTGGGCGCAATGGTCGCCGAGCTGGGCGTTCGACGATGCCTGTTTCGAGCGAACTGCAATCGCCCACGACAATCCCGATTACGTCGATGTCGTGATCCACAGCTATCGCCACCGCTTCGGTCTTGCCGAGGGCGATCCGCAATATGCTGAAGTCCAGCGCAGGCTGGCGGCGCTGCCTCCCATCATCGTGCCGTCAATAACGCTGGACGGTGCAGACGACGGCGTTGCGCCTGCGACCGATGGCACCGCCAGCGCGTCGAAATTCACCGGCCGCCGCGTCCACCGCGTCGTGCCGCGCGCCGGGCACAACCTGCCGCAGGAAGCGCCCGAGGCGTTTGCTGCGGCGGTGATGGAGCTGGTCGAGGCGTAGGTCGACTTTGCCGCATGGCGAGCCGTGCCGAAAACCGTCATCCTCAGATTTTGCGGCCGGGCGGTATCACCGACACGACATCGCGCATCGTCGCCGAGGAAATGTCCAAGACGCTTTGTCAATCGGTCCTGATCGATAATCGCGGTGGCGGCGCGACGTGATCGAGCGGCGGGGCTGGAGAAGCAGTAGTTCTGTTCGCTTCGTCATCTAGTTCCGTCATGCCCGGGCTTGTCCCGGGCATCCACGTCTTTCGCTTCCTTGGGCGAGAAAGACGTGGATAGCCGGGACAAGCCCGGCCATGACGAACGAGAGAGCTCGGTCGCTCACCCCGCCGCGGGCTGATCTTCCACGTTGCGGCCAGAATGGCCGCGGTCATCACACCGCTGACCACGGCGGCAACTGGGATCGTCACCGCCAGCGCCGCGGTGGCGGCCCAGCCGATCGAGCAGAAGGCTTCCGCGAATGTCGCCAGCCGTGACGAGGTCTGGCGGCGGCGGAACTGGCTGCGCTTGGCCTGCACGCGGAACCAGAGCTGGATCGCAGCCGCCGAGACGGTTGCGATGGTGACGCCGAGCGCGGTGACGATCGCCTGCGTCACGGAGGCAAAGGCGAGTGCTGTAATCAGCGGCACGAAGATGGCGCCGATGGCGATCAGTACCACCTCGATCTTGGCGCGGATGACGCGCGAGGGCGGTAGCGGCGCGGTCGCAACCAGGTCGGCGGCGTCCTCGCCCGATATTGTCAGCCAAGCGAGGCCGCCGGCAAGCTGGCCCGCCGCCATCACGATCACGGGCGTGATCAAGGAGATCGCGGCCGAGCTTTCGGAAAAACTTCGCCACAGCAGCAAGGCCGGCGGCACCAGATACAGCAGCTGCATCAGGCTTTGCGACAACAGCCACGGGTCGCGCCGCAGCAGCAAAAACTCCTTGGTGCGCAGCGCCTGTTGCCGCGTACCGCCGCGAAATGCGGTCGCGCGCGGTCCGCGACGGACGGTTCGCGTGGTAGCGGCGACGCTAACCACGGTATCGGTAAACTTCGGTGAGAAGACTGCCATCACGGCGCCGAGCAGCACGAGCCCGCCGGCCATGAGCCACGACAGCACCATGCCATCGCCGATCGCCGCGCGCGCAGGCCACCACAGCGGGCTGTCGAGATCGGGCGCATAGGCTGAAGCGGCATCGGAGGTCAGCACCGTAAAGCGCGACAATGTACCATAGGAAAGGATGGCCGCGACCTGGAGCGCGATGACGAAGCCGGCACCGATAACGGCAGCCACGATCTGCGCGACGAGGCGGGTGCGGCTCGGGCCTATCCACCTGAACAGCGCGACCGTGATTGCGATCGCCACGGCGGCAGCCGTGAGGCCAATGGCGACAACGACGCCGAACGCTGAGAGCCATCTAACGCCGCCGCCGATCACGAGAACGTCGACAAAGGGCGTCGACAGCAACAGCGCCATCCCGGTCACCGACAGCGCAATCGCCGCGATCCGCACCGAGAACACGTTGGCGAGGTTCGCCGGCGACGACATGATGAGGTCGAGATCGGCGCGGGCGTAAAACACCCGCGTCACGGATTCGATGGCTTGTGACAGCATCAGGGCCCAGGCGAGGAAGATGGTCGCCGTGATGACGATCAGATCGGGCTTGCCGAGCGGAGACTGCAAATCGGCGAAGCGGCCGATCACCGCATAGGCCGGCAGGTGCAGGATGGCGGCAAACACGATCAGGCCGATGATGGCGCGCTTTCGCTTTCCGCGGCTGCCGGTCATCATCGCCAGCCATTCGCGCCAGGCCAGACGGATCTCGTGCCGGGCAAACCAGCTGAGCGCCGCGGCCGAACTCATGCGGCGGCCGCCTCGGTGTCGACGAGCGCGATGAACATGTCTTCGAGGCTGGTGTCGTTGCGGCCGTTCTGCTGGCGCAGCTCCGTGAGCGTGCCCTCGGCCACCAGCCGGCCCGCGGCGATGACGCCGATGCGGTCGGCCATCCGTTCGGCGACTTCGAGAATATGCGTCGTCATGATCACGGTGCAGCCGGCACGGACACGCTCCTGCAGCAATCCCTTGACGTGACGCGCCGACAGCGCATCGAGGCCGGTCAACGGTTCGTCCAGGATGATCAGCTTGGGATCGTGAACCAGCGCGCCGGCCAGCGCGACCTTCTGGCGCATGCCCTTGGAGAATCCCTCGCAGCGTTCGTGCAGGTGCGGCTCGAGGCCAAGCGACACCAGAAGCTGCTGCGCCGAGGGGCGGAAACCGCTGAAGCGATGCCCCAGAGGCCAGCGACGAATTCGAGATATTCCAGCGGCGTCAGCTTGTCGTAGATCATCGGCTCGTCGGAGACCCATGCCATGATCTGCTTGGCGGCGACGGGGTCGGCGAGCGCATCGATGCCCAAAATCGAGACAGAGCCGGCGTCGGGCTTGAGCAGGCCGGCGACCATGCGCAAGGTCGTGGTCTTGCCGGCGCCGTTGGGGCCGAGCAGGGCGTAGAACTCGCCGGTCCGAATGGTGAGGTCGAGCGCGTCGACCGCCGGGCGGTCAAAACGCTTCGTTAACCCTCGCACTTCGAGCGCCGATACATCTGACTTCATGACTTCAGGGCGATCCGATTGTTCATTGCGGAGCATGGACCGAAGAACTTTCGGCGCGGTGAATCTTGCACGCCAAATCGCAGCAAACCCCGCAACTTCCCGGGCTGCGGCATTTCTCCGCAATTGTTAACGGCGTGGTACGCAGCGCTTTGTTGACAGGGGTCGGCGCTTTGGGCTCAATGCAGCGGGACATGTGCGGCTGCAGGCATCGTGGATGCCAGGTAGCGTGTAGACACAAGATGCGGAAAAGGCGATCGACAGAATCGCCTGGCATCGGGGAGGAAATGATGCTGGACTTCGTTCAGCAGCTGGTGAGTGGCATCGCGCTCGGCTGCGTCTATGGCCTGATCGCGCTCGGTTTCGTGCTCGTTTACAAGGCAACCGAGGTCGTCAATTTCGCCCAGGGCGATTTGATGATGCTGGGCGGTTTCTTCGCCTTCACATTCATCGGCATGCTCGGTCTGAATTATTGGCTCGGATCTCGCCGGCGCGGTCGCGGCGATGGCGCTGTTCGGCATGCTGGCCGAACGCGTCGTGGTGCGTCCGATCCTGGGCTATCCGCAGTTTTCCATCATCATGGCGACGATCGGGCTCGGATATTTCCTGCGCTCCATCGTCGGCATGATCTGGGGCACCGACGATTTCAAGATCGAGACGCCGTTCAGCGACGGCGTGCTGCGGATCGGCTCGCTGGTCTTGGCATACGACAAGCTCTCGGTGATCGCAGCGACGATCATCCTTTGCGCGCTGCTGTATCTGTTCTTCAACCGCACCACGCTCGGCACCGCGATGCGTGCCAGCTCCGAGAATATGCTGGCTGCCTACTACATGGGCATTCCGGTCAAGCGCGTGGTGTCGATCGTGTGGGCGATCTCTGCGGCGGTCGCGACCGCCGCCGGCGTGCTGCTGGCGCCGATCACCTTCATTCACTCCAACGTCGGTCTCGTGCTGGGCCTGAAGGCGTTTCCTGCCGCCGTGCTCGGTGGCTTCGGCTCCATACCCGGCGCCGTGGTGGGCGGTGTGCTGATCGGTGTGATCGAGAGCATGGCCGGCTTCTATCTGCCCCAAGGTTGGAAGGACGTCGCGCCCTACATCGTTCTGCTGGCGGTATTGCTGCTCAAGCCCGAAGGCCTGTTCGGCGTTCACGTGCGCAAGAAGGTCTAGGGGGCAGTCATGCGCTTTATGTTCAAGACGGATTATGAAGACGACATCAAGCTGTTTCCGCACAGCGGCTACATCGTCACCTACGGCGTTCTGCTTGCGTTTCTGCTGATCGCGCCGTTCGTGCTGTCCAGTTATATCGTCAGTCAGCTGGTTTTCGTCTTCATCTACGCCACCGTCGGCGTCGGGCTGATGATCCTGACCGGCTTCACCGGGCAGGCGTCGCTCGGCCATGCCGCCTTTCTCGCCATCGGCGCCTATTCCGCCGCGTACTTGCAGCAGTTCAACGTACCTTTCCCGGTATATTTTCTTGTCGGCGGATTGTTGACAGGCATCGTCGGCGCGATGGTCGGATTTCCGGCGCTGCGGCTAACAGGCATCTATCTCGTGATCGCGACGATCTCCTTCGCCTTCATCGTCGAGGAAATCCTGGCGCGCTGGGAGAGCGTGACCCACGGCAACGAGGGCATGCGAGTCAAGGCCCTGCAGCTGCTCGGCACCACGGTGTCGCGCGACAGCCCCTCGTTCTATTTCCTCTGTCTTGCCGTGCTGTTCCTGACCATCATCGGCACGCTCAACCTGTTGCGCTCGCCGACCGGCCGCGCCTTCGTGGCGATTCGGGACAGCGAGACCGCGGCCCGCAGCATGGGCGTCAACGTATCGCTCTATAAGGTCAAGTCGTTTGCGATCAGCGCCGCCATCACCGGATTCGCCGGTGTCCTGTTCGCCCACAAGCTGTCGTTCATCAGCCCGGAAATGTTCACGCTGCAGCTCTCGATCGAGTTCATCATCGTGATCCTGATCGGCGGCGCGTTCAGCCCGCACGGCGCCGTGCTCGGCGCGATCTTCATCGTCATGATCGATCCGTTCCTGACCTACCTGAAGGACGATCTGCCCGGCATCATCGCAGGCATCTTCGCAACGTTCGGCGCGGACAGCGTGACCGCGTCGAAGATTCACAACAACGTCGCCGCCATCGCCTCCGCCAACGGCCTCAAGGGCGCGATCTACGGGGTGATCATCGTGCTGTTCGTGCTGTTCGAGCCGCTCGGTCTGTACGGGCGCTGGCTGAAGATAAAACTCTTCTTCCAGCTATTCCCGCTCTACAAGCGCGCTACCTTCAAGCGCCAGAAGATCTACGTGAAATCGGAGCGGAACCGATGAGCTATTTCCGTGCCGAGAACCTGTCCCTGCATTTCGGCGGCCTGAAAGCGGTCGATTCCGTCAGCTTCGCTGTTGAGAAGGGCGAGATTCTCTCGATCATCGGCCCTAACGGCGCAGGCAAAAGCTCGATCTTCAACCTGATCTCGCGGATCTATCCGCCCACGTCAGGCAGGATCTTTTTCGAGGATCAGGACATCACCGATCAGCCGGCCTACGACATCGCCGGGCACGGCATTGCGCGCACCTTCCAGAACATCGAACTGTTCGAGAATGCGACCATGCTGAGCAACCTGCTGGTCGGCCGTCACCGGCACTCCACCACGCAACTGTGGCAGGAGCTGCTGTTCCTGCCGAGCGTGCGCGCGGGCGAAAAGCTGCATCGCCGCCGCGTCGAGCAGGTGATCGAATTCCTTGATCTCGAAGCCTATCGCGACAAGCTGATCTCGGGCCTGCCCTACGGCGTCCGCAAGGTGATCGAGCTGGCGCGTGCGCTGTGCTCGGAGCCGAAACTGATCCTGCTGGACGAGCCGTCGTCCGGGCTGAACGTCGAGGAGACCGACGACATGTCGTTCTGGATCCGCGACATGAAGACCGAGCTCGGCATCACCGTGCTGATGGTCGAGCACGACATGACGCTGGTCAATCGCGTCTCCGACCGCGTGATTGCGCTCAACTACGGCCGCGTGCTCGCGATGGGCTCGCCGTCCGAGGTGCAGCGCCATCCCGACGTCGTCGCCGCCTATCTCGGCGCATGAGGACGATGCCATGAGCGCTTCCGACATCATCCTCAAGCTCAGCAATATCGAGAGCTATTACGGGCCGATCATGGCCATCAGGGGCATCAGCCTCGAGGTGCCGCGCGGCCGCATCGTCACCCTGCTCGGCGCCAACGGCGCCGGCAAGACCACCGTGCTCAAGACCATCTCCGGCATTCTCGATCCGCAAAGGGCTCGATCGAGTTTTGGGCAAGCCGATCCAGCGCATGGAGGCCGACAAAATCGTGCGGCTGGGCTTAAGCCACGTGCCGGAGGGGCGCGAAGTGTTCCCGTTCCTCTCGGTGCGGGAGAACCTGATGATGGGCGCCTATCCGCGCAAGGACCGCGACGGCGTCGCGGAGGATCTCGACCGCGTCTACGGCTACTTCCCGCGGCTGAGGGAGCGCATCAACCAGCCGGCCGGACAGCTTTCCGGCGGCGAACAGCAGATGCTGGCGATCGGGCGGGCGCTGATGAACCGGCCGACCCTGCTGCTTCTCGACGAGCCGTCGCTCGGGCTGTCGCCGATCCTGGTGAAGGAGATATTTACCATCATCAAGCGCGTCAACGAGGAGCAGGGCATGTCGATCCTGCTGGTCGAGCAGAACGCGAAAGTCGCGCTGGAGACCGCCCATTACGGCTATGTGCTGGAAATCGGCCGGGTCGTGATGAACGACACCTGCGAGCGGCTGATGAATTCAAAGGACATCCAGGAATTCTATCTCGGCGCCAAGGAAGAAGGCGCCCGCGGCGAGCGGCGCTGGAAAAAGAAGAAGACATGGCGTTAGAAGGCCTGGCGTTAACCTTCGCAGTCAAAAGCATGGCGTTCAGAACGAGTTAGAGCTAGATTCAGGCCCTGCTTTAAGAAGCAAGACCGGCTGACAAGACCGGCGAAGCAGGCGACAGAGGGAGGAAGAGAGCATGGCCAGACCGGCAGTGCTGACGGTCGCCGACACGATCGCGAAGAGTTTTCTGAAGTCCGTGGAAACCCGCGGCGACCGGCCGGCGATCCGCGAAAAGAAATTCGGCATCTGGCAGCCGACCAGTTGGCGCGAGTGGCTGCAGATCTCCAGGGATATCGCCTACGGCCTGCATGCCACGGGTTTTCGTCCCGGCGACGTCGCCTCGATCATCGCGAATGCGGTGCCGGAATGGGTGTTCGCCGACATGGGCATCCTGTGCGCCGGCGGCGTTTCGTCGGGGATCTATCCGACCGACTCATCCGTGCAGGTCGAATATCTGATCAACGATTCCTCGACCAGGGTGATCTTCGCCGAGGACGAAGAGCAGCTCGACAAGATCCTGTCGTGCCGTTCGCGTTGCCCGACGCTGCAGAAGATCGTCGTGTTCGACATGGAGGGCCTGAGCGGCTTCAACGACCCGATGGTGCTGTCGCTGGCCGAGTTCATGGCGCTTGGGCGTAACCACGAGCAGGACAACGAGGCACTGTGGGACGAGATGATCGAAAGCCGCTCAGCGTCCGATCTCGCTATCCTCGTCTACACGTCCGGCACCACTGGCCCGCCCAAGGGCGCGATGCATTCAATCGCAGCGTGACGCATCAGATGCGTCATGCCAACGACCTATTTCCGTCCACCGATCATGAAGAGCGACTGGTGTTCCTGCCGCTCTGCCACGTCGCCGAGCGGATCGGCGGCTATTACGTCTCGCTGGCGCTGGGATCGGTGATGAATTTCGCCGAGAGCCCGGAAACCGTGCCGGACAACCTGCGCGAGGTGCAGCCGACTGCGTTTCTGGCGGTGCCCAGGGTCTGGGAGAAGTTCTATTCCGGAGTCACGATCGCACTAAAGGACGCGACCGCGTTCCAGAACTGGATGTACCGCAACGCGCTCGCGATCGGCAATCGCATGACCGAGTACAAGCTGCAGGGCGATACACCGCCATTGTCGCTGCGGCTCGCCAACCGCGCCGCCTATTATCTCGTGTTCCGCAACATCCGCCGCATGCTCGGGCTCGACCGTTGCCGGCTGGCCTTTACCGGCGCGGCGCCGATCGCGCCGGATTTGATCCGCTGGTATCTCGCGCTTGGCATCGACATGCGCGAGGTCTACGGCCAGACTGAAAATTGCGGAGTGGCCACCGTGATGCCGCCCGATCGCATCAAGCTCGGTTCGGTCGGCAAGGCCGCGCCCTGGGGCGAGGTGGCGATTTCGCCGCAGGGCGAGATCCTGATCCGCGGCGATTTCCTGTTCATGGGTTATCTGAACCAGCCGGAAAAGACCGCGGAGACCATCGACGCCAAGGGATGGCTGCATACCGGCGATGTCGGCTCGATCGACAATGAAGGCTTCGTCAAGATCACCGACCGGATGAAGGACATCATCATCACTTCGGGCGGCAAGAACATCACGCCGTCGGAAATCGAAAACCAGCTGAAGTTCTCGCCCTACGTCTCGGACGCCGTGGTGATCGGCGACAAGCGGCCGTATCTGACGTGTCTGGTCATGATCGACCAGGAGAATGTCGAGAAGTTCGCGCAGGACCACGACATTCCCTTCACCAACTACGCCAGCCTGTGCCGCGCGCCCGAGATCCAGGACCTGATCCAGCGCGAGATCGAGGCCGTCAACGTCAACTTCGCGCGCGTCGAAACCATCAAGAAGTTCTACCTGATCGAACGTCAGCTCACGCCCGAGGACGAGGAACTGACGCCGACCATGAAGCTGAAGCGCAGTTTCGTGAACAAGCGCTACGCGGCCGAGATCAACGCCATGTACGGCGAACGGGCGGTGGCGTAGCCAGACGGATACCTGGAGCGAAAACTAAGGAAGCGGCGAAGGATCGAGAAGGCCCCACCCTTCGCTCAACACGGGCCAACAAGGAGGATATTGCAATGTCGAAATCGTTTAGGGCGTTGGGCCTTGCGGTGAGCGCCCTCGCGCTGACCCAACTGCCGGCCGCAGCCCAGACCAAGGTTACCGATCAAGGCATCTCGGCCAGCGAGATCGTCATCGGCACCCATCAGGACCTGTCCGGCCCGATCAAGTTCTGGGGCGTGCCGGTATCCAACGGCATGAAGATGGCGGTGGAAGAGATCAACGCCGCCGGCGGCATCCATGGCCGCAAGCTCAAGCTGATGCTCGAGGATAGCGGCTACGATCCGAAGCGCGCGGTGCTGGCCTCGCAGAAGTTGGTCGAGCGCGACAAGATCTTCGCTATGGTCGGTCCGATGGGATCGCCCACGGTGCTGGCCTCCCAGGATGTGCTGCTCGACGCCGGCGTGCCGCAGCTGTTCCCGCTGTCGGCGGCCGAGTTCACCTTCAAGTTCGATCCGGCCAAGCCGCAGGAACGACTGAAGTTCAACAACCTCTTGCCCTATGTCGAGAGCACCCGCGCCGCGGTCAAGTACATGATCGAGACGAAGAACCTCAAGAAGCCCTGCATCCTTTACCAGGATGACGAGTACGGCAAGAACGTGCTCGACGGCTTCACCCAGCAGGTCACCGCGATGAAGCTGACGCCTGCCTCGATCACCAGCTACAAGCGCGGCGTTTCCGACTTCAGCGCGCAGGTCGCCAAGATGAAGTCCGATGGCTGCGACATGGTGTTGCTCGGCACCGTCATCCGTGAAACCATCGGCGCGATGGGCGAAGCCAAGAAGCTCGGCTGGGACGTCACCTTCCTCGGTGCTACCCCGACTAACGTGCTTGAAGTACCGGCGCTCGGCAAGGAAGCGGTCGAAGGCCTCTATGCGGCTTCTGGCTTCGAAATCCCGTATGAGGACACCGCCAAGGGCAAGGTCAAGGACTGGCTTGCCAACTACAAGAAGATGTTCGGCTCCGACGCCAACACGCAGGCCATCATCGGCTACAACGCCGTGATGACGTTCGCGCATTACGTCAACAAGGCGGGCAAGGACTTGACCGGCCAGAAGCTGCTCGACTCGCTGGAGTCCGGCGATGTGTTCCGCGACATCTTCAACTCGCCGCCGACAAAATTCTCCAAGACCGACCATCTCGCCACAACCATCACCCAGGTCCAGCAGATCAAGAACGGCCGCTGGGTGCTGGTCAAGGAAGGCCTGATGTTCTGAGGGAGCGCTTCGCTCCAAAGGGCTCCAACGACAAGGGCTGCGCGATCGTCTCGCGCAGCCCTCTTTGCGCCGCCATTCCGGGGCGATGCGAAGCATCGAACCTCAGATGCGCAATCGCGCATCTGCTTGCCATCCGGAATGACGATCCGTTTCACTTCGGCCGGATCGCGTCTGCGGTGCCCTGGATGAAGGCCTGGATCTTCACCACGTCGGCTTCGGTCAGCTTGCCCGTGAAGTCGGGCATGCCCTGGTCGCGGAACGGGCCGTTGAACACGAAATCCCTGAGGTTGGCGATGGTCGCGGTCGAGACGTAGCCGAGGTTCCTGACGTTGCCGCCCTTGTCGACGCCGGGCACGCCATGGCACTGGGCACAGGCGGCGACATAGAGCGCGGTGCCTTCGGGTACGTCTTTCGGGTCGTACTTGACGCCCTGCAGCAGGCCCTCGGTCTGGTACTTCACCAACGCGGGCGGCGGCGCCTTTCCGTCGATCGCGAAAGTATAGACCGTGCCCGGGCTCTGCAGTTCGGTGGCGCGCGCGGCAATTCCGAACACGCCGCCCCAGCCGACCGCGATCGAGACATACTGCTTGCCGTCGATCATGTAGGTCGAGGCCGCCGCCACCACGCCGGTACCGACCGGCGTCTCCCATAGCTTTTCGCCCGTCGTGGCGTTATAGGCGATGAAGCGGCCGTCAGCGGTGCCCTGGAAAACCAGGTTGCCGGCAGTGGTGAGCGTGCCGCCGTTCCACGGCGCCACATATTCCGCGCGCCAGGCTTCCTTCTGCTTGACCGGGTCCCATGCGAGCAGGCGCCCGAATGCAGGCGCCTTCGGCGGCGTCGCGTTCAGCATGAAGCCGACGTTCCAGCCTGCCGCGGAGGCAAATTTACCGGGCTCCTGCGCGTTATGTTTGACCGTCTTCTCCGGCGTGAGGTTCACCGGAATGTTCTGCGCCGGCAGATAGACGAGGCCGGTCTGCGGATTGAACGACATCGGATGCCAGTTGTGGGCGCCATACGGGCCTGGGACGCTGTCATACGGTTCCTTGCCGCGTGCCTCCTTCACCTCGATCGGCCGGCCATTGGCGTCGTAGCCGGTCGCCCAGTTCACATCGACGAAATTCTTGGCCGAGATGAACTTGCCGTTGGTGCGGTCGACGACGAAGAAGAACCCGTTCTTCGGCGCATGCAGGATCACCTTGCGCGGCGTGCCGTCGATCGTGATGTCGGCGAGGATCATCGGCTGGGTCGAGGTGTAGTCCCAGTGATCGCCGGGCGTCTCCTGATAGTGCCAGACATATTTTCCCGTGTCGGCGTTGAGCGCCACCAGCGAGGCGAGATAGAGGTTGTCGCCGCCTGAAGGGCTGCGAACGTCGCGATTCCAGGGAGATCCATTGCCGGTGCCGATATAGACAAGATTCAGCTCGGGATCGAAGGTGATGGTATCCCACACCGTGCCGCCGCCGCCGTTGATCCAGTATTGTCCGGCGGGATCCCAGGTCTTGGCGGCCGCCGCCATCGATTCATCTTCGAACGGCTTTGACGGATCGCCGGGCACCGTGAACCAGCGCCAGGCCTGGTTGCCGGTCTCGGCGTCGTAGGCGGTGATGTAGCCGCGGGCGCCATATTCGGCGCCGCCATTGCCGATCACCACCTTGCCGTTGAAGACGCGCGGCGCGCCGGTGACAGTGTAGGAATGCTCCTTGCTGACGATGGTATCCTTTTCCCAGACCACCTTGCCGGTGACGGCATCGAGCGCGACCAGGCGCCCGTCATAGACGCCGACGAACACTTTGCCCTTCCAGAGCGCGACGCCGCGATTGACCACGTCGCAGCAACCCTTGTAGCCCTTCGTGCGATCGACCTTCGGATCGTACGTCCAGAGCCGCTTGCCGGTGCGGGCGTCGATGGCGTGCACCACGCTCCATGACGCGGTCTGGTACATGATGCCGTCGACCACGACCGGCGTCGCCTCGACGCCGCGCGAGGATTCAAGTGGGTAGGTCCAGACCAGGCCGAGCTTCTTGACGTTGTCGGCGTTGATCTGGTTCAGCTTGCTGAAGCGCGTTTCCGCGTAATCCAGGCCGATGGTCGGCCATTCCTCCGACGTCGCGGTATTGGCCTTGATGAATGCGCCGTCCACCGCCGAGGTGATGGCCTTGATATGATCGGGCGATCCCTTGGCGGGGCTCTGCGCGAGTGCAGAGCTGCAGGATAGCGTCAGGCCCAGCCCGATTGCGACCGCGGCCTGTGCAAGGCGCGCCGATCGACGGGAAGCAACGGCAATTTCGGGTAACGAACGGCAAGCAGAGATCAACGCGCGGCAAACGTGTCATCTCATTCCCTCCCAGTGATCTCTAGCGGATCTGCCGGAATGCTATGCCGGTGAGAAGGATCGCGTCAATCAACGCGCCGCGCGAAATGAAAAAGAGAAAATTTGTCTCGTCGCGTTTTCACCGAACGAATGCAAGCTGGCATACCGGCTGCAGCGCAGCATCGGTCACGAGGGCAGGGAAGATCAGGTAAGGAAAGCAGATTGTTGTCAGCCGTCGCCGCGCAATAATTGCGCGTGGTCATTTATCAGTCGGCGCGTTCGAATGGCCGGCCGCGGAGCCCGCCAGAGAACTCACGACGAGCGAAGCCACAGAATTATTGTCCGACGTGTCGGCGAGCAGGGGCGGATCGGCGTATTTCATCACGCCATGCTGGCCGATCACGAATGTCGGCCGGAAATTCCTGACGTCGGCATCCTCGACCATCGCTATGCGGCGGTTGTCGAGCGTCAGCCAGCGCCCGTCCAGCCGCGCGGCTGCCACCGCATGATCCTCGCCATGGATGGTATCGCGCAGCACCACAATCCTGAGATCGTCGGGCGCGAGGCCGGCGCGGCGCAAGGCCATGAATTTCGCAATCGCATAATCCTCGCAGTCGCCGCCGCCACGCGCGAGCGTTGCGAGCGGCGGCGTCCAGGCGTCGATCTGGCCGTGTTGGGCGAGGTCGCTGATCGGCCGGATGGCGAGATTGATGGCGCGGTTGATTTCGCCGAGGCGGGCGCGGCCTTCGCGCAACCGGGCGGCGTCGACGATGTCGAGGAATTTCAGTGCGGCCGGCGACGCGCAGCCGTCACGGTCGCCTTCGCAGAGCGCAAGCTGCACCATTTCGTCGTCGAGCCGGCGTTGCACGCCGAGCCATTTGTCGTGCAGTCCGCCGCTTGGGACGGAAGATGCGGCAAGCCGGAACGGCTCCCCGATCGCTGCATCAACTCTGCCGGCGCGGACGGCTCCGGCATCTCCGCGCACAGGCCGGCTGGCCCGAACCATGCCAGGCCACACGCGACAATGCCCGCACGCCATGCGCGTGCATAGACTGACAATCCCATCTGACACCCCTTGTCCGGGCATCGGCGGGCTTGCTCTGCCTGCTCGTGCCCGGATCATTTCAGAACGGGCAGGATGGGCAACGGCACTTTTGATCCGTTTAAAACGAGGGAGGCCTATCGAAAGTTTGCGAAGCAGTGTGAGCGCGGCCTTGCCGGTTTGCAGAGGATTTTATCGATCCACTCGGATCGGCGCTCATCAAGGCCGCTCGGTTATCCGAGACAGGACGCGGGGACGCGGCGCAACGTTTACGGTTGCGAAAGAGTCACAGGTCGCCGAATTAACCTTATCGGCGGGATCGCCAGGGTGGGCGATTGCAACTTGTCCCGGGCGCCTTGAAGGGATAACGGCTTCGAATGAATCCGGCGAAGTGATTAGCCTTGAGGCGGCTGTCGCTTCCTCGGGAAATGGCACTCGCTGCGCTGGGGCGAAGATAAAGTGTTACGACTGCTTATCTTTATGCCTTGGGTAGGCTATGCCCATTTTTCGATCAGTCCAAGTTAAGTCCTGCCTTTTCCTCGCCACACTTTCGCCCGACACTTTTTCCGGACCTTTTCGGTCCTGTTGCAGACATACCCCATATCGAGGGTATTCGCGGCATGGGTGCTTTTGTGTTCCTTACCTGCATGGTATCAAAACCTTGCAGGAAATTTCATACTTCTTAACCATTTAGATTGGTGCCCATTGAACTACGCGGGCAAATTCGGATCGGGCGGTCTCGACCCTGATCCCGGTATAGATATTGATTTTGGCCAGCTGTCACAGCACGGCCATCTTCCGTCTTCCGGCAAGTTCCAGGTCGACAAGGTTTCGACACATGCGCCGTCGGACGCCATAATTGTTTCTGATGCCCATCTGCTGTTCCACGGCGACTTCAAGCGGTCGGGCGTCGACCTGGTCCTGAGCAGCGACGACCGCGAACTCGTGCTGCCCGATTACTTCAAGGGCGAGAAACGCGCCGCGCTGGCCTCGCCCGATGGCGCCCATCTCACCGGTGACATCGTCAACGCGCTGGTCGGGCACACCCAGTTCGCGCAGGCCGACGGCAGCGCCAGCGTCGCGCCGCAGCTAATCGGCCACGTCACCAAGCTGACGGGCAACGCGACCGCGATCCGCAACGGGGTGTCGATCATCCTGAACCAGGGCGACACCGTCCACAAAGGCGACGTCGTCCAGTCCGGCTCCGACTCGACGCTCGGCATCACCTTCATCGACGGCACCGTGTTCGGCCTCGCCTCGAACGCCAAGATGGTGCTGAACGAAATGATCTACGACCCGAACGGGTCGGACAACAAATCGCTGCTCAGCCTGGTGCAGGGCACCATCTCGTTCGTCGCCGGCGCCACCGCCAAGAAAGGCGACATGAAGGTCGACACGCCGGTCGCCACCATGGGCATCCGCGGCACCGCGGTCCTGGTCGAGATCGATTTCGAGGTGCCGTCGCAGGGCGGCGCGCCGCCGGCGAAATTCCAGGTGCTGGTCGAGCCCGACGGCACCACCGGCTCCTACATCCTGTTCGACAAGACCACGCTGACGCCGATCGCAACCGTCAACCGGGCCGGCACGCAGACGATCATCAACGGCCAAGGCTCGGTCAGCTTCCAGTCGTCCGTGCAACTGTCGCCCGACGCGCAGAAAGTCATCAGCGACGTGTTTTCGCTGAAGTTCACCGACCTGAACAACCCGAACACCAAGCTGACGAACAACTCGAACGGCTCGATCGATCCGCAAACGTCGTTCCTCAAGCTGGCCAGCAACGAGTTCGTGCCGGTTACGCTTCAGTTCATCAACGTTCCGGACAAGCCTGCGGCTCCTTCGAGCAGAGATCCCGGTCCCTCGGCTATTCACATTGCCGGCCTGCCGCTGGCGGCCGCGAACGGCGGCGCCGTTGCGGAGCGGATCGATGTGACCGCTAGCCCGACGCTCGCCAGTATCTCCGGCACCGTCAGCTATGCCGACATCAATCCCGACGACGTTCCGAGCGTCCAGGCCGCGTTTTCCTCCTTCGTCTACGCGAACGCGCAGAAGGCCGACGTCACCGCGACGCTGACGGCGGAGCAACTGGCCGCGATCAAGGCGGTCGAAGTGCCGCTCTCCGTGGTGCAGGACCCCAATGGCAAGAACACCGGCCAGGCGACCTGGACCTACACCATTGCCGACGGCGCCTTCGACTTCCTCGCCGTCGGCGAGACGCTGACGCTGACCTACATGGCGCGGGTCGACAACAATTACGCGCCGAGCAACGAGACGACGTTCGTGCCGTTTACGATCGTCATCACCGGCACCAACGACAAGCCGACGCTCTCCGCGACCGGCGGCACGATCACGGAGCGGACGGGTACCGGCAATACGGTGGTCGATACCGTGTCCGGCACCGTCACCTTCGCCGACGTCGATCTGACCGACCGTCCTGTCGTCAGCGCAGCGATCTCCGCGACCGATCCGTTCCGCTACTACGATGCGGAGGGCAACGACGTCACCGCGACGCTGACGCCGGCGCAGCTGGCGGCGATCCTGGCCGTCGAGGTGCCGCTGAGCGTGGTGCAGGCGGCCGGAAACACCCACAACGGCTCGGCGACCTGGACCTACAGCATCGAGGACAGCGCATTCGACTTCATCGCCAAGGGTGAGACGCTGACCCTCAATTACGTCGCCCAGGTTGACGACGGCCACGGCGGCGTCGTCTCCACGCCGATCACCGTCTCGATCAAGGGCGCCGACGTTGTCGTCATCGGCACCAACGACGTGCCGACCATCGATACCACGAGCGATGCCTTCGCCGAACTCTCGAACGTCAACCAGCCGAACCCGACGGGTTCCACCGCGCTCCATATTGCGTCCGGCACCATCGGCTTCACCGACGTCGACCTGACCGACCGGCCGGTGGCGAGCGCCACCTTCACTGCGTTCACCTACCTGAACGCCTCCAGTGTCGACGTCACCTCACAGCTCACGGCCAAGCAACTCGCGGCGATATCAGCGGTTGATGAGCCGCTGACCGTGGTGCAGGCTCCCGGCAATACCAATGACGGTTCGGCGAGCTGGAGCTACAGCGTCGCCGACGGTGCGTTCGATTTCCTTGCCGATGGCGAAATCCTGACGCTGACCTACACCGCAACCGTCGATGACGGGCATGGCGGCGTGGTGACCAAGCCGGTCACCGTCACCGTCACCGGCAGCAATGATACGGCTGAAATTACCAGCGACGCGCAAACCGCTGTTATCACCGAGCGTGCCGACACCCACGGTTCGGCGACGCCGGATACCGCAAGCGGCGCGATCACGTTCGTCGATGCCGACCTGACCGACACGCATGACGTCGAGATCACCGGCGTCAATGCCTCCGGCGTGATGACGGGCCTCGCCAACGGCACGGTCCAGCTCAGTTGGCTGTCGCTGGGGGCGCTTACCGATTCCACCGACGGCGTGCCGGGCTCGAAGAGCTGGTCGTTCTCGGCGCCGGACAGTTATTTCGACTACCTCGCCGATGGCGAGACGGTCACGCTGGCCTACACCGTAGAGGTCGACGACCATCATGGCGGCGTCACTTCGCAGGACGTTGTCGTTACCATCGACGGCAGCAACGACGCGCCACTGATCGCTTCTATCGGGCAGCAGGGCCTCTCCGAGCAGACCGATACCGCGCCGTTGACAACGACGATATCGGTCGCTTTCACCGATCTCGACCTGTCGGATGTCGGCCACAACGCAGCTATCACCGGCGCGGTGGCGTCCGGCACCACCACGGGCCTTGCGCTCGACCAGGCCGCGCTGATCGCGTTGGTGACGCCAGGCGCGGTGACCAAGAATGCGGGCTCCTCGGCCGGTCTGGTCAACCTGTCCTTCTCCGCGGCCGCGACCGCGTTCGACTATCTTGCGAAGGGCGAAGTCCTGACGCTGACCTACACGATCGCAATCGACGACGGCGATGGCGGCGTGACGCCGAAGACCTTCGTCGTCAAAGTTACCGGCACCGACGACGCGCCTCAAATCGCCAACATCGCGCAAAAGAATCTGGTCGAGCAGCCCGATACGGCGGCGCTGACGGCGACGATTCCGGTCACCTTCACGGATGTCGATCTGACCGATGTCGGTCACACCGCCAGCATCACCGGCGTGGTGGCATCCGGTACCACCACGGGCCTTGCGCTCAACGAGGCGGCACTGATCGCGCTGGTCGCTCCGGGCACTGTGGCCAAGAATTCCGGCTCCTCGGCTGGTTCGGTCAACCTGTCATTCGCGGCGGCTTCCACCGCGTTCGATTATCTCGCGAAGAGCGAAGTCCTGACGCTGACCTATACGGTCGCGATCGACGATGGCGATGGCGGGGTAACGCCCAAGACCTTCGTCGTGACCATTACCGGCACCAACGACTATCCCGTCGTCGCGAGCGAAGACGTGACCGGTGCCGTGACGGAACAGGGCGTGCCTGCCGGCGATCTGACCGCTGGCGGCACGATTGCGTTGGCGGACGTGGACCTCACTGATGGCCATGACATCGGACCAACGATCGCGGCGTCCAGCGGAGCGCTGGGCTCTTTGGCCGCATCGGTATCTCCCGATACCGTCAGCGGTACTGGCGGCATCATCAACTGGAACTACAGCGTTCCGGATTCGGCCGTCGAATACCTCGCGAAGGACGAGACAAAGGTCGAACACTTCACGATCACGCTGGACGACGGCCACGGAGGTACGGTCAGCCGAACCATCGACGTTACCATCGCCGGCACCAACGACGCGCCGGTCATCGCTACGGTGGCGCCGATCGATCTGACCGAACGGGCCGATACCGTCCCTCTGACGACCACGATCCCGGTGACATTCACGGATGTCGACCTGATCGATGCCGGTCATGCCGCGACGATTACCGGCGTGACACTTACGGGAGACACGGACGGACTCGCCGGCCTGAGCGATGCGGATTTGATCCAGCTCGTGACGCCAGGCGCGGTTACCAAAGCCGCGGGCTCCTCGACGGGATCAATCAATCTCGACTTTGCGGCGAATGAGACGCTCTTCGACTATCTCGCTGCGAACCAGTCGGTCGCGCTCACCTACACAATCGAGATCGCTGATGGCGACGGCGGAACCACGTCAGGGGCTTTCACGATTACTGTCGCCGGCACCAATGACGCACCAGTGCTGACCGCCTCGCACCCGTCCCTTACACCGATCGCAGAGGACGCTCCGGCGATCGTCGGCCAGACCGTTGCCTCGTTCCTCGGAGTCAGCATTAGCGATGTCGATGACGGCGCCGTGCAGGGCGTCGCGATCACCGCCACGATGGGCGCGCATGGCCACTGGGAATATTCCACTGACGGGACCACCTTCTTCGCGTTCCCGGCGGTGTCAACGACATCAGCCTTGCTGTTGGCCCGGACCGACCTGATCAAGTATGTCCCGGACGGAGAGGACGGCGAAACCGCTGCGATTACCTACCTGGCGTGGGATCAAACCACCGGAACCAGCGGCACGACCGCCGATGTATCGTTAGCCGGCGGCTCCACGGCTTTTTCAGCCGCGTCGGATACGGCAACCGTGACGGTAACTTCGGTCAACGACGCACCGATCGTGCAATCCGGCGTATCCACGAAGGTGGCGCAACTCACGAACAACAATGGCGTCGCCGTCTTCGATGGCCAGTTCTTCTTCGGTAGCGACAAGCTCACCGTCAGCGACCCCGATGGCGCCCTGTTTGGGATTGCCATCACCGGGGTCGACAACGGTAGCGCAGGGGAAGCTGGGAATATGAGATCGCCGCCGGCGAGTGGATCGCGATCGAACCGGCCCCCGGCGAGGCATTGTTGCTATCCGCAGGCGACAATGTGCGCTTCAGCGGCTCCGGAAGCGGCGATACCGAGCACCTGACCTTCGTTGCCTGGGATGGCACCGATGGCTCGACCTCCGGCTCGATCATTGAAATGCCGTCGACGACAGGCGGCACGACGGCATTCAGTAGCGGGGTGTACAGCGTAGGCGCCAAGAACGACGCGCCGATTATCAACACCATCCAGTTCACCGTGGTCGAAGATCAGTTCAACGGGACGATGAACCTTTCGACGTTCGCGACCTCTGGCAACGACGTGATTTTCTCGACTGCGAACGACGATATCCTGAAGGGCGGGGCAGGCGCCGACCAATTCGTGTTCGCCGAACACATGGGCAACGACACGATCGCTGATTTCTTGCCCGGGCAGGACAAGATCGATCTTCTGACGAATCTCCCGTTCACTCCCGACAATGCGGCTTCCTTCCAATCCTGGCTCAACAGCAGCGCGGTCGCGCAGACCGGGGTGGACACGTTGATACAGTTCGATGGCAACAACGGCATCCTGCTGTCGAACGTCGCCAAGGCGAACCTGCATATGAGTGACTTCATTCTTCACCCGGGCGGCAGCGGTAATATCTGATCCCCGGCAGTCGGGTAGAGCAGCCTTTCGCGCGAATCTAGCATGCCTGACGGTCCGATGCGTGATATCCAGACAGAATGAAGCGATTGCGGGTATTGCGAAGATGGTTCACGCGGCGCATCGGTTATGCCCGGCTGCTGTGTCTCGCACTCCTGATCGGCTTTGCCGCGCTACGCATCGCCGACCCGGCGCCGGTCGAGGAAATTCGCGTCAGGACCTTCGACGCCTTTCAGCGGGTCGATCCCCGCAAGAAGACCGCACGGCCGGTCACCATCGTCGATATCGACGACAAAAGCCTTGAGAAGCTTGGGCAGTGGCCATGGCCCCGCACCCGGCTTGCTGACCTCATCATCGAACTGACCCGGCTGGGTGCCGTCGTGATCGCGTTCGACGCGGTGTTCCCGGAGCCCGACCGTCTCAACCCGGCCTTGGCGGCGGACACCTTCCGCAATCTCGACGAGGAAACCCGCGCCAGGCTGCGAGCCCTGCCGAGCAACGACCAGATCTTCGCCGACGCCATCCGGAAATCGCATGTCGTGCTCGGCGAGTCCGGCCTGCCGGAGGAAATCGCAACGCTGGATAAGACGCTGCCGGTCACCGGGCTTGCGATGCTGGGCGAGGAGCCGCAGCGCTTCATGTTCGAATTTCCCGGCCTTCTGCGCAACGTGCCGGTGCTGGAGCATGCCGCCGCCGGGCGCGGCCTGTTCACGATCAAGCCCGAACGCGATGGCATTGTGCGGCGGGTGCCGATGATCATGCTGGCGCAGGGCCAGACCATGCCCTCGCTGACCTTCGAGATGCTCCGCGTTGCCACCGGGTCCGGCACCATCCTGATCAAGGCCGAAAAGGCTGGCATCAAGAGCCTCGGCCTCAAGGGCGTCCAGATTCCGACCGACCATAACGGCCAGCTCTGGGTCCATTATGCCCGCAACGATGCCTCGATCTATGTTCCGGCGGTCAACGTGCTGGAGAAGAACGTCGCGCCGGACATGATCGCGGGCAAGCTGGTGCTGATCGGCACGTCGGCGGTCGGCCTCAACGACATCAAGACCACGCCGGTGTCCCGCGCCATGCCCGGGGTCGAAATCCACGCCCAGGTGCTCGAGAGCGCGTTGACTGGCGCGGTGATCTCGCAGCCGAACTATGGCATCGCCGTCGAGCTCGCGACCGCGCTGCTGTTCGGGCTTCTGGTGATCGCGATTGCGCCGCTGTTCGGGCCCGTCACGCTGGTCGCGCTGGGAGCGGCGTTTGCGGCCGCGTTGCTCGGGACGTCGGTGTATTTCTACACGCAGCACCGGCTGCTGATCGATTTCACCTATCCCTGATGTCGACTACGTCGATTTATCTGACGTTGATCTTCGCGAGCTTCGTGCGCGAGCAGCAGCAGCGCAAGCAGATCCGTGGCGCCTTCGCGCAATACATGTCGCCAGTGCTAGTCGAACAGCTCGCGCAGTCGCCGGAGAAGCTGGTGCTCGGCGGCGAGGAGCGCGAGATGACCATCATGTTCTCCGACATGCGCGGCTTCACCTCGATCTCGGAAACCTACAAGAACGATCCGCAGGGCCTCACCGCGCTGATGAATCGCTTCCTGACGCCGCTCACCAATGCGATCCTCGCGCGCAAGGGCTATATCGACAATATATGGGCGACGCCATCATGGCGTTCTGGAACGCGCCGCTCGACGACAAGGACCATGAGCTCAATGCCTGCGAGGCGGCGCTCGACATGCTGGAACATGTCGACCAACTTAATCAGGCGCGGGAGCAGGAGGCGCAGGCAGAGGGGCGGCCGTTCATTCCGCTCAATGTCGGCGTCGGGCTCAATACCGGCATCTGCGTGGTCGGCAACATGGGATCCGATCTCAAGTTCAATTATTCGGTGTTTGGCGACAGCGTCAACCTCGCCTCGCGCCTCGAAGGGCAGTCCAAGGAATACGGATTTCCGATCATCGTCGGCTCCAGGACCGCGCTGGCGGTCAAGGACAAGTTCGCGATCCTCGAACTCGACTTCATCATGGTGAAGGGCAAGAAGGAGCCTGAGGTGATCTATGCCATCGCCGGCCGCGACGACACCGCGCAGTCCGGCCGCTTCCAGCGCCTGCGGAATCTAACGATCGAGATGCTCGCCTGTTATCGCAACCGCGACTGGGGAGGCGCGCTCGCGGCAATCGCGCGCGGCCGCAAGACCGACGACGCAAATTCGCTGGAGCTGCTCTACAATTTGTACGAGGCACGAATCCGCGGCTACCTCGAAAATCCGCCGCCGCAAGACTGGAACGGCGCGTTTGCGCTGCTGACGAAATAGTGCAGGGTCGCGCTTCGCTTGCCCGCGACAGCGGATATTGCGAGACCGCCAAAACCCAAGTGCGCGCTAACTACTCCGACGACAGGCGGACCATCTGGCGTCCGCCATTCATTTCCTTGAGGCTGTTGACGTAGTTTTCGGGACGCAGCCAGCGGAGAGGCACTTTCAGTCCCATAAAGCTTGCGATGCTGCCGATAAACGCCGTGCAATTGGATGTTTCCGCGTTCCAGACCGGTGAACTCGCTTGCAATTTCTTGATGTAAGCGAACACCCTTTTTGCGTCCGGCTCACTCAGGTAAACCCGGTAGCTCGCGGTCAGGTACTCCGGATCAAGATCGCCATAGCTTGCCCCGGTCTCGGACGGGACCCACGTCAAATGTCCCAGCACGTAGGCAAAGGTGTCGCCCGCAGGCGTGAGGCCCGCGACCTCAACTGCTCGCTCGCTCGTCTTCCCGTACCAGACGAAAGCATGTCCCCAGCTCGCCGCCGTCCTGGCTCTGAAATCGACGTAGTACGGGCCCTTGGCTGTGCCCTGCTTTCGAGCCGCCTGTGCCGCCTGTCCTGGCTGAATCGGCGCGTCACCAGACACAAGTGCATTCGCGTCAGCCGGGCGCTTGCGTGCCTCGTGTGCCGAAGCCGATGGGATTGTGCCTGGGAGCGAAGCTGCGAGTGTGAGTCCCGCAAGCAACCAAGGTGCCAATCTGTTAGGTCGACTTGCCACGCTTCGCTCTCAACCGTCGACGACAAAGGCAGGGTCAGTGACCCCTCGGTCAGTGCCGTGCGCTAGTAGCGCGACACGACGGGCCGGGGCGTCTTCCCGATCGGGGTCTTCCCGATCGGCGTCTTGCCAATCGGCATCTTGCCGACGGCAGCTTGCTGATAGACGGGCTGCCGGCGTGGAATGTCGGCAGCGCCGGCGGCAGTCACCACAGCAAGCGTTGCACCCGCTACAATCGCAATCTTGATCACGGCAGTTCCCCATGAGGCTAGACGAAACAAAGCATGCCTGCTGAGCGCTGCCCAGCAGGCATGCCGTGCACATGATCGTCGGAATACGACCACAGTACGGCGGACACGTTCGGCGAACATGACCGCTGTGCGGCAGTTGTGAGACGGGCAAAATCCTCGAAGGCCTGTCAGGCTGGAGCGCGCTCTAGATCAAGCCCTTTCACTCCAGCCCGATCGTCGTGAGGTCCTGGAACCAGTGCTGCGCCTGCACGAACTTCTTCACCTTCGGCGACAGCGCGTGCGGGTTGGTGTCGTGCACCACCCACACCAGCGTGGCGTCGTCGACGATCGCTGCGTGCGCCTGCGCCAACAGCTCGTCCTGCCTGGCGACGTCGAAGGTTTGCTTGGCCTCGTCGATCAGTGCATCGACCTTCGGGTTCTTGTAGCCGCCCCAGTTGACGCCGACCGGCGCGATCTGGCCGGAGTGGAAGAAGCGGACGATGGCGTAGAGCGGATCCGATGTGACATAGGCGATGTTGTTGGAGGTGATGTTGGCATTCATCTCGTCGGCCGCGCCCTTGCGCCAGGCCGTGTACAGCGTCTCGAGCTCGACCACCTTGAAGTCGATCTCGATGCCGATTTCCTTGAAACTCTGCTGCAGGAATTCGTTCATCGGCAGCGACAGCATCTGCCCGGTGCCGCCTTGCGCGATGATGAAGGTCGTCTTCAGCGGCTTCTCCTTGGAATAGCCGGCTTCCTGCACCAGCTTCTTCGCGGCGGCGACATCGTGTTTCAGTTCGAAGCCCGGCTTGCCAAACCACGGGCTCGACGGGTCGACCTGGCCCTTGGCGGGTTTTGCGAGGCCGTTCATCAGCCCGACCACGGCCTCGCGGTCGATCGCAAGGTTGAGCGCCTTGCGCAGGCGGACGTCGGTCCAGGGCGAGCCGGGCAGCACGCTCAGATGATAGTTCCAGACATGCGGTGTGACGTTGTCGACGATCTTCATGCCGGCGGATTTGAGCTGCGGCACCGCATCCGGCGCCGGCGTCTCGATCAGGTCGACCTGGCCGGCCAATAGCGCATTGGTGCGCGTCAGCGCCTCCGGCATCGGGATCAGCACGATCTTGTCTGCCTTCGCAATCCGCTTCTTGTCCCAATAGTCGGCGTTCCTGGTCAGCTCGGCGAGCTCGCGCGGCACCAGTTTTGTCAGTTTGAACGGTCCGGTGCCGGAAGGCTGGCTGGCGAACTTGTCCCAGTCCTTGCCGAGCTTTTCGTACTGCGCCGGGCTGGAGACCAGGAACCACAGCATCTGGTAGGGGAAGAAGGAATCAACAGCCTTGGTCGTGATCTCGACGGTGGCGTCGTCGATCTTGGCATAGCTCGCCACCGAGGGCAGGCGGGTTTTCACCTGCGCGCTCTGGCGCTTGTCGAATTGCGGTGCCTTGTCATTGAGCACCTTGTCGAGATTCCAGATCACCGCATCGGCATTGAACGCGCTGCCGTCATGGAACTTGACGCCCTGACGCAGGCTAAAGCGCCATTTCTTCTTGTCTGCTTCATTGACCTTCCACTCGGTGGCGAGCCCCGGCACCAGTTTGCCGGGCCGGTCGGACACGTCCATCTCCCAGGCGACCAGGGGATCGTAGATGGTATAGGCCGAGAACTGGTAGGCGCCGGCACCGCGGTCGGGCTGGCCAGTGGTCAGCGGGATGTCCGCCATCGAAATGCCGTAGCGCACAACGGTTTCCGCCTGCGCCGAAATCGCGGACAAGCCAAGCGCCAGGCCAACTGCCAGAGTTGCGGCAGGAAGAAGCATCGAATTTCGGGTGCGCATGAATTAAGCTCCATCGGGGCAGGTTGGAGCTGGAAAATGCAAGCTTGGTGCCAGACCAGGCATCTGACATGCTCCTGTATGCGCGCTCACAAGGAGTTGCGCGCGCAAAAGCATAGCCTCGACGGAAGCGCGCCCGTTGGCACAGGCGTTGCATACGTTTGCATAAGAATTAGTCACCCCAAAGTTGAAAAGGGATTTGCTGCAAATGCGTAACGAGAAATCGAAGAAGACGGCCACCGCGTGGCTGCTGGCGACCGCGCTGGTGGTTGGGCTGCCGCAACTCGCGAGTGCCGAAACGGTGCTGCGGATCGGCATGACCGCTGCCGATATTCCGCGCACGCTCGGCCAGCCCGATCAGGGCTTTGAGGGCAACCGCTTCACCGGCCTCACCATGTATGACGGGCTCACGATGTGGGACCTCTCCTCGGCCGACAAGGCGAGCGTCATGATTCCCGGGCTCGCGACCGAATGGAAGGTCGACGAGGCCGACAAGAAGAAGTGGACCTTCAAGCTTCGTCCTGGCGTCAAATTCCATGACGGCTCGCCGTTCAATGCCGACGCCGTGGTCTGGAACGTCGAGAAGGTGCTGAAGCAGGATGCGCCGCAGTTCGACGCCAGCCAGGTCGGCGTCACTGCCTCGCGCATGCCGACGCTGGCCTCCGCCCGCAAGATCGACGACATGACGGTCGAATTGACCACCAAGGAGCCGGACAGTTTCCTGCCCATCAACCTGACCAATCTGTTCATGGCGAGCCCGACCAAGTGGCAGGCGTTTTATGACAAGGCTGAAGGCGCCGACGCCAAGGCAAAATCGCAGGCCGCGTGGGCGGCCTTTGCCAGGGACGCGTCGGGCACCGGCCCTGGAAGATGTCGAAATTCACGCCGCGCGAGCGGCTCGAACTCGTGAAGAACGAGGGTTATTGGGACAAGGCCCGCGTGCCCAAAGTCGACCGGATGGTGCTGCTGCCGATGCCGGAGGCCAATGCCCGCACTGCAGCATTGCTCTCCGGTCAGGTCGACTGGGTCGAGGCGCCGGCGCCGGATGCCGTCAAGGAGATCAAGGCGCGCGGCTTCCAGCTCAAGGCCAACGAATCGCCGCATGTCTGGCCGTGGCAGTTCTCGCGTGTCGAAGGCTCGCCGTGGAACGATATCCGCGTCCGCAAGGCCGCCAATCTCTGCGTCGATCGTGAAGGCCTCAAGGAAGGCCTGCTCGCCGGCCTGATGGTGCCGGCAACCGGCACGTTCGAGCCCGGCCATCCCTGGCGGGGAAAACCGACCTTCGAGATCAAGTACGATCTGAAGGCCGCGCAAAAACTGATGCAGGAGGCAGGCTACGGCCCGAACAAGAAGCTGACGGTGAAGACCCAGACCTCGGCGTCGGGATCGGGCCAGATGCAGCCTTTGCCGATGAACGAATATCTGCAGCAGGCGCTGGCCGAGTGCTACTTCGACGTTCAGCTCGATGTCATCGAATGGAACACGCTGTTCACCAACTGGCGCCGCGGCGCCAAGGATCCGACCGCCAACGGCGCCAACGCCACCAACGTCACCTACGCGGCTATGGATCCGTTCTTTGCACTGGTGCGCTTCCTGCAATCGTCGATGGCGCCGCCGGTCTCGAACAATTGGGGTTATATCAACAATCCCAAGTTCGACGAACTGGTGACGAAAGCGCGCCAGACCTTCGATCCCGCAGCGCGTGACGCGGCACTTGCCGAACTGCACGCCGCTTCGGTGGACGACGCGGCATTCCTCTACGTCGCCCACGACGTCTCCCCGCGCGCGATGAGCCCGAAGGTAAAGGGCTTTGTGCAGCCGAAGAGCTGGTTCGTCGACTTCTCGCCGGTGTCGATGGCGCCTTAGCATCTATCTCAGTCGTCACGCCCGGGCTTGACCCGGGCATCCACGCCTTTCTTACTGTGGCCAAGACGTGGATGGCCGGGTCAAGCCCGGCCATGACGACATAGAGTTCGCGTTCCGAAGCCACCTTCTCCCACAAGGGGAGAAGGGAAGAAGAGAGTTGCTCGTGCTCGTCTACATCGCCCGACGTATCGTCTATGTCATCCCGATCGTGATCAGCGTGGCGCTGGTGTGCTTCCTGCTGGTGCACATCACGCCCGGCGATCCCCTGGTCGCGGTGCTGCCGGCGGATGCATCGCAGGAACTCGCGGCGCAACTGCGCACCGCCTACGGCTTTGACCGGCCGCTGCCGGTGCAGTTCGGCCTCTGGCTGTGGCGGGCGCTCCATGGCGATCTCGGCAGTTCGATTGCCACCGGCCGCCCGGTGCTGACGGAAGTTTTGCGCGCGGTCGGCAACACGGTCACACTTGCGATTGCCGCAGCCCTGATCGGCTTCACGCTTGGGCTGCTGTTCGGCCTGATCGCCGGCTATTTCCGCGACACCTGGATCGACAAGGTCGCCACCTCGATAGCCATCGCCGGCGTCTCGGTGCCGCATTACTGGCTCGGCATGGTGATGGTCATCATCTTCTCGGTGCAGCTCAACTGGCTGCCCGCGGTCGGTGCCGGTCCCGGCGGCTCCGGCGCCTGGGGCTGGGATTGGGAGCATATGAAGTATCTGATCCTGCCGGCGATCACGACCTCGGTGATTCCGATGGGCATCGTCACCCGCACCGTCCGCGCGCTGACCGGCGATATCCTTTCACAGGATTTCGTCGAGGCGCTGCGCGCCAAGGGCCTGCGCGAACTCGACGTGTTCAAACACGTCATCAAGAACGCCGCGCCGACCGCGCTCGCGGTGATGGGGCTGCAATTGGGCTACATGCTCGGCGGCTCGATCCTGATCGAAACCGTATTCTCGTGGCCGGGCTCGGGGCTGTTGCTCAATTCGGCGATCTTCCAGCGCGACCTGCCGCTGCTGCAGGGCACGATCCTGGTGCTGGCGCTGTTCTTCGTGGCCCTCAATCTGCTGGTCGATATCGCGCAAGCCGCGATCGATCCGCGCATCAAGCGGGGCTGATCCAGATGACCGTGATGTCGGATACCGCCCTGCAAGCCGCGCCCGCCACCAAGGCGCGCGGCTATTGGGCCACCGTCGGCCGCCGCATCGCGCGCGACAAGGTCAGCATGGTCTGCGCTTTCGTGCTGGTGCTGATCTTCGCCTCCGCGCTGCTGGCGCCGTGGCTGGGCCTCGCCGATCCCTACCAGGGGTCGATGATCCGTAGGCTTCGCCACATCGGCACGCCGAACTATCCGCTCGGCACCGACGAGCTCGGCCGCGACATGCTGGCGCGGCTGATCTATGGCGGCCGGCTGTCGCTGATAATAGGCATTCTGCCCGTGATCCTTGCCTTCATGATCGGCACGTCTTTGGGGCTCGTGGCCGGCTATGTCGGCGGCAGGCTCAATACCGCGATCATGCGCACCATCGATGTCTTCTATGCCTTTCCGTCGGTCTTGCTGGCCATTGCGATCTCGGGTGCGCTGGGAGCGGGCATCGTCAACTCCATCGTGTCGCTGACGATCGTGTTCGTGCCGCAGATCACCCGCGTGGCGGAAAGCGTCACCACCGGCGTGCGCAACATGGATTTCGTCGAGGCCGCGCGCGCCTCCGGCGCCGGGCCCTTCACCATCATGCGCGTACATATGCTCGGCAACGTGCTGGGCCCGATCTTCGTCTACGCCACCGGGCTGATCTCGGTGTCGATGATCCTTGCCGCCGGCCTGTCGTTCCTCGGGCTCGGCACCAAACCGCCGGAGCCGGAATGGGGCTTGATGCTGAACACGCTGCGCACCGCGATCTATGTCAACCCATGGGTGGCGGCGCTGCCGGGCGTCATGATCTTTGCGGTGTCGATCTGCTTCAACCTGCTCAGCGACGGCATGCGCAGCGCCATGGATATCAGGAACTAAGCCATGAGTGAGACAAGCCCGTCAGTCGAGCTACTGGAACCGGTCGAAGACGTCGGCGGCGCGGCGCAGCCGCTGTTGCAGGTCGTTGGCCTCACCAAGCATTTCCCGGTGCGGGGCGATCTGTTCAGCCCCCGTAAAACCGTGCGCGCGGTCGACGATGTTTCCTTCTCGATCGCCAAGGG
Organism: Bradyrhizobium sp. RDT10; assembly: GCA_044772375.2. GTDB lineage: Bacteria > Pseudomonadota > Alphaproteobacteria > Rhizobiales > Xanthobacteraceae > Bradyrhizobium. The sequence continues at coordinate 8,808,479 of CP187939.1, forward strand.
CGAAACCGTCGGGATCGTCGGCGAGTCCGGCTGCGGCAAGTCGACCACCGCGCGGCTGCTGATGCATCTGATGAAGCGCGACGCCGGAGATATCATCTATGACGGCATGCAGGTCGGCCGCGCGCTGTCGCTGCGTGAACTGCGTCGCGGCATGCAGATGGTGTTCCAGGACAGCTATGCCTCGCTCAACCCGCGCCTCACCATCGAGGACTCGATCGCGTTCGGCCCCAAGGTTCACGGCATGGCGGATGGCGCCGCGCGGGTGCTGGCGCGGGAGCTGCTCGGCAAGGTCGGCTTGCGGCCCGAAACCTTCGCCAACCGCTATCCGCACGAGATTTCCGGCGGCCAGCGCCAGCGCGTCAACATCGCGCGTGCGCTGGCGCTATCGCCGCGGTTGGTGATCCTCGATGAAGCGGTGTCCGCGCTGGACAAATCGGTCGAAGCCCAGGTGCTAAATCTCCTGGCGGACCTCAAGCGCGAATTCGGGCTGACATATCTCTTCATCAGCCACGATCTCAACGTGGTGCGTTATATCTCGGATCGTGTGCTGGTGATGTATCTCGGCGAAGTCGTCGAACTCGGCCCCGTGGACAAGGTCTGGGATGCGCCGGCGCATCCCTATACCCAGGCGCTGCTGGCCGCGATGCCGTCGTCCGATCCCGATAACCGCACCGAGACACCGCCGATCTCGGGCGATCCGCCCAATCCGATCGATCCGCCGTCGGGGTGCCGGTTTCACACCCGCTGTCCGTTTGCGGAGCCGCTCTGCGCAAATGCGACGCCAAAACTCAGCGATCTCGATACAATGGGCCATCAGGCGGCGTGCTACATGGCCATCGCTGGCTCCGGGCACAGCCGCGCACCGGCCAAGCAAAACGACAAGGGAGCAAACGCCGCATGACAAGACCCGATCCCAAGCAGGTCAAGGTAATGACCGATGTCGCCGGCGTGCCGCAGGATTCTGAAGTTTCCGCGCGCATCGCCAATTCCATCGGCCCGGCGTTCGACGGTTTTGCGGCCATTGCTGGCACGCTGCCGATGGATCTTGAGCCTGCGAGTTTTCTCCTGGCGCAGCGCGCAAAGGTGTCGACATGAGCGGCGAACCGGCCCTGATGTCAGCGGTCGCGGTCGCAAAAGCGATCGCCGGCAAGAAACTCTCCTCGCGCGAGGTTACGCAATCCTGCCTCGACCGGATCGCGCAATGGCAGCCGCGCGTCAACGCATTCATGGCGATCGAGGCGGAGGAGGCACTCGCCGCCGCCGATGCTGCCGATGCCGCGCTCGCCAAGGGCAAAGTCTGGGCGTGCTGCACGGCGTGCCGATGGCGCACAAGGACATGTATTACGAGGCCGGCAAGGTCGTGACCTGCGGCTCGAAAATCCGCCGCGATTTCGTGGCGACGACTACCTCGACCGCGCTGCAGCGCCTGAAGGACGCAGGTTCCGTCAGGCTTGGCTCGCTGCAGATGGTCGAGTTCGCCTATGGGCCGACCGGCCACAACGTGCATTACGGCGCGGTGCGTAATCCCTGGAACGTCGATCACATCACCGGCGGCTCGTCGTCCGGCTCGGGCTCGGCCGTTGCGGCCCGGCTGACCTTTGCGGCGCTGGGCTCCGATACCGGCGGCTCGATCCGGATGCCCGCGCATTTCTGCGGCGTCACCGGCTTCAAGACCACGGTCGGCCTGATCAGCCGCGCCGGCGCAATGCCCTTGTCGCAATCGCTCGACACGGTCGGGCCGCTCGCGCAAACCGTCGAAGACTGCGCGCTGCTGGTAGGACTAATGGCAGGCGCCGATCCCGACGATCCCACCGCCTCGACGCTCCCGGTGCCGAACTACATGGCCGCCACCACAGGCTCGCTCAAGGGCGCGAGGATCGGCGTGCCCACCGCCTTCTATGTCGACGACCTCGATTCCGAGGTGGCACGGGTGCTGGACGAGACCATCGTCACGCTAAAGAATGAAGGCGCCGAAATCGTCAAGGTCGAACTGCCGGACCAGCGCCAGCTCACTGCCGCCTGCCAGATCGTGCTCGCCACCGAGGCCGCCGCCTTCCACAAGCGCTGGATGATCGAGCGTCCGCAGGATTACGGCGCGCAGGTTTTGATGCGGCTGCAGAACGGGCTCGCGATTCCGGCTGTCACCTATCTCGAAGCCATGCGCTGGCGCGGGCCGGCGCTTGCGGCGTACCTCGCGGCAGTCACCGGCACCGATGCCGTGATCGCGCCGGTCGCGCCGATGCCGGCGGTGACGATCGCCGAGAGCGATGTCGGCAACAGCCTCGATGCGGAGGCCGTGATCCAGCGGATCACGCGCTTCACCCGCCCGATCAATTACCTCGGCCTGCCGTCGCTATCGATTCCTCGGGCTTCACCAAAACCGGCCTGCCAGTCGGCATGCAGTTGATCGGCCGCGCCTTCGATGAGGCCGGGCTAGTGCGGATCGGCGCGGCGTTCCAGCGCGCTACCGACTATCACCAAAGGGTACCCAAGTTGGCATGAGCAACCTCGTCGAAATCCGCGATCTGAGCATCCGCTTCACCGGCGAGCGCACGGTTCACGCCGTCAACGACATCTCGCTCACGCTTGGCGAGGGCGAGGTGCTCGGCCTGCTCGGCGAATCCGGCTCCGGCAAGAGCGTGACCTTGCGCGCCTTGATGCGGCTGTTGCCGAAGAAGCGGACTCAGATTTCGGGCAGCCTGAAGGTGCTGGGACGCGACGTGCTGGCGATGAACGACGAACAGCTTTCGGCGTTTCGCGGCCAGACCGTCTCCATGATCTTCCAGGAGCCCGCGCTGGCGCTCGATCCCGTCTATACGATCGGCGACCAAATCGCGGAAAGCGTGATGCGCCACGAAGGCAAGAGCCAGAAGGAGGCGATGGCACGCGCGCTGGAAATGCTGGAGGTGGTGCGGATACCTTCCGCGAAGCGCCGTCTCGATGCCTATCCGCACGAAATGAGTGGCGGCATGCGGCAGCGCGCGATGATCGCGCTGGCGCTGGCCTGCAAGCCAAAAATACTGCTGGCCGACGAGCCGACCACGGCGCTGGATGCCACCGTGCAGATCCAGATCCTGCTGCTGCTCCGCGAATTGCAGCGCGAGTTCGGCATGTCGGTGATTTTCGTGACCCACGATATCGGCGTCGCCATCGAGATCTGCGACCGTGTCGCCGTCATGTATGCCGGCCAGATCGTGGAGCAGGGCCGCTTGCGCGACATCGTCCGCACGCCGGTTCATCCCTATGCCAAGGGGTTGCTGGCTTCGACCGTCCATGGCGCCAAACGTGGCCAGCGGCTGGAGACCATCCCGGGGACGCCGCCGTCGCTCGATAAGGCGCCCGTAAATTGCTCGTTCGCGCCGCGCTGCACATTTGCTCAGGCCCGCTGCACCGACCGCTTGCCGCCAAATGTGCAGGTGTCGCCGGATCGAACCGCGCGATGCGTGCTGGCGGAGCGGGCTGAAATTTCGGCCGCGACTTGACCTGTTCAAGTCTTGCGAGGCGTTCCCCGGATGCTGCGCAGCGCGAAGCGGTGCGCTGCTGATCCGGGGTCCAGAGGCGGTAGATCCCGGCTCTGCGTCGCGTCACTTCATGCCGCGCCGCGTCCGCGACAACACGAGAGACTGGTTCACCCGCCCAGCCCCGGATCGGCCCAGCGTTCGATCTGCGCGGGTCCCACGACCTGTTTCGGCTGATGCGGATTGAGCGTGCCCGCGCTGGCGGACCAGCCCTTGGCGAGAATTTGCATCGCAAACAGCTTGGCGTCGATTTCCGATTTGAAGGTGCGGGTCGAGCGGGCCATGCTCTCCGCAGTCTCGTCCGTCTTGTCCGGACCAAAGGTCACATACCAAATATCGCCTTGTTTCATGCCGACATAACGCATGTGACGTAAAAAGTTTCACTTCGCGGCGTAGTTGGATGGTGTGCGGTTTGCGGCTCGTCACCTCGGACAACAATGGGATAGGTTGTTGTCCGGCCTGCGCCGCGAACCCCGGGGGACTTCAAATGCAGATTTCCAACGAAGGCATTCTCGTCATTCTCTTCGTCGGCCTGGTTGCCGGCTGGCTGGCCGGCAAGATCGTGCGCGGCACCGGATTCGGCATTATCGGCGATATCCTGGTCGGCATCGCCGGCGCGCTGCTCGCCAGCCTGCTGTTTCCCAAGCTCGGCATCCGTATCGGCACCGGGCTGGTGTCCGAGATCGTCTACTCCACGATCGGCGCCGTCATTCTGTTGCTGATCGTGCGGCTAGTCCGCACCGGCGGGCGGTTGTAGTCGCGCGCTATTTCGTCTGCGCCACTACATCAACGATCCAGCGCCGCACGCTAGCGATCCGGCGGTCGCGCGCCTGTTCGGTGCGCGAGACGAGGTAGATCGTCTCGCTATGGGTGGCCTCGAACGCAGAGGGCGCGACCAGTTTTCTGCCGAAACCCGGCCGCGCCTTGATCGGCCGTTCCAGGACGTGGTGGCGGATCCGAACCTCAATCTGACGTTCAATTGTTCCGCTGGCCGGCCGGCGAATGGGTCGGCATTCGCGCGCAAGCCGGGTGGCGGCGAGATCGGCCGGGTCTCGATGTCCGTGATTCTGGTGCCGTTTCCGCACCAAACGAAGCCGGAACCCGCAGAGCGGCCGGCGCAAGCGGCAAATTAGCCGGCCAAGGGCGACTTCCGTCTCCGCTGGATTCGTGGGGGTGAACTGGATTGGGGTTAACGTGACTTAAAATAGACGGTGTCCCAAAACATCGGTAAAACTAGCCCGTCACCTGAGCCATTTGAAGAGACACGCATTTATGGCAGCCGCTCCCGTCCGGCGTTCTGAGCTCGGTGAAGCGCTGCGCGCCTGCCGCAACGCCTTTATCGGCGTCGGCGTCATGAGCTGCATGATCAATCTGCTGTACCTCACCGGCTCGATCTTCATGCTGGAGGTCTACGACCGCGTGCTGCCGAGCCGCAGCGTGCCGACCCTGGTCGGTCTGGTGATTCTCGCCGGCGGCCTCTACATCGCCCAAGGCGGCCTCGATCTGATCCGCGGTCGCGTTCTCGGCCGCATTGGAACCGCGCTCGACGAAGCCCTCAACACGCGCGTGTTCGAAACCGTGGTGCGGCTGCCGCTGCTGGTAGGCAGCCGCAACGAGGGCCTGCAGCCGCTGCGCGATCTCGACAATGTCAGGTCGTTTCTCGGCAGCATGGGGCCGGGCGCGTTCTTCGATCTGCCGTGGCTGCCGTTCTACCTCCTGATCTGCTTCGCCTTCCACTGGCTGCTCGGCGTCACCGCCCTGGCCGGCGCCGTCATTCTGGTGACGCTGACGCTGATCACCGAGTTCCTGTCGCGCACGCCGGCAAAGGAGGCGATGACGCTGGCGGCGCGGCGCAACGATCTGGCCGCCACCAGCCGGCGCAACGCCGAGGTGCTGGTCGCGATGGGCATGTCCGGACGGCTGACCAGGCGCTGGAGCGAGGCCAACGAGATCTATCTGGCGGGCAATCAGCGCGCCAGCGATATCGCCGGCGGCCTGGGGGCGGTCGCAAAAGTCTTGCGCATGATGCTGCAATCAGCGGTGCTCGCGGTCGGCGCTTACCTCGTGATCCACCAGGAAGCCTCCGCCGGCATCATCATCGCGGGCTCGATCCTGAGCGCCCGCGCGCTGGCGCCGGTCGATCTCGCCATCGCCCACTGGAAGGGTTTTGTCGCCGCGCGCCAGAGCTGGCATCGCCTGTCAAAACTCCTGCAGCAAATGCCGGCGGCGAATGAACAGACGCTTTTGCAGGCGCCGTCGAAGCGGCTGTCGGTCGAGGCCGTCAGCATCGTGCCGCCGGGCGATCAGCGCGTCATCGTGCAGGACGTCAATTTCGCCGTCGAGGCCGGCACCGGCCTCGGCGTCATCGGTCCGAGCGGATCGGGCAAATCGTCGCTGGTGCGCGCGCTGGTCGGCGTCTGGACGCCGGCCCGCGGCAAGGTGCGGCTCGATGGTGCGGCGCTCGACCAATGGTCGTCGGACGTGCTCGGCCGCCACATCGGCTATCTGCCGCAGGACGTCGAGTTGTTCGCCGGCACCGTGGCGCAGAACATCTGCCGGTTCGATCCCGAGGCGAAGTCGGATGCGATCATCGCCGCCGCCAAGGAAGCCGGCGTGCACGAGATGATCATCAAGATGCGCGAGGGCTACGATACCCAGATCGGCGAGCAGGGCGCGGCACTTTCGGCAGGGCAAGCCCAGCGTGTGGCGCTGGCCCGCGCGCTCTACGGCAATCCGTTCCTGATCGTGCTCGACGAGCCGAACTCCAATCTCGACAGCGAGGGCGACGAGGCGCTGACCCGCGCCGTGCGCAGCGCCCGCGAGCGCGGCGCCATCGTGGTGGTGGTGGCGCACCGGCCGATCGGCATCGAGGCGGTCGATCAATTGCTGGTCCTGAAGGACGGCCGCATGCAGGCGTTCGGTCCGAAGGAAACCGTGCTCGGCCAGGTGCTGCAGCGGGTGCCGTCGCCGCCGCCGATCAAGATCGTTTCCGACGCAGGAGTAGCGAAATCATGACCGGGGAGCTGAACGGCGCGCACCGCTCGATACGCGCGCATCTGATCGTCGGCCTCTCGCTGATGCTGGTTCTGGCCGGCGGGTTCGGCGGCTGGGCGTCGACCGTGCAGATTTCGGGAGCGCTGATCGCGCCGGGTTCGGTGGTGGTCGATTCCAACGTCAAGAAGGTGCAGCACCCGACCGGCGGTGTGGTCGGCGAGGTCAGGGTGCGCGACGGCGATATCGTCAAGGCCGGCGACATCGTGGTGCGGCTCGACGAGACTGTGGTCAAGGCGAGTCTTGCCATCGTCGTCAAGACGCTGAACGGATTGTGGGCGCGCGCGGCGCGGCTGGAGGCCGAGCAGCGCGGCCTCGACAAGATCAAGTTTCCTCCACAGCTGACCGATCGCGCCGACGATCCTGATGTCCGCGACATCATCGCGAGCGAAACCAAGCTGTTCGAGGTGCGCGTGTTCGGCCGCGCCGGGCAGAAATCGCAGTTGCGCGAGCGGGTGGCGCAGCTCAACGAGGAAATCGCAGGACTGACCGCGCAGGAACAGGCCAAGGAAAAGGAAGTCGCGCTGGTCGAGAAAGAGCTGGTCGGCGTCCGCCAGCTCTATGAGCAGCGCCTGATCCAGATCTCGCGCCTGACGATTTTGGAGCGCGATCTCGCCCGCCTGTCGGGCGAGCGTGCGCAATACATCGCCGCGCGTGCGCAGGCGAGGGGCAAGATCACCGAAACCGAGCTGCAGATCATCCAGATCGACAAGGATGTTGTCAGCGAAGTCTCCAAGGACCTTCGCGAGACCAACGACAAGATCGGCGAGTTCGTCGAGCGCAAGGTCACCGCGGAGGATCAATTGCGCCGCATCGACATCCGCGCGCCGCAGGACGGCGTCGTGCTGCAGTCGACGGTGCACACCGTGGGCGGCGTCATCACCGCCGGCGACGCCATCATGATGGTGGTGCCGCGGGCGGACGATCTCTCGGTCGAGGCCAAGGTCAATCCGCAGGACATCGACAAGCTGCAGATCGGCCAGAAGACGCTACTCAGGCTATCGGCCTTCAACCAGCGCACCACGCCGGAGCTCAATGGTGTAGTGACGCGCGTCTCTGCCGACGTCACCACCGATCAGCGCACCGGCCAGAGCTACTATACCATCCGCGTCTCGCTGCCGCCGGCCGAAGTCGCCCGCCTCGGCGACAACGTCAAGATCATCCCCGGCATGCCGGTGGAAGCCTTCGTCCAGACCGGCGACCGCACCATGTTCTCCTATTTGATGAAGCCGTTCAGCGACCAGCTGATGCGCTCGTTCAGGGAGCGGTGAGGCGTAGTGCAGCCGCCGCTGTCGGCATTACCGGCAGCATGTCCGGCGGTGGTGGGTCCCGGCTCTGCGTCGTGTCACTGTGTGCCGCGCCGCGTCCGGGGCACGAAAGTTCTCGCGGTCAGCAACCATGCCTCCGTTCCCCGGACGCAGCGCAGCGCGCAGCGGTGCGCCGCAGAGCCGGGGCCCATGCGTGCGTGCGCAGCGCCGTGCGGCCGCTACCTCCTGTCATATTCATCCGGCCCCATCGCCCAAGCCCATTGCTCGTGCCCCGGCGCGTAGGTGCGGTTGGTCTCGGCCGGGTTTCGGTTGACCAGCGGCCGCATGAACATCGGGTGCGTGGCGCTGCGCACCTCGTGCTCGACGGTGAACAGGTGCCTGCCGCCGTCGAGGTCGACGATGTCGCGAAAGCGGTATTGATACTGGTTGTCTTCCTGCGAGATCAGGCCGCGCTCCCGCAGGCGGCGGTACGGGCCAGAGAAATCCGTGATGTAGATCTGCACGTGATGACCGTCGTATGCCGGCTGCGCGCGGTCGGTCTCGCGGAACTGCAGATACTGATCCTTGCCGGCCTTGACCCGCGCCACGGCGCCGTCGTCGTTCAGGAGTTCGGCCGGCATCCCCATGATCTCGGGATAGAACGCGCAGATCGCTTTTGCGGTGCCGGCCGGCACGTCGAACTCGACATAGGGAATACCGAGCGTGATGCGCCCGAAGCGCGTGGCGTCCGGCTCATAGCAGCGTACGCGGTTGCCCCAGGGACAGATCGCCTCGACGTGGTCGTTATGCTCGGTGAATGCGAACGACGTTCCTTCCAGCTTTTTCGCAACCGCCGCCAGCCGCGCCAGCAGCGCCTCGCGGCCCGCGATGACGATGCCGGTATGGCCGCGCAGCACCTGCGGCGCGCCATCAGGCAGATGAAACTGGCTCCTGCCGACATTGACCCACATGTTGGTATCAGACACCATCAGATAGGGATCGCGGGTCAGCCCGAGGCCGGCGACATAGAACAGCGTCGCCAGGCGCTGATCGGGGATGGTGACGTTGACATGCTCGAAATGGATCGAGTTGCCGAGATCCTCTGCGGCGCGGTCGAATGGTTGTGGCATGGATGCGATCCTCGATAAGGGATAGTCCGTAGCCCGGATGGAGCGAAGCGCAATCCGGGATACTTTCGCGCGGCGGGCACTTGCCCCGGATTTCGCTGCGCTTCATCCGGGCTACAATCGTCTTACTTCGACAAATTCTCCAGCAGCAGATTCAGCGCCGTCTTCGCAAACATCTGCATATTGGCCTGCCGGTCATTGCTTCCCGTTTCCAGCGTGAACACCGCGCTTTGCGGTCCCGCCACCGCCGTGCAGCAATGTCCGGCGGCGTCGCCGTAGCGGTTGCCCGTGGGGCCCGTTGCGCCGGTCTCCGACAAACCCCAATCCGTAGCGAAGCGCTGGCGGACCTGGCTTGCCAGCAGCTTTGCATAAGGCTCGGACGCCGAGCGGATGCCCTTCATCGCCTCATCGGGAATATCCATCAGCAGCCGTCGCGCGTCGCGCGTGTAGACCACCGCGCCGCCGAGGAAATAGCCGGACGCGCCCGGCACCGACAGCAGCGCCGCCGAGATCAGGCCGCCGGTTGAGGATTCCGCAACCGCAATCGTCTGTTTCCGCGCGATCAATTGAGCGGCGATCTTTTCCGCAATGGTAACGAGTTCGTTCATCTCACCTCCCAAAAATCCCGCCAGTCATGTCTTCCTAGCACAGGAGGTCCACGCTTGCCGAGTTGCGGCGCGCGTGCCGCCCTGATTGAATGCTTCAAACAACCGCGCTGATGCGGCACACGAGGAAACACCATGACGTCGCCGCTTCCCGGCGGCGTGGATTGCGACCTGCATCCCGCCGTTCCTCATCTGACCAGCCTGTTGCCCTACATGAACGACTACTGGCGCGACCAGGTGACGACGCGCGGCATGACCGACCTGGTCTCGCAATCCTATCCCACCAATTCGCCGATCTCGTCGCGGCCGGACTGGCGGCCGGCGCAGGGCAAGCCGGGCGCGGATATTGCTGACATGCAGAAGCAGGTGCTCGACCGCTTCCAGGTGAGCTACGGCATCTGCAATCCGCTCTACGGTGTGCAGATGGTGTTCTCCGAGGACATGCAGGACGCGTTCTGCCGCGCGCTGAACGACTGGCTGGCCAGGGAATGGCTCGACAAGGATGAGCGGCTGCGCGGCTCGATCGTGATCCCCACGCAAAGCGTGGAGAAATCGATCGCCGAGATTGAGCGCTGCGCGAAGGATAGCCGTTTCGTCCAGGTGCTGATGCTGGTGATGGGCGACATGCCCTTGGGCAAGCGCGCCTACTGGCCGATCTACGCCGCCGCCGAACGGCTGGGCCTCACCATCGGCATCCACGCCGGCAGCGCCTATCACAACCCGCCGACCTCGATCGGTTGGGGCTCCTACCACATCGAGGATTACGTCGCGCAGGCGACCGCGTTCCAGACCCAGCTCACCAGCCTGATCGTGGAGGGCGTGTTTGCCCGGCATCCGAATTTGAAGATGGTGATGCTGGAATCTGGCTTCACCTGGCTGCCGGCCTATCTGTGGCGGCTGCACAAGTTCTGGCGCGGCATACGGATGGAAACGCCGTGGGTCGATCGAGCGCCGCTCGAGATTGTGCGCAGCAACATCCGCTTCTCGCTGCAGCCGGTCGATGCGCCGCCCGATCCGGCAACCCTGAACCGCCTGTTTGACCATATGCAGTCGGACGAATTGCTCCTATTCTCGACCGACTATCCGCACTGGCAATTCGACGGCGACGAGGTGCTGCCGCCGGGGTTGTCGCCCGATCTTGTTCGCAAGATCATGATCGACAATCCGCTCGCGACCTACGGCCGGTTGGAATTCGCGAAGGAGACGACGCCATGAATGTGCAGTTTCGCGACCGTCCGGCACCGGCATCGCCGGCCATCGTCAAGCCCGTGATCGCCGATTGCGACATCCATCCGGCCCGCGCCACCAAGGACGAGCTTTTTCCGTTCATGGCAAAACGCTGGCATTCGCATCTCGAGACCTTCGGCATCCAAGCCTATCACGGCATGATGGAAGGCCCGCCCTATCCGAAGGCGCAGCCGAACGCCTCGCGCCGCGATGCCTGGCCGCCGGAAGGCGGCCCGCAGGGCTCCTCGCTGTCGTTCATGCAGAAGCAGCTTCTCGATCCCTACAACGTCGCGCTGGGCGTGCTCAATCCGCTCGCCAGCGGGCAGGGGCTGCGCAACCAGGATCTGGCCGGCGCGATCTGCACCGCGATCAACGACTGGCAGATCGAGAAATGGACCAGCAAGGACAAGCGGCTGAAGGCATCGATCGTCGTCGCCAATGAGGACGGCCCCACCGCTGCCGCTGAGATCCGCAAGCGCGCGGGCGATCCGAATTTCGTCCAGGTGCTGCTGCTCTCGCGCAATGTCGAGCCGCTCGGCCAGCGCCGCTACTGGCCGATCTACGAGGCGGCGCAGGAGATCGGCCTGCCGGTCGGCGTTCATGCCTTCGGCTTCGGCGGCAATCCGCTCACCCCTCGGGGTGGCCGAGCTTCTACATCGAGGAAATGGTCGGCCATGCGCAGTGCCAGCAGACCGCGCTCGCGAGCCTCGTGCTCGAAGGCGTGTTCGAGCGTTATCCCAAGCTGAAGATGGTGATGATCGAGGCCGGCTTCGGCTGGGCGCCATCGCTGGCGTGGCGGCTCGACAAGAATTTCGAACGTCTGCACAGCGAGGTGCCGCATCTGAAACGAAAACCGTCGGAATACATCCGCGACCACATCTGGTGGACCACGCAGCCGATGGAAGATCCGGAGCGCCGCGACCATCTGTTCCAGACGATCGAATGGATCGGCTGGGACAAATTGCTGTTCGCGACCGACTACCCGCACTGGGATTTCGACGAGCCGTCGCGCGTGCTGCCGGCCGGTGTCAGCGAGGCCAACCGCGAAGCGTTCTATCTCGGCAACGCCAAGAAGCTGTACGGGCTAGTCTGATGGTTCGCCACGTCATTGCCCCGGTGGATGAGTTGCCGCCGGGCACGCGAAAATTCCTCGACATCGACGGGCGGCCGATCGCGATCTTTAACATCAAGGGCGAGTTCTTCGGCCTGTTGAACCGCTGCCCGCATCAGGGCGCGGCATTATGCGAGGGCCCGCTGATCGGGCTGGCGCAATCCTCCGATCCCGGCGAGATCGAATACACCAAAGTCGGCGAAATCATCCGCTGCCCCTGGCACGGCTGGGAATTCGACATCCGCACCGGGCAGTCCTATTGCGACCCAAAAAGGTTTCGCGCCCGCGCCTATCCGGTCAATGTCGAGCCGGGATCGAGCGTGGTGAAGGGGCCGTATGTCGCGGAGACGATCGCGGTGTCGGTCGAGAGCGACTACGTGGTGGTGGATTTGTAGTGTCGTTGAATCGCGTCTACGGCAGTACGACCAACCCAAACTGGCCGGTAACGCTGCCACAAATGCTCTGAATTGAGTTCCTCTTTCGGCGATATGGCGGATATCACCGGGCTTGTCGTCTACTCGCCCCTGTCGCAAATGACCCTGAGCAGACGTGAGCCGTCAGTAAACGGACGGCCTCGGTGGGTCAGTCAGATCGCGTAGGGCCCAACTCTCTAGCTAATCTGCCCATTGTAGCGGTTTTGCCGATCAGCGACGTCAGGCGCTCGCGCAAGTAGGCGGCGGACTTCTTGTCCAAGCCATGGTAGACCTTGCCGGCATAGACTAGGTCGTTGCCCTTGCACCTTCTGACATCACGCTCAACCCGGTGGCGGCTTTTTCGCGAAGATGCTTCTTAGCGGAGGCCCGCAGAGGTCCACACGCGCGGAATTGCCGGTGTCGCCGGGGATATCTCCAAAGGAGATATGCCAGACGGTGTTCGGATAGCTGCCGGTGCACACTAAGTGGGTCGTATCGGATGCGTAGTTAGCGCAGCGTTTTAGACACTGCCTAGCCAGCGCAGCTTGACGATCAGGGCAGCTCAGGCCAGTTCTTTTGTCTTCAGCCCGACCGGCATCGTCCTCGAAAACGCATTCCCGCAACTGCGCACTTCGGGTCAACGCGTTCACGCATTGATTGGTCGCCTCGTCGACCTGTGCTTTGGTTGGATTTATCAATGGGCAATGCGAGGGGATCTGACGTGGGGCCACGTAAGTACGCGTTGTGCGCAGCGGGCGGGCGAGCATCGCGCTCTTTCGGTGCTCGGCCGTAGGGCCAGAAGCCCCGGCGGACGGCGTTCGAGAACCCTCGGCACAGGCGATGGGAATGCATCTGGTCCACAGCGGACCCTTGGTCACGCACCGATCGGCCTCCGGCGCGCAGCCGGCCGGGCAACAGGTTTGCGCAAACGCGGGCGATGATATCAGCGCATATGTCAAAACTAGGATTGCCAGTTTGAGATATCGCATTGCCGTCCTGCCACTCCGCTCCGCTCGCGCGGCGTCGTGCGGTTGAGGGTCGGTCCCCGAGGGGTTGCGGAGCGCGCAAGAGACGGGGACCCTGCGGCGGGTTTTCACCGCCGTATCTGATCAACGCGGAATTTCTAAAACGTTCCTACCCTTTAAGGATTACTCCCTGCCGCGGGCGGCCCTCCAACCGGCGCGCATTCGTGCAATGCATCCACGCGCAAGTTCACGCCTTACAAGTGGGTTACGCGGATGGACCGGTGGCTTTCGTAGCCATCGAAGCGGGTGGTATTGACTACGAACCGCACTGAAGCTCTAGGTGTGGAAACTGACCTCTGGGAATGCTGAATGTTGAGGCCGTTGCCAAACCGCCTAAGGGGTGCGAAGCAGGCTCTTGGTGAATTGAGCCAGCCGTTGGGCATCCCGCTGCGTAGTAGCTCGGGTCGAGACACTGTGGCACATTGCGTCAGGTAGTGCGGTGCAGCGCCATGTCCGAAGTTGGGGGTGGACCGGAAGTTACCGGCACCCGATCAAAACGGCGCTTTTGACCCGAACCTAGCGAGTGCCTTACCAGAGTACGGTTGCGGCCAGATGCGGGCGCTTGGCCTGATGTGCATCCATTACGATCAACCGGAGCCGAACAAGCGAGGGCTGGAGCGCGAACGATACCGCGCGGCAAAAAGCCTCTTGATTGTCGGCGCAAAACCGCAACGAATCCGAAGACGGCCCGTTTGCAGTCCAATCGTGCGGAGGTTCGTCATGAGCAAGATTTCTGCAATTGCGTTCGCTGGGATGCTTTCGGTTGTTCCGCTCAATTTTGCCAATGCCGACCAACCTGGGCCGGACTGGATGCCCGCTGAACAGGTGAAAGCCAAAGCAATGCAGTCCGGCTATACACAGGTTACGAAGCTTGAGGCTGACGATAGCGAGTGGGAGGGGGAAGGCATCAAGAACGGCGAGAAGATGGAATTTAAAGCCGATCCAAAGACTGGCGCAATCACCTCCGAAAAGCGAGACGATGACGACGACTAAGAGGCTGTCGGGCGGCGGTTCCTGGCGGCGCCTGAGCGGGTGTTATGGAGTTCATGAATTTGGTCGAGAGAGAAAGCGAAAAAGTCCCTCTTGTCTGAGCGGGGATATTGTCGGGAGCTGCTGCGTCGAAAGCGCTTATTGCTGGCGCTGGTTATCCTCAGGGCTTTTTACCGATTAGCTGGCCCTCGCCGGTCCTGGGCATGACCACGGCGAAATACAAAAAGGCCCCAACTTTTTCCGCGCTGCGCCGCCGGCCCGCACCAACGTTGCGCTAGTGCAGGCGGACGAGGCCAAGCCCGAGAATGGCTATTTCTGCGAGTGGATGGCGTACCAGGTCGGGCAGGCGGCGATGTCCAGTGATGGCACATCGCGTCATTTCAATGCACTGCGGAAATTGGTCGCTATCGGGGCATGGCGGACATCGATCAAGTCGTGCCGGTCAGTTCGAATAGTGAGTAAGCGTCCTAAACCGTTGTGCGGCCCAGCTCACTCGCAACACGCTCGGCGTGCAAAGCGGCGGCCGTAGGCCTTTCTATTGGCTTCCGTGGCCTTCCGCGGAGTGCTAGCGTCGATCCGAACCCACTCATCTGGGGGAACATTCCATGAGCGAGTGGGTGGGCTTACATTGCTGTTTCCGACGGATCTGACCTCGTTCCTCGACCTCATACGCCAGCACGGCGATGCGGCCTACAGCTTCATGTTTGCCTATGCGGCCTCGCATAGCCTGCTGCTTGCGCTGTTCGCGGGCTATGCGGCGCATTCGGGCGCGCTGGGTCTTGGCACGCTCATCGTGGTTTGCTGGTTCGGCAGTTTCGCCGGCGACGTCATTCGCTTCTGGATCGGGCGGCGCTATGGCGCCCGCTTGCTCGATCGTTTTCCGCGGTTCGAGCGCCCCGTGCAGACCGTCGTCCGCCTGACGGACCGTCACTATGTCTGGATGATCCTGTTTCACCGTTTCCCGCATGGCATCCGCGGGCTCGCGGGGTTTGCTTACGGGATATCGCGGCTGCCCTGGTCCACATTCCTTGCGCTCAACTTCGTAGCTGCCGGCCTTTGGTCCGGCGCGGTTGTCTCGGCCGGCTATGCCTTCGGTCAATTCTCCGAGACGTCCATGAACAATGCCTCTTCGGGCCTGGGCATCGTGATGCTGGTCACGTTCCTCGGCCTGTCCTGGTTGCTCAGCAGGAAGCTCGATCGGATCGTGGAGCGATACTGAAGCAAGCGCGAGCGGTCGCTGATCGCTGGCGACCGCCCGGAACGTTTGCGCGATGGCGGCACGGCGCTTCCGCGCCTTGCCCACCCTGCCTGCGGTTTAGCTACTCCTCGATCGGGCCGGCAAGGGTGCGACGAAGGCGCTGCGTTTCGCGCCACGTCTCACGAACCTCGTTCCCAAAACGAGCGAGCCTGGTTGCTACGTGGATGATGATGAGTGTGATCATGACTGCTGGCTCGCCCTGGCAAGCAAACGACTGATTTGACGCTCTGCATCATCAGACAGCTTTTGCAGCCCGTGGGCAGCAATGTAGTTCTCGACAACGCGGTCAGCCCGTCGCTGATTGGCTTCGACGCGGGCGCGCAACAATCGTGCAAAAAATGAGGGTCTTTTAGTCGGAGCAGAAAGCCAGGCCCCAGTGGTTAGTGCGTTCGCCATTAGATGGCTCCTTTGCGGAGTTGTCCTTGGGGCGAATTTCCTACCTGATTCAGAAATAGGTATTGGTAAGCGCCGATGCCAGACCAAATAGCGCGCATTCGTGCATTAATTTGCACCTCATCGTGCAAATGCACGAAGCAGTCACGTTCCGGTGAATCAAATCGACGGCTGCCGCAGGGTGGCAAAGGCGCGATAGCGCCGTGCCCGCCGCCGCGCGCGCTCGGTGTAGCGGCACGTGGAGCCGTTCACCGGGCACGCATTCGCGCGGCCCGGTGGCTCGACGCTTTGCTAACCCGCCATCACGCGGTGCGAGACCGGTATTGGTTATCGGCCGCCACCACCGCCGCCACCACCGCCGCCTCCCCGCCGCCACCTCCGCCTCCATCACGCAGCGCCTGGTTTTCGCGCGGATCGAGATTCTTCATATAGCTCAGTGAGGTGTCGCGGCGGGCACGAAGCGTCGACAGATATTCGAAATGATTTCCGCAAGCCTGCCGCGATATCGCCTGATCGCAGTACGGCGACGCCACGAAAGCGGGAGCGGCCATGGCGCTCGTCGCGCCGACAGCGACCAATGCTGCCGCGGACAACATTAACTTCATCGACATCGGTACTCTCCATTCCTGGTTAGGCGAAGCCGGAATGGCTCGCACAGGAGTTCGACGACGCCAGACGAAAACCGGTTCGGAAGAACGCCTGAAAATAAGTAGTCGCCGAGTAACCGCAATGTGAATGAACGAAATGACGGCTGGGGCGAGGACGAGCGCCGCCTCGATGGCCTGCGCGCTCGGCCGAAATTCGCCTGACGCATCAACGTGATTTGGGTCGTCCAGACCTTCGCGCAAAAATATTCCGCTTAACATGTCGGGCAAATCAGCCGCATAACTCCGCGCGTCTCACCCAATTGAGGGGCGGCTCGCGATCGTCACGAACGTGCGGTGAGATGCGATGGACGCGGAAGCCATGACTGACGAGGCTGGCTAAAGCGTACGGCGAAGTCGTGTGGTCCTGACGCCGCGGTGCTGGCGACAAGTTGCATGGGGTTCATTCCCTGCGCAGCGATGGTGGCAAGAAAGCCGTTCACCAGGGAGAGCTCGAAGTAAGCCGTAAGACCATTGCGCAGGAAGGCCGGAATGCTCCCGCTGCCCTGTATGCTCGTGTGCACTTTTGCTTGCGCAAATCGCACGCGAGACCGCGGGTGCAGCAAGCACCCGGTCATCCCTGCGCCCTCTGTTTTCAAGGAGGGCCAAACGAAGATGCTAACCTCGGGCGGAATGCGCCGCGAGATCGCGACGCCGTATTCAACTGTCATCACCCGCGAAGGCGGGTGATCCAGTATTCCAGAGAAAGCAACGATTGAACCGACAAGCCGCGGCGTACTGGATGCCCGCCTTCGCGGGCATGACGAGCTCATTCAATTTGGCCGTTCGCACGCCCCATCGCCTTCCGCTCCATCGCATAGCGCACCAGCGCGGCGAAACGATAGATCCCGTGAACGAACTTGCCATAGGGCATGGTGACGAACAGCGAGAACACCACGCCGAGATGCAGCGCCAGCAGCGGGCCCATCGCCGCCGTCTCGCGCAGGATCAGCAGCGCCATGCCGGTCAGGCTGGTGAGGAACAGCATCACGATGAACGCGATATCCATGCCGTAGCGGGCTTCGTCGACCAGCACGGGATCGCGCTTCCGTCGCTCGGCGAGCAAGCCGATCGGCCCGATCAGCAGCCCGATGCCGCCGAGCGTGCCGAGCACTACGGGCAGATCCCACCACGCATACGGCGCCTCGCGCGCCAGTAGATAGTGATAGAGCGTCGCGACGCAGGTCGAGGCGAAGCACAAGGCAAAGCCGTAGAAGGTCAGGTGATGATAGAGCCTGCGGCGGTCGGTCGGGCGGTCGTCCTCGTTGAAGCAGCCGACCCCGCCGCCATCGAGGTAGCGCAACTCGCCGGCATCGCGGATCGCCTGCAGCAGCGCACCGACATCGGTCTTCATGCCGACCGGCTCGCCGATATCGCGCCAGAACGCACGCACGCCCATGATCAGCGCCACGATCGCATAAAGAAATGCCGCGCCGAACAATGCGGCCATCGCGTTGTGCGGCATCAATTTGTAGAACGCGCCGGGGCCGGTATGGACACCGAACAGCACCTGCCGGTCGTTGAAAGCAGCAAAGCCAAAGATGAACGCGGCAACGCTGAGCGCCGCGATCAAGCTGATGACGAGCCCGTTGCGCGCGAACGCGCCCGCGAAGGCGCGGGGCCAGGCATAGGCCGCGTAGGATTCGGCGCGTGCCACTGCCAGCGTCTTCGGCACATTGACGTTGAATTCATGCGGCGGCGAGAACTGGCAGTCGGTGTAGCAGGCGCCACAGCCATGGCAGAGATTGGCGAGGTAGTTGAGGTCGCCATCGGAGAACGCGCGGCGCATTTCCATCGCCGGGAAGACCGCGCAGAGCCCCTCGCAGTAGCGGCAGGAATTGCAGACCGTCATCAGGCGGTCGGCTTCCTCCAGGATCTTCGTTCCGTGCATGTTGCCTTGCTTCCTGCCCGCGAGCGGGGCCGCTTACTTCGTCAGCCCCTTGCCTTCGAGCCACTTCTGGATCAGGGCGGCGACCTCGGCATTGTTCTTGTCCATCATCACCATATGCGAGTTGCCCTTGATGCCGGCCTGCGGCAGGTCGACGACATCGACGCTGCCGCCGGCTGCCTTGATGGCGTCTGCAAAAGCAATGCCGTTGGCGCGGATTTTCGGCCAGCGCGAATCCTTCTCGATGTAGTCGCCATAGACGATCAGCGTCGGAATGTTTTTCAGGGCATCGACCTTGGCGGGATCGCCGACGCCGGCGGGCTCGATCGCGATCAGCGCCTTGACCTTGTCGGGCCGCGCCTGCGCCACCTTGAAACCAAAGCTGCCGGCCTGGCTGTGGAACAGGATGATGGAGGGGCCGACGCGATCGATCTCGGCGATGTAGGCAGCGATGATCGCATCATCGGTGGTGGTCCAGCGCGGCACGTTCTGCTTGACGAAATTCTCGTAACCCTCGTTGGGAAACTGGCTGCCGGGCATCAGCTTGCGCTTCGCCGGATCCGGATTATAGGAGCCTGCGCCATCGCCGATCCGAAAGCGCTCGAACGGGTTGGCTGTGGTAAGGAACACCGGCTCGCTCTTGAAGATATCAGGGTATTGCGCCCAGCCGGCGCGGCCGCGTTCGACCGCATCCGAATTGTAGACGGCCCAGCCCTTGCGCAAAAAGTAGTTCAGCCAACCCTCGCGTCCATCCGGCGTCGTCTCATACGTCACACCGGTCAGCCCGCCGCCATGCCACATCAAGAGCGGATAGGCGCCCCTTTCGTTGGCCGGCAGAAAATACTGCACATACATCTGCTCGACCTGATAGGTGCCGTTGGGATCGACTTTCGCAGGCACGCCGCCGGGGGTGAAGGTCACCTCCTTGACCGGCTTGCCGGAAATTTCGACCAGACGTCCGCCAACATGGAACGAGCCCATGTCGCGCAGCGCGATCGGCTCGGCGGCGTTGGCTGTGGACGTCACAAGCAGGGTTACGATGGCAGCAAATGTTATTCGCGACATGTCTCCTCCCTCCGATCTCTTCTCCCTCGCCCCGGTCTGAACACCTTCGCGGGGAGATCCGACCTCTCCCCGCGAAGAGCGGCGCGAGGTAACTCACTAATTCCTCGCATTCTTCGCCGCTTCCCGTCCCGCTACCCGGCCGAACACGCTGCCGATGGTCATACCGATGCCGGCCGCGTAACCCTTGCCGAGCACGTTGCCGGCCATGATTTCGCCGGCCGCGAACATGTTGGCGGAAGGCTTGCCGTCCTTCATCACCATGCGCGCCTGCCTGTTCACACGGGTGCCGAGATAGGTGAAGGTGATGCCGGGCCGCACCGGGTAGGCGAGGTAAGGCGGCGTCTCGATCCTGCGCGCCCAATGCGTCTTCGGTGGCGCGATGCCTTCGGTGCGGCAATCATCCAGGATGGTGTGATCGAAAGTGCCGGGCTGCACCGCGGCGTTGAATTCGGTGATGGTCTTTTCCAGTGCGGCCGGATCGAACTCGAGCTTGCTGGCGAGTTCGGCAATGCTGCCGCCCTCGATCGGCGGAAACAGCGTCGGCATAAAGCTGTTGCGAACGGACGCATCGAAGATGATGTAGGCGATCTGGTCCGGCTGGGCGGCCACCAGCCGGCCCCAGATCGCGTAGCGCTTCGGCCAGATGTCCTCGCCCTCGTCATAGAAGCGCTGGGCGTGCTTGTTGATGACGATGCCGAACACCACCGAGTCGTGCCGCGTGATGATGCCGCCGTCGAATTTCGGCGCGCGGGCATCGATCGCCACCGCATGGCATTGGGTGGGATCGCCGACGTCCTGCACGCCGTTGTCGAGCAGGAGCTTAAGAATGGAGCCGCGGTTATAGGGCGTGCCGCGGATCAGGAAATTGTCGGCCGCCGCGCCCCAATACTGCTTCAGCCATTCAATATTGGCTTCAAATCCGCCGGCGGCTGCCACCAGCGCCGAGGCGCGGATTTTGCTCGTTCCATCGATCGGCTGCTTCAGCGTCGCGGACAGAAACATGCCGTCCTCGATCTGAAGGTCGGTGACCTCAGCATCGTAGACGATCTCGACGCCGAGCTTTTCCGCGGTGACATAGAGCGCGTTCAGCATCGCCCTGCCGCCGCCGAGAAAGAACGAATTGGTGCGGCCGAGGCTCAGCGTGCCGCCGAGCGAGGGCTGCCAGCGCACGCCCTGTTCGACGATCCAGTTCAGGATGTCCTTGGACTCCTTGATCATGAACTTGGCCAGTTCCTCGTCGGTCTGCCCGCCGGTCAGGCGCAACAGGTCGTCCCAGAACTCTTCCTCGGTGTAGGGGCCGGTGAGAATCTCGGTCGCCGCGTCATGGGCGCAGCGCATGTTGCGGGTGTGGCGGGTGTTGCCGCCGCGATAGAATTTTGGCGCGCCTTCCAGCACCAGCACGGAGGCGCCGGCGCGCCGGGCGCTGATGGCGGCGCACAAAGCGGCGTTGCCGCCGCCGATCACCAGCACATCGAATTTCCGGGTCAAATCGGCCATGCGCTCTTGTTGTCGTTGTTGGCCAGGAAATCAAACCTGCGCTCGGCCAGGCAAATCCTCCGCCCCGGCGATTTTCTAGCCTGCTGAAGAGGCCGCGTCACGCGTCTCGTGCTCGAACTTTGTCGATCGGTGCGGCCGCATGCGACGATGTCGCATGCAACGCGCTATGCGGAATATCTGCGAGGTCAAGGCTTGCTCTGCACAGACGCGAGCAGCCATTGCCGGAAGGCCGCAAGTTTGGGCGGGTCGGTTCTGCCCGCGGGCGAGACCAGATAAAAGCCGGCGTCGACCGGAAATGCGATGTTGAAGGGAACGACCAGCCGGCCCTTGGCGATGTCCTCCTGCACATAGGCGGTGCGGCCCATGGCGACGCCGAGGCCGTCGATCGCCGCCTGCACCGTCATGAAGATCAGGTCGAAAGTGACGCCCGGCTGTTTCGAAAAATCGGCCGGCAGTCCGGCCGCCGTCAGCCACAGCCGCCAGTCGTCGCTGTTGGCGTTGCTGGTGTGCAGCAGTACGTGATCCCTGAGGTCCTCGGGGCATTTCAGCGGCTTGTTGCCCTTGAGCAGCGCCGGGCTGCACACCGGGAACAGCTCGTCCGCCATCAGCCAGTCGGCGCGAACGCCCGGCCATTGGCCGCGGCCGTAGCGGATTCCGGCGTCGACATTGTCGCGCTGGAAGTCGACCAGGTTGGTCGAGGTGGTGATGCGCACGTCGATGCCGGAATGGGCTTCTTGAAATGCAGCGAGCCGCGGCAGCAGCCATTTGGCGGCGAGCGAGGCCAGCGTCGAGACCGTCAGCACATGGTCGTCGTCCTTGCGCAGCAGGCGGTCGGTCGCAAGCCTGAGATCGTTGAACGCAGCGCGGATGCCGGGGAGGTAGTCCTGCGCTTCCGCCGTCAGGGCCAGCGAGCGGTTCTGGCGGATGAACAGGCTAACGCCGAGCTCTTCCTCCAGCCGCTTGATCTGATGGCTGATCGCGGTCTGCGTGACATTCAGCTCGGACGCCGCCTGAGTGAAGCTCAAATGCCGCGCCGCGGCTTCGAAGGCGCGCAATCCATTCAGCGACGGCAGCCTGGTGGTCATTCTGCGATCCCCATATACATGAGCTTATATCATCCGAAACGGTACAAAGTGTCGTTTGTGAAAAGCCCAGATAGTGCAGATATTAGCGGCAACAGATTAGCTAGAGGAGCCAAAAATGTCCACTTACACGCATGAATCGATGATAAATCATCATGAACCGGGAATTTTGAGCCAGCTGGCCGAGACCCTCCACGTCTGGCGGCAGCGCTACCGGTCGCGCCGCGAACTGGCGAGTTGGTCCGAGCGGGAACTCCACGATATCGGGATCTCCTGGAGCGACATCGCCTGCGAGACCGAAAAGCCGTTCTGGCGGGCTTGAGTAGCAGCCATGCCGGCGCCGCCTCAGAAGAGGGACGCCGGCCGATTTTTAGCTCCGCGGGAGCGACCCATGACCACGATGCGTCTTGACGATCTCAGGCAATATTCCGACGTGCTGCGCGCGCGTAGCGGCGAGGTGGTGACCGTGCGCTTCGTCGAGCCGCGCGATGCCGGGGCGCTGCAGACCTATTTCCGGTCGCTGACGACGCGCTCCCGCTACAACCGTTTCCTCGGCGCGGCCAGCGAACTGCCGCCGTCCGAACTCGACCGCTTCATCCATGTCGGCGAGGCCGATCGCTTCAGCGTGGTCGCGACCATGCTGATCGATGGCCGCGAGACCATCGTCGGCGAGGCGCGCTACGCCTTCGACAGCGACACGGCCAGCATTGAATTCGGCTTGTCGATCGACGATCGCTGGCAGGGTCACGGCATCGGCAAGGCGCTGTTGAAAAATCTGGAATGCCGGGCAGCTTCATTCGGTGCCACGCGCGTGTTCGGCGACACGCTGCGCTCCAATGACGCGATGATCGCGCTCGCCCGCAAGGCCGGCTACGCCTTCACCGCCACCCCTGGCGACTGGAAGCTGACGCGCTTCCAGAAGCCAATTCATGTCGAACCGCAGGAAATCCCATGCGCCAGTTGGCGGCTCGCCGCCGTCTCCCCCAGCGCAATGTCCTCGCTTGCGGTCTGACGACTGAGCCCGGTTCTGGCCACTCCAGAACCGGGCTATTTTCTCAATTGCCCTTGAATACCGGCTTGCGTTTGTCGATGAAGGCCTGAACCGCCTCCTTGTGATCGGCGGTGGTGGTCAGGCGGACCAGACGTTCGGCCTCATGGTCGCGTGCGGTGGCGAAGTCGAATTGCAGCGCTTCATCGAGATTGTCCTTCATGTAGCGCAGCGCCAGCGTCGGCCCTTCGGCCATCGATTTGGCGAGCGCAAAGGCCTCGGCCTGCAGCTTGTCGTCAGGCACCACGCGGTTGACGAGACCGATCGCCTCGCATCTGGCGGCATCGACCTTCTCGGCGGTGAACATCAGCTCGCGCGCCCGCGCCGTACCCACCAGCCGCGTCAACAGCCAGGCGATGCCGTAGTCGCCGGAAAGCGCCACGCGGAGATAGCCGGTGGAGACAAACGCCGATTGCGCCGCGATCCGGATGTCGCAGGCCAACGCGATCGCAAGGCCCGCGCCGACCGCGGGGCCGGGGAGTGCGGCAATCGTCGGCTTGCGCACCGAAGCCAGCGCGCCGGTCAGGAGCCGCTGCCGCTCCTGCAGGTCGGCGACCTTCTCGTCGTAGGACATCGCGAGCTTTTTGCTGTCGCGATGCGCGCCCATGCCCTTGACGTTGCCGCCGGCGCAGAAGGCTGTGCCCGCGCCGGTGAGCAGCAACACGCCGACATCGGGATTCTCGCCGCAGGTCTTGATCATCGCGCGCAGGGCCGGCGTCAGCGTGTCCGACATCGCATTGCGCACCTCGGGGCGGTTCAGCGTGATGATGGCGACGCGGTCGCGGATCACACACAGCAGTTCGTCGGTGCCGGTATCGATTTTGGTTTCGGTGGTCATGGTTGCCCCTTGTTGTTGTTGTTTCCGTCATTCCGGTCCGTAGGGTGGGCGAAGCGAAGCGTGCCCACCATCGAAAGTCGCGCCCGGCGGTAGATGGTGGGCACGGCGCACGCGCGCCTTTGCCCACCCTACGATCACGTCAAAACTTCTCCACCCACGGCCGCAATTCGACTTCCCAAGTCCAGGCGCTGCGTGGCTGCTGCAGCACGTTCCAGTAGCTCAATGCGATGGCGTCGGGATCGAGCATCGAGTCCGGCCTGTCGGCAGGCTCGGCGCGCGCCGCGCTGCGGATGCCGCCATCGATGACGAAATGCGCGACGTGAATACCTTGCGGCGACAATTCGCGCGCCATGCTCTGGGCGAGCCCGCGCAGCGCGAACTTGCCCATCGCGAACGGCGCCGATTGTGCATAGCCCTTGACGCTGGCGGAAGCGCCGGTGAACAGGATCGCGCCGTGCCTGTTGGGCAACATGCGTGTGGCGGCCTGCTGCGCCACCAGAAAGCCGCCAAACGCCGAAACGGCAATTGCCTGCGCGACATCTGCCGGAACCAGGTCGGTGAAAGCGCCGCGCGCCCGTCCGCTGGCGTTGTAGACGACGATATCGGGCGTGCCGATCTCGCGCTCGACCATGCCAAAGAGACGCTCGACCTCCTCGGCTTCGGTCGCATTGCAGGCAAAGGCACGGGCGCCGGTCTCGGTGCAGAGCGCGCCGAGTTTTTCGATTTGCGCGCGGCGAGCGCAACCTTAATGCCTTCGCGCGCGAACAGCCGCGCCAGCGATGCGCTCAATCCTCGCCGACGCCGACGATCAGGGCAATCTTGTAGCTGGGAATTTCCATGAGCGCTCTCCAGAGAAGACCGGGACCTGGTATCTAGGCACGTAATCCCGTCAGGCAACCGGCGGGAGCGGGGATAGGCTCGAGATCGCGCCTGTTGGCCGCGTTTCGCAAATCCGTTGGAGCGGAATGTCCTTGTAGCGGAAATATCCCGGCGCCAATGATACGGTATCCGTCCGCCATGGGATGGTCCTACAATTATGCTTGTTGACGGCTCAAGCGCCTGCGTTATCGGTAGATGACCAATATCGGGCGGGACGAACAAGGGCTAAAAATGCATCCAATCATGCATGATCGCGCGACCGCTTCGGCCAATCGGCCGGGCTTGCTCGCGCCTGATACGACTGGGATGAATTTCTACCGGGCCGATCCGGCGCTGACGGACCTGTTGCGGCTGCATCTCCCCGATGCGCTGTTTCGCCATATCGAGCCGCACCTCGATCGCCTCGGCGAACTGGCCGGCGGTTATCTCGACGAATGCGCAAGGCTCGCCGACCGTCACACGCCGGTACTGCATCAGCGCGACAAGTTCGGGCACGATGCGCAGTACATCGAATATCATCCGGCCTATCGCGAGCTGGAGAAGGCCGCGTTCGGCGAGTTCGGCATTCACGCGATGTCGATCCGCAAAGGCATCATGGGCTGGTCGGACAAATACCCCGTCGTGGCCAAGCACGCCTTCACGTTCCTGTTCAATCAGGCCGAGTTCGGCATGGGCTGCCCGATCAACGTCACCGACGGCTGCGCAAAACTGCTCAACAATTTCGGCAGCGAGGCGTTGAAGGCGAGATATCTCGACGGCCTGACCCAGACCGACATGAGCAAGCTGACCCAGGGCGGCCAGTTCATGACCGAGAAGGAGGGCGGCTCCGACGTCGGCACGCTGACGACGATGGCCGTGCAGGAAGACGACCATTGGCGGCTCTACGGCGAAAAATGGTTCTGCTCTAATGCCGACGCCAAGGTGGTGATGCTGCTGGCGCGCCCGGAAGGCGCGGGCCCGGGCACGCGCGGCGTCGGCCTGTTCCTGATGCCGCGGTATCTCGACGACGGCTCGCAGAATCACTACCGGATCGTTCGCCTGAAAGACAAGCTCGGCACCCGCTCGATGGCCTCGGGCGAAATCAAGTTCGAAGGCGCAATTGCCTACGCCGTCGGCAAGCTCGATCGCGGCTTCGTGCAGATGGCCGAGATGGTGAATTCGTCGCGGCTCTCCAACGGCGTCAAGTCGACCGCGCTGATGCGGCGCGCGCACCATGATGCGATGACGGTGGCGCGAAACCGCGTGGTGTTCGGCAGCCGCATCATCGATCTGCCGCTGGCGCGGCGGCAATTGATGAAGATCATGCTGCCGACCGAGCAGGCGCTGTCGATGAGCTTCCTCACCGCAGATGCGCTGGACCGCGCCGAGGCCGGCAGCCAGGACGCCGCCGCGTTGCTGCGCATCCTGACGCCGACGCTGAAATTCCGCGCGACGCGTGACGCGCGAAAAGTCTGCGGCGATGCGTTGGAGATGCGCGGCGGGATCGGCTACATCGAGGAATTTGCAACCAGCAGGCTGCTGCGCGATGCCCATCTCGGCTCGATCTGGGAAGGCACCGGCAATATCGTCGCGATCGATGCGCTGACGCGCGCGGTCGGCCGTCACGGCGCCGACGCGGCGTTGGCGGCCGACCTGCACGCCCGTCTCGACGACAGCGCCAACGTGCCGCAGGCCTGGCGCAATCGTCTGCGCGAACTGACTGATCGCGCCGTCGGATCTCGCGCGCGAAGTGGCCAGCCGGAGCGACAATGAGGGCGATGCGCGACGCGCCACCAGCCTGCTCTATCATGTCGCCAGCGCCGTCGCGCTGGCCTGGGAGGGCGGGCGCATCCACGAGATGCGCGGCGACGCCCGGCGGCTGTTGCTGTCGCGGATGGTGATCGACCATCGCGTCGCAGCGGGCGATCCGTTCCGGCTTGCGGAAAATGCGACCCAGCGGGCTATCACGGACCATCTGCTCGGCGAACGCAGCGTCGGCATGGCCGAGGTTGGCGAATTGCTCGTCGCGGCGTAGGCTGCGGTTAGTTCACGTCAAAAATAACAGAAATTGAAGGGGAAGCACCGATGAAGGCCGCCGTCCTGCATGAAGTCAACAAGCCGTTGGTGATCGAGGATGTCAGCGTGCCGAATCCCGGACCGCGCGAAGTCCTGATCCGCACGCGCGTCGCCGGCCTCTGCCATTCCGATTTGCATTTCATGGAGGGGCTCTACCCGCATCCGCTGCCGGCCGTGCTCGGTCATGAATCGGCCGGCGTGGTCGAGAAGGTCGGCTCCGACGTCACCTATGTAAGGCCCGGCGATCACGTCGTGACCTGCCTGTCGGTGTTCTGCGGCACCTGCGACAACTGCACCACCGGCCGCACCGTGCTCTGCACCGACACGACAGTGAAGATGCTGCCCGGCCAGTCCAACCGTCTGTCATGGGCGCGTGAGGAGAAGCTCCATCAGTTCCTCAACCTCTCGTCCTTTGCCGAGCAGATGCTGGTGCACGAAAATGCCATCGTGAAAATCCGCAAGGACATGCCGCTGGAGCTGGCGGCGCTGATCGGTTGCGGCGTCATCACCGGCTACGGTGCGGTGGTGAATACGGCCAAGGTTCAGGCCGGCGAAACCGTGGCGGTGATCGGTTGCGGCGGCGTCGGCATGGCGGCGATCAATGGGGCTGCGATCGCAGGCGCCGGCCGCATCATCGCCATCGATACCAACCCGGCCAAGCTGCAGTTGGCCACCAAGCTCGGCGCCACCGACATCGTCGACCCTGCGAGGGGTGACGTGGTGCAGCAGGTGCGCGAACTCACCGGCGGCGGCGTGCATCACTCCTTCGAGGTACTGGGCCGCAAGGAAACCGCGGAGCAATCCTTTGCGATGCTGGCGGCCGGCGGCACCGCGACCATCGTCGGCATGATCCCGTTCGGCCAGAAGATCGAGCTGCACGGTTTCGATTTCCTGCGCGAGCGCCGGATCCAGGGCTCGTCGATGGGCTCCAACCATTTTCGCGTCGACATGCCCCGCCTCGTCGAATTCTACATGCGCGGCAAGCTGCACCTGGAGGACTGGATCTCGGCCAAGCTGAAACTCTCCGAGATCAACGAGGGCTTTGCCAGCATGAAGGCCGGCAAGACGCTGCGTAGCGTGATCATGTTCGATGCGTGAAGCGTGGGCTTGGTTGGCTCAAAAGCGATAGAACTCCGTCATGCCCGGGCAGAAGCGCGAAGCGCGTCTTCGCGCTAGACGTCCCGGGCATCCACGTCTTGGAGGCTGCCAAGACGTGGATGGCCGGGACGAGCCCGGCCATGACGAGGCACTAGCCCAACTTTCTCAACTCGCGTGCCAAAACGACAATTTTCGGGAGTTTTGAGGCGAAAAGGTGAGTCGGATCAATGTGTGGGTCTCAGGAATCGCGTGTAGTGTAGACCAAGTATCTTTTGGGCCTGTTGCGATCGGCGTAGCTTCGTCGGGCCATGTTTTTGCGATCGAATCGGCGCTTCAAGGACGGCAAGGAGCACCACTACTGGAATATCGTCGAGAACCGGCGCTGTGCCAGTGGCAAGGTGGTGCAGCGGCAGGTGCTGTATTTGGGTGAGATCGGCGACGGCCAACATGACGATTGGAGCCGTGCAATCGAAGCGTTTGACGAGGATGCGCAACGCCACACCCAGCTGTCGCTTTTTTCTGCCGATCGTGAACTTCCCAGACAGGCCGAAGGGTACGGCGTACAGGTGCGGCTCGATGCGATGGAGTTGCATCGGCCGCGGCAGTGGGGCGCGTGCTGGCTTTCGTGTGAACTCTATGAACAGCTTGGGCTTGACCAGTTCTGGGCGCGCCGCCTGCGGCCCTCGCGCGAGGGAACGAACTGGTGCGATATCCTGCAGACGCTGGTGTGCTACCGGTTGATCGATCCCGGTAGCGAGTGGCGTCTGCACCGGCAATGGTTTGAACAGAGCGCGATGGCGGACTTGCTGGGCGCGGATTTCATGCTGGCGGAGAAGAATGCTCTCTACCGCTGCCTCGACAAGCTCTTGCCGCACAAACAAGCGCTGTTTTCCCATTTGCGTCAACGCTGGGCGGATTTGTTCGGCGCCAAGTACGAGGTGTTGCTCTACGACCTGACCAGCACCTATTTCGAATCCGCGCCCTCGGACGACGACAACGACAAGCGCCGCTTCGGCTACAGCCGTGACAAACGCAGCGATTGCGTGCAGGTGGTCATCGCACTGATCGTCACGCCGGATGGCTTCCCGCTCGCCTATGAAGTGCTGCCGGGCAACACGGCGGACAGCACGACCTTGCGGGGATTTTTGCACAAGATCGAAACTCAGTACGGCAAGGCCCAGCGGATCTGGGTGATGGATCGCGGCATTCCCACCGATGCGGTGCTGGCGGAGATGCGGCAGGCCGATCCGCCGGTCTCCTATCTGGTCGGAACGCCGAAGGGACGGCTGTCGAAACTGGAGAAGGCGCTGCTCGACAAACCCTGGCAGGCGGTGCGCGAGGGTGTCGACGTCAAGGTGCTGCCGCAGGACCAGGAGACCTACGTCTTCGCGCAAAGCCGCGCCCGCATCCACAAGGAACGCGCCATGCGCCGGCGCAAGCTCAAATGGCTTTGGTCACGATTGAAGCAAATCGCGAGCATGAAGCTCACGCGCAAGGAATTCCTGATGAAGCTCGGCGCCGCGCGTTCCAAGGCTCGCGCGGCGTGGCGGCTGATCGACATCGATATCGCCTCCAGCGGGACTGCGTTCAGCTTCACGCTCAACCGCGAGAAGTTGCGCCAGGTGCGCCGACGTGAAGGGCGCTATTTGCTGCGCACCAATCTCGGAGATCGCGATCCCGCCGATCTCTGGCAGTTCTACATTCAACTGACCGAGGTCGAGGCTGCGTTCAAAAACCTGAAAGACGATCTCCAGTTGCGGCCGATCTATCATCAGGTCGAGCATCGGGTCGAGGCGCATATCTTCGTCGCCTTCCTCGCTTATTGCCTGCACGTCACGTTGCGGGCGCGACTGAAGCCGCTGGCGCCGGGCCTCACATCAAGGGCGGTGCTCGACAAGATGGCCGCGGTGCAGATGCTCGACGTGCACTTCCCGACAACCGACGGACGCATGCTGATCCTCAGCCGCTATACTGAGCTCAACGCCGACCAGAAGCTGCTGCTCAAGCAACTCAAGCTCGATTTGCCTCCGCAGCCACCGCCGCGCATCACGTCCTCGCAGAGGTCCGCTCGCCCCCAAGTCCCAGTTTTGTAGTGGAGACTTTCGATAGACCCCTATTGATTTTGCTCGCCTTTTCTCTCGGGTTGAGAAAGTTGGGCTAGCTCTGTGTCACCGCGAGACGTGCGCCGAGACGGCGAGCCACTTGCCGTCTTGTTTCGCCCAGCAATCGGTATAGCGGCCGTGGGCCTGCTGGCCGTCCGCGGTCGTATAGCTGGTGGCGGCGTGGATGATGGCGAAATCGCCGAGGATGCGGATTTTGACGTCGTGCGCGGTGAGGTTCCTGATCGTCGCCGGGATCGCGGTCTGCTTCAGGAACGCCGCGCGGTCGACCAGCGACTTGTCGGGGTTCGAACAGTAGAAGTCGGCGGCAAGGATTTCGTCGAAGCGTTTGACGTCGGAGTTCTGGACTGAAGCGACATAGTCGTGGTTGAGCTCTGTCAGCTCGGCGAGGTCGTTGTTCATGATTTCCTCCGGTCCTTGTTCGTCAATGTAGAGCAGCCATCACGCTGTTCTCGGGGAGCGTTTGATCACGAAGCGGACGAGCGAACCAAGCACGTAACCCGCAAGCGAGAAGGCGAGTGGCGGCAGGAGCGCCTTGAGATCAAAGATGGTTTGAGACCGGAATTGTTCAAGCGTCGGTGGCGCCAGCAGAAGATCCAAGTTTAGGAAGACAAGCGGCGATATCACGAGCAGCGCCAAACGGAGCCGGTGTTTGGCAAAGCTGCATAGTGCTGCAACGATAACGGCCGTGACGCTGAACAGGCCATAGGCAATCTCAAAGCCGAGAGCGTGGCGGATGTTGAAAGCAGTGGCCAGCAACAGACCCCAAATAAGGCCGGCGATCAGAAGCGCGGCGTCGTCGATGCTCCGGAAAAGCGGCAGATACCCCAGTGCCAGGAATGCCAGGATCGACAGGGCGGGCCAGGCCGCGACAAATGTGCCATGCATCAGCCCCCACAAGTGGAATGTTGGCCAGCCGAGCGCGGCATAGGCATAGCCAAGCGGCCACATCAGCAGGAAGCCGGCAACGACGGCGATGACGCTTTGAATGAAAGTCCGCATGGCGCTTTCAACGGTGCCGCTTCACCCTCATGGCGAGGAGGTGCGCTTGCGCGCAACTCCTGCCACGGAGCGTCTTTAATCATCAAACATCGGCGGCGGTTTGAATCCGCCGAATTCGCGCTCGATCAGCTCCGCCAGTTTCAACGTTGTGCGGTCCTCCAGCCAGGGGCCGACGATCTGCACGCCGACCGGCAGTCCATCCGGCGCAATGCCGGTCGGAATCGCGGTCGAGGGCAGGCCGGGGAGCGTAGCGATGCCGGGCCACGAGAGCTGGTCGGGATAGACGTAATCCTTGCCGTCGATCCTGATGCGGCGCTTTTCCTGGTCTTCGGAATGATCGTGCGGATAGGCGGGCGTCGGCATGATCGGGCAGATCACGGCGTCGTAAGTCTTGAACAGTTCGCGCCATTGCGCGCGCAGGCGTGAACGCTCGCCGTCAGCCATCAGCCAGTCGCGGTGGCTGAGCGCGATGCCGCGCAACCGTTCGGCGGCGAGGCTGGTATCTTCGGCAGGCAGTGCCGCGGCGGCCGCCAGCGCTCCGGCATAGGCTTCCGGCGCAAAGGACGCCGCGAGGAACGACATCAGCATCCGCATGTAGAGCCGGCTTGACGCGGCGAAGTCCGGCAACAGCGGACTGTCGCGGTCGACCTTGACGCCAGCCTTGGCGAGGTTGGTGGCGAACTGCTCCAGTGTGCCGCGCACCACCTTGTCGGTCGGCATAACCGGATCGGTGTCGATCAGAAGCACGCGAAAGTTCTTCAACTCGGTGTGACGCGAGGGCGGCAGCGCGAGGCTGTAAGCTTTGCCACCTTCGAGCGGATCGGGTCCGGCGATCACATCCAGCAGCAGCGACAGGTCGGCCGCGCAGCGCGCCATCGGTCCGATCACGCTAAGGTCGCGCGTGGACGGCAGCGGTGGCAACGGCGGTGGCGTGTGGCCCCGCATGGCGACGAGGTCGAAGGTCGGCTTGTGCGCGTAGACGCCGCAATGAAACGCCGGCACGCGCAAGGAGCCGCCGATGTCGGAGCCAAGCGACAACGGGCCATAACCCGCCGCCAGCGCCGCCGACGATCCACCGGAAGAGCCGCCCGGCGTGCGGCCGAGATCGAACGGGTTGTTGGTGGTGCCGTAGATCTCGTTGTAGCTCTGCCAGTCGAGCAGCCCGGGCGGCACATTGGTCTTGCCAAGGATAACGCCGCCGGCGTCCTTGACGCGCGAGATCGGCAGCGCGTCTTCCGTCGGCGTGAAATGCTTCTGCGCCGGAATGCCCCATGTCGTCGGCAATCCCGCGACGTTGTAGGATTCCTTCACCGTCATGGGCAGGCCGAGCAATGGCTTCTTCACCCCGCGCGCCAGTGCGGCGTCGGCGGCACGGGCAGCGGCCAGGCCGCGCTCGAAATCGCGTACGCAGATCGCATTGATCTTCGCATCGTGCCGCTCGATGCGGCTGATCGCGTCCTCGGCCAGTTCGACTGCGGAGACTTTCTTCGCCGCAAGTGCTGCCGACAATTCGACGGCGGTCCTAAAGCTCCATTGCGACTTGGCCAAGGCGTGCTCCCGGTCTGTTGTTCGATAAAGGCCGCGAATGATGCTCAGTTTATGCGCGGGTCGCAAGACGGATGCTTGACAGCAATTGCTGATGGCTAAGCCCCGCCGATCAGTATCCCGACCGCGAGCACGATGCCGCCGCCGAGCACGATCTGGAACGCCGCGTGCAGGAATGGCGTGTCCATGTATCGGGCGCGGATGAAGGCGATGGCCCACAGTTCAAAGAACACCACGACACAGGCGATGGCGGTTGCGATCCAGAACGCGTTCGCCCAGGAATCCGGCACCAGATAGGGAAGCGTGTGACCGACGCCACCGAGTGCCGTCATGAACCCGCAGGTCAAGCCGCGCAGCCATGGCGAACCGCGCCCGGTCAGCGAGCCATCGTCGGACAGGGCTTCGGCAAAACCCATGCTGATGCCGGCGCCGATCGAGGCGGCGAGGCCGACCAGAAATGTCGGCCAGTTTTGATGCGTGGCGAATGCCGCGGCGAACAGCGGCGCCAACGTCGAGACTGAGCCGTCCATCAACCCGGCGAGCCCCGGCTGCACATATTGCAGCACGAACACGCGGCGGCGCGTCTTGTCCTCTTCCGCGCGCACATCAGGGCTGAGGATCTTGTCGGTCAACCTGGCGGCAAGATTCTCGTGGCCTTTCTCCGCTTCGGCGAGATCGCCAAGCAAGCGGCGGACGTCGACATCCTGGCTCTGCTCGGCGGCCCTGATGTAGAAGCGCTCGGCCTCGAACTCCATCGTCTCGGCTGCCTTGCGGATAGTGTCGAGTGGCAGATTCCTGGTCAGCCACACCGGGCGGCGGCGCAAAAGCCTTTGACGTTATCGCGCCGGATCGGCGGCAGGTGCTTGCCGAAGCGCTGCTCGTACAACTCCAGCAGCCGGTGGCGGTGACCGCGCTCCTCCTCGGCCATCTCCTCGAACACCCTGGCAGAGTCCGGATAGCGTTCGGCGAGGTCTTCCGCGAAGCTCATGTAGATCCGGCTGTCTTCCTCTTCGAAGAGATCGCGACGGCCAGCACCTCGCGCTCGGTCAGATCGGCGAAATTCTTCACGGCGCCGCCCTAGTTTAGAATTATTCTAAATATAGGGCCGGGCGCTTCCCGGGTCAAACCCTTCGCCCGGCTTTCGCTAGGCTTTGTCTTGATTAGGTTGTCTTGGCCCCTCGCAAGAATTGCACCAGCAACCAGCTCACCTCGTTAGCCTGCTCCTGCTGCACCCAGTGGCCCGCGCCATCGACGAGATTGCAGCCGATCATGCGCGTGCAGGCCTTCGACTGCATGGCCTCGTACACGCCGGGGCGTTGATAGGTGCCCCAGTCCTGCTTGCCTGAGATGAAGGCAGAGCGCACGTCGATGGTGCGGCCCGACCAAGTCTGCAGTTCCGGCAAAAACGCGCCCGAGGTGCCGCAGCGATACCATTGCAGGCCGCCCTGAAATCCGGTGCGGGCATATTCGGCGCTATAGAAGGCAAGCTCGCTGTCGGGAAGCCATTTATTTGCGGCGATTTCTGCCGCCGATGGCATTTCCTCCGCGACCGTTGCGGCCATGTTCTTGGCGAGGTCCATCACATAATAGGTCGGAAGTTTTGCGATCTCGCCGGCGGACCATGATTTGAGCGGATAGGGCTGGTTGTTCTTCCAGTCCGCGCTCTTGTGATGGTAGTAGGCGCGCAGGAAATCATGCACGCCCTGCGGCGCGTGGTGCATGTCGTCGTTCGCCTCGCGCGTCGAATAGTACCACTGGTAATGCTTGCGCGGGCGCGGCAGCGCGGCGAGGTCGCGGTGGATAGAATCATCGGCGGGCTTGGCCGGTTCGTTCGCGGTGTTGAAGGGCAGCGACGGCGGGCCGCCGAACGGCGCGCTCATCATGACGACCGAGCGAAACACGTCGGGCCGGATCAGCGCGCACCACGCGGCGACCGAACTGCCGAAATCGTGCCCGATGACAGCGTCGACGCTGCGATAGCCGAACGCCGACACCAGCCCGAGCGCATCGCGCACCAGATTGGGGAGTCGGAATGAGGCAAGATCGCCGTCGTAATCCGGATCCCATCCGGTGGTGCGGCCATAGCCGCGCTGGTCCGGCGCGATCACATGATAGCCGGCTTCTGCGAGAACCGGCATTACCTTGCGCCAGCTAAAAGCAAGTTCGGGGAAGCCGTGCAGCAGCAGCACGCAGGGCCGGCCGCGCGTCTCGAAGCCGGCTTCCAGCACATGCATGCGCAGGCCGTTGATGTTGTCGACGTAGCGCGGGCGGATAGAGGGCGGGAGCGGGATGTCGGGGAGGATGGTCATTGTGTTTCCTCGTCATGGCCGGGCTTGTCCCGGCCATCCACGTCTTGTTGTGCCGCGCGACTGTAAAGACGTGGATGCCCGGGACAAGCCCGGGCATGACGAGTTTGCATCGCGTGGTTGCCCCTACGCCTTCGCCGCCGTTTTCGGCCAGTACCTGTCCCGCAAATGCCGCTTCACCAGTTTTCCGGTCGGCGTGCGCGGCAGCTCCGCCTCGAAGTCGATGCTCTTCGGGCATTTGATCGGGGACAGATGCTTGCGGCAGAACACGATCAGTTCGGCCTCGAGCTCTTTTCCGGCCCTGGACATCTCGTGCGGTTGCACCACGGCCTTGACCTCTTCGCCCATCTCCTCGTTCGGCACGCCGAACACCGCGACGTCTGAGACGGCGGGATGGGTGATCAGCACGTCCTCGGTCTCCTGCGGGTAGATGTTCACGCCGCCGGAAATGATCATGTAGCTCTTGCGGTCGGTGAGATAGAGAAAACCTTCCGCGTCGAGATAGCCGACGTCGCCGAGCGTCGACCAGCCCTTGTCGTTGTAGGCCTTCTTCGTCTTCTCGGGATCGTTGTGATAGGCGAATGCAGGCGCATCGGCGAAATAGACCGTGCCGATCTCGCCCACGGGACGCTCTTCGTCGTTCTCGTCCAAAATTTTGACCTTGCCGACCACGGCGCGGCCGACGGTGCCGCGATGGGTCAGCCATTGCTGCGAGGTCGAGACGGTGACGCCGTTGCCTTCAGAGCCGGCGTAATACTCGATCAGGATCGGTCCCCACCACTCGATCATTTTCGCCTTCACGTCGACCGGGCAGGCGCGGCGGCGTGGATCGCGCCTTTCAGCGAGGAGACGTTGTAGCGCGTGCGCACCTCATCCGGCAGCTTCAGCATGCGGACAAACATGGTCGGCACCAGCTGCGACTGCGTGACCTTGTATTTCTCGACCAGCTTCAGAAATTCCTCGGCGTCGAAATGCTCCATGATGATGGAGGTGCCGCCGAGCGTGATCGCCATCATGTTGAAGCGCAAGGAGCGGCGTGATAGAGCGGCGCCGGCGACAGATAGATGCTGTCGGACGACATGCCGCACATGTCGGCGCAGAGAATTTTCAGGAGCGGGTTCGGCACATCGATCGCCTTGCCTTCGAACTCCTTCTTGATGCCCTTGGGCCGCCCGGTGGTGCCGGACGAATACAGCATGTCGTAGCCCGCCACTTCATCCGCAATCGGCGTGGCCGGCTGCGCGGCGGCTTCCTTGTCAAAGGAACGGAAGCCCGGCTCGGGCTCGTCCATCATGTAGAGCAGCGGTCCATCGGGCTGGCCGACGAGGCCCCTGACCTGTTCGGCGCATTTCGGCGTGGTGATGAAGAGTTTTGCGCCGCAATCCCTGACGATGTAGGCGATTTCGTCCTGCGTCAGATAGCGGCTGATCGCGGTGTAATAGAGACCCGCGCGCTGCGCCGCCCAGCAGATTTCCATGAAGGCGAGGCGGTTTTCCATCAACAGCGCGATGTGGTCGCCGGCCTTCAGCCCAAGCGAGCGGAACAGTTGGGCGCCCTGGTTCGAGAGCTCGTCGAGTTCGCGATAGGTGATCGCCTTGCCGGTGCCGGCCATCTGGTAGGCGATCTTGTTCGGATAGGTGCGGGCGTGGACGGAGGGGTGGGTCATGGGTGTTTCCTCAATATGAAAATGGCGAGCAGGAAGCGCACTCCTGCTCGCCAGTCGCCAAACGCTTTTCTTGTTTTTAGAGCCGTTCGACGATCGTCACGTTCGCCATGCCGCCGCCTTCGCACATGGTCTGCAGGCCGTAGCGCTTGTTGTTCTGCTTGAGGGCATTGACCAGCGTGGTCATCAGCTTGGTGCCGGAGCCGCCGAGCGGATGGCCGAGCGCGATCGCGCCGCCGTTGACGTTGAGCCTTTCTGGATCGGCGCCTGTCGTCTTCAGCCACGCCACCGGCACGGCGGCGAAGGCCTCGTTGACCTCGAACAGATCGATATCGTCGATCGACATGCCGGCCTTCTCCAGCGCCCGCTTGGTGGCGTGCAGCGGGGCATCCAACATGATCACGGGATCGCCGCCCATCATGGTCATGTGATGGATGCGTGCCAGCGGCTTGACGCCGAGCGACTTCAGGCCGCGCTCGTTCACCACCAGGACGCCGGAGGCGCCGTCGCAGATCTGGCTGGCGCTGGCCGCGGTGTGCTTGCCGTTCTCGGCAATCAGCTTGACGCCTTTGATGCCGTCGAGGCTGGCGTCGAAGCGGATGCCCTCGTCGATGTGGTGGGTGTCGGTCGAGTTGTCGGCGCGGGTGATCTGCAGCGGAACGATTTCGTCCTTGAACTTGCCGGCTTGCGTCGCAGCAATCGCGCGCTGGTGGCTGTTGTAGGAATACTCGTCGAGCTGGTCCTTGGAGAGCCCATACTTCTCCGCCATCATTTCCGCGCCGGTGAACTGGCTGAACACGATGTTCGGATATTTCTGCTCGAGGCCCGGGCTCTTGTAATGGCCAAAGCCGTTCTTGGCGGGGAGCTGCGAGGCGAGGCCCATCGGCACCCGCGTCATCGATTCCACGCCGGCAGCGATCACGATGTCCATCGATCCGGCCATCACGGCCTGCGCCGCAAAATGCAGCGCCTGCTGCGACGAGCCGCACTGGCGGTCGACCGAAGTGGCGGGCACACTCTCTGGCAGCTTCGAGGCCATCACCGCGTTGCGGGCGATGTTGTTGGACTGCTCGCCGGCCTGCATCACGCAGCCCATGATGACGTCTTCGATCTGGGCGGGATCGACGCCTGAGCGATCGACCAGCGAATTCAGCACGGAAGCGGCGAGATCGGCCGGGTGCCAGCCTGCGAGACGTCCGCCCTTGCGGCCACCCGCGGTACGCGCGGCGGCGACGATATAGGCCTCGGCCATGTCTGTTCTCCCTGGATTGTTATGGATGGCGTTTGATGGATTGGCCGGATTTAAGGGGCGCTGCGGGATTTAGTCAATCAATCAATTAACTCTTGAGTGCAGCCGCGGCATGCGCTTATGTGCGGCCCGGATTTCCGGCAGGCAGGAATGGGATCGCCCCTTGAATACCAGCGTACCGACCAGGCTTCCGGGCGGTAAAAACAGTACCGCCGAGAAGCTGCTTGTCGCGGCGAGCGAGCTGATGATCGAGCGCGCCTCGATCGAGGTCTCGCTGTCCGACATCGCACAGAAATCGGGCGTCAACGCTGCGCTGGTGAAATATCATTTCGGCAACAAGGATGGGTTGTTGCTGGCGCTTCTGGCGCGCGACGCCGCGACCGAGATGTCGCAGCTCGAATATCTGATCAGCCAGCCGATCTCGCCGACCGCAAAACTGCGCCTGCACATCGGCGGCATCATCCGCGCCTATCACCAGTTCCCCTACATGAACCGGCTGATCCATTACCTCCTGCACGAGAGCAGCGCGGAAGCTGCCGACGAGGTGTCGAAGTTCTTTGTAGCACCCTTGCTGGAATTTCATCGCCGCCTGCTCGCCGAAGGCGTCAAGGCAGGCGAGTTCCGCGATATCGATCCGGTGCTGTTCTACACCAGCCTGATCGGCGCCTGCGACCACCTGTTCTTCGGCCGCCACGCGATGTCGCGCGCGACCGGCGTCGGCCCGGTCACCGATGAAGTCTGCCGCGAATACATCAAGCATATGGAAGCGCTGATCTGCGGCGGAATGTTGAATGGGCGAATGGTGAGCAGCGAATAGCGAATGGATATGTCTTCCCCATTCGCTACTCCCTATTCGCCGTTCGCTATCTAGAGAAGAAACGCTCAAGGAAGGAAAGGTAGTTACAATGCAGTTGCAAGACGTAGCCGTTCTCATCACCGGCGGAGGCTCCGGCCTCGGCGCCGCGACCGCCCGCGCCATGGCCGCCAAGGGCGCGAAAATCGGCGTGATCGACCAGAACAAGGAAAACGCCGAAAAGGTCGCCGCCGAAGTGAAGGGCGTTGCCTTCCACGCCGACGTCACCGACGAAGCGGCCATCAAGGCGGCGATTGCGAAAGCCGAAGCCGCGCACGGCATCGCACGTGTGCTGATGAACTGCGCCGGCATCGGCGGGTCGCAGCGCACCGTCGGCAAGGACGGCGTCTACCCGCTGGAAAAATTCGTCCGCATCATCAATGTCAATCTGATCGGCACCTTCAACGTGCTGCGCCTGTTCGCCGAACGGCTCGCCACTGCGCCGCCAATCGGTGAGGAGCGCGGCGTCGCCATCAACACTGCGTCCGTCGCCGCCTATGAAGGCCAGATCGGCCAGATCGCCTATTCGGCGTCGAAGGGCGGCGTCGTCGGTCTCACGCTGCCGGCCGCGCGCGACCTCGCCAGCCTCAAGATCCGCGTCAACACCATCGCCCCCGGCCTGTTCCTGACGCCGCTTTTGATGGGTC
The DNA here is from genome assembly GCA_044772375.2 of Bradyrhizobium sp. RDT10. GTDB lineage: Bacteria > Pseudomonadota > Alphaproteobacteria > Rhizobiales > Xanthobacteraceae > Bradyrhizobium. Next base: position 8,847,923 of record CP187939.1, read on the forward strand.
TGAACGAAGAGGCCCGCAAGAGCCTGGGCGCTCAGGTGCCGCATCTGGCCCGCCTCGGCGATGCCTCGGAGTACGGTGCGCTTGCGGTTCATATCGTCGAGAACCCGATGCTCAACGGCGAGACCATCCGTCTCGACGGCGCGATCCGCATGGCGCCGCGGTAGTGACAGGAATGACCCCGGACCAGCAGCGCATCACTTCGTGCTGCGCAGCATCTGGGGAACGTGTTCCGGACGCGGTGCAGCGTTCTCCCGGCGATGCGAAGCATCGTCCGGTCACGATGCACCGCAGAGCCGAGACCCATTCGGCGACGTTCGGAGGTCTAGATGGCACGCCCGCTGCTGATCGAACATCACGACGGGGTCGATTGGGTCACGCTCAACCGGCCGACAGTCTCAACGCGCTCGATCCCTCACTGATCGACGGCCTTCCTTGAGAAACGAAAGCCTGTCTATATCAGGCGATGACGACAAGATCCGCAAAGGACAAGAATTCCGGGAGACGCAATATGAGTGGGAGTGCTGCCGCAGTGTTGACCAAGCCGGCCTTTCGCAAGATCGAATGGCTGGCGCGCGACATCGCGGTCGAGCGTCGTCCGGATGGCGTCATCATCCTGAAATCACGCATCCCGCTACAGCCTTACGAGAAGCATATTCCGGCTTCGCTTTCGAAATGGGCGAGGCAAGCGCCGGAGCGCATCTGGCTGGCGCAGCGCGGCGGCGCGGACCGGCAATGGCGGAAAGTCTCCTATGGCGAAGCTAAGCGCATCGTCGACGGGCTGACGCAGGGCCTGCTCGATCTCGGCCTCGCTGAAGGCCGGCCCGTTGCGATCCTCTCAGGCAATTCGATCGAGCACGCGCTGATGACGCAGGCCGCGATGCAGGCGCGCCTGCCGGCCGCGCCGGTGTCGCCGGCCTATTCGCTGATGAGCCAGGATCATCTCAAGCTCAAATACCTCTTCGACCTGATCAAGCCTGCGGTGGTGATGGTGCAGGACGGGCCGACCTTCGAGAAGGCGTTGAAGGCGCTCGATCTCAGGGGCGTCACCGTCGTGCATGTCTTGCGTCCGTGCGACGGCATCAAGAGCGTCTCGTTCGCTGATCTCGCGGCAACGCCCGTAACCAAAGCGGTCGAGGACTCGATCGCAAAGATCTCCCCGAAGACCGTCGGCAAGCTGTTGTTCACCTCGGGCTCGACCGGGATGCCCAAGGCCGTCATCAACACGCAGGAGATGATGTGCGCCAATGCGGCGATGATGATGCAGGTACGGCCGCGTGATCCCAACGGACCCGTTTCCACCTATCTCGACTGGATGCCCTGGAACCATACCATGGGCGGCAATGCGCTGTTCAACCCGGCGCTGATCGACGGCGGCACGCTCTACATCGATGACGGCCGGCCGATGCCCGGCCAGTTCGACGAGACCATCCGTAATCTGCACGAGATATCGCCGACCTATTACGCCAACGTCCCCGCCGGCTATGCCGCACTGGCGGCTGCGATGGAAAAGGACGACGCGCTCTGCCGCAGCTTCTTCAGGAATTTGACCGTGATGGCTTACGGCGGCGCGCGGCTGCCGGACGATCTCTACGACCGCATGCAGGCGCTGGCGGTGAAGACCACCGGCGAGCGCATCGTGTTCTACACCGGCTGGGGCTCGACCGAGACCGCGCCGACTTCGACCGGCACCTATTGGGATACCGAGCGCGTTGGTCTGATCGGCCTGCCGTTTCCCGGTGTCGAGCTGAAGATGGTGCCGTGCGGCTCGAAATACGAGTTGCGATTACGCGGCATCAACGTCACCCCGGGCTATTTCGGCCAGCCGGAACTGACCAGGAAGATGTTCGACGAGGAAGGCTTTTATTGCATCGGCGATGCCGGCGTGTTCGTTGATGAAAGCGATCCGCTGCAGGGCATCATCTTCGCCGGCCGCGTGGTCGAGGACTTCAAGCTGACGACCGGCACCTTCGTCCATGTCGGATCGTTGCGCACGGACGCGATCGCAGCCGCGACTCCGGTGGTGCACGACGCCTTGGTCACGGGACAGGATCGCCCGTTCATCGGGCTGCTGGCCTGGCCCAATCTGCATGCCTGCCGGCAGATGACAGGCAATCCCGATGCAACGTTTGAAGATGTCGTTCGGCATCCCGAAGTGATCGCCTGCCTGAAGCGCGGGCTGGAAGCGCATAACGCGTCCGCCACCGGCAGCAGCATGCGGATTGCGCGCGCCATGCTGATGGCCGAGCCGCCCTCGATCGACGGCAACGAGCTCACCGACAAGGGCTACATCAACCAGCGCGCCGGCCTCGAGCGCCGTGCCGCGCTGGTGGAGAAGCTCTACGCCGACAAGCCCGGAGAGGACGTAATCATTTTGAACTGATCGTAGGATGGGTAGAGCGCAGCGAAACCATCACTCGAAACCAACAATTGATGGGTATCGCTTTCGCTCCACCCATCCTACAGAGCCATCACTAACGCGAGTAACCTGCCATGAACTTCGATTTCTCCGACGAACAAAAACAGATGCGCGACGAGGCGAGGAAGTTTCTCGCCGAAAAGTGCCCGCCGAAGGCCGTGCGCGAGGTGCTCGACGGCAAGGCGCCGTATGACAAGGCGCTGTGGAGCGGGCTCGCCGAGATGGGTTTTCTCGGCGTCGCGATCCCGGAAGAATTTGGTGGCGCGGGCGCCGGTCATCTCGAGCTCTGCGTGATAGCGGAAGAGATGGGCCGCGCGAATGCGCCGGTGCCGTTTCTTCCACCGTCTATCTCGCTGCCGAAGCGCTGCTGCTGGCGGGCTCCGACGCGCAGAAGCAGAAATGGCTGCCGAAGATCGCGAGCGGCGAGGCGATCGGCACGCTGGCGCTGTTCGAAGGCAAGGGCAATCCGTCGCCGAAGGCGATCAAGCTGCAAGCCTCCGGTGGCACGCTGAGCGGCGTGAAGAAGCCGGTGCCGGATGGCGCGATTGCCGATTTCGCCGTGGTCGCCGCTCGCACCGGTTCGACCGGGCGCGATTCCTATATCTCGCTGTTCCTGGTCGACCTGAAGGCCGGCGGCGTCGAAGCGAAGTCGCTGACCAATATCGATCCAACCCGCGGGCAGGCCGAGCTCACCTTCAAGAATGCCAAGGCCGAGCCGCTTGGAGCTACCGGTGAGGGCTGGAGCATCCTGATCCAGGTGCTCGACCGCGCAGCGGTGCTGCTCGCGTTCGAGCAGGTCGGCGGCTCCGATCGCGCGCTCGAAATGGGCCGCGACTATGCGCTCGACCGTATCGCGTTCGGCCGGCCGATCGGCTCGTTTCAGGCGGTCAAGCACATGCTTGCCGACATGTATGTCTCGGCGACGCTGGCGCGCTCAAACTGCTACTACGGCGCTTGGGCGCTCTCGACCAACGCATCGGAATTGCCGGAAGCGGCGGCGGCTGCGCGCATCAGCGCGACGCAGGCGTTCCAGCACTGCTCCAAGAACAACATTCAGGTTCATGGCGGCATGGGTTTCACCTGGGAGTTCGACTGCCACATGTATTACCGCCGCGCCAACGCGACCGCGCTGACGCTCGGCAGCCTGTCGTACTGGGAAGATCAGTTGATCGACCGCATGCGCAAGAAGAACGCGGCGTAAGGTCGATTTGTAGGATGGGTAGAGCGCAGCGAAACCCATCAAACCGCGGGTTGAGAACGATGGGTTTCGCTTCGCTCTACCCATCCTACGAAGCCGCCGAGGATTGAAAACATGAACTTCGACGACACCCCGCAGGAAGCTGCGTTCCGCGCCGAGGCCAAGGCGTGGATCTCCGCCAACGCGCCGAAGCAATACGAGGAGGAGCTTCGCAAATCCTCGCTCGGCCGCACCGTGCTCAAGGGCGCCAATATTCTGGAGGTCGCAAAAGCCTGGCAGAAGAAGAAGGCCGATGCCGGCTGGGCCTGCCTGCACTGGCCCAAGGAATATGGCGGCCGCGGCTCATCGCCGATCGAGCGGGTGATCTGGCAGCAGGAAGAGGGCCCGTTCGGCAAGCTCTCCGGCATGTTCATCATCGGCCACGGCATGTGCGGACCGACCATGATGGCGTTCGCCGGCGAGGAGCAGAAGCGCAAATACCTGCCGCCGCTGGCCTCGGGCGAAAAGGTCTGGTGTCAGCTGTTCTCCGAACCCGCCGGCGGTTCCGACGTCGCAGGTTTGCGCACCCGCGCCGAGAAGAAAGGTGACGACTGGATCATCAACGGCCAGAAGATCTGGACCTCGGGCGCGCACTATTCGGATTACGGTATCCTGCTGACGCGAACCGATCCGACCGTGCCGAAGCACAAGGGGCTCACTATGTTCTTCCTGGACATGAAGAGCCCGGGCGTCGAGGTGCGGCCGATCAAGCAGGCTAGCGGCCAGTCCGACTTCAACGAGGTCTACTTCACCGACGTGAAGATCCCGGATTCGCAGCGGCTGGGTGCCGTCAACGACGGCTGGAACGTCTCGCTGACGACGCTGATGAACGAGCGCATGTCGATCGGCGCCGGCGTTTCGACCGGTTTCCCCGAACTGTTCGAGTTCTGCAACAGCCTGATGCTGGAAGAGGGACCCGCAATCGAGGACCGCGGCGTTCGCTCCAGGCTTGCGAACTACGCGGTGAAGGCCAGTGGCCTCCGATACACCAGCATGCGCGCGATCTCGGCGCTGTCGAAAGGCGAGCGGCCGGGGCCTGAAAATTCCATCGGCAAATTGGTCGCGGGATCGATGGTCCAGGAAGTCGCGATGTACGCGCTCGACCTGCAGGGCTCCGCCGGCGTGCTAAGCGGTCCGGAGGATGCCGAAGTCGCCGGCAAATTCCAGGCGATGCTGCTGCGCGCCGGGCACCCGCGTCGAAGGTGGCACCGACGAGATCATGCGCAACATCATCGCCGAGCGCGTGCTTGGCCTGCCCGGTGACATCCGGGTCGACAAGGACGTGCCGTTCAACCAGATCCCGACCAAGGGAAGATAGATCACGTGTCCCGGACGCGGTGCAGCGCCCCTGGCGCTGCTCCGCAGAGCCGGGATCCATAGAAGGCGGTCGCTTTAATGGACCCCGGCCCTGCAGCGCACCGCTTCGCGCTACGCAGCGTCCGGGGAACGTATCGGAGACAAAGGAGAGCCCAAATGAACTTCGACGATACCCCGCAGGAAGCGGAATTCCGCGCTACCGCCCGCAAATGGATCGAAGCCAATGCGCCGAAGCAATATGAGGCGGAGCTTTCAAAGTCCTCGCTCGGCCGCATCCGGCTGGAGAAGGAAGAGATCGTCGATGTCGGCAAGGCTTGGCAGAAGAAGAAGGCTGAAGACGGCTGGGCCTGCCTGCACTGGCCGAAGGAATATGGCGGCCGCGGCGCCACCCCGATCGAGAAGGTGATCTGGCAGCAGGAAGAGGGCGTCTACGGCAAGCTGACGCAGCCATTCCAGATCGGTGAGGGCATGTGCGGTCCGACGGTGATGGCGTTCGGCAGCGAGGAGCACAAGCGCCACTATTTGCCGAAACTCGCTTCCGGCGAGCATATCTGGTGCCAGTTGTTCTCCGAGCCCGCCGGGGCTCCGACGTCGCGGGCTGCGCACGCGCGCGGAAAAGAAGGGCGACAACTGGATTATCAACGGCCAGAAGATCTGGACCTCGGGCGCGCATTATTCCGACTACGGCCTTCTGATCACGCGTACCGATCCCAATGTGCCGAAGCACAAGGGCCTGACGATGTTCTTCCTCGACATGAAGAGCAAGGGCGTCGAGGTGCGGCCGATCAAGCAGGCCAACGGCATGCAGGAGTTCAACGAGGTGTATTTCACCGACGTCGTGATTCCCGACCACCAACGCCTCGGCGCGGTCGGCGATGGGTGGAACGTGTCGCTGACCACGCTGATGAACGAGCGTATGTCGATCGGTTCGCGGCTCGCGACCGGTTTTCCGGAAATGTTCGAGTTCTGCTCGAACCTGATGACCGAGGACGGGCTCGCGATCGACGATCCCGCGACACGTTCGAAGCTTGCGAGCTGGGCGGTGAAGGCGAGTGGGCTGAAATACACCAGCTACCGCGCTATCTCCTCGCTGTCGAAGGGCGAGCGGCCGGGTCCGGAGAATTCCATCGGCAAGCTGGTGTCGGGCTCGATGCTACAGGACATTGCGACTTACGCGATGGATCTGCAAGGCGCGGCCGGTACGCTGACCGGCGCTGACGAGCAAGCGGCGAGTGGCCAGTTCCAGCAGATGCTGCTCTCGTCACCCTCGATGCGCATCGCCGGCGGCACCGATGAAATCCTGCGCAACATCATCGCCGAACGCGTGCTCGGTCTGCCCGGCGATATCAGGGTCGACAAGGACGTGCCTTTCAACAAGATCCCGACCAAGGGGCGCTGACCATGGACACTGCGGCAAAGGCGCGTTACGAGACGGAAGATCGCATCGACGTGCTCGAAGAGCTCTTGAACGAGCGCTACTCCGTGCGCGCCTTCCTGCCGCAGAAGGTACCACGCGAGACCATCGAGCACATTCTCAAGGTCGCGCAACGCACGGCGTCATGGTGCAACAGCCAGCCCTGGCAGGTGCTGATCGCAAGCGGCGAGGCCAAGGAGCGTTTCCGCAAGGCGATCTATGCCGAGGCCGCGTCCGGCGCCAAGGACGATCATGATTTCATCCCGCCGCGCGAATATCTCGGCGTCTATCTCGAACGCCGCCGCGAAAGCGGTTTTCAGCTCTACAACACGCTCGGCATCGTCAGAGGCGACAAGATGGCGTATGCCAAACAGGCGCTGGAGAACTACAATTTCTTCGGTGCGCCGCACGTTGCTGTTATCCACACCGACGAGCCGCTCGGCATCTACGGTGCGGTCGATTCCGGCGCCTATGTCTCTAATTTTATGCTGGCCGCCCAGGCGCTCGGCCTCGGCACCATTCCGCAGGCCGCTCTCGCCCGGCATTCCGGGCTGATCCGCCGCCACTTCAAGCTCGCTGACGATCGCAAGGTGGTTTGCGGCATTTCGTTCGGCTATGCCGACCACGCCCACAAGGTGAACAGCTACCGCACCTCGCGGGCGAGCGTTGCCGATACCGTGACGTTCGCGGACTAGCAGGCAACAAATAGTGGAACACAGAGGAATCAACGCCATCCGCCTCGTCTGCAACCATTAAAACAGGACAGCCGCGGGCTTGACCCGGGCATCCATCGGCTGCAAAGCAGGCTGCCATCTTTTCGTTGGATTGCAGGGTCATCCCCGATCGGGTCGGGGGCAGGCGCCCCGGCAATGACGAGATGGAAAAAAACGGAAGGCATCCAATGAAGTTTGGACCCGCAAAGCACTTCATCGCGCTCCTGCTGGCAGCCCCATTGCTGACCGGTTGTCTCGAACGCGGCCAGCCGACCATGGTCGACACCAGCGCCGACGACGACGCGTTCTGCCGCGCCAACAATGTCGCTGCAGGCTCGAACGAGTATGTCAACTGCCGCAAGAATCGCGACGTGCAGCGCGGCAATGCCAACGCCCGCACCGACCGTGCCCAACGCAATCTCGCCGAGCAGATGCTGAACAATCCGACCAGGCCATGATCAGGAGGCCCTCATGAACGAAGACGTCTTCAATGCCAGCCTGCGCAAGTTTCTGAAGAAGGTCGGCATCACATCGCAGCGTGAAGTCGAAAAGGCCGTACGCGACGCCATCGAGGCCGGCAAGCTCAAGGGCCATGAGAAGCTGCCGGCGAAGATGGTGCTGACGATCGGCGGCGTCAGCCTCTCGCATGAGATCGACGACGAGATCGAGCTCGGTTAGCACGCAACTGTCATCGCCCGCGAAGGCGGGCGATCCAGTATTCCAGAGAAGTCAGTTGTTAAGCGGATAGGCCGCGGCGTACTGGATGCCCCGCTTTCGCGGGGCATGACGACCTCTCTTGCAGGAAATATCACATGAAGAAGGCGTGAGCTGTAGCAGCTCACCCGGTCGTCCTTCGCAAAACATCTTCGAATCGATGCTATAAGACCGGCATGGAACAACTTGCAATCAAGCTGCTGGGGTTTGCCGCCGCAACGTGCACGACCCTTGCTTATGCACCGCAGTTCGTGAAGGTCTGGAGAAACCCGCTCCACCGAAGACATCTCGCTTGGAATGTTCCTCGTCATGGTGCTCGGCATCCTGCTTTGGCTGTTGTACGGCCTGGTTTCCGGAGATGCGCCGCTGATCGTTGCGAATGCGATTACGATCGTGCTGGCCGGCGGAATCCTCTTGATGAAGCTCAAGTACGGTTGAAGCGCCGCCAGCCGGCCCGCAGTGTTCGCCGCAAGCAAAACGCGGCGGGATGAACCGCCGCGTTCGAAATTCTGGCAATCCGAATACGGGGAGCCCCTTACTCCTCGTCGTCCTGCTTCTTGCCGCCGATCGTCTTCAGCTTTGCAAACACCGCGTCGACGTTGAGGTCGTCCTGCTGCTTTTCGCTCGGCTCGAATTCCGGCTCCTTCTTGGTGGTCTCGGAGGCCGGCAGCAGCGTCGCGCCGCCGTAGGCCGCGGGCACCGGCTTTTCCTTGGCCGCGCGCTGCACTTCGAAATCGAGCTCGATCTGCGAGCAGAGGCCGAGCGTCACCGGGTCCATCGGGGTCAGCGTCGAGGCGTTCCAATGGGTGCGGTCGCGGACTGACGCGATCGTCGTCTTGGTGGTGCCGACCAGGCGCATGATCTGCGCGTCCTTCAGCTCGGGGTGGTTGCGGACCAGCCACAGGATCGCGCTCGGCCGCTCGTGGCGGCGCGACACCGGGGTGTAGCGCGGGCCCTTCTTCTTGGCGGCCGGCGGCAGGACGACCTTGCTCTCGCCGAGCTTGAGGCGGTAATTCGGGTCCTTTTCGCCCTTTTCGATCTCGTCGCGGGTCAATTGGCCCGTTGAAATCGGGTCCATGCCCTTGATGCCCTGGGCGGCGTCGCCATCGGCGATGGCGCGGACCTCAAGGGGTGCATTTTGGTGAAATCGGCCACCTGGTCGAAGGTCAGCGCGGTATTGTCAACCAGCCACACGGCAGTCGCTTTTGGCATCAGCGGTGCATTGCTCATGGCAAATCTCCTTTGTGCCTCGCCCACCTCTTTTGGAGGCGAAGCCTATGGTCATCGGTGATGACGGGAATTAGGGCGCTATATACGCCTTCCCGGGGTATTGGCGCAATGGTCTGCTAAAGTGCCTTGACAGAGCCCGAAAGCAGTCCCAAGTCCTTATCCGAATTGGCCGTTCCCTGCCCGCCGGCAAGGGGTGATTCGGTCCCGGAATAGCCCCTAATGTCAGCCAAACCAGACCTTAGAATCGTGCTTTGTTCCCCCCGTGGCTTCTGCGCGGGGGTGGTGCGGGCCATCGATACCGTCGAGCGCGCGCTCGCCATCTATGGCGCCCCCGTCTATGTCCGCCACGAGATCGTGCATAACCGCTACGTGGTCGACAGTCTGAAGACCAAGGGCGCGATCTTCGTCGAGGAACTCGCCGAAATTCCCGACAATACTAACGCACCGGTGGTGTTTTCCGCCCATGGGGTTCCAAAATCGGTTCCGGCCGACGCCCGCGCCCGCAATTTCTTCTCGCTGGACGCGACCTGCCCGCTGGTCACGAAGGTGCACCGCGAGGCTGCGATCCACTTCAAGCGCGGCCGTGAAATCCTGCTGATCGGGCATTCTCATCATCCGGAGGTGGTCGGTACGCTCGGACAGTTGCCGATGGGCGCGGTGACGCTGATCGAGACCGCCGAGGACGCCAAGACGTTCATGCCGAAGGATCCGAATAACCTCGCCTTCGTGACCCAGACGACACTGTCGATCGACGACACCGCGGAGATCGTTGCGCTGCTCAAGGAGCGCTTCCCGAACATCAACGGGCCGCACAAGGAAGACATCTGCTACGCCACCACCAACCGCCAGCTCGCGGTCAAGAAGGTGGCGCCGGTGGTCGATGCTTTGATCGTGGTCGGCGCGCCGAACTCGTCGAACTCGCAGCGCCTGCGCGAAGTCGCCGAGCGCGAGGGCTGCCCGGTCTCGGTGCTGGCGCAGCGTGCCTCGGATCTTGACTGGTCGCGCTTCGAGGGCATCAAGAGCCTCGGCATCACGGCGGGCGCGTCCGCACCCGAAGTGATCGTCGAGGAAATCATGGGCGCCTTCGCCGAGCGCTTCGAATTGCATGTGGAGACGGTGTCGGCCGCGGAGGAGAACGAGTTCTTCCCGCTGCCGCGTTCGCTGCGGCCCGAAGCTGCCGCCGAGTAGTCGCGATGGCGGTTTACACCGACGTCGCCGCCGAAGACCTCGCGGAGTACCTTAAAGGCTACGACATCGGCGAGTTGCTCTCCTACAAGGGCATCGCCGAGGGCGTCGAGAACTCCAACTTCCTGCTGCATGCCAGCAAGGGTGCCTTCATCCTCACGCTCTATGAAAAGCGCGTGGCGGTGGACGACCTGCCGTACTTCCTGTCGCTGATGGCGCATCTGGCCGAGCGCGGCGTGCGTTGCCCGCAGCCGGCGAGGAATCGCAAGGGCGAGGTCTATAGCGAACTGGCCGGGCGTCCTGCGGCGATCATCAACTTCCTCGAAGGCGTGTGGCCGCGGCGGCCCAATGCCGCGCATTGCGCCGGCGTGGGCGAAGCGCTCGCCAGGATGCATCTGGCAGGCCGCGACTTTCCGATGTTCCGCAAGAACCCGCTGTCGGTCGAGGGCTGGCGGCCGTTGTTCGATCTCGCCGCGCCGCGTGCGGACAGCGTCGCGCCCGGCTTGCAGGACTTCATCGCGCGCGAGCTCGATCACCTCGAAGCGCGCTGGCCGAAAGATCTGCCGTCCGGCGTCATCCATGCCGATCTGTTTCCCGACAACGTGTTCTTCCTCGGCGATAAATTGTCGGGGCTGATCGACTTCCCGTTTTCCTGCAACGACATGTTGGCCTACGACGTCGCGATCTGCCTGAACGCGTGGTGCTTCGAGCCGGATCATGCCTTCAACGTCACCAAGGCCCGCGCACTGCTCAACGCCTATGGCCGCGAGCGCCAATTGTCTGAAGCCGAGCAGGAGGCGCTACCGCTGCTGGCGCGCGGCGCGGCGCTACGTTTCCTGCTGACGCGGCTGGTCGATTTTCTCAACGTGCCGCCGGGCGCGCTGGTGAAGCCAAAGGACCCGCTCGAATATGTCCGCAAGCTGCGCTTCCACCAGAATGTCGGGACCGTGCGCGATTACGGCCTGACCCAATCAGGATGCGCCGCTTGAGCGAACTGCCCCACGTAACGGTCTTCACCGACGGCGCCTGCTCGGGCAATCCCGGCCCCGGCGGCTGGGGCGCCATTTTGAGATTCGGCGATAAAGAAAAAGAGCTAAGCGGCGGCGAGACGCACACCACCAACAACCGCATGGAACTGATGGCGGCGATCTCGGCGCTGGAAGCGCTGAAGAAGCCGTGCGTGGTCGATCTCACCACCGACAGCCAGTATGTGCGGCAGGGCATCACCGGCTGGATCCACGGCTGGAAGCGCAACAGCTGGCGCACGTCGGACAAGAAACCGGTCAAGAACGTCGATCTCTGGCAGCGCCTCGACGCCGCGCTGAAACCGCATCAGGTGCGTTGGCACTGGATCAGGGGCCACGCCGGCCACGCCGAAAACGAGCGCGCCGATCAATTGGCGCGCGACGGCGTGGCGATGGCGCGGTTGCAGGAGAGGGTGGGGAAGTAGGGTTGCGCTCGTAGGGTGAGTAGCGCAGCGAAACCCACCATCCGCGCTGCGAAAATGGCGGGAGCCATCCGCCGTCATGCCCGGGCTTGTCCCGGGCATCCACGTCTTCACTTCGGTCGAGCATCAAGACGTGGATGGCCGGGACAAGCCCGGCCATGACCAATTCCTTGAGGCGAAGGCGCTTGCTCTCAGAGCTGCCCCAGCAGCGTATCGCCGCCGGAGACTTCGACCTTGCCGGGCGCCGGCTCGAGGTTGAGCTTCTTCACCACGCCATCGTCCACAAGCATCGAATAGCGCTTGGAGCGGATGCCGAGGCCGTTGCCGGAGGCGTCGAGCTCCATGCCGATCGCCTTGGTGAAATCGGCATTACCGTCGGCGAGGAACACCGCTTCGTCGCGCTGGTCGGTGTCGCGCTTCCAGGCGTTCATGACGAAAGCGTCGTTGACCGAGACGATGGCGATGGTGTTCACGCCCTTGTCCTTGATGGCATAGGCGTTGAGGAAGATGCTCGGCAGATGCATCTTGTGGCAGGTACCGGTATAGGCGCCGGGCACCGCGAACAGCGCGACCTTCTTGCCCTTGAAAATATCGTCGGTGGTTTTGACCTGTGGGCCTTCCGCCGTCATCACGCGAAACTTGGCTTCCGGCAGCTTGTCGCCAACTTGGATCGTCATCGTCAATTCTCCCTCACTGAGCGGATAGTTTCTTAGACCGGGCGGGTGACCGGCACAATATTCAGGGTGGACGAAACGGCAACGGTCAGGGCCGTTCACGCTTCCGTCATCAGGGGAAAAGCCCCTTCGTCGAGGAAGGCCTGCTCCTCCAGCGTGGTCGTGCGGCCCAGCAGGCGGTTGCGATGGGGGAAGCGCCCGAAGCGTCGGATGATATCGGCGTGGTGCTCGGCCCACTTCAGGCTTTCGGTATGGCCGGCTGCGCGCGACAGCTCGATGCAGCGCAACTGGTCGGCGAGATGCTCCGAATGCATGAACGGCAGATAGAGGAATTGACGCAACTCAGGATCGATCCGCGCATCCACGCCGCGATCTATGGCGCGGTGCGCCACCTCGCGCGCGAGGCGGTCGCTGGCATAGGTCCTGATGTCGCCGCGGAACATGTTGCGGGGAAACTGGTCGAGCACGATGACGAGCGCCAGCGCGCCGTCATCGCTCGTTTCCCATGAGGATAGTTCGCCGGCTGCCGCGCTCTGCCACAGGCCGAGAAAGCGCCGGTGCACCTCCGCGTCGAAGGCGTCGTCGGGAGTGTACCAGCGGTCGGGGCCGGTGTAACGCCAGAAGGCCAGGATATCGACCGGCGTGACGGGAGCTTCAGCCATCGACAGCGGTCCGTGCGCCCCTTACGCCGCGGCCTTCTTCTCGTCGCGCAGTTCGCGGCGCAGGATCTTGCCGACATTGGTCTTGGGCAGGTCGGTCCTGAACTCGATCTGCTTGGGGACCTTGTAGGCCGTGAGCTGCGTGCCGCAGTACTTGATGACGTCCTCGGCGGTCAGGTTCGGGTCCTTCTTGACGATGAACGCCTTCACTGCCTCGCCCGATTTCGAATCCGCCACACCGATCACGGCGCATTCGAGCACGCCCGGATGCCCCGCGATCACTTCCTCGATCTCGTTCGGATAGACGTTGAAGCCCGAGACCAGGATCATGTCCTTCTTGCGGTCGACGATCTTGGTGTAGCCCCGTTCGTCCATCACGCCGATGTCGCCGGTGCGGAAGAAGCCGTCCGCGGTCATCACATTCGCGGTCTCTTCCGGCCGGTTCCAGTAGCCAGCCATCACCTGCGGGCCCTTGGCACAGATCTCGCCGGGTTGGCCGAGCGGCACTTCCTTGCCGTCGTCGTCGCGGATCGAGAGGTAGGTCGACGGCACGGGAATGCCGATCGAGCCCGAAAACTTGTCGGTGTCGGCGGGGTTGCAGGTCAACGTCGGCGAGGTCTCGGACAGGCCGTAGCCCTCCGACAGCGCGCAGCCGGTCACCTTCAGCCATTTTTCGGCGACCGCCTTTTGCGTTGCCATGCCGCCGCCGAACGAGGTCTTCAGCTTGGAGAAGTCGACCTTGTCGAAACCGGGAGAATTCAACAACCCGTTGTAGAGCGTGTTGACCGCCGGGAAGCTGTTGATCTGGTATTTCATCAGCTCCTTGATGAAGCCTTGCATGTCGCGCGGGTTCGGGATCAGAAGGTTGACGCCGCCGGCCCGCATCGCCAGCAGGAAGCACGCCGTCAGCGCGAAGATATGATAGAGCGGCAGCGCGCAGACGATGAAGAGCTGGTCGACATGCGGCGGCTTCTTCAGCGCCGGCTGCAGCCAAGCGTCGTTCTGCAGCACGTTGGCCAGGATGTTGCGGTGGAGCAGCGTCGCGCCCTTGGAGACGCCGGTGGTGCCGCCGGTATATTGCAGGAAGGCGACATCATCGAGCGTGAGCTTCGGCTTGCTGAGCTTCAGGCTGCGGCCGGCGGCGAGCGCCTCGTTGAACGGGACTGCGCCCGGGATCGACCAGGCCGGCACCATCTTCTTCACTTTGCGGACCACCAGGTTGACGATCACGCCCTTGAAGCCAAGGAGGTCGCCCATGCTGCCGACGATCACGTGCTTGACCGCGGTCCGTGCGATCACCTGCTGTACCGTGTTGGCGAAATTCTCCAGAACGATGATCGCTTCCGCACCGGAATCCTTGAGCTGATGCTCGAGCTCGCGCGGGGTGTAGAGCGGGTTGACGTTCACGACCGCATAGCCGGCGCGCAGCACGGCGGCGGTCGAGACCGGGTATTGCAGCACGTTCGGCATCATCAGCGCGACGCGGGCGCCTTTTGCAGGCCCTTGCTCTGCAGGTAGGCGCCAAGCGCGGCCGACATTTCGTCGAGGTCGCGGTAGCTGATCGACTTGTCCATGCAGATGAACGCCTTGCGGTCGGCGAACTTCGCAAAGCTTTCTTCCAATAGCTCGACCAGCGATGAATACTGGGTGACGTCGATATCGGCTGGCACGCCGGCCGGATATTGCTTGAGCCAGATCCGCTCCATGGTATTCCCCTCTGCTTGTTTCCCAGTTTCTCGGCCGGGCACGCCTTGTTTTGGGCAGTATTGTGAATGCCGCCGCCGATGGCAAGCGGCTGCGCGTTATCGACGCATTCGGCGACCTGGAATAGTTCGGCCGGATGGCAGGAAAACTGCCAAATTACGCGGCCTCGTGGGCCGTTAACCAGCCGGCTTGGTTTCGCCCTTGGGTTTAGCGGCGGCGTTCGGCTTGGCCGGCTTCGGCGCGGGCTTGTCTCCGACGGCCGCGGGCTTGGCCGCTGCGGGTTGGGCGGCTGCAGGTTTGGCGGCTGGCTTTCGTTCGGCCGCAGCGGCCGGCTTGGCGGCCGTCTCCGGCTTGGCGTTCGCATGCCTGACGGCGGCAGGCTTTGCTGCCGGCTTCGCGTTGGCCTCAGCCTTGGGTGCCGCCGCAGCGTCAGGCTTCTTCGCTGCAATCTTCGACTTCTTGCCGCGCTTTGCCGACGCCGCCTGCTTCTCGGCCTCCGCCGCAACGGCCGCGATCAATGCGGCGCCGGTCTTGGTCGGACCGGTATAGACCGGAACGGGCTCGGACGGCTCTGCCGCAGCCGCCAGCAGATCCGCAGGTTTGACCGGGTGCTGCAGCCCCGCCGTGAAGAAGCTCATCGGGGTCTCGCCGGTCGACGCGCTGCCGTTGCTGGCGACGACGTCGGCATCCTCGTCGGTGGCGGGACGCTTGCGTTTGCCGTTGCACATCTCATCGCGCAGGTTCGGCGGCGTCGCATCGATCGGAACCAGGTTGTCGACGGTGCCGAGCGCGGGCTTCAGCCAGCCCAGCCCGTTGCCGCCGAAGCCGCGCTCCAGCAATTGCGCCGCGCGAACCGCGCGCGCCTGTCCCGACGATGCGCCGAGCACGACGGCGATCAGCCGCTTGCCGTTGCGGGTCGCGGAGGCGACCAGATTGTAGCCGGAAGCGCAGATGAAGCCGGTCTTGAAGCCGTCGGCGCCCGGATAGCGTCCGATCAGCTTGTTGAAATTGTGCGTCACCCTGCGGCCGTAGCGGATCGAGGGGATGTGCATGAAGTATTCGTATTCCGGCAGGTCGCGAATCACGGCGCGTGCCAGGATCGCGAGATCGCGCGCCGAGGTGACCTGTCCGTCCGCCGGCAGACCGTTCGGATTGACGTAGCTCGTCTGCGTCATGCCGAGCCTCGAGGCGGTCTGGTTCATCATGCCGGAGAAACCGTCGACCGATCCGCCGACGCCTTCGGCGAGCACCACGGCCATGTCGTTGGCCGACTTCACCATCATCATCTTGAGCGCGTTATCGACGGTGACCTGGGTGCCCGGCGGAAAACCCATCTTGGACGGCGACTCCGAGGCGGCGACCGGCGACACCGTCAGCAGCGTATCGAGCGACAGACGCCCTTCCTTCACGGCCTTCAGCGTGACGTAGGCGGTCATGATCTTGGTTACCGAGGCGGGGTACCAAGGCATGGTGGCGTTATCGGCCTGCAGGACCTTGCCGGTATCGGCTTCGACGACCAGAAGCGCTTCGGCGTGCACCGCGCGCGGCGTCACGACGGCAAGCGCCGTCGCCAGGAAAATCCAGTTCAACGAGGAAGCGCGAAGCAGCGGGCGAAGAAAATGCACTTTTCCGTTCCGGTCCTTTGAGACCCGCCTTGAAAAAGGAGGTCCTCTCGATCTAACGTTCGGGTTTCAAGCGTGTCCGGCGCCGTCGCTTTGCGGCAGGTAGGTCGCAAATCTATACCGGCTTGGCGATCCAGAACAGAGGCCCGGCGATTTAATCGTGGACGAAATAGGCGCAATTTCGGCGATAATTGAACCGCAGCAGATGCTTGCCGGCCTATTTGACCTTGATGCCCGCCCGAGCATTCTCCTGCACCATGAACTGGGCCTTGGCGAGTTCCGCGAAGCGACCGCCCATGGCCACCAGTTCATCGAAAGTTCCACTTTCGATCACGCGGCCATTGTCGAACATCAGGATGCGGGTCGCGTTGCGAATGGTCGAAAGCCGGTGCGCGATCACAAACGTGGTGCGGCCCTTCATCACCTCGTCGAGGGCGGCGTTGACCTTGGCCTCGGTGACGGCGTCGAGCGCGCTGGTTGCCTCGTCGAGTATCAGGATCGGCGGGTCTTTCAGCAGCGCGCGTGCGATCGATAGGCGCTGCCGCTCGCCACCGGACAGCATGCGGCCGCGCTCGCCGGCATGGGTCTCGAATTTCTTGTCGCTGCGCTCGATGAATTCCAGCGCCTGCGCGCGGCCTGCCGCGATGCGCATTTCCTCGTCGGTGGCGTCCGGCTTGCCGACGCGCAGATTGTCGGCGAGCGAGCGGTTGAACAGCAGCGCCTCCTGGAACACCACGCCGATGTTCCGCCGCAACGCGGTCAGCTTCAAGGCACGTATATCCATGCCGTCGATCTTGATGATGCCGGATTGCGGGTCGAAGGCACGGTGCAGCAGTGCGATCGCGGTCGATTTGCCGGCGCCGGTCGGGCCGACCAGCGCGATGGTCTGGCCGGGCAGGGCGGTAAACGAAACGTCTTCGACCGCTGGCCGCTTGCCGTCATAGGAAAACGAGACGTCGTGGAATTCGACGAGGCCGGAAAGCCGCCCGGTGTCAACAGCACCGGGCCGGTCGCGCACCGCAGGCACTGCGTCCAGCACGTCAAAGAATTCCTGTAAGCGCGGCGCCTCCATGAACACACTGTTGATGAAGCTTACTACCTGTTCGAGCTTCTGGATCAGCATGGTCGCAAAACTCACGAACATCACGATTTCGCCGACCGTCGTCTGTCCCTGTGCGTGCAGGTAGATGCCGACGGTGAAGATCGCGAGCACGGTGATGGTGGTGGAAGCACGGGTGATGACGGTGACCAGCGCCCACCAGCCCAATACCGGCATCTGCGCGGCGAGCAGCTTGTCGGCGACGAAGCGCAGGCCCTGAACTTCGGCGTCGATCCGCACGAAGCTCTGCACCAGCGCGACATTGCCGAGCGCGTCGGAGGCGCGCGCGGACAGATCGCTGTACTGCGCCTCGACGTCGCTCTGCATGCCGTAGGTCTTGCGCACCACCAGCGTGGTCAGAACGGTGAACACCACGCACAGCACGAACAACAGGATCGCCAGCCGCCAATTGATGTAAAGCGCCAGCGGCAGCAGCACCACCAGCGACAGGATGGCGGCAAAGTGCTCGCGGAAGAAGGCGAGCCAGAGCCGCCACAGCGAGTCGGTGCCGTTCAGCATCACCTTCATCAATCGGCCGGAATGGGTGCCGGTGTGGAAGGTCAGCGGCAACTGCATGATGTGCTCGAAATAATCCGTCAGCACCGCCTGACGCTGGCGGTGCGCCAGCTTGTCGGCATGGAGCGCGACAATGGCGCTGCAGCCGATGGTGAACAGGCCGAACGCCACCCAGGCCGCCAGCAGCGGCCAGGCCGAAATTCGAGGCCAGCGGCCCGGTCTGCGGCTTGCCGGAGAGCACGTCGACGATCTTGCCGAACAGCACCGGCTCGGCGAATTGCGCGCAGGCCAGCAGCAGGTTGGCGACGGCGAGAATCCAGCCCAGCCGCGCCTCCTTGCCGAGCAGCTCGAGGACGCGGGTGTAAAGGCGCAGCATGGACATTCGGATAAGGACTCAAAGGAAGCGATCAGCGGCCACCATACTAATCAGGGATTGCGGTGGAGAACCAGAGCGGGATGAATTTTGTTCTGATCGCCGCGGACACGCCAGCCGACCTCCTCGCCAAGAGGAGTTACATTTTACTCAATTGATCGAACGGCCGCTGAGCGGCGGCAGAAACTGGTCGTCGAAAATGTCGGAGGCCTGCGGCCGCTTCTGAAACTTGAAATCTTCCGCGACCTGGTCGATCGAGCGTTCGAATCGCGCCGGATCGATCGTGCCGATGCCGTTGCGCTTCACTTCGCTGGTCAGGATGTTGTCGCGCAGGATGCTTTGCAGGCGTTCGAGTTCGAGGTCCTTGAGCCGCCGTCCATGCGGTTGGCGACTTCGGTCGCAGCGCCTGCAGGGTCCTTGATCGTAAGATGCAGGCCGCCGATCACGGCCCGCACGAACCCCTTCACCGCCTCGGGCTTGGCGGCCGCCAGCGCCGGATTGACGATAACAGCGAAACCATAGGCCTCGCAGCCATAGTCGGCGAATTTCAGTACCGCCAGGTCGTCGGCGGGCACGCCGCGGTCCTTCAAACTGATCGCCGACAGATAGGAAAATCCGGTCACGGCGTCGATCTGGCCCGCCGACAGCATCGGCTCGCGCACCGCGGCGCTGATGCTGCTCTGTTTCACGGTCTTGATCTTGATGCCGTTCTGGTGTGCCACCGCCGGCCACAGCCGGATCGACAGGTCGCCTTCAGCGGCGCCGAGAGTCTTGCCCTCGATATCGGTCAACGCGCGGACGCCGCGGCTCCTGCGGGCGATGATGGAATAGGGCGCCTTGTTGAACAATACGAACACCGCCCTGATCCTGGGGCCGCCCTGCTTGTCCTTGTCGCGAAACCGCATCAATGCATTGATGTCGACCAGCGCAAAATCGCTGCTGCCTGCCGCGACGCGCGCAATCGCATCCGACGATCCGCTGGCGATGTTGGTGGTGACCGCCAGCGCTTCCGCGCCGAACAGGCCGCCGGCTGAGGCCATCACGAACGGGGCGGCGGCGGCATCGATCGGACGGTCGAGCGAAAACTGGATCGCGAGCGGAGGCCGGGGTTCGTCCGCGGCCAGGACATTGCTAGCCATCAAGCCGACAATAGCGCACAGCCCGGCAAGAGAAGCCAAGCGAACGCTCAAAAGAACGCTCAGGCGAGAGCGGATGGCGTTGGTCCTGATAGCACGCATCGAGATTACATCAGCACGAGGTGGGACAAGTTGCCGCGCCAGCGATGACTGTTTCGTGACATCGCCAACGGCATGAGTAGCCCTTGGGCGAGCCATTCTGCAGCATCTAAGCTGAACGGTCGATGACTGCCACGATTTTGCCAGGGATCGTTCAGCTGCCGTTCGGATTGGGGAACCTAGTATCCGCCCGGTGGTTAGCTATCTGAGGCCTGTCGGGCCAGCTTCCACGGAGGATATCGAGATGTTTGCGCGAAAGGGTGTGTTTTCATCGATCGGCCGCGCCGGCGCGGCTGCGACGGTGGTGGCGATGGCGCTGACGGCCGTGCAGCCGTCGATGGCCTTCGCGGGCTCCGCGTCTTCGGCCAAGGGCGTGACCGCTTCGACCGGGACCAGTGACGCGACCGATATCAGCTCCCGGCGCAGGTACTACCGTGGTGGCGGCGGTGCCGCCGCTGCAGCGGCGTTCGCCGGCATAGTCGGTACGGGCCTTGCGATCGCGGCCGCCCAGAACCGCCGCGACTATTATTATGACAGCTACGGCTACTACGGTGGCGGGCCTGCCTATTACGGCGGACCGGTCTATTACAGCGAGCCCGCTTACGGTTACTATGGCGGCGGCTACTACAGGCGATCGGGCGTGCCCCACTTTCGCGGGCATCCCCTCGCCGACTGGTAAACGCGATCGTTAAAATCGCCACCGTTAAAGATGAATCCACCGGCCGCCCCGGCCGGTGGATTTTTGCGGTTGCAGGGTCGGCCGTTAACACGCTCGCCACGGCTTTGCGTTAGGTTCGGAGAATGAGTGATCTCGCTCGAACGGCTTTATCAGGCGGTCATCGCGGCCAAGGATCTCGATCCGGCCACGTCGCGAACGGCCCGGCTGTTTCAGCGCGGTCCCTCCAAGATGGCCAAGAAGCTCGCCGAGGAAGCCATCGAAGTCGTCATCGACGCCGTCAACGGCAAGACCGAGGCGGTGGTCCGCGAGAGCGCCGATCTGCTCTACAACCTGACCGTCCTGTGGGCTTCGGCCGGTGTGAAGCCGGAGGACGTCTGGCGCGAAATGGAGCGGCGCGAGGAAATGCTCGGCATAGCCGAGAAGCTGCCGAAGTCGGCGGTCAAAATGCCCAAAGTCCTGGCGAGCAAGGCGCTACCTGCCAAGGCGTTGCCCAACACTTTACCCAAGGCGACGGCGTCTCCCGCGGTCCGGCGGCGAATTGTCGCGCTGGAAGGCCGCTCCTTGCGTAAACGGCACTAGTTCCCTCGAATTCCGTCTTTTTCCGGCATGGACAAATCCGCCGCATGATGGTTCATGCGGCCATGCTGAAACGGACCTACGACTGGTGCATCGACGCCGCCGACAAGCCCTACGCGCTCTGGATCATGGCGGCCGTATCCTTCGCGGAAAGCTCGTTCTTCCCGATTCCGCCCGACATCATGCTGCTGCCGATGTCGCTGGCGCGGCCGAAGAAGGCATGGTGGTTTGCGACCGTCTGTACGATCGCTTCCGTCGCCGGCGGCGTGGTCGGATACGCGATCGGCGCGCTGCTCTACGATTCGATCGGGCACTGGCTCATCACCCTTTACGGTCTTAGTGACAAGGTCGAGACCTTCCGCGCCTCCTATGCCGAATGGGGCGCGGTGATCATCCTGCTCAAGGGCCTGACGCCGATCCCCTACAAGCTCGTGACCATCACCTCGGGCTTCGCCGGCTACAACATCTGGCTGTTCATCCTGTGCTCCATCGTGGCGCGCGGCGGGCGTTTCTTCATAGTCGCCGTCCTGCTCAACCGTTACGGTGACTTGATCCGGAGTGAACTGGAAAAGCGGCTCGGCCTGTGGGTCGCCATCGGGGCCGTCGTGCTGGTGCTCGGTTTCGTCATCGCGTACAAGCTGGTCTAGCGCTTTGCCGGCATCCCGGCTTCAGGCTACGTTTCGTGTCATGTCCGATCGAAGCGGCCGTTTGTTCTTGTTATTCAGGACGCAACTTGCGACCGCGGGCCTCGTTGCTTCCATGCTGGCGATCATTCCCGAGGCCGGCTGGCCGCAGGCCGCGCCCCAGCCGTCGCTCGGCTTGCAGTCGCCGGCCCAGCAACCGGTGCCGGCCCAACCCGCGACACAGCAGATCGAGCCGGCCGCGCCGCGACGCGAGGAAAATCCGGGGCTGATCAACGAAATCGAAAAACTGTTCGAGAAATCCAAATCGCTGCTACCGCGGCTGAAGAGCCCGAGCGAGACCATCGACGATTTCAACGCGCACACCAAGGACGCCGGCCAGAGCCTGTCGAACATGGCCAGGCCCTCGATCATGGTGAGCGGGCGAGCGGCATGTCTTGTGGCGGCCAACGGCGCGCCGGACTGCAAGGCCGGCGCCGACCGGCTTTGCCAGATCAAGGGCTACAAGGAAGGCAAGAGCCTCGACACTGACGCGGCTGAAAAATGCTCGCCGAAAGTGTACCTGCCGGGCTACAAGCGCCAGCCGGGCGACTGCAAGACCGAAAATTACGTAACGAGGGCGCTCTGCCAGTAGCGCCAAAACGCAATACTTGACACTGGAAAGATTGCCTTGTTGGTATGATGTCTGGCATCCTTAGGGCCATGCCTTGCTCTCCGGAATAAACTGAAGGATCGTTTCGAATGTCCATGCCTGCCTTGTTCAAGGGCCGTTTGTCGCTACCCGTGATCGGTGCGCCGCTCTTCATCATTTCCGTGCCGGATCTCGTGATCGCGCAATGCAAGGCGGGTGTGGTCGGCTCGTTCCCAGCGCTGAACGCGCGGCCGCCGGCGCTGCTCGACGAGTGGCTGGCGCGGATCAAGGAAGAACTCGCGGCTTACGACAAGGCGAACCCAGAGCGGCCATCGGCGCCATTTGCGGTCAACCAGATCGTGCACAAGTCGAACAACCGGCTCGATCAGGATCTGGCGCTCTGCGAGAAGCACAAGGTGCCGATGATGATCACCTCGCTCGGCGCGCGTGAGGAACTCAATCAGGCGGCGCATGGCTGGGGATGCATCGTCTTCCACGACGTGATCAATCAGAAGTTCGCGCACAAGGCGGTCGAGAAGGGCGCCGATGGATTGATTTTGGTGTCGGCCGGCGCCGGCGGACATGCCGGCGAGATTTCGCCGCTGGCCTTCGTGGCGGAGACGCGCGCCTGGTTCGACGGTCCGATCGCATTGTCGGGAGCGATTGCCAACGGCCGTGCCATCCGTGCGGCGCGGATATTGGGCGCCGACTTCGCCTATATCGGCTCCGCCTTCATCGCCACCAGGGAGGCCAACGCCGTCGAGGGCTACAAGCAGATGATCACGACCTCGACCGCGGAAGACATCGTCTATTCCAACCTGTTCACCGGTGTGCACGGCAATTATCTGAAGCCGTCGATCGTCGCGGCCGGCATGGATCCCGACAACCTCCCGACCTCCGATCCGTCGAAAATGAGCTTCGGCACCGATGCTTCCGGCGAGCGCGCCAAGCCGAAAGCCTGGAAGGAAATCTGGGGCTCCGGCCAGGGCGTCGGGAGCGTCGCCGAGGTTTTGCCGGCCGCCGAATTGATCGCGCGGTTCAGACAAGAGTACGACGAGGCGGTCGACCCCGCATTGTAAAGCGTCTTGCGGAGCGCGCCCCGTCGTCAATGCGACGGAGGATCAATGATGGCCGGACAGGATCTGAGTGCGCATGTCGCGCTGGTGACGGGCGGATCCCGCGGCATCGGTGCGGCGGTTGCGCTGACCCTTGCGGAGTCAGGTGCCGCGGTCGCGGTCAATTACCGCAAGCGCGCCGGTGATGCCGACGCCGTTGTCGCCGCCATCAAGGCCAAAGGCGGCCGCGCCATCGCGGTCGCGGCCGACGTCTCGCAGGCCGCTTCCGTTGCCGGCCTGGTCGAGCAGGTCGCTTCCGCGCTCGGCCCGATCGACATTCTCGTCAACAATGCCGGCATGGCGATCGTGCGCGGCGTCGATGATCTGACCGAGGACGATTTCGACCGTACCGTCGCGGTGAACCTGAAATCGGCATTCCTGTGCACGCAGGCGGTGCTGCCCACGATGCGCGCGCGCAAGTGGGGCAGGATCGTCAATATCTCGTCGGGCGCGGCGCGCGGCGCCGGCGCTATCGGCGTGCACTACAACGCCTCCAAGGCCGGCATGGAAGGCCTGACGCGCGGCTACGCGGCGCGTCTCGTCCAGGAAGGCATCACCGTCAACGCGGTGGCGCCGTCGCTGATCGCAACCGACATGATGGGCGGCCGCACCGATCTCGCGCGCAACATCCCGCTCGGCCGCATGGGCCAGGCCGAGGAAGTGGCGCAAGCCGTCGCGATGGTGCTCGGCAACGGCTACATGACCGGACAGACCATCGTCCTCAATGGCGGCATGGCCTTCATTTGACGAACGCCGTCCTGCTCTCCGTCTCTTGCGAATGGCGCGGGGCGATCTGCCCGCCGCGGCCTCGACTCGTTCCGCCGGAGCAGGCAAGAAGCTGTTCCCTTTGATCGACAGGACCTCTCATTAATGGATGCCATCTTTCGCGTTGACGGCAACAACGTCGTCACCAGCCCCTTTGCTGCGGGACCATGGGACCCGAGCATGCAGCACGGTTCGCCGCCGGCGGCGCTGGCGGTGTGGGCGGCGGAGCGGATTCCGACGCCGGTCGCGATGCGCGTTGCCCGCGTGACCGTCGACCTGATGCGCCCCGTGCCGGTGGCGCCGCTGACCATCGAGAGCGAGGTTTTGCGCGAGGGGCGCAAAATCCAGCTTTGCGCCGTAAGATTATTGGCCGGCGGTGTCGTCGTGGTCGGCGCGACCGTGCTGAAGATCAAGGTGCAGGCGCACGAATTGCCGCCGGAGGCTGCGATCCTGCCGGTCGAGCTTCCGGGGCCGGATCAATCGCGCGTCGAGCCGGCGGATTTTTCTTCCAGTCCGTTCGTATCAGGCATGTCGCTGCGCGCCGCCCGCGGCCGGTTCGGCTCGCCGGGTCCCGGCGCGATCTGGTACCGCGTCGACCGGCCGATCGTGGAAGGCGCCCCGGTCTCGCAGGCGATGCGGGCGATGGCGGCGGCGGATTTCTGCAACGGCACCTCGGCGGTGCTGGATTTTCGCGAATGGACGTTTCTCAACGCCGATCTCACCGTGAATTTTGCACGAGAGCCGGTCGGCGACTGGATATTGCTCGATGCCGAATCCTGGATCGGTCCCGACGGTGCGGGGCTATCGATGGCGCGGCTCGCCGATGCGCGCGGCTATTTCGGCCGCGCCATCCAAAGTCTTGTCATTGAAAAACGATGACCGCAGACATCAGGCATAAGGAGGCCGCGATCACGGGGATCGCGGCTTCCTGATCATTCAAGATCGAGCGGCTGGTAGCGTCCGCTTTCATCGAGTGCCGTGCCCCAGATCTTGTGCGAGGCCTGGTGCTCGGAGCGGCCAAAGCCGAGCGAGGTCCCCAGACCGAGGTCGAGATTGCGCATGGTCTCCAGCGTGTCGATCAGCCTCTCGGTGTCGAGCTGCGGTCCGGCCCGCTTGATGCCCTGGATCAGGACGTTGGCGGCGACATAGCCCTCGAGCGACACATAGTCGGGCGCCTCGCCCGGGAAGTATTTGGCGAGCGCGTTCTTGTATTCGAGTACGGCGGACGAATAGCCCGATACGGCCGGCACCACCTGCGTCACGATCACCCCGTTGGTGTAACGCGGTCCCAACAGCTTCAGTTCTTCGGCAAGCGCGGTGGAGCCGACGAACGAAACGTTGGTGTAGATCATGCCGGGAAAGAGATCGCGCGTCTTCTCGATGAACCTCGCCGCGGCCCGATAGGTGGGCACCATGACGACGGCCTTGATCGGCGGCTTCGCAAGCTTCAACTGGTTGATCGCATCCTCGACGTCGACGGTGTTTCGCGCGTAGTTGAGCCGCAGGATGCCGCTATCGTTGAGGCCCATCGCACGAAACGCCTTTGCGACTCCCGCAAATCCGGCGTCGCCGTAGGAATCCTGCTGGGCGAAGACCGCGATCTGCTTGGGCGGTATGCGGCGTATCTTGACGAGGTAGCGGACGACCGCGTCGGTTTCCTCGGCGTAGCTGGCGCGATAATTGAAGACATAGCGGTCGGGCGGATCGTTGCGCAGGATATTGGCGCCGGTGAAGGCCCCAAAGAACAGCATCCGGCGCTCGAGCGCGTAAGGAATTGCCACCGCCGCGGTCGGGGTGCCGACATTGCCGACGATGCCGAACACCTGGTCCTTTTCATAGAGCTGCTTCATGGCCTCGCCGGTGCGCGAGGGCTCGTAACCGTCGTCGGCGGCGAACAACTTGAGCATCCGGCCGTCCACGCCGCCGGCGTCGTTGATCCGGTTGAAGGCGGTTTCGATTCCGAGTTTCATCTGGCGTCCCAGCTCGCGGGCTGAGCCGGAGAAGGGGGCTGCGATGCCGAAGCGGATTTCCTTTTCGCCGATGCCGCGCGGCAGCGGGCCGGCCGGGACATTGGCTGTCGGCGCGGTCGCTGCATTCGCGGCGGTCGCCGCGGCGGCTGGCGACGGACCGATAACGCTGGAGAGGCTTGGTCCGGAGATCGAACGTTCAAGATCGGCAAGCTGACGATCGGCCCGAATGCAATCGACCCTGCCCGAGGTCACGGCGGCGCGCCCTTCGGCCACCGTGCGATCGAACGTCTGGGTGAGATCGGAACGCTCCGCCTCGTTCGACGAGGCCTCCCGGATCACCTGTGAAAACTTGTCGACAATGGTCTGGATGCGGGGACGCGCAATGTCGCGGCAGGCCTGTGCCGAGCCGATCACGGGGCCGACGCGGCCGGCAAGGTCGCGTACGATCGTAATGTCGCCGGCGGCTTGCGCGCTGCCTGCGATGCCGAGCAGCATGGCCCCGACCAGCAAGGTGATGCGGAGCGAGGTCATGGCGGACTCCCTTGAGAACAAGATCGCCGAAAGTCGGTTCTCAGGCATTGTCAGCCCTCCGTCTCGATTATGGGTTGGTGCGTTGTGGCGTGGCCGGATCCGGCTTCTCGCGCCACTGCATGAACTGCTTGAGCAATTGGCTGTCCTGCTCGGATGCCGCCGGAGCGCTCGGCGGCGTGGAGGCGAGAAGGGCCTGGAATTCGTTGATCGCAGGCTTTGGCGAAGCCTCTCCGGACTGAGACAGCGCGTTCTTGATCGACTGTGCGACGTTGGTGAACGTCGACGGCTCACCGTCGCTCTGCCGCGATCCGGGCACGGCGACGACGAAGAACAGCGCCACGAGGGCCGCGACGCCGATGGCGGCGGCGAAGCGCGCCGCGATGGTCCACAATGCCTTCTTCGACTCCAGGTCGGGTTCGTGCATGACCTCGGGATCGAGGGGATGGCGCAGCGCATCCGATACCGCGCTCTCGAGCTGGGAGTCGAAGGACACCGGAGAGAACGGCGTCTCGGGGCTTGCACTGCGCGTCGCCGACCGCTCACGTAGCGAGCGCGGCGCGTAGTACAGGGGATCGCGGGGATTGAGATGATCCTGCTCACTCACACTACTCATACGCTTACTCCTCATGACACTTGGCGGATTACGCGGCGGATTTGTTGGCGGCGATAACGGCTGCGGACTTGTCGGACAGGAGGGCCAGGCTCTCGAAGATGTGCGTGGAGGAATCCACGCGCCTCCTCGACCTATTGCTAAGTTTGGCTGGAAGATTTGAATCAAAATGTAGGGCGTCGTCCCAGCGTCCGACGACACCTGCCTGCGAGCTCATGTCTCGCGAACACACCATCCCCACGGCTTCCACTGCCTTAAGCCCCCTGCCGGCAAATGTCCGTCTGCCCGACGGAACGAGCTGCCAGACCCAGGAGTCCGCCAGCACGCATAAGTTTGTTGGAGCCGCGCGAGGACAAATTTAGGTCGGAAACGTGACAAAAGTAAGTTGAGCTCCTGTTAACTACAACTCACGAGACCCCTGTTTGCAAAGGCTTTGGCGCGCATTCCTCGCGGTCAGCAGCAAGAATCGGCCACAAATGCGCCAGATTCGCCGTCAGTTGCGCTGTTTTCTGGGCGTGGCGCGGGTTGTCGCATTAATTACTCGTTAACCAAGTTGGCCGATTGTTAACCATTCAATAAGAAAGGCGAGTCGAACATCATGGACGTCCGAGCTGATCCCACGCGTCAACTGGTCCGGCTGCGCGGCCGTTCCTATGTCGCGTTCGTATTCAGCCCCGTCGTGCCGATCGTGGAATGGCTCGCCGAGATCGACGCCACACTCGCGCGCTCTCCGGGCTACTTCGTCGGCAAGCCGATCGTGCTCGATCTCGCCGCCGTCGACCTCTCCAGCTCCGCCATCGCTCATCTCGTCGGCAGCCTCAACGAGCGCAGCATTCGCGTCCTCGGCATCGAGGGCGTGGACGAAGAGCGCCTGGCGGCGAACATGCCGCCCTTGCTGACCGGCGGCCGCGCCTGCGTGATCACGCGAAACGAGCCGGTGCAGAAGCCCGAGCCGGAGGCCAAGCCGAAGCCGACCTCGCTGCTGCTCGATAGCCCGGTGCGCTCGGGGCAGTCGATCGTCTTCATCGAGGGCGATGTCACCGTGCTCGGCTCGGTCGGCTCCGGCGCCGAGATCGTCGCCGGCGGTTCGATCCACATCTACGGGACGCTGCGCGGCCGCGCGATGGCGGGCGTCAACGGCAATTCCAATGCGCGGATCTACTGCCAGAAGATCGAGGCCGAGCTGCTCGCCATCGACGGCTACTACCAGACTGCAGAAGAAATCGACATCTCGCTTCGCAACCGCCCGGCGCAAGCCTGGCTGCAGGGCGACACCATGAAAATTACCCCGCTGAATTAACCGGCTAAGGAGATCACGTATGGCCAAGGTCCTGGTCGTTACCTCAGGCAAGGGAGGCGTTGGAAAGACCACTTCTACCGCCGCGCTCGGCGCCGCGCTTGCCCAGGGCGGGCAAAGTGTCGTGGTGGTCGATTTCGACGTCGGTTTGCGCAACCTCGATCTCGTGATGGGCGCCGAACGCCGCGTGGTGTTCGACCTCATCAACGTGGTGCAGGGCGTCGCCAAGCTGCCGCAGGCCTTGATCCGCGACAAGCGGCTGGAAAATCTCTGGCTGCTCCCGGCCTCCCAGACCCGCGACAAGGATGCGCTGACCGACGAGGGCGTCGGCCGCGTCGTCGCCGAGCTCAGGAGCCGGTTCGACTGGATCCTGTGCGACAGCCCAGCCGGCATCGAGCGCGGCGCCACGCTCGCCATGCGCTATGCCGACGAGGCCGTCATCGTCACCAATCCCGAGGTTTCCTCGGTGCGGGATTCCGACCGCATTATCGGCATGCTCGATTCGAAGACGGTGAGGGCAGAGCGCGGCGAGCGGGTGGAAAAACACGTGCTGATCACCCGCTATGATCCGGCGCGCGCGGCGCGCGGCGAGATGCTCAATATCGACGACATCCTGGAAATCCTCGCGACACCTTTGCTCGGCATCATCCCTGAGAGCCAGGATGTCCTGAAGGCGTCCAACGTCGGCACGCCGGTGACGCTCAACAATGCCGATAGCGCGCCGGCCCGCGCCTATATCGACGCCTCACGCCGCCTGATGGGCGAGCAAGTCGCCATGGTCGTGCCGGCCGAGCGCAAGGGCTTCATGGATCGGCTACTGGGTCGGAGGGCTGCATGAGCATGAGGCTGCTGCGGCTGTTCAGCGGCCGTGAACCGACGGCCCCGGTTGCGCGGGAGCGGCTGCAGATTCTGCTGGCGCACGAGCGCGGGCTGCTCGGCCAGTCCGACCTGCTCGTCACGCTGCGGGAGGAGATTCTCGCGGTG
Source organism: Bradyrhizobium sp. RDT10 (assembly GCA_044772375.2). GTDB lineage: Bacteria > Pseudomonadota > Alphaproteobacteria > Rhizobiales > Xanthobacteraceae > Bradyrhizobium. The sequence continues at coordinate 8,877,277 of CP187939.1, forward strand.
GTGTCGAAACACGTACAGCTCGATCCCGACAAGGTCATTGTCAAGCTGGAGCGGGGCAAGACCGTCTCGACGCTCGAAGTCGACATCGAAGTGCCCAACAATTTCGACAAGGCGAAGGCGGCCATCGAGAGGCGGATGGCCGGTTGAGGAATCTTTCGTGTCCCGGATGCTGCGCGCGCTCCGCGTCCGCGACACGATCGTTCCACCGTGTGAGGCCTACCCCACCATCCGCTCGCGGCCGGCCCAGAAGCCGGCCTTCAGCACTTTCTTGTCGACCTTGCCGACGCCGGTCATCGGCAACTCGCTAACGAACTTGATGTGTTTTGGCGCGTGCGCCGAGCCTTTCTTCGCCTTCACCAGGTTGATCAGTTCGTCCGCATTCGGCCGGGCGCCTTCGCGCGCCACGATCACGGCGGTGACGGCCTCGCCCCATTTGTCGTCGGGCACGCCAACCACGGCGACCATCGCGACATCCGCATGCTGCGACAACACATCTTCGATCTCGCGCGGAAAGATGTTGAAGCCGCCCGAGACGATCATGTCCTTCTTGCGGTCGAGGATGAACATGTAGCCGCGCTCGTCTGATCGTGCGATGTCGCCGGTGTGCAGCCAGCCATTCTTGAGCGTTTCCGCCGTCGTATCCGGCCGCTTCCAGTATTCGGCCATCACATGGCTGCCGCGAACGCAGATCTCGCCGGCCTTGCCGGCGGCGACCTCCTGGTCGTCATTGTCGAGAATTCTGACCTGACATACGGCGATCGGAAATCCGCAGGACAAAAACAGCTCCGGCGTCTTGGGATCGTGGTCGGCCTTGCGCAGCACCGACACCGGATAGCATTCGGTCTGGCCGTAAAGCTGCGAGAACACCGGCCCGATGCGCTCGATGCCTTCCACCAAACGGCTCGGCGACATCGCGGACGCGCCGTACAGCAACAGTTCGAGCGAGGAGAGGTCGGTTTTGTCGAGCGAGGGATGATCGAGCATGACGTAGATCATCGTCGGCACAAACAGCGTAAAATTGATGCGCTCGCGCTCGATGGTCTTGAACACGGCTTCGGGATCAAACCCCTTCAGCATGTGCACGGTGCCGCCGCGCATCAGCGTCGGCAGCACTTTGGTCCCCGCGACATGGCTGATCGGCGCCACTGTCAGATAGCGCGGCGTTTCCGGAATTTCGAAATCGGCCAGGATCGCGTTGGCCCAACCGCCATACTCACGGTGATGGCGCAGCGCGCCCTTGGATTTGCCGGTCGTGCCACCCGTGTAATTGAGCGTGGCGATATCGTCGGGGCCGGCGAAGTTACGCGCGGTGGCGCTGCCTGCCGCTTCGATCGCCTGCAGCAGGTCGACGCCGTAACTGGCGGGGCCGAGCGTAAAGACGGTTTTCAAACCTGTGGTACGCGCAGCGAGTTCGCCGCCGCGATCGCGGTAGGTGACGCCGTCGACCACCAGCATCTGCGCTTCGGAATCTTCCAGTTGAAACAGTTGATCGTCCAGCGAACCCAGCGGATGCAGCCAGGTGATCGCAAACCGCGACAATTGCGCGGCGACGCTGGCGCACCAGGTGTCGGCGCGGTTGGCGGAGAGAAAGGCGACGCGGGTGCCGGGCTCAAGGCCCAGCTGCATGAAGACGCTTTGGATGCGGCCGATCATGTCGGTCGCGCCGCGATAGGTGATCGATCCGCCCGGCCAGCTGAACGCGGTCCGCTCGGGGTAGCGCGCCAGCGCCCGCAAGGTCTGCTCGCATGCCGCCGGAAACGCGTAGAGCGGATTGCTCATTTCTTATTCTCCCGCCTGTTTTGTAATTGGCCTTCGCTCGTGCCAATGTTCCGGCACGCTAGCATAACAAGAAGTCTGCTCAAGCGGGGAAGAACACTTTGCCAGCAATCGACCACCTCTCGCGCTTCCGCGACCGCCTCAGCTTGCCGCTGATCGCGGCACCGATGTTTCTCGTGTCGGGCGTCGAGCTTGTGGTAGCCGCGTGTCGCAACGGCGTGATCGGTTCGTTTCCCACGGTGAATTGCCGCAGTCCCGAACAACTGGACGAATGGCTGACGGATATCGACATCAGGCTGAAGGCGCACGCGGATGCGAGCGGCAAACCGTCGGCGCCCATCTGCGCGAACCTGATCGTGCATCGCTCCAATGCGCGGCTGGAGCAGGATCTTAAGGTGCTGCTGCGGCACCGGCCCGAAATGGTGATCACGTCGGTCGGATCGCCGGCGCCGGTGATCGGGCCGCTGCATGATGCCGGCGCGCTGGTGTTCGCCGACGTCGCCTCCATCCGCCACGCCGAGCGTGCGGTTGCCGCGGGCGCGGACGGGCTTGTGCTGCTGACGGCTGGCGCGGGCGGCCAGACCGGCTGGCTCAATCCCTTCGCGTTCGTGCGCGCGGTGCGTGCCTTCTTCGACGGGCCGTTGGTGCTGGCGGGCGGTATCGCCGACGGCCATGCGTTGCGCGCCGCCGAGGCGCTCGGCTGCGATCTCGCCTATATGGGCACAAAATTCATCGCCACGCGCGAGAGCATGGCGGACATCAGGTACAAGGAGCTGCTGGTTACCAGCACCGCCGACGATGTCCTGCTGACGCCAGCGTTTACGGGATTGCAGACCAACATGCTGCGCCCGTCGATCGAGGCGGCCGGCCTCGACCCGGATAATTTGCCGCCCCGCGGCGCAATCGATATCGGCAAGGACATCGACATCGGCGCGCGCGAGAACCGCCCCAAGCGTTGGAAGGATATCTGGAGCGCAGGCCATTCCGTCTCGGGCGTGACGGAGGTGTTGTCCGTCGATGAGATGGTGGCGCGCACGCTCGCGGAATATCGTGCGGCCGCCGCGCGTGTAAGACTCGGCTAGGGCGTTTACATTTTCGCACCTTTCATCTTGCCGCGGTTTGCGAAGTTCCCGCCGAGTAGGCGCTGCAGCATGGCTGCGATGCGGTAAATACCAAGAGAAAACCGCCGCCATGGCAAACTTCCGACACAAGATGACGGCGAAAACAGGCAATCCGACATGACGCATGCGCGAAGGCGAGACCGTCCCCGGTTTCGCCGTCGGGCGCATTTTATTCAGCGAGGCCTTCGTGTCGCACAAGTTCCTTCCCTCGATCCTGCTGGCCGTTGCCCTGTATGCCTTCCCGGCTCTCGCGCAGCCCGGCGCTGCGCCGGCTGCCCCTGCCGCAGGCAACGCCGAGGCGCTGACATCAGATCAGGCCAAGCGGGCGCTCGATACGCTCTCCGACGACAAGAAGCGCGCGCAAGTGATCGAGACGTTGCGCGCGATAGCCAATGCCTCACCGCAAGCCGCAGCGCCGGAGCCGAAATCCGCGATACCGCTCACGGCGGACAGCCTTGGCGCGCAGCTCCTGCTTTCGGTGTCCGAACAGGTCGGCGAAATCTCGCGCGAGGTTGCCGACGTAGCGCGGACACTGACGCACTATCGGGCGTTCTATTACTGGTTCCTACGGACCGCCAACGATCCGTCCGCCTATCAACAATTACTCGATATCGCCTGGAAACTGGCGCTGGTGTTCATGTGCGCCTTCGCCGCCGAGTGGCTGGTGTTCCGCCTCATCAAGCGGCCAGTAGCGCTTCTGGAGGCTCGCCTTCCGCAAACCGCGCGTGCCCCGGTGCAGACGCTGGCGATCGTCGATCCGCCATCGTCGGCCGCTGACGTCGTCGCAGAGCCCAAGCTGCAGCAGCGGCGGCTCAGCCTGGCGCGCACCTGGCAGTCGCTGGTCCGGCTGCCCTTCGTGCTGGGACGTCTCGCGCTTGAATTGCTTCCGGTGCTCGTCTTCATCGGGGTCGCCACGACGTTGCTGGGCACCGGGATCGGCGATCTCTCAACCACCCGGCTCGTGATCCTCGCGGTCGTCAATGCCTATGCGCTGTCGCGCGCGCTGATCTGCGTCGAGCGGGCGCTGGCCGGGCCTTTCGGCCTGTTTCGCGTTCGCGCCGAGACCGCCGCCTATATCGAGATATGGGCGCGGCGCATCGTCACCGTCGCCGTCGCTGGGATAGCCTTCGCCAATGTCGCGCTGCTTTTGGGCCTGCATCGCGCCGGCTACGCCGCGTTGCTCCGTCTGGTGATGCTGGTCGTGCACCTCTTTGTCGTCGTCGTCATCCTGCAATGCCGAAGGCCCGTCGCTGACGCCATTCGCGCGCCCGCTGGCAGCGTCGGCGCCGCGGCCAGGATACGCAACCGCGTCGCCGGCCTCTGGCATTATCTTGCGATCGCCCTCGACCTCGCATTGTGGGCGGTGTGGGCGTTGAACATCCGCAACGGCTACGCACTGCTGCTGCAATATTTCGTCGGCACCATCGCGGTCGTGCTGATCATGCGTCTCGCCACCATCCTGGTGTTGAGCCTGATCGATCGCGGCTTTCGCATCAGCCCGGATCTGTTGCGCCGCTTCCCGGGTCTGGAGACCCGCGCCAACCGCTATCTGCCGCTGTTGCGCAACATCGTCTCGGCGGTGATCGCCTTCATCGGCTTCGTTGCGCTGCTGGAGGTCTGGGGCGTCGACGCCATCGTCTGGTTCTATGGCGGCCAGATCGGCAGCCGGTTGCTGTCGGCGGTGATGACCGTCGGCATCGCCGCGCTGGCGGCGGCGGCGATCTGGGAAGTCAGCAACGCGCTCTTGGATCGCAAGATCAATGCGCTCTCGCGCGAGGGCCATTACGCGCGCGCGGCGCGGCTGCGTACCTTTCAGCCGATGCTGCGAACGGCGCTGCTGTGCGTGATCGTCATCGTCGTCGGCCTCACCGCGTTGAGCGAAATCGGCGTCAACGTCGCGCCATTGCTCGCCGGCGCCGGCATCGTCGGTATCGCCATCGGCTTCGGCTCGCAGAAGCTGGTGCAGGACCTCATCACCGGGCTGTTTCTCCTGATCGAAAATACCGTCCAGGTCGGCGACAATGTCACGCTGTCCGGCCTGTCAGGCGTGGTGGAAAATGTATCGATCCGCACCCTTCGTCTGCGCTCCGGCGACGGCTCGGTGCACATCGTGCCGTTCAGCGCGGTGACGACGATCACCAATTCAAGCCGCGGCGCCGGCAATGCGGCCGTCAGCGTCAACGTGTCCTACAAGGAAGACACCGACCGCGCCGGGGAGATACTCAAGGACATCGTCGCCGAGATGCGCCGCGAGCCGGAGTTCCAGCACCTGATCCGCGGCGATCTCGAACTGTGGGGCGTCGACAAGGTGGACGGCTCGATGGCCTCGATCGTCGGCCAGATCTCGCTGCAGCGATGCCGGCCGCTGGCCGGTGCAGCGGGAATTCAACCGCCGCATGAAGCGGCGATTCCAGGAGTGCGGCGTGGAAATAGCGCCCACCGCTCAAACCATTCTCATGCAGGTGCCGGCGCCCGCCGACACAGCCGCGAATGCAACGCCGAGGCGGGCGGCCGGCTAGTTCGCCGCGGATACGGCCATAAGTTCTAGCGAACGATCCGGCCGAGGATGCGCGCGGCCTGATCGATCTCCTTTTCATTCCATGCCGCGAAGCCGAGAAACAGGCCGTGCTCATTCGTCTTGTGATACAGCATGCTCGATAGCGGACGGCTGACGACGCCGGCTTCGAGCAACCGCGCCGACCATTGCCGGTCGTTCGCCGGCCCGCGGCATCGCGCCAGCAATTGCATTCCGCCGGCCGGGGCTTCGACGCTGAGACGGTCGCCGGCTTCCGCGGCTAGCGCTTGCAGCATGCGGTCGCGTCGGCTCTTGTAGAGCCGCGTCACTCTCCTGATGTGGCCGAGATAGGCGCCTGAACCGATGAAATCGGCCAGCGCCTCCTGCATCGTCATCGACGTCAACATGCCCATGTGCCGCTGCGCGATCTCGAACACATCGATCAGTGCTTCGGGCACGACGAGGTAGCCGATGCGGATGTCCGCATAGGTCGATTTCGAGAATGTGCCGAGATAGAAAATGTGTGGCGACGGCGCGAGCCCCTGCAACGCGGCCACGGGGCGCGCTTCGTAGTGAAATTCGCCGTCATAGTCGTCCTCGATGATGCAGGCGCCCGCGGCGTCGGCATAACGAAGAAGCTCGAGTCGGCGGCCGATCGGCATCAGCCGCCCGGTCGGGTACTGGTGCGACGGGGTGACGAAGATCAGGCGAGGGGCGTGCTTGCGGGAGCCGACCGTCATGCCTTGCGCGTCGAGTGGAATAGCGGAGACGATGGCGCCGGCGGCCCGCAGCGCGACATGGGCGCCGCCATAGCCGGGGCTTTCGATCCAGGCGTGATCGCTCCGCTCGAGCAGCGCATTGGCGACCAGCGTCAGGCCAGCCTGGGCGGTCGGCACGATCAGGATCTGGCCCTGCTTTGCCTTGATCCCGCGATGAACCGCCAGATGCTGCAACAGCGCCTGCTGCAGCGGCGGATGGTTGATGGATCTGTCACGCCGCGACAATGCGTTGCGCGCCGCGCGCCGCAGATGGCGGCTCCAGAGGTCGTGCGGAAATTCCCGCTCATCCGCCAGCCCCGGCTGAAACGGCCGCGGACGCCCGGCATGGACCGGCGGCCAGTTCGTGATGTGCAGGCCGCGCGCCCAGGATGACGGTTTCAAACGGCCGGCCGCGGCGCGGTTGCCTTGCAATGGCGGTTTGCCGCCGTCGAGCGCCAGCCCTTTGGCCACCGCCGGGCGACGGCCGGCCGAAAGGCTCAGATAGCCTTCCGCAGCCAATTGCTCGATCGCGAACGAGACGGTGTTCCGCGACACCTCGAGCGATTGCGCCAGCTGCCGGCTCGATGGCAGGCGCTGGCCGGGCGCGAGGCGTCCGCCCGTGATCAGCCCTCGCAACTGGTCAGTGAGCTGACGCATCAGCGTGTCGCCGCCGTCACGCGACAAATGGAGCATTCCGGGCAACAGCTCGTCCATAACTGGCCCTGTCATTTTGCCAAGACTGGTTCTTCTATTAGGGCCAGTTGAGAGGCTAGGCAATCCGGATCGGCTCATGACGGGACGCGTTCGAGATGGCCAGTGGACTTTCAACCCGCAGCGCGGCGGTGCTGCTCGCCGGCGTCGTGCTGGCGTGGGGGACCAGCTGGCCGGTGACGAAGATGATCGTGCAGGACGTGCCGCCGCTGTGGGCGACGGCACTGCGCTGCATGATCGCCGCCGCGATGCTGGCGCCGATGTTGTGGGCGCAGGGGCAATTCATCATTCCGAGGCGCGGCGACCTGCCGGTCGTGTTCTGCACCTCGGTCCTGCACCTGGTGGCGTTTTCGGCGCTGGTGGCGGCCGGGCTGCAGTTCGTGCCGGCGGGCAGGGCGATCGTGCTCGGCTATACCACGCCGCTATGGGTCGCGATCGGTGCCGCCATGTTTCTGTCGGAGCCCATCACGCGACAGCGCGCAATCGGCATCGGCTGCGGTCTGGCCGGGCTCGCGGTCATCTTCAATCCACAGACGCTGAACTGGGACGACCGCAACGCGCTGTTCGGCAGCGGCCTGATTCTGCTTGCCGCGTTCTGCTGGGCCGGCAACATCGTCTACGTCCGGGCGCACAAATGGATTTCGACGCCCTTCCAGCTCGTGCTCTGGCAGGTCTTGCTGGCGGCCGTGCTGCTCTCGGCCATCGCCTGGATCACGGAAGGCGCGCCGCGCATCGTGTGGACCATCCGTCTCGCCGCCCTGCTGCTCTATAGCGGGATCGTCTGCACGGCGTTCGCCAACTGGGCGATGACGATGGTGAACCGGAGCCTGCCCGCCGTCACCACCTCGCTGTGGCTGCTGGCGACGCCGCTGCTCGGCATCATCAGTGCCACCGTGATGTTGAACGAGCCGATCGAGCCGTCGCTGTTTCTGGCGATGACATTGATCATCGGCGGCATCGCGCTCGGCACGATTACAGGCGGATGGCCGCGAGGAACGATGCGCGTCAAGCCATCGTCCTAATTCGCCACGAAATACCAGTCCCCGTCATAGCGGACGAGCCGGCTCGGCGGCTTGTCCTCGAACTCGAAGAACTTTTTGGGATCGCCGCCCGGCGGCACGTGCAGGAAGCCGGTGAAATAGTGCTTCAGGCCGCGCGAGGTCAAAAACAGCACGTAGGTGCCTTCTTCGGTCTCATCGACGACGATGTCATTGCCTCGCGCGGAAACATTGGGTTCGCGCTCTCCGAGCGCGATCAGGTTTTTGTTGTGGCTGACGTTCGGCTTGAGTTCGCCGGACTCGACCCGCGCCACGATCCGTTCGCGATTCTGCCGATGCCAGTAGAAATTCTGCTGCAAGGCGATCTGCTGCAGCGGCGCATAAACGAGAACGGCGAGCGTCAGCGCGTAAATCAGGAAAGGAAGAGCAAACTTCGCGCCGGCGTTTCGGATATGCAGCAGCAACGTCGCCGACCACAGCGCACCGCCGCAGAACACGAGCGCCACCAGCGGCACGATGACGAGCAGGACGAAGCCGGACGGCCAGTCCGCCATCACCAATTCGAAGGTCGCGACCGACAGCGTGACCGCCGAGACCAGCGCGGCCGCCGCCAGCGGGGCGCGGACTGACGGACCGGCCGCGGCCATCGTCGTCGCTGGTATCGGTCCCGCCATTGCCCCGTGTTCCGCTTCCACCGTCTGCCGCGGTGCGGCCCTTAACGCGCCGTTAACCATATCAGCCCCAACAATAGCCCCAGAGGATGGTCCGCCGCCACGGTCGGACGGACGGCAAATCGAAGGGGTGTGGAATGGATCTCGATCAGTATCTTGCTGCCAAAACCCCGGCGACCCTCCACGAGATCTCCCGGCGGGTGATGTTTGCGCTCGATCGGCACCCGCTGTGCCGCGGTATCGAATTCGAAGTCGTCAGCATGCCCCGCAGCCGCAAGAGCAACTGGACCGTCACCCTGCAGGCGGTCGCCCCCGAGGCCCTGTGGGAGGCGTCCGATATCGTTGCCGACATCCAGGAGGCCTACGAACTGGCCGCGGCGGCCTGATTCCGGCTCGTTTCGGGACGATTTCCCAGCTTTTTGATCGCGTTACGGCTCCGATTGGCATCGTAACGCCTCAATTGTCGTCCAGTTTTCGGCAAAAGGGCCAAACGTCGGCGGTAATGGAGACCTTTTTGACCAAAACGATGACCATCGTTGCGCTGATCTGTTTTCTCGTAGTCGGCGCTGCCGCCACCGCCATTCTCGGCCGCGACAGCGTACCCTCAGCGCCGCCCCAACTGGCTTCTGCGGCGGCCGTCCAGACGCCGGTTTCGAACAAGGAAAACAAGAAGGACCGGCTTGCAGTCGTGAGCTACGCGCTGGCCGCCTACGAACCCCCGCAGACCACCGCGGCGCTCAGCGAGCCGTTGCGCCAGGCCTATGCGTCGACCGCGCCCGTCGATATCGGGCTGCCGAAGGAAGTTGCGCCTGCCGCGCCGACGGCGCCTGCGGCATCATCGCCTGCGGCGCCGCCGAAGCCCAGGGCCGTTGCCAAGCCCCAGCCGCAGCAGAAGAACTACGCGCTCCTGAGCGACGTCCAGATCGCCGGCATCAAGGACCGCCTGAAACTGTCCGCCTCTCAGGAATCCTACTGGCCGCCCGTGGAAAGCGCGCTGCGCGCCGTCGCCCGCAAGATTCACGCGGGCCGGCAGGCCAACCCGGCTGCAGCAGGCGTGCCGATCGATCCCGAATCCGCAGAAGTCCAGCAGTTGAAATCGGCGGCGATGCCGCTCTTGTTCCAGTTGCGTGAAGACCAGAAGAGCGAAGTCCGTTCGCTCGCCCGCATCATCGGCCTGGAAAAAGTCGCCGCGATGATCTGAGCGGCGAGCGCTGCGATTGCAGCGCCGCCGGTTCCAATTTCCTCACCATGGCCTGCCGGAACATCGACCCATGCCACGCGTTGCCCGCGTGGATGAGGGAGCTGAACCATGCGGACATCTACGGCTTATTTTGCAGGCGTGGGAACCGTGATCGTGGCGGTCGGCGTCGGTCTCGGCGGAGGATATCTGGCTGCGAACATCGTCAGCCCGTCTTCGCAGACGGTCTCCAAGCTGGAACGCAGGATGTCGGCGGAACCGATAACCGTCTCGACGGCACCAGCGGAGCCGGTACCGCATGCGGCTGCGACAAATCCCGCTCCCGCGCCCGCCCAGGAGCAGCAACAGCCGCAGACGCAACAACAGCCCCAGCCGCAAACACAGGCGGCAGCGCCCCTGCCGCTAATGCCCCTCCTGCTGAAGAGAAGCCCACCAACAATGTAGCGGCCGCGCAGCCCGCACAGCCACCGCCGCAGCCTGCAAAGCCCGCCGACCAGGCCGACGAAAAAGCTGCCGCGCCTCGGGACGCCTTCGCCAGGGCCCGCGACGCCGACATCAAACGTGCGGACGCCGAAAGCGGCGCGCCGAGCGGCGCCAGCAATGGGCAGACAAGCGCCGCTTGAAGCAGCCCCGTGAGCAGGAACTCGAGGCGGTCGAAGAGAGTCCGGGAAGTGACCGAGCCGCGGCGAATTAGAATCCGGGAAGAAGGCGAGCCAAGGGACTTCTTCTACGAGCCCAGGAGAAGGGACATCTTCGCCGAGCCGGCGCGAAGCGAAATACCCCGGATCAGGCTGTTCGATCAGGATGATTGATTTTCTTCCGGCGATCGCGACTGCACTTTGGAGCGTGATGACTTTGAAACGTCATCGCGCTCCAGTTTCTATTTGCACATGATGTCCGGCAAACGCTTTGCGTTTGTCCCGAGAGAAAACCGGTAACGACTTCTCCCGGATGATCCGCTAGCCGCCGCGCGATTCCACTACCTTGCGGCAGCCATCCGACAGCTTCGCCTTGTTCGCCTTCAGGCAGGCATTCATCTGCGGCGGCTTGCCGACATGTTCGGCGCAGAATTTTCCGGCATCCGAACGGCAGGCCATCTGCTCCTGGGGGTCGGTCCGGATTGCGCCTGGGCAAGCGAGCCGGCGGCGAGCGACAGGATCAGCGCGGCGGCTGCGACGTGGATTGATTTCATCATGGTCACCTTTCGACGAGAATCATGGGGTTGAAAGCGCGCGGAAGCTCGTCGAGGTTGCGCCCTTGGTCCATGCCATGTTCATGGCTTCGGAAATCGGCCCTGCAAAGCTTGCGCGCCCGCCCACACCATTTTCATGGGATGTTGCTGCAGGCCCTCATGGAGCATGTACATCTCGCGTCGGCTGCGGTGACCGATCGGCACATCGCAAAGAGCTGCACGCCCAATTCGGGAGAGATGACAGATGTTGAAAAAGACAGGTTGGCTGAGTGCTGGTCTGACGCTTGCGGCGTTTTCGGCCGTGGCGTCGTTTGCGCTGGGCGCAGGTTCGGCCCAGGCCGCGGTGGTTTACTGCAAGACCGTCGGTGTACCGAAGGGCTGCGTGGCGCGGCCGACGCCGGTCGCGGCAGCGGTGGTCGCTACACCGGTCGTCGGCGTCGCCCGTGTCGGCGTCGGTGCTCCCGGCGTCGGCGTCCGTGCCGGCACCCCCATGAATCGCGGCGGTCCGGTCAATCGCGTCGGCCGCCGCTGAGCCAAAAGTCAACCGGCAGCGCCGTCGCTGTCGGGAAAGCGGTGGGGCAATGTCAGTCTCACGCGCGTGCCTTGATCAGTCCCTTGGTCCGTCCTTTGGGCGCAGGAGCTCAGTTCCAGCTCCGCGCCACAGCGCGCCGCGCGGCTTCGCATGTTGCGCAAGCCGCGCGCCGCTTTTATCGCGCCCGCTGCCGCACCATCAGCCGCGATCTCAAAACCCTTGCCGTCGTCCTCGACGGTGATGCAGCCGCGATCGAGGCCATCGGCGCCTGCGAGCGTCTCTATCCTCACCGTGATCCGCCGCGCATTGGCATGCTTGACCGCGTTGGTCACGGCTTCGTCCAGCAGCCGCACGATCTGGATGACGTGCCATGGCCGCAGTTCGGGATGCACCGGCAGGCCCTGCGCCGTGACCGCGCGCCAGTCGAGCGCGATGTCATGCGGACGCAACTGCGCCGTGGCGCGTTCGCGCCATGAGCCCAGCGCCAGCATCAGATCGCCGCCGATGTCGTCCATCGAATCGATGACGAGGCGCAGATCCTTCAGCGCCGCGCGCGCCGCATCGCCGATTCCCGCGCTGCCATTGCCGCGCTCGCTCAGCGCCACGATGCTGACGAGCTGGCCGCCGAGCCCGTCATGCAGGTCGCGCATCAGCCGCGTGCGCTCCCGCGCCAGCGCCGCGGCGCGGGCGCGCTCCTCCTCGCGGGCGAAACTGGCCTTCAGCTTCTCTTCCGCCTCGCGCACCTGAGTGACCAGGCGGCCGGCAAAGCCGTCGACCTCGTTCAGTGCGCGCGCGAACCGCCAGGTCAGCCCCGCGCCGATCGCCACCAGCAAGGCCGAATAGGACAGCCGCGCGGTGAAGATGCGGTTGGGCATCACGCCAAACACCGAGAGCAGGTCGACGATCCAGCAGGTCAGCATGATGGTGACCGCGCAGCCGAGCAGCAGGCTGGCGACATTCCGCCGCTTCAGCATCGAGTGGGCGGTGACGACGGCCATGATGAGAAGGGAGACGCCAACCATCGGCACGGCGAGATACAGGAACAGCGCGCGCACCATCGCCTGGTTTCCGAACAGGCCGGCCAGCGCCAGCAGCACGCCGGGAATGAAAATGATCCAGCCGTAGCGCTGCCATTTCCAGCCCGCGAACAGCAGCGCAAATGTCAGCACCAGCCCGCTTTCAATCGGAGCCGAAGAAATCAGGATCACGTTGAGCCGGGAAAATGGCGTCTCGCCCATCGGCGTTTGCAGGAACGCCTGCCCGACACCCACCGCCATTGCTGCGGCCAGAACGCCATAGGCCGGCTCATGGCGCCGCATCACCCACATAATTCCCAGGATGACCGCGAGGATCGCCTGCCACGACGAGAACACCACCGGCAAGGTGACGAAGATCAGCGTTCTCAGATTATAGCTCGGACGCAACAGCTCGTCCGGGCCGACCCAGATGCGGTCCAGGAAGCCGGAGATCGGGCCCCAGATGAACAACCTGATCGAAACGTCGTTGGCGCCGTCGTGCAGCACCGACGCGGGGATCACCGCGATCTGCGCCGTGTTGCGGTCGGGACGGTTGGCGGCGGGGTCGCGCCGGCTGTCGAGGATCACGACGCCGTTGACGGTGACCTCGACGCCGTTGGTGAAGCGCGGCAGAAACACCGACCAGGCCCGTGCGGCCTCACTGGCCGGCCGGATGAACTGTCCCGCGAAGCGCGGCGGGTCGTTCATCGCGTGGCGCAGCGGTGAAAAATACGGCAGCGTCACTGCGCGATCAGTACCGCTTTCCGAGAGCCTGAACGCCGTGACCTGATATTCGGCCGGAGGCTCCGGCAGCGACTGCCGCAGCGCGAAGATGCATGCGGCCGCGATCAGCGCCTGCAGCAAAAGGTATTGGACGAGACGGGACGTCTGCAGCCGCCGCCGCTCGCGGCCGGGCAGTTGTTCCGCCGTCGCGTCCTCGCCGTGGTCGTTCACAACTTGATCAAGCCTTGCTGGACCGCCTCGAACACTGCCTCGCCCCGGGTATGAACTTCGAGCTTGCGATAGATGTTCTTGATATGCCCGGGCACGGTCTGGCGCGACAGGCCGAGATGGCTGGCGATCTCGGCGTAGCTGAAACCCTTGGCGATGCCCCAGAGGATGTCGATCTCGCGCGGCGTCAGCTTGGCGGTGTTGAGCGCGGGGCCGGGCGGCGGCTCGGGCGTGTTCTGGGTCCGGCGCACGATGAAGCGCGCGATCGAGGCCGAGATCGGCGAGTGCCCGGCGACGAGATCGCGCACGGTGGCGGCGATATCGGTCGGGAACGCGTCCTTGAGCAGGTAGCCGGTCGCGCCGACGGTAATCGCCGAAATCACGCTCTCCTCGTCGCCGAGGATCGAGATCACCATGATCTCGGTGTCGGGAAAGCGTCGCCGCGTTTCGCGGATCAGGTCGACGCCGTGGCCATCAGGCAGTTGCAGGTCGGTCAGCAGCACTTTTGGCGCGCCCTGCGCGAGACAGGCGCGGGCTTCAGTGAGCGTGCCGGCGGCCCTGACCTGATATCCGGCCTTGGCCAGCGCGTCCTGCAGCCGCCAAAGCGTCGGCGCGTCGTCCTCGACCAGCACCACCGTGATGGCCTCCACCTTCGGCTCATCGTTCAATGAATTCATCTGAAAACTCCGGCCGCCTGTCCCTGCGACCCTCGCAAGTGTAACGCCGCGAGAGCATTTTGCGACACCCATGTTCATGGGGCGGGACTTTTACGAGATTCGGAGGAGGCGCGTCCGCCGGAAAAAGCTTATACGATTGCCTCCCAACGAGGCTCCCGAAATGCCGAAAGCCCCCAAGAACGCCCCGCCGGACCAGCACGCTTCCGAAGCAGGTCTTGCCGTCACGCCCAGCGATGTCACAGCCGCGGCGGCTGCGATCCGCGACTCGGTCATCGTTACCGAATGCGACCAGAGTCGGACGCTGAGCGAGATCTGCGGCTGCCATCTCTGGCTTAAATTCGAGAACCTGCAGTTCACCTCGACCTTCAAGGAGCGCGGCGCGCTCAACCGGCTGCAGGCGCTGTCGCCGGACGAGCGGCGGCGCGGCGTGATCGCGATGTCGGCCGGCAACCATGCGCAGGGCGTGGCCTATCACGCACATAGGCTCGGCATTCCCGCCACCATCGTGATGCCCGTGGGCACGCCGATGGTGAAGATCGAGAACACCAGGCGTCACGGCGCCGAGATCGTCATTTCCGGCAAGACGCTGGAGGAGGCCGCCGAGTTCGCGCGTGTGCATGGCAAGGCGCAGAACCTCACCATGATCCACCCCTACGACGATCCGCATGTCATCGCAGGGCAGGGCACCATCGCGCTCGAAATGCTCGCTGCCGTGCCGCAGCTCGATACGCTGGTGGTTCCGATCGGCGGCGGCGGGCTGATTTCCGGCATGGCGGTCGCGGCCAAATCGCTGAAGCCGGAGCTGCAGATCATAGGCGTTCAGGCGCAGCTCTATCCTTCGATGTACAACGCCATCAAGGGCGAGCATCTGCCGATGCGCGGCGACACGCTCGCCGAAGGCATCGCCGTCAAGGTGCCGGGCCGGATCACCACCGAGATCATCCGCCATCTCGTCGACGACATCGTTCTGGTCACCGAAGACCAGATCGAGCGCGCGGTGGCGATGCTGATCGCGATCGAAAAGACCGTGGTGGAAGGCGCCGGCGCAGCGGGTCTCGCCGCGATCCTTGCAACGCCGGCGCGTTTTGCCGGGCGCAATATCGGCCTCGTGCTGACCGGCGGCAACATCGATACCCGGCTGATCGCTTCCGTGCTGACCCGCGAACTCGCGCGCGAGGGACGGCTGACGCAGATTGCCATCGACATCGTCGATCGGCCCGGCCAGCTCGCCGCCGTCTCGGCGCTACTCGCCGAAGCCGGCGCCAACATCATCGAGGTCTCGCATCAGCGCACGTTCTCCGACCTGCCGGCCAAGGGCACCCTGCTGGAAGTCGTGATCGAAACAAGAGATCGCGCGCATCTCGACGAGGTGATGACGCGGCTCGGTGAGGCCGGATATACGGCGTGGCTGCCGGGAAGGCGGTGAGCGTCCCTAGCGTTTTCAAGCGAAGCATGTCGCCGGACCCGATCCGGGATGGGCGCCGGTTCGCGTAAAACTCCGGCATCGCACTGTGGGCAACTCCCATGCCGCATTCAATTCCGCGATTGATTAGATGGCGCTCTCGCTGCCCTGTTTTCTGCAAAAGCCGATATCAAGAAAGCCAACAGGATCGCGTGCAGGGCGGCCGCCGGCCACAACAGGAAGCCGGCAAACCCACCGGCGAGACCAAGATAGGCCAGATAAAGCGTGGCCAAAGCGCTGTAGACCAGCATCCCGGCGAGCGGCGGGCCGGGCCAGCAAGCGACCCCCAGGGCAATCAGCGCCATCCCAGCTACGCGCGCTACAGGCGACGCGACGCCAACGAGCTGCTCACCGAGCAACATCTGCCCGACGAACGAAGGAGCAATCAGTAGCGCCAACCCAGTTGCGCCTTCACAGACAGCAGCAACGATCAGCGCAGTTTTCATGGTCCCGCCGTTTGACATGGCTCCGGCCAGAGGGGTCGTTAGCGCTTTCCTCCCGTGGTCTGCTCCGGCTCGAGCTTAAAGGTCAGCTTGTTGATCTTGCCGGTGAAATTGAACGGAACATCGTAGCGATACTCGATGAGTGCCAGCGGGGTGCGGGTATCCTGACCGATGTCGAAGGTTTCGTCCTCCGGGAACGTAATCGGGGTGGAGTGCTCCATCGAATTTCTGGCCACTTCCTTGCCATCGACGGACAGCACGCCGGTGCCGCCTTTGCCCAGGCCCGGGTCCTCGGGCTTGTAGTCGAAGACGATGGTGTGCTTGCCGGGTGTCAACTCGGGGCCTTCCCATGTCGTGCGCTTGAGGTCGAGCAGGTTATAGAGAAACACCACTTTGCCGCGACCCACGCCGAACTCGCCCTTACTAAGGAACAGGCCGTAACCGCCGAAACGCCCGCCATGGGTGACGATCATGCCTTCCGCGCCGCCTTCGGGAATCTCCACTTCCGCGGTAATGGCGTAAGACTTGTTCTTGATATCGGGAGCGGCGCCGGCCGGCACGCTGGCCAGCGGGCCCGTGTAGGTGAACTCAGTTCGCCCCGCCGTAAGGCTCGGGCGTGGTGTGTTCCAGCGCGCGAGTGTCGAATTGTCGAGCGGCAGTACGTTGTGCTTCTTCGCCTCGGAATAAAACAGATCCTTCATCTGCTTGAGCTTCTCCGGCATCCTGGTCGCGAGGTCGTTGAACTGAGTGGGGTCCTCCTCCATGTTGTAGAGTTCCCAGTTGTAGCCGGTGATCACATCCGGAGGCGTCTTGGTGCTCAATTCCCAGGGAAGAGTTGCGGGCGTCGTGGCCGCAACCCAGCCCTCGTGATAGATCGCTCGGTTGCCGAGCATCTCGAAATACTGCGTCTTGCGGGATGACGGGGCATTGGCGTTCGCCTTGTCCCAGGTGTAGGCCATGCTCACACCATCGAAGGGCTGCTGCTTGATGCCGTCGATCGTGTCGGGCGTTCCGACGCCGGCCGCTTGGAGCACGGTCGGTACGATGTCAATGACGTGATGAAACTGCCGACGGGTGCCGCCCACGTCCTTGATGCGAGCGGGCCACGACATCGCCATGCCCTGCGCGGTCCCGCCGTAATGCGATGCCACCTGTTTGACCCATTTGAACGGCGTGCTCGTCGCCCACGCCCAAGCCGCCGCATAATGCGGGAAGGTCCGTTCCGATCCCCAGAACGGGTACCAGAGGAACTGGTCCTTCACCGGCACAGGAACGCCATTGAAACTGGTAAACTCATTCGGCGTGCCATGAAGCAGCCCTTCCGCGCTCCCGCCGTTGTCGCCTGAGATGTAGATGATCAGCGTGTTGTCCCATTCGCCCAGATCGGCGACCGCCTGCATGACCCGCCCGACCTCGTGATCGGTATAGGCGAGGTAGGCGCCATAAACGTCCATCTGCCTGACGAAGAGCTTCTTCTCGGCCTCGCCCAGCGTATCCCACTGCGGCAGCTCCTTCGGCCACGGCGTGAGTTGCGCGTTTGCAGGCATGATGCCGAGCCGCTTCTGATTGGCGAAAATGGTTTCGCGCAGCTTGTTCCAGCCCTCGTCGAACAGCTTCATCTTGCTGATCTTGTCGATCCATTCCGGTGTGGGGTGATGCGGTGCATGCACGCCGCCCGGTGCGTAATAGACAAGCCAGGGCTTGCCGGGCGCGAGCTCCTTGTTCTGCTTGATGTGGTGGATGGCGTCATTCGCCATTGCCGTGGTCAGGTTCCAGCCGGGATTGCCCTGGAACGGATAGATCGGCGTCGTGTTGCGGAACAGGTTGGGGTGCCAATGGCTGGCGTCGCCGCCGACGAAGCCATAGAAATAGTCGAACCCCTTCACGCTTCCGGTCGGCCATAGATCGAACGGCCCGGCCTGGCTGTTCTGGAAGAAGGGCACATTGTGTTCCTTGCCGAACCATGCGGTCGCGTACCCGTTGTCTTTCAGGATTCGGCCGATAGCGACGGTGTCCCTCCTGATGATCGTGTCATAGCCCGGAAAGCCCGTCGCGACCTCGCCCACCACCCCGTAGCTCGCCCCGTGATGGTTGCGGCCGGTGAGCAGCGCGGCGCGCGTCGGCGAGCAGAGCGCCGCGGAGTGGAAGTTCGTGTAGCGCAGCCCAGCGTTGGCAATACGATCCATTGCCGGGGTCGGGATGACGCCGCCGAAGGTGCTGTGTGCACCGTAGCCGTTATCGTCGACCATGATGAGCAACACGTTGGGCGCGCCCTTTGGCGGCACGATGCGCGGAGCCCACCACGACTTCGAATCCGCGGCTTTCTCGTTGATGACCCCGCCGAACTTTGGAGGAGGTGGCGGGAGCTGCTGGCCGGTGATCGTGGCGGTGGCGCCCGGCGCACCCGGAACGCCCGTGACCTGCTGAGCTAATGCCGAGACGCTCAGCGCAAGAAGAGTTGCTGCAGACGCAAGGGCGCTACGATGGATTTTCATCATCCTACCCTCCAATGGCCTACTTGAAAGGTTGATGCTATCGGTGCCAATCGACACCTGATTGATTTAAATCAAAGTGCCGGTTGGGCTGACGCCAGCGGCGCCGGCGGCGCCGGAGCGTTTTTCCGGGCGCAATGTAGGCCTCGTGCTGACCGGCGGCAACATCGATACGCGGCTGATCGCTTCCGTGCTGACCCGCGAACTCGCGCGCGAGGGACGGCTGACGCAGATTGCCATCGACATCGTCGATCGGCCCGGCCAGCTCGCCGCCGTCTCGGCGCTACTCGCCGAAGCCGGCGCCAACATCATCGAGGTCTCGCATCAGCGCACGTTCTCCGACCTGCCGGCCAAGGGCACCCTGCTCGAAGTCGTGATCGAGACGAGGGACCGCGCGCATCTGGAGGACGTGATGAAGCGGCTCGGCGAGGCCGGCTATGTCGCGTGGCTACCGGGGCGGCGGTAACGTGACGTTCTCGAACGAAGCAGCATGCGGGTCCGAAACTCGTTTCCGGGCCTGAATGAATCCACCGCGTTGCCTGATTTGAGCCGCATTGCGACCTAGGTCACGGCGAAAGGTCGTGCTCACGGGGGCGCAACACCGGGGGTTTCCATGTCCGGTCATTTGCGATTTTGCTTCGCCGCTTTTGTCCTTCTCGCAGGTCTCCCGACTTCGCCTGCATCTTCCAATCCTTTTGCCGACTTCTTCAATGTCGCTCCCCGGCAAGCCACTCCGCCCGCTGCCGCGGAAGAGGAGTGCTTGCCGCGGCCCGGCAAGTCGACGGCGGCCGGCCAGCACTGGGTGTATCGTTTTGACGGCCACCGCAAATGCTGGTTCCAGGCCGCTGAGGGGACCGCGACGGTGAAGAAGCAGGTTCGTTATCGCGCCGCGAAGCCTCGTGTCGCCGCTCCCGAAGAGAACGAGGCCGCGCGGCGCAAGCGAAAGGCGGTCGCGGATGCGCGTGCGGAGCTGCAGCGCTCCGCACCGGCGGAAACGTCTCAGCCGATGCGGCCGGCGCCCAAGCTCAAGGTGGCTGATGCCGCTTCCGTCCTGGCTACGGGGGCCGGGGCCTTCGTGCCGCCGGCACCTATCGAAAAGCTCGCGACCGATCAGCTCACGCCCGACCACCGCACGCAGCGCCAGGTCGACGTGGAGGCGCTTCTGGCGGCCGCACCGGCCGCCAGCAGCGCCGTTGCCGCGTCCGCGCCTCCGGCCGCGCCGGTCGCCTTTCCCATCGCCGAGGCGGCCGATGACGGGCGGGGTTGGATGGCAACCTGGCTTGGCGCGCTGCTGATGGCGCTGGGGCTCGTCTCCGTCTTAGGCTCGAGCCGGACCGTTCGGGAGGCCGTGCTGTTGCGCGATTGATTTGGCTTCCATCCGGCCACATCCGACAGCGGACATATTGCTCGCTGTCCTTGGTGCGATCAACCGCGACGCAGGTGCAGACTTTGAACAAACTATCAACGACGAGGTCTATAAACCTGCCGATGCTTTCGTGAGCGGCTCCATCAGTGCCTGCACTGAGAATGGCATTGTTAGGAAATGCGATGCATCCGGAGTCCACCGCAGCCAGCAGTATCGCTGAGCGGCACCTCTCCGTTGCTATCCGACGCGATTGCGTTGCTCAATGTTGGCCGCCGGTCCTCCCGCGCGGACATTGCGAGTGCCTGATGGAAGTGTTTGTGAGCCCGCCATGCTTTTCCACGGACCAATAGTTTCGACGATGATATTAATGCCGGCCACCGCGCTATCGATTTGGCGCTGCACGCTGTCGACCTCGGACTTCAGGAACTCTTGCATTTTTTGGAGTTCGAAAGCCAACTTGTGAAGTTCGTCTATCGAATTTGTGGTCAACCGGGCGACGGACGTGTTGAATCGTTCGGCGCTGATCTCCAGCGGGCCGGAGGGATTCGATTTCTCTTTGCTGGGTTGTGTCGCCAGAGCCTGCTCCGGCGGAGAGGTTTTCTCGTCGAGTGCGGCAGACGTTGGGGTATCCATCGGTTCCTCCCTTGCTGCCCGCGGCCCGCTGCAATAGGCGTCGTTGAGTCGTTAGGCGATTTGGTGGCGCGGCGGTGGCGATCCGCTGGCGATCGATATCCTCTAATTCACGAGCCGCACCACGCCGGCACCCGCGACATCATAGCCGCCGAGTTCGGCCGCGCGGTCGCGCAGTACGGCCTGACGCATGAAGTCAAGCAGCGCCTGCGGCCCCGGCATGAAATAGTCGCGCTGCCGCAGCACGAGGTCGAAGCGTTCCCAGGCGAGCGGCAGGAAATCTAGCCCGGCCGATTTCGCCACACTTCGCGTCGCGATCCCGCAATCGATACGGCCCGCGCGGATGGCCTGGGCGATATCGGGTCCGGTCGGAAAGGCGGGCTTTGCCAGCTTGAGGTCGTCGAGCGCGATGCCGGCGCGCGCCAATAGCGCGAGCAGAAGCAATTGCGCGCCGGCGCCTGCGGGGCGTTGCGCCATGCGCGCCCGCGATATGACGATCGAGGCCATGTCGCTTAAGCCCAGAGGATTGCCGGGCGCAACGACAATGCCCTGCTCGCGCCGTGCGAAGCCGAGCACGACCGCATCGTGCAATCCCGGCGCGTCAGTGACCGCGTCAAGATTGGCGGTTTCGTCATCGCCATCCAACCGATGCAGATGGATGGCCGCGACCATCACCTCGCTTCGGGTCAGCCGCCGCAGGCCTTCCTCGCTGCCTTCGGGGAGACTGGCGAGACCGGAATTGCTTTCGCGCAGCGCCCATTCCAGCAGCGGATCGTGGCTGCCGCCGACGATCGGCGGCGCCGCCACCTGCGCCAGCACGGCGGGCGCGATCAGGCCGGCGGACACCCAGCGGTCGAGCGCTGCGCGGGAAACAGCCAGCGCCCCGTCACCTTGCTGCAGGGCACCGCACGCTCCGCCACCAGCTCGTAGAGCTTGCGCTCCGAGAGCCGCAGATATTCGGCCGCTTCGTCGGTGGTGAGGAGCTCAGGCATAGGCACCTATATGCATATAAATGCAGATAATACGGCAATTGACCATATCGGAACCATCTGCGCAAGGTGTCTGCCAAAGCGGAATTTCCATGCCCAACGACGTAACAGCCCTTCAACTCGTGCTCTCGGGCGATCCCGCGCTGTTCGCCATCGTGCGGCTGTCGCTCTATGTGAGCCTGTCGGCGGTGGTGCTGGCCGCGCTGATCGGCATTCCCCTGGGCGCCTGGATCGCGCTGACGAAATTCCCGGGACGCCAGGGCGTCATCGTCATGCTCAACGCCTTGATGGGTCTGCCGCCGGTCGTGGTCGGCCTCGCGGTGTATCTGGCGCTGTCGCGCTCCGGGCCGCTCGGCGCGTTCGGCCTGTTGTTCACGCCGTCCGCCATGATCATCGCGCAGACCGTGCTGGTCACGCCGATCATCGCCGCCCTGACGCGCCAGACCATCGAGGATCTCTGGATCGAATATCGCGATGAACTCACCGCGATGAATCTCGGCCCTATCAGGCGGGTCACGGCGCTGATCTGGGATGCGCGCTTCAGCCTCGTCACGGCGCTGCTCGCCGGCTTCGGCCGTGCGGCGGCGGAGGTCGGCGCCATCATCATCGTCGGCGGCAATATCGAAGGCTTCACCCGCACGATGACGACGGCGATTGCGCTGGAAACCTCCAAGGGCGACCTGCCGCTGGCAGTCGGCCTCGGCCTCGTGCTGATCGCGATCGTGATCGCCGTCAACGCGCTGGCCTGGACCGCCCGCCGCGCCGGCGAGCGACTGGCGGGATGACCATGCGTGCGCCTTCCGAAGAGTTGCCGATTGTGTTCGATGGCGTGACGGTTGCGGCAGGCGCCGTCACGATCCTCGATAATATCGCGCTTACTTTGCTGCCGGGCGCGCCCACGGTGCTGATCGGCCCGAACGGCTCGGGGAAATCCACGCTGCTGCGCGTGGCGATGGGGTTGCTCGCGCCTTCGCGCGGGCGCATCACCTGGGGCGGCCTGGAACATGTCCCGCCGCTCAGACGTGCGATCGTGTTTCAGCGCCCGGCGATGCTCCGGCGCAGCGCCGCCGCCAATATCCGCTTCGCGCTGCGCGCCGCCGGCATCCCGCGCGCGGAGCATGCGCGCCGCACCATCCAGCTGCTCGAACTGGTCGGTCTTGGACCACTGGCCGACCGCGCCGCACGCCGGTTGTCCGGCGGCGAGCAGCAGCGGCTGGCGCTTGCGCGTGCGCTCGCGTGCGATCCGGCGGTACTGTTCCTGGACGAGCCGACCGCGAGCCTCGATCCGGTTTCCACCAAGGCGGTGGAAGACATCATCCGCGCCGTCAGCGAACGCAACATCAAGGTTGTGATGGCGACCCATGATCTCGGCGAGGCGCGCAGGCTCGCCGGCGACGTCGTCATGCTTCACCGTGGCCGCATCGTTGAGACCGCCACGGCTGCGTCGTTCTTCGACAGGCCGCAAACCGCCGAGGCCAAAACGTTCCTCGCGGGCGAATTACTGGTTTGATGGGAGAAAACAAATGAACATGCTTACGCGCCGTTTGCTGATTGCGGTGACCGCCAGCCTCGTATTCGCAGGCCACGCCTTCGCGCAGGACAAATCGATCGTGGTGGCCTCGACCACTTCGACGCAGGACTCCGGCCTGTTTGGCCACTTGCTTCCGATGTTCAAGGCCAAGACCGGCATCGACGTGAAGGTGGTGGCGCAAGGCACAGGACAAGCGCTCGACACCGCGCGCCGCGGCGACGCCGACGTGGTGTTCGTCCACGCCAAGCTAGCGGAGGAAAAGTTTCTCTCCGAAGGCTTTGGCGTCAAGCGCTACCCCGTGATGTACAACGACTTCATCCTGATCGGCCCGAAGGCCGATCCGGCCGGCATCAAGGGCTCGAAGGATATCGCAGCAGCGCTCGGCGCGATCAAGGCGAAGAGCGCCGACTTCATTTCGCGCGGCGACAAATCAGGCACGCATCAGGCCGAGCTCAACCTCTGGAAGGTCGCCGGCATCGACATCGCCAAGGACAAGGGCCCTGGTACAAGGAGATCGGGCAGGGCATGGGGGCGGCACTGAACACGGCGTCTGCCTCCAACGCCTATGTGCTCGCCGACCGCGGCACCTGGCTGTCGTTCAAGAACCGCGGCGATCTCGTGATCGCGGTTGAAGACGACAAGCGGCTGTTCAACCAGTACGGCGTCATGCTGGTGAACCCGGAAAAGCATCCGAGCGTCAAGAAGGATATTGGCCAGCAGTTGATCGACTGGCTGGTCTCGTCGGAGGGCCAGAAGGCCATCGCCGACTACAAGATCAACGGCGAACAGTTATTCTATCCCAACGCCAGCGATTCCGGCGCGTGATGCGCGTTAATCAACATGAACATTAGTTCACGTAAGCGATCGCGGTCTTTATGTCGCACGCCGGAACGCCACCGAGGTCGAATCGGTTAGCTCCTACACGTTCATTGGAGTTCGACGATGAAGAAGCTAGCTATCATGTTCGCCGTTGGTGCCGCCGCGCTGATGGGAGGTTCCGCCGCTTACGCCGCCGATAATGCGGTGAAGGCGAAACCGTCGACGGATGTCACGCAGTCCCGGATTGCTACGCAATCCTCGACCGACTTCAGCTCGCACCGTCGCCACTGGCGTCACCGCCACTGGGGCCACCACTACAGGCCGTACTATCGTAGCTACGGTTACTATGCGCCGCGTCGGTACGGTTACTACGGAGGACCTCGCTACTATGGCGGTGGACCCGGTATCAGCTTCAGCTTCGGCACCGGCGGTTATCGCGGCTGGTACTGAGACGGCAAGCTCACAGCAAAGAGGCCCGCGAGCGCGGGCCTCTTTCGTTTGGCGGCAACAATTACAGTTCCCGCGCCGCCCGCGATGACTTCGTCCGGTTCGAAGCTGACGCAAGACGCACCACGGATTGTTTCCCGCTTTGCGCGCCGATCCCTTTGCTGCCAACAGCACAGCGCGGGCCTTTGTCTTTCGGGATACCGCACTGGCACGCAAAGCTGCCGAGCTTGCGACACGCAGTTTCCTGACCGCCGCGTACTTCTTGCTCTCGGCAACATGCTTCTTGCTCGGCAATACCGGCTTCCGCCTTGCGCAACAGCGCGCTGGCGGAAGGCGTCAGGTCGACATTCACGGCGGCGATCTGCTCTTTCCGTGCCAGGCCGCCGACGCCTTCGCATGGCGCCTTATGCGGCAGCTCGGTCGGCATGTGGACGGTGCTCTCTTCCTCTGTCCAGGCTTCGGCCTTGTGGCCGGTGATGATCTTGACGTAAGCACGCGTTTCCTTCGGCAGCGAGCTGCGGCGCGACAGCCACTTCTCGATCCTGCCGCCGCCCGCATTATACGCTGCCGCGGCAAGCCCCAGATTTCCGAACTGATCATAGAGCTTGCGAAGAAATTTTGCCGACGCCGGGATCGCCTGCAGCGGGTCGAACGGGTTTTTCAAACCCATTTCGACGGCCGTCTGCGGCATGAATTGGGCAATGCCCTGCGCGCCTGCATGACTGACTTCTTCGGAACGAAACCTGCTTTCCTGCCAGAGCAGGCGCACGAAAAATCCGATCGGGAGATCGTGTTCCTCGGCGGCAGCCTTGACCGCTTCACAGATCACATCCGCGGGTTCCTCCTTGATCGACGTGGCGGCATGAGCCGCGGCATCGGCTGTCGTCGTCTCAGATGGCGCGGCAACATTTTTTGCCTCCCCTCCTTGCGAAGATTCAGCCGACGCAGTCACAGTTTTGGTGTGGGAATTCGATGGTGCGGCAGGTTCCGATTGCGCTTCGGCGACGAAAGGTAGTTCCGTCCATACTGACTTGATATTGGAACTTTCAAAATCCGCGGCGACTACAAACACAGCAATCACAGCGGCGAAAAGATTTCGCATCAACTTTCCATCCATGGTGGGTGATGGCCGGCCGGATAGAAGTCGGATGTGGACATTTCGCGGATTAAGTGCGGCAGCGCGATGGTTTTCGCGCCCGTAATTCTACCGAGGGGGAACCTTGGAAATGCGCGTGAGTGGGCCGATTGCCTACATCGCTCTTTACGCCGCGCTGTATGGTGCGTTTGGCGTGGCCTCGCCGTTTTGGCCGAAATATTTCGAAACCAGAGCGCTGACGCCTGAGCAGATCGGCATCATCCTGGCGGCCGCGTTGTTGATGCGGCTTGTCGCCGGTCCCCTTGTCGGGATGTTCGCCGACTTCCTGCAATCGTTGCGTCTTGTGCTCGCAGCCTGCGCCGGCTTGGCGGCCGCAACAGCCGTTGCATTGCTGTGGGCCGATGGCTTCTGGCTGTTGCTTGTGGTGGCGTTGGTTCAAGCGGCCGCGCTGGCGCCGACGACATCGATCGCCGACGCGTTGTCGGTCAACGCAGCCAGGCCGCAGAGAGCGGGAAGGCCGTTCGAATACGGCTGGATCCGCGGTTCAGCGTCGGCGGCTTTCGTGTGCGGCACGCTGATCATCGGGCAGATCATAAGCCCCACCGATCTCACGCGCGTGATCTGGCTGAACGCCGCGCTGCTTGTCGTCGCCGCCGGAGCAACCGCGTTGGTGCCCGACGTTGCAGCACAATCGGCGCTGCACAGCGGCGCATCAAAGGTGGCGAGCGAGGTTCACCGACTTCTTGGCATCGCGCGGTTTCGAGTCCTGATTCTCGTCTCGGCTTTGATCTATGGCAGCCACGCCATGCATGATGCATTCGCCGTCATCCGCTGGAGCAATGCTGGAATAGATACCTTCGTCATAAGCGTCCTGTGGTCGGAAGCCGTCGCTGCAGAAGTCATGGTGTTCTTTCTGATCGGTCCGGCATTGCTCAACCGATCTCGGTGCGCGGGGCGCGGCTGCGCTCGCGGCCGCAGCCGGAATTATACGCTGGTCGATCGCTGGCGTAACGACTTCCGTCGCGGTGCTCGCGATGTTGCAGCCCTTGCACGGATTGACCTTCGCTCT
The DNA here is from genome assembly GCA_044772375.2 of Bradyrhizobium sp. RDT10. Lineage (GTDB taxonomy): Bacteria > Pseudomonadota > Alphaproteobacteria > Rhizobiales > Xanthobacteraceae > Bradyrhizobium. The sequence goes on from CP187939.1 coordinate 8,903,737, forward strand.
GCTTCATCTCGCTTGCATGCGTATGATGGGAAGTCTCATTCCCGTGCATTTGGCCGCAACCGCCCAAGCTCTTTACGCGTTTGGTTCCGGCGTTGTGACTGCCGCATTGACGCTGTTTTCGGGATTCTTCTATGCGAGCTATGGAGGCGGGGCGTTTCTTGCGATGGCGCTTCTCTGCGGCCTCGCATTGCCGCTTGCCTGGTTCGGCTTTTCCGACGCGCAGGATGCGGCGCCTCGCATCGCTTGATCGACGCGTTGCCGCCCGCCGTGCCTGGTAAGACGAAGAGCCTGCAGCAATGCGGCTTGTTGTATGCTCGACTGATGACAACGCGGCATTGATCGATGGTATCAGTGGCTGGATGGGTATACCCTGAGATCTCGCGCTGACAGCGTGGCGCCAATCACTGATGAAAGAAGCCTGAAATGAGCGAGCGACTTGAAACGCTGAATAAAGCCCGTGCGCGCATGCTTGAGGACAGGGACGCGCATGCGAAGGTGCTGGCCGCGCCTTTTGACCGCGACAGGGCCGAACGGGCCCGCAACAAGTTCATCGAGATTCAGATGCTGATCGACGCCCTGGACCGCGCGATCAGCGGAGAGGGAGCCGTTGCGCTAAAGGGTTGAGCCCGAAACGCGCCCGTTTTGCTGTCGCCACGCGACTTTGCGTTTCCGATTTTGGGCGCGGGCAGCGACTGACGCCGTCAAACGGCCAGCGTAAAAGCCTCATGCACGGACGATTGGACTGCCCCGCCCGTTACGGCTCCTCCGCCCGCAACGTAGATGGCGTCGCCAATGGTGGTGGCGCCCACTGCGTGCCGCGGCGTCGTCATTGGCGCATGAGACTGCCAGGTGTTGGTCTGGGGATCGTAACTCTCCATCTGACCGAAGACGGCGCCTTGCGTTATCTGACCTTTGTCCTGCACGCCGTATTCGCCGCCCATTGCGAACAAGCGATCGCGATAGACGACGAGGCCGTGGCCGGAACGCGCCGTAGGCAGCGGCGCGCGCTCCTTCCATGTGTCCGATACGGGCAGGTAAACGTGGTGAAGATCGGTGTTGTATTCAAAGGTGTTGAAGCGGCCGCCGATGATATGGATCATGCCGTTATGGACGACTGCTCCGACATGGTCGCGCGCCGCAGGTAGCGCTTTGCGGATTTCCCACTTGTCGGTTTGCAGGTCATAGACCTCATGCCAACCGACGCTGGCGCGCTCGTTGGTGGGAGCTCCGGCGCCGCCGATCAGATGGATCTTTCCGTCAAGCGCGACGGCTGCGGCCGCACCGCGCGACCGCGACAACGGTGCGATGGCCGTCCATTTGTCACTAGCCACATCGTAAGCAAACGCATTCGGATCCGGATTGCGATTTTGCTCGATGAAGCCGCCGAGCGCGTAGACCCGGCCGGCATCCGCCACGACAGCGACGTGGTTGGCGCCGCGCGGCAACGGCGCGGCGTTGAACCATCGGTCATCCCCGGGATCGTAAACATGGTGATAGGCGCGGTCGACGCGTCCTTCGCCATAGCCGCCGACAATATGCATGCGCCCCGCCCAGGCGGTGGCCCAGGCCATTTCGCTTCGAGGCAGCGGCAACGCCGCTTTGGGACTCCAGCGGCCCTGCGGGCCCTTCGGCGCGGGACTTTCCACCTTTCGCTGGGCAATCTGCTCGGTCGTGAGGTGATGCGGCGTGCCTCCTGGAGCCGGGCGAACGGGTCGGAGGAGGGGCCGCTTCAGGCAGGGCTGTGCCTGACGGCGTGCCATGGCCCGCATGCTGGGCCAGCGCCGGCGCGCAGATTGCCGCACTGGCAGCCGCGGCAACGAAAGCTCTCCGGTTCAGACGCGGCAGATCGGATCTCGAAGGCATGAGAGCTCCTGAACTTGGAGTACTGATCACCAATCGTTGTAACAAACGCGAGTGCGGTCAAGACAACAACTCCGGGAACTGCCGTGCCAATGCACTCAATTGCAGGTGATGGCCGTGAAAGCCGAAATCCGCGTATGTAAAATCTCACGGGTAGGCGAGCGCAGTTGCGTTCGAACCGAAGCTTCATGCGTTGCGGCAGCAGACGCGCGAGCCATCGCCGCAAGTAGCGGCACCAGTCCGGCGATCCAGCATCACAACTGTTAGCTACCTCACACATGAATACTACTGGACGATGTAAGCTCTCACTGTTCGCCGTGAGTAATGATCCTCCGGCTGCACGAACGAATATCGATGCTGAGGGTGGCGACCGGCGAGCTGTCATTGGCTGCGGCGATCGGATGTTCGTGCTGAAAGCGAATTGCATCGACAGGTGCCCGGCACCGCCGGGCAAACGGGCCGGCGAATGAACAGCAAACCGAGGCCGAGGATGCAGCGATCAAAGAGGAAACCGGCAACAGGCACACCAACGGGGAACGCGCTATGGGTCAAATCGAAAGGTCTACCGACCCCTCAACCGCTGATAATCGCGACGACGTCGCAGGCAGCGAGGTCGCATCGTTCCGCTATAACAATCCCGGCGCGCAATATCCCAGCGCACGCGCCGCGCGTTTCGGCCAGACCGGTTATGGCATCATCGGTGGCGGCCACAAGATCGCGCGCTTTCCTCGCCAGTGAACGGCGCCGCCTCCAACTTCGATCTCTTGTCGCGCAGCTATGTCGGCATGCGGATCGGCGAAGCCGGAACGAAGTGGACCGGCGCGCACGGCTTTGGCGTGCCCGGCTATGATCCGAACGCCATACTGACAAAGGAAATAGTCGACGATCCCGTGCAGGCGATTGCCTTGCTGAAGGCCATCGCGGGCCGCGAGTCGGGCAAGGGCAACAACTTGACCGAGGAGCAGTGGCGCCAGGCACATCGAATGTACAAGGCCGGTAGCGCCGACGCCTTCTTCGATAGTCAGCCTGCTGTAGCCGTTGTCCAGCCACCTGCGAGCGGCGTGCCGTCGGGCGCCGGTCTGGTGCAGCGTGCCCGCGCGCATATCGGCGAGCAATACGTCAACACGCAGATACCGAAGGACGATCCGCATTGGCATGGTCCGTGGGACTGCGCCGAGTTTGTCTCATGGCTGGTTTATCAGGAAGCCGGCACGCTTTACGGATGCGTTGACGACAACGCGCCGCCGGCCAAGGCAGACGCCTATACGGGCGCCTGGAAGGCCGACCTTGAGCGGCTGGGCAAGCGTGTTTCCGTCGACGAGGCGGCGGCGACTGTCGGTGGCATCGTGCTTCGCTATCCACCGGGTCCGGGCAAGATGGGCCACATTGCGGTGTGCGACGGCAATGGCGGCACTATCGAGGCCAAGGGACGGCGCTACGGCGTGGTGGCCGATACGGTGCATGGCCGCGGATGGCACACCGGCATTCTCATTCCCGGGATCTCCTATGGCGCCGCGGCGCCGATCAAGGTCAACCCGCCTGCCATCATCTATGAGGTCGACGCGCCGAACATGGACATGGCCGTCGTTGCGCGCATCCAGGCGGCGCTGGCCGCCAAGGGCTTCGATCCCGGCCTGATCGACGGTGAGTTTGGGCTGAACACGCAAGCGGCCGTGCTGCGTTTCCAGGAAGCCGAGGGCATGGTGGTCGATGGCGCGGTCGGGCCGGAGACGGCGGCGGCGCTCGGCGTGTCCCTTGGGGCCGAGGCGGTCAAGCCCGGCGTCGCGGTGGCGGAGACGGGCCCGGCCGCCGGCCCGCCCGCGCTCGACCTGCAGCAACTGCTCCCGCTCATTCTCATGTTGCTATCGAAGGAGAAACCGATGGCCGCCGATTCTGCTAAGCCGGGCCAAGGCGTCGAACTGCTGCTGCCGCTGATTTTGCAGTCGGCGCTTACCGGCAAACAACTCGACATCACGCAGCTTCTGACGGTGCTTGCGACAGGCAGGCCACTCGACGACGCCGGCGGTCACGCCGATCGCGAACGCGCCGGTGCTCGCGCAGCCGGTCAACACCGTCCCGGCACCGGTCATCTCGCAACCGATACTGCCGCCGCAGCCGGGCGCCGCCGCGGCGTCGGTCGATCCCATCATGGTGTTGATGCCGATGCTCTATGAGCGGCTGACCGGCAAGCCGTTCCCAGGCACCGAGAAACCGGATGCCCCCGCCGAGCCGCTTGCGCCAGCCATGTCGCGGCCGAGCGTGCAGCTCTCAACCGGCGCGCTCGGCATCGTTACGCTGCTGCAGTCGATGGGCTTTCTCAGTTTGCCTTTCAATCTGGGAGCGATCGCCGGTCAGGCGCCCGCCACAACCGCGCCGGTTTCAGGCTCGACACTGGCGACATTGATCCCGATCATCACCGGCGTGATCGGCGCCACCGGCGGCTTCGGCGCGCTGGGCGGGATCGCATCGAAGGTGCTGGGCGGACTGTTCAGCTCGTTCGGAAAGAAGTGACCAGGCGAAGATCGGTGCGCGGCTTCTTCGGCGCAGTCAAAAGTGAATGCGCCGGGTAGTCGTTGCGCAACAGAATTGAGTGCACTGCCACCGCAATTCCCCACCGCAATCCCCATGGCTGACGCCGCGTCACCTTGCCTCAGTTGGGCTTGGCATGACGGGATGGCCCGGATCCTGCTTTGACAGGTTCGCGCTGACCTGATCCATTTCCGGAATCGAGAGTGACGCGGCATTCCGCACAGTTAAGGAGTCGGCCCCATGAAAGAACCGGAACTGCGAGACCTGATTGCAGACGTCAAGACCGGCCGGCTGTCGCGGCGGGCCTTTGTCCAGCGAATGATCGCCGTAGGCCTGTCGGCGCCGATGGCCGGGATGATGCTGAGCCAGTCCGGGGTCGCGATGGCTGCGACCGCGCTTCCCTACAAGCCGACCAAGGCCGGTGGCGGCGGCGTGCTGAAACTGATGTATTGGCAGGCCATCACCCTGCTCAATCCGCATTTCGCCGTCGGCACCAAGGACCAGGAAGGCTCCCGGATCTTTACGAGCCGCTGGCGGGATGGGATGGCGACGGCAATCTGGTTCCGATCCTCGCCGCCGAGATTCCGGGCAAGGAGAATGACGGATTGGCTGAGGACGGCCGCTCGGTGGTCTGGAAGCTGAAACGCGGCGTCAAATGGCATGACGGCATGCCGTTCACGGCCGATGATGTCGTCTTCACCTGGGAGTATGCCAAAACGCCGGAGACCGCGGCAGTCTCGATCGGCAACTACAAGGACATCACGGTCGAGAAGATCGACGACTTCACCGTCCGCCTCGTTTTTGCCAAGCCGACGCCGTTCTGGGCCGATGCCTTTGTCGGCAACTACGGCATGATCATCCCAAAACACCTGTTCAAGGATTATGTCGGCGCCAAGTCGCGCGAGGCGCCGCACAATCTGAAGCCGGTCGGCACCGGCGCTTATATGTTCGTGGATTTCAAGCCGGGCGACATGCTCCGCGCCAAGATCAATCCCAACTACCACGTCGCCAACCGGCCGCATTTCGATGAGGTAGAGGTCAAGGGCGGCGGCGACGCGGTGTCGGCGGCGCGCGCGGTGCTGCAGTCCGGCGAATACGACTATGCCTGGAACATGCTGATCGAGGAGGATATCCTGCTGAAGCTGGAAGCCGCCGGAAAGGGCAGGGTCAACATCACGCCGTCAGGCAATGTCGAATTCATGTCGCTCAACTCGACCGATCCCGCGGTCGAGGTCGACGGCGAGCGTGCCAGCATAAAGACCAAACATCCGCTGTTCAGCGATCCGGCCGTGCGCCAGGCCATCAATCTTCTGATCGATCGCGCGTCGATCGAGAAATTCATCTATGGCCGCACGGCGCGGGCTACCGCGAACTTCCTCAACAACCCGGAGCGCTTCCGGTCGAAAAACACCAAATTCGAATTCAACATCGATAAGGCCAACCAGATCCTCGAGGCCGCCGGCTGGAAAAGGGCGGCGACGGCATTCGCGCCAAGGACGGCAAGCCGCTGAAGTTCGTGTTCCAGACCTCGATCAATGCGCCCAGGCAGAAGACCCAGGCCATCGTCAAGCAGGCGTGCCAGAAAGCGGGCATCGACGTCGAACTGAAGTCGGTGGTGGGATCGGTGTTCTTCTCCTCCGATATCGCCAATCCCGACACCTACACGCATTTTTATTGCGATGCGCAGATGTACAACACCACCATGCCGCAGGCCGATCCGCAGTTCTTCATGAACCAGTATGTGTCGTGGCAGGTGGCGAACAAGGAGAACAAGTGGCAGGGGCGCAATGTCTCGCGCTGGCAAAGCAAGGAGTATGACGAGACCTACAAGCAGGCCGAACGGGAGCTCGACGCGGTGAAGCGCGCGGCCTTGTTCATCAAGCTCAACGACCTCGTCGTGACAGACAATTACATCCAGCCCATCGCCTCCCGCACCCGGGTCGCGGCGCTCGGCAACAAGCTGACCGCGCATATCTCGGGCTGGGACAACGATCTGTGGCAGCTCGCGAGCTGGTACCGGGAGGCGTGAGATCGGAATTGCGGTGATACCGTCACCGCAATTCCGCGCGTTACCTACAGTTTCGGCACCGGCTATTGCTAGTAAAACAAGGCCCTGCAATGCAGGCCTTTTTGCATGCGCGCGCACGAATGCGGACCGTGCCGGCACCCTGCACCGCAGCGACAGCCGCGCGGTGAAGCAGCCTCTAGTTGCGCGGCCTCACGAAAATCCTTAAGCTCGGGTCCTGGAAAATGCGGCATGTCGTCTGTGAACTGCGGTGGCGGGCATGGCCGATTCAGCTGATACACGCGGCAGGACATATCTCGGTTGTTCCAGCCATTGCGTCCGTCTCTGCGGCGGTGTGCTTGGCCTGGTGTTCTTCGTGTCCGCCGCCGCGGCGGCCGAGAAGCCGCCTCTGAGCGCAGATGCCGCGCCGGTCATGCGCACGCAGTCGCGGATCTCGGCAACAATCGAGTTTGGTCTGCCGGCGTTGGCTGCGGCCATCGAGCGCGATATTCCGAAACGCCTGGCAACGATCGACGAGCGGATCAACTGCGTGCACCGGCGGGTGCTCGGGTTCCAGGTCAGCGCAAACTGTGATGTCTGGGGCTATGTGGAAAGAACCAGCGGTGTCTCGCTTTACGGGCGAGGCGACCGTGTGTTCGGGGCTGTCTCCATCCACGGCGTGGCGGAGGGACAGGGCGCCAACCGGTTTACTGCCCGCATTCACGGAGAGACGGAAGCAACTGCAACCGTCGAGGTCGAAGCGCGGCCACAATTGCGCAAGGACTGGTCGCTCGATCTCAATTTCAGCGATTCCTTTCGATGGAGCGAGCCGCCATATCTTCACGTGTTGGGCCGCGACATCCCGCTTGCCGAATATGCCGAGCCCCGGATCAAGACTCAGCTCGATCGAGTTCGGTCGCGCGCAATCGCCGCAGCGCGACGTATTGATTTACGTGACAAGGCCGCAAAGGCCTGGGCTCAGGCCTTCGAACCCATCAGTCTTGCCGCCGAACCTCCAACCTGGCTCCAGCTGACACCCCGGGCCGCGGCGTTCGCGGGCGTCCGTGCAAGCTCAAAGACGCTGTCCGGCACACTCGAACTCGCCGGAACGGCCGAGACCGTGATCGGTGGCGCCCCGCCCGCCGCCTCGCCTACAGCGCTGCCGTCGCTCGGCACCGATGTCAGTACACCCGGCAGCTTCGAACTCGTTTTGCCTGTTCGCATCAGCTACAACACGTTGCGTAGAGGAATCCAGCAGGCGCTCTCCGCGCTGCCGAAGAACAATGCCATTCGCGATGTTCAGATCTATCCATCCGCTGGCAAGCTCGTTGTCGGATTGCGCATAGCTGCGGCCTCCGAACCCGACCCCGCCGCGGGTGAATGGATTTACTTGTCCGGGAAGCCCCGTGTCGACACCGACAAGAAGACGATCGGATTCGCCGAGTTTGACGCGGACGATACGATCAGGGACAGGATCCGCCAGCTATTGGGTGACGACCAATTACTCACGCAACTGCAGGAGCAAGGCGGCGTCAGCTACGGCGTGGCCTACGATAACTTGCTTGATGCAGCCAGCGAGAAGCTGACGCGGCCGCTGAAGAACGGCTTTCGCATGGAGGGACGTCTCACTTCCGCGAAACTCGACAACGTCTCCCTGCTCGCCGACGGGCCGATGATCATGATTCATGCAAGCGGTGAGCTCAAGATCCTGTACGGGTTGTAGCTCGATGGTCGCCCGGAGATACACCCTGTCAGGTATTTTCATTTCCGCGGCGTGGGCGCTTGTTGGTGGCGCCGACATGGCGGCTGGGCAGACTTCGTTTTACCAGGCACCTGCGTCCGCTGCCGCCGGGCCACCCGGCAGCCTTGTTCGACGGGAGATCATGACCGGTGCGCCGCTCGGCGCCGCAACTTATCGCGTTCTCTATCGTTCAACGGGGCTTGATGACAAGCCGATCCTCGTCTCAGGCATTGTCGTTGTCCCGCAAGGGCCGCCTCCGCCAGGCGGACGACCGATCGTGGCCTGGGCGCATCCTACGACAGGAATCGTTCCACGATGCGCGCCGTCGCTCGCGATCTTCGTGTTTCAGCAGATCCAGGGACTGCGATCGATGTTGGAGCGCGGCTATGTAGTTGCGGCAACCGACTATCCAGGCTTGGGAACGCCGGGACCGCATCCTTATCTCGTCGGCACAAGTGAGGCGCGTGCGGTCATCGATTCGGTGCGGGTAGCCAGTACGATGCCTGGTGCCGGAAGTGGCACTCGTTTCGTCGTGTGGGGTCATTCACAAGGAGGTCAGGCCGCTCTCTTCACCGGCATAATTGCCAAAACCTACGCGGCGGAGCTGAGGCTCCTCGGCGTGGCTGCGGCCGCGCCCGCCACCGACCTTGCCAAGCTTATGACCGACGATATCGATACCGCTGGCGGCAAGAACATCACGGCTATGACGCTCTGGTCATGGCAGCGCGTGTACGGCGCTCCGATGGACAAAATTGTCGATCGACGCGCCATTCCGACGATCAATCGCCTTGCTCAGGAATGCATCGAAGGCCCCCTTGACCTTTTTATCCGACAACGTACCGAAAAACCGCTCGAACAGTACTTCCTGTCCGTGAAGAGCCCTGCGGAGATCGAACCCTGGCGCTCCTTGCTCGCAAAGAACACACCTGGGACCTTGCCGCCTGAAATTCCCGTTTTCCTGGCGCAAGGCGACAAGGATGCCGTCGTTCGCCCAGAGGTAACACGCACATATGCCGAAGAACTCTGCAAGGCAGGCAGTAATGTCGAAATGTTGGTCATGCCCAACATAGGCCATGGCCGCGCGGCACAGGCCAGTACTCGCGCCGCTGTCGACTGGCTCAGTGACCGGTTCGCGGAAGCGCAGCCGCCGAACACCTGTGGCGCCCTCGGCAATGCGCGTTAGCGGACCGGTTGCCTGCGAACTTCTATATGCCGCGTTGTACGCTGCGTTTGTCGGTCCGCCGAAGCTTTGGCGAACGTGGATGGTGTCCCTGGCCGGAATCGAACCAGCACTCCTTGCGGAACTCGATTTTGAGTCGAGCGCGTCTACCATTTCCGCCAGCAGGGCATCGGGCCTGCTTTAGGCCTGTGTCATCCTCACGTCATGGACGCTTGATAGTCGGACGAAGCGAACAATTAACGATTTTGTTCGGAAACGCCGAACACGGTGCGAGGTTCGAGATGTTATCGCTCCAGGACGTGACAGTTACATACCCCAATGGCGTCGTGGCGCTACGGCCGACTACCGCCGTGTTCGAGCGGGGAAAATTCATCGTTCTTCTCGGCACTTCAGGGGCGGGAAAATCGACATTGCTGCGCAGCCTCAATGGGCTCGTGCGGCCGACGTCGGGTGAGGTTTGCGTCGAGGGGCGTGGATCGATCTTCTCCAGCCGCACACAGTTGCGGACGCATCGGCGACGGACTGGAATGGTGTTCCAGCAACATCATTTGATCGGCCGGCTGTCGGCGCTCGACAACGTGCTGACGGGACGGCTTGCTGCGCACAGTGTGGTGCGGTCGATTTTTCCGCTGCCGCGCGCTGACCGCCTGCTGGCCTTGGAGGCGCTTGACCGGGTCGGTCTTGCCGACAGGGCGCTGGACCGCGCCGATCAGCTTTCCGGGGACAACAGCAACGCGTTGGGATCGCGCGCGCCATGGCCCAGAAGCCGGAAATCGTGCTCGCCGATGAACCCGTCGCGAGCCTCGACCCTGCCACTTCCGTCAGGGTGCTCGAAGATCTTCATCGGATCTGCCGCGAGGACGGGATCACCGCGATCGTCAGCCTGCATCAGGTCGATCTGGCATGTCGGTTCGCCGATCACATCATCGGCCTCGCGCAAGGCCGCATCGTTTTCGAAGGGGCGCCGGATCAACTCGGGTCAGTTACGCTCGATCGCATCTATGCGACGGAACGCAAAGGCTTGGCCAAAGCGGCTTAGTCGTGCCCTCAATCTGGATGGAGAAATCAGATGATTCAACGCCGCAACTTCCTCGTTGCCTCGGCCGCGGCCGGGCTCTGCGTGCTCGCCGCTCCGGCATTTGCCGCCGACAAGACAAACCCGGACAAGCTGCGTATCGCGCTGCTTCCCGACGAGAACGCGTCGACCATCATTCAGAATGCACAGCCGCTCAAGAAATACCTTGAGGAGGTGCTCAAGAAACCCGTCGAGATCATCGTCACCACGGACTATTCGTCGATGATCGAGGCGATGCGGTTCGGACGCATCGAAGTCGGGTATTTCGGCCCGTTCTCCTACGTGCTCGCCAAGTCGAAGGCGCCGGAAATCGAGCCCTTCGGCGTCGGCGTCGATAAGGGCAAACCCAACTACCAGTCAATCCTGATCGCCACCGCAGATGGCCCGGTGAAGGAGCTTGCGGACATAAAGGGCAAGCCATTCGCGTTCGGCGATCGGGCTTCCACATCGAGCCATCTAGCGCCGCGCGCCCATCTCGCCAAACGGGGGCTCATTGGAGATGCAGACTACAAGGTCGTCCATCTCGGCCAGCACGATGCGGTCGCGCGCGCCGTCGCGGCCGGGCAGGTGCCAGCCGGAGCCCTCTCGGAGCAGATTTATCGCGTCTTGGTCGAGACCAAGAAGATCGATTCCGCCAAGCTCAGGCAGCTCGCATTGTCCGAACCGATTCCGAACTATCCGCTCACCGTGCAGGGCTTTCTGAAGCCCGAACTCAAGGAAGCTATCAAGCGGGCGTTCCTGGACTTGAAGGACCCGGCCATCCTCAAGCTGTTCCGCGTTGAAGCGATCGCGACGGCGACCGACAAGGACTACGACGTGCTGCGCGACATGGCGAAGGTGCTCCAACTCGATATTGCCAAGCTGTAAAACAATGAAATCGGTTTCGCACACGTTTGACGCTATTCTCGAAGAGCAACGCCGCTTCGCCTTGCGCGGGGCGGGCCTCGTCGGCTTGATCGTCGCTGCGTGTGTCGCAGCGCTTGCGGTCACCGGCTTCTTTGACGCGCAGCGATTTCTGGAGAGCGGGCCGGCGATAGGTACGCTTGCCTCCGAAATGGTGCCGCCCGATTTCAGCCGCTGGCAGACCTGGCTGCGGCCGCTTCTGGATACGCTTGCGATGTCGATCGCGGGGACTGCACTCGCCGTGGTCTTCTCCTTGCCGCTCGCACTTTTGGCTGCACCCAATACCAGCCCGCATCCGACCGTCTATCTGGTGGTGCGGACGTTCCTCGCCTTCCTGCGCTCGGTGCCGGAGATCATTCTTGGCGTTCTGTTTGTCGCCGCGGTCGGTTTCGGGGCGCTGCCCGGCGTTCTTGCGCTGGCGCTGCATTCGGTCGGCATGGTCGGCAAGTTCTACGCCGAAGCGATTGAACACGTCGATCCAAAGCCGCTGGAAGCGGCTCGCGCCGCGGGCGCGACGCCGTTGCAAGTCATCCAGCACGCCGTTCTGCCGCAAGTCCTGCCGCAACTCACGGATGTCACGATCTACCGGTGGGAATATCATTTCCGGGCTTCCGCCGTGCTCGGCATCGTTGGCGCGGGGGAATCGGTTTCGAGCTGATCTCGGCACTGCGCCTCCTGAACTACGACCAGGTTTCGGCCATCCTGCTTTCGATCCTCGCATGCGTTGTAATCGTCGACAGCGTCGGCGCGTATTTGCGAAAATCACTCAAGTAACCGTGCCTCGATGACAGAATTGCCGCTCATCGTTCTGACAAACCGAGTCTTCCCCGAGACCCGCGCCGCGTTCGAAGGCGTTGCCGGCATCGTTGCCAACGATGAGCCCGAGCCATGGAGCTATGATCAGGTGGTCGAACGCTGCCGGGAAGCGGCCGGGCTCATGGCATTCATGACCGATTGCATCGACCGAGCATTTCTTGAGCAATGCCCGAACCTGAAAGTCATCGGCGCCGCCTTGAAGGGCTATGACAATATCGATGTCGATGCGGCAAGCGAACGCGGCATCCAGGTGACGATCGTGCCGGACCTCCTCACGGAGCCGACGGCTGAACTGGCCATTGGGTTGATGATCGCGCTGGGCCGGCATATCACTGCCGGCGATGCGGGAATTCGCACAGCGGGATTCGCTGGCTGGCGGCCGCAGCTTTATGGAATCGGCATCGGCGATCTGACCGTGGGAATCGTCGGGTTCGGCCGGGTCGGTCAGGCCATTGCGCGGCGGCTTTCCGGATCTCGGCTGCCGCATCGTCGCCTATGACGCCGAGCCGTTCGTGTGCCCCGGTGTGGAAGCGATGGCGTTCGAGAATGTGTTGAAATCAGCCGATATCGTGGTGCTGGGTCTGCCGCTGACCAGGACCACCACGGGTATCATCGATGCAGAAGCAATGCAGCGGATGCGGCGCGGGACGTTGCTTGTGAACCCCGCGCGGGGTTCGCTCGTCGACGAAGCCGCTGTGGCCGATGCCCTCGAGCGCGGTCATCTCGGAGGATACGCCGCCGATGTTTTCGAATGCGAGGATTGGGCGCGGCCTGATCGGCCAAGGGCAATCGATCCGAGATTGACCAGACCGGGTGCCCGAACCGTACTGACGCCGCATATTGGATCGGCGGTGATGTCGGTGCGGCGAGAGATCGAGTTGTCCGCGGCGACCAGCATCATCGAGGCCTTAGCCGGCAAGGTGCCTGCAGGGTCATCAACAGACCGACGCGCGAAGCAAGAAATCCCGCACTGACCAAATGAAATGCTGAATCTGACCCATGTCCGCTCGTTCGTGACCGTGATCGCTACGCGGGGCGTTCGTGCAGCCGCGCGTGAACTTGATCTGGCGCCATCCACCATCGTGGATCATATCCGCCAATTGGAGGAAGTCCTGGCTGCGCCTCTGGTGGTCCGTCAGCGTGGCAGCGCCATGCCGACGGACCAAGGCGCCCGCTTTCTTCGCTGGCGCGCGCACTGGTCGAGACGGCTGGCCGTGTGCGCAGTCTGATTCACCGTCCTGCGCTGCGCCTGGCAGCATCGAGCAACGTTGGTACCTATTTGCTGCAGCCTCACATCGCAGCCTTTTGGCAAAGTGCCGGCATCGCGGTCGAACAATGGATTGGATCGAACCCGGATGTAGTCGCCCGGCTGGAACGAGGCGAAGCTGACGTTGCGGCAATGGAATGGTGGGATGGAAGACCAGGCTTCACCGCGCGCACCTGGAGGCGGGAGCCGCTCGTTGTCATCGTGGGATCTGGTCATCGTTGGGCCCGACGTGGGTCCGTAACCGTGACCGACTTGCAGTCCGAGTCGCTGCTGGGCGGTGAGTCCGGCACCGGCACCGGTTATCTCTTGCTCCGGCAACTGGGACCAATCGCGAAATCACTGACCATCATCGATGGTTTCGGCAGCACCGAGGCTGTCAAGCGCGCGGTCCGCGCCGGCTGCGGTGCCTCGATTGTCATGGAAGCCTCTATTGCCGACGAAGTTGCTACAGAGCAGCTGGTCGCTCTTCGTATCGAAGGGGTCGAACTCGACAAGGAGATCAAGCTGATCGTGCCAGCGACTTTGCCTCCTACCGCTCCGGCAATGGCAATGTTCGACGCGGCGCAGAGCTGGGAGCGAGGTCTTCCCATTTAGCTGTCGTTAGCCGGCCGCCTGCAATCGAAGCTGCAACGCGGCGAAGCGTGGTCCCTGGCCGGCGTCAAACTACGAGCGTAAGATATTGACTACAATGCAGTTTATCAGCGGCGCTTTGAGCCATACCCACGAATGCCGTCAAGTTGCGAGCAAGTATTTGCCGAATGGGGCTTTCTTATACCGGCCGCGTGCCGCTGGCGACCAGTTTTCCTCACTTAGGGTACGACACTCGTGTCATCATTGGTGATGACATACCAAGACAATTTGAGAGCTTATCTTACGCAATCTCAGCAGAAGAGGTGAGTCGATGAGTGCTCAAGATTGGGGTTTCGGGACTTGGCGTTCTGCACTCAGGCCACTAAAGCGTGGAACAACAATGTTGCGTCGTCCGACCGCGAGTAGGTCATACAGATTCGAAGTTGGTAACTCCTACCCATTTCGATCAGGCCGGAACCTCTGACAGAGGCTTCAGTGGGAAGGAAGAGGTACACAAAACGCCTATCCAGCGCCGGCCTGGCCTGGTGAGCCTTCGTTAACTGCTTTGACGGCAGCGCTTCGGCCACGTCGTCAAAGCCGGCCTGATCAAGCGCCTGGCAGTCAGCACCGGTGTCGAGCCAGCCTAAGCGACGGCGCGCTCACGGGCGGCTACGCGACTGGAATGAACGCATATCCTTGCCCTTTTTCGACTACTCTGCCGATGCCTGGTCGACCCAGGTGAGCGCCGGCTAGCCACGTATGTGCTTTTGCTGCGTCCTGAAGCAACTTGATCCGGCTAGCCCTCGCCATGGCTTCGTCATCGTCGTAGGCCCAGGTAAGCTCGGGACGGGAAAACTGTGCAGTGGGAACGTGGATAAGGTCGCCGCAGAATAAGACATCTTCCCCGTCAGTGTTGAGGAGATAACCCATATGGCCCCGAGCATGCCCAGGTATAGCCACCGCCAGTAAATGATCGGCCAGCCGGTCTCCTCCGTTAACTGGGGTAAGGAGTGAACGAAACTCCTCTAGCTCCGGCTCGGCAAGAAACTCTTCAACGGCGTCTTCCCCTATCACAATCTTCTTGAGGCCGTTAAATGCTCGTCGACCGTCAGGCGTCAGGAGACCATTGATGTGGTCGCCATGAGCATGAGTGAGGGCGATCATCGTGATCGATGACGTGTCGAGGCCTGCCTCCGCCATCGCCTCCATGAGGTGACCCATGGACGGGTCCCAACTCCCGCCTGCTCCACAATCAATCAAAACGCGGTCCAAGCCAGAGCGATCGAATAGGAAGCAGTTGACCGACAATCGAACTAATGAAGCGTCCCGCTGAGGCGGTGCGGTCTGCCGGCATATTTTGTTGTTAGGATACTTGAGGGATTCGGCGGGCAGGTCGACATATCCATCAGAGAGTGACCAAATCCTCCATGATCCCGAAGCGCAGCCCAAGGTATTGGCGCTTTGTGACAGAGCTTCCACGGACAACCTGCCAAGCGTGTGATTCACTTTTAAAATGGTACCGAAGCCGTCAGGTTTTCGAAGTCATCACTTTCTGAGCGATCTTCCAGGTTCCGTTGACCTTCAAGCATGACAACATGTCGGTGAAGTAACGCGGCGGAATTTGCAATTTCAGCTTCAAAAGCGCGAGCTCTCCTTCAACGTCTATTGACAGGATCTGATCTTGGCGCTCCAGGCCCTGTTGTTTCGGAGCCTTCAAATTGCGGACGGCTGCCAGCCAGGTCGCAATTGGCGTCACGCTCACGTTGCCGTCGTCGCCGACCTTGGTCACGGAACTCGAGGGATGAAATATGGACGCAAACTTGTCTGCATCCATTTCATAAGCACCGTCAAAATACGTCTGCGCTAGAGAGCGCAAGGCATGAGCATCGGCATCCATAAGCTTGTTATCCATAGGGTTGTTGTTTGGAACGGTAGGAGACTGCGCATAGCTGATCGTCCGGTCTCCAAGCATCAAACTGGGAGCGCTGACGAGCGTAGCCCCAAAAGTCACTCTGGCAGATCGACTCAAAAATGCTCGTCGATCCATTTTTGACATTCTGCTCTCCCAAAAAGTCTCTGTGAGTTTAAGTTGCGCTCTTCAGATATAGATTGAAGTCGCCGGCTATTGCCGTCCCAAGTTGTTACAAAGATCGCCTCATAGGCCCAGCTACCTGTGCCCGAGCGTCAGGCCGGCAAAAACGTGCGGAAAGTTGCCTCAAATCTTCTTGTGGCCAAATCTAGGACAACGTGGCTTATGAAACTAGCCATGTTGCATAGCATGGGCTTATGAGTGATATTCATAAATCATGAGAAACGAACTGAACGAACTTGCCACGTTTGCAGTCGTCGCCAGTGAACGAAGCTTTACGCGAGCTGCGGCAAAGATTGGTGTGTCTCAGTCGGCCCTGAGCCACACGATCCGGGGGCTTGAGCAACGGCTGGAGTTGCAGCTTCTTGCTCGAACAACCAAGAGCGTCGCACCAACCGCTGCAGGGGCAGCTCTTTTGAAAGACTTGTCTCCGGCACTTGAGCAAATTGCTCGTGCCCTAAACAAAGCCCGAAGCGTTCGGCACCGACCTGCAGGGCGCCTTCGAATTGTAATGTCCCGGTCGGCTGCTGTGATGGTATTGTTGCCGCGGCTCACGGCATTTGCCGAGGCCTACCCCGACATCGTTCTTGACGTTGTTACTGTCACTGGCCCTGTAGACCTCGTTGCGGGCGAGTTCGATGCCGGTATTCAACTCGGCGAGTACATTCAAAAGGACATGATCGCGGTGCGGGTCACCCAAGAGCTGCGATTGGCGGTGATCGGATCGCCTGGCTATTTTTCATCACGAAGCATTCCTCGGAAGCCCAAGGATCTAAATGACCATCGATGCATAGGCCTGCGTCTTCCGGGCGGTCCATATCGGTGGGAATTCGAGAAAGGACGAAAGGCGGTCACGGTTGGCGTGAATGGCCCGCTCGTAATTGATGATACCCACCTGGTGATTCAGGCGGCACTCGCTGGCGCCGGCCTAGGACTCGCATTCGAAGAGCAGGTCGCAGAGTATGTTGCGAAGCGTCGCCTGATTCGTGTGCTGGAGGACTGGACGCCACCAATTCCAGGATTCTTCATGTATTACCCCAGTCGGCATCATCAGCCGGCTGCGCTGTCTGCACTAACGAACGCGCTGCGAGCCTCTTAACAATAGTTGGCACGCGGCCAACCGTATCGTGGCAACATACCGTCTGTCACCCTTTCGGATGAACTAGGGGCTGGTCGAATTTTGGAAACGGGCGAACGACAGCGTAGGCCGAAATGCGACTTGGTTCGGTAATTATAGGAGAAAGCGAACGTTGGCGGATGAGGGCGAATGCCCGAATGGTGCCCCTGGCCGACAATCGCCCACTAGCATAACGAATTGAATTTGCAATGGTTTTAGTCGCCGATTGCTGCGGATACCAACAGGAATACCAACAAGATGACGGACGGCATTAGCTCGCAAAAATAAATCAGCAAGCGCTCTGCAGCAGGCACGGTCCATGCGGTTCTCGTCTCCACAGTCGCCCGACCGGAATCGAACCCGGCTCAGACTCGAAATCTTTGGAGGAGGCAGGCGAGCGCTTACTCAGCAGCTTTCAGTCTTCTTCGAAGTGGAATGATTGAAAATCGTGAGTTTGACTCCCACTCTCTCCGCCATTTACACGATTTTGTACGCCAAACTACGATCTTCTACGATCCTAAGCGGCGCGGTTGAGCGCCTATGAGGCCGTGTCGGCGATCTCCTGGATCGTTCCCACGCGACATGGGTGAGCGAACCCCTCATTTCCAACGTCGAAAGATGACGCTGGCGTTCACACCTCCGAAGCCGAATCCGTTGGAAATCGCATGCTCCATCGTCATGCGTCTTGCCTCGCGGGCCACGATGTCGATGCCATCAGGGGCCGCATCGCGATTTTCGAGATTGAGAGTGGGCGGTGCGACACCTGGTCTCGTCGCGCGAGGATCGTGAAGATTGCTTCCGCTCCTCCGGCTGCGCCGAGCAGATGACCGGTTGCCGATTTGGTGGCGCTCACGGCAATTTTTTCGTCGCGGCCGAACACGGCTTTGATCGCCTCCAGTTCGGAAACGTCGCCAACCGGCGTCGACGTGGAATGGGCGTTGAGATGCTGGATGTCACCGGGCTTCATACCGGCCTGCCGCAAGGCGCTTTCCATGGCGCGGCGCGCGCCGTCGCCGTCCTCGGGTCCTGACGTGATGTGGTAGGCGTCGGCCGTCGTGCCATAGCCGGCGATTTCCGCGATCGGCTGGGCGCCGGGGCGCAACGCGTGCTCCAGCTCTTCAATGACGAGGATGCCGGCGCCTTCGGCCCATGACGAAGCCATCGCGGTCGCGGTCGAAGGGACGGGAGGCACGCGCCGGCGTTTCGTTGAAGCCCGTCGAGAGAGCCCGGGCGGCGGCGAAGCCGCCAAGGCTCACGAGGTCGATGCAGGCTTCCGAACCACCGCAAATTGCAACGTCGACTTCTCCCGCTCGGATGAGGCGCGCGGCATCGCCGATCGCCTGCACGCTGGCGGCGCAGGCGGTGACTGGCGTCCCGATCGGACCCTTGAGGCCGTAGCGGATCGAGATATGACCGGCCGCGAGATTTACGAGGAAGGAGGGAACGGTGAAGGGCGAGAGGCGCCTCACTCCGCGCTGATCGGTGGTGCGAACCGCCTCGACGATTGCCGGAAAGCCTCCGATGCCTGATGCGATCACGGTTGCCGTGCGCTCCATGGAATGCGCGTCTGAAGGGATCCAAGCTGCCTGTGCAATGGCCTCGGACGCGGCGGCGAGGGCGAACAGGATGAAGCGATCCATCCTCCGCTGATCCTTGGGAGCAACGACCAGATCCGGATCGAAGCCTCCATCTGTGTCGTCGGCCTGCGGCCGCCTGCCGGCCATTATTCCCATACCTGCACCGCGGCCGGTCTCGTGTTCGTGTCCGGCCAGCTTCCGGTCGATGTGAACGGCAAGTCCATGAGCGACCAGCCGTTCGAGCGGCGGGCCGCGCAGGTGCTCGCCAATGTCGATGCCTGTCTCGAAGCCGCGGGGACCGATCGAAAACACGAATGAGGGTCCAGGAGATGCCCATCTCGATTTCAATGATTATTCTAAGTTCGCAGCTGGTTATGTCGGTGGCTGACGGTGTGCCGAAGTTCGATATCGCGCGGAGCTGCAAGCTCGACGTCGCTGCCACCGTCGGCCTCTCCGTTGATCAGTCGCTAAGAAGCTGCATCAAAAACGAACAGAAGGCCAAGCAGCAGCTCGCCGGCCGGTGGTCGAAATTTCCCGCGCCAAGCCGGGCAAGTTGTGTCTCGCAAGAGAGCATCGGCGGCACGCCGAGTTACGTCAGTTTGCAGACCTGCCTCCAAATGGGACAGTGGGCGCGGTAGCAGCTCAGCCGTAGTGATCATATTCGCTCAGCGCAATCCGGACTTCACGGGCAAAATCTACCAGCGAGATGGTGAACGCGCCGAGCGAAATCATGAAGAAGAGGGCGACTCCGCGTTCGTGCTGTATCTGAAAGAACGCTGTTACAAACGCGACGATCACGAGAAGCGTCACCGAGATACTTGCGATCACTGCCCAGAAGATCGCCCGGTTCATCATCGCCGCGCGCTCCATCAGGCGCGGCAGATCGGCCTTCAGCCGGCACCGGACCGTATCGTCATCCGGGATCCCGTTCAGGATCACCGTCCGGTCAACAATTCGGTTCAGGCGGGAGATCAGAATAGCGATGAAGGCGCCCAGTGCGCCCAGCAGGAAGGCGGGGGCCGCTGACTGCGAGATGACGTGAGATAGCTGAGTTACGGATGGCGTATCTGTCAACATTGAGCGGGCTTCCGGTTCACGATCAGGCCGCGCCGTTTAGGCCGCCCGACTTGCCGTCACGTAACGTACTATCCGATGGATCGACTATGCAAAATCGGCGTCGTCTGCATTGAGCGTCGATCCATTGGGACAGATAATCAGCGTTGTGCGTCGATCACGGTCCGATTTTGCATAGGCAGATGACTACGCCGGTTCGTATAGCTACTCCCGCACATCAGTCCGAGTGGGCTCATCTATAACAGCGAGCGGTGCGAGCCTCGCAGGGAGTGATCGATCATGCCCAGCTACCATTTCGTTCGGGTAATGAGCCTCACCGCGACGATACTTCTGGCTCCCGCATTTGCGTCGGCGCAGCAGCCGCCTCCGGGCGTCCAGGCCGGCATGCTGACCTGTAACCTTGCTCCGAGCATCGGTCTGATTGTCGCCGAGAGGCAGCGGATGAATTGCAGGTATGTACCCAACGGGGCATATCCGCCGCAGGACTATAACGGGGTCATGAATACGGTCGGGCTCGAGCTCGGGATCAGCGCAGGTGGAGTGATGGCATGGGGCGTGTTTGCTCCTAGTCATGGAGCGCCGATCGGGGCGTTAGCTGGCGAGTATGTGGGCGCCAGCGGCGACGTTGCGGTCGGAGTAGGGGTCGGAGCCAACGTCCTGTTTGGCGGCTCAAACCGGACGATTGCCCTGCAACCATTATCGGTCGAGGGGCAGGCGGGTTTGAACGTGTCGCTGGGCGTGTCGGGCCTCACGCTGGCTTTGGCGCCCTGAACCCGATGGCCAGCCTAGCGATCAGCTTGTGGCCGCGATGGCTGAGGCTAACGATAGTGGGGGCTGCTGCCGCGGCTATCATAAGCGGCGGGTGGTTGTCCTATCGCTATTTTGCCAAGCCAGTCGTTTTGACAGTGGCGGTCGGCTCGATTGACGGAGAGGCCTTGTCGTTGATTTCCGCAGTCGCGGCGCGCCTGACGACGTCGAACGCCCACGTCCGATTGAAGGTAGTGGATACCAATACATCAGCCAAGGCATCGGAACTGCTGGCTGCGCACAAGGCCGACCTCGCCGTCGTTCGCGGCGATACCGGCGGCCTGGAGGATGCCAGGAGCGTGCTCCTCCTGACCCACGGCGTGGTTCTGCTCATGGCGCCTTCGACGGTGAGCGGCGATAGTCTCGGCGACCTTCGCAATACAACGATCGGCGTTATCGGAGGTACGATCAACAGGCCCCTGGTAGACGCGCTGAAACAAGTTTACCCGTTTGATCGCGCCAAGGTCATTTTCCAGGATGTCTCAATTGCCGACGGCGCGACCGCGCTTTCATCCGACGGGTCCACGCCCTTCTTGCTGTCGTTCCCCTTACCGAGAAGGACCTGGCCAAGGTCAGACAGTTCTTTCAGCAGGAGCACCCAAAAGGATTGGCTCCGAAACTAATCGCAATCGAATCGGCCGGCGCCGTGGCGAACGTCGCGCAGTATTACGAGAGTTACGACATTCCAAAGGGGACCTTGCGGGGCGCGCCACCTGTTCCATCCGATGATCTTACCTCGCTTCGCGTTTCATATTTCCTTGTTGCCAACAAGTCGGTGAATAACGGCACTATCACCGACCTAACGCAGTCGCTGGTCGACGTCCGAAGAGACCTGCTGTCCCAATATCCGATACTGGCGCAAGCTGCCGCACCGAGCACCGACGCCGACGCGTTGATCCCTATCCATCCTGGAGCTGCTACGTACTACAATGGAAACCAGCAGAGCTTTCTCGATAAGTATGACGACAAGCTGTACTATGGGTCATTGCTGCTGGGATCGTTGATCTCGATCATCGTTGCAGCTTGGCGCTTCGCAGGTTCTGGAAATACCCCGCAAAGCATGCTCGAACCGCTCTATGAGTTCGGCAACGAGATCAAGGGTGCCAAGAGCGAAGCCGAACTGGAAGAAATAGAAAAGCGTATCGACGATATCCTGAAGTCTGAGCTCGCCAGGAACGCGAATGGAGAGGGGGCCGACAGCCCCGCTATGGCCGCACTAAGTCTGACAGCCCACAGGCTTCAATACTTGATGAGCCATCGCCGGACCATGCTGCGCAAATTAAATTAAGTGCACAGGGATACGACAACTCCGCAGCTTCCGCGGAGCTGCGGAGGTTGGCTCACTTGTTCACCATCCGCCGCGTCGGCGTCACGGTGCTGGTAGGCGCCATCGGCGAGATCGAGAACGTCACCCAGGTATTCCATCCCGATGGCCGGTTCTCGGCGGCGAATTCGCCATATCCTTTCAGGTTGAGATATCCCTGCATGTCTCCAACCGGAAACAGAAACCCGATTTGCGGGCCAATGCCCGCAACGCGGGACCGGAATCCGCCAAGGATGGGGTGTTGACCGAAGTCGTCGGTGATCTGCTGATAGGCGTACCCGACAAACCCGACGAAAACCTGCTTCGAGAGGAATTGGGAGACGCCCCAGTCAAGGTGGAAATCGATGCCATTCTGATACTGCGTGTCCTGGTTCTTGAAGTTGTAGGTAAAGCCCGCGACGGCCGAAAACTCTTGTCCTGCCGCTGGATTGAAAAAGGTGTAGCCGCCGCCGCCGTCGATTGCGCCGTGACCGATACCGAGATTGGAGAGACGATTGGGATCGTAGGCGCCAACCGGGATGTCTCCGGTCACGTAGGTCATGAAATTATGCACGCCCGTATTCCACTTCAGTGTGGCCTGCGGATACAGGTCTCCAACCGACGTAAGCGAATCTGAGATGCTTCCCGTCCGGGTCGTCACAAGGGGCCAACCGCTGTCGTGAGCGTGCCGTCGATGCCTGTGCTGGCTCGACCGAACAAGCCGATAACACCTATGGCCAGTTGTCCACCCAGCACGGGGGTAGCGAACGTGTATGTCGGGTTAAGCAGCACGAGGTCGGCCTGGGCATTAAGACTTGCATTCAGGCTGACGTTGACGTTCGCGGGGATCCTTCCGATCTGGATCTGCTTTGCGGCCGCCACGCCTCCGGATGCTCCGACCGAGGTATGATAGTAGACTTCGGCCCAAGACCAGCCCGGCACCTGGGGAGTGGCAGCCAGACTGCTGAACCGCCCAGGCAGCCAGTACGACACGCCGCTTTCGTCCGCATAGGCCGCGCCAGACAGCGAGCCAAATAACAACATGGCCAAGCCAGCGGCGTGCGCGAGCCGATGGGTGGACACCTGCTTGGGGATATAGTCCGTCATCTGCATGTCATCCTCAATATCACGATGCGCCAGGTTCGCGACTGAACACTCGCGTGCTGGCAATGACTATGCAAAATCGGTCGTTCATCCACCTCGGTCCCTCGCTGTGGCTCCAATGTCACTCTCAGGTTGCTGCGGCTTGGGCGCCAAGATGCGCGAATTCTCACGCATAAAATTCGACGCGGTCTTCGTGCTCAGCGGTCCGGACCGAGTGCGCACTTGCACTCGATGCGCGTTGCAAGGTTTGAGAGGGGCTTTCGCCAAACGCTCTTCGGTACTCAACCGAGAAGCGCCCCAATTCCAGGAACCCAAAGCCCGTAGCAATCTCTGTTACGGTCGAGAGACTGCTGTCAGTGTCCATCAGCGCGCGTCTTGCCTGTGACAATCGCAGCATTCGAAGATGCCGGCAGGGCGGAAGACCACGGATCCTGTGAAATGCCTTGCGAAGCGTGCGCTCGCTGACCGAAAGAGCGGCGCAAAGAGCTGGGATCTGGAGGGGCTCGTCGACTTCGGCGAGCGCCAGCACCTCAGCCCGTTCAACGAGGTCTCGACAGGGGCTAACGGGCTGGGCACTGAGAGTTTGCGTCCCCGTATTGGCTGACAGATGAACTCTCATCGTGGCCCCGCATATCGCTAGAACACGGCAGAACGTTCTGCCCGGCGCCAAAACACCACAGCTCGATATCCCCGCATATTGTCCTTGAGGGCAACGTGTGGTGGCAGCGCGGCCTTTTCAGAATGGCACGCCGCTGGCCTTGTCCTGGCCGATTCCGGATCAAGCATTCCAACACCACTGAAATTGGTGCCTCAGTTGGGTGGGGGCCGACGGGCAGGGGAGATATACCTGGGCCGGCCGTGTTTTGATCGGGGGCCGACGCGGCATTGTCGCCAGCCTGGTACCACGGGTTTGCCAGACATTCGTCGAACGTGCCGGACGCCGAGGCCTGGCATTGCTGATAGCTGGTGAAGGTACAGTTGCTCCAGGCCGGGTAGTCATCACCTTGCAGGCAGAATGGGTATCGGCTCGAAACCTGCGCATATGCGCTTGCCGGGCATTGGATAGCGGCGAGAACAAGTAGCGTAGTTATCCAGTTCAGCTTCAAAATCTTATTCCTTGGCTGGCAAGCGTCATGCCGTCAGCATCAACTGAGGTTCATCTCGAGCGAGAACCCTAGGAGGGCGATTGCGCACTGCCTATGCAGAATCGGGCAGCCGTCGCTTTTGAGAACCGACCTGGTTGGTTATCCAGCTTGATTGATCCAGCCTGCTATTCTCAACACCGTCGGATTCTGCATAGCCGCTACCGACAACGTTACGCATACTTGCCGCTAGTTGGGCGGGCGGCCCGCGGCTCAATCGGGTGTGAGCGTGAAAGGAATCCATTATGAGTTCTACCAGACGATCATTCGTATTTGGCGCAGTTGCCGTCTCCTTCGCCGTGGCAGCATGCTTCTCAACAACGTTGCCTGCAAAAGCCCAAACCTTGTCCGCAGCGGAAGCGCGGCAAATCGCCGAAGATGCTTACGTATATGGCTACTCGCTCATCACGACGGAGGTCACGCGCGTTCAGATGAGCAATGTGCCGAAGGTCGAGGGGTTCAAGAGCCCGACCGGGCAATTCGTCAACGTTCCACGCTATCCGCCGGCCGACTATCGCGGCGTTTCCGCGCCGAATGCCGACACGCTTTATTCGGTCTCTTGGCTCGATCTGAACGAACCGCAGGTCTTCAGCCATCCAGACATGGGCAGCCGCTTCTATCTGTTTGAGATTACCGACCTATGGATGTCCGACTCCGAGTCGTCGCCGAGCAAGCGGACGGCCGACGGAAAGGCTGCCAACTATCTGTTTACCGGCCCGGGCTGGAAAGGTGAGGTGCCGTCGGGCATGAAGCACTTCCCGGTTGCGACGCGCTATATGGTCATTCTGGGCCGCACCTACGCCGATGGAACGGAAGAGGATTACAAGGCCGTCAATGCACTGCAAGCGCAGTACAAGATCACGCCGCTCTCCGCTTGGGGCAAGCCCTACACTCCCGTAACGCCCCTGTGAACCCGAATCCGGGATTCAGTATGACCGACAAGCCACAGGCCGTCATTCTCGCAATGGGAACGGAGGGCTACTTCAATCTGATGGCTAAGCTGATGAGCGGAGACGCCCCACCCGCAGCGGGCGACGCGCCGATGGTCGCAAGCATGGCGAAGATTGGCATAGTGCCCGGCAAACCTTTTGAGATGAGCAAGCTCGATCCGGCCGTACAGGCTGCATTGAAAGACATACCGCAAACCGCTCTGAAGAAAATCGAGGCCAACAAGGACCGCATGGGCGAGATCGTGAATGGCTGGGTGGTTTCGAAGGGGCTTGGTACCTATGGCCCCGCGGACTACCTCAAACGCGCCACGGTAGCGGCCTTCGGTTGGCCTGCAAACCAAGAGCGTGATGCAGTCTATCCTTATACCGAAGTTGATTCTGCGGGCCAAAAACTGACCGGTGCCAACAAGTACACGTTGACGTTCGCCAAGGACGCGACGCCGCCAGT
The DNA here is from genome assembly GCA_044772375.2 of Bradyrhizobium sp. RDT10. Classification (GTDB taxonomy): domain Bacteria; phylum Pseudomonadota; class Alphaproteobacteria; order Rhizobiales; family Xanthobacteraceae; genus Bradyrhizobium. The sequence goes on from CP187939.1 coordinate 8,929,294, forward strand.
CAACGGTTTCTGGTCGATCACCATGTACATGATCGATGGGGGCTGGTGGTTTGTTCCCAATGCGGTCAACAAATTCACGGTCAGCCCGCGCGACAATCCAAGGCCTAACGCCGACGGGTCGCTTACGCTCTACTTCCAAAACGAGTCGCCGGGCAAGGACAAGGAAGCTAATTGGCTGCCGGCTCCGAAAGGCGACTTTCTGCCGATGATGCGGATGTATTGGCCCAAGGAGACATCACCCTCGATCATCAACGGTTCGTGGAAGCCTCCGGCGGTGGTCAAGGTAAACTGACATCTGACTAGCGCCGGCGCGAGTCTCAGATTTGTGCCGGCACACATCTATGAAGATTACCAAGAACGTCAGGCTTCTGGGATATCCGTGAGATAGCATGAATTTGTTTCGTCGCGAAGACGATGATTCGGTTCGCGATGATGGTTTGGCGGGCTTGCTCGAAAATCCCCTATCGGGGACTTTCGGCATTCGTCGCGGCCGACGGCGCCAGCAGTCCGATCCTCTCGGCGACGGAGACGGCCTCCGCAAATGTCTGAACCTGCAGTTTTTCCATCACCATATGTCGATGCGCCTTGATGGTTCGCTCGGAGGTGCCGAGCTCAAAGGCAATCTGCTTGTTCATTTTGCCGCGAACCATCAGCGCAAAGACCTCGCTTTCCCGGGGCGTCAGGGTCGCAATCAGGGATCTGAGCGAATTGATCTGGTCCTGTTGCTGCTTCGTTGCGGCAAAATTGGCGAGCGCGCGACTTATTGCGTCGAGCAAGGTCTCCTTGGCTACGGGTTTCAGCAGGAAATCTTCGGCGCCAGCCTTGATCGCTCGTACGCTGGTGGGAACGTCACCGCGGCCCGACATGAAGACGATCGGCCAACGCATTGACAGGTTCGCGAGTTCTTCCTGGAGCTGTAACCCGTCAACGGATGGCATGTTCACGTCGAGCAGGATACAACCCGGTTTGGCATTATCAATTGAGCGCAGAAAGCAACTCGCGGAATCATAGTCCGCCACCGCGTAGCCCGAGATTTCCAGCAAGCGCGAGAGCGCACCGCGAAACGATGCATCGTCATCAACGATATGAATTACAGGCGCTGCCGTCATTCCACACTAATCTTCCACGCTGCGTAGGACGCCATTAGACAAAATCAGCCGCGGGCAAGCTGAAGCCATTCAAACGTTGGGTTGTCGGGAGATTAACCGGGGCGCGCCGAAGCGGTCAACGCGAAGGCTCGGTCGCCGTGCGGCGGCACCAATAGCCGTTCGGACCAAAGCGTCCTTACCTAAACACCTTTATTTGCCACGTTGGTCAGAGGTAAGCCGTATACGAGCTGACCCAGACCAGAATGGACGCAAGCAGGCCAATAACGCCTGCATTTGCGGCGAACGCGGTGGCGCTTCCGGACATGCCCAGCCGGAGCGAGTCGCGGCTCATTTCGTTCGGAATGGAAATCACCGCTGGAAACACCGTCGCACCGCCGATCGCGGTGGTGCGCGCCAGCGTCCCCGACGCGGCGATCTGCCCCTGACCTATGCCTTTCGGAATTCCGATGATCTTTGCGTGATAGATCCGGCCCGGCACATTGTCGAAAACGATATCGACGGCCACACCTTCCTTGATGGTCTGAAAGCCGTTTTGCGAGAACATGCCGACCAGCGTGATCTCCTTCTCGACAATTAACGACATCGCCGAACGCGCCTGCAGCGCCCGGTCGCCGACCGTCAATGCGACCACGGTAACATAACCGTCGGCGGGCGCACGAACGTCCGTCTGCGACAATTCCCAGACCGCGTTATCGAGTTGCGCCTGGAGCTGCGCGACCGTGGTATTGACGCCGCCGATCTCGGAATCCAGCGCGAGTCTGGCGCTTTGCTGCGCAGCCTTGGCCGCGACGAGTTGCGCCGATACCGTCTCGTACTGGACCTGCTTGTCCTGCGCCTGGAATTGCGTGTTGGCTTCGTCGGCGGCAAGCGTCTCGATGTCCGCGAGACGCTTCTTGTTGTAGGCGGCCTGCGCGGTGAGCCCCGCGACATTCGCCGTCGCCTGTTCGTAATTCGATTTCAATATTTCGGCGTTCTGCTTTGCGGCGGCGAGCGACGCCTGCAACTGCGTGACCTTGTACTGAAAGGGCGCCAGCTCGATCTGGAACAGCACGTCGTTCAGCTTCACCGGCACGTTCGGCTTGACCGGGATTGCGACGATCTGCCCCGTCACGTTCGGCGTCACTTCCACCACGCGGCCGGTCACCGTCACGCGCCCCGACGGCGTGAGATAATTAAAAAGCGCAAGAAATGTTGCGAGGATAAATCCGCCGATGAGGAGCGAAATGGTACCCGACAACCAGCCCCAGCGCACGAGTTTGAACCTGGAGAATACCGCCCACATCGCAACAACATAAAGGCACAGGATAATGACCACGGCGGAGCTCCCCATCGTTCGGGTACGAGATCGCCATTAGCCGGCAATCGATCAACGCCGCTATGCAAAATCGGCGCGATGAAAATCTTCGTACCGAACAGCCGCCGTGCCGGTTTTTGCATAGTCGATGCAGCGTGACTTCTCCATGGTGGCCGGCGAGCGAGACCATTCGCCGGAATCATCGTGACCAGCAAGGAGAGCGTTATGAGGCAGGCGTCCATATGCAAAGCCGGAGCGTTTAGCCTCGGCGCGGCCGGGCTGGCGTTGGCCCTGGTTTTTTCGAGCATACCACGCGCCTATGCTCAGGAAGATGGCGCAGGAAAACTTCTCAAGACCATGTCGGACTATGTGGCGAGCCAGAAGAGCATATCGGTCACGTTCGACTCCGATATCGAGGTGATTACATCCAGCCTGCAGAAAATCCAGTTCACGAGTTCGGGCCAGGTGCAGCTGAGCCGTCCTGACAAGCTTCGCGCCACCCGCACGGGGGATACCGTGACATCGAGATCGTGTTCGACGGCAAGATGCTCACCGTGAACAACAAGGACAGCAAGGATTACGCCCAGATCGATGCCCCGGGAACGGCCGATCAATTGATCGACGTATTGCGCGACAAGCACGGCGTCGTCGCTCCGGGCGTCGATCTGCTGCTTTCCAACGTCTATGACGTCATGATGGCCGACGTTATCGAAGGCGCTGTGATCGGCAAGGGCGTCATCGATGGCGTCGAATGCGATCATTTGGCGTTCCGTAACATGGAGACCGACTGGCAGATATGGATCGAGTCCGGCGCCAGGCCGATCCCGCGCAAATACGTGATTACCAGCAAGGGCATCGGCGAGGCGCCGCAATACACGCTGCGCATCAAGGAATGGAAGACAGACGTGTCGGCGGATGCCTTTGCATTCAAGCCGGATATATCCGCCAGGAAGATCGCGCTCGGCGATCTCGGTGACATCGATGAAGTGCCGCAGGGCGTTGCGAAAACAGGAGCAAAGAAATGACCGAGATATCAAGAACGTTCTTCCATTTCTCGATAGCCACCGTTTTTGGCGGCGCAGTCTTGTTGTGGAGCGGGCAACTGCCGCTGGATCCTCAATCATCGCTGCTTTCGTCCGCTGAAGCCCGTATTGGCCGCCCGCTGACGCCGATGAGTTATGCCGGCGTCGCCCGGCGGACCACGCGCAGGGCCGTGGCCGTTGGCGCGGTAGCAACAGGTGCGGCCGTCGTGGCGGCGCCCGTGGTGGTCGCACCCGCGTGCACACAGGTGGTGGACGTCTATGGACGGATCGCCACCGTTTGCCGGTGAATCAGACCCATCTCTGACGATCAATCAAATTGAGGAGGCAATCATGAAGCGTTCGATTGCACTGTCGGCCCTGCTGACGGCTGGATCTCGTAACGGCCAGCAGTGAGCAGGCCAGCGCCGTAGTTTACTGCCAGTATATTTCGTATCCTGCTGGTTGCGTCGTCAGGCCCGGTGTCGTGCTGCGGCCGCGGCCGGTCGCGCGCGCCGTGGTGACCCCCGGCGTCGGCGCCCCGGGTGTGGGTGTGCGACCGGGAACACCGATGAATCGTGGTGGTCCGGTCAATCGCGTTGGCAGGCGATAGAATTGTCGAGGTCACTCTGACCGCCGTTTGCCGAGAATGCCGCTTCGGAGCGCGGTAGCGCCGCGCTCCATCATTTCAATCAATCATTTCGGAGCGACGATCATGTTCAAGGGAGCGCGCGCAGCCGCCTGCTTCTGTGGCTTGCCATGATCGAGCGTTGCGAAGTCAGAACAGCAGGGGAACCATCCAAATGATCGCAAAGAAACTCATCTTGTGTTGCGCGACGGCTATTATTGCGGGACCGGCTTTGGCCCAGGTCGAACTGAAGACCTATGCGGATCGCGATGGCTATGTCGATGTTCAGAAACTGACCTGCGCCCAGTTGGCGAACACCTTTCAGGAAGACGCTGATTACCTCACCGTCTGGTACAGCGGCTGGTACAACGGCCTCGCCAAGAAGCACATGATGCAGGTCGATCGGGCGAAATCCTCGAGCACGAGGTCATCGTCCACTGCAAGGCAAATCCCGGCAAGAAGGTCATTGAAGCCATCGACGTGGTCTTCAAGGAGTACAGGGCCGAGAAGGGCATCAAAATGAAGCAGTGATCGAACTTCGCCGTTGGCGAAGTCTGAAGCATGGGCGGCAGGCGATGCGCGAATGTTTCGGTGATCGGTCCAGACCCCGGGGATCTGGGCCGGCATCGGCATCGCGATCGCGCTCCTACCCACCCCAGAGGATCACGCGGGATCGGAATAAATTGGTCGAGGTCGGCCGCCGGCAATCGGAAAGTCAGATTGAGGAAAGCAGCAATACTGAATTGCGCAGGATCCCTGACGTCCGAATGCAGATCGATTCGATAACTCAATCGAACAGTAAGGAGAATGGAAAATGTTGACGAAGCGAGATTTACTTCGCACCACCGCGGCGATCGCCGCCGGCGCCGCGATTGCCAGGCCAAGCCTCCTGATGGCGCAGAGTTACCCCGGCATCATCGAGGCCAAGGCCATCGCCGAGGAAGGCTTCATCTACGGCCTGCCCATCGTGATGAACTACGCGGTCATGTACGAGTTCTCCGTGGACGCGAAGAACAGCCAGTTCAAGGCGCCGTTCAATCAGATCAAAAACCTGGCGCACGTCGCGACGTACAAGGACACCGCTGTCGTGACACCCAACAGCGACACGCCATATTCCACTCTATGGTTCGATCTGCGTGCCGAGCCGCTCGTTGTTTCGGTGCCGGCCGTGGAGAAGACTCGCTATTATACGGTGCAGTTGATCGACGGTAACACGTTCAATTTTGGCTATATCGGCAGCCGCGCGACCGGCAGCGACGCCGGAGATTACATGGTCGTGGGGCCGAACTGGCAGGGAGCAACGCCGCCCGGCATCAAGAAGGTCTTTACGTCCTCGACGCAGTTTGCGTTCGCTGCGATTCGCACCCAGCTCTTCAATCCGGAAGACATGCCCAATGTCGAGAAGGTCCAGGCCGGCTACAAGGCGCAGCCGCTGTCGGCCTATCTCAAGCAGCCGGCACCGCCCGCGGCGCCTGCAATCGATTTTCCCAAGGTCGACGCCGAGCTCGTGAAGAAGAATTTCTTCGAGTATCTCGACTTCGCGCTCCAGTTTGCCCCGGCAGGGCCGGAAGAGCGCACCATTCGCGAGAAGCTCGCGCGCATCGGTGTCGGCGCGGGCAAGACCTTCGCCTTCAAGGACCTTCCGCTCACGCACAAACTCGAAATCGGCCTCGGCATGAAGGGCGGCGAGGAGAAGGTCGAGAAGTATCTCGCTGAAGGCAGCAAGAACATCAACGGTTGGAAGGTCGGGTCGCTGTTCGGCGACCGGCTGTTCTATAGCGGCGACTGGCTGAAGCGGGCTGCGGCGGCCAAGGGCGGCATTTATGGCAACGACGCGGTCGAAGCCGTCTACCCGCTCACCAGAACGCTCGCCAACGGCGAGGTGCTCGATTGCTCCAAGCACAAATACACGATCACTTTTGCCGCCGGACAGTATCCGCCCGTGGAAGCCTTCTGGTCGGTGACGATGTATGACGGCAAGACACAGTTGCTGATCGAAAATCCGATCAACCGCTACTTGATCAACTCGCCGATGCTGCCCAGCATGAAGAAGAATGCAGATGGTTCTCTCACGCTGCATCTCCAAAAGATTCACCCGGCGCCGACAAGGAATCCAATTGGTTGCCGGCGCCGAATGGCGAAATCTACCTGGTCATGCGGCTCTACTGGCCAAAGACCGAAGCACCATCGATCTTGCCACCAGGCTCAGGCACCTGGCAGCCGCCCGGTATCAAGGTGGCGCAATAATCTATTCCGACCATGAATAATCCCGACCATGCTGATGCATGGCGCCGGATGTCGATGAGGAGAGAGCAATGATCTCGCACGACCAGACTGCTTTGCGCCACCGTCGCGGTGGTACTGATGGGCTTGGGCGCCGCTTCCGCACAGACCTACAAGATGACGACGCCTTTCGCATCGGGCGTCGCCGTGCCGGACAAGATCGAGTCCTCGATCGGGACGCTGAATCTCAATTACGGCTACCCGTCGGCCGATACCGTTGAAAAAATCTACGACAACCTGGACCGTTCGCGCGCGCTACAGGCTTATCTGCTGGCGATTCCGATCGTCAATCAGGCCGGCATGCGCGACTCGCTGCGCAAGTTCGGACCTGATAACCAGACCGACGTGATCTGGGAAAATCTGCTTGACCCGAAGACCGTAGCGCTGACTGGCAACGACAATACGATCTACAACTTTATTTGGGTCGACACGAGCAAGGGACCGCTGGTGGCCGAGATCCCGCCCAAGGTGCTGGGGATGGTCGACGACTTCTGGTACAAGTGGGTGGCCGACATCGGCATCACCGGGGCCGACAAGGGCGAGGGGGCAAGTACCTCCTGTTGCCGCCTGGATTCAAGGGCGACGTACCGTCGGGCTTTCACGTCCTGCGGCCGAGCACCTTCGGCAGCTACCTCGTGTTTCGCGCCTTCGTTGTGGACGGTTCCACCCGCCCCGGGGTTGACTCGGTCAAGAAGAACCTGCGGATCTATCGCCTGGCCGAGGCCGCCAGTCCGCCGCCGATGAAATTCGTCAATGCCTCCGGAATTCCATCGAACTTCGTCGCACCGGGTGACTACTCGTTCTGGAGCCTGTTGAATCAGGTCATCCAGGAAGAGCCGGCGGACGGTTCCGATCCCACCACCTTGGGCCTGTTTGCCTCGATCGGCATCGTCAAGGGCCAGCCCTTTAATCCCGATGAGCGGATGAAGAAGATCCTCACCGACGCCGCCAACATCGGCGCCGTGACGGCGCGGACGATTGCCTTCAAGGTTCGCGCGAAGGATGCGTATTTCTATCCGGACAGTACGTGGCGCCTGCCGTTCTTCGGCGGCTACAAGTTCGAGGTGGCGCCTGGTGTCAGCAATCTGGATGGTGCTGTCTTCTACTATTACTTCGCCATCGGCGTCACGCCGGCGATGGAGGAGAAGATGGTGGGCCGGGGCTCGCAATATCCCTGGTCGGTTCAGGATGCGAAGGGCAATCCCTTTGATGGCGGCAACACTTACAAAATGCGCCTGCCGCCAAATATTCCGGTCAAGGATTTCTGGTCGGTCATTGCCTACGACAACCAGACCCGCTCGATGGTGCAAACCGACCAACAGGCCCCGAGCGTCAGCAGCCAGAGTAAGGGCGTCAAGACCAATGCGGATGGTTCGGTGGATGTCTACTTCGGACCCAAGGCTCCTGCGGGAATGGAGAACAACTGGGTGCAGACGATTCCGGGCAAGGGCTGGTTCATGATCCTTCGCCTCTACGGTCCGCTGGAACCGTGGTTCAACAAGACCTGGCGGCCCGGCGAGATCGAACTGGCGCAATAGGGGAAACAGTCGAATCGAGCGGATGGTTCTCCATTCCGCTCGATCTCCAGGCAAAGGTTCAGCTCACAGCGGCGGTCTGAGCCGTGCGCTCGCCAACGCTATCGGCTGGTCGGCATCAACTTCCGGGGTTCGGGCAAGAGTAGCGGTTCAAACAACGAGCTTAGGCTGCAGACGATGGCAGCCGATGTGGCGGGAATGACCAAAGCTCTGACCCTCCGCCGAAACGAAACCGCAAAAGCCCAATCTGCTTCAGCCGCTATCTCGATCGCGCACGCAACCTGATTGAACGGTTCTTCGACAAGATCAAGCAATGTCGGCGTGTCGCGACCCGATAAGACAAGCCCAAAACCACTGTCGGATTTCGATTCGTCGTCCGGTAGTGAGACGGCTCGCTTTATGTTTTTCGGTCGGTTCGTTTTTGCATAGTCGGTGCTTCGTCAGGCACCCATAGTGCCCGCGACCGACCGCACATGACACTAGCGATAACCCGAATCCCAGCAGGAGAAGCAGACATGACGAACGGAAGATTTGTTCAGGTGGCCGGGCTGCTCGCCGTGACGGCGTTACTGGGCAGCATGGCGACGGCTAATGCCCAAACCGCACAGGCTCCTTCCGCGTTGAAAACGATTGGTGCGCCGGCCGCCGCAGCCAAGCCTGAGATCGTCCCCTCGCTGTTCGTGCTCAATTCCCGTGCGGCGACCTTGCAGGGCGAGACGCTGGTGCTGACGGACATTGCCCCGAGCTCCATCATATTTGCCGACCGCCCGGTGCGATCCGCTGGCCATCAGCCCACCGCCGACGTCATCGCGGAATGGGGATCGGGCGACGACAGCTTTGCCAAGAACCCCCGAACGCGACCTTGTCCGTATTCGGCAAGGATGGCGCGGTGAAGGACGCAGTCGTGGTGCTGAAGAACCCGAAGCTCGAGGGCGACAAGCTGACGTTTACTGTTCAGACCCTCGAAGGGGATATCGCCGGCGCGGACGGTGGGGCGGCGTTGTTCATTGACATCATCGGCCGGCCGTTCACGCCAATGTCGTTTGCCGGCGTCGCACGGCGTTCGGCATTCCGGGGCGCGATGTATGCCGGCGCCGTTGGTGCCGCCGCCTATGGCGCGGCCGCGTATGCTGCGCCTTACGTCGCGCCGTATCCGTACGCGCGGCCTGTGTGCGGCTATTATCCCTATCCGCCCTGTTACTGAGGAGGGACGAAGCGGGGGAGACGCAGACTTCCCCTCTTCAATCCAGCGACTGGGCGACGAGCTCAGCGGTAGAATGGAATGGAGCGCTGGGATGTACAGGGCCCTGATTTTCGCAACGATATTGTCTGCGGCGGCGACTCCAGTTGCCGGCGCCCAGGTCGATCTCAGCACCTATGCCGACGCCAACGGGGCCCTGAAATCTGACGGTTTGCCATTACAGCAGTCTGGGCGCCCTTTTGCCACAGGGGCGGATTTTGCATAGTGCCAAAAGGACATCGGTGCAGAACTGCTATTGCAAGCCGCTCTGGAGCTAGTCTGATCGCGGTCCGTATCTGGGACTTGCTTTTCTTGCCGTGGGGATAACTGCAACGGCCAATGATTGTTTCGTCATGCGCACCATAGCTGTCGTCGATGACAATCCCAGCATGCTACAAGGTCTAAACCGCCTTCTGTCGGCCCACGGCTTCCGCGTCCGGACTTTTGCATCGGCGGAGGCTTTTTGGAGGCCTATGTCGAGTGCGAAGCCGATTGTTTGCTCCTGGACATTCACCTTGGCGGAATCTCGGGCATCGACCTGCAACGGCAATTGATCTCGTCAGGTAGGGAATTACCGGTCATTGTGATGACGGCAATCGATAATGAGATCACGCGGCAGGAGGCGTTCGACGCGGGCTGCGTTGCGTATTTGAAGAAGCCGTTTCTGTCAAAACTGCTCATCGATGCGATCGGCAGGATTCCCTGAGGAAAGCAGCCCAATTCCTTAACGATTGCAGGAAATTGTCGCGGAAGTCGATGTTCATAACAGCTGTCCCGGACGTTGGGCAAATCGCGTAGGATTGGGTTCTGGGTCATATTGTGACATCCCGCGTAAACGGCCGCCCAATCGCATGATAACTAGAATATTTTTCAGTTCGATCGTTCTGCTCCTGGCGATGACCGGTGCGGCTTTTTCCCAGCCGAAGCGGGTGCTGATTGTTCATTCCGTCGGTCGCGATTTTTCGCCGTGGGATGACTACGCAAGAAAGATCCGCGAGGAGTTGAGGCTTCAGTCGAAAGATCCCATCGATATCTTCGAAGCCTCCCTGTCGACGGCTCGCTTCCCTGACGGGAACGAGGACGCCTTTGTCGACTATTTGAATGCAGTGTTTTCCGAGCGCAAGCTCGACCTGATCATGACGATTGGCGGTCCCGCGGCACGATTCTTTCAGCAAAACCGTCATCGGATTTTTCCATCGATCCCAACCTTGTACGCGGCCCTCGAGCAGCGGATTTCTCCGAACGCACCGGCGACCGATGCGATGGTTTCCGTATCTATCGACGTATTAGGCACTCTCGACCAGATCCTGAAGTTGGTTCCGGAGACGACCAAGGTCTTCGTCGTAATAGGAAGTTCTCCGATCGAGAAGCGTTGGCTGGAGGAGATGCGCAGGCTGTTCCAACCGCTGACAAGCCGGGTCGAGATCACCTATTCCAATGGACTGTCGCTGGAAGAGATACTCAAGCGAGTGGCTGTCCTGCCACCCCGGACAATCATCGTCTACGGGCAGATGTTGGTGGACGCCGCCGGCGTCGTGCACGAAGGCGGTCGAGCCATAGACCGGATTCACGCGGTCGCCAATGCGCCTGTCTTTTCAGAACAGGACACGTTTTTTGGTCGAGGGATCGTCGGCGGCCGGATGACGAACATATCCGACGTTAGTCGGCAGACCGCCGCAGTTGCCGTACGCATTCTGGGCGGAGAGTCGCCGGGCAGCATCAAGACGCCTCCGATTCCAGCGGCATCGCCCAGATACGACTGGAGGGAGCTGAAGCGGTGGAACATCAGCGAAAGCCAATTGCCGCCAGGCAGCGAAGTTGTTTTTCGCGTGCCCAGCCTCTGGGAGCAGTATCGCCCGCAACTGACGGCTGTTATGGCGGCCATCCTGCTGCAGGCGGGCGTCATTGCATTGCTGCTCGTCGAGCGGAGGCGACGCCTTGTCGCCCAAGCGGAGGCGACCAGTCGCCGCCAGGAGGTCGTCCGTCTGAATCGGGTCGCGACCGCAAGCGTTCTGTCGTCCTCGATCGCTCATGAACTCAATCAACCGCTCGGAGCTATCTTGAGCAATGCTGAGGCCGCGCAGATGTTGCTCAAGGCTCATCCACTCGACATGGCTCAGCTCGGCGAAATCCTTTCCGATATCGTCCGGGATGAGCAACGTGCGAGCGAGATCATCAGCGGCCTGCGGAATTTGCTCAACAACAGAACGGAAGCCGATCTGCAGACGCTCGATTTGAACGACACCGTGCGCGACGTTGTCAGGATCGTGTCTCCTGAAGTCACGAGGCGGGGAGTGATTTTACGTACCATTCTTGCCACGGAGCCACTACGGGTGCGCTGCGATCCGATTCATCTGCAGCAAGTCATCATCAACCTCGTGATGAACGGCGTTGACGCGATGGAAGAGGTGGCCAACCCGCATAATCTGACGATCCGAACAAACCTGGCTGATACCGGCTACGTCGAGGCCCGAATATCCGACTCCGGCCCGGGTATCGCCAACGACAAGCTAGCCAGCATCTTCAATGCGTTCGTCACGACGAAGCCGCACGGGACGGGGCTGGGACTCCCAATCGCGCGAACGATCCTTGAAAGCTACGGCGGCGAGCTCTGGGCTGAGAACCGCACCCGCGGGGCCGTGTTCTCTTTTAAGCTTCCGCTGGCCAAAGCTTAGGTAAAATGAGCGGTCACATTCGTCGCGCCGCGGTTAAGCCACTGGGATCGCTGGTGAGCGCGACCGAGCCATTGGGCGGAAGAGGCTTTCGTCGAAAATGAAATCCCATTTCCGGCCGTAGCCGAAACGGTGGGTTTTGGTCTCGGAAGGCGGAAAATGCTTTATCTTTCAATGGGGGTTGACTGACACTCTCTCCGCCATTTACACGATTTTCTACGCTGGCTTACGATTTGCCGGGTCGCAGTTCGCGAAGCTGGCGGGGATCAACCGCCTGGTTGTCCTGCCAGGTGGCTTACATGCGAACGCGGAGAACGCTGTTTGCCTTGTCTGCGGCGCGTTGCAATACGGGCAAGAAGCGGCGCTGAGGTCTTCGATCGACGCGCGACTGGTCGGCGCCACCACCTTCATCGCGGCAACAATTTTTCCGTTCCGGTCAAACAGAGGAACGGCGACCGAGCGCACGCCCTCTTCGAATTCCTGATCGCCCAAAGCCCAGCCGCGTTTCCGATGAGATTGTCGTCGACCGCTACGCGCTCCCGGCGGATTAAGAAGGTTGAAAACAGACCTTCTGGCTCGGTCACTCAAGCTAATCTGTTTGTCCGCGCGATGTAAGCAATTGTTTTGTCGAAAGGCCGGGCGGACGCCTACCTGTGCTTGTCGAGCTACTTCTCGGTGCTCGGGTCTTTGCCTTCCTTGAGCAGGTCTTTGGCCTTGTCGCGCTCGCGCTGCGCGTTGGCGGGCGAGAACGTGTGCGCCGGAAAACTCGCATGCAAGATCTGCAACAGCCAGATCAGGCTCTTACCCCATCACGGGAGCTCTGGCAGTCGACGTGTTCGGGTTGGCGCTCGCGCCATCGTTCTTGCGGGCGATCTGCTCAATTCCCTCGTTCGGAATATCGAAATTCGCGGGGAACGTTTGGTTTCGCGATACCAACAAAAATGCCAACAAAACGGACGGCTGCGGTGAACTTTTACTTGTGTTTTCAATGCGTTGGGAAATTTTTCCCGAGAAATTCGGAATCAAGCCAATGGTTTAAGTTGTTGTTATCATTGGAGTTTTTTTCCATGGTGCCCCTGGCCGACAACCGCCTGGTACCATAACCAATTGAATTTGAAACTATTTTCGTCATCGGTCGCTGCCGATACCAACAGGAATACCAACAAGATAATGCGCGGTACTAGCTCGTAAAAATAAAACAGCAGGCTCCCCGGCATCAGGCACGCCCGCGCCATTCCGGTCTCCACGATCGCCCTGACTGGAATCGAACCCGGCTCTGACTCGAAGCCACGGGGGATCGACGTAACGTAATATGGCGAGGTCAAGGGAGGGCGCCGCCCGTCTGAAATGGCTCGCGAGCGACTGGCCGCTGTTGGCGCTGAGCAGCCGTTCGCGAGATGGCCAGTTATGGGGCTTAGCTGGAGAGGCCTGAATGACCGCCGCGAAAAATAAGTTTTCGTCCGCTTGATTGGTTCAACCGCCACGAAAATTCGGCCGTCGCTTGGCTACGAAGGCGGAAATTCCTTCCTGCGCGTCGCCGGTGTTGCTGGCGATGACGATCGAATCCTTTTCGGCGTCGAGCTGATCGGACAGTCCCGTTTCGAACGACTGGCGCAGCATCCGGCGGACGGCGCCGAAGGCGCGCGTCGGGCCAGCGGCGAGTTTCGCGGCGAGGGAGGCGGCTTCGCTATCCACCTGATGGTCCGGCGCTAGGCGCGACACCAAACCGAAGGCGACGGCTTCCTGCGCGGTGAGGCGGCGATTGAGCAGGAACAGCTCTTGCGCGCGCCGCATCCCAACCATGCGTGGCAAGAACCAGGTATTGCCACCATCGGCCGTCAGGCCGAGCGTCCCATAACCCAGCGCAAACCGCGCATTGTCGGCCGCAACCACAATGTCCGCGGCATAAAGCAGGCCCAATCCACCGCCACCAGCGCCGCCGCGCACCGCGGCGACAACGGGCGCATCGATGCTGGTCAGCCGCTCGATCGCTAGATGGTAGCTGTCGATCATGCGGCGCAGCCGGTTAGGCAGCTGTTCGCGAGCGGTGCCAGCAAATAAGCCGAGATCGCCGCCGACCGTAAAATTCGATCCGTTGCCGGCAATCAGGACGGCGCGGACATCTGACCTTTCCGCAATCTGTGTTGCGGCCTCGGCGAGATCGGCGGCCATGTCAGTGTCGATGGCGTTGCCCTTGTCCGGACGGTTCAGCCGCAAGGTCGCAACACCATCTGCGAAATCGAGCAGCACGGTTCGCAGCGGTCCGGCGGCGTCATGCCATCGCGCAGTGTCGGTAAATTGCTCGAGCGACTTGATGCGTCCCTGGTCGATCGCAATCAGATGCGCGAAGGCCGCATCGAGCGCAGCGCCGCCTTGCTTGCCGCGGCCGCGATATCGGCCGGTCACCAGCAGGCGGCCATCGGCGAGATCGAGAAATCGTTCCGGCTCGGCGCGCGCTTCGAAATGCCGGGCTATCGCGCCCCAGCCGTTTCGCCGCATAGCGGCGGGTCCGTCATGATCGCCGCCGATGCCGAACGGCATGCCCTCGGCTGTGCGGCCGGTGAACTCCGGATGCAGCAGAGTGTCGAGCTGCTCGCGGTCGCCGGCGGCAAGCGCGGCGTAGAGCGCGCGGGCGAGACCGGCAGGGGTGACTTCGTCCATCCCGATGATCCTCCTAGCGAATTCGCTGTTTTGGCGGCTGAACGGGAAAATCCGCTTGGAGCCTTCCACGGCCGATGCTATTATTCGAACGGTCAGTCGGATTATTTTTAGCCGAAGCCGTGCTTCTCCGCAAGAGAGCCCGGGCCGGCCGCGAAAGAAGCAATGGGAGATGCAGCGATGAACGTGGTGCCGCGCGCGTCGCAATGGGACGAATTGATCCGTTCCGACAGGGTGCACGGCTCGCTCTACAGCGATCCCGCCGTCTTCGAAGCCGAATTGCAGAACATCTGGTATCGCACCTGGGTCTATGTCGGGCATGAGAGCGAGGTGCGGAACGCTAACGACTACGTCGTCAAGTCGATCGGTCCGCAATCCGTCATCATGACCCGCGACGAGCGGGGCAAAATCAACCTGCTGCTCAATCGCTGCTCGCATCGCGGCAACCAGGTTTGTTCGTACGACAAGGGCAATGCGCGCTCCTTCACATGCCCGTTCCATTCCTGGACCTTCGCCAATGACGGCCGGCTGGTCGGCTACGCTTTCCCCGACGGCTATGAAGGACAGGACAAATCGAAGCTTGCGCTCGGCCGCGTGACGCGGGTGCAGTCCTATCGCGGTTTTGTGTTCGGCTCGTTCGCGGCGGAAGGCCCGACATTGGAAGAGCATCTCGGCGGTGCGGCCGAAACCATCGATCGTCTGGTGCGCTTCTCGCCGGAGGGCGAGGTCGAGGTAACGGCCGGCTTCCTCAAGCACCGCGTCAAGGCCAACTGGAAATTCATCCTGGAGAACGAATGTGACGGCTATCACCCGGCCTTCGTGCATTCCTCGATCTTCGGCGTCGCCGACAGCGCGATCGGCAAGCTCTATGGCGGCGCCTCGACCGCGGTAACGCGCGACTATGGCAACGGCCATACCGAGATCGACCTGCGGCCCGAATTCCGCAAGCGCGACGCACCGATGAGCTGGTTCGGCACCACGGAAGAGCGGCTGCCGGACTATACGGCGCGGATGAAGGCCGCTTATGGCGATCAAAAGGCGCGCGAGATCATGATCGACGGCACGCCGCATGTGATGATTTTTCCGAATTTGTTCATCGCGGAAATCCAGATGTTCGTGATCCAGCCGCTTGCCGTGGACGACAGCGTGCAGCATGTCACGGCCTTGCAATTCAAGGGCGCGCCCGACATGAACCGGCGCCTGCGCCAGCAGACCATGGGCTCCGTCGGCCCCGCCGGATTGCTGCTGGCGGATGATTCCGAAATGTACGAGCGCTGCCATCGCGGCGTGCTGGCGCGCAATCCCGAATGGATATTCCTCGGCCGCGGCGAGAAGCGCGAACGCCTGGACGATCTCGGCTTCAAGATCGGCCATGTCACCGATGAAATCCCGTCGCGCGGCATCTGGCGCCACTACCGCAGCCTGATGGAGGCGGAGTGATGCTATCGCGTGAAAGCAGCACCACGCTGATGAGTGCCGTGACCTCCTTCATTTACAAGGAGGCGCGGCTGCAGGACGAGCACCGATATGAAGAATGGGAGGCTCTTTGGACCGATGACGGCGTCTATTGGGTGCCGGCCAATGGCGACGACATCGATCCCGAAAAGGAAATGTCGATCATCTACGACAACCGGTCGCGCATTTCGCTTCGCATCAAGCAATTGCTGACGGGCAAGCGCCACACCCAGACGCCGCAATCGCGGCTGCGGCGGCTGGTGTCCAACATCGAACTGCTCGACGAGCAGCCCGGGGTGATATCGCGGTCGCCAGCAACAGCATGGTGTTCGAGTCCAGCCTGCGCGACGACACAGTGTGGGCCGCCCGTAACGAATACCGGCTGCGTTATGTCGATGGCGAACTGCGAATGGCGTACAAGAAGGTGATCCTCGTCAACAACGAGAAAGCGCTGTTTACGCTCTCGTTCCTGATCTAGCCAGCCAAAGGCGGAAATCTGCCATGATCGATAAAGGCCTCGTTCTTCTCGACATCGCCGACGGCATCGGGCGGCTGCGTCTTAACCGCCCGGATGCAGCCAACGGCATGAGTGCCGAGCTTTTAAGCGCGCTATGCGACGCCATCATGGTCTGCCACGGCCGACCTGATCTGCGCGTGCTGCTGCTGAGCGGCGAGGGCACGAATTTTTGCGCGGGCGGTGATATCAGAGCGTTTGCATCGAAGGGCGAGAAGCTGCCCGACTATATCAGGCAGGCGACGGCCTATCTGCAGAACGCGGTGACGGGGCTGCTGCGGCTGGAAGCTCCGGTGATTACTTCGGTGCAGGGCTTTGCGGCGGGTGGCGGTGGCTTTGGTCTCGTCTGCGCTTCCGATATCGTTATCGCCGCCGAATCCGCAAAATTCCTCGCAGGCGCGACGCGTGTCGCGATGGCGCCTGACGCCGGTGTGTCCGTTACGCTGTCGCGGCTGGTCGGCTTGCGCCGGGCGATGTCGATCCTGTTGACCAACCCGGTGATCTCGGCCGCCGAAGCCTTGGAGATGGGTATCGTCACCAAAGTCGTTCCGGACGCCGAACTGGCCGAGGCGTCGCTCGCGATGGCACGGGAACTGGCGGCCGGTGCACCGAAGGCGCTGGCGGCGACCAAGCGGCTGGTCTGGGCCGGGACCGGCACCAGCATCGAGCAATGCCTGTCGGAGGAAGCACGAACCGTATCCGAACTGTCAGGGATGGCCGACGCGCGCGAAGGGCTCGCCGCCGTCATCGAACGGCGCAAACCCATCTTTACGGGACGCTAACCAGTGCCGGCGCCCGGCACTCGGCCTTTGGGCGCCTTGATGGCCGCCGCGCATTCGTCTCCGGCGGCGCGCAGGGCATCGGTGCGGCGATCGTGCGAAGCTTTGCCGATGCCGGTGCTCACGTCGTGATCGCTGATCTCGATATTGCAACTGCATCCAGTCTTGCCGGGCAGGTTGGCGCGACGGCCGCTCGTCTCGACGTCGGCGACCCCGGTATGGTGCAGGCGATCATGACGCAGCATGGACCATTCGATATCGTCGTCAACAATGCCGGCGTCGACCAGCATGCGTTCTTCACCGATACGACGCCGGAGGATTGGACAAAATTGCTCGCGGTCAATCTGATCTCGGCCTTTGCGTGCACCCACGCTTCGCTGCCGGCGATGCAGGCCGCCGGGTTCGGGCGCATCATCAACATCACCTCGGAAGCCGCGCGCTTGGGCTCGAAGGGTGGCGCAGTTTATTCCGCCGCCAAGGGCGGCGTAATCGCCTTCACCAAAAGCATTGCGCGCGAAAATGCGCGCTTCGGCATTACCGCCAATTCAATCGCGCCCGGGCCGATCCGCACGCCGATGCTGGAAGCGGCCGTCGCCCAGGGCGGCGACAAGATCTTGCGCGCGATGACCGACGCCACGTTGTTGCGGCGGCTTGGCGAGCCGGAAGAAATAGCTGCCGCCGTATTGTTCCTGGCGTCCGACCAGGCAGCGTACATCACCGGCGAGACCATCGGCGTATCGGGCGGCATGGGATTGGGCGGCTGATGACGCGCGCAAGCGACGATATCGCAACGGCGCCAATCGATCTTGCGATCGCGCGCATCCGTGCGGTCTACCGGAGCTGGAACCGAGATACGTCCGTGGCCCGGATGCGCAGCGATTGGGATGCAGCCTTCGGAGGCAGCACCGCCCCCGTGACCTGCGAACGCGTCTGCGCCGGTGGTGTCGATGGCGAATGGATATCGCCGGCCAATGCGCCCTTGGATAAAGCCATTCTCTATTTCCATGGCGGCGGCTTTCGCATCGGATCGGTGGCCTCGCATCGCGACCTGATTTCGCAGATCGCAGTCGCCAGCGGCTGCCGCGTACTCGCGATCAATTATCGCCTTGCGCCGGAACATCGCTTTCCGGCCGCGCTGGACGATGCGCTGGCGGCTTATGGCTGGATGCTTGATCAAGGGCTAAAGCCCGGCCACGTCGCCTTTGCCGGTGATTCCGCCGGTGGCAATCTCGTGCTCGCAGCCATGCTGGCCTTGCGCGAACGCGCCCTTCCGCTGCCCATATCGGCGGTACTAATGTCGCCATGGACTGACCTCGCGGCGACCGGTACGAGTTACGTCAGTCGCGCCGTTGCCGACCCGATCCATCAGCGCCCGATGATCCTGGCGCTGGCAAAAAATTATCTGGGCGGGCAGGGCGATCCCTGCGATCCCCTGGTATCGCCGCTCTATGCCGACCTCCGGGGCCTGCCGCCGCTATTGATCCAGGTCGGCGACCGCGAAACGGTGCTGGACGATTCCGTCATGCTGGCGGACCTGGCGCGCGCCGCTGGTGTCGATGTTCATCTTGAGGTCTGGGACGGTATGATCCATGTCTTCCAGATGTTCGGCGCGGAGCTTTCCGAGGCGCATCAGGCCATCGCATCGATTGTGCAATTTCTCAACAGACACCTTCATATCAAGACGAAGAGGGCATCATCATGAACGTCAGGCCCGCCGATCCGCGCAGCCACTCCGACAGCGAATTCCATTTCTCGGAACAGCCTCAACTGTCAGATGAGCTGCGAATGCTGCGCGAGCAGGTTCGCCGTTTCGTCGAGAAGGAAGTGGTGCCGCATGGTGAGCAGTGGGAGCGCGACGGCAAGATCCCGCGCGAGATCTATCGCCGCATGGGCGCGCTCGGCTTTCTCGGTATGCGCCACGCGGCCGAGTATGGCGGCACCGATATGGGCCCGCTGGCGTCGATGGTGTGGGCGGAAGAACTCGGACGTTCGACCTTTGGCGGCTTCACCTCGTCGGTGCTGGTGCATACCGACATGTCGGCGGTTCACATCACCCTGCGGGGCACGCCGGAGCAAAAGCAGAAATACCTGCCCGCGATCATTCGCGGCGAGACGATCTGCTCGATCGCGGTGACCGAGCCAGATGCGGGCTCCGATGTTGCCGGGCTGAAGACGCGGGCCCGCCGCGACGGCGATAGCTGGGTGATCAACGGCTCAAAGATGTTCATCACCAACGCGGTCTATGGTGACATCCTGATCGTCGCCGCGCGCACCGATCCCGCCGCCAAGGGCAGCCGCGGCATTTCGCTGTTCATCGTCGAGCGGAATACGCCGGGCATCGCGGTGACAAAACTCGACAAGCACGGCTGGCTATGCTCCGACACCGCCGAGATCGCCTTCCAGGATGTCCGCATCCCTGCCGCAAACCTGCTCGGCGAGGAGAATCGCGGCTTCTACGGCATCATGGAAACCTTCGAGAACGAGCGGATCTGCATCGGCGGCATCTGCGCCGGCGAATCCGCCAAGGCGATCGAACTCACGACCAATTATGTGAAAAGCCGCCAGGCGTTCGGCGGTCCCTTGTGGAACCAGCAGGCGGTGCGGCTCAAGCTCGCCTCACTCGCGACCAAAGCAGCCGCAGCCCGGGCGCTGGCCTATCACGCGGCAGAACTTGTGGAGGCCGGCAAACCGTGTCCGCGCGAAGTGTCGATGGTGAAAGCGCTGTCGCCGGAAGTGCTACATGAGGTCGTGCATGGTTGCCTGCAGCTGCATGGCGGCAGTGGTTTTATGCGGGGTACGCCGATCGAGCGGATGGTGCGCGATGCGCGGGTGCTGACCATCGGTGGCGGTGCGACAGAGGTGATGCTGGAGGAGGTTGCGAAAAGGATGTGAGGCGGGTTCGGAACGGCAAACTGCGCTCTCTTCTGCCTTTTCCCTTGTGAGCGAAGGCGGATAAGGGGTCTCTATCCGCCGAGAGGACTCTGTCCGCGGAGACAGACCCTCGCCCGTCTCGAATGAGCTTGCGCTCATTCGATCCATCCTCTCCCACAAGGGGAGAGGGAAGCATCCCGCCGCGGTACCCTCAGTCCACAGGCTTGAAGCTCAGCGTCGAGAATTCCGCCTGCATGATTTGCAGCTTCTGGTTCGAGAAACGAACGCCGGGGCCGAAGCTGATCGGCGCCATAACGCCGGTCTCGAGGTTTTTGGTTTTCTCAAGCTCGGCAATGGTGCAGGCCCAGCTGACGTCCTTGCCACAGCGGCCGATCGCACCGAACAGTGTCCTGGCCGCGCCGTAGCCCGCCATCGTGTAACGGTTGATGCCCTTGAATTCGGCCTCCTGGAGCAGAGGCTTTGCCTTTTCCAGGAAGGCTTTTCCAGCGGGGCCGGCGAACGGCTCGACGTAATCGACGGCATAAATTCCATCGCTGGCGGGCCCCATCAATTTGAGCACGACCTCGACGCGGCCCGGCCAGAAGATGCCGACGGTCGGCTTCACGCCGAGTTTCTCCATTTCCTTGATCATGGCCACGTTTTCGCCAATGATTCCGCCGGCAAGAAACACCTCGGCGCCGGAATCCTTCAGCCGGAGCATTTCAGAGGAAAAATCCTGCTGTCCTTTCTTGTAGTTGCCGCTGTAAACGACGTTTAGTTTCTTGTCCTTGACGACGGCGTCAAAGCCGTCGCGAACGGCAATTCCGTAGTCGTCATCCTGGGTGATCAGACCCCACTTCTTGCCGGTATTCTTCTGCGCAAGGTATTTGACCAGCGCCTGGATGCCTTCTTCATAGGCCTGTCCGACGATGAAGACATTCTTGCGCGGCGGTTCCCAAAGGGCTTGACCGGCCCGACGCTGATGACGGTCGGAATTCCCGACTTTTCCAGCACCGGCATGGCCGCAATCGACTGCCCTGAACCGGAGATACCGAGCAGCGCAAAGGCCTTGTCGACGTCGATAACTTTGCGGAGTCCTTGAATCGTCCGTGCGGTGACGTAACCGTCGTCCTCAAGAATGTACTTTATCTTGCGACCGTTGATACCGCCGGCGGCATTGATTTCGCCAATGGCAATCTTTACTCCGATGGTGTGAGCCACGCCAAGCAAGGCGGGCGGTCCCGTCAGGGGTTCGACGTCACCGATGACGATCTCGGTATCGGTGACGCCGGGGTCTGCAGCCAGGGCATGGCCACCCGTGAGATACGCCCCTGCGAGCAACAGCGACGCCGTCGCCAGATATTTGATCATCATTTCCTCCTCCTGTTCGATTGCTTTTCTGGTTAGTAACGAAGCGGCCAGTTCACCCACATGCGCCGGATGTCGTGCCAGGCGCCGACGAGGCCGCGCGGCTGGAAGCGCAGGAACAGGATGATGACGAGGCCGTAGAGCATACTCTTGAGCTCCTGCGCGCCGGTCGTGAACATCGCGTCCATTTGGGCGCTGAACAGGCTGAACAAGAGCCGCGTCGCTTCCGGCAGCAGCACGATCAGGACGGTACCGAGCACGGCGCCGAGCGCCGAGCCGAGCCCGCCGACGATCAGAATCGCCAGCGCCTCGATCGAGAGCAGGAACGGAAAGCCTTCGACGCTGACGAAGGACAGATAAATTCCGTACAGCGCGCCCGACAGGCCGGTGATGAAGGCCGAGGTGACGAAGGCGAACAGCTTATAGGCGTGCAAATTGATGCCCATGACGCGGGCGGCGGTGTCGTTGTCGCGGATCGCGACAAAGGCACGGCCGACGCGGCTGCGGCGGATGTTAAGCGTGGCCAGCAGCGTGAGGATAGCAAAGCCGAGGCAGAGATAGGTGAAGGCGGCGTCGCTGTCGAAGCTGATGCCGAAGATCTCGGGCCGCTGCACCGAAATGCCGCGGGCGCCGTTGGTCAGCCACCGCGCTTCCAGGATCACGGTGTTGATGATGAAGGAGAAGGCGAGCGTGGTGATCGCGAGATAAAGCCCCTTCAGCCGCAGCGACGGCGCTCCGACGATGAGGCTGGCGAGCGCCGGCACCACCCCGGCGCCAAGGAAGCCGACCAGCGGGTGCATTTGATATTTGGAAACCAGCACCGCATAGGCATAGGCGCCGGTAACGAGGAAGCCGACATGGCCGAGCGAGATCAGCCCGGTATAGCCGGTCAGGATGTTCAGTCCGAGCGTGCCGACCACCGTGATCAAAATGATGATCAGGAAGGACAGCGCGTAGGAGTTCAGCACGAAGGGTGCGGCGATCAGCGCTGCAATCAGCAGCGCCGACCACAGCCATACCGGCGGGGAATCGACGAGGGTGACGAGTTCGCCATAGGTCTGCTTGAAATCGCCGGTGCGCATCGCCTCAGACCCTCTCGATGTCGCGTTCGCCGAAGATGCCGAACGGGCGGACCAGCAGCACCACGATGATCATGGCAAAGCCCGCGACCTCCTTCATGCCGGAGCCGAGATAGCCGCCCGCGAGATTTTCGGTGATGCCGATCAGAAGGCCGCCAAGGCCGGATCCAAGGACGGCGTCGAGGCCGCCCAGGATAGTGGCCGGAAACGCCTTCAGGCCGAGCTGGAACATCGCTGGCGAAAGATCATAGGACAGCGCAAAGAACACGCCGCCGATTCCCGCGATCACGGAGGAGGCGGCCCAGGCCAGTGCATGGACCCGGGTGGCGCTGATGCCCATCAGGAGCGCTGTGCGGTCGTCGGCGGCCACCGCGCGCATCGCGACCCCGATCTTGCTATAGCGGAAGAACGCCCAGATCGCGGCGAGCAGGGCCAGAAGCGTGACGATGACGGCGATCTGCCCGGTGCGGACGCCGATCGAGCCGATCCGAACGATGGTGCGGCCGACGCCGATATCGAGGTCGTGCGGATAGGCATCCCAGATGAAATTGATCGACGAGCGCAGGATGACCGCGAGGCCAATCGTCACCATGACGGTGGCGAACACCGGTTCGCCCAGCATCGGCCGCATCACCACGCGCTCGATGACGAGGCCGAGCACGACGGCAGCGAGGATGGCGCCGAGCGCTACCACGAAGACGTTGCCGCTGACCGTGGTCGAGATGGTCCAGGCGATATAGGCCGTGATCATGGTCATTTCGCCCTGCGCGAAATTGACCAGCCCGGTGGATTTGTAGATCACCGCAAAGCCCATCGCGATCAGGCCATAGATAGCGCCGATCGCTAGGCCGGATATCAGCAGCTGAATCAGATACTGCATCAGCCCTCCGCCTGGTAGATGATGGAAAGTTCCCGCGCGAACTTCTTCTCGATCATAGCGCGGCGCACCTTTTGGGTGGCCGTCAGCTCGCCGTCGTCGTGGTCGAGCTCTTTTTCCAGGATGGCGAAGCGACGGATATTCTCGACGCGCGCAAAACGCTTGTTGGTCTCGCCCACGATGCGATCGACGAGGTCATGCACTTCGGGGAGTTGCGACAGCGATTTGTAATTGGTGTAGGGCAGGGCCTTGTCGCGGGCCCAGCGGCCGACATTGTCGAAGTCGACCTGGATGATGGCGCCGAGATATTTCTTGGCCTCGCCGACGACGATCGCCTCCTTGATGAATTCGGAGTCCTTCAGGGCGTTCTCGATCTCCGAAGGCGCGATGTTCTTGCCGCCGGCGGTGATGATGATCGCCTTCTTGCGGTCGACCACGGTGATCTCGCCATTGTCCATCACTTCGACGATGTCGCCGGTGCGCAGCCAGCCGGCGGCATCGCGCGTGGCGGTGGACGCCTTTTCGTCGAGGAAATAGCCTTTGAAGACACCGGGATTGCGCAGCAGGATCTCGCCGTCGCTGTCGAGCTTCCATTCGGTGCGGGGTAGCGGCAGGCCGCAGCCGCCGAGCCGGTGATGGCTGCCAGTTTGGATGAAAGCGACGCCGCCGCTTTCGGTCAGCCCATAGCCCTGCGAAACCGGGCGGCCGACGATATCGAAAAGCGCAGCGTCTCCGGCGAAATCGAGGCGCCGGCACAGAGGCGGTGGCGGCTGCGGGCAAAACCGAGATGCCGCTGGATGTTGCGGAACAGGAGGATGTAGAGCAGGGCGTAGGCGGTCCTGTCGAGCCAGGTGTCGCTGCCGTTCTGCCGCCGGTCCGATAATTTGCGGCCCCAGGCGAAACAGGCTTTCGCGAATCCCTGTCGCAGCCGGCCGCTCTCGCCGAGTCTGAACAGGAAATTCTGCTGCAGCTTCTCGTAGATGCGGGGAACGCCGACGAAAAAGGTCGGCGCGATCTCGCGGATGTTGAGTGCGACGGTATCGATCGATTCCGCAAAGCTGACGGTGCCGCCCAGCACGAGTTGCATCACCTCGGAATAGCAGCGTTCAGCTACATGGCAGAGCGGTAGATAACACACCGATTCTGAATGGCTTGTCTGATATCCCGACCGCCTCGGCATAGATATACGACGCATAGATCAGGTTGCGATGCGTCAGCATGGCGCCCTTGGGCGGACCTGTTGTGCCTGAGGTGTAGACGAGGATGCAGACATCGTCGGGCGAGGCCCGCGCAATCAGCCGGTCGAGCCTGCCATTGGCGTCGGGATTTTCGAGTGCGTAATGCTTGCCGAGTTCGCAGAGCTTTTCGAACGACATCAGTTGCGACTGGCCGTAATGCCGCAGGCCCTTCATGTCGACGCAGACGATAGCTTCCAGCGCCGGCAGGCCGTCATTGTTGGCGATGGCGTCAAGGACCTTGTCGGTCTGCTCCTGGTCGCCTGATATGACCACGCGCGCGCCTGAATGCCGGACGATATATTGCAGCTCGACCCACGGATTGGTCGGATAGATGCCGACCGCGATAGCGCCGATCATCTGGGTGGCGAGATCAGCATAGAACCATTCCGGCGTATCCTCGCCCGCGATGGCGACGCGGTCGCCGGGTTTTAACCCGAGCGACAGCAGGCCGAGCGCGACGGAACGCGCGGTCTCATAATAGTGGTTCCAGGAATAGCAATTCCAGATGCCAAAATCTTCTCGCGCAGCGCTAGCTTGTCGCCATGCAGTTCAGCCCGCTTTCGAAGTAGCTGCGGAATGGTGATCGCGGCATTCTGCAGCGTGGACCGCAACGATGTGGTGTCGGGGGCGGACGTGCTCTCGGCCGAACCCGCCTGCACGGTCGAATGGGCTGTTCGCATCGTGTCGAGGGTGGACATCATGCGCCCACCTGTGTTGCGGCTTCCGTGCGGTGACCGCCGAGATAGGCTTCCGTGACGGCCGGATCACGCCGCACTTCCGTGGGCGTTCCCTCCGCGATCTTGCGGCCGAAATTCAGCACATGGACGCGGTCGGAAATGTCCATCACGATCCGCATCTCGTGCTCGATCATCAAGACGGTAATGCCAAGATCGTCGCGGATATCCAGGACGAAGCGCGCGATGTCCTCGGTCTCTTCCTGGTTCATGCCCGAGACCACTTCATCGAGCAGCAGCAATTTGGGCTCGCAGGCCAATGCCCGCGCCAGTTCGACGCGCTTCTGCTGGCCGTAGGACAGCGTGCCGACGACGGCATCGCGGATGTGCTCGATTTCGAGGAGTTCAACGATGTGCTCGACCCGCTGCCGGGCCTCGATCTCCTCGCGCCGGGTGCGGCCGAAGAAGATCACGGCATCGAGCACGTTGGAGCGCAGATGGGTATGGCGGCCGGTCAGGATATTTTCGACCACGGTGCCGTGCTTGAACAGCGCAAGATTTTGAAACGTTCGTCCGATTCCAATAGCCGCGAAGCGCGAAGGGGAGACGGTTGCGAGGTCGATGCCGTCAAACAGGATGCGGCCGCCGCTCGGCCGCAGCACCCCGGAGATCATGTTGAACAGCGTGGTCTTGCCGGCGCCGTTGGGGCCGATCACGCTGCAGATTTCGCCTGACGTCACGGCAAGGCTGACATCGGCGACCGCCTGCAGGCCGCCGAAGCGCTTGCTGAGATTTTCCACCGTGAGCAATGATGTCACGACAGCCACCGCTTGCGCCGCTTGTAGTGCTTGACGTCGCGCAGGCTCTTGCGTCCCGCGCCGGAAACGCCGAGGTAAAACTCCTGCACGTCCTCGTTCGACGTCAGTTTTTGCGCCGTGCCGTCGAGCACGACGCGCCCGGTTTCCAGGATGTAGGCGTAGTCGGCGATGTCGAGCGCGCGCTGCGCGTTCTGCTCGACCAGCAGTACCGTCATCTTCATCTCGTCGCGCAGTTTGGCGATCACCTCATAGATGCGGTCGATGATCAGCGGCGCGAGACCGAGCGAAGGTTCGTCGAGCGCCAGCAGCACGGGGTCGGTCATCAGGGCGCGGCCGATCGCCAGCATCTGCTGCTCGCCGCCGGACATATAGCCTGCGACCTGATCGCGGCGTTCGAACAGGCGCGGGAACAGCGCGAACACTTTTTCGCGGCGGTCGCGCGCTTCCGCTGTGGTTTTGGTGTAGCCGCCCATCTGCAGATTTTCGTCGATGGTCAACGCTGGAAATACCCGGCGGCCTTCGGGAACCTGCACGATGCCGCGCCGTACCAGTTCATCGGGCGCGAGGCGATGGACTTCCTCGTTGCGGAAGCGGATCGAGCCGTTCTCGATCACGCCTTCCTCTGTGTAGAGAATTCCGGACATCGCTTTCAGCAATGTCGATTTTCCCGCGCCGTTGGAACCGAGCAGGGCAACGATGCCGCCTTCCGGAATCGCGATACTGACGTCGCGGATCGCCTCGATGGCGTTGTCGTAGACGATACGGATGTTGCGGAATTCGAGCAGGCATGACGGGTCGGGCGCGGCCTGCGCGCCGCTGGTAGTCGCCTGCGTCGGGATCGTTGTCGGCATCGCGTCAGGCCCGGCTCGGCTGCGGCATGCGCTGCCGCTGAGCCAGGATCGCGTCGGTGACGATTTTCGCGGTTTCGGCGCAGGCCTGTGTGCCGCCATTGCCGTATTGCTTGACGGCGTCGCCGACGCACCACAGGCCGTCGATGCCGGTCTCGCGCGGCAAATCGTATCCGGCGCAGCTGCGCTGGGCCGGCCAATCGTCGCGCATGACGCGGATCGACAGGATTTTGGCCTGTCCAAAGTTCGGGAATTGCTCACGCAGGTCCACCAGCGCCAACTCGACCTCGGCGTCAGAGTCGAAATCGCCGAGCGCTGGGATCGGAACGGCATAGGCGACATAGAGATGCCAGCCAGGTGGCGCCAGTTCCGGGCAGGTCGCGGTGAGATTGGCCATGTTGCACAGCCGGCGGGTCTTGCCGAAGGTGACGATGCCGGGATGCGAGATCAGCGGCTCCCGGCTGGCGATATTGATGACGATGTTGGCCGCAGGACGTAGCCGAGTGCGTACCTGCTCGACATAGGCTGATGGAAGGCGGCTTCACCGCCGAGCGCGACGGTGGTGTTGGGTCCGGTATTGCTGATGACGAGGTCGGTCTCGATCCGCACCCTTTGGCCATCGCGCATGACCGTGACGCCTTCGACCCGGCCATCGTTCGTATGAATTTGTACCGCGGGCGTCGACAGCCAGATATCGCCGTTGCGCTTGATCGCAGTTCCAAGCGCATTCCAGACGCCGATCGTGCCCTGCGGGCAGAACCCAAAGCGCTTGAACGCGCCCTTGCTGGTGAAATAGGTGAGGAAGGCGCGCGCCGGCAGTTCGGCAGCATTGCAGGCAAAGATCGCCGCGCAGAGATTGCGGAAGATCGCGTGCACCGAGGCATTGCTGGTGTAGGTCTTGAGCCAATCCTCGGTCGATTGCCGGCCGTCCGGAAGATTGCCGGAGCGGGCGTCGGCGAACTTCTCCAGGATGCGCGAGGCCTGCTTGGTCAGTTGACCCAGCAGCAGCGACCAGCCGCCGCGGCCGACATCGATCAGCTTGCCGTCGATGAAGAAAGAGCTGGCGGGCTCGGGGTGCGGATATCGAGCGGCGCGCCGACTGTGTTGAAGGTCTCCTCGAAGACACCGCCGAGTTCGATCGCGATCGCGCCGATATTGACCGTAAAGCCGTCGATCTGTTCGGTTGAGGCCCGTCCGCCGATCCGCTCCTTGTCGTCGACCACGATGGTATGGAGCCCGGCATGGGCGAGCCGCGCCGCGGCGCAAAGCCCGCCGGCACCGGCCCCGATCACGACAGCATCCGCACGAACAACCGTCATTTCACCTCCCAAAAGCGCGCTGCACGGTTGATCCGGGCTGTCCTTGATCTGGATCATCCTATTATAATCCGACTGGCCGTTCAAACAATTTTTTGCGATAAGGGACGAACGGATGGATTTGGGGGCTCGGTGGGCTGAACCCACGGCGCAACCTAAGGCCAGATATCTGAAAAAAGTTGCTGAATCAGCTAAGCATGCCCTTGGGAATACGAGCTAAGCTGAATTGAAGCGGACATTTATTAATGGCGCGAACACGCTCTGAGAACTATGACGGCATCCACCTCGGCATATTGACCAATGCTGCCCGGTTGTTTTCGGCGCAGGGCTATATGCGCGCCTCGATCGCCGACCTTGCGGACGCCTGCAAGCTGTCGCGCGGCGCGCTCTATCACTATTTCGACTCCAAGGAAGCGATCCTGTTCGCAATCCTGGACGCCCATATCCGGGAAATGATCGCGCATGTCGAAGCGGCGGTGGCGACCGGCGGCCCGACGCTGACGCAGTTTCAGAACGTCATTCGCGCGATCGTCGAGGTCAATGCCAAATCGCCGCATGAGCAGCGCGTGCTGATTCACGATCTCTCATTCCTGAATGAAGACGAACAGCAGGCCATCAAGGACCTTGAGCGGCAACTGGTCGATATCGTCACCGATCTTTTGGTCAGGCTCGATGCCGAAGGCAAGATCGTCAAGCGGACCAAGAAGATCTACACGATGATCCTGTTCGGCATCATCAACTACACCTACACCTGGTACGACCCCAAAGGAGGGATCGGGCCGCAGGAGTTCGCCGATATGGCGGTCGAATTGTTCTTGCAGGGGTTCGCGCCGGGTGCGGCTTCGAAATCTGCGATCAGCAACAGGCGTGCGAAGGTCTAGGCTGGGCCCCAGCCGGTCCGCAGTTGCCCTGTTGGGCCAGAGATCGCAATTATGATTCCGTTATCGAAGCAGCTCGCGGGCGATGACCACGCGCTGGATCTGGTTGGTGCCTTCGAATATCTGGGTCAGCTTGGCGTCGCGCATCATGCGTTCGACCGGATAGTCCATGGTGTAGCCGTAGCCGCCGAAGATCTGGACGGCGTCGGTTGTTACCTTCATGGCCATGTCGCTGCCGACGCATTTGGCCATGCTGGCAAGCACGTTGAGGCGTTTCCAATCGCCGGCATCGCCGGCCCGGGCGCATTCATAGACAAGGGCACGCGCAGCCTCGATCTGCATGGCCATGTCGGCCAGCATGAATTGCACGCCCTGAAACTCCGATATCGACTTCTTGAACTGCTTGCGTTCCTTGGCATACGCAACGCACGCGTCGAGTGCGCCCTGGGCCAGGCCGACGGACTGGGCGCCGATGGTCGGGCGGTTGAGGTCGAGCGCGCGCATTGACGCCCGGAAACCCTTGCCTTCTTCCCCGACCAAATTCTCCGCGGGGACGCGGACATTGTCGAAGAAGATCGGCGTGTTCGGCGCGCCGCGGAAGCCCATCTTGCGCTCGTGGCGTCCGAACGAGATACCTGACATCGTCTTCGGTTCGATGATGAAGGCGCTGATCCCGTCGGCGCCCGGGGCGTCGCTGGTTCGAGCCATCACCACGATATAGTCGGCGACGACGCCATAGCTGCACCATTGCTTGCGGCCGTTGAGGACGTAGCTGTCGCCGTCCTTTCGCGCCCGCGTGTTAATCGCGGTGACGTCGGAGCCGGCCTGTGGCTCGGACATCGCGATCGCCGTGACGATGCCGCCCTTGGCGATGATCGGCAGGTATTTGGTGCGCTGCTCCTCGGAGCCGAAGTGAAGCAGCGGCATGATGAACATGGTGTTGAGTGCCGCGATCGAGGCGCAGGCCGGCGAGGCCCTGGAAATCTCCTCACGCGCGAGGCAGGCCAGGGTCAGGTTGCCGTTCGGACCGCCGTAGCGTTCCGGCACCCAGAGCTGCATCAGTCCCATCTCGCCGAACAGCTTCACGAGTTCGAGCGGGAAGCGGTCGGTCTCGTCGATCTCGGCCGCGACAGGTGCGACGTGCTTGGCGACCATCTTCCGCACGGTGTCGCGGAACGCGATCTGCTCCTCGGTGAAGCTCATGTCGATCCCTGGGTCATCTTTTCTGACGGAAAGCCCAAATAGGGACTTCCATTGAATGGGTGATCCATTTAGTAATTCACCGCATGAGCACCAAGTCAAGCCCTCGCACGCCCGCCCGTCCCAGGTCCTCGTCGGCCACCCGGCGCGAACGGGTCCCCGATCACCGCACGGCTGGAGCGCCGGCGGCGCCGACATTCCGCCCGATCCACACGCGGCGTGCGTTCGAAGAAATCTGCGAGCGCATCCGCGAGCAACTCGCGCTCGGCGTCCTCAAGCCGGGCGACAAGCTGCCGCCCGAGCGCGACCTGGCCCAGCAACTCGGCGTCAGCCGCAACGTCCTGCGCGAGGCCTTGCGCAGCCTCGAGATGGCTGGCGTGCTTCGGCTGCAGAAGGGCGTCAAGGGCGGAGCCTTCATTCAGGCGGGCGATACCAGCCGCATGAACGGCGTCATGCGCGATATGCTGAGTCTCGGCACGATCTCCGTGCGGGAATTGTCGGAAGCGCGCGTTCACGTTCTCGATCTCGTGGTGCGGCTGGCCTGTGCCAATGCGCGAAAAACCGATCTCGACGCGCTCGAGGCCAATATTCGGCGCACCGAGGATGCGACGCGGGAAGGCCGGCTGCTGGACCGCGTCGAATGCTCGCGCGAATTCTACAAGCTGCTGGCGGCGTCGACCGGAAACAAGGTGATCGCCATGATCATGGATTCGGTCACCGAGATTCACATGCGCTTCGTCTACGCCAAGGTCTCGTCGAGCGGTGTCGCGATGGCACGGCTGGCGGAAAAGCGGCGGCAGTTCCTGGCGGCGCTCGGTGAACGAAACGTTGCGACAGCGACGCGCCTGATGCGTACCCATCTGGAAGCCGTGCAGCGGATGCTGGAGCAGGACCCCGGCGCGATGGCGCTTCACGTCGCGTTGGCGGAGGTGCAGCCCGGCATGCGCAGATAATGCGCAGATAGAGCGTGGCTCGATCCACGCTCGAACAATTATAACAACGGAGGAAAATGTGTCCCAATACGCCAGATACGAATGCATGACGGTCGAGGTCGCGGACAAGGTCGCGACCGTGACCTTGAACCGGCCGCAAGCACGCAACGCGATCAATCAGAAGCTGATCCGTGAACTGCGGACCATCTGGGACGACTTGGCCGACGATCACGCCGTCAACGTCGTGGTGCTGACCGGCGCGGGCGACTTCTTCAGCGTCGGCGGCGACGTGAAGGCGATGTCGGAGCGGCCCGGCGGCGACGTCCTGGAAGAGGGAGAAGTCCACGATCCCATGATCAGCCGCCGTGGCGTGACCCGTCAGCTCGAACTGGACAAGCCGATCATCGCGGCGATCAACGGCGACGCCATTGGCCTCGCCGCGACCCACGCGCTGCTTTGCGACATTACGGTGATGGCGGAAGACGCCCGCATCGGCGACACTCACGTCTCGCGCGTCGGTCTTGTCGCCGGTGACGGTGGCACCATCATCTGGCCGCTGCTGATCGGCATCAACAAGGCCAAGGAGTATCTGATCCGCGGTACCCTGCTGAAAGGCGCGGAGGCCGAGCGGATCGGGCTGGTCAATCATGTCGTGCCGCGCGCGGAGGTGCTCGCCAAGGCCCGCGAGATCGCGATTGAACTCGCCAACGGCCCGACCTGGGCGATCCGATGGACCAAGCTGTCGATCAACCAGATCGTCAAGGATCGCGTGAATATGCAGCTCGAAGCCTCGATGGCGCTCGAGCAGGTCACGTTCGCGACCGCCGACCACAAGGAGGCGACCATGTCGTTCAAGGAGAAGCGCAAGCCGAAATTCGGTCAGGCGTAGTCTGCCATGGATGTGAACGGGCCTCCGAGCGACGACACCGCCGAGATGCTTCGGGATTCCCTGCGCGGGTTTCTCGAGGCGCATTGGGCAGCAGGTGGCGGCAAGGAACACCCGTCGCCGGACGATACTTCTGGGATCTGGCGCAAGCTCGTCGGGCAAGGGGTGGCGGTGCTCGGTTCCGGCCCCGACGAAGGCGGCCTTCGCGAAGTCCTGGCGGTGATGGAAGAGCTTGGCCGTGCCGCATGTTCGGCGCCGATGTGGTCCGCTGCGCTGGCCAATCTTGCGCTCTCGGGCTCGCGGGCCGACGCCGCGGTGGAGCTACTGGAAGAGCTGCACGCCGGTACGGCGACGGCCGCATTCTGCTTCGGCGCCCGCGATCCTGATGCGGGTGCAGGATCGATCCGGATTGACGGCTCGCGCGCAACAGGCGTGCTTCGTTTCGTCGAGGCGGCCAGTGCCACGCACCTGCTGGTGGTCGTCGATGAATCCCGACTTGCCGTCGTCCAATTGAATGCTCCCGGCATCGTCCTTTCGCCGACGCGCGCAATGGGCGCCTGGGGGCTCTGCGAGGTACGGCTGAATTCGGCGCCGCTGACGGTTCTTCCGCTAGAAGGCGTCGATCTCGACGATCTTCGCCTCAAGGCCCAGGCAGCCTTGCTGGGGCGGGCCTATGGCGCGGCCCGACGGGCGTTCGAACTGGCTGTGGATTACGCCAAGGAGCGTCACCAGTTCGGGCAACCGATCGGAAAATTCCAGGCGATCCAGCACAAGCTTGCGAACTGCCTGATTGCGCTCGAAGGTACCAGCCTCATTCTGGATCATGCGGCCAGGTTGCACGACATCGATGACCGCAATTGGCGCTATTTCGCCGATTGCGCGGTTGCCTTTGGCGGCGACGCGCTGCGGCGCGTGTCGCTCGAGACCCAGCATATTTTCGGCGCCATCGGCTATGCCGAGGAGCACGAAGCTGCGCAACATTTCAAGCGCGTGCATCTGGACACGATCGCACTCGGCGGGACGCCAGATGCGCGGCGGAGGCTGGCTTCGTATTTGCTGGATCGCGGCGGCGCGCCACTGCCGCAATACGATCTCGGTCCGGCCGGCAACGCGTTGCGCGCGGAGGTGCGGCGATGGCTCGAACAGAACTGGTCGGGAGATCGGAAGGCCCGGTTCGACGAACAGCCTTTCAAGGAGCGTGAGTTCGACGCCGACTTCGCGCGCGATATCGGCAAGACCGGATGGATCGGCCTCGGTTGGCCGAAGGAATTCGGCGGGCAGGCGCGTTCTCCGTTGGAGCAGATCGCATTCATGGAGACGATGGAGCAGGGCGAGGCGCCGCGGATCGGCGCGTCGATCCAGGCCAACGCCCTGATGATGTTCGGCACGCCGACGCAGCAGCAAAAATACCTGCCGGAAATCCTGCGGGGCGAAGCCATGCATGGCATGGGCTACAGCGAGCCCCAAGCCGGCTCCGACCTCGCCGCGCTGCGCACCAGTGCGGTGCGGGACGGCGAGCACTGGGTCATCAACGGCCAGAAAATCTGGACGACGACCTGGTGGGGCAAATGCATGTTCCTCGCGGCGCGAACCGACAAGAATGCCAAGCCGCAACACGCCGGCATCAGCATGTTCATCGTCCCGATGAATGCGCCGGGCATTACGGTCCAACCGGCGCGGACGATGTACGACGGCACGTTTGCCAACATCTTCTACGACGACGTCCGCATTCCCCTGGAAAACATAGTCGGCGAGGTCAATGGCGGCTGGAAAGTCCTGACGGGCGCGCTCGCCTTTGAGCGCGGTCTGGTCGGCGGCGGCATCGTGTTGAAGGTGGCCCACGCCTTCGAGCAACTGCGCCGGCATGTGATGGCGGCCGAGGGCGACCGGCCGCCGCCCGCGCAGGATCCAATCGTACGCGACAAGATGGCGACGCTTGCCTGCGAGATCGAGGTTGGCCGGCAACTGATGATGCATTGCGCCGAACTCGCGGCCGATGGCGTGACGCCGCCGGAATATGGCGCGATCAGCAAGGTTTATTCCGGCGAACTGATGGAACGCTTCGGCGAAGCGGCGCTCGACATTCTCGGGATGCGCGCCGCCGTTTCCGAGCAGATGCCGGGCGCGATCGACAATGGCCGCTTCGAGCAGAACCTGCGCCATTCGCTGATGTGGGTGATCAGCATCGGGACCAACGAGATACAGCGCAGCCTGATCGCCCAGCGTGGGCTCGGGCTGCCGAGATAGGAGCAGACGGCATGCAGGACCAAACGTCGACATCGCCGCTCGACGGCGTGCGAGTGCTGGATTTCTCCATCATGCTGGCCGGGCCCTATTGTGCACGGCTGCTGGCCGATGTCGGCGCGGAAGTGATCAAGATCGAGCCGCCGGAAGGCGACGAGATGCGCCTGCGGGCGCCGGTGCGTGACGGCCACAGCGCCTATTTCGGTCAACTCAATGCGGGCAAGCGGAGTATCGCGCTCGACCTGAAATCTTCAGATGCGATCGAGCTCGTGCATCGCTTGGTTGAAAACACCGACATCCTGGTCGAGAATTTTCGACCCGGTGTGATGGAGCGCCTGGGTCTCGGATATGAGACGTTGCGAAAGATCAATCCGAGACTGATTTACTGCTCGATCTCCGGCTACGGCCAGACCGGTCCGCAGGCCGAGCGCGCCGCCTATGCGATGATCGTTCATGCCGAGAGCGGCTTCGATCGCGCGCTGATGCGGTATGCTGGCGACCGCGACCGGCCGGCGGCGGGTGCGGTGTTCGTTGCCGACGTTCTCGGCGGCGTTTTCGGTTTCTCTGCAATTCAGACGGCAATGGTGCAGCGCTCGCGCACCGGCGAGGGGCAGCGCATCGACGTCGCCCTGATGGACTGCATGCTGAACCTCTTGGTGTATGAGCTGCAGGAAGCGCAATTCTCGAAGCCGATGGCGCGGCCGACTTACGGGCCCGTGCGCGCCAGGGACGGCGACATCCTGATCGCGCCGGTGTCGGCGCGCAACTTCGCCGCCCTTCGCGACCTGACCGGCCTGCCGGAGCTTTCATCCGACCCGCGGTTCGCATCGGTGCCGGCGCGCGGCGCGAACTGGACGTCCATGATGCAGGTCATCGAAAAATGGACCCTGCAACACACGATGGACGAATGCCTTGCCACGCTCGATCAGGCCGGCATTCCCTGCGCGCGCTTTCGTGACCCGGCCGAAGCGCTGGACGATCCCGATCTCGCCGGTCGCGGCACATTCGCGCCGATCGCTGATGCCGCCGGCGAATTCAAGGGCGTCAACGCCCCGTGGCGGATGTCGAGTGCGCGCAGCGCGATCGGGCAGGAAATTCCCTCCATTGGATCGCACCGCGACGACGTCCTCCAGCGCGTGCTCGGACTGTCGGCGGATGAAATCGCAAAAGCGGCTGCCTCCGGTGCATTCGGAAAGGTTGCGACAGCGGGTGGTGGAATTTAACCGCCGGAGAAACAAAGTCTGCATCGAAAACAATAAAGACGACCTGATGGGAGGATCGACGTGAAACGATTTCAATTCTTCGCGCTTGCGCTCGGGCTTGTGGTCCTTGCCGGAACTGCCGCCGCGGACAATTACCCGTCGCGGCCGATCCGGCTCATTGTGCCCTATCCCGCCGGCGGTTCGACCGACATCATGGCACGCGCGCTGCAGGAGCCCATGGCGAAGATTCTCGGCCAGCCGCTCGTCATCGACAATCGCGGCGGCGCGGCGGGCACCACCGGCGCCAACGAAGCCGCCCGGGCCGATGCGGATGGCTACACGCTGTTGTTTGCGAACAACGGGCCAATCTCGATCGCTCCACTGCTGCAGAAGGGCGTCGACTTCGATCCGCTGAAGAGCTTTGCACCGGTCTCGCTTGTCTCCAAGGCGCCGCTGGTTCTCGTTGCGAGTGAAAAGGTGCCGGTGAACGATGCCGCTGGCCTGATCGCCTACGCCAAGGCGCAGGGCAAGCCGATGCTGTATGCGACCGCTGGACCCGGTTCGCTCGGACATCTCAGCACCGAGCGCTTTCTCAATCAGGCCGGGCTACAGATGGTCCATGTCCCGTACCGCGGCCAGGCACCGACGACGCTCGCGATCTTTGCGGGCGAGGTCGACATCCTGCTCACGACGACATCCGATACGCTGAACGAGCATATCCGCTCCGGCAAGGTGAAGCTGCTCGGCGTCTCGTCGCCTGAGCGCTCCGCCGTGGCTCCTGATGCAACGCCGATCGGGAACGTCTTGAAGGGGTATTCAGTCGAAACCTGGTTCGGGATTCTCGCGCCGGCCGGCACGCCGGCCACAATCATCAATAGGCTCAACGCCGCAATCAGTATGACGCTGGCCAGCCCGCAGTTGCGCGATCGCTTCATGACCTTTGGCGTAGAGGCTGGGGCTAGTACTCCCACTGAACTTACCGCAATCATTGAGGCCGAAATTCCCTTGTGGCGCAAAGTAATTGAAGAGCGCCGGGTCAGGGCCGAATAACTGCTTGGAACAGGCGGGCTCCGGAGCCTCAAATCCGCCGTGCCCCGCCAACGGACAAAAGGGGCACCGGCTCTGGCGCTGTAGCTGTCATCCACCGGACAACGAAACAAGATCTGTCGATGGCTTCGCTGGATAGATAAGCCTGCCTGAACACGCTGTATCACCGGAAGCGAGTTGTTAAGCAACTGGCTGCGGCCTGCAGACCTACGCGGAACTGGTCAG
Organism: Bradyrhizobium sp. RDT10; assembly: GCA_044772375.2. Taxonomy (GTDB): domain Bacteria; phylum Pseudomonadota; class Alphaproteobacteria; order Rhizobiales; family Xanthobacteraceae; genus Bradyrhizobium. The sequence goes on from CP187939.1 coordinate 8,966,183, forward strand.
TCCCCTATTTGGGGTCACGGATGCAACTGTTCTCGCAGCCTACGGCCCTCAGGACGTTCTTGAGGGTGCCTCGCCGGAAGGTGTGGTGATGGTCAGATTCCCGACCATGGAGGCTGCCCGCGCCTTCTACGACAGTGCCGACTATCAGGCCGCTGTTCGGCAGCGCTTTCTGGGTGCAGATTATCGTTCGATCATCATCGAAGGGATCGACGACTGAGATGGGCTGTCCGCTTCCTACTCAGGAACTGCCTCTGTAGATCGGAAGCGCCCAGGAACGATTGAGCCATGGACTGGCAGCTATTGTGCTGCATCCACCTGATCCGGGCAGGCGGTACGAAACCAACCTTGCTCCAGGTGGCATTTCGGCCGTGCGCGGTGCTCCTCGCGGTGGCGGCATACTTCAAAAAGGCATGTGCCGAACCTCGCTGGCTCACGAATAGCTGCGTGCCCGCTCCAGTGCAACCAGCGTCCTGCGGTGCTCCCTCGTAGAGATTTGCTCAATTTCAATCGGACGCTGGATGATGCGAATTGTTACTGCGTCATTGTTGCGCGATGTAAAACTCGCCAGGTTGTGGACATCGAACCGAAGCTCGATCGGGGCGGTCTGTATCAGATTTTCTGATGCCGGTGGCGTCGCTGCAGAATTCCTTTGCGTCGGCAGCACAGTCCGCGGGGTCGATCGATCGCCACATCATGCCGCACAGTTGCCGACACACTAGCGTCGATGACTCCATCGATCGCAAGTATCAGTTGCTTGTAATGCCGGTCTCCTTGATGAGAGTTCGCCATTTGATGACCTCAGATGAGATCAAGGCTTTGAATTCAGCCTGGCTTGTATAGATCGGATCGGCGCCGATATCGATCATCCGCGTCTGGACCGTCGGATCAGACATGATCTTGACTACCTCTTTGTGCAGTCGATCAATAATCGGCTTCGGCGTCCCCTTCGGCACCAGCAGACCGAACCATGCGAAGGATTCCAGATCCGAAATGCCCGCTTCCGCCATCGTGGGGACATTCGGAAGGGCCTTGCTGCGTTGTTTGCTGGTTACCGCAAGCGGCTTGATCTGACCGGACTGAAGTTGGCCCGCGATGTTGGGTATGAGTTGAAAGCTTGCCGGGACGTCGCCAGAGACAAGATCCAGTGCGAGTGGGCCCGCGGCGCGGCAGGGGATATGACGCAGACGCGTTCCCGTCCGGCGCTCGAACAGCACGCCTGCAAGATGCTGCGAACTTCCGTTGCCGATCGACGAATACATGACCTCGTCAGGCCGCGCTTTCGCAAAATCGATAAATTCCTGAACGTTGGACGCGGGGATCTTTGACGGATTGACCACAAGAACGTTAGGCATTGTGGAGATCAATGAGATCGGCTCGAAATCGTTCTCTGGATCGTAAGGGAGGTTGGTTGTGAGCGTCTTGTTGACGGCGAGCGGACCTGAAGAGCTCAGCAAAGGGTGTAGCCATCCGGAGCAGCCCTCGACACGTTGTGCGTGCCGATATTACCGCCGGCGCCTCCCTTGTTTTCGACCACGATGGTGCCGCCCAACGCCTCTCCCAGCTTCTCCGCCAGAATACGGGTCACGGCGTCGCTTGCGCCGCCTGCGGGAAAGGTACCACCAATGTAATCGGACGGGAGGGATAGTTGTCTGCAATTGCCGAAGGGCTATATCCAGCCAGAGTCGAGAATATGCATAGGCCAATCGCGGTAAAGCGGAACAGCATTTTGGGGTCCTCAGAGATCGGTTTCCTCGCGGGCCGTAGCCGCTCGGAGGATCTGCAGCTGCAGGACCCCGGGCTCGACCTCTTATCGCGTGCTCTTAACGCCGCTGAACTACGATTTTGAACCTGTGGCTGATCTGTCTCGATCCCGCGGAGTCTCGCGACTTACCAGGGGGTCTCAATAATTGCGGAGCGAGCAGAATGCGTCCCTGCCCTGCCGAACGGCACGGGGCTCGGCGCTTTGCCTTGCGCATTCGAGTGAAATCGAAGGCGTCCCGATGGCGAAACGTCAGTTGCGGGAGCGCGTCGAGCGATGGGGCGCCTAGTTGCCCCATTGCGGTTTCAAGTTCTTCCTTCAGAAGACCGGCGACGTAGCCGGCGCCTCGCTCGCCGAGTGCACCGAGCCCGAGAAGGAAAGCGCGGCCGGCAAATGTGCCGCGAGCTCCGAGTGTGATGGCGCGCGCAACGTCCAGCCCAGATCGGATGCCGCTGTCGAACAGGACGGTGGCTCTGGTGCCGACGGTTGCTGCGATCGCGGGAAGGACATCGATCGCCGCCGGAGCGGCGTCGAGCTGTCGGCCGCCATGGTTCGAGACCAGGATCCCGTCGACTCCCACGGCAATCGCTTGCTCGGCATCAGCAGGATGCAAAACACCTTTCACGACCAGCGCCCCGGACCATGCATCGCGTATTCGTTTAACGCTATCCCAGGAAAACGTGCCCTTGATCTGGCTCTGCACAAAGCCGGCCGTCTTCGCCAGCGTCGCCGGCTTCTCGACATAGCGCTCCATGTTGCGAAAGGCAGGTGTGCCCGATCTCGCGAGCGCCAGCAGCCAGAGCGGCGACGAAGCAACGTCGAAGAGGGTCTTTGCGGTAGGGCGGAACGGGACCACCAGGCCGTTGCGCAGGTCGCGCGGCCGTTTGGAGCGAACTGGAGCGTCCAGGGTTGCGGCGAGGACGTGCACGCCGGCCGCGCCGGCCCGCTTGACCAGATCGAAGGTGACGGAATGGTCATCCGCGGGCAGTCCGTAGAGTTGAAACCACCCATACGGGCCAGCGAGCTGCGCAACTTCCTCGATTGCGGCGGTTGCAAGGGTGCCGGCGATGTACGGAATTCGCAGCTTGCCGGCAGCCGCCGCGAAAATCCGCGTGGCGCCGGGCCAGACGATACCATCGACTCCCACAGGCGAAATGCCGATCGGGACCGCGCAGCTGATACCGAACAGCTTGGTTTCGGTACGAATGGGAGCAGGCATGCCATAGCGCGGCACCAACTGCACGGCATCCAGAGCCTGCCGATTGCGCAGCGTGTTCAGGTCGTTTCCCGTGCCGCCCTCAAGGAAGTCGAAGGCAAAGCGCGGAATGCGCCGACGGGCGCGACGCTCAATGTCATCCAGCGTCGGCAGGTATCGACGCAGGCGCGCCTCCGGCCCCGTTCCACTGCCGGCGCCCCAGGCCTGCGCATGCGGCGAGGAGCTGCGGCCAAGATTGCCCATGAGAAGCGTTCCTTGATTGCACGGCGGGACCTCTCTTAGGGTGCGCGTAATCATCAGCGCAAATAATTCCGAATGATGGCATTGATAGCTTTCAGTGATCAAGCGCGTGTTGATGGCGATTTGTGTCGCGGTGTCCTGCGTCTTGAAGCAGCTGCGGTAGCCGGCTGCACATAGTTGCTGGCCGATCTCGCCGCCTCGACCAGGTCACTGCGTATGATGTCAAGCACCGCTCTTGCCGCGGCGGATACCATCCGGCGTGGGTGATGGACCCAGGCGATGGAGCGGGAAATTCCCGATTGGTCGAAACGATGCGCTCTCACCTTGCCGTTCGCCAGTGATTGCTGAAGCGCGATCGTCGGCAGCGCCGTGACCAGATTCGTGCTGGCAACCACGTCGCAAAGTGCAGGCAAGGTGTCGAGCTCCAGCCTCGGCTTCAATTCGATACCAGCTGTGGCGGCGTGCTCCTCAAGAATTATTCGCAGGCCATGCCGTTTCGACGGCAGCACCAGATCAAATTCCGCCAGATGCTCGAACCGCAGCTCTGCCGGCAGCTTGATCGATGCGCCCTTCTGACAGGCGAATACCATCTCCTCTTCCATCACGTGGTGGGTTGCCAGCGAAATGCGCCTGCGCGGCGCGTTGATCAACGCAAAATCGAGTTGCCCGGAGTTCACCCAGTCAGTCAGGGTTTCCGTGTAGCCTTCGCATGCCGAGAGCGTGATTTCAGGATATAGGTTTGCGACCGTTGCGGAAGAGCTTGCCATCGTGCTCTGCGCTACCGAAGTGATGAGTCCGACAGATACCTTGCCTGAAAGGCGGCCGTTAAGCCCTGCCATCTCCTGCTTGGCGTATTCAACGTCGCGCACGATAGGGCTCACCAGCCGGGACAGGGCTTCGCCGGCGACGGTTAGCGTCATTCCGTGGATGGTGCGGTCGAACAGTTTTTGACCAAGCATGGCCTCGAGCTTGGCGATCTGCATGCTTAGTGCAGGCTGCACGATATTCAACTGACGGGCAGCGCGGGTAACGTTCTTTTCTTCCGCGAGGCAAAGGAAGTACTGCATCTGCCTGAATTCCATCGCGCCCTCCTGTTCCTTGGCACCGCGGCTTTACCTTATCATTTCAGATGATCGATATCATAATCAATCATTATTTGTCCTGATGCCGACTTCCTCTTACGATCGCTTCAAATCCTGATGGTTCGAGCCGCGAACGTCGGGCCGGAGCGCCCGCACCACGAAAGAAGGGTTCGGGATCGCCGTAATTTGCTGCCGACAGATGATGTCGCAGCAGCGAGAGGAGCGCCGTCGAAAGGCCATGCAGGATCGGCTGCCACAACGGTTGATAATCGGTATCTCGGGTGCCTCGGGCGTGATCTATGGCGTGCGGTTGCTGCAACTCCTGCGCAACGCCGGCGTCGAGACGCATCTCGTGATGTCGAAGACGGCCGAACTGACCTTCGCCTATGAAACCGACCTGAAGATTGCCGAGGTCAGGGCGCTCGCCAATTTCAGCCATCCCATCGACGACATGGCAGCCTCGATCTCCAGTGGCTCCTTTCGCACGGCGGGAATGATCGTCGCCCCCTGTTCGATGCGGTCGATGTCGGAAATTGCTTCCGGCGTCACCACGACGCTACTGACGCGGGCAGCCGATGTCGCATTGAAGGAGCGGAGACGGCTGGTGCTGATGGTGCGCGAGACCCCGCTGCACACCGGCCATCTGCGTACCATGACAGCACTTTCGGAGATGGGCGCCATCATCGCGCCGCCGGTGCCGGCGTTCTACGCCAAGCCGGACAGCCTGGACGACATGGTCGAGCATACCGTCGGACGCGTGCTGGATCTGTTCGGCATCGACGTCGGCGTGGTTCGCCGCTGGGGTGAAGACGAAGCGTTGAAGCGTCGTTCGCTGAAGAAAATCGCGCCCTGATACTCGAAGAAGCGCGGAAAGGATCGCAACGTGAGGACCGAAAACCTGGCAGCAGCCACCGCCGCGGACGCGCCAAAGGATTTGCGCTCCTGGCTTGTTCGTCTTGCCGAGCAAGGCAAGCTGGCCGTCGCCCGCGAAGGGATCGATCTTGCCGATGAACTCGCGGCCGTATCGAAGCGGCTCGAACGCGATCGTGCCGTGCTGTTCCCAAAGCCCGGCGGACATGACATTCCCGTCGTCGCCAATCTGTTTGCCGCGCGCGACTGGGTCGCGGACGCGATCGGGATCAGCGAGGATCAATTGCTGCCTCGCTTTATTGCAGCGGCGCGCACGCCGCTTCCGACCCGGGAGGTGGCAAGCGGGCCAGTGCAGGAAGTCGTTCACAACGAGGTCGATCTACTCAAGCAATTGCCGATTCCCAAACACAACGAACGCGACAGCGGACCCTACATCACCGCGGGTCTGTTGATCGCCCGCAATCCGCGTACCGGCATCCAGAACGTCTCGATCCATCGCTGCCAGATCAGCGGGCCGAATCGGATAGGCGTTCTCCTGTTGCCGCGCCATACGCTCGCCTATTTTCGGATGGCGGAAGAAGCGGGCGGGGCGCTGGAGATTGCCATCGTGATCGGGGTGCATCCCGCCCTGATGCTGGCGTCGCAGGCGATTGCAGCGCTGGACGAGGACGAGATGGGGATTGCCGGCGCGCTGCTCGGCTATCCCGTCGATGTCGTCAAATGCAAGACCAACTCGGTCCGCGTTCCCGCTCATGCGGAGATCGTGATCGAGGGGCGAGATCCTTCCCGGAGTCCGCGAGCCCGAAGGGCCGTTCGGCGAGTTTCCCCAATATTATGGGCCTCGCGCCAATCGCGAGGTGATCGAGGTCGATTTGGTGACGCACCGCGCCCAGCCGATTTTCACACCATCGTCGGCGGCAGCTACGAGCACCTCGTTCTCGGCGGGGTGCCGCGCGAGGCGACGCTGCTGCAGCACCTGCGGCGGAGCTTTCCCAACGTGCTCGATGTGCGCCTCACGCGCGGCGGGGTCTGCCGCTATCACCTGGCGGTGCAGATCGACAAGACGTCTGACGGCGAGCCGAAGAACGTCATCATGTCCGCCTTTGGCGCGCATTACGACATCAAGCAGGTCGTCATCGTCGACAAGGACGTCAATATCAGCGACTCCGACGAGATTGAATGGGCTATCGCCACGCGTTTCCAGTGCGATCGCGACCTCCTCGTCGTCTCCGGCGCGCTCGGATCCAAGCTTGATCCGACCACCAAAAACGGCATCAGCGCAAAGATGGGTCTGGATGCGACCGTGCCGATCGATGCACCCGAACTCGATTTCAAGCGCATTCATGTCAAGGGCGAGGAGCAAGTTGATCTGACTTCGGTGCTGCAGAAAGATTCCAGTGCCGCGTTCCGCTGTATTCTTGAAGGTGAATAACGACCGATGTTGACGAATTCAGGCCTGCGCAGCGCGGCGAAATTCTCATTGACGCCTTGAAGATCCACGGCGTGGATACCGTATTCTGCCTTCCGGGTGAAAGCTTCCTGGCGGCGATCGATGCGTTGGCCGGCGCCGACGATGCGATCCGGACGATCGTGACGCGGCATGAGGGGGCGCAGCGCACATGGCCGAGGCTTATGGAAAGCTGACGGGCCAGCCCGGGACTTGCTTTGTCACGCGAGGACCGGGCGCAAGTCATGCGACCATCGGCGTCCATACCGCCTCACAGGATTCCACTCCGATGATCCTGTTCATTGGACAGGTCGCCCGTGGCATGCTGGGACGGGAAGCGTGGCAGGAAGTCAACTTCCGGCAAATGTTCTCCGGCATGGCCAAATGGGTCGTCGAGATAGACCGCACCGAGCGCATCCCCGAGCTGGTCAGCCGCGCATTCCACGTCGCGACGTCGGGTCGGCCTGGACCGGTCGTGGTCTCGCTGCCGGAGGACATGCTCGCCGAGCGGGCCGTCGTTGCGGATGCCGGGCTATATGTGCGCGCCGCAGCGCATCCCGGCGCTGCCCAATTATCTCGTCTTGTCGAGATGATCGATTCTGCCGAACGGCCGCTGGTGATCGTTGGCGGCGGGGGCTGGAATGCCCGTGCCTGTTCGGATCTCAAAAGCTTCATCGAGACCTTCAGCCTGCCTGTCGTCGCCGGCTTCCGGCGGCAGGACATTTTCGACAATCGCCATTCGAACTACATCGGGCACGCCGGCCTCGGCCCCAGCCCAAAGCTGATCCAACGCATTCGCGGCGCCGACCTGATCATAGCCATTGGCGGACGCCTCGGTGAGACCACGACATCGGGCTATACATTGTTTGAGGTTCCCCGGCCGGCTCAGCGCTTTGTTCACGTGCATGCCGATCCGCACGAGCTCGGCCGCATCTATCAGACCGATCTTTCGATCAACGCCGGCATGCCCGAAGTCGCCGCGGCGCTGGCACGGCTGCGGCCCTCGGAAGGATACAAGCCGGAGGCGCAAACGCGGCGAAAGCGTGGATCGCGGCAGCGCGTGATGAATTGGTTGCCGATCAGATACCGGGATCGATGCCCGGTTCAGTCGACCTCGGCGCGGTGATGTTGCACTTGCGCGAAGCGCTGCCGGATGACGCGATCATTTCGAACGGCGCGGGCAATTACGCAATCTGGGTCCACAAGTTTCACCGCTATGGCGGCTTCGGGACGCAGCTTGCGCCTACGTCCGGATCGATGGGATATGGCCTGCCGGCGGCGATCGCGGCCAAGCTCGTCCACCCTGATCGCACCGCGATCTGCTTTGCCGGAGACGGTTGCTTTCTGATGAGCGTCAACGAGCTCGCGACCGCGGCACGGCATGGGCTCGGCGTGATTGCCATTGTCATCAATAACGGCATCTTCGGATCGATCCGCATGCACCAGGAGACGGAATATCCGGGCCGCGTTCACGCCACGGCGCTCGAGAATCCGGATTTTGCGCTGCTCGCCCGCGCCTTCGGGGGCTATGGCGAACAGGTCCTGGAAACCGGAACGTTTGCCGCGGCGTTTGCGCGCGCAAAGGCTTTTGCAGATGGAAGAAGCATGCCGGCGGTGCTCGAATTGAAGATCGATCCGGAAGCAATCACCCCGACGGCCACGTTGACGCAATTGCGCCAGCGCGCGGTTGCATCGCGTGACGTGACCCGATCCTCGCACTGACGGCACCTTGTGTTGGTAGAACAGGGAACAAGCATCTGAAGGGAGACCGGCATGTCGACAGCTTTGCGGATTGCTCACGGCGCCTTCGGAAGGGTTGCGCTCCTGGACATGGACCGCTCGTTGGTGCGTCACGCGCACCCGCATTGCCACGTCCTGCTGAAAGTCGAAGGCGCCGACACGCAATTTCTGGTGGGAGATCGGGTATGTCCGCTTACTGACACCAACGCGGTGCTGGTCGATGCCTGGAAACCGCACGCCTATGTGCACGATTCGGCGCGGCCGCGGACCCTCATTCTCGCGCTTTATGTCGAGCCGCACTGGCTAAAGAGTTTCGCCCCGGCTGGGCTGCCAGCGGTGCACCGGGCTTTTTCGAACGGCCTTCGGGTGAGGTCTCGCCGCGGATCCACCAGCTCACCCAGCAGCTCGCGACTGATATGATAGAGCGTCCGGATTGCCTGCGCGCCCATGAACAGGCGCTCTCGGACCTGATGATCGCGGTGATCGAGCGCTTCACACACTGGCGCAGCTTCCCAAGTTCAGTCCGCGGCATGAATGCCCTGACCTGCGACTGGCGGATCAGGCGCATAACGCAAGCGATGCGCGCCCAGAAGGGTGCGTGCGCCACTGTCGATCAATTCGCGAAGGGCGCGGGGTTATCGCGTGCGCAGTTCTTTCGCCTGTTCGAGTCCTCGCTCGGCGTGTCGCCAAAGATTTACTTGAACGTGATGCGTATCGAGCGGGTACTCGATGCGGTGATCCACCAGGACACACCGTTTAATGAACTCAGCGAACGCTTTGGGTTTCCGGAGCCCGCACATTTCACGCGCTTTTTCCGTGACCATGCCGGTGTCAGTCCGCGCGAGTTCCGCAATGTTGCGCGACTTGCTGCCTGACTACGGCACACCGCGCAGCTGCAAATGAGACGATTTGATAACTCGTGAGAGCAGGCGGTATGGCCGGTGGCCGCCACTTTTTGACAACTGACGGGCGTCGCCTCGAAGAGGGCGACGAGGAGGAATGTCGGAATGGCGCAGGTCGCGTTTCGATCAGCATCTATGGTCGACCAGGACGCTTCGGCGACACGGCCGTGGGTCGGCCGTTCGATCGAGCGCGTCGAGGACGCGGCGCTCCTGAGCGGCGGCGGCCGGTTCATCGATGACCTCGGCACGCTGCCAGGCACACTGCATGCCGCAATCCTTCGCTCGCCACATGCCCACGCTGAAATTCTCTCGATCGAGGCGGAGGCGGCGAGGCGGGCACCAGGCATCGCGGCCGTTCTCACGGGCGCGCAAGTCAAGGCGTTAACCGCGAGCCTCGTCGTGGGCGTGAAGGCACCCGTTGAGTGCTGGCCGATTGCAACCGAGCGCGTCCGCTATGTCGGTGAGCCCGTCGCCGTGGTCGTGGCGACCGACCGTGCGCGGGCCGAAGACGCCGCCGAACTCATTAATGTCGAGTATCGACCGTGCGCCGCCGTGGTCGATCCGCTGGCGGCGCTGGCATCCGATGCGATTGTTCTGCATGACGGCTTCCCCGGCAACCTTGCCAGCGACCGCAGCTTCCGTTACGGCGATCCGGAGCAGGCATTTGCAGACGCGGCACATCGCGTTTCGATCGATATCCGATATCCGCGCAATTCCTGCACGCCGATCGAAACCTATGGCGTGATCGCGTCCTATGACGCGGGCGAGGATGCCTTCGATGTCCTCGCCAACTTCCAGGGCCCGTTCAGCATTCACACCGTGCTTTCGCGCGCGCTGAAGGTTCCGGGCAATCGGCTGCGGCTGCGTACGCCGCCGGATTCGGGTGGAAGTTTTGGCGTCAAGCAGGGTGTATTTCCCTATATCGTGTTGATCGGCGCCGCGGCGCGCGCCGTCGGGCGGCCGGTGAAATGGATCGAGGACCGCCTCGAACATCTCACCGCGTCGGTCTCGGCGACCAACCGCGCGACGACGCTCGCCGCCGCGGTCGCCGCGGATGGAAAAATCCTCGCGCTCGATTGGAACCAGGTTGAGGACTGCGGCGCTCATTTGCGCGCGCCGGAGCCGGCCACACTCTACCGCATGCACGGTAATCTCACCGGTGCATACGACATTCGCCACGTGAGGGTGCGCAACCGGGTTGTCGTCACCAACAAGACGCCGAGCGGCCTCAATCGCGGCTTTGGCGGACCCCAGGTATATTATGCACTGGAACGGCTGGTGCAGCGGGTCGCGATCACCTTGGGGCTCGATCCGCTCGAGGTCATCAAGCGCAACCTCGTCCCTGCTAGAGCTTTTCCCTATCGCACGGCGACCGGCGCCTTGCTCGATTCCGGCAACTACCAGGAAGCCGTCGCCAGAGCCGTCGAGCAGGGCAAACTGGAAGAACTAAAGGCCCGCCGCGACGAAGCGCGTGCGCAAGGCCGGCTCTATGGCATCGGGCTTACCGCGGTTGTCGAGCCCAGCGTGTCAAACATGGGTTACATCACCACTGTTCTCACGGCTGCCGAGCGGCGAAAGGCGGGGCCGAAGAATGGTGCGCAGGCAACCGCGACCGTCGCGCTCGACCCGGTCGGCGGGGTTACGGTTCATGTGGCGTCGGTACCGCAGGGGCAGGGCCATCGCACGGTCTTGTCGCAGGTCGTCGCCGATGTGTTCGGCCTCAAGCCGCAGGACGTGCGCGTCAACACCGAAATAGATACAGCCAAGGACGCCTGGTCGATCGCCTCGGGCAACTATGCCAGCCGTTTCGCCGCGGCCGTGGCCGGTACGGCAAAACTGGCGGCCGAGCGCATCGCGGCCCGTCTTGCGCGTGTTGCCGCCAGCCAGCTGAACGTCGAGCCGGCTGACATCGTGTTCGGCGGCGGCTTTGTGGCGTCGAAGCACAATCCGGAGAACCGGGTCGCATTCTCCCGTGTCGCTGCGCTGGGCCATTGGTCGCCTGGCTCGTTGCCCGACGATGCCGGACAGACCATCCGCGAGACCGTGTTCTGGACGCCGCCCGAGCTGACTGCGCCCGATGACGAGGACCGCATCAACTCCTCGCTCTGCCATGGCTTCATCTTCGACTTCTGCGGCGTCGAGGTCGACCGTACGACATTGGAAACCCGCATCGACCGCTACGTGACCATGCATGATTGCGGCACCATCCTGCATCCGGGCATGGTGGACGGCCAGATCCGGGGCGGCTTTGCGCAAGGCCTGGGGGCAGCGCTCTACGAAGAATATGCCTATGCCGCCGACGGCAGCTTTCTGACAGGAACGTTCGCGGACTACCTGCTGCCGACCACGGCCGAAGTCCCCGAGCCACAGATCATTCACATGGAAACGCCGTCGCCTTTCACCCCGCTCGGGGCAAAGGGCGTCGGTGAAGGCAATTGCATGTCGACGCCGGTGTGCATCGCCAATGCGGTCGCCGACGCGCTGGGGCTCGCCGACGTCACGTTGCCACTGATGCCGGCGAAACTCGCCGAGGTGGTGCGCGGTCCGGAGCCGGAACCGCCCACGGGACAATCGAAGGCCGCGCCCGCGCGCGAAGGGGTCGCCAGCTGCATGGCGAGGGCAGTGCGAGCATCAACGCGGCACCGGAGCAGGTGTGGACGATGCTGCTCGATCCCCGGACATTGCAGGCTGTGATCCCCGGGTGCGAGCGCGTGGACAAGATCTCCGACACGCATTTCCGTGCCGATGTGACGCTCGGCATCGGTCCGGTCACCGGACGCTATCGCGCGGGGGTAGAGCTGTTCGATCTCGATCCACCGCATGCAGTGACGCTGCGTGGCAAAGCGGAGGGTGCGCTCGGCTTCGGCAGCGCCGAAGGACGCATCACGCTCGATCCCGACGGCAAAGGCGGCACCCGGCTGCACTACAGCTATGACGCTGCGATCGGCGGCAAGGTGGCCAGCATCGGCGGCCGGCTGCTTGATGGTGCCATGCGGGTGATCATCGGGCAGTTTTTGCAGCGGTGGCGCGCGAGGCTGGCGGCGGCGCGCCGGCGGGCAGCTTCTCATTCTTCGCGTTGCTCCAGAAGTTCGCAACGCTGTTCGGAGGGCGACGATGAAGCCCGCCGCCTTCGATTATATCCGGGCCGAATCGGTCGGCGAGGTGCTCGATGGGCTCGCGCAAGAGGGCGGCAATGCGCGCGTGCTCGCCGGCGGCCAATCGCTGATGGCGATGCTCAACATGCGGCTCGCCAAGCCAAAGCTCCTGATCGACATCATGCGGCTGAAGGAGCTGGGGCGGATCGAGCAATCGGCGGGGGTGGTGACGATCGGCGCGGGCGTGCGGCAGGCCGCCTTGCTCGCGTGGCCTGAACTCGGCGGGACTCTGCCCTGCTCGCGCTGGCGCTGCCCTGGGTGGGACACGTGCAGACCCGCAGCCGCGGCACTGTCTGCGGTTCGCTCGCGCATGCCGATCCGAGCGCGGAGATGCCGCTCGCGCTGGTGGCGCTCGGCGGCGAGGTCCACCTGCGTAGCGCGAAGCGGCGGCGACGCCTGGCAGCAAGCGACTTTTTCCTTGGGATGATGCTGACCGCCCGGGCGGAAGATGAGCTTATCGAAGCCGTCTCGTTTCCAACCCAAGACCGAGGTCGATGCGCTTTCCGCGAAGTAGCCCGCCGCCATGGCGACTTCGCCATCGTGGCCTGTGCGGCGGTCGCGACGTCGAAAGGCGTCCGCTTCGCCGTCGGCGGCGTCGGCGATGTCCCGCTGTTGCGCGACTGGCCGCGCCTGGACGGCAGTGCGCTCGACGATGCGCTGAATGGCTTTGCCTATGAACTCGACGCGCGCAGCGACGTGCACGCGACTGCGCGTTATCGGCGGGATCTGGTGCGCATGATTGGTCGCGATCTGGTGCGCGAGGTGCTGCAATGACGCGTCTGAGCGCCGATAGCCGTCATGCCATCCGTTTCACCCTGAACGGCCGGCCAGCAAAAGCCGAGGCCGAGCCGCGCACGCTGCTCTCGGACTTCCTGCGCCAGCAGATCGGCGCGACCGGGACTCACGTCGGTTGCGAGCACGGCGTGTGCGGCGCGTGCACGATTGTCGTCGACGGCATGCTTGCGAGGTCATGCCTGACCCTGGCAGCCCAGGTCGAAGGCTGCGACGTGCGCACGATCGAAGGCCTCGCGCCATCACCCGATCGACTCGGCATTCTGCAACAGGCCTTCCGCCGCAACCACGCTTTGCAATGTGGCTTCTGCACCGCCGGCATCCTGATGTCGCTCGATCATTACCTGCGAGACCATCGGGTGCCGAGCGAGAGCGATATCCGCGATCTCCTCAGCGGCCATCTATGCCGCTGCACCGGCTACACGTCGATCATCCAGGCCGCGCTCAAAGCTGCCGCCGAACTCGCCGAAACCACCGAAGAGAACACAGATGCTTGATCTCGGCAGCAGCTTCATTGCGAGTGTCGCGCGCGATCCCGACGTCACTGCACTGGTCGACGGCGAGATCCGCCTCACCTATCGCCAGTGGTACGGCAGGATTTCGTCGCTGGTGGCGTCCTTCGATCGTATCGGATTCAAGCCCGGCGATCACATTGTCACCGCGCTGCAGAACCGCTGGGAGGCGGCGACCCTACACTGGGCCTGCCAACTCGCAGGACTCGTCATCACGCCCATCAATTGGCGTGCCAAGGCCGACGAACTGGATTTCTGCATCGAGAATTCCGAGGCCTGTGCTGTGTTCTATGAGGACGTTTCTGCCGAAGCCGTGAACAATTCCACATGCGCGGCCGGGCTACAGCGTGTATCGATCGGCCTGCGGACCGGCGACGCGATGGCGTTTGCCGACCTGATCGAGGGCAGCGCGCCGGATGCGTCGCCTCGCGCCAGTGCCGATGCCTGGTCGATCATGCTCTACACGTCGGGCACGACATCCAGGCCGAAGGGCGTGCCGCGCCGCCATCGCGCCGAGCGCGCGGCGGCGATCGCGCACGTTGCGCAAAATCTCTATGGCCGCAGCGAGCGGACGCTCGGCGTGATGCCGCTCTATCACACCATGGGTGTCCGCTCCCTGCTGGCGATGTCGCTGATCGGCGGCGCCTTCGTCTGTCTGCCACGCTATGATAGCCGCCAGGCACTCAAGCTGATCGAGCGCGAGAAGATCACCAATCTCTACCTGGTGCCGACGCTCTATCATGATCTTGTCCACCACGAAGCGTTCCCCTCGACGCAGGTATCAAGCGTGCGAAAGCTCGGCTTTGCCGGCGCCTCGATGACAGACGGGTTGCTCAAGAAACTCAACGATGTCTTCAAGCCGGATCTGTTCGTCAATCATTACGGCAGCTCGGAAATCTACACCTTTACGATCGATCAGAACGCCCCGGCGAAACCAGGCTCGGCGGGCAAGGCCGGGATCAACCAGCACGTCAAGGTGGTCCGGGTGAACGCTCGCTCTGTGGCGGAAGTCGCTGCGCCAGGCGAGGAGGGCGAAATCATCGCTTCGCTCGCCAGCGACGAGGCCTTCGAAGGCTATTGGCGGCGCCCCGATGCCGATTCGAAATCGCTGCGTGAGGGCTGGTACTTTACCGGCGATACCGGTTTTGTCGACGGCGACGGCGATTTGTTTGTAACGGGACGTGTCGACGACATGATTATCACGGGCGGTGAGAATGTCTCGCCCGTTGAGATCGAAAGTTGTCTTTCTCTTCACCCCGCGGTTGCGGAGGTTGCGGTCGTTGGTCTTGCCGATGAGAAATGGGGCAAGATCGTTGCGGCTTTCGTGAAGCGGAGTGCGCCGGTCAGTGAAGCCGAACTCGAATCATTCTGCCGCGATTCCGGGCTGACCAACTTCAAACGTCCTCGCCGCTTCGTCTTCGTCGATGCCATCCCGAAGTCCCCCGTAGGAAAACTGCTGAGACGACTGCTCGTCGCGGGTGAATACGAAACCGAAAGTCGGCCGCCATCAACCGCAGCTTAGTTCAATCATCAAGAGGAAAACGAAAATGCCATCACCTTTCAAATTCGCCGACCCGCGTCTCGGCAAGCTCGACGGCTTCCAGGTGGAAATCGACGAGGCTCATGAAAGAGCCGACATAATCCTCAACCGGCCACCCTACAACATCGTGGCGATGCCGCAGCGCGACCAGCTTCGGCTGGTGTTTGAGACGCTGGATGAGGATCCGCGCGTCAGGGTCATTGTCGTGCGATCAATCGGGGAGCATTTTTCCAGCGGCGGAAATATCGGAGGCTTCATGGAAGCAACTCCGGAGCACGTGTCAAAGCTCGCCTGGAATATCGCCTCGCCGGCGCGCTGCGCAAAGCCGGTGATCGTCGCCAACCGTGGATATTGCTTCGGGGTCGGGTTCGAACTCTCTCTGGCGTGCGACTTCAGGATTGCATCTGAAACGACGTTTTACGCGTTGCCGGAGCAGAAGCTCGGACAAATTCCCGGTTCTGGCGGATCCGCGCGCCTGCAGAAGATGATCGGCATCACCCGCACCAAGGACATCGTCATGCGTTCGAAGCGGATTTCCGGAAAGCAGGCGCAGGAATGGGGAATTGCGACTGAGTGCGTTCCTGATGGCGAACTGGAAAAGGCGACCGACAAGCTCGTGGACGAGCTTCGCACGTTCTCGCCGTTGGCCCAGCGCACGGCAAAGAAGCTCCTCAACGATACCGAGGACTCGACGCTGGCCATCGCGATCGAACTCGAGGGCCATTGCTACAGCCGTCTGCGTCAATCGGCGGATTTCAAGGAAGGTGTCGAGGCCTTCAACGCCAAACGCGCTCCGAATTTTACCGGACTCTAGGCCAACACCAGACGTGCCCCGGCAGAAAGACTACCGTTCGTCGGGTCACGTCGCGCTGCGCGCCTCGCAAGCAATCCAGGATCACCATTTGATGACATCAATGCCGGCCCGCAATCTCGTCGACGGTCTTTGGCAACCCTTGAATTTGAAATAGTTTCCATCACTTATTGCTGCCGATACCAACAGAAATACCAACAAGCTTACACACGGCATTAGCTGGCAAAATAATTCAGCAGCTCCCCGGCATCAGGCGCGCCCATGCCATTTCGGTATCCACAATCGCACCCAACCGGAATCGAACCCGGCTCTGACTCGAAGTCCCCGGCGGGATCGACCAAACATAGTATCGCGAGGTCACGGGAGGGTCTTGTCATGCGCCCCATCCATTGCGGCTTTGCTATACCGAAGCCGCGCCCAGCTCCCGCTAGCCCGAGACAATATCCAAGGGGCCGTGGTCGTCGCAGTGCTCACCGTGCGGGTGATGCAGATGACCATCGACCAAATAGTCCGTGTGGTCGCCGTGATGGACAGCCTCGTGGCCACAGCCAGGCCCATGACGGTGCGAAGCATCGTGTCCACCGCAACGGTGATCGGGCGTACAACGGTCGGGATTCGTAGCGCTTACCGCAAGCGCGTGCTCGTCCACATGATCCTCGTGTGGATGATGCAGATGTCCATCATGCAGATCGTCGACGTGGCCATCGTGACGAATAGCGATGTGGCCGCAGCCGGGTCCGTGCTGATGAGGGTGATCGGCGTGAACCGGATGATCGTGCGTAGCCATGGCTTTTCCTTTCCTGACGAGAAGTCGGGCTCAATGCGAGGCGTGATCGATCGCGTTACGGATGAGACCGAGAACATGAGCATCGGCGATTGTGTAGTAGATATTTTGTCCATCGCGTCGTCGGGTTACCAGGCGCGCAGAAAGCAAAACCTTGAGCCGCGCAGAAACCGTTGCGATCTTCTCTCCTTCCATTTCAGCAAGTTGTGTCACGCTGCACTCGTGCTTCGCCAAAGCCATCAGAGTCCGTAGCCGCGACAAATCTGCTAAGGCCCGAAACATCGTCGAGGCCGCTTCAAGTCGCTGTTGAGCCGGAGCACGCTTCATGAATGACTATCTGATATTCAAATGAATAATAGAATATAACACCGTCAGGTCAAATGGAATAATCGAGAAAAACGGCATGTGCTGGCGCATTCGATGGCGCTATTCGCAAATTCGGCGGAATCCGGCACTAGTGACTGAGCGAGCCGATCTCGACCGTGACATGTGACAGCATGTGAAGATGGCCGAGACGAGCCTTGTAGTCGCTTGGGGTCGACGCCGACGCCGTCACAATAGCTATGATCGCGGCATGCTGACCAGGACCCACCTGCCAAACATGCAAGTCGGTGATCGTGTCGTTCGACGATTCCAGCACCTTACGGATGTCGGCGGCTAGGAGTTCGTTCTCGGGTGCTGCATCGAGCAGTACACGGCCCGCATCACTAATTACTCCCCATGACCAGCGGGCGATGACGAGTGCGCCGATCACACCCATGAGTGGGTCCGCCCACAGCCAGCCCTGGATCGCGCCGAGTGTCAGCGCAACAATGGCGAGGATCGACGTCAGCGCATCAGCTAGAACGTGAAGATAGGCGGCGCGTAGATTGTTGTCCCGCGCATGGTCGTGATCGTGCTCATGATGCCGCACGTGACTGCTCTGATGGCCGCCATGTGAATGGCCGTGATGCTCATGATCGTTCTTCAGCAGCCAGGCGCTGGCCAGATTGACGATCAGGCCGACGAGAGCGACGGCGATCGCCTGCTCGAATTCAATCGGGATCGGCTGCTGGAAGCGCAGAAAGCTTTCCCAGCCGATCAAGAGAGCAATCAGAGCCAGAATGACCGCGCTGGCGAAACCCGCCAGATCGCCCAGCTTACCGGTGCCGAATGTGAAGCGCGGGTCATTGGCGTGCTTGCGCGCATAGCGGTAGGCAAACGCCGTGATCAACATCGCCCCGGCATGAGTCGACATGTGCCAGCCATCGGCAACCAGCGCCATCGAGCCGAAGATCGACCCGGCCGCGATTTCGATCACCATCATGGTGGCCGAGAGCGCAATGACCAGCCAGACGCGACGTTCGTTGCGACGTTGTGCGTTGCCGAGGAAGACGTGATCGTGCGAAAGCGAATGTGTTGGGAAACTGGCCATGCGGACGCCGTTCAGGATGTCAGGACTGCGGATAGCGAAAAGCTCATTTGATATACGTCCGGATTGCCTCGATCAGTTCGTCTCCGCCTCGCTTTCGGTCGATGTCGCTCTCGGCGGCGAGCACATGTTCGCGAACCTGATCTTCCATCACCTCGGCGGTGAGGCCGCCCAGGGCGCCGCGCACGGAGGCCAGCAATTGCAGCACCTGCCCGCATGGCGCCTCGTTTTCCAGCGCTCGCTCGACCGCCTCGATCTGCCCCTTGAGCCGGCGGACCCGGCCGAGCAACTTCGGCTTGTTGCGGATGGTGTGTGACATCGAAGCGTTTCCACGCAGGTCTTCAAATTAGTATAGGGGTCTATACTATATTAGGTCAATGGAGTGAAGGCCATGGGGTGCCGGGATGAACGGATCGAGTGGACTTGGGACGGCAAGACGATCGCCCTCGAGCAGACTTCTTGCGGTGACGGGCCGATCGTTCTGTTGTTGCCGGCACTGAGTTCGATTTCGACGCGGCGGGAGCTGCGTCCCTTGCAGGAACAACTCGGCTCGTCGTTTCATACCGTTGCGATCGACTGGCCGGGCTTCGGCGACCTGCCGCGGCCGAAGGTCAAATGGCGACCTGAAGCTTACCGAGCCTTTCTCAATCATGCGGCCAGCAGCATCAAACCGGCCGCCACCATCGCCGCCGGCCATGCCGGCGGGTATGCGGTCAGACAGGCGGCGGACGTGGAAGGTTCGCTCGGCGCGCTGAGCCTCGTGTCGCCGACTTGGCGTGGGCCACTGCCGACCATGGCCGGCAAACGCCTGAAGCTGTTTCAACTGCTCGCCCAAGCAATCGACCTACCCATCCTCGGGAAGCTGCTGTATCGGCTCAACGTCAACCGGCCAGTGATTGGTATGATGGCGCGTGGCCATGTCTACGCGAACCCCGTGTGGCTGACCCCCGAGCGATTCAGGGAGAAGCTCGCGGTGACGCAAGCACCCGGCGCACGGTATTCATCATTCCGATTTGTTGCCGGCGAATTGGATCCGTTTCAGGAGCGGAGCGAGTTTCTGGCGGCTGCGGCGCGCATCGATACGCCGTTGCAGGTCATCTACGCCGCCAATGCTCCGCGGAAGTCGAAGGCCGAAATGGTCGCGCTGGCGACTCTCTCCCATGTGCAGGCAACTGAAGTATCGGTTGGCAAGCTCTCGGTGTATGAAGAGCACCCGGAAGTCATCGCGCCGATTATCGCGGCGTTTCTGCGCAGCAATCTGAAGATGGGGTAGGGAGGAGTCAACCTGCGGGTGTGATAGCTTCGGCTTCGGCGTATGCCAACTGGCCTCTTCCACATCGCGGGATCCATCAGGCTTGCGGACAAGCGTAGCTTCGTCTTCCACCGGATCGAAAATAGCGCCCTCCCACCCCTCTCACTATGTTGCTGGCAAGCTTGGCTTGCTATCGAGAACGATGGCGTGCATTTGCCAGAGTGCGAAAAGCAAAGCGAGTTCATGGGTTTCCGACCTCTCGCCTACTAATCCTTCGCGGCGGGCGCATCTTCTCGACCTGGCCTCTGATGAGGGCCTGTCGCACCATCCCGTTCATTGCGGGCGCCCCTATCGTGGACGCCACACTAATGCTGAAAAACTCTGCAACCTCCGTCACGACCAGCGATGAGGGATAAATTTCACGGCTTCTTGCAGATCGGCGCCGGCCGCGGCGACGGCACCGGATGATCCTTTTTGTACTGAGCAAGGATTGGCTCGAGACCCTCTTTTGACCAAAATTTCGGAGAGCCAATCTCTTTCAAGCAGGATGCGTTCCAATATAATCCTTGGCTCGATGGCGACTGCCCGGTAGCAACGGCTTTGCCGATGGCTTCGATATCGTATGATTCAGGATAAATGTAGATCGTGCTCGGATTGTCTTTCAACATCGGGATGATTTGCCGGGCGTCCGACGGTGACCAACTGGTGCAACCATTGCTACGGCCTGCAGAGTAATCCACCAGCGTTCCAAACGGGACGTAACCGTCGTGGTTTGCGTGTGGGCTGTGTGGATCCTTTCGACGACATACGCCCTTTAGCGATACGGCTGCATGTCCGCCGATCGCGCGCTGTCTCGCATTTGCGGTCTCGCCTTCGCCGTCAAACTGAACGAAAGAGCGTACCAAAGCGGCGTCTTGCCTTGCCGACACGCGGTAATATCCTTTGAAAGATGTTTTCGTTTCGGCCGTCACGTACGCACCACCGGTCGTCAAGTTGGAATCGATCGCATTGCCGAAGTTCTTCGCGCAGCGCCTCCCATTTGCAAAATCCACGATGCCTTTCAAATCGTGGCCGCTGCCGTGACCCGCCGAAATTGCGCGAAACGACCGGTCGGCTTCGCAGATAATGTAAAACCGGCGCCCCAATATGCCTTCACTTGCATAGTTAGGCCGCGTGGCATCCATGGCGAAATAGCAGGGACTTCTGACCGCGCCTTCACGCACTTTCTTCAGATAAAGCGCGCGAGCTCTCTCCAAGACCACTCGTGCGATTTGACCATCGCGGTCGCCGACGTGGGCCTGCAACCAAGCCGGTACGGCCGACGACTGCCCCGTCGCAAGAGCCGGACCCGAGCTGGACAAGGTGGTTATTATACCGAGGCCGGCGAACTTCAGAAGATGTAATCTCGACCGCAACGGATCATCTCTCTTGTCGACTCATTTGCACTTGACGCAGACGTCTCGCGTCCCGCAAAGACTCTTCGCTTCGGTAAAAGCCTTCCTGTCTTTCAATCGAAGCGATGACTATGACCGTAGGATACCGTGACTACTCATCGTCATGACTCTGACCTGATCCGCCCACCGCAACTATATTGAAGGGTCTCCCGCCGAGCGCAATTTCGGCGGTTTTGGTGAGGTTCGTTGCATCGACAAGCGAAACGACGCCTCTTGACGGATCGGTGACTGCGATTTTGTCACCGGCGACCGCCAACCGCGGTCGGGGATCATTCCAATGACCGTCCATGGAATAGGGCTCGGTTACTCGTAGCGATCCGTCAAGCTTTCCGGCGATAACGTCCAATCGATGCAATCGTCCATCTTCCGTGAAGACATACGCGAGATCTTGCGCGGACCGGATCGATGGCAAAATCCACCCGCCGCATTGGCAATGTCACCAGGCGGAAAGGTTCCGCGTCAGTCGGCTCCATCAGAACGACCTTGTCCGACCCGTAATTGCCAAGGAAGTATTGCAAGCCTCGTCCGCCGAGCATGGTGGTTGTCTTGCCGCTTGGCAGCGCCGCGGCGTAGGGAAGGTGCTTAATCTGCGGCGTGGACCCATCCATGCTGACAACGAGAAGTCCGCTAGCGCAACTGAAAGCGAGGACGTTTCCCGATGTTGCTTCGCCGTGCAGGTCCGGGCACGAATGAACGCCGCCGATTTGCGCGCCGGACTTGTCGACGATCTTGATGCCGATGGGCAATTCGTCTGAGTTCTGAGCGTTAGGCTCGGAAATGAGCGTGTAGCGATCATTCG